>CAWCSW010000014.1:0-869873 GCA_963798345.1 uncultured Verrucomicrobiae bacterium | reverse complement strand
AGGCCTACGATCTCGGTCGGGAAGGTCTGCTGAATGCGCTCGACGACTTTGAGCTTTGGGACGAAGCCGCGGCGCTCGAAGATACGCCGTTTCTGGCCCCGGAAGAAAACCCGGAACGCGAAGCGCGACGATTGCAGGTGCTGGGTCGCGCATGGTTTGGGCGCGGCAATCCGGAACGCGCCGAAGTAAAAGTCGAAGCCTTAAAACAGATGCTCGCCACCGCCAAAAAAGAACGCGCGGAAGCGGTGGATCGCGCCGAGGAGGAAGCGGAAAAGGCGAACAAGAAGGAAGAGGAAATTGTCAAGGCGACGGGGCTGGCCCGGCGCAATTTCGCCGCCCGAATCAAGGCCATTCAAGGCGCTTTTAATGAACTCGAACTAGCCCGGGCTGAGTTGACCGGCGACCAGGGCGAAATGCGCAAACTCATGGATCCGCCTCACGCGCGCTCTTCAGTGCGTCAGGCGAATCTGCTGCGGAAACTTGGTGATTTCGCGGGAGCCGAAAAACTCGCGCGTGATGCCGTCAATGCCGATGATGGACAGACCCTTCCGCGCGCGATGCTGGCCCTGGCCCTTTGGCAGGCGGGCAAGAAAGCCGAGGCGATCGAGGCGTTCAACCAGCTGCGAGAACGTTCCGGGCAAATGGATCTGGATGTGCCGCTATTCGCGCAGCTCCGTCCGATCGCAGATGAACTTCAGTTACCGTCTGACTGGCGCATTCCCTTCCAGTTTCCTGCTGACGCAGGCAAACATCCCGATTTGCAGACGTTGGGTCCCATGCACTGGCGGCCCTATCCGGCACCGGACTGGAGCCTTCCCGACGCGGTCAATAATGCCGTCTCGCTCGCGGAATATCGCGGCCAACCGGTGCTGGTGGCATTTTATCTCGGCGGCGGGTGCACCCATTGCATCGCCCAATTGAATGCACTCGCCCCACTCACGAGTGATTTTGAGAAAGCCGGCATTCGCGTGGTCGCCATTAGCACGGAAACGCCTGATGGCCTGCACCAGACATTCGCCGCCTCGAAAGATGCGGCGGGATTCCCCTTCCCCATCGTATCCGATCATGAACAGGACATCTTCCGCGCCTATCGCGCCTACGACGATTTCGAGGGCATGGCTCTGCACGGACTGTTTCTCATTGATGCCGCCGGTCAGGTGCGCTGGCAGAACATTTCCTATGAGCCATTCACGGAATTGAAATGGTTGCTGACCGAAGCGCAGCGGCTCCTGGCCATCCCGGACAGCGACCCCAAAACCGCGGCGGTGAGGTAGCCCGCGGGCACAGCACTCAAAAACGGTCAGAATCTCGAGGCAGCAGATGGCGTTGGATGGGTGATTTGCCGCGCCGAAATGTTGTGCCTCAGGTCCGTCGATCAACGACGACGTTTCCTTGTCAGGTCCTCATGCGAGGGCAGCGATAAGATGCTGCATCTCGTCCTCAAGATCGGCCGGATCGTGAAGGGTTTGCATGATTTCCGCCCGGACGAGAGCGCGGAAACGCACACGCAACCGGTGAATGGCTACTTTCAACGCACCCTCGCTCAGGCCAAGCCGCGCCGCGGTTTCGGGTTGCGAGCGGGTGCTCGCACCGGGTGTCAGCCATGACTTCAATGCCTCAAATTGGGTGATGTTGTTGCTTTCACCACGCAATGCCTCGATCGCCCGCTCGACGATGGCGACCGCCCACTCACGATCGAAAGTCCCCTCCGGAGGAAGCGCGGCGGCGTCGGCGATATCGACCCCGGGTGACGTGTCGGTTCCAGGTCCAAGCACCTGATGTTCAACATCGCCGCCGCGTTTCTCACGCGCATCATGGCGGTGGCGATTGGCGAGGAAATGCTTCACCGCACCAAGCAGATAGCTGCGAAAACGCCCGCGCCCGCGCTCCGCACCGTCCAGCACGTCCCCGGCGAGCACGTGAGCAAAGAATTCGTGTGCCACCTCTCGAGCCGAATCTTCATTACGCCCGTCGCGCCGAAGAAACGCGATCACCGGAGCGTAGTAAGCAGAACACAGCTCACTCAAAGCCGCACGGGCTTCGGGCGAGGCCCCGCGCGCCCTGCGGACGAGAGTCCAGCGCGTGGCATGAACGCCTGGCGTCGAAGGAGTCATGGGAAATCAAAATGCACTATACGCTTGATGGCTGATTCGCCGATAGTGCCAATGTCGGCGCCGCTTTGCGTTCACTTAGCAGCGCCCAGATGGTGTAAATTCCAACCGCGGTCCCAAACGGGATATTTGGCAGGTTGAGGAAACCGAGCACCAACACGATCGGCCAAGCCCAAGCCCGTCCCGAATACAAGGCCCAACCACTGATCACCCCGGGTAAACCAACCACCGCGAGAAAGCCACCGACACAAAGAGCGACGATACCAAGAACGCCCGCCGCTTGTTTCTCACCCTGTGAAATAACGATTCCGCCAGCCATGCCGAGGAAGGTGAAAACGCAGAAGGCGCCCAAGAGCGCGAAAAGTCCGAGCCCGATGTGCAGCACCGCGGCGATCTGCGTGTGCGTTTTTACGCTCGATCCTTGTCGATTCGGAGCGACGGCTGTGCCGGCGGTTTTTGTCGGCGGTGAGTCCTGCGAGCGGTCCGCCGCTACCGCTTCCACCTGAGTCTTCACCTCGCTGGCGCAATGCTGGCGGCGATCACGTTCCTTTTCCAAGGCCTGCTGCACGATGGCATCGACGCGCGGATCGGCGGCGCTGATCGCGGAAGGTGGTGCAAATTTTCCGATCGGCAGTTCACCGGTGAGCAGTTCGTAGAAAACAACGCCCAGCGAATAAATGTCAGCGCGATGATCGATGTCACCCGGCGTGTCCCGCTGTTCGGGAGCCATGTAGGACGGAGTTCCGAGCAAGGCTCCGGCTTGCGTCAGTCCGGTGGAAGGGGCGCGGGTTGAACTCACGTGACGGGTTTCTTCCGACCCGTCGGCGACAAGCTTGGCGATGCCGAAGTCCACGAGCTTCACCCGGCCCTTCCCGTCCAGGAGAATGTTCTCCGGTTTGATATCCCGGTGCAAAACACCTTCGTCGTGCGCGTATTGCAGGGCCTCACAAATCTTTGGCACGATACCGAGCGCCTGCGCCGGCGTAAAGCGGCGGGCGCCCATGGCCTGCCGCAAATTCACGCCGTCCACGTGCTCCATCAGGAGAAAAAAGAATTCGCCGGCCTGTCCGTAGTCGTAAACCGCAACGATGTTCGGGTGACTAAGCTTGGCGAGGAGCTGAGCTTCGCGCTCAAAGCGGTCGGCGAAGGCGGAGTCCGTCGCCAGTGATTGCGGCAGGAGTTTCAAGGCGGCGAAGCGGTTCAGCTTCGCCTGGCGAACCTTGAAGACCGCGCCCATTCCGCCGTGCCCAATCATTTCCACTACCTCAAATTGCGGGAAAGCCGCCGCTACGTCTACGATCGCGGGTGGTTGAGCATTCGTTAGCGGTGCCGGTTCGCTCGGCGCGGCGGCTCCGCGCATCAGGCAGCGCGGACAAAGCCCCTCGGCGGCGCCGGGCGTAAGCAGCGCGCCACATTCCGGGCAGCGGGAGGGAGACATGGATGAACTCATATACATTCTTCCTGACCCGTGGCACGCCCGCGGTTACACAAAAAATGAATCGCAAACTAGCCGTTCCGCACCGTCCGCAGCGGCTCCGGTGGTCCGTCGAACTTCGGCCTGGTGCCGAGCACATAAACGTCGCACCACGCTTTGATCCGCGAGGCCACTTCCCGAAGCCGTGTTTTCTTTGACCACTTCCATGGCACCGAGGCGGATTGATACGCGACCGCGTCGAGACCGCTCGTACGCGCGAGAAAGAGCGCACGGGCCACGTGAAAATCATCGGTTACTATCGTCAGGCGATCGACGCCAAATACGCTGCGGGCGCGCACAACCGAATCGAGCGTGCGAAAGCCGGCGTAATCGAGGGTGATGGCTGATTCGGGCACCCCGCGGCTGACGAGGGCGTCGCGCATGGCGGTCGGTTCGTCATAGTCTTTGGTGCCATTGTCACCGCTGACAATGAGGTGCCGGACTTTGGCCTCGTGATAAAGCGCGGCCGCCGCGTCCATCCGACCCTCGAAAAACGGATTGGACCAACGCCCGTCACCGGTTGTCGGTGATGTGCCCAGAACCAGCGCCACGTCATTTTCCGGAACGGTTTCCAGGGATCCGAAAATCCGCGCCTGCTCTGAGTGCGTCATCCATTGATTGATTCCAAATCCAACCGAAAATGCGCACGCCGCTGCTCCGAACGACCCCAGGACAATCCACCGTAGAATCTGTCTCGTACGTGCTTGCATGCGCGCTTTCTGGCTCGGTACACGCGTCCCGTCAATTGTTTGGCGCCGTTCCGAACGACTTTTCAACTTGCGTCCCACCACGGGCTCAGCTACCTCGCCCCTCGTGATCTTTCTGACGCAACATTGGTGGCCAGCCTGATGGGCCGTCGCTCAGCCCGCGAAAGCTGAGCGTCAGTCGTCGCCGCCACCTGCGTCGCACTCCCGAGCCCGATGATTCGCCTGACCGAATCGTCGGGTTTTTCGTTTTCCCACCCAATTGCCAACTCTTACACCGCCTTCATGCTTCCCAATCTCAAATATAATTCGGACGGACTCATTCCCGCCATCGTGCAGGACGCACACAGCCGACGCGTTTTGATGATGGCGTGGATGAACCAAACTGCGCTCGAGGCCACGCTCGACTCCGGTTTTATGAACTACTGGAGCCGCTCCCGCCAAAGATTCTGGCGCAAGGGCGAAACCAGCGGGCACACGCAAAGGGTGGTGCGATGGTACACCGACTGCGATGCCGACACTCTGCTCTTTGAAGTCGAACAAATCGGTGGCGCGTGCCACACCGGCTACGAGAGTTGCTTCTTCCAGGCCTTCGCTCAGGACGGAACGCCGCGGGAGATTTCCGAAAGCAAAGTATTTGATCCGGAGAAAACCTATGGGTGATGACCGGTGAATGGTGAACGGTGGTTGGTGAATAGAGCAGGCCGTCCATCTGCCATCGCCCAATCACAATTCGCACCCCCCCATTACCCAGATTCGTATCAAACCACATGATCTCTCAACACTTCACGCCCTCACTTCCCGAGTTTCGGGAACTGGCGGCGCGCGGGAATTTGATTCCCGTCTTTACTGAACTCATCGCGGATGCCGAGTCGCCCGTGTCCGCGTTTCAAAAAATCGATGATGGCGGCTATTCCTTCCTGCTCGAGTCGGTGGAGAAAAGCGATCAGGCGGGTCGCTATTCCTTTGTCGGCAGCCAGCCCCGTGTCCGCTTCGAGAGTCAGGGGCGTACCATCCACATCTTCGAAAATGGGACCGAGACAAGCTTCGAGACGGACCACGATCCCCTGCACGAACTCGAAAAACTGATGCAAAGGTATCGCTATGTCCCGTCGCCCGCACTCGCGGATGCGCGATTCGCGGGCGGAGCAGTCGGCTACCTTTCTTACGATATCGTGCGCTTTTTTGAACCAACTGTCCCGGAACCACCACCGGATGATCTCCATTTGCCGGAAAGCCTTTTTGTCATAACGGATACGCTCCTCATTTTCGATCACCGCACACGCCGTCTTCGGATTGTGGCTAACGCATTCATTGATGGTGATGGTGATACGGACGCTGCTTACCAACGGGCCACAGATCGGATCCGTCAAATCATAACCCGGCTCGAACGGCCCACGGACCTGCCCATGCTGCCGATTACGCCAGCACCCGAAGTTTCACGTCCCGTCGGCAATACCACCCGCGAGGAATACATGAAGATGGTCAGCGATGGCCAGGAGTACATTCGCGCGGGTGATATATTTCAGTTCGTTCCGTCCCAACGTTTTGAAACTGACTATGCGGGTGACCCGCTTACACTCTACCGGGCGCTGCGATTCGTGAATCCTTCACCCTATATGTTCTGCATCAAATTCGCCAACCGCTTTGCGCTGGTGGGGAGTTCGCCCGAGGTTCATGTCCGGGCCGTTGATCGGAAGATCGAGATTCGGCCGATTGCCGGCACGCGAAAGCGGGGACAGAATCCCGAGGAAGATGAAGCCAATGCCGACGACCTGCTCGCCGATCCCAAGGAACGCGCTGAACATTTGATGCTGGTGGATCTGGCGCGCAATGACGTTGGTCGCGCGAGCGAATTTGGCAGCGTGAAAGTCACCGATTTCATGACCATCGAACGTTACAGTCACGTCATGCACATCGTCTCCAACGTTGAGGGTCGTCTCCGTCCGGATCGCACGGCTTACGATGTCATGCGCGCAACTTTTCCCGCCGGCACGGTCAGCGGCAGCCCAAAAGTTCGCGCGCTGCAAATCATCAATGGCTGCGAGAAAAGCAAGAGAGGTGTTTACAGTGGCGCCGTCGGCTATTTTGGATTCGATGGCAATACCGATTCCTGCATCGCACTGCGGACAGTGGTGCTCAAAGACGGTAAAGCATACGTCCAGGCTGGAGCCGGAGTCGTCGCTGATTCAACCCCTGAAGGCGAGTATAATGAAACCGTCAGCAAGGCGATGGGCATGATGAGTGCCATCGCGCGCGCCTGCGTCATTCCCGAAAACTCCTGATCCGCCATGCTCCTCGTTATCGATAACTACGACAGCTTCACCTATAACCTCGTCCAATACTTCGGCGAACTCGGCGCCGACCTCGTGGTGAAACGGAACGATGAGGTGACGGTGGACGAAATCAGCGCCATGAAACCGGAGCGGATTTGCATTTCGCCCGGGCCCTGCACGCCGAGGGAAGCCGGCATTAGCTGTGACGTCATTCGTGCGCTTGGAGAAAGCACGCCCATTTTCGGGGTCTGCCTGGGGCATCAGTGCATCGGGGCTGTCTTCGGCGCGGAGGTGGTCCGGGCCGATCGGCTCATGCACGGGAAAACATCACCCATCCTGCATTGCGGATCAGGCGTCTTCACTGGGCTGCCAAATCCGTTCGAAGCCACGCGATATCATTCATTGATTGTAAAACGGGAAACCGTCCCCTCCTGCCTCCAAATCACGGCGGAAACCGCTGAACACGAGATCATGGGTCTGCGCCATCGCACCCTGCCGATTCAAGGAGTGCAGTTTCACCCGGAATCAATACTAACGCTGGAAGGAAAGCGACTCCTGCAAAACTTTCTCGATCACTAGTGCCGCGGCTCGACCCCGAGCAAATGTCGCACAAAAAAATCCATGCGCCGGCGAGCCGCATAAGGACGCTCACCAACTCCATGGCCTGCACCCGGCACCACGAGCAGATCGAAATCTTTGTCCGCCCGCACGAGTGCGTCCACCACCTGCATCGTCGAACTCGGATCGACGTTGTGGTCGAGTTCACCGACGGTCAGCAGCAGATGGCCCGTCAGATTTTCGGCGTGCGTTACATTTGAGTTGTCCGCGTATTCAGGACCCACCGGCCAGCCCATCCAGGCTTCATTCCACCAGATCTTGTCCATCCGGTTGTCGTGGCATCCGCAATCAGCGGCTGCCGCCTTATAGAAATCGCCATGAAACAGTAGTGCCCCCAGCGCGTTCTGGCCTCCGGCACTTCCACCGAAAATACCGACTCGGGTGAGATCCATTTCCGGATGCTTTTCCGCCGCCGCTTGCAACCAGGCAATGCGATCCGGAAAACCAGCGTCCTTGAGATTCTTCCAGCAGACATCATGAAAAGCCCGCGACCGCCAGTTGGTGCCCATGCCATCAATCTGGACAATGATGAATCCGAGCTCTGCCAGCGCGTGTTCGCGTTCCTGCAGTCCCCATGCTTTCGGCACAAAGAAATCCTGCGGACCGGCATAAATCTTTTCGATAACCGGATATTTCTTTGCCGGATCGAAGTTTGATGGCCGGATGATGATCCCGTGAATGTCCGTCATCCCATCGCGACCTTTGCTGACGAACCGTTCCGGCGCTTGCCATCCGGTGGCGAGCAACTCACCGGCATCGGCTTTCTCCAATTCGCACACCAGCGAACCATCGTCGGCTTTCCGCACTTCGGTCACGGGCGGCTGATCCACACGCGACCAGCGATCGATGATGAAACGTCCATCGGGGGAAAACTCCCAACGATGCGTGCCATCGCCCTCCGTGAGCACAGCCAGCCCTGAGCCATCGAAATTCACCCGCGCGAGATGGATGTAATATGGATCCTGCTCCGCGCGGATTCCCATGGCTTTGAACCAAACCTGTCGTTTCTCCGGATCCACTCGAACAACTTCACGCATGACCCATTCGCCACGCGTGATCTGATTCTTCACGGCTCCCGACAACGAGTCGATTAGATAAAGATGATTCCAACCGTCGCGTTCACTGGCCCAGATCACTTCGCCCGTTTCGTCCAGCCACTCGAGATACGTCTTTTGAGAGTAATCAATGAAGGTGCCGCTCTTCTCCTCGACGATGGTTTGCACCTCGCCCGACCCAGCGTCCACGGACAGGAGCCTCATCAATTGATGTCCGCGCTGATTGTAAAGGAAGGCAAAGCGGTTGCTGTCCGGAAACCAATGCAGGTCGCTGATACTCCACGGATTGGGAAACAACTCATCACTCACGGGCACGGCTGCACGTCGGGTCAGATCAAACAAACGCGGACGCGATTGCGCGATTCGGTCGCCGGGCTTGAGGTAATCATAGTCCTGCAGCTTTGGTTGCACCTGATCGCGCGGACTCGATTCGACGAGATAGACTTTCCGCTCCTGCGCCGGTTTTACCTGCATGGCCACAAACTTCGAGCCATCGGGTGACCAATGGAAGGGCTCTTG
Source organism: uncultured Verrucomicrobiae bacterium (assembly GCA_963798345.1). Taxonomy (GTDB): domain Bacteria; phylum Verrucomicrobiota; class Verrucomicrobiia; order Chthoniobacterales; family Chthoniobacteraceae; genus CAWCSW01. The sequence continues at coordinate 861,116 of CAWCSW010000014.1, read as the reverse complement.
GTATCGATCGTCCGCCGAGCCATCGTGCGAAAGCTGGATCTCTTCGTCGGTTTCACCGTTCCGTGCCCAGACATTATTCTCGCGGATAAAAGCGCGCCAGGGTCTGGCTGCCTCGGTCACCTCACTCCTCTCACGTTTTTGTTGCCGCCGGGAACGCGGAGCACGCGTCGCCTGATCGATCACCGCCTCTGTTCCTCCCGACTCGGCCGAAAATGCCGCGCGTGGCCGACCCTCCTCATCCCGCAGCAACCAGGTGTGTCCCTCGAAGGTGTGCTGCACTTTCTGCGCTCCCGCTTTGACTGTGCCGTAAGCAGTGGGCGCTCCGCCCGCGTCGATCCAGAAAAGTTGGAGTTCGTCGTCTGTGCGATTGATGAACGTGATGCTTGTCTCTGCGCCACCGTCGGTGCTCGGCCGAATTTCTTCCAGTGCCACTTGCGCCGTCGGCGGCAGATCCGCGTCCGCCTCGCGCAATCCGTCTGATCGTACGTCATACTCCCAGTTCTTGTTGGCAAACCGAAACCGCGCCAGATCGCCGTCGTCTGCCAATCCCAACCGTTCGAGCGGCAAGCGGGTCGCTTCCACTGGTCCGTCTGATTCCCGACGAAGCAATTTAGCCAGCTTTTCGTGATCAAATGCCGGGCGCTTTTCTCCCTTCAGTGCATCGACAATAATCCACTCTCGTCCTCCTTTCGGGAGATCGAGCTGATACCAAAATACGTCTCCGCCCGGCAGCCAGTGAGGTTCGATCCGATCTCGAAACACTTTCCCGGCGATTTGTTCTCGCAATGAATTTGCCCGTTCGTAGTCAGCTTTGGAGCCTTGCGAAAAAGCATTGATCGAAACCAGAACGACAACAGCAAAAGTCAGGAGGCGTTTCACGCGGCCATTGATTCAAACTCCGCGATGACTGGCGAGCCTTCCTGCTGCCTAAGCGAACCGGTCAGGCGAGAGCAGCGAGAGGTCAATCGACACCGGTTCGTCGCTCAGCACCTCGGCCATCAGTCGTCCGGTGATTGGCCCAAGGCTCAATCCCATCATCGCGTGTCCCGTGGCGAAGGAGAGGTTCTCATAGAATTCCGTCCTTCCCAAATACGGAAGTCCATCCGGCGAACAAGGACGCAAGCCACTCCACGGTTCGATCTCCGTGAAATCCTCGGCGCGAAACTCGGGAAAATAATCCAGCGCCGCCCGGATGATGCCTCGGATACGGCGCGGGCGGATGCATTCATCCATCCCCGCAATCTCCATCGTTCCACCAAACCGCAAGGCCCCATCCATCGGCGTAACGGCCACGCGCGCCTCGGTGAGAATCGAACACATTTCCGGAAGCTGCCGCGGCGCCGGTAACGTGAGCGAATAGCCTTTCCCAGCCTGCATCGGCAGTGACAATCGCAAATCTCGGGCCAGCGCGGAAGACCAGACGCCGCCGCACAAAACATATTCGTCCGCGCTCATATCTCCTCGCGTCGTCCGTGCCGCTGCGATGCGCCAGCTTGACGCTTCCCATCCGGTTATTTCGGTCTCACGCACGAAAGCCGCTCCGCCGCGCTGGAGTTCGTTTTCCAACATCGCCATGAATCGGCCTGGTGCGAGATGGCAATCTTTCGGGAAATAGACCGCTCCCTGGATGTCCATGCGAATATTTGGATCGAGCGTCGCAGTCGCTTTGGCATCGAGGACTTCGGCCGGAATGCCAAGTGCCCGTGCGGAATCCGCGGTCCGCGCCTCCTCATCCAGCGCCTCCTCCGTTCGGCAAAGCATGAGCAGGCCGCGCTGGATCAGGCCGAAGTCCTGCAACTTGGCCAGTTCTTCAAAACACGTGCGACTGGCAAACGACAGGTCACGCAACAAGGGCGCCGCCCGCGCCACACGTTCGCGCGTCGCAGCCCGCCAAAAGTCCCAACCCCATCGCATCAGATCCCAATCGAGCCGGGGCTTTACATAGAAAGGAGACTCGGGATGGCACATCCAGCGGAGACCGAGCGCCACCATTCCCGGAGCTGCCAGCGGAATGAAATGGCTGGGAACGATCATGCCTGCATTGCCAAACGAGCAGCCGTCTCGCTGGCACGGAAGCCGGTCCAGAACCGTCACCCGATGACCTTTGCGCATGGCATAATACGCCGTCGACAATCCGATAACCCCCGCGCCAATAACCAGGATCGATTTGCTCACGTCAGGTTCCCTCACCCTGTTCCGCGGCCGGAATTCCCCATCGGAATGGATCGTTGGACTTAAGAAGCAAGGTGCCTTCGGCAATAACGTGAGCCGTCCCGGTAATCGACGGTTCAATCCGTCCGGAGCTGCGATCGAGCCATCGATATCGACCGGTGAACCGACTGCCGAGCATGCTTTCCTGCACCCATTCCGCACCCTCCGGAAGTTTCCCGTCCGCCGCCAGACACGCGAGTTTTGCGCTCGTGCCCGTACCGCAGGGCGAACGGTCATACGCCTTTCCCGGACACAAAACAAAGTTTCGAGCGTTGCCGCCCGCCTCCTGCGCCGGTCCAAATAGTTCGACGTGATCGATCAATGGATAGCCCTGGGCGTTCGACGCTCGGCGCGCCTTCCAGGCAAAGTCGGTCAGGGCATCGAGGTTGGCGAGGGATAACTCGAAACCGTGATTCTCGATCAGCAAAAACCAGTTGCCACCCCACGCCACATCGCCCGCCACCAGTCCATATCCCGGGACCTCGAAGGTGACCGCCTTCGCTTCCCGCCAGCTCGCGACGTTGGAAAACGACACCTGACCATCGGCCGCCAGTCGCACCATCACTTTACCGACCGGAGTTTCGATCACATGTTCGCCTGGCGCGACGATTCCTAGATGCGCGAGCGTTACCACGACGCCGATCAGCCCATGACCGCACATCCCCAGCATCCCAGCGTTATTGAAAAAGATTACGCCCATGGCGCTGGCTGCATCCTCCGGTTCGACCAAAAGCGCTCCGACCAGGACATCCGAGCCGCGCGGCTCGTTGATGACAGCAGTTCGGAAATGGTCATGCTCGCGTGCGAAACTTTCGCGCCGCGCCGACACACTGCCCAAGCCGAGCGGGGGGCCGCCACCATGAACAACACGTGTCGGCTCGCCACCCGTGTGGGAGTCAACGATGCTAATGCGATGGACGCTCATTGCGGCAGGAAGCGCTATCGCCGCATGCGCGCCACCGCCTTCGGCACCTTGGGCCGCTTTTCGATGCCCTCGCGAATAATGCCGAGGACACGCTTTCGCTCGCTCCCCACCAGTGGCAACCGCGGCGCGCGCACCCATTCAGCACCGAGCCCGCATTCCTGCACCGCCAGTTTGATGTACTGCACGAACTTCGTGCTCACGTCGAGATGCAGCAATGGCGTGAACCATCGGTAAATGGCCCGCGCCTTTTCCCATTCACCCGACTGCATGAGTTCCCAAAGATATTGATTCTCGGTCGGGAAGGCGATGCCGGTGCCGGCCACCCAGCCGTCGATCCCGAGAATGGCACTTTCGAGCGCCAGATTATCGACTCCGGTAAAAATTGCATAGCGGTTACCGACAATATTGCGCAGATCAGTAATGCGTCGCGTGTCTCCACTCGATTCTTTGAGCGCAACGAAGTTTTTCACGTTCGCAAGTTCCGCGAACATCTCCGGTGTGATGTCGTTCGCGTAGCTAATGGGGTTGTTGTAAACCATGATGGGCAGTCCGGTTGCCCCCGCCGCCGTCCGGAAATGTGCCATCGTCTCACGTGGATCTCCTTTATAGAGCATCGATGGCATGAGCATAAACCCGTCGATGCCGAACCGTTCGCAATCGCGCATATAGCGGCACGCCTCAGCTGTGCTCGACTCCGCCACTCCACTCAAAACCGGCACGCGTCCGTTCACGGCATCAATCATCGCCTCCATCACAGCCCGCTTTTCGGTCGACGTCAGCACCTGATTCTCACCCAACGATCCCAAAAAGATCAGCCCCGAAATGCCGCTCGCGATGAGCGCTTCCGCATGGCGCGCCGTGGCTTCCAGATCGAGTGACTGGTCTTTGCTTAGTTGCGTGGTTATTGCGGGAAATACACCCGACCAATGTTTTTTCATGCGAACGGTTATGAAAGGATTTTCCCGTGGGACAAGGAATTCGAGGCGCTACGAAGACTTATGTCGTCTCCTCGCCACCCTCGCTCCCCTCACTCTCCTCGTCACTCTCGTTCGCCACCACCGGCGCAATTCCCTGCAATTCCTCTTTCTCGCGAAGATCGATGAGCTTCACGCCCTGGGCATTGCGGCCCGTTTCCCGAATCTCGGCCACCCGGGTGCGAACCATCTTGCCCTTGTTGGTGATGAGCATGATTTCGTCCGCTTCTCGGACGGTGAGTGCTCCGGCGACGCCTCCGGTGCGGACGGTGGTCTTCATGGTGATCACGCCCTTGCCACCGCGGGATTGCAGGCGGTATTCCTCGAAAGTCGTTCGCTTTCCTAATCCGTTCTCACCCGCCACCAGCAGCATGGCGTCATTGTCGACGAGCGCCGCCGCGACCACGAAATCATCCTCGGCTGGACGAATTCCCCAAACACCCACCGTGTTCCGGCCCTGGTCGCGAAGCTCTTCCTCGTTGAAGCGAATACTCATTCCCCCGTGCGTAATGAGCACAATCTCGTTTAGACCGTTTGTCAGTTTGCAATCGATAAGTCGATCGCCTTCCTCGATCTGAATAGCAATGATCCCGCCCTTGCGGATGTTTTTGAAGTCTCTCAAATTGGACTTCTTCACGATCCCGGTCCGGGTCGCGAAGACAATGTGCAGGTTTTCGTTCCAGGTTTCCTCATCCGTCTTTTGTCCCTGAATACGGATGGTGGCGGCGATCTTCTCGTCACTGCGCAGTTCGAGCAAATTGGCGATCTGAACGGCCCTTCGACGCTCGTGACCCTTCGGGAATTTCGAAGACCCGCTCGACATAGCATCGTCCATCCTGGGTGATGAACATAAGATAATCGTGGGTCGTCGCCGTGAAGAGATGCTCAACGAAATCGTCTTCCTCCTCGGTTTCGCCTTCGCGAGCCACCATTCCGATCACCCCTTTGCCACCGCGACGCTGAGCGCGGTAGCTGGAAACAAGCGTGCGCTTGATGAAACCGTTGTGGGTCAGCGTGACAATCACACCCTCATTCGCGATCAGGTCCTCGATGGCGATCTCGCCCTCAGCCGGCACGATCTGGGTGCGGCGCGGCGAACCATACTTCCGCTGAATTTCGCGCAATTCGTCCGTGATGATTTTCAGCACCCGCGCCTCCTTGGCGATGATATCAAGCAGATCCTTGATCGTATCAATCAGGGCATCGTACTCGCCTTTGATGCTCTCCCGTTCGAGACCCGTCAGTTGATAGAGCCGCAGATCCAGGATGTGGCCGACTTGCTTTTCCGTGAATTGATAGTTGCCATCCGCCGTTAGCCGCGCGTCGGAGCGAATCAGGATCCCTATCTGTTCGACGGCGCGCCGGGTCCATGAAAGCGCCAGCAGTTTCTGTTTGGCATCTTCCCGATCGCGCGAATCACGGATGATTCGGATGAAGTCATCGAGATTGGCCAGAGCAATGAGATAGCCTTCGAGCTTCTCGGCCTCGACCTCGGCCTGGTTGAGCAGGAAGCGCGTCCGTCGAGAATAACTTCGCGTCGATGCTCGATGAAACAGGAAATGGCGTCCTTAAGCGACAACAGCTTTGGCTTGCCGTGATCAATCGCCAGCATGTTCGAACTGAACGATGATTCGAGTGCGGTGTGCTTGTAGAGGTTGTTGAGGATGACCTTCGGATTTCCGTCGCGCTTGAGCTCGACGACCACGCGCGTGTTCTCATCCGACTCGTCACGCACATCGCTAATGCCGGTCAGGACCTTTTCATTCACCAATTCTGCGATCCGTTTCACCAGTTCCGCCCGGTTCACATTGTACGGAATCTCGGTGATAATGATCTGCTCCTTGCCGCCTTTCATTTCCTCGATACCCGCCCGGCCCCGTACGCGCACCGCTCCGCGTCCCGTGGCAAAATAGGAATGGATGCCTGCGGTGCCCTGCAGAATGCAGCCCGTCGGAAAGTCCGGGCCTTTGATGTGTTCCATCAACCCCTCCAGCGTGATGTCCGGATCCTCGATCTGCGCGCAGATGCCATCGATGCATTCGCTCAGATTATGCGGCAGAATATTGGTCGCCATGCCGACGGCAATGCCGGTGCCTCCATTGACGAGGAGATTAGGGAAAGCGGCCGGAAAGACCGTTGGCTCCTGACGGGTTTCGTCATAGTTAGGGACGAAATCGACGGTCGCCTTGTCCATGTCCTCCATGAGCGCCGCGCCAAGGTGCTGGAGCCGGGCCTCCGTATATCGCATGGACGCCGGCGGGTCACCTTCCACCGAGCCAAAATTTCCCTGCCCATCCACCAGCATGTCGCGCATCGCCCACGGCTGCGCCATATGCACCAGGGTCGGATAAATCGCCTGGTCGCCATGCGGATGATAGTTACCCATCGTCTCGCCGACAATTTTGGCGCACTTGAGGTGCTTGCGATTTGGCATCACGCCAAGTTCGCTCATGGCGAAAAGGATGCGGCGTTGGGAAGGCTTCAGCCCGTCGCGGGCGTCCGGCAAGGCACGGCTGACGATAACGGACATCGAATAGTCGAGGAACGACTTCGACATCTCATCGGCGACATTGACCGGTTGAACTTTTTCGTTGGGGTTGAGATTGGGCATTTGCGAAAAGTGATGGGGTAGTAGGCTACGGGGTCTCGTTCACCGAGAACTGCGAGCTCTCGTATTTGGCGATCTCGGCAGTGAGCTCGGCAATGCGGTTTCGAGCAAATTGAACTTCGTTGCCGAGTTGGTCCGGCATGAGTTCGGCGACCGTGCCATTGCGATCAATGACCACAGGCAATCCTTCACGCCGGCTGTCCTCGACAACTCCGAGGAATGCCTCGTGCAGGCCGCGTTCGGTTAGCAACTCCATTGGGACGCCGTGAGCGGGAGGAAATGTCTCAGGATTCATAGGTTCAGGTTAAAGTCCGCGACGACCTGCGCAAAAGTGTTTTGATCTTCGACGGTTAGTGACGAGGCGGACCCATGCGCGATGAGGCGAAGCCGGCCCACGCTCGCTGCGTGCAAACGCCAGTAGTCAAGAACTGGACGATAGATGGTGAAAAGGTTCTGCAAGCTGACGAGAAACCGGCGGCGCAGGTCCGTTTCCGGAACGTTGTGTCCGCCTGAGGCGACCCGCCGCACAACACGGCGTTGAGAATGTTCAATGGTCGGGAGCATCAGAAAATCGAGTTGGATTGCGTAGCCGACTTGTCGCGCATCGGCAAAGAGGCGCCGATAGGTTTTCCCGCTGAGCGTCGTTTCAAGCACGAAGTCACGTCCGTCCGCGACAAATTGGCGAAAGCGAGTGAGGACAAGCCGGCCGGCCTCAATTTGCGCCCTTTCCGGCGCGAATGGCGAAAGGCCGCGGGCGATTTCATCCGCATTGATGAAATCGAGCAACGCGAGTTCGCGCGGAGCGAAGCGTTTGATGAATGTTGTCTTCCCCGCCCCGTTAGGGCCTGCGATGATGTAGAGGGAGGGCATGCCATGTCGATTCACCACAGGTCTACGACTTGCCTCTGTTTCATCGACGACGGAGAAAATTGAAAAACGTGTTCTCCCGACAAGACAATCACAGAGGAGAATCGAACCTGCTGACTCCAATAGGATTCAAGGGAGTTTTGTAGCATCGACGCGGCTTCACGGAGGTGAACCACTGCTTTACACGGGGTCGCGTCGCGGATCAGGAGCCAGTCGAGATCGAATCGTTCATAGGTCGAAAGCTTTCGGGTTTTGTCACGAATTGCGATGAGCATGAACTCAACCCACTCTTCGTCCGCTTCGCGCCCCCGCCACCCGGGTCCTTCCAGTTCGTCGTCTAATGTTGTGACCGTTGGCCTTGCGCCGCGGCTCGTATTTACTCGAAAGCCGGGCCGAAACAGGGAACATTCGACTAGACCAAGTTCTTCTTTTGAGACGTGGGAAAGCGCGCATTCGTAACCCTGGTCACCTGCCCGCGTCACTTCGACACCGACCGAACTCTTTGAACTCGATATCACGAAATCCGGCCTATCTTGATGAATCAACCTAAGCGGGTAATTCATGATCGGATCGGCGGACAAAGCGCGAAGGAAACGACACACTACCCACCGTTCTTCGTGCAACGTTGGTTTATCAGTCTCTCCCAACGGTGAATCGATGGGAATCCTTTGAAGTTTTTCGGTCAGCTCCATTTCGGACGATGAGCGCAACAATTGGTAGGGAACGTTATCGGTCATCCGAATCACACATCCAGCCGCGCGTTCAGCGCGTTGTCTTCGATGAACTGGCGGCGGGGTTCGACGACGTCGCCCATGAGGATGGTGAACATGCGGTCGGCTTCGACGGCGTTGTCTTCGTTGAGCTCCACCTTCCACATCTTGCGCTTCTCGGGGTTCATCGTGGTCTCGTAGAGCTGCTTGGGATTCATCTCGCCCAGCCCTTTGAAGCGCTGGATGGTCATGCCTTTTTTACCGATCTCGATCACTTTACTGTGAATCTCGGGGACGGAGAACAGCGGATGCGCGACCGCCTTTGTCACCTTCGCCTTCGATCAGTTCGAAGATCGGGTGGTCGCTATCGGAGAAGTGCTCGATCTTGAGCCCCTTGCTGTGCGAGTTCCGCCGACGAGCTTTTGCACGGTGGCGGATTCGTGAAGTTCGATGAGGCGCGCGCGGCGGTGGATGGCGTCGTCCTTCTTTTTGGCCGGTTTCTCGACCGCCGCGGCCGGCGCCCCAGAATCCAAAACGGTTTCACCGTTTTCTCCTTCGAGGGGCATGGTCTCCGGCGCCGGTTCCTCGAACAGATTCAGGTCGCGGTTTTCTTCGTGGAAGGCGCGCACCTCGGCTTCGCCGGGGAAATAGGTCACCCATTCGGTGTTCCCCTCGCGAACCTTGACCATGAAGGTCGGAAAATTGCCGGTCTTTGGATCGCGCTCGCCGAGATATTGCTCGAAGTCGCCGCCGTGCCGGCGGATGGCATCGCTAAACTTCGCCAGGCGCTCGAGGAGATCGAGGACGTCTTTGAGCTGCGTGGGCGGTGAAGACTTTGCCGTCGGCGAGGTTCTTTAACTTCACTTCATCGGCGCCGAGCGTGATCAGGATGCGGTTGAGTGCGGCGTCGTCATCGACGTATTCCTCGCGCTTCTTGCGCTTGATGAGATAGAGCGGCGGACAGGCGATATAGACATGGCCTTTGCGCACGAGCTCGGGCATTTGCCGATAGAAGAAAGTGAGCAGCAGGGTGCGGATGTGGGATCCGTCCACGTCGGCATCGGTCATGATGATGATCCGTCCGTAGCGCAGCCGCTCCAGATTGAAGGCGCCCTTCCGTGTTTCGCCCTGCATGCCGATGCCAGTGCCGATGGCGGTGATGAGGGTCTGGACTTCGGTGTTTTGCAGCACCTTGTCGAGACGCGCTTTCTCGACGTTGATGATCTTGCCCTTGATCGGGAGGATCGCCTGGAAGCGGCGGTCGCGGCCCTGCTTGGCGGAGCCGCCGGCGGAATCACCCTCGACCACGTAAAGCTCGGTCAGCGCCGGATCGCGCTCGGAGCAATCCGCCAGCTTGCCGGGCAAGCCGCCGCCGGTGAGCGCGCCTTTGCGCACGGTTTCGCGCGCCTTGCGCGCGGCTTCGCGGGCGCGGGCGGCCATGAGGCATTTCTCGATGATCCGCTTTCCGACGCTCGGGATTTTGGTCGAAGTGCAGCATCAACCCTTCGTAGCTCACGGAGCCGACGATGCTCTCCACCTCGGGCGAGATGAGCTTCACCTTCGTCTGCGATTCGAAGCGCGGGTCGGGATGCTTCACGCTGACCACCGCGGCGAGACCTTCGAGCACGTCGTTGCCGGTGATGGCCGGGTCCTTGTCCTTCAGCAGGCTAGTTGTTCTTGGCGTATTGATTGATCGCGCGCGTGAGCGAGCCGCGGAAGCCGCTGGAATGCGTGCCGCCGTCGGGATTGGGCACGGCGTTCGTGTAGCAGAGAAGCTGCTCGTTATAGGTGTCGTTATAGTGCAGGCCGATTTCGACGATGATGCTGATCGCGCGTGCCCTTGATCATGATCGGCTTCGGATGCACGAGCGTCTTGTTCTCGACGAGCCGCCCGACGAATTCCTCGACGCCGCTCGGATGAACGATCTGCACCGGGCGCGCATCCTCCTCCCGCTCGTCGAGGAAAGTGAAACTCAAGCGGCGCGTTGATGTAGGCCAGGTCGTTCAGCCGGGTGATGATGCGCTCCGCCTTGAACTCCGTCGTCTCCAGAAAAATCTCCGGGTCCGGCATGAACGTGATCAGCGTGCCGGTGTGCTTCTTGCTCTTGACTTCGGCGACGACGTGCAGCTGCTGCCTTCGTCTCGCCGCGCTCGAAGGACATCGCGTGAATCTTGCCCATCGCGCGTCACCTCGACCTTGAACCACTCGCTCACCGCGTTGACGCACTTCGCGCCGACGCCGTGCGTGCCGCCGGAATACTCGTAGTTGCCCTGGCCGTATTTGCCGCCTGAGTGCAACCGCGTGAGCACGAGTTCGACGCCCGGGATGCCTTCCTCCTTGTTGATGTCCACCGGAATGCCGCGGCCGTTGTCGCGGATGGAAATCGAGCCGTCCGCAGTGAATCGTCACGTCGATGTGCGTGCAATGGCCGGCGAGGAATTCATCCACCGAATTGTCGAGCACCTCGGAGACGCAGTGATGCAGCGCGCGCTCGTCGGTGCCGCCGATATACATGCCCGGCTTTTTCCGGACCGCTTCGAGGCCTTTCAGCGAGCTGAGATCGTCAGCAGTATAATCGCTGGCCTTGAATTCGGGGAGCGGTTTGGCGGGTTTCGGTGCGTCGGTTTCGGCCATAATTTGAGATCGGAAAAATCGGAGCGCCGAGGCTAGCCGGGCGGGTAGCTACCCACAAGGGGTTTTTTAGGCCCTCGGAGGCCCATTTACGCAACATCTTGGGGTAATTCCCATGTTCGCCACACCACATATTGCGCACTCGCTTGAAGACGTGGCCATTTCGCCACGCCGGTTTCGGCATCGACAGCTCCCTCATTTTTTCCCAGCGTCGCCAGAACTTGAAACGCGCCGCGTTCATCCTGCTCCTCCTTCTCCTTGCGCTGCTTGCTTTCACGCTCCGCTGCTGGAATTTGCGAGACGTTTTTATCGAGGGCGACGTGTACTTCGTCGATCCCGATTGTTATTCGCGGATGACCCGGGCGCGCATGGTCGCAGAAGGCGATGCGATCACGATTCACCACCACGATTTTGAGAATTATCCTGACGGCACGTTGCCACACACAACGGCGCCATTGGATTGGCTGATTGCGGCTGGGAAAATTCTGGCGAAAGCCGGGCTGCGAATCATCGGCGGCTCGGAGCTGCTCAAGGCTCAAAGCCTCGATGTCGCGGGGGCCGTCTTGCCGCCTTTCTTGGGAGCGCTGGCGTGCGCGGCGCTCGTATTGATGCTGTATCGAGCGGACGAAAAGGGGTCGCGTTCCGGGGCGGTGGCCGGTGGGCTGCTTCTCGCCGTGAGCCCGATCGCCGTGCACGGAACACTCCTGGGTCGACCGGATCATCAAGCGTTGCTGATCCCGCTGATTGCCGTCGCGCTGGCGGGAGAGCTGCGCTTCGCCGCACGACCATCCCGTGGTTGTGCGAGTGTGACCAGCATGGCCTGGGCGCTGGCGTGCTGGGTTTCGCTCTACGAACCACTGGTCCTGCTCTGTCTCGTCGCATCGTATTGGCTGATCGTGGACCGCGGGCGGTTCACAACCCGCGAAGCACGCGTGGGCTGGATGATCTTCGGCGGGATCGTCCTGGCGGCTCTGGTGATCGACGGTTGGCGGGTTTCGCTCCCTGAACCATCGATCCGTGAGGCGTTCATCCGATGGAGTGGGGTGATTGGGGAATTGCAGCGACCCACCGCCAACGACGTGTTCGCCTGGATTGGATGGCTGGCGATCCCGGCGCCTGTGCTCCTGCTTGTGAATCGCTCGCGACCGGCGGTTCTCGCGCTGGTATTTTTGGTCACCACCGCAGCGCTGACTTTTTGGCAGGCGCGTTGGGGTTACTTTTTCGCCGTGGCGTTTTGCGCTTCATTGCCCTGGGTTTTTCAAGCTCTGCGGCGACAATGGGTGGCGTGGATCGCATTCACGATCGGGCTCTGGCCGCTCGCCAAGGCTTGGGATGCCCAGAGTTTTCCGGACAATGAGGGCGAGCAACGCGCGACGATCCGGCGGCTGGAAAATATTTCACTGCGAAAGCTTGCCCTCCGGCAACAGGCCAATGTGCCGGGCGGATTCATCGCGCCGTGGTGGTTGTCTCCGGCCATTGCCTACTGGAGCCGCCAGCCTGGCGTGGCCGGCAGTTCCCATGAAAGCCTGCCCGGTATCGAGGCCACGGCCCGATTTTATCTCATCGACGATCCGATGGCGGCGGCGCAGATAGTCCGTGATCGCAAAGTCACCTGCGTCATTTCCGATGAATCAACGCGCGTTCTCACAAATTCCAGCGCCGTTCTCGGGGTGCCGATTCCATCCGGAGAACCGCTCGGCCGGATCCTCGATGAATCTCCAGCAAAGGCGCCACCGTGGCTCGAACGCATTGCGCCACCCGCACGCCCGGCGATGATCAACGGCCACTTCGCTCCAGCCGAGATCGAGCTTTTCCGGCTCTTTCGTGTCGTCCCCGAAAAACTTCCCACACCATGAAGGAACCTTTTGATTTCGCCGTGATCGGCGGCGGCAGTGCTGGTTATGCCGGAGCAGCCGCAGCCTCGAAAATCGGTTTGAAAACGCTGATCGTCGAGGGCGGCTCGGAAGTGGGCGGCTTGTGCATCCTTCGGGGATGTATGCCGAGCAAGACTCTCCTCGAATCCGGCCATCGAGCCGCCATGATTCGGGAAGCGGCGGAATTTGGACTCAAGGCGAGCTATGAGGGCGCTGATGGTGCCACTATTCTCGCCCGCAAGCGGAGATTGATCGCAGAGTTTGCGGACTATCGGCGCGGACAGCTCGAAAGCGGAAATTTTGAGTTTGTTCGCGGACGCGCCTCCTTCGTCGATGCCCAGACCATCGAGATTCAACTCGCTGACGGCAGCAGCCGGCGCGTGAACTCCCGAACGTTTCTGGTCGCAACCGGTTCGACGATCAGCATTCCCAATATTCCGGGATTGCGCGAAACGGGATTCTGGACGAGCGACGATGTACTCGATGCTTCGGAAATCCCGTCGTCAGTCTGCATTCTGGGTGGAGGCGCAATCGCGCTCGAACTGGCGACCTATTACCATGGTCTGGGTATTCCGACGACGGTCATTCAGCGCAGCGCCCGGATCCTTAAGGAAATGGACTCTGACATCAGTGATGCGCTGACCGAGGCGTTGCGCGAACGCGGCCTCCATCTTTATACGGACACTCACCTTCAGGCCATGGATCGATCTGGAAATACGAAACGGGTTCACTTCACCCACACGGGCCGGTCAAATATCGCCGAGGCCGAGCAACTCGTCTGTGCGCTCGGGCGGCATCCGGCCACGGATTCGCTCGGTTTGGAGCGAGCGGGAATCCCTTTGACAGGGGGTCGAATCCTCGCCGAATCCACACAGCAATGTGGATCGAAATTCCATTTTGCCGCCGGCGACGTGTGCGGACCCCTCGAAGTCGTTCACTTGGCGATCCAACAGGCGGAGGTGGCCGCTCGCAACGCCGCGCGCATTTTGGGCAAATTCCCGGGCGAGGATCTCGAGCGCATGGATTACGCGCAGAAACTGTTTGCCTGTTTTTCCCAGCCGGAAGTCGCCGCGGTCGGCTTGACCGAAGTAGAAGCCCGGACAGCGGGGCGCGACGTCGTCTCGGCCAAATATCTGTTCGCGGATCACGGCAAAGCGTTGATTCACGGCGAGACGGCCGGGTTCGTGAAACTGATCGCCGAGCGCGAGACCAAACGGTTGCTCGGTGGAGCGTGCCTCGGTCCGCACGCCTCGGAATTGATCCACGAAATCAGCGTCGCGCTGCGCTTTGGCGCCACCGCCGGTCAACTGGCCACCACCCCACATTATCATCCCACACTGAGTGAAATCTGGACGTATCCCGCTGAGGAAATCGCGGATTCGTAGCGCGAAGCAAACGCGCTCATTGACACCATCTTGGCACCGCCTATTAATCATTCGTGTTCAATAAGAAGCCGTCTCCGAATCCTTCGCCCGTGGAGATGGCTGCGAACGCTCCCCTCGAAGTCGCGACCGAGAGTGACTCCGATCAGGAGCTGCAGGAGCTGGAATCACTCATCCAACCGACAGGACCGACTCAACCCATCCTTACTCAAACCAAACCGCACAACATCATGGCCGACATCACAAATCAAAAAAACATTCTCGCCGCAGACGTGGAGATCAAGGGATCGATCAAATTTCAAAACGAACTGGTGATCGACGGCAAGGTCGAGGGCGAGATCAACTCCGCTGGTATTCTAACGGTGGGTGAAAACGCCGAGATTCGCGGGGAAATCAAAACCAAGTCCGTCACCGTCCTGGGCAAAGTTCACGGCAACATCACGGTCGATGAGCGCTGCGAACTGAAGTCCCGCGCCGTTCTGCAAGGGGACCTGAAAGCCGCCCGTCTGGTCATCGAGGAAGGCGCCACCTTCGTCGGAAAATCCGAGGTCACACCAAACAAAGTCGCCTTGAAACAGCCCGAGGTTCGAAACCCTCAATCCGAAGGTGGAAAGCCCGCGATGGGCATGAACCGGTAATTCGGAAGGCGTTCGCGACCGACAGCAACTGCTCGTGGCGAGTAAAAACACCCCGAAGCAGGGCGAAAAAATAAGCTCTGATTGCCCGCACTGCGGCTTCACGCAGCTCGAGTCGGCCTACGCCAAATCCACGTTCTGCCGAAAATGCGGCCAGCATTATTCGGTCGAAAAGCTCCTGGCCAAGGAAACGACGGCCCTCAAGGGCCCGAGCATCTTTGACAAGCTGTCGAAGCTCATTTCGCGGGAAACCATCCGCGAGGTGTGCTGTTTCAGCTGCGAACACAAGCAGCATGTCAGCAGTGCTGCCCAATCCACGCTCTGTCCGCAGTGCGGCAGTTATATTGACCTCCGGGATTTCAAAATTGCCGGACCCTTCGGCCGAACGATTCAAACGCAGGGCCATGTGCACATCCTCTCCAAGGGTGAAGTCAGCAGTGCGAAAATCGCCTGCCACTCGGCGCGTCTCGAGGGAAAACTCCGGGGCAGCCTGTTCGCCACGCACGACGTTTACGTCAAAACGAAGGAAAAAATCATTGGGTCCGTCGAAACGAAAACGCTCTTCATCCACAAACGTTGCCGCACAGAATTCGTGCGGCCGATTCGAGCCCACTCCATCGAGATCAATGGACACCTCTCCGCCAATGTCTACTGCACCGGCGCGGTGAAGATCAACAAGGGCGGGATTCTCGAAGGCAAGCTCTACGCCAAATCGATTGTCGTCGAAAAAGGCGGGATCTTTAGCGGGGAATTATCCATTGGACAAAAGGATCCGCAGACGGAGGAAGCTGAGCAACAGAGCCTTTTTGGTGAGGAAACCCTTCGGCTCCGGTCGGCGTAGCTGACGCCGGCCGTCTGCCACCGGACTGTCAGGAACCCGATTTTTTCCCGTCGTCCTGCGCATCCGCTCGCAATCCCGGAACGCGACCGTAGCCGAGAAAAACTGATTTCGTTCGAGCCGTCGGCATCTTAAAATCAAAGATGCTCACTCCCCAGCGCGGCTTGCCCTGATAGCTGCGTCCGTTACTCGCCCCGAACATTACGCGTCTCTTCGTCTTCTCTTCGGTCCCGAGATACAGCATCACGTGGGTCACCGGCACGTCGCGTTCGACCTCATAGGTTCCGCTCCAAAAGAGCAAATCGCCGGGACGCAACTCATTGAACTCCGGGCTATTCTCTTTTCGACTGATGACAGCGCGAAACTCGCCGGCTTTTCGCGTCCATAAATACTGCCCCGGCGAACTCCTCGGTACGTCATCGAAACCTTGTGATTTCAGCAAATAGTAAATCGTCCCCGAGCAATCCATTCCTCCGCCCTCCGGATCTGCGCTACCATAGGTGTACGTCAAACCAAGGGTGGTTAGCGCCAGGGCGCGTGAGATAAGCTTCCGAATTCGTTCCGGTTGGGCGGCGTATTCTTCCAGGCTTTCCGGATCAATCGTCGCATTTGGAGCCATCCCCGGAGGCCGCCCAGCAACTTCTTCTTTTTCCGACCGCCCCACCGTTGCCCCCGGAAACAACAAGACCATTCCCGGCAGGACACCCAATAGCAATTCTCGTCTCACGGCTGTTGGATCAAGCGCAACTTCATAAATCGTCGCCCATCGGGACTATCCGTCAGGGGCACGTTATCCTGCCACGTGGCAACGACACTTCCATCAGCCTGAACCTGCGGGGCGCTGACCATTGCTGGACCATCAGACCACGAAATTAAATCGTTGGAACTCATGGCTGAAATGCTAATCCCGGAAACTCCGGGGCGCAGCGTGCTCGACAGTCGGAGATATCTTTTCTGTGTCGAGGTGTCGGTAAACGCTGAGCCTTGGTAGAATGGAACGGATTTCGGGTCACGCGGTGAACTTCCGAGTACGAATTCGACAAAGTTGCTAAAACCATCTGCATCCACATCGATCAAGTCACCCCAGATGGATGTCTCATTTTCCGGTTGGAGTTCCGACGCGGAAAACCAGAAACTGCGCCATACTTCGATCGTCCATTCGTCCGCGGCCCCGGGTCGGCCACCCGGCACGTAACTGGCCCGCCAGTGACCCGGCACCCTCGCATCCGGGTTGGATTCCGGATCCACCAACACCAGCGCCGAACCCAGACCATCAGCGCCAGTCGGCCAGGGAACCGTATCCAGGTATTGGAATTCCGTGATCACCACGCCTGCACTGTCGCGGAGGACCACCGCCTCGCCGGAATTGAGGAAACGTCCCTCGTATTCGCCCACCACTTTCGCATCCGCGCCATATCGCATCCCGAAGGCAGCGGCATTCGCCACCACCACGGCCCGTTCTCCGGGCGCCAGCCAGGTGACCCCCGACGTCCCGAACGAATAATCAACCCCACCCGTGAGCGTCATCCCGGCGAGATCGACGCTCTCTGCTCCGATGTTCATCAACTCAATGAACTCAAACTCATCCCCCGACAAAAACCCGGCATCCAGCTCGGCTTGAGTCGGAGCCGATGGGTGATAGTGCAGTTTGCTAATGACCACATCCCCCGCTTTTGCGCCGTCGAAGGTGGTAAAATAGGCCTCATCGATCGCAGACCAGGTTCCGGACGCGTTCCGCAGGCGCAGACGAATCAAGGCCGGCTCATCGATCGTGATCGGTCCGCTGTAACTTATTGCCGATGCGGCGGGGTCTCCGCCGATCAGCCGAGGGTCCGAT
Source organism: uncultured Verrucomicrobiae bacterium (assembly GCA_963798345.1). Classification (GTDB taxonomy): domain Bacteria; phylum Verrucomicrobiota; class Verrucomicrobiia; order Chthoniobacterales; family Chthoniobacteraceae; genus CAWCSW01. The sequence goes on along the minus strand of CAWCSW010000014.1, from coordinate 843,623 downwards.
CCATCGGTCGTGTAGAACAAGGTTCCCGCCTGACCAAGAGGTATCAAGGGCGAGTTGATAACCGGCATTCACGCGACCACCGCGTTGAAAAAACGTGGGAGTGTTCACGTTCGGAAACAGTCCTCGCGAGCGAAGTTGCACCAACAACTTCCGATGACGCTCCAGGGCCGGGGAGGGATTCGTGAAGAAGCTGGCGCGAATCGTAGCCAGGCGCGATCGCCAGCGATTATAGGTGTGCTCCGAGGTGCTGGTGCCCCAACGCACAGCGTCCGCGATGATCGCGGGATCGATCTGTGCCGCCCGTGCGTCAAAGAGCGCCTGAGCCCGCCCCGGCGTCATGGGGCCATCGTTGAAGAGCAATCGCTGCGCAATGTCGGCCACGCGCAGCCGATACTCGGGACTTACGGCCAAATCTTCATGAATCCATTCCGGATTGCTGTACGTGAAATTATTGCGGTTGCTGCCGCTGGTCGTGTTGTTGGTGGCGCGATTGTCCACCCAGCTTGGCGCCATCAACGTATGCTCTGAATCATGGACAAAGTATTGCCAGCCTTCATCCGTCAGGCGATTGCGGAGGCAGCGCCAGTTGTTGGCTCGATTCATACCCAGGAAATTCGACAACGGTCCGTCGCCATCTCCGGTATAATAGTGAAGCAGCATGTAGTGGATCAGACGGTCCACATCGACATAGACTGGCAGGCCCGGGACACGGGCGCCGTTTTCGTCCCGCCCTTGAATGGCAAAGTATTTTGCCAGGGACGGACTGGTCGCGTGCGATCGGGCCATATTCCACGTGGTTTGCCAGGCGTTCAGAGTTCCGTGAGCCAGTTCATAGGTAAAGGCGGAATGGTTGGATGTTTGCACGACGTCATAGTCACCGGATTTCCCTCCATAATAACTGGCACCGTAATCTTCCTGGGGACGCTCCTCCGTTTGATAGAGGCCCCAGTATTGTCCGTTTAGATAAAGATGCACAGGGATCGAGCGCGTCGTCGGCTGTCCCATCGCTGCCATCAGATCGCGGCAAAAGACTTCCCGCACCGCCGTGTTCTCCGTCCCGCTTCCATTGGCCCAGGAGTAGTTTTGCTCGGTGCGCAGATCCAGAGTGTCGAACTCATCCGCCGCGTCCGCACCATGCAATGGATACTTCAGCTTTCCTTCGCCATATTCCTTTCGGAAATACAGTCGGAGCGAGTGTTTGGCGAACTGCGAATTCCGGCTGTATCCTCCACGGATCCGCAATCCCGCGTTAATATGAAACCCGGGGGACGCGTCGGGATTCAGTAGTTCCACGGAGGCCGGGCGCTCCCAGGCATCGCCCTTGCTCAGCGCGTGGACGTAGATACCAGTCGCAGGCGCCGTTAGATTAGCCTGATCGGTCACGATCGATATGCTCGGGATTTGCTCGAGGGCGGCGATGAGCTGGCTTACCGGATATTGCGCTTTCAGCGCCGGATTAAAGCCGTAACGCAAGGTCTGAGAATTTACCCCGCTGGCCGGCCAGCCCGGGGGCGGCGACGAATAAACCTGATTGGGCACATCTGCGATGAAAATATAAGTCTCGGTATCAGTGTTGGTCGGCAGGAAATTCGTCTTGAAAGCCCGGGCGCGCAGGACAGTCGTACGATCAATCGATAGAGGCGTCGCATAAACCGCTCCGTTTGTTTCACTGGGCGTGCTTCCGTTGGTGGTATAGCGAATTGTTGCTCCCGCAGTGACCGTGGTAATTTCGACCGTTTGCGGTTCCGAGTAGAACCCGCGCTTCACACTAAACATCGTATCCGTTACGATACCCTCGTAAACGGAACCGTTCGCAGCACCGGGAGTCGGCGGCGAATACACGACCGTCCCGCCGCCGGCATCGTGGCCGCAGGAAACATCGCTCCGTTGAGGAGGATATTGCGGGGCAAACTCCGTGGCCACAACGCCGGACGGCGACTTGAGGGCGAGGTATTCACCCTCGTTTTTCAGGGAAAAACTGGTGTGCAATTCGGATGCGGGATTGATCCGGTTCTTCCCCGAAGCAAAGATGATTCGATAGCCCTTGGCCGGAATGGATGCGCCCGCCGGAATGATCCATGTACCACCACCATCGATTAGCATCCACCCGCCCGCATCCACCGCGAACGAATTCGGGTTGTAGATTTCGATCCAATCCGACGCATCCCCATCTTCGTCAGTGATCCCGCTGCCGTTGTCGGCCAGAAATTCGTTCAGCGCCAAGGGCAGGGCGGACTCCCCTACCCCGACCAATACTTCACCAAAGCTGGACCCTGCCGGACTGGTGGCGGTCAGCCGATACGTCGTGCTGACGGATGGACTAACACTGATCATTCCATTCGGGCCCGACACGGCGCCGATCGCCGGCGTGATGTTCAGAGAATCCGCGGCCAACGTTTCCCAGCGCAACGTGGTGGCCTGGCCCGCCGTGATATTTCCGGGTGTAGCCGTGAAAAGTTGAATCACCGGTTTTAGCAGCGATTGCACACCGTTGTCGTAAATATCCGTGAGCTGCGCGACGGTGAGCGCTTCGTCCCAGACGGCAAAGTCATCAATGCTTCCGAGCCATCGCTCATTGTAAAGCTGCGATGCACCCAGCTCAGCGATGTCGATTCCGGCCCAATCGACTTGTCCTCCTGCACCCTCGTTGCCCGACGCGATGAGCACGTGATTTCGATAAATCATCATCGAAGGCGACGCCGCACCGTCGAAGACAAAAGCCCAGTGTGTCCATTGACCCGGCGTTGACGCCGTTGTGTTCGAGGTCAACCGATAGAAACCGGAACCGGAACCGGGAGACCCGACATCAAAAAAGGCGGCATTGTTGGTCCACAGGAGATGTGATTGGAGAACTCGCTCATTCGCGCTGCGAACGAAGGCAAACGGGGAAGTAGCCTGCCCTTCGGAGTCCGGGTTCGCCCAAAATGCAATCGTGACTTTTCCGCCCGACCGGGCGCGCAAGAAATCGATGGTCTGCGGCTGCACGGACACACTGGTTTTCTGGGCAACCGCGGAACCAGTTCCGTCGAAGTGAATACTGCCGCCGAATGGTGCCGCGGGTTTTTGGTTCCACTGAAAACCGCTACTGGCGGCTGAAAAGTCATTTCCATTTCCACTGGCATCCCCGGCCAGATCCCCGGCGCCTTCGTCAAAAGGCAGCCAAATCAGTAGGTCAGCGCGGGCTGAGGTGCGCGCCATCGATAAGATGAGCGCCAGCGCCAGCGCCCGAAGGAGCGGGGGGATCATGAGCGGCAACATAAACGCATTCTTGATGCGGACAATATCCGGAATCGGCCCGCGCTCCGAGACGCAGCCCCTCCCTATTTTGGAATGATCAGCACCTGCCCCGGCTTGATCGTGGTCTTGCCATCCAGCTGATTGTGGTTGGCATCGAGGATATCCCGGTCGCGATTGCGCGTTTTGTAATACTTCCGCGAAATGGCAGAAAGCGTTTCGCCGGGCTGAACCAAGTGCGTGTGCGCGCCGGGAGGCAGCGGGCCCGTAATATCGCCTTTCGCTTTTTTCTTCACCACAGCCGGCTTCGCCCCGCTGGCACGCAATTCGGTGATCAGTTGGCGCAACGCCAGATTCTCTTTCTTGAGCCGGACACCTTCGGATTGGGTCATCGGAGTGCCCTCGCTCAGACTCGCCACCACCCGTCGTCCGCCCTCTTTCCCATATTCGTTCGCTTCGGTGGCAAATTTCCCTTTTGGCGCCAGTTCGAGATACCGCTTGAAGTGGTGCATGGCATCGACCGGCCGCTTCAATTTGTCATCATAGATGAGCGCGAGCCGATAGTGGGTTTCAGCCGTTTCCGCCGTGCCATCGAGCGACGCTTCGTAAAGCCGGATCGCGCCGGCCGTATCACCAATGCGGAGTTTCTCCGCCGCCGCCTCGCTCAGTTGCTTCGGACTTTTTTGCATTACCCGGTCGCAACCGCTGCTGGCGAGGGAGACGAGAATGAGCGCCGGAAAGATAACGGTCTTCATTAAGTCTTGCGCAACTTGGCCTGTTCGATCGCGTCGACCACGGCTTTCACCGCCTTGACCCGTGCGTGCCATTTGTAATTGCCGCCAATCACGGTCCACGGCGCAAAGGTGCTCGAAGTTTTCTCGAACATGTCTTCGGCCGCCTGATTGTGCTCATCCCACTTTTTGCGATTGCGCCAGTCTTCATCACTGATTTTCCAATGCTTGGTCGGATCCGCTTCTCGGCGCTTGAAACGGAACAGCTGCTCGTCTTTCGAGATGTGCAGAAAGATTTTCACAATGATCGCACCGTCATCGGTCAGCGTGCGTTCAAACTCATTGATCTCCTGGTAGGCGCGCTTCCATTCCTTGTCCGTGGCAAAGGATTCCACCCGCTCGACCAGCACCCGCCCATACCACGACCGATCGAAAATTACCGTCTGCCCGTAAGCCGGAAGCTTTTGCCAAAAGCGCCAGAGATAATGGTGCTGATACTCTTCGTGGGTCGGTTTCACGACGGAATGAACGCGCATTAATCGCGGGTCCAGCCGTTCGGTGATGCGCTTGATGGCACCGCCCTTCCCAGCAGCGTCGGGGCCTTCAAAGATGACGATGAGCGTGTTCTTCGTCGCGCTCAATTCGAGTTGGTGCTTCAGCAAGCGGATCTGTGTTTCCTTCAGCTTCGGTTTGTAATCGCCCTCATCGAGGGATTTGTGCTCGAGGTCATCGAGACGCTTTCCCTTCTTGAGGCCTTGAGGCTCGACGGTATCAAACGGCATGTGGGCGGTTATACTGTTGGGATCGGACAGTGCAAGGCGCGGTCGCCGCAGGCCGCCTGCAGCACTATCCCGGCACTTCACATTTGGTCAGCACCACCACTTCCTCAAAACCCTCGCAGATTCCGCGCAGTTCGAGGTTTTGCCCCGTTTGCACTCGAGTGAGAACGTCGCCACGTCGATTGCTGATCGTGAGGACCTTGGTATTGAACTGCTTTTCCTCCCGCGCACGCATGACCCGCCCGTCGAGCTCACACTGCACCCAGCCGGATCCTCCATTGGTCCGCGCAAGATAAATCAGGAATTGCCCGGAATCCGACGGGCTGGCGCGAAACCCACCCACCAGCCCGCGAATGAGGATTTTTTGCCCCTTGTAGATTTTGTCCGCGCGGGTTCGGTCGGCCGCATAGGCCGTCAGCAACGTATCAGCTGTCACGACTTCGTCGGCGGCGGGTTTGGCCAGCGGAACGTGATCATTTTGGAGCTGATCGATGGCAGCGCGGACTTCAACTGCTTCGTCCAGCTTGCCAGCGATGGTGAGTTGCCGCTTCAGTTCGATGAGCCGCGGCAACGCGGCCGTGACGGCGCCACCAATCAGCTCCCGCATCTTGGTCACGTGCTGCTGCTGCAGAGCGTGCAAGGCATTGGGTTCCTTCACAAATTGCTCCTCGCTGAGCACGCTTTCCCGGGCCACGCGTTCCCGCTCTTCCCGCACCGCCAGCGCGCCTTCCAGGTCCGCCGCTTTTTGAAACTGCGCCTGCAGGTCGGCGAGCGCGTCCTCATACTTACCGATCACGTCGCGCTTGATCGAGGCAATCTGATCCTCGCACCGGCTCGCTTCGGCCTGCGCGGCCGCCAGACCCTGCCCGGGCGCCGGGTGAGGCAGTACGGCCAGCAGGAGTGCGACCAGAGTCGGCGAATTAGATCGAAGCATCATGAGTAAACGAAATGTGGGTAAAGGAAACGTGCTACCTATCCGTTAAGATTTGCGCGGCGCCATTAGTCGTTTGGGCGGGCAGGCACGATCCGACGGCCGGGCCGCAGGTCTGTCTTCACGGGCCGGATGGCTCAAGGGTGGCCACCGCGCTCGACCAGGACGCGCTTGATGGATCATATTTCAATCGGACGCGCCAGCTTGCCTCACGCGACGGTTCCTTTTTCGGCATCAATCTCCCGCGTAATAGCACCTTCGCTTCATCCTGGCCGATCAATTCCACGCTCGCGCTGTCAAATCCGTCAAACTCCACCAGCGAACCCGCGGGGAGCGCCTGTTGCCGCACGGTATCGCGGGCTCGCCAGTAGGCACCCGATTGTGTGTACTCCCGGGCCGTCGCCTCGCGCCAGGCATCCGCCACAGCCGGCCCAAAAAAGAGGATAACGAGCAGAATCGGAACGATGACGGCGGCGGCGATCATCAACCGTTTCCAGGGATTCGGGCGGCGACGCAGTTCAACGAGATTGGTCACCGGCAACCATTGCTCGAGGCCCTCCCGCCAAAAGGTAGTTTCCGCGGGGATCAGGCCGGAATTGAGCAAATGATCGATCTGCGGCACCGTGTAGGGCCCGCGCTGCTCGCCATTGATATGGATGTAAAAAACTTCGGGGTTCGGCATCGAACGGGAAACGGACCGGCGCCGGGATGCCTGCACATCTCCGGTGGCCGGCGGAGCGCGAAGAAAGCCATCCACCCGTCCCGAAAGCAACTGCTTTGCGCACGCATCAGCCGTCACGCCGGGCTTTCCTCTTGATCGGCGACCGCTAGCCTCGGCGCATGTTCAAGATGCGCCACCCACTTCCCGGCACCGCTCCGGCAACCTTGATCGCGCTCCAGCCCGGCGAAGGAGTGCCGCCTTCGATCTCCCTCATGGAGTATGATCAGGAAGGCGTGCGCGAAGCATCCGTCCGCAGCGTGGCCGAACTTCCCAGCGCACCGGCCGAGGGAAAAGTCCTCTGGATCGAATTCAACGGCCTGGGAGATATCGACGAACTCAAGGCGCTTGGGGAGAAATTCGACCTGCATCCGCTGGCGCTCGAGGATATAATCCACTCCGGACAAAGGCCAAAAATGGAGCCGTATGACGAGACGCTTTTCATCATCACACAGATGATCTACCGCGATACCGAAGACTCGCGCCTGTGTGGCGAGCAGGTCGCTATGTTTCTGCGTTCCGGGCTCCTCGTCACGATCCAGGAGGACCCAAAAAATGATGTTTTTGATCCGGTGCGCGACCGGATCCGGGCCGGCAAGGGCTGGATGCGCAAACTCGGTCCCGACTACCTCGCCTATGCGCTGCTGGACGCAATCGTCGATCATTGTTTCCCGATTCTGGAGTGCCTGGGCGATGCGCTCGAGGAGATCGAAGACGAAGTCCTCGACCAGCCCGATGCCAGCTGCCTGGCAAGGTTGCACGAATTTCGCCGCTCGCTGGTTCACCTTCGCCGCGCCGTCTGGCCCGAACGCGACCTGATCAATGCCCTGCTCCAGGACGACAGCGAAATCGTCTCGGATAAGACGAAAGTTTTCCTGCGCGACTGCTACGATCACGCGGTGAGAATCATGGACTTGATCGAAAGTTATCGCGAGCTGACGAGCGCTTTGATCGAGCTCTATCTCACCTCCGTTGGCATGCGCACCAATGAGATCATGCGCCTGCTCACCGTTATCTCCGCCATCTTCATTCCGCTCACCTTTATCGCCGGCGTCTACGGCATGAACTTCGACTCTGATGGGGGCAAGTATCCATTAAATATGCCCGAACTCCACACTCCCTACGGCTACATCGTCTGTCTCTTCGTCATGGCCCTGACCGCGACTGGCATGGTTGCATTCTTCCGCCGAAAAAAATGGCTGTGATCGATGGCCCGCCGGGAAGACCGAACGTCCAACGTCCAACGCTTAAGACCGAATACCCAATCTCCGGTTGATGGGGATTCGGAAGATGTAGTGGTGTCACGCCGATGACCGGGCGTCCAGGACGAGACAGGCGTTTCCGATGATGCCAGCGTCGTTGCCCAGGGCCGCGGCAACGACGCGCAAATTCTCGTGGAAGACTTTCATTGTCCGCTCGGCCAGGGTCTTTCGAATGGGATCGAGCAACAGGTCGCCCGCTTTCGCCACCCCGCCGCCGATCACAATGGTGTCCGGGTTCAAAACCCACACGACATTGGCCAGCGCCACACCGATTTCGAGGCCAAGTTGCTGCCAGATACTTTGGGCGATGGCATCGCCGCTGCGCGCTGCCGTGTCGAGATCGCGCGGTGTGCATTGCTCGGGTGTTCGCTGGAGACCGGCCGCCTGATAGAGCGCCGCGGCGCGTTCGGCGATCTGACGGTTCCCCACGTATTCCTCAATGCTTCCCGCGTTGCCGTATCGTCCCGGCTTTCCCCGATAATCGATACTGACGTGGCCGATCTCGCCGGCTCCCAATTGCGCACCGCGGTAGAGCCGCCCGTCCAGGATCAATCCGCCGCCGACACCGGTGCCGAGAGTGATGCACACGACATGTTTCCCGTTCACCGCTGCACCGTATTTCCACTCGCCGTACGTCATGGCGTTCACATCGTTATCGATCACGGTAAATAACCCCGTGCGCTCGGAGATGATTTTGGCCAGCGGCGTTTTGACCCATCCCTCGACGTTGGTCAGTTCATGCACCATGCCATTCACGCTATCGACCAGCCCTGGCACTCCGATCCCGACTCCCCCGACGTTGGGCGCATGCGAGCAGAGCCCCATGATGACGCCGGCCAGCGCATCGATGATGGCGTCCGGGCCCCCGCATTCCTGGGTATCAATCACGGCACCGCGTTCAACGATTTCGCCGTCCCGCACCAGGCCGCTCTTGATGGTGGTTCCTCCAAAGTCGATTCCGATGGCGTGCGTCATGAGTGATTAAAGATTGAGGATCGCGATCAAGCGCAGGCCTTCGAGCGTGAGATGCGGCATTTCCTCGTTGATTTCAGGTAGCCCCGTCGTGATCAAGCCTGCATAACCACCCGTGGCCACCGCCTTGAGTTTGGGCGCGCGCAATTCGGCGCGAATTTCGGACAAAATCTGCCGCACCAACCCGCGATATCCATACACCGCACCGGCCAGCATCGCGTGCTTTGTGGATTTTCCAATGGCGGAAGGCGGCTCGATCAACGCGATCTTCGGGAGCAAAGCCGTGCGCTGATGGAGGTAATCCGTCATGGCCTCCAGACCCGGCGCAATCACCCCACCAACGTAAGCGCGCCGCCGATCCACGATATCAAAAGTCACCGCGGTCCCGAAATCGACCACCACCACCGGCGCACCAAAAAAATGCGCGGCGCCGACCGCATTGGCGAGCCGGTCCGCACCGATACCTTGCGGTTTCGGGTAGTCAATGCCGACACCCAGATTGATGCGATGGCTGACTTTCACCGTTCGCGCCGGAGCCACAAACTGCTCGATGAGCCGCCCCTTCTCCGGCACGACGGAAGATAAAACCACCGCGCCGAATTTCCACCCGCGCAATGTCCGCCGCAGCCCCGCTTCGTCCAGAGTCCGCGTCGCCACCTTTCGCTGCGCGCCGAGCGCTTCCCGTGAGGACAAGGCAAACTTCGTAAACGAGTTGCTGTTGTCGATGAGAAGAAACTCAGCCGCGGGCATCAGAAGGATGTGCCGTGCCCAGCTGCATGCGGTCAAGGGCCGTGCATTGCCAGTGCTCGCGGTCGATGCACCACGGCTTGAACGGTAAACGTTGGATGTTCTTCCCGTTTTCCCCTCCAAATATGTCCAGTAATCGTCCTCACGCGTGCTGGACGCGAGGAAGCCTGCGGGCGAACTGTGGCCAATTGGCAACTTTCAAGACGCGCGTGGAGGCACCGTGCTCCGGGGAGCACAGGCGTCTCGCTTGTCGGCTTTGGCGTCCTCGCCGATGCCATCGGATGACCCGCGAGTTCCCTGTCTCACCGACGCTCATCGTACCCGGCGGGACGCCGACCCTGACAGGCTAAAGACCATGGCCCGATTGATCGCCATTTATCGCTCGTTTTCGATCGGTCGATGCCCCCCAGAATCCAAATGATTGGTTTGTCCTTGTAATGGGCTCCGAGCCATTCGCCGAGCGATTCGGATGCAGTCTCACCCGAAAGGATTCGCAGTTGTCGTGTCCTTCGTGCGCTTCGTGGGTGATCACTTTGACGCCCGCGCCGTTTTGTTTTGCGCGCAACCTCAAGGCGTTAATTTCCTGTGGTAAATAAATACGGAATCATCCCGATTAAACCACCGGGGAATTTCAATCTCCTGTTCGAGGTCCCAATGTTTCAACAACTCCATGAGAAAAGAAGGATCAGCCGTTGAACGGGCATAGCCCGGGGATGGTGCCGGTTCCCCTACATATACGAGAGTGTTCCCACCCCATACTTTTAGAGCATTAAGCGCCATCGTGGTTCCCTGAGGCGGCCAGCAAAGAAACAGCACTCTGTCGCGCATCGGCGGAAGGAGTTCATAGCTTCCCGTTATCACTGGAAACCAAAGCTTTTCGGGCTTTTGATCGGTCCAATTGTCAATGGCGACCACGTCAACGCCGCGATCCGCCAGAAGTTTCGCCCAATAACCGGTCCCCGCCCCGAAATCCACCAGCCCATGGCCTTCTGCCGCCTCGGCAATGGCGTTCAGGGCTTCATCATTGGGAACGGCCCAGGCATAATGGGTCACCATTGCCAGCCTTGTTTTGGCAAATTCCTTTCCCATCGTATGCTCGGCAAATCGCATTAAGGGACCGCTGCGATGCCATTCCTTCGGCAACTGATTAAACTCATCCAGATACGGGTTCGGGTACTCCTTCTTCCTTGTGAAATGAGTTACCGAAAGAGTCGCGCCGAGCCCAACGGCGAGCATTGCGGCTAATATGATGCCAGATTTTTTCATCGAGCAAGCAGGCCGACCACGGACGTGACGGAGGAGCGTTCGGGGGGACCGGAATTTAAAAAGGGTAGCGAAATGGCCCGAACTGGCAAGGATCGAAAGACCAATCGCGAGCAGGTTGAAGCCGGCCGTTCCGGGCTTCTCCGTGCGATCAGCGCAGTCCAACGCGACTGCCTGCCTGGCGGCGGGAGAAAGCCCGATCATCCACCTGCCGGGCCAGCCTCCGTTTGCGGATCGCTTCCCCAACAGCGCGGCTGGACATCATCATGTGGAGCTGTTCCCGCACATTTTCATTGGTCGATTCTTGCGCATTCGGAGCTGTTAGTGCCCTCGGTCTACTTCGATCAGGGTTCACTTTTCCGTTGGATCGGGCTTACCCCATTTTGTTTCTTCCCCCCTCGCCTCTCCACACCATCGACCGTCTGGCCACTTTTGCACACTGACCCGAAATTCCTCCCGAAATTCCTCCTTTGTGGTCAGGTGGCGCTCTCAAGATACGCTTCACCGTCCAGTCGATTCAGGTCATATTCGTGCATGGAATATCCGGAACGCGAATCTGAAAAAGCTGGCTCACCCAGATTATCGAGTGCGATCATAATCTGATAAGCAACGATCAGGTCCCGCCGCAGTTCCAATGAGAGACGTTCCCTAAACAATGGGGTCATAGCCTGATCAAAATTCTTCCCAAGCGCCCAATAGGCCTGCTGCCTGAAAGTTGAATCGCTCTTGGAATCCTGCTCTACTGCTGCTCGCAGCTCGTTTGCTACCAGCTCCGGGGCTATGCCGTCAAATCCGTGGCGGTCAATCTCGCGCTGTTCGAACTCGCTCAGTTGACTGCCGTGCGCTTTCTCAAAAAGGAACGCGGCTGCGGCAATGCCGTTTTCTGGAAAGCGCATTACTTCATCGTCGAACGGTCACCATTACAGGGCCGGTGATGATGACTCACCCTTTGACTTCGGCCCGGTAGAGGGCTCAATTGCATGCAATTCTTAGTCGTTAGGATCATTGGCACATTCATCTCTCCGACCTTTGTTTTTGATCGCGCGAACGACGAGACCGGCAATGCCGCCGAGTCCGAAATAGAGTAAAACGCCGCCGACGTCGGCATGCGCCTCGCCACCGGCGGCGAGCGTCACCCCGGCCAACGCCCCGAAGGCGACCAACGCCCAAATACCCCCTCTGAGAAACGCTCCGGTCATGTTACTCTTTCGGTCCGAAGGCGCCGCCAGTGAATCAGCGGGTTCGGGCGGCGGAACAAAATCATCGGGCAACGGCGAGAAGCCTTCTTGCTGGTCGAGCACACGTTCCGCTCGATCAGCATCGGGCTCTGAAACCTGAAGCCGAATGCCCCAAGGCGCGTATTGAGGGCCGAGGGTGTAGGCGTGCTCGTCGGCGAGAGCAGCGTTGATACCTGCAGCCTCCAAGAGGGAGCACGCGAAACCTGCTTCGGCGATGTTAGTAAACCTGCGAATCGTTTTCACGGAATGCGGATAGCAGCCCTTACGGAACGGCTGCGCTGCTATTTCCAGCCGCGGTGAGACTGGCAGCCGCCTCGCGCAGCCAGGCGTCATCGGGGCGGGAATAGGGGCGGAAGGTTTCGAGCGAGCCGTGCTGCTCATTGTAAAGCAGCGCGCGGTGCAGGCCGAGGCCGCTGGCTTTCGGGGAGTCGATCAGGCTGGCGGAATCGTTGGCGCTCATCTGGAATATCACGCGCATTTCAAATTCCCTCAGCGCCTTCCGGCTCATGCAGCGGTTCACGTTGTTGAACGTGTCGATGCTGACCAGGATGTGCATCCCGACGGTGCTGCCTTCGGTGATGAGGTCGTTGAATTGATCTCCGGGATTGCCGGTCTCGGAGTCGCTCGACGAAAAGCTGAAGTCGTCCTCGCGTCGCAGCTTTTTGAATTTTTGCAGTCCGTGAATGATCAGGAAAACGTTGGGTGCAGCGGCGGCCGCGGAGGAATCGGCAAGGCGCGCTTTCATGTCGGCGGCGAGCTCACTCATCAACTCGGAGATTTCGGCTCCGGTTGAAATCCGGACGTCGTGCGGGGCAAGACGCGCTATCTCCGCGAGGAATTGGGCATCGGTGGAATCGTCGTTCATGCCGTGGAGGAAAATGAATTTCGCCGTGCCGGCGGGGTACTGCGCGGCCAGGGCCAGGAGCGAGAGGCCGAGCAAGGTGAGCGTTGAATCCTCCGCGCTGGCCGACGAGCAGCAGGTGATTTCCGCTTTGACGCTGGAAACGCAACCTTCGGTCGGACCCTTGATCGAGTTCGGCGCGCCGAGCCAGGCGCGCGGCGCGTTCGGACGCTGGCCGGGCACCGTGGCCAGAGTCTTCGTGAGCAGTTCGTTTTCGCGAATGTCCGCCGGGGCATTCCCCTCGAAGACGATCGGTCCGGGATGCCGGTCGCCATGCTCTTTTGCAACTTCGCGCACGGTATCGAGCCAGGCGTCGCGCTCGTCGTCCGCCAGCCACACGACCTGGAACGGGCTGTTGCCTTCGATCGCGCCGGCAGCGTCGTTGTAGATGCCCTCGCCCGGGCGCGAGAGCAGGCGCGGCGCGGGGTTGTTGTCGTCCATGATGAGATAGGCGTCGGCTTCGTTGCACTGCAGCGCGACGCGAATGACCATCTGGCCCAGCGTGGCGCGGGCGAGCGTGTAAGCGCCGCCGAGCGTTTGCGAGCCGAGCAGCACGTGAATGCCGAAGGCGCGGCCCTGGCGCACGATGCGGTCGAACAGCAGCGACGCGTTTTGCGCGATGGCGTCGTCCTCGACGAAGAACTCCTGGAACTCATCGATGATCAGCAGCGAGCGCGGCATCGGGCTCCGTGCCGCCGGCGCGTTTGTAGCCGGCGATGTCCTGCACGCCGAGCGCGCGGAACATATCGCCGCGCCGTTTCAACTCCTCATCCACCCGCTGCGAGCACGCTGAGGCCGAATTCGCGGTCGCTCTCGATGGCGACGACGCGCGCGTGCGGCAGGCGTTTCGTCGGCGTAGCATTTGAACTCCACGCCCTTCTTGAAATCGATGAGGTAAAACTCGACCTGCTCCGGGCTGCACGCGAGCGCGAGGTTGGTGATGATGACGTGGAACAGCGTCGATTTGCCGGAACCCGTTTTGCCGGCGAAGAGCGCGTGCTGGCGCGTGCCTTTGCCGATGGCGAGCATCTGCAGCTTCGTCGCGCCGGTGCGGCCGATGGCGATGCGCAGTTCGTCGGTGGTGTCGACCGTCCACATCTCGTCGGCCTTTCCGGCGCGATCTGGGAGAACGGCACCTCGACGCGATTCGAGTCGACGCTGCTTTTCCCAATCTTGTGGATCAGTTCGACCGCGAGATCCGCTTCCGGGGGCGGATCGAATTTGAGCTGCGCATTACTTTCCTCCTGCGCCTTGCCGAGCGATGAAATGGTCGCCGCTCCGGCGGAAGACAGACGCTGTTGCGGCGCATTTCGTCCGGATCGAATGCCCTCGGGCAGCGGCTGCCGCTGGTCCCAATGGATGAGGGTGTAAATGCCGCAGCGCGCACCGCTGGCGACGATGCTTTGCAGGCGCTTGGCGGAGCTTTCCGCTGAAGCCGGCAGGGAAATCCGCGATGACAAGGAAATGATATTTCTCCGCCACGCTGCCGGCCTGCTCGTTGTATTCGGTGATGGTGGCGAAATCGTTGCGGAGATACATCTGGATGACCTTTTCCGATGTGCTCGCCGAGTTCAGCCAGCCGGTCCTCGAGCTGTTCGCGCTGGGTCCAGATGCGGCGGTTGATGAGGCCTTCCTCGTAATCGGCGAGGTGCATGAGTCCCGCGAAGCTTTGCCCGAGGCCGACGGGATCGAGGATGGTGAGCGCGAGTTTTCCGGGCGGCGTGGTGGTGAGCAGGCGAAGGATGATGCTGTTCAGCACATCAACGAGAGTGCCGTCGGCTGACTCCTTCGTCTCGAAAAGGAGCGAGCCCTGGTTCGGATACGTGAGGGCCAGTGGAACGGACAGAACGGGACCGTAAGGCAGCGCCAGCCGCGGATCCTGCGGCAGGGTCTGGCCACCCTCGCGAAAGTCGAGTTCCAGGCAGCCGAATTTGGTGGCGGGCAAATACGAAGTCGGCGGTGTCCATTCTTCCACAAACTTTGGCGTCCACGGCGGAAACTCGCCGGCGAGCGCAACGTTCATGTCGTCGATCTCCGCCAGCAGTGGATGCGCGTGGCGTTTCCAATCGGCAATCAGTTCCGCCCAGCGAGTCGATTCCTCGGCATCAAGTTCCGCCGTTTCCGCGGCGTTCCTGTCCTGCAGTTTGGCTCGCGCCTCTTCCGCGGCCGCCTTGTCTCGCTCGATCGCAGCGGCATGGCGTTCCTGCTCCCGGGCCAGGCGAGGCCGCAGCAGGCTGTCGTTTTTGGCGAAGGCGCGCGGGAGCTGGCGCTCCGTTTTGCGACGCGCTCGATCCTCGAAGTCGTCACCCGTATCCGCGCCTTGATTCCACAAACGCTGTACCTCGGCCATCGTGCGATCATATTCCGACTGGATGCTTTCCCGATTGCTCGCGTGCAGCGCCGCCGCTGCGGCACCACAATCCTTCAATTTTTTGGCCGCTCCGGCCAATGACTGGGCGAGCCGAACGGCTATTGGTTTCGCTTGCTGCAGGCCAACGATGTACGCGATCGCCACGGCGCCAATGACACCGGCCCCGAGCGCGCCCGCCTGAGTCCAGGCGGAAGCATTCATCCCGCCCTGGTAGGCGAGAGCGAGCGCGCCCAGCACAACCGCGGGGACGATGGCAAAAATCGGCACATAAGAAAAAAGACGGGCCAAAAAAATACTCCGATAAGCCGTGAGATCCGTTTCCGCCTCGGCGAGGAGAGCCCGTGTCTGAGCCAGAAGCTGGTCCCGGTCCGGCGGTGGATCCGGCAGTGCTTCCGCGGGTGGGGCGGCCTTTCGAAGCAGGCTTTGGTACTTCCAAAACCCGGAAAATGCCTTCCAAACCCGGCGCTCGAGTTCGGTCAGCCGCGACCCTTCCTGGGCCGCGATTTGGGTAAAATCGGCATAGGAGGCATCCGCTGCCTGCAGGTCCTTCGGCAGACTGCGTTCGGCATTGAAATGGCGCATCTGAAGTTCCGCCCGTCGCTTTTCCGCCTCCTGCTTCGCCTTGGCGCGCACGGTGCGCAAGATGCCATGATGCGCGCTCTGAATCCTGGCGACACGCGCATCATAATGCCGCTGAATCGCCGCCTCGCGATCGCGCAACTCATTTTCCAGCGCCGTGGTGCGTTCCGCGAGCCGCGTGGTGGTTCGATCCACGCCGTCGCGCAAGCGCCGGCTGATGGCATATCGCCGGTTGCGAAGGTCACGCGTCAGCGCTTCCTCCAGCTCGGCAAATTCCGCGATGACTTTTTTGATGGCGGCGACGAGTTCGAGGCTTCTCGAGACCCGGAGATCAATGGCTTCACTCACAATCTTTTCGCACTTTCCGGAGGAGAAGATCGATTTCCTCGAAGATGGCGATGGTGCGCGCCACCCGCCCGGAAACCTCGCTCAAATAGGTGCGCTCAAAATCTTGCGCCTTTAGATCACGCCAATAGTTTTTGGTTTCCTCCCACTCGAAATTCAGATCTTTCGCGGCCTGGCTAAGGATGCCGGCGCTGGCGCGGATATTCATGACTGGTCGTCCTCCGCGTTGTCAGCAGCCGCGGCGTCGTCACCGATGGGCGGCGGGGCAGCCCTTTCCGTGGTGGGTCGAACGTCGGCGTAATCTTCGAGCGTCTTTTGCGCCTGGACGAGAAAGGCGAGGGCTTTGGGCATATCGTGATCGAGAAAATAGCGCAGCCCGTCAATGCCCTTGGCCAGCGGACCCACGTAGCCATCGAAGTTTCGATTCCATTGTTTCACCGCGCGGCGTTTGTCATCCGCCTCGTGCAAGGCATGCGTGGCCTTGCGGACCGCAACCTCCTGGGCCGCCGTCGATTCGCGGAGGTTCGACATTTTGGCCCCCAGCAGCACCTGACGCGCTTCGTCGAGAATCTTGGCCCGCTTCCGATATTGCAGGTCCCAATAACTGCGCTGCTCGTTGTGCAGCCACTGGCGGGTGCGCCGGATTTCATCGCTCACTTCATCCACGGCCTGATGGGCTTTGGTCAGAAAGATGATCACATTCGAGCGGAAACGCTCGAGCGCATCGAGAGAGGTGATTTTTGCCTGGTCGGCCATGCGTCAGCGTTGGGCCAGGTATTCCTCGATGCGTTGGGCCTTGCGAAGGAGATACGGCGTGTGTTTCTCGGAAACCTCCATGAATTTTTTCAGCACCTTGAGCGTGGTGGTGAATTCATCAGCGAACTTCTCGTGCTCCTGGTCCTGCCAGGTGCCGCTCAAAGCACTGAACCGGCCTTGCAACGAAGAAGCTCGTACCTGCATGTCGTCATTGAAGCGCTTGAGCTCTTTGGCAAAGCGCCGCACTTCTTCGGGATCCATGATCGCTTGAGCCATATAAAGTCAATTGGGTTTGGTTTTGCGCGTGAATGGTGAGGAAAGACCGCACGGGAAACTATGCAGCACTGCGGATGAGTTCAATGCACGATCGCGGCTGACCTATGCCAGCCGCACGTAAGGGTGCAATCCGTGCCGACCACCTTCCCGACCGAAGCCGCTTTCCTTGTAGCCGCCGAAGGGACTCGTGGGATCAAACTTGTTGTAGGTATTGGCCCACACCACGCCGGCCCGAAGCTTCGAGATCATTTTGAAGATCTTCGAGCCTTTGTCCGTCCAGACGCCGGCACTCAGGCCATACGGCGTGTTGTTCGCGCGCTCGATCGCTTCTTCCGGCGTGCGAAAAGTCATGACGCTTAATACTGGTCCAAAAATTTCCTCCTGGGCCACGCGATGACTCGCCGTGACGCCGGTGATCACGCTGGGGGGAAACCAATACCCTTTCTCCGGCAGTCGGCACCGAGGCTGAATCAGTTCTCCGCCTTCGGAGACACCCGCTTTGACCAGTTCGCGAATCTTTTCGAGTTGCACGCGGGAATTGATGGCACCGATGTCCGTATTCTTGTCGAGCGGATCCCCGACACGCAGGGTGGCCATGCGATCGCGCAACTTGTCGAGCATTCTGGGAAAAACGCTTTCCTGCACGAGCAAACGCGAGCCGGCACAGCAGACGTGGCCTTGATTGAAAAAAATGCCGGAGATGACGCCTTCAACCGCCTGATCGAGCGGCGCGTCTTCGAACACCAGGTGCGCAGCTTTGCCTCCAAGCTCAAGCGTGAGTTTTCGGTCTGTGCTCGCGAGGGATGTGGCAATGAATTTGCCAACCGCGGTCGAACCCGTGAAGGCGATCTTGTCCAAGCCCGGATGGGTAACGAGTGCCTGACCCGTTCCGCTGGCGCCGGTTACGATATTGACCACACCCGCCGGCAGTTCGGCCTCTTGCAGGATCTGCGCGAGATGCATTGCGGAGATGCTGGTGGTCTCGGAGGGCTTGAGCACCACGGTGTTTCCGCAGGCGAGCGCCGGAGCAATTTTCCACGCGGCCATGAGGAGCGGGAAATTCCACGGAATAATTTGCCCGCAGACCCCGAGCGGGACGGGCGTGCGGCCGGGAAACGCGTAGGCGAGTTTGTCGGCCCAACCCGCATGATAGAAGAAATGCGCCGCCGCCTGGGGAAGATCGAAATCTCGCGATTCTTTGATCGGCTTTCCGCCATCGAGGCTTTCGAGCACCGCCAATTCGCGGGCTTTTTCCTGGAGGAGCCGCGCGATGCGGAAGAGATATTTCCCGCGCTCGCGACCGGGCAGCGCGCTCCAACTTTTGAACGCCCGGCGCGCCGCCGTCACCGCCGCATCGATATCGGCAGGACCAGCTTCCGCGATCTCCGTGAGTCTGGTTTCGGTCGCAGGATTAAGGGACGCAAAGTAGCGATCCTGGCGCGGCTTTCGGAATGCGCCATCGATGAACAACTCGTAGCGGGATTGAGGTTTCACGATCACGGCCTCGGGTGCGGGCGCATAATTCCAGAGACTTCCAAACGACAGGTGGCGTTTTTCAATGGGGATGACTTCTGGGGTCCCCGGTGTGGTGGAGGGAAAGAGGGCAAGCGATGCGCCCTTCTTGGCTCGGCTGGATGATTTGCTGCGCGCCATGAGGCAGCTTTTCGTGCCCAGCGCGGAAAGGCAATCTCGACCCCGTGTGGATTTCCTGCTGACGACCCTTCGCGCCCAAAATTTAGGGAATTCAATTTGGCCAACCGCATTAAGGACGAGTGCTTCGTCCCTTGATCCAATCCGTCTGCGGGACGAAGCCCGCGTTTTCAACATCGAATTCACGGGCGGGTCTCGCTCGCGGCGTTGGAGAGGCGCGCTAATTTTGTGTCCGCGCACTGGTGACCCGGCCGGAGATGCGCTATCGGTCCCGCCCGTGAATCGTTTCCTTTCCTCGTTCGTCCCACTGTTTGCGCTGCACGCGGTGTCGCGCGGAGACGGGCTGCCATTCGACACCGTATTCAAAGGCGAATCAAAGTTTGCGCAACTCGCCACTCAGGCCGATGCGAACGGCTGGAGCAAGCTGCCCATCGGCGAGCGCACGGCTACCGTGGGAAAAGCGCTGCGTGGAACTCCATACAAGGGTTACACCCTGGAAATCGACGATCGGATCGAAGCGCCATCGGTTAATTTGTATGGCGTTGATTGCTGGACCTTTTTTGAGTGCGCGCTGGCTTTTGCCCGGATGCTCGATGAACCGCGCGCCAACTGGACCCCGCAAACGATGCTGCGTTACATCGAGCAGGACCGCTATCGCGGTGGGCGCTGCGATGGCACGTATCTGTCGCGGCTCCACTATCTCGAGGAGTGGCTGCATGACAACGACGCGCGGGGATTGGTGGACGATTTGACCCGATCGCTCGGCGGGGTGCGCGTCTCTCATTCAGCGAATGAAATGACCGTCAATTGGCGTTCCTATCGTTACATGCGCAACAATCCGGGATTGCGGTCGGGAATCCGCCGCATGGAGCAGTCGGTGTCCGGGATGCCGATGTATCACATCCCAAAGTCCCAGGTGCCGGGAATCGAATCCAAGCTGCGCGACGGCGATATCATCGGCATCACGACGCACGATTCGGGAGGCATCGGCACCTCGCATGTCGGACTCGCGTATCGTGGCGACGACGGAACGCTGCATTTCATGCATGCCAGCGCTCCACGAAATTACGGCAAGGTCGTTATCGATTCGCGCCTGAGCACGTACCTGAATCGTTTTCGCTCGAACGCCGGTATCATCGTGGCCCGCCCACTCCAGTAAGACGGGTTGAAACGGAGAACGCCGGCCTCGAAAGGCCGGCGCTCGTAGAAATCTTCCTGATCGATCGCGATTTTCCGTCTAGCGGCGATAGGCGTTCGTGCGGTAGCCGACTTGCTTGGGAGCTTGCGGCACACCCGGCTTGGGAACATCGGCGGCAACCTGGCGATTTGAAGTCGGCACGAGCCGGATGGTGCCCTTGGCGTTGCTCCGCCAGCCATTGGGATCGGCGAATTCTTCGCCGCTGTGATTGAGACCGCTGACCTGTTGCTCAAGACCGGTGCCGTAGCCCTGCTTGATCAGTGTCGGCGTGACGAACACGAGCAAGTTCCGTTTGGTGCGGGCATTGACCTTTTCCTGGAAGAGGTAGCCGATCAACGGAATGTCACCGAGCACCGGAACTTTCGTGGACGACTTGCCCATTTCATCCTGGAGCAAACCGCCGATGGCGAGGGTGTCGCCGCTCTTGATCAGCACATTGGATTCGAGCGTGCGGTAGTCGATAACGGGGCTGGTAACCACACTGCCGGCGAAGGCGAACGTGGCATCGCCAACTTTGTTCGAGATTTCCGGCTTCACCAGGAGATTGATGTAATTATCCGCGTTGATCGACGGCGTGACGATCAGCGTGTTTCCAAATTCCTTGTCCTGAAACCCACTGAACACAGCCTGCGCGGTCTGCTCGTTAAAGTTCAATTGAGGCACGGGTTGGGCGCGAACAATCTTGATCTCCGCTTTCTGATTGTTGGCGGTAACGATGCGGGGATTCGCGAGAAACTCCGCATCATTGTCTTCATTCAAGAACCGCAACGTGGCGCTCATTTGCGGAATGCTCAGAATGGCGAATTGATTTTGCAACGTATCCCCGAACCCTCCGGTCGTTTGTCCATTGAGGAGGAAATCAGCAACCCCACTGTTGCCCGAATCTCTGATCAGAGTGTTGGTGAGCGGACCTTGGGATGGGGTTCCCAGTGAGTCCGGTAACGCACCACCGTAGCGAAATGTCTGCGGGTTGCTAAATCCGCCGACGGTGCCCGCCCAGTTGATGCCGTAGGACTGTTTCGGGTTGGCGTTCACCTCGACGAGGCGAGCCTCGATCATTACTTGTTTGGTCGGCGAATCCACCGTCTCGAGGAATGTCTGGATGTTCTCGAGATTCGATTTCGTCTCGCGGTAGAAGATCGTGTTGGTGCGGGTGTCAATCTGCGGCGCCGCAGCGCTCGCCAATTGACTCTGCAACAGTGGCGCGATGTCTTTAGCAGCCGCGTAATTGAAAGTATAACTTCCGCTGATCGTGGGCTCCTTGGCCCGCTCTTCCTGCGTCTTGACAAAAAAGACGCCGTTGAGTTCGTCCATCACCAAGCCTTTGGACGCGACGATGACTTCGATCGCTTCCCGCGGTGTTTTGTCCTGGATACGCATCGTGATGGTGCCAGCGGCCGCGGCCACTTTGTCGGAAACGACAATGTTCATCTCGGCCTGCCGGGCGAGCGTGCGCAACACGAGACTGATGTCGTCACCCTGGAATTCGTTCAATCGGCTGGCAGTGGGCGAGAGAGCGAGGCTTTCCCCCGGTGCATTTAGCTCGGTCGCAGTCCCGGGTGGCGGCACGGGCGGTGGCGGCACAGCGGGAAAGGTGATCGGCGGGTCGATCGGCGCCGGTGCAATGGCACCGCCGTCGGCTGGCCCGCCGGCAGGTGCGGCGGGTACACTGGGAGTGATGGGCGGTGCGGCGGGTGCGACGGGATTCTGAGCAAGGGCCGCCGTGAATGAAATCGCGCCGAGGGCGCAAAGAGTTGTGTGGAATTTGGCCATGGTGTCGTGGGCTGTTCTTGGTTGCTGAGGTTTTGCGAAAGTTCCCTTGAGCAAACGGCAGGCCACGGCTGTATCAGCATTCAAAAACTGAGAAATTGTTTGCGAATCCGAGAATGCCGGACTCGCAACTTTGACTTTTTGAGAAAAAAACCCACCCAAATGCGCAGGTCAGCGCAACGCCCCGCAGAAAGATCTCATCAATCCAACATCCTTCCGCCCCGGCGCTATTTCGACCCCGCTCGCAACATCAACGGCAAAAGGGGACACCTCCCGAACAATCGCCGCGACATTTTCCGGTCTCAATCCGCCCGCCAGGTAGACTTCCCACTCCGGCCGAGCGCGGACAATCTTCGCCGCGATCTTCAGATCAGGCAGCGTTCCCGTGCCGCCGTATGCTCCCGGCACGTGCGCATCGAGCAAAATGTGCCGGATTCCAAAACTATCTGCGCGGGCCAGAGTCTCCGGACCATCGATCGGCAGCGCTTTAATCCAGCGCACACCCAGCCGCGTCAATTCCGCACCGTAGGCCGCATCCTCGTGACCATGGAGTTGCACGGCATCGACGGCTGGGTGCCGTGCGATTCGGCGCGTTTCGTCAATCGGTGCATTTACGAGCACGGCCACGCGCGTTATGACCGGCGAGAGTTGCTGCATCCAGATGGCGCTTTCATCCAGCGAGAGGAAGCGTTTCGAGCCGGGGAAAAAGTTGAAGCCCAGCGCGTCTGCCCCGCTCGCAATCGCAGCCGCCGCGTCATCAGGATTTGTGATCCCGCAAATCTTGACCCGAACCCTCTGGGTCATGGCCGGCGCTCGACGTCGATATCGATCACCTTTCCTTTAGCGTTCGCCGAAGGCGATTCGAGGGGCGGCGTTTGATGGACTTCAAACGGCACCTGCGTTCGATGGACGATCACACGCTCATCCAAATCTCGCCCCAGCAAAAGGCGGCTCAGAATGGGGTTCACAATTCCAGTCACCAGCGCCGCGAAGAAGGCCTGCCAAAACCCGGAAACTGCGAATCCCGGCACCAATCCGCTGACGAACCAGAACAGCAACGCATTAATGACGAGGATGAAAAATCCGAGCGTGATCACGATGAAAGGCAGACTGAGGAGCATCAGCACCGGACGCAAAAAGGCATTCACCAGTCCGAGCAGCAAAGCCGCGCCGACCAGTGAGCCCAGGCCGTCATAACGAATGCCGGTGATCCAGGCCGCCACCGCGACGGCAAGTGTCGTGCAAAGCCAGCGGATGAGAAACATCTTCACAACCCCGATCTAGCGCCGGTTGCCCGAAGTGGAAAGTGAAAGCGGAAAATCGCCATCGTTCGCCGTGTTTCGCTTCCCACGTTGGAGGTCAGTGCTAGCATCCGCGCCCGTGCGCGCTCCATCCGCCTTTGTCCTTGCTTCCCTCGTCTTGCTGGGCGCGGTTTTGCACGCGCAACAGCAAAACACCTCGCTGAGCGAACAGGAGAAGCGGCGGCTTTTTTTGAAGGCCCGCGAACAGATGCGCACCGTGCCGGCCAAACCTCCCGAGACAGAGGAGCCGCGGCCCAAACCGAAGCCGAAGCCGCCCGCGACACCGACGCCAAAGCCCAAACCCAAACCAGAACCTGAGCCGGAACCCGAACCTCGACCTCCGAGTCCCTCGCCAAAACCGAAGCCAAAACCTGAACCGTCTCCGGAAACGCCCAAGCCGGCAGCCACTCCACACAAGGAGGTCACACCTTCTCCCAAGCCTGTTACCCCGAAACCCAAGGTCGAAGTTCGTCGTGGCACTCCGGCCGGACCGGTGAACGTGGTCAAGGAAGCCGTCGACGAAAAGGAAATCGTACCCGCCAAAAAGAGGCGCGGAGGATGGTTATTTGGCGGACCGAAATACAACTATCTCACGCGCAGTGTGCGGGATGAAATTGACGGCGCGAAAGTGGCGCGTAATCGGTGGCGCTACATTGTGGTTCACAACAGCGGCACCCGGCAGGGCAGCGCCAAGGCCTTCGATTATTACCATCGCAATGTACGGCGGATGGCCAATGGCATGGCCTACCATTTCGTGATCGGCAACGGCACCTCCACCGGCGACGGCCAAATCGAAGTCGGCGGCCGTTGGCGGCGCCAGATCAATGGCGGTCACGTTCACAGCGACTATCTCAACAACATTTCGCTCGGCATCTGCCTCGTCGGCGACTTCAACCGCGACGTTCCCACCAAGCGACAGCTCGAGGCGCTGGACGAATTGATTGAATATCTGCGGCGCCGCGTGGGCAAAGTTCAGGGCAAGGCTTCGATTGTAAAGGCGCATCGCGCCATCAATCCCCCACGCTGGCCGACCGATTGTCCGGGCGACCGATTCCCCTACAGCTGGCTGTCACGAAAATTCTACTGATGGTCATCGCACTCACCGGCGCCACCGGTCTCGTCGGGCGTCATCTCCTCCGGCACGCCGCGTCACGCGGCCACGAGATCATCGCCTTCTCCCGCCACTCGGACCGAACTGTGGAGGGCGCGGTTGAAACCCGGGGTTTCTCGCTCGAACGACCACCAGATTTGCGAGGATGCGAAGCTGTCATCCATCTCGCGGGTGAACCGATCCTGGGCCTATGGACCGCGGAGAAAAAGCGTCGGATCAAGGAAAGCCGCGTGCTGGGAACGCGACGGATTGTCGAGGGCATCGCCGCGGCGCCGACAAAACCGGAGGTGCTGCTCAACGCTTCGGCCATCGGGATTTACGGGAGCAGTGAGGAATCGGTGGATGAATCCGGACAGGAAGGAACCGACTTTCTGGCGGAGACTGTCCGCGCTTGGGAAGCGGAAGCGATGCACGCCGGCACCGAACGGGTGATCTGCCTGCGCACCGCCGTCGTTCTCAGTCGTGACGGCGGTGCGCTGAAACTCATGCGTCCCATCTTTCGGGCTGGCTTGGGCGGAACCATCGGCACCGGGCGGCAATGGATGTCGTGGATCCACATCGAAGATCTTGCACGAATGGCGATTTTCTGCGTCGAAGATCTCGCAGTGCGCGGACCGATCAATGCCAGCGCGCCGTGGCCCGTTCGCCACGTGGATTTCGTGCACACCCTCGCGCGCGTGCTCTGCCGCCCCGCCCTTTTTGGAATGCCAGCGTTCGCCGCGCGAATTGCTCTCCGCGGTCTATCACACGAGCTGCTCGATAGCCGGCGCGTCGTCCCTGCGGCCGCCACCCGCCATGGGTTTTCCTTCCGTTTCCCCGAACTTGAAGGCGCCCTCCGCGACGCTCTTTGACGCCGCGTCGGATCGGATCCTCCGGCATAGCGTTTCCGGGTGCGGAACGTTTTCCCTTCGATCCATGGGGCCTTCCGATTATTCAAACCATCTCTTATGCGTTCTCTCGTTCCCCTCCTCTGCTTCGCTGTGGCCTCCGCGCTGGCCATCGATGATTACAAAACCGGTCCCGATGCCGAGCCGCAGCCGGGCGTACCTGCGGGCGAAGTCATCCCGATGCCGGCATTCACAGAGAGCACGGTCTTCCCCGGCACGACCCACGAATGGTCGATCTACATTCCGGCACAATACGATGCCGCCAAGCCCGCCTGCCTGATCGTTTTCTTTGACGGCTCCGGTTTCGCAAAAAAGGATGGTCACACACGGGTTCCGGTGGTGTTTGACAACTTGATCGCGAAAAAGGAAATGCCCGTGACCATCGCCATCTTCATCGATCCGGGCGTGGTGAAGGCGACGCAGGAAGGAGCGAAGGACCGCAACAACCGCAGCTTTGAATACGATTCGCTCGGAAATGCGAATGCGAAATTCCTCATCGACGAAATCATTCCGCTGGTGCGCGAAAAGTATGCGATCACGGATGACCCCGCGGGCTGGGCGGTTTGCGGAAACAGTTCCGGCGGTATCGCGGCTTTCACGGTGGCCTGGGAACGTCCCGATCGCTTTCGCAAGGTCGTGAGCCACATCGGCAGTTTCACGAATATCCGCGGTGGCTATGTCTATCCGGCGCTCATTCGCAAAACGAAGGGAAACGCGAAACCGATCCGCGTCTTTCTCCAGGACGGCGCCAGCGATCTCGACAATCTCCACGGCAACTGGCCCCTCTCGAATCAGGACATGGCGGCGGCCCTGAAGTTCGCTGGCTACGACTATCAATTCGTCTTCGGCGACGGCGGCCACAGCGGCAAACACGGCGGCGCCATCTTTCCCGATACGATGCGCTGGCTCTGGCGAGACTGGCCGCGGCAGTAGGTATCTCGGGCGACGAACGGGAGAAAAACGGTTGCCAATCGAACAGCGAGAGCGCATGTCGGTCAAGTGGGGCACGCCACTCCGGCAGCCCCGCTTCTTCGTTTGCAACACCATTTTCTCGCCGCGCCCACACGCATGCCCAGCCTGATTCGGCCCGCCACCACGGACGCCAAGGTACCGCTTTGGTCCGAACGCCGCGCGGAAATTCAGCGCCAATTCACGGCTCACAAATGTGTCCTCCTCGCCTGCGATTTTGACGGCACCCTGACCGCCATCGTCGAGCGGCCTGGTGATGCGCGCATTCCGGCGCGGACACGAAAGCTACTCGATTCGCTCTCCCACCGGAAAGATCTCGAGCTGGCTCTAATCTCGGGACGCTGCCTCGACGATCTGCGGGCGCGCATTGGGGTTAAAGATGCAATCTATGCCGGGAATCACGGACTGGAAATCCAAGGTCGGAGCACAGGCGATTTTTCTGTGCCCGGCCAGGAAATCGCCCGCTGGGAATTGCAGTCAGTTCTCGTGTGCCTGCGAGAAGCGATCGGAACAGCGCCCGGGATTCTGATCGAGGATAAGGGCCTGAGCGCCACGGTGCACTTTCGCCTGGCTGCAAAAAAGGACCATCCACGAATCACCCTGGCAGTGCGCGCGGCCGTGGCACGCTGCCGCAATCTTTATTTGCGTGAAGGCAAAATGGCTTGGGAATTCCGCCCGCGCATCGCCTGGCACAAAGGGTCAGCCTTGCGCTGGATGCTCGGCCAACTCGCGCTCCCCGAGGCGGCGGCGCTATACCTCGGTGACGATGCCACGGACGAGGACGTGTTTTCCACCATGCCGGGCGCGCTGACCTTTCGCGTCGGGGACGGAATCGGAACCAAAGCCCGCTATCGCGTGAGCGATCCGGCGGACGCCAGCGCACTTCTGGCGTGGCTGGGCGAGCTGCGCGCGAATCTCTGAGACGCTTATTTCCGGAGAAAAACCCAGGCAATCAACGCAAAGATCGGCAGCAGGACAGGCAACGAAAAACGCAAGATATAGGAGAAAAACGCGGGTGTGTGGACCTTGGCGTGGTCGCATATGGATTTGACCATGAGATTTGGGCCATTCCCGATATAAGTGCCGGCACCGAAAAAGACGGCGGCGAGGGAAATGGCGATCAAATACGCGGGATGCTGCGCGAGGAATTGGTGCATGTCCGCCGGATCGTTCAGCGCCATATTTTTGAGGCCGAACGCCGCCGCGAGGAACGTCAAATAAGTGGGCGCATTATCGAGCACGCTGCTGAGGACACCCGTGAGCCAATAGAAGTGAATCGGCTCCGAGATGCCGAGCTGGCCGGCATGCAGTTCGAGGTAATCGAGCGCAGGAACCATGGTCGCGAAGATACCAAGAAACAGCCAGGCCACTTCCTTGATCGGCGCGAAAGTGAAATGATTGGCATCATGAATCGGCTGCGCCGTTGTGCGGTACGAGGCCACCGCAGCCGCGAGCATCAACGCTTCGCGCAAACCCGGTATGCTCGATGGCACAGCGATCACCGTCGCGAGAATGACCGCGAGGAAGCCGAAGTTTCGATAGCCCTCAATCTTGAACTCCTCGTGCGCGGTCTCTTTTTCCCGGACCGCCTTGGGCGCCCGGAGGAAATTTCTTCGATCGACCACCCAAAAGATCATCAGGATCAAAACAATCGCCATGGCCCACGGAAAAAAGCAGCGGCTCGTCGTCCAAAAAAACGGCACACCTTTAAGGTAGCCGAGGAAAAGCGGTGGATCACCGATCGGAGTGAGGCATCCGCCCACATTAGACACGATGAAAATGAAGAACGCCGTGTGCAGGCCGGTGAACCGGTATTTGTTCATCCGAATCCAAGGTCGGATGAGCAGCATGCTCGCTCCGGTCGTCCCGACGAGATTCGCCAGCAAGGCGCCGATCGCGAGAAAGGCCACGTTTACTTCCGGCGTCGCCTCGCCCTTGGTCCGGAGATGCACCCCGCCCGCGACCACGAAAAGCGATCCGATAAAAAGGATGAAGCTGACATACTCCCGTCCCACGTGCAGCAACCGCTCGCCGCCGTGCAGTACGAAGGCATAATAGGCAACCGGGATGAGACCAAGCGCGATGGCAAACTTGGCGTAATGGTGCTCCCAGAAATGCGGCGTCAGCAGCGGGCCACAGGCAATGCTCAAGAGGAGCACGGCAAACGGCGCAATCAGTAGGAGCGGCGGATCGATTGGATGGCCGGCCGCGAGAAAAACGAGGCTCATCGAGTTTGAGGCGAAGTCACTGCCGTCCCGGACCATCGTCTATCCGATCCAGACGCACGACGAGCGGCGGACCTTTCGATCCGCCGCCCGGGTGATGCCCTGTTCTCCTTTATACTGCTTTGTCTCCCGTCTCCTCCGTCCGGATGCGGACGGCTTCATCCACCGGACTCACGAAGACCTTGCCGTCCCCGATCTTGCCGGTCTTCGCTGCCTTCACCAGCGCTTCAACCGCTTGCGCGACCAGCGCGTCGGGAAGCACCACTTCAATTTTGATCTTCGGCAGAAAATCCACCGTGTATTCGCTGCCCCGGTAGATTTCGGTGTGGCCTTTTTGCCGGCCGAAACCTTTGACCTCGCTGACGGTCATCCCATCGATCCCGAGCTCGGAAAGGGCGTCTTTCACTTCCTCGAGTTTGAAGGGCTTGATGATCGCTTCGATTTTTTTCATGTGATTTTTATTTTCCGCTTCGGGTTTTGCCCGGCCCCGCCGCACAAACCAAGCGACGGGACCGGGACTTTAACCCTGAAAGCGATTTGGTTTAGCCGTGATGAGTAGGTTGGAAGTCCGGATAGGCTTCGTTGCCGTGCTCGCCGATATCCAGGCCTTCGAGTTCCTCTTCTTCGCCGACTCGAATGCCGAAGACCAGCTTGATGACATAGAACACGACCAGTGACACCACGAAGGTGAAGATGCCGACATAGATAATACCCTTGAGCTGAGCCATGGTCTGCGTCATGCCCCCGGTCACATCAAACGCGGCGACCGCATTCGAGACTTTGTTATCGGCGAAAATCCCGAGCGCAAGCGTGCCCCAGATGCCGTTGACCAAGTGAACCGAGCAGGCGCCCACCGGGTCGTCGACCTTGATTTTGTCGAACATGATTACGGCCAGCACGACCAGCACGCCGGCCACGCCACCAATCACAATCGAAGCATTGACCGTGACGAAGGCGCAGGGCGCAGTGATCGCCACCAGACCGGCCAGACAACCGTTCAAGATCATCGAAAGGTCCGGCTTTTTGAGCAGAATCCAAGCGGTCGCCATCGACGTGATGATGGCCGAAACCGCCGCCGTATTCGTGGTCAGAAAGATGTGCGAAATGGCGGAGCCGTCACCCACACCCATGGTCGAACCCGGATTGAAGCCAAACCAGCCCAGCCAGAGGATGAAGACACCCAGAGTGGCCAGCGAAAGGTTGTGACCTGGAATCGGATGCACTTTGCCGTCGCGGAATTTTCCGCGGCGCGCGCCGAGGACAATGGCTCCGGCCAGCGCCGCCCACCCGCCTACGGAATGGACAACCGTCGATCCCGCGAAGTCGTAGAAAGCCGTCTTGCCTTCCCCTGGAGCGCCCAACATTCCGCCGCCCCAAATCCAATGGCCAGTGATGGGATACATGAACGCCACCAGAATGAAGCTGAAGAGAACAAATGAACCGAATTTAATCCGCTCAGCTACTGCTCCCGAGACGATCGTTGCCGCCGTGCCCGCAAAGACAAGCTGGAAGAAGAACTTGGCGTAGAGCGGCGTACCCGACCAGTTAATCGCGGAATAGACGCCTTTGTAGGCATCGGTCGTGGCGGGGCTGTTGTCTTCGCCCGTAAGCATGAAAAGCCCCTTCGACCCCATGAACCCGCTCCCATCACCAAACATCAATCCCCAGCCGATGACGTAGAAGGAAAGGGAGGCGCAGGCGAAAACCACGAAGTTTTTCGCGAGAATGTTCACGCAGTTCTTGCTCTGGCACAGACCCGATTCCACGCAGGCGAAGCCGGTGTTCATGAAAAAGACAAGCGCGCCCGCCAGCAGAACCCAGAGCGTGTCGAGCCCGACTCGCAGAGTGGCCGAATCTTCGGTCAATTTGGTCATCGGATCTTTGGGCGTTTCCGCTGCCGGTTCAGCTGCGGGAGCAGCGTCCGCGGCTGGTGCGGCCGTTTCCGCAGCCACCGGAGGCGCCGCGGCGTCATCCTGAGCAAAAGCCGAAGGCGCGGCACCGAGCGTCAAGCCCGTGAGCGCCCCGGCGAGCAGCCAGGAGGTAATTCGTTTCTTGAGGATTCCCTTCATTCGTTGGTGTTGGTCGTAGGTTGAATTGTTGGTTTTCGATCCCGGAGAGAATTCCCTGAATCCGGGAGCTGCGCCGGCCTTAGCAGCGGGTATGCCAGACGACAAAAGACGCTGATTTACAGAGGGAAAGGATCGGGTCTCACATTCGAGATTCGTTGGGACGGTGCTCTAATTCCGGCAGCCTGCGCAAAATGCGCCACCGAAAAATGCGCGCCTCGCACCCCACTCCCAGCGCGATGAACTTCAGGCTCGAGGGTGCGCTTCGCGGTAGGCTTTTTTCAAACGCTCGACGCTCACGTGCGTGTAGATCTGAGTGGTCGAGAGACTGGCGTGCCCCAACAGCGATTGCACGCTGCGGAGGTCTGCACCCGCATCGAGCAAGTGCGTGGCAAAGCTGTGGCGCAATTTGTGGGGACTCACCTGGACGGGGATCGAGGTGTGCCGGAGATACCGCTTCAACACCAGCCAGACATTGTCCGCCGTCAGGCGTCGGCGCAGCTTGCTGATGAACAGCGGACCCGCCTGCACACCGGCTTCATGGCGATACTTTTGGATCGCTTCCAAGGCAGGTTGACCCACCGGCACCACCCGCTCTTTCCGTCCTTTGCCAAGCACGCGGACACTTTCCGAAAAAATATCGACGCTCGCAACCTCGAGCGAAACGAGTTCCGCCAGACGCAATCCACTCGAATAGAAAAGCTCCATGATCGCCGCATCGCGCGCCGGCATCCAAACTGGAGCCTGGGGCTGCTTTTCCACCCGCAGCGGCGCGCTCAGTAACTCGTCGATTTGCTTCGCCGTCAGCACGAGCGGCAGTTTTTTCTCGAGTTTTGGCAGGCGGACTTGCTGAAGCGGATTCGTCTTCAACCCGTGCCGTTCCGCCAGAAAGCGGAAGAACGTCCGCAAGGCTGCGAAGTGGAGCCGTTGCGTCGGCTTGGCCAGACCGCGCTTGGCGCAGGCAAAAAGATAGCGCCGGAAATGATCGGCCGTGAGGTCCTTCCAAGCCACGTCGGGAATGGCGCTCCGAAAGTCTTCCAGGGCGTGGCGATAGTTTTTCAGCGTCCGTGGCGACATATTCTTCTCGACCTCGAGCCAGGTAAAGAAAGCGTCGGCCAGACGGTCGCGAGCGGGTTGTTTCAAAGCTGTTCGGCGCGGAGCTTGATTTCAGGATATCTGCAACTCGCGACCCGCCGGCAGCATTGATCGCCAGGAAACTTCGACGCTGCGCCGTTGCTGGAACCGGTCGTGGTAATACAACGCTCCATGCTCAACTCCGTATTCATGGACCAGGCGCGTGCATTTCACGTCGAAGCAGCAGTATTCCGCGATCTCGAGCAGCTTGCCTTCGCGCCACCAACGGATCGCCTCGAGTCCTTCCGCCGTCTTGCCCACGCCAAGAGTCGCACTCGCCAGCGCCTCGAGCCCGAGCCGATGCCCGAGGATTTTTTCCACCTCGACCATCGTGTCGAGCGTCCGGCACTGATGCGGCAAATCGAGGATCGTGTAGCCCATCAAGACTTCGTAATCGAAATTGATGACGTTGTGCCCCACCACGAGGTCCGCGCGCACGAGCTGATCGATCAAGGCGTTCACGTCCGGTTCACCGTAGATCCGATACTCACCCAGCCCCGTGCTGTAGGTTACGCCGATCGACATCCCCATGTCGCGCTTTCGATCCCAGCCCCCCGCGTCGTTGGCCGTGCGCTGCGTTTCGAGGTCAAAGTAGACGATGTCGGGCGGCATGACGGCGTTTATAAAACCGGCGGGCTGCCACGCCAATTGCAAAGTCCGGTGACAGCGGTCCATTCGCTGAAGCGGTGCCCGAAATCAATCTCTCCGCGATTCGGGCCGGTGGGTAGAACAGCCATATCAGGCCGGCGGCTTTCTCGGAACGTAGCGCACATTTGGAAAGTCTTTGAAGTGCTCGTCTTGCGTCCAGAGCGTCGCCTCGTGGCGCATCGCCGTGGCGTAAATTATACTGTCTGCCAGCGGCAATGGATGGCGCGCAGCCTCCAACGCCAGCGCACTATCCAAATCAATCAACTGGCCACCCTGCATCACGCTGGCGATTTGGAGCGCGTCGCTCTCGCCGCGCTCTCGAAGAACCTTCTTGAAGACTTCGTAAACGGAAATGACCGGAACGAAGAGGTTGCCGGCGTCTTCGATGGCGGGTGCGAACAACGGCGCGCGGTCGCTGTCCGTGAAGTATTCGAGCCAGCCGGATGAATCAACGACATTGGCCGCGCTCACAGGCGGTCATCCTCCCGTTCAATCGTTGTGTCCATGCCGCGGAGGAAACCACGCATCTGCTGAATCGGGCGAACGGGAATGAACTCTACTCTGTCGCCGTAGCGCAACACCCGGAGTTTCTCGCCTGCCGTAAGATGCAGAGCCTCACGAATGGCTTGAGGAATGACGACCTGGAATTTGGGTGAAAGGGTAACGGTATCCATATCGATGCAGGCATCGTATAACACTTCCCTTATCGATGCAAGCGCGCGAAGTCAGCGCACGAAGTCATCGACAGCCCCATGTGTCACAGCGACTCCGATGCGATGGCTGCGGAAAGGCGGCGGGGCAGGAGGTGCGACGTCGGCGGGGCGGTTCGCCTCGGCCAGCATGAGGCGCGGAGCGGCGCCCAAAAGCCAGCGCATGCAGGCGCCTCATTCGTCGTATCCGGAAAAGCTGCGCGCGCGGTCGGTGCACCATTTATTAGGCATATTGGTTGGAGTTATTGTGGTGCGCTGATTGGAAAAGCTTCGTGGATGACGGCTCTAGACGCGGGTTGGAAAGTCCGGTGACAGGACGGAGGATTCGGTTCAATCTGATTGGCGCGTCACAAACTGGTCTATTTTCCCATGCTCCACCGTTTCCTCCTTTTCATCCTGCTTCCCCTCGGCGTCATGGCCGCTGGGGAAAAAGAGGATCCCCTGGCACCCATCACGGATGTCCCCGGCCTGCCGCGGGTCTTGCTGATCGGCGACTCCATTTCAATCGGCTACACACTGCCCACGCGCGAACTGCTCGCCGGGGTGGCCAATGTTCATCGCATCCCGGTGAATGGCGGCTCAACGCGCGACGGATTGAAACTCATCGAGGCCTGGCTCGGCGACGGCAAGTGGGACGTGATCCATTTCAATTGGGGCCTTCATGATTTGAAGCATTGGAAGGACGGCAAATTGGATATCACCGGCCCGGAGGTGACACCGGTCGAGCTTTACGAAATCAATCTGCGAAATCTCGTCGCTCGGCTCGAACAAACCGGCGCCAAACTCATTTTTGCCACTACCACCCCGGTGCCCCTCGACGCTCCCGGACGTCTGCCCGGCAGTCAGGCCGCGTACAACGATGTCGCGCTCAATATCATGCAGGAAGCTCACGTCCCCATCGACGACCTCGAGGCGGCGGCACGGGATGACCTCGCGACCTTTCAAAAACCGAAGGATGTGCACTTCACAAAACAGGGATCGCAACACCTGGCGGAAAAAGTGGCGGCGTCCGTCAAAGGCGCGCTCGCTCGCCCGGACCAATAAGTTCGCCCGCGCTTACCGCGCGACCGCAACTTCATTAGGGAACGGATTCCCGGGCGTAGCGAGATCGAGCGAACGCACCGTCCGAACATAAAAGAGCTCGCACGCGCCGTTGCCGGTATCATCGCGCCGCAATGAACTCGACCAGCGATAGCCGCCGGGTCCGATCGCATTAACCAGCCAGCCTTCGAGTTCCACAATCTCCCCCGTGCGCAAACTGGCGATCGCACCCGCCACTTTGCGATCCGCGGCGATCACGTGGTTATTGGCCGCATGATTCTTGATTTCCGCCGGGGCAATCGGAGGCGCGCCCTGCCATTGATAGAAAAAGAATCGATTCGCCATGCTCAGCTTCAGGCGATCGAGCACCGTCTGGTTCGACATTGGCCCCCAGCCGAGCGCAACGTCCCTTGGCACGAGTTTCACCGTTTGGCCGGCCCAGTAACGTTTGGTGCCGAGCACCCGTCCGCGGATCAGATAAGTCGCCACCGCCGTCAATCGAAACCCCGCAATTTCACCCAGATCCCGCGGCGCGATCCCCTCCTGCCACGGATCATTTGGAACCAAAATCCCAGGCTCATGCCGGAGCGGCCGGCTGAGGAAGAACGCGACGCCGACCCAAACGACGACGACGGCAATAGCGAGGCGAAAGGCATAGCGCACCATCCAATCCCGAGCAAAAGCGATGCCCTCGATCCACCCGCCCTTTGGTGGCACGAACCGCAATTTGGACTCGCGTCCGCCGGACGCCACCGCTAAAGCACCCGCCCCATGCGATTTCGACCCTTTTTGATTTTGGCCACAGCCAGCGCCGTGATGCTGACCGGTTGCGGTCTGTTAGATAAGAAAAAGAAGGAGGCTGAAAAGAAAGAAGCGGAAGGTCCAACCATTGAAAATCAATCCGGTGACCACGCGTTTCAGTCGTTCATCGGGCGGCTGCGTTCAGCCGTGAGAACGAAGGATTTTCAGGTGCTGGCTCAACTCATGACTTCGGACTTTGGGTATCGCTGGGATGATCCTCCAGCGGGTGAAACGGTTTTCAGTTATTGGAATGATAACAAGATGTGGCCGATGCTGAATTCCACGGTGAGCCAGGACTTTGTCCCGCATGGCGTTTACATGGTGGCACCACCTGCCTTCGCTGCGGACCCGGGAAATTATGACGGCTACCGCGCCGGCGTGCGCCTCGTGAACGGCAGCTGGCGGTTCGCCTATTTCATCGGCAAGCCGCCCATGGCGGAGCAGGCGCTCGGGCAGTGACCACGCGCGATCCGATCGCGCTCGGCCTCCCTCATCGCGAGCCCTTCCTATTTATTGATGAAGTGACTGCGCTCGAACCGGGCGAGTTCGCTCGCGGGCAAAAGACCTTCGCACCGGAAACCGCTTTTTTTGCCGGTCATTTTCCCAATGACCCTCTCGTTCCGGGTGTGATTCTCAGCGAAGCGCTCGCGCAAATTGCCGGCCTCGCCGCGGGCCAACCCGGAGGAAACGGTCTGCGCCTGGCAGCCATCAAGGCCATGAAATTCATCCGCGCGGTGCGCCCCGGTGAAACGATCACGCTCTCAGCGCGCAAAGCCGGCGCGGTGGGCGGGCTCTGGCAATTCTCGGTCGAGGCGAGCGTCGGCGAAGAGCTGGCCGCCGCCGGAGTCATCGTGCTGGCCGAAACGCCGGTTCCTTTGGATTCAAGCGGCGTTGCCGACGGCCTTTGAGTGCCGGACCCGAAGCGGGAACGCGTTGGTTCCTCGGGAAAGAAAGTCTGTAAATCGAAACGGAAGGACGACAGTTTTCCCCGGATGAGTCCCCTGCCCCGGCCATGTCCGTTTTGCTTCGTGCGGTCGAGTTGACCAAATCATTCGGCGCGGTGCGCGCTTTGCGAGCCGTTTCGTTTGCACTCCACCCTGGGGAGGTGCACGCACTGGTGGGAGAAAATGGCGCCGGGAAATCGACGCTGATCAAGGTCATCACGGGCGCTCACCAGGCGGACGGCGGACGACTGGAGATTGCTGGGCGCGAGGTCGAACATCTCACACCCGCCCAGGCACGAACACTTGGAGTGGCCTGTGTTTATCAGCAGCCAGCGCTGTTTCCCGACCTCACCATCGCCGAAAACGTCGCGCTGCGGATCGAGTCGGCATCGGCGCAAACGAGGGTGCAATGGCCACGGTGGCGGAAGCGGGCGACCGAAGTCCTGAAACAGATTGGCGCCGACCTCGATCCTGATGCGGAGGTGCGATCGCTTTCCATGCCCGAGCAGCAACTCGTGGAAATCGCCTGCGTGGTCGGCTCCGATGCGCGCGTGGTGATCATGGACGAACCGACGTCTTCACTGACCCAGAAGGAGCAGCGCTTGCTGTTCGCCGTCGTCCGCGAGCTCCGGAAACTCGGCGCGGGCGTGATCTACATTTCGCATCGGCTCGAGGAGATCTTCGCTCTGGCCGATCGCGTGACGGTGCTGCGCGATGGCGAAAGTGTCGGCAGCAATCGGATCGACGACCTTACCGAAAGTGAACTTATCCGCATGATGGTCGGGCGGGAAATGAGCCTGAGGGCGCATCGCGGCACCGGCGATCCCGGCAACGAAGTGCTGACATTGCGCGCGCTCGGCGCGGGAATCGTGCACGACATCAATCTCGAGGTTCGCGCTGGCGAAGTCGTGGGCGTGGCGGGGTTGGTCGGGGCTGGACGAACAGAATTGGCGCACATCCTGTTCGGAATCACCCCGGCCGGCACGGGCGAGATTTTCCTGAGGGGGCAACCCGTAACCATTCGCGACCCGAGCGATGCGGTGGATCTCGGAATCGCTTACGTGCCGGAAGATCGGCATCGGCACGGCATTCTGCTCGAGATGCCGATTGAGCAAAACGTCAGCATGGCTGTGCACCCGCGATTGTTCCCCCAAGGCTGGCTGCGCTTCGCGGCCGAACGAAAGCTGGCGCTCGAATTCATGAAGAAACTTCAGGTCACAGCAGCCGGACCGGAAGCACCGGGACGTTCGTTGAGTGGTGGCAATCAACAAAAAATTGCGCTGGCCCGATGGCTGGCGACGCAGCCGAAAGTTCTGATTCTGGATGAACCAACCCAGGGCGTGGATATCGGCGCCAAGACAGAGATTCACCGAATCATCCGCGCGCTGGCCGACCAGGGGCTCGCCGTAATCCTGATCTCGAGCGACTTGCCGGAGATTCTGAGCATGAGCGATCGGATCGTCGTGATGCGCAATGGAACCGTCACAGCCACGCTGCCCGGCGGCGCGGATGCGCATGAAGTCATGGGCTTCGCGTTCGGAAAAGCCTCGGAGGACGCCGCGTAGATGAACCGCTACTTTCGCGAATTCAGCGTCGCAGGCGCCCTCGTGGCGGTCTTGATCGCGCTCGCCGTCCTGGCGCCGAGTTTTTACGAGACCCAGCCCCTGCTCTCCCGACTTACCCGCGAGATGCCGGTCTTGCTCGTGGCCTGCGGCATGGCGCTCGTCATTATCTCGCGGCAGATCGACATCTCGGTTGGCTCTGTTTTTGCCGTGTGCGGCGTCTGTGCCGGAATGCTGGCAGTAAAGGGGCTGCCGCTGGCGGCAGTCGTGGCAGCATCGATGGCGGCGGGCGCCACGCTGGGGGCGATCAATGGAGCACTCGTCGCCGGTCTCGGGTTGCCGAGCATCGTGGTGACGCTCGCGACCATGGTGGCCTGGCGGGAAGGGCTGCGCTGGATAACGCAGGGGCAGTTTGTGAATCTGCCAAACGGCACCCAATGGTTCGGCCTCGAGCAAATCGGCGGACAGACGCTGATCATCGTCGTGGGCGCGGCGATTTTCTTCGGTCTGGCGTGGTCCATGAAAAACCTTGCCGCTGGTCGGCGCATTTACGCGGTGGGTTCGAATGCCGAAGCCGCTCGTCTGGCCGGGATTCGTCCGCGCGCCACTACGTTCGGTGTCTTCGTGCTGCTCGGTGCGTTGACCGGGTTTGCCGCAGTGCTGAATGTCGTGCAATCCCCTCAAGTCGACCCGAAGTCAGGCACAGGCCTCGAGTTGCGCGCCATCGCGGCTTGCGTCGTGGGTGGGGTCGCGATCTCCGGTGCGCGCGGAAATCTTTGGGGCGTATTGCTGGGCTTCTTGTTGCTCGCCTGCATCAATCCCGCGCTGATTCATCTCCGGGTCGAGGCATATTGGGAGAAGGCCATTCAGGGTGCCATCATTCTGCTCGCGGTGCTGGCCGATGGTCTCCGCCAGCGCCGCGAGAAACATTGACCAGTTGTGACGATGAAAGCCCCGGGTGCTTCCTCCATCATATTTCGCCACGAATTGATCCTGTTCCTCGTGCTCGTGATCGAGCTGCTCTACTTCAATTCGGTCGGAGCCCGCTTCGCCACCACCGACAACGCCTTCGATATCATGCGTCACTCGACCGAGATCGGTCTGCTCGCGCTCGTGATGACGCCAATCATCCTTACGGGTGGGATCGATTTGTCCGTCGGTTCGCTCCTTGGGTTATGCGCGATTCTGTTTGGAAAAATGTGGCGGGATGCCGGCCTGTCGTGGCCGATGGCGGCGGGTGCGACCATTTTAATCGGCGGCCTCGGCGGCTGGTTGAATTCAATCTTCATCACCCGGTTGCGACTGCCTCCGCTCATCGTCACGCTCGGCACGTTCTCATTCTTCCGCGGGTTGGCGGAAGCCATCACACGGGGTGTCGACACGTTCACCAACTTTCCCGCCGGATTCCTGGCCCTCGGTCAGGGTCGCTTCTGCGGACTCCCGACCCAGGCCTGGATGTTCGTTTTCGTTGCGCTATTGGTCTGGCTGTTCGTGCACCGCACGGTGTTGGGACGATCCTGGCGGGCGATTGGGTTTTCCGACGAAGGCGCGCGCTACGCCGGGCTGCCGGTCGAGCGGCGTGTGGCCTTCGCCTACATCATGGCGGGCGCGGTCGCTGGGCTGGCCGCCGTTATTTACACTGCGCGCCTTGGACAGGCGAAGGCGGATGCCGGAACTGGGTATGAACTCGCTGCGATCACCGCGGTGGTCCTGGGTGGGACCAGCATTTTCGGCGGCATAGGTTCGGTGCCGGGCACTCTGGTTGGCGCCGCCGCCATTGCCGTGCTCGGAAATGGTCTGATTCATGCCCGGCAGCCGGGCGAGGTGGCGGGGATGCTGACGGGTGCGCTGCTCATTGGGGCGCTCGCGGCCGCGCGGATTTTCCAGCGCGAGGACTCCGCGAGGTGAGAGAAGGAGGATGCCCTGCGGGCGTCCGAAGGTCCAACGTCCAACGCTCAACGCTCAAGGTTCAGCATCCAAAGGTTGGAAAGTGAGTGTCGAGGCGCGGAGCCATTGAGTTGAACGTCGGACGTTGAGCCCGCCGCAGGCGACCGTCCGCTTCCACGCTCCGAGACGCTTCGCACGAAAGCCTTGTCGGATTCCCATCAGCCGCGGAGTCTTCCCCGCCTCATGAATCGTTTCACGTTTCTCCTCCTGACCGTTTGCGCCACCTTCCTTTCCGCCTGTAGCAAAAGTCCAGACGGCGGCGGCAAACAAAAGCTAACCATCGCGCTCATGCCGAAGAGCAAGGGAAACGCCTACTTTGTCTCGTGCAAGGCCGGGGCGGATGAAGCGGTAAAGGAACTCGGGATCGACCTAATTTTCGACGGCCCAACGGATCCGAATCCGGCGCGGCAGAATGAGATTGTCGACAGCTGGGTGACTCTGGGGGTCGATGCCATCGCGGTTGCTTGCGAAAACAAGGAGGGAATCTCCACTGCTTTGCGCAAGGCGAAGGACAAAGGAATCAAGGTGATCACTTACGACGCCGATGCCTTGCCCGACGCGCGTGATTTCTTTGTCAATCAGGCGACCCCACAGGGAATCGGTGAAACGCTCATGGATGAAGCTGCGAAGCAAATCGGCGACGAAGGTGAGTTTGCCATCATCACAGCATCACTCACGGCGCAGAACATGATCGAATGGCAAAAATCCATCGAGGAACGCCGGGCGGCGAAGTATCCGAACCTGAAAATGGTCGCGCTGCGGCCCTGCGACGATTTGAAGGACAAAGCGCAGAGTGAAGCGACGACCCTGCTCAGCACTTATCCCAATCTGAAACTAATCATGGCAATCTGCAGTCCCGCGGTGCCCGGAGCTGCGGAAGCCGTGAAGCAGGCCGGCAAGACCGGAGCCGTGAAAGTGATCGGCCTTGGCCTTCCGAGCGAGAATCGGGCATACGTGCACGAAGGCGTCACCCAGGCAGTGATCCTGTGGAAGACGGAAGATCTCGGTTACCTGACCATCCAGGCCGCCGCCGCCGCCGCGCAGGGAAAACTCAAACCCGGAGACACTCAATTCGAGGCCGGACGACTCGGAACCATTCCCGTGGAAGGCAGTGAAATCATCCTTGGAAAGCCTTTCACGTTTACCAAAGAGAATATCGATCAGTTCCAATTCTGACTTCGATTCCGCGAACGCCGTTCGACAGGAAGCTGGAGCCAGTGACGGGACTCGAACCCGTGACCTGCGGTTTACGAAACCGCTGCTCTACCACTGAGCTACACTGGCGCTGTTTCCTGGAAGGCTCCCGAAAAACAGGGCGGGAAGGTATGGCGCATATTTTTCCATGAGCAAGCCGGATTTCATAAACAGCCGCACTCGGCGCCGTCCCAAAAATTCCAACCGGAGGCGAGGCTACTTTCCGAACATCTCTTTGGACATGGACATTTGGCCCCGCATCATTTCGAGCATGTTCGCCTGGGCGCGTTCGAGAGCAACGACCTGATCCGGAGACAACGTGTTGCGCGCGCGGTCCAGAACGCGCTGATTGATTTCCGTCTGCTGTTTGACGTAGTTGTCGACGGCTGCGGGATCGCTAAAGGCCGCCATCTGGCTTTGGGGATCGGCGTTGTTATTTCCGAGTGGAGAGGCCGGCGCCTTCTCACGCTCTTCGCGCATGATGGAAAGTAAGGTCGCGCGCTGGTCGCCTTCCAAAGGGACACCAGCGGTGGCAAACTGCCCGTCGTATTGCTGAAGGAGAAACCGTTCCCCGATGCTGCCCTCATACTCTTTGAAACTTTGGTAATTTTCGTCGCCGAGCGTCGCCTTGAGGAGATCGTCATAGCGGTCACGGGTCTCTTTCAGTTTTTCCGCACTTGCTGGATCAACAGCACCGCCCTGCATGGCGGCAATCCCGGCGGCACTCGTCTCCATTTGGCGCTCGGCCAGGATATCTGAAACTTTCTGCGCGGTTTCCGGATCGAGGGGATGTTCCTTGAAGAAATCACCGTAGATCATCCGAATGCCCATCGCCTGCTGGGCCTGCATGGCCTTTTTCATTTTGGGGTCAGAAAGCATTTTCGCGATGCCTTTGAGGAAATTCGAACCTTTGCCAGGCGTCTCCGCTGATTCGGCTTGCGCACTCGATTCCCCCGCATCGGATGTTGGACCGGACGCAGAATCTCCGCTCGCCAACTTGCGACGCAACGCCTCGGACTCCATGCGATAGACGTCGATCTGATTCTTTAGTTCGAGAATCTCCGCCCGGTCGCGAGCTGCCTGTTCCGTAAGCGCCGCCACATCCTTGCGGGCAGAATCAATAGTCGCCGTGAGTTCTGAGTTTCGTCGCTTTTCGAGGGCGAACAACGTGCCAAAAACGAGGCAGAGGAGGACGAGGAGGGAAAGAAGGCGTTTGTCCATGATTTTGGGCTTAGCACTCCGCTGTTTATTGGCAAGCAAACGCCGCGCTCACCAGAGGTGGGCGCGGCGCGCTGAAGGACGGATTTGGTAAGCGAAATCTTCGCCGATACTCTAGCTGTACCGGTATTTGGCCGGCGCGATCTTTTTCAGGCCCTGAACCTTCTTCCCTGTCGTGGCGAACCAAACTTGGACATTCTTATAGTTGGCGCCGACTTTTTGCGACAGGTCCTTCACGGTCATCCCGCCGTGGCCCGCTTTCGCCAGGGTATCAAGAATGCGGCTTTTAAGTTCCCCGCGACCGCCCTTTTTTCCCTTCGCCTTCGGCTTCGCGGCACCGGCCTTCGCGGCGGGCTTGGAACGTTTGGCCGGCGCGGCCGTTTTGGCCGGCACCGTCAAGGGGGAAGATCCCTCCAGGCGGTAGTGAGCGCCATCGAGTTTCTTAATCTGGGAATAGCGCTTAATGGCAGCGTGGAACCACGCATAGATATTAGCTGTGGGGACACCAAGGGAATCCGCCAGGCCCCGGACAGTCACGCCGGATTTGCCAGCGCTTTCGAGGGCGGCAAAAATTTTATCGCGCAATTGGCCGCGGCGGGTTGACTTGCGTCTTCCCCCGCCCCGCTTACGCGTGACAGGAGCAGGGGCCGTGGCACGCGCGACGGGCGCGCGGGAGGGCGCATACGAACCGCTGGTGAGGTTTTGTTGGAGGGTGGCTAGTTGTGCGTCGATGGCATCGAGCTGTTGCTGCACTTGCGAACGCTTTTCGTGCAAGGCAAGCATGGCTCTGAGGTTTTCGACTTGTGGAGGCTTATTGGACATGAAGGCAACGGGTAATAGGGCCGGATAGTTCGTGCAAGTAACAAATCACTAGCTTTTACACCGGAATCTCCGATCGGATTAACGATGGAATATCGCCCGCCTGCCCATTTTGATGCAATTTTCTCCACTGCGATCGGTGGAGCGTTCATTGGATTAGCAGCCTTGGTTTCCACCATCGCCGCAGAAAAGCCTGATCGGACACAAATAGCTGCCGCGATGGCGAGGGCGCCGATTCTGGACGCAGGCACCAAAGTGGGAGAACCCCTGTTTAAAGTTATCCGTCTAAATGAAAGC
The DNA here is from genome assembly GCA_963798345.1 of uncultured Verrucomicrobiae bacterium. Taxonomy (GTDB): domain Bacteria; phylum Verrucomicrobiota; class Verrucomicrobiia; order Chthoniobacterales; family Chthoniobacteraceae; genus CAWCSW01. The sequence continues at coordinate 801,028 of CAWCSW010000014.1, read as the reverse complement.
CCTTCTGATGCTCCGGACAGGATAGCCGCGGGAATGGTTCGCATTCATCTGCCTGACACGCCCCCGAAATCCATGGCGCTGCTCTTTTCTGATAGTTCGAATCTGGCGGAGTATCAGCTCATTTCCGTGGAGACCGGCACCGTGGTTTCCGGCAATACCCGGGCAATCATTCCGGCGATGGCCAGTTTGGAAATCGACGGCGGCGGCAACCAGCCACCCCCGAATCTACGTTTGCCGCGCCCCTGGGATCTGTTTGAACTGCACATTCTGGGCTTTCCGTCGTCGGTGTTAAAGGCCGGTGCGGATTATATTTTATGGTTTCGATTCAGCGACCGGCGCCCGACTGACCTCTTGTTCGCGGTCACGCTGCTCGATCCGGCGACGTCTCTGGACCCAGGCTCATTGCCCGGGGTGATGGCATTGCCCGCGGAGCTTGCGCGTTGAATCGGGTGCCGCCATAGTCGGCGGCAATCGAGGGCGGTTAGCTCAGTGGTAGAGCGGCACGTTTACACCGTGTTGGTCGGGGGTTCGAATCCCTCACCGCCCACGGTGTCCGCATTCGGATGATGACGACGTGGGACCGACTCAAGTGAGACGGAGGTCGAAAGTGAGCAGGGTCTCGTGCAGTTTTTGGCAGGGAGCACCAGGCTTGGGAGCCTCCCGAGTGGGGCACGGGACGAATGTGCGCCGATCCGCATCCATGCGAAACACTTTGCGCCGACCCTTCGATTTAATTGTAAGGTAAAGCGGAATTTGCACCGGAATCCCCGGGTGCAAACACGGATAAAGCGCTGAGCGTCGATACCGCAGGCCGGCGCCAAATTGCCCCTCGCGGAGATCAGTCAGCGTGAGGGATCGCCCTTGGATCGCAAGTTCGCACGTTTCTTGAAAGCGTCGGTTGGCCACGAACTCGAGTCGCTCGATCGAGGTGTCCACAAACCGGCTGGTCGATCCACCTTCGAGCGGCGTCTCGCACAGGAGGGGCCAACCGTCATTGGCCTGGCGCACCACCAACAAAGCGCCGTCATTTTCGTAGCGAAAGAGTTCCGGAAAACGCCAGCGCCAGATGTCGTGGTACACCTCATCGGGCAGGTCAATACCGCCGGCGGTCAATTCGCCGCGAACCTGTTGGAAATCAGTCCAGAGCGCGGAAGGAAGATAATAGCGATCGTGAATGTCATCGCCGAAATCGATGAGTGGTTTGGTGAAGGGACGGTCGAGCAGGTAGGCCGCCAGAACCTCCCACAACAGTGCCACCGCGGACATCCACTCCGCATGCGGAAAGGTTTCGATAGCGCGAAACTCGATCAGGCCGCGACAACCGCCATCAAAGCTCGCATTCCAGAATTTATCGAAGCTGCTTTCGCAGCGATGCGTATTGCCGCTGCTATCGGTGTGGAGGTGGCGCAGGGTTTCGCTGATCAAATAACGGTGATCACCCGGTGGCAGGCCTTCGAGAAAGCGATAGGCCATTTCCAGATCGTACAGGGCCGCCGCGGACTCATCGGGTCGGGGCGCCTGTGACGATGGACCGACATACTGGCCCGTAAACAGGTAGGCGAGCGAGGGATGGTGCTGCCAGTAGCGGAGGATGGAAGTGATCCAGGCGGGTCGCGAAAAGAACGGGTGATCGTCGAAGCTCGGACCTCCAAACAGCACGTGATTACCACCACCCGTGCCGATTGTTTGTCCGCTGGGCAGGGTTTTGCAAGAACGCAGGCCAACGCGCTGGGTCGCCGATTCGAGAGTCGAAATCCACCACCGGTATTCGTTCCATCCGTGACAGGGTGGAAGATTGATTTCCAGCACGCCCGGATCTGCGGCGATGCCCAGTTTGGACCATTTATCCGCGGAATCCCGAGGGGGATACCCGCTGAAGCGAATCGGTCCGACACCGTTCTCGCGCGCCACCGCGACGCACTGTTCGAGGCAGTCGAGGAAACCTTTCTGCGAAAACGGCGGGAGAAATATTTCCAGGAATCCCTGGCGGATCTCGATGGTGAGTGCGCGTTTGCAAATATCGGAAGGAATATCCTGCAGGGGGAGCCGCAGGCCGGCGGGACCCTCGCTCCGAATCAGATCGAGTTCCGAACCAAGACGCCAATTCGGTGATTCGTAGCGGCCGTTCTCGAGGTAATCGATGGGCAAGGCCCACACGCAGCGCTTTGGTTCGAACGGATCGATGCATCGCAGCCAACCCCGCCTAAACTTGAAACGTTTGAGCAAAGACGTGCGGAAACGTTCGACGCGCTTGGGAGAAAGCCGGCCACCCGGCGCGGGGCGCACCGCCATCGACGGGACCAACGGGCTCCCATCGCGATTCCAAAACAGAATGACGATCCACCGTGGATTGACTTCGCCGGGATAGCATTTGCCGGGAGAATAGATCGGGACGGCTTCGGGGAGGTTCGAGTCGATCAGCGCATCGGCCAAAGCGTAGGCGTAGCGAAGTTTGGTAGGGCCGAGCGCAGAAACGGACCATTCATTCCCCTCGGGATTTTCCGGAACGTAGGTGGGCTCACCGCCGAGGGTGAGTTGAACGTTGTGCCGGGCCAGGATTTCCTCGGCGTCGGTCGCAGCGGCGGAGAGTAGGTCAGGCCCGGGCATGGGGAACGATCGCCAGTGAGGAAGTCATTTCGTAGGGAACGCGATGATTGGCATAATAAGAACCGACCACCGGTGAGATATCGCCGGGGGTGAGACCAACCGCCGCGGTGATGTGGTGATGATCGCACAGCGTTCCATTAGTCGGATCAAAGCCGACCCAACCAGCGCCCGGAAGATAGACTTCAATCCAGGCGTGAAGCGCTCCCTCGGCTTTTTTTTCCTCTTCTTCGCCAAATTCACAAAGGTAACCGCTCGCATGCCGTGCGGCGAGACCGAGCCCGCGCAGCACGTCAACCATGAGGACCGCGAAATCCCGACACGCTCCCCGGCCCAGCCGCACGGTGTCGATGGATAGGCGGGCCGGACCATCCTCGCGCCTCTCATATTCGAGGTTCTCGTGGATGGCTCGATTGAGATCCACGATGGTGGGGACGGTGGGGCGGGCGGAAAGCGGCGCCGGCCAGAACGGAAGCCTGGGCGCGGGTGCGGTTTCCAGGTAGGGGGCGAGGACACGCAATTCGACCGGTTTGTAGGCAAAGGGCAGGTGCAGCGCGTGGGTATCGAGCAGAAATCCGAACGCGTTTTTCGGCAACAACTCAAGTTTGAGCCGAAGCTTCGCCGTCAGAATTTTAGCGGGCTTGGGATAAAACGTGGCGGCGATTTCATTGTCGAAAAGGTCGCGACGCCAGTTGGTGGTGGCCCCGGCATTGGTGCGAAAGTCGAATTGACGAACCTTGAGGTGGCGATCGACTTTCGGAACGAGCCGATAGAGGTGCGGCGAAAAGGTGACGCGTTCGGCGTAGGTGTAGGTGCAGGCGTAGCGGATCTCGACTTTCATGAAGCAGATTTTGAATTGCGTCTTTTCATGGTGACGCGCACCCGCATGGCCTGGCCGCCGCTGCCCTTGAACGTTCCCCGAAGCGGCGTGGCATCCCGGTAGTCGCGTCCGAAGGAAACCGCGACATAGCGTTCATTGATCCATTGCCGGTTGGTGGGATCGATGGCGACCCATTGCATGCCGGGCACGAGCACCTCGATCCAGGCGTGCGTGGCTACCGCGCCAATTAATCGTCGACTGGGCTTGCCGTTCTCCGTTTTCGGCGGATCGGTTTCGATATAACCGCAGACATAGCGCGCGGGCAACCCGGCCGTGCGCAAGATGCTGAGGCCGACGTGGGCGAAGTCCTGGCAGACACCGCGCTTCTGTTTCCAAATCGTCGCCAGCGGGGTGGAGTTCTGCGTGGAGCCCGACTCGTATTTAAACTCGCGATGGATCGCTTCATTCAAATTCTGCAAAGCCGTCCCGAGACTCACGTCGCCGCGCAGATGGCGCCGCGCCCACAGGATGGCCTCGCGCCCCGTCTCGACCACGGGAGTGGGCTGGAGATAGACAAAAATGTCGTGCAACGCTGAGCCGAGGATTTGCCGCGTCTCCTGGATGCTCAAGGCGAGGGCCTCGGTCGGCAAGGGGACTGGATGCGTGCGAACCACGGCGTGATTCTCGAGCACCAGTTTTCGATGCCGAAACGGAAGCGAGTAAAACGCCACGCGATTGCCGAAATGATCGTCGTAATTGGACGTCGGGACCACGGGATCGATCGTCACCCGATGGCTCAGGACGGTCTGCGAAGGTAGCGTCAACGGGGTCAGGCGCGCCTCTCCGTAGGCCTCAGCCGCCGGTTGCGTATAACGATAATGAGTGACGTGAGTGATTTCGAACTCCATCGATCCCTGACAGTTCGGAGCGGCTATATGGCTAAAGGTGCGCGCGGCACCAAGCGGTAATTTCCGGCAACACGCGCTTTTTCATCTCCGCTTTAAACCGGACCTCGTCAATCGCCTTCGCGACTTCATATTCCGCCTCGGGCGGAAGGTGTTCACGAGCGAAGGCCGCCAGTTCCTCCGCGCGCGCCTCATCCGTGAAGGAGGTGAAGAGGGATGGAGCGTAGCCGTAGCTCCGGATCGAAGGCAAAAGGGCCGTGAGTGTTTCCAGGTGTTTCCTGCCGAAATCCCAAGCCGCAGCGGGCTGTTCGCCATCGTCACCGACCGCCTGCACGAGTTTGGTCGCGCCTTGGGGTGGAAGTTCGTTCGTGATCGACAGCGCGAGGGTCCAACCCGCGTGTTTCGGATCGAGCGATGCGGCGAGAGCGCCATAGAGCCGGCGCTTTTCTTCGGTGGATGTTTCAGCGCGAGCGAGGCGATGGAGGGCCTCGTAGGTATCATCGTCGGCGTGCCGTCCGACCACGAACAGGAAGGCGCTGCGCAGGTCCCCAGTGAGGGTGGATGGATCGACCAGGAACGCTTGGAAACGCTGGCGCGAATCCCGGATCACCGCGTCGTCGCCAAACTTTCCGAGCGTGCTGATCAGCGACGCGCGTAGCAGGGAATCCAGCGGTGATTCGTTAGGTTTCGGCGTGGTTCCGAGGCGCTGCAACTGCGGCCGCAGATATTTGACCGCCCACTGCTGGAAGAGCTCGCGGTCCTGAGTTTCGCGCGCCAGAAAATCAATTTCTCCGAGCGTGGCCACGATTTTGTGCACGACGACATAGCTCGTTTCACCCTCCAGATTTTGGATAAGGTTCAGGTAGGTTTGCATCGATTCCCGACCCGCCGTGACCATGGCCCAGGTATCGTTGACGAGGTTCAACCGATCCGCTTCCGGTAGATCCAAAATCTCCGCGACAAGGCGGGCAAACAGCCCGGATCCATACGCAGTACGATAGTAACCGGTGTCACCCCAATTGAGCTTAATGACACCGTTTTTGAGGCCGGGAATCGGAAAGGCGGCGCTTTTGTTTTGCAGAAAGAGCAGCGGACCAGACTCCGTTTCTGATGGCCAGCCGGTCGCAATGGGAATGCTCCACATCAGCGGTTTGAAGTCCTTTTGGTTGACCGTGAATCGCTCCTGATCGAGATGCAACTCGGTGCCTTCGAGGGTCGCATTGACCATTGGGAATCCCGGTTGTTCCGTCCATTCCGCTGCCATTTTCGCCACGGGTTTGCGAGACGCCTGGCTTAGGGCCGCCCACAGATCAGCGGTGGTGGCATTCGAGTAAGCATGACGTTTCATATAGATCCGCAAGCCGTCCCGGAACGGCTCCTCACCCAGCCATGTCTCTAGCATGCGGAGAAAAGCCTGGCCTTTGCTGTAGGTAATTGCGTCGAAAATGTCGTTTACCTGCGACTCGCGGGTGATCGGCTGTTGAATGGGATGAGTGGTTAAACGCGCGTCGAGCCGCATGGCCCATTCCTTCTCGTCGGCCGCCCGGAGCCACGACTTCCACTCGGGATTGAAATGATCGGTCGCCTTGGTGCCCATCCACGAGGCAAACCCCTCATTGAGCCAAAGGTTGTCCCACCAGGCCATGGTGACGTAGTCGCCGAACCATTGATGCGCGATCTCATGGGCGATCACTTCAAACACGCGCTCCTTCGTGCTTTGCGAACTGGTCGCCGGATCATAGAGCAACGCGGTGTCCGTGTAGATAATGCAGCCCCAGTTTTCCATGCCGCCCGCAGCCGTGCTGGCAAAGCTGAGTTGATCGAGCTTCGGCAGTGGATATTTAACACCGAAGTATTCATTGAAATAGGGCAGAATTAACTTGGTCGCCTCCATGGCGTAGCGGCCCTGCTCCCGTTTTCCTTCGGTGGTAAAGACCCGCAATTTGATTCCGTCGATCTCGTCTTCGATGACTTCGAACTTCCCGGTGCAAAGCGCCAGGAGATAGCTCGGCATGGATGGAGTCTCCGCAAAGGCGACCTCCTTCAAACCGTCTGCGCGCGCCTGTTCGTGTTCGATCGGCATGTTCGAGACCGCGTTGTCCTTTGCCGGGAAGACGACTGTGAGTTGGAAGGTTGCGCGAAAGACCGGTTCGTCCCAGCAGGGAAACATGCGCCGCGCGTCGGTGGCTTCGAACTGCGTGATCAGCGCGCGCTGTTCGCCCTGCGCTGTCGGGTATCGCGTGATGTAAAGGCCCTGGGGTCGCTCGGAGAGCTTGCCCGAGAATTCGATCACCAGCCGCGCAGCACCCACGGGCAATTCTTTTGGCACGGATAACGTGAGCGTTTCCGCTGCGGGGTCGAGCTTTGGTTCGAGGAGTGCCTCGCTTCCGGCCAAGTGCGCTTTTTCAATCGTCAGTTCCTTCGCGTGCAGGACGATTTGCCGGACCGGCTTTCGCACGTTGATGTCGATCTCGACATTTCCCCGGAAGCTCCCTTTTTCGAGGCTGGGTTCGACCCGAATCGCATATCGCTTTGGAACAATGTCCTTGGGCAGATGGCCCGGAGTGGTTTCAAACGAAAAGGGCTCCTCGCCAAAAGCAGCGAGGGCGCAGACGACCACGATGGCAGCCAGCGTGCTGTGGAAACGAAAATTCATGGCCAGGAAGTGTGATGACCCAATTTTGCCTGGAAAGCCGGGACGTGAATTGCGAATTCGCTACGGCCTACTGCTCCGTTGGCCGAAGAAGTCCTTGTGATTTAATCCAGTCTGCCGCCCGGTCCGGCCAGCGCGTCACGTCCTGATCGGTCGGACGCAGTCCGTATCCGTGACCGCCCGTGGGATAGACATGGAGTTCTGCCGGCACCTTGGCTTTTTGCAGGGCAGCGTAGTAGTAGATGACGTTCTCGACTTTTACCGGATCGTCCTGCGCCATAACCATGAACGTGGGGGGCGTCTTCGCGCTTACGGGAACTTCGGAGTTCAACTCCTCGGGTTTCTCAGGGTTCGTGAGATACGCCGGGTAAATCAGGATAGAGAAGTCCGGCCGGCAATCCGCTTCGTCCGCGTCGTCGACTTTCCCATAAAGTCGCTTGTCAAAATGGTTCGACAGTTTCGCCGCCAGATTCCCTCCGGCTGAAAAACCAAGCACTCCGATGCGCCCGGGATCGATCTCATAATCGCTCGCGTGATGCCGGATGAAACCGAGCGCGCGCTGTGCATCCTGCAACGGAACAAGGTTCTGTTCATCGCCCGCCCGGCGCGGCACGCGATACTTCAAAAGCACGCCGGTGACGCCGAGCGAATTCAGCCACTCGCAAACTTCGGTACCTTCGAGGTCCATGGCGAGAATGCTGTACCCACCGCCAGGACACACCAGCACGGCAGCGCCGGTATTCTTGTCCTTCGGGGCAGGATAAATGGTGATCGAGGGGGCCGTAACATTGCCGAGACGGATGAGCGGTTTTCCGGCAACCTGATTATCGTTGGGCTTCGTAGTGTCCGCCTCGGGAGGTAATTCGGTTTTTGGCCCGGGCGCACCCTTTGGCCAGAGCAGGATCGGCTCCGAGACGGCAAATGCCGGCAGCGCCAACAGGGCCAGCAAGGAGGCGAGGAGGAAAGCGGAACGTTTCATGTGAGCTGCAGGGAAGCGGTTGCCCGTTGGTGTGGCAAGCAGGGACAAATCGACGTGCGGTGGCGCAGGTCACCGAAAATTGCACAAGAAAATGCGTTGCCCTCCCGGCGGCGCCGCCGAGAATCACCGCTCTTTTTTTCCCAGCCATGTCCAAACCGAAAGTCTTAGTCGCCGACCCCATCTCAGAGCGCGGGATCGCGGAACTCTCCACCGGGGGGTTCCTCGACGTCACCGTGAAGACGGGACTGAAACCCGACGAATTGCTGGCCGTGATTCCCGAGTTCGCCGGCCTGGTCGTGCGCAGCCAGACCAAGGCGACCGCGGTCGTCATCGAAGCGGCAAAGAATCTGCGGGTGATTGGGCGGGCGGGTGTCGGCGTGGACAATGTCGACGTCGATGCGGCAACGAAGCGCGGCGTCATCGTGATGAATACACCGGGCGGAAATACCATCTCGACGGCGGAGCATGCGTTCTCTCTCATGATGTCGATGGCCCGGAAGATTCCCGCTGCGGATGCTTCGATGAAGGCCGGGAAATGGGATCGCAAGACTTTCGAAGGCGTTGAGCTCTACAACAAGACGCTGGCGATCCTCGGCATGGGCCGCATTGGGACGGAAGTGGCGCGCCGCGCGATGGCGTTTGGCATGCGGGTGCTTTCCTATGATCCTTATCTTTCGGCCAGCCGCGCGCGTTCGCTGCAGGTAGAACTACTCGAGAATCTGGACGATATCGTGGCGCAGGCGGACTTCATTACGATGCACATGCCGCTCACTGCGGAGACGAAAGACATGCTCGACCGGCGGCGCCTCGCCATCGCCCGAAAAGGGGTGCGGATCGTCAATTGCGCCCGCGGTGGCCTGGTCAATGAAGCGGCGCTGGCCCAGGCCCTGAAAGATGGCCAGGTGGCGGCGGCCGCCCTCGACGTTTTCGAAGCGGAACCGCTTCCGGCCGACTCGCCGTTGCGCGACGCGCCCAATATCGTGCTGACGCCGCATCTCGGCGCCTCCACGGCGGAGGCTCAGGAAAGCGTCGGCATCGAAGTGGCACAGCAGATTCGCGCCGCCCTGATCGATGGCGAAATCCGCAATGCGGTCAATATGCCCAGCATCGATGCGAAGACCTTGTCGATCATCGGACCACACCTCCAACTCGGGGAAAAGCTGGGCCGCTTTCTCTCGCAGATTGCCGCCAAACGATGCGACGGCCTCAATATTAACTATAGCGGCAAGATCAACGACGTGGATACCACCGCGATTACCCGCTCGATTTTGAAGGGCTTCCTTGAAAAGGCGGGCGGAGGCGACGTGAATGTAGTGAACGCCCCGGCTCTCGCCGAGACGATCGGGCTCAAAGTGACAGAGTCTCGCGAGAGTGCGTTGGGCGATTTCGCCGAACTCATCGAACTCACGGCCGCCGGAGAAACCGGGTGGGCATCGGTCGCTGGCACCTTTTTCGGGGCCATGCCGCGCATTGTGATGATCAATGGTCGCCACGTCGAAGCGCGTCCGCAGGGCGTGCTCTGCGTGCTGGAAAATCGTGATCGGCCGGGCATCGTCGGGCAATTGGGTACGATGCTTGGCAAGCACGGCGTCAATATCGCCAGCATGTCACTGAGCCGGAATGAAGCTGGGGGCCGGGCGCTGACCGTGCTGAATCTTGATTCCGTGCCCAGCGAGCCGCTCGTTCAGGAACTGCTCACGGAATCCGATATTAGCTCCGTGCAAATCGTCGAACTTTAAGTTCGAACGGGCGAACTGCGCCGGGGAGCGCCCACGACCGCGGCCGCCTGTCCCCTACGCGGCCGCCAGCCGACGGATCGCTTCCTCGCGATCAAGCGTCGCCCGCAATTCATCGAGGATGATGGGCTTGTGCAAATAGCCAACGGCACCGCAGGTCGAGACGCTCGGGTAATCGGACTGGACCAGCCCGGACATCAAAATCACGCGCGCCTCGGGATCGCGGCTGATCATCTGCTGGCACACGGTGAAGCCGTTGAACTTTGGCATCATGACATCGAGGAGCACCAGGTCGGGCCGCAATTCCTGATACGCCTGCATCGTGGCCAATCCACCTCCGGTCACGGTCGCAGCCACTTGGTGCCCACATACTGTCACCAGAGCCGATAAATATTCAGCGAATGCGCGATCGTCGTCAGAGACCAAAATTTTCATGGGCAACAAACTGGCACGCGATAGAAGATTCGTTGCATCGATAAAGTCAAGCTGCCATCAAGCGTCCTCGTAATTCAATGAACGCGATCAGTTCCAGGAGATCGTCCATCGGAAAGGGTTTAATGAGCATGGCGGCACCTGTTCCGCTGACAAATTCGCTTATTTTGGAATCGTGCCGATAGCCGGTCATGAATACAAAACGTTTGCAGAGGTGCGGGCGGTTTTCTTCGACAGCGCGGTAGAACTGGTCTCCCGGCAATGTCGGCATTCGCACATCACAGAGGATCAGGTCGAAATCGCTGGTGAGGACTTCGGGAACGCCTTCCGCCCCATTCGGGACCGAAACGACCTCAAACCCGTTGGCGGTCAGAAAGCGCCCAACGGTTGCTTGAAAGTTGGTATCGTCTTCCAGGACGAGCACCTTTCGTGGCATCGGATCAATCGGTAGATGGCCCGGCACCGATTCGTCCCCGCCCTTGGAGAGGACGGTGAGCGCAGCGGCGGGGTCGGGACTCATAGACGATGGGGTTCAGCAATCACTCTGAAAGCAATTGATGTGCCGTCGCCGGCGTTCCCCAAGTCGGTAAAACCCGACCAAGGTCTGTTGCTCCAGAGGTTTTTGGGATCAGCGCTTGCTGAAATTGGAAATTGACAGTGACCCTCAATATTTTTCACAAGCGACTCGGCACGCAGCCTGCGTGCCGGCCCAACCACACCCACCGAAACCAAGTTCACAATCATGACCCAACCGATTCGAATGATTCCCATGCTCGCGCTCGCCGTCTCCGGCGTTCTCGCGGGTTCAGCTTACGGCGGACAGGAAGTCGCCGATACCGGTTATAAACAGCCTCAAATCGAAGCACCCGCTCCCACGTTTGGCGGCAGCGTCAGCGCGGGTTACTGGTCGAAATATATTTTCCGCGGCACGAACCTCACGCCGGGCAGCGACGGCCTGATTTGGTCCGAAGCTCGAGTTCATTTCCAGCCTTGGGAAGGTGGCACCTTCACCTTTGGCATGTGGGCTGGCTCCCAGCTGGGTTCAGCCCAGGTTCCCGGTTCCGAGCGTATCGGCGAATCAGGAGGTGGCGCCGTGCAGGCCGGAGACATCAATCGCTCCGGAGGATCGGATTTCAGCCCGCAGGGTCGCGTTTCCACCGGAAATGGCCCAGGCACGCTGGCTTCGCCGCAGCAACAAGCGGCCATCACAAACGCTTACAACCGGGCCTTCCCAAATAATTCCGCCATCAGCGGGGATGATCTCGTGGACTTCCTGACGACAAATTTCAATATTCTCGGCGCCCCGGTGACGCGACAGGATGTAAACGCAATCATTGCGCGAGATCTTCCGACCTATGGCGAAATGTCGGGTGGAGTTCCGCAACAGATTACACGCATCAAAACCACGAACACGGCAATCCAAAACCGGTTCACTGAGATCGATGCTTACGTCGAATACCGTCATGACTTTGGCCCCGTCGAAGTAGCCGTCGGCAACATTTTCTTTTACATCGACCGCGATTCCACCAGCGTTTCTACGACGCAGGAATTCTATGCCAGCGAGGATGCTCGCGATCTCGTCACGCAGTTGAGCAAGACCTATTTGAATGCTCCAACGGCATCCGGTCCCGCCATCCCCATTCGCGCCGACAAACCGGAAGATCTGCTCCTCAACGGAGGCAAGAAGGTTACAACCCGGCTCAACAGCACCGGCGACGAAATGTTCGACCGGATCTATGGTGAGATTTCGACGAACATGATACCCTATATCAAACCGCGTTTGGTTTACTATCAGACCGTCTATAACTGGGGAGATTCTGGAGACACGTTGCTGACGACGAATCGCTATGACACCGAAGGCGGATACCTCGAGTTCAAGATCGATGGATACATTCCGCTCATTAAGGAAACCACGCACCAGGTCACCGACTACAAGACGGGCGTCACCAGCGGTGGCGAGGACTTCGTAAAAGTAGCGCTGAACCCCCATTTCCGTGTTTCCTACAGTTTCCTCGATCGAGCGCAGGAAAACGGCCAGGGGCTGGACGGCTGGAATCATATACAAATCGGCACCGAACTGGTCTGGAATGTCACCGAGACGTTCCGCGTCGTTCCCGAAGTAAACTATATGAACCACCTTTCGGCACCCCCTCCCGGGACCGACTGGAATACTTGGTGGGCCGGTGGCCGCGTCGAAGTGATCTTCTAATTTCTGCGCCTCAATCCGTTGCAAAACCCGCTCCCTCCAGAGCGGGTTTTTGCATTTAGCGACGGAACATCGCCCATTCGCACGTCAAAACAATTCTGCACGGGCGGAGATTTCAGGATCGAACGGTACGGGGTAAATATGAGTGGCCTGAACTCAGCTTGCGATCGCTTCGAGTTCCTGCCATCTCGCATACAGTTCCGCGACCTTCGTCCGTGCTCCTTCAAGTTCGGCTGCCAACGTTGCCGCTTCCGCCGCCCGACTGGAATAAAACTCAGGATCGTTAAGCATCTTTTCGAGATCCACGACCTTCGCTTCGGCGCGCAGAATTGCCTCCTCCATCTGGTCCAACTCTTGACGTTCCCGAAACGTCAACTTGCGTGGCCTCGCACTCCGTCCCGCCGATTCGCGCGGTTGCGTAATTTGGACCGCCGCGAATGTCCGCTCGGCCATGGCATCCCGTTCCAGCTTCTTCTCGAGGTAATAGGAGTAGTTTCCGGGCTGGACGAAGACGCCTTCATCCTCGAACGCGATAATTTGATCGCAGACTCGATCGAGGAAATAGCGATCGTGACTGACCACCACAACGCATCCGGAAAAATGCACCAGCGCCTCCTCCAGCATGCGAAGGCTGCCGAGGTCGAGATCATTGGTGGGTTCATCGAGCACGAGCACGTTGCCACCGCGCTTCAAGACTTTGGCCAGCATAAGGCGGGCGCGCTCACCTCCCGAGAGCAGGTCCACCCGTTCATTGACCCGCTCTTCTGAGAAAAGGAAACGACGCAAATAGGAGCGCACACCCAGGGACTGCCCGCCGAAATTGACAACGCCGGCGCTATCCTCGACCTCGGCCATCACCGTGCCCGAACCATCGAGTTGCATCCGGGCCTGATCGACATAATTAGCCACCACCCGTCTGCCAATGGCAACGGTTCCCTCATCCGGTTCGCGCTCTCCGAGGCAGAGCCTGAGCAAGGTCGTTTTCCCAGCTCCATTGCGTCCGACGACACCGGTGCATTGGCCCGGTTGGAGGGAAAATGAAAGTCCGCGAAACAACCAGCGCCTCGCCGGAGCATCGCCGACACACGCGCCGGCCTCGTCGAGTTCCACAGCCGTATTGCCGAGGTCGGGCGCCGGCGGAATGAGCAAATCCATTTCGCGTTCCTCGGGCGGCGCTTCAAGGCCGGCCACGTCGTAAAACGTATCGAGGCGGAGCCGCGACTTGGAGCGCTGGGCGCGCACCCCGGCGCGTACGAACTCCAATTCTGCACGAATGAAACGCTGACGGCGGCGCTCCGACTGCTCAGCGACCTGCTGCCGGACCGCCTTGTCTTCGAGATAGTTCGTGTAGTTTCCCGCGTGTGAAAAGCAGCGCCCGTCGGCAAGCTCGATGATTCGAGTCGCGATGACGTCCAGAAAATAGCGGTCGTGCGTGATGAAAATAACGGCACCGGGGAACGCGCGCAAAAAACTTTCCAGCCAGCGGATCGACTCAGCGTCGAGATGATTGGTCGGCTCATCAAGGAGCAGCAGATCGGGTTGGCCAGCCAGCGCCCGGCACAAGGCCACACGCCGCTTTTCTCCTCCGGAAAGCGAATCCACCGCTGCGTGCAGAGGTGGCGCACCGATCGCACCGGCGATCGCCTGGATTCGTGCGTCGAACGTCCATCCCTCCGCCAACTCGATGTCGTGGTGCAACCCGGCCAGTTCCGCCTCCGAACCTTCGCCCGCTTCATAGCGCCGCAGCCATTCCGTCAGATCCGCCGCTCCACCGCGAATATTCTCCTCCACGGATTTCGCGACCTCGAGTTCAAACTCCTGCGGCAGGTAGCCAATGCGCAATCCGCGGCGCCGGGAAATCTCGCCACCGTCGGCTTCGTTTTCCCCCGCGAGAATCCGCACCAACGAGGTCTTGCCGCAGCCATTTCTCCCCACCAATGCCACCTTCTCTCCGGGTGCGACGGCCAGCGTCGCGCCGTCGAGAAGCCTTTGATGGCCGAACGTGAGGCGAACATCTTTGGCGGATAAAAGTGCAGCATCGGCGGAAATCATGGGGCGGAACAATCGCTTATCGAATGTCGGTTTGAAGAGCGGAATGACGAATGGCAACCAACGTGATTTGGCTCGGGGTCCGACAAAATCCCGGAGCGGCTAGCTGTCCCGATGAACGTTTTCCGGTGAAAATGCCGGGAGACAAATGGCGACGTATTCCGCTCCGTCGGGACAGGGCGTACTGTAACGTACCCACTCGTTGGCATATGTGATCACGGCCTGCCCGGCCACAACGTCCAGCACGCCATCCCGAAATTCCACTCGCAGCGCGCCCGCAAGCACAACCGTGTACTCAACGAAATCCGGCGTTTGGCCCGGCTCCGTCCAGCCGGAAGGACTTTTCATTTTCGCGATGCTCAACTGCTGAGTCCCCGAATTTACCCGTCCGATAAATTCCTGGATGAACTTTGGTTTGTTTCCAGCAGCTTCAATTTGCGTTGGTTGTGAAATTAGAGTCGGCATATATGGGGAAACTCAAGCACATCCTGGCCTCGCCCAGCCAGCTTGCGCATGGGTTTCCGCGAAAAGATTCGCACGGATTGTTGCGGTCTTCAAAAGCCCCGCCGGCCCTGCGGACGCCCACCGGAACGTCTGCGCCCGCCGGGCTGGAATCGCCCGCGGTCGGAGGCACTCGTCACCCCGCGATCGCTTCGCGCGGGACGCTGCCGTGGCTCGACACGCGACGGCGGAGCGGACGCTTTGTAGTCGAATTCCTCCGCCACTTTCCGGACGATTCCGCGTCCGATAAAGCGTTCCAGCGTGCGCAACGACCCGTGATCTTCTGGGGTGACAAAACTAATGGCGTCCCCAATCGCCAACGCGCGCCCGGTGCGTCCGATACGATGCACATAGTCCTCCGCGTGCATGGGGAAATCATAGTTTACCACGTGCGAAATGCCGTCCACGTCGATCCCGCGGGCGGCAATGTCCGTGGCCACGAGCACGCGCACCGTGCCGGCCTTGAATTCCTGCAAGGCCCGCAGCCGCTGGTTTTGCGATCGATTCGAATGAAGGGTGCCCGTCTTGATGCCGAGACCCTCGAGCTTTCGCGCCACCCTGTCGGCGCCGTGTTTGGTCCGGGTGAAAACGAGAACGCTGTCCATTACCGGATCGATCAGGAGATGGGCGAGCAGCGAGGGCTTCAAATGCGATGGCACTTCATAAACAAGCTGCGTCACCGTTTCCGCGGGATTAGCGCGCCGTCCGATCTGGATCGTCTTCGGCGCGTGCTGGAACTCGTGCGTCAGCGCCTCGATTTCGCGGGAAAGCGTGGCGGAAAACATAAGCGTCTGGCGTTTCCGCGGCAGCGCTTTAACGATCTTTCGAATGGAAGGGAGAAATCCCATGTCGAGCATCCGGTCAGCTTCATCGAGCACCAGATGCCGGAGCCCGGAGAAATCGCCATACCGCTGTTGCATGAGATCGAGCAGACGGCCTGGACACGCGATGATGATGTCGGTACCCGACCGGAGCGCATTGATCTGCGGACGTTCGCCAACCCCGCCGAATACTGTGGCCATCGTCAACGGCAAGTGCTTCGCGTAAATACGCACGTTTTCCTCGATCTGCACCGCCAGCTCGCGCGTGGGTGCCAGCACCAGCGTTCGCGTCCCCCGCTGTCGACCGTTTCCGAGCCCCGCCGCCATTTGGGTCAGGATCGGCAGCGTAAAGGCCGCCGTTTTCCCCGTCCCGGTCTGGGCAATGCCAATGAGGTCATGCCCCGCGAGTACCTCCGGGATGGCCGCCGCCTGAATCGGTGTCGGCTCGGTGTAACCGGCTTCCTGAATGGCTTGAAAAATAGGGTCTCCGAGACCGAGTGAACGAAAAGGCATGGCGAACTCTGTCGAATGTTGGGTTGATAGAACTACAAATGGAGAGAAGGCGCCCTTCCCGGAGCGCTCCTACGCTTGAATTGCTCGCGTTGTGCACCAGGGGGCCGCCCAACGGGCGGATGGAAACGCACGCGGTCGTCGCGCTGCCTAGTCGTCGGCCAGTCCGTGACAGATTTTGAACGGCATCTGACTGCCGCAATAACACGGCTGCTCGTGCAACTGCATCCGGCGCGGCTCTACGTCTTCGCCCTCCCATACCGCGCGCGAGTCCGGAAGGAAGAGAATTCCCGCCGCACCATCAGTCCGCGGCGTCACGTCGATCAAAGCTCCATCCGGCCGGCGCCACACGGCGTGAAACTCAGCTTCGACGAAAACCGACGGCCGTTCACGCATCGACCAGCCGTGTTGCGTCGAGCCACCAAATTGCCGGACGATGGCATCGACATTGTCAAAGCAACGCCCTGGCTGGCAATTTCCCTCGGGCTGGACAGGCACAAATTCAGTCTGGTTAGACGCGTCAATCTGTCGCGCAAGTTTCACGATACCCTTGGTAATCGGGGGCGCCGAAGGCTGGTCTGTCATTCGCCTCAATTCGATGTCGAAGGCCCCGATGGATCAACGGTCGTTTCCACCGCGGACTTGGGCTCGGGCTCGGGCTCGAGTTTCTTCCGGCGCTTTTCCTCTTTCTTGGCTTTCTTTTCGAGATCCCGCCGACGCTTTTCGAATTGGTAATTGGGCTTGGCCATGAACGACTATTTCGAATTCGCGGCCAGTCGCTCCACTTTGCGCGCTTCAAATTCCGCATTCTGCTCGGCAGCGGCTTCCATATAGGTGGCGAGGCCGGCAATGACTCCGCGATATTCCTTGCCCACTTTCTTGACCAGACCCGCCTGGACCAGGTTTTGCAGCTTCTCGTAAGCCCGCAACCGCAGCATTTCCTCACCTCCACTCGCGGCATTGCGCGCTTTGAGGTTCGTGTGGACCACGGTAAACAGCGCTTTGAACTCGAAGGTTGTCTTGCTTGACAGCACGGTTGCCAGCTCCTCGGCAACACGATCTGGACCCCGACGCGAAAAAGCACTGATTGATTTCATCCGCACTGATCGCAGCATTTCGGCAAATGTCTAAGAACCTCTTGGATTATTTTCCGTCCATGCTTTTGCGGTGACAGGTGGCAAACGTGCTGGCACGCCAGGCGCCGGGTTGCTACCTTTACGGCCGTTGACCGAAGATGTTCCAGATCACTACGCCACCCTCGGTCTCGATCGACGGTGTAGCAGTGCGCAAATCCGGGCTGCGTACCGCGTTCTGGCCAGGCAGCATCATCCGGACTTGAACGGCAGTTCACGCGAATCGGTTTCCCGGACGCAAATACTCAATGCCGCCTATGAAACGCTGAGCGACCCTGAAAAACGCCGGGGTTACGACCGGATCTTGGCTGCGGCTGAGGGACGATCGGCACCCGCACGCGGCGGCCGAATCGAGCGGGATGTGGCGCAGGACGTCTTTCTGCGGCCCGACGAGTTTTTGCGCGGAGCCGATTTGCAAATCAAAGTCAACGACCCCGCCAATCCCGATGGTCTCGAGATTTACGAACTCAGCATTCCGCCGGCGACCGCGCCGGGTGCGCGGTTTCAAGTGCCGCGCCTTGATCCATTCGATGGCGGTTGGGTGAAGGTGCGGGTCCGCGCGCGGTCCGATCACCGCTTTAAGGTGCGGGGGTCGGATCTTCGCTGCGATTTGCGCATCAGTTCCCAGCGCGCGGCGCGGGGCGGCACGGAATCATTGCGTGGCGTCAGCGGAAACTATCTCCGCCTGGAAATTCCCCGAGGCGTCGCCCGTGGCGAATTGCTTAAAATCGCCGGTGAGGGGCTGCCCAAGCCGCGCGGCGGCCGCGGCGATCTGCTCGTCCGCATCACCTATCGACCGGAAGTACGCATTTCACGATCATCCGGCGCATAGGTGCGGAACGTTGAATCAGCGTCGCATGGGTGATAAGCGATGGCCCATCGCCGTGAGATGAAATTCCCCGCCTTCGCTTCCCGAATTCCCCTGCCGTTGCTCGCGGCGCATTTGCTGGCCTGCCTCGCCGTGACACCATCGGCCGCTTTGGAGCAAGTGCGCGTGAGCTCCGATGGTAAATCATTTGTGCTCGCGAAATCCGGTCGACCGTTCCGCGTGTGGGGCGTGAACTATGATCATGACAGCCGGAGCCCAACCGCGCGTCTGCTCGAAGACTATTGGATCGACGAATGGGACACCGTTCGGAGCGACTTTCAGGAAATGAAAGACCTCGGGGCGAATGTCGTGCGCATCCATCTTCAGGTCGGGAAATTCATGAAGGCTCCGGATGCTCCGAACGAAGCATCGCTGGCACAATTGCGACGCCTCCTCGAATTGGCGGAACAGACGGGTTTGTATCTCGATATCACCGGTCTTGGTTGCTACCTCCGCGACGAAACTCCCCCCTGGTACGATGGCATGGATGAATCTGCGCGCTGGGCCGTGCAAGCGCACTTCTGGTCTGCCATCGCGAAGACGTGTCGGGATTCAAGCGCTGTATTTTGCTACGACCTGATGAACGAGCCGATCATTGATGGAAAGAAGGACGAGGGGTGGGTCGCCGGCGAAATCGACGGAAAATGTTATGTGCAGCGGCTGACCCTTGACCCCGCCGGACGGCAGTCGATCGAGATCATTAAGGGGTGGGTGCAAAAACTCACTGCCGCCATCCGGACGGAGGATCGCGAACATCTGATCACCGTTGGAGTCATCCCGTGGGCGCTCGTTTGGCCCAACGCCAAGCCGATCTTCTATGCACCGGAGGTCAGCGGGAGCCTCGATTTTGTCAGCATCCACGTTTACCCGAAGAAAGGTGAAGTGGACCAGGCGCTGACGGCGTTGAAGGTTTACGAATTTGGCAAGCCGTTGGTGATCGAGGAAACGTTCCCCCTCACTTGCACCTTCGAAGAAATGGATGACTTCCTCAAACGCGCAAAATCCATGACCGCGGGTGCCATGAGCTTTTACTGGGGAAAAACGATTGCCGACTACGATGCCACGACCGAGAAGACGATAACCTCAGAACTCGTGGGCGGATGGCTGAAGTATTTTCGGCAACAAGCGGATTTTATGAAGCAACCATGAGGGCCGCCATCTTGACCAAAGCCGCCCGTCCAATCCGTCAAGCGACTCGGGAATTTACCTTCGCATCCATTCGACCACCAACACGCCGATCGGCGTGCCGATGACGTAACCCCAGATTCCCACCAGCACCCCCGGTAGAACGAGACGGGGCCAACCGGCGCTGATGGCCATGGCCGCAGCGCTCGGAGCACCACCGAGATTAGCGTTCACCGCCATGAGTAATTCCTCGAGCGGCAGACGAAACAAGCGACCGACGATGAGAGTGAACCCAAGGTTCACAATGGCGATGATGCCGCAGAAGACGAAGAACAACGGCGCGTTGGTGAGGACGCCAACGAGGTCCGCCGGCAGGCCAAGTGTGAAGAGAAACAGCAACAGCAGATACGTTCCGAGTTCCTCGGACCCTTGAATCTTCCCGAGGGGGCCCGCCAGAAAAGTCGCCAGCGTGAGCGTGATGCCCGTGATGAGGACAAAGCGGTTCGTCAACAGCACGCTCAGGATTTGCCCCCCACCGCTTAAGGACGCATTACCAAAAAGTACGGCGATCCCGTGTCCCAACCACGACGCCAGCCCCACGACGACAAATGCGAACGCGAATGACCACGAGATATCGCCGAGCGAAATGCCTTTGCGTTGCCAATGCTCCGCCGCGGAATTGGAGCCCGCCACGGAGTTGTCAGAATTCGTCTGGCTCAGACGAAAATGTCCACAAAACCAGCGACTGGTGGCGATCGACAGGAGCGCGACAAACATCGCAGCCATGACAAAATTGTCCGCCACAATCAACGGATCAGCAACACCAGGCTGCACATCGTAACTCGCCTTCACCGCGAGAAAATTGACGCTCCCGCCGATGTAGCTTCCTGTCATCATCCCCGCAGCGTGGTCGAGATTCGGCGATGAGATCCACCGGCGCAACACCAGAACCGCGAGGGCCACTCCGAGCAGAGTGCCGAGGCTGCTGACGTGGAAAGCGACCAGGAGACGGCCACCAGTGCGAAAGATGGCGCGGAGGTTCGCCCGCAAAAGCAGCAATGGAATCGCCAGCGGCACGAGCCAATCACCCACGAAATCGTAAGCCAGCGCGGACGTGGGAACGACGCGGGTATTGGCGAGTACCATCGCGATGAGCAACGCAATGACGGGAGCACTCAGACGCGCCGCCCAGCGAAAACGTTGCTCCATCCAAATGGCAACTGCAGTACCGCCCGCGATAAAAGCCCACAGCGCGGCGTGATTCTCAGCCGTAACGAGCGTCGTCATGCCGGTGGCTCGATCAGTTGCACACCGTTTCCATTCTCGTCGGGAAAAATGGCGCGGCCGTATTCAAGCCGCACACCAGTCGCCACGTCGCGCGCGATCAAAAGCGCGCCGTCCATATCCACGTAGTCGAGAAGCGGGAGCAGTTGGCCAATGGCGCTGATCCCAACAGTGCTTTCGTTCATGCAACCAACCATCACTTTCAGGCCGAGTTTACGAGCGTCCGCGATCATCCGCCGCGCCGGCGTCATACCGCCCGCTTTGGTCAGCTTGACATTGATCCCGTGGAAAAATTCCGCGCACCGCGGCACGTCTTCCTCGGTCAGACAGCTTTCGTCGGCGATGACCGGCAACGCTGACTCGCATCGCACCCGCTTCATCCCCTCCCAATCATCCGCCCGCAGTGGTTGCTCGAGAAATTCGACGCCGAGTTGCGCCAGTTCCGGAGCAATGGCAATCGTCTGCTCCGCGGTCCAAGCCGTGTTGGCGTCGATGCGAAAGATGGCGTCCGTGTGGCGGCGGAGCGCACGGACAATGGCCAGGTCATCAGCCGTGCCGAGCTTGATTTTATAAATGGGCCAGCCGTCAAATTCACGCATCTTCGCGACCATCGTCTCGATGGTGTCGATGCCGATGGTATAGTCGCTCAACGGCAGGTCGCGCAGTTCCAGTCCCCATAGCTTCCACACTGGGGCACCCCGCAGTTTTCCCCACAGATCATGCGCTGCTTCATCCACCGCGCAGAGGGCGAAGCGATTGTGCCCGAGCACCGGCAGCAGCTGTTCCCACAGCGCCGACGGGTCATCGAGGTGAGCGTCTTCAATCACGGGTCGCGCCGTCTCGAGATCGCGCCGCATGGCTTCAGCGGTGAATGCTTCGTAAGCATGCGACGACGCGCCTTCGCCGAAGCCGCTCATGCCGTCCTGCCGCAATTCCACGAGCAAATTGTGCTGCACGGTCGTCGTGCCGTGCGCAATCGTGAAGGGATGGCGCATCGGCAAATGGAGGTCGCGGAGGTGCAGTTCCATCGGCGCGATCTACGGGCGGCGCGGCAGAACCATATTGGCAAAATCAATCGCGCGGATGCTGCCATCAGCGTCACTGAGGAAGACGACCTCCTCGTCGACATACATTCCCGGGGGCAAAGCGCAGGCGCGGCGATTGATCGGCGTGAGGCGGTAGTCGACCATGTTTTCCGTCATCGCATATAGGTGTCCGTGGCGCGTGCTAATCACGATCGGGATGAAGTCCGGACCGTAGCTGCCCAGCACCTTCTTCCATTCCTCAGGCAACGGCGCTGGCTTTGTCGGCGCTCGGGAGAACTGCTGAATGCCAATTGAAAAACCGGTGACCGCCCCGGAATCATCGCGTGTGAAGACCACTTTCGCACCGTCATCGATGCGGCTATTCAAATCGAATTCGAGCGCCGCCGTCCGCTGTAACTTGAACGGTTGACCCGAAAGTTCGCCCGCAAGTTTGCCATCTCGAATCTCGAAATGAGCCCAGTAACTCTGCGATTCATAGTCGCCGACAAAATCTGCCAACTCGTCAGGAAGGTCACCCGGAGGGACTGAGGCCGGCGGTTCTTCACCGAGTTTGTTCTCCAACATCAGGGAGAGAGCCGCGTCGTTGATGGCATGCACGCGACCATTGGCAATGTCTTCATTCGCCAGCACGACCACACCGAGTTTTTCCTCAGGCAGGAGAACCAGCGACGAACTGTGGCCAAAAACGGCACCGTTGTGACCGATGCTGCGGTGCTCTCGAAACGCTCCGACCACAAATCCGAGCCCAAACCCCTTCGCTTCCTCGGTGAGCTGTGGTGTCCACATCTCAGCCATCGTTTCGGGTTTCACCAATTTTCCATCATCGGCCAGCAACGCGCTGACCAGGCGCGCGAGATCCTCCGCCGTGGTAAAGAGATTGCCGGCGGGAATGGTGCCGAGATCGAAAAGCGGCGTCTCGCGACGCGTCCATCCACCATGCCCATCCGCCACCCGCATGTGTGAAACGATGATCCGATCCCGTGGCGCAGTCGCCAGCGTCCAGGCCGAGCTTTTCATCCCGAGGGGCCCAAGCAAGTGCGCCTGCTGATACTTCTCGAATCCTTCGCTGGAGACGCGCCCAACCAGGAATCCCGCGATGCTCGGCGCGAGATTCGAGTAGCGCGTCTTTTCGCCCGGCCGCGTGACCAGAACGCACGGCGGGACACTGGACACGGTCGCCGCCAGCCCCGGCTCCGACGGGTCAAGGTATCCACCGACCGCGCCCTCTCGCTGCAGGCCACTCCGGTGGCAAAGGATCTGCCGCAGACTCACGGGCGGCTCACCGGGGAACGGATTGATCGGCAGCAAGCCCGCGCCGTAGGTCGGCAGCGGCGCATCAAGATCAAGTTTTCCGGCCTCGACCTGCTGCATCACGCCGAGAGCGTTGAAGAGTTTCGAAATGCTCCCGCAGCGAAAAACCGAATCGCGCTTCGCTTCACCGAAGCCCTCAGCAAAAACGATCTCCTGATCATCGATCAACGCCACGGCCACACCGCCAATCCCCCAATCACTCATTTCCTTCTGCACCGCGGCAGTGAGTGGTTGCACGATTGACGAATAGTCCGCGGCGGGCATGGATGATGGAAGCAATGATGCGCCGACAAACGCGAGCAGGAGTCGTTTCATAATATGGTGCGCAGTGCGTCGAGCAGCTGATCAAGATCGCTGGTCTCGTGCGTGGCGAAGACAGCAAAGCGGAGAACGCCCGTGGGAGGCAATCCACTATAGGCCCCGACATACGGCACCATGATTCGGTGCGCTTTCAGTTCGCGGTGAATGCGCTCCATATTTGCAGCGTCGCCAGCCACCACGCCGAAATGCGCCGTCTCACCCTCCGGCACCGTCAGACCCAACTGGCGCAAACCCTCACGAAGATATGCAGAATTCTCGCGCAACCGAACCCGCAACGACGGCTCGCGCATTACGATCTCGAGCGCCTTGGCGGTGGATCCCGCTACGGCCGAGGCCGGCGCACTGGCACCATCAAAAAAATGCACCTTCGTCCGGGCGCGCTCGACCAGCTCGACCGATCCGGGAATGATGCCGCCAAATCCACCCAGCGCCTTCGCCAACGTGCCGCAGACGAATAAGCTCACGCCCGTCGATTCGAAACGCCGGTTGACGCGTTCCCAAAACCCGAGCTGTTCGCACAACCCACGCCCGTTTTCCCCGAGCACACCGAACCCGTGCGCATCATCGAGCAACAGCGCTGCGCGTTCGCAGGATTCGAGCGCGACGAGAAAGTCACGCACCGGAGCCAGCTCGCCCGTTGAAGGATTGACCGCATCCGCCATTACCAGCACGCGCCGAGACTTTGCGGCCATGCGCGCGAGATCATCGCTAGCATCATGACGAAAGGTCAGAACCGGAACCCCGGCGAACCGAGCCGCCTCGCCGAGACAATAATGCGCCGCCTCATCCACCAGCACCGCGTCGAGATCCTCCGCCAGCGCCGCGACCATGATGTGATTCGCTACATAACCGCTTCCAAAATAAAAGGCGTCTTCCGCGCCAAAAAATTCCGTCGCCCGCACTTCCACCGCCGCAACTGGCGGAATTGTCCCGCACCGCGCCCGCGTCGTCGCCGAATGCACCCCATACCGCCGCATTGCCTCACATCCGGCCTCGATCACCTCCGGATGACTTGCCAGTCCGAGATAGCTCGTCCCGGCGAAGTATCGATAACGCACGCCATCGATGACCGTCTCCGGGCCAGGCGCGCTGTCCATCATTGAGGTCTGGGTCATTCGGGCGGACGGCACGACCCAGAGACTGGCATGATACACCCACCGCCGACCAGCCCTTCAAATTCACACGTTTCGGTGATTCCCTCGCACAAGCCGCTCACATCGGCCCGAGAGGAATGTTCGATCAATGGGCAAGGTCATGCACGGTATTCTTCCCCCAACGCCGCACGCGTATCGTGTCCTAGTTCAAGCACGGGAGAGTCTGTGACCGTGACATTCGCCCAAACGGCACCCGGCAACTTTAAGGGCGCCCTCCAGCCATACCATTGGTCATAACTGCCAATGGCAAACCACCACCACACTGGTTTCTCCGGCTTGAAGGGACGCTACTTGGGATCTACGAAAAGGACACGGGCCCGCCTTCGCAAAGCTCCAGCTTTCCAAAGCGGTCGGTCTGATGCCCCATGGCGTGGGAGACCGACATCCAGAGGCGGTTGTGCGCGACTTGATCGAACTTCACGCTGCGCCCCATCCGAAAGCCGGGGCCGCCCCCGACGATGACGCACGGAATGTTGTCGAGCGTGTGGCTGTTTCCTTTGCCGAGTTCGTTCGTCCAGACAATGAGCGTATGATCGAGCATGCAGCCATCGCCGGCCGGTTCCGGGGTCTCCGCCAGCCTTTTGGCGAGATAGGCCAGTTCGCCACAAAACCACGTATTGATGCGTTCGAGTTTCTCCTGGGACGACTGATTACCGTCCGGCTCGTGCGACAGTGTATGATGACCTTCCTCGATCCCCAGCCAGCGCATGCGCGCCTGTCCGACGGAGCGCATGAATTGCAGAGTCGCCACCCGGGTCATGTCGTTGGCCAGACTATTGACCAAGAGATCAATCTGCATGCGGCTGATCTGCGGCGTGTTGTCGTTGACGAGTTCGACGCTGGGATCCAATTCCGGCACCGGATGCTGCAAGGCGGCGTCGGCATCCACGTTTTGCAATTCCTGTTCGAGATCGCGCACCAGGGCGAGGTGACGATCAAGGAGCATCTTGTCGCGGGCGCTAAGCCGGGCCGCGACCCGCTGGAGATCGGCCTGCACGTCGTCGAGCACACTCACCAGCGTGTCCTTGTCCTTCATCTGACCGTATAGTTTGCCGAACATTTCATACGGATTATCCACGGGGGCGATGGGCTGATTGGCTCCGGCATAGCTCATTCGCGTCCACGGATCGGCGCGATCGGGGACTGCGACTCCGAACTCCAGCGAACCAAAGCGTGTATGCGTTTCCGGACGGCTTTGGAGAAAATTCTTAATCTCCTGATCGATGCTAATGCTGCTGGCCCAACCGGCCGGCGTGTCGGATCCGCCCTGGATATTTCCGGGCAGGAGCTCGCTTCCCGTGAGGAGACAGCTCATTCCGCGCATGTGCGAATCACCATCGCCCCGGACTTTGTTGTAAACGCCATTCACAATGAGCGTGCGATCACGGTATGGCTCCAGGGGTTTCAGGATGGGTTTTAATTCAAAGCCGTCACCTTCCTGATCGGGCCAGAATTGATTCGGCAGGGTGCCATTCGGCGAGAACATGATAATCAGCCGCTGACGTCGTTGCGGAACTTCCGCACCCGTAAGGTTGGGGAGACCAGCGAGAAACGGCCAGGCCGCGGCGGAAACCCCGAGTTGGCGGAGGAATTGGCGTCGATCGAGAATACTCATAACAGATTCAAGGTGTGGATGGCTGGTGGGCTAACCTGGGCGATTCGCCCGGCGGCAACCCTTGGGCCGCTGAAATACAGGCGATCTCAGTCAGCAGTCTTTTCGTGTTGAATTCATTCGCAGAGAAAGTTGCCACGAGTTCTTCCAGGGTCTGGCTTCCAAACGCCCCAGCGTCTTGCTTGACCAGATAGTGAAAAAGTTGCCGGACAAATGCTCGATGTCCGCTTGGACTCGCGGCGGCGAAATCCGCCACGTCGCGTGCTCCATTAAATACCACCGTTGTGCCGTCTTCGGTTTGCAGCTCGGCCGAGGGATCCACCGGTTTGCGATTGTCCTCCGCCCGCCAGCGGCCGATGGCGTCATAATGTTCGAGCGCAAATCCGAGGGGATTGATCGTCGCGTGGCAACCCATGCACGAGGTGTCGCGCGTCATTTCGGTAATCTTCTCCCGCATGGTAAATGTCGGATCGAATTTGCCGTCCTCAAACGCAATCGCCATCGGCGGAGGTTTGAGTGTGAATCCGAGGACCTGCCGCGTCAGGAAAACGCCGCGGTGAATGGGAGAGGTGAAACGGCTGTGTGCCAGCGTCGTCATGAGATAAGGATGAGTGACCACACCAGCGCGCTCTTTGGCGTCGAATTCCACCATTTCGAATCCTTCACCCAGGGCGCCTTTGCCATAGAGTGGGGCGAGATTGCCGTTCAAAAACAGGTAGTCCGCCTGGAGCAATTCCCGGTAGTCGGACCCCTCGCTCCAGAGGACGTGATCGATGAACATCAGCAATGACGTGCGCAGATCAGCGACCACTGATTCATTGAATTCCGGGAAGGCAGCCGGGTCTTTGGCCATGGAATCGGCGCGCTCCAATTCAAGCCAATGGGCGATGAAACCGTGGAGTTTCGCCTTGGCGCGCGCATCACCCAGCATCCGGGTCGCCTGCCGGGCAATTTCATCGCGCCCGCGCAACTTCCCTTCGCTCGCCGCGTGAAGAAGATCCTTGTCGGGAAGCGAATCCCACAAGGTCAGCGCCAGGCGGGAGGCGATTTCGTAGTCGTCCGGCGGTTCGCTTTCGCCGAGATTTGGATAAAGAAAGCCCGGCGATTCGAGCGTGAAAAGCACCACCCGTTTGATGGCCAGTTCGGGAGATTTCGCCGTCGAAAACTGCTCTTCAATCCAGAGCGTCTGGGCTTCTGCGAGCGGTCGGCGAAACGCCGTTTCCGCAAACTGCCGGCTGAACTTTTTCAATCGCTCGAGTCGATCGGGAGCGTCTCCTTTGGCATCGGCCAGATCGGGCAGATTTGCTTCGACATATTCACCCACCGCGAGAGCGGCCTTGATCGTCGCTTCCTGCCATGCCTTGGAAACGCCCGTTCCACGCTCATAGCCCACGCTACGATCATCCGCCGGAAATGCATTATCGACGACCATCACGGGCGCCATTGGTTTCGGCGATAGGACGCGCTCTGGAATAACCTCGAGGACACCGTGCGGTGATTTCCACAGAAGCTGAATCGACGCGGTCTTTTCTTTGTATTTAAAGAATTCGAGTTCAATTCGGTAACTTCGTCCGCCCAGGAGGAAGAGGCTTTTTCGCTCCTCACGCACGGCCGGTCCCGATGAAACCCACGCGTCGATGAACATGGAACGCCGATCGTTGACCCAAAGTCGCGCGCCGTTTTCGGTTTTGATGATGAATTCGTACGTGCCCGTTTCTTCGGCATAGACAGATCCTTCCCAGCGAATTTTGAATTCCTCGGCCACCATCGTCTCGGCATTCGGACTGCCTTCGGCAAACGCGAAAGCCACCTGCCGATCCACGCGACCAAATTTGCTCTCGGTCCGGTCCTTGTCCTTCTTCTTTTCCTCGCGTTCCGAGTTTTTTCCGTCGGCCTCGGAATCGGCATGCGCCGGTTCAAAGCCGGAGTATTCGGCCCTTAGTCCCCGCTCACCATCCGGCGGATTCTGAAACCCTCCGCGAAACGAACCGATGAGATCCGCGATGCTCGTGCGGTATTGCGGAATCGTCAGTCTCGCGAGCTCGATTTCCGGCGGATGTAAGCGGGCCTGGGCGGCTGGGGAATAGAAGGCGTCGTAAATATAGGCTGACACCGCCGCTGCGTCCGCTTCCGACAAAGAACCCGGATCGTCATCCGGCATGGTTCGTTTCACCCGTCGGGTCAGCGCTGTCAGCGAGCGGGTTCCCGTCAGCGGTTCGTCGTATTCATCGTCGTTCCCCTCGCCTTTTGGCCCGTGGCAATCCGCGCAAATCTTCGTGTAGATCGCTGCGCCCGCCTCGATCGAGGACGGTTCGGCGGCCGTCGTCGATCGAGCCGCGAACAACGGGATCGATACGAGCGCGAGGATGATGAGCAGGAAGCGAGTCAAGGCGAACAGTGGCGGATGGAAACGGAGTCACCGTAAAGCAACAACGAAACCAACACCACCCGCGACCCAACTTCTTAGTTCCGACGATCCATCACCCCGGCCGCTGCACAGTCCGATCCATAAACCACATCCGCCTCTCCCATCGCAACCGGCACCCCTCGCGAGCACCAAGTGCCCATAGGGTGAAATCGGTCAGGGGACGCGGCGTCCGGTCAGCAGTTGCAGCACCAGGACGATGAGTGCAATCACGAGGACGAGATGAATCAAAGCGCCGCCGATATGGAAGACGCCGAAACCGAGCGCCCAGAGAACGAGAAGAACAACAAGAATGGTCCAGAGCATATTGTGATTGTGCGATTGTGTTTTATGTAAAAGAACGCACACCAATCGTTGGGTTTGGCTCGTCTGGCCGTCCCTGATATATGAATGAACGTCTGCGCGCTGAATGACGACGTTCGCCGGCCCTCTTTGACCCGCACAACTGCGGCCAGCAATGACCATTCTCCTTATTTTCTCGATCATCCTGATCCTGGCGGTCTTCGTCTCAGAATTCGCGGATCGCAGCGTGCTTTCGACCGCGGTGATGTTTCTTTTCGGCGGGTTCGTCGCCGGCGAGGGCGGGCTCAATTACCTCGTGCTCGATCCGAGCGACGAGATCGTGCAACGCCTCGCGGGGTTGGCGCTTTTCAGCGTGCTTTTGACGGACGGGATGAAGGTCAGCCTCGGCGACTTGCGCCGCGGCTGGAATCTTCCAGGTCGCGCCCTGTGCCTCGGGTTGCCCCTGACCATGATCGGCATCGGCGCGCTTTGCCATTACATTGGCGGAATCTCGTGGATGGAATCGATGCTGATCGGGGCGATTCTTAGTCCGACGGATCCCGTCTTCGCCGCCGCCATCGTCGGGCGCGAGGAGATCCCAAGTCGCCTGCGGCACTTGCTCAATGTCGAAAGCGGGCTCAATGACGGGGCGGCCCTTCCATTGGTACTCGTCTTTCTGGCTTTGTGTTCAGGCAGCGATCCGGAATTGCCAATGCTCGCCCAGGAAATTGGCCTCGGCATTGGACTCGGGATCGTCATTCCGTTGGTGGCGTCAAAGATCGAGCAAAGCCGGATTTTCAAGGTGTCGAAAGGATACGAGCCGTTGTTTTCGGTCGCCGTGGGGCTGCTCGTGCTTTCCCTCGGGATGATTACGCACGCCAACTTGTATCTGGCGGCCTTTTCTGCCGGCGTGACGTTGGCGACCATCCGTCCGGATTTGCGGGATGAATTCCACCATTTTGGCGAATTGGTCACGGAGCTTCTGAAGCTGGCGGCTCTTCTCGTCTTCGGGGCACTCATGTCACCCAAGTTTCTTGCCGCCACACCGTGGATTGACTGCCTGCTGGCCGTTTTGATTCTGCTGCTTGTACGACCTCTGGCGTTGGCCGTGGCCTTCATCGGCACCTCGCTGGATTTGCGCGAACGAGTGACCGCAAGCTGGTTCGGACCCAAAGGTTTTGCCTCCGCCATCTACGGTTTGCTCCTGTACCAGCACGGGCTGACCAACGCCGACGCCCTCTTCCACCTCGTGGGCGTCGTGGTAGCGCTCTCGATTGTGGCGCACTCTTCGACGGACGTGCTCATCGCTCGCTGGTTCCGTGAGGCTGATAAGATGGGGCCCGATAAAGCAAAGGCGTAAGCTTCGAGGCTGGGTGACGAATGCAGCCATCGCAACGGCCTGTTCCGAAATTCCCTTGTGTCGAATCCTGCTCCCGCTCCTTCATCTGGAATTCATACTGAAGAGCGAACGCCCTTGATTCTTCTGGTCGACGACGACCCGGTTGCGCGCCGGATGCTCGGCAAGGCCCTCATTCACCTGAAGTTCGATGTCGAGACCGCTGCGGACGGAAAGGAAGCCCTGGAATTGATAAATCGCGGCCCTGTCCCCGAACTCGTCCTGATGGACTTCGAAATGCCGGGACTCGACGGCGTGGATGTCTGCCAGCGCATCCGCACCTCCGATAATCTGGCTGTGCGCGAGCTGCCGGTGATCATGCTGACCGCGCATAGTGATGAAGCGGACGAGATTCGCTGTCTGACGGCTGGCGCCAGCGATTTCGTGACCAAACCGGCGAGCCGGGCCGTCCTCGAAGCCCGCATTCGGACGCAACTCCGTTTGCGCGCTCTGAATGAGGAAATGCGGTCGCGCCATCAGGAATTGGCCCGCTGGCGAAGGGATCATGAAGCCGATCTGATTTCCGCCCGAGCGACGCAGCAGGGTCTTCTTCCGTCGGCCCTTCCAAACATTCCGGGCTGGCGCGTCGAGACGCATTTTCAGCCCGTGATTCAAGTCGGGGGTGACATGCTGGGATGGCGGCCCTTGCGCAAAGATCAGTGTTTGTTCTGGGTGGTGGACGCCACCGGACATGGCGCGGCGGCCGCGCTGCTCACCACCCTGGCCGCCTTGCTCGTCAATCATGCTTGCGAACAAACCCGCAACCCCGGCGCCATCCTTGCCCGTGTGAATGAAGAGTTTTCCGAGTTCTTTCAAGGACGCACGTTCATGACCGCGTGCTGCGCAGCCGTGTCTGCGGACGGGACTTTCAGTTGCGCGGGCGCCGGACATCCCGCGATCTTCGTCCGTCGCGCGAATGGGTCGGTGGAAGAATTTCCATCCCGCGGGACAGTCCTCGGTCTGCGCCGCGGAGTGCGCATCGATCAGCTGAACACCCAGCTCGAACCAGGTGATTCAGCAATCCTCTATACCGACGGCCTTTTCAGCCTGCGAACCCGCGACGGAACGCGCTTCGCGCCGCAAACCCTCTGCGACGCACTCGCGACAGTAACGGCGCCCGAAAAGCTGCTGGTCCAGATCAGAGAATGGTACGCGCATCGTTCGGACGGTGGAGCCAATGACGACGATGTGGCGGTCGTCGTCATTCACCGGGAGGAGGTCGTACCAAATGGAAACACGGGTGTACGAAATCAATACAGCGCTGCGACCGGTTGCGCCCCATCTTCAGAGTAAATCCGACCTGGCACGACATCAGTTCTAAAGAGTCGCATGAACAAAAAGCTGAAGACTTCCCAACGCGCCGTTTTAACTTTCGGTGACTTGGTCTCTGCCGTGTCGTCGTCAAGCCGCAACTCGCGTGAAGCCGCCGCCGCAATCGAAGACCTTCTCCGCCGCGGTCGAATCACTCTGGCCCCGGCGCGGAGGCGTTAACGGCGCCAGAGAAGACCCAAAACAAAACCAGCCGCGAAAGCGGTCAAGAGCGCTTCGCGAGGGTTGTGGCGCACGTATTCCTCACCATCTTCGCGAAGGGAATAAGCTCTGAGGCGGGCGTTCTTGTACGCTTCATTAGCTTGCATTCGCAACTCATCCGCTTTGGCCGCTGCAGCCTCGCGCACATCGTCCGCCACTTCGCCCGCGCGCAATTTTACGTCGCCGGCGATTTCAGCGGCCTTCGTCTTCACGTTGGCGTAACGAACTTTCATGGACTTCGCCTCATCCTCGACACCGGCCTTGAGTTTTGCCAGCAGCGAATCGAATTCAGCCCCATCAAGGCCGAGTTTGGTCTGCAGTCGCCCCAGCATTTCTTCACTCTTCCCTTCGGCGAACGTCAAATCATCATCGGTTAACGCGCCGTATTGCTGCCGAAGTCTGCCTTTGATTTGATTCCACGATCCGTCGATCACAAATGTGTTCATGGTGAGAAAATCGAGCAGTGATTATTGAATGGATGCCTCGCGCTCATGAGTTCGGCGGACGCATGAAATTCGACTTGCCGGGGCGAAGCAAGTCCTCTGGTCTCCTTTTACGACAGATACCGGCATTTTCGGATTCGGAGACAATTCTACACGCGCATGGATCCCCATCGTCGCGATGAAGAGATGACATGAAATCCACTTCCAGCCACGAGCCCGCGCCGGTCCCCATTCTCGATCATTGGATGGAAGACGCGGATGATTTTGCCCGTCGCGAACCGTTGAAGGCGGTGGTGAGCGCGTTTGGCGCCGGATTCATCATCAATCTGATGCCAGTCGGATCGATCGTCGGCGCGCTGGTTGGCATCGCCTTTGCCATGGCCCGCCCCCTCCTGATCTTTTTCGGTCTGATCAAGGTTTGCGAATTTGTCCGCGCCCGGAACACAACTCTCCGTCAATGATATGAACAACGATCCTCGCTACACACACGACCCCGAGCCGCACTCCTCCGGCAACTTTTCTCATGCCGTGGATGAACGCGTTCGGGAGAATCCGACGCAAGCCATCTTGATTGCCCTCGGCGTCGGCGTGGTTCTCGGAGTTTTGGTCAAAATGCTCCAGCCGCGTCCGGAGGAAAGTCGGGCCACCCGGCTCCTGAATGAGATTCAGGATCGGCTGCACGAATTGACCGATCCAGCGTTTCAGAAAATGAGTTCTCTGGCGAGCAATGGAGCCGATTTGGTCAAGGAGGGGATGGACCAGGTGTCCGATCTGCATCTGAATCGGACGGCCAATCGTCTCAGACGGCGGCTGCGGAAACTCTTTCATTGAACCCCAGACCACGACCTGGCGACGCCGTCCTTTCGTTCTGCCACCCGGATCGTGATCGGGTGAGTTGATTCTCTGGCTGAGAAACATTCCCGCTACGAATCCAGCATCGGGGCTCGAGAAACGTGCGGGAATAACATGCCGCGGTCCATCCTCACCCTTCATGTCGCCACCATTCATGAAAGGACCCGTCTCGGATTCGAGTGCCACCTATAATGCCGTCGTCATTGGAGCAGGCACTGCCGGACTTGTAGTCGCGGCGGCCACGGCTGGTCTCGGGGGCAGGGTTGCTCTGATCGAGCGCGGGCCCATGGGCGGTGATTGCCTCAACTTTGGCTGCGTGCCGAGCAAGGCGCTTATCTCGTCGGCGCGGGTGGCTGACCGCATGCGGCGGGCTGACGTGTGGGGTTTCCAAGCCCACGAACCGAAGTTTTCGTTTCGAGATGTGGTCGCACGCGTGCGAGCCCGCCGTGCCCAGATCGCACCGCATGATTCGCAGGAACGGTTCGAGCAATTGGGCGTCGAGGTGTTTCGAGGAGAAGCGACTTTCCATTCTCCGAATGAGGTGAGAGTGGGAAGCCAGACCCTGCGCGGCGCTCGAATTGTCATCGCGACCGGAACGAGTCCGGCCGTTCCGGACCTGCCCGGACTCAGCGACGTCCCCTATTTTACCAACGAAACGATATTCGATGAACTGGAGGAACGTCCCCGAAGCATGATCGTTCTCGGTGGCGGTCCCATCGGGTGCGAATTGTCGCAGGCATTTGCGCGGCTCGGGGTGAAGATTACGCTGGTTCAGCGCGGATCACGGCTGCTGCCCAAGGAGGATGCTGAAGTCGGGGAAGTGATCGTGCCCTTGCTCGAACGGGACGGCGTTTGCTGCCGGACCAATTTGGAAGCCAAATCCATTCGGAAAACCGGGGATGGAATTTCGCTCACGGTGAGCGGCAATCGGGGCGAGGAGGTTATCGAAGCGCAGGCTTTGCTCATTGCCACCGGTCGTCGTCCCAATACCAGTGCTCTCGACCTGGCCAAGGCCGGTCTATCCTCCGGACCGCGAGGCCTCGAGGTTAACTCACGGTTGCAAACGTCGCAGCCTCACATCTTCGCGGCGGGTGACATCGTTGGACCATATCACTTCACTCACATGGCAGACTATCAGGCGCGGATCGTAGCGCGGAACATTCTGATGCCCTTTTCCTTCCTCTATCAAAAAGCCGAATACTCGACGGTTCCATGGGCCACCTATCTCGACCCTGAGGTCGGCCGCGTCGGCATGAACGAGGACGAGGCGCGGGCTCGGAACGTCGCCTACGATATTTATCGTTCCGCAGTCCCGGATCTCGATCGCGCCGTCGTAGAGGATGAAACTGAAGGTTTCGTCAAAATCCTGACCGCCCGCGGTACTGACCGTATTCTGGGAGTCACCATGGTCGCGTCGCATGCGGGCGATTTGATCCACGAGTTCGCGCTCGCCATGAAACACCGCATCGGCTTGGGACAAATATCCAGCGTTATCCACGCCTATCCGACATTCGCTGAACTCGCGCGCAAAACCGGTGACGCCTATCAAAAGACCAGACTCACTCCGCGAGTCCGGCGTTTGTTCGGATGGCTGTACCAAATGGCTCGTCATGATTGAGCACCCTTCTTTTCCGAGGCGCTGGGGAAAACTGATTCTCATTCTTCTCCTGTTCATCAGCTTAAGCGCCGGGTGGTATTTCTTTCCGGTCACGGAATGGATGAATTCCTTCAATCAGTGGGCTCAGCAGCAGGGAACGAAGGGCCTGGCCATCTTTATTGCTGCCTATGCCACAGCCACGGTTCTCTTTTTTCCAGGGTCCATCCTGACCATCGGAGCCGGTTTCGCTTTCGGCCTGTGGCGAGGAATGCTTGTTGTCTCCGCTGGCTCAACTCTCGGAGCCGGCGCCGCTTTTCTCCTGGGTCGCTATTTGGCTCGTGATCGTGTTCAGGCGGCCGCCCAACGCTATCCAAAATTCGGGGCCATCGATGAGGCCATCGGACGGGAGGGGTGGAAAATGGTCGCCCTTTTGCGGCTCAGCCCGTTGCTGCCCTTCAATGCCAGCAACTATCTTTATGGCGTCACGCGCATCGGCTTTTGGCCGTATTTGGGAGCAAGCTGGTTGGGAATGATTCCGGGGACGCTCCTGTATGTCTATCTCGGAGCCGCGGGAAGGGAGGCTGCATCCGGGATGGAAGCGGGTCCGTGGAAATGGCTCCTGTTCAGCGCAGGCTTGATCGCGACACTGATCGTCACCATCTGGGTTTCCAGACTCGCTCGCCGGGCTGTTCCCACCAATAATCCCGCGACGCACGACTAATCGCCCCCATGAGATCTCTCGTTCCCATTTCTCGCGGCCAGCGCACTATTCGTCTGTGGCTCTTGGGTCTATCCGTGTTTGCAGCGCTTTGTGGAGCGAAGGCCAGGGACAACTATACCCCAGTTGAGATTCCATCAGGAATTCAGCATGACGGCTGGGATACCCTGGTTAAACGCTATGTCGACGCCAGGGGACTCGTTGCCTATGGAAAATGGAAAGCTAATGCTGCAGATCGAAGAGCCCTCGATCAGTATCTGGCCCAATTCGCGAACCAAGGCACGCAAGCCAGTGGAAATGAACTGGCCGCGTCGGGCATCAACGCCTACAACGCATTCGCGATTCGATGGATTCTGGAGAATTATCCAGCGGAAAGCATTCAGGCGCTGCCGGATTCGTTCAAACGCAAGGCGCACCTGATTGGCGGAACCAAAGTGTCTCTCGATGATATCGAGCACGGGACGTTGCGCCCGCTATTGGGCTATCGCGTGCACGCCGCTTTGGTTTGCTGTGCGCGGAGTTGCCCGCCACTGCCTCGATTTGCCTACCGAACCGACATGTTGGAAGGGCAGATTGAAACGGAATATCGAACCTGGCTGGCACGAGAGGATCTGAACCATTTCATGCCGGGGAAGAATCGGGCGGAAATTTCGAAGATCTTCAAATGGTTTAAGGCGGATTTCGAGAAGGCGGGCGGCATTCCCAGGATTCTCGTCCAGTACGGCCCGTCATCCGCCCTCGGATTTCTGAACAAAGGAGGTTATCAGGTCGAGTATCTCCCCTATCATTGGGGCCTCAATGACCAGGGGGGCCGCGGCAAGGATTACAGTGGGCTTAATCTGATCTTCGATAGCCTCTTTTAGTGAAGCTTCAGATTCCCGATTCGAGGGTTCCTTTCCGTGGATTTCTGATATTCACCAGCCAAATCCCGGGGACGGCGGCGACGCGGCTAGTTGAATAAATCTCCTTCGCGGGTCGGCGGTGCCACGCCGAGTTTATGAAAGGTCGCCGGCATGGCCACGCGGCCTTGAGGCGTCCGCTTGAGGTAGCCCTGCATGATTAAATACGGTTCGTGCACGTCCTCGAGAGTGCCCGCATCTTCGCCAATGGCCACGGCCAGCGAACTGATCCCGACAGGTCCGCCGGCGAATTTGTGCACGAGCGCCTCGAGCATTCGCTTATCGGTGTCGTCGAGACCTTCCCGATCGATATCCCGCATGGTCAGGGCTTGGTCGGCAACCTCGCGCGTGATCCGATTACCCGCCCGGACTTGCGCAAAATCGCGCGCCCAACGCAGGAGATTGTTGGCGATACGCGGGGTGCCGCGGCTACGCCCCGCGATCTCGAGCGCGCCCGCGTCATCGATCGCCACACCGATCAGGCCCGCACTGCGCTCGACGATCGTCTGCAATTCCTCAGCCGTGTAGTAATCCAGACGCAGTGGCATTCCAAAACGCGAACGCAAGGGCGCGGTTATCATGCCCGCCCGCGTGGTCGCGCCCACGAGGGTAAATTTGGGCAAATTTAGTCGGACGCTGCGGGCGTTCGGTCCCTGGTCGATGATGATGTCGAGTTTGTAGTCCTCCATGGCCGGGTAGAGGTATTCTTCGATTACACGAGAAAGGGCGTGGATTTCATCGATGAAGAGCACATCGCCGCGTTCGAGCGTCGTGAGCAAACCGGCGAGATCGCCGGCCTTTTCGATGGTTGGCCCGCTGGTGTTCTTGATGTTCACCCCCATGGCGTCGGCTACGATGTGCGCCAGGGTCGTCTTCCCCAGGCCGGGCGGACCGCTCAACAGGATGTGTTCGAGGACATCGCCGCGCTGCTGCGCCGCCTCGACCATGATGTTGAGCTGTTCGCAGACCTTGCTCTGGCCGGAGAATTCGCTGAACCGCGGCGGCCGCAACGATATGTCGAAGGGCGTGTCGGGGGCGTCGGCGAGTTGACGAAGTGGTTGGTCGGACACAGCCCGCACTCTAGCGATGGCGTCAACGCGCTGAAGCTCGAATTATCAACTCGCCCCGGCTAAATTTCCTCCGCGAGCTCGTCCTGCTCGAGATCGCGCGCCGCCAGCCTTTGCTCGTGATCGGCCTCATCCATGCCTTCCGCAATTAATTCCTCCGCCACATGCTCGTCGTCAAAATGCATCCGCTCCGCGTGGTGGCCCACATCCGTGGCGATCATGTCATGCTCGGAAACCATCAGCCGTGATTCCGCGTGGCCATTGTCAGAAAAATCGTGCCCCCCATGAAGGTCCTCCTTGGCCTGGCGCCAGTCTTCATCCGTGAACTCCTCGCGCCCGGCGATGCGGGCCAATTCACCGGCTCGGCGCCGAACCAAACTGGCATCCGGCGCGCCCAAACCCGTGGAATGTTGCAGGATTTTCGCAGTAGTCCGGTGTGGCGTGCTCATACAAAAAGAATGTCGAGAAATCACCCGGCAGAGCAAGGGAGGAAATGCCATTTCTGGAGGTGATCTCGGAGGAGCAAAGTGGACGGAGAAGCGATGTGACAAGCGTCCGACCACATGAAGATCGCGGTGGTAGCTCCACCTTTTGGTGACGACAGATTGTCATGTGAGCCGGCGTCCCCGCGTGGCA
Organism: uncultured Verrucomicrobiae bacterium; assembly: GCA_963798345.1. Classification (GTDB taxonomy): domain Bacteria; phylum Verrucomicrobiota; class Verrucomicrobiia; order Chthoniobacterales; family Chthoniobacteraceae; genus CAWCSW01. The sequence goes on along the minus strand of CAWCSW010000014.1, from coordinate 763,113 downwards.
AGAGAACGGAACAGAGCATCGTCACATCCGCACCAGCCATGAGCATTTTCAGCGCGTCCACTCCACGATGAATTCCGCTCGTCGCGGCCAGGCTGCACCCGACGCGCCCGTGCAGAATGGCGATCCAGCGCAAGGGCAGACGCGAATCCATGGAGGTGCTCAACCAAATGTTCGGCGCAACGTCGCGCGTCTCGAGTTCGATGTCCGGCTGGTAAAAGCGATTGAAAAGTACCGATCCGTTGGCGCCGTTCGCATCAAGCATGCGGGCGAAGCCGCTGAGGTTGGTGAAGTACGGCCCAAGTTTGACCGCGATGGGTATGTTGAGTTGCCCACGCAAGGACGCGAGCACGGTGAGGTAGCCGTGTTCGATCTCCTCCGAACTCAGCTCGGAACGGGCCGCGTCAGCGCCAATGGTCGATCCTCTGGCCGGAAGCGCAGGACGCTTGAAGCGTTGACGCAAATCAAAGCTCAGGCACTGAAACAAGTGCAGTTTTCCGAAACCGGACGCCGCCCACGATGTGCCATCAACCTCACCGATCCCATTGATCAGCCCACTCCGTTTTCCCAATCCAACTCCTGCGCTCATCGCGTTCGCCTTGTTTGCAGGGATACAGCCGCTGCATTGGTCGCACGCAGATGGAACCAGGGAAGATCGTCCCGAGCGGACCGTGTCTGACGAGGTTGCCGTGTTGAAAAACGGACGGATGCGCGCCCGGCAAAACGCTCTCGCGAGGCTGGCCGCGCAGACCGATCCCGAGGCCGACAAGGTGTTGCTGGGTCAATTCGAGCGTTATCGCGAAGGTCGGCTGCCGCCGGAATTGTGGCTCGATTTGTTCGAGGCGGCCGCAAAGCGCGACCATGCTGAGTTGGCCGCCAAGCTCGCTGAACACGAGCGTGAGGTGGCGGAATCGAAGTCGCCGCTGGCGCGTTTCCAAGAGTGCCTCGAGGGCGGTGATGCCGACGCCGGCCGCATCGTTTTCACAAAGAAGCAGGAAGCTGGCTGCATCCGCTGCCACTCGGTCGATGGAAAAGGTGGACAGATCGGTCCTGAACTGACGTGGCTCCGGCGTTCGGCCAGCCGCCTCGGCCTCCTCGAGTCCGTCATCGTGCCCAACGCCTCGATGGCGGTCGGCTTCCAGAGCGCGATGCTGAAGCTTAAAAACGGGGAAGAGATTTCGGGGGTGATCACTCTCGAAAACGCCGCCGACCTGACTCTCACCTCCGTGGTCGACGGCAAGAAACGCAAGGTAAAGACCCGCGACATCGCGGAGCGCACTCCGCTGCCGAGCCCCATGCCGCCACACTTCGGCGCCGTGCTCAGCAAGCGCGAAATTCGCGATCTCGTCGAATTCCTCGCGGAAGGAGACTGAAGCCGTTTGAGGCGCATTGCGTAATCGCGGCGGGTTTTATTGGGATCAATGCATGGCATGGCACCATACGCACACGTATCCATGCAGCAGTGACCAGCCATCCCACTTTGTCCGGCCCATCCACCGGTGAGGTCTCGATCGCCATCGCCGGAAGCGGTCCGACGGGCGCAGGGCTCGTCGACTGCATCGTTGACGATCTGCTCAATGGCATGCCTCCCGTCACCGAACCGCTCGGCCAAACGACGCCACCTGCCGCGCCATTGCTCGCCGCAGCGTAGCGGCGGACAGTTTTAGCCAGAGGGCGAGAGTTATCGGGGCCAGAGGCGGGACCTCGCCCCTGGCACCCCATCCGGGGTGCACCGCGCATGATCTGATTCTGCGCTCGACGACCCCGCCGCCGCAGAAATTGCCGGCCGGGCGGGACCGCCCGCTGACGCGCTATACCGCCAGACGTGGCTTCCCGCCGGCTCCGATCCGGTGCGCCCCCCGCCGATCACGCTCTTGGATTCACGGTGCGAGCCGTTCGATCAACCACGAGTCGTCGGGCTGTCGGGCGTATTGAAAACGGTCGTGCAGCCTGTTCGGCCCGCCCTGCCAGAATTCGATTGTCTCCGGACGGACGCGGAAACCGCCCCAGAACGATGGTAGCGGCACCTTACCCGCGCTGAACTTTGCCTTGAGGTGTTGCCATTCCATCTCCAGCACCTTGCGCGAGGAGATGGCGCTGCTCTGTCGCGACGCCCACGCCGCGAGCTGGCTGTCGCGCGGGCGAGTCAGAAAGTATTGAAGGGATTCGGCCACGGAAAGCTTCACCGCCACTCCCGTCACGATGACCTGCCGCTCGAGTGGCAGCCACGGGAAGAGCAAGGAAACATAAGGATTCCCGGCAATGTGACGTGCTTTGCGGCTCTCCAGATTCGTGAAAAAGACAAAGCCGCGCGCATCGAACCCTTTCAGCAGAACGGTGCGCAAAAGCGGGCGTCCGTCCGCGTCCGCCGTGGCCAGACTCATGGCGTTCGGTTCGGTGAGTTGCGCGTCGATCGCGTCGCCGAACCACGCCTCGAACTGTGCCGCCGGATCGGCGCGCAGATTTTCCCGGCGCAGCGGCGTCTTCCCATATTCCGCGCGCATCGCGGCCAGGCTCGCGGGATCGTTCATGGAACGACGTGTTTGGGCTTGTAGCTGGCGTACCGCGTACGCTGCTCGGGCGTCAGTTTCGCGTAGTCGTATCGATCCTGCTCGATACCGTTAATGCGGGCGTGGATCACATTCGCCATATCCGCCGCGGCACTCTTGATGTGCTCGGCCTTTTCCCCGGCGAAAAGATCGTCCACCGTGGCCGTGAAAACTGTGAGCCACCGATTGAACTGCGGGGGCCCCATCGGGGTGAGCGGCACCAGCCGCGCGTGCGCAGCCAGCGGATTGCCGACATAGCTGGCACTGCGGAAAATCATCGTCTCCCAAAAGGCGACCATCTTCGGGAGATGCGCGGCCCACTCGATCCTGGCCACGTCATTGAAGATAAACCCGAGCAGTTCGTCGCTGCGGATTTTGTCGTAGAATGTGTTCACAAGGAGCTCGATGTCGGCGCGGCCGGTGAGATCGGGGCGGTCGGCAGTCGGTGTGTGTCGGGCATTCATGGGACTAAACAAGTAGCCCTGACCCGTCCGATGGCCAGCGCGGGACGGCTGAAAACGAGTTGTGTTTTGACCTGTGTCAAATATGCGCCCGGCCCGTCTCGCGCAAACGCGGCCGCTGATTTTCCCCATCGATCGTCACCGCCATTGATCTAAATCAAAGCACTTCGAATCCTCCTCGGCGAAGGCTGACGGTATGAACGCTTACCGTGCTCTAATCCTCGCTGTCGCCGTCCTTCCAGCAGCTTGCTCGAAGCAGAGCCCTGAGGCTCCGCAGGTCCTGGCCCCACGGATGTTCGATGTTCGCGGGATACTGCTCGCGATCGACTTCGCCGGGCAGAGCGTCACCGTCGCGCACGAGGAAATCCCAGACTACATGCCGGCGATGACGATGCCCTTTGACGTCAAGACGATGGCGGAGGTTGAGCCGCTCAAGGCCGGTGCCGCCATCGGGTTCAAGCTCGTCGTCACGGAAAAATCCTCATGGATCGAAGGCGTGCATAAGATCGATCCGGCATTGGTGAAGCTCCCGCCCAAGCCGGCGGACGGGGCCACATCCACCCGGGTGGAACGGCTCCGGGAAGGCGATCGCCTGCCGGAGTTTCATCTCGTGGACTCGAAGCTGCGGGCGATCACGCGTGAGACTTTTACCGGCAAGCCGCTCGTCCTGACTTTCATTTTCACCCGTTGTCCGCTGCCGAACTATTGTCCGCTCATGATGGACAACCTCCAACACATCGAACGGGTGATCGCCGAGGAACCCGCATTGGCAGAGGATTTGCAGCTATTGACCGTTTCATTCGATTCGGAATTTGACACGCCTGAAGTGCTCGCGCGCTACGCACAACCGCACACACAGGACACCGACCGCTGGCGTTTTGCCACCGGCACCGCCGCGGAGACACAGCGCCTGACGCAGGCATTTTCAATCCAAGTGCAACCGGAAAGCGGCACGATCTCTCATGGACTTTGCACAGCGCTCATCGGCCCCGATGGTACCATTCAGAAACTGTGGCGCGGCAATGGGTGGAAGCCCGAGGAAGTCGTAGCCGCGCTGCGGGAGCTGAAGGGCGGGGGCATCGTAGTTGGGCGATAGGTGTCCTGTGCGCGAGCCGCCTGGCTGATGATTTCAACGCCGTAAAAATCACAGCGAACAGGCACCCGGACCGGGATCGAATCGAGTTCACGGGAGACACCCCGGGCGTCAGATTTCGCTCGCCGCACTCCGGAAGGGTCCCAGCCAACGGTATCGCGTTAGCAATGGTCCGGGCTTGGAGGTGTGAGCCCCATTGAAGTGGATCAACGCGAGGACGATCCCTACAACTCGCCGAGGTTCCGGCGCAGGAGCTGGTCAAGACGGTGCGGCGCGAGAATGGTGATCTTCCTGCCCGCGACGTGGATGAGCTTCTGGTCGCGGAACCCGGCAAAGGTGCGCGAGAGGGTTTCGCTCACGGTGCCAATCTCGGCGGCGAGGACGCGTTTGGTGCGGTCGAGCTGGACCTCAACTGCACTCTCCGTCAGCGGGCGCGGGCAGCGTTTGAGCAGCCAGTTGGCGAGACGTGATTCCACATCCTTCAGCGTGAGATCATCAAGCAAACCAACCAGCACCCGGAGGTGCTGGCTCATGGAACCGATCATTCGCAGAGCGAGTTCCGGGCGGCTGCGAAGCAGGCGCAGGATGTCCGCCTTCGGCACGAGCAACACGGTGGTCGCTTCGAGAGCCCGCGCATCCGCGGGATACCCACCCGCGCTCGCCAGCGCCGCCTCGGCGAAAGATTGGCCGGCGCGGAAGACGGAGATGACCTGCTCTTTTCCATGCGCGTTGACGCGATGAACATTCACCGCCCCGCGCTGCACGACGTAAAAACCCTCCGACGCCGAGCCCTCGCGGAACAGATACTCGCCGCTCGCGAGTTCCTTCGGGACGACGAACGATGCGATTCCATCGAGATCCTCGGCGGGCAGCCCGGTGAAGAGCTGGCAGCCGCGAAGGGTGTTGGCGAAAACAATCTTGCGGAAATCGGCGAGCGGGCTGGCCATCGCCAAGATCATGGCGTCGCGGCCAGGCTCGACGCAACTGTGCAGCCAGCTTACCTCTCGTTCCCGCCAGAAATTGGTCACCCAGCTTCCGTCCGGCTGCGGCTCGACACGCGACACGGAGTTTTCGCCGCGATTGAAAAAGCAGCGAAAGGCGCGCAACGGTAGGTTCGCCCACGAATGCCGCCAGATCCAAAACGCCCGCCCTACTTTGGTCTCTGCCGCGCGGAACCCTTTCGTTTCTTCTTCCCGCTCGGCGTGCTCCTCGGCATTTCCGGGGTTTCCCTCTGGCCGCTGTTCTTCACCGGCATCCACAAATTCTATCCCGGCGTCATGCACGCTCGCCTGATGATCGAAGGGTTCATGGGTGCCTTCATCATCGGATTCCTTGGCACCGCCGGTCCGCGCCTCACCGGCACCCCACATTTTTCGCGGGCCGAATTCTGGACACTGGCCACGCTGATCATCGCCGTCGCCGGGCTGCACATCGGCCATCAGCATTTGCCAGGCGACGTTCTCTTTCTGTCGCTGCTGCTGATTTTCGCGGGACGAATGGCCTGGCGATTCTCGCAGCGCCTCGAACTGCCGCCGCCGAGTTTTGCGCTCGTCGCATTCGGCTTTTTAAATGCCATCATCGGCACTGGGCTGCTGATTGCCGGCCCCATGGGCACCGGTTTTCCGCGCTGCACGCAACTCGGCCTGCTCCTCCTGAATCAAGGCTTTGTCCTCTACCTGATTCTCGGCGTCGGCGGCTTTCTGCTGCCGCGCATCCTCATTCTCCCGGCCAAGCCTGAACTGCCGGAGACCCGCGAAGTCTCTCCGCCGTGGCAGCGTCGCGCGCTCTTCGCCGCCGGAATCGGTGTGGTTTTGTTGGCGAGCTTTGTCATCGAAGTTTTCACAAGTTCCGCGCGGATCGCTGGCATCGTCCGATTTCTCGCAGCGGGCACGTTTCTCGCCTCCGAAATTCCCGCGCACCTCTCGGCCGCCCGTCCCGTGACGATTTCGCGAAGTCTCCGCCTGGCGCTGATTCTACTCGTCCTCGGATTGTTGCTACCGGTCCTTTGGCCATGGCAACGCATGGCTGGGCTGCACCTGGTTTTCATCGGCGGCTTCACCCTCATCACCTTCACCGTGGCCACGCGCGTGGTGCTCGGTCACAGCGGCAATGGGCACCTCTTCACGGAACCGCTCCCTTTTCTCCGCACCGCCGCCGCCCTCCTCCTCGTCGCCGCCGCGTTGCGCGTCGCCGGCGACTTCCTCCCCGCCACGCGCGGCACGCTGCTCGACATCGCCTCCTACGCCTGGATGCTCGGCGCGGGCGTCTGGGGCTGGCGCGTCCTGCCAAACGTTCGGATCGCAGACAGCGAATTGTGAATTCTCTCCCCGCTCGTAGAGCGAGCGATCGGGAGGTGTGAAGCGCGGATGGCCCTCCGGAGCCGCGAGCGGCGATTCTTCTGCCATCCCTGCGACGGCGAGAACACTGGCCGTCACGACAGAGACAGCGACGATTTGATGAGGGTTGGGAATGCGACGCCGGGGCATCGAATGCTGTTTCCGCATGGGTGCGAACATCCTCGTCATTGGCCGCCACGCATTGATCAACGTCAACGTGTGAGCGATGAATAAAACCGCACCCGGTTTGACTCATATCAAGGTCGTGAGGTCGGACAGAGCGGATGCTCGGGGTAATGAAACTCAACCTCATTCCAATCGCCATCCTCACCGCGACCGGCCTCCTCGTCGCTTGCCACAAGGCCCCGGAAGGCGGAGGCGCCACTTCCGACCAAACAACTGCCAGCGCGGCCCCCGCGGCGGAAGCGCCGGACCCAAATTTGCCGGAGGTAAAAGTCGAGATCACGGGGAACGATCAAATGAAGTACGATGTGACGGCGATCCAGGCGCAGCCGGGGCAGAAGGTGACGGTGACCCTGAAGAACGCCGGCACGATGCCGAAGATTTCGATGGGACACAATTTCGTGCTGCTGGCGCCGGATCAGGATCCGACAAAGTTTGTCGAGGCCGGCCTACCGCACATGGGCCAGGACTTCATCGCGCCGGAACTGGCCGACAAAGTCCTCGCGCACACCAAGCTGCTCGGGCCAGGCGAGAGTGACACGATCAGCTTTGCCGCGCCGAGGAAGCCCGGCGCTTACGCCTATATCTGCTCATTCCCAGGACACTACGCGATCGGGATGAAAGGCGTCCTCACTGTCGAATAACTCCGCATTGCAAAACCACAAACCCACACCATGAAACTACAACATCAAACATTGCTCATCACGGCCGCAGTCGCCACCGCAATGCTCGCGACCGGCTGCGACGGGAAAAAGGCCTCGACTTCAAAGAGCGAGCGCGACGCCAACGCGATCGCCACCTATGTCGCACCGGGAGAGAAGGACGAATACTATCTTTTCTACTCCGGCGGCCATTCGGGACAGGTCTTTGTCGCCGGCCTTCCGTCGATGCGGCATATCATCACCATTCCGGTATTCGCGCCCTTATCCGGCGACGGGCTACGGTTTCGACGAGGAGTCGAAAAAGATGCTCGGCGACTTTACCTGGGGCGACGTGCATCATCCCGCACTCTCGCAGACGGACTCGAAATACGACGGGCGCTGGCTCTTCGTAAATGACAACGCAAACAACCGCATCGCGCGCATCGACCTTCGGGATTTCAAGACGCACCAAATCCTCGGCCCGCTGCCGAACTCGAGCGGAAGCCATGCCTCGTCGTTTGTCACGGAAAACACCGAGTATCTTTTCGTGAATACGCGCTTTTCGATCCCGCTGCCGAAAGGCCGCGTGGCCGATCCGAAGGACTATGCGGCGGAATACTCGGGCATGATGACCGCGATCAAAGTCGATCCGACGACCGGAGAGATGTAGCCCGCGTGGCAAATATTGCTGCCGCCATTTGACTTCGACCTCGCCTCGACGGGAAAAGGGCCGTCGAGCGGATATGTGTTCTTCAGCTCTTACAATACGGAGATGGCTGGAGATCTCCTCGAAGTGAATGCGTCGCAATTGGAGCGCGACCTCGGCGCGGTCATCAACTGGCGCGGCGCGGAGAAGGCGGTGGCGGATGGCAAGGCGACCGAAATGGACGGCGTCCCGGTGCTCGATCCGGCGAAGGTGCCGGGCATCGTCCATCTGATCCCAATTAGCAAATCGCCGCACGGCATGGACGTGGACCCGACGGGCAAGTGGGTCGTCGCGGGCGGCAAACTCGCGCCCGTCGCGACGGTCTATGATGTCGAAAAGATCAAGGCCGCGATCGCCGGCAAGATCTTCGACGGCGATTTCCGCGGCATCCCAATCCTGAAATACGAGAGCGTGGTCGAGGGTGAAGTACCCGTCGGGCTCGGGCCGCTGCACACGCAGTATGACGGCAAGGGCAATGCCTACTCTTCTCTCTTCATCGACTCGAATATCACCAAGTGGAAGCTGCCGCCGTGGACTGACGAAGAAAAGAAGGACCTCACGAAAGCCGTGCTGGACAAGGTGCCCGTGCATTTTTCGGTCGGCCATCTCGTCGTCGCGGGCAGCGACACGAAGCAGCCTTACGGCAAGTGGCTCGTGGCAATGAACAAGCTGTGCAAAGGCCGCACATGTGAATGTCGGGCCGTCGCAGCCGGAGAGTTCGCAACTCATCGACATCAGCGGCGACAAGATGAAGATGGTCGCCGAGGCTTACACCGAGCCGGAGCCGCACTTCGCGCAGATCCTCAAGGTCAGCGAGATCACGCCGATCGAGGTCTATCCGAAGGATGAGAACAAGAATCCCAACGCCGTGTGGGACATGGCGGAGGCCGGCGTCACGCGCGAAGGCACGAACACCACGGCGAAAGTGGTGGCCGTGCGCAGCCGCTTTGTCCCCGATAAAATCGAGGCGCAGGTCGGTGACACGCTGACCGTGCATGTCACGAACATCGAGCAGACCGGCGACATGATTCATGGCTTCGGAGTGAACGAACACAATGTGAACGTGGTGGTCGATCCGGGCGAAACGAAGACTTTCAAGCTCGTGTTAAAAAAGCCGGGCGTGTTCCCGTTCTACTGCACGAACTTCTGCTCCGCGCTGCACCAGGAGATGCAGGGCTACCTCGTGGTGAAGCCCGCGGATGCCACCGCCCCGCCGGCAGATCAGCCCGCGCCGGCGACCGAAACGCCCGGGCCAAAGACCGAAGCGGAGAAAGGCATTCCGGCCGTACCCGCGGACGAAACGCCAGTCTCGCCAGCACCACCCACGATTCCGCCGGGGCCGGCCGATCCCGCACCCACCGCGCCAGGCCAGTAAGTCAACTCCATCGCCAACGATATGGCGTGGGTGGCGCAACGCGTCGTCCACGCCTCTCCACCAACCGAATCACCATCATCATGACGGCCTGGATCGAAACACAACTTCGGCGCTGGCAGCGTTTTCTCCGGCGCCCGCCGAGCCTCGGCGCGCGCGTGGTTCTGCTGCTCGCGTCCGTTGCCGTCGCCGGCAGCGTGTTCTTCCCGCTGTGGCGGATGCACCTCACGGCGCCGCAATATCAGGAAGGGCTGCGGCTCGACATCTATGCCTGGAAAATCGAGGGCGGCGGTCTGAACGGGAACGACCTCAACGAGATCAACAACCTGAATCACTACATCGGGATGAAGTCGATTCACCAGGCCGACTTCACCGAGATGCAAATCATGCCGTTCATGTTCGGCGTCTTCATCCTGCTCGCGCTGCGCGTCGCCGCCATCGGACCGGTGCGCGCGATCGTCGATCTCTTCGTGCTGGCGTCGTGGTTCGGCGCGTTTTCCATCGCGTCGTTTTATTACCGACTTTGGAGCTACGGACATCACCTCGATCCGAAAGCCCCGATGACCATCAAGCCCTTCACGCCGCTGCTCATCGGGCAGCAGACCATTGCCAATTTCACCCAGGCCAGCTATCCGCAACTCGGCACTTATTTGCTCTGGGTGTTTATGGCGCTCCTGTTGTTGGCCATGTGGATTTCAAGGAGGAAAAAGCGAGATGAGTAATTCGCAACCAGCCGCAACTCCTGTCGCGACGGGACAACAGAAATTAGCCGGTGGTGAAACGCAGCGAAATCACCGGAAAGCCGAACCCTTGGCCGGGTCCACTCCGGATGGGGTGGAAGACGCCAGACGCGTCTTTCCGACTCCCCTGCCGGGGCGTGGGGTATTTTGCCATCGCGTCCGGTGGTTTCGCTCCTTCGTCGCTTCACCGCCGGCTAATTTCCGCTGTCCCTCCGGGACATGGATTCTCTTCACCATCGCCTTTACCGCCTTTGCGCACGCGGAATCTTTGCAACGACGCATCGACGATGCGGCGCCCGGGGCGACGATCACGGTGCCCGCCGGAACGTATGAAGGTGCGATCGTCATCGACAAGCCGCTGACGCTGACGGGCACGGGTTTGCCGACGATTCAGGGTCCGGGCAAAGGCCGGGTGGTGCGCATCCTGTCCGACGGGGTGCGGATCCGCGGCTTTCGCATCCGCGGCTCCGGACTTGCATTAGCCGAGGATGACGCCGCCGTCTTCGTCGGTGCGAATCGGGCGACCATCGAGGCCAACGTGATCGAGGAGTCGCTGCACGGCATCTATCTCAAGAGGGCCAACGACTGCCGCGTGCTGAATAATCGCATCCACGGCAAGACCACAATCGCGCAGGAGAGCGGGCCGATCGAGCAAGGCATCGCCGTCGCATTGGAGGATTGCGCGGTGGGGTCGCTCGTCGCGAACCGCCGCGGCAACGGCATTCACCAATGGAACTGCAACGGCACGGAGATCGTCGGCAACGAAATCAGTGAGGCGCGCGACGGCATCTACTTCTCGTTTACCAACCACGCCAGAGTGCGCAACAACACAATCCATCACGTCCGCTACGGGCTGCACTACATGTATTCGGACGACAATCTTTTCGTCGGCAACACCTTCGCCGAAAACGCGGCGGGGGCGGCGCTCATGTTTTCCAAGCGGCTCGTCGTGCGGGACAATCACTTCTTCAGCAATCGCGGCTTTCGCGCCTATGGGATCATCCTGCAATCCGTGGACGACACGCGCCTCGAGAACAATGTCATCGAGCAAAATGCTGTCGGGCTGTCATTCAGCCAGTGCAACCGGAACAGCGTCACCGGCAATCGTGTGGCGGAAAACTACATCGGCCTGCGCTTCGGGGGAAACTCCGACGAGAACGCGTTCTCGATGAACTCCTTTTTGCGCAACGTTCATCCCGTCGAGATGATCGGCGAGACCGGCACGAATCGATGGGCCGTCGGCGGCATTGGCAATTACTGGGATGGCGCGGTGGCGTTCGATCTCGATCGCGACGGAATCAACGACCTGCCGCATCGTGAACTCGACCTCTTCGGCGTGTTGCGGCGTGACTTTCCCGCCATTGCCTTTCTCTCCGAAAGCCCCGCCGTAAAACTGCTCCGCTTCGCCCATGCACGCGCGACGCTGCCGGGGCTCAACTCCATTGAGGATCGTGCGCCGCTCGCGAGTGCGCCGCGGATTGTCAAATGATCACCGCGCAAAACCTCACCAAAGCCTTCCACAAAAACACCGTGCTGCGCGGCGTCACGTTTACGGCTCGGCCCGGCGAAATCACTTTGCTCGTCGGCCCGAACGGCGCGGGAAAAAGCACCACGATGAAGGTGCTCACCGGCCTGGCCCGCTCCGATGGCGGCCATGCATTCATCGCGGACAAGGACATCGTGCGCGAGAAGATCGCCGCCCAGCGGCAGCTCTCATTCCTGCCACAGACGCCGAATTTCCATCCGCAATTTACCTGCGGACAGATCGTCGATTTCTACGCACGCCTGCGCGGCGTGGATCGCGCGCGACGCGCATGGGCGCTGGAGGAGACTGGCCTGACCGATGTCACACGCGAACGCACCCGCACGCTCTCCGGCGGGATGCGCCAGCGGCTCGGCCTTGCGCTGCTGCTGCTCCCCGATGCGCCCGTGCTGCTGCTCGACGAGCCGGGCCTCAGCCTCGATCCCGCGTGGCGGCGGCGATTGCAGACAATCCTGCACGACGAGGCGCGGCGCGGGAGAACTGTGCTCATCACCACGCATCTCATCGCCGAGTGGAACAACGTCGCTCATCGCTGCCTCCTTTGCCGCGCGGGCGTGATCGAGCGCGAACTTGATCCCGCCAATCTGCCGGCCGATTTCGATGAGATCAACGAGCCACGCAACGGCGGCGCCACGAAGAAAGTTTCTCATGAATGCCGCATTGCGTTGGCTTGAAACGGACACATTGCGGGCGGTGCTCTTGCGCGAACTGCACGGCGCGCTCGTAAATCGATACCTCCAGGTTTTTTCCGTGCTCGCGATCAGTGGCGGCATCGCGGCGGTCGCGCTGGGCGAAGCCGCGGACGCCGCGACATTTTTCATCCTGCAAATCGCGCTCTACTTTGTGTCGCTATTCTCCCTGCTGATCGGCGTCAGCAGCGCCCGAGCGGAGAATGAAGAATGGCCGATCCTGTTTGCGCAGCCGGTGCCGCGGACAGCTTGCGTCCTGGGTAAATTCGCAGCGCTGTGGGTTATCTTCAGTGCCGTGCTGGCGCTGCTCTTCCTCCCCGCGCTATTTGGCGATGACTCGGTTGTCGCGCTCGTTCATCTTTATCTCAACACGCTCGGCCTGGCCGCGATCTTCGGCAGCCTCGGCCTCTGCTCCGGCATCATCGGCCACGATCGCGTGCAGGCGCTCGTGCTCGGGGTCAGCGCATGGCTGTTCCTCCTCTTTGGCGTGGACCTCATCGCGCTCCTTGCCGCGCAATGGGCGGCGCTCCAACGCCTGCCCGACGTTTGGGTCGCGCTGCTCATGGTGAATCCGCTCGATGCCTTCCGCATCCAGGCGCTGTTCGCGATGGAGCAAATCCCCGCCGAAGCCGCGAATAAAACGCCGCTGGCCGCGTGGTGGCTCACTCACGCGAGCCTGTGGTTTGCCATCGCCGCCGCCGCTTGGAGCGCCGCGCTCCTTTTCCTCACCAGTCGGCAACTCGAACGCGCTGAAATCTAAACGTCAATTCCTCACCACTCCTCATGCAGATCCAGTTCAAACGATTCGACGTGCGCAAAGTCCTCGCGCGCGGCGCCGAGCCGTTTCCCGAAATTCGCAAACGCGTGGACGCTCTGAAGGGCGGCGAAGGACTTGCCGTCATCGCCCCGTTTCTGCCATCGCCGTTGATCGAGAAATTGCGCAGTGAAGGTTTTGCTTCCCGTGTCGAACCCCAGCCGGACGGAAGCTGGGTGACCTACTTTTGGCGCGAACTGCAGTAGCGTTCATCACCGCCGGTTCTGTCATCAAGTGGCGCTGCGGCTTTACCGCTCGCCGATTTCCGGATCGCCGCCGCCGCGGCTGGCACCCTGCGCTCGCGCCAGGCATGCGCCAGCACTTCGCCCGGCGAAGTGGAACAATTTGCGCCGTTCGCCATTCCAAAGCCGCTCGAGGAAGGCAACTGCCCTTCTCACATAGGTGCACGACCGGGCGGCCTCTAGCTTGAACCAGCGCCATCCTCGAAAAGCGCATTGCCGTCGCAACCGCCGCACACCCACTCGTTCATCACGCCCTCATCAGCCACGAATTCCGCCGCTTGGAATTCTGCCCCACCCCTTCTGTCCGTCCCGAAACAAGCGCCACATACTAATTCGTCCGCTGTATTTCAACATCACAAGGAAGGCACTCCGGCTCCTCTCCCGACTCCTTCCATTTTGATTAGTCTTAGCGGGTCGGCAGAGTCGACGTGATACGGATGCTTCCAGCAATTCCGTCGCTGCGGAATATTCCGAGAGCTATGGCAAGATCTTGGCGCACGAGACCGCGGAATCTTTTCGCTTGCCCGGTGCTCGGGTTGGTGAAGGTTCCGCGAAACGATCCGTTCGATGGGTGGAAACGGCCAGTGATCAAGTTCGGATTGGGACCGAATACGCTCAACCGATGATCGCGCGAGACGGTGGCAAGAACTCGCTCGGTTGCCTGAAAGCTGCCTCCACTCAATTTCACTTCGGCGTTCGGAGTCGTGTCCTCCAATGGAATAATCAGTGCGTTCGGTGCCGGCGGCGTGTAACGCGAGCCTTCGATCGTCAACGCGGTCTCCGGATCGGTCTCGCTTGGGCGAATCCATGTCCACTGCGCGCGGACGGCGCCGGATGTCATGATGGTGCCTTCGCCAAAAACGGGGCCGGAGCTCGAGTGGGCCGGAAAGGCACGGTAAAATGGAAATGTGCCGCCCTCGCGGAGGGAACTACGGCCGGAGAGGGACGAGCCGTCCGGAAGTCTGCCGACGATGCGCAATTCTCCGCGACGTGTCACCTTGACCGCCGCGAAGCCGGCCTGCGGAGGTGCGCCCGGACCAGAGCCCATGAACGTCGTGTAATTCCCCGCGAGCGGACTGGGATCATGAATGCCGAACCGTCTCGGAGCGGCTTCGACGGGTGCGATGATGGCACCGTCCGTGAGGGTGCCGACGATGTTCCCCGCTTCGGGATCGAGCGAGAGTTCGAGCGTGAGAGGATTTCCGCCCTTTTGCCTAATTGTAAGCTTCGCGCTTTGGCCCGGAACGAGGGTGCCGCCGATTCGAAATGAGTCGCCTTGCCAGGAGACGCGACCCGTGAACTCGCCGGAACGAGTGAGGACCACGCGGAGAAAGCCGGTGCGCTCGTGCGGAGCACCGATGTCTCCGATGAACCCGAAATAGCGACCCGCCGACACCGCGCCGACGTTTCGCACCGTGACCGTGGCGGTAGCTATCGCGCCAAAGAAATCGCGAACGGTATAGGTAAAGGAATCGACGCTGGCTTTGCGCCGGAACGGACGATAGCTCACGGTATTCGGGGTGAACGAAACGATCCCGAACGGAGGCTGGGTCACGGCAACGATGGCGATTGATTGACCGTCAGGATCGAAGTCGTTTTGTAGCACTGAAATCTGCTGCGCAGATTCGAGATCGGTGAGTTCCACCCCGTCATCGACAGCGACGGGAGCGTCGTTAAGGACCGTGACCTTCGCCGAGGCGGTGAGGCCGAATCCATCTGTGATGACGTAGGTGAATTCATCGAACCCATCGAAATCCGGACCACGCCGATATACAATGCGTCCATCGGCGAGCAACTCGGTGGTGCCGTGGCTGCCGTTCTCGACCGAGGTCACTCGGAAATCGTTTTCGGGATCGGAATCATTGGCGATGACGTCGATGATGTTGGTCGTCGAAAGGTGAAAGACGTCGGCGAGCGCCACGGGCGGCTGGCTAAAGACGAGGCGGAAGAACGTGCCGCCGCCGCCGGGTCCGTCCTTCGAGGTAAGGCCAAAGAGTTTTCCATCGGGCGCGAAGTGAAGGGGAGCAAGTGGTACGGCGCCGTCCAAGACATCGAATACATGCCGCACCTCGGCGGTCCCGGTATCAGAGATCGAGAAGACGCGTCCCAATCCGTTCGAAAAAATATCGGTGGTAGTGGCGTAGAGCTTGCCATCCGGTCCGAGCACGGGCACCGCCGAAGGGAGAGATCCGCCCAGGTCAGAAATGTGGGCCAAGACTGTGAGCGTGCCGTCCGAGGCGAGCCGGTAGATGGTGCCAAAGTCTCTCCTGCCGCCTAAAAAGGTCGCGCCGAAAAGCATTCCGTCGTCCCGGCGGAGCACGCCGCTGTGGGGGTGGGCTCCTTCATTCCCGCGATGGAAGCTGTGCAGCAGCGTGAATTCGCCGGCAGACGTGATGCGGAAAATCGTCCCAAACCCATCGGCACCTCCGAATTCGGTGGTGCCGAAGAAATTCCCGTTCGGATCCTTGACCAGTGTACCCCGCGGCTCTCTGCCGCTCTCCGACTCCGAGAATGAATGGAGAACGGTGACTTCCCCGGCAGGAGTCATTTGGAAAAAGGTGCCGCCGCCACTGTCCCCGCCACGTGCCGTGGTTCCGTAGAAATTCCCGTCGTTGCCGAGGACCAAGCCACCTTCGGGACCGTATGCGCGATCCGAAAAATCGTGCAGTTTGGCGAATTCGCCATCCGAGCTGAGACGGAACAGCGTTCCGCGGTTTTGGGAGCCGCCGGAAGATGCCATTCCGTAAAAATTTCCGTCGAGGCCGATCGCCAGTGGACCCGAGGGCCCCGTCCCATCAGCCGCGGAGAAACGGTGTAGGATCGACCGCCTACCGTCCGGCGTTAGGCGGAACGCAGTGCCTTCTACGGGAGGTGAAAACGGTAAGGGAGGTGAAAACGGCGTCGTGCCATAGAAGTTTCCGTCACGCCCAATGACCAGGCCATTCGAGGGAGCAATACCGTCTGCATCGTCAAAGCTGCCGATGTGGGTCAGCGTTCCGTCAAATGCCATTCGGTAGAGTGGACGAGAGGCGCTTTTGCTGTCGTACGGCTCCATGGCGAATAATAATCCGTCGTCCGCTTTGACGAAGGGGCTGCGGGGTGCGAGACCATCCCGTCCGTCGAAGGAATGCAAAATCGTCATCGAGCCGTCGGGGGTAATCCGGTAGATCGTCCATTTGTAGAACGCTCCGGCCCCCTGCATGCTGCTATAAAAGTTTCCATCGCGGCCCTCGGTCAGGCCATTGGAAGGCCCCACGCCGGGGAATGGCTCAAACGAATGCAGGACCGTGACGGAGCCGGCCAGCGTTATCCGGAAAAACGTGCCATCTCTGATAGAGCCCGCCGAACGACGCGACACCGTAAAGATTCCCGTCCGTCCCCCGGATAAGCCCGGCGCTTAACGATGATCCCTCCGATCGGTCAAATGTGTGAAGATTGGTCAAGCGACCATCCGTCGTGACCCGAATAATGGAATCCTTTCCAGCTCCTATTCCGTAGAGGGCGCCGTCGGGGCCCAGCGTCAGGCGTATAGCGGACGCAGCCTTCGACGGAATGCCGTCGGGAAACTGAAGAACCGGTTTTACACCGCCCGATGGGCTGAGGCGAAAAATCGAGCCGCGATGGCCCTTGTCATCGGACTTTGTCACGCCATAGAGAAATCCATCTCGCCCATCGGTCAGCGTAACTTCGGGATTGGCGCCCACCGAGTTGTTAAAATCCGCGACTTTAGTGTATTCGCCATTTTCGGTAATCCGAAAGGCGGTCCCCGCATTGTTGGCGCCGCCCATGGAATTTATTCCATAGAAGGCGCCATCCGGTCCCACCACCAACCCGGCGTTCGTCTGATATCCGTCCAAGCTCCGCCAGATACTAAAAGTTCGGAGGATCGTCACACGCCCGGAGGGTTCGAGGCGAAAGATGCCGCTCGTTGGCTCACGTTTGGTTCCGGAAGGGATCGTTCCGTAGAAATTCCCATCGCTGCCGCGAACAACGCCCTCGTTTGGCGTCGAACCGATATCCGACCAAGATTGAAGGACTTCAAATGTTTGGCCAGTGGAGGGCGGCGCGAGCAGTTGGAGCGCCCACGCTGCCAGGAAAAGAAACCAAGGGTTGGAGGGAGGAACTTTCATGGCTTCGATGTAACAATTAAAATCACCATGTAAATACTCAATACATTCAAACATGACGCTTTGTAGCCACCAAATTGCTCGCTTGCAGTAGGGTCGACCGGCGCGATTTGCATCGATACGATATGCCCGAAGGCCAAATCAGCGAACCGGCGCGACAAGTGCTTCCGCGACGTGGCCATGAAGACCCTGTCGCGGGCATTGGCCCTTTGGATCACCCTCGCCGGTCTGACGCGGTTACTGGCTGCCGACCGGGCCATGACGCAACCGCTCGCCGGGCTTGGTCTGTTTGTGTTGCCGCCGCTGGCGGCCTGGCTCCTGGCCACATCAATTTCGGCTTTGCCTCGAGCGTTCGCCCTGGCGAATCGGGTTTTGGATCGTGACGCTCGCGGTGGGTTTCTCCTGTTGATCATGGCGCAAGGTCGTGCGGAATGGTTTTCTCGCGAACGGGCCAGTATCATCTTCACCTTCGGGCTCGCTGCGTTTGTCGCGGCTTGGGTCTGGATTAAAAAGCGATCTCATCCGACGTGGCGCGCCGCTCGCGAAATGGCGCTGGCTGTCGCCATCCTGGGCATCGCGGCGGGAATTTTTGTGCGGTTATACGAAGCGAAGACCCGCTCGATCGCTGCACGCGCGGGAGCTCGTTGGGTGGAGATCGGTCTGCCCATGACGGAGTTCGAGAAGACTCTCATTCGCCGTCACGAAAATGCCGGCTCGGAGGTCGTTCGTCAGGTGCTCCGCGAGCAAGTGAACGCGGGTTTTTACAAGAGCGGTTCACCGGTCGCCGAACACGAACCCCCGATCAAACATTCCGAGGCAACCGATCTTCTCCTCAAACAGGTCCAGGACATTCTGGCCGCACCGCGGCCTCCATCGGATCAATTCGATCTCTCGAGCAAACCCGTGGCCGGCATCGCAGCGGCTGCACCGTCGCTGGAAGCCGACTACCGCCGCATCCTCGAAGCGGACCCACCCGCGTGGGAGTGCGACCCGCGAACCTTTGACTTGGAGGACTCCTACTTAGCCCGCGTAAAGATCATCAACAGATCCGCGACGAAGAGCAATACGATCGCCACCTCCAGAATGAGCATCAGCCGGTTCATCCGATCCTGAGCCAGCATCGCGTAAAGGTCGTCGAGCGTTTCGAGTTTCTCGTCGATCGATCCATGCCAATCGGCGAGGTGAAAGCGCGCGGCGAGCGCCTGGTAAATTCGCGCCAGATGCCAGTCACCAAAAAACTTGGTGATATTGGAGAGCTCATCGCTAAATCGGGCCAGATCGATCCTCAATTCACGCAGTTCGCGCAGGACGGCAGCACGGCTCTGGAGGCCGCGCGAGCGCAGATCGCGGTAGGCGCGATCGAGCGATTCGTCGAGCAGTCGATCGTAAGCCTCGAGTTCCGCGAGTTGGAGGTTGGCCAGTTCCATCAGGTGAAGTGCCTCGGCAAAGTTCCGCCGCTCGTCGACGAGCAAAGCGGCGTCCCAGTCGACAACAATCAAATCGCCACCGTAGTAACTCAAATAAAGCGCGGTCGATTCCCTGGTCTCCTGATCAGAAAGCAAGGCGGGTTCCGGCTCCTGCGTCAGCAGCGCGGCAATCTCGCGCCGCTGCATGGCCAGCCATTCCTCGGCATTGGCGGACACGTTCCCGGTGTTGCGCAGCGGTGCTTCGATACAGAAAACCGTATATGCTTCCTCGTCGGGCAGGTGCTCGGGAGGCCGAATCAGATAAGGGGCCAGTTCGAAACGAATGTCATCGGCCAAGGCTCGCACTTCGTCCTGCAAGGTCCCCGAGGAAAAGGCGAGGTCGTGGAAATCCACCAGTTCACGAACGTCGTGGACCTCAAACGGAACGCGGCAGGCGATGCTGATCGCGCCCACCGGCAGCAACTTCACCACCCGCTCGACGCAGACTGGTCCGCGTGGACCGTTGCGCTTGATCTCGGGCAGTCGAACCGTCTGCGGGCGATAGAAAAACTGGTGACGCGGGCTGCGCTTGCTCACATTCACGTCGAATTCGGCGACCGGTTGACCGAGCAGCGAAGTCAGCGGCTTGCGGACCATTTCGTAAGCGATATCGAAGGCGTAAAGATAGACGACTTCGCCCCGGTAGCTCGCGCCCTCAGGGGCAGATGGCATTGAAGGAAGCGCATCCATGGTTGTTTGCGTACACGCTACAGCCGGACACCGTGTGAGTCATGGAAAGTCGCTCCCACGTTCGGCGGTTCGCATCTCCCGGCAGACCGTCCGCTGTCGCCGGACTCGATTGTCGGTTTCCTCCGTCGGCACCCTGCGGCGAGTGTCAGCAGCGGAAAAATCTCCGAATTCGCAACTGAATGAACGATCGAACTGCACGCTCGATCAGCGAATGCGTCTCCCGATCAATGGCGACGTGGTCTGGGTTTTCCGTCTCCCACGCCGCACGGTCAACCAGTTCTGACCACGCTCCAGGACTCGAACGGTTTGAGCGTGCCTGCGTCTCCCGACCCGTCGCTACACCCCCCGCCGGAGAACGCCTCCACCAAAAACCCCTCCTCATCGGCCACACCTCTCCGGAGTAAATCCGGAGAGGTGACAGACAAACATTGGCCTACTTTGTCTCTTTCTTCGCGGTCCAGTCCCGCGACCGATCGTTTCCGTCACGATCCTTCGACTCCGTCTTCCCCGTGATGGCGTCCGCGCTGAGTTTCCCGCTGTAGCTGATCACCATTTTGTTGCCGTTGAATTCCCGCGTCACTTTGAACGCCACCTCTGCGCCCTTGACCGTGCCGTCGGAGATTTCCGTCTCCCGCGCTGCTCCGTCGCGGCCGGGCGAACTAACCTTTCCGGTCAGTTTCTCACCGTCTTGAGTCAAGGTCAGGGTCATCTTCCTTTCCGCGCCCCCATTTCGACCGGGTGTTGTCCAGGTCCAGGTTCCCGTGGCGGAAGGCGTCGAATCTTCAGCGGTAGCCGTGGTGATGCCGCCCAGCGCGAGAACCGCGCCGAGGGCAACTTTCGTTAGAATTGCGAATTTGTGATACATGGTGTGTTTATGGGTTTGTTGTTGGCGTTAGGAGATTGGTTTTCCACCCGGCGGGACGTGGACGAATTGACGTGCGGAGGTGCGAGACGGACAAAGGAATAAACAGGGCACATTCCGTTCAGAAGATTCTGGAGGAATATTAGATTCGGTCGCGGTGGGATTCATGCGCTCGATCGTCGCCGTTGAGCATGCTCATCTCGGGAGGGATGCAAAGCTTTTTTACACCAGCTTCCTTGTCCACATGATCGAAAGGCTGGCCTTCGAAGGAGACGGTGCGACTGGAGATTCGGAGGAATTCGGATAGGGAAACGGCATCGCGATCATTGGCATTGTTCGCCCTGCGTCACTTGAAGCGAAGGTCGGATTTGACCTGTTCCCATGGGGTGCCAGGCTTACCCGCATTGCGGTCCACTGCGGCGCGAAGCTCCATGAGGTTTTCCATATCCTTCAGCCGCTCCTGAAGGTGGCGCACCGCAGCGGCAACGGATTCCACCGTCGTCTTTTCGAGCGTGGCGATGTCACTCATATGCTTCCTTTTGGCCTTTGACCGCATCCACGATCAAGTCGTCCTGCATGAAGGGAACGCAAAAGACACCCACACGCAGCCGGTATTCGTGGGTGCGGGCGATATGATTCCTTACGTCGCCCGCAGCCCACGAGTGTTGGACTCCGCGTTTCGGCGCTATCGGTCCGCGACCTTAATGGACAACACTTTCACGTGGCGATCCGCGAAATCGATCCAGTAATGAATTGCAAAGCCGGCACAGATGCTGATCTCGATGCGCCTGCCGATGCTGTCACGCTCGTCGAAGTCGGAATATCGATCTGGGATCATCCGCAATCTGACGAAATGATCGAGGAGTGCCTGGCGAACTTTCTTCGGGCTGGAATCGAGAACCGCTATCGCCTCGAGATCGACAAGAAGGCGATAACCCATAAATCGAACTATTCGGAATAACGCTTCTGGAGTTCATCGAGGTCAACCCAGTGCGAGGGCTCCGCGTCGTCGATCTTCCCTGCCAAATTGCGCTTGAAGTCTTCGTTCTGCTCAGTCTGCCGCGAGATCAGAAACGCAATCAATTCACGCTGCTCGACCGGTTGTAGATGGGCCGCCTGGTCTTTGAGTTGTGCCAATGACATGGAAAAAAGCTTACCTCGAGGCGACTCCAAGGTCAACGGGCGGCACTGAAGCGCCGACCCGCAGCGCGGGGACCGGCACGGGACTGGCACTGGTGTCCATTACGTCCGTTCCACGTTACACTGATCGTCGAAGCGCGCGGCCAACCCACTGACGGGAGCAGGTTCGCCAATGGGCATTCGCGCTGACCATTGACGCTGGCCACGCCAAACGCGAGTCGCGCCAACCGGAACGACAGTTCTGCGAGTTCGCTTCCATTAATCCGCGAACCGCAACACTTGGTTCGACTTCGCGTCGGAAGATTTCGAATTGAACGCGCTGGCCGACGGGGGATTGCGGGTCGAGTTCGACTGGCTGGCCGGCAACAACTCCTCGCCTGACGTTGACCTTGCGCTCTGATGGTGGGGTCGATCAAAGATTCGATCCGGTCCGGACTGCCTCGACAAAGCGTTCCGCAAAAATGCGGCTGTACCGCCGGGCACCGGTCGCGTTGAGATGGGCGAAATCGGAATGGCTGTCTGGACCGGGAAGTTCGGGGTTGCGACTGGGATCGGAAAAATCGAGAATCACGGCATCGGTGTACGGGGCGGGAACCACGAATTTCTTAAGCACAGTCGGCGAGATAACGACGATGGGTGTAGCTCCGGCGAGCCGCACTGCGGCAATCATTTAGGTTGCTCCGACACAGATTCAATACATTGAAGCCTATCTTGCGCTCCACACTGACCAGGTCTGGTAGGACGCGCTCGCCCCCCGCCGCTCAGTTCGTCGGCGGTGACGGCCTAAGCCACGAATCGAAATGAGCCCAGACCGCATCTGTCCCGGCGCGGAAAACGGCTCGGATTTCGCACGAAGCGTGCTATTCCACCGATCGCGAAGATACACCGATTTCCATGAAGCAGATCAAATTGACCGGGCGCGAACGCACCGTCCTGCGACACATCGACTTTGCGACCGGCACTTCCGGCGAAGAATTGATCGAGCGCACCCGCCTCGAACCCGAGGATCTCGTCGATGTGCTCAACGCCATGATGGAAGTCGGTTACGCCGAAATGACTCCGTATGAGGAACGCGCGGACGTCGCCACTTTCCGCGAGAAAATGTTCGACGTGAATCCGTCGTACGCCCTCGAGCTGAAGGCCGCGATGTCACACCGGTGAGTTGCTCTCGACCGGACCGCCCGTGGCTTTTTCCTCGGCGAAAAGCTGGCGAATCACTTCCTCGACCGGCGGTTCCTGCACGCTGATGTCGGTGGCGCGGCAGTTGGTCAGAATATCGCGGCAAACTTCTGTCACCCGGCCGCGCGGGACCTTGAGCTGAACCGTCTGCGGCGACTGCTCGAGCACTTCGCCGAAGGTCTGAAAAGTCGCGCTCGGTCGGCTCGGAAAAAGTCGAGGTTCGACAATCCTGTGCGTGGCAAAGCGGTCGATGATTTCGATCCAGCGGGCCGTCGAAAAAGATCCGGCCGTGGTCGATGATGATCACCCGCTCGCACAGCTCCTCGATGTCCTGCATGTAGTGGCTCGTGAGCATGGTCACGATCTGCTTGTCGCGTTGTAGGTGCGGAGAAACTCGCGAACTTTTTGTCTGCGAAGTCACGTCGAGGCCGATGGTCGGCTCATCGAGGAAAAGCACCTTCGGCGCGTGCAGCAGCGCGGCGATCAGCTCCATCTTCATCCGCTCGCCGAGCGACAGTTCGCGCACCATGACGTCGAGCTTGTCCGCGCACGTCGAGCAGTTCCGTCAGCCCGCCGACGATCTGTTTCGATAGCGCGCTGCGGTCGATGCCGTAGATCGCGCGATTCAATTCCAGCGATTCGCGCGCCGGCAGATCCCACCACAGCGCGTTTTTCTGGCCCATGAGCAGAGAAAACTGCCGCTTCATTTCGTCCTTGCGCTCCCACGGCGTGAAGCCGAGCACGGTGGCTGAACCGCTCGTGGGATTGAGCAGGCCGGAAAGCATCTTGAGCACCGTCGTCTTGCCCGCGCCATTCGGCCCGAGAAAGCCCGACGAACTCCCCTTCCTCGATCGAAAACGTGACGCCATCCGCCGCGCGCACCTCCTCATATTCGCGGCGTCCGAGCCCCTTGATCGCGCCCCAAATTCCGGGCGCCTTTTTGTAGGTGCGATAGACCTTGGTCAGTTCGTGCGTCTCGATGGCGGGCATGCGGCGCGCACGGTGGCGGAGAAGCCGGCGCGATGCAATCAGCGGAACGCGATGTTTGCACCGAGCCCCGGCTCACGTCTTGCAAATCACGAATTTCCGTCGTTGCGCGAGTGCGCACCCGCCCTTAAACCCCGCGCGCATGTTACACGAACTTCTGGCATGTTGCATGAACTTCTCCACACCTGGCTCGGCTGGGTCGAACATTGGGGCTACCTCGGCGTCATCGTCCTGATGGCCATGGAAAGCTCGATCTTCCCCGTCCCCAGCGAAGTCGTCATTCCGCCGGCGGCGATCCTGGCGGCGTCGAGCGGGAAGATGTCGCTCGCGGGCGTTATCCTCGCCGGCACTTTCGGTTCGTGGCTCGGCTCGGCCATCACCTATTGGGTCGCGCTCAGCGTCGGGCGGCCGGTGGTGGAAAAGTGGGGCAAATACTTCTTCATCCCGCCGGAGAAGCTGGAGCGGGCGGAGCGCTTCATGCGCCGCTACGAAGCCGGCGGCATTTTCTTCGCGCGTCTGCTGCCGGTGATCCGGCATCTCATCTCGATCCCGGCGGGCATCATCCGCATGAACTTTTTGAAATTCAGCATCCTCACCACGGTCGGCGCGGCGATTTGGTGTACGGTGCTCGCGTGGGTGGGCAGCAAGGTCGGGAACAACATGAAACGGGACGGTGTCGATCCGCTGACCAATCCCGAACAACTCGTCCACGCGGTGAAAGCCGAATCGCACTTAATCATCGCGACCGTCCTGCTGGTGTGCGTGCTCTATTTTGTGGGGATGAAGCTGACCGCGCCGAAGCCTGCCGCGGAGCCGGCATGACCAGGGGCTGAAAAGATACGGCGATTTGCCATCGCGGACGTTGATCTCCACGAAGGGTAAAGCTTCTTTCCGGAGGCGTGGTTCTCCGGCAGTCAGAGCTGGGCGCTGGGCGCGAGTGTTTTTGGTCGGCGATGGCAAATCGCCAATCCTTGACCTCATCGCCTTTTGCCCGGTAATTCCACGCATCGTTGGCTAAGAGTTGACCGGCACGGCGGTTTTCCGTTCGCTTCCGCTCCGCCATGCGCCCCTCGCTTTTCATCCTCCCCGCCATTCTCGCCCTCGGATCCTTAGCCGCGGAGGAGCCCGTGCAGGATCCGCCCGGTTTTCCCGTGCAACCTGGAACAACGACGCCGCCGGAGGAAACGGCGCGCACGATGACAGTGCCGGACGGGTTTTCCGTCAAAGTCTTCGCCGCGGAACCGGACCTGCATCAGCCCATCGCGTTTACCATCGACGACCGTGGACGGCTCTGGGTGGTCGAAAACTATAGTTACCCGGACTGGAAACCCGAAGGGAACGACATCATCCGCATTTTCGAGGATACCGATGGCGACGGCCACTTCGACACCTCGAAGGTTTTCTACGACAAGCTCAACATGGGCTCGGCCATCGAAGTCGGCTTTGGCGGCGTGTGGGTGGGTTCGTGCCCGAACCTCTATTTCATTCCGGATAAGAACGGCGACGACGTCCCGGATTCGGCGCCGGAAGTGGTGCTTGATGGTTGGGAGCACCAGGACATGCACGAGTTCCTCAATTCATTTAATTGGGGACCAGACGGCTGGCTCTATGGAACGCAGGGCGTTTTCACGCACTCGAAGGTTGGCAAGCCCGGCACGCCGGACAGCGAACGCGTACCCCTTAATGCCTGCGTCTGGCGGCTGCATCCTCAGACCCGGAAGTTCGAGGTTTTCGCGCACGGCACTTCAAATCCTTGGGGCGTGGATTTCAACGACTACGGCCAGTGCTTTATCACCGCCTGCGTCATTCCGCACCTCTATCACATCATCCAGGGAGGGCTTATCAGCGCCAGTCGGGCAGCCAATTCAACCCGAACGCCTACGACGACATCAAAACGATCGCCAAACATCGCCACTGGGGCGGCGCCGATTGGGCCGAGGGTTCGCGCAAGGGTGATGATTCGACGGATGCGGCCGGGGGTGGCCATGCGCATGCCGGCGCGCTCGTTTATCTCGGCGAATCTTGGCCCGCGGAATATCGCGGCACCATTCTCATGAACAACATCCACGGCAACCGGATCAACAATGATTCGCTGACGCCCGCGGGCAGCGGCTACGTGGGCGATCGGCGGCCGGACTTCATGAAGTCGAAGGACAAGTGGTATCGGGGCCTGGCCATCAAGCAGGCTCCGGACGGATCCGTTTATGTCAGCGATTGGTATGATGCCCGCGCCTGCCATCAGCAAACGCCGCACGACCGGACGAATGGCCGCATATACAAATTCGTCTATAAAGACACGAAGGGGCAGCCAGTGGACGTGGCGAAGATGAGCGAAGCCGAACTGGTGAAGGCGCAGACGAGCAAAAATGAATGGCTGGTGCGACATGCGCGGCGGCGTTTGCAGGAACTGGGCGGGAGCGCGGAGACGAAAATTCAGCTCACGAAGATGGTCGGTGACGGCAGCCTCGATACGCCACAGCGACTGCGCGCGTTGTGGGCGCTCCATGCAACCAAAGGACTGACCGACGAATTCGCGGCGACGTTGCTCGGGCAGAATGATCCGTGGCTGCGGGCGTGGACGATTCAGTTCGTGTGCGAAAATGGAAAACCAGCGGACGACGTATTGAAAAAGATGGTTGAATTGGCGCAACAGGATCAGTCGCCCGTCGTGCGGCTCTATCTCGCAGCGGCGGCCCAGAGGATTCCCATCGCGAGCCGCTGGGGCTTATTGAGCGGACTCGTTTCCCACGCCGAGGATGGCAAAGACCAGAATTTGCCGTTCATGATTTGGTATGCCGCCGAGCCGGCCGTGGGTGCGGATCCGGAAAAGGCAGGCACCCTTCTCGCCGAATGCAAAATCCCAAAGGTCCAGGAATTCATCGCGCGTCGCATGGCCTCCGCGGGGAAGTAGCAGAACGCGATTCCGAAAATGACGGCACGGCGCGTTCATGTACCAACCCGGCGTGGACTCGCCGCCATGAAATCGGGGAGCACAGGCGTCACGCCTGTCGTGGCCGGCGTCCTCGCCGGGCACACCGGGCGTCCTCCAAACATGGATCTCGCAAATGATCTAACGGCTCGAGGAATTCTCGAGGGGTGGGGCTCTCTGGTCATCCGATGGCTTTGGCCCGGACGCCAAAGCCGAAAGGCGGGACGCCTGTGCTCCCCAGAGCCAGCGCCTGCCAGATGCTGGTTGATCGCTGGGCTCGCATGCGCCATCGCGGGCAGCGCCCTCGCGCAGGACGATACACCGCCGCCAATGCTCAGCATTCTCATGAAGCAGGTGGCAAAGACGGAAGACGCGGCGACGCAGGCGAATCTTTTGCGCGGAATGAACGCGGCCATGAAAGGTCGGCGCAACGTCACACCGCCGCCAGAGTGGGAAGCGCTTTCCGCCAGCCTCGCGAAAAGTGACAACGCCGAAGTGCGCGACCTCGCGCAATCACTCGGCGCCATCTTCGGCAGCACCAGCGCCTTCGCCGACATGCGAAAGACGGTGGTGGAGGCCAACGCAGATCCTGCGGCGCGCGCGAAAGCACTCGAGGCACTTGTCGCCGGGAAAGACCCCGAGACGCTTCCACTATTGAAGGATCTTGTGAAAACGCCCGGAACGCTGCGTCGGGAGGCAATCCGCGGGTTGGCAGCGTTCGATGATCCGCAGGTGCCCGAGGTATTGCTTGAGACCTATCCCGAGTTGACCACAGACGAAAAGCGCGACGCCATTGCCGTCCTTTTGGCGCGGGCCGCCACGGCGGAGGCGCTGGTCGCCGCGCTCGCGCAAAAGCGCATTCCGGCCGCGGACCTCGTCGCGGCCCAGATTCATCAGCTCGCGTCGTTCAACGATCCGAAGATTGACGCGTGGCTGAAAGCGAACACTGCCATGGCCGCGTCCTCGCCGGACAAACAGGCCGAGATCGCGCGCTACAAAACGTTTCTGACACCGGAATTTGTGCGGACGGGCGATCCGCACCGCGGACGCGCGCTCTTCGCCCAGACCTGCGCGATATGCCACAAGCTCTTCGACGCCGGCGCCGCGATTGGTCCTGAACTCACCGGCGCCAATCGCAACGACATCGATTACCTTCTGCAAAACGTCGTCGATCCAAACGCTCTGATCGGTGAGGACTATCAAGCAGTGACCGCGGAGCTGAAAGATGGGCGCATTGTGGTCGGCATGGTCCGGGCCGAAGACGCGAATACCGTGACGTTCAAAACCCTGGCGGGAGATTTGATCATTCCCCGGGATGATATCGCGACGCGGACGGTGAGCAAAGTTTCGATGATGCCCGAGGGCTTGCTGGCTGCGCTCTCGAAAGAGCAGTTGGCCGATCTGTTCGCCTATGCCGGAAGCCCGCAGCAGGTGCCGATGCTCGTCACTTCAGTCAACGCCCTTGATTTTTTCAATGGCGCCGATTTGAGCCGCTGGCAGCAAACCGATGACGCGTGGCGGATCGAAAACGGCGAATTGATCGGGCGGACTGCCGCTGACGCAACCGCCGTTTTGACCAGCGCGATGGTGGCCGGGGATTACACGCTCACCGGGCAGCTCAAATTGACGGGGCCAAAGCCGGCGGCGGAAATCGCGCTCCGTGGAATGACCCACGACGAGAAATTTTCCGGCGCATCTTGGAGTTTCGGCGGTTCGAGTGCGGTGAATCTTTGGAAATATGGCGGAGCTGGAAAGCCGGATGTCATCGCCGGGACACGAGTTTTTCCGGCGGATCAATGGGTGCCCTTCGAAGCGAAGGTGAATGGCGATCAGGTTCGCGTTTCCCTCGCGGGCCAACTGGCCGCCGAATCCAACCTGCCCGCGGGAGAACCGACTCTCAATGCCATCGCATTTTACCTGCGCGGACCCGGCGCGGAATTGCGAGTTAAAGATCTGAAAATCGAGCCAGCCCCAGCGCCGTAACCTGCGCACGAAGACCGGCACCGCTCCTTGACCTGCTTACTTATCGCCCGGCCATCACCCGGTTGATCTGCGCGGCGGCGTACGCGGCACCGAATCCATTGTCGATATTCACGACAGTCACGCCACTCCCGCAGGAATTTAGCATTCCCAGCAAGGCCGCCACCCCGCCGAAACTCGCGCCATAACCGACGCTGGTCGGGACCGCGATGACCGGCTTACTGACCAACCCCGCGACGGCACTGGGCAGGGCGCCTTCCATTCCGGCTGCGACGATGATGGCGTTGCAGGATTCCAGCTTCTCACGCACCGCGAGCAGGCGGTGGATGCCCGCCACTCCGACATCCGTGAAGCGTTCGACGGCATTGCCAAATACTTCGAGCGTGATCGCCGCCTCTTCCGCCACCGGCAAGTCCGACGTGCCGGCGCACACGACGCCGATCGTCCCCGGCAGTTTCGGCCACGGTTCGCGCTCGACGGTGATGCAACGCCCCATCGCGTGCCAGCGTGCCATCGGCCACTTTTCCCGCACGCTCGCGAATTGTTCCTCCGTCGCGCGGCTGACGAGCAGCACCGTTTCCTTTTCCAAAATCACGGCCGCGATCTGTGCGATTTGCTCGTTGGTTTTCCCCTGCCCAAAAATCACCTCGGGAAATCCGCAGCGCGCCCGTCGATCGGTATCGACCCGCGCGAAACCAAGATCGACGAAGCCCGATTCCACCATCACGATTCGGCGGCCGCCGAGTCCTTCGTGAGAATCAAGCGCATCGGGATCATCTTCGACGAAATGAATCCGTGCGATTGGAAAAAGCGCTGACCATCTTCATTGAGCCGATCAGTCAGTAGGGTGATGCGGGCAAAATCCTTTTTCTTCGCATACTCGATCGCATGCCGGAGCAGCATTTCGCCGAAGCCGCGCCCGCGAAAATCGCGATGCACCACCAGATCCTCGAGCATGACGACAAACCCTCCCTCAGCAGTGCTGATCGTGAAGAGCAGATTGATCATTCCGTGGATGATGCCGTTTTGCCGCAGGACAAAAATGCGTCCGCGATTCGGCTGCTCGAGGATGAGCCGGAGGCCACGCATCTGTTTGGCGCGATTGGGAATGAAGTCGCCCTCATGCGAAAAGAGATCGTGCAGCAGATCGGTGAGCTGCGGCAGATCTTCCAGCGTGCCTTGTTCGATGTGTGGTTCGTCGTCCATGCAGGGAGGCGGCGCCTCTTATCCCACACTGCGGTGCGTGAGGAAAGGATCATGTCAGGAGCAAGACACTCCCGTCTCAAGGCACAGTGGAAGTCTGTCCGGCACGAAACAACGCCTTAGCTGGGGCACGGGGTGGCTCAGGGGCGCCCGATGCGCAGTGGAATCGGGCCGGTCGACGCGGAGCAAAGATACCAAACTTTTCATGATCCTTTTGTTCGCCAGATTCTCCATGTGCAGATGAAATGAACACGCCCTCATGGATCCGCCGCCGCCACCGCCGCCATCGAAATGTCCGGGAAAGCCGCCTGGACGGCCAAGGCTGCCCACAGACGAACGCGCCGCCAAGGCCGAGGCGACGTTCAATTCGGCGATCGCCCAACCGAGCCGAACAGCGCGAGGCGTTTCTCGCCGGAGGCCTGTGCCGGCGACGATGCGCTTGATGCCGAGGTGCGGGCGCTGCTTGCGGCCCATCACGAGGCGGGCGATTTCATGGACGAGCCGCCGCATTACGCCGGAGATCGAGGCGGAGCTGGCGCGGCTTAAGCCGGAGGAAGCGGGCGAGCGCATCGGGCGTTACAAGCTCTTGCAGGAGATCGGCGAGGGCGGCTTTCGGCACGGTGTGGATGGCCGAGCAGGATCGAGCCGGTGCGCGCGCAAGGTGGCGCTCAAGATCATCAAGCTGGGCATGGACACGCGCGAGGTCATCGCGCGCTTCGAAGCCGGAGCGCCAGGCGCTCGCGATGATGGACCACCCGAATATCGCCAAGGTCCTCGACGCGGGCGCGACCGAGCATGGGCGGCCGTTCTTCGTGATGGAACTGGTGAAGGGCATGCCGATCACGCGAGTTCTGCGACGAGGCGGACTGGGCACCCGCGAGCGGCTGGCGCTCTTCGGCGACGTCTGCTCGGCGATCAATCACGCGCACCAAAAGGGCATCATCCACCGCGACATCAAGCCGTCGAACGTGATGGTCACGCTGCACGGCGACAAGCCGGTGGTGAAGGTGATCGACTTCGGCATCGCCAAGGCCACTCAGGGCAAGCTCACCGACAAGACGCTCTTCACCGATTCGAGCAGTTGATCGGCACGCCGGTTTACATGAGCCCGGAGCAGGCCAGCGCTGAGCGGGCTGGACATCGACACGCGCAGCGACATCTACGCGCTGGGTGTCCTGCTCTACGAACTGCTCACCGGCAAGCCGCCCTTCGATGCGCAAATCGCTGGCCTCGGCGGGCTACGAGGAAATGCGGCGGATCATCCGCGAGGTCGAGCCGCCGAAGCCTCGTCGCGGCTGAGCACCGTCGTGGGCGAAGAGCGCACGCACGCTGGCCAAGGCGCGCCGGATCGAGCCGGAGACAGCTGAACAGGCTCGTCGAGCCGGACCTGGACTGGATCGTGATGAAGGCGATCGAGAAGGACCGCGCGCGGCGCTACGAGACGGCCAACGCCTTCGCCGCTGGATATCCGGCGTTTCCTGGCCGACGAACCGGTGAGCGCGACGCCGCCGAGCGCGGGCTACCAGTTCCGGAAGTTCGCGCGCCGCAACAAAGCGGCGCTGGGGTGGCGGCGAGCCATCGCGGCGGTGCTGGTGGCGGCCGACGAGCGGTGCAGCAGGCGTGGCAGGCGGATCCGGGCCACGAAGGCAGAGCTGGCGACCGCAGCTCAAAGCAGACCAGGCACCGCAAGGACGCCGAAGACATCGTCGAAGTTTCCTCCTCCGAAGTTTTCCAAAGCCCCGACCCGACCCGCGACGGCCGCGAGATCAAGGTGGTGGAGCTGCTCGACAAAGCGGCGAAGGAACTGGAACCGACCTCGCCGACCCAGCCCAAGCAGCGCGAAGCTGCAAAGCCCTGGAGGCCCTACTATGCCCTCGGTCTTTCAGCAGGCCATCCCGCTGCAGGAAAGGCGCGGACTACTACCTCGCGTCCTCCGGCCCGGAGCACCCTGACACGCTCGCGGCGATGCACATCCTGGCGGATTCCTACCGCGCCGTCGGTCGTCGGGACGAGGCGCTCGGACTACTTGAGGAAGTGCTGCCTGTCAGCTGCAAAGTGAACGGTCCTGGAGCACCCGCGACACAATTCATTATTTGGGAGCCTGGCGATTTCCTACTTCGACGCCGGCCGCATGGACGAGGCGCTCAAGATGCGAGAGGAGGTGCTGGCGAGCTCGACCGCAAGGTGCTCGGCCCGGAGCACCCCGACACGCTCAACGCGATGGCCAACCTGGCGAATTCCTACTTCGACGCCGGCCGCAAGGACGAGGCGCTCAAGCTGCGAGAGGAGGTGCTGGCGCTCTCCCGCAAGGTGCTCGGCCCGGAGCACCCCGACACGCTCGGGGCGATGAGAAATCTTGCGATTTCCTACCTCGACGCCGGCCGCAAGGACGAGGCGATCAAGCTGCGAGAAGAGGTGCTGCCGCTCATGCCGTAAGGTGAACGGCCCGGAGCACCCCGACACGCTCAGGGCGATGGGCAGCCTGGCGATTTCCTACTTAGACGCCGGCCGCCGGGACGAGGCGCTCAAGCTGCGCGAGGAGGTGCTGGCGCTCCGCCGCAAGTGCTCGGCCTGGAGCACCCCGACACGCTCTGGTCGATGGGCAACCTGGCGGTTTCCTACTTCGACGCCGGGCGCCGGGACGAGGCGCTCAAGCTGCACGAGGAGGTGCTGGCGCTCCGCCGCAAGGTGCTCGGTCCGGACCATCCCGAAACGCTCTGGTCGATGGGCAGCCTGGCGATTTCCTACTTAGACGCCGGCCGCACGGAGGAGGCGATCCAACTTCAGGAGAAGGTACACGATATCCGCCTGAACGTGCTGGGTCCGGAAAACGCCAACACCATCCAGGCCGCGAGCGAACTATCACGCTCCTATTTCAACGACCGTCAGTTCGAAAAGGGCGTTACCATCCGCCAGGAGATGCTGGCCGTCCGAAAGAAGACCCTCGGGCCCAACCATCCCGACACGCTCCGGTCCATGGACACCCTGGCGAACTTTCAAGAGCGCGCGGGACAATCGCAGGAGGCGCTGGCCACCCGCGAAAAACTAAGCTCCGAGCTGGAGAAGATTTTGCCGCCCTTGGCCGAAATCCAAAAGGACCAACTCGACCTGCTGCAACTCCGGGCCGAAAACGCTGCGCACTGCGGGCGCTGGCGGGAAGTGGCCGCGGACATGAAGCGGGCGGTCGAATTCGATCCCTCGAGCTGGCGTTGCCTGAGTCTCGCCACAGTCCTGGCCCAGACAGAGGATTTCCCGGCCTACCAAGCGCTCTGCCAGCAGGTCTTGACGGGCTTTGCCGGTCCAACGATCGCCACTGACCCCGAACGGGCCTCCAAGATCTGGTGGCTCATCCCGCAGGAGGGAGCCGATCTGAGCGGACCATCCCGTCTGGCAGCTGACGCGCTCGAACGCGGCGAGAACGATGAAGTTCTCGGCCCCTGGGTGCGACTCTCCAAAGGCTGGGGAGATTATCGCATCGGGAACTTTCGGGAGGCCGCCAAGTTGTTGGAACAAGTGGTCGCCCAAGGCCCAAACCAGGCCCGCGCCGCGGCGGCAGCGGTGCTGGCCATGGCCCAGCACCGGCTTCATCAGGAAGACAAGGCGAAGACCGCCCTGGCCAAGGCGGACGAATTGCTTGGCGATACCTTCCTGCAGCCGGAGGGAACCCTGCAGAGCATCCCCGACGGCGAATGGCGGGACTGGCTCATGGCCCGCATCGTCTTCCGCGAAGCGCAGGCCTCGCTCGATGCAGACACCGCATCTCCAATTCTGACGCCGAGAATCCCGTGATCGTTTTCGTTGCCGGATTTCGCATGTGCAGATGATATGAACGCGTCGTCCATGGATCCGCCGCCCCCGCCTCCGCCATCGAATGATCCGGGAACAGAACCCGGAATTCCGAAGCCGCCTTCAACAGCGGACGTACCTGATCTCGCTCCGGAATCTGGCGACGATAGTTCTCTGGATTCCGCGGTTGGCGTGACGCCTGGCAGCGAGACACCGGCGATCGAGGAAGTCGCACGGCTTTTCCCCAATTACGAAGTGCTCGCGCTGTTGGGACACGGTGATCTGGGCGCGGTTTATCAGGCCCGGCAGACTTCGCTCGACCGGCTCGTTGTCATCAAGATCGTGCCCCTGGAGATCAGCGCCAATGCCCTCTTCGCCGATCGCTTCCGCAAAGAGGCACGCGCCATGGCCCGGCTCAGCCACCCGAACATCGTCAGCGCCCATGACTTCGGCACCACGAGCGCGGGACACCTTTTCATCGTCATGGATTATGTCGAGGGACCGACCCTGTACGACATCATCCACCGGCCCGCGGAAGTGGTGGCCGGGATTACGGACCCCGGGTATTTCCTCGCACCTGACCAGGCGCTGGCCTTCGTCGAGCAGATCTGCCACGCGCTCGACCACGCGCACGCCCGGGGCATCGTCCATCGCAGACTCAAGCCGGCCAAGGTAATGATCGACACCGAGGGCCAGGTGCGGGTCACCGACTTTGGCCTCTCGCCGCCCGAGGGTGTGGTGGATCGACCCGGTTACCCGGCGCCGGAACAAGTTCATGGCAGCGGCGCGGATCGGCGCACGGACATCTATCGGCTCGGGGTGATGCTCTACGAGATGCTCTGCCGCGAAGTGCCGGCGAAGCTTTTCTTACCACCGAGCGTGCGGATCGGCTGCGACACACGCATCGATGCCATCATCCGCCAGGCGATCCAACAAACTCCGGAACGGCGCTACCAGAGCATCCAGGAAATGCAGTCTGCCGTCGCCGCCGCGCGCGCGCCGTTGCCAATGCCGGAAACGGTCACCACCCCGGTGCCGGTGGCGCCCGCGAAATCGAAGCTGCCGCTTTACGCCACGCTCATCGTGTTGGTGGCGGTGCTCGCGTGGACGTTTGTGCACTTCACCAAGCCGGCTGGAACGCCCCGTTTGGCGGATAGCCCGATCCCGTCTGAGGCGCGGTCTCGCGGCGCCGAGAATGCGAGTTCGAATTCGATCGCGAGTTCCGGTGGTGCTGACGCGGACACCACCGGAAACAAGACCGTCGAGAAAACACCGGAGCGCTCGAATGAGGATCAGGACGACAAATCCGTCGCCACAGGCGAGGCCCCGCTGCCAGCCGATTCTCCGGATTCGCCTCAGCCCAAAAACGCCGTGGAGAAATGGCTCGCGGACGTGGACGGCCCACGTCAGGCAACGTTTCAAAAGCTGGTGGCTGAACCCTTCACCGCCGGGGTGGAAAAGCTGCGGACGCGCTACCTGGCGGCACTCGACGCGGCGCAGGCCAAGGCCGCTGCCACCGGCAGCCTGGATCAGGCACTTATCTGGGTGAACGAGCGCGAGCTTTTTGATAGGGCGCAGACCGTCAGGCCTGACGATGCGAATACGCCACCTGCCATCCGTCCCTTGCGTGCAGAGTACCGGCAACGGCTCGCCCAGCTCGAGAGCGAGCGGGCCAACCGCGTTAAACCGCTGCACACCAGCTACGATGCGATCCTTCTCCAGAACCTGACGTTGCTCACTCAGCGCGGGCGGATCGAAGACGCGCAGTTGCTCAAAGCAAAGCGCGAGGAGATTGCCAAAGCCTGGCTGGAGACGCCAGTGACCGGCCAGCTGCCCGAAGCACCGTCGGTGCCGGAAGCAGGAACGGCACCCGAGGCCCTGACCTTGCTGGCGGAATCCGCCGCCCGAAACCCCAACGACACCATCCTCGCCATGAGAGTGGCGGCTTTACAGGTGTGGTTTCGTCTGGACGTCGACTATGCGGCCAGTCGCGAGCGCATGCTTAAGTGGGCGGCTGCTCACACCGATAAGGCGGGCAATGCCGAACGTGCCGGCAAGATTGCCTGTCTCCGGCCCATCGTAGAACCACGTGTCCGGGACGCAGTTCTCGACCTGGCCAAAAACGCGGTGGAAATCGGTCGGGGCGAAACGAACGAACCATGGTATCAATTGGTCCTCGGCATGGCACAATATCGAAACGGAAATTACCCCTCCGCTGATATAGCCCTGTCGGCCGCGGTGCTGACCGCGTCATCCGTAACCGGCGACGAGAGTGCCCAAGCCAGGGTGGAAAATACCGCCCGCTTCTACCGCGCGATGTGCCTTTTGCAACAGGGCAAGCCCACCGAAGCCCGCGAACTTTTCACCGCCACCGAGGCGGCAATGACACCCGTCCCCGCCGATGACGAGACCGCCGTCATCGTGGAAGCCCAACACGATAACGTCATCCTCTGGCTCGCCTACAAGGAAGCCAAGGCCTTGCTCGCCGAGTAGGGGGTGGCGGGAAGAAATTAGAACGCGCGTCCTTCCGATGCAGGTCGAGCCGAACCCGCACTGGGACGGGCGCCTTCGAAGCGAAAAGGCTGAGGACGCGGAAGGCAGGCGGCGCTTTACGCACGGTCACGGCCGACGCAGTCTTTTGCCATGTCGTTTCAACGAGAACTCCTCTGCCTTCTCGCCAGTGCCGCCGTCTGGCATTCCTCACCCGTCCGCGCCGAGCCACTGACGCTGATCGAGTCGCGGAAAATCTGGGACGCGGGGGCGCACAATGCCTTCACTGATCTGGCGCGCTGGCGCGACGCATGGTGGTGCGTTTTTCGCGAGGGTGATGGGCATGTCGGCGGCGATGGGAAAATTCGCGTGCTCACTTCGACCGATGGCGTCGATGGAAAAGCACGGCGCTCCTCGAGGAAGAAGGCGTCGATCTGCGCGATCCGAAGCTTTCGATTACACCTGATGATCGGCTCATGCTCGTCATGGGTGGCAGCATTTATCGCGGCGGAACGGAGTTACTGGGCCGCCAGCCGCGTGTCGCCTTCTGCAAAGACGGACACGAATGGACGTCATCACAGCGCGTGCTCGCGGAGGGAGACTGGCTCTGGCGCGTGACGTCGCACGACGGGACGGCCTACGGCGTTTCGTATCGAACGAGCGCGCCGGAAGGAACGCCGGCCGACCGTGGCGAATGGACGCTGACCTTATACCAGAGCCGTGACGGGCTCGCGTGGAATGCGGTGGCGCCTCTCTCCGTGACGGGCCGGCCCAATGAGACAACGCTCCGGTTTCGTCCCGACGGCGAATGCCTCGCCCTCGTGCGCCGCGAAGCAGATGACAAACAGGGCTGGTTCGGCCGCGCCAAGCCTCCGTACCGCGACTGGCAATGGCAGCCCATCGGGCGCGCAATCGGTGGCCCAAACTTCCTCGTCCTCGCCGACGGCCGTCTCCTCGCCGCTGGCCGTGATTACCGTCCCGATGGCGCGAAGACGGCGGTCGATTTCATCACCGACGGCGGGTGGCCCGCCGCGCTCACTCTTCCGAGCGGCGGCGACACGAGCTATCCCGGCATGGTCGAGCATGACGGCGCGGTGTGGCTGAGCTACTACGCTTCGCACGATGGGAAAGCCGCGATCTATCTCGCGAAGCTGAGTATCCCCGCCGACGAACGTGAGGCGCGCCCGGCCAACGACGACGCGGAATTGCGCGCCTGGCTCGAAAGCATGGTCTGGCATCACGGTTACTCGGCCGCGGAGATGCGCGCGGTGCTCGGGCTCTCCGAGGATGAACTCGCACAGGCTGTCGCTCGCTTTGATATCCGCCCGGACAACCGGCCCGCGCGCAGTGAGAACGATCCGCTGCTCGTCCTCCCCTACCCCGGCGGCCGGCACCCGCGCATCGGCTTTCTCGATGGCGCCATCCATCCGCAGCGCGAAACCAAGCTCAGCGTCTTCCCGCCGTGGCGCGACGGTGGCTACGTCGTCCTCGATATTCCCGAGGCACTATGGTCGAACCTCGGGCTGACCTACCTTGCCCATACGCACATCCCAACCGTGTGGGACGCGCAGGGAAAAAAACTCCCGCGCCTCGAATGGCAGCGGCTCGACGATGGCAGCTACGAGGTCGAACGCGATTTGCCCAACGGCATCTCCTTTCGTGTCACCGCCACGCCGGTTCAAGATCATGTGAAACTCAGCATGTCGCTGAAAAACGGGACCGACGCGACGCTCACGGATCTGCGCGTGCAAATGTGCGCGCTGCTCAAAGCCGCGCACGGTTTTGCCGAGCAGACGAACGACAATAAAGTCTTCGCGGCGCCGTTTGCAGCCTGCCGTGATGCCTCCGGGAAAAGGTGGATCATCTTCGCCTGGCAACCGATTCACAATGTCTGGGGCAACGCGCCCTGTCCGTGCCTCCACGCCGATCCGAAAATTCCCGACTGCCCGCCTGGTGAAACCCGCGAGGTCCACGGCTGGTTTTCATTTTACCAAGGCGAAGACGTGCGCTCGGAGATCGAGCGCATCCACGCAATATGGAAAGAATGACGGACGGAAGGACAATATGAAGTTTCGCGAGGCGATGGCTGCCCCCGCGGCGATGCCGGAATTCAGCGGCAATGTCACCGCCATCCAAACCGGGGACTTTCGGGATGAACCGCTGGCCGCCATTCAGGGAAAGTATGAAGTGGTGCGCCAGATGGCTTACCTGCCGAAAACAAAGAACAAGAACCACGCGAACAAGGACGGCACCATGTCGGACGAGGACCAGAAGACGTTTCTGGAGAAGTTCGAGGTCGATCTGATCTCGCCCGAAGAGGTTGCCTTGCGCCAGCGGGGAGCCTCCAATGCCGGTAATCATTATCTCGGCTGCGCCAAGACCTTCGCGGTGATGGGTCAGGCTTTTGCCAACGCAATTCTGACAATCCGGAAGGCTCAGGCCAAATGAAGTCCCGATCCTGGTTTTCGTCGTTGCGGCTATTCATTGCTCTGTTCGCAGGCACTGCGCCCGGTCGGTCGGCACCCGAACCTGTCGCGTCCGCCCGCCCCATCGCGTCCGCCCGCCCCAATATCGTGGTGATCATGGCGGACGATCTGGGCTGGATGGATGTTCACTTTCAAGGGAACCCGCTGCTCGACACGCCGAATCTGGACCGGCTGGCCGGGCAGGGAATGCGATTTACTGACGCCTACGCGGCCGCGCCAGTCTGCTCCCCGACGCGCGCCGCGATGATGACCGGAAAATCTCCCGCGCGCCTGACCATCACGAACCACGCGCCGGGCCACAAACCGGGCTTCGTCGCGGACGGGCGAGACCTGGCCGAAGCGAAAAATCTCACGTATCTGCCGTTGGAGGAGGTTACCATCGCGGAACGTCTCCAGGAGGCCGGCTACGCGACGGGATTCGTCGGAAAATGGCACCTTTCCGACCGCAGAGGTGCCGACGAGAAAGGCCCGTTCGAGTTGCAACTACGCCCCGAGCACCAGGGCTTCGACCTCAACATTGGCGGTTGCTACCTCGGCGGACCACCGAGCTATTTCGAGCCCTACAAGATCCCCGGCATCGCGCCCCGGCGCGACGGTGACTACCTTCCCGAGCGCCTCGCGGACGAGTGCATTTCATTTGTCCGCGCCAATCAGAAGAAGCCGTTCTTCCTCTGCTGGTGGGACTACTCGGTTCATTACCCCATCCAGGCCCCGGAAAATCTGATCGAGAAATATCGTCAGCGGGCCGGCGTTAAAGATCCCACCTACGCCGCCATGATCGAAGGAATGGACGGCGCCATTGGCCGGGTGTTGCACGAGCTCGATGCCCTCGGACTCAGCGAGCACACGCTGGTTCTTTTCACCTCAGATAATGGCTCCCTCTTCACCAACAAACCCCTCCGGGCGAACAAAGGTTTCCTCTACGAAGGCGGCACCCGGGTTCCATTGATCGTTCGCTGGCCCGGTTTCGTGAAAGCCGGCTCCACGTGCTCCGTTCCGGTGATCACCATGGATACCTATCCCACGCTGTTGGAAGTCGCCGGCCTGAAGCCCGTTCCCGGCACGCCGCTGGACGGCGAAAGCCTGGTCCCGCTGCTGAAACAGACCGGCGTGCTCGCCCGGAAGGCCCTCTTTTTCCACTACCCGAACTACGCATTTCACAAACAGAACCGTCTCGGCGGCGCGATCCGGGAAGGTGATTTCAAGTTAATCCGAAACTACGACGACGAGTCTCTCGAACTTTACAACCTAACTGAAGACATTGGCGAAGAGCACAACCTCGCAACCATTAATCCCGCACTGGCCGAGAAGCTCAACGCGAAGCTCGCTGCGTGGCTGAAATCGTCAAAGGCCGAAATGCCCACCCGTGTCGGGCCAGCGCCTTGAGTCGAAGCGTGCGCAGGTCGGCTGCGCTGGATCGATGGGGGACACGGGGCAGGACAGCAGGGCCTGCGTGTGCGACCGGCAAAACGAATTCCCAAATTTGGTGACGCGTCCGAAACCCCTGAACGACACGATCGGTTTCAGTTAAGGCCGCGAGACGCGGAGCCGGATAAAACGCTGGCGAGCGGTGCTGGTAGTCTCCGTGTCACTCGCCGTGAGCGTTTCAGTGCCGTCGCCATTGTCGATTGGGTAACCAACGTCAAGGGTCAATGGATTCCATGAGCCGCCAACCAAATCGCCGGTGGATTCGATGATGTCTGTCACGCCCGAAGGCGCGGGGCGCGGGCGGGTGAAAGTGAGGGTGAGCCGATTACCGAGCGACGGATCAAGTTCGACGAACGGTAAACCGGGCGTATCCATCTGATAAGGAGTGAGCGCGTGAAGACTGAATGCGTATTTTTCCAAATTGGAAAGGCCGTCACCCGCGGGCGAGGCGTCGTCGGCGGCATCGGGAGATTGGGCTTCGGCAAGGCCGCCGAATTCCGCAATCTTCCAGCTATTGACCGGAGAATCGAGGAGAGACGCGGTCCCGACGGTGGTGGCGCCCGGTTCATAGGAAGCGTTGGCAACCAGCGTCAGGATGATGTTCTGCGGACCGAGCACGGCGAAGTTATTGAGAGGAGTCGCGATGACCGCCACGGAAGCGGAACCGTCCGGAATCGTGACCGGGCTCATGGGTGACAGCGTGTACCGCGTACCGAGCTCAGCCTGACCTGTGATGCTGAACGCAACCTCGAGATCACCGCCGGTTTCGCCGGCACGAGTGAAGGTGAACGTCGCCGCGTCCGGAGTCGATTCCTGCGCCGTGGCGTCGGTCGCGACCAGCGTTACGGTTGGCAACGTCTGCACCGTCGTCCCGGCGAAATCCGAATATCCGGCAAGGTTATAAGCCTGCACATGATAATCGTAGGTTACGCCAGGGCTAAGGTTCGTATTATTGAACGAGGTGGAATTCGCGGGCAGCGAAGCGATTTCGGAAAAGGTGCTGGCCAGTCCTGATTTGCGTAAAACCTTATAGCCGGTTTCGTTGTCAGCGAGATCCGTCCAAACGAGATCGACTTCCGTCGCAGTGACCAGCGTCGCGGTGGCATTGACCGGTGTCGCAGGCGGTACGGGAGTGAGCGCATGCGCTTCCGAACTGTAAACGGAGTCCCCCGCCGCGTTCGTGGCACGAACCCGGTAATAGTAATCGATGCCGCTGTTGAGGCCGCTGTCATTGAAGACCGTGATATTTGCTCCCGTCACGCCAACCTGCGTGTATGTGCCGCCGCTGCCCGCTTTCCGTTCAATCTTGAAGCCGGCCTCGTTGGTCGCATTATCGGTCCACGAGAGGTTAATCTGTGTGCCGGAAGCAGGAACAGCTGCCAGTGACGAGGGTGCGGTCGGCGGGCTGCCCGGCGGAATGGTATAAGACCAGGTCAGAATATCCTGGGTCGTTGTTTCTCCGCCAGTGCCGCCAGTAAACCCGAGAAACGCGGTCGAAGATCCAATCGTTCCCGCGATGTTAACGGGATAGCTTTGCGTGAAGACTGCATTCGTAACGGTGTCGCTGATTCGCTCGGTTAATGTGGTGCCGTCGTAAGCGAGTGCGACGCTGAAAACGTGACCGCTGTGGAGATCGATTCCCGCCCCCGCCATGTCGATCGAGGCCGGCGCATTATCGCTCGGCGCGGCGCCATTTACATACAGGCCCGTGGTGCTTACCTGGGGATAGGTATCAAACTTCAGTGCGACGCTCGAGGCGATATTCTGATAGCCCAAGGCTCCGCCAGTCGCTCCCACCACGGTATTGCCCGCGGTCTGGATGCAGAAAGTGATGCCGTCCGCGAACCCATTTCCCGCGGTTATTTGAAAGGTGAACTGGGTGGTAAAACTGGCAATGCTCTGCGTGTTCTTTGTCCAGACCGCTCGCGCCTCACTTCCCCCGCCATCCGTGATTTCCAAGCGTGTCCCATTGATCGACGACCCGCCCACGAAATTAAGCGACGAGGCCGCGCCCGCAAAGCCGCTGGAGAAGTCGAGCGTCGGCGTGGTGCTATCCGTCACCGCACTGGCGATATTGGAATACGCGGAATAACTAAGTGTATTGAATGTATTGTAAGAACGGACCCGGAAATAATACGGCGTCGAGACCTGCAAACCAGTGACGGAGTACGAGGTCGCGTTGACGCCGACTGTGGCGATTTCGGTGAAATCCACGCCATTCGCGGATTGCTCGATCCGGAATCCATCTTCGTTATTCGCATTGTCGGTCCAGATGAGTTCGATCTGGATCCCCGAGAAGGCAATGGCCGAAAGGGCGGTGGGCGCGGCCGGTGGCGCTGTCGGCGGCTGCGGTGGACCGTAGGCGACGAGCGCGTTGGAAGTGCCAACAAATACGTGGCCGTCGGCGACCGTGGGCACGGCAAATTTCACCACACTTCCGAGCGTGTCGCGTCCACCGCCCGCCTGGGCACTGGTCCACAACTGGGTGCTGATGTCGTCTGCGGCATACGCGCGAAGCTGTCCTGAGCCACGGTCAAGTGTCCACATCACCGCATTCGTCAGGCCGTTCGCCGAGATGCTCGGCGTCGACCCCGGAAAGGCAAAACTATCCGGCGTTTCCTTCACCACCGAGGTGGAAAAGGCGGCCGTCGCAACGTTGAATGTCTTCCCCCTGTCTCCATATCCGCCAAC
This sequence comes from uncultured Verrucomicrobiae bacterium, assembly GCA_963798345.1. Lineage (GTDB taxonomy): Bacteria > Verrucomicrobiota > Verrucomicrobiia > Chthoniobacterales > Chthoniobacteraceae > CAWCSW01. The sequence goes on along the minus strand of CAWCSW010000014.1, from coordinate 720,303 downwards.
ATAATAGAGCGTGCCGTTAAAAAAGGCGGGCGTATCGAGTGATCCGTTGATGCCCGTGTGCGGTGTGCCGGTGCTATAACCTTGCGTCTGGATCACGTGATCCGTCGCGCTGTCGAATTTTCCCATGTTGTCCCGATCGATTAGATAGATCTTTCCCTCCTTGCCTGAGCCGATCAGCAAATGTGGATGGGTCGCATTTCCGGCGGAATCCGGCAATACCAGGCAGCCGCCCGACCCCAGATCGCGATCGGCGCTATCCAGACTCGCGTTGTTAAATGGAGAAAAGAAATCAGCCACTTTCAGCCCCCAACCATTCTTGTTCTGGGAGGCCGGCGTGGTCGTGGGATCAAGACTGACTTTGACGAAACAATCACCGTAATTTCCATTCGTGGGGAACGTGCCCACCGGAGTGCTGGAGGTGAAGCTGCCATTGCCGGTCTCAAAGTAGAAATTACCCGCGCCGTCCATGGCGGGGATTCCGCCCGCCTGCCAAATGCCTCCGAGGCCGCCGTTCGGAGTCGTATTCAGCGCGCCGATCAGGGCCAGGGTGGCCTTATCATAACCCAGCAGCCAGCCGTGATAGGGACCGTTGTCGCCATGGGAGGCGAACGCAATGTAAACTCTTCCGTTGTAAAGGACGAGACCAGGTCGGTTCATCTGCCGTTGCGCGTTGAAGTACACCCGACTTTGCCCGCCGATATTCAGCGATTCACCATTGTAGCCCGTACCGAGGCAGAATGGATCCTGCGCGGCCAGCGGGTCGGCGTTCGTGCGATGGGTATAAGAATTCGCTCCGTTTACGTTGATTGTATCCGCAATCACCGTGCTCCCCACAATGTTGGCGTTCGTGGTCGGATTACCGTTGGTGATATCGATCTTGTACAGCGTATAGACGTAGTGCGGATTCGCCGTCACCCCGTTCAGAATCTGTTTCGTCTTCGCCGCGACGTAGAGGAGATTGGTCGCCGGATCGATCGTCGGAGTTCCGCAGATACCGATCTCGGGTGTGATATCGCCGCTCCCGGTATCACCGCTCGGCATCGTGGTGATGCTGGTCGCACCGCTGAGTCCACTCAGCAGGAAAGAGGTCTGCCAGACAATGGCGCCGCTGTTCGCATCCAGCGCGTACAGGCTGTCGTGTTGCGTCGCCACGAAGACCAGATCGTAGGTTCCTGCATTGGCGCCGCTGGTCACCGTGACGCCCGCTTTGTAAAGCGGCTGCGCATATACCTGCCCGTCTACGGTTGTGGCGAAGCGCTTGGCGAAATTGCTCACCGTCACGCTCGCCGGAGTGATTTGCGTCTCGCTCAGGTTCTGGCCTGTGCTTTGCAGATCATTGTGGTAGCTCAAGACATCACCCGCCCGACCCGTCGGAAAGGAAAGGGCGAGGGCAACAACGAGAATGAGCGGAGAGGGACGCATGGAGGTCCCCAATGCAACAGATGTTCCCTTTGTCGAATAAATTTCAGGTTAAATGGGGGGGGGTGCGTTCTTGTTTTTGATTTCGAAGCTTAAATGATTCTGGCTGTGCGACGGCCGGGTTCTGTCATGGGGCCGCAGACTCAGGCCAGTGCAGGTGCCGGTGAAGAAATCGAAAGGTGCCGGCGCCATTGATCGTGTGCGGCCCATCGAACCACTCGATCTCCGTGCGCTCGGAAATCCGGAGCTTGTCATAGCCACGCCGCACCTTCGCCCACTCCCAGCCGACGTGCTCATCGAGCCCCACGCCATCCTCGTGCCCGCGCTCGACCATGAAGGGCCGCGGCGCGATGAGCAGCGCCATTTCCGCGTAGTTGAAGGTGTGGGCGAGATCCCATTCCCAGATTTCGTATTCGCCGGAAAAAACGTAGCCGCCCGGCCATTCGGTGCTCACACACTTGCGCACCCATTCGTTGAAATCGCCGCTGCAAATCGCCAGGCAATAGCGATCGAGCACCGCCGGCACTCGCATCGCGGTTTTCCCGCCGTAGCTCAATCCGTAGAAACCGATGCGCTCCGGATCGACAAACGGCAGCGTGGCCAGCCAGCGTGTCGTCACGTCGTGCTGCGCGTTAATGAAGGAATAGAGCGAAAGTCCGAGCGGGTTCGCGCGCCGCTGCAGCACGCGAAACGCGTCGTTTCCACGATACGGATTGTGCGGTGCATAGACAATGAACCCGCGATCCGCGAGCTGGGCGGCGAAGTTTTTGTAAGCCGCAAACGCGAACGATTTCGGGGCGGCATCGATCGTGTCCGCGGGCACGCCTTCGAGCCCGTGCTGGCAAACGACGACGGGCCGCCGCTCACCGGGTTTCAAGTCGCGCGGCACCAGGAGCACCCCCCACGCGAAGACATCGGGCAGCACATCGAGCATCACGTCGTATCCGATCCATTTCGGCCGATCGTAAATCAGCCGCGTGCGAACATTCGGCGGAAGGTAGTCGTTTGGAAGTTTGCCGATGGTCTTCTCCCAAAACTCCGCGCGCGCCCCGTGCTGCACATCCTGCCACTCCGCGCCAGGTGCGAGTTTTGTCCAAAGCGGCTGCGTTTTTCGGGCCGCGTTGCTCGCCTCGAAAACCACACGCAAATGGACTTCGAGCTCCGTCACGGTGCGGCGCTGGCGGGCGGCGAAATCGATCGGCGCAAGTTGCGGCGGCGGACCGGAAAGGGTAATCGGCTCGACACCGAGCGCCCGCATGAGTGCGGCCACGGTCGAACCGGTCGGAATCACACTCACGTTCGAGCCATGAGTGCGTTCCGCTTCCGCGGCAACGGAATCGCCCGATGGTTGCTCGAGGCGACCCGGCGCGGCGCCACTCCGACCCTCCCGCGGTGCGGGCGGTCCAGTTACGACAGGCACGGAGAGTTCACTATCGACGATCAGCGTCCGCGGCGCGGTGAGCGAGGCGAGTTCCGCGTCACCAAATTCGCGCAACAATCCAAACACGTTTCGATAGATCGGCTCCGCCCAGACCCCTTCGCGCGGCCCGAAGTATCCGCTGACCAGCGCCGCCTTCATCCGCGGATCGATGGCCGCCGCGTGCAACGCGATCAACCCGCCTTCGCCGTAACCCGCCACGGCGCCCGGCATGTTCGCCAGCGGTGATTCCTCCCACGCATCGAAGGCCGCGAGAACTTTTTGCACCTCGAGTCCAATGATCGTCCGCCCGACCTCAAAGCCGAGTCGATAGATCCATTCGCGGTGCGGGCAATTGGTGAAACGCGGGAGCTTTTCGTTCCCCGAAAATTCATCGCTGCGATCCACCAGCGTCGGCACCAGCACCACGCAACCGTTTTCGACCAGCCGCCGCGCGAGCTTTCCCGACGGACCGCCGTCGCCCGCCAGTCCCGCGCATTGCTCCGGCGTCTCATCCGCATCCGGCAGCGCGACGACAAACGCCTTCGCTTCCCCGCGCGGGCGCAGGAGCAGTCCTTCGCCCCACACACCGTCAAACACCGGCCAGCGCACACGCGCCGCCGTCCAGGCGCTCTCGACCGGGACCGGTGCATCGAGCGCGCCGAGCACCTCCAGTTTTCCCGGTGTCCTCGCGTCCACCGCCCCGAGGATCCGGCGCAAACGCTCGCGCTTCTCCGCGATACCGTCCGCCTCCCAACGCTGCGCGCGCACCTCCGGCAGGCGGGCCGTCTCGCGCACCAGCCAGCGCTCGATCCCCGCCATCATCTGCTCGGAAAGATCGCCTTCTACCGTGAGCCGCCCGGTCCCGGCCAGCGGCAACGGCTCAGCCGCCTGCACACCCAGGACACCGACCAGCAGCGGGAGGATCTGGCAGGATTTCATGCCCGCGTTTGTGCCCCTCCGTCCCAGGCGCGTCGAGCCTGGCCAACGGGGATGAGCCTATGGATTGTTGGAATTCGCATGAGCCGGTGAAATAAAGGCTCCGCCGGTGGATCGATCACCGAAACTTGGGATGTTCACCCCATCACTCCGCGCACCACCTTCCCCGCGACGTCCGTGAGGCGGTAATCGCGGCCGTTGTGGCGGTAGGTAAGCTTCTCGTGGTCCATGCCCATGAGGTGCAGGATCGTGGCGTGGAAGTCGTGCACGTGGACCTCGTCGGTGGCGACGTTGATGCCGGTATCGTCGGTGGCGCCATACACGGTTCCCGGTTTGACGCCGGCGCCGGCCAGCCAGGACGAAAACGCCCAGTGATGATGCTCGCGGCCTTTCGCGCCGGCGGCTTCCTTGAACGGCGTGCGGCCAAATTCCGTGGTCCAGACGACCAGCGTGTCATCCAGCATGCCGCGCTGTTTCAAGTCCTCGCAGCAAGCCCGCGATGGGCTGATCGACGTTCGTGGCGAGCGGTCCGTGCGCCGCCATGTCGCCGTGCGAATCCCAGTTGTCCGACGAGCCGCTGTCGATCAGCTCGATGAAGCGGACGCCACGTTCCGACAGACGCCGCGCGACGAGGCACTGCCAGCCAAAGCCGGTCGTCTGTCCGCGTTTCAAGCCATAGAGATCGAGCGTCGCGTCGGTCTCTTTCGACAGGTCGAAAATGTCCGGCACTTCCATCTGCATCCCGAACGCGGTTTCGAACGATTTGATTCGCGCGGTGAGCAGTGGATCGGCAGCGCGCGCGAGCAAGATGGCGGCGGTTCATCCGCGCCATCGCGTCGAGTTCCAGCTCCTGCAGCCGGTCGGTCGCGGCGCGGCGCTGGATGTTCGCCACCGGCTCCGCGCCAGGCACGACGAGCGTGCCCTGATGCGCACCCGGCAGAAAGTCGCTCGCCCAAACTTGATTGCCGGCATACGGCGTTTTCGGGGCGATGACGACGAACGACGGCAGATTGCGGTTTTCACGTCCCGAGCCCGTAGCTGACCCACGATCCGATGCTCGGTCGCGCGAAGGTGAACGACCCGGTGTGCATGCCCAGCGTGGCTTCGTAGTGGTTCGTGTGGTCCGACCGCATCGAGCGAATCACGCACAGGTCGTCCACGCATTTCGCCATCTGCGGAAAGAGCGCGCTGACTTCCGTGCCGCACTTTCCGTGCGGCGAAAATTCCCACAGCGGCCGCTGTGAGGAACATTTTGTAGTCGCCCTTTCGCCCTTGAAATTCATTCGACCGAAACCGTCTGCCCCGCGCCGCTGAAAAGCCTCGGCTTTGGATCCCATGAATCCACGTGGGAAACGCCGCCGCTCATATAGAGAAAGATCACGCGTTTCGCCTTGGCGGGAAAATGCGGGAGCTTCGGCGCCAGCGGATCGACGGCGGCGGTCGCGCCGCTTTCATCCGCGAGCAATTGCGAAATCAGCCCCGGTAAAAGCGGTGAACCCGCGATCATCGAGCGCAGGAATCCGCGGCGGGATGAGTTGAAGGCGGCGACGTTGCTCATGGTTTAGTCGAGATGCAGAAATTCATTGCTGCCGAACAGCGTACGGACATACGCGGCGAGCGCGCCGAGGCTGGCGTTGTCTTTCCCGGCTGCAGTCAGCTCTGTGCGATACGCCGCGAGAAACTCCGCGGCCTCGGCGCGCTCAATTTCCGTCGGCGGGCGGCCCAACGCGAGGCGGTGCGCGAGATCGATCTGCGCGGTCTCGCTCGGATTCCCCGCCTGCAAACGCTCGGCGCATTTCAGGGCCTTTGCGTGAACAAACGGGTCGTTGAGAAAATACAGCGCCTGCGTCGGAACAGTCGTCACGCGGCGCTCGGACGTGGAGGCATTTGGATCAGCGCCATCGAAGAGCGCGAGGAACGGGTGCCGCTTGATCCGCTGCACCATGAGGTAAACGCTGCGCTTGTTGTGCTCATACACCGCGCTGAAAGGCGCGTGCTGTGTGAATCCCCAACTGTCGGGCGGGGGAAATGGATGGCCGGTGCCAGGCGTCGGGTCGAGTTCGCCGCTGACAGACAAAATGCTGTCGCGAATTTCCTCCGCACTCAGGCGCGTCCGGGGGAACGGGGAGAAGAGTTCGGCCGTCGGCGCGCCGTCGGCGTTTTCGCACGCCTGCTGATAAGTCGCGCTCTGCATGATCAAGCGGTGCATCGCCTTCATCGACCAGCCGCGCTGGATGAATTGCGTCGCGAGATAATCGAGCAACTCTGGATGTGTCGGTGGCTCGCTGCGGAGGCCAAAGTCGTTCGACGTCTTCACGAGTCCGCGTCCGAAGTGATACTGCCAGATCCGATTCACCATCACGCGCGCCGTCAGCGGATTGTCGGCGCGCGTGAGCCATTGCGCGAGTTCGAGCCGGCCGCTGCCGGCCGTGGAAGCAGGAAGGTCCGGACTCGCCGAGCGCCTGGATAAAGCCGCGCCGCACTTCTTCGCCGGGCTTCTCCGGTTCGCCGCGGATTTGGATGCGAGCGTCATGCGGCGTGCCTTCCGCGACACCGTAGGCCAAATCGACCGGTCCCGCGGCGATCAACGCGCGGACCTCCTGCTTCCGCTTTTCCTCCTCAGCCGCGAGTCGCGCGATCTGCCCGCGCAATTCCTCGATCTTCACCTGCCTCGAGGCCCGTTCGTCGCCCGCAAATTGAACCTCCGGCGCACCGAACGGCGGGAGCGAATCGGTGCCGATCACGAAATTATCCGCATCCAGCGCGGGCTTCACTCCGCCGATGTGCCCGTAGCTGTCGATGAACGAGTAATCGATGTTCCCATCCCATCCCGTCGCAACCTGCCCCGCGAAATCCGTGCGCCCGGAAACCGACGCGATGAAGCCCGTGTAACTCCTCTCCTTCAAATCCAGCGCGAATTGCACCTGATACCATTCGCCCACTTTCAAGGGCTGGATCGCGTCTCGCGCATCGGCGTTGCGGCGGAAGAATTCGCTGCCATTGAAAAACAACTCCACCGCCGGGGAATTGCCCGGACCGTGCCCGAGGTAAAACCGCCAGGACCCCGTGCCGCCCGCATCCACGCTGGCGCAGCGGAAATCGAAACTCGACGAAAACGCGCTCTGCGGAGTCCGCTCTCCAAGGCTTCGGCAGTGTCAGTCCGAAGCCGTTGTAGTCGCCGCGTGTTCGGCATGTGGATGCCGAGATTCCCGATTGGATACTGATTGCGATACGGGCTCTGCGACGCGGCGGAAATCTTCACGACGCTGTTCGGCCCCGGGTTCCATGGTTTCCCAGGCGGGGCGCCGTCCTTTTGCAATTCAAAGTCGCCATCAAATCCGGCGAGCGTCTCCAATTCCGCGTTCAGCGCGACGAGCCGGGAGTCCTGCGCGGGCGTGCCGGCTGGCGTCAGCGAGACCGGCGGGATAGGCGCTTCCTGCACGCCGACATTATCGAGGTCGAGCGCCGGAAGCGGCTCCTTCGACGGCCCGCGCGAGTCAATCGCCACGTAATTGATCGCGCCTGTCCACCTCGCAGTGAACGGCTGGTCAGCAAAGCTCACGACTGCACCCGGAGCACCGACGCTGCCGTGGAACGTTTGCGTTTTGAGATCAAGCGTCGAGTTGCAGATTCTGCCACTGGCCCGGCTTCGGCAGGCGGACGACTTCCGGCTGCTCCCCGCCGGGCAGCGTCACCGCGTCGGAGGAAATCAAAACCTCCACCGCCGGTGCATTCGGCGGTGCCGACCACGAAGCGATGGGCACCGCGCGCCGCCGCGTCGTTCGTTGCGGCGCGGAAGTCGAGGTTCACATGACACGACGCCTTGCGTGCGCGACGGGTGCAGCGTTTGCCGGATCGAGTATTCGCCCGCACCGGCGGCCACATTTACGCCGACGCTGCCGAAGGGATGCAGATGCTTGAATGGACTCTGCGCGTCCGGGGCCACGGAAATATTTCCGTCATAAAACCACGGCTGCACCAACACGCCTTTGCTCCCGCCGGAAGCCGGGCGCTGCATTTCAAAATCGCCATCGATATCATCCAACGACCGCAGCACGCCGCCCGGCTCCATGCCCGCGGAGACAAAGCGCGTATCGAATTCCCGCCATTTCGCCTGCGATTCCTCCGGCGGCGCGAGCGGCACCAGCGCGCGACACTTCTGCTTTTGCTCGGAGCCGGGGAACGCATACCGCGTGCTCTCGAAAATCCCGTAGAGCCCGTAATACTCGGTCGTCGTGACCGGATCAAACTTGTGGTTGTGGCAGCGCGCGCAGCCCAACGTCAGGCCGAGGACGCTCTGCCCGAGCGTGTCGATCGTGTCCTGGATTGTCAGGTGGTGGTAGTTCTCCGAGTCGAACCCGAACCGTCGCGAGATCGCAAGATAGCCCGTCGCCGTCACGCGCTCCGCGTATCGATCGCGCGGTCCCTGCCGCGCCATGATGTCCCCCGCAATCTGCTCGCGGATGAATTCGTCGTAGGGCTTGTCAGCATTGAACGCGTCGATGACGTAATTCCGATACCGCCACGCCTCCGGCGCCGGATAATCCGCTGTGTCACCCGCCGTATCCGCATAGCGCACCACATCCAGCCAGTGCCGTCCCCAATGCTCACCGTAGGCGTGCGACGCGAGCAAACGGTCGAGAAGTTTGCCGATGGCTGACTGTTTGTCACCGGATTTGCACTCCTCTTCAAATGCGTCCACTTCCTCCGGCTCCGGCGGCAGGCCCGTGAGATCGTAGGTCATCCGCCGGATCAGCGCGCGCGGCATGGCGGGCGGCGCGGGCTTACCGTTCGCAGCCTCGAGCTTCGCGAGGATGAATGCGTCCACCTCATTTTTCGCCCACGTTTCGTCCTTCACCACCGGCACGGGAGGATTGGCGATCGGCTCAAATGCCCAATGCATCGCGACGTTAGCCGCACCCGGCGCGGCGGGAAAAGGCGCGCCCATTTTGATCCACTCCGCGAGGTCCGCGATCACGGCGGGCGGCAGTTGCTTCCGCCCATCCTTGTTCGGCGGCATCTGCAAATCCTCGTCCGCATATCGCACGGCTTTGATGAGCAGGCTCCCTTCCGCGTCGCCCGGCACGACCACCGCACCCGAGTCTCCACCGCCCATCAGCGCCTCGCGGGAGTCGAGCTTCAACCCACCCTTCGCCTTACCCTTCGCATCGCTGTGACAGTCGTGGCAATGCTCCACCAGCACCGGCCGGATGCGGTTCTCAAAAAACTCATCGCCCGCTGTCGCCGCGTCACCACGAATCGCGGCGACGGGCAGGATAAAGATCATGGCGAAGAGCCGTTTCATGCGGGCTCCGGGACAATCTTCCCCGCCCTCCCGCATTTGAAGGTCTTTCTCTACGAAGCCTGAATCAACCGGGAAACGGGGTGTTCGAGACGGGCATTCCAGTTGCCGATGCTTTTCCTCGCCTCGTCTTTTAAAGATGGGTAAACTTCTCCGGCGATGGACCCTCCGCTGCCCACTCCATCATCGCGAAAATCCGGAGCCCCTCCCGGGCCCCCAAGGCCGCCTTCGTCCGAGGCCGAGGCGACGTTTAATTCCGCGATCGCGCAGCCACCTGAACAGCGTGAGGTTTTTCTCGCCGGGGTTTGCGCCGGGGACGTCGATCTTGAAGCCGAGGTCCGGGCGCTACTCGCAGCGCATTGCGAATCGGGTGAGTCCGCCGAGCCGGCGCATTCACCCGAGCTCGAGGCCGAGCTGGCACGTCTCAAACCCGAAGAGGAAGGCGAGCGGATCGGGCCCTACAAACTGCGCGAACAACTCGGCGAAGGCGGATTCGGCATGGTCTGGGTGGCGGATCAGGAAAAGCCGGTCAAGCGCCGCGTGGCGCTCAAGATCATCAAGCTGGGCATGGATACGAAGGAAGTCATCGCGCGCTTCGAGGCCGAGCGGCAGGCGCTGGCCATGATGGATCATCCCAATATCGCCAAGGTGCTCGATGCCGGAGCAACCGAGTCTGGTCGGCCCTATTTCGTCATGGAACTGGTGCGCGGCATTCCGATCACCGACTACTGCGACCAGCAGCAGCTCCCGCACCAAAGAGCGCCTCGAGCTGTTCATCCAAGTCTGCCAGGCGGTGCAGCACGCGCACCAAAAGGGCATCATCCATCGCGACCTCAAACCATCGAACATCCTCGTCACGCTGCACGACGGCGTGCCGGTGCCGAAGGTCATCGATTTCGGCATCGCCAAGGCCACCCAAGGCCGGCTGACGGATCAAGACCGTTTACACGCAGTTCGCAGCAGTTCATCGGCACGCCCGCCTACATGAGCCCCGAACAAGCGGAGATGAGCGGGCTGGACGTGGACACTCGCAGCGATATCTACAGCCTCGGTGTCGTCCTCTACGAGCTGCTCACTGGCCGCACGCCCTTCGACGCGCAACAGCTGATGTCTTTGGGCATCGATGCCATGCGCAGGACCATCCGCGAAGAGGAACCGGCACGTCCGAGCATGAGGCTCGCAACGCTCCAGGGCGATGATTTGACGACCACCGCCAAACGCCGCTCGGTCGAAACCTCCGCGCTGGCGCACCTTCTGCGCGGAGATCTCGACTGGATCGCGATGAAGTGCCTGGAGAAGGATCGCACGCGCCGCTACGAAACCGCCAACGCGGTGGCCTTGGATATCAAACGCCACCTGGATGACGAACCGGTGACGGCACGTCCGCCGAGCCAGGTTTACCGGTTCCAAAAGATGGTGCGCCGGAACAAGGCCGCCACACTTGCGACGGTCGGGATTCTTGCGGCTCTGGCAGTCGGAGTCGGATTGGCAATGACCGCGCTGGTGCAGAAGAACGCCGCGCTGGAGGAGGTGAACGCCGCGAAACAACGGGAACTCGACCAATCCGTCCGTGCGGACACCGTGACGACCTTCATCGACGCCCTGCTCTCGGATGCCCTGCCCGTGATGATCCGGCAGGGCAATACAAGGGGCGCACGCGAACTGGTCAACACAGCGGACCGGCTGGCGACGTCATCCCTCTCGAAGGCTCCCGCGGCGGAAATCGAATTGCGCCACACATTGTCGGTGATCCTCACCCTCGGATTCAACGACTTCCATGCTGCTTTGAGACAGGCCGAGAAGATGACGGCCCTTTTGTCCAGTGTCTCCGATGACCAGCTCAAAACTCCGCGCGAGGCAATGCGGATTCGAGCTCCCTCCGCGCGCCTGTGGGCGGCGGATGGCGAGCCGCAGGCGGTCGGGAAAGCCATGCAGGAGCTGGATGCGTTGTATGGGGAATTCATGGGGCGGACACCGCCGGACAAAAAATGGGCAGCAATTTGCCGATGGCAGCAGGGGAATTGGTTCAAGGTGTTTCAAAAGCCCGAACTGGCCGAAGAGAGGTTCGCGGCCGCCATTGAACTTCTCCCCAAAAATGCGAACACGGCTGATGCTTATGGCCACATGATATTGGTCGATTACGCGGAGGTTCTATCTCTCCTCGGTAAATTCCCCCAGGCGGAGGAGGTGGCCCGCGAAAACCTGAAGCTGCCTCCGGGCGCGGATGAAGACACGCGGGCCGCCTATCTTCGTCTTGTTCGGGCGCTGGGCGATATCCTCTGCCAGCAGGGCCGGTTTGAGGAAGCCATCCGGATGCTGGAAGAGCAGCGGCGCTTGCTGGCCGACAGCGGTGGCTCCGAAGCCGACATTTTGAAAGTGGATGTGCAGCACGGAGACCTGCTGGCGCGCTCCGGAAACGCTGGGGAAGCATTGCCGGTCTTCGTGGAGGTGGCCGCCCACCGCCTTTCAGACGTCGGTGATTGGGGCAACGCCATCGTCCTGGCGGTCGCGACGGGGGAGCACGAGACCTACCGGGAACTGTGCCGGACCGGTGTGCTCCGGTTCGCCTCGACCGCCCAAGGGCTGACTGCCGCGGGCATGGCGCAGGGTCTGCTCGAGGGCCCCACCGACGAGATGACGCTGTCGCTGGCGCGTGGGATGGTGGAGCGGATGGCCGGGGCACAGGACTGGAGCCAGGAGTTCGCGTCCTTACATGAGTCTTTGCTCGCGCTTCGAGAGCACCGCTACGCCGAGGCGCTGGTGCTCCTGGACAAGTATCTTGGCGCAGCACCGGTCGGGGTTGGTCGCGTCAATGCCGACGCCAGCCCGGCGAATAAGGCAAAAGACATGATGATCCGCGCCTTGCTCTGCGCCGAACTCGGGCGCGCGGACAAGGCCCGCCGGGACTTCGCCCAAGGCCGTGCCGGACTGAAACTGGTTCTCGGAGTCAAGCCGGGCCATGACCGGGGCGCGAACTGGCAGGAGAGCTATCGCACCGAATCCTGGCAGCGCGAAGCGGAAGCCGTCTTCAAGGCCAAAGGCATTTCCCTCCCGGAGGAAGACTCAAAGTGAACTCAGCCACCGCGCAATGATTTCCTCATGAATCCAAACCGCGAAGAGGCCCTGTGCGCGCTGGTGCATGAAGCGTGGCTGCGGCTGGATTGCGGCGGTTCCACAGGCGAGCTGCGCTTTGCCAACCGCGCCCACTTTTTCGGCGCCGCCGGCGAAGATCACAGCCCCTCTCACAGCGCCGCCAACCGCGCGGCCAAGTCCCGCGGCGCGATCGTAAATGCGACTCGCTGGTCATCGAGAAGCACCGCCGCCGTTTCGCCTCCGAACACCGTCTTGAGTTCTTTCACGCGGCGCAGATTCACGATCGCCGACCGGCTGATCCGCAGGAAATCGGAGTCGGCGAGCTTTGCCTCAAGGGCGCTCATGGTTTCGCGAAGCATGTGATTTTGCGGGCCGACATGGAGGATCGCGTAATTGCCCGCCGCCTCCACCCAATCGATTTCCTCGTGCGCGACAAATGAAACGCGCCCGCCGCTGCGAACCACAAAACGCTGCGCGTGCAGTTGGGGCGCAGACTCCGCCAGGGCGCCGGTCGCGCGCACGCGAGCGACGGGCAATTGCTGGCGCGCGCGGGTCAGCGCTTTGGCCAGGCGCTCGGGGGAGACAGGCTTCAGCAGATAATCCAGGGCGCAGGCTTCAAAGGCGCGCACAGCATGTTCATCGTGTGCGGTCACGAAAATGACGACTGGCGGCTGATGCTGCGGTCCGAGCGCATCGAGCACATCGAATCCGTTGACGCCCGGCATGCTGATATCGAGCAGGACGATGTCCGGCGCTTCCTCGCGAATCGTGCTGAGGGCCGACGGCCCGTCCCCGCATTCGCCGACAATTTCCACGTCTGACTCAACTTCGAGCAGCCGACGGAGACGGGAGCGTCCGACGCGTTCGTCGTCCACGATGGTGACGCGGATGATTTTCATGACGCGGCAGGGTCCGGGCGAAAGGGCAGCGCGATGTCCACGATGGTGCCGTGGTCTTCGCGCAGGGTGAGGGCAGCAGCCGCCCCGTAAATCTGCCGTAATCGGGCCCGCGTGTTGCCCAGTCCGATGCCCTCTTTCAACGCCGTCGGCGAGCCCAGCCCGACGCCATCATCCGCAACGGAAATCATCAGTCTATCCCCCTCGCGCCACGCGCGCACCGTCACCGATCCACCCTCGGCCTTCGGCCCCACGCCGTGTTCGACCGCATTCTCCACGATCGGCTGAAGCAGCATCGGCGGCACGAGCGCGCACTGCGTGTCCGCTGCAACATCGATGGAAAAAGCGAGCCGATCCTCGAAGCGTGCATGCATCAGCGCGAGATACCGCTCGATAAATTCGACCTCGCGCCGCAGCGGGGTTTCCTGCGCCGCCGAGGCCTCGAGACTCAGCCGCAGCAGATCGCTCAACGCTGTGAGCACGGCGTCCGCCTGGTTCGGGTTTTCATGAATCAGCCCGGCGATGGTGTTCAGCGTATTAAACAGGAAATGCGGCTGCAGTTGCATCTGCAAGGCATCGAGCCGCGCCCGCGCCAGGCTCGCCGCCCGCTCCTGATCGCGCCGGAAAAATAGCGCGGCATGTGCGCCCGTGATGATCATCACGTAGATCGGCAACTCGAAGCTCATGAACCGCAGCATATCGAAACCCATCGGCGGCGAACCTCTCCGCGGACGGCCGCCTGCCATGGGATCGCCGGGGCGTCCGGGCGCGAATAGATCGCCGTCCTCGAACGTAAGGTCATCCGGCGGCGGCCCGGGACGATCCCGCTCAAACCGCCCTGCGCGCGGGTCTCCGCGTTCGCCGGGTCGAGGTCCGCCCTCACCGAACCGCCCCGTCTCTTTCCACCAATGACACGCGAGCAGCACGCCCCCGCAGCAAAGCAAATGCACTGGCACCGCGCGTTTCCAGTGCTGACGATCAAGTGGCAGCCGGAAGACGAGCCGGAAAAGAAAGGGCGTGAGGATGGCCCACGGCAGCCAGTCGCGCAGCCCCGGCGAAATCAAATCGGCCCACGCATCGCCTCGCGTCACCACGCCGTGCGCCGCCATCACCGCCGCCACCAGTCCCCATCCGGCGAAGGAAAGCAGGCATCCCAAAAGCAACGGGCGGAGCGGGGAGATATAACGGAGCATGATAGAAAGCGACGGCCGCAGTGAGGAAAGTCTGGCACGGCACCGGAGGAATGAAGAGCCGCCACGTTAGCTTAAGTTAACTTCCCACAATCGTGATTCTGCTCCTGCGCGCGGAAGCCTTTTTGGTCACGGGTCTTCCAGCCGGCCGCCGCTTCAGAGCGGCTAGGTTTCACTTCGGATCCCTGGCCGGGAAAAGTTTGCGCCATTCTTCGATGGGCGTAATGCCGGTCGCCCCGGATTGCAGCGAGTTGGTTCAGCGAGGAGGTTCTCAGGCCGGACGGGCGTTGAGTTTCGGGATGGCCGCGAGCGGGGCGACCGTCAGCCTCGAGGTTGAGCGCGCCACGAGCGGCGCGACATGATCCGCAAATTGCCGGTCTGGTTCGGCGGGTTCTTCGGCTCTCGCAGACGGGGCGACCGCAGTGTTTGCGAAGGCGAAAAGGATTCTGCGGAGGGTTGGAGTTTCATGCCGGAGAAGGTGCGGCACGCCCGGCAGGCTGCAACGATAGAGGGACGAAGGGGGTGGAATTTGGGACGAGCCGCCTCGGACCATGGGTTCATCCCAAATTCAAAGGGCTTCGTCCCAAATGGCGTGCCGTCTCACGGTCGCTGGCGTTCCATTCACGTCAACGCATCCCGCCTTATGAACCTCCATCTACAGCCCTTCCACATTCCGCTCAATCGCCGTCGTCTCCTGCGCGCGCTGTTCCTCGCCACGGCGGGGTTCGCCACGCGTCATGCCCTGGCCGAGGCGCTCGCCCTCACGCCCCGGCTCACCGAAGGCCCTTACTATCCCGATCATCTCCCGCTCGATCAGGACAACGATCTGATCCGCATCACCGATCACCTTTCACCCGCGCTGGGGACGATCACCAACATCGGCGGCAAGGTTCTCGATCCCAGCGGCAGCCCGATCAAAGGCGCACTGATCGAACTTTGGCAGGCCGACGATCACGGCACCTACATTCACTCGCGCGGGGCCGATCACGGCGAGCGGGATGCTAATTTCCAGGGCTATGGAAAGTTCGAGACGGCCTCGGATGGCGGCTATCGCTTCCGCACGATCAAACCGGGCCTCTACACCGGGCGCACGCGGCATTATCATTTCGGCATCACGCTGCCGGGCCAGCAGCGCCGTTTTACCACGCAGCTTTTCTTTGCCGGCGAACCGGGCAATGCACGCGACGGCGTGCTCAACGGCATCCGCGAGGAAGCGCGACGCGCTCTGGTCATTCGCGAGTTCATCCCGGTGCCGGAGACGAAGGAACTGGCCACCACCTGGGATATCGTGATGGGGCTGACTCCGGGCGACAATGACGATCATGATGATCAAGACGGACCGCCTCGCGGTCCAGGTGGGGATCGCCGGCCCCGTCCTCGCGACGGGCAACGCCCGCCGCCACCACCGCGTTAGCGAAAGGCGGGGCTGCTAAACCAGCAGCCCTGCACTGGCCCGCGCCTCCCGATTCCCCTCGACGAGGGGGTCGGTCAGGCGGTCGCGTTCTGCGGCGGAGGCGTCGCGAGGAATTCGCCGAGCACGCATGGACGCAAGCCGGACAACAGGCCCCGGCCTGGCAGGGTGTTGTAGCTGACGCAGGCAATGCCGTCCGGCGTGAGGGCGGTCGCAGCCGCCTGAGGCATCCGACCCGCCGACACAAGCCCGCGGAAGCAATAGAGAAGGTTTGTCCGAAGTTCGCCATTAAACCTGGCTCCCCACCGCGTTCGAGCAATTCAAATGTTTGCGTCTTGATTGGGGCAGTTCTTACGGGCGCAGGAGACGGTAGAAGGCGCGTCCGCTGGCATCGAGTGATTCGAAGTACGAGCCGGCCAGCTGTTGCAGGCACATCCTCCCACGGGTTAAGAAGACTGATCGTCCGTTGCAGATGGAAGCTAGCGACCGGCAGCCATTCGAGGCGCAGTCCGCCGGCGGACGGCCGGATCGTGAGCCGGGGAAGCTCGCCGGGCGCGAGACTGTAAATGCCGCGAGCCTGTGGCGCGCCAAGCTCCGCAGCTTCGGCGGCTGTCAACTCACGATCACGGATGGCCAGTGCGCTGACGTAGAGCTCGTGCGTGTAAATATCCGAGGTGTCGCCTTCGTTGAAAAATCGAATGTCCGGTCCGGGGTCGACATTGCTGTAGAGCGAGAAGCGGCCATCGACGAATCCGGTCATTCCGGTTCGCTCAAAAACCTGGACCCCGTCGATGTAATACGCGGCACGCCCGGCCTCGAGATCGACACTGAAGATCAGCCGATGCCAGGCGTCCTGAGTGAAAACGCCCGGAGCGCTGTAACCGATGGCGGCGATTCCGACCGAGTTGTCTGGCGCGATGTAAAAGTCGGCGTCATTGCCTTCGGGGTTGTCCGGATTCGTTTGGAAAAGGGCCTGCCAACCTGGAGCACCAGCGCTGTAAATATCGAAGATGATTGAATATTGATTCACGTACACACCACCCCCGTTTGGACCGGTGAGATTCAATTCGGCGCTAAGGCCATTCGTCAGTTCGGTGAACGCGGGAAGTTGCACGAACGTGGCCGATTGCCCGTCGATGTCTGGAACAACACCGCCAGTCGTCCCGAGGCTCACGAGGCTCGGAGTCGAGGCATCCGCATAATCCAAAGTGCCAGCGCCGAGGCTCGCCGCGAGATCTCCATCCGAAAAATTCCACTCGTAGAGCGCGCCGGCATTGCTCACCACCCCGCCCGGAGTAGTGAAACTCCAGACTGGTCCGTCAACCGTGCCGCCGGGCGTCACTTCGTCGATCCGCCAAAAATAGGTCGTGCCGGGATCGAGGGCGGGCAGGCCGAAAAGGTCGTAAGTCTGCTCCAAAACGAATGGCGGCGGATTGGCGGCGCCGAAGTGGACGCGGTGTGCGGTGGTATTCGCTCCGACCATCCAACTCAGGATGGTGGGACTCGCATTCATCACGCCATCGGCGGGACTCGGCAGCGTCGCACCCGCACCGAGCGCCGGCGTAATATCGCGAAGAATGGCGGGGAAATCCGTCTCCATAAAATCCGCACCGCGCGCCGCGACGAACATCATGTTGTCAGGATCCAGGATCGTATAGGCCGCCGGGATCAAATCTTCCTGCTTCAGCCGGAGCGCCAGAGCCGGCGTCAGAGCGGCACCATTCCCGCCAAAATCGAAACCTTTCACACCCAGCGCCTTCAGCGCATCGAAGGCATTCGGATTCGTCTGCCAGTTGGCCGGCAGCCCTTCCCAAATGATGGCGGAGTTTGGGAACTCTGCATGGAGCAACTCCGCAAACGCGGTGTTGTCGTACACATAAAGCCACCAGCGATCCTCGCTGAAACCCGCGGCGTCAAAGGCCTGGCGAAGCGCGGCCACCATGGTCGCGTCATTGATCTTGAGATCGAGGTAGAGGATCTTTCCCGCTGGCAACGCCTGCATGTATTCGGCCAGCGTCGGGATGGTCGTGCCGGCGTAGATCGGGTCGAACCACGAACCGGCGTCGAGAGCCTTCAACTCCGCCACGGTAAAGCTGCTCACATCGCCGAACCCGTTGGTGGTGCGATCAACGGTGGAGTCATGGAAAATGACCGCGTGGCCATCGGCGGAAATGCGCGTGTCGGATTCGATGGCATACGCGCCGTCGGCGAAGCATTTCATCAGCGAGGGCAGGGTGTTCTCCGGTCGAATACTGGACGCTCCGCGATGGCCAATGGCACGCGCGAGTCGCGGGAGTTGCTGCGGGAGCGGCCCAGCTGGAGCACCGGCAACGTTTGGAGCCGCCGAGTTCACGCCCCCGAGCGCGCGCACTTCATCGGGCGTCATCTGCCGGTCGGTGAAATAAAAACCACAGAGATAGCCGCCCGCGTTCTCGTCGTTGTCTTCGGTCAAAAGCAGCAACTGCTGATCCAGCGCCCACCGCAGATCGATCCCTGAACCAGTCGTGCCCTGCCCGCCGACAAACACACCGTCGATATACTTGTGCAGCTGCCCTTCGCCGGGTGCCGCACGCACCGTGACCACGATGCGATGCCACGCATTCGCGGTCACGCTGCCTCGATACTCACCGTTGATCCCCACACCTCCGCTCGGCTGATTTCGCACATAGATCTCTGCGTCGTCCGCATTCGCCACATCGGCCTGATAAAGCGCGCGCCACTGCCCGTCGGACTCCGTGGGGTAGAGCACGTCAAAGATCAGTGTATAATTCGAAACCCAGCCCAGATCACCATACGTGCCGTTCGGCGAGCCCGCATGGGAAAGCAGGTAGCCCTGGCGCGGGGTACAGGCGGGGAAACGCATGACGACCTTGTCTCCACCGGGCGGCACAGGCAGGCCGAAATTCGTCGCCGTATCGAAGATCGTCTCGCTGTCGCTCCAGCCCGTGAAGTCCGGGTCGAATGGCTCCAAGGTGGCCGCGCCGCTCGCGGGCACAAACCGATCACCGGGATTTTCGAACGTAAAAACGCTCTCCGCGCCGCGCGCTCCATTCAAAATCGCGAGACAAACGCAGACCGCAGCGACGACGTTCCGCAACATGGAGCCGGTGCGGTTTTACCGACGACGTCGCACGGCCAGACCCGCCAGTCCGAGCAGTGACAGCATCGCGGTTGCCGGCTCCGGCACGAAAATTCCGGCAGCCTGGGGACCACCGAGCGCGCCGACTTCGCCCTCGGTCAGCTCGCGGTCGACAAATGCGATGCTGTTGATGAAAAGATCGTGCGTGTAAACACCGGACCCGTCTCCTTCATTGAAGAGCAGCATGTCCGGTCCGGCGTCGAGATTCGAGTTGAGCGAAAACCTCCCTTCGAGCAGCGAAGGGCCGTTGAGTTGAAAGGCCTGCGCGCCATCTATGTAGTAAGTGACGCGGCCCGCCCCCAGATCGGCGGCAAAGGTCAGACGATGCCAGCTGTCCTGCGGCACTGCGCCCGCGGGGGTATAACCCAGGGCCCCAATACCCAGCGCGTTATCCGGCGCGATATACCAATCCGCGTCGTTGCCGTTGTCGGGGTTCGTGTTGAAGAGTGCCTGCCAGTTCGGCGCCCCGGGGCTGTAAAGATCGAAAACAATCGAATATTGATTAATATATGCGCCGCCGCCGTTCGGTCCGGTGGCCTCGAGCGAAAGAGTGAAACCGTCCTCCGGGACCATGATTGCCGGAACGTTGAGCACCTTCGCGGGCACCCCGCCAATGTCAGGGATGGTTCCACCGTTGGTACTCACGATGTCGGCCACCGAAGCACCCCTCGGAGCAAAAATGCCGTTGCCAAAGGAATCGGCGAGCGTGCCGTCATCGAATGTCCACTCGTAGTTGGCTGCCAGGGAAACGGTGGGAAGAGCGACGAGTGTGAATAGAATGTTGGAGCTTCGTTTCATGGGTTTCGCGGAGAAAAAGCCGATCGAAGAAGAGAATCGGCCGGATAACCTGCTTTTTAGAGAATTCTGACCATTGAGGCAATGACAAGATCGCACCTCCGGTCTGCACCGGAGAGGCCATCGAACCTGCGAACGACCATGGGGTAACCGACGGTGGAACGTTGGACGTTGGGCGTTCAACCCGTCCCTGGGCCTCTCCCGATTCTCGAGTTTGCCCTGCTTCGATAATCGCTCCGACCTGCGCTACTACGCTTGCGCTTCGACCGCGGCGAGGATTTCCGCTTTCGGCACGCGGTCGGTCAGCTCGGCAAACGTCTCGTCGCCCTGCTTGAGCTGGTCGTAGGCGCGCAAAACTTTATCGATGAAGAGATGGACGTCTTCAGCGACGATTTTGCCTTTGAAGAGCTGATTAAAGCGGCGCGTTTCGCCGAGGCGCCCGCCAATGAAGCAATCGTAGGCATCGACTTTTTCACCGCTCGGGAGTTTGGTCGTCGCACCCCGAAAGCCGATATCGGCGATCTGCTGCTGGCCGCAGCTCGAGGGGCAGCCGCTGAAATGGATGCGGATCTTGCCTTGATACCAGCCGCTCTGAGCCTCGAGTTCCTCGACCAGGCGAATCATCCGGTTCTTGGTTTCCGCGACGGCGAGATTGCAGAACTCGATCCCGGTGCAGCTCACGCACCCTTTGCGAAAGTTCGATGGCTGATAGTCGAGCCCGGCCGCATCGAGGTCCGCCTTGAGCGCGGGCAGATTGGCCTCGGGGATATTGAGAATGAGCAGGTTTTGCTTGTTGGTGAGACGGATCGCGTCTTGTCCCGCCGCGCAATGCTTCGCGGCGAGATCAGCGATCTTCGCCAGCGCGCCGTCGCGGAGGCGTCCGCCCGGAAAACTCACGCCCACCCAATACAGATCGCCCTGTTTTTGTTTGTGAATGCCGACGTGATCGGTCTCCGGATCGCGCGGGTAGGTGAAGTCCTCGTGCCGATCGATCCGGTACCCGAGAATATTTTGAATCTCCTCCTCGAGCTTGCCTTCGGTCTTCGCCCACTCCTCGACGAGAAACTTGAACCGCGCGCGGGTCCGCGTGTGGCGATAGCCGTGATCGCGAAATATCTGACTGGCGGCATCGATCACAGGCAGGACCTGCTCGGGAGTCATGAAAAACTTCAGCGTGTGGGCCATCTTCGGGGCCGCGCTGAGGCCACCACCGATCTTGATGCCGTAGCCTTTCTCGACCGTGCCATCTCCATTGGTGCGCTCGAGCCCGAAGACGCCGACGCAATTGATATCCGGTTGCGCGCAATGAATGCAGCAGCCGCTGATCGAGATTTTGTATTTGCGCGGGAGATTCGAAAAATCGCGGTTGTCCGTGAAATGCGCGGAGACCTCTTTCAGCAGCGAAGTGCCGTCGATGATTTCGACCGGATCGATGCCGGCCACCGGGCAACCGACGACATTGCGGGTGTCATCGCCGCACGCGCCGGAAGTCGTCATGCCCACGGAATCGAGCTGGGTGAAAATGTCCGGGATATCCTCGATCTTCAGCCAGTGAAATTGGATCGTTTGACGGGTGGTGATGTCGCAAAACCCGTGCGCGTAACGGTCGGCAATTTCCTGGAGCAGCCGCGCCTGGACGGCGGAGATCTGACCACCGGGAATCTTGGTTCGCATCATGAAGAAGCCGGACTCCTTGGGCTTTTGGCGATAGACGCCGTACCACTTCATACGGTCGAAATCACCGGGATCGATCGAGGCGAATCCGGTCTTCGCGTAGCGATAGATGTCGTGGATGACGTCGAGCCCGTCTTTCTCGAGCTTGATACGCTCCTGCGGCGTCACGGGAATGAGGCCTTGTTTGACGGCGGCGAAGTTCGGCGGAATGTCGGTCATCAGATCAGATCGGAAAAAAGGGCGGCAATGTATGGGCCGTTGCCGGAATGACAAGAGCGGAGGCGCGTCATAAATGGACGGAGGGGGAAGAGGGATGGCGCGGCGAACATCCAACATCCAACATCCAACATCCAACATCCAACATCCAACATCCAACATCCAATATCCATATCCAACTCCAAAGAACATCACTGCTCACCTCTGTTCACTGCTCACTTCAAAACGTCATGCGCGTCGTGCTCTCCATCCTGGCGGTCGTCAACTTTATCGTCTTCTGGAAAGTGCTCTTCGAATTTGGTGCCGGCTCGACAACTGCCACCTCGCGCGTCTGGTTTGCGACCGTAATCGCGGCGATGGGGATCGCTTATTTGCGCGGTCGTGGGAGCGATGAACGTTCGGCCACGGTGCGGCTGCATCTGGTTGCGCTCTTCACTGCGCCACTGGCTATCCTCCTGCTTTGGAACCGGATTATTGCGGTCTTTGCCGCGTCCGGCCCGGCCTTCGGGCGGCCGCAAGAATGGCTGTTCATGTGGCTCATGGCTCCGTCAATCATGGCATATTACGCGCTGCCGACCTTGACCGGTGTAACCTACGTGGCCGCGCCGGTTGGTTTTCTGGCTTGGGCTATTTGGAAACCCACCTTCGCGTTTCACCGATGGAAGATGAGCTTCATCAGCATCATCGTCTTTTGCTATGCGGCCTACATCCTGTGGTGGCATCTCACGGACCAGAAATGGGTCTGGCTGTGATCGATCGGTCCACAGATCATGCCTGCAATCCCGCGAGATTTCTCGTTCCCTCCGACCACTTTTTGATTCGATGATGAAAGTTCATCCCCTGAAAACGACTCCAAACCCGATCCAGCACCATGCCATTTCGTAAGCTCCCCAATTCCGACAACCAGCGCACGGCGGCCCTAAACTCCTCCGTCACGAAATACGAGGCGTCGTCAGAAGCCGACCGGCTCTATCCGCCGACCCTGCATGACCCTCTGTCTGCACTGCGCACCGACTGGGCTCGCAAGGTTGGAGAACGCGACGTGGCCGCGGCGCTGCAAGGGACCGAAACTGCGCAGGCGGAAGTCGCGCGGCTCCGCCTCGAACAATTCGTCTCGCACTACTTTCAAGTCTTCCAACTCGGAGTCGCGCGCGGCGATTTCGAGCGGGCCGACCGCACGTTTTACGGCCTCGATTTTTCACAAACCGACATCCCGACATTCAATAACCACGAGGAGCTGGTCCTGTGGGCGCGCCACATCGTCGATGGCGACGCCGCCCGCACCGCGGCCAAGCCGAAAGAACCCGCCATGGCGCTGCCCAGCGCCGCCGAAGTCGCCACAGCGCTGGCGACGTATCAAATCGAGCATGTTGACCAAAGCACCACGGGGACGGCGAAGGCCGGCGGTCACGACGAAGTCGCCCTCATGCGACCCAAAGTCGATGCGCTGATCCGCGAGGTCTGGGATACGATCGAATTCAACCTTCGTCATGAGTCCGGACCCGACCGGCGGCGCCAGGCTCGCGCCTGGGGGATCATCTACGTCCCCCGCCCCGGCGAAACCCCGGATCCCGCTCCGGCCGGATAGCGCGCTCGCGCATGTTGAAATGATGCGCCGCCAATAATTCCCGCTTCGCGCCCCACCCAACTGGCCATACTTTACCCCTCCATGCCGACACTCGCCACCACGGTCGATGGCCTCCAGCTGCCGAACCCATTCATCATCGCATCGGGACCGCCGGGGACGAACCTGAACGTGATCAGCAGAGCGTTTCGCGAAGGCTGGGGCGCGGTCATTGCCAAAACGATCAGCCTCGACGCCAGCAAAGTGGTCAACGTCTCGCCGCGTTACGCGAAGCTCTACTCAAGCGATCGCCACGAAGTAATCGGCTGGGAAAACATCGAACTCATCAGCGACCGCAAGTTCGAGGTCTGGCTCGACGAATTCAAACGGTGCAAGGACCAGTTTCCCGATCGCGTGCTCATCGCGTCAATCATGGAGGAATACCATCGGGACGCATGGATTGAAATTGTCGAACGCTGCCAGGAAACCGGCGTGGACGCGTTCGAGCTGAATTTTTCCTGCCCGCACGGATTGCCGGAACGCAAGATGGGCGCGGCCATGGGCGAGGACCCGGAGATTCTCGAGGAAGTATCCGGTTGGGTCATGAGCGCCGCCAAAAAACCGGTGTGGGCGAAATTAACGCCGAACGTCACGCACATCGAAGAGCCCAGCCGCGCTGCCTTGCGCGCCGGGTGCCAGGGCCTCACCGCCATCAACACCATTCGTTGCGTCACCGGCGTGAATCTCGAAACGCTGCGCCCCGAGCCCACGGTCGAGGGCTACACGACGGCGGGCGGTTATTCGTCGCGGGCGATCAAACCCATCGCCCTGCGGATGGTGATGGAAGTGGCCAACGTCATCCGGAATGAGTTTTCGGAACGCTCGCTTTCCGGACTGGGCGGCATCGAGAGCGGAAATGACGCCGCTGAATTCCTCCTCCTCGGCAGCGATACCGTCCAGGTCTGCACCGGGGTGATGAAATTCGGGTACGAACATGTAAAGCCCATGTGCGAGCAACTCCTCGCTTTCATGGAAAGGCACGGGTTCAATTCCATCTCGGATTTCAAGGGCAAGAGCCTCGATTATTTCTCCTCCCACGCGGAACTCGTCCGCCGGCAGCACGAGCGCAAGGCGGCGCAGAAAGCAGCCGCGGAAGCCGAAGCGCATAAAGGGATGGTGGCCGCGGACGGCGAATGGAGTGGCGACGATTTCGTGAAGCAAAGCGACGCGCTGGCTCGCGGCTGAAATCGACGCGCATCGCAACCGGGCACCACCGCCACAAACAACGAGCCGCAGCGCATCTTTCGACGCAACCGCGGCTCGTGCCTGTGGCTGGATGGTTCGCTGATCAGTCCGCGAGAATCGGGCCGGTGCCCTCGTCGCGGGGATCGATTGGATCTGTGGTTTCGAGCGAAATTTGCATGGGGCTCATGGTGGCGTGGCGATCTAGGAGCATCCCTGACTGGTGCCGCATTCGGTGCAGCAGCCGCAGGCGCCGGCGCGGATCACTTTGCTCGAACCGCAGTTCGAGCAGGTGATGTCCATATACATGTTGCCCAGGGCGGCCTGAACTTGCTCGGCGTGGGTGTGCCCGTTCGAGCTGATGTGCGGTTGGCCTTCGCTGCCGTTCTTGTGCGAAATGACGTCGATGATATCAGCCTGCTCGCGCGGGAGTTCGGCCACCGGACGATTGATCAGCCTTGCGGTCGATCTCACCCAGTTCCTTCATCGGCAAGTCGGCCTGCGCCCGATTCGGGCTGATGGCTTCCTTGTAGCCCTTGATGAATTGGCAGCCGAGCCAGCGGAAGACATAGTCGGTGATCGAGGTGGCGTTGCGAATGTCCGGGTTCTTGGTGAAGCCGGACGGCTCGAACCGCTGATAGGCGAATTTCCGGACCAGCTGTTCCAGCGGCACGCCGTATTGGAGCGCGATGGAGGTCAGCGTGGCGACGGTGTCCATGAGGCCGCCGATGGTGCTGCCCTCCTTGTTCATCTGGATGAAGATTTCGCCCGGCTGGCCATCTTCAAACATGCCGACGGTGAGATAACCCTTGTGGCCGGCGATCTCGAACTTGTGATTGATCGCGACGCGGGTTTCAGGCATCCGGCGGCGGACCGGCTCGTCGGCTCTCTTCCGCAAGTCACCGAGTTCACCTTCGAGTTCGCTGATGCGCGTTTCGAGCGACTTGACGATCGCTGAGCACGGCTTCCAGATCTGGCAATGGCCTTGTCCGGATCAGCACCCGCACCCCCCATGTCCTTGGTCTTTTTAACGTTGAGCGGGGCGCTGCGCTTCGAGCCGTCGCGATAAATGGCGATCGCTTTCAAGCCGAGCTTCCAACCCTCGATGTAAGTGTTCATGATGTCGTCCACGGTGGCCGTTTCCGGCATGTTGACGGTCTTGGAAATCGCACCGCTGAGGAAGGGCTGCGCGGCGGCCATCATGCGAATGTGGCCGCGGTAGTGCAGGGAACGCTTGCCGCGATGCGGCTTGAATGCGCAGTCGAACACCGGCAGATCCTCGGGTTTGAGGCCGCTCGGAATGGTGGTGCCCGTCTCGTCATCCACCACGTCCTCGATGGTGTCGTATTTGTCGATGTGGGCGATGATTCGCTCAATCTGCCCGGAATTGTAACCGAGGTTTTGCAGCGCAGGTTTGACGGTCTGATTGACGATTTTCAACATCCCGCCGCCGGCCAGTAGCTTGTATTTCACCAAGGCGATGTCGGGCTCGATGCCGGTGGTATCGCAATCCATGAGGAATCCGATGGTACCGGTCGGCGCGAGGACGGTGACCTGCGCATTGCGATAGCCGTGCTTCTTCCCGAGCGCATAGGCGCTGTCCCAGCACTTTTGCGCTTCCGCTTTGAGGTAGCCGAATCGGTCACTCGCCTGGATGTCCGCCACGGCCTGACGATGCTGGTCGATGACTTCGAGCATGTAGGGCTCGTTCGTGGTATCGACGGGTTTCGCCACGCCGCTGGCGCGGGTGTCGCGATAGCCGGGAAACGGCCCCATCGCTTCGGAAAGCTTCGCGCTCTGCTCGTAGGCGTGGCCGGTCATGATGGCCGTGATGGCGCCGGCGAGCGCGCGGCCTTCATCGGTATCGTAGCCGAGACCGTAGCTCATGATGAGCGCGCCGAGATTCGCGAAGCCGAGACCGAGCGTGCGGAAGATGTGCGAATTCTCCGCGATCTCTTTGATCGGATAGCTGGCGTTATCGACGATGATTTCCTGCGCGGTGATGAAGACGCGGACGGCCGCCTTGAATTTCTCAACGTCGAAGGAGCCGTCGGCCTGCTTGAACTTCATCAGATTCAGCGAGGCGAGATTGCAGGCCGTGTTGTCGAGGAAGAGGTATTCCGAGCACGGATTGGTGGAATTCTGCCGGTCGGTGCCTTTGCACGTGTGCCAATTGTGGATCGTGGTGTCGAACTGCATGCCCGGATCGCCGCAGACGTGCGTGCCTTCCGCGATCTTCCGCAGCAGCGTGCGCGCATCCTTCTTCTCGCAACGCTCACCGTCCGTCACCCGACTGCGTCCACCACTCGCGGCCCTCGATGGCGGCATTCATGAATTCATCGCTCACCCGCACCGAAAGGTTTTCGTTCTGATACATGATCGAGCCGTAGGCGTCGCCGTTGTAGCTGCCGTCGTAGCCCTGCTCGATCAGCGCCCACGCCTTCTTTTCCTCGTTCGTTTTGGCCACGATGAATTCCTCGATGTCTGGATGCCAATCCTTGAGCGTGTTCATCTTGGCCGCGCGCCGGGTTTTGCCGCCGGATTTCACCACGTTCGCGACCTGATCATAGACCTTGAGGAAGGAAAGCGGCCCGCTGGGTTTGCCACCGCCGCTGAGCTTTTCGCGCGTCGAACGGAGAGTGGTCAGATCGCTGCCGGTGCCCGAGCCATATTTGAAGAGCATGGCCTCCGACGTCGCCAGGCGCATGATATCCTCCATGTTGTCTTCCACGCGCTGGATGAAACAGGCCGAGCCCTGCGGATATTCGTATTGGGTGGCCGCGCGGCGCGCCTCACCTGCGGTACGATCGTAGAAGTAGTTCCCCTCGCCCCTCCCCTGCCCGACTTTGTATTGGTGCCAGAGCCCGACGTTGAACCAAACCGGCGAGTTGAACGCCCCGTGCTGGTTCACGCACAGCCAGGTAAGGTCGTTGTAAAAGGCTTCCGCGCTCGCCGTATCTGCAAAATAGCCATCCTGGATACCACAATCCGTAATCGTTCGCGTCACGCGATGGATGAGCTGCCGCACCGAATTCTCCCGACCACCCGCGTAGGGATCGGTGCCATGGGCAATGTCGCCGTAAAAATACTTCGAAACCGCAATTTTGGTCGCCAACGGCGTCCAGCTTTTTGGCACTTCGACCGCTTCCTGTTTAAAGATCGATTTGCCCGCGTCGTCGTTAATTTCAGCCGTCCGGAGATCCCATTCGATTTCGTCGAACGGAGATTTGGTTTCGTGGCTGAAAAAGCGGGTGAATTTGATTCCCCCGGAGGTGGATTTACGTGGGGTGCGGCGGGCGGATTTGACGGACGGAAGCCTCCCTTTGGGAGGTTTGAGAGTGGAAGCGCGACGGGTGGATTTAAGTTTCATTTCGGACAGCGAGTTCGGTGTTGGCAACTGGTGAACAACTTGGGGAGAACGTGCCGATAAGCAGGGAAGAAACCACTACATATCAGCAGAGCGGGCGGATGAGACCACAATATATAGTGGGCGCCAAGAATTTTGTTCTAATTTTTCGTGTCAGAATTTCTTTCCAATAAGTTTGCCCGCGGGTTGACATCATCACCCTCCGCCCCGGGCCATTTATCCATCCATATTTCGCGGCTGCGTGCCCCGCAAACCGTGTGTTTTTACTTATCGGCCGGCGGCTCCGGCTGGGAATCTTTTGCTGACGCGGACTGAGCGAGGATGCGGGCCAGCCGGCGGGCCTCTTCGTGGTGCACATCGAGCCGTACCGCTTCCTCGTACGCCGCCATCGCCGCGTCCCGTTGGCGCTGCCGCGCCAGGATATCGCCCAGCATTTTCCACGAATCAGCCCGAAAAGGCTGTTCGCGCAGAAAAGCCCCGAGTTCCCGCGCCGCCTGACTGAGTTTTCCCGCGTGGACGAGGGCGGTGAAATAACGCTCCCGATAAAACCAGTTTTTCGGCGCCGCATCCGCGGCCGCTTTCATTCCGAGAGTTGGATCCGTCTTGGTTTCGGCGTAATCGATGGCCGCCCGCAATTGCAGTAAATCCGCAGCGATCGACGAATCATCCTTCACCCGGTCGAGTGCGTCCCGAGCCTCCTGATAACGCCCGAGGCGGCTGCTGATCGAGGCGAGGCCGAAAAGCGCGTGCGGTTGACCCGGATCGATCCGCAGCGCCTCTTGAAACTCTTCGAGGGCTTCCTCGTTCTGGCCCTTCGACGCTTTATGACGGCCGAGATTGACATGCATGCGCGCCGTGTCCCCTCCCGCTTTGATGGTTTCGAGCAGGAAGGTCGGCTGATCCAGCCAATCGGCATGTCGGTTCCAAGTGCGGATCCCGAGCCAAACCGTCCAGGCGGCCAGCACGACAGCCCCGAACCGCCCAACCAGCGGACGTTGAAACCAGCCAAATTCAGACAGACTGGCGGCAATCGCCACAAACAGGAAGGCGCTGGGCACGTAAAGCCAGTGCTCGGCGGCGGTGGCATTCAGGGCGAAGACGTTGCTGATCGGAATGTAGGCGACCACCGCTGCGAGCAGAGCCAGCGCGGCCTCCGGAACGCGGCGCCGCGCCCACCAAAACCAGGCGGCGATCAAGACGATGAGCAAAACACCCGCAAACGTTTGGTAGCCGCGCAACGTCTCGGACCGCGCGTTGGCGGCGGGATCGCCAGATGTCGTCGGGCGCACATCACGTTCCATGCGGAGGTTCGTGGGCGCCACGAGCAATCCAGCATACTCGGCGACCGCCCGCGCCACCAGCACCGGCCGCTCGATGGGTCTCGGGCTGGCGCCACTCGGCGGCAGTGTTCGGTCGGCCGTGCTGCGGAGCGTTCCGTACACTGCCAGAATCGCGACCGCGGCCAGCGCCCATTTCCCGATGAATTTCCACGGCACTCGACGCCAGATAAGCACGAGAAACCAGATGAGCAGAGCGGCCAGCCCGCTTTCCTTCGACAACAAGGCCGCGAAAAAACAAATCCCCGCGCCGACCGCCGCCCACTTCGCACGCTTTCCTCCGGCCAGGCTGGTCAGCCCGAGGGCCAGCCCCAGGAATCCGAAAATGGCCGCCAGCGAATCGGCGCGACCGGAGACATAAGTGACCGCCGACGTATGGATCGGGTGGACAGCCCAGACCAGCGCCACGGCAAACGCGAACCAGCGACGGCGCTGTCCCAGCCAAATTTCGGCGAGGAGAAAAAGCATCACCGCCGCCACCAAATGCGTCAGAATGCTGGTCAAATGATAGCCGCGGGGAAAGAATTCCCACAGCGCGTAGTCGCCCATAAAACTCAAGCGCTGCAATGGCCGATAGAAATTCGAGGCCGTGGCGTCCAGGAAGAGAAAGTGATGAAAGCTTTCCGGGATCAGCCGCCAGGACCGTATCAACGGATCGCGCAACACCAGTGCGGTGTCGTCCCAGACAAATCCATTTTTCAGAGCCGGCCAGTAGACACCGAAGGTCGCGGCAATCAGCAATAGAATGGCGCCAACGCGCTGGAGGATTTTCAAGGCGAAGGGACCATGCATCTTGAAATCACGCCCGGCAAGTTCACGGTCCGCGGCGATGGCGTCGAAGGCAGGCGGGCGCTGTTTTACCAACTGGACCGACGCCGAACGCGAAGGCCACCGTGCCTGCGTTGGGGTGGAATGCGAATCTGCCATGTCTTGGGTAGGGTTGGCATCTTGCCGGCGGGTTTGGGCATCTTGCCTGAACCATCCGCAACTCTGGGTGGCGTCATCGTTAATCCCGCACTCCGGGGGCTACGGATCAAATCGAAGATGCGCGTTCCGGACATCCACCCGGAACTTTGACCTTTCACCAGGCTGCGAATTCCCCTTCGATTCTTTTTCGCTCCGCACCCTGTCCCGATGAAAGCTCTCACCTCCACCCTTGGCCTCGCCATTTTGATCCTCGTGGTGCTCGTGATCAGTGGCGCCTTTTTCGTCGTCAAAGAAACCGAGCAGGCGATCGTCACCCAGTTTAAAAAACCCGTCGGTGAACCGATCACCAAAGCGGGTCTGCATTTCAAAATCCCCTTCATCCAGGATGTTACGAAAATCGAGAAACGGGTCTTGGGATGGGATGGTCCCAGCGCGGAAATGCCCACGCGCGACAAACTTTACATCATCGTGGATGCTTTCGGCCGGTGGCAAATTGCCGATCCGCTTCAGTTTTTCCTTCGCGTCCGCGATCCCCGGAGCGCCAGCAGCCGCCTGGATGACATTCTCGGCTCGGAAATGCGCAATACCATCGCGCGTCATGATTTGGTGGAACTCATCCGCACGACCAAGGATCGCACTCCCTTCGTGGATGAAACGCTGGTCGGGACAAACACTCCAGGGATCACGCTTCCACCAATCCGCGTCGGGCGCCTGAAGCTCGAGGAAGAAATCTACCTCGCCGCCCACGACAAGCTCCAGGAGTTCGGCATCGAGTTGCTCGACATCCGATTCAAGCGCATCAACTACAACCCCGCGGTGGCCGGGAAGATCTTCGAACGCATGATGAGCGAGCGACAGCAGATTGCGGATCGATTCCGCAGTGAAGGGGCCGGTGAAGCGGCCAAGATTCTCGGTCAGAAAGAAAAGGACCTGAAGGAAATCGCGTCGGGTGCTTATCGCAAGGTGCAGGGCATTGAAGGCAAGGCTGACGCGGAGGCGAGCACCATCTATGCGGAGGCGTACAATCAAACCCCAGAAGCGCGTGAGTTTTATGGGTTCCTGCGGTCGCTCGAGTTGTATCGCACGTCCTTTCAAAACGATACCACCATGCTGATGAGCACCGATTCGCCCCTGCTCAAGCTCCTAAAGGGCGAAACTTCATCGATTGAGAAGGAAAGTGAGGCCGCGCCGAATCCGTCGCCGCTCAAGCGGCCACCGGTCGAGCCGCCGCCGCCCGCTCCGGAAACGCAGTCCGTTTCTCCCGCGCCCGACCTTCGCTTGCCACTACCGAAGATCGAGTAGCGCGAGTTGCCAGGGCATCATTCGCTCTTCGGCGTCTGCCGGCGTTTCGCTGGCCAGTGCTTCCAGACTGGCCTTCGGCGCGATGAGCGAGGGATCGAGTCGCAAATCCGCCGCCACGGCATCGCGTTTCTCCTTCAGCTGACGAAATCGTTCCTCCTCCTCGCGCGTGGGGCGGGCTCGGTGCGTGCGCACAATCTTTGGCCAATCGCTTTCAGGCATCTGGAGAGCACGCTGCACCGCGGCGCGGTAACGTTCCAGTCGCCCACCTCGGAGATGCCCAAACTCGGCTGTCTTCCTGGCGGCAATTTGCTTGGTGGCCTCGATCAACTGGCTGTTGTGCAGGATGTGAAAACTGGGCCGATCCACGGCTCGCGCTTCCCCATCACGCCAGAGCCACAACTCGCGCAGAATCGCGGAGGCATGCCCGCGCAAAGCTCCCGCACCGGAGATGCGCCATGACTCTCGATCATCGCGATCCTTCACCATTTCCGTGACCCGCACCGCGCGTTCACAGGATTGCACAAACCACTCCCAGCGCCCGAGCTGGCGCAGTTCGGCTTCGTAGATTTCCGCGAGACGATGGAGGTGCCGGGTATCGTTCACCGCGTAGTCGAGCATCGTCGCCGAAAGCGGACGGCGGGCCCAGTTCGCTTTTTGCGAAGCCTTCGGAATTTCGAGTCCGAAATGGCGCTTGAGCAGCGCGGCCAGGCTGAATTCCGGAACGCCGCTCAGGCGCGCGGCAATCATCGTATCGAACACGCCCGCACATTCGGTGAAGCCGACCCGGCGCAGGAGACGCAGGTCGTAATCCGCCCCGTGAAAAATGACCTGCTTGCCTTTCAACGCATCAAACAGTGGCATCAAGGAGAGATTCGCCAGGGGATCCACGAGCCAGTCCGCCCCCGGCACGCTCACCTGAATCAGGCACAACTTTTCGAAATAGCAGTGGAGGCTGTCCGCCTCGGTATCGAGCGCAATGCGATCAAACGGCGCCAGGGCCGGAATGAGTTCGCCCAATGCGTCCGTCGTCTCCACGAACGGCGTGGTGGCTGAAGCCGATTGAATTGAAATATCCGCGTTCAGTTTCGCAGTCCGGTCAGGAGCAACTCCGCGTTCGAGTGCGTGGATTGAATGGCGTGAATCATCACCTGGGTGGCCTCGAGAGGCGGGAGGGCGGCGAGCTGCTTGCGGAGGAGATTCACCTTCTCCAGTTCGCGTGGGTGATAGAGCAAATCGTCACGACGGGTCGCGGATTGCGGGAAATTGATGGCCGGAAAAATGCGTTGATCACCGAGTGCTCGATCGAGGCGGATTTCCATGTTTCCCGTCCCCTTGTATTCTTCGAAAATCAGATCGTCGGCCTTGCTATTGGTTTCGACGAGACAGGTGGCCAGCACCGTCAGGCTGCCCCCTTCCTCTGTATTGCGCGCCGCGCTGAAGAATTTCTTCGGTTTGATCAAGGCCTTGGCGTCCACGCCGCCAGACATGATCCGTCCCTTGCCCGGCATCATGTTGTTGTAGCCACGGGAAAGGCGGGTGATGGAGTCGAGCAGGATCACGACTTTTTTTCCCAGCTCGACCTGCCGCTTGGCCCGATCGGAAACCAGTTCCGCGACCTGCGTGTGGCGCATCGGCGACTCATCGAAGGTCGAGCTGTAGATCTCGCAATTGGTCAGCGACCTCCGGAAATCCGTGACTTCCTCGGGCCGCTCGTCGATCAGGAGGAGAATGAGTTTGGTCTCCGGAGAGTTGGCGACAATGGCTTTGGCAATCTCCTTGAGCATCACGGTCTTGCCCACGCGCGGCGGCGCGATGATCAACCCGCGCTGGCCGTGGCCGAGCGGCGCGACGAGATCAATGGCGCGCGCGGTGACCGATGCCAGCTTCATATTCTCGAGCACAATCCGCTCCTGCGGATGCATGGCCGTCAGCTTCTCGAACTCGGTGTGTTCGTGCCAGTCCGCGACCGGAATGTCTTCGATGGCGATGATGCTCTCGACCGAAAAGAATTTTTCCCGATCACGAGGCGGACGAATCCGCGCGGCGATCCGGTTCCCATTGCGCAAGGCATACATGCGCTCGAATTGATTCGGGAGCATGACGTCCTGGGGCAAAGATTTGAAATTGAACCGTGGCCAGCGCAGGAAACCGTTGCCTTGATTCGAGAACTCGATCACGCCGTCAGCGAACAACGCGGTTCCCATCGAGGCGTAGGCGCGCATCAGATCGAAAACAATCTGATGACGGGTGCGCTCCGGATTCATGCGCAAATTGATTTCTTCGGCGCGACGAAGCAATTCGCTGTAAGGGACAGCGTTCAATTCATCGATCCAAAGCTCAGCAGGCGCCCTGGCGGGAGCCGGGGCGGTGGCGACTCCGGCGGAATCGGAGTCAGAATTCGTTGTTGTGGTCAGTTCGTCCATATCGTTGGAGGTGCAACGCGAGCAGCAGTCTGGCCTGCTCGTCGAGCATGGCAGGAGTGGAGTCGTTCCAGATTACGTGGTCGGCCCTCGCCATTTTTTCGCCCAAATCGAGTTGCGCCCCTATCATGCGAGCAATTAGCGCGGGCGCAAGGCCCCGTTCGAGCCGAAGTCGCGTCTCCTGGGTTTCCGGCGAACACGCCACCACGATCACTTCGTCGAAATCGGAAGCGGCCTCCGTTTCATAGAGCAACGGAATATCGGCGTAGAGCCAGCTCCCGTCGGCGCGGGCCAATTCAATCTGGCGCCTCGATTCGAGCGCGACGCGCGGGTGGATCAGTTCTTCGAGCCGGCGGCGGGATGCCTCATCAGCAAAGGCAATCTCGCGCAACCGGGCTCGCGATGGCTGGCCATCAGGCTCAAAGATACCGGCGCCAAAGGCTTCACGAAGCTCTCGCTGGAGCTCCGTGTCCTGCGCCAGTAGTCGATGCACCACCGAGTCGGCGTCAAAAAGCTGCGCCGGATGCCGCTTTAAGGTGAGGCGGACAAACGACGATTTTCCCGTCGCAATTCCGCCTGTAACCCCGAAAATCGGCACACGACTACTTCGGCATGAATTCCGGCATTGGAAGCTCTGGCGGAGGCGTGGCGACGATCTCTTCTTCGAGATCATCCTCGTTCCGAACCGCTTCACCCGCCGGGTTGATCAGGCGTGCTGAAACGAAAATGACGAGGTTTCGCTTGAGGTGCTGATCCACATTTGAGCGGAACAGCCGGCCGACGAGCGGAATATCCCCGAAGAAGGGAACCTTATCCTCGACGGTCTGCACGTCCTCACGCATCAAGCCGCCCAGAACCACAGTCGAACCATCGAAGACACTGACCGTCGTGGTGACCTTGCGAGTGCTGAAGATGGGCTGGTTGATGATGTTCGGGGTGATGACCGAGGTAATGGATTGGCCCAGCGCATTGGTCGATGTCGATTGAATCGGGCTGCCGTAGTTGATGAATCCTTCGAATTCGACCACCTGCGGGACGAGGTTCAAGTCAATGGTGTAACCATCAGGCCCCACCACCGGCTCGACTTCAAGAGTGACACCCGTGTTGCGCGTTTCGAATGCGGTCGGCGTCGTCGGAGTCACGGGGAAAGAACCCGTGTTGCTGGAACCAAAGCCGGCTGGCGTCGTCCCCACCACACTGAATCCACCGGTCGATCCGAAGTTCTGCGGGATCTGCGGGGGATCGAATTCCGTTGGATAGCGGAATTCGCGAATGACCTCGATCACGGCCCGCTGGCCGCTCTTGGTGGTCACTTTCGGTGCCGACAGGAGATCGACTCCCTTCTTTTGATTCAACGCTCGAATGACGACCTGGAAAGTCGGGTCCGTAAAGACACCCGCAACCGAGAGGATTCCGGGCGCAGCGGCGCTGTTTCCAGCGGCCCCGAAGAGCAGGGCATCGATCGCGTTTTGGCTGATGGCGCCAACGCCGCTTCGCGTGCCAGCCGTAACTGGATTTCGCCCCACTGGCGTTCCACCCGGATACGTAAATGGGAAATCCGCGGGATTCGTTGGAAGCGAAAATCCGTCCGTGCCGCCCGCAACGAACACGCTACTGGGCGAACCGGGGACATTGGCCGCGCCGAGCAACCAGTCGAAGCTGAGTTCCTTGAGGTTGTTTTGCGTGATCTCGACGAATTTCGCCTCGATCTCGACCTGGGCAAAGTCGTTGCCTTGATTGTCGGCTTGAACCAATTGATCAATGAAATCGAGGTTCTCCGGCGTATTGCGCACGATCAGGCGACTGCCCGCGGCCAGATAGGTCGCGGACGCTTCGCCCGGGAAGGAAATACCGATTGACGTAAGATAATCCTTGGCATCAAGCCGACCCGTCAGCCCGGAACCGCCAGTGGTGGCGTCCCCGCTGGCCGCAGCCGGAGCCAAACCTGCGCCAGCGTCGCCACCTGCGCCCGTAGCCGCACGGGTGATGAATCCCGGACGGACTTTCCATTCCCGCAGGTAGAGCACGGTGGTATCCACGCTCTGCGGCACAATGGCCACGGCGAACGGCTCCACCTTGTATTTGAGGCCAGCCAACTGCGTTACATAGGTCAGCGCCGTCGCGAGCGGAACATTCGAAAGGGAGAGCGTGATGGTCTGATCACCCGACGCCCCAAAGGAAGGAGCGGGGGCGGCAACTTCAGGCGCCGGCGCCGCACCGGGCAAAGGCTCCAGTCCTGGGATCGCCGGGACCGCTGGCCCGGGCGCAGGAGCCGGAAGCGGAACTCCGCCACCACCTTCGTTGAGCTGGAGCACGATGTTGACGCCCTTCTCCGACTGGACCTCCGTCGTCGGGTCAAGATCGACACTTCGCCGTTTGAGGTATTCCACAGCCTCCCGAATTGTCGCCTGCCGGAATTCAAGTTTGGGAATGACAATTTGCTGAAGCTTGGCTTGGATCTTGGCTGTACTGGCCGTCGTGATCCCCTGGGACCCCGCCTCTCCGACCTCGAGCCCAAACTTGCGAACTGGCAAGGCCCACGCCTGATCGACCAGCCACATCGCCCGCGAGCGGGTTTCACGACGGGCGACATTGGAATAGTCGTCGCGCGCCAGGTTGATTTTCTCCTGCATCTTGCGGGCCGCCATGTTGTAGGGGTCCAGATTCAGAACCTGCTCGCAGCGCTTGGCCGCGAGATTGTAGCGCCCGCTATCGTAAAAACCCTGGGAGTCGAGGAGCAACTGCTTTACTTCCTCGACCGTGGCGCGGAATTTCGGGCCGATGGTCTGATTGTAATAGCCGGGGGTATCGAGGCGCGCGAGGATGATCACCGCGTCGCGGCAGTGCGGATTGTAGCGCTCATCGATCACGGTCTTGAGGGCCACCTGCGCATCGAGATAGCGCCCTTCGGCGATCCGCTGTTCGGCAAAGCGGCAGCTCGCCGTGCAGAATCCGTGCAGCGCATCCGCGTAAATCGCCTGGGTATTGGGTGAATTTGGAATGAGATCGCAGGCCAGCTTGTATTGGGAAACGGCGGTCTCGTAATCCTTATCCCGCAGGGCCTTCTGGCCCGCCGCGAGTGCGGCTTTGCCGCGCTCGAGGTATTCATAACGGCGCAAACGCTCGCGTTCGGCGGCGGTTCCCACGGAGGAACCGGACCCATAGGAAGGTCCCGCGGTCGCCACTACGGTGGCAAAAGGTTGAGCCGCGACCATGCTGAAACTCAGAAGAGAGGCAATGGAACGGGTAAGTGGGGGTTTAATCATCGGTGTGCGTGCTTCGGGTTGGTTGGAAAGGTTCGGATGAGGGCGCAGATTGAGCGGAGGTTTGAGGCTCCGCGGCGCGGGATAACGTCAGGAATTGTCCGGGAAGGCAAATAAAATCTAAGGATTTCCGGGTCCCCCAAATTTTTTGACGACGTATTCCTGGCCGTCTGGGGTCAGGATTTTCGCCTCGTCGGCGTTTACATCGAGCAACTTATAGCGCTTGGTCACTTCGGGCCGGAGGACGAATTCGCCGAGTTTTGCCACCGTGAACTCATGAGTGACGTCCGGTTTTTCCAGAATGTATTTAAACTTCGCGAACTGATTCGGTGAGTCGGCAACGATATCCTTGACGAGGATGACGGTTTCTCCGGTCTTCCCATTGACCACGGTCAATTCGGACACATCCTCCATAACCCCGATTGCGGGGTTCATCTTCTCTTTGAACTCGAACTTGGTCAGTTTGAAATCGGTATTGGCGACGGTATCACCAATTTTCAGGAACTCAGTAGGCTGCCGCAAATCGAGGGTGTTGATTTGGAACGAGAAGTCCTCGGGATTGCCTGTTTTCGGATCGCCGTCGTACGCCTGAAACTTGAGCCGGAAAGGAACCCGAACCCATTCATCCAGGAAAAGGATTTGGTGGTAGGCGGGGTGTGAGTCGACTTTGGTCGGATCGGTCTTATAGAGCCACTCGTCTTCGTTGTGGAAGCCGTCTCCGTCAGTATCGGTGACGCCGACTTTCGGATCGATCGGCGAGAGCCCAAAGTCCAAAAACCACTGGCCTGGGATGAGTTCTCCCGTCCGGGAGTGCTTGACGCCGACACCGCCCACTTTGGTCAATACGTCGTCTTTGACCACGAAGCGATCCGCCGTAAAAAGTAGGCCACCGTTCCTGGCATCGTCGCCTTGAAGCGGCGCAACCGTCCAGATATTCGGCTCGGTAAATTCCTTTTTGGCCCGGTCAATCACTTCGGTGTCCACCGCCGGAATGGTGTTATTTGGATTCACGTTCGCCAGTGCGGACGCGAATCGTTCGGGAAATGCAGTCACCCGGAGAATCACCAAGACTGATACGGCCAACAGGATGACCGACAGGAGCGCCAGGGTGAATTGATCGTAGTTTTTCTTAACCCAGTTCATAGCAAACGATTACTCGGCCTCTTTCTTTTTCTCTTTTTTCTTCTCCGCTGATGCCGGGGCCGAAAAATCGACGACTTCGATCACCATGGTGACCTGGAGCTTTTCATCCCCCACCACGTAAGTGGACGGCTTCTCGGCCATCGCCGGAATGCCCGGAGCAGCGGGAGCACCTGGAGCCGCTGGTGCTCCGGGAGGGGCGTCAGAACCAGGAGGCGGCGCGGGAGGCGGAAAAGCCGAAGGGGGAGGCGGGAATCCGCCAGCCAATTCGCGCACCGGGCCAGTCAGCTTTTCGTTCGTCACCTTGATCGACTTCGGGATCATGAATTGAACCTTGTTCGACACCACCTGATTCACAAAAGCGTGAAAGGCGCGTTCTTCCCCGACGAAACTGACTTCGAACGACATGCGGTCCACCAGTTTGTCTCCCGAGTCTCCCTTGCCACCCTTCTTCCCGGAATCGCTGGCCGGCGCCTTATCGCTTTCCCCGGGCAGCGGCGCAGGATTGATTTCACTAATGAGGACAACTTTGTCTTCGATCAACTGCAGCAGTGCCATCTTAATGGCTTTGACCAAACGTCCCAATGGCGCCGCCACTTCGTCCTTCGGTGGCGTGCTTTCGTATTGAGGATAACCAAGATAGAATTTTTCCGGCAACCCCACATTGGCGGCCTGCGCCTTGGCGCGAACTTCATCGACGGCCGCTTTCAAGAGATCCTGAAAACCGACGGGGCTTAACGGTTCGAGCGGAATCTCCGCCTTGGCCAAATTGGCCTGCAATTCCGTAATCTCGGCTTTGTGTGCCTGCTCCAGCGCCTGCATCTTCTTGACGTTGTCAGGGTTTGGAAAGGGAACCTGCCCTTGCAACCGGGACAGCTCGCTCGAGAGTGCGTTGTACCGCTCTTCGCTCGCTGCGGACTTCGAACTGGCCGTCATGGCGAGGAAGCCCAGCCCCCCCGCGCCCACCACGGTTGCGATCAAAAAGCCTCCGAGAAATTTGTTTTCCTGAAACCAGCTCATTTTTTGGAATTTGTTTTTTTGGCCTCAGCTTCCGGTGCCTTGAGGATGAGGGGGAATGAGAAATCAAATGCCCACTCGGCGGCATTCGGAACGGCCCGTTTAAATTGGCTCGGATCCTTGTTCACTTCAAACATGGGTGATTCGTTCAGATTCTTGACGAACTCGTCGACCACGCTCGGACCCTGCGGATTTTCGAGATAGAGGCCTTTCACGAGATACGTGATGGCCTGGTCATCCGCTCCGTCCTTTGACTTGGGAGCGCTGCCTTTGCGCGGGGCGGCGGTTTCCCCCTTTTTCTCCACTCGCGCAAGGCTCGTGACCCACAGAAAATCCTTCGGCAGTCGCGTCTGGATTTCGTTGACCATGTCCGTCCAGCTCTGGCGGTCACGGATGGCGGCGAGGAACGGCTCCGCACTCTCCTCCAGCTTCCGCATATCACTGCGACTGTTATTAATCTTAGCCTCGTAGCCCTTGAGTTCATTAACCTTCGGCTCGATCGCCTCCGACATTTGATCCGTCACCGCTGCCGCCCGCATGTTGTAGAGCCAGAACGAGGCAATCGCGAGCAACAGGCAGACGCCCGCCATGATGAAGTAGGGACGCTGCTCGGCCAACCGATGAGCCCGCACCACACTGGCCGGGCGCAGGTTCAGCTCCATCGGACAGCTCACCGCCGCCCGCAACGCCAGCCCGACGGATTCGCCCAGCGTATGCACGCGGGGCGAAAGTTCTCCCACGTTCACTTCGGGACCAACGGTGACATTCCGCAGCGGATTGAAGAATTCGACCGGCAACTGGAGTTTCTCGGTAAAGAACTCGCGCATGTAGGGCAGGCTGGCGCTGCCCCCGCACAGCAGGACTCGTTGCGGCGCCGCCCCATGCTGCTGGGAACGATAAAAGCTGATCGATCGCGAAATCTCCGCGTGCAGCCGCGTCATGGTATTCCGAATCATCTTCGAGACGCGCGCCACATCCGGATCATCCGGATCGGCATAGCCGCCCCCGAGGCTGACATATCCGTCGCGACGTTTGCGCTCCTCGGAATCGGCGAAGCTTTCGCCGAAATCCTTGGCGATGGCTTCCGTGATCTTCGTGCCGCCAATGGGAATGCTGCGGCTGAATACTTTCCGCGACTCGATGAAAATAAGGTTGGTCGTGCGCGCCCCAATATCGAGCAGCAGGCAGCACTCCGTCACGTCGCTGTAGTTGTAACGAAAGGCGTTGTAGAGCGCCATCGGGGACACATCGACGATGGCCGTCTTGAGACCGGCGCCTTCCACAGATTCGTTGATTTCGTCCAGCAGATCAGACTTGATCGCGACCAGCACGACCTCGACCTCGGAGGAGTCGCCCTGATCCACCAACTGATAGTCCCACACCACTTCATTGATCGGGAACGGGACGTTTTGCTGCGCTTCAAAACCGACGATCTGATCGACCTGCTCCTCGCCGACGCTCGGAAGTTTGACGAAGCGCGTGAAGACGGATTGCGCGGAAACCGCGTAGTTGACCTTCGCGCCTTTTAAACCGCGGGCGGCCGCCAGTTCGCCAATGGTCATCCTGGCCTGGGCCAGACGCGTACCATCGACGGCCGGATCGCCGAGCAATTCTCGGATTTGATGATTTGTCAGAATCAGGCCGCCATCCTTATCGGCCTGAAATTCGGAAAGCCCGACCGTCTGCGTGCCGACATCGAGGCTAATAATTCGATTGGGTGTTGCCATGAAAAAGTCTTCGTCCGGAAGGTCAGTCCACCTGCGGATTTATCGCGTCGCTTTGATCTCCTCGTAACGATCGTAAAAGAGCGGGGCGAACGGGGTCTGGGATTTATTCAGAAAGTAGCCGGCCATTTGCGGCGCATTGGGCACCGCCGCATTGCGGTAAGCTGCCTTGTCAAGAATCTGACCCTGGCGGGACACTTCCACCCATACGTTGTCGATGGTCCCGCTCGTAACCGCTTTTCCTCCGGTCAATTTGTCGAGCGCTTTGGGCGAAATATACATGACGGCGTAATGATCCGTGCCCTTGAGAATGTTCACGTAGGTCACCTCGCCCGTGAGGAGTTTCTTCTCGACCAGCGCGATGAACTTGAAGGTCAGCTCATCAATTTCCTGAGCTTTAACGTCATAATCGATCTCCGCTTCCAGCCATTTTAAGTTTTTGGAACGTTTCACCGGCCCGCTTTTCAAAGTGAATTCGGGACTGGATTGAAATTCGAGCGCAACTTTCCCCAGCTTGACCGAACCGGGTCCGGGAGGAGCCTGCGCCAGGATGGCAACGGGGAGGGCAAGAGAGGCGGCAATGGCAATGGCAAAGATTTTCATGGGTCTAGGGTTGAAGCTGGGGGCCTGCGAAAGAGTCCGTCCTTGTCGGGATTTTGTTTTGGGAAGGGAAGAAAAAAGTGTGATGGACTCTACTTCGGCGCAACTCGGGGGCGAAAGAATTCAATCGTTTCGCGGATTCCCCGATCGAATTCGATCTTCGGTTCCCACCCCAGCACCGTCTTCGCCCGCGTGATGTCCGGCTGCCGGACTTTGGGATCATCGACCGGCAATTCCCGATATTCGATCCCACTTTTCGAGCCGGTGATCCGGATGATCTCCTCGGCAAATTGTTTGATGGTCATCTCCCGCGGATTCCCAATGTTGACCGGCTCGTGAAAGTCCGACCGTGACAGGCGAAAAATGCCGTCGATCAAATCCGAGCAATAACAAAACGACCGCGTTTGCGAGCCATCGCCAAACACCGTCAGAGGCTCATTGACCAGCGCCTGTCCAATAAAGGCGGGCACCACGCGGCCATCGCGCAAACGCATGCGCGGGCCGTACGTATTAAAGATTCGCACGATGTGCGTGTTCAGCCCGTGAAAGCGGTGATAGGCCATGGTGATGGCTTCGGCGAAACGTTTGGCCTCGTCGTAAACACCCCGCGGTCCGATCGGGTTGACGTTGCCCCAATAATCCTCCTTCTGCGGATGAACGAGCGGATCACCATAGCACTCACTGGTCGAGGCGAGCAGGTAGGCTGCGCCTTTGTCCCTGGCCAGGCCGAGCGTGTTGTGCGTGCCGAGCGCACCGACTTTCAACGTCGGAATGGGATGCTCGAGATAATCGATCGGCGAAGCCGGCGAAGCGAAGTGGAAAACGAAATCCACGTCATCCGGCAGGAAGATGTAATCGGAGACGTTTTGTTTGATGAAACGATAGTTCTCGTTGCCGGCCAGATGCTCGATGTTCGCCACGCTCCCGGTGATGAAATTGTCGAGCCCGATCACGCGATGACCCTCCGCCAGCAGGCGGTCGGTGAGATGCGATCCGAGAAATCCGGCGCCGCCGGTGACCACCGAGATCGGATTCGATGCAGAACGTGTAAACATGCGGGCGGGTGCTGTAGCGGA
The DNA here is from genome assembly GCA_963798345.1 of uncultured Verrucomicrobiae bacterium. Taxonomy (GTDB): domain Bacteria; phylum Verrucomicrobiota; class Verrucomicrobiia; order Chthoniobacterales; family Chthoniobacteraceae; genus CAWCSW01. Next base: position 677,833 of record CAWCSW010000014.1, on the reverse strand, counting down.
GCCATTCGCGCCCCGCAATGCTGAACGCGGGCCGTCCTCGTCATCCTGCTCCGGCTCCCAAACGATTCAGTGCGACGAGGTCGAAGACGACTACGAGGAGGACAGGAGCAGGATCAAGAAGCGATCGGACTCCGATACCCCGCCGGGTCGATCTCGACCGCGGCATACCCGACCTCGCGCAGCCCATTTTCGACCGCCTGTCGAACCGGCGCCAGCCCGGCCATCTCGTCCGGAGCGATCTGCACCCGCGCTTTCGCCACGCCTCCTTCGACAATGTGTCGCACGCGGAAAATCCGAAAACCAAGCGCCCGCAAGGCCTCCTCGCCACGCTCGATCATCCCCAGCGCTTCGACCGTCACCGGTGTTCCCCACGGTATCCGCGAACTGAGGCACGGTTGCGCCGGCGCATCCGCGGTCGGCAAACCCAGCCCCCGCGAGCGCTCACGAATCTCGGCCTTCGTCAGTCCCGCATCGCGCAGCGGAGCGATGACGGCAAACTCTTCGGCCGCCTTTCGTCCCGGGCGAACCTGCTGCATATCGTCGGCATTCTCGCCATAAGCGATGGCGGAAAATCCCCGGGCTTTCGCCAGTTCATCCAGCCGCGTGAACAGCTCCGCCTTGCAAAAATAACAACGGTTGGGCGGATTCGCCGTATATTCGGAATTGTCGAACTCCTCCGTCTTTACCACCTCGACCTTGGCCCCGATCTCCGCCGCCAGGGCCAGCGCCTCCGCCAGCGCCGCGCGCGGTAGGCTGGGGCTGTCCGCGATCACCCCGAGCACCGCCTCGCCCAGCACGCGCTGCGCTTCCGCCAGCAAATATGCGCTGTCCACCCCGCCGCTGTAGGCGACCACGAGCGGCGCGTGTGCGCGGAGGATGGAATCGAGAGTCGGTTTCATTCTTCGAGCTTCGGAAACACATCCCCCTGAGTCCGCCGTTGCACAAACGGATTATCTTCGCCCCATTTCTGCCACGGGCCTTTCGGAACCTCCCTCACTTCGACAAAACGCCAGTCCGTCACGTCCGTGCTTGAAAGCCCCAAATAGTCCCGCACGGCCGGCGACACACCCAAGCCGGCTCCGTGGTTCGGATTCTTGTTCGGCCGCTTATTTCCGAAAACATACTCGAACTGGTCCGAGCCATGCGGGCCGACGTCGTTCCATTGCGCGTAGGCGATGCGCCCGTTTCGCGGGTTGCGAATCGACAACCAATACCCCCGGCAAACGCTGGCACCTTCCCGAACAAAATCGCGGTGGAACCACGGGATCACCTTGCTCGCTTCGGGTTTCGTCGCGACTTCGGTCACATCATTGTAAGGCAGCGCGCAATAAAACGGATTCAGCCGCGGCACGAATGCCCTCGGATGAAAGTCCTGCCGCTGCTCCGACTCCGGCGAGTCCACTCCGCCAAAGTTTTCCTTCCAGTTTGCGTCCCACGCGCTCTTGGCGTTGTCCGAGCCGCCGACCCAAAAGACTGTCGTCACGATATCCGTCTTCCACGCGAAGGATCCGAGCAGCGGCTGGCGCGGGACCGAGACTTTCGGCTCGATTTTTTTTTGCACAGCGCCGGACCTTAATTCCGCCGCGCGTTTGGAAAACTCTTCCGCAGTTTCCTCACCGCACACGCGTGCAGTCACCATCATCGTCAAAGTCACCGACACGAGGGGCGCGATCGTTTTCATGATGGAGTTAAACCGGCGGGGCATCATCGCCTTTGGGCGCCTCCGCCTCGATCGCCGGAGGACGCCGGAAGCGCCGGAGCAAAACTGTCATCCAAATTCCCACGGCCGCAAGGAACGCGACAATAACGGTGACGAAAGGCGGCAGCGGCAGCCGCGGTGGCTCGAGTTCATTTGCCATCAGCACCACCCAATGCACGGCGGCGAAAAAGCCGGCCATGATGCAGCCCAGCCACACACCATGACGGCGGACGAAATCCAGGGCCGCTTCCCGTCGTTCCGGCGCGAGCCAGTAGTCCTTGTTCGGCACGTTCAAACCGCGCCCGCCGAGCCGGGCCACGACCCACATCGTGGCCACCATGAAAACCGGCATCCCAATACCCATGCCCAGATTGAAAGCGAGGTAACCGCCGCGGGTCATCCAGTCATTGGGCTGGCCATCCACGTCAAAGTGCGTCGCCAGGCGGACAGGCGCCTCGTTCATGGTCATGGTCACATACGCCGCGAACACCACCAGTAGCACGACCAGAACCACCATCGGTCCGGCCATTCCGGCCCGTTGTCCCGGCGGTAGTATGTCGGCACTCATCGCCAGTTAACGATTTCTAGAGCAACACCCGGCGAAAGATTTCATCCAGGGGCAACTGCAGCCCAATGTAAAACTCGCCGAACTCGCCGTAATGCGCGCTCACGGCATCGAACCGCATTTCATAGACGATGCCTTTAATATGGATCGGGTCGTGAGCAAAGAGCGTGACTCCCCACTCCCAATCGTCGAGCCCGGTCGAGCCGGTGATGAGTTGCAAAATCTTTCCGTGCCACGTGCGGCCCGTCTTCGCGTGCCCGCCCATGAGCTTTTTCCGCTCCTCGAAGGGCAGCGCGTACCAGCTCTTCACTTCTCCCCGCCGCTTGTTCATCGGGTAAAAGCACATGACCTCCCACGGTGGCAGCACGGGATACAGCCGATCCTTGAGATACTTCGTCATGCGCGTGCGAAATTCCTCGAGCTTCTGCGCGTGCTCCGGCGAACCCGCCGCAACGCCTTCTTCCACCAACCCGGCAGCGTATTCCTCCTCGCTCGTCGTGTACTCGCTGCGCTCGGTCATCGAGTAATAGGTGTAGGTCGGCGTCAGGACATCCGGGCCGAGCGCGAGGGTGAGCTTTTTCTCGAATGCGTTCGCCACTTGCAGATCCGCGCAGAGCAGCATGAATCCCACATCGGCCTTCGGACTGAGCATGGCAAAGGTCAGAATCTGGCAATTCTCCGTGGCCCGAATCTCCTGCACCAGTTCGGCCAGGCGCGTCTTGGCCCCGATCTGTTCTTCGCGGCTGAGGAGCTGCCATTGCCCGTGTTCGACGTGATAAAACAAATGCAAAACGTGCCAGCCTTCGGCGGAAATGAGCGGAGCGATTTCGGACATGGTGGGTTGAGTAGTGAGGAGGCCAAAAGAAAGCAAAGCAGGACCAGCCAAAAACTCGAAACACAATTGCGCGAGTTTGCCGGCTGCTCGTCGTCATTCTCGTCATCCTGGACCTCTTCGTCCCCGAAAATGGCCGCGTGAAATCGAGCACGAGAACGAGGGGGAAATTTCTTTGACGCGAAAAATCATTGCGACCCGCGCCCCCTCCGTTAGTTTCCGCCCCGCTTTTTCCAACCAACAAGCAATCCACACATGGCTGACGCTGCTCAAAAGTATCCCGAAAACGTAGCTGGCAAGTATTACGTCGATGACCAGTGCATCGACTGTGACCTTTGCCGCGAAACTGCACCCGCCAATTTCACCCGCAATGACGATGGCGGTCACAGCTACGTCTACAAGCAACCCGAGAACGACGAGGAAGAGCAGCTCTGCAAGGAAGCCATGGAAGGCTGCCCGGTCGAAGCCATCGGCCCCGACGGCGCGTAGCCGAATTCCTTCGACCCCAATAAAATTTCCAAAAACCCTCGCCCATCATCGGCGAGGGTTTTTAGTTTCTCGTTCGAGCACAGTTTTTCCGCATTCCGCATTCCGCATTCCGCCTTCCGCCTTCCGCATTCCGCATTCCCATGTCTCCTCTCCAGCTTCGCCATCGTGTGATCGCCGAATGGCGTGGCCTACCGGAAACGCCGTTTGCGCGCGAAAGCGCTCAGCAGATCGGCGAGCCCCTGACCAAACTCATGACCAGTCTCGGCCTCGGGCAGCGGCTGAAAGAGGAGGAAGTCAAAGCAGCCTGGCACGAACTCGTCGGCGATTTCATTGCCGGGCAATCGTGCCCGGTCGCACTGCGTGCCGGCATGCTCACCGTTCGCGTGCTCCAATCTTCCATGCTCTACGAGTTGGACCGCGTCTGGAAGGGAGAGCTCTTGAAAAAACTCAAAGGCCGGTTCGGCGCGCGCACCATCCGCGATATCCGTTTCTGTATCGGCTGAGCGCGCCCGTCCTAAACCCATGTCCACTTCCTCTCCCTCTTCCTCTCCTTCTTTGAATTGAGGAAGACGAAGATGATGAGACACCCGCCCATGCCGGACGCCATTCGCATCGAGCAACTCGAACTTTCCGCCCATCTTGGCGTTCCCGAGGACGAACGCGCCGCGCCCCAGCGGCTCACCGTCAGCCTCTCACTCGTACCAAAGACTGACTTTCGCGATCTCCGCGACGACATCTTGCGGACGGTCGATTACTTCGAGGTTTGCCAACGGGTGAAAGCGGAAGCGGCTTCGCATCCCCGCCGGCTGCTCGAAACACTCGCCGAAGATCTGGCCGCCATGCTCTTGCGCGAATTTCCGCTTGCGTCGGTGGACCTGGAGCTCCGCAAGTTCATTCTGCCGGACACGGCGCACGTCGCTGCGATCATCCGTCGTAGCGCCTGATCAGTGGTTCGATCTCCTGCCGCCGACGATGCGCAATGGTAACGGATGCTGACGGGACGGAAGCGAATTGTCGAAATCGCGGCCAGGTCGTGGCGGCGGCACCGCCTTGAACAAACCGGAGTTGGCATTGTCCTTACCTCCGCTATCCACACCCAACACGATTCGATTACCGTCCATGATGACCCAATACCTCGTCCTTCTCATTATCCCAATGCTGCTCGCCCTCTGGGCTCAGATGCGCGTGAAAAGCGCCTTTGGCAAGTGGTCGAAATTCCAAACGTCCTCGAATATGACCGGGGCCGAGGCCGCGCACGCGGTCCTCGAAGCGGCTCAGATTGAGGACGTGGAAGTCGTCGCGATCGACGGCATGCTCGGCGATCATTACGACCCCACGCACAAGCGCCTCTGCCTCTCGCCCGGGGTGTATGATTCCCCATCCGTCGCCGCGGTCGGCATTGCCGCCCACGAGGCCGGCCACGCCATTCAGCACGCCCGCGCGTATGGTCCACTGCATCTCCGCATGGCGCTGGTGCCAATCACCATGTTTGCCTCGCAAATCCTGCCGTTCGTCATCCTCGGCGGCTTCTTTTTTCAGCTCTTTGGGCTGATCAAAATCGGATTCTGGTGCTACCTCATCCTGGCGGCCTTTCAACTCGTCACCCTGCCGGTGGAATTTGATGCCTCCCGCCGGGCCAAGGTCGTGCTGGGCCATCTCGGGATCGTCCGGACGGAAGAAGAAGCCGGCGGCGTTAATAATGTGCTCAACGCGGCGGCGTTGACTTATGTGGCCGCATTCGTCGCCGCGCTGGGAAATCTGATCCATCTCTGGCTCCTCACCCAGGGCGGGCGCCGGGATTGATGTCCACGGTTGCCGCCACATTTAGCGCGGAATCGGGTTTCCCCTCCGCCGCGGCGCCTGCTACCAAGCGCCGCGCGATGCAGGACGACGACAGCCGCAAACTGGACGACGAACTCATCGCCCGCACACAGGCGGGCGATGCGTCGGCGTTTGACGACCTGATCGTCAAATACAGCCCGCGCCTTTACGGCCTAGTCTACAACATGACGTCAAATCATGACGACACGCACGACATGATGCAGGACATTTGGTCGAAGGCGTACCGATCGATCACCACCTTTCGCGGCAAGTCCTCCTTTTACACGTGGATTCATTCCATCGCGGTAAACATGACGATCAACTTCCTCAAGAAGCGGAATCGGCGCTCACACTTGAGCCTCGACGACATGGATTCAGCCGTTCATCACGACAAGGATTTCGTGGAATTGGCCGCCAGCAGCACGCCGATTCGGGAAGCCAACCTCAATGAGCTCCAGAAAAGATTGAACGAGGCCATGCAACGCCTGTCGGAAGATCACCGCGCAGTTGTTACCATGTTCGATATCCAGGGAATGCCTCATGCTGAAATTGCGAAGATCCTCGGGATATCTGAGGGAACAGTTCGTTCCCGCCTATTTTACGCCCATCGCCAGTTGCAAAACTTTCTAACCGAGTTCATTTCCTAAACTCCTTACTGCATGACCGAAGAACAGCTCAGTGCGCTCCTGCGTCTCAAACGCTACGAACAACCGGCCCCCGGCTATTTCGACAAACTGCTGCAGGATGTGCACCGCCGCCAGCGCGCGGAACTTCTCCGGCGTCCGCTCTGGAAACTGGCGCTCGAGCGTTTGCAAACGTACTTTGGGGAACACAGCATGGGAAATCTCAGTTACGCTGGTGCGATGGCGGCCGTGGCGATCTGCGGCGTGGGGCTCATCAGTCTCGTGAATCCGGCGAAACAAGGCGGTGCTGAATCCAAGGGCGCTCCTCTCGCTCAGGCCGCGGCACCGGTTCCGGCCAGCACCATCTCAGACCCGAGCCCAGCGCCGGCGGTCAACCTCCTCGCCCTCGACCACAGTATTCCCGCGCTGCCCCAGACCGCAAATCCCGCGGTCGTGAATGCGCGGTTGGCGCCTCAGTATTTCGCCGAGTCCCGCAGCGCGAACGTCAGCAATCCTCGCTACGTCATCGATGCGCGCCCGGCTACCTATGAGGCAACGCCTGTTTCCTTCAGCTTCTAAGCGGACTGCGGTGAATCGGGTTCTGGCGTTCACGGCCAGCATGGTTACGCTCGGTTTGGCCGGTGCAGCGGCTCAGAAGGAGGCAGAATCGACCGCCCCGCAGGAATCGATTGCCACGCAAATTGCCCGGGAGGTCCGGTCCCTTTTTAATAAACACCGTGGAGCCGTCGTCAAAATTTCGGCCACTGACGAACACGGCGCCCTTTCCGGCACTGGGTTTTTTATCGATCCGACCGGGACGATTTACACCTCGTACACCATTGGCGGCACATCAGAGGGCATCACCGTGGAATGGGATGGCCGCAAATGCGCGGCCCAACGTCAGCTCGCTGATCCCCGGAGCGGCGTCGCCATCTTGAAGATTGATCCCGAGGTGCCAACGCCCTTTTTCGCCACCGGCAAATCCGAGGCGTTGGCCGTGGGCGACCCGCTTGTGGCCATCGGCTACCCGATGGATCGTCCGGTATCACCCTCCTGGGGCACGCTCGCCAGTTTTGACATCCGGTACGGCGGCGGATTCCTGGCCACACGCCACCTCCGCGCCAATGTCCCCGTCCAACGTGGCCAGGGGGGCGCACCCGTGATTAACATGCGGGGTGAAGTGGTGGGGATATTGATCAGCAGCCTCGATGGCGGAAGCGGTTGCTTCAGCCTGCCGATCGAAGCCGCGGAACGAGTCCGGAAGGATTTCGTGATGCACGGCGAGCTGCGCCCCGGCTGGCTCGGCGTGGGTTGCCGCGAAGCGACCCAGAAATTTGCCGGTTCGAGCGCCGTCATTGATGCCTTGGTCAAGGATTCACCAGGCGCCGAGGCCGGTCTCCAGCCCGGAGATGTACTCCTCAAAATCGACAATCGCGAGATTCACTCTCCGGAAGATGTGCTGAATGCTTCGTTCTTCATTGCCGTCCGCGATGAAGTCAAAGTGTGCGTCCTGCGCCAGGGCAAGACGGTCGATGTTTTGGTGACCGCCACCGATCCGCCTGCCGCACCACGGCCGGCCAGCGATGGTCCCGCCTTTGCCCGGCCCGCCTCGGACGATTTGACGTTCGACGGAGTGCCCAGAAAGACGACGCCGTAGCCACGGGGGCGATTCTTCGGACTCCGCTGGATTGGGATATACAGATTGCGTCCGGTTCGGATCCCCGTATTTGTGAACACTGTTATGAAACTCGCACCACTTGTGGCTTCATTTCTCGCGGTCGGTCTGGCCGGATTTTCCCCCAAGGTTTCTGCCGCAGAAATCGATAATCCGGATCTTCTCCAGTTGCTGGCAAAACTCGCGCAACTCCGGAAGCAAGTGCTCGAGGCAGACCCTGAGACTCTCCAAATTTCCGCACATCAACGGGCGTCAGCGCTCCAGACGACCGCTTTGACCACTGGCTCGATCCAGGGCGCAAGCGGGCTCGATTCCGGTGCCCGCGGATTGACTCCGGTGGACGACTGGCGCCGCATGTTTCCGCGCAAGGACAAGCGCTGAAGGACCGGCCCGGGCAGCGGGCTACGATTCCGCTTCGATCATCGCGCGAAACTGCAATTCGTCGAGGATCGTGACGCCCAGCGAGCGGGCGTTTTCGAGCTTTGAGCCAGCGCCGGGACCAGCCACCACATAGTCGGTCTTCCGGCTGACGCTGCCAGAGACATTGCCACCCAAAGCACGAATTCGTTCGCCCGCCTCATTCCGGCCCATCGCCTCGAGCGTGCCGGTCAGGACGAACGTTTTTCCGGCAAAGGGAGAATCCTTTGGCGCGGCGGCGATGGTCGCGCCTGGCGGTGAAATTCCCAGCTCTCGCAGGCGCAGCCGCACCGCTCGCCCAAGTTCACTGGCGAACCAATCCAGCGCTGCCCTTGCCGCGACGGGACCGACCACCGTAATCGCGTCCGCGGGCGTGGCGGACTTTTTTTTCGCCGGTTGGCCGAACCCAGACTCGATCAGGCGCTCGCCGGTCGCCCGCGCTTCGGCCGTCAGGTTCGCGTGCCGCGCAGCCAATTGCTGCTTCTCGAGTTCCGTCTTGTCCTTGTTCGCACGGGCGCGCGGGTTGTTGATTTCGAGTTCTTCGCGCAGACGGCTCAGCTCGATCACGTCGCGGAGCAATGGCGACTCAGCCACAGCCTCGAAGTCGGCGTGGTACTTTGCGAGATCGTGGGCCGTTTCCTCGCCAATCTCCGGGATGGCCAGCGCATGAAGCCAGCGCGCCAACGGCAGGGTTCGCGCCCGCTCGATGGCCTCGATCAACTTTCGCGCATTTTTTTCCCCGAAAACCCGCGGGTCTTCATCCGTGCCGAGATTCAACGATCCGAGCGGTTCGAGTTTCAAATCGAAAACGTCGAGCGGTTCATGCACCAGCCCGCGCTCGATCAATTTGTCCGCTACGATGCCCCCGAGCCCTTCGAGATCAAGCGCGCCCCGCTTGGCAAAATACTCGAGCCGTCGCGTTTTTTGCGCCGGGCAGGCAGGATTCTCGCACACCCAAACGGCGAACTGAGGATCACGGCTCACCGGTCCGCCACATGCCGGACAGCGATGGTGAATGTGTTCGAGAAAATCGAAAGGTTGCGCGTCGGCCGGACGCTTTTCCAAAACCACGCTCACCACAGCAGGAATCACCTCACCCGCCTTTTCGATCACGACCGTATCCCCAATTCGAATATCCTTCCGGTGGATCTCATCTTCGTTGTGGAGGGTTGCGCGACTGATCGTGCTTCCCCTCAAAAACACCGGTTCGAGCTCGGCCACCGGTGTCAATACGCCGGTCCGCCCGACTTGAATCGTGATTCCGCGCAATTGCGTTTCCGCCTTCTCGGCCACGTATTTCCAGGCTTTCGCCCATTTCGGCGCACGCGAATGATAGCCCACCTTCTCACGCAGCTCGCGGTCATTCAGCTTGATGACCGCGCCATCAGTCTCGAAGCCGAAGCTATCGCGGACGGCGTCGAGTTCGTCGATCGCCGCCAGAATCTCATCGGCGGTGCAACAATGCCTGGTCCAGCGATGTGTGCGAAAGCCCAGCTTCTTCAGCCAATCGAGCGTCTCCTGCTGGGTGGCCGGCACCGCCGTTTCCGGCATCACTTCGCCCAGCCCGTAAAGCACGATCTCGAGGGGACGCTTCGCCACGAGCTGCGGATCGAGCATCTTCAACGATCCGGCCGCCGAATTGCGCGCATTGGCAAACGGTTCCGAACCCGCGGCTTCGAGTTCCTCGCACACCCGGCGAAAACCAGCCGCGGTCATATAGACTTCGCCGCGCACTTCCAAAACCTCCGGCGCCCCGGAGATTTTCAACGGCACGGCGCGAATGGTCCGCAGGTTCTCCGTAATATTATCGCCCGTTTCGCCGTCGCCGCGCGTCGCACCAACCGCGAGCCGCCCCTTTTCGTAGCGAAGCGATACCGCCACGCCGTCAATCTTCGGCTCGACCAGCCAATCGAGCGTTTCGCCCGGCACCGCCCTTTCCACGCTGGCGACAAATTTTCGCAAGGCCTCAGCGCCGTCTTTGGCGAAAAGGTTGTCGAGCGACAGCATGGGTGACGCGTGACGGACCCTGGCGAAGGCCGACGACGCTTTTCCACCCACGCGCTGGGTGGGCGAGTCCGGCGTGATCCATTCGGGATGCTGCTCTTCGAGTGCCCGCAGCCGGCGAAAGAGCGCATCGTATTCGGCATCCGAAATGGCCGGCGCCGCCTCCTCGTAATAGCGGCGGTCGTGTTCCTCGATTTCCTGCCGGAGCCGATCAAGTTCCGCGCGCAAATCGGGCATAGGTCAGGGGAGTCAAAAATGCGCCCGCCACACCACCGAGCGCATCGGCGAGCCAGTCGAAAACATCAGCGCCCGAACGATTCACCGTGAAGGTCTGATGATATTCGTCCGTCGCCCCGAAAAGCGCGACGGCCAGCGCCGCCGTCCAAAAAATGCGCGGCCACGGCCAGTCCGTGGACCAGCGCAACGCCACCGACACCAGCGCGCCTCCCACCAGGAAGGCGGCGAAGTGAGCAACCTTGTCGCCAATTTCGAAGATGTTCAGTTCTTCGATTTGCGATCCCGTTCGGGACGACAACCAAAAGATGGTGCCGGCCCAGACGGCCACGGCCAGCCACGCGAGAATTTTGAGCCATTTGGGAATCGTTTGCACAGGCGAATTGTTTTCGGCGGGTTGTTTCACGATGCTCGCTGCATGCAAAGTGAAAATCCGCGCGTGCTCGGTATTGAAGGAGGTGGAACCAAGACCGAGTGGGTTTTGTTCGACGGGGACACATTGATCCGCAATGGCATTTTGCCCGGCTCGAATTTCCAGCTCACCTCCCGCGCGCGGCTCGCCGAGATTTTTTCTGTTCTGCCCCATGACGTTTCGCACGTTGGACTTTACCTGGCCGGAGCCGGATCACCCGATGACCGGCGTCAACTCGAGGCTTTCGCTGCTCAAGAATGGCCGGGAGCGCGGATATCCGTCGGCAGTGATCGTGAGTCGGCCATGGCCATCGCGTTCGCGGATCGGGATGGCATCGCCGTCATTGCCGGCACGGGTGCCGCCGTGCAGGGCCGATGTGCTGGACGCACCGAGCGGGCGGGCGGTTGGGGTCATGTGCTCGGCGATCGCGGTGGCGGTTACGATCTCGCCCGCCAGGGGCTTCGCCTCGTCCTCACACGTTACGACCTCGAGCAAACGGTGGCTCCCCTCGCCGCCCGAATCCTTCAAGATCTCGGACTGAATTCCCTGCAGGAACTCGGCGTTTGGGCCATGAGCGCGGACAAAATGTCCGTCGCGCGACTGGCTCCCGCGGTGTTTGCGGCGGCCCGGAAAGGAGATTCCGAGATGCTCGACGTCCTGCAGTCCGGCGCCAGCATCCTGGCCGACTTCACCCGCGCCGTCGCCGAACGCCTCGACTTCCCCGCGCCCGACGTTCGGCTCGTCGGCGGATTGTTCGTGCATCACCCGGATTACGTCTCGCTCTTTACCTATCGATTGAGCGTGCTCCTGCCCGGAGCAAAAGTGTCCGTTGGCCAGGAATCCGGAGCCATCGGGGCGGCAGAGCTGGCCCTGCGCGAAAGCGGGAAATCAACCGGGACCTGGCCGTCGATTGGAAGCGAATTGCTCGCTCGGCCTGGTGACACCGCGCAACTCGCGGCCGCCACCACCGAACAGGTCAATCCGCGCTCGGAGCACCTCGACACCATGTCGAATCGCGAAATCGTGGATCTATTCATCGACGAGGAAATACACGTCGCCGAAGCCATGGCGGCATGCCGGCAACCGCTCACCGCGGCTGTCGATATCATTTGCGCCGCCATGCAAAACGGTGGCCGACTTTTCTATCTCGGCGCCGGGACCAGCGGCCGGCTGGGTGTTCTCGATGCCTCCGAAATCCCGCCGACCTTCGGCGCGCCTCCTGAATGGGTGCAGGGCATCATCGCCGGTGGTGTTGGCGCCTTGCATCGTGCGGTGGAAGGCGCGGAAGACCAGCCGGAAGCTGGCGCGATCGCCGTCGTCGAACGAGGTCTGACGATGACTGATGTCATCTGCGGTCTGACCGCCAGTGGGCGAACGCCGTTCGTCATCGGTGGACTCGTGCGAGCCCGGGAGATCGGCGCCCGGACTATCCTCGTCACCTGCAATCCCGCACGGATGCGTTCGGAAACTCCGTGGGATGTGGAGATCGATTTTCCGACCGGCCCGGAACTCGTTACCGGGTCAACGCGCCTCAAGGCCGGCACCGCGACCAAGCTGGCGCTGAATCTTTTCTCGACCGCGGCCATGGTGCGCCTCGGTCGTGTGCGCGGGAATCGAATGATCGACGTGGGCATTTCGAACGAAAAGCTCCGCGACCGCGGCGCGCGTCTTGTGATGGAGGCGTTGGGCATTTCGCACGCGGACGCCTGGACGAAGCTTGCGGCCGCCGGCTGGAATGTCCGCGCGTGTCTCGAAGCCAACGCTCCGGTTGGCGGTGGGTAGCTCGTTCGGTGCCGTCGAGCGCAGGCTTAACCACGGTGGCTAAATTTTGCCACAACGCGTGCCGGCGACCGCCGATGAGCCGCTCGGAATTCGCGAATCGCGCCGGCATTTCACGAGTAAGCGTGAAGATTTACATCTCGAAACAACGCATGGCACAGCCACTGCTATTAGCATTTCCGTCCGCGCAAGCGGATCCAGGGAAAACAATCCAAATAGGGGAAGCAGCTCGACCGGAGGGACAACGGAAGGGACCGGGGGGAACCTTTCTAAGGGACCGGTCGAGCTGCGATTTCCAGGGCGGAAATCGCGAGCGGTGAAAGCCATCCCAGTTTCGTTCGTGCTTCGCGGTACCACACAAAACTCGTCTGATTCGAGCAACCCCGCCCGCTGGGCTTTACCGCAGCAGAAAACTCGCAAAAGTGTCCCACGCTTGAGTTGTCGCCAACTGCATGATCAGCCCGCTGACCATCACCAGTCCCGCGTATCCAATCGCGAGCCATCGATCCACGGATCGCGTCAGCGCCCAATTCACGGCGAGAAGAAACAACCCGACCACGAGCGTGCTGAAAAACGGACCAAAGAGCGTTCCCCACACCGTGCCGGCATAGAGCGCTTTGATGGCACCAATGCGGTCCAGTGCCGCCGATACGACGGCCAGCACGGCGAGCAGCATCATTGGACGATGCACCTCCGGTCGCCTCCGATTCCAAACGCCAATCGCCACCAGAACGCCGAAGACCACGATGCTCAGAACTGGAACGGCCATAAACTGTTTGGGTGACAGCGCCCAGAGCCTCAGGTCCGGAGGATTGACACGCGCCGATTCGATTCCCAGTCGAATGCCGAGGAACACCACCAGCGCTGCCAGCACCGTGCCGATTTTCCCCAGCAACATGTGAATGCGGCGGTTGCCAGCGACAATTAACAGGGGCTGAACCAGGAACAACAGCATCCACGCCGACATGCCGATTCCGTGCAGGATGACCAAATTTCGTATAGGCGGGGTGAGTTCGCGGCCAGGATACGCCTTCCCGTGCAGATAAAACTGCTGGAAGCCAAGAAGCATCAGGGCGAACAGCAAAACGGCCGCCCCAGTGTAAAAGAACCGTGCGCGATTTGGCGCCGTATCCACTTTCGATAATGGCCCGTCGAACGGCAGGCTTTGAGGGGGATTCATAGCGGGTTACAAAGGGTTCTACTGCGTCGGCGACCTGCGTCGATATCCAGCAGGGACGACAAACTCCAGTCCATTTCTCATGGGCGGAGGCCGTCATGCGACTCGATGGCTCCTCGGCGAAAAGAAGCGGAGCCCATATTGCGAAGGAAGATTCTATGGCAGTTTCGTCAGGTGGATTACTCTGCCGCTGCCCCCACCCCACATCCGACCTCCGTTCCGTACTATTACATGAAGAAACTTCGCCCTCACTGGATCATCCTCCTGGGCTCACTTGCTGCCATCATTCTGGCGTTCTGGTTTCTTCCCGAAAAAATGCGGTTCTGGGCTTCGGGCGAAAAGGGCGACGCGGCCGCGAAATGGGATCGCCCGACGACTGCGGTGGTTTCCTCACGGGACATCAGCTTCGCCATCAGCGCCGCGGGTGAAATCACGCCGGCGGAACAAGTCTCCGTCCGTCCGGAGGTGAGCGGACGAATCGATCAGTTGCCGGTGGATATCGGCGACAAGATCAAGGCCGGTGAAGTCCTCTTCACCCTCGACGACACCGACCTCCAAACGGAGAAATCCCAGCGACAGATCGAGATCGAAGGCGCGAGCCTGCAGGCGACCGGCGCGCGACTCACGATGGAAAAAGCGGAACTGACCTTCAATCGCACGAATGAATTGCATGACCAAAAGCTGCTATCGCAGGAAGTCTTCGATAACACCAAGCTCGAACTCGATGTCGCACGGAACAACTACGATATCGCGGAGAACAATCTCGAGCGCTCGAAGAAGAGCCTCCAAATTGTCGAGGACAAGCTCGCGAAAACGAAGATCACCGCGCCCTTTAACTGCACCATTCTCACCCGGCCCGTATCCATCGGGCAGGCGGTCTCCGGTGCGAGCGGCGTCAATAGCGGCACGGAGGTGCTGACCATCGCCGACCTGAGCGAACTCATCATCAATGCCCACGTCAACCAGGCGGACGTGACCCGGATGAGCGTCAACCAACGGGTGGAGATCGAGGTCGAAGCGGTGCCCGGGCTGAAGCTCATCGGGCGCGTTGATCGCATCGCTCCCCAAGCGACGATCCGCAATGGCATCAAGGGCTTTGCCACCCGGATCATCGTGAAAAACGACGAAAGCACGGGCGTACGCCCTGGCATGACGGCGAACCTCACGATTCCGCTTCAGTCGGCCGACAACGTCCTCGCGGTGCCGATCGCGGCCGTATTCACCGACCAGGGGAGCCGCTTCGCCTACGTCCAGCAGGGAGGCAAATTTGTCCGGACGCCGATCATGATCGGCGTGAGCGACTACGATTTCGCGGAAGTAACGAAGGGTTTGTCCGGCGGCGAAGTCGTCTCGCTCGTCACGCCCGCCGGGGATGCCGGCAAAGCCCAGCAGGCCTTCGGCGCCGCAGCCAAAGGTGGACCGGGCGGCGGGGGCGACCGCGGCGCTGGTCGTCCGCCGGGCGCCAGGAGTGGACCGCCTCCCGCCGGCGGCGGCAGGTCGAGTGGTACGCAAAGTCCCGCTGCGGGCGGAAAGCGGGGATCCGGATAGGGAAACCAGTGAGCGGTATGCAGTAAGCAGACCCCTCACTCATCCACTGCTCACTGAAAAATGCCTCTCATCGAACTTCGCTCGGTCAGCAAAATCTACCACCTCGGCGGTGAGGAGATTCGTGCCCTCGACGACGTGGATCTCGATATCGACGGCGGGGAATTCATCTCCATCATCGGCCCGTCCGGCAGCGGCAAGTCCACTCTCATGCACATTCTCGGATGCCTCGATTCGCCGAGCAAAGGCAGTATCAAGCTCGACGGCACGGAGATCTCCGAGTGCTCGATGCGCGAACTGGCCCGCATTCGAAACCGCAAGATCGGCTTCGTGTTCCAGTTCTTCAATCTGCTGCCCAAGTTGAGCGTCCTGCAGAATGTTGAGCTGCCAATGGTCTACGCCGGCTGCGGCGCCCGGGAGCGACACGAGCGCGCGATGGAGGCGCTCAAACTCGTCGAAATGGACAACCGGGCCAAGCACCGCCCCATGCAGCTCTCGGGCGGGCAGCAGCAGCGCGCCGCCATCGCCCGCGCGCTGGTCAACGACCCGAAAATCGTCTTTGCCGACGAACCGACCGGCAACCTCGACTCGCACACCGGAGAGACGATCCTGAACCTTTTCCACGAGTTGAGCCGCGAAGGCCGCACCATCGCTCTCGTCACTCACGACCCGGAAATTGCCGCCGTCACGCCACGCAAGATCGAGATCCGCGACGGCAAAATCTCGGAACACGTGGACGCGAAGCTCGCAGGCCGAGAGCAGGGACCAAAATTCAATATCAACGCGGAGAGCAGAGAACGCAGCGCGGGAAGCGAATCACAGGAGTTGTAGCCCGATGAACTCGATCCCGAAGTTTCCCCTTCTCCGTCTCGCAGAACGCACTCAGCGGCGGCGAACGCCTTTTCTTTCCGCCTTCCGCGCTCCGAGTTCCGCTTTCCGCCTTCCGCCTTCCGCTTTCCCGTGAACTGGTTCAACGCCATCATCGTCGGCTTCAAGGAGATCTTTGCGAACAAGTTTCGCTCCCTGCTCACCATGCTCGGAATCATCCTCGGCGTTTCGAGCCTGGTCGCGATGTCAGCATTGGTGAAAGGGATGGAAAATGGAATGAAGGAAGCCCTCATCGCCATCGGCGGGTTGGAAAAGGTGCGCATCGAGGAACAGGACATTCCCGTCTGGCAGCAGAATCTCGCCGACCAGGCTGTGGGTACGACCATGAATGATGTCCACGCGCTCCTCCATAGCGCGCCTCTCATCACGATGGTGGTGCCGGAAATGCGTGCGCGGAATCTCACCATCACCCGCGAAAGCAAGAGCTCCAATCCGTGGAATTTTGTCGGCACCTGGCCGAACGCGGTGGAGCTCAATCAACACGTTCTCGCGCACGGACGGATGTTTAACGAGCTGGACGATGAGAACGCGCGCAATGTCTGCGTGATCGGCACCACGGTTCGCGACGAACTCTTCGGTTCGCCGGAGGAGATCGGGCGCGAGATCAATCCCGTCGGCGAGTTCGTCAACATTGGCGGCCAGCGTTTCAAAATCATCGGCATGTTCGAGCGTTACGAAAGCGAACAGGACCGAAAAATGCGCGAACTCGAGGCCACCAAACCACCCGTCGACAAAGGCGGCCCCGAACGCAGTCGCGGATTCGGAGGCAGGGGCGGCGGACGCCGAAGTCGATCGTCGGGGGGCTTCGTGTTTGATATGAAGAACAATACGGTCTTCATCCCGCTCAACACGATGTGGCTGCGGTTTCGCGCGGCATCAGGATCCATCACCAGCGGCGAGGGGGGTGGTGGCGGCGGGCGGGGCGGAAGCTCGAGCGCCTCCTCGTCCAGTTCGTCCGGAGCTACGGGCAGCACCGATTTCATTCCCGACCCGAAGCTTTCCACGCTTTCGATCAAAGTCACCGATATCGAGAAAATGGATGAAGCCCTGCAGCAGGCCAAAAATGTCCTGATGCAATCGCACAGAGGCATCGAAGACTTTTCCTTTCGCACGCAGGAGAACTGGTCGGAGGGCATCACCACGGCAATCACGAATGCTCGGATGAGCGGCGGCATCATCTCCGCGATCAGCCTGCTCGTCGGCGGGATCGGCATCATGAACATCATGCTGGCGAGCATCACCGAGCGCGTGCGCGAGATCGGCATTCGCAAGGCGATCGGAGCCACTTTCTTCGATGTCTTCACCCAGATCCTGGTCGAGAGCGTGGTTATCGCCATCCTCGGGGGACTCGCGGGACTCGTCACTTCCACGATGCTGGTGAAGCTCATCGTCGCGCTCTCACCCACCGAGAACACACCCGTCATCACCGCAAGCAGCCTAATCCTCGCGTTCGGATTCAGTGTCGGCGTCGGAATTCTCGCGGGTCTTTTTCCCGCCTTCAAAGCCGCCAAACTCAATCCCATCCAGGCCCTCCGGTATGAATGATCTGAACGCGGAGCGCGGAACTCGGAATGCGGAAAAGGAGGACGCGCCAACTTCTCGCAGCGCCCGGTTCCCAGCTTTCCGCGTTCCGCCTTCCACGTTCCGCGTTAGCTAGATGAACGCCATCCTTGTCGGCCTGAGGGAGATATTCGCGAACAAGTTCCGCTCCCTGCTCACCATGCTGGGCATCGTCCTTGGCGTCTCAAGCCTGGTGGCGATGGCGGCGATCACCAAGGGGATGGAGAATGGCATGAAGGAAGCGATGATTGCGCTCGGCGGCCTCGACAAAGCGCTCACCCGTGAGGCCCCGGTACCGACGTGGCAGAGCCATCTCGCGGATCAGGCGCCCGGTCGGACACTCCGCGATGTCGAGGCGTTGCGGCGAAGCGCGCCACTCATTCGCATGGTCTCGCCGGAAATGGCACTGGAGCGGCCGATTCTGACTCGGGGTGACAAGCGGGTGAAACCGGCGGAACTGGTCGGTGTCTGGCCGGTCGTGATCAACATGAATCTGCACCGGCTCGAGTACGGACGCTTTTTCACCCAACTCGATGAGGATAACGCGAACGCCGTTTGCGTCATCGGCACTGGCATTCGCGACGCCCTCTTTGGCTCGCCCGAGGAACTCGGACGCGAGGTCATTCCGCTCGGTGAAAGGGTGCTGATCAACGAGCAAACGTTCACCATCATCGGAATGTTCGAGCACTACGAAAGCGAGGAGGATCGCCAGAAGCGCGAACTTGAACGCGAAAATCCGGAGCCGGCGAAAAAAATGAGCGTCGCCCGTGGTCGACCCGGGTACCGCGGCGGCTCGTCGCGGAGCAGTTGGGCCTTTGAGCGCAAAAACATGACGGTTTACATTCCGATGAACACGATGTGGCTCCGCTTCCGCGCGGCCAGCGGCGTGAATAACATTCCCGACCCGACGCTTTCGGATATCGACTTCAAGGTCGCCGATCTCGACGACATGGACGCGGCGCTCGGGCAGGCACGAAACGTCCTGCTTTCGACGCACAATGGCATCGAGGACTTCACCTTTGCCACGCAGGAAAACAATCTCGACAATATCAACCAGGCGATCCGCAACGCCCGCATGAGCGGCGGCATTATCGCCGCGATCAGCCTGATCGCGGGCGGCATCGGCATCATGAACATCATGCTGGCCAGCATTACTGAGCGCGTGCGCGAGATCGGCATTCGCAAAGCAATCGGCGCCACCTTCTCCGATGTCTTCACGCAAATCCTGGTCGAGAGCGTGGTCGTCGCCGTCCTCGGTGGTCTCGCCGGATTGTGTGCATCGGTTGTTCTTGTGAAGCTGATCGTCGAGCTGGCCCCGTCGGAAAACACGCCAGTCATCGTTCCGCAGAGCATGATCATCGCCTTCGGGTTCAGCGTGCTCGTCGGGGTGTTGGCCGGACTCTTCCCCGCCTTCAAAGCCGCGCGACTCAACCCGATCGAAGCCCTGCGCTACGGGTAGCCCCTGCCGCATCTGGAAGGAAAAAGGCTTTGAGGTGCATCGGACCAATATTATGGAAGTCGGCCTGGGCGGAACCACCCGCGTGTATTATGTGAAACGCATCAGGGTGAGGCTTGGCCAATGGGTCCTTCGCAGAGCGCATTACCCGACGGGTAATCCGCCGGGGCGTGGTGCACCGCCCTCACTTCGCTATCGGGAAACGTCGCGGCGTAAAACCGCGCCGCCGCCTCGGCGTCTTTGTCGAACCACAGACAGATCGTGTTTTTGGGGATGGAAGTTTTCATTGGAGAATTTGGAATGGGATTATCTATCCGACGAATAGGCCGTCGTATTTGGGACAGGAAAGTTTGAGATTCAATCACACTCAGCGTCCCAAATCCTCCGCGATTGTCGCGAACTGCTCCAGCGCGGCTTCGAGGTCGGCGGTGATGTCGGCGGCGATGATCTCGGGTGCCGGCAAGTTGGCGCTTTCTTCCAGCGCGTCGTCTTTCAGCCAAAAGATATCGAGGTTGACCTTGTCGCGTTTCGTTAGCTCTTCGTAGGTGAAGGATTTGAAGCGCTCGCTCTCCTTCCGGTCGTGGCGGTTCTTTGGGTGGTAGCAGGCGACGAAGTCGTCGAGGTCGGTGCGCTTGAGGGTGTTTTCCTTGAGGGTGAAATGCAGGTTGGTGCGCAGGTCGTAGATCCCGAGCTTGGTCGTATGCGGCTTTTCCTGCGCGGGTTTTCGATCAAAAAGAGGACGTTCGCCTTACCGCCAGTCCGGCTCGGACCGCCTTGCGCGTAGAAGATGCCGGTGGGCAGGCGCAGCAGCGTGTGAACGTCGGCCTGCTTGAGCAGTTCGCGCGGGATGGTTTGTCGCATCCTGCGACCTGCCAAATGGCTCCGCCTTGTTGGCCACGCTTCGCGTAACGCAGTCACCCGCGCCGCCTTCAATGAACCGAGCCGCCGGGAGGCGAGCGAGATAGACTGCGCGGAGCGCAGGGCGAGAGCCCGACTGAGCGGGAGCGAAGGAGTCAACACGTTGTCAGGCAACACCACCGCCGCGCGACCGTGCTGCTTGAGGATGGTGAAGATGTGCTGGAGGAAATTGAGCTGCTTGTTGCTCGTGCTCGCCCAGACTGCGCCGCGCGGCAGCGCCTACCTTCAACGCCGGAGGCCTCCTGGCAGAGCCGCCGGAGCGGCAAATCGTCGCGGTTGTCCACCAACTCGATGCCGAAAAACGTGCCGCTCTTGAGCTTCTTCTTCTGCGCCCGGTCGAGCGCGTGGTGTTTAGCCAGGTAATCATGCGCCGCGAGCAGGAAACCACCCGTGCCACACGCCGGATCACAAATGGCCTGCCCCGGCTGCGTGGCGACCACGTCCACCATCGCGGCGATGAGCGGACGCGGTGTGACTGCCAAGCGCGGAAGCGCATCGTCAAAGCGGAGCCACTTTGCAGAGCCCGCCGAAAAGCGGGATAACTCTTGGCCCGCGCCGCCTTTCACGTTCTCGGCTTTCCTTTGCAGGAGGTCCTCGTAGGCGTCGCCCTCAACGTGGCTCGGGCCACTAGTTTCAGTTCGCAAACTCATCGCTCGAAATCCGTGAGATGCTTCCCCGCGCTCTGCAAACCTTCGGAGCACATACGATCAATCAAATCCAACGCCCGCCTTCGAAGTGGCTGGGCTTCAAGCTGAGCATAGGCACGAAAGACAAGCTTTCCGACGGTTGTCTCATCACCCGCTTTCGACGTGCTGATATTCCGCGCGTCCTCCGCGCACTTCGTCACGAACGAATCACAGACATCCAAAATCGTCTCGGGCACACGCCGGCGTGTATCGTCGAGCGCGTGCAGCAAATAGGTCGGCTCGTCAGCGAAGGCTTGGCTGTCGAGGAAGGCGCGAATGAGAGCGTCGTAATCCCCGAGTGGGAGATCTGGCTGTTGCCACAAGTGCCAAAAGCTCCCGGCAGCATGCCGTCGAATGGCGCTGTCTTCATCATTGAAGAAGCGAACCAATGCGGCTTCGCACCACGCTCGGCAGTCCGCCTTCGTGAGGTTCTGGCTCGCTACCTCCGCCGCGCCAAGGCGACAAGCAGGGTCGCCCGACATCGCTGCCTCGGACAGATCATCGAGTTCCGGGTGATAGAGTCGCGCAAGACACGCCAAACGCGCGCCCGATTGCCGAACCTTCTCGATTTCTGAACGAAGCATTCGTTCGATAATAGGGCGGAGTTCCCCGATGTGCTTTCGCAACCCGCGGGCGAGGAAGTCTTCGACATAATGCGAGTTCAGGAGTTTGTCGTCGGCCTCCAAGAGCTGTTTGAACAGAACAATCGCCCACGGCTCGTCGTGCACAGCCACGGCCGCGAGCGTCGAAGCGGCGCAGGCTCGAACAGCCAAGCTTGCGTCACGCGCGCATTGTTCGATCGCGCCTCGAAATTTTTCCAAATAGGCTTTGTCGACGAAGACGAGATCGCGAATCGCTTCGACTCCGTGACCACGCACGGTGTTAATCCCGCGCTGCAACAGATCGTCGCCCTCGTCGTCGCTCGCATTGGGGTGAGGATGTTCCGTCGCCATTCGTTGAATGAATTGCACGGCGTCATCGGGAAGCGTCGTATCTTCGGTCGACGCAAGAAGATCGAGCGCTGCCATCAGGCAAGCGGTGTCATCCGTATCGAAAACACGCCGCGCCACAGCGATTTTGAGGCTCGAATTCACGGTTACTTCCTTCAAGCCGTATAGCACGTTCATGAGGTAGCTCGCGTTGCTCTCCTCTGGAAATCGAAGGGCGAGCCGGGCAAAACGTTCCGGCTCCTTTTTAACATGTTCCCGAAGCACGCTGGCTAGTTGATGAGCGCCTCCGCGCAACGGACGACTCCAATCGCGAACGCCGGACCCTGTGGAGTGCGTCTCGATAGCCCGCAGCCATTGCTCGTCTGTCATGTGCTCGGGCGCTTTCTCCGAAATGGGCGAACCTACAAAGCCGCCCACGAAACCGCGAGGGTGCTCATCAAGTGAACCGAACTTTCGTTTCCATTCACCGAGGCGTCGCTTCGTGTTTTCGTGGCAGCGACCGGGCTCAAGCGCCGACGCCAACGTATAGGCGGAGTAGCCTTGATGGCGAAACCCCTCCTTGGAACGCTCATACGCAGTTTTATATACCACTACCATCGCTTCGAGCCGACGAAAGCTTTCGTCCGAGCAGTGCGGTGAACACTTTTCGATGAGAGTCTTGGCGGTCCAGAAAGGACTTCCATGCACTCCGCAATGGAGCCGCTCCGGTTCATCGATGAGCAGCGCGACCGCTTCCTCGGCGTAAACCTCAGGCGCCGAGATGTAGGCGCTAAGGAGCAGTTGGTTTGCTACACATAGACGACTGGCACGCAGGAGCGCAATGAACGGTCGAAGCTTCTCCGGATCGCTACTCCCTAGAGATTCGAAAGCAATTTCACATCCTCTCGGAAACGCCTGGCTCATACTGAGGTGATCACCAGTGAATCGAATCGGCCAGATAGCATCCGGGCGCAGGTCGGTTGTCTCTTCATAAACGAACGCTTCCGCTGCGCGGAGCATCGCTGGCAGCATCTGCTCCAGAAACTCCTGGGGTGCCCCTCTGGCGCTCTGCAAGACATTGTCGACGCCAAACTGATCTTCCAGATCTGGAAGGCTTCCCTCAGCGGCGGAAGCGATCGCGATTGCAATCTTTCGATTGAGCCAGTGCGCAGCGGCCTCCGCACACCAGATTGGCTGCTTTTCATCAAGTCCATGAAGAAGACTCCAAAACGTGCTGTTCACCGCGATGGGACCGCGGGCCTCGTCAAGTGTTCCGTCATCGAGCAGTCGCAGGAAAAGTTCAAAGAACCGGCGGCTGTCGCCAAGATCCGCCCATTGCATTATGAAGCGGAGTCGATCGTTCCATTTACCACCTCTCCCCACAAACGGTTCGAGCAACTCCGCGACTCGGTCGCCATGAAGTCTCATCTGGAATCGCAGGTAGAACGTCATGTTGTTCTCCAACGAATCGTCACCGGAATGGAGCCACCGCTCAATTTGTCCGCGTTGGTCGGCCAACCGGAATAGAGAATCCGAGGCGAAAAAGGCGCCCCAGGCTCGTGTCGCAGTCTTGTTCGGATTTGGAGTGCCCTCACCACGACATGTCAGCTCCGATTCCAATAGAGGCATGAGCAGGTCCAATTCTTCGTTGCGGGGGTCCGGGAACGCCGCGAGGAGTTCCAACACCAGTAGCTTCAAATGCGGCCGAATCTTCTCGCTCGCCAGAACCCTCTCCACGTTGCGCAAATACCGAGGGAAATCATCGTCGCGAAGATACACGAGAACTTGGCGCAGTTGAGCCCGGCGAAACAGTTCCTGTTCGTCTCCCTCAAGAAACTCGACGAACTCTGTCGCACCTCCAGCGGCCTGACGGGCGAAGCAGTAGTCGAAAAGACTTTCGTGCCCAAATCCATACCGTTGTCGGTCGAATGTCAGCACTCCCTCCGAAACCATGGCAGCGAGCAATTCAGGAGAAAACTCGTCCATTCGAGACTTCGGAACCGATAGTTCCTGTCGCTCGCTCATTTCGTTGGTGAGTTTCGACAAGACCTGCGTCCACCCGCCCGCCTCTTCCGGACGACGCAGGGCAACGTCACGCCGTTTGCGATCCCAGTATGCGTCCAATAGTTCCTTCTGCGTGACAAAGGCGGGCTGTCGCGCACCCGCTAGATCTGACTCGACAAATAGCGCAAGGTTCTGCGGCAGGCGCAGCAGCTCGACTTGCTTTTCGGAGAGTCGTTTGGGATCGCCACCGGCCGCGATCACGACGTTCTTTACCTCTGCATCGGAGAGGAAACCGATGGTGACAGGGCTCTCCTTGGGCGGAAGCAGTCGGCGAATCCGGTTGTCGTTCTTGAAATCGAACTCCCGGCATGCCGTCAGGAGGTGAATCTGCCGCGACCCACGAAGGCCGCGGACCTCATCGGCCAAGGCAGCGACAACTTCAAAAAAATCCGGGTGCCTTCCAGAGGTCGCGCTGACAAAATCAAGCTGATCGATGACCAGCGCCACCGGCTGGCCCGGAAAACACTGCGAAAGAACGACCGCCGGGGATTCGGGAAGACCAAGTTCCTTGCCAAGTGCCTCCGTGGAAGCCACGGGCTTGACGCGATCCAACCGAAAGCCAAGCACGGGCACCCCAGCGGCGATCAAACCAGTAACCATTTGAAGCAGCCCCGCGCTTTTTCCTCCGCCCGCCGGACTGGTGATCATAATGTCGAGCGAGTGTTTGCTGTCCCGGATTTTCTGCACAATGTCGGCACAAATCTGACGAGGAATGCTTTCTCCTCGAATGAGCTTGGCCTTTTGACCTTCGATATAGGCTGCTGTGATACCTTGTGCGAAGTCGCGCAGCTCGGCGCTCACTTGTAAGGCGCGAGGTTTGATCCCGTGTGATTCGAGGTATTGGTGGATGTCTTGCGCGGTGAGCTTTTTGTGAACGCTCGTCGTGTAGAGATCACGCAACATCGCCAGCGCGGTCTGCGGCGGCCCCGTAAACGATGCCTTGAAAACCGGAAGCAGAAGCGCCTCGATCGTTGACTCACGCGCTCCTTCAACCCGAACTTTGCGCAGAAACTTGAAAACATCCTCACGGGCACGATAGCCGAGGTGCTTTTTAAGATCGTCAAAATGCTTCTTCCACTCGTCAGCCTTCAGAAACTTGCTCGCGAACTCAGGCCAATCTTGCGCCTCGCTTGCATTTTCCGAAAGTCCGCGGAGTTCTGGCGCGTCACTGATCGACGCAAAAACGCATGACTCGCCGGCATCAGCTCGCTTCCTAAAGAAGCCGAGTATCCCTTCTTTGGATAGAAGTTGGAGCGACCATGTCTTCTGACCGAGCATTTGTCGTTTTGCCTGCCAGTGCTCGTGACCTGCCGCTTTCTCAAGATAGAACTCTGCACCATCGGTTCCAGGCTCCTCAATGCGTATGGCATTTGCCTGTCCTCCGAGAACAGACACCATTCCAACGACTCCCCAAAGCGTCTCGTGAATGTTGCCTGCTTTGTCCGCGGGACCACCCGGTAGAGTGCTCATGAGGTTGGGATGTCGTCGGCGTGGGTGTCGTCCTTGGCGAAGATGAGCGTCTTCGGCAGGTCGGTGCGGCCCGGAAACATCTCGGTGAAGACCCGGTCGCGGAAGGTGGTGAGCACGGTGCGGATCTGGTCCGTGGCGACGACATCGCGATCGAGGTCGGCGGCCTCGTAGGCGAGCACTTCGTCGAGCTGCTCCCAGCGGACCTTGCGCGTCTGGCGGTCGCGTTTGTCCACGAAGAACCCGGCCTCCACCTTCGAGCCGCCCTGCGTGATCTGCGTTTTGATCCGGTAGATGTCGCAGCCCACGTTCACGCCGTCGGCCACGGCGTTCTCATGGTTGTATTCCATGACGAGGTTTTGCTGGAAGAAGCCGAAGGTTTGCGAGCGCCTCCGCGCTCGCCCGTGCGGGCACGCCTTCGGCGTGTCCATCTCGCTCCGCTCGGTTGTTTGGACGGCGTGGCGGTGAGGCCGATGAGCGAGGCGTCGAAGTATTCGAGCACCTGCCGCCAGAGATTGTAGATGGAGCGGTGGCACTTATCCCGCTGCGCGGGCTCCGCGGTTTGCGCTTCGCGTTCGGTGCGGGCGCTATCGCGCAGGGCGTGTTGGTGATGATGAAGTCGAATTCCTCGATGGGGAACGCGGGGTTGTATTCGACCGGGACGGGCTTCTTGAAGAGGGATTCGGCGGCTTCGATGGGCAGGTCGTCGAGGTCGGGCGCGGGTGCCTGCTCGCCCTTGAGCATGGAATAGACGCGCTGGATCGTGCCGATGACGACGCGGGCGGAGGTGTCGAGCGAGTTGCCGGTGAGATGCTGGACGATGTATTCCTCGGTGAACTTGTAGTTGTTCGCGGGCGAGACGAACTGCTGGAATTCCTTGAGCGTCTGCCGGCCGAGATTGCCGCGATCCACGAGGAACAGGACGCGCTTCGCGCCGGCGTATTTCACGAGGCGATAGATGAAATTGACGGCGGTGTAGGTCTTGCCCGAGCCGGTGGCCATCTGGATGAGCGCGCGCCGGTCTCCCCTGCCAAAGGATTTTTCCAATTCGGTGATGGCTTCGATTTGCGCGGGCCAGAGTGTGCCGGCGGCAAGCGGCGGAAATTCGCGCAGCCGCTGGGCGACCGGCTTTTCCTGCTGCACCCAGGCGAGCAAGGTTTCCGGGCGATGAAACGAGAACACGCGCCGGCTGCGCGGGTCGGGATCGAGGCGGCTGGTGAAGAAGGTCTCCGCGCCGGTGCTTTCGTAGCAGAACGGGAGCGGAGATTTCCAAGCGGCGATGCCGAACGGAATGCCGGCGACATATTTGGCGGATTGCTCCTCCACGCCGGTGAGCGTGGCACCCTCGGGCTTGGCCTCGACGGTGCCGATGGCTTTGCCGTCCACGAAGAGCGTGTAATCCGGTTCGCCGGTTTCGAACGAGAGTTCGCAAATCGCGACGCCGCGGGAGGCGGAAAGATTGATCTGACCCTTCGTCTGCACAACCCAGCCTGACGCGGTGAGCATGGCGTCGATCTTCAGCCGGGCCTTTTCTTCGGGGGTCATTCCGGAGGCGAGATGTAGACAGGCAACCCGTAGAATGGAAGCCTGCGATTCGCGGACATCCTCTGGTGAGCATCGGCGCGCTGAGCAAAGCTGTCGCGCACCCGCGCGAAATTCCGTTGTCGCCACTCCATTTGTCCACCCCGAAGATTCCTGTAAGTTGCTGTTCCATAAGCCATCGTAAAAATGGCGGATGGGGCGGGATTCGAACCCGCGTTGGCTTTAAGACCATACACGCTTTCCAGGCGTGCCCGATAAACCGCTCCGGCACCCATCCATTTTCAGCAGAGCGACCGAGATTCGCGTGAAATTCAAAATTCGCAAGTCGCTTCGACGCAATCCGATTGCCGGCCGTGACCGAAGCCCTATTCGGGCGCAGCCCCGGCACCGTCTTTTTTCGGAGCCACACGCGGATCCGCCGTCGCTTCCAGGGCGAGCGCGGCCTTCTCCATGAAATAGAAATCGCCACGGCACCACGGCACATCAACGAAGGAACGTATTTGTGCACGAGAGAGATGCTCGATCAGCGAGGCACCGGCGAACAGAGCGCGGGAGAAATCTGGGGACGTGGTGTAATTCTCGCCCCCGAGCAATCGATCGCCGAAGGCAAGATACCAGGCGGGGCGAACATCGCGAAAATGCCGGACGCGCTCGGCAGAGCAGCCGTCGGTCAACCGCTCGATCGCTGCGGCCACCTCGGGCACGAGGTCGCAGTAGCGCGCGAGTTTGAAGTGATGCAGTCCTTTCGAGGAGGCATCGGTCTTTTCGACGATGTGCGGATTCACCCGCTCGAGATTCACGCGGAGTTCCAGCAATTCGCGAACCCGGGCGGTGGCTGCCGGCAGGATGTTTTGATCGCCGTTCATCACGGCCAGCCGCGCCAACGCGATCACCCCGGCGAGATCGCCGTTCAGCTTTTGCGCTTCGTCGTGCTCGTAGTCGGCCTTGCGCGGGTCGAAGGGATACGGCTGCTCCAGCAATTCCCGCATCCGTTCGCGCACCCTGGCCCAGCGGTGCTCCACCGCAGCGGAGTCGCCGCAGCGGTTCACATAAAACCAGAAGGCATACACCCCGAAAGCGCTCCGCGCCTTGCCGCGACCGCCGCGCCTCAAGTTGGGAGGAACGTCGTAGGATTCGCGCGGCTGACCGACGCTGCGATCAAAGCCTTCGATTTCGGCGGGAGGTGAACTCTCGAGTTGAGCCGCGAGATAGCTTTTCGTCACCGCGGCGGTCGCGAGGGAAAGGTGAGGCAAAGCGAGCGCGAGGGCGTAAAATTCGTGGTCCGGATGATCGAAGTGGGTTTCAAAACCGCTGATCCCGAGCGTGTGATGAAAGGGTCGCCATGGCGCACCTTGCAGATACTCCACCACGTGGGCTTCGAGCTTAGCGGCGATGCGTTTTGACTCGGGATCGTTCGCTACGGATCCAAGATTTGGAACGCTCGGCGATCAGTTTCGCCACTTCGTCGTTGGTGACCTGGATCGGATCAAGGGTCCGCGACAAACCACCTTCACCGACGACATTTTCTCCGCACGCCACCCCCGCCATGAGCACGAGCAGGGTGATGGAAATCCGCCCAATCATTTTTCCACCTCCAGGCAGAGCACCTGCGAACCCGTGGTAAAATACACGCGCCCTTTGGCCACCGAGATAATGGCGCGAGCGGGACCGTGCCATTCATTGATGATGCCAAATGGATCCCCGGCCGTCGCAGCTTTTTCTCGTCCGCCTTCATTCTCCCAGCCGAAATTTCCCGGCCCGTAAAAACCGCCGTAGGTGTCGCGTTTGCCGAAGCGATTGGCCATTTTGCCGGTGCGCAGGTCGAGCATGCCAAGGTAGCCTTGGTGATTGGAAAAGAGGCGGCTGGGCGCGCAGGAGAGCACCTGCGTTTCGTCACCGATCATGTTGAAGGTCATCCACGGCATGTCCTTTTGCCCCGGAGGGCGGGCGGGGTCTTTCGACAAATACGAATGCTCGAGCAGTCGGATGCGGCCGGTTTCCGGATCGAGTTCGCCCGGTGCGGTGAAGGAACGGACTTCCCCACCGCCATCCCAGGTGCCATAGGCCGATCGCACCAGCGTGTAGATTTTCCCTGACTCCAGATCGACACACGGGGGTGCGAAGGGATTGTGGAGGCCGCCCGTGTAAAGCACCGGCGCGATCCAGCGCTCGTGGCCGTCCCGCACATCAAAGGCGAAAAACACCTGCTCATCGGGGTGCGCGCGCAGATGGGCAACAATCGCGTCCTGCTCGCGCTCAACGTCAGCCGCATCGCCGGGAATGTAGCGTTTGTCCTCTCCCGCAAATCCAGTGCGCTCGACGAGCATCCGGTCTGCCTCGCCGAGAATCGCATGAAAGTCCTTCACCGGATTCGTCGTTACTAGCGCGAGCCCATTTGCGACGACGGGAAAGTAATCACGCGCGCTCAAGCCTGACAGTTTGCGGGATTTCCATTTCAGGTCGCCATCGCGCACCCGGAGGCAGTAGGTGTGCATGTCTTCCGATACGAACAGGATGAGTTCGCCGTCGGCGGATAAGGCCGGCGAGTTCACGATGCGATCGCCCGTTTGAAATTTCCAACGCTGCGCTCCACTGGCCGCAGCGAGTGCATAAAGAACGCCCGCGCGGTCGCCGAAAAAGACGAGCCCATCATGCACGGCGGGCGACATCCAAATGCCTTCGCTAGCCTCGAAATTCCATTTCTCCTTTCCGCTCGCAGCGTCAATGGCGCGCAGCCTTCGATCCATCGATCCGACGAAAACTGTTCCGTCGGCGTAGGTCGGCGAATGTCCGATTGGTCTGCCCGTTTTAAAGACCCATCGCTGCTCTCCGGTCGCGGCGTCCCAAGCGTAGAGATTGCCAGCGTAGGTTCCCATGAAGGCCAGGCCGCCTCCGACGATCACCTCGGCCCGCGGACCGGTCAGTTCGCGGTATAATTCCTTTCGCCACGCGAGACTCAGCTTCCCCTCGGGAAAGACGGGATAAAATCCAGACCGGCAAAGGTCGCCATGCAAAGTCGGCCAACTCGTACCGTCATTACGCGGCACTTCACTCGCGAAACCCGTCGCGGCTGAGAGCAGAACGACGGTCAACCAGCGGTGCATGAAGTCTGCCGTCGCTGGCCTTTAGAGCCGCTCACCTGGGGGATTGCGCGGCCACGGCTGGAGCAACCGGGACGGAGTCAAATTCACCGAGCGGCTCACCTTTCTCCGTGCCGAAGATCCGCACCTTTCCGTCAAAGCCCGCGGTGGCTATGCGCGCGGCATCGGGGCTAATGGCGACGGAATACAGCGCCGCTCCAGTTTGGATGGTCGCGAGGCGTTTTCCGTCGCTGGCTTGAAAGACGCGCGCCTCGCCGGATTCGCACGCGGCGGCGATGCGGCTGCCGTCAATGCTCCAGGCCAGGGCGTGCACGGCGTCGGGCATGCGGTCGAGTTCACGGATGGCGCTGTTTTCCTTATCGTCGCCCTCGGCGAGCCGGCCACCACGCGGTTCCATTTTGTGCACCCGCAAGCCGCCCTTTTCATCGCCAAAAACGATCTCATCCGCTTTGCTATTGCGGGCCAGGCAACAAACCGGTTCCCCCGGGCGATTGATATCGTCGATGAGATGTCCGGTGGCGACATCGATGAGTTTGACCGCGCGATCGCGGCTGGCGGAGGCAAGCCGGACCCCATCCAGGCTGAATGCCGTGCCGAACACCCAGTCGATGTGGTTGTCGCACTTCATCATTTCCTCCCCGGTCGCCACCTGGAAAGCGCGCACGGTTTTGTCCGCACATCCCACGGCGACCTTGTCGGCATTGGGTGAAAACGAGACGCCGTAGACGACATCGGTGGTCGTGATAATCGAGCGCTGCAATTGGCCCGCCTTCAAGTCCCAGATTTGAATTTCGCCGTACTCCGACGGCGCGCCGCCTGCCACAGCCATCAACTGGCCGTCCGACGAAAAAGCGATCGACTCAATGCGCGGCGAATATCCGCGCAGCCGCTCCACGATCTCACCGCCATCCGCACGATGGAGCAGGATTTCATGATAGCCGGCAACGGCGAGGAGATTTCCATCCGGCGACCATGCCAGCGCGCTAACCGCCGGGAGGCTGGTGTAAATGGGAGGCTGCGCGAGCTTGTGGAGGCCGGCATCAGCCGGGGTATCATCAGCTGCGCCTTCAGCAATCCAACGAGTGATGAGGGCCACTTCAGCAGCCGAGAGCGGATCACCGTCATCCGGCATACTGGGTTCATCACCGCTGATTTCCTCGATGATGCGGCTTTCGTCGGGAGCGCCCACCAGCACCGTCTCGCCATGTTTGCCGCCCTTCATCAAGGCGCCAAACGTGGTCAGATCGAGCTGACCTTTGGTCTTGCCGGGGCGATGGCAGCCGTTGCAATTGTGTTTTAAGATGGGCGCGACTTCGCGGAAAAAGCTCACCTTTCCGTCGGCATTCTCCTCCCTGGCTCCGGCCGCGACGCTCGTCGTCAGCTCGTACGAATGCCAGGAGCTGGAGTGGTCGTTGGCGTCGCTGACGGAAATCAAAAGGTCTCCATCGCTCTTGCGCGTGACCTGTGCGCGGGCATCACGTTCGCCGGCGGAATCGTCGTCGGTTGCCAGCAGTAGTCCATTGGCATCGTAGATCGTCAGGACCGGGTCGAGCAATGAACCCGTCCGGGAAGCCATCACTTCCGCCGAAAGCGTCATTCCAGCCACGACGGAAACGCGAAAGACATCAACATCTCGATCTTCTGAAATACGACCGGTGACGATGGTGCCGGGCTCGATCTTGGGCGCTTCGTGAAAGCCGCCGTTCGGCTCTGGTTCCGCCCGCAGCTTTTCGGCGGGGCGAACCAGCAATTCGCGCGACTCACTCGTTCCCTTTTCGGTCACGACAACAAAAGCAACGCGGTCGGCAGAGTAATCCGAAGCAAGTTCAATTTTCACCTCGAGCTGCGTGTCACCGGCCTCTTTCGGTTCAAATCCTTTGATCGCGTCCGCCTTCTTTTTTTCGCCCAAGGTCGCTTTTATATGATCTCCCGCGGCCGGAAAGCGAACCTCGGTCGCTTCATCGAGCTTCAATCCGCGCAGCAGCACGGTGGCGGTCTGGCCCGGGGATATTTCGAGCGGCGCCCACGCATTGACGCTCGGGCTCGGGTCTTCTTTTTTGTCCTCCGCGCGTGCCGCGAATAGGAGCAGCAGCACGGCGAAACTGGCGCGGAGAACCCTCCTGGTCATCCTGAGCGGAGCGCAGCGAAGTCGAAGGACCCGGCGCGATGGCGTATGCGCGTGTTTGGAAGGTAATCGTGCGCAACCCTCCGTTGAGCAGTCCGATTGACGAAGAAAGCCCTTAAGACTTGGCGCCGGGTCCTTCGACTCCGCGCCGCACCACCGCCCTCTTTCCACCACCATCGGTGCTGCGCTCAGGATGACTCGATGGTTTTCCACCGCTCAGGCGTAAAGTTCAGCGATGCGACTGCCTTCCCCTAAAATCGAAACGGGCCGGCCTTCCGGAGTGTGCAATTCCTTTTCGGGATTGATGCCGAGCGCGTCATAGACCGTCCAGCAGACGTCCGCGGGACGCACCGGGCGATCCGTGACGAAGGCGCCGTTCTTATCCGTGGCGCCGATGACGCGGCCCCCTTGCACCCCGGCGCCGGCAAAGATGAGCGAGCCCGCGCGTCCCCAGTGATCGCGTCCAGCTTTCTTATTCACCTTCGGGGTCCGACCGAATTCACCCATGGCCAGAACGAGCGTGTCCTGCAAAAGACCGCGTTCATCGAGATCGCGGATGAGCATCGAAAACGCCTGATCGAATTCGGGCACCTTCTTTTCGAGCCCCTCGAAAATCTTCTCGTGATGATCCCATCCGCCATAATTCACCGTGACGAAGCGAACACCGCTCTCCACCAACCGGCGTGCCATCAGACAACTCTGGCCAAATTCCGAGCGACCGTACGAATCGCGGAGCCTGGCATCTTCCCGGGCAATATCGAACGCAGACTGGGCTTGCGGCGAGAGCACCATGGCCGCCGCCTTTTGTTCAAACTCACCGTAGGTCGCGAGCTGGTCATTCCCCTCAATCGTCCCCGCCAGATGATCGACCGCCTCAAGCAACGAGCGCCGCCTTTCGAGCATTTGTGGCGTAACCGATGCCGGCTGCGCGAGGTCGCGGACCTGGAAGTTAGGATCATTCGGATTGCCACATTTGAACGACTCATAACGTCCACCCAGCCACGCGCTCTTGCCAAGTTCCCAGGTAAATGAAGGGTTCTTCGGCACGGCGACATACGGCGGCACCAGGCCGGAAAAGCCCGTCTCATGCGCGACCACGGCGCCCATCGCCGGGTAATCACCGAAGGGCGATCCAAAGCGACCGCAGAGGACCCAGTTCGTCGCCGTTTCGTGGTGATCATTTTCGTGCGTGCCGGAGCGGACCAGCGCGACCTTGTCCATGATCTGCGCGGTCTTCGGTAGCAACTCGGTCACTTGCAGCCCGGGCACACTGGTCGAGATGGTGCTGTATTTTCCGCGGATCTCCTCCACGGCGTCGGGTTTCGGATCAAAGGTGTCGTGGTGCGAAATCCCTCCACCAAGATAGACGAGGATGACCGATTTCGCGCGCGCCCTGGCCGCTTCAGACGCGGCGGCTTTCTCGAGCGAAAGCAGGTTTGCGAGCGTGAGGCCCAGTGGCGTCAGTCCCCCAATCCGGAGAAAATCGCGCCGAGTGAAACCGTTGCAGAGATGCGAACGAGAGAAGCCGGGTGTGAGGTCGAGCATGGGATTAGTGGTTAAAGGTAAATTCGCGGGCATTGAGCAGCGCCCAGAGCAGATCGCGAAAAACGGCGTCGCGCTCGCCGGCCGCCAAGGCGCTGGAAATGGCGTTGCGCTCCGCCTCAGCGGGCGGGCGGTTCAGGCTCGCGAGGAAAAGATTCTCGACGACTTTTGAGTCGTCACCGTCTTTGAGCACTGTCTTGAGGCGACCGTTTCCGTCCGTGATTTGGCGTTCCATCTCGTCGCTGTTTTGCAGGTGCAAGAGTTGCGGAAGGGTCACTTCCCCGCGGCGCTCGCAGGCGCAGGCAGTCACGCGCTCGGAGCGTCCGAAGAGCGTAAGAAAATAGGAATCGACGCCCGGCTCGGGCAACTGTGTCGCCCGGATTCCGAGCGGATAACCCTTGAATGGAGTGGGCGATTGCGTCGCCCCGGCAATGGCGTCGGTGAGCACTTCCGCGGGCAGGCGGCGGGCGAAGTAGTGGGAGTAAAAGCGCGAATCGACGGCATTTTCGGGACGCGTGGCGGAGTCGAGCTGGTAGGCGCGCGAGTTGAGAATCAGCCGCATGATGTGTTTCAGGTCGTAGCCGTGTTCGGTGAATTCGCGATTCAGGACCTCCCACAGCGCGGCATTCGACGGCGGATTGCTGGCGCGAAGATCGTCCACGGGTTCAACCAGACCGACGCTGAAGAAATGCTTCCACAAGCCGATTCACCATCGCGCCGCTGAAGTTTTCCGACTTCAAGCATCCACTCGACGAACTGCTCCCGGGTGTCGCCGCGCGGGCTCGAACGTCCAGGCCGCGCGGTCGAGCGTCCGGCGGCTCAAGGCGCTGCCCCGTGCGCGGCTGATTGACCCCGGGCGGACGCGCGGCCAGTTCGTCCACACGGCGTTGCGTTTCCTCAACTCTTTTCCGCGCCTGCTCGATTTCCTTCTCCTCGCCGCCGGCACTGGTCAGCTTCTTCAGCCGGACGGCCTGTTTTTCGAGCTCCCCGCGCTGCTGGAGTTCTTCCGCCGAACCAACGTCCAATTTGGTGGCACCTGTTTCGGGTTTTGCCCGGTCGAGCGCCACTTTCGCGAAGAAGGCCGCGAAGTGATAGAAATCATCCTGCGTGTATTTCTCGAGCGGATGATTGTGGCAGCGGGCGCAGCCGATGCGGGTGCCGAGAAACGCCTGCGCCACCGCGTCGGGCAGCTCGGATTCCTCGACGTTCCGCTTCTCGCCGATGAGCGTGACGAAGTACCCGACCTGCGGCTGCGAGATCACATCGCCGCGCGCCAGGATGATTTCGCGCGCCAGCTGATCCCAGGGACGATTCGCCGCCATCTCACTGCGCAGCCACTGATGGAAGGCGCGCACCCCTTTTGCCCCACGCACATCGTGATCGCGCTCGACACGATTCTGCAGGAGATCGGCAAATTGCAGCGTCCAGAAATCGACCCACTCCGGCCGCTCCAACAGAGCGTCCACCAAACGCACACGTTTGTCCGGCTGAGGATCAGCGAGGAAGGCGGTGACCTCCTCGGGCGTCGGCAACGTGCCCGTGGTGTCGAGGAATGCACGGCGCAAAAAGGTGGCATCGCTGCAGGGACCGGAGGGAGGAAGGCGCAGCTTTTGCAGCTTGGCGAAGATCGGATCATCCAGCGCATTTTGCCGGGCGGCGAATTCCTCCGGCGCGACCGGGCGGTCGAACGGCATGGTGAAAGAAATGACGGCCACCTGACCTTGGAAATGCACGCGCACCGAGCCTTCGCCGCAACGCAACGCCTTGACCAAACCGTCGGGTTTCACCGCCAGCGTGGCTTCGTCGTTCGAGAAGAACTGCGCCAGCCACGTCACGTCCCGCACCCGGCCATCGGCGTAATGTGCGCGCACCAGTAATTGCTGCGTTTCGCCCGGCTGCATCTCACGATCGCCCGGCAGGATTTCGAGCCTTGCCGAATCCGGCTCGTCGGCGATCGGTCCCGGAGCCCGGGCGGCGATCCAATCGACCAGCTTGCGATAGTAGCGGGAGTCCTGACGGAACTTTGAGCCGCCCTCGTGCGCGACATCGCCCGTCGGCTTGCGCACGAGCAGGCTTTGCTCGGGAAAGGCGAGGTTGATGCGGCGGCCGTTCACTTCCTTCGTCAACCAGTCGTAGTCCCAATCCGGCGCGTACCCGCGCAGCGAGAGCCGGAAGCCATTTTGGCCGGCAAGTTTTCCGTGACAGCCACCGGCGTTGCAGCCGGTTCTCGTCAGGATCGGCAGAATATCCTGACGGAAGGACGGCGCGACCGGCTCCGCCGAACCGGCAACGCGCACCGGCACGGCCACGGATTGATTTTGAAAGGTCACTCGAACCGTGGCTTGGCCATCTGTGACTGCCAGGATTGCCCCGCGTGAGTCACCACCGCGACTGCGGGTTGCTCGCTCTCGCAAACCACTTTCGCCGTGACATCCGAATGGCTGCCAGCGTCATCAATCCATGTGGCCAACAGAGCGTGCTCCCGGTCCGCGCCGTTCAGTTCAATCTGTGGGGGTTGAATGGTTAACTGATCCGCCTGAAGGGTCGCGCTCGCCCCCATCGCGAGGATGGGAATGATCAGGGCGAAATGAAACAGGCGGTACGGCATCAAGGTCAATCCGCCCGTCAACGCCACGACCCGCCAATTATTAGTGTGAATGTTCCCATGGCTCCGCCGGTAACGATGCGACGCCGAGGAAGGCTCGAGGGACCCCTCAGGCGGAACGGACCGCCGAAATGAGGCGCATGATCGATTCTTTGGCGTCCCCGTAGAGCATACCGGTGTTCGGTTTGAAGAAGAGCGGATTTTCGAGCCCGGAGAATCCCCTTCCCTGGCCGCGCTTAAGCACGATGACCGACTTGGCGAGATCGACTTCGAGAATGGGCATGCCGGCGATGGGGCTGCCGGGATTGTCGCGGGCGTCGGGATTGACCACATCGTTCGCGCCGATGATCACGGCGACGTCCGTGTTGGGAAACTCCGGATTGATCGCGTCGGCTTCGAAGAGTTGGGAGTAAGGAACACTCGCCTCGGCGAGCAGCACATTCATGTGTCCAGGCATCCGGCCCGCGACCGGATGGATCCCGTATTTTACCGTCACGCCACGGGCTTCGAGTACATCCCCGAGCTCGCGTACGGCATGCTGCGCTTGCGCCGTCGCCATGCCGTACCCCGGTGCAAACACGACCTGACGGGCGTAGCCCAGCTGGATCGCGGCGTCATCAATATTGATCTCCCGCATCGTCCCTTCCGAGACGGTCCCGCTGCCGGTCGTGGGAGAGCCGAATCCACTGAAAAGCACGTTGGCGATCGAGCGATTCATCGCCTTGCACATGATATTCGTGAGAATGATGCCGCTCGCGCCGACGAGTGACCCCGCCACGATGAGAACGGTGTTTGAAATGACGAATCCAGCGGCCGCCGCCGCCAGGCCGGAGTAGCTGTTCAACAGCGAGATGACCACCGGCATATCCGCGCCGCCAATGGGCAGGACCGCCAGAACCCCGAGCACAAAGGAAACAACAACGGCGATAAGAAAGACGACATAACTCGATCCCGGATGGAGAACGAAAACCACCCCGAGAACAACGGCGAGCGCGACCAGTGCGCCATTCACCACCTGCTGGGCACTGAAGACAATGGGCTTGCCCGACATGCGCTCGGCAAGCTTGGCGAAGGCGATCATGCTGCCGGTAAACGTGATCCCGCCGATGAGGGCCGCGAGGTAAATGGCGGTGGCGGTGAACTTCTCGGGCCCGGGGCGCATGTGGTATTCCGCCCAGCCGACGAGCAGGCTGGCCAGGCCGCCGAAGCCGTTAAAGAGCGCGACGAATTCAGGCATCGCCTTCACCTCCACCGTCCTCGCGGCGTACGCGCCGATGATACTGCCAACGGCCAGCCCGGCCACGATCCACCCGTAGTTCACGATGCCCTGCTGCAGCAGGGTGGCCACGATGGCCAGGAGCATGCCGACGGCGGAAATAAAATTGCCCCGGCGCGCGGTCACCGGCGACCCGAGCATCTTCAGCCCGACGATGAACAGGCAGGCGGCGATGATGTAAATCCACTCCATTGGCTAGCGCTTCTTTTTGAACATCCCGAGCAGCCGATCGGTGACGAGGTAACCGCCGACAACATTGATCATGGCGAGGACCACGGCGAGAAATCCCAGCGTCGTGGTGACCACGCCATGGCCTTCCCCCGCCGCGACCAGCGCACCGACAATGGTGATGCCGGAGATGGCGTTCGACCCCGACATCAACGGCGTGTGCAATTGAGACGGGACCTTGGAGATCAGCTCAACGCCGAGGAATACGGCGATCACAAAGACAAAAACAAGAAGGCTCATAGGTTGTGATGTTGTTTGATGGTTTCGTTCACGATCGCGCCGCCGTGAGTAATGACGCAGCCGCGCAGGAGATCGTTGGCCAGATCGAGTTTGAAGGTCTTGGCTTCACGGTCCCAGAAGTGTTCGACGAAATTGACGAGGTTGTTGGAAAACATCTGGCTCGCGGTGCGAGCGACGCGGCCGGGCAGATTCGCGAGGCCCAGCACCTTCACACCGCTGATGTCGGTCTCCGCACCGAGTTGGGCGCCCTCGACATTCCCTCCGGACTCGATGGCCAGGTCCACGATCACACTGCCCGCGCGCATCTGGCCGATCATCGCGGTGGTGATGATGCGCGGCGCCTTCCGCCCGAAAATCTGCGCGGTGGTGATCACGATGTCCGCCTCCGCGCACTCGGCCGCCATCGCCTCCCGCTGACGTTCGAGCTGCTCGGGCGTCAATTCCTTGGCGTAGCCCTGCTCGGTCTGCCCCGTCTCGCCCAGATCAATTTTCACGAACCGCGCCCCGAGCGAGCGCACTTGCTCCTCGACCACCGGCCGCGTGTCGAACGCCGCCACCGCCGCGCCGAGCCGCTTTGCCGTCGCGATGGCCTGCAGGCCGGCGACACCCACGCCGATGACGAAAACACGCACCGGGCGGATTGTCCCCGCCGGCGTCATCATCATCGGAAGGATGTGACCGGAACAATTCGCGGCCAGGATTACGGCCACGTAACCGGCAAGGCTCGCTTGCGAACTCAGCGCGTCCATCGTCTGCGCGATCGTGCTGCGCGGGATCATCTCCATGCTGATCGCCGTCACGCCCGCCGCGGCGAGCGCCTGCACGAGTTCGAGCTCGTTGAAGGGATCGAGATAGCTGAGGTGGATGCCGCCGCGCTTGAGTTGCGCGACTTCCTCGATGGGTGGCTTGCGCACGCGCAGCACGATGTCGGCACCCGCGAGGGCAGCGGTGCGCTCGGTAGCCGTCTTCGCCCCGGCGGTGACATATTCCTCGTCGGGCGCGTTCACGGTCGTTCCCAGACCCGCTTCGATTTCCACTGCTGCCCCGAGTTTCACCAATTTTGCCGCCGTGTTGGGAAGCATCGCCACCCGCATCTCAACGTTCTGGTTTTCTTTCGGCACGAAGATTCGCATGGGCTCCGAGGCGCGACGATGCCAGTGACCCGCAACGGGGGCAAGCCGACATCACCGGAAAACCGCAGAACTCTGGGTATGCATCGGAGGGCGTCTGTTGTTCAGTGTTCGCGATGAGGCGCTATGGTCCGCCGCGGGAACTCGACAGGCGGTGTGCAGCGGTCTTGCGCGCCAGGAGCACGCACCGCAATATCCCGCCCCTTTTTCCATGCACATGAATCGTGATCTGCTCCGCAAGCTTGCCACGCAAGTCGGCACACCCTTCTGGCTTTACGAGGCCGGAGTCATTCGGCAGCGGATCAAGGAGGTGAAATTCATGACCGAAGAAGGGAACCTGCAGGCTCGTTTTGCCATGAAAGCGTGTCCGGCCACGCGGGTGCTCCAGGAAATGAAGGCGGCGGAGATCTGGATTGATGCCGTGTCCGGAAATGAAGCGCTGCGGGCTCTGAAGGCGGGATATTCACCGGGCCATCAGCCGCCGGAAATCTGTTTTACCGCGGATGTATTTCGCGACAATGCCCTCGCGGTCGTGCTCGAGAACGGCCTGCTCCCCAACATTGGGTCACCCGGCATGATCCGGTCGTTGGCCGACGCGGGTTACCGTGGACCCGTCTCCTTGCGATTGAATCCCGGGTTTGGCCACGGCCACGTCAATGCGTGCGACACCGGCGGTCCCTCGAGCAAACACGGCATCTGGCATTCGGACCTGATGGGCGTGAAAAACGCCGCCGCGGCGGCTGGTTGCGAAGTCGTCATGCTGCACGCGCATATCGGCAGCGGGCCGCAGTTCCAGGAGTTGCAGGAGAATCTCACCCGGCTCGCGCTCGAATTCATCAAATTGCTCCCGGAGTTTCCGGCGCTCGAAGCCGTCAGCCTCGGTGGCGGCATTCCGCACAATTACCGCGACCACGGTGCGCAGGTCCCGGTCGAGCCGTTGCGTGAGCTTTTCACCACCTGCCACGAGCGCATCAATGCCGCGGCGCACCGGGAGATTCGGCTCGAGATCGAGCCCGGGCGCTACTACGTCGCGCCGGGCTGCACGCTCGTGACTCGCGTCCACGATATCAAAGCGACGCAAACCAACGAAAAAGGCGCGGGCGCGACGTTCGCCATGGTCGATGCCGGTTTCGTTGATCTCGTGCGACCCGCCATGTATGGCAGTTACCATCACATCGAGGTTGTCGGGAAGGATGGGGATGATCCGAATACTCCGCACGAGCCCATCATCGTGGCCGGACCGCTGTGCGAAAGCGGCGACATCTTCACGCGCGACGAACGCGAACTGCTCCAGCCGCGCCGCTTGCCGCGTCCCGAAATCGGAGACCTGCTGACGCTTCGCGATGCCGGGGCCTATGGCTACGCGATGTCTTCAAATTACAATTCGATCGGACGCGCGCCTCAACTCTGGTTGGAAACCGATGGTTCGGTCACCATGATTTCCCGGCGCGAGACCCTGGAAGATTTGCTCAAGGCGGAAACGGGCAAGGTGCTCCCGCTCGGCGACTAAGGGCTTTTCTCACATCGATGATCGCGGGTCAG
The DNA here is from genome assembly GCA_963798345.1 of uncultured Verrucomicrobiae bacterium. Classification (GTDB taxonomy): domain Bacteria; phylum Verrucomicrobiota; class Verrucomicrobiia; order Chthoniobacterales; family Chthoniobacteraceae; genus CAWCSW01. The sequence goes on along the minus strand of CAWCSW010000014.1, from coordinate 637,262 downwards.
ACCAGAGCCTGACAAAAAGGCTGCACCGCGGGCATGCAACGCGCTTTCCCATTTCTGATGACTTCACAGAATTCGTCTCCCGATACGACCCGTACGCCGTCACCGGCTGCCGTCGAGAACGCATTCGAAATTGATCCAAACATCACCAAAAGCATCTGCGCCGACTACGAAGCTCTCTCCAACGATCTCGAACAGGCGCACGCCTTGGCGGCGGATTTTCAACAGGAACTGCGCGGGAAATCCAACGAAGTCGCTCACCTGAAGCAAGTGCTCCAAAAGTCCGAGTCGGATTTGGCGAAACTGCAGGTCAGCATCACCGATCTTCGGGAGGAGCGGCACCGGCTCGCCAACGAACTCACGGCCGCGCTGGCCGTCGAATTCAAACTGACGAAAGTGACCGATGAACGCGACCGTCTGGTCATCGAACTCGAAAGGTCACAGGCCCGCTGTCGCGCCTTGGAAGTGGCACAAAAGGCCGTTCCGGTGGTCCGCTCCCCGCACACCCGGAGACCACCGGCAGCACCCCCGGCGCCACCGCAACCGCCTCCACCCCCTCCTCCGGAACCCGCCAACGCGGTCATGAAAGCAGCGGTCAGCGAGATCTCTGAAGCGATGCAACGATTGCTGGAAGTGATCGAGCGAAGCGAAGCGTCGCCCCGTCCCGCTCCCCGCCCGACCGCCGCCCAATCTCCGAAACGCGCTCAGCCGCCGGAAGAGGATAAGACGATCGAAATCTCATTCATGCCGTAGTCAGGCAGCGCCCGCGGGAGCGATTTTCTCGTAAAGGTCATTCTTTTTCTCCGAGGGCACGGCCACAATTGACAGGTCGAGTGCACCTTTTATCCTCAGCGCTGGTGAAAAATTTCACAAAGCCTGACGCGACCCTGGATAAATCAACGGCTCTGAAGGGGACTCTCGAGATCATCAATGCGCAGCTCTACTCGGTCGAGGAGCGCATTCGTGAGCAGGCGCGTGCCTTCGACCCGGCGGTCGAGGGCTATGTTGCCTATGCCATCGAGTCGAATGGCAAACGCCTCCGCCCTGCGCTAGCGCTGCTCGCCGGCGGCGCCACTGGCAATATCTGCCCCAGCCATATCGAACTCGCCGTCATCGTTGAACTCATCCACGCCGCGACGTTGGTCCACGACGACATTCTCGATGGCGCCGAAAAGCGCCGGGGCCAGCCCACGGCCAATGCCAAATGGGGCAACGCGCTGTCCGTTCTCCTTGGTGATTGCCTCTTTGCGCACGCGCTGAAGCTTTCGACCAGTTTTCCAAACGTCGAAACCAGCCGGCGGATTGCGCACGCCGCGTCGGATGTGTGCAGTGGCGAAATCATCCAAACCCAGCGCCGCTTTGATCTCAGTCTTTCGGTTCCTGACTACTACAAAATCATCGAAATGAAGACCGCGGCGCTCTTCGCCGTGGCGGCGGAACTTGGCGCTTTCGTCAATGATGCGGCGCCCGAAGTCATCATCGCGCTGAAGACATTCGGTGTTCGCCTGGGCACCGCTTATCAAATCTACGATGACTGCCTCGATTTGGCCGGGGACGAAACCAAAGCCGGCAAGACGCTCGGAAGCGATCTGCGCAAGGGAAAGCTGACCCTGCCGATGCTGCACCTTCTGCAAATCAGCGATCCCGACGATCGCCAGCAGCTCAGCGAGATCATCCTTAATGGTGACGACGCCGACATCGACACGCTCGTTGAGCGAGCCATCGCTGCCGGCGCGGTCAAAAGTGCTGTCAGCACCGGACGCAAAATGTTGCGCGACGCGGAGGCGCAACTCGCAGTCGTGCCGGCCAACAAATACCGCGATGCGCTCAGCATTCTGGTTTCGACACTCGACACCATGATCGCGCAGTTCAACGCGTAGGAGCATCGATCGGCCGAAAAGACGATGGGCTCGCTCAAGATCCAGGAGCTTCCCGCCGACGAACGTCCGCGCGAACGCCTGGCTTCGCACGGCGCTTCGGCTCTGAGCGACAGCGAACTGATCGCCATTCTGCTCCGCACCGGTTGCGTCGGCGCCAATGCCGTCGATGTCGCCCGCAATTTGTTAAAGGAATTCGGGGATCTGGCCGGACTCGCGCGCGCTACCGTGGCCGAACTGGCTCGCATCAAGGGCGTCGGACCGGCCAAGGCCGTGCAACTCGCCGCCGCCTTCGGTTTGGGGTCCCGTCTGGCTCGCGAGGGAGCCACCCGGCAAACCGTCGAATCACCCGCCCAAGTCTGGGATCTGCTCGGCACGGAGATGCGGGCTCTCCAAACCGAATCGCTGCGCGTCATCCTGTTGGATTCCAAGCTAAAGCTGCTCCGCGTGGTGGAAGCCTTTCGCGGTTCGATCAATGAATGCCTCGCGCACCCGCGCGAAATTTTCCGGCCGGCCGTCCTCCACTCCGCCTACGCCCTACTCGTCGTGCACAATCATCCCAGCGGCGACCCGGCGCCCAGCAGCGCCGATCATCGACTGACCATCCGCTTGCGCGAGGCCTCGGAACTCATGCAAATCAAGCTCATCGACCACATCATTCTTGGGAGCGCTGATGAGGGACGGCAACCCTGGTTCAGCTTCCGCGAAGCCGGCATCCTGTGAATCCCTCCGACATCCATCCCACCGCCATCATTCATCCACAGGCCCGCCTTGGCAGCGGTGTCACTATTGGACCCTACGCCGTGATTGAAGGCCCCGCGGAGGTCGGAGACGGATGCGTCATTCAGGCGCATGCCGTGATTGGCGCCCACGTGATCATGGGCCACGAAAATCTCGTCGGTCACGGCACCGTCATCGGTGGTGATCCACAGGATCTTTCTTTCCGTCCGGAAGTTTCCAGCCATGTCCGCATCGGCCACCGAAACAAGATTCGCGAGCACTGCACCATCCATCGCGGCACCGGAGAAAATTCCGCGACCGTCATGGGCGATGATTGCTACCTGATGGCTGGCGCGCACCTGGCCCACAACGTCAGCCTCGGCCGCCACGTCATCCTCGCCAACAACGTGCTCCTGGGCGGCCACGTGCAGGTCGCCGATCGCGTCTTCATCGGAGGCGGTGCCGTCTTTCATCAGCACGTGCAAGTTGGAAGTCTGGCCATCTGCCAGGGCTTGTCGGGATTCAGCAAAGACATTCCGCCCTTCGTCACGGCCGCTGAAATCAACAGCGTGGCCGGCCTCAATGTGATCGGTCTGCGCCGCGCCGGCTTCACCCGCGAGGATCGCGCCGAAATCAAAGCCGCGTTCGACCTCCTTTACCGCGCCGGACTCAACGTCACCCAGGCGCTCGCCGCCGCAGGCGAACGTTCGTGGGGTATCCCCGCGACGGAATTCTGGAGCTTCGTTCGCCACGCCAAAAAGCGCGGCGTCTGCGCGCTGCTGCAAAACTCCCGTGGCATGTCGGACGATGATTCTGTTTCGGCCACCTCGCGGTGACGGCGGCGAAAGATGCTCATCGGTGTGCTTCTACAGCCCGAATTCGGGAGTCTGATCTCAAAACGTTCCCCAGTGCGTCCAAGGTTCGTTTGGGGCCGAATTCGATAGCGGCACGCGCCGCCCGATTGTGCTTTTTGATGCCGCAATCAATCGATAAATCCCGAATCGGAGACGCTTGTTTTTTCAGCCCACACCAACGCTCAGATCCAATGATGAGTATCCTTTCCCACCTTTGCCCGGCTGGTCGCCTCGCGTGCCGGCGGCGGCTTAACCGAACGGTCTTTTCTTGTGTCGAGGCACTTGAAGAGCGCATCGCTCCCGCAGCCAATATTTGGATCGGCGCCACGAGCGGAAGCTGGAACGTAGGATCAAATTGGAGCGATGGGGTCCCGACGGCCGACGACGATGTAACAATCAATCCGGCGGCGACGGTGACGGTTTCGATTGATTCCGGCAGCATCTCGGTGAATTCGATCACCATGGTCGGCGACGACGCGCTCTCGATCACCAGCGGGACGCTCACCGTGACCGCGCCATCCATTTTGCATGATTTTTCGGTCACGAGCGGGACCGTAAACGCCGACACGGAGATGACGCTGACTGGCAACAGCTTGTGGACTGGAAATCCGACATTCACTGGCCAGATTCGCAACGAGGGAACTCTGTCCATCACGGGCGATCCAAATGTCGGAGCGACGCTCGACAACGCGGGCACCATCCATAACAACGGGCGTCTGGACTTTGTCGCCAACGGGCAGGTGAACAACCTGGCGGGCGGCGTCTTCGAGATCGTGGGGATGGCTGGCGATGGCGCTTACTTTGGCAATTTCGGTGGGCCGGGCTTTTTCAACGCCGGCGTCTTGCGCAAGCTGGGGCCGGCCAACGCGGATACTTCCTCCGTGCCTTTCAACAACCTGGCGACGGGCACGATCGACGTCGACGAAGGCGTTCTGCGACTCAGTTCTGATGGGACGTGGGCTGGCGCGACAGTCAACATTGGCCCTGGTGCTGAACTGCGGCTCGACGGGGGAACGAAGACGTGGACAGGTGGGTACACCGGTTCCGGCGCGGGTGCCTTCCGCTTCACGGCGGGCACGATCGCCATCGGCGATGGCGGGGCGACGCTCAGTTTTCCCGACGGATTCTTCGAGATCAGCGGGAACCCCTCGTTGAATGGTCAGCCCCTCAACAATACGGGATTTCTCTCACTGAGCGGCGATCCCAATCTTGGGGCAACCCTCGACAACACGGGCACGATCCATAACAACGGGCGTCTCGACTTTGTCGCCACCGGGCAGGTGAACAATCTGGCGGATGGCGTCTTCGAAATTGTGGGGATGGCTGGCGACGGGGCTTACTTCGGGAACTTTGGCGGGCCGGGTTTCTTCAACACCGGCGCCTTTCGCAAGCTGGGGCCGGCCAACGCGGATACTTCCTCGGTGCCTTTCAATAATCTCGCGACGGGTACAATCGATGTGGACGAAGGCGTCTTTCGATTCAGCTCGGATGGGACGTGGTCCGGTGCGACATTAAATGTTACGGTCGGGGCTGAACTGCGGATCGACGGCGGCACCAAAACCTGGACGGGAACTTACACCGGCTCCGGCGCGGGTGCCGTGCGGTTCACAGCGGGCGCCGTCGCGATTGGCAATGGCGGCGCGACGCTCGATTTCCCCGATGGATTTTTCGAAATCAGCGGCAACCCCGCATTGGATGGCCAGCCACTCACCAACGCGAGATTCATCTCATTGAGCGGCGATCCCAATCTTGGGACAACGCTCAACAACACGGGCACGATTCACAACAACGGGCGTCTGGACTTTGTCGCCAACGGGCAGGTGAACAATCTGGCGGGAGGCGTTTTTAATATCGTGGGAACTGTCGGCGACGGGGCTTACTTTGGCAATTTTGGCGGGCCGGGCTTTTTCAACGCCGGCGCCTTTCGCAAGCTCGGGCCGGCCAACGCGGATACCTCCTCGGTGCCTTTCAACAATCTCGCGACGGGTACAATCGATGTGGACGAAGGGGTCTTTCGCCTTAGCTCAGACGGAACGTGGGCGGGCGCAACTTTAAATGTTACGGCCGGGGCTGAACTGCGGATCGACGGCGGCACCAAAACCTGGACGGGAACTTACACCGGCTCCGGCGCGGGCGCCGCACGCTTCACGGCTGGGACCATCGCAATCGACGGTGGTGGCGCGACGCTCAATTTCCCCGATGGGTATTTCGAGGTGAGCGGGAACCCGACTTTGAACGGTCAACCGCTCGCCAACACGGGATTTCTTTCACTCGCTGGCGATCCCAATCTCGACACGACGATCGACAACATGGGCACCATCCACAACAATGGCCGCCTCGATTTTTTGACCACCGGGCGGGTCAATAACCTCGTGGGCGGTTTTTTCAACGTCGTGGGGACGGCTGGCGACGGGGCTTACTTTGGCAATTTCGGCGGGCCGGGATTTTTCAACGCCGGCGTCTTTCGCAAGCTGGGGTCGGCCAATGCGGATACCTCCTCGGTGCCTTTCAATAATCTCGCGACGGGTACAATCGATGTGGACGAAGGGGTCTTCCGATTCAGTTCGGATGGGACGTGGGCCGGCGCGACATTCAATGTTGCCGCGAAGGCGGAGCTGCGGTTCGACGGCGGAACGAAGACATGGACAGGTGCGTACACCGGTTCCGGCGCGGGTGCCGTACACTTCACGGCCGGGACCATCGCAATTGGCGATATCGGCGCGACGCTCAATTTTCCCGATGGATTTTTCGAAATCAGCGGCAACCCCTCATTGAATGGTCAGGCCCTCAACAATTCGGGTTATCTCTCCCTGACCGGCGATCCCAATCTTGGGACGACGCTCAACAACACGGGCACGATTCACAACAACGGGCGTCTGGACTTTGTCGCCAACGGGCAGGTGAACAATCTGGCGGATGGCGTCTTCGAGATCGTGGGGACGGCTGGCGACGGGGCTTACTTTGGCAATTTTGGCGGGCCGGGATTCTTCAACGAAGGCGCCTTTCGCAAGCTGGGGTCGGCCAATGCGGATACCTCCTCGGTGCCTTTCAATAATCTCGCGACGGGTACAATCGATGTGGACGAAGGTGTCTTCCGATTCAGCTCGGATGGGACATGGGCGGGCGCGACATTCAATGTTGCCGCGAAGGCGGAGCTGCGGTTCGACGGCGGAACGAAGACATGGACAGGTGCGTACACCGGTTCCGGCGCGGGTGCCGTACACTTCACGGCCGGGACCATCGCAATTGGCGATATCGGCGCGACGCTCAATTTTCCCGATGGATTTTTCGAAATCAGCGGCAACCCCTCATTGAATGGTCAGGCCCTCAACAATTCGGGTTATCTCTCCCTGACCGGCGATCCCAATCTTGGGACAACGCTCAACAACACGGGCACGATTCATAACAACGGACGTCTGGACTTTGTCGCCAACGGGCAGGTGAACAACCTGGCGGGCGGCGTCTTCGAGATCGTGGGGACGGCTGGCGACGGGGCTTACTTTGGCAATTTCGGCGGGCCGGGTTTCTTCAACGACGGCGCCTTTCGCAAGCTGGGGTCGGCCAACGCGGATACCTCCTCGGTGCCCTTCAGCAACACCGGCCTGGTCATAGTGGGGGCGGGAACTCTCGGCATCCCAGGCCAGGTGGCGGAGATCATTAATAGTGAACTCACTGCCGGCACGTGGGAGGTTGCGGACGGCGCATCGCTTCTCATCAGTCGAACGTTCACAACGAACTCGGCCACGTTGATTCAACACGGAACGGGCGTGATCGGAAGCATCGGCGATGTACTGACGACCAATCTGGGATCGATTCAGCTCCTCGACGGTGCAGCTTTGACGGTGACGCGCGCTTTCACCAATGGCGGCACGCTCAGGCTCGGCATTGGTTCGGTGCTCACGATACCTGGGGCTTTTGACCAGACCTCGGCGGGTCGCACCGAATTCCTCATCGGCGGCACTCCGGCCAGCGAGCAATTTGGCCGCCTCGTCGTTGGCGGCGCGGCAGGACTGGGTGGCACGGCGGCATTTGTGCTGGAGAACGGCTACATTCCTCAGATTGGCGAGAGTTTTCCTTTGGCGACGTTCGGCACAACGTTGGGAGATTTCAAAACCTACGACGGGTTTTTCATCGACCGGAATCTGTTCCTCTCGCCGGCGCTCACGGACGCCTCGCTTGTCGCCAACGCTCTCGCGTCGCCGCCCAATGCAAAAACGGTGGACAGCAAAAATGCCCTCACATTTACCGACGCGGACGGCGATCTGGTGACAATCAAACTCAAAGGATCCGGAAGCACTCGCATCATCCTCGTTGGCGATGCAGCGGACAACGCCGATATCACGCGCATCGACGTCACCGGCGCGACGATCAAAACCAAGCTCAGCGTCTCCGTGAAATCGAAGGGCGGCGGCAACGGGCAGGTGAATGTGGGTACCATTGACGCTTCGGGCCTGAGCCTGAAGAGCGTGAAAATCAATGGCGACCTTGGAAAGATCGAAATCGGCGATGGGATCGAAGGGAGCAGGGCCATCGACAAGCTGACGGTGAACTCACTCGGAGTCGGGCCGGAGCCTTCCATTCTCTTCGTCCGCGGCCCGGCTTCGGGGGTGGGACTTAGCGCGGCGCCGGAGAGCAATGTCGCCGGAACGGTCGGAGTGCTGAAGGTCAAAAACAACGTCAAAGGTGTATTTAATGTGACCGCTGGCCTCGCTGATGACGCGGGGCTGAGTGCTACTGCCGTGCAAGCAATCAGAAAAGTCTCGATCGGCGGCGATATCGACGGCAGCGCGGGTGGGGAGCGGGCGGGGTTGGTGCGAGTGCTCGGAGATCTCGGCGGTGTGAAAGTGAAGGGGGATGTGATCGGCGGGGCTGACCTCAGCGGGATCGTGGTTGGCGGGAATGCTGGCAACATCAAGATCGAGGGTGATTTGATGAGTGCCGATGCGGATCGCCCCGTGACCATTTCCGCGCTCGGAACGGTGGGCGTGACCAAGCAAAATAAATCGACTGCGCTCCAGAAGGTTCAGGTCGGCGGCGATGTCTTAAACGCGGAGATTCTCGCCGGTTTCCGCCGCGATGGGACGCCGAGAAACGCGGACGCGGGGATTGGCAAAATCATTGTGGACGGAAACTGGACCGCGAGCAGCGCCGCGGCTGGTGTGCAGGACGCCACGAACGATGGCTTCGGGATTAACGACCTGCTGATTGATGGCGGCAACGGCGGGATTGTCTCCCGCATCGCCAATATCACCATCGCCGGCGATGTGTCGGGCAGCGCGGCGGACGGAGATCATTTCGGCATCACTGCGCAGCAAATCGGGAAGCTGAGTCTCGGACGGGCGCGACAGCCGCTAATCGTCGGCGCCGGCGATGTCATCGACCTGGCCACGGATTTTACCGCGGTCGATTTTGCGTAGCCGCTGAGAGCGGAATCAGGGGCGAAGAAATACGTTGTGGCGACAGCGGACGGGGCGGTAATAAATGCTTCATGAACCGACGCGAATCCATCATCGCAAGCCTGGCCGGAATCACCGCCGTTGCCGCCCTCACTCCCGACACCGAGGCTCAGGACGAAAAAGCTCCCAATCCCGAACTCGAAGTCGTCCGTGCCTTGCTCAAAGCGCACGATACCGCCATGACCGCTCAGGACGTCAAAGGCGTCCTCGCGACCCTCGCGGAAAAGCCTGCTCTCATGGGCACGGGTCCGGGCGAGATATGGGTAGGCCCGGAAGAGGTCACCGCCGCCTACGAGCAATTCTTCAAGGGCTTCGACAAAGGCGAGCAGAAGTTCGATTACCATTTCAAAATTGGCGACCTCGGCCCGAACTCGGGCTGGCTGATGGCTTCCGGCAATATTTCCGGCAAAAAGGATGGCACGGCGTTCGAGTTTCCGCTGAATCTTTCGCTCACGGTCAGCAAAGCCAGCGGAAGCTGGAAGATTACCGCGATGCATTTCTCGACGCTCACTGGCGAAGGCAAAAAGTAGTCTGGCAACCCACCTCGACCTATGAACGAAGAAAACCTCGATCAATCAAAAACACCCGCGGACGATCAGACCTTTCCGGGCCGCCGTCAGTTTCTCCAGAGTCTGGGGAAATGGTCCGGCGCGGCCATCACCGCAGCGGTCGCCGGGGCATGGCTGGCTGGTGCCTCAAAAGCGGAAGCCGGCGCTTGGATCAATCGCCGTGGCGGTGGGGGCGGAGGCTGGGTCAATCGGCACGTCGGGGGTGGAACCTGGGTCAACGGCGGCGGCGGAGGCTGGGTCAATCGTCGCGTGAGCAGTGGCGGGGCCTGGGTCAACGGTCGCGTTGGAGGCGGCGGCGCCTGGGTCAATCGCTGGTAAACCGGCGGCGCCCATTTCAAATCCGTACCGCAGGAACCTGATTCGTCCCTGACCTTCCTGACAGCAGCAGCGGCTGAGGAAACTCGCGGGCGCTCCTGTGTCGTCGTCGTGCGCACGCGCGACGAATTTCTTCGCCTGCTGTCCGAACCGGTACCGGGCGCGAAATGGCTGCAAGTGGAGGGGCTGCTCGGCGATCAGGAAGTTTGGGCGGCAGCCGCGCAAGGCACGGTGGCGATTCCGCTCGATGTCATTCTCACCGATCCAGCATTGGAACCCCTCCCCGCACGCCTCACCACCGTCGCCACGCTGTAGCAGCGAATCTGGCGCATCTTCGCGCTTCCCGAATCCGGCCGGGTTTGCCAATTTGGATACCCCATGTTGGCGAAAGTTTATTCCGCAGCGGTCTACGGCGTCGACGCGTTCGAGGTCGAAATTGAAGTCAATGGCGGGCGCGGTGACGCCAATATCATCATCGTGGGATTGCCGGATGTCGCGGTGCGCGAGGCGCGTGATCGCGTGACGACCGCCATCGGCAACAGCGGCTACCGCTGGGGGCACGGGCGCATGACGATTAATCTCGCACCCGCCAATGTGAAGAAGGAAGGGCCGAGCTTTGACCTGCCCATCGCACTGGGCCTGATCGCCGTGGCGCAGGAAATCGAACTGCGCAACACCGCCGAGTTTTGCTTTGTCGGTGAACTCGGATTGAACGGTGTCGTGCGTCCCGTCAAAGGCGTGCTGCCCGTCGCGATCGAGGCTCGCAAGCAAGGACGAAAAAAGGCCATCGTGCCGCTCGCGAATGCACGGGAAGCCGCGATGGTGGAAGGCATCGAAGTCTACGGCGTCGCCAATTTGCGCGAGGCGTTTGAATTCCTCACCGGCGAGAAACCGCTTTTACCGACACGCGAAGACCTCGGACAATTCTTCGCGCAACATCAGAATTTCGACGTGGATTTCTCTGAAGTGCGCGGCCAGCACCACGTGAAACGCGCCCTCGAAGTCGCCGTCGCGGGCGGTCACAATCTCCTCATGCTCGGCCCGCCGGGTTCCGGCAAATCCATGCTGGCCAAGCGCATTCCGACGATCATTCCGCCGATGAATCTCGAGGAAGCCATCGAATCGACGAAGATTCACAGCATCTGCGGTCTGCTGCTCGATCCCGGGCATTCCTTCGTCGCGACACGCCCCTTTCGCTCACCGCATCACACCATCTCCGACGTGGGCTTGCTCGGCGGATCGGCCACTCCCACGCCGGGCGAAGTGAGCGTCGCGCACAATGGCGTGCTTTTTCTCGACGAATTGCCGGAGTTCAAACGGCAGGCCCTCGAGGTGATGCGGCAACCGCTCGAAGACGGACGCGTCACCATCTCTCGCGCCGCCGGCTCGATGACTTTTCCGGCCGAATTCATGCTCGTCGCAGCGATGAATCCGTGTCCGTGCGGCTTCTTTGGCGATCCAAAACGCGAATGCCGATGCTCGCCCGTGCAGGTCGAGCGCTACCGCAATCGCATCTCCGGTCCGCTGCTCGATCGCATCGATCTCCACGTCGAGGTGCCGGCCGTCGAGATTCGCGAGTTGGCCGCGAAAGAACCTGGCGAACCGTCGGCGGCGATCCGTGAACGCGTAATCGCGGCCCGCAACGTGCAGCGAAAGCGCCTCGGTGCCAGCACGAAAGTGCGCTGCAACGCCCGGATGAACGCGCGCCAGATCAAAGCGCATTGCGCGCTGGACTCAGCGGCTCAGGGGATGCTCGAAATGGCCATGACCGAGCTCGGCTTCAGCGCTCGAGCCTACGATCGCATTCACAAAGTGGCCCGGACCATCGCGGACCTTGATCACGCAGAAACCATCCAGTCCCAGCACGTGGCCGAGGCGATCCAATACCGCACGCTGGATCGCAATTTGTGGGCTTGAACGAGGGTGGCAGTTCCGGCTTGTCCGTGGGCCCGACCCTGTCCAGCTTCCGCGCATGCGCACCCTGAACGCTCTCGTCATTGGCACGCTCCTCCTTCGGTCGGCGGTCGCCGCGGAGACACTTCCCGAATCCGCCTCCTGGAAAAAAATCGTCCTCATCGGCGCCAGCGTCAGCGCGGGATTCATCAAGGATGAACCGCTCGGAGGTCCGCACACCGAGCCCTTCCGGTTGCGACGCTACTTTGATGCCGCCATCACGGTTCCGCACGAGCCCATCGCCACGTTCGCCACCACTTTTCTTTTCATGAAGCCCGATGAAATCGCCCGGGACCAGATTCAAAAAGCATTGGCCACCGAACCCGATGCGATCCTGAGCGCCGATTTTCTATTTTGGTCGTGCTACGGCAAACTGCGCGATGGCGAAACGCGCACGAGCCGTTTTGAACGTGGGCTGAAGCATCTCGAAGCGATCACATGCCCCCTCGTGATCGGTGATATCCCCGATGCCAGCGAGGCAAAGGGAGGCATGCTTTCGGATGAAGAAGTCCCGGACCTGGCCGAGATCGAAGCGGCCAACACCCGGCTGCGCACGTGGGCCGGCGGGCGCGAGAACGTGGCGATTTTTCCCGTCGCCGCCTTCATGAAGTCAGCCAATGCCAATGAGGCGATCACCGTACGCCAGACCACGTTGCCCGCCGGTTCGACGCGCGACCTGTTGCAGGACGATCGATTGCACCCAACCAAACTCGGTTGCAGCGCGCTGGCGCTTGGTCTGCTCGATTCTCTGGTGAAGCTCGACTCGCGATTCTCACCGGCCAAGGTGAATTGGGATCTGGAAGCCGTTAAAAAAGCCGTCGCTGCGGAGAAGTCATCTCCCACGGCAGGCGGGGTGAAAATGGAACCGGTGCAGACACCGGAGCCCGTGCCGTCACCTTGACAATTCGCGGCTTCCGGGCGGCGGACTGGCGCTGCCGTCGCCCGCGTCTTCGCCGCGCAGGTAACCGAGCAGATCCGCCAGCTCCTGCACGCTCATCGTCTGTTCCAAACCGCCGGGCATGAGCGATTGCGGGCTGGCCGTGAGCGAGGCGAGTTCGCGCCGGAGCAGCGTTTCTTCAATGCCACCCGGTGCTCGCAGGGTAATGCTTTCGGCAGTTTCCGAGGTGAGGATGCCGACGATGCCGCGCCCGTCTTTGGTTTCGGCAATGTAGGCGGCGAAACCCGGCGCGATCTCATGTTCGGGGACAACGATGTGGAGAAGGATCGATTCCTTGGCTTGATTGCGAATGTCAAAAAGGTCCGGGCCCACGGCATGACCTTCGCGTTCGAGCCGGTGACACGACGCACACACGCGTTGGAACACTGCGCGCCCATTGACGGCTCGGGCGGGCAGACTCAGCGCTGCTTTTGTCTTCTCGAAAGCCGCGCCCCGGTCTCCCGCGGGTTGAGCCGGAAACAACTTTTCCGCCCGCGCTCGCAACCCGGCATTCTTGCTGGAGAGAAGTTGGCGGCGCTGGACGGAGTTCATCAACGCGAGCGGGAGGCGCTTGATTTCGAGCGCCGCGACGACGCTTTCGACATGCGCCGGAGCATCGAGCAGCGACGTTACGATGGTTTGCCGCAGCAGTGGATCGGCTCGCTCCCAAAGTCCCGCGTTCATCAGCGCCTCTGCAGCCTCGCCTGCATCGAAGCCCGCGAGCGCCTGCACCGCGGCTTCGCGAAGTTTTGGTTGCTCCGACTCGGTGACGGTTTGGACCAGGACTTCACCAGCACTCGGCCACGACGACCGGGAGAGCACCCGCACGCTCAGTTCCTTTCGCTCAGGCAATTCGTTCGGCGCCTGGAGGATTCCGCGCGCGACAGCGATCAGGGCTTTGATTGTTTTGTTTCGATCATCAAGCCGAACCCGCGCGCCCTCACTCCACCCCGCCATTAGCGAAGCGCTCGCGGCGAAGCCTGCGGGCTCCGCTTTCTCCAGGAGATCGTCGAGATTCTTTGTTGTTTTTTCCGCGGCCGCCCGGCGACCAATGACGCGAGCGAGGTCAGTCAGAAGTTCGATGGAAACATCATCGGAATCGGAACCAAGGAGCGCCTCCGTGACGGCGTGTTCGCGCTCGGCGGCACTGCTCACAATAGCGGCCCGCAACCAGCGGTCTGGTTCACCCAGGCCAAGTTCCGCCAGCCGAATCACCGCCTCCGGTGTCTGACTGTCCCCGAGCGCGATGGCTTCGCGGACCCGTTGAATTCCTTCCGGGACGGGCCGCGCTGGCAAGTCCGCTGGAGTACCCAGGCCTTTTACGCGCCAGATGCGGCCCATGTCTTTGCCCTGAGAAAAATCGAGCCGCTTCCGCATTTCCACCGGCAGATAATCCGGATGCTCGATGATCTTTCGCGTCATGTCGCAGATGTAGAGCGCGCCGTCGGGTCCAGGGGCGAGAAAGACCGGGCGAAACCAATCATCGCGCGAGGCGAGAAATTCGCGGCCGTCCAGGAGCGGCTCCGCGGCAAACGTCGATCCCTGCGGAACGAGCCGATCGACGTGCACGAGATTGCCCGTCGGGTCGCAGGAAAAAGCGCACCCTCGGTACTGCGCGGGAAGACCACGACCGTTCCAAATATGCACCGCACAGGCCGCGCTGAAGGTGCCTGCGTGAGAGTCTGCGGTCGTGATGTTGTGACTGACGGGAAAAATTCGTGCCGCCCCACCACCGCCGTGAAGGAACGCATTCGGGAGAAGTTCCGGGCAGTTTTGCACGGTGTCGGAGAACGCGAGGAACGGGTTGCGCCGCAATGCCGCAGCCGGGAGCACGACATGCTGGACCTGGATCCGGTTCATGCAGATGAAGCGATTTCCCCATTCGTCGAAGCTCTGACCGTATTGCCCCCGGCCATCAACGCTCTCGAAGCGGCCAGTCTCCGGATGAAATCGCAGATCGGATTTCAAATCGAGTGCTGGAAACTCCGGATGCTGAGGCGCGGTGATGTGTCCGCCGCTGAGGCCGCTGGCCAGATAGATCCAGCCATCGGGCCCGAGCGTCGGGTCATTGACGCGAAGCTGGGTGCTTTGTTTCGTGTCGAATCCGGTTAACACCACGCGACGCTCGTCCGCCCGGCCATCGCCATCGTTGTCCTTCAAAAACAGGACATCCGGCGCACAGGTGACGAAGGCGCCATCGCGCCAGGGCAGGACACCATTCGGAAACGTGAGGCCGTCCGCAAAGACGGTACGCTTGTCAATCCGCCCATCGCCATCGGTGTCTTCGAGCAATGCGATCGAGCCCTGCGGTGGCTCAGCGGTGCTCGGATAGCCGCGATTCTCGGCCATGTAGATGCGGCCCTGCTCATCGAAAGCCATGGCGCACGGGGACGTCACGAGCGGCTCCGCGGCGACTAATTCGATGGCAACATCGGGAGCGTGCGCGAAACTCGAGAGCGCGGCGGAGAGATCCGCCGCACCGAGATTTGCGGTCAGAAACGACGCGCACAAAATGGTCATCCTGAGCGAAGCGCCGGTGGGCGCTGCCGGTGCGGCGCGCAGTCGAAGGACCCGGCTCCAATGTCGCCAAGTATCCTGCCGCCAAAGGACTTTGTCGAAGCGGTTGGATAATTGACGACTTTCAACATTGGCTCCGGGTCCTTCGACTGCGCGCCTTTCGCTCCGCGAAATGGCGCTCCGCTCAGGATGACCCGTATCCGGCATCCACGTTTCGGCGCTCATTTCGCATGCAGCTCGCGCAGCATCCGGTTGGCGGCTGCGACGAGCAATTCCCCGGAGCCTTCGGCGCAACGCGCGCTTACGACTTCATAGTTTCCTTCTGCATAGGCCGACGCGTTTGGAATGTAACCGATCGAGCCGTTCGCCAGTTCGACGATGAAGGTGTATTTAAATGGCGACGCGGCTTTGATCGCCAAACCCAGCTCGACGAATATTTCTCCGGGCAAAGACACGAAGGCGATTTCGGGGCCGAGCGTGATGACCTGGACTTCGACTTCGTGCGGCTTTTGGTCGCGACCTTTCACATCCAGTACGCGAAAGGCCTTCACCTGATCCATGAACTTCGCCTCGCCTGCCCGCGTCTGACGCACCACTTCGCGGGCTTCGTCCAGATCGGTTGCCGTCAGCTCACGCAGCGGAAGGTTCACGATCGTGCTTCGGACGCGCGGCGCAGACGTTTCGACTGGAGCGAGCGACGGCCAGGCAGCCAGCACCGCGCCAGCCAGAATGTTGCCCAGGCGCGCGGTTTCGCCGGGACCGTGCTGTGGATCGGCCCACCAAACATTGCGATGATTCAAGTTCCCGCAGGCGCCGTTGGCAAAAACCGTGACCAACTCCGGCCCCTTCAGATCCGCGAGACGACGCGCCAGGACGCCGGGAAAATCCGCGGAAATGCGGGTGCCGCCCGTGGTATCGGGATGCATGGCGTAGTTCACGAAAGCGCCAATCACGTTGGCGTCCTGATTCGGCGTTTCAAAAAGCAACATGCCAACCTCCGGATCATGTGGACCTGCCGGCGCCACGATCCCGGGATCAAGCTTGCGCGGATTCCAACTCACCGTGCCGTCGTCCATCCAGAAGCGCCGGTTGAAGGCGAGATTCTCGACCGTCGTGTTCGCGGCCAGCGTGCGCGCGGGAGATCGTCTGTCGATGGCATGATCCACACTCTCCGCGATGAGTGCCGGCAGGGCGTCCGTGTAACTGACGGCCGGCCCGGTACTGCCCCCGTCGAAATCGTCGAACGACGATTCCCGTGCGATCACCGGTCCCGTGTGCGCATGCGTCGCGGCAATCAGCACGTGGCTGCCCGGCAAGCCCGTCTGGCGCTCGATGGCTTCGCGGGCGGCCACCACCGTACGCCGAGGCAGCGAAATCAAATCGCACACCACGATGGCGGCCGTCTGATCGTCCTGCTCGAAAACGATGGCTTTGCTGTAAATGTCATCGAGGACGTCACTCGATTCGCGCAATTGGTAGTAGCCGGCCATGGGTGTTCCGGGCGGCGGCGTAATGACTACTTGCGCTGCACCGACGCGAAGTTCGCCGGCCTGCAGAACGGTGGTCAATGGCAGCACAATTACAGCGAGGAGGAAGAACCGCTGGAGGACGGGTGCAGTCATTGCGTCAACGAAGCAATGGGGCCTGGCAGGAGCAATGGAAAACAATGCCGGTCGACCGCAGGGTCAACCGCCGCAGCACCGAAACACTCTCCGTTACCTCGCTGCCCACCGAGCACGATCGTCAGCCACGACCTGCTCGATCGTCTTCTCGCCCTTTTCCCGAATGCGGTCAGCGGCCAGATCGGGCGTGATGGCGTAGGCGCGATAGGTCGAGCCATCCACGCGCAGCACTCGGCCAGTCGGATAAATGGTTCCCCGGAATGCCTCGCGATCAGCCAACTCCGTCAACCCCTCGATGAAAACCGTGATCGGCGTGGAAACGACGGCCTTGCCGTCGTTGGGCGTGGTGTATTCGCGCGTGTCCAGAAGGGAGCCTTCGATGGGGGCATCTCCTTTAAAGCTCTGCACGATAAATCCGCTCACTTCCACGCCGCCATTTTTGACCTTCCGCGTTTCCAACGCGGCGAGTTTGTCGAGCGTGCGATTAACCTTGGCCAAGTTCCGCTCCCGCTGAGCCGACTTGGTCGCCTCGCGAAACGCCGCCGCCTTTTCCTCGTCAAAGCCATACGCCTGCTGGACGGCCGGCGGGAGGTTGGCAAACTCGATTTTGACGACGCCTGAATCCGTCGTGATGACGATGCCATCGGGCTCCGTCCGGTTGACTTCCACGTTTCGATACTGGGTTCCGTCCACGAGCGTGAAATCTTCCGCGACCGCGCCCAGCACCGTCAGCGCGGACAGCAGCGGGAAGAAAACAATGTGCTTGCTCATCGGTGGCGCGGATTTGGAGCTCGGGAGGGAGAACCGAAATCGCGCCGCGACCATAACACGAAACCTACGATTCGTAGCGCTTCACTTCGCGCTTCCACTCGCGGACCTCGGTCTTGGCCGCTTCGACTTCCACCGGGGTCTGATTGCAAAGCGTCACGCCGAGGAGTGCCGTGAGATGGTAACGCTTGATGACGAATTTCTTCTTTGCCCGATTGCCCGAGAATTCAATCCGCGTCGTCGGTTTTGAAAAATCCCCGACAAAATCGAAACGCATGCCGTAAATCTCGCTCCACAGGTGCGGCATCCAATCCCACTTGATTCGTTTCCGACCGGTCATGTTGGCACCTGCCACGTGGCCCTGCGCGATAGTGCAGTCATATTGATCGATGCGGCGCTGGCCGCCGAAAATCTTGTCGGGGTAAAGGGCGATGTCGCCCACGGCAAAGATGCCTTTTTCGTCGGTCTCGAGATAATCGTTCACCGGCGTGCCGCCAGGGTAGTTGAGGGGGGTGTTGAGAAAGAGGCCGTTGTTCATCTCCGTTCCCAGCGCGACGACGGCGATGTGCGCGGAAAATCGCTGACCGCTTTTGGTCTGCACATTCCGGAGGACGGTGCGTCCCTCGAAGCCGTTGAGCGTTTCACCGAGCATCATTTTCACGCCGTGCTTGGCGAACATTTCAGTCAACCACTCGCCCGTCTCCTCGTCGATCCATCGCGTCCACGGATGTTTTCCGCGATGCAGCATGGTGACATTGAGTTTCGGGCGCTGACTGAGGAGCGAAGCAACTTCCACCGCGATCCGACCGCCACCCACCACCACGACCTCCTTCTCCAGTTCGAGCGCTTCACGCAGGGCCAGCGCATCCCGCAGGGTGCGGAGATAAAACACGTTGCCAAGATTCGCCCCGGCCATTTGCGGCCGTAGGGCGCGACTGCCCGTCGCCAGGCAGGCCTTTTTAAACTCAACCGCCTGGCCATTTCCCAGCACCGCCAGGTGGCGCTCATGGTTGAATTGCGCGACCACAGTATCGAGCCGTAGATCCACGTGCTTCTTTTCATACCACGCCGCGTCATGAATTGAGAGGGTGTCCGGGGAGGGTGAGCCCTTTCCGAGGATGGCGGGAAAAAGCAGAGGGCGATGGTAGGGCAGCGCCGCCTCCGCTCCGACGAGCATGATCGACCCTTTCGGATCGTGCTCCCGGATACCTTCACAGACGCTGGCCCCGCCGACTCCTGCACCAACGATGAGGTAGTCGCGACGAATCATTAACCAGACCGTTTACCGGTTTTCACTGCGGGGCCGCGAGCAAAAAACCTTGCGCGGCACGGATTTGACAGCCGTCCGTCCGATCGGTGGTCGTTCCGCGAAACGTCGTCCTTGGCGGTTGTCACCCGGACCGCTAAAGCAAGCGCTGCCCTTTGCGCATGATTTCACTGACCATTGAGAATCTGACCAAGCGTTTTGGCGACATTGTGGCGCTGAACGGGATCAATCTTGCGATTTCACCCGGCGAAATCTTTTTCCTGCTTGGACCGAGCGGTTGCGGCAAGACAACGCTGCTTCGGTGCATCGCCGGTTTTTGTCTCCCGGAAAGCGGTCGAATTCGCTTCGGCGACGAGGATGTCACAACCCTGCCGCCGCATCGGCGCAATACGGGGATGATGTTTCAAAGCTACGCGCTTTGGCCGCACCTGACCGTGGCCCGGAATGTCGCTTTTGGGCTCGAGGAACGAAAGGTGGCCCCGAACCTGATCCGGGAGCAGGTGGGTCAGGCGCTAGAATCCGTCCGCATGGACCGTTACGCCGGCCGCAAGATCAACGAACTTTCCGGCGGACAGCAGCAACGTGTGGCGCTGGCGCGAGCCCTGGTCATTCGCCCGCGCTGCCTGCTTCTCGACGAACCGTTGTCGAATCTCGACGCGAAACTCCGGCTCGAGATGCGTGGCGAGATTCGGCGCATCTGTAAGGAATTCGGCCTGACCGCGATCTATGTGACCCACGATCAAAAGGAAGCGCTCTCGATCGCGGATCGCCTGGCCATTCTCGAAGACGGTCATGTCCGGCAAGTGGGCAGGCCCGATGAAGTGTATCGTTATCCCCGCTCGCGTTTCATCGCGGACTTTATGGGCGAAACGAATTTCATTCCGGGCCGTGTCATCGATGCTCCCGAAGCGGGCGGTGTCCGCGTGGAAACGCAACTGGGGACGTTTCAGGCCACGCTCGGAGGCGACGGGTGGCGGCCCGCTCCCGATGAATCCTGCATCGCGTCGATTCGCCCCGAAGCGTGGAAACTAAGCAGCGACGGCCACGCGAAAAACGTCGTGTCTGGTTGCATCCGCGAGCGCATTTACCTCGGCGAAATGGCGCAGTATCAATTCGCGACCGCGGGCCAGACACTGAAGATCTTTGAACTCAATCCGCGCTTTGTCGATGTGAGCGAAGAACGCCAGTTGAAGGCCACCGTTGAGCCGCAGGACGTGATCGTTTTGCCCGCATGAAAAACCTGGGCCTGCTCTTCGCGCTCGGCGTCGTGCTGCTGGGTCCCATCGTCCTGCGGCAGCGAAGCGGGGAATCCATGCACGGCGGGGCGGAATCGCTCGTCATTATTACTCCGCACAATGAGGCAATCCGACACGAGTTCGGCCGCGCTTTCGCGGGGCAGCACTTTCAACGAACCGGCGAAACGGTGCGGATGGATTTCCGGACTCCCGGGGGCACCACGGAAATCACACGATACATCCAGGGAAACTATGTCGCGGCGTTCGAAAACTATTGGGTGCACATCCTCGGCCGACCGTGGAGCGCGACGGTGCAGAAGTCGTTTGCCAATGCCAAAGTGAAACTCGATGACACGCCGGCCGACGACACCGACGAAGAGCAGGCCCGGCGAGCGTTTCTCGACTCGGACGTGAGCTGCAAGATCGACGTTTTCTTTGGCGGCGGCGCTTACGATTTCTCAAAACAGGCGGACGCCGGCTATCTCGTGGATTTCGGTTTGATCGAAAATCACCCTGAACTTTTCGGTCCGAATGGCGCCATCCCACAGTCCGTGGGCGGTGAACCGTTTTGGGATCCGAAAGGGCGTTGGATCGGGACAGTCATCTCGGCCTTCGGCATCGTGTCGAATCTCGATTCGCTTCGTCGCCTCGGCATTGAAATGCCCCCGAAGCGATGGGCCGATCTCGCCGATCCGCGCTACCTGCATGAGATCGCGCTCGCGAATCCGACGCAGAGCGGCTCAGTCGCCAAGAGCTTCGAAATGATCATTCAACAGCAGATCCAGGAGGCCCTGGCTGCGCCCGGAGCGAAGGCGACGCCGGCGGCTGACGATGCGATCGCCGCCGGATGGACTCGCGCGATGCAACTGCTTCAGCGGGTTGGCGCGAATGCCCGCTACTTTACCGACGCTTCAACCAAAATAGCCCTCGATGTCACATCCGGGGAATGCGCCGCGGGCATGACTATTGATTTCTACGGTCGGTATCAGAGCCAGGCCGTGGCGAACACGAACGGCGACTCTTATGTCCATTATGTCGATGCGGTCGGCGGCACCAGCTTTGGGGTGGATCCCATTGGGATCTACCGGGGCGCTCCGCATCCAAAGCTGGCGCGCGAGTTTGTTGAATTTGTCATGTCGACCGAAGGCCAAAAGCTATGGAACTGGAAAGTCGGCGCCCCCGGCGGCCCGGAGCACTACGCCTTGCGACGGCCACCGATTCTCCCATCCCTTTATGATGCGGAATTGAATTCCTTTCGCTCTGATCCGGACGTGATGCCTTATGAAGCGGCGCGGAAATTCACCTATCATCCCGAATGGACCGGTCCGCTATTTGGAACCATTTCCTTCATCTTCCGAGTGATGTGCATTGACCCCCATCACGAGCAGGTTCGAGCATGGAGCGCGATCATCAAGGCCGGCCTGCCACCAGAAGCACTGGCGGAATTCGCCAAGGTTGGCGCCGTGGATTACGCGGCCGCTCAGGGTCGAATCCGGGATGCGCTCGGGGGGACAAAAATCGGGGAAGTGGAACTCGCTCGAGAGCTGGCCGACCACTTCCGCGAACAATACCGGCGCGCGGAAGCTCTGGCCCGTGCAGGACGGTAAGCTGACCGTTCATGGAAGGACTGCCGAGGAGCGGCGATTTGAGGTCGCCGACCAAAAGCAAACACGCGAAGCCACACAAAATGACAATTTGTCCATTTTCACGACCCGGAAACTTTCCGAACGACCTCGATCCCTTCTTTGACTGTCAATCCGGCGCGGGCACGGGCCGCGTTTTCGATGCAACTTCGGTTCCAGACGGTCAACTCCTTCGCAGATGGCGCGTGGGTTTTAGCGTACGGAACTTTTTGACCGACGAGCAAGGCCAAATACCCCTCCATGCCGAATGGACTCAACGGCCGCAGAACCACCGGGGTGTGAAACGCCGTGGGGCCGTTCTCCTGATAGAAATCGACCAGCGGTTGCGCGGTATGAAGTTTGATCTCTTCCTGGCACATGCGCCAGAACGGCGTGTCGAGTCGGACATTGAACTTGTAGTGCAGGGCGATGAAATCCCGAATTTCGTCCCAGTTGTCGGCCGCAAATCGATTGTGCAGGTCACGCATCCCGGGCGTCGGATCGAGGAATGACTCGTGCAAACACTGAGCCAGGGTCCGGCATTGCTCGGTGATGGCCGCGATCGCCGTGGCTTCGAGCGGTTCGACAAATCCGCATGCATTGCCAACAGCCACCACGTTGTGCACCCAGGCCCGCCGATACCTTCCCGCTCGAAAACGCACGATTCGCGGCTCATTCTGAATGCGCGGGTTTTTGGCCCTCAATTCGGCTGCTGCTTCCTCATCGGAGAGGTGGCGCGAGGAGTAGACGTAGCCGCGATCGATGTAATGCTCGTGATCGATCTGCCAGCACCACCCGGCATTCATCGTTTCGGCCGTGGTGTAGGGCTTGATAGTTTCGTTGGTGCGATTCCACCCTCCGACGACGGCCCGATCGCAACGAAGCGAATCGGAGTAACTGTCGAAGGGTTCGGAAAGTGCACGTCCGAGCAGCTCGGAGCGAAACCCCGAGGCATCCACGAAAAAGTCGGCATCGACTCGTTGCCCGCATTCGAGATGCAGCGCTGCGACTGCTCCGTCCGCATGGCGCTCGACCTCACGAACGGTTCCATCCACAAACGACACGTCGACTTTGCGGGCCTGCCCCTCAAGAAACGCGACGAGCTTCTTATTTTCGACGTGAAACGCGAGATGCCGATGCTCGTCAAAATCCGGCGCGCCGTCTGGCCGGCGCGGCAGGGCTCGATCATGTTGCATGAGGGCACTCCAAAGATCGACATTCGTGACTGCCTGCTCGCAGTAGAATCCGTTGGCCCTCGGGAGATCACGCTGGCGGTGATTGAATTGCCTCGAGAAGCTGTAGGAAAATTCCTGGCGTGGACCCCAAAGAAAGCGAATGCCCAGCTTCCACGTCGGCTGGACTTCGGCATAAATCTGGGCCGGACTCAATCCGAGTTCGGAGACGAGGTAACGCGGGAAGCCTGCAGTGGTGCTTTCGCCGACACCAATCACCCCGATATTCGGGCTACGGACGACTTCGATTTTCAGCTCAGGACAGCGACGCCGCAGCGTAAGTGCAGCCAGCAAGCCAGCAGTACCGGCACCGAGGATGAGGATTTTTTTAAGCATTGAACAGGGGAACGACAGCTCCCCGATCCGACGCTACGGTGCGATCATGCGCAAGCGAATCTGACGCTGTCCCGTGCTGCCAATCGGCACCGTATCGCGCACGGTCATCGTGGTCGTGCCATTGCCATGCACCGCAGGAGCACCAATCGGGATGGTGAAGGGCGGCCCGCTTTTCCAGGAATCGAGATCACTCGTCACCTGAACCTCGAGCGTCGCGTTGGCGCCGGTCACATAGGTGTAAGTCAAGGCCAGGTAATTCTGTCCGCCGACGTTCACGGTCGATCCCACGGGTAGGTGGGCGGCGGCGTCGTTTGCTGTCGGCACGCCGCCGAGCACGTATTCCGCCCAGTTAGTCAGACCATCCCCTTCGGCATCGATCGTGAGTCCCGAAACCGCCGGGTTTCCAGCCTGGACACCGGAGAAAGCGAGCAGCTTCCATTGCTCATAAGTCAGCGCGGTCGCGGCGCCACTGGGTTGTCCGCCGGGAACAGCGCTGGCCGTCCAATTCGAGGCGTCCGTGTGATCCGGGGCCGAAGCAGGATTTGACAGCAAAAGCGACGGCCCGTCGCCATTCGGCGTGACCGGCCACGGCGCCAGCGGACTGTAGGTAAATTCACGCACGAGGGAAGGCGATGCCCCCGTTACTTCGAGCGCGATCCGTTCCCCGCCATTGTTAAGCGAACCCGAAAATTCACCCGCAATCATCCCGTCGAGGCCCGTCCCGTACCGGGCCTGAAACGCGGCCTTGCGTTTGACCACCAGCACGGAACCGCCGGGATTGAGAAAAGGCACCGACCCGGTTCCGAATCGGAAAATCACGCCCGCCGTCAGTTCGAGATTTGCCAGGTCCACCGGCGACGAGCCGATATTCTGCAACCGGATGAATTCAAAGTCGTCCGCATCCGTAAATCCCGCGACTTCCTCAGCAGCGCTGGGAGCCTGAGGATGATACATCACCTCTGCAACCACCAGGTTGGCCGCGCTCGGCGCCACGGGATCAACGAGGTAAAGGGCCTCGGTCACCGCACTCCACTCACCGCTGTCCGAGCGGATCCGGGCTTTAATGCGCCCCGATGCCGCGAGCGTAACCGGTGCTGAGTAAACGATTGCCGTGGGGCTCACCTCGCCTCCTTCCACGCGAGGATCCGTACCGTCCGAGGTGAAATAAATCGTCGAACCGGTACTGGCCCCGGAGATGGTGAGGGACGCTCCGGCTGCCACCACACCACCGAACGGGGTCAGGTCGGGAGGTTGCGTGGCGGG
Organism: uncultured Verrucomicrobiae bacterium; assembly: GCA_963798345.1. GTDB lineage: Bacteria > Verrucomicrobiota > Verrucomicrobiia > Chthoniobacterales > Chthoniobacteraceae > CAWCSW01. The sequence continues at coordinate 612,722 of CAWCSW010000014.1, read as the reverse complement.
CCAGACTCCGGCGCTGCGAAAATAATTAGCCCGCGGCCCAAGCAGGTAGCTGCGGCGCCCGGTCGCGGCATTCGTCCAGACCGAATACCAGCTTTGATTGATCGTGCCAGCCCCGGCAAAACTCGCGATCGGCTGGAGATCGCTAATCAGCGTGTTTTTGTGGAAAAGAAACCGGCTCGCGGCGCCCCGGTCATCGAGCACACCGCCGTTGAACATCAGCTTGTTGATCCGATCGGCCATGAGCAGGCGAAACTCCGTGCTGCCGCGAAACGCGCCCGTGAATGGCGGAAGACCAACCAGCCGCTTCCACAGGATGGCGAGGTTATGGGTATCGTCCGAACCGGTCAGATTCTGCGTAATGATGTCGAAGTTGACGGGATTGAAGCCGCCCTGATTATTGAAGGCCCCTTCCGCATCCCAGACCATCGGACGCCAGCGACCCTCCGGAGTGCGTTCCCGGGCGAAGGAGTAGTTGTTCGCAAAAGTACTCCACGTCGCCCAATCCCACATCGCGGCATAGTTATTGAGAATGTAATAGTCGGCGATGGCCTCGAGGTCAGCCTTCGCCTTCACCGCCGCGTAGTTCGCTGACACGTCGAGCGGCCGCGCCAGGAGGGCTTGTAATTGGTTCCATTCGTTCGCGTCACCGTCCACAAACTCGTCGTTGTAGAGCACGTCCCATGGCGCGGTGCTGTGGTAATGCTCCTGCAGCATCGGCTCCCGAAGTCGTTCGCACGGATTGTAGTAGCCTTTGAACGCACCATTCACATACAGCGCGGCAAATAACCCACGCGTCCCAACCCAGCCCATATCGATCCAGAGACGCCGGACCAATTCATCGATGATATAGGGGTTCCGAATGTCGTTCTTTCCGGCCCGAAGCCTCAGCTGCTTAAAACTTGAAACACTGTAGCCCGGAAGCAGCGGGTAGTTCAGTTGAGAAGGCCCATAGTCATCGCGCCAAAAAAGATTGAAGGACGGCTTTTGATTCGGATCGCTGATCGGCCAGGGCGATGAGTTAAATGAGGTCAGCCGCAGGCGCGGGCGGCTGTAAGGGCTCGCCGAAATACGGAGGCCGACGTCATTCCGAAATCCGGGGGAACCGTCGGGTTGAAGAAGCTCCGCCGAAATCTCCCGTTCGTAGGCCGTTCCGCGATTGATCGGAATGTTGTACGATGTCGGTCCCGTGGATTGCCACAGATCGTTCACGTAGGTCCCCTGGAAAATGGTCATCACGCCAAAGGGAAAGGTGAACGAGCGGTCCTGTTGGCCCGTCAGGACCAGCGCCGGCAGCGTTCGCAGTGCGGCGTTTTGATTGATGAGGAAGGTGTTGGTCTTGATCTTCGACGGGATCCAGCCATCGCGGAATGCCTGGGCGCGGATGGGGCGACCGACCCGATCGCCGGCGGGGGTGAGCGCAATCGGACCTGAATAAAGTGTCGAGGTTTCCGTGGGATCCGAACCGTTGGTCGTGTAACGAATGGTGGCGCCGGACGTTTTGCTCTCGAGCACGAGTGTTTGGGACCCGCTGTAAAATCCACCCTTGAGATCGGTGACGCCGTCAGCGGCCTTGAACGCGGGGGCATCGACAATTCCCGCCAGGGCGGCCCCTTCGTTGTCCGCCCCGGGTGTTGCGATTTCCTGATAGGCCCAATCCCCCGTGCCGCTCGGCGAACGGCCGTACGTGTAAAAACCGGATTGATCCGGGTAAGGCGTCAGCGCATCGCGCTGCACACCCGCGGCATCGAACAATCCCAAATATTCGCCGTCACCCGAGAGGCTGAAACTGGCGTGAAGATAGGTCGCCGTACCGTTGGCTTCATCGCGGCCGTCACAGAGCACCAAAAGCGTCCCACCCGCGGAAATCGTGGTGCCGGCGGGAAACTTCCACTTGGCCGGGTTACCCGCGGAATCCGAGAGTGACCAATCCGACAGGTCCACCGCCGTCGCACCCGTGTTCTTGAGTTCGACCCAGTCCACAAACCGCTGCGGGTTGTCAAATTCGCCCTCGCTACCCACCGGCGGCGGAGTGGAATCATCGATCAACGCGGGATCAAAAACTCCCCCGCTCGGTTCGGCGCGCCCAACGAAGTATTTCCAACCCGAATCACTGGCTGGAACCAGCGGGGTCCCATTCAAACTGATACCGGCATTGATTTTGAACGATGAGGTCAGGCTGGCATTGTGGGCCTGGATGGCGAGGACGTTGGTACCGTTCACCAGCAGCGGCGGGGCGGAATTGAAATTAAACGTCTGGGTACCCGTGTTGGTTGCCGCATTAAACGCCAGTTGTGACGCGTAGATGAAAACCTTCGTGGCACCGGTATTGAATCCGAGATTTTGCCGCGTGAGTTCGGTCCCGTTGAGATAGACGATACATCCGTCGTCGACCTCGAGCGTGAGGGCGAGCGTGCCTGTGGCAGGCGCACCGGAGAATTCGAAGCTCTTACGGAGGTAAAGCGAAGGGGTCTTGTCCCGCATCGCAGCCTGCAAATTGGTACTTACGGAGTAACCCCAGCCGGCGGGCAGACTGCCGGTCTGCCACTTGCTGTCGTCGAAGGCAGGGTCCGACCACACCCGTGCAGTTCCGACACGCGCCGTTCCATCGCTATTCCAAATGAGCTGGCGTTCGCTGGTCGCGGCCGCGATTTCATTCAAAACGACCTCTGCGCGCGAGGGGGGCGCGAGCAGGACAAGACAGGCGAGAATTCGGGGGATTCGCATCGTCGGGAACGGTCGGCGGTTGTCCGCCGTTTGCAACCCCGAGTCGCGACGGACTTTACGGCGCCTGTTCCACCAGCGTCACGCCATCCACCTTCCAATCCTCGACGCGCTGCACGGTTCCGTCCGGCCACACCACTTCGACTCGCTCGACCTGCTCATTTTTGCCCAGACCAAACGTCACGGGAATTTCCGATGACGAAAGGTAACTGCGCGCCGAATTCACCTGCCGGGTTTGAGTTTGCCCGCCCGCCGTTACTTTGACCAGCGCGCCCAAGGCGTCGCGATTGGCCTTCGTTCCGCGTAAATTGAAGCGCAGCCAGTGATGGCCGAGCGCCTGATCGTTGCGCAAAAGCAGCGGTGCCCCGGCCGCCTGCGTCAGTACGACATCCAGATCGCCGTCACCATCGATGTCGGCAAAGGCCGACCCGCGTCCGACGATCGGTGTGAACAGGTCCGGTCCCGCATTTTTCGCAGTCACCGGTACGAACGCCTGAGCCGACGCGATCCCCGCATTCCAGAACAACTGGGCCGGCTGCGCATAAGTCTGGCTGGCCTGCACCTGGCCAATCTCTTCCTCGAGGTGCCCGTTCACCGAGAGAAGATCGACCCAGCCATCAAGGTCGTAATCAAAAAAGAACAGCCCGAACTTAAGGAAAAGCCGGCTCGCGGGCCCGATCCCTTCGGAAATGGCTTCATCGGTGAAGGTGAGCGGCTGCGCCTGCGAGGAGTAAAGCGCGGTCATCTCGTTGGCAAAGTTGCCGATGGCAATGCCAAGCGTTTCGTCATTGCGATAATGCGCGGTGTCGATCCCCATCGCGCCCCGAGCATTCCCATAGCTGTCGAAGGCCACACCGCTCAAGGCTCCGATTTCCTCGAACGTGCCGTCTTTCTTGTTGTGGAAAACAAAGTTTTGCACGGTGTCATTGGCAACCACGAGGTCGAGGAAACGGTCGCCATCGAGATCCACAGCCGCGACTCCAAGTGATTTTCCAACCGGGACCCCCGTCGCTGGATTTTTCACCTGCACACCCGCCGTCTCGGAAACGTCAGTAAAGCGCCCTCCGCCGTCATTATGATAAAGCGTGGGAAAGGCACCCTGAAAGTTCATCGGCGGTCCATAGGCCCGCCCAACGCCAACCAGCGTGTACCCAACTTCACGGTCGATTTCCTCCGACCACCGCACGTAATTGCACACGAACAAATCAAGCCGGCCATCGTTGTCATAATCGAACCACACGGCACCACTGCTCCAGCCGTCAGGAGCGCCACCCACCCCGGCCTCTTCGGTTACGTCGCGAAACTTTCCTCCACCTTCATTGTGAAAAAGCCGGTTGCTGCCGACCGCAGTCAGGAACACGTCGATACGCCCGTCGTTGTCATAATCGCCCGTGGTCGCGCCCATGCCATAAAGCGGGACATCGAGCCCGGAACCCGCGGTGACGTCCGTGAAATGTCCGCTGCCATCATTGAGATAAAGCGCGGCCGTGGTCGGTGTCCGGCCCTCGGGAAGGTGTTCCGGCCAGTAGGTGCCATTCACGAAAAGCAGATCTTCATCTCCGTCCGCATCGCAATCAAAGAATGCCACGCCAGCGCCCATGGTTTCGGGCAGGAGTTTCCCGCCATACGCTCCGTTGTTATGGGTAAAGGTGATCCCGGCCTCCTGCGTGACATTGGTAAATTTGACCGTCGGCGGTTCACCCGCCGCCACCACGGGCGCCGGGGCGACCAGTTCGGTCACCTGCGTCCGAACAATTTCGGGACGCACACGCGTAAAATAGAAAGCTGCTCCGACCGCGATGGCGATGAGAACGATGGCAAAGAGTGACCAGCGAAAAGCTCGTCCGATGATGGCGTCATCGACCTCGACGATTTCTTCATCCTGATCGGTGGGTGGGGGTGTGGAATTTGGCATGAATGGGATATTAGTCGGACAGCTCGCTCCTACTCCTGCTCATATTCATCATCGATCCTAGCGAAAATAGACGATTAGGTGCAGGAGGAAGAGCAGGATTAGGAAAAGGCGACGGCTATCGCTTAGCGTCAGCCTCGGTCAGCGCGGTCGGCATGATCGGGAGCTCGGGCGCGCCCACGCGGTGCAAAGGATAGATGGCGATGGATTGCGCCGCATGATCAGCCGCCTGGTCGCGGCGCCGGGCGATTTCGATGGCCCGGTCGCGCGCATTGTCGTCCGGACGGAAACGCTCATGCAGGCCGCGGTGTTGCTCCGCGAGTTCATTTTTCCCGAGTTGGCTGTAAATCTGCGCGAGATTGTAGTGGGCGGTCACGTTCTCGGCATCCAACGCGAGGGTTTTTTGAAATTGTTCAACCGCCTGCTCGAGATACGCATCCCGAGCTGCGCGCCGCGCATCACCCCGCTCGAGTTTGGCCAGTTCAAACAGCGTCAGCCCGAGTTCATTAATGACCTCGTAGTCTTTCTCAAACTTCAGCCCGCGCTCGGTCCGCTCCGGAAAACGATCCTCGAGGATGCTGCGGAATTCTTTCTCTGCTTGCTTCAGGTTTCCGTTTTGTTTGTTCACCAAACCGTTCAACCACGCGACCGTCCACCGCGGGGCCGGCGGATCCATGGCCAGCGCGCGCGTCAAGGCCGCCGCTGCATCTTCGAGACGTCCTTCCTTCACAAACACGCGAGCGATATTCAACGGCCCATCCGGGCGCTGCATTTTTTCAACCTCAGCAAAGGCCTCGGCCGCCTGGACAAGTTCGCCTTTCAGGCTCCCTTCATCGCCTTCGATCAATAGCGCGATGCCATAGTCGTTCCAGCGCTGCCACTTGGGATCGATCGGCGAGGGTGGATTCTCGACCGTTGCAACTCCACCTTCGATCGGAAATACGACGCGGTCCGCGGCCATCGTGGTGATGGGCAGATTGTTCACGGTCTCCGGACCGTAGATGTGATGCATGTAAATTGTGTCGAATTTTCGATACTGAAATTTCGCCTCGACCACGAGAGGTTCGCGCTGATCCGGCGGAACGGTCAGTGCATAGTGCACCACGCGCGCTGCTCCGGGTGGAATCTGGTGATTGTAAAGGGGCGTGAAAATATCCTGCGCGTTGCGCCGATCGATGCGCTGTCCCTCGCGGTCGAGCATGAAGACGTTTGCAAAATACGCCCACGGATCGACGGCGCGCGCTGGTCCCAATCCGCCGCTTCGTCCGACGATTTTGTCCCCGCTCTTCACCGTCACGTCCACCCACGCTTCATTGGAATCGACCGTGCCCTGCGTGAACAAATGCCCGAGCGTGAGCGTCCGGAGGACCACCTCGACGAGATAAGTCTGCCCGGGCTGAAGCGCCGGCACTTCGGGCCGAATGGGCGCCGTCAATTTGCCATCGATCTTTCCGCCATCGCGCACGCCGAAGATGTCCACGCGCACGCAGCCTTCGAGCATCTTCTGCTGTCGGGCCACGATGTCCTTCTCGCCGCGCAGATCGGCAATCGCCGTGTTGGCGCCGGGAAATAGATGGTCGTGAATCTGCAGTTCCGCTTTGGCCGGATCAAACCGCTTCGCGCCGAAATCTTCGGACGCGACCAGCGGCATGTGGCACGTGGCGCAGTTATCCTTCGCCTTGGGCGGGTAGTAAAAGGCGCGCGCATTTCCTCCGGAAACGCCGCTCAGCAGGAACGAGTCGTAATGGTTCTGCCCGCGCAGGAACTCTTTATAGTGAGTCACTGCGAAAGGCAGGCTGACCTTGTGGCAGGTCGAGCAAAACTCTGCATTCCGATGGATCGCCGGCTTGAGGAAAGTCTTCTTGTGAAACTCCGGCTTGGCCTTGACGAGCTGGCGATTGATGGCCTGCAACGTCGAATTCTCGCTGAAGGTAAAGGGGTAGAAGATCGGCTCTTCGATGGTGTAATCCGCGTTGCCGCGCGTGCTGTTAACGTTCGTGATGGCGTGGCAACTCACGCAGGTGATGCCCGCCTTGGCCGTGACATGGTTTTCGACATCGAAATTCGGGTCATCGAAAGCGCCGCTGAAAAAAGGCACCGGATCGTGGCAGCCGGCACACCAACGCGAGGCCTTCACCTTGCCGTCCCGCTTCAAGGACACCTCCCGTGTTTCCTTGACGCTGAACAAGTACGCCGGATTGTTGAAGGAGCTGAAATGGTGGACGCTATGGAACCAGCCGTCGTAAACGTCCTGGTGGCATTGCTGGCAATACTCATTGGACATCATCACCTTCGCGGGGATGAAATCTCCGGTCGCGGTTCGCGCCAACGACGGCTCGAAATACTTCACACCTTCAGCCGATCCGATCCGGCCCCAGGCCCGCGGATCCTGGGCATTCAAATAGATCATGGCCGCGATCAGGACCCCAAACGCCACCGCCCAGCGGCCGGCGGCTGCCCACTTGATCCGCGGTCCGGCCAGCCGATGCAGCACGTAAAGCCAGACCACGCCGAGCGGCGTCAATACGTGCGCCCAATAGATTCCCGACCGCGTGGCCGGGTCCTGGATCTTGAAATCGCCAATGCGCATCAAGGCAAAACCGGACCCGAGCAAGACGACGGCACACGCAAACAAAGCATAGCCAACTCGAACCGCGCGCCGGTTCGGGCGATCGTGCGCATTCCGCATGTGCCCGATGCCAAAAATGATGAAGGGCACCACGAGCAACAAACCCAGCGCGAGGTGCCCGAGGAACATGATCTGGTAGAAATAGTTCTGGTAGGTCAGCCCGTGCCGCCATTCGAGAAAGGTGATGCCCGCCAGATAAACGGAGTTCGCCCCCAGCAGCGCCATCAGGCCAAAGATAAACCACAGCAGGATTCGCAAGCGCGGTCCGATGGCGCGAACGTAACGCCTTTTTTCGGGCTGGGAACTGGATGAATCGGGGGTATCGGCGGCCATCGCGTGGTTTTCTTTTGGACAAACGAACGAGTTAGGGACGCTAATGGTGATGACCGTTTCTTAAAGGATGAAAGTGCCCATCGCTCAAATTTCTCTCGTCGTTTTCGTCACATTTTGCTTGCTCGCGTCTTTCGTTGCGGGCTGCTCGAAAAAGAAATTCCCGGCGACTGGCGGTGATTTTCAAAGCGAGATGATCGCCGGTAAAAACGCGTTTGAAAACGCGCAGAGCGCCGAAGCCATCGATCACTGGAACAAGGCGGTGGCGCAGCAGCCAACCTCGCCTGAAGCACAACTCAACCTCGCCAACGCCTTTCTCCTCGCTGGGAATACTGCAGAAACTTTGGCGCACGCCGGGGCGGCGCTGCAGTTGATGCCAAACTCCGCGGCGGCGCTTTACGTCATCGGCTGCGCGCACCTGCGGGAAGCGCGGAACATCGATGCCATCAAGGCGCTCGAGCAATCGCGTTTCATCGATCCCACCGTGGCCGCGACGAGCTTTCAGCTTGGTCAGGCCCACCTTGGAGCCGGCCAGGTCGAAGCGGCTGTGGCCGCCTTTCGTGAAGCGGTCCGGCTCGAGCCCGCACACGCCGCAGCCCACTACGCACTGAGCCAGGCTTTGATGCGCACGCAAGGATATCCCCGGCGCGCAGGCCGAACTGGTGTTGCACCAGAAAATCACGGCCAGCCGGAAAGGGATCGTGAACGATCCGACGTATTTCGAAAAATCGGCGCACACCCAGGCGTTGCTGCCGGCGACGCCGATCGAACGCCCATCACCCGAGGGCGTGCCCGTGAAGTTGGTGGCCGACGCCGGGAATATTTTCGGAGCTATGGCTGGTCACTGGAAGGGCCCGATGGCGGTTATCGACCCCAAACATGAGGGACGCCCGTGGATCGTCCTCGACGGAGATGGCTGGTTCGGGTTCATCACTCATCAAAATGGACAATTCCCACCGGTCGGGAATTCGCTGCCGGGACCCGGAGGCACACCGAGTAAAATTCTCGTGGGTGATCTGAACAACGATCGTCGCGAGGATTTGATCCTCGTGAGTTCGGAAGGCTGGAAGGTTTTTCGGCAGGGTGAAGACCTGCGTTTCATCGATGTCACCGAGGAGTCTGGACTTGGCGGCGTGAAAGCAACCAATGCGGTACTGGCTGACTACGACGTAACGGGAAAACTCGGGATCATCGCGGCCACGGAGGCGGGCCCGGTGTTTTATCGAAACCAGGGAACCGGCATTTTCGAGGAAGCAACAGGGCAACTCCAACTCCCGAAGCTCCCGGAGTCGCCGCGCGACTTCGTGGTGGATGATTGGAATGGCGATGATCTTCCAGACATCTTCGTCGCGAGCGACGATCAGCCGGTGCAGGTCCTTCTCAACCAGCGGGCCGGGCAATTCCGCACGGGCTCTGCGAACGACCCGCCTCTTTCTCCAACCACGCCCGCCACCGCCCCGGCGGCCGAACCCGACGCACCCTGGCCTTCCGGCAGTGTGCTGGCCGTCGGCGATCTGAACGGCGATCTGCGCAACGATGTCGTCGTCGCCACAAAGACCGGCCTCGAGTTCGTCTGGGGTGGGACAAACGAGCGCTCGACGATCCCGGTCGCCGACCTCGCAGCCACGCATTTGCATCTCCTCGATTACGACAATGACGGTTGGCTCGACCTGGTCACGACCGGCCCGACGCTTCGCCTCTGGCGAAATCTCGGTCTGGGAAAATTCCAGGAAACCACCGACGCCGTCGGAGCCGGGTCCATTTCCGCTCGCGCGCTGGCGAGCGCGGATTTCGATGCCGACGGCGACACCGATTTGATGATCGAAGCCGACGATGGATCCATCCATTTCCTGCGCAACGATGGCGGCAATGCGAATCGGCAAATCAAAGTCGAACTGACCACAACCCGTTCGAATGGCAGCGGACTCGGCACTCGCTTTGAACTCATCGCGGACGGCTGGCGCGCATCGCGAACCGTGCACTCGCTCCCGATCGAAATCGGCGTCGGTTCCCACGACAAGATCGAGTCCTTTTCCATTCACTGGGCTGATCTCGTCACCAATCTCGGCGCGGTCAGTACCGCGCCGGACCAACAACCAATCAAAGCCGTCGAGCCGGAATTGCCGACCGGCTCTTGCCCTTACCTCTACGTCTGGGATGGAAAACGGTTCCGCTTCGTCACCGACCTGCTCGGCGCGGCGCCGGCCGGGCTGCGGCTCACCGACACGCTATTTATCGAGGCCGACACCGAGGAACTGATCGGCATGGGCGACGAAACCAACGTCGTACCGCACGATGGCGATTACATCATCCAGATCACGGACGAACTCCGCGAATTGCTTTTCTTCGATCAGGTCGAACTCGTGGCTGTGGATCGCCCCCCGGACATCGAAGCGCAGACGACGAGCAAACTGCGCCCCCGCAAACCCTGGGTGCCGCATGAACTCGTCGCGTTCAAAGATCCCTTGCCACTTCTCGAAGCAACTCGCAGCGATGGTGCCGACGTGACCGCGGCGTTGAGAAAAATTGATCGCCGCCGGGTTTCTCCCGTCAAGCTTCGTGCACCCCAGCTTCGCGGACTGGCCGAGCCCTATTCCGTTACGCTCGATTTTGGTCCGCTGCCCGTCGATCGCCAACTCGTGCTTGCGCTTAATGGATGGCTGCGCTTTGGCGGAGGAATGGCGAATGTCGCGGCGTCGCACGATCCGACCCTGCCCTTCCCCTTTCCCACCCTCGAAGTCGAGACGGCCGACGGGCAGTGGCAGTCCGTGGATGTCGTCTGCGGCGCGCCGGCCGGTAAGACCAAATCCATCATCATCGATTTGGAGGGAAAGCTTCCGGTCGGCGCGCATCGCCTTCGTCTCACCCAGGCTTTCGAAATCCATTGGGACCGGATTAGCCTCGGTGCAAAAAGCCTCATCCCGCCTCGCTCCGAGTCACCCGACTCGCGCCCCGTTCCGGAGATCTCCATTATCGTGGATCGAGCGAGTATGAGGATCGGCCGTGGGACGAACCGATCACGCCCGATTACGACCGGCTCCGCCCTCGCTCCTTGGCACATCACGCCCGTCGGGTTGGTGCACCCGCTACGGCGACGTCCGCGAACTCGTCACACAACTCGACGACGCCATGGTCATCATGAATTGCGGGGACGAAATGACGATCACGTTTCGCCGCCGTCCGCTCCCACCAGAAAAGCGGCCGGGCACCGTCCGCGAGTTTTTCCTCTTCACGTCGGGCTGGGACAAGGACGCGGACTTCCATGTCGCTGCGGGCGATACCGTCGAACCGATTCCGTGGCACGGCATGGACGATCAGCATTATGGCCGGCAAACCCGTCCCCCGATGAAAAATGACGCCTGGATGACCAAATATAACACCCGATGGATCGGCCCTCTGACCCTCGGGCGAACGGCGCCGTAGTCGCCGGGATGAGATCCGGGCGTCGCCGGATCAAGGCATTAAGTCTGGACAAGCCCGCAAACTGGCAATCGGCGGGATTTGTCGCTTTGGCGACGGGTGTGCGGCACTCCGGGCCGCGGGGCAATTTACAATTACTAATCGCGGATCGAATCCGATGCCTTCGAACCCCTTCGTGCTCCGGGACGATAGCGGGCAGCTCACGGGCGATAGCTTTCCCCGACGCGCGTAAAATACGGGCGGATCTTTTTCCCGCCGCGCTCAACCCACTGTTCTTCAATCTCACCGACGGAAGTAAAGTGGTCGCGCACGCGGTGACGATTGAGAACGCTCCGGTCAAAACTGACCAATAGCAGCGTCGCACCTTCCTGATCGCGCGGGGGAAACCAGAATTCGTACATGAGAGCGCGGTTACCGATGAGATGGGCGCCGGTTGTGGTGCCAGCGGCCTCACGCGGCCGCGAGTTGTAAAAGGCGGATTCGCTGGCGATGAAATTCCGGTCGAGACCGACCAACAGTACGCGACCATTCGCAGGCGGAGGAATGGCGGCCCGGCGCACCTCGAGGGCATGACCCATCTCCGACCAGCCGACCGGGACCAGCGCCATGTCTCGCGCGTAACCGATGCCCGGGAGACCGAAGCTGAGATAAGTGAGGAACGCGACATAGGTGATCACCAAAAGCGCCACGGTGCCAATCCAGGCACGGCGTAACAGGCTCGGCGGTTGATCCGCGAGCGCCACGCATCCCGCCGCCATGGCGGGGATGGCGGCGAGCCAGAGCGGACCGGTCCAGTTCAGTTTCACGCGATGGGTGACGCTGAAGGCCAGAAAGACGACCAGCGGAACGAGCGTGTAAATTCGCGCGAACAAACGCCGCCGCACATCTTCCGGCGCCAGATTGTGCCCGCCGCGCAGGGCCTTCCACACTAGCATCACGCCAACGGGTGTTAGCAGCGCCAGGATCGCCAGGAATAGTTCGTGCATGGAAAACCGTCGTGCCTCGGCAATTCTGTCAGCACTCTGAAAAGCGAACGATGCCCAGTGATGCCGACCATTCCACACAATGACCGGCGAGAAGATCGCCAACGAGAGCAACACTGCCGCATACGGCGCTGGATGCCTCCACCAGCGGCGCGACGCCGGATCGAGCGTGATAAACAGCAGGGTCGCCGGGCCGAGCAGCGCGATCGAGTATTTCGACAGCAGCCCGAGGCCGAGAAACACGCCAAGCCCCAACCACGCGGACACGTTTCCCCGCAGGAGCGCCTGCGCGAGATAGAAAAGCGCGCCGGCCCAGCAGGCGGTCAGCGGCGCGTCGGGTGTTATCATGAATCCCGTCAAAAAAAAGAACGGAAGGACTTGCACCAGGAGGACGGCCGTCTGTCCGGCGCGCGAATCGAAGAGGAGCGTTGTCAGCCTGAAGACGAAGAACGCCGTGACGAGCGAACACAACACAAGCATGACGCGGACGCCGAATTCACCATCCCCAAAAACTAAGGTCCCGACGTGGATGAGCCACGCGACCATCGGCGGATGATCGAGATAGCCGATATCGAGATGGGCCGCGTAGTTCCAGTAGTATGCCTCTTCGGGGAAAAGATCGGGTTTCGCCAGGAAGGCGACCCGCAGCAGGAACAGTGCTGCGGCAAGATAGAGTGGGCCGCGTTTCAAGCAGCCTGCTTTCTCAATGGGCGTTGCAAGTAGCTCGTGCAGATCGCCTCGAACGTCTGTTCCGGTGTAATGCGCTGCATACAGACATTGTTGCGGCACGCTGACTGCCGGTTGTTGAGCGCGCTCACGCAGGGACTGCACGCAATTCCCGCCCACAGCGGCGTGTTTCGCGACGTGAGCGCCGCAAAAAGCAGCGGCGTCTCCGGCCCAAAAAGCGTCACCGTATCAATGGGCGTCAGCGCCGCGAAATGCGCCGGTCCGCTGTCATTCGTGACGAGCACCTCGGCCAACCCATACAAGACGAGGAGTTGTCGCAGCGTGGTCTCGCCCGCGAGCGAGAAACAGCGCGGGGAGTTCACCCGCTTGACAATGGCACCCGCTTTTTCCATCTCATTTTTCGCACCGGTGAAGGCGATGTAAACTTCCGGGAAACGCGCGAGCAGGCGTTGCGCGACCTCGATGTAGCTTTCAGAATTCCACCGTCGCAGCGGAATCAAATCACTCGCATTGGCATTCATCAAAATGATCGGCGGCGTGACGGCGAGGCCGGTGAAATGTGCGAGGCGTTCCGTCATCTCCCGAATCTCCGCCGACTCCGCCTTGAAGAATGGAAGCGGGTCGTCCGCTGCGTCGGGCTGGAGATCGAACCGCGGGAAATCCTCCGGCGGCACATCGAGCGCACGGACGAGCGACGCGAATGTCTGCGTGGTATGCAGGTATGGATTGTAGCGCACGCGATGCGTCATCAGGTCTCCCCGGTACGGACCTTCGCCAAACCACGCGTGAAAGCCGACACGCCTCGCCGCGCCAGTTGCCCACGCCAGAAGCGCTGACGAGCGAGCGAAGAATTCGAGATCGATCGCCGCATCGACCCGTAGCCGGCGCAACCGCGCGAGGAGCTGCGGGAGCGAGCGGAGCACCCCGAGAAGGCTGTCGCTCCGCACTGCAATCACATTCTCCGGCGGAATCACGCCGAGTGCATCAAGGATGAAACGATTCTCGTCGAATACCACCACGAAAACGTTCTCCCGTCCCACGCGGCGCACCGCCTCCTGCAATCCGCGATGCGCGAGCACGGTCGACCCCTGCTCCGCCAGCTTTATGAAAAGAATCGAGCGTACCGGCCCGACCGGCTTGCTCCGAGGCAACAGCGCACGCACGCAGGTCACTGCAAAGCAGAGCGGCACGCAAACCCACCGGTCAAACCGCATCATTTTTTTAACATTCACACGAAAAACTAAGGCGCAGATTTTCCGCTGCGCTGCGCTAATCCACAAGAAGATTCTTGGCGTAACGCGCAGGTTGCCACCTCGTTACCGCCGAAGAATACCTCCTCGTTTCGCCTCAGTTCGGAAGTGGACGTGGGATCGGGAGTTCGATCCATTGGGGACAGAGCTGATGGAACAGGGGACGCCAAGTCCTTCCGCGATTGCCGCGGGCTCGACTCTGCCACCAGCGTCATAGAGCCATTTGGGTTGCCACCGCGCGCGGCTACCTTCAAAAAGTAACTGCCAATTTCCACCCCAGCCGCCTGTCGGCCTGTCATCCACCGCCCGGAATTTCGTTCCCCAACCCAAATCCTCGGAGAAAGTTCAGATGAAGAGCAGCCTGTTCCCCGCTTCGATCAACCGCATCCTGGCTTTGGCCGCCGCAATCACAACCTTCGGATTGCCGGCTAATGCGATCGATTTTAATTGGACCAATGAGACTGGCTATGGCGACTGGTTCAATGCCGCTAACTGGAACCGAGGTTTGGACGGAGTCCCCGGAGGCGGCGCGGGAAACCGCGTTCGGTTTGTGATCGGAACCAGCGGTCCCGCGATCCTTGAAACAACGCCGGGGGAGGTTCAGGACTACGTTTTTGGCAATAACGGGACCACCGGTGTGCGGCAGCTCGATCAGTCGGGCGGTGACGCTGTCGCGACGGGCTTATTGCGGATGGGGAGTGAGGGAACGGGCGATGGCGGCACTTACAATTTGAGTGGCGGATCTTTCACCGCGAGCCGCATCAACATTGGCGAACTCGGCGGAACCACATCGACCATAAACATTTCCGGAACGGGAAATCTCATCCAGCGCGACGTACCCGATCCGACCAATTTCGATAACTGGAATCGAATCGGTCAGGATGCTGGCAGCATTGGTAATATGAATATATCAGGAGGGCGGGCGTCCTTTGATACGCTCACGTTCCTCGGAGCATTTGGTGCTGGCGCGGTAACCCAGACCGACGGCGTCTTTGAAGTCCGCCGGGGTGGATTGGTCATCAGCGATAGCGAAACCAGCGTCTACAATATCAGCCACGGAACATTGCGGACGCTCTCGCAAATCAATGGTGACCTTGACGGCGGCGATATCACCCTCGGCCACTGGGACAATAGCAATGGAACGTTAAATGTCAGTGGTGACGCCATCGTTTCGGCTTCACGGAGCATCATTATCGCTGGTGGACAGGCCAGCATTCCAAGCACAGGCGCGATCAATCAGACCGGCGGAACGGTCACGTTTGCCGGCACTGTTCTCGTTAATCGAGGCGGTGGTCCATTAGTCCCCGAGATTTACGGAGGATTTCGGATGTCAGAACGGCAGGCGGGGACCTCGACCTACAATCTCACTTCGGGCATACTATGCCAAAACGAAGTGACAAATCTCAATGATTCGAACAACTGGAACTCGATCGGCGGGGAGGGAACTGCCACGTTTAACCTTAGTGGGGACGCGATTGCCTCCTTCGATACACGCACTTTCATCGGTCGAAATACCGACGCGGCGCACGCGGCTACGGTCAACCAGACCGGCGGATTGTTTGAAGTGCGTCGTGGCGATTTGACGATCGGTGACGGCTTCGGGCATGGGACCTACAATCTCAGCGGCGGAATTGTGCAAACGAATCAGGCCCTGGTATTGGGTTTTTGGGACGACTCTGTCGGGAACTTCAACGTAAGTGGAACCGGCGTTGTGAATGTAGCCGGTGATTTGACGGTCGGAGGTGGGCGCCAGTTTTTGGACAATGGCGTGACTCCGGTTCCGTCCACGGGCATTTTTGGACAGGCGGGCGGCACGGTAAACGTTGGCGGGGACCTCAACATCGCCAGCGACAATCGCCAGCCAGAACGGAACCTACGATCTGACCGGCGGAACCCTCAATCTCACCGGTGGCACCATCAATCGCGGTGCTGACGATACCTTCAATTTCAACGGCGGCCGCCTGGTCGATGCCGCCACGATCAATTTTGCCGTGGATCAATTGGCTGGCACACTTGCCGTCGGACCCGATGGGGGTTTCGGTCAGACCCAGATCAATGGAGACTACACGCAAAGCCCAGGAGCGACCCTCGAACTGTCGATCGTCTCTGCCAGCGCGTTCGACAGGTTAGTTGTACAGGGACTTACCAACGTGGGTGGCTTGCTATCGATCGTCGATGATCCCGCAACGCTGACACTCGGTCAGGAATTCGTCATCGTGAGCAACAATAACGGAGGCCCGATCGTCGGAGCCTTTTCCAACGCTCCCGACGGCTGGGAATACATTAGTTCGGCCGGCAATGCTTACCGGGTAAGCTACACGGGAGGCGACGGCAACGACGTTTCAGTGACCGTCATCCCTGAACCAACTGCGGGGGCTACCCTCCTTGGCGCAATGGCCATGCTCCTGCAACGCCGCCGCTTGCGACGGCGCTCGGCCTGATCTTCGTTCCCGGCGGTGGGTCCGTAGCAATAGTTCTTCTCCGATGATTAGTGCCGATGCCATCAGAACGGCGACTCAAATTGCACCTGGTGTCACTTGCTTCCTATTGGTTGGGATTTCATTTCACGAGTTGGTTTCACGGCTCCACGGCCAGCATCGGCGGACTCTGGTCGGCGATCTCGGGGATCGTCGTGTCCTCCAGGCGACCCGCCGCGCGACGTGGTCCTCCGCCTCCCTGCGCGTATTGGGCACTGTCATCGGGTCAATCATCAGCGCAACGTACCTCGCCCTGTTGCCGTTTAGCCCGCTCGGGCTCGCGGTCGCCATGTTCGCGACCGTCCTGCTCTGTCATGCCGCTCGAATCCCCGATCACGCTCGCCTGGCCAGCATCACTGTGGCCGTGATCATGGTGACGGCCAGCCTCAACCCGACACTAGATCCAATCCAAAATGCCGCGCTGCGCCTCAGTGAGTCGTGTATCGGCACCGTGATGGCCGTGCTCGCGGTCCTGGTGTGGCCTGGGCCGAACGAGCCGCTCAATCCGCCGCCCCCCGGGAAAACGCGATGAGGTCGCGCGCTCCTGAGGAGGGCCTGGTGGTTTGAGTTGGTATCAAAGGTGTATAATGGTTCGCACTATGGCTGCCGCGGGGTGACAACTCGATAGAACCGTTGTCGCGCCGCCTCGGCACCCGGGTCCGCGACCTCGAAGTCACCCGTGCTGCCCTGCGCGGGCACGTTAACGAGGGTGAGCCATACTGGATCGCTGAGCGCAGTTTTGTATTGCACCGTGTAGGTCTTCCCAGCGACGGCTGTGAAGTGCACGGCAGGCACACCGGAGCCAGTCGCGACCGTGGCGTGGAAGTAATCGGCGTCGTCTTGCGGATTGGTGCCGGCGAGATATTCGGCCCGGTTATTTTGGCCGTCGCCGTCCGCATCAAGCACAGCGTCATTCGGGTCATTTGGATTCAGGCCGTTCGCCAACTCAAAACTGTCGGGCATGCCGTCGTCATCGGAGTCGGGCGGAAGTTGCACGTTGGCGGCACCGGGCGTGGGCGCGGCCGCCGTCCAGTTGATGTAATCGTTTCCGTACTCCGATTCCGAAATCTTAGTCAGCGAGGGGCCGCCACCATCGGGGCTCGCGGGCCATGGAGAACCGTCCAGGTAGTTAACACGATCCTCCCGGACGTATTGCTGAATATTAAGGGCATCCACCGGGCCCGGCCGGTCCAATTGCAGGGTTTCCCCGCCATTGCTTAGACCACCGGTAATCCACTCGAATACTTTGGTGCCGGCCGGGACCAAGGCTCCGAACGTGGCATTGAAGATCGTGACGTTCTTGGTGATGACCACACGCTCGCCTGGCGCCATGGTGAGCGGGGGATCGGATGGGAATTCAAAATCAATCCCATCACTAATACGCCACGCCTTTCCTTTCACTGCGTCGTAAAGGGTGACGGGGGCGTTGCTTACGTTCAGCAGCTCGATGTACTCGGCATCACCCGTGCCGACACCGTCAGGGTTATACATGATTTCCGAGATCACGATCGGTCCCACACGAGGAGCGCTGTTAGCGGCGCCCGGGGTGGGGCTCTGCATGGCGACGAAGTTATACGAATCGCTGCTGGCCTTGTAATAGGTGCCCAGGGTCTCTCCTTCGAGGCTGGCCCCGAAACTCTCCTGGGATTGATAATCCGTGAGTTGATCATTGACCGCGGAACTGAGATACACGGTTTCCCCCTCATCGCTCAGAGCAAAAGCGGTGATTTTGTTCGGATCAACACTGGCGGCGCCAAAGTTTGTGTCTTCGTAAAAGGTAACATACCCACCGGCGGGAATAACGGTGCCGACGGGAATGCGATACTTTAGTAAATCGGAAGCGCTATCGCTCAGGAACCAGCCACCGATATTGACATCGGCGTTGGTGCGATTGTGCAGTTCGATCCAGTCACTTTCCAAACCGGAGTTGGCCAGGACTTCATTGATCACGACCGTTTCACCAATGGTGTAAGGATAGTCGTCCGGGTTGTAGACATACTGCGCTCCGATATCGACGCGCGTCGTGTCGGGATCAGGCGCGTGTGCCGGATCGCCGGCATCGATGGCCGGCGAGGAGGGTTTGAGCTGAAAGTTCAACACGACCGGATCGACGAACTGCGGATCGATGGTGATATTCCCCGTGCCGACCAAAGCCTGCGTATCGCTGAGGCTGTATGAGGTGGTCAGGGTGGAAGAGGAGTCCACCTCCACGGGGAGCACGGACGCATTCGAGATGATCGTATTCGTCATGACTGCCGATCCGCCGCCGTGCCCGAAGTTCTTCTCATAAATCCCCACACCGGTGACGCAGGAGGCGAACGTATTCTGGTCGATCGTGGCCGCGGACCCGTAGTCCTTGATCCCGACGCCGTAGTAGCAGCCTACGATCAGGTTTTTCCGCATCGTGACCGTGGACGCTTGTCCGACTGAGACGCCTTTATCGTCATTGAAATAAATCTGGCAGCCCTGAACCAGGATGTTGGTACTGCCTTCGCCGAGATCGATGCCGTCGCTGTTGCTCCCCTGAAAGCGGTAGATCTTGCAATCTTCGATCACACCATTAGCCACCCCATCGAAGTCGATGGCATCGGTATCCGGCTGATTGTTCCCCGGGAACGTGCAGCGCTGGATGAGCGCAGCGCCTTTCTTCACATGGATACTGTCTCCGATGTAGGGCGAGTAGATGATGCTGTCGCGCACCGTACAAGAGCCGCCAAACATATAGAATGGGAGATCGCAATCGGTGATGTCGATGAAGTCCGCGATGACGGTCGCGTTGTGACCCGTGAGGGCATGGTCATAGAGCACCGGATCAAATCCCCTGGTCGCACCGCGGACGATGAAGTGGGCGAGGTTGGACGGACCGCTGCCGTCCTCAAAACTAATACCTCCCCAGCGACTGCCATCCCGGCCACTAATGGTGACTTGGCTCGCTGCCGTACCGGTTATGTTCAGAATTCCCTGCACGCGGATGTTACGTTGCGGGGGCATATTGATGGTCACACCGGCTTGCACCGTCAGCGTGACGCCGGCAGGCACGATCAGGTCGCCGCTTAGAGTGTAAGGAGAATTGGCCTGAGTCAGGGTCGTATTGCCGGACAGAGTGCCCCCCACCACCGTTTCGCCAGAAGGAACAAAATTCGCCGTAATGGTCCTGGCCCCGGTGATGGTGACGCTAATGCTGGCGCCCCCGGCAACACCCGTCCAACTGCTGAACTTATAGCCGGGAGCGGGCACGGCTTCGAGCGTGAAGGGGGCATTCGGGAACATCTTGAACGTTGAGGCGGAAACCGGGACACCCTGGACGAGAACGCTGCCCTGGGCGGCGTTGTTTACGCCGAGCGTGAAATCGACCGCCGCGCCCACGCCAAGTTCAGATGTCACTTCTCCATAGAAATTATTGGCCCGTTGATTCGCATAATCTTTGATTTGCTGCACAGCGTTGTTCCGGCTGTTGACCGTCATCCCATCCGGAGCCCAACGCGTGGCGTGCCGGGCCACGAGTGCACTGTCTTCCGCATCCATCTGGGACACGATCGCCTGCACTCGCGAGGGTTTGAAGGTGCCAGCCATGTGGGCGGCGTAACGCTGGGCGAGACGCTGCTTGAAACCGGTGTTTGCCTTGAGCCGCGTCAACACTTCTTCACTCGACAACATGTCACCCAGAATGCCCGTGAGCGTTGAGTTATGAAAGACCCGGTCCATGTCCGGGAGGAACCAGCGCCACCTGGCCCCGGCACTTTTCTCCTTCCAAAACTCGCGGTTATGGTGCCACGAGGTGTTGTTGCCGTACGATTCCGAGATAACGAAATCCATATAGCTATCAATGTCGATTTTCGATTCGACGTAGGCCCAATTGGCAGGGGTAGTTAGATCCGCTGTGTTCAGAAAAGCGAGCAAGTCTAGCCAGTCCGAAGTATCGCCTTTGTCCACCCCCAGCGTTGTCGCCGCGCTCGTGATATGCCCGTAAATCAGGTGATCAATTTTGTCCGCCGCGAGATGATACTGTTGAGCAAACCACATTTCATCCCAACGCTGGCGGATGTTGTGAATCCCGTAGTACGAGCCATTGATGAACACGATGCTCGGACGATAATCTGAGGTGTCCACGTTAAGGTAACCGTGAGCCAGTTTCGGATACATACCGTCACGCAGCATGTCAGTTTCCCAGTTGTCGCCACCGTCCCGCAGTGTAAAGCCAGTGTAAACGGGAAGGCCGGTGTCCGGGAACAGATTGTAGCTAATGGCGTCATTCCCGTATTTCCCACGAATGGCGATGTTGAGCGCTTTCTGCGGGTGGACCCAGTTGTTTTCGCCACCGATGCGGATGCCGCAGCCCGCGGAAAATCCACCCGACCCGCCCGGGCCAAAGAATTCCACATTTCCCGGAGCATCCTTCCCCTTATAGACATCATTGAGGCCATAGGAGCCCGTCACGGACTCGTGCTTATTGGCATAGATGCCAATGGTATTTCCAAACAAAGTCTCGGGATCAGCCACCACCGACACGTAAGGCACATTGGTCTGGTTTTCGCCGCGGAAATACGTGCGGGTGAGAATCGGGCCGGGAGCTTTTCCCGTCTCGAAACACCGGGCGCGCAACACCGTGGTGGCCGTGATGCTGATGGGAGTGGAATAAAGCGGGGATGTGCTTTTCGGGTTACTGCCATCCAGGGTATAACGAATGGCGCCGCCAGGGGCGCTCAGGCTCACGGTTTGGTTCGAGCCATATAATCCGCCGGGAAGGGAGGCTGTGATTTCATTGCCGGTCATCCGGATGTCGTTGACCACCGACTTGGTGTTGGCGGCGCCCGGGGTGGCCTCGGCAAACTGCCTCCAGGTCGCGGGGTTGACGTTGTCCCGCCCATAGGAAATGTCCGACACCTGCGTACCAAAGGTGACGGTATCGACCGTGCTGGAACCAGAATGCGAGGAAGCCGTGAGACCGAGATCAAAGCTCAGGTCAGAGCTATTGGCGGCCACCTGATGAACCTCGACGGCGAGAACATTGTCTCCCGCCGCCAGGACCGATGCGGGAAGAGAGTAGGTAAAGAAGGTCGATTCGTCCGCGCCGGCAACGGGTGTCGAAGCGAGGGTGCGGTAGTCCACATCACCCGCCGGCATGTTCCGCCGCACCACCTCCGCCCCATTCAAATAGATGACACAACCATCATCCACCAGGAGCTTCAGGGTCAGCCCATGGTAGTCAGCCGGATTTGCCACGTTGAAATGGTGCCGGAAATAGGTGGTGATGTACTTGTTGGAAGAGGAAGGCCCGTACGACACGGTCGTCGCCGGAGAATCGCCGTAACCAAGCTCCGATGGACCAGAGGCCCACGCCGAATCATCAAAGTTGCGCGCCCGCCACTGAGTGCTCTGGTCGCTGCCATTGTCCTTGAATTTCCAGACCGCCACGGAGGCCGGCGGTAATGGAGCAGGCGTCGAAGCATTGACCAGCGCGACGGTGCTGATCCCGGTCGCGCGGGTGAGCGTGAGAGATTCGCCGGTGGCCGAAAGATTGAAATTCGTGTGGTACTTCTCGGTCACGAAATCTTTCCACGGCCAATACCCCCGGGGAAAAGTTTCGCCCGGCGCTGCATCATGACCGTCGGCCATGAAGACCAGGAAGCCATTGGCAGGAATCGAGGCCGCAGACGGGACGGGCCATTTAAATGGGTCCTTCGGGTCGTCACTGATAAAATATCCATTCAGGCTGACGACGGAACCGGTCGTATTCTTCAGCTCGAACCAGTCCGGATAGTCCTCGAAATCCGTGATGTCCGGATAGGCCCGGGTATTCGAGGCCATGATTTCATTGATTTGCACCTGGGCCCGCGCCGTCGAGAAACCGATCGCAAGAATCGCCACAAGCTGGAGGAAAAAGTTCTTCATGGCGAACGGGTTACTTAAGGGGTGCAATACGCGGATGGGGGCTTCTAAACGCGGGTAGAGACGGGGGTGTGGAGGTCTTCATCGTCGATTGTGGAGACTTTGTTGTGCCTAAATGACATTTCGACGTGTCTTTGATGACACCGCCGTCACATTTCCTTCACGCCGTCCCCTTTCCGATTGACCCATGTCCGGCATTTTCACTGGGTCGCGCCAGTTTAGTTCCATCGGATGCCCTACCGACGGAATCCACCCGGAAAGGACGATCCAAAACTTAAGAGCCCTCGATTCGAAGTGAGTGATCCGGATGTCCCGCGAATTACAGAACTGTCATTCGCGGCCTGACCGATGCGTCACGAGCACTCGCTATTCATGGGATTCAATTCATGCTGCTTGCTCCGTCCTGGACCCCAAATCCGCTGTCCCAGCGACACCGCCCGCTCGCGAACGAACCCGGTCTTGCTCCGATTCAATAGCCCACCACCATGCGCGTTCTCGTTGTCGAAGATGAAAAGAAGCTCGCCGGCTTTATTCGCAATGCGCTGGTCGAAGCCGGCTTCGCCGTGGACGTTTCTCATGACGGTGACGATGCCCTCGCCCTCGTCGAATCCACGCCCTACGACGCGCTCGTGCTCGATGTCATGCTCCCCGGGCGCGACGGATTCAGCATCGTACGCCGCCTCCGCGATGAGCGGAACGCGGTCCCCATTATGCTCGTCACGGCGCGCGCCAACGTGACCGAGCGCATCGAGGGCCTGAACCTCGGCGCCGACGATTACCTCGCCAAACCCTTCTCCACCGCCGAACTGATCGCCCGGCTGCGCGCGATCTGCCGGCGCATGGACGGGTCCCGGTTCCTCCTCCTTCAAGTCGGCGATCTCACCCTCAATCTCGTCACGCGTGACGTCACTCGTGCCGGCCACTCCATCGAGCTCGCGCCCCGCGAATTTGCGTTGCTCGAGTTCCTCATGCGCACGCCCGGCCGCGTCCAGTCGCGCACCCAGATTTGCGAGCACGTCTGGGACTACCATTTCGATCCAAGTACCAATCTCGTTGACGTGTATATCCAGCGCCTGCGCCGGAAGGTGGACGCCGACTACGAAGTCAAACTGCTGCAAACAAAGCGCGGCGTCGGCTACACCATCAAGGCCGGGGAATGATGAAGCGCTGGCCCCTGCGGTTGAAAATCGCGCTCTGGTCCGCGCTCGTAGTGGCGCTGGCTCAGCTCGTCTCAGGTCTCACCATCGGAGCGCACTTTTACCACGAGGATCTGGAACTGGTGGATCATTTGCTGAAACGCGACACCGGGGGCGTGTTCAGCGAAATTGAACGATTGCCGACGAACATGGACTGGGCCCCGGATCACGCCCGCGCACTCCTCCCCGCCGCCTTCAAGCATCGCCACGTCCAGATTCGGAAAGGTGGCTCCGTCGTTTACGCCTCCGACGATAACGGCACGGATCTCTACGGCGATGATCAACTTGCGGCCGGGAATTATAACTGCTCGGAGACCGAGCGAATGCGCCTGGCGGTGGTCGACAACGGACCCTGGCAGGTTCGCGTCGCCATCGACACACATGACGTGCGGGACTCCATCGTCGAACTCATCCGCGGCATCCTCATTGCCTCTCCCGCCCTCCTCCTGATCACTGCCCTCGGTGGCTGGTGGATCGCCCGTTCCGCCCTCCAGCCGATCGAAGCGGTGACCGTCGCCGCTCGGGAAATCAACGCGGCGCGTCTCGACCAACGCCTGCCCGTGCCCCCCTGTGAGGATGAAGTCCAGCGCCTCACCGTCGTGCTCAACGGGATGATCGCCCGGCTGGAAACCAGCTTCCTCCGGGCGCGACGCTTCACCGCCGACACTTCTCACGAACTGCGCACTCCGCTCTCCGTTATTCACGCCGGCCTCGAGTCGTTTCTCGCCGGTGACACCCTTACTCCCGAGCAGGAGCAGCGCGTGCTCGCCTTGCTCGACTCGACCACCGAACTCGCTTCACTCACCGAAAAGCTCCTCCTCCTCTCCCGCGCCGACGCCGGCCATCTCGAGCTCGACCGGACTCCATTCGATCTTGGCGCCGCCGTGCGCGAAGCCGTCGAGGAAGCTGACATCTTCGCCGACACCCGCGACGTGCAAATCGAAAGGGATGACCTTCCCGCCGAACTCACCATCGACGCGGATGCCGCCCGCATCATGCAGGTCCTGCGCAACCTGCTCGAAAACGCCGTGAAATATAACCGTCCTGCCGGCACGGTGGCCGTGAACGCCCATCAGGAAAATGGAATCGCGCGGGTATCGATTCGCAACAGCGGCATTGGGCTCGACACCGCCGAAGCGGAAAGGGTCTTCGAGCGCTTCTATCGGGCTGAAACCCATCGCACCTCGTCCGGTCACGGCCTCGGACTGAGTATCTCGCAGGAAATCGCCCGAGCTCACGGCGGTGACCTGGTCCTGGTGAACCACGAAACCGATGCGATTGAATTCCACCTCACGCTCCCCGTGGAATTCACCCCAAAACGCGAAACCTTGAGCGTCCCACCCAGTCATCCTGAGCGAAGCGACAGCCCGAACAACGAGCGCGGAAGCGCCCGTCAAACCCGGCTCAACGCGTAAATGTTATCCCAAGCGCGACCCTCCACCAGGGAGGACAGCCGTTGGCATTTCGGAACGGAGCGAGCGCGTTGACGGGATGAAGGATGCGACCGTGAAGTGCCAACGCTCCTGATGCCAAACCGGTGCGGCTTCAAATGCTCAATTCCAGCTGCGGCCACCCACGCCATTCCCTTCGGGGCGTGAAGAAGACAAACCCGTCGATCAGGGTCTCGCCGTCGGCCCGGGTGTCAGGCGCTGAACAAAACTGTGCTCGCCATCCGCGTAGGCGATCCAGACCGCATGCGTCTTTGGGTCGACGGCAACGGAGTGGCAGGCTTTGGCGATTTGAACCTCTCCGGCGAGTTCGGCACCGGTGTCTGTTTCGCGAATAATCGTGATGCTTCCGTTTCGGCTCGGGCAATAAATGAGCTTGAGGGCGGGGTCGATCGCGATTTGATCGACGCCCGTCGGGATCGTGAGGTCGACGATGGGGTTGCCATTCGCGGAACCAAGAACGACCAGCCTTCCGTTCGCACCGGCGGCGAACAGGCGATGCGTGGCGCCGTCGAAGGCAAGTCCATGTGGGCCGGTGGCCGGCGCCACGGACCACTCGCTTTCGACTTTGTTCGTTGTCGGATTGATGACCGAAACAAGCGAAGTGGACTTAATGTTTTGATAGATGCGGTCCGCCCCGGCGTCATAGACGAGAACTTCGGGGGCCTCCCCGATCGCGACACTGGCCAGGACACTTCCGGCAGCTG
Source organism: uncultured Verrucomicrobiae bacterium (assembly GCA_963798345.1). GTDB lineage: Bacteria > Verrucomicrobiota > Verrucomicrobiia > Chthoniobacterales > Chthoniobacteraceae > CAWCSW01. Next base: position 587,073 of record CAWCSW010000014.1, on the reverse strand, counting down.
GGTCGATAACCCAAACATCTTTCCCGTCATCGTGGCAAACATAGACCAGGCCGTTTTTAGGATCAAAAAGCGCATCGTCTGCCGGACCAGCCAGCGCCACTTCGCCGGTCTTCTCCAGTGTTTTGGCGTCGATAATGACGAGCTTCTTTTCCTTGCTCACGCCAACATAATATTTGCCTCCCTTTTCATCTACCGCCACGCCTTGCGCCGCACCGGTCGGACATTTTTTAAGGAGCTTGCCGGAGTCCAGATCGAAGACATCAAACGTCCCGTTTTTCGTGTGATTGGCCAGCAACCGACGGGCGACCGCATCGATTTCGATGAAGTCGAATCCGCCTTTGGCCCCGGGAACAGCAATCGGTGGTTCCGCGGTCAGCAGCGCGCAATGAGCCCGTGAAGGCCAGGCGCAGAGAATGAGAGCAGCGAGGTAGGGAGCAGTGGTTTTTTTCATGGATGGATTGGAAGGGAAGATTGCCGGACGCGGGCTCCCCTGGCACGGAATTGTCTCGCACGAATTCACGACCAAGTGTGGCGGACGCGCCGAACCGCCGCCCACGCTTTCGTCGGATCTGGCGATCAATGTGCAAGGAAGGGTTTCATCAGTTTTCCGAAATGGACGCAGCGGAAATGACACGACGGTGCGTTACCGATGACGAATTGGTTAAGAATTGAACGGAAAAACCCGGAAGTATTTTCCGGCCCGCAGTCCTCCCGCGATCCGGGCCGGCGCGTTCCGTTCGCGGCCGCAGCTGGCGGGACGGCGTCGCGACGGGTCGGTCCTCGGAGCCAACCGGAGGGTTTCGACGGCGCGTCGCGGAGGAGGAGCGAACGATTCCTGACGAAAGTGTAAAGGCCGGCGTCATCGTGCCGTCATCAAGCGTCAGCCAATGTAGCAACCCGTGACCGCGCTCGCTCGATCCAATTCGACACTAAATATGTTGCCGGTTGCCCATCCGACCCGGGGTGGTTGGTGGAAACACTATGCGGCGCTGTTCGTCCTGGCGCTGGCCGTGTGCGCGCTCTTCATCCGCGAACCTGGATTTGGCGACGACCTGACATACTGGAGTCTAGCTTTCAATCTCCGCGAGAGCGGCGGGGCGGCCTGGCATCTGCACAGTTTTCACGATCTCCGCTGGCCGGTCTGGGGCGTAACCTGGCTCTGGCAGAGCTGCTTCGGGCCGGGCCTCGCTTCCTATTACTGCGTGCCGATGATGTATCTCGCAGGGGCCGCAGCCCTGGCGTTCACCTTCGGCCGCATTGTCATTCGCACGGCCGCGGGCGCCTGGACGTGCGCGTTCGCATTGCTCTTTATACCCTTGCTCGACGCTGTGATATCGCGGCCGATGCCGGATCTTTCCGAAGGAGTCTTTGGCGGGTGTGCACTCCTCGCATGGTGGGCCATGATGCACGCGCTGACTTCGGGTCGGGCTGTGCTGTACGGTGTTGTGTCTGGCCTGGCAATCGGGCTCGCTTTCTCCAATCGTGCCACCGGCGTCTTCATCGCGCCCGTGCTGGTCGCGGCGACGCTCCTTGCCTTTCCGAGGCGCTGGCCGTGGCTGCTGGTTCCGGCGGCGGCAGGTTTGACGTTCTTTCTGGTCGAGTGCGCAGTCTATCATTCCGTCTGCGGCGACTGGCTGCACAGTGTCCATGCGAATCTCGGTGCCGCCCGGGCTAAAGACGTGACCGAGATGTCTCCCTGGCGCCTCCCCACTCGTTACCTGAACGGTTTCTTCCGGGGTAATCGTCTGGCCCCGGTCTATGCGGTGCTGGCCTGCGCAGGACTCTGGACGGGGTGGAGACAATGGGGGCTGGCCGGGCGTCTGGTCGTCGTGTGGTTCGGCGTCCTCTATCTTGAATACAGTTGCGCCGTGCAAAGCATTCATCCGGTCCTTCCGTTGATCGGCAGCACCTTTCGCTATCTCGCCGTCGTCGCGCTGCCCATGTCGGTGCTTGTCGGAATGGGCGCGGTCGCGGCGGGGCGCTGGCTGGCCAGCTGCGAGTGGGTCCGGAAGTCCGGTGTCGTGCCGAGGCTGGCGCGCCACCCCGTGCCGATCGGGATGGCGTCCCTGGCTGTTCTCGCCATTTATTCCACGCGTCCTTTTTTCGATCTCGGATTCACGCGCGACCTCCGGTGGCACATGGCTGGGTTGCCCGATGGAACCCGTATTTTTTCCCATCAAGCGATGCGCGACGTGGCCTGGCTCGTCGATCCGGAGGCCGCACAGAGTTTCGACTGGGTCGCACCAAAGGAAATACTTTTCCATGATCCGGCGCTGGAGAACCAGGCCGCCGGGTGCGATGAATTTTGGTATCTTCGGAAACATGCGTGGCTCAATGAACGCAAGCGGATCGAACACGGCCATTCCCGGTCGCAATCGCCGCTGGCAACGTATTTCGACCACCCGGAGCGCGATTGGACACCGTCCGGGGCGCTCGTCAAAGGTGAAGGCGCGGAAATGGTTTTCTACCGCCGGAGGACACCGGAAATGCCGGCGGCGCGCGAACTCTCCGCGAACTCTCCGGAGTTCAGCGGCTTCCTGCCCTCGCTCCCGGCATCGTGGACGTCTCGAAACGGAAAGGTCCTCACGCGAACCTGGAAAATCCCGGCGACGATGCGCGGCCAGGTCGTCACGTTTGAAATGGAAGCCGCCTCACCAACGGTGGAACCGCTGACGGTTAAGCTCGACTTCTCGCTCAGCGATGGCCCGCCCGAAGTGGTCCGATTTCAGCCGATCTTTTACCCCGAAGGAGGGAAGGACTTTTTCGCCGTCCAGATTCCCTCCGGCGCGGAGCAGTGCCGGGCGGAAGTGAAATTCCACACGAGCGCGAAGGCGGTGCGATGCACGGGTTTTCACGCCAGCTTCGACGCGCCGCAATGACGGAGCCGGCCGGCCCGCGAGCAACACCGTTTTCTTTCAGTTGTGAATCTCGCCGCCATTGCACCGCACCGCGGATTTTTCCGCCGCCATCCGATCGTGCGCGACGCGCTGCTGTGGTGCCTGCCCGCATTCGTCGCCGGAACGCTTCTCCGCACGGCGCTGATCAGTTATCTTCCCTATGCTTTTTGGGGAGCGGATTCGCGGTCCTATTTTAGCTTCGCGCACCGGCTCATCGCGGACCACGCGATCAGTCTTAATGAGAAGCGCCGCTATCTCTATCCGCTCCTCTTGACGCCCGTGGCAATCCTGCCGGGTCCGGTGCTGCGCTGGCTCGCCGTTTTTCAGCACGCCCTTGGAATCGCCTCGCTCTGGCCGCTCGCCTACCTGATCCGCAAGACGATGCGACATTGGAAATTGTGGATCGTCCCGGCGACGTTGCTCTATTCCGCCCTCCCCGTGATCGTGTGGTATGAACATGAGCTCCTCGGTGAGACGGTCTTTTTCGCCGCGCTGCTGTGGAGCTTCGCGGGATGGGTGGCGTGGGTGGATGAACCGAACCTCGCGCGTTCGCGACGGCTTTTCTGGTGTTTCCTCGTACCATTGGCCGCCTTTGTTCTCACCAAGCCGTCCGGGCGCTTCGCCTGGCCAGGCGTAATCTGCGGGCTCCTGCTCGTCGGGGCGTGGCGACGCCTCGATTGGCGGCAATCCATCGCGCTGGCCGCCGTCTTCGCCGCTTCGCTCACGGCCGGCTCGAAGAAACAAGGCGCCTGGCTGCTCTACACCGCCGCCTTTCCCCTCACCCAGCTGGAGACGCCGGCGCACGCAGACTACAAACGCGAAATTCGCGACCTGGTCGAGCCGCTCCGTGACTCGGCGGATGTCTATTACCTGCAGGACGACGTACCGTTCGAGTTCCTCCAAAACCCCGCCCGGCACAACGCGGGGCCACTTTGGCGGGCGCTGCCAAATGATTCCAAACAGAAAACTGCACTCTACATGGATCTCGCGCTGGAAGGCATCAAGGCGCGTCCAGGAATGTTTGCCTGCTTCGGACTGCAGCGCGTGATCGCCTCGGCGAATCTGTCCGCCTTTCGCCTGGACCGTTTCACCGGTGCCTACTTCCGCACCCGCACCGAGCACTTTTACGCCGAGGGCGAGCGGGACCCGCGCAACCGGGTGCGGATGGCCTTCGGATTCTCACCGGGCGATCAGCTGCCGCCCTACGCTGAGTTTCAGGACCGGCTCGATCCTCACCCTCACTCATGGGTCGCGCGGCACTTTCAGAGCCCTCATGGGCGCCGTCGGTCACTCGCTGGATTTCGTCAAAATGCCCGACGGACCGAAAAGCGAACGTCGCCTCACCCGGGCGCGACCGACCGCGCTCGGCTGGTGGTTGCTGATCGGCGCCGCGCTGTCCTGGCTCCCGGCCTACCGGGGCACGATCGGAGTCTGGACGGTGATCGCCGCCAGCTATCTTTTCGGCGTCTTCATCGTCTCGCAGGTGAATCCCCGCTACTTCGCTCCGGCCTGGATCGTCATCATTCCTCTGCTGTGCGTGCCGGTGGATGTGCTCGTCGAGCGACTGAAAATGTGGCGGCGGCGCAAAGCAGAGTGATGCCTTCCCCGCCGCGTGATTTGTCGAACGCGATCATCTTTTCGTCATTTCCGTCGGGTATGATCTCGCCAGCGTTCACTCCCGTGAGCGCGGAACAAACAAACCTCAAACGAACCAAACCATGAATTATCACATTACCATCACCACCCTCGCCGTGTTGTGCGCGGGAGCCGCCTCGCTTTCATCTGCCCGCGCGGAAGACGAAGGCAAAGCCATCGCGCAGGACAAGGTGCCCGCCGCCGCGCTCGCCGCGATCAACAAATTCGCCGGCGAAGGCAAGATCGAAAAGGTTGTCGTCGAGAAAGGTGAGAAAGGAGTCGTCTATGAAGCGACGATCAAAGGTTCGGGCCACGCAATGCGCGAAGTGTCCGTGACCGCTGCGGGCAAGATCGAGAGCGAGGAAGAAGTCATCGCGCTCGCCGACGCGCCAGCCAAGGTGCGCGCCGCGATCGAGGCGCACGCCAAGGGCGGCAAGGTGCTCAAGATCGAGCGCATCAAGGAAGACGACGCGACGACCTACGAGGCGGAGTTCGAGACTGGCGGCAAGAAGAACGAAGTCGAGTTCGACCAGAATGGAAAAGTGAAGCCGGAGGAAGAGGACGAGAAAGACGAGACGAAGTAACACCAATCGCGAAACGCATGGACGACCTCCGGGTGCAGGGTTGCCCGGAGGCCGTACACTTGCGCAGACTTCGCCCGTGCACCTGCTCATCATCGAGGATTCGGAACGCCTGCGCCGTTCGCTCACGGCGGGCTTTCGGCGCGCAGGGTACGTGGTGGATGTGGCGGCCGACGGCGATGACGGGCTGTGGAAGGCGCGCGAACTTACCTACGACGTGATCCTGCTCGATCTCATGTTGCCGGGCCTCGGTGGACTGGAGGTGCTGCGCCAGCTTCGGACTGGCGGCAGCGCCTGCGCCGGCACGCATGTGCTGGTGCTCACCGCGCGCGATGCGGTGGACGATCGCGTGCGCGGCCTGCGCGCGGGAGCGGACGATTATTTGCCGAAGCCGTTCGCTTTTCAGGAATTGCTCGCGCGCGTCGAAGCGCTCGCCCGCCGCGCCTACGGGCAAAAAAATTCGCGTCTGGAAATCGGCGACCTCGTCCTCGACCGCGCCGCGCGATCCGTCACCCGCGCCGGCCAGATGCTGGTCCTGGCGCCACGCGAATACCGTCTCCTCGAACTCCTCGCCCTGCGGCGCGGCGAAGTCGTCTCGCGCGCGAATATCGAGGCGCATCTCTACGATGAATATGCTGAACTGATGAGCAACGCCGTCGATAGCGCTGTGTATTCGCTGCGCCGCAAAATCCAGCCGCCCGGCACCCCGCCGCTGCTGCACACACGACGCGGGCACGGCTACGTGCTCGATGACGTCGCCCCATGACCGCGAGCATCCGCACGCGCCTCACGCTGGTCCTCATCGCCGCCGGCGCGCTGCTGCTCGCCGCGCTCAGCTTTGCCGTCTATGCCCGCGCCCGCGCGTTACTCATCGCGCAGTTCGATGACGGCCTCCGCGCCCGCGCCGCCGGGCTCGTGGCGCTGCTGGATTGGGAATCCGGCGGGCGCGTGGAGTTCGATTACAAGGGCGAGTTCATGCCCGAGTTTGAGCGGCGGGTGGGCGGATACTTTTTTGAACTTTGGCTGGAGCAAAGTGACCGCCCCCTTGAACGTTCGCACTCGCTGGGCTCAGCCGATCTTCCGCGTTTCGCGAGCGCGGATGGCGAGTTCCGTGATCTCGCTCTGGCCGACGGCGCGCCCGCGCGCGCCATCGGTCTCCGCGTCGCGCCCGAGGTCGAAACCGAGCGCGCCGGCGAAACGCCTGATCCAGAAATCGCGCCGGCCGCCGATGCGCCGGGCGCAATCGTCGTGGTCGCAGGTGACACCACTTCCATCGCCGCGCAACTCCGCCGGCTCGCGCTGGAACTCGCCGGTGCGTGCGCCGCCGGCATCGTCCTCATCGCGCTCATCGTCCGCCGCACGCTCGCCGCGGGCCTGGCTCCGCTTGTGGAATTTTCCGACCTTGCCGCGCGTCTCGACGCCGGGCATCTCGCCGAACGGTTTTCGACGGAGCGAATTCCCTCGGAACTCGCGCCGATAGCCGCGCGCCTAAACGACCTCCTCGCCCGGCTCGAAAGCGCCTTCGCTCGCGAGCGCCGTTTCAGCGCCGATGTCGCCCACGAACTTCGCACGCCCATCGCCGAACTTCGCACCCTCGCCGATGTCGGCGCGACGATTCCCGTTGCCGACACCGAGACCGCCGCCTTCTTCCACGACGCGCGCGAGATCGCCAGCCAGATGGACGCCACCGTCTCCGCGTTGCTCCTCATCGCACGCTGCGAGAGCGGCGGCCAGCCGATTGAGCGCCTGCCCGTGGACATCGGCCAGCTAGTCACCACACTGCACCGTGAATACGAACCCCGTGCGTGCGCCCGCGGCGTCGCGCTCGAGTGCCACGCCGCCGCGGGATTCATCGTCGAAACCGACGGTGCACTCTTCGCCCGCCTCGCGCGCATCCTCCTCGCCAACGCCGTGGACTACACCAGCGCCGGCGGCCTCATCGACATCCACGCCGACGCGCGCGACTTCACGATCACCAACGGCCCCACTAATCTTTTGCCCGCCGACATGCAGCGCCTCGGCGAGCGTTTCTGGCGCAAGGATCCCGCGCGTGCCGACTCGACGCACGCCGGCCTCGGCCTCGCGCTCGCCGCGGAAATCGCCCGCCTCCTCGGCCTCCGTCTCACGCCCATTCTCGGTGCGAATACCCTGCTGACGATGCGGGTTTCGTGGGCGGAGTCGCAGTCCGCCGAGTGAAGACAGCGCGATCAAATGCCGGCTCTCGCGATCCCATCCGACGCTGAACCCACGGTGGACGGCGAACATGGCGATCGCGGGCGCGAGGACGATGTAGCAGTTCGTTTCGGTTTTCGGATTGAAGAGCATCAAATCGGTGGCACAGGGCGAGAAGAGTAACGCGGCGCTTTCCGCCGCGGTGGAGGCCAGCCGCCACAGCGCGGACACGAGCAACCCGATCGCGATCCCGCGCCAAAGCACGTCGCCGACGGAACGCGGAGCGGAAATTGAGCCGGTCGCAGCGACGCATTACGCTACTCAATGGATCGGCTCGCGGCATGCAGATCCCCTCCACCTTGGCGAATGTACCACGCTCCGGCAGGAGACCGATTACGGCACGTCCATTGCGCCTTCGTCGGCGCTGAAGTGGCCCCATTTCCACGCGAGCGCGGGGAGGACGAGCAGATTCAGCGCAGTGCTGGTAATGAGTCCGCCGAGGATGACGATGGCCATCGGGCCTTCGATTTCGCGGCCCGCCTCGCCGCTGCCGAGCGCAAGCGGGAGCACCCCGAGCGCGGTCACGAGCGCGGTCATGAGAATCGGCACGAGCCGCTCGCCCGCACCGCGCACGACGGTTTCGAGATTCCAGACACAGCCCTCTTTCTCCACGAGATGTTCATAGTGCGAAATGAGCATGATTGAGTTCCGGGTGCTGATGCCGAAAAGCGTGACGAAGCCGACCCACGAGCCGATCGATGTGGACCCGCCGCTGGCGAAAACCGCGAGCACGCCGCCGACGAGCGCGAATGGGATGTTGGCGAGCACGAGCGCGACGTGGCTGGCGCGGCGAAAGACCAGGGAGAGCAGGATGAGGATCCCAACGAGAGCGACGCTGAAATGGATGATGAGTTCGCGCTTCGCCTTTTTCTGTTCCTCGGCCGCGCCGCTCCATTCGAGATACACGCCGCTGGGCAGCTTCACCTTTTCCTCCACGTGCTGGCGGGCCTCGGCGACGTAACTGGAAACGTCTCGATTCTCGACGTTGCACGTCACGGTCTGGCGGCGGCGAGCTCCGTCGTGCTGAATACTCGGGCGGCCATTCGTCAGCTCGACGTCGGCGAGCTGGCGCAGCGGCATCCGCAGTCCGTCGCCGTTCGTGAGGAGCAGGTCGCCGACGGTCTCGGGATCGCGCCGCGCTTCGTCGGCCAGGATGACGGCGAGTTCGTGGATGCGATTGCCGCGGACCATCTGCGCCACGTCCGCGCCTTGGAACGCAGTCTCGATGGCTTCGAGAACTTCCAGCGGGCGGAAGCCGAATTGCGTGAGCCGCTCCGGGCGCAGATGCACGGCCAGCACCGGCGCGCCGGGCGGGGCTTTCACCTGCACGTCGGCATTGCCCTTCACGGCGGATAGCTCGGCGGAAATCTGCCGCGCGACGCCATCGATCTGATCGAGGTCTTCGCCGAAAACATTCACGACCACGCTCGCCGTCTCGCCCGAGATCGTCTCGCCGATGCGGTCGCCAAGGAAGGTGAGCACTTCACTTTGAATGCCGGGAATCTCGCCCAGCATATCGCGCAAAAACGCCTGCGTTTCGACTTCCTCTTCGGGCGTCGTGCCGCGTTTGAGCTCGACGTGAAATTCGCTTTGGTTCGGCCCCCAGGTATCCTCGCCCGCCTCGGCGCGGCCAACCTGCTGCTCGACGGTGGCGATGTGTTCGTTCGCGAGCATCATGTCGGAAAGGCGCTTGCCGGTGCGCAGCGATTCCTCGATCGACATGCCGGGCCGCGCTTTCACACCAATGACGAAGTGACCTTCGCGAAATTCCGGCAGGAGTTCGCCGCCAAAGAACGGCACGAGCAGGCACGCGCCACCGACGAGGGCAAGCGCGATGAGCACCGTGATGCGCGGCGAGCGGGCGAAGAGCAGCACCCAGTCGCGATGCACCGATTTCAAAAAGGTCACCCAGCGCGGTTCGTCGTGCGCCTTGGCGCGACTGAGAAAGACGAGCGCCATCGCGGGCGTGACGGTGAGCGCGACGCCGAGCGACGCCAGAATCGACAGAATGAACGCGACACCCAGCGGCGCGAAGAAGCGGCCCTGCAAACCTGACATCGTCAGCACCGGCAGGAAGACGACGGCGACGATGAAGGTCGCATACACCACCGAGTTGTTGACCTCGAGCGAGGCGTCGAGGACCACGCGCCAGAGCGGCCTGGGCACAGGAAGCACGGCGTTTTCGCGCAGACGCCGCAGGATGTTTTCAATGTCAATGATCGCGTCGTCCACTACCACCCCGATGGCAACCGCGAAGCCGCCGAGCGTCATCGTATTCAGCGAGACGCCGAACCAATCGAGGATCAGAACCGCGGTGAGCAACGACAGCGGGATCGAGATAAACGAGATAAACGCGATGCGCAGATCGAACAGGAAAAGGATCAGCACGATGCCGACGAGAGCGCCACCGATGAGCAGCGAATCCTGCACGTGCCCGAGCGCGGTTTCGATAAAGGTCGCGGGCCGGTGCAGGGCCGGAAAGACCTTGATGCCCTTGCTGGCAAAGACCGGCTTCAATTCCGCGAGTGCATCCTCCAGCGCGTGCGTGACGCTGAGCGTGTTGGCGCCGTACTGGCTGGCCATCGTGATGAGCACGCCGGGTCCGCCCATGATGAGGGTTTCGCCGAATTTCGGCTCCGCACCGAGCGTGACGCGGGCGACATCGCGCATCCGCACCACCGGCGCGCCTTTGCGCAGGACGACCTCGCCCAGTTCTTCGGGCGAGAACATCTGGCCCTCGGTCTGGATGACGATGCGCTGGCCCGGCGTATCGATGAAGCCCGCGCCGCGCACGCCGGTCGCGAGCTTCGCGGCCTCCAGGATGTCGGTCATCGTCAGGTCGAAGGCGGCGAGTTTTTCCGGCAGCACCTGCACTTGGAGTTGCTCGACTTCGCCACCGAAGACGTTCGCGTGCGCCACCCCCTGCACGGCGAGCAACCGCGGCTTCAGCGTCCAATCGACGAATGTGCGCAGCTCGCGTCCCGACATTTTGTCCGAGACGAGCCCGATCTTCAGCAGGTCCATCGTCGAGGATGTCAGCGGCGAAAGCGTCGGCGCGCGGACGCCATCGGGAAGCTGCCGCGCGAGCGTGCCGAGCTTTTCCGCGAGGGCCTGGCGGGCGAGGTAAATATTCGAGCCGTCCTTGAAAACGGCGGTGACGACACTCAAGCCCTGGATGCTTTCAGAGCGTACGGATTCGAGATCTGACGCACCATTCACGGCGCTCTCAATGGGCCGCGTGACCAGAACTTCGACCTGCTCGGCCGAAAGCCCCGGCGCTTCCGCCTGGATCGTGACCTGCGGCGCGACAAACTCCGGGAAGACGTCGAGCGGCGCGCGGGATGCCACGTAGCTGCCCCACGCCAGCAGCGCGAACGCGAGCGCGATGACGATGCCGCGGTGGCGCAGCGAGATCTGGACGATGAACCTCAGCATCAGTCTGGCTCCCCGCCCCCTTGCGCTTTCAGTTCCTCGCTCAACAGCGATTGCGCACCGCTTGTCACGAGCAAATCATCGGCTTTGACGCCGCCCCCTTCGGCGACAAACCATCCTTTTTCCCCGTCCAATGGCGTGTCCAGTGTCACTGGTTTGCGCACGAATTTTTCCTCGTCCTCCTGCACATAGACCCACGCGCTTCCGTCGTGCCGCAGCACCGCGGAGCGGGGGATGGCAAAGCCGGCGCGCGGCTTCTCCGGCAGCCCCAGCCAGGTCGTAAGTGCCATGCCGGGGCGCAATGGAAAAGGCGGCTGGTCCACGCGCAGGATGAATCCCTGTGCCTGGGTCTTCGGATCAACGTCCGCCGCGGGCGTGATGTTGGTCGTCTCGATCGGCTGCTGTTCGCGGCCCAGCACGAGGACGCGCGCGGACTTCGGCGGTTCGGCGAGCGCGTCTCCGGGGAGGATGTCCACCCGAATGAGCGCGCTATCGCCACGCACGAGTTCCTCGACGAATTCACGCCGCTTCGTTGCATCGAGCGAGGAGATCGCTTCGCCCCATTCCAGCCGCGCGCTGCGGCGCAGGCCGTCGACCTTGATATCATCGGCCAGGAATTGCGCCTCCGCGGTTTCCGCGGCTTTGCGCGACGTATTCTCACCGGCGGCGAGCAGCTTTTGCGTGCGTTCGTTTTCCGCACGTGAAGCAGCGAGCGCCGCCTCGGCGGCGGCCAGTTCGCCGTCCAGCGTCACGAGGGGCGTGGGATCCAGTACGCGGCCAAACGCCATGCGCTGCGGCTGGAGCTCGGTCTTCTCCGGCTTGCCCTTGTTGATGTCCAGCGCCTGCCACTTCTCCTTCTCGAGAGTCACAACGAAATCCTGCGGCTTGTCCTCTTCGGCCGGCGCGGCCTCCGCAGCGGCGCCTTCCTCGTCGGCCGGCTTTTCCCTCTGCTTGCGCACGCCGATCCAGAGCGTCCAGCCGAGAGCCGATGAGCACACAAAATGTGAGGATGAAATGGGTGAGCTTCTTCATTTTTCGTTCGGTGTCTGGGTGGCTTCCTCCATCGCTCCGAGGGCGGCTTGCAGCTCCGCGAGCGCGTCGAGTTGCGAGACGAGCGTGGTGGCCCGTTCGACCTCGGCGCTGACGAGCCCGATCTTGTCGCCTTCGCCGGCGGCCACGATGCGCTGCAAGCTTTCGATCTGCCGGCCTTGCTCGGCGAGCAGTTGGTCGATCACCGCCAGCTTGGCACGCGCGGCGGCGATGCCGGCAGCGGCGCGCTCGCAATCGGCGAGCACGCGCGCCTGCACGGCATTGAACTTCGCGGCGGCTTCCTGGCGCTTCGCCTCGGCCTCGGCGATCGGGCCCTTGTTTTGATTGAGGATGGGGAGCGTCAGGCCGATGCCAAGGCCCCATTTGTTTTGGCCGCTGTCGAGTTCATAGCCGGGGCTCAGTTGAATGTCCGGATACTGCTTCGCAATTTCCAGACGCAGCGCGGCCTCGGCCGCAGCGTAGTCGGCAAGCGCGGCGATCACGTCGGCGCGATGGGTGAGCGCGGCCTTGCGGGGTGCGGGGCGCGCGCCTGGCACGCCCTCAAACGCGGCGAAGGAAAAGTTCGCGCCGGCCAGTCCGCTCGTCCCCATCGTCAGCGATTCCGCGAGGGCGGCACGGGCGAGGGCGGCGGACCTCGCGGCATCAGAGGCTTGCAGCCGGAGTTGCGCGGCGAGCAGGCGCGGCTGCGCAATTTCGAGCACGGAAGCCGCACCGGCTTTGATCCGGTCGTCGATGAGTTTGACGGCCTCAGTCTGTTTCGCCAAGGCTTCGTCCAGCAACGCCGCGCGGCGTTCGGCGACGTACAGATCGAGCATCGCCTTGCGCACCGCGGCGCGGACTTTCCAGTTTGCCTCGATGACTTGCGCCGCGGCGCCCCGGGCCTGCGCGCTCGCGACGTCCATCCGCCGCGAACGCTTGCCGGCCGTTTCAAAGGTCCAGTCGAACGTCACGCCATAGGTTCCCTCGATCCACGCGTTGAAGGGCGTCACGACGAGCGGCGAGAGCGCGATGGCCGGATTCGGCCGCTCGCCCGCCGTGCGGAGCGCGGCGTGCGCCGTCTCGTACTGCGCGCGGGCCACGGCGAGGTCGGCGCTGTTGGCGAGCGCCTGGCCCGTGAGCGTTTTCAAGGTCCACGTTTTTCCACCGAGGCGGCGACTCGTTAGTTGGTCGGCGCTCCGCGCGGCGTCAATCGGGCTCGGCCGATACTGCGCGCAGCCCGCGCAGATGATCACGAGCAGCAGGGGGAGGAACGTTCGCGGAATCATGGGGCGGCGCATGATGGGGAACGGCATCGGCCATTGGGAGTCAAAAGTAAAATTTCGAGCGGGGGCATGAACCGGCAGAGCGTTCCAGTGCTTTAGAATTCGATGTTGAATCCCGGACGCACGTTGAAGAGGTGATCGGTGTCGTAGCCCACGCTGACGAACGCATTGAAATTTTTTGTGAACCGATACTCCGTGGCGACGGCGCCGGAAAACGTCGCCTTTTCGCCCACGGCCGGAATGCTGTTCCCGAAGATTTCCGCATAGACGCTCCATTTGTCAGTGATCTCGCGCTCGACGGAGAAGTCGTAGATCCACTGGTTCTCCAACGGCTCGTCCGCGGGCGAGGTGATGAAGTTGTAACCGAAGTTCGCATTGAAAATCCAGTGGCCGAGCTTTTTGCCGAAGATGACGTAGGGATAGTAGTCGTACTCGCCGGTGCCGATTTCAGGATTCTTCGCCGTGGGAACTTTCAGTTTGAAGGCCAGCACGACCGCGGGGACCCAGCTTTTCTCTTCGTCCAGCACCACCATATAGGACGGCGTGATCTCCAGATCTCCCATGCCGTGAAATGATTTTCCCTCCTTGGGATTCTGCCACTCCACGAAGAACGGCTCGATGAGCATCTCTGCGCGGTCGGTGATGGCGTACTCAAATTGATTGAGCGTGAAGGCGGTTCGGCTGCCATCTTTCTCCCGCTCGAATTGCATGGCGACGCTGATCCCGCATTGCCCCTTTTTTGCCGAGCTCGGCGGTTTCGGTTTCGAGGACAAGATCGGCGTGCGCAGTGGCGGCGCAGGCCGTGATGATGAAGGCGCCCATGAAGCGGCGTGATCGGGTGGAGAGGCAATGCATGATTCCGGCGGACTGAAGCGCGCCTGAATGACGAAACGTGTCGGCGGCGAATGACAGTTTGGTGAGACCACGATCAAGGCGGGGAACAAAACCATCGCCACCACCGCGCGACGCACGGTGGTCGCAGCGCGTGCGGATCGAGACGAATGCCGCGCACGCCTCCCCTCGATCGGTTCGCCAACGGTTCGCTCGTTCAGGAAGTGTCAACGCCCTTTGCACGACCCCCCTCCGCGCCCTCAATATTACGATTTTGTCATCCGAGCCGTTTCGACAGTTTCATGTCGCCGGTTCACGATCTGAATTTATGAAAATATTAACCTCCCTCCTCGCCATCTCGGTCTTCACGATTCTCACCCTCCTCGCGGCCGAAAACAAAGAACAGGATACCTCCCTCGACAAGATTCCTGCGAAAGCCGCGGAAGCGCTGCGCAAGCACGCCGGCGACGCAAAGATCGAGCACGTCTCGAAAGAGACCGACGACGGGAAAGTGGTGTTCGAGGCCAGCTTCAAAGCCAAAGGCGGTGTGCGCGAAGTCACGGTCGATGAAGCCGGCCAGACGGTGAGCGAAGAGCAAACGATCGCCATCGCCGACGTGCCGTCCAAGGCCCGAAAAACCATCGAAGACAAGGCCGCTGGCGGAAAAATTGAAAAACTCGAGAGCGTGAAAGAGGGGGGAAAGATGAAATTCGAAGCCCTGATTTCCGTGAAGGGCAAACGGACGGAAGTCGTCGTGGGAGGCGATGGAAAGGTCCTCGAAACCGAAGACAAAACGAACGACCGCGACAAAGACTGAGGATCCGAATCGCGTGTCGATTCTCCTGAGTTTCATCGCCGTGCTGATGAAGGAGAGGAAGAAGGAGACACTTCCAGACGCTTCGTCGAAATTTTCCGCGACTGATCCGCGCCGTGGCGTCATCGTGGGGCGTCCGTATGAACGCCCGATTCACCCCCACCCTGTCGCTCATCCTTGCCACGTGTTGTTTCGCGAGCCCTGCGTTCGCCGCGGATCGACCCAAACTGACCGCGGAGAAATGGTCGGCTGATATCAATGTCCCCGATCCCGTCGCGTGCTCGGTCGATAACCAGGGCCGCGTTTTTGCCACCTCGACCACGCGCCGGAAAGTCGGCGATCTGGATATCCGGGAGTGGACTGATTGGATTCCTGATGATCAGGCGCTCGAATCCGTCGATGGGAAACGCGCATTTTTCCACCGGGCGCTGGCGCCGGGTTCAAAGCCCAAAGGTCCGCTGACCGACGCCAATCAGGATGGCTCGATTGACTGGCGCGATCTCATGGTTCCCACCGAGCGCATCTATCGGCTCGTCGATTCCAATGGGGACGGCAAGGCCGACCAGATCACGACCTTCGCCGAGGATTTCAACACCGAGGTGACCGGGATCGCGGCCGGCGTGCTCGCTTTCGACGGCTCGGTTTATGCCACCATCGCACCGGATCTCTGGCGCCTGCAGGACACGAACGATGACGGCCAGAGCGACACCCGCGAAAGCATCGTCCACGGTTTTGGCATTCACATCGCCTACGCGGGCCACGACATGCACGGGCTGCGGGTCGGTCCCGATGGACGGATTTATTGGAGCATCGGTGACAAGGGCGTGAATGTGACGACGCAGGACGGCAAACAGTTTTTCTACCCGAACGAGGGAGCCGTTCTTCGCTGCGAACCTGACGGATCGAAATTCGAAGTCTTCGCCCACGGGCTGCGCAATGTGCAGGAGACCGCTTTCAACGAGTTCGGCGACCTTTTCGGGGTGGACAACGACGCCGACAAACCGGGCGAGAAGGAGCGTCTCGTTTTCATCACCGAAGGCAGCGACTCCGGCTGGCGCTGCGGCTTTCAATACATGGGAAGCGATTGGTGCCCGTGGATGGACGAAGGCCGCTGGCAGCCCGAGAATCCCGCCCAGCCGTTTTTCATCACGCCGCCCATCGCCAATTCGCACGACGGCCCTGCGGGGTTTGTTTACAATCCAGGCACCGCGCTCGCCGAGGGCTGGCGCGGCTGGTTTTTTCTCGATCAGTTTCCGTCGGGGAAAATGAATGCGCTCCGGCTCGAACCCGACGGCGCCGCCTGGAAACTCGCCGAGGACGTGCCCGTCTCCACCGGCATCATGGGCATCGGCATGAGTTGGGGACCCGATGGCCGCCTCTTTTTCGCGGACTGGGCCGGCGGCTATCCGCTGAACCAGAAAGGCGCCATCTGGGCGCTCGATGTGCCGGAAGCCGATCGCGATCCGATGCGCGAGGAAGTGCGCACGCGCTTGCATGAAGGATTTTCCAAGCTCAAGGAACCGCAACTTCGCAAGCTGCTCGGTCACGCCGATGTCCGCCTGCGCGAGGGTGCGCAATTCCAACTCGCCCGCACCGGCCAATGGAAAACGTTGCGGAACGTTGCGCTCGACACGAAAACCCCGCTCCTGGCCCGGCTCCACGCGATCTGGGGCCTGGGACAGGGACTGCGTTGGGAAAAATGGGCCGATTCAACCACGCTGCAAAAGCTGTGCGCCGATTCCGAATCCGAGGTCCGAGCCCAGACAGCAAAGATCATCGCCGAAGGTCCGGAGGATGCCGCTCTCGCCAGCGCGGTGATCAAATTGATTTCCGATCCTCAACCGCGCGCCCGCTTCCAAGCCGCGCTGGCCGCCGGACGCATGAAGCTCCCGTCCGCCACCGAACCATTGCTCTCCGCCGCGAAAGCGCACGGTGATGGTGATCCCTGGATGCGGCACGCCATCGTGACCGGTCTGGCGGGGTGCGCCTCGCCGGCCGAACTCACGCGCGCCGCCAAAGACGGCGATGCCAGCCTTCGTCGCGCCTGCCTCCTCGCATTGGCACGACAACGATCCACCGACGTGACCGCGTTTCTCGATGATCCTGATCCACGTCTCGCCGCCGAAGCCGCCCTTGCCATTTATGATGATCTCGGCATTCCCGACGCCCTGCCCCACCTCGCGGAATGGCTGGCGAAAGCACCCGCTGACGCCACCGAGGGCGCACTGCGACGCGCCGCCAATGCGAATCTTCGACTTGGCACGCCGGAAGCCGCGGCCCGCGTTGCGGCGTTCGCTCTCGATAAAAAGGCGAATGAAAAGGTCCGCTCAGCTGCGCTGGCCGCCCTCGCCACGTGGAATACGCCGCCAGTGCTCGATCGTGTCGATGGCCGTGCGCGTGTGCTGGCCGCCCGCCCGCTCGATCCCTTGCGCGAAGCCCTGCAAGGCACGGTCGGTACATTCCTGGCCCTCGAGGAACCGGCCCTCCGCGCCGCCGCGCTCGAAATGATCATGAAGCTCGGCCTGCCCGTTCCCGCGGAACGCGCCGCCAGTATCGTAAGCGATGCCAGCGTCCCGACGCCCGTGCGTGTCGAAGCGCTGCGCTTGCTCGCGACGCAGAATTCGGACGTTGTCGCTTTGCGCACCCAGCTCGAGCGCTGGCTCGATGCATCGGCGAAAGGAGAACCGCCCGCCTTGCGCGCGGAAGCGCTGCGGACACTGGCCAAAGTCGATCCCCCCCGCGCTCTGGCCGCTGCGCAGGCGCTGCTGAAAAAGGGCACCGTCGAGGAGCAACAAGCCGCGTGGAGCGTACTCGGTGCCGTCGCTCTGCCAGAAGCAGACAAGGTCATCACCAATGCCATCGAGAACTTCGAGCAAGTCCCGCCCGCCACCCAACTCGATCTCCTCACCGCCGCCGCCAATCGCGCCTCGGAATCGTTTCCCATCGCAAATGCCATCGCCAAACTCGATGCCTCGCGCCCGGCTTACCGACTGCTCGATCCCTTTTACCCTTGTCTCGAGGGCGGCGATCCCAAGGCCGGGCGGGAAGTGGTCCTGACCAACATTTCGGCCAATTGCACCGCCTGCCACCGATTCGAAGGCGCCGCCGGCAGCGACGTCGGACCGCCCCTCGATGGCATCGGCTCTCGTGCCACGCGTCTGCAATTGCTCGAATCGCTCATCGAACCGGGCACCACCGTCGTTCCCGGCTATGGAGTGACTAGTATCAGACGGAAGAATGGCGAATTAGTCACGGGCACGAATCTCGGGGAAGAAGGCGACAAAGTTCGTCTCAAGCAACCGGACGGGACGGTGATCGAGATCGACCGGCAGGACATCGCCAAACAATCCAAGCCATTGTCGCCCATGCCCCCGATGGCCAATATTTTGAGCCGCAATCAAATCCGCGATGTCATCGCGTATCTCGCCTCGCTCAAGATCCCCGAGACGGCAAAAGAGAAGAAGTGATCGAAACCTGGGACCGCTGGCGTCCCCGCCGGCATGTATTTACCGCTCCCGCGCCATCTCATCGAGTGGAAACCACCCCGGACCATTCAATGCGGACACTTTGCGCCATACACGTCACCCCGCCTCGCCACTCCCCGCTGCCGTCAACCGCCGTTCTGCACATATGCGCGGACTGACCCTCGAACCCTCGCTGCCAGCACCGAGACGGTCTGTGTTCGACCCCGGCGGCAACCCTTGGCACTTACCTCGGCACTATTTCGTTGACCGCCTCACAGCATGGCGAGCCGTTCTGAGCTTTGGCCGCGATTGTCGTTGCAGTCCTGATGTGTCTTGGATTCCATTCGAGCCGCCAGACCCCGACTCATGACGCGCAACTGCCAATGACCGGAACGCCGATCAGGCGCGGGTCAGTCCGCGCATATCTGTCGCAAGTGTGCCCGTGCACACATGCGCGGACTGCCACAGCCACCTTTCCTTCCCGTTTCTGCGGCGCTCGCTTCAATTCAGAACTCAAAAGCCCCCCCGAAGGTTTTGCACATATGCGCGGACTGACCCCGTTGCTTCTCCACACCGTTCCACTCCCCGCTGCCGGCAATCGCCATTCTGCACATATGTGCGGACCCCTCTGCTTCACATTGAAGGTTGAATGCAAAGACCTGACCCCGATGCCCCCGCTACTCCCGAATGAATCGTGACTCGCCGCGCATAAGGCAATCCCCTTCTTGGACGAGTTCGGCCGTATCGGAGGGAAACGTGAGAAGGACTTTGGTTCCTTTGATCACGTAGGTTCCGCGTATGCGCTCATTGAGCATGGTAGTCCACACGACGCTGCCATCGCAGTTGAAGTCATACGTATTCTGCCTTGGCGCCCCGAGAAGGGCGCCCGTCCACTTGTAGCTGCCCTTAAGCTTTTTTGAGCAACCTACAAGGAGGAGCAATGGAATGGCGACCAGTGTGATTGTGGATCGTTTCATCGTCGCGTGAAAAGGACGTTTGGAATCTCAGAACGGCTGGATCAAAAGCAGACGGGTCGTCTTTGTCACGACCGTTATTGGCGCACAGTGAGTTTTCGAGGCTCGCTCCTCGCTCTGCTGCGCCCATTATTGTTCGCCGTTGCGGTTATCGCCGGAGTTTGTTCATAGCAATCTCGGCAGGTGACGTGGGATGAGGCTGCCGTATTACCACTGCGCACGAGATTCTCGGGGAATTCAGAACTGCCTTGCGCCTCGGCGTCCCGGTCGAGAAGGTTGTAATTGTCTCTACCGATGGCGTCTGGAAGCAGCCTGATAGCCTGACCAAGATGGAACCCCTCTGGTATCCCGCCATCGTGGTATCCGTCCTTGATCTCCCAATTTTCCACGGCATCCCACGCGTTAATCGCATCGCGGATGTGTGATTGGATGGGACCGAATTCGCTGTTGGAGCTGCCAGGTCCAAACTCCTTGCGGCTCCAATCATACGTCACGGTCTTGTAAGCGTCGATGAACTCCTGTTTGTTGACTCCGCGACCGGTTGCCACGGAAACACTGTTAGCCTCGCGCAAGACGTTTTCGAGGGCCGCAATATATTGCTTCTTGGCGGCGGACTTTCGGTAGATGACGGTGCCGACGATGGCAGCGATTAGCAAAAGAACGACCCAAACAGCAGGCGAAGTCTTACGTTTTGTCTTCGGGACGGGTTGTGTCTGCTGAACGGGTGGAGGCTGAGATGGCCGGGGAACGGCTGCGGTTTGTGGGCGAGCCGTCGCAGAGGACGGAATGGTTATAGGGTTTTTGCAATGCGGGCATGGAGCCACGCGACCCGTCCAGGAAGCCTGTGCCTCAACGGAACTCTGACAATACGGACACGGAAATTCGAACGGGCGCTCGTCCGGTGGAAGTTCATGCTCTGGCGACCCGAGCATGGATATTTTGCCGCGGTAGTGTGCGGGAACATCTGTTTCAGTTCCGCAGTGGTAAGCGGGCAGGGTCCTTAACTGCGGGAGGCCAGGGTCAGTCCGCGCATATGCGGGAGGCCAGGGTCAGTCCGCGCATATGTGCACCAAGTGTGCCCGTGCAACCATGCGCGGACTGCCGCTGCCACTATTCCTTCCCCGTTTCCGCGGCGCTCGCTTCAATTCCGAACTCAAAAGCCCCTCGAAGGGTTTGCACATATGCGCGGACTGACCCCGTTTGAACGCCCGTAACCGGACGTTGGGAATCATCGCGGTATGGGTTGGTTCCGCCGCATCAATGCTGGCGGTCGCGACTCCGGGGTCGAACAAGTTGACGTCGGCGAAGAAGGAGCCCGGCCCGAGGCAATTGAGAAACTTCTCGCTGCACGTCGCGGTGCGGCGGCGGACATGGACGACACCGTCGCGGACGTCTCGACCCCGATTGCCCGGCGCCTTCTCGATGATTCGGTCCTTGCATGTATGCGCGGACTAGACCCCGTACGCCTTGCCGTTTGCGTCGGAGTCCCCAGGTGCGCCCGCAGTGTTTTCAATTTATGGCGGCAATGCCCTCGTTGCTGCCGTTGCCCCGCATTCGGGCGGATGGCTAAGGCACCAGTGTCGAGCGCGGGTGCGCTTCACGGGCCGGCTCCATGAGCACGCTCGGGGTCAGTGTTCATATTTTGACAGCATTTAAGGATTTGGTGAGCCGCCGGGTGATGATTTTTCCGTTGCGCGAAACACCGGGTCAGGGTGATGGGGTCAGATTGGTTGACAGATTTCAGCGTATTTGATCTCCCGATCTCGGAGACGCTGGAGGTGCTTGCAAGCTGACACTTCCGGCGGCCCTTCGGGGCGCGATCATCTTGTTGGGCTCATCGTTCCGGTGGCTGACGCCCACCGGCTCATTTCCAGGGTGCCTCCGGCACCAATTCAGTGGCGTGGTCTGTTACCCGTGCGGTCGTCTCACCTGCAAGTTCTCCTTCTCCCTCTCCCTCTTCTTCTCCTTCCCAATCGGATGCCGCTGATTCCTGACTCGGAATTGTGCCGCCGTTTCACTTCGCCAGCCCGACGATGGGGCCGGCATAGCCGGTGAGCTCCATATATCCCCTTCCGGTGATGGGCCGGCCGGCGCGCGTTCCTTCCACCTCAATCGCGCCTTCCCAATAGCTGATCGGGGTCAGCACGAGTTCCTGACGCTCGAGCGGCGTCGAAGTGCGCGCTTCCAAATCGAGCGCCGGAATGCGCACTCGCCACGCCACCGGATAACGCGCGCCGCTCTCGGGGCTGGGCCAAAACTTTTCCGCCACCAGTTCATAGTCGTCGCGGCGGAGATGGATGGCGTGGCCATCCGCGGCGATGAATGTGCCGCTCGAAACCGGATCGATTCCGCCCGCGCGCAGCCGCATTTGGTAGAGCATCAATTCCGAACCGTCATCGAACTGCAGGCTGAACCAATCCCAGCCGACCTGCTCGGGGGTAAGCTGATTGGTCGCCCATTCGTGATCAAACCAGGTCTCGCCGCTGACCGAACATTCCCGTCCTTCCAGCCGCAATGTTCCCCGGGTACCGAGGCGTGTCCCGGAGTAGTAATGCGACGCGTGGCCCGTACCCGCAGCTTTCTGACTGATTCCATTGTCGCCATGAATGACCCACGGCTTTTTCGGTTCGAGGGTGAGTTCAATCGCGGCGCCGTCGTGTGACGCGGAGAGGGCAAACCCGTCACCGAGGCGGCGCAGGGTCCAGCCTTCGATCCACGCGATTCGTTCGGCACCGACATCACCAAATCCGGCCTCGCCGAACGCACCGCGGCTCGTCTTTTGGGTGCAATGGAAGGTCTGGCCCGAGAGATCCGAGATGGCGAAGTGCGCAAACTTTAAATCCTCGATGATGAATCGCGACGTGCCTTTCTCCGCGAGCGAGCGCGGTCGAATTCCCTGCCGAAAAAACGTAAGTTGATAGCCGAAGCGCCGACCATCAGCGCCCGCGAGATTGCCGGTGAAATACCACCACTCGGTCTTGAACTCCGGGTGGAGAAAGTGATCACGCGGAAATTCGTAATGCCAGCCCGGTTCCGAAACGCGCCACGGAAACGGCACCTCCTCAGCAACGCCATGGCAATGCCGGAGAACGAGGAGGACGGCGGCGAGAAGACTGATTTTCATTCTTCGCGGATGGAATCGGCGATGGGTTCGTCGCTTCCCTGCCAGGCCGGAATCCACGCGGACAGGATGGCGGCGGGGATGATCCAGAGCGGGGTGGTGACGAGGACGACGACAGGCAGATGCAAATGGATGGTCCAGCCGAAGAACGCGGGATTCACCACCCACGTGAGAACCATGGCCAGCAGAACACCGCAGGCGAGGCCGAGCAAGCTGGCGACGACACCGATCATGCCGGCTTCCATCATGAAGAGTTTTTGCACCTGCCCACGGGTGGCGCCGAGAGCGCGCAGCATGGCCGTCTCTCGACGGCGCTCGGCCACCAGCGTCGTGACGGAAAGAAAAATGCCGAGCGCAGCGACGACGAGAGCGATGGTGCGCAGTACGTAGGTCACGGCGAACGTTTGATCGAAGATTTCGAGGATGCGTTCCCGAATCGAGCGATTCGTGTAGATCACGAATTGCCCGTCCCTGCCGAAAGTGCGCCGGAAATCATCCGCCACGACATGCGGATCCGCGCCGGGCTCGAGATAAACAGCGAGGGACATTGGCCCGGCAGGCGGCCAGTGGCGATCATGGAGCGCGCGGATCATGAGCACCGCACCTTGATCGCGTGTGTAGTCCGAGTAAACGCCGGCGATGAGGAATTCCACCGGACCGGCCGGCGTGACCAGCGATATGTGATCGCCCGCCAAAACGCGGAACTTTCGCGCCAGACTTTCCGTCACCGCCACGGCCTCGCCGGCCATCACACGCGCCATCCGTTCCCGCGCCTTTCCACCGCGAAACTCGAGGTTATCACGATAGCGCCCGTCCACGATGGCGAGAAGCACTGGTGTCGATCCGGCAGTGATGGCTTCTTCGCGAAACGTGTCCACGGAATCGACGCCCTCCCGAGCCCGCAACCAGGCGATCGGCGCCGCGGGCACTTCTGCGGAAAGACCAATGATTTCATTCGAGGCCGGGGCGATGAAGAGATCGGCCACGATGCCGCGCTCGATCCAGGCGGTAACGCTTTCCCGGAAGGAATGGATCATGACGGTGAGTCCGATGGTCATAGCGATGGCGGTGGCCAGCGCGGCGACAGTGATGGCATTGCGGGCGAGGGAACGGCGCAGATGATCCGCTGCGAGCCGCCACAAGGCGCCGGCCGCAGTCCAGGCGGCGGCGGCGCGACCCGTCAACTGCGCCGCCAGCGGCGCGAGCAAACCGAATCCCGCCAGGACGAAAAAGGCGCCGATGAAGGCGATCAGGGGCGGACCCATTTGCAACGCGATCGCGCAAGCAAGCGCGGCCAGCGCGATGAAACCGGCCGCCGCCAGGGTCAGCCGCCGGGTGGGGACCGTGGCGCCCGCGGACTCTTCTCCAGGCCGCAACGCTCCCACCGGATCGACGCGGGATGCTTCCTCCGCCGGAATCCAGGCTCCGATCAGGACGGACAACGCTCCAAGCACTGCCGCGCGTGCAAATTGCCCGCCCTCGACGAAGCTGCGTTCGATGCTGGTGAGGAGGTAGAGCGAGGAGATCGTTTCCTCGACCGCGCCGATGAGCAAACGCGCGAGCGCGATTCCGCCCACACAGCCGAGCGCGATGCCGATCGCACCGAAAATCATCGCTTCCCCTAGAAACAAACTCCGGACCTCAGTCCGAGAGGCGCCGAGCGCGCGCAGGATACCAAGTTCTGTGCGGCGCCGGGCGACGGACGCGGAGATGGTGTTGTAAATGAGAAACGCGCCGACGAGCAGCGAGACCATGCTCATGGCGGTGAGATTGAGCTGGAAAGCCGAGAGCATGTTTTGGACTTGCGCGCTGCGCTGCGGGGGCGGGGCCACCGAGACGTCCGCGGGAACAATCTTCCGGATGCGGGCGGCGACCTGCTCCGCTTCGTCCGGTTTCTCGAGCAGGATTTGAATGGAAGTCAGGCGACCCTGTTTACCGAGAAGCTCCTGAGCCCAGCCAATGTCCAGGGCGGCAAAATGGGACGCATCGTTCATCTCGGACATCAGCCCCACCACCATCGCGTCGGTGATCTGCGCATTCGTGGAGACGCGAAGTTTGCTCCCGGCTTTCAAACTGTACCGCCGCGCGAAATCCTCGGCCACTGCCAGCGATCCGGTTCGACCTAGCCAGCGATCGAGATCGAGCGAGGCGCCGTCAGTTTGCAGTGCGAATGTGCGGAACGGATCGCTGCTAAAAATGTCCACGCCCAGGATGCGCAGGTATTCACCCGGAAGATCGGGTAACGTCACCACGCCTTCGACCAGCGCCGTCGTCGCTTTCACCCCAGACACCTGCGCGATGTTCGGCCACAGTGTTTCGTCAAGGTTTCCCCGCACCTCGAGGTGCGCCTTGCCCGCCGCCAAATCGACGCCCGCCGCGAACGACTCATTCGCACTGCGGTTGGCAATTTGAATGGCCACATAGACGGCCACTCCGAGCGCGACGCTGACGACATTCAACAGCGCGAGCAGGCGATGCCGGCGCACATACCGCACCACGTGCCAGACGAAGAGGCGGGGAAACTGGGGCGTGATCATGCCGGGCGGTGGGGGCGGGCAACACGCGATGACGCTGAAAGAAGGAAACGCGTTTGGAGAATAAACGGTGCCCTGCGGGCGGCTGAACGTTCAACGTTCAACGTCCAACGCTCAACGTTCAACGGATGAGGTGCGCGGACCGGATGGCCGTAGCATACTTGAACGTTGGAAGTTGAACGTTGAATGTTGGACGTTCCTCGCGTCGTCAGCGATCGCTGCCAATCCGCATCGCACGCCGGCTGGAAGCCAGCGCTCTCAGGCCCGCCCTTGTGCGCACGTGATTTGCCGATATGGGTTCCCGCCATGTTTCGTCCGACTGCCTTCGCCGTCCTCACTGCCATGTCGATGAGCACTTTGCTGGGCGAGGTAAATTTCAAAGACATCGAGGCTGCTCCCCATCGGTATTCTGCGACCGTCCCGCAAGATCGTTTTACACGGCTGAAAGCGGATCTCGAAGCCGGACGGATCAAGCTCGATTCCAGAAATGAGCGGGCTTTTGTGGAAAGTCTGCTGGCAGCACTCGCGGTCCCGAAATCATCGCAGCTGCTCGTCTTCTCGACCACCAGCCTGCAGCTCCGCCTGATCACGCCGTCCTCACCACGCGCGCTCTACTTCTCCGATGATCTTTATGTCGGTTACGTACCGCGCGGGCGCATCGAGATCATTTCCCTCGATCCAAAACTGGGTGCGATATTCCACATCTTCGACATCCCGCGTCGCGACGGCGAAGCGATCCGTGTCGAGCGTTCGGAGCGGTGCATGAATTGCCATGCCGACGAGGAAACCCAGCATGTCCCCGGCCTCATCGTGAAATCGGTAGTGCCGGGTCCGCGCGGCGGCAGTCTCGATACTTTGACCAGGCTCCCAACAGGTCACGGCGTGCCGCTCGACGTGCGCTTCGGCGGCTGGTATCTCACAGGTGCAGAGACACTCGGCGAGCATTGGGGTAATACGATTGGCCGCTTCACTCCGGAGGGCATTGCCCGCATTCCGGTGACACCGGGAACGACCTTTGATTTCGCGGATTACCCGGCCGCCACCAGCGATCTGCTGGCGCATCTCGTCCATGAACATCAGGCCGGCTTTGTGAATCGCGCGGTCGAAGCGGGGTATCGCGCACGGACTTATCTTTTTGCGGATGGCGAAAGCCTGACCGCTGAGCACGCGCAGATTCTCGACGAACAGGCTGCTCTCCTGACGCGCTACCTTTTGTTCGCCGATGAAGCGCCCCTGCCGAAAGGCGGTGTGGCCGGCGATGCAGATTTTCGTGCCGACTTTCTTCGCGCACGCCGACCGGCCTCGAACGGGGCGTCGTTGCGGGATTTCGATCTCGAACATCGATTGTTCGGGAATCGGTGCAGTTACATGATCTACAGCCCGGTCTTCACCGGCCTGCCGGACCCGATGAAGATGCGCGTTTATCGAAACCTTTCCGCAGCCTTGAGCGTAGATGCGCCCGACGCCGAGTACGCATGGATGCCAGCGGAGGAGAAGCGGACGATCCGAACGATCCTAAAAGAAACGCTCTCCGATCTGCCGGCTGATTTTTGAGGCAGGCGTTTGATTATCGGCTCAGCGTCTTCGCCTTTTCGATCAGACCCACGAATTCGCCACGGTAGCCTTCGTGATCGTCGCCCCGGCCTTCGGTGGCGAGTTCTTCGATCAGCGCCCACGAGGCCGAGCCTCGATGCGGTGAATCGCGAAGGGTCATGCCGAAGGCCGCCACGGCCGAAGCCCAGCGAAAATCGCGGCTACTCTTTTCCCACGTCGCGCCGCTGTCGAGGAGAGGGAATTCGAGCTTCTGGCTCACATCACCGGTCGGCTGCTTATAGCGCAGCTTCACGGTGAGGAGTTCCTTCGAGGGTACGTCGACCGCCGGCGCGTCCACTTTTGGGGCCTGATACTTGAGCTCATCCACCGGCGAGACACCCGGCGCTTCGCGGCCCGCGGGGACAATTTCATAGAGCGCCGTCACGGTATGGCCCGCGCCGATTTCGCCGGCGTCCTTGGTGTCATCGTTGAAATCCTCTTTCGCCAGCAGCCGGTTTTCATAGCCGATCAGGCGATAGGCGCCGACGTGCGCGGGATTGAACTCGACCTGCACCTTCACGTCCTTGGCGATGGTGAAAAGGGTGCCGGCCACCTGCTCGACGAAGACCTTGCCGGCCTTCCTGAATGGTGTCGATGTAGGCGTAGTTGCCGTTCCCTTTGTCGGCGAGTTTCTCGAGCGTCGAGTCCTTGAGATTGCCCATGCCGAAGCCGAGCACGCTCAGGAAAACGCCGGTCTTCGCCTTGCTCTTCGATCAGTCGAGACTAGTTGGCTTTGATCCGTGACACCGACATTGAAATCGCCGTCGGTCAGCAGGATGACGCGATTGGTGCCGCCTTTGATGAAGCGCCCGCTGGGCCAAATCGTAGGCGAGCTGAATACCCGCGGCGCCATTGGTCGAACCGCCCGCATCCAGGTGATCGAGCGCAGCGCGAACCTTTTCCTTGTCCAGTGTCGGTTCCAGCACGCAACCGCTGGCGCCGGCGTAGACCGCGATGGCCACGCTGTCGTCGGGCCCGAGTTGCTGGGTGAGGAGCCGCAGACTTTCCTTCACGAGCGGCAACTTGTTTTCCGGCTGCATCGAGCCGCTGACATCGATCAGGAAAACCAGATTGGCCGAAGGCCGTTGCTCGCGCGTCAAGCTCCTTTCCTTTCAATCCGATCCGCACGAGCCGATGCTCCGGCTGCCACGGACAGGTCGCCACTTCGAGCGTGCAGGAAAACGGGTCATCGCCCTTGGGCGGCGGATAGTCGTAACGGAAATAGTTTACCAATTCTTCGATCCGCACCGCGCCCTTGGGCGGCAGTTGATTCGAGTTGAGGAATCGGCGGACATTGGCGTAGCTCGCGGTGTCCACATCGATCGAGAACGTCGAGAGCGGCTGTTCATTCGCCGCGAGGAACGGATTATCGGTGATCGCGTCGTAGGCCTCGGTGTTGGACGCTTCATCGGGCATCGCCTGGATTTCAGCCGCGAGTCTCTGCATCCTTCCGAGCCATTGCGTTTGCGCCTTCTCGGATTCCTCATTCGTCTTTGCTGCCTGATCGAGCTGCTCAATTTGCTCCCTCAACGCTGCCCGCCGCTCATCATGGCCACCCATTTTATCGAGTGCGGCCAGCGTGCCCGCCGCTTCGGCTTTTCGGATCAGAATCTCCGTGGAAAGATCTCCGGCGTCGCCAGCCGAACTCAATCCCATCTGAAGTTGACCCAATTCCCGATCGAACGCGGCCTGCAATTCGGCTCTTCCGGCACGCTTGCCATTCGCGGTGCCCGCCGCGAACTCGGCCAACGCTGGAGACATGGCGGGTGCGGCAGGGGCCGGCTCCGGGCCGGCGGTCACGCCAGCGAAGTTTGAGGGCAATCCCTGACCGCCCGCCCTTGGCAAATTGGTTCCTCCGCTCGCGCGCCCCAGTTGCAATCCTTGTCTCGTGCTCATCGTGGATAGGATTGCCGTGCGTGCTTGCGGCGTGGTCGCAGTGGGTGAAGCGCCCTTCGATCCCGGACGAGCAGCCGGCGGAATCGATCCGTAAAGATCAGGACGAGCGGCATCCGAACTGCCATCGATCCTCAGAGCGTCGGTGGGAACTGCTTTCATCAAGGTCGGCTTCGTCTGAGCGCCGATGTTCAAATCCAATGTGGCCTTTCGGACTGGATTCAACGCCGAAGGAGACGAAGCCAGCACGCGTGCCTGGGTTCGGTCCGAACCGAGCAAGACACTCGATTCCGCGGACGGCGCAACGGGGGCTGCATTCCGCGACGAGGACGCGGGTAATTGAATCCACGGCGATTCGGCGCTCCGATTCGCAATCGTTTCTGTCGGAACAGACACCCATTTTTGCTGAACGAACAGTGTCGCGATCGCACCCATAATGACGCAGGCAGCAGCAATGCTCCCGACCATCCGCGTCCTCCACCACACCGGTCTGGGCGGAACAAGCACCGGCATTTTTGCCCCCGTGACAATTTCGAGCCGGCGGAGTTTGCCGAGGGCTTCGTCAGGCTCAGCACGGAATTGGCGGCGCAGTTCAGTCGTGAATCCGCGGCATTCCTCGACCTCGGCCATCAGCGCCGAATCATTCTTCATCAGCTGCTCGATCTCTTTCCGGGTCGTCGGATTCAATTCATCGAGCACGTAAGCGGTTAAACGTGGGTCGTCGGGATTCATGGTGCGGCTTGCCGCAATTCGCGGCGGTCGAGGTCGGAAAAATCGGGCTGCTGGGCCGCGAGCGCGCGCAGCTTTTTCAGCCCGGTGTGCAGGAGAAAACCGACATTGGTCACGCTCAGCTGCGTCAGGTCGGCGATCTCCCTGTAGGAAAGATCATTTTGAAATTTGAGCCGGATCACTTCGCGCTGATTGTCCGAAAGCTGATCGAGCAACCCGAGCAACGAAGCCTCGGTGTCGCGACTCTCGACCGCGTCGGCCGGATCGGGCTGGGGATCGGCACGGTCGTCCGGTAGCGGCATCGGGATAATCCGGCGCATCTTGCGCTGCTGATCGATGGCGCGGTGCCGGCAGACGGTGAACAGCCAGGCTTCGACGTGCTTTTCCGTCCCCTCACCGCGTGGTGCACCTGCATCGCGCACGTAGCGAATGAAGGTGTCCTGGACCGCGTCCCGCGCATTCTCGAGCTCGCCCACGATGCTCATCGCGTAGCGGATGAGCGGGCGCTCGTAGCGATCGAGCAGAGCGTGGAGCGTGGTGGTTTCCGGGGTGGACATCGCGTGAATGATCTACCGTGCAGACGTCCCGGATGCAGCGGCTATTAGAACGCCCCGCGAAAATAACCAACCCGGCTCGGTCCTGATCGACCGGACGCTATTTCGTCAAATCATCGAGCTGGGCGTCTTTCTCCTTCCGGCGTCGCTTGGATTCCATCAGCCAAACGATCCAGATGCACCCCTCGTACATGGCGATGATCGGCAGAGCGAGCGTCATCATGGTCATCGGATCGGGCGACGGCGCCACCACCATCGCCATCACCAGAATGCCGACGATGGCGTAGGATCGCGTCGAGGAAAGGAGCTTGAACGAAACGACGCCGATGCTGGCCAGCAACACCACCACGAGGGGAACCTCGCACATGAGGCCAAAGCCGAGCACCAGCCACGTGAAGACCGAAATATAATTCCGGTAAGTCCACAGCGGGTTCAACTCCATCTGGTGCGTGTCTCCCCAAAAAAACGCGAGCGTATGGGGTACGATGTAGCCGTAAGAAATGTACGCACCCGCCACGAAAAGGATTGCCCCCACCGAGAAGCCGACGGCCAGGGCTCGCTTTTCTTTCCGGCTCAGCGCCGGGAGCACGAAATCCGCGATGAAATAAAGCAGGAAGGGCAGGGCAATGATGAGGCCAACGTAAAGCGCCAGTTTCAGGGAGAGGATAAAGGAGTCGAAAATACCGTCGCTGCGGATCGACTTGCTCATTTCACCGCTCGGGTCCGCAATCAAAAGCGGCTCCTTTAAAATGTGCATCAGCTCGGTGCGATACATGAAAGCCGCCACCATGGCGATGAGCAGTGCGACGAGGCACTTGAAGATCGTCCACCGCAAATCCTCCATGTGGTCGAGGAATGGCTTCACGATATCGCCCCGTTCGTCACGCTCATCGCGCTTGTCGGGACGGTTTTCGCGCAGCTGGAAAAGCTTTCGCAGGAGTTGGAACAGCATCGGTCAGAAAATCACGCCGCCGAACAGGTCTTAGCCACCCGATCGGGGTAATGGGGCGCGGATTAAAGGGGGAGCGGAACGAAAAGGGAAAGCGTTTTCACAACACGCCCAGTGCGGCCATCCGGGCGAAGGCCGCCAAAGTATTGGCATCCCGAATTTCGCCACTGGCAATCAGGGCGCGCAATTCCTCGACCGTAAACGCCCGGCACTCGGTGATCGCCTCCGAACTATCGGGCGCGTGACCGTCCACGTGCTTCACAACCGGAGAGGCCAGGATGAGATGGCTGTGTTCATCCGTAAATCCGGAGCTCGGGAAAAAATGCCCAAGCGATTGGATCTCGACCGCCCTCGGCCAGTTCGTAACCGGCTTCCTCGCGGAGCTCGCGCAGGCCGGTGGCCCGGATCGCTTCCGGCTCTTCGTGATCGTCGATCTGGCCGGCGGGAAATTCCCAGATCGTCGCCCGAATCGGCACCCGCTCCTGCCGCACGAGCACAAATCTCCCCTCGCCCGTCCGCGGAGCCACCACCACCGCTCCCTTGCGATGGGTGACGGTCCAGGTAAACGGCTCGGGTCGCGTCGGCGAGCTGACCGTGACCGTGTGGACTTCGAGATATGGATTTGCGAAAAGCGTCGCGTCTTCGACGGTCTTCCAGCCGTCGCTCTCGGAAATGAAATGATGGAAAGCCATGGCCGCTGCATCGTCGGTTGCGCGCGGGAAGGCAAGCGGGATGGGGTGAAATGGGTTTGGGAGGCACTCGAAGATAGGTCATCCTGAGGTAGCACCGTTTCGCGAAGCGAAAGGTGTGGAGTCGTCTCAAGACTCGACCCGCCCGGAAAAAATGTTCATGTCTGGTGGTGTGCCGTTCGTTCATCCGACCGGTCAGCACTTTCCCAAAAAGGACCCACACGCCATGCCATCCAAAGCCACCCGCATTTATCTCGTTCGCCACGGGGCCACCGTTCTTACCGCCGAGGATCGCTTCGCCGGGGCCACCGATGTCGAACTGTCGGAAGAAGGCCGCGACCAGGCGCGCCGGCTGGGAGTGCGCCTCGCGGCCGAAGATCTGGCGGCCATTTATGCCTCGCCGATGTCGCGCACCGTCGAGACGGCAACCCTGATCGGAGCGCCGCACGCACTCGAGATTCAGACGCGCGACGGTTTGCGGGAAATCAATCACGGGCGCTGGGAGACGCTGACGCGCACGGAGGTCGAGGAGCGTTTTCCCGACGAGACGTCAAATTGGGACAAAGATCCATTTACGTTCTCACCGCAAGGTGGCGAAAGCGGACTGGCGGTCACGGCGCGCGCTCTGCCCGTCCTCATCGACATCGTCCGCGCCCATCCAGCCGAACGGGTGCTGGTCGTTTCCCACAAAGCAACCATCCGGCTGTTGCTCAGTTCCCTGCTCGGTTTTGATCCGCGCCGTTTCCGCGACAATCTCGACCAGAATCCGTGCTGCCTGAACATCGTGGATTTCAAGGATCCAACCCGCGCTCGACTCACGCTTTTCAACGACACTTCGCACTACACCGAAACCGGCATGTCGATCCCGAAGATCCCGACGGCCCGCCTCTCGAAGTTCTGGAGCGAGGCGACGAAAGGCTAAAATAGTCATCCTGAGCGGAGCGCCGCTTCGCGAAGCCGCCTGACGGGAATCAGCATCGACGTGAAGGCGAAGCCAAACGGCGCCTTTATCATGCTCACGGGCGAGGTGGTCGAAACCGAGTTCGAAGGTTTCCGATCAAATGTGGGAGACGGTTTTCGGCCCATCCACCGCAAGGACGGGGAACTGATCACTCCCAACGTCGCCCAATCCCCAGTGTTCACCACGCGGCGCACGCCCTTCGCCGTGGCGGCGCTCCCAGGACGGACGTATCGCTTCCCGATTCACGCAGAAAAACGGACGGCAATCGAAGTCACATGCGTGGAACTGCAATAGGTAACGGCCGTCGTTCAGGTCAATACCCTCGTCTCATTTTTCACGAAGCAGGGTTCGAATTTGTTCTGACCTAGATGGCCCAGGACTACATCAAGCGGCTGGTTGAACAGGTCGCTGCGATGCTCGCCGCCATCTTGGCCAGGCGCCGCGCTGGACTGAGCGACGAAGCCCGGCAGGAGCTGGAAGCCCTGAGCCTTCAAACCGTCGGACGCCCGCTCGACACCATCAAACGAATGACCCCGGACGCGCTGCGCGCACTCCTGGAGGCCTCCGGCGCGAACCGTCATCTGCGCGCCGTAATGCTCGCTGAATTGCTGATGCAAGACGCCGAGATCATCGAATCACAAGGTGATCCGCCTGTGGCGCTGGCCAGTTGGCTCCACGCCTTTTGCCTGCTCATTGATTCCATGGATGTTCTTTCCGCGGAGGAGCAGGCGATGTACCGCCCCAAGGTCGCGATGCTCGCCGCGAAGCTCGAACCGCTCCCCCCGAATCCGTACGTGACCGAAAGACTCCGCGCATATCGGGTCGACGCCACGTCCGCTGGAAATAACGCTACAGGGCCGCCTGCCAACGCTCGAGCTGGGCGGTGATGTTTTCCGGCGAAGGTGCGCCGATGGCGGTGCGGGCGGTCATCGCTTTTTCGAGATCGAAGCAGGCATGGACATCTTCGGCAAAGACCGGAGACAACGTCTGGAAATCGGCGAGGCTCAATTGCGATAGGGGAACGGCTTTGCTCGCGCTCAGGGCGACGGCTTTCCCCACGATCTCGTGCGCCTGGCGAAAGGGGACGGCGCGATTGACGAGGTAATCGGCGATGTCGGTGGCGAGCAGCATCGGATCGGCGACGGCCGCGGCGCAAGGCCCGGCATTGACCCGCGTGCCGCGGAGCATGCCGGCGAAAACCGCGAGCGCAGCCTTCATCGTATCGACGGAATCGAAGACCGGCTCCTTGTCCTCCTGCATGTCGCGATTGTAGGTCATCGGCAGACCCTTGAGCGTGGTCAGCAGCGAAATGAGATTGCCAAAGACGCGTCCCGTTTTTCCGCGCGTAAGTTCGGCGACGTCGGGGTTCTTTTTCTGCGGCATGAGCGACGAGCCGGTGGTGTAGGCGTCGCTAATGGTGATGAATTGAAACTCGCACGAGGCCCACAGGATCACGTCCTCGCTGAGACGCGAGAGATGCATGGCCACCAGCCTGAGCGCGGCGAGGAGCTCAACGGCGAAATCGCGGTCGCTCACGGCATCCATCGAATTTTGCGAAATGGCGGGAAAGTCGAGCAGCTGCGCGACCAACTCGCGATCGAGCGCGACCGTGGAGCCGGCGATGGCGCCGCTGCCGAGCGGCATCACGTTGAGCCGCCGGCGAGCGTCCCGGACACGATCGGCATCGCGGTCGAACATCTCGACATAAGCGAGCAGATGATGCGCGAAATAGACGGGCTGGGCGCGTTGGAAATGCGTGTAACCGGGAATGATGACGTCGCGATTTTCATCCGCCAACTGAACGAGTGCGCGCTGCATATCGCGCAGCCGCTCAATGATGACGTCGCACTCGGCGCGGAGATATAGCCGCAGGTCGAGCGCCACCTGATCGTTCCGGCTGCGGGCCGTGTGGAGCTTCGCCCCCGCATCACCGATGCGCCGCGTGAGCTCGGCCTCGATGTTCATGTGGATGTCTTCGAGTTCCAGTTTGAAATCGAACGTGCCCGCTTCGATTTCCGCGCCGATCTCGCGCAAACCGCGGACGATCGATTCCCGCTCCTCACGTGTGATCAACCCGGCTTCGAGGAGCGCGGCGGAATGCGCGATCGAACCCGCGATGTCATGGCGCCAAAGCCGCCAATCGAAGCTGACGGATTCACTGTATTTCTGCAGGAGCGCGGAGGTTTCCTCCTGAAAGCGGCCTTTCCACATAGCTGTTATGACGACCG
This sequence comes from uncultured Verrucomicrobiae bacterium, assembly GCA_963798345.1. Taxonomy (GTDB): domain Bacteria; phylum Verrucomicrobiota; class Verrucomicrobiia; order Chthoniobacterales; family Chthoniobacteraceae; genus CAWCSW01. Next base: position 552,650 of record CAWCSW010000014.1, on the reverse strand, counting down.
CTCAGACTTTGCGTTGGGAACAGACGCCATGGCGTTGCAGTTCGTCGCATTTGGCCTCGATCCTTAGCACTTTGCTCTCGGGCGTGAAGCCGAGGCGTTTGGTGATGCAGTCCTCGATGGTGTCGATATTTCGATCCTCGAACTCGACCACCTTGCTGCAATCCAGGCAGATGAGGTGATTGTGACCGGGGTGATCAATGTAATTGGGGTCGTAGAATTTGTAGTCCTTCCCGAAGTCGAGTTCCTTCAGAACGCCGCATTCCACGAGGAGCGGCAGCGTGCGATAGACCGTGGCGCGCGAAACCCGCGGCTCGATCCGGCGCGCCATCTCCAGCAAATCCTCCGCCGTATAATGCTCGGTCGTATTGAAAGCAGCCTCGATAATGGCCTCCCGAGGCACGGTCCGTCGCAGCCCCTTGTGCAGAAGATAATCGTGGATGCGCTGACGCACGGCCTCGTCCATGGGCGCGACTATAGATTTGCTCTATCGCCAGTCAAACCCGGCGGCGAAAGCATCAAAAGTGGGGACGCGGTGCGAACGTCAACGCTCGCGGGGCAGCAGTTGGATGCCGTCGGCGACGACGTAGCCATCGCTGCCGGCGTTCGAGAGCGTGATCGAGGTCCCCTTTCCGTTCGGGAGGTCAAAAACCCCGAGCGTCTGCGAACCGCTCGCCTCCCGCTCATCGACAATGGTATTCGACTGCGCATTTCCGACCGTGACCGTCACCCGTGCGTTCGAAGCGCGGTTGGGATGCGGGGGAAAATGAATGATGATTTCGTAGCGGCCAGCCTGGAAAATATCGGGCTTCCACGTCATCGCTAGTTCGCCTTTGCGATCGTTTCCGTCATGAACGTAGCCATCACCCACCCGCCGTTGCTCGACGAGCGAACCCGGCACCCAGTCACCCGTGTGCTCGGCGTCTCGATCGTCGAGCACAATGCCAGCAAGCTTTGGTGCGGGCGAAACGGCTGCATTCGCCGATTCGCCCACCCACTCGAGAACCTGTCCGTCGGCAATCAATCGCTCGCGCAATTTTGCATAGGCAACTGCCTGCACCGCGACCGCATCATCGATCGCCATCACCGCCGCCGTGGCTGCCGATTGCCCAAGAATCATGAACACCGGCTCCATCCGGATCGAACCGTAGGCAATGTGCGTGGCCGAAAGCGCGACCGGCACGAGCAAATTCTTTCCTTCCTCGAGGCGCGGAACAATCGACCGATACGAAATTGGATACGGTTTCACGCCGACCTGCACATCGCCTTCGTTGTGAGCTTTTCCGTCGCGGACAATGCGCCGGCAATTGTGCGAATCCATATTGTAAGCCCCCAGCCCGACGACGTCCTCCGGCTTCTCGAGGCCGCGGCAGACCCGCTCGGTCATGACGTAGGCGCTCAGCATCCGGCGCGCTTCCCGGACATACATTTGATGCGGCCAGCCGCCCGTGTCCTGGAATTCGTCCCGGCACAATCCCCACTCGTTCATTTCGCGACGCAAAGATTCCGGCACGCGCGTGTCGGTGGCCAGAAAGGTGAGAAAGCCCTGAATGTATTCTAGGTGCTCGTTCCAGATCTGCGCCCGGGTGACATAGTCCGCTTCCGGGTAGCGGTCGCTCATGCCGATATAGTCCGTGGAAAATCCGCCCTGATTGTTAATGTCGGTCTTCTCGGGCGTGACCATGTCGATCTTGAGGAAGTCGCCCAGGCCCACCATTTTCCCCGCCTCGGCGAGCGCGACGAAATAGCGTCCGAGCAATTCGTAACGCGCGGGATCGTAGCCCGGCGGCGGCTCGATCGGTTTCCGGTTTTGCGGATTCTTCGTGAGACAGAGGCGGAAGTTGTAGGCCTGTACGGAAGGATCACCACTGCCGGGTTCGCCCAACGGTTCTCCCTGCACGAAAGGCAGCAGCCCGCTCGTCGGGTCGCCCGGTGTCACATACGGATCGACCGGGACGAGAAACTGATGCTTTGGCGTTTCCGCGCGCACGCCATTGAGCGTTTCGTCAAAGCGATCATTGGCCTCCCGCCCGACCATGTATTTCACACCGGCCTTCGCCATCAGATCACCCTCGTACGTGCAATCAATGAACATTTTTCCCCGATAAACACTCCTGTCTTCCATCGTGATCTCGACAATCCGCGCCCCATCCATTTTCACGCTCGCCAGCCGTTGCTCGAAATGGATCGGCACGTTCGCTTCCGCCAGCAAGGTGCGCAGTTCCTTCTCGGCGACCGACGGCTCGAAATACCACGTCTCCGGCTTCCCGTAATGTCGGCCGAGACGTTGGTAAAACGCCCGCGAAAACCCGCCGATGGCTGCCTTGTTCCCGATATCGGTCCAACCGAGGCCCCCGGAAGTAAGCCCGCCCACATGCCGGCCCAACTCGGTGACCACGACGCTCTTCCCCAGCCGGGCTGCCGTACACGCCGCCGCCACACCCGCCGCGTTCCCGCCAAAAACGACCACATCCGCTTCGAATATCTCCGCACGCGCCACGGCGGATGTGAACAGCAAGGCGATCAGGAAAAGACGTATCATGACGGCCGAAGCCTTTCTGCGAAAAAGGAACGTTCAAGTTCAAAGGCCAATTGCAAAGTCATCCTGAGCGGAGCAAAGCGGAGTCGAAGGACCCGGATCCAATGTCGCGACACGCCTTGCGATCAATAATTCTCCGGCGAAAGATTTTATTGGCAGGGCGGAGAACGGAATTGGGGCCGGGTCCTTCGACTTCGGCGCAAGCGCGCCTTCGCTCAGGATGACTCGCGATTCGATCGCGCTGGACGAATTTTACGGACTCTCTGCCGCGGAATCTTCCCACGTAACCTGCTCGACGCCGTAGTTCCCGACGGGAACCCAGAGGCCATCATCAAGGCTGCCGTCCGCACCGTCGAGCATCGGCCACACCCAGCCATCAAACGAAGCCACACCAAGATCGTCGAGAGTGGCGGGATCAGCGGCGTCGATCAAACGGACATCCTGCGTGCCGGGTGCAGTCACCACGAGATTCCCGAAGACATACAACCCGTGATCATGCTCGAGTTCGAGCGCAGCGTGTTCCTCCAGGGCGCCGTCGGCGCTGAGTACAAGTCCGTGCAGCTGACTATGCCGCGGATTCGGAGTGCGATTTCCGGGCCAGAAAATGCTCAGCCTTTCCACGGCGACCGTCGGACCCTCGAGCGTGATCGGGTCGCGGGGATCGACGCTCCAAAGATAGGCCGGTTCTTCATCGAGCGTGAAGACGCGATCCCCGGCCAGCACCACCGGCGAGTCGAACGCACCGAGCGGGAACGTGCCCAGCAAATGAGCGGCCTCGCCATCGAACGCGCTCGCGTGCAGCACCACTTTGTCGGGCTGGGCGGCGGCCGTTTTCAGATCGTATCCCTGCCCGGCCGTGTAGAGGATTTTTCCACCTTGCGCGACGCCCCGAAGCGCTCCCGGCAGCGCGACCGCCTGGGGGCGCAAATAAGGTGCGGCCGGATCGTTGTATTCAATGACGCGCAGAAAATTTCGGTCCGCACGCCCATCATTCCCGGGCGCGGGCTCTCCGGCGCCGGAGAGAACCCAGCCCGTGCCGAGTTGCTTCGCGCTGACGTAAAGCAGCCCCGCCGAAGCAAACGCCCGGCTGAAAATCAGCGGTTTGTTGCCACCAATCTCGATTTCAGAACCAAAACGGATTTTTTCCGGCGCGCTCACGTCGAAGGCGATGAATCGCTTCGAAGTCCCGCCAATGCTTTCGTTCGAACCGGTCGCAGCGTCGATTGCGAGCGGACGCGACCACCAGCGCCACGAACCATCAACGGCCCAGACCAGCGTGCCGGGGCTCGGCCAGAGCGCCTCGAGTCGCGCCCACGAATCCACTGCAACGGTTGCGTCGGTTTGAGAGAGAAAACGGATTTTCGGCAAGGCGGACACGTCGTAGGCCGAGACCCGCAGACGCAATCGGTCCTCGGCGCGGATCGCCGGTTCGGGGACATTGCGCTCAGACCACGCTTGTTGGGCGATATAAAGGACACCATTGCGCAGCGCCGAGCCGACGACTGGAAAGTCCGCGAGCGTCTCGACCACAAGCGTATCATCCGGATTGTCCGCCCGTGACACGCTGACCGTTTGCGGAGCAGCAATTGACCAATCCGCCGAGGCGCCAAGCTGCACCAGATAATCGTCCACATGAAAAACCCGATCCACGCGCCACGCGATCTCGAGATCGGCGGTGACCACGGGCGCGTCACGATCCGCGGCATCGGCCACCACCAGGCGGGTGGGCGAGATGGAGATGATTCGGTCGTCTTTCACTCCCGCGCGCCGGGGCGAAAAGCCGTGTTCGATGACGCCCCGTTGCACGAGCGAATCGCGGTGCAAATCGATCAATTGAACCTCGTTAAACCAGCGCCCGCCGAAAGCATCACTGACACCGATGCCCCCGCGTTCGATCGGTAGTAGAATCAAATTCTGGTCGGGAAGGACGTTGAACGCCTTCTCATTCCACACGGCTTCACTGCTCGACCACCCCTTGCCCGCAAGCTCCAGCTGCGTTAGCAGCGCCGGCTTTTCCGGATCGCTCACATCGAAGAGCGACACCGCGGGTTTTCCATTCACGAGCCCGATGGTCACCAGACGGTCGCCGAGAGGTTCGATGTAGGTCGAAAAACCCGGCACCTCGAGATGGCCGGCGATGTTTGGAGCAACCGGATCGCGGAGATCGATCACAAACAGTGGATCGATTTGGCGGAACGTCACGACGTAAGCCAGGCGGTCGTCAAAGCGCGTGGCGCGCACCGTTTCGCCCGGCGCGATCTCGACGCGTCCGAGCGCCACGGGAACATTGGGATCCGCGATGGAAAAGGTCTGCAGGATGGTAACGGGCAGCGACGGACGGCGCGAATTGCCGGTATTGGTGAAACCGGACGAAACCGTCGTTAACACGTCACCGGCGAGGTTGAGCTTGAATTTGTCCGGGATCCAACCCTCGACCACAGCGCGCCCAGCGCGACGCATCATTCCGTCCGCAGAAGAAATATCGATCAATCCCACATTGCTTCCCAATCCATTGTCGTTCTGGCCAACCAACATAAAAAAGCGATCCGTCGCCGCGACGGTATTGGTCCAGCCGGAGACGAAAATCGAGTTTCGCCGCGCGGGATGAGCCGGATCGGAAAGGTCGAAGGACGTGACTTCGGTTCCATATTCGATCCCGCGCGAATCCTCGAGTTCGCGGTTGACGCTCGCCGCCACGTACAGCACCGAACCAACCAGGCGGCTTTCGACCAACGAGCCAGCAAACGGCAGCCTGGAGGTGACCACGGGGCGACCACTCGTCACATCCACAATGACAACTTCGTTCGCACGCGTCGCTTCCTGCGTGGTCGCGACCACTGCGCTGGCGTTCGACACGAGTGCGGCATCAGCCGCGAGAGTCATCACGCCGCCTCCGGCAACCGGCAAAATGTCGCCCCACCACCAGTCATTCCAGAGCGACCAATCGCGTTTGAGCAACACGGCGTGACTCTGACCCAGCAGATACATGTCCTCACCGACCGCCGGCATGCGAAGAGTCCCGAGCAAAGCCGGCGCATCGGGATCTTTGACATCGAAGACCTGGAGCCCGCGCAGTTGATTGAAAAAGTAGAGCCGGTCGCCGGCCAGCTTCCAAATATCGCTCTCGATCACTTCGCGAGTCGATGGGTTCGCCGTGGAGACAGCAGCGGTGGTGAAAACATCGGCGGGCCCAAATGCTTCCCGATTTACCGAACCACTGAGCGCGTATTTGCCATCCGTGGTGCGCAGCTCGGGTGGGTCGGCGGCAAAGTTCGTCATGCCGGTGAAGAATGACTGCGGCAACGGATCCACGGGCCGACCAAATGCGCGGAGGTGACGCTTCGGAGTCAGTTTCCCCAGCCGATAAGTGTAAATGGTCGCCTTCCCGCGCGGAAACTTCGTCTCAACCGTGCGCCACTGCTCGACCCGCGGCTGGCCGCGGACGAATTTGCGTTTCTTCAATATCTGGAGCGTTATCGAATCGAAGCCGGGCGGAACCGTCACCGTCACTCGCTTGCCATGGATTCCGGAGATGAACGGCTCCAGCAGTGAATCACTGGCTCGCGCGATCGAGCCGGTGCCGGCAAACGCAATCAGGACGCAGAGAAAGAGGCTTGAGAGCTTCATAAATGGCAAATGACGCTGGGAGGTGCGAACAGACAGGCGGCATCATCACCTCGGAAAACAAATTATCAACCTTATCCATCTGGATCTTTCTCGTGGTGGAGCCAAGCTCAAATCGTCCCCTCGCCCCCGAGGATGGTCCCGTCAAAACTGCCCGCTGATTGCAGGAATCAGTTCTCGCCACTGATTACAGAACGCTGTCGAACATTCTAATTTGACCCGTGGTGTCGATGACGAAACGGACCCGGCGAAACGGTTCCTCATCTCGCATCTTGTCACTGGGCGTCATCACCCCGTAGAGATGAACGAGAAATAAGGGCTCGGAGGGCTTCTCCGGAAATTGATAATCCACATAGGTGATCACCAGCCCAATTGCGTCATTGAGACTGCGACTTCCCCCGAAGTAAGTTTTTAGGAAGTCTCTCACCAATGTTCGGGAGTGCCAATGTGGCATCTCCCGTCTTGCTCTCGAAGGAAACAATGGCAGGGGATTTCTGCTCTTGGCGCGATAAAATCGAGGCCCCTTTGGCGCGGCCCTCCTTCGGCTCCACAATCCGTTGGCTCCGGGCGCCGGTGGTGCCGGGATCCAATCGGGCGTCGCTCAAGAACACAATAAAGCCCCCTCCTATAATCAAGACGATGGCAATAAGGACGAACAGCCGACGGCGCATGGTGATGCTCACCATTTTGCCGCATCTCCCTCTGTCCAGTTGTAGCGATCCCACATCCAAAACAAAACCGTTAGCTCGGTTGGTTTCCAAGTTGTAGTGCATAAACGAAAGCGTAGTGCCAGTTTCTTGAAGTACGCGACGCACCGGCCGGGGATTCTCCTGACGTGATCGCCGGCTCCGACGACGAATCGCCGGCTCGAGCAGTTGACGCGCCGACGGCGAACGCGGTCAGGGCGCAGAGCGAGAGACGCGGGAGCTTCATAAATCAGGAATGACGCGAATGGTGCGGCAAGGACCAGCAACAACGTCACGTCAGGAAGCAGATTATCAATCTTGTCCATTCGAGTCGTCGTCGAGCCGGTAGTTGCTTCGCGAGGCGTTGGGCCGCGAACAGCCGTGGAAAAAATTGCCCGCACGGCGACATTGCCCCCTCCTACCGGCAAAGCGCGGCGTGTCATTCATGGCAGCGCACGGTGTCTATCTGGCCCGCCATCGCGTGGACTGGCGGCATCGCACGATGTCATCGGCAGGATGCCGAAGACGGCGCGCTGGAAGTGCGCTCTCGATTTTCTCGAGAAACAGATGCCTGCCAGGTTCGACACAACACAGTGGATTCGCTCAGCGCGCAAAACGTCCAGGGGGGCTGGACGTTCGCCCCACTCTCGCTGGTTGCTTGATTTCATGCGGATCGACCGGCACCTTGGCTCTCTTTTCACATGGATAAGCTCCTCATCTATCTCGACGGCCAAATGCTTCCGGAAGCAGATGCCCGGGTCTCCGTCTTCGACCACGGCTTGCTCTACGGCGATGGAGTCTTCGAGGGGATCCGTTTTTACAATGGGCGCATCTTCCGTCTCGAGGAACATCTGCGGCGGCTGTATGACTCGGCGAAATCCATCCTGCTCAACATTCCGATGACGCCGGCGGAGATGGCGAAGGCAACTTGCCAGGCCGTGCGGGCGAACGCGCTGCGCGATGGTTACATCCGCCTGGTGGTGACGCGAGGGGCCGGGCCGATGGGGTTGAGTCCTTACAAATGCACCAAGCCGTCGGTGATCATCATCGCGGCAACGATTTCGCTCTATCCCGAGGAAGCTTATCGCACTGGGCTGACCATGGCGACTGTGGCCACACGGCGGCCGAGTCACGACATTCTCAGTCCGCAGGTGAAGTCATTGAATTACCTCAACAACGTGATGGCGAAGGTCGAAGCCATTCAGGCCGGCGCCGAGGAAGGGCTGATGCTCAACGACGTGGGACTGGTGGCCGAATGCACCGGCGACAATTTGTTCATCGTACGCGACGGAGTGGTCAGCACACCGCCGCTCACTTCCGGTGCGCTTGATGGAATCACCCGGCGGGTGGTCTTCGAAATCGCCGCGGATCTGGGTCTGCCCATCCGTGAGCGCGATCTCAGCCGGCATGATGTCTTCACCGCGGACGAATGCTTCCTCACTGGCACCGCCGCGGAAGTGATCGCGGCGGTCAAGCTCGATCAGCGGGCCATCGGAACCGGCCAGCCGGGCGCCATCACCCAGCGAATCATCGCCCGTTTCCGGGAATTGACCCAGACCACGGGGACGCCGGTGGATGCTGCCGGGGAAGTCTGAAACTTGCCTTTTGCGCACTTCGGCGAAGATTATGACATCCCCCCGCTCCTCATGAATTGCGACGTTTGCAAACAGAATCAAGCCACCGTTTTCCTAACCCAGATCGTGGACGGGAAAATGCAGAAGGTGAATCTGTGCGAATCCTGCTCGAAGGAAAAAGGCGTGACCGATCCCACTGGGTTTGCGCTGGCGGATTTGTTGCTCGGCCTGGGCGCCGCGCAGGAGATCGACAAGGGGGGCACCGTGACGAAGTGTCCGGTCTGCGGATTTACGCAGGCCGACTTCAAAAAAACGGGCCGGCTCGGATGCCCGGCCTGTTACGATACGTTCAGCGAAGGGCTCGGCGGGCTGATGAAGGGCATGCACAAAGGCAGCGCGCACATGGGCAAGGTACCGACGCGCATGGCCCGGTCGATCGAACGCGATCAGCAATTGAAGGAACTCCAGCGCGATCTGCGCAAGGCGGTGGCGGATGAAAACTACGAATCCGCTGCTGAGCTGCGCGACCGCATCAAGACGCTGCAGGTCGAAGCCTGAACCACGGCGGCATGGCCATTCACAATATCCTCACCAATTCCGGCGAATGGCTGCGCGGCGATGGCCCGCACTCGCAAATCGTCGTCAGCAGTCGGGTGCGGCTGGCGCGGAACATTCGTAATTTTTCCTTTCCAGGTTGGGCGAAAAAATCCGAGCGGCTGCAGATTCTCGAGTCCGTAAAACCGGCGGTCGATTCGCTGCCGGAGATGAGCGACGCGTTCTCGGTCTTTTCGCAGGATCTGACGGCACTCGAAAAGCAGGTCCTGGTTGAGCGGCATCTCATTTCCCGCGAACACGCGGCCAAGGGCGTGGGCTCGGCGGTGATCATGAATAAGAAGCAGACGCTCTCGATCATGATCAACGAGGAGGATCATCTGCGAATGCAGGGGATTCGCTCCGGCCTTCAACTCAAGGCTGTTTTCAAGCTGATCGACAAGGTGGACAGCGAACTCGAAGAAAAACTCGATTTCGCCTTTCATCACGAGCTCGGCTACCTCACCGCCTGCCCGACCAATGTCGGCACCGGAATGCGCGCCTCGGCCATGGTCCATTTGCCGGCGCTGGTGCTCAGCGAACAGATCAATCAAATCATCCAGGCCGTGAACAAGATCGGTCTGGCCGTCCGCGGCCTTTATGGCGAAGGGACCGAGGCGCTCGGAAATCTCTTCCAGGTTTCGAATCAGACGACGCTCGGCGAGAAGGAGGAGGAAATCATCGAACGGCTGAACAAGGTCATTTTGCAGATCATCGAGCACGAGCAAAACGCGCGGCAGATGCTCCTGCAGAAAAAGCCGGCGGCGCTGCTCGATCATATCGGACGCGGTTATGGCATTCTCCGGCACGCGTATTCGATGGCCTCGAAGGAGGCGCTCAATCTGTTGTCGTTCATGAAGCTCGGCATCGATCTGAGTTTTTTTCCCGAGGAATGCCGGCGTCCCATCGACGAACTCTTCATGGAAACGCAGCCGGCCCATTTGCAGAAAGGCTCTCCGCGCAAGCTGGCGGCCGACGAACGGGACGCGCTGCGGGCGGAAATCGTGCGGGATAAGCTGAAGGATTTCCCACCCCCGGACGTCGAGATCGCCGGGAAGAAACCCGAGAACGGAAACGGCGAGTAACGCACCGCCCAGTGCGTGGGTCATCCTGAGCCTCTGCACCTCGACGCGGTTGACCGCCCAACGCGTGGAAACCTTTTGCAACGGGTGCTCCAGGAAGCAGCAGTCGCGACAATCTGGTGTTATAGGTATAACACCAGATTGTCGCACGCCCTTCGGGCGGGAGGATGAATGAAATCCGCCCGTGCATCCCGCACGGCCAATCATCGCCCCGTTGCTTTAAACTGCAGGATGACCGTTCCTGTCCAGTTGACCGCCGCGCGACGGCAGCGTCTCGAAGCGGATTCATTGATCACGCGCCGAAGTGCCCGGCCATCCGCCACGCCCCAAGTCTGCGCTTGAACCGAGCGCTGAGGACGGCAAAGTGCGCGGCCTTTTCACCCCAACCCTATTTCGAATTTCCTATTTATGAGCGATTCCAAGATTCTCGTCTGCGGCGCCGGCGGCTTTATCGGCGGTCATTTGGTGGCCGATTTGCGCCGCAAAGGTCTGACCGTCCGCGCGGTCGATCAAAAGCCATTGAGCGACTGGTATCAGCGCTTTGATGATGTCGAGAATGTCCAGGCCGACCTCTCGCTGCTCGCGGCTTGCGAATCCACGGTCGAAGGCTGCGACACCGTTTATAATCTCGCCGCCGACATGGGCGGGATGGGTTTCATCGAGCTGAACAAGGCGCTCTGCATGCTCAGTGTGCTCATCAATACGCACCTGCTCATGGCCGCGAAAAAGCACGGCACCAAACGCTTTTTCTTCTCCTCGAGCGCCTGCGTTTATAACGCCGAGAAACAGCGCGATCCGAACGTCACCGCGCTCAAGGAGGAGGACGCGTATCCCGGTTTACCCGAGGATGGTTACGGCTGGGAGAAGCTATTCAGCGAACGCATGTGCCGGCATTTCCGCGAGGACTTTGGCATCGAGACCCGCGTGGCCCGTTACCACAATGTCTATGGGCCGAATGGCACCTATGACGGAGGCCGCGAGAAGGCTCCAGCCGCCGTCTGCCGCAAAGTGATCGCCGCGAAACTGAGCGGGAAACACGAAATCGAAATCTGGGGCTCGGGCGATCAGACGCGGAGCTTCATGTATATCGACGACTGTGTGAAAGGGACGCAGATGCTGCTCAACAGTGACTTCGTCGAACCGATCAACGTCGGCAGCAGCGAACTGGTCTCGATCAATCAACTCGTCGATATCGTGGAAGACATTGCCGGGGTGAAGCTCGATCGGAACTACAATCTCAACGCGCCCAAAGGCGTGAACGGTCGCAATTCCGACAACACATTGATTCAAAAAGTCTTCGGTTGGGAGCCGAGCACGCGGCTGCGGGACGGCATGGAGATCACCTACCGCTGGATTCACGATGAGATGGTGAAAGGCGGCGATTCGGTCGTAAACCGCAGCTGAATCCGGGGGGCGCGGGAAATCCCCGCGCGTGTCATAAGTGGTCTGCGCACTTGCCAGGCGCTGCCGGATTTGTAGGTTCCGTCTCAATTGCACGCATCAAGAGTGCTGTCGCCGAGTCGGCGATGGCCGCCAACCTGACGGGGTTCGATTCCTCGCTAAGGTGGAGCCTGCTGGACCAAGATCCGGCGGGGATGTGCGGGCAGGGCACTCCGCCCGGCCCGAACGTCTTGATGTGTCTCCGAAACCTCGAAACCGAAGACACCCAATGAAAATCAGCATCCGGACCAATCCAGCCAATCCGAATCATCACCTCTGGAACAATCACGGCACGTGGTTCATCCATTACGTGGTCCATCCGACCGCCATCACCAAGGAACGCGTGCGGCGTTCGCTCGGGACCAAAAACCTGTCCGAAGCGCGCCGTATCAGAGATAATCTGCTGGCCGGAGGGTCAGATTCCGAGGCTTTAGCCGCCTGAAACTAAAGGACGTAAAATAAATTAAAAAATACGCTTGCGTAACAATTCGGCCTCTGCGAAATAGGCAGCGTTCTGGGGGGAACAGCAGCCCTTCGGCAGCCATTCGGCTCCGGGGGGCTGCATTTTTTTGGGGGGAGTCTTCATCGCAGCCCGCGTCCAACGAGTCCAACTCGCCAAATCTTCCTGCCCTCCATAGTGAACCGCTGCTGGCGATTTGAACCGAGACCGCTAAGAGAGGGCACCTTTTTTGGTCATTCCCTCGCTTCATGTTCCGTCTTCCATTCGCCCTATTTTTCGTGGTGGCCGCAGCCTTGTCCGCTGCGGAATACACGCCCGAGCAGCTCACGCTTTCGGCGGAGGCGCGGGGGATTCTGGCGCACAATTGCACGAAGTGTCACGGCCAGCAGAAGCAGAAGTCCGAGCTCCGCCTGGACGTGAAAGAGGGCGCGCTTAAAGGCGGTGAAGGCGGGGTGGTGCTGGTGGCGGGGAAGCCGGACGAAAGCGAGATTCTGAAACGTGTGTCGCTGCCGAAGGAAGATGAGGACATCATGCCGCCCAAGGATGGTCCGCTCGCAGCGAAGGATCTCGACACCTTGCGTCGGTGGATCGCGGAAGGCGCGCCCTGGCCGGAGGGAGCGACGGCAGGGATCGTGTTCGAGCGCGCGCCGATTGCGCCGCGGAAGCCAGAGTTTCCCGCGGGCACGGACGCGATCGAGCATCCGGTGGATAAGTTCGTGGCGGCGTATTTTGCCGAACATCAAATCCAGTCACCGCCAGTCATCGACGATCGAACCTACCTGCGCCGGGCATCGCTCGACGTCCTCGGACTGCTGCCGGCGTGGGAGGAGACGCAGGCGTTTCACGGGGATCGCACAGCGGCGTTGGATGCGCTGCTCGGGCGGCGCGATGAATATGCCACGCACTGGCTCACCTTTTGGAATGACGCGCTGCGTAATGATTACTCTGGCACCGGCTACATCGACGGCGGGCGCAAGCAGATCTCGAAATGGCTCTTTGCCGCGCTGCGTGACGACATGCCCTACGATCAATTCGTCCGGGAGTTGATCGTCCCAAACGGCGAGAGCGAGGGTTTCATCCGCGGAATCAAATGGCGCGGCGATGTCAGCGCGGGCCAGAGGATCGAGCTGCAGGCAGCGCAGAATATTTCGCAGGTTTTCCTCGGGCTGAATCTGAAGTGCGCGAGTTGCCACGATTCGTTCATCAACGATTACAAACTCACCGATGCCCATGCCCTGGCGGCGGTTTTTGCCGATCAGCCGCTCGACGTTTACCGGTGTGACAAACCAACGGGAGAGAAAACACCGCCGGGATTTTTCTGGCCGGGGCTGGGGCAGATCGACCCCGCGAAGCCGCGCGGCGAACGCCAGCAAGAATTGGCCGCGCTGCTGACAAAACGAGAGGACGGACGGCTCGCCCGAACGCTGGTAAACCGGCTCTGGGCCGCACTGTTCGGTCGCGGGCTCGTCGAGCCGGTGGACGTGATGGATAATCCGCCGTGGAGCCGCGACCTGCTCGACTGGCTGGCGTGGGATTTCGCCGAGCACGGCTGGAGCGTGCAGCACACCCTGCGGGTGATCATGACCTCCCATGCGTATCAGCTTCCGGCAGTGGAAGTGCGCGACCCGGACGCATTGACGAAATCATCATTCGTTTTTTCCGGACCGATCGTGCGCCGGCTGAGTGCGGAACAATTCGCCGATGCCGTGAGCCAGGTGGCCGCGCCGCTTTACCAGCAGCGCGACTTCAATCCAGGCACCGATGACGACGCCCTGGCGCGCGGGGCTTCGTGGATCTGGCACGGAGAGAGCGGCGGCAGCACCACGGATTTTCCCGAGGGCAAGCGCTACTTCCGAAACACCGTGCTTTTGCCAGAAAATGCAAAGGTGAAAACCGCGCGAATCGTCGGCTCCGCGGACAACGTTCTGACGCTTTTCGTCGAGGGAAAACAGGTGATGCACGATCGAGACCTTCGACGCCGCGGCGACCGCCGACGTCACCGAGCTGGCGGCCGGTAAACGCGCGATCACGCTGGCGGTCCTGGCCGACAACATCGCGCCCGGCGCGGCGGGCCTGCGCGTCGCGATGGGCATCTGGTTTGAGGGGCAAAAGGCGCCGATGATCATCGAAACAAATCCCGGCTGGCGCACAAGCGCCGAGGGGCCGGCGGGCTGGGAGCAACCGGGTTTTGACGACAGCGCGTGGGCCAGTGCGGTCCTGGCGACGCCGCACCCGCTTTGGGCGAATGTGCGCAACTATGCTCTGACCGAGCAGCCACCGTTGGTGCGTGCGGCACTGGTCGAAAACGACTCATTTCAAAACATCCTCGGCCGCCCGATTCGGGACCAGGTAAACATGTCACGCCCGACGCAGGCGACGCTGCTCCAGGCGCTGACCTTTGCCAATGGCCCGACTTTCACCAACGCCATCGAACGTGCGGGAAACGATTGGGCGCAGCGCTTTCCCGATCCGCAAACGCGGCTCGACGCCATTTATCACGCCGCGCTGCTGCGCGATCCACGCCCGGACGAACGCGTGTTTGCCGCCGCCGCGCCCGCCGATCTGCTATGGTCGGTGGTCCTGCTCCCCGAGTTTCAACTCATCCGCTGACCCATGATGCCTCTCGATCGGCGCCAGTTTCTCCAACGCATTTCCGCCGCTTCGCTCGCCGCACTGGCCACGGGAGCACCGCGTCGTCTATTCGCCGCCACGGAAAAACCCGTCGCCACTGCGGACACCGTGATCCTACTGTGGATGGCGGGCGGTATGGCGCACACGGAGACCTTTGATCCGAAACGCTACACGCCGTTCGCGCCGGGCGTGGAGGTGGGTTCGGTGCTCTCGACGTTTCCTGCTGTTCCGACCGCGCTCGATGGCGTGCAATTCGCCGAAGGGTTATCGGAGATCGGAAAAATCATGGATCGCGGGACGCTCATCCGCAGCCATGTCGTGGCGGATCTCGGGAAGATCCTGCATACGCGGCACCAGTTTCACTGGCACACGGGCTACGAACCTCCGCAAAGCGTGGCCGCGCCGCATCTCGGAGCGTGGATCGCGCGGGAGCTGGGCCCGCGAAATCCAGTGGTGCCGCCGTTTGTCGTCGTCGGGCAGCGGTTCGATCGCGGCGAAAAAGACGAACTGAAGGCGTTTCATACCGCCGGATTTCTGGGCAACGAATACGGTCCATTTTTCATCGAGGAACCGCAGCAGGCACTCAACGCCGTGCGGCCACCGGCCGGCATGACGCCCGAGCGTTTCGAGGCCCGGCAAGCGCTTTACCGCGAGATGCTGAAAAAGAGCGGTGGCGCAGATGTGGCCAGTGAATACCAGCAGGCGTCGCTGGTGCGCTCGATGGAACAGGCTTACGCGCTGCTGCGCTCGCCGGAGGCGAAGGCGTTCGACCTCAGCCTCGAGCCGAAGGAAGTATTCGACGCCTACAATACGGGTCGCTTTGGCCAGGGCTGCCTTCTTGCGCGGCGACTCACGGAGGCGGGGGCACGGTTCATCGAGGTCACGACGGAATACATCCCGTTCGAGTATTGGGATACGCACGCGGATGGCCACGAGCGCACGGCCCAGATGAAACGGGAGATCGACCGCCCGATCGCCCAACTCGTGCGCGATCTCGATGAACGCGGCTTGCTCGACCGCACGCTGATCATTCTCGCCAGCGAATTCAGTCGCGACGCCCTGCTCGAGGGCACCTCGGAAAATCCGCTCGAAGGCGGTATCGATCTCAAGAGGCTGCCCGACGTGATGACGGCGCCGAAGCATTACGGCATGCATCGGCATTTCACCGGTGCGGGCTCGGTGTTGATGTTTGGCGGCGGGGTCAAGCGCGGGTACGTCCACGGGCGCACGGCCGATGAGCGCCCCTGCGAGGCGATCGAAAACCCGGTAACCATCCGCGACCTGCACCAGACGATGTATCGCAGCCTCGGAATCGCCGCGGAGACGCATTACGAAATCGAGGGCCGTCCGTTTTACACCACGCCCGATGGCAAAGGCGCGGCCGTGACCGATTTGCTCATGCGAGGATAGCCGACGGGTTCACCGCGGACCATCACCAGCCGTGGAAATCGCGCGCCAACGTGAATCCGCGATGGGTCGCTTCCGTGCGCGGCTCGAAATCCTTCCAGACCAGCCGCAGGTGTGTGGGATCAATGACCTGCCATTGTGTTCGCGCGGGACTGGTGCCGAGTTCAGCCGGCAAGACTTCGCCCCGCTTCTTGTCCCCGGTCCATACAAGTTGCTCCACCGTGAGCCCGTCGCGCAGAGTCACATCCGCCTCCAGCTTGCCGATGGTGCCGCGCCAGACTCCACCCGTCGCAGTGGTGTAAGAAAAGAAAGCGACCCCGGCGGCGGAGGCACCATTTTGCACGGTGTAGCTCCGCTCAATCGTGACGTCCTCGCCCGGAGGAAACGTTACCGCCACGGTGTGCCAGGCGCACAGTCCCGTCTTTTCGGACCGCATCCAGATGCTGTAGCTACCAGTGCCCCGACGCTGGTCGAGCGGGCCGAAGCGCAGGTCGGAACGGACTTTGCGACCATTCACACGCGTGACGAGATGACGCAGCCGCGTCGTGTTCACCGTTTCGGCGAGAACCGGATCGGCCTTTCGGCGGAGCGCCTCGTCGAGCGCCGCTCCGATATCCGGGAAACCAACCATCCCCTCGACCGATTGGTCTGACCCCGTGTTGCGGAAGGTAAAGGTGCAATGCACTTCGGTATTCCGGTAACCAAAACCGATTTCAAGGTGCTCAGCCATCATGCGCACTGGGCTTTCGCGCCCATCGAGACCGAGTGGCTCCGGTCCCGAGCGGCCATCGTGAAGCGACGTGTCGTTCGCCAGCGCGAGCGTGACCAGGGACAGAGTGACGAGGAGAAAGCAAATACGGACGAATAAAGTCATGAGTGTGTTACGTGCGGGCGGGATACGATCTTGCGGAAAAGTTCGAAAAACAGCCCAGCACGAATTCAATCCGAGCCGAAATTGCGGGGTCGACCGCGGCGGCCTCAAAATTCAATTTTTACGACAGAAAGGCTCCGCACCATATTGCCGCCAGCCCGCCCGCACCGCCCAGTTCTCTCCTTCGGTCGATGCTGAATGTTGAACTTTGGACGTTCAGCCGCCCGCGGGGCAGGTTTCTCCAGTTTGCCCCGCCCGATCCGCCCAGCGCCCCTTGATTCGTTTGAACGCCGGGGGGTGAGAAATTGACTCGTTTCCAGTCATCTTCCATCTCAGCATTCCGCTCATGAAGAGCCCCTCCTTCTCCACGGCACTGGCGCTTCTCGCCAGTTGTACCGCCTTTGCCCAAGCCCCACCGAACCCGGAGTCGCAACCGCTCATCGCCCAGGTGCAGCGGCTCCGCGAGGCTCTGACGGCGCTCGGCGAGCCGCTCACGGACGCGCAAACCAAAGCGATCGACGACGCGCGCGCGAATCCAGCGTTCGCAGAGACGGTCGCCACGATCCTGGCGCCGCGCGTGCTCTTCGAGGTGACAATCAATCCCGAGATGCGGGTCAAAGTCGCGCCCGGTCCGGCCGCACCGGAACTCGTCGAAAATGGCTGGCGCGTCTATTTGATCAAAGTGGTCAACGAATCCGGCACCACCGCACCGTTGCGCGTGCGCAGCCCGCAGGCGGCGGCCACCCACAGTCAGGATGGTCGCAAGGAATCCGGTAATGGGGTCCCGGTGGCGGAACGGTGGCTCGACCTTTCGCTGTTCACCAAGGCGCCGATGAAATCCGCCCTCAGCGGGCTGCCGCTCGAATATGCCATCATTCAGCTCTACAGCCGCGATGCCGGAAAGCGGGAAGCTCGGTTTTCGTTCGATGTCGGCCAGGGCACGCAGGACCTCGGTTTCCGCAGCGAATGTGACGTCCTCTTCGACTGCCAGCCCAAGCCGCGAGATCACCCTGCAAGTCCGGGACGAAAACGGATCAGCCGACCACCGCCGCCTTCGTCATCCGCGACGGCGCCGGCCGCGTTTATCCATCGCACGCGAAGCGGCTCGCGCCGGACTTCGCCTTTCATCCGCAGATCTATCGGGCACGACGGCGAAGCGCTCCAGCTTCCCGCGGCACCTACGAAATCGAATGTGCCCGCGGCCCGGAATCGATTCCGGAAAAGCGGACCGTAACCGTCGGCGCCGATACGACGGACCTGGCATTTAAAATGCGGCGCTGGATCGATCCATCGAAGTTCGGCTGGTGGTGCGGCGATCATCACATCCACGCCGCCGGCTGCGCGCATTACACGAACCCGACCGAAGGCGTGCTCGCGCCGGACATGGCGCGGCATTGTCATCGGCGAGGATTTGAAAGTCGGCGCCAATCTCACGTGGGGCCCGTGCTTCGATTACCAAAAGCAATTCTTCACCGGCCACGAAGACGCCGGTCTCGCAGTATCCCTATCTGCTCCGCTACGACATCGAAGTCAGCGGCTTCGGCTCGCATCAAAGCGGCCATCTTTGCCTGCTCCGCCTGCAGGAACAGATGTATCCCGGCGGCGATTCGAGCGACATTGGCCCACGCTCTGCCTGAACACGCTGCGCTGGGCGAAGAAGCAAGGCGCCGTCTGCGGTCCGGCGCACAGCGGCTGGGGCCTGGCGCTGCCGAACTCAGGACCTGCCCAATTACATCATCCCGCCCTTCGACGGCATCGGCGCCAACGAATACATCGTCGATGTCACGCATGAAGTCCCGGGTCCGGATGGCAGCGCTGGTGCCCGCGGTCGATTTCATGTCCACCGTCGATACGCCGCCCACTTGGGAATTGAACATCTGGTATCACACGCTGAACTGCCGGCTTCCGCACCCGCATCAGCGGCGAGACCGATTTCCCGTGCATCTACGGCGAGCGCGTCGGCCTGGGCCGCAGCTACGTCAAGCTCGACGGGCGCCTCGACTTACGATGACTGGTGCGAAGGCATTCGCGCGGGCGCTGCTATGTGGGCGATGGCCGGAGCCACCTCATCGATTTCACCGTGGATGATGTGGCCGTCGGTGAAAAAGGCAGTGAATTGACGCTGACGAAGCCGGGCACCGTCCACGCCAAAGTTCGTGCCGCGGCCTTGTTGCCGGAGAAGCGTGAGATCGAACTCGATCCCAAGCCTGACGCCAAACCCTACTGGCATCTCGAACGCGCTCGGTTGGGAGATTCGCGAGAAGTCACAGTCGAAGCGGTGGTCAATGGCCAGGCGGTCGCGTCGAAAAAAATCATTGCTGACGGCTCGATCCGCGACCTCGAATTCGATCTCCCGATCGAGCAAAGCAGTTGGGTCGCCCTTCGGATTCTACCCTCCTCGCACACCAATCCGATTTTCGTCGAGGTCGATGGCCAACCGATCCGCGCCTCGCGCCGCAGCATCGATTGGTGTCTGCGCAGCGTGGATCAATGCTGGAAACAAAAGGAGCAATTTATCGCGCCAGCCGAATTGGAGCAGGCGCGCGCCGACTACGATCATGCGCGCCAGATTTTCCGCCAGCGGCTCGCGGAAGCGAAGACCGACTGAGCCAACACCAACGATACATATTTTACCAACCGTGCGCCGGCTGATACATTTTACCCGATTCAACCGATCGAATTCCTTATGGCACAACTCATGACTCTCGTTTCCTTTGACGAACTTGAACCCGCCGAAAAGCTGGCGTCACGCATGCGGGACGCCGGCATCTCCGCGGAAATTCGCGACGATTCCGGTGAACAGAAATGGAAGCTCTTTAATCTGAGCCCGCGCGCCCACATCCAGATCGTGGCCCCGGAGGAGCAAGCCGCGTCCGCGTTCACCAAGCTCAATGCCTGGGATAAATCCGACGGCGCCCTGACCGACGCCGTGCGCTGCCCGGAATGCGGTTCGACCCGCGTAGAATACCCGCAATTTTCCCGTCGCACGATCATGGGTTCATGGCCCGCCGCGCTCGCCGCGGCCGGGGTCATCGAACGGGATTTTTACTGCAACGCCTGCCAATACACCTGGCCCGCAGAACCACCAAAACCCGAACCCGAAACTGACCGGCTTAACTGGCCCAAAAAGGCAAGCAAGTAGGCGGCAGCGCGGCCGGTCTAGTTAGCGACGCAGTCGATAGGCAAAGCTATCGACCAGTGCCAGCCAGCTCGCCTCGATGATGTTGTCGCTGACGCCGACGGTGCCCCACGATTTTTCACCATCGCTCGAAAGAATGAAGACGCGGGTGCGAGCCGCAGTGCCTTGCTGGCCGTTGATGATGCGAACTTTGTAATCCTGGAGCGTGATCGTCGTCGATCTCGCGGATAAAAAGGGCGCAGGGCCTTCCGGAGCGCCGCATCGAGCGCGTTCACCGGACCGTCACCTTCATCGACGGTGTACGTTTTTTCGCCGTTGATGGTGAGTTTCAGCGTCGCCTCGCACTTGTTCCATTCGGCCGCGCCGGCGCGACGAAACGAGCAATGGTATTCCTGCAGATCGAACAGCGGCTTTTGCACGCCCAGCGTCTTCCGGATCAGCAATTCAAACGACGCCTCGGCCGCTTCGAATTCGTAGCCCTCGCTCTCAAGCCGTTTCACCTCGGACAGGATCAGGCCGACTTCGGGTGCGCCTTTCTGGAATTTGAAACCGAGCGCCTCCGCCTTCACGATCACGTTCGACTGCCCGGACATGTCCGAGATGGTGATGATCCGCTCATTGCCGACCAGACCGGGATCGACGTGTTCGTAAGTGCGCGCCAGCTTTTGCACGGCATGGACGTGCAGCCCGCCCTTGTGCGTAAAGGCCGCGTCTCCCACGTAAGGCGCGCGAATATCGTGCGCGACGTTGGCGAGTTCATCGACGAAATGTGACAGGTCGCGCAATCGCGTGAGGTCAAGCCCGAGATTGATGCCCATCTTGAGCTGCAGATTCGGCATCACGGTGGTGAGATTGCAGTTTCCGACGCGTTCGCCGTAGCCATTGATCGTCCCCTGCACCTGCACCGCGCCCGCGCGGACGGCCGCCAGCGCATTGGCGACGCCGACGCCGCCATCATTGTGCGTGTGAATACCAACCGGTTTCCCCAACGCCGTGATTACCTCGCGCGTAACTTTCTCGACGAAGTCCGGCAAAGCCCCGCCATTGGTTTCGCACAGGACGATCAGGTCGGCCCCCGCGTCGGAAGCGGCCTTGATCGTGCGCAACGAGTAATCGGGATCTTCGCGGTAACTGTCGAAAAAATGCTCCGCGTCGTAGAGGACTTCGCGGCCGTGCGATTTTCAGGTACGCCACGGTATCGGCGATCATGGCCACGTTTTCCTCGAGCGAGACCTGAAAGACTTCCGTCACGTGCAACGACCACGTTTTGCCGACGATGGTGACCGCCGGCGTTTTCGCATCGAGCAGCATCTGCACCTGCGGATCGTCCTCAACCTTCATCCGGCCACGGCGAGTCATGCCGAAGGCCGTGATCTTCGAGCGCTTCCATTCGCGCCGGGCGGCTTCCGTGAAAAAGGCTGCGTCCTTTGGATTCGAGCCGGGCCATCCACCTTCGATGTAATGGACGCCGAAGGCATCGAGCCGTTCCGCCACGCGAATCTTGTCGAGCACCGAGAACGAAATGCCGGTCCCTTGCGTGCCGTCGCGAAGGGTGGTGTCGTAGATGGTGACTGCGGGCGTGCTCATAAAAATGGGGTGGCAGACCTAGCGCAGGTTGGGCCGCGGAGCAAGGAAGCGGGCGGAACCGTGCATGGGTCGGTCATGCCTCCAAAAAAATCGGCGCCTGGCGGAACCAAAGCTGGCCCACCAGACGCGCGTTTTTTGGGTGCTTGAAAAGCGAGGTTACTTGATCTCGACCTTCGCGCCGGCGGCTTCGATCTTCTTCTTGATCTCTTCCGCTTCCTGCTTGGTCACGCCTTCCTTGAGGGCTTTGGGAGCGCCTTCAACCAGAGCCTTCGCTTCCGCGAGGCCGAGGCCGGAAACGCAAGCGCGCACTTCCTTAATGACCGCGATCTTGTTCGCGCCAGTTTCGGTCAGGATGACGTCGAAGGAGGTCTTCTCCTCCACCGGAGCGGCTGCGGCGGCACCGCCACCGACCGCAGCGACGGCGACCGGAGCCGCGGCGCTGACGCCCCATTTTTCTTCGAGTTGTTTCACGAGATCAGCCGCTTCCAGAACGGTCAGGCCGCTGAGCGACTCCACGAGTGAGTTGATATCTGCCATGGTGTTTTACTTTTTCGGTATCGTCGCTTCCCGGAGCGCCGGGAGGTTTCAGTCGAAACGCCTATCGACCGACGAGGAACCATTTGTTTTGGTTTGAAGTCTCGCGGAGACCAATTGCGGTCTCCGTCGAGGATTCCCACCGGTAGGCGACCAGTGGAAAAAATCGTTATGCAGGTCAGGCGGCGACGCCCTCCTTCTCGGCTTTTGCCTTGAGCACGCGGGCCAGCGCGCTGGCCGGTTCGTTGATCGTGCGCACCAGCTTCGAAGCCGGGGCATTGATGACCCCGAGGAGCGTGGCGAGCAGCACGTCGCGCGACGGAAGATCGGCGATGGTATTGAGCTGATCGGCGCCCATGACGAGGCGATCGACGATGCCAGTGCGAATGACTGGCTTCTGAAATTCAGCGTGGAAATTCTTCAACACCTTGGCCGCAGCGGCGACATCGCTGTCACCGAGGACCATGGCGTTTTGCCCGACCAGATCGGACAATTCCGGGAGGCCGGCGTCCTTGATGGCCAGACGCAGAAAACTGTTTTTCACCACCTGACAGCGTGAACCCGCGGCGTGGAGCCGGTTCCGCAGCTCGGCGAATTGATCCACCTTTAAGCCGGTGTAATCGACCACGATAACGAACGGCGACGCGTTCAGTTTCGTGTTCAGGTCAGCGACAATATTTGCTTTTTCGGGATGCATGTTCGTTCGACTCTCCGGTTAGTTCTTGAGGTAGGTGGCGGCATCAACGCGAATGCCGGGCAGCATCGTGGCGCTGAGCGTAATGTTGTCCACAAAACGGCCTTTCGCGCCCGCAGGCCGCGCTTTCACAACCGCTTCAATCACCGCAACGCCATTCTCGGCGAGCGCTTCCGGCGCAAACGAAAATTTACCGACCGGCACCGAAACGTTTCCGTTCTTATCGAGCTTGAACTCCACGCGACCAGCTTTGACTTCCTTGATCGCGTTGGCGGTGTCGTCGGTCACCGTGCCCGTTTTGGGATTCGGCATCAGGCCGCGCGGCCCGAGCACCTTGCCCAATTTGCGGACTTCCGCCATGGCGGCAGGCGTTGCGATCGCGACATCGAAGTCCTGAAAGCCTGCCTTGCACTTTTCGATCATGTCCTTGAAGCCGACAAATTCCGCTCCAGCATTCTTCGCCGCCTCGGCAGATGCGCCTTCGGCAAAGACAAGCACCCGCACATTCTTGCCCGAGCCATTTGGCAGCGGACAAGTGCCACGAACCATCTGATCGGACTGGCGGGGATCGACGCCGAGCCGGAACGAGAGTGTCACGGTCTGATCAAATTTCGGAATCGGCATCTCCTTGAGCACCGAGATGGCGTCATTGAGGGAATACGCCTTTCCGGCGTCCACTTTCTCTGCAGCAGCGCGATAGCGCTTCGATCGTTTTTGAGGCATAAGGTTGGCAGTTCTGGCGAAGCCCGCGGAGGGGCCTCTCCTGCATTTAAGATTTCGTTTCACTCCGCCGACGGCCCAGGCCAAAAGCCAGGTGGAAGCGGAAGGGACGCGGACCGTAGGCGGGAGCTATGGACTGTCAAACTCAATTTCCGGTGCCTCGCCCAGCAGCCAGTTGACGAGGAAGGCGCAGAGTTCCGCCTTCCCCGCGATGGTGCGATGGCCGCCCTTCGGCGTCAGGAAACCGAACCCCGGGCCATAAGCCGCGCCGTTAACCACACACGCAGCCGAGCCATTTTCCTTCAGTTGGCGGCGCCCTTTTTCGATCGCGTCCGCTTGTAAACCATCCATTTCGTATTTCCAACCCACGATCCGCGCATTCGGAAACAACTGCCCGAGATTACCGATCAGCTTGGTGGCGGGCACGAGCGTGAGCGTTAATTCCCCTCCCCGACTGGAAATCTTGCGTTCGCCCCCGCCTTGCAAAACCCGAAAATCCGCCAGCGCTGCGACATGAAAAACCGCCGCGACGGCGTTCCGATTCGGGACGGCTCCGAGCTTCGCCAGCAAGTCGTCATTGGTCGAAAACCCGATGGTTTTCCCTATCCGGTTTGGCCGCGGAGACGTCGCCATCACACCGCGGAAACAGGTCACGGCCGCGCCCGCTTCCGTCAGCGCCTTGGCCAGGGCGACTCCCAGTTCGCCCGTGGAAAAATTCGTAATCCGCCGGACTTCATCGATCGGCTCATAGCTCGGCCCACAGGTCACGATCACGCGGTGTTTCATGGAACGATTCTGTCGCAGCGGTTTCACCGTCGCAATACTGACGCGAGAACGGGCCGTCCATTTGAACACCGAATAACTGAATCCGTCGACCACCCCTGTCGCCTCTAATCCGAACTCACCGTGATCCTGAACGGAACTGCAGAAACTGGAACCGACGAGAAATCGACGAACGCCAGACAAGTTCTCGTCGCTTGCTCCAGCGCGTGCCGCCCATCATCGTTAGCGCATCATGGACCGAGCCGCTGCCACTTCAGAAATCCGCCAGGCCTGCAATACCATCGCCGGCGGCGTGACCTCCATTCATCCGCTTCTCCCCGCGCTCGGCGACGACGCGACCAAGGGCGAAATCGTGAAGGCGCTCTTTGAGATCACGAAGAACGTCGAGGTCGTCAAAAAGCAGGTGATGCGCCTGGAGAAGCGCGACGACTCCGCGCTGTTGTAGACCTCCGTTGCGGTGCGGACTACGCCATCGGATGCTGCGGCAGCGTTCCGGCAATGGCGCGGCCAAATGACCCATTCGGCATGAGCCCCATGCCCTCCAAAAGACCGAGGAAATCCCACGTATCCCACGCCTCCGCGATCCGGCCATTTTCGATCCGCATGAGACAGCAGCCATGCATCGCAACCGTTTGGCCGGTTGCTTTCGGAGTCTGAGTGGCCATCAACCGCGCGAAAATGCGGTCGCCGTTCACCACTTCATCGAGGACCTGAATCTGAACGTCCGAAAGCGCGGCTCGCGTCGGCTCATAAAACTTCTCGCGCCACTCGACCGGGCCGCGAATCGTGTCGATCAAGCCATGGGACAAAAAGTCCGGCGCGCCGAGTTCGTCGATGGCAGACGGATCACTCTCATTCCAAACTCGGCGAAACCATTGGGCCAGAAGCGATTCGGTGGATTCGTGATTCACGGGTGGAGAAACTACCGTTTTTACCCTGTCACGCGCAATTCCCATCAAATCAATTTCACCGCACGGGTCGCAGCGCTTTGCCCAGGGCCGCGATGGTGAAGATCAAGGGATAAAGCCGCTCGTAATACCACAACTTGGCGAAATAAAATCCGATCGGCGACGGCTCGCACCAACTTCCGTCTTCGACTCGCGCCACCAACCAATCCACACCGCTCGAGACGGCCGCAACATGCTGCGTTCCCGCGAGTGCTTCGATGGCCAGGGCAGTTTCCTCCACCGAAGCCGGGCCGTCATGCGAACCGCTCCAGCCACCCTCGGCGACTTGCATCGAGGCGAGAAAGGAAGCTGCGCGCTCCACCATCCGCGGCGGAAGGGCAAAATCTCGGTCCTCCAGTTCGCGGAGCGCGATCAGTACCTGGGCCGTTCCATAGACCGGATTCTCGTCCTCGAGCGCATGCTCATTGCCAAACCATAACGGAAGCCAGGAGCCATCGTCGCGCTGCGTATGTTCGAGAAAAGAGAGGGCGCGCGCGACCGAGCGTGACACGCGCATTTTCAGTTTCGGCGAAAGGTGAGGCAGCCACACGGTCCAGGCGCGCAAAGCATGCGCCGTCAAATCCGGCGCACTGCGATCAAACGGCAGCGTGCCCCAGCCGCGGCAGAAGGTGGGAATACCGCCATCGCCGTTCTGCAAATCGAGCAGCCACGCGACACCCATCTCGCCCGCCGCCGTGGATTCGTCATCGATAGCGCCGAGTTCGAGCAAGGCCAGTAGCGCACCCGCCGTGTCGTCCGCATCCGGCACGCCGCCCGGCAGATCCGTCCAGGCCCAGCCGCCGGGTGCCGCATGAGTGTAAGGATGCTCGGTTCGATACTGCTGGCCGCGCAACCATTCTCGCAGCGTCATCCGCTGCTCGGGCGTCAAAACCATCGGTTGATGCCCGAGGGCTTTGATCGACAAGGTCGTCACCCAGGTTGCGAGATTGGTGTCGATGGGCCAGCTTCCGTCTCGACGCGCCGACTTCAGCAGAAAGGAAACACCACGCCGCGTGACCGGGTGGTCAGCGAGATCGCAACCGGCGAGCGCCATCGTGACGAAGCTCGTCAGCGGCGTGGCTTCGAGAAAGCCACCGCTGGTGGGTTGGATGGCCTCAAGCTTGCGCAGGGTCCGGGCTCGGGTCGCGGCGCGAAAGGCGCGGGTGATCGGGTTACGCGTCGGTCGGCGGTGATGAATCACCTGACCGATCGCGATGAGTGCCGGCAGCGCGTAACTGACCACGGGAAGCCTCAGTGCGCCGAAAAACTGATGCGGAAGCGCCGCGAGCTCGAAGGGCAGCGGCATCACATTTTTCCAGCCATCGGCCCCGAGCCGACCGCTCAAAGCAAGCGTCATCAGGATTGGCACCGAAAACGTCCGGTCCTTTCCATAGCGCCGCGCAATGGCCGAGACCAGCGCTGCCACGTCGAGCTTTTCTCCCCCGCCACTCACCTTTTCGAGCCAGCGTCCGGCGTCCTTCACGACACGGGGAAATTCATGATCTGCCTCCGCCGCCGCGAACGCCGCCCAGACGAGCGCGGTCGTGCTGATGTTGCTCTTGCTGCAGACCGTATCGCCCCAGCCGCCATCGTCGTTTTGATGATCCGCGAGCCAGCGCAACCCGCTGGCAATCACGGCTGCATGCTTCCCAAGATCCACCAGCGACAATGCTGTGATCGCCGTGGCCGTTGAAAGCGCGCTGCTGGACAACTCGCCTTCCCAATGCCCGGCCGCGTTCATCTCCGCGAGCAATGTTTCGGTCGCCACCTGCAATGCATTTCGCACCCCGCAATCCGCGTTCGGCATTCCAATCACGCCAGCTTATCCTGCTCCCGGCGGCGCGCGGGCATGATCGCGCAGGCCTCCTTGCAACCAAAGAGCCGGCTCAGGATGAGACGATTCCGGGCTACGAGATTGTAAACGAATTCGGCCACCCAGATAACGCCGGGCACCCAAAGCAACAGGGCGATGGGAAAAAGCAGAGGCATCCGGAGCGCGAGAAACCGGATGCAGCGGGCTCCGCGATGGACGCGTCCTTGCGCCGTGACGACATGCATGGCCGCGCGCAAGGCGTCACGATCGAGATCCGGCGGGACGGCCTCCTGGGCGCGCTCCGAGGATAGCGGAACGAGGGCGGCCACATTCAGCCAATCCAGCCACGTCAACAGCTTCATCTGGAAGATGCAGAGCGGGCATTCGTCGTCGTAGAGCACAAGGTGCTTTTTCACAGCGCCACTTTAGCGCGTCCCAGCCCATCCAACCAACTTCGATTCTATCCGTGGACCGAATCTCTTCCCCAAGGCATCCGAATTCATGTCCGCTTGCGTTTTCCGATGCAAAGAAACTTTGACTAGAAGCGTTCTTCGTTGCGTCATGACATCTGTTCGTCCGTGGGCATCACCCTTTTCCTACGGCGCGCATATTCCAAAAAACTAATTCAGATATGAAATTGAAAACTCTCGTAACGCTCGCGGCGGCTCTTCTCGTCTCCTCGGGCGCAACCTTTGCCGCCCCCGATGAGGACACTCCGCTGGCCAAGGAAATGTCCGCCATGAACCGGGCTTGGCGGAAGCTCAAAAAACAAGCGGCCGATCCGGCGCAAAAGGACTCGAGCCTCGAGCTGATCAAAACGATGAAGGAACATTGCGAAGCCGCGATGAAGTTTGAACCCGCCAAAACCAAGGACCAGCCGGCGGCGGAAAAACCGGCTTATCTCGAAAAATACAAGGAGATGACCACAAATCTGGCCAAAGTGTATGACGAGATCAAAGACGCGATTGAAAAAGGCGAGAACGACAAAATCGCCGCGTTGATCGAAAAGGTCGGTGACATGAAGGAAAAGGGTCACGAAAAATTCGCTCCGGACGAGTAGCCGCCTGCTTTGCAAGTCTTGCGCTTGCCACGCCGCCACGGTCTCGCGACCTTGGCGGCGTTTTCTTTTCCCAATGACCCGCCAGCAACTGCTCGATCTCTACTTCATGGATGCGCGCTGCAAGCTCATCGATATCGCTGCCTTTCTCGACCGGCTCGACCGCGGCGAAGGCGAGGCTGACTTTCGCCTCGAGGCTTTTCGCAAAGCGGTCGAGGAGCTGGCGAAAAACGAGCCCGCCCGCGCCAAAAGTGTGCTCGAGAGTTTTAGCGATCCCACCACCGACCCAATCCCGAAAGCGCCGGGGAAAGGAGCCGTCGGCGCCTGGCCCGGTCCCGCGCAATAGACCGCCGCTCCAAACCGCTTTGAAATAATCATGCGTTACATCGAACCCCACGCCCACATGGTCAGCCGGACCACCGACGACTACGAAGCCATGGTTACCGCCGGGTGCGCAGCGGTTTGCGAACCGGCCTTTTGGGCCGGATTTGACCGCAGCGGCGTGCAGGGTTTTTACGACTACTTCTGCCAACTCACGGACTACGAGCCCAAGCGCTCCGCCAAGTTTGCGCTACCGCATTTCACCTGGCTCTGCATCAACCCGAAGGAATCCGAGGACACCGTATTGGCCGAGGAAGTCCTCAGCATCATCCCCCACTTTCTCGATCGCCCAAACGTGCTGGGCATCGGCGAAATCGGTCTGAACAAGAACACGCGAAACGAACTCAAAATCCTCGAGAAGCACATCGACCTGGCGGCACAGCATGAGCAGATGATCCTCGTCCACACGCCGCACCTCGAAGACAAATTGAAAGGGACACGTCTGATTGTCGATGCGCTGAAAGCCGATTCACGAATCAATCCGCAGCGTGTCATCATCGATCACGTCGAAGAGCATACGGTCGAGATCGTGCTCGACGCCGGATTCTGGGCCGGCATCACGCTTTATCCAGAAAGCAAAGCCACGCCCGCTCGCGCCATCGACATGATCGAAAACTGTCAGGCGCACCAAATCTGGCTCAATTGCGCCTGCGACTGGGGCATCTCCCGCCCGCTCGCCGTCCCGCACTGCGCCATCGAGATGCGCCGTCGCGGTCATTCCACCGACGCCGTCGATCAACTCATCTACGGCAATCCATTCAAATTCCTCTCGCAGAACCCGCGATTCAAAGCGGCGTAGCCCGCGCGAGGAAGCAACGTCTAAAGGTTCGCTTTCCGCGCGATTCTTCCATTCGCTTATCCAATTCCCATGAAACTCCTCCCTGCACTCGCCTCTGTTTTTCTCTCCTGTTCGATTGGTGCCAGCTTCGCGGCCGATCCCGCGGGCATTACCTACGAGGGCAAGGACGGTCCTGGCCACGGGAAGCGGATCGTGCTCCTGGCTGGGGACGAGGAATATCGCAGCGAAGAAGCCCTGCCCCAGCTCGGCAAGATCCTGAGCCAGCGGCACGGATTCACCTGCACCGTGCTCTTTTCCATCAACCCGAAAACGGGCGAGATCGACCCGAAGACGCCAAACAACGAACCCGGATTGGAAGCGCTCCAGACCGCAGACCTGTGCCTCATGTCCCTGCGTTATCGCGCCTGGCCAGATGAACAGATGAAGTATTTCGCCGACTACCTCGCGGCCGGAAAACCGTTCATCGGCCTGCGCACCAGCACCCATGCTTTCAATGGGATCAAAGGTCCTTACGCCCGATTCAACAATTTCGGCAAGGAAGTGCTGGGCGAAAATTGGGTCAGCCATTGGGGCCAGCACAAGAGCGAAGCGACCCGCGGGATCATTGAAGAATCGGCCAAAAGCAACCCCTTGTTAAATGGCGTGAGCAATATCTTCGGCACGACGGATGTCTATGAGGCCAACCCTCCGAAAGACGCATCGATCCTCGTTCGCGGACAAGTCCTGGCGGGAATGACTCCGGATTCCAAGCCGGCCGAATACTCAAAAAAACGGGCCGACGGTGTCGAGCAACCCATTAATGACCCCATGATGCCGATCGTCTGGACACACGCCTTTCGCAATCCCGACGGGAAAACAAATCAGACCCTGTGCACCACCATGGGGGCCGCCACGGACCTGGAAAATGAAGGTCTGCGCCGCCTGCTCGTCAATGCGGCCTACGAATTCACCGGGCTGAAAGTTCCGGAAAAAGCGGATGTCCAGATCGTCGGCGAATACCAGCCGACCATGTACGGTTTTGACGGCTTCATCAAAGGCGTAAAGCCATCCGACCACGCGCTGAAATAGAGATTTACTCGACCCAAATGCGCCCCCGGCGGAGGAGGCCAGCATCTGCACTGGTCTACTGCGTGACCCGGTCCAAAAACTCGCCCACCGCCCACGTGCTGATCTGTCCGCCGGGACCGTTGTAATTGTAATCGAAGGCGTGAGTGGCCCACGGAAGCCGAACCAGAAAGTGTGGGGCGCCGACTTCTTTCAGCTTCGCGTCCAGACGCTGACTTTGCTTGAACCAGACCAGGTCGTCCTGCTCACCGTGCAGGAGCAGTACGGGCGGCGTGGACGCAGTTACTTGTCCGTTCGCCGAAGCGCTGTCGTACTTTTCCGGCACTGCAGCAGGCGTTCCGCCCAGGTACTCCCGCAGCAACTTTTCCGAATTCAGGATGTCCTTGCCATTGGCATGCTCGTAGGCAAAGCGCAAATCGGCCGGAGTATAAAATGCGATGCAACCGCGGATATCCTTTTCCAGACCCGAGGCGGTGGTAGCCTCCGCGATTTGCCCGCCGGCAGAGCGCCCGAGGAGCACAAACTGGTGTGGATCAATGCCGTTCTCTTCCGCGCGGCCCTGCAGGTAGTGAATGGCCGCACGAGCATCATCCAGCTGCGCAGGCCAGGTATATTGCGGCGCCAAACGATAGTCGATCGCCGCCACCGCATAGCCGCGTCGGGAAAGTTCATGATCGAGGGCGACCATCTCCTTGCGGCTCCCGCTGTTCCATCCACCGCCATGAATCACAATCACGCACGGAGCTGAACTTCGCGTCCGGCTGGGATAAAAATCGAGCATCAGCGGATTGCCCCCGGATTGCGCAAAGACGAACTCTTCGGGATTGACGACGGGCGGCTTGCTCCAGCTCCACAGGCGGGACCAACTGAAGGTAGATCCGCTGCGTTTCTCCGGAGTTTCCGTTTTCGGGAAGGCAGCCTGCAGCCCGTCCCGAACTTTCGAAGCCGTGAGCGTTGCTCGAACACTGGTGGAAATAAGCAGCACCGTGGCCAGGCCAGCCAGAACCCAGCCCACCGTATCCACTCCCGTCATCCGCCGACCCGCCACCATCAGGATCAAGGCGACGAGCGCCAGCCAATGTCCGTATTCCGTCGCCACAATCTTAAGCTCGTAGAGCGGCAGATTCGGCGCGGGAAAAAAAACCAACAGCGAAAGGAGGAAACACCCGACGATCGCAAAAAAACGGACGAGATTCCAGAGGCTCATGGGGAAAGTGCGCGCAGGCTAACGGCTCGCGCAGAAAAGGGAAGCTACTTCCCACTCACCACGATATCGCCCTGCGGAGAGATCGAACCGCCTTTTTGCTCGATACTAATGGCGAATGTCTCATTGCCGCTCACGCCCTGCTCGGGTTTAAATTCGACCTGCGCAATTCCCGCTGGCGAAACCGGCACCACGCCCGCACTGACCGGAGCGGGCTTGGTCGGATCAATTACCCAAAGCTGATAATCCTTTCCTTCACCCAGGGCCGGGAATTGATCCAGTTTGACCAACCCTGTCTGCGTTTCCGCGTCCCACACGACCACCGCCAGCGCATTGGCATACGCTTCGACCTTCGCGTTGAGCGTGGCGATTTTCATCGTCGCCAGCGCATCGCGTTCCTTGAGGGTTGCGAGTTCCTCCCGAATGCCAGCGACTTCGCGCGCGCGCTCGGCCTGCATGTCGGCGAGACGCTGGCCCAGATCGCGGCTTTCCTCGATGGCCCGGCCCTTTTCCCGCTGGGTGGCCGCCAATTGCGCCGCGCGATCCACCCGATCCTGCCACAAAAGAACTGAAGCCGCCGCCAGTGACGCCGCCATGGCCCAGGGGATCCAGGCTCCGGCTGCGCGATTCGTTTGTGCTTCCGGATTTCCTCCGATCCGGGCCATCAGATCCCGCTTCAAGCCGGGCGGAGGCAGGCGCACCGGCCCGGTGTGAGCCAATTGGGCCATGGTCTGTTCGAGATCCTTCACCAACGCCGCCAATTCCGGGTCATCCTTCAAGCGCCGGTAAAACTGATCCGACTCGATCGGGTCGAGCCCTCCGGTCACAAAATCCACGGCCATATCCTGTCGAGCGTCGTCCATTATTCCTCTCCTTGCAAAATGCCGCGGAGCTTGATCATGCCACGCCGGATGCGCGCTTTGATCGTGCCCAGCGGCGTGTCGAGTTTCTCCGAAATCTCCTCATGCGTCAGGTCGCTGAAAAAGGCCAGTTCGAGCGCTTCCCGTTGTTCCGCCGTGATTTTCTCGAGCGCGGACCGCACCCGCGCCCGCTCTTCGCGCAGTCCGGCTTCATCCGCTGACTCCTCATCCGCCTGCATTTCATGGGCAAACTCTTCGGTCGCCCTTTCCACGATCCGCGAAACGCGTTGCCGCGACCGGATACGGTCGATCGCGCGATTTCGCGTGATCATCACCGCCCACGTAAAGGGGCTGCTGCGTTCCCGATCATAGGTTGAGGCCTTCCTCCAGATGTGCATGAACGCATCCTGCAGAGCATCCTGAGCCTCCGCTTCATTCCCCATGATTCGTATCGCCATCGAGTATAGCCCCGGGGAAAAGCGTTCATACAGGAGCCCAAAAGCGTCCTGATCGCCCTCGCCGATCTGCTGCAGCAGTCTTGCATCGAGCTGAGTTTCGGGGTTCTCGGCTTTCATCTGCGCAACGGCATGCCTCCGGTGCGAAAGATCGGGTGAGCGGTCGCAGGAGTCATCACGTTGCGCAGTGGTAACGAGGAACCACGGGTTGAGGCAAGCGGTGAACACGTTGTTTAAGACGCTCGCTCCGGTTTTCCGGATGCAGGGTCCCAGAGACTGTTTGTAAGGTTTTTCTGAAGAAAAAGGGGAGGAAAAAGGGCGGTGCCTCAGCCATCGGCGCGGCTCATCACGGTAGGAGTCGGTCCCGGACCACCGCCGCCGACACCCTGCGGACAGACCCCGCACCCCCTTCACATTCGATCGAGAAACTCGACCGGGCGCGGCCGGCATTCAGGGCATTCGCTCACGATTAATGTTTTGCATGCCTCGATCCGCTATCGCCGCCGAAGAGCAGGCCCGCAGAGCGGCCTTCGGCCTCAACGCGAACGGAACGCAACAGCGACGGGGGCGCGTACCGCGCCCTGCTGGCATGTCGGCGGTGGCAAATCGCCGCTCCTTGTTACCTTTCAGTAGCCGCCCGCGCCGATGGTGGCCGATGGTTTTTCCACCGACTGCCCCGCATTTTCCGCCGCCTCGCGACGACGATACTCATCCATCATTGTGGCCGTGGCGGTCGCACCGCAGCGGCTGGCGCCGAGGTCACGCACTTTGATCAGACCATCGAGATCGCGCACACCGCCCGCGGCTTTGACCTGCACGCGCGGTGAAACACTCGCACGCATCAGAGCGAGATCATGCTCGGTCGCGCCCTGGTAGTTGTAGCTGCCGTCCGTCTGCTTCACGAAGCCATAGCCGCTCGAAGTCTTGACCCAATCCGCTCCCGCGCGCTCGCAGGTCTCGCACAGCTTCCGTTTGAAATCGTCACTATTCAGCCCCGCGCCGCCTTTGGTGAGGTAATCGTTCTCGAAAATCACTTTCACTTTCGCACCCCGCGCATGGGCCTCGTCGCACACTGCTTTCACGTCGCGTTCGACGTAATCCCAGTCACCGCTCAACGCCTTTCCAAGGTTCACCACCATGTCGATCTCCGCCGCACCATCCCGGCACGCGAGCTCGGTTTCGTAGCGCTTTGATTCGGTCGCGCTGTTGCCGTGCGGAAAGCCAATGACCGCACCCACAAGCACTCCGCTGCCCGCGAGGAGTTCCGCGGCGCATTTCACCGCGTAGGGCTTGATACAGACGGAAGCGACTTGATACCTGGCCGCGAGCCGGCAGCCGTCGTCGAGTTCCTGATCCGTCATCGTCGGATGCAGCAGCGAGTGGTCGATCATTTTGGCCAGTTCGGCGTAAGTGTATTTCATGGAATGGAGTGGGTGTTTGATTCGGAATCAGGGCATGAATTGCCGTAGGAACCTCGCGCTTTGGCGCAGCGCATCCTTGCGTCCGTCGAGCGAATGTTCGTAGGCGCGATCTTCGACTTCAATACAGACCGGACCGCGATAGCCAATGTCCGTGAGCGCGGCAAAAAAGTCGCTCCACCGCACTTGTCCCAAGCCGGGCAGCTTTGGCTGATGAAACTCGAGCGGCGTGGCGAGAATGCCGCAATCATCGAGGCTGGCTTGATCGACGCGCGCATCCTTGGCGTGAACGTGGAAAATGCGGTCGGCAAAATCTCGGACGTGTTTGGCCGCATCCATAAATTGCCAGACGGCGTGTGATGGATCGTAGTTGAGCCCGAAATTCGGGCTCGGCAGGCGGCGAAACATCTCCCGCCACATCTTTGGCGAGACGGCGAGATTCTTGCCGCCGGGCCATTCATCGCCGGTGAAAAACATTGGGCAGTTTTCGATCCCGATTCGCACTCCGCATTGCTCCGCGTGCTGCACGATGGCGGGCCAACGCTCGTCAAAGAGACGCCAATTATCCTCGATCGAGCGAGCCGGATCGCGGCCGAGGAAAGTATTCACGTTCGCCAAACCCAGCATCTGCGCCGCGCTGACCACTTTTTTTAGATGGGCAAGATAAACGGCTGCCTCGGCTTCATCGCCGCAGAGCGGATTGGGGTAATAACTGAGAGCGCTAACCGCCACACCGTGCCGCGCCAGCAACGCGTTGGTTTCCGCAGCCAAGGCGGCGGAAAAGTCGCTCACATCCAGGTGCGTGACGCCCGCATAGCGTCGCTCCGCCTTGCCCACCGGCCAGCACATCACCTCGACGCAGGCGAAGTTTCCCTCCGCCGCGAAGGCGAGGACCTCATCGAGGGAGAGCTCCGGGAGAATGGCAGTAACGAAGCCTAGTTTCATCAGGAGTGATCAGTTTTCGGGCGGCAGATGTGTCTGGCCTCGGAATTTCAGGCAAACGTTTTTCATGCAGCCGGAACATCCACCCATTTCCGAGCGCGGTGACTCTTCAAGATTGCTTCGCATAACCGCACCTCCGCATGTCCGTCCGCAGCGGTCGCATACAGGGATCGAGCGCCTGGCTTCCCGCGTGCGATGTCGGTATAAATCGCGCGATAGAGCATCTTGAACGTGTCGGGAAATCCTTCGACGTGCCCTCCCGGATAGTCAGTGAATCCCGTGGCGTCGCTGAACTCCGCACAGGCACGAAAGGCCATGGCGTTGGCCTGGTCGCGCCGGCCAAAGTGCAGCACGTCCGGATTCTCGGAACACCACCAGGCACTTTGTTTTGCGCCATAAATTTCGATGCGCAGACAGTTCTTTCGTCCGGCGGCGACCTGCGAAACTCCGAGATTACCTCGCGCGCCGTTTCCGAAAGCAAGGAGCACGCTGGCGAAATCTTCCGTCGTCACCTGGTAACGGCCAGACTTCTGCCTCGCCCCGGCTCTGGCGAACGTCTTCACTTCGCCGATCGGTCGCTGGCGTTCGGTATGAAATGTCGAGAGATCTGCCAGCAAGCGAGTCACCGGCGAGCCGAGGACAAAACTTGCGGTATCGAGCCAATGCGTGCCGATGTCAGCGACCGCACGCAAGGGTCCGCCTTCTTCCGCGAGCAGACGCCAGTTGTAATCGGTATCCTTGAGCAGCCAATCCTGCATGTAGCTGCCATTCACGTGAATGATCTCGCCGAGTTCGCCCCGCGCGATCATCGAGCGAAGCTGGAGCACGGCGGGATAAAAGCGGACGTTGTAATTGACCGCGAAGATGACGCCGGACTGCGCCGCCGCCTTCACCAAAGCCGCGGTTTCCCGCGTGTTCATGGCCAAAGGCTTTTCGCAAACACAGTGTTTGCCGGCTTTCAAGGCCGCCCGCGCCTGCACGAAATGCTGGCGATTCGGTGACGTGATGTGAACGACATCCACTTCCGGTGAAGCAATCAGCGCCGCGTAATCGTAATTGCCAAAGACCTCGGGAATGCCAAACCGCTCGGCAACCGCGCGGGCGCTCGCGGTCGAACCGCAGATCGCGGTGACGCGCACACCCAGCCGTTTCAAAGCCTCGATGTGGACCGGACCGATAAAGCCGGTGCCAATGACTCCGGTGCGAATGGTGGAAAAGGATGAAGCCATGATGAAAAGGACGAGCACCCTAACAGCCGCGAAATGCACCGCCCAGACGGCAATTCCGCACCAGGTGCCCGGTGCGGGAAAAAGGCCAAGCAACCCGGGTTTACCGGGTTTAAACTGCGTTCGACATGCGCCACTTCCTGTTCAGCTGCCTTTTTGCCGGCCTCGGCGCGGCCCTGCGCGCGCATGCGACGTCGCCCGAAGAGATTGAATTCTTTGAGAAGCGCGTCCGCCCGGTCCTGTCCGAGCAATGCTACAAATGCCACGGACCCGACAAACAAAAGGCCGAGCTGCGCGTGGATTCCCGGGAAGCGATCTTGAAAGGAACGGACCTCGGCCCGGTCGTGGTCCCGGGGAAACCGGAGGAAAGCTCATTCATCAAATCGATCCGGCACGAGGGCGATTCGAAGATGCCCGAGAAGGCGGACAAGATGCCTGATGACCAAATCAATGCGCTAACCGAGTGGGTGAAGATGGGGTTGCCCTGGCCGGAGAACGATCAACCCGGCGCCTTGGGGGCCAAAGAAAAAGCGAAACAACACTGGGCGTACCAACCGATCCGTCACGTGACACCACCGGATGTATCCGCTTCGCCCGCTGCGGTGCACAATGAGATTGACGCTTTCATTGTGCAAAAGCTCGAGGAAGCCGGCCTCGAACCGTCGCCCCCCGCGGACAAACGCACGCTCATCCGCCGGGCCACATTTGATCTCATTGGACTGCCTCCGACCGTCGAAGAAGTGGCGGCTTTTGAAAACGACACGGCGCCGGATGCCTTTGCCAAAGTGATTGATCGCCTCCTCGCCTCACCCGCCTATGGCGAACGCTGGGGCCGGCATTGGCTCGACGTGGCCCGTTATGCCGACAGCAAGGGTTACGTCTTCCAGGAAGAGCGGAAGTATCCGTTTGCCTACACCTATCGCGATTGGGTCATTCGCGCCTTTAACGAAGATTTGCCCTTCGACCAATTCGTTATCCAGCAACTCGCGGCCGATTTTGTGGCGTCAAAAGAAGATCCCAGCCCGCTCGCCGCCATGGGATTTCTCACCGTCGGCCGCCGCTTTCTCAACAATCAGCACGACATTATTGACGACCGCATCGATCTCGTCGGCCGGGGATTGATGGGACTCACCATCGCATGCGCCCGCTGTCACGATCACAAATTCGATCCTATCGAGCAGAAGGACTACTACGCGCTTTATGGCGTGTTCGCTTCCTCGCGCGAGCCGTCTGAATTGCCGGCCCTGCCTGACGAAGCCGACGGCGAAGCGCGTGCGAAATTCAAAGTCAAACACGACGAGAAGCAGGCGGAACTCGATCGCTTCCTGGCAGAAAAAAGCGCGGATCTCTCCCTGCTGACGACGCTTACCACGGGTGTTCCGGTGGTGATTGGCCCGGTCGAACGCGCGACGATCAGACGCCTCGTTCCGCGTCCCGATCGCGACCGCGCCGCTGAACTGCAGAAGAAAGTCGACGCCACGCTTACGCTGGAAGGCGCGCCGCCCCGCGCGATGGTGATGGAGGATTTACCCTCTCCCGTGCAGCCGCATGTTTTCGTGCGAGGAAATCCCGGGCGTCCGGGCGAGGAAGTCGATCGTCGGTTCGTTTCGATTCTGTCCCGTGGTCAGCCGGAACCCTTCAAAAATGGCAGCGGTCGTCTCGAACTGGCGCAGGCCATCGTCAGCCGCGACAACCCGCTCACAGCGCGGGTTTTTGTCAATCGCGTCTGGGCGCATCACTTCGCCCGTGGACTCGTGCGAACCCCGGGAGATTTTGGCGTCAAAGGCGAACCGCCGACGCACCCTGAGCTGCTCGATTGGTTGGCGACGCGCTTCATGGACGACGGTTGGTCCATCAAAAAGCTCCATCGCCTTATCATGCTCAGCTCGACCTATCAGCAGGCGGCCGATGCGAACGAGAAGCTCGACCTTGCTGACCCGGACAATCGCCTCGTTGGCCGGCAGAACCGTCAGCGTCTCGACTTTGAAGCGACACGCGACTCGCTCCTTTGTGTCGCGGGACAGCTCGATGGCCGGATGGGCGGACGCGCTGGAGATATTTCCGATCATCGCCGAACGGTTTATGCCTTCATCGATCGCCAGAATCTGCCCGGAGTATTTCGGACCTTCGATTTTGCCACTCCGGACACGACCAATCCACAACGCTTCGTCACCACCGTGCCACAGCAGGCGCTGTTTATGATGAACAGTCCGTTTGTGATGGACCAGGCGCGCGCTTTGGTGGACGCCGAGGAATTCTCGAAGAACGACGGGGCCTCCGAGTGGCAGGTGCAGGAATTATATGAGCGGGTTTTGGCCCGGCGCGCCGAGCCGGCGGAAGTTGAAAACGCGCTGCGTTTTATTGCCACGGAGGAGGCGCGCCCGATCCCGCAGCCCGAAACTCCGTTATGGCAGTATGGATACGGGCGGTTTGATGAAGGGGCCAAAACCGTCCATTTCAACGCACTGCCTCAATTCAACGAGGGATCATGGCGGGGTGGCCCGAAGCTTCCGGCCGGGGACTTTGGCTACACCAGTTTGAGCGCCGGGGGCGGTCATCCCGGACCGGACGCGGACCATGCCGCGATCCTGCGTTGGACTGCGCCGATCGATGCCATGGTCAACGTGAGCGGAGACGTTTCACGCCCGAGCGAGAACGGCGACGGGATCGAAATTCAAATCGTATCGAGCCGCGGCGGGCTTGTGACCGCGGTGATCGCAGAGCCAAAAGCGACGGTTCCGCTGAGTACGAACGGCATCGAAGTGAAAGCCGGTGACACGCTCGATTTCATCGCGTCATGCCGGACCGGCGACAACTCGGATTCCTTTACCTGGGGGCCGCGCATCGAAGCCCCCGGCGCCGTCTGGAACGCCGCCGAACAGTTTTCTGGCCCCAGACCCACCCCCGAAGCTCCGCTGACGCCTTGGGAAAAAATCGCGCAAGTGCTACTCTCGACGAACGAATTCGTTTTCGTCGATTAGCCTGAGTCCCCAGAGAAGTTACTTCTTTGCCTGTGCTTTCTCGTCCGCGAAGAGGGCCAGATACTTCTCGAGACCAGCCTGCTTCAGTTGATCTTTGGGGATAAACTTGAGCGCGCTGGAATTGATGCAGTAACGCTGGCCGGTCGGCTTCGGACCGTCGTCAAACAGGTGACCCAAATGCGCATCGCCCTTTTTCGAGCGGACCTCGACGCGCGTCATGCCAAACGTGTTGTCTTCGACTTCCACGACAACACCCTTCTCGATTGGCTTCCAAAAACTCGGCCAGCCGGTTCCCGAATCAAATTTGTGCACCGAGGCAAACAGGGGCGCCCCGCTGATCACGTCCACGTAAATGCCCGGCTCGTGATTGTTCCAATACGCGTTACTAAAGGGCGGTTCGGTACCGCACTGCTTGCAAATCTTGTACTGTTCGGGCGTGAGCTTTGCCTTGAGTTCGGCGTCGCTGAGATGGGACAGATCTTCGAGTTTTACCGTTTCGGATTTCGCCACCGTAGTTTCCTTTTGCGCGGCATCTCCTGCGATGGTTCGGAACAGGCCGATGGCGACGAGGACAGCCGCAGAAAGCACGGCGGCGCGGGTAAGGGTAGTTCGTTTCATGTGAGTCAATCGATAGGTCAGAGGCGTCGGATTTGCAAAAATTCCGTCCTCAATTGGCGCGCTTCATCTTTTCGACATCGACGCGCTTCCGCTCTGCCTGCTCGAACCGCAGCCGATCACGAACCCGCCGCCAGCCGCGTGCCATGGCCATGGCGACAAAGAAGGCGGGCAGCATCAGGAGGACACGGACTTTGTTCGGCGAGAAAATGAGCGCGACACAAAAGATAAAAGCCATGAACCAAAACGCCGCCAGGCCACGGATGGCGACGGCGCGTTCCTGCGGGGACTGGCTCTTCCGCACCGTCCGGCTGCTCGTCCACATGGCATAAGCCAGCAGCCCAATGATCAGTATTGAAAGTGGGTTCATTCGTCCTGCCCCCGCACGTTGTGCCAGGCCCAAATCCCCAGGACCGACAGCACCAGATAGCCGAGCATCGCCACCGCTGCCACGACGCCGTCAGTCCCCGCCAGCGGGTCGGAAAAAATGGAGACGAGAAAGGTGTCCAACGGTTGCAAGACAACCAGAAACGCAATCACCCAAAAGGGAAATTCGTCCTGACGCATGGCGGAAATAAACGCGGCCCCGAGCAAAAATGGAAAAACCATGGTGACAGGATGCGCCAGGCTCATCAGTGCCGTCCCCAACCACTCGAGTGGCAGCCACGCGATATCGAATTTTCTCGTGTCCGACAGCCCGGCGAGGCCGCCCGTCTGGAGGGAGACCACGAGTTCCGGCGTCCGGTAGATGTTTCCGCCCACGAAGTGCGCCAGCAGGCCCACGCCCAAAAAAATAAATAACTTCCGCCAAATCGACGTCAGTCCGGAAAAAATGGCGTGCGTGTAATCGAGTTGATCGAGCCCGGCCATACGAATGGCCAGACTCATACGCAGACTTCCGGAGCCGCGCATCAAATTTCCCATGGAACCCATTGAGAATCCTTCGCCCGCTGGCATTGACACGCTTCCGGATTCACGGTCGCTTCACTGCATGAAGTTTCTCGCGCCCCTTCCGCTGCTTCTGCTCGCCCTCGCGGCCGTCGATCCCATCGCGCATGCCGCCTCCACACCGGAACCCTTGTCCATCGGTTCACCCGCCCCGGATTTCAAATTGCCGGGCGTCGATGGACGGGATTATTCGCTCCAGGATTTTTCCCAGGCCAAGGTCCTGGTCATTGTTTTCACCTGCGTCCATTGTCCAACCGCGCAGGCATACGAAGAGCGGCTCAAAAAAATCGTCGACGACTATCGGGACAAGGGTGTCGCCGTGGTCGCTGTCTCTCCCAATGATCCGGAATCCGTGCGCCTTGACGAGCTCGGGTACACCGATCTTGGTGACTCGTTCGCGGACATGAAAATCCGGGCTCGTGATCATCAGTTCAATTTTCCCTTTCTTTTCGACGGCCAGGACGAAGCCTTTTCACGCGCCTGCGGGCCACTCGTCACGCCGCACGCGTTTGTCTTCGATGCCGATCGCAAGCTCCGCTACCAGGGTCGGATCGACGACGCCGAACGGGAAGCCAACATGAAACGCCAGGACCTCCGCCTGGCCATCGATGCGGTCCTCGCCGGAAAGGATCCCGAAGTTGCAGAAACCAAGGTCTTCGGCTGTTCAGTCAAATGGGCCGGCAAGAAAGAGCAGGTGGCGAAATTCATGGAGAAGCTCGCCGCCGAACCCGTCGAGGTCGAACTCGCTGATGCCGATGCATTGAAAGCCCTGCGGAAGGGCGCCGGCGACAAAGTCCGGCTCATCAATTTTTGGGCGACGTGGTGTGGGCCGTGCGTGACCGAGTTCCCCGACCTGGTGGAAATCAATCGGATGTATCGCGGCCGCGATTTCGAGTTCGTGAGCGTCTCGGCCAATTACCCGAATGAGAAGAAGGAGGTGCTCAAGTTTTTGCAGAAAAAGCAGGCCTCGAATCGGAACCTCCTGTTCGCATCCGATGACAAATTCGCAATGTTCGCAGCGTTCGACCCGAAGATGAACGGCCAGCTGCCGGTCACGTTCCTGCTCGGTCCGGATGGGAAGGTGCTCTACCAGCACGCTGGCGAGATCGACGCACTGGAATTAAAGCGCGAGATTCTCAAAGTGATCGGTCGCGAGATGAAATAGCACGCGTAGAGGGCACCAGGAGTTCGGTCCGATTTTCTCCCCACGCACGCGGCGCAAAACTTTGTGACCAACGCTAATTCGACGACGACAGTCCCGGCGTGTATTTGAGCGCTTCGGCTGGGGCGTGAAACTTGTGGCAATCCTGGCAATCCCACAAAATCCCGCCTTCGCGCCGCTGCCGCGCTGCGCGATCGGCATCCTTCTCGATCACGCTCGATGCGGCCGTGACTTCACTCGGATCAGCCGCAGCGATTTTTTCGAGGATGGCTTCACCCGCCGGGCGATGACACTCGGCGCACAATGCCTGGCGCGGCATGAGAATGTCGGAAGTCAGCTGGCTTTTTTTGGCACTGACGATCGTGTTCTTTTCATCCGCATGGCAATCTTCGCACTGCATGTGCCGATGCGGCGCGTGGTTGAAGGGACCGTGATTCACCCAGCGATCGACGATATTGGTCGGGACCATTTTCGGCGCTTCGCGCCCGGTATACATCGAAGCGCGGGGCGGGTTCATGTCATGACACTTCACACAGGCAGCCAGCGCTTTTTGTCCCAGAATCCGCTGCCGGCCCGCTTCGTCCTGCGGCGGATCACCGGTCCAAAAGACACGCCGAGCGATGTCTTCGATCGTCGTCATCCCTTTGCGCACCAATGAGGCGCGGCCGTCCGTGATTACACGGTTCCAATCAACCGGGTTGGTCAGTCCGGCCTTGATCGCCTGATCCGCAAACATCGCTCCGAGATTCGCGTTGTTGAGGAAGGCTTTGACCTTCTCCGAGTCGCGATGCGGCACCTTGATGGTGAGTGCCGGAGCAATGTCCGTGAGTTCGATATCGAGAGTGTGACAACGCTCGCAATGCTTCTGGAAGCTAACCTGTTGCATGTAACGGCCATCGGCGCCGGGTTCATGGCAGGTGGTGCAGGCCATCGGTTTGCCCAGATTGGTGTTGGCCTTGTCGTTCGGCTTGCCAATCACATCCGGCTGCTCATGCCGGGCGTGGTTGTAACGGATGGAAGCAGAGTCGCGCGCCAGCTTGGCAGTCTCGTAGTCGAAGGGCGGGTGATCGACCGAATATGTGTGGAACGGTTTCATGTGGGAGCCCTTCTCCTTGGGGACGAGAAAGCGCGTGATGCCCTCGGGCGTCTTATAGTTTTGCGCACTGAGCACCGGCGTCGCATTGGGGACTGGCACGCTGTAGCCGCCTTTGCTGGCCACCAGGATGTCCTCCATTTTCTTGCGGTCGTTGTGGCAGATGGCGCAGGCCCGATCGCTGGTGGGTAGGGTCATCGGCTCCGGCCCCTGATGCTCGCGATGACAGGTGGAACAGGTGCCGCTTTCAACCACGTGAATCTCGGGTGTGAATTTCGCCAGTTGCAGATTGGCCGGCTGCGGGCAGTGCAGCGACACGGGCAGGAGTTGCAGCTGAACGTGGCAGGCGATGCAGGCCACATCCATTTTCTCGAGCGCACTTAAGTCGGAATAGGCCGTGAGCAGCCCCTTGGCCTGATCTTCCATGCTGGGGCCGGCGTTCCTGGCTTGCAGCAACGCGGTGCGAATTTTGGCGATGGTCGGACTGGTCTCGCGCGGCATGTCGTTGATCACTTCATTGAGCTGGATCAGGTGAGCAAAATCCGGCGTCGCTCCCCAGTGACAGGCCTGACAGCCCTGCTCGAGATTCGAGTGGTTGCGCGAGACGGGCCCGGTGTTGAAAAACACCTCCGCCTTTTTGTCTCCGACGAAGGTGTTGAAGCCGAAGGCGAGACCCAGCGAGATGACGACCGCGGAGAGAAATACAATCAGCTTGGCCCGGCGAAAAGAGTGGGGCCGCTTATAGTAGTCGAGGTGGTCCTTATACTTTTGCGCGACCTGCTTCTGCGTTATTTTTTCGTCGTCAGCCATGGGATCGAATTAAAGATAGGCCCAGGTGATGTAGGCGTGCCAGAAGGTCCAGATGACCAGAACAAAGGAAATCGGCACATGGATGATGAGCCAGCCGTGAAGTATCATATGGAGCCGCGCCTGGCGGGCCATCAGACGGTGCTCATCGGCCCACAATTGAATGTCTTCGACCTTGGACCGAAACCCGTCGGAGACGTTGAGCTTGAGCATGCGGAAAACTTCGTTGGATACCCGCTGGTCCGCGAGACGGCTCTGGCGCGCTTTTTTGTCCCGGAGAAAGGGCAGACCTTCCTGGTCCAGGAAATCGACGAGCACCTGTGGCGACGGATCGACGGCTTCGACCACCGCGACTTCGCCT
Organism: uncultured Verrucomicrobiae bacterium; assembly: GCA_963798345.1. Taxonomy (GTDB): domain Bacteria; phylum Verrucomicrobiota; class Verrucomicrobiia; order Chthoniobacterales; family Chthoniobacteraceae; genus CAWCSW01. The sequence goes on along the minus strand of CAWCSW010000014.1, from coordinate 508,157 downwards.
TCCGCATCGCCTTCAGCCGCTGGAGGGCTCGCCATTGCCTTGGCCTGCGCAGTGGCGATCTCCTTGGCCATCTGGCCGCGAAAAGTCAGCGCGTCCTCGTACATCTTCGATCGGATGTTGGGGATCTGCTCGAAAACGACTTCGCTGGGCAGATTCTCTTTCATCAAGCGCGGCATAAACTGCTGCAAGGCGATGCCAAAATAGCCGCTGATCATGACAATCAGATAGAGCCAGAAGAGCGTCGTGGTATGCGGTCCGCCGGTCTTGAATCCGCAATGAAAGAGCACCAGTGGAATGGTCAGCGTCGTGAGCCAGATATGCGCCTTGAGCCAGATCTGGACATTCCCAATTGGCCAGAGGCGCTTCTTTTTCCGGATGCCGAGCGCGGAGGCGAAAAGAAAAATGCCAAAGGCAATGGTTCCAAAGGCCAGACCCATCGGTTTGGCGCCCACCGTGTTGCGGCCATGGGCGGCATTGCGGAAGAATTCCGGCAGCAGGAGATCCATGCCGAAAAGGCTGAAAGGCCGACTCGGATCCTCGTGACTGGCCGCCAGGTACGCCACGGTCGCGATCGCCGTGGCCAAGAGGGTCATCAGAGCCCAGGGGATGTGCGTGCGGTCGATTCTCATGAATTCGTCAGTGGGTGGTGCGATTGGCGGCCGCCCCGGGCAGCCAGCGCATGCGCTGTCCGCCCCCCCGAGCGCCGATCTGCCGCGCCAGGAAGGTGGTGGGTTCGACGCGCTTCGCGGCATCGTGCGGACACGCATAGACGCAACTCGGCAGGCTCAGGTGCGTGCAAAGATCGCAGGTGGTGGCTTTCGTCACCGCCGGCGCCTTCTTGACCGTGTTCTTAATGATGCGCACCGATGGTTCCGCAGGCTTCGCCGGCGCAGCCGCAGCCGCAGCGGGTTTGGCCGCCGCCGGCGCGGGCGCCGGCTTGGCTCTCGCGGCCGCCGCCGCCTTCTCCTGCGCCTCTTTTTCCTTTCGATCCTTCTCGGCGAGTTCCTTTCGCGAGAGCTTGAAGTCCACCATGTTAATGTTGCCGTATGGACAAAGTTCCGCGCATTTCGTGCACCCGATGCACCAGTCTTCGATGATGATCTCGAGGGACTCCTTCCGCCGAATCGACCCGACCGGACACTGAGTCATGCACAGCGGATCGCGGCAGGAACGGCAGGCTGTGGCGACGAGAAAGTGATCGTAACGCAGGCCATCGCGGATGAGTCGCGTGACGCCGTCATGCGCGTCCGCGCAGGCCTGGACACAGGCATCGCACCGGGTGCAATTGTCCAGATCGATCAGGAGAAGGTTTTGCGCCTCGAACAGGCCCTGCGTGATGAATTCATCCAGCCCCACACCCGCGGGCACCTTGCGGTCCGTCGCCGCCTCGACCCGCACTTTGGCCACCTGCTGCAGGGTCGCACGCACGATGGGAAATTCCACGAGCATCGCCTCAAAGGTTGCACGATCGATCTTGACCAGATCCACCGCGTCGAGCGCGGAACAGGTGGCATTGCGAGGCTGATCCATGAGCAGCCCGATCTCGCCAAAAAACTCTCCGCGCTTGAGGTAAGTCCGCACCAGTTCGTCCTCGACCTGGCTTCCGTCCGGTTCGAGCCAGTACTCGTTCTTGCTCGCCTTATCGACGTAATAGGTCCGCGGCTCCGTGCCGCCGAACGGCATCTTTTGCGAAACACGCACCAGACCCGTGCGGATGAGATAAAATGCGTCCGCGGCCTCGTTTTGTTTGCAAATGATCTGGTTCTTACCAAAGGGGAGCAGCTCGGCGGTTTTCTTCAGCTTTTCGAACGCCTCGAGGGAGAGGGTGGCGAACAGCGGAACGCTTTTCAGATGATTAATCAGCGAGCGCTCACGATACTTCTCGTCCATCAGCGTCTTGAATGATGTGCCCTTGAAGGTCGGCATCTTCACCTTCGTCGTCGCCTTGGTCGCCGCATCGACGTCGCGCGTGCCCAGCAACATATCGAGCACCACGCGGAGCATCTCGACAATCACACAATCCTCCGTGGCCCGCACGGTCGCGGACCGCGGTTGAAAGGTGCGGCAGGTCATTTCACCGATTAGTTCGCCCGGTCCGAGATACGCCAATGGCGTCGTCTTTGGCAGGTCAACACTGGCATCAATGGGAATGAAGCTCTGTTCCACGCCCGCGGCGGGTTCGTTCTTCCCGAGGAAGCTGTTCACCTTTCCGAACAATCCAAATATGCCGCTATTCCGGGATCGGCTCTTCACCGAAGCCAGCGGGTTATCGATGTAAATATCGACGTGTCCCTCCACGACGTAGTACGCGGTCGAACCGAACTCGCCTTCCTCGCACACGATTTCACCGGCCCGGAAACGTCGCAACACCGCCGCCCCGGCCGTGTATTGCTTGAGCAGAATATCGGAATAAACGCGTTTTCCTTTCACCTCGCCGGTCTTGGGATCGACTTTCGGCTCCTTCGTTTTGGGATCGATCTCCGGGATGCTTTCGCCGAGTTGCGGAAAGTATTGCAGCAATTGCTCGGCGTTGAGCGGTTCGCCTGTTTCGAGTTTCTCGGGTATTTCGGCGTCCATTCGGTTGAACAGGCTTTAGCAAATGCGGAATCCGCGAGCCAAGGTCGAACTTGAGGTTGTATCGCTTTTTCACGCTCCTGGCGCCAACCGCGCCCGTGGCGTCATGCAAAAAAAACATGCGCGCCCTGCATCTCGACCTTCGACATTTGCCATTTCGCCCGATACAACGCTCCGCCGACGGCCATGCATCGCTACGTTCCTTTCTCCGTTTTTTTCGTTTCGTGCGTGTTCTTTCGCCCGCCCGAAAGCCCGGCGAGTGACGCCGTAAGATTTACCGGCGCCAAGTCCTGCGCCACCTCGGGCTGCCATGGCGGCGGCTCGGGCAACGATCAAACCATCACCTGGCTGAAGCGAGATGTGCACAGCCGCTCCCATGCAGTTCTTGCCTCCGGACGATCCAAAGCCATCGCAGACCGGCTCAATATCCCGGATGCCACGAAAAGCGCGCGCTGCACGGTTTGCCATGCCCCGTTGCTCTCGGTCGAACCAGATCGGTTTGTGCGCGACGTGAAGCCTGAAGTTGGCGTCGCCTGCGAGAGCTGTCATGGACCGGCCGAGCGCTATCTGCTTTCCCACACGCGGCCGGATTACACGGCGGCCATGCGCCAGGCGGCGGGCTTGCGGAATCTGGAGAGCTTTTATGCGCGTTCAAACGCGTGCATCGCGTGCCATCAAAACATCGATCCCGCGTTGCTCGAGGCCGGCCATCCGGAAATGTTTTTTGAGCTCGATTCGCAGATGGCGGGCGAGCCGCCGCACTGGGTGGATAAAGGCACGTGGCTCGGGCCACGAGCTTGGCTCACCGGTCAGGCCGCCGCCTTACGCGAAATCAGCTGGGCCTTGACCAACAAACCCGGCGATCCGGCGCTCCAGCCGCGTTTCGACGCCCTGGTTTGGGTGCTCGGCAAGACCGATTCCGGCTCCCGCGAACTTTCCGCGGGCGCTGCGCCCGGTGTCACCCAAGCCAGCGCCGATCGCCTGGCACGCTCCGCTTCCTCGGAAGACTGGAACCAGGCATCGACAACCGCGCTGCTCCGCAAGCTCGCCGCGCTTGGGCCGGATTTCCGCGATGCCCCACCTGGACAGATCGATTTGGTGCGGCGCCGGGGCGAAGTGGTGGCCATCGCCGTTAATCGACTCTGGGCCGCCCTCAAGCAGGAGGCCAAACTGAGCTCCGAGAATCTGGATACGAGCGTGGACACCGTCAGCACGCTCGGCGGTACGCAGGGTGCCTTCGATCCGGTGAAATTCGCAGCCGCACTCGAACAGGTCGAAGTCAACCTCGAGCTCCTCGGAAAACCCTAGGACGTTCGTTCTTCGCGGCGCGGAAAACATGGGCGGAATTGGAATAATGACTGAAACGGCAACCACTCGTGGCGGCTGAACTGAGACCCGGCCCGACGATCGTTTCGTCGATCTGAAACCCCCATCCCCAGCTCCCCCGAATCTTGAACACCTCGTCCCCCCTCGCACTCATTCAGCGGAATCTGACCCGGCTGAGGCCGCCCAAAGGTTTTTTCTCCGGAGCCCGGATCGAAGACTCTTTTGCGCCGGACAACATCATCCTCTTCCAGCGCACGGATACCTCGGGTTACCAGCCTCGCGGCGTGACGAATAATTACCATCATCGCTTCGAGCTCGTAAACGTGATCGAAAAAGGAGGTCCCGTGCGCATCGGGAGCCAGACGTGCGAACTTCAGCCCGGCGAGACGGCGCTGATTTTCCCCAACCAATTTCATCACTACATGGACGTCGATCCGGGTCCGCTCAGCTGGCTCTTCGTCACCTTCGAACTGCCGCACGCGAATTCGATTCACTCGCTCCAGAATTCCCCACGCGTTCTCGATGCCGCCGCCGTGGAGCGCCTCGGGGAACTGCTGGAAATCTATACCCGGCCCGGTTCGGCGGACGGACTGCTGCTCTCCTTCACGCTGGCAAATCTTCTGCGTCACCTCACCGAATTGCCTTCGATCGCGGATAACCGCCGCAACCTCCATGCGACCGACGACGTGCGCGATGTCATCCTCGAAAAGATCAATCACTACGTGCGCGAACGCCTCGATCGCTCCGTCACCATCGGTGATCTCGCACGCGATCTCGGTTATTCGATCAGCCACCTGCGCGCCGTTTTTCGCGATCGTCTCGGGGTCAGCCTCGGGCGCTACATTCGCGAAAGCCGCCTGGCCGAAGCAGCATCCCTGCTGCATTCAACCCCGCACAAGATCACTGCCATTGGCGAAAAATGTGGATTCGAGAGCCTCTACGCGTTCAGCCGCGCCTTTCGCAAATCCTATGGTTTCGCGCCGCGGGCTTATCGCCAGCTCGTTCGCCATGGCCGTCAAATCGAAGTGACTCCCAGCGCGGGGCACGGCGGGGATGGTGCCTGATTGCTGCATCACCGCCGCTTTCTCTCCTCGCCAAATTCCCGCGCATTGGTCACAACGGCCCATATGGCCCCAACCACCTTCAACTGGGACGACTTGATCGAGCTGATCACCCGCGATCAGCGCGTGGTTCCGGTTCTTGGCCCTGAGTTGCTCCAACTGCCCAACCAAGCCGGATTGACCTGCAATCAATTCCTGGCCCGAAAGCTGGCGGAACGCCTGGGGTTCCATTCCGCCGAGGGAGCCACTCTTGCCGAAGTCGTCACCGCACTTTTCGCCCAAGGCCGACATCCGGCGGAAATCACAGTCGAGCTCCACGCCATCCACCGCGATTTTCTGTCCGGACTCAATCCCGGCGATCTCCCCGAGGCGCTCCGCCTCCTGGCCGAGATTCGGGATTTCCCGCTTCTGATTTCAACGAGCATCGATGGCCTCCTGAGCGCCTCATTGCGCGATTCGCGAGAGCGCGCGCCCGGTGTTTTCGCGGCCCATCTCGGCGCGTTCACGGATCTTCCGCGAAACTGGCTGCAAGGTCCAAAACCCACGGTTTATCAGCTCTTTGGTCAAATCGGCGTGACGCCCGGGTTTGCTCTGACCGAGGAGGACGTCCTCGAGTTCATCATCCAATTGCAGAGCGATTCCCGGCGACCCGAATGCCTCTTCGACGAATTGCGCACGCGACATCTTTTGTTGATCGGCACTCGTCTGCCCGACGGCCTGATGCGGCTGCTCATTCGTACGCTGCACGGCGCGCGTCTCTCCGAGGACAAGCGCACGGTCATCACGTTGGTCGCTTCGGACTTGAAACAAAATCCCGGGCTCGCGCCCTTCCTCCGCGCCGTCAATCCGCGGACCTGCATCTACGAAGAAGGAGACACGCTCACCTTCGTCCGGGAGCTGCGCCGGCGCTGGCACGCCGCGCACGACGATCAATGGTCCACTCACGGCTTTGGTGAAACCTCCCCGCTCGAGCCAGACGACATGGCGCCGGGCTCGGTCTTCCTCAGCTACTGCCGGGCCGATCGCGCAGCCGTCGAACGTTTCGCAGCCACGCTCGACGCCGAAGGCCTGGACGTCTGGTTCGATCGCGTCGATAACCCGTCCGGTGATCGCTACGAACGCGGCATCCGCCAGCATATCCAGCAGTGCGATCTTTTTGTGCCCTTCCTTTCCCGCGCCGCTTTGGCCGAAAAGGACGGATTCTTTCGCAAGGAATGGCGCTGGGCGGCAGACCGGGCGAGCGCCCATGAAGGCGGCGCGCGCTTCTATCTACCCGTCTCCGTCGATCCCGACCTGCCGGGCGACGCGGCCACCGCTTTGCCTCCGGATCTCCAGACTCCAGCCCTCGGCACGGCCCCGGGTGGTGAACCAACCTCCGAGCTTCTGCTCGCGTGCATTCTCGCTGTGCGCCAGATTCGTTCCCGACGTACTGCTTAAAGCCAAACGCTGATCGTGACCGACGCGCCGCCTAATTCCACTTCTCCCGCTGCTTCTCCTGACCTCCAACCCGGTTCGCGGCTGACTCACGACGTACCCTGGCCTGGACTGGCACCTTACTGGGAGGTGGATCGGGATTACTTTTTCGGTCGGTCACGCGAAACGGCTGAACTTCTGCGTATCATTCAACGCGACCCCTTCGTCCTGCTCACCGGGGCCGCGGGCGTGGGAAAAACCTCCCTGCTGCTGGCCGGCGTGTTTCCGGTTTTGCGCGAGGAAGGCTTCCTGCCCGTGCGCGTCCGACTCAATTGGACCGATGCCAGTGACGAACGTCCGCTCTCCGCGCAGGTCCTCGAATGTATCATCAACGCGGCCAAGACCGAGGACGTGGATGGTGGCAATATCGCCGAGAACGACTCGCTGTGGGAAGCGTTTCACCGCGCCGGGCAACGCTGGTGGAACTCCCGCCAGCAGGTAGTCGTCCCGGTGCTCGTGATCGATCAGGCGGAAGAACTTTTTACCTACGGACGCGCGACGTTGCGCCGACGCCAGCGCACCGACCGATTGATCGAGGAACTCGCCCAATTGGTGGAAAATCGCGCGCCGGGACGGGTCGCAACGCTGCTCGAAAAGGGCGAGCAAAAGCCGGACGCCTTCTCCTTTGAGGCGGCTCCGGTGCGCATCGTTCTGAGCGTCCGCGAGGAATCCCTGTCGCAGGTCCGACCGCTCCGCGGCATGTTTCCTTCAATGGGTCGCAGCGAGCAACGGCTGCTGCCCTTCAGCACCGCCCAGGCGCGCGAAGCGATTGCCAAACCATCCGCGCAAAACGATCTCCTGACGGAGGGAACGGCCGACGCCATCGTGCGGTTTCTCGCGGATGGCTCGGGATCGGAAACCCCGGTCTTTCCCGCTCACCTCAGCATTCTCGGGCGTGAACTCGCGCTCGCGCGGAAGCAAAAAGGTTCGGGTCAGATTTCCACGGATGCTTTGCAATCCAGCCCGGCGCAATTGCTGCGGGAACATTACGAGCGCGGTTTGGCGGGCCTGCCCACCGGCGCACGGCGGCTGGTCGAGGACCATCTCGTCTCTCCCAGCGGCGACCGGATTTGGTGCCTGGTGGATGAGGCGACCGCGCAACCCGAAGTGACCGCGGAGGTCGTCCAGACCATGGTCGATCGGTCACTCTTGCGCTCAACCGCCCGGCACGATGGTGCCCAACAAATCAGGCTGGTCAGTGATCTGCTCTGTCCGGTCGTGGTGCAAAGCCGCGCGACTTGGGCGTTGACCGTTCGTGATGAAGCCGCTGGCCGCGACCGCGCCACATTTGAAAAAACAGCTCAAACCTTGCGCGAGACCGCTGCCCGCCAGCGACGCTGGACGATCTCCTTTGCGTCGCTTGCCGGCCTGGCTGCTGCCGCCGCCGCGGTGGCTGGAGGACTCTGGCTCGGCACGCAAAAGAATCTCATGCGTGAGCGCGCCACCATCGCGCAACTGCGGCAGAAGGCCCTCGTGGCGCCCATGAAGATGCCCGCGGAAGAATCAAACGCCACGGCGGCCGAAACCCCAATCCCCCAGACGCCTGTCGCCCCGATTGATCCGGAACCGGCCGCTCCGATTCCGGCCCTCGCCAATCCAGTCGTCAATCCGACGCCCGGTCCCCAACGGGAACCTTTCAGCACGGCACCGGTGGAACCGCCGCGTCCGACCCCGGATGCAAATCAGAATCCCAATCGCGAAGCGCCCTCCGGGGAACCGAAACCTCCGCTGAAAGAACCCGTGCCGACGGACGCAACGCCCGAGCAGCCTCCCAGTGCGGAACCATCTGCTCCCGAAAATACCGACGAAGCGGATCGCCAGAAGTTTCTCGCGGAAAAGCGGCGCGCCGACGAAGCGCGCGCCGAGGCCGCAGCTCGGCGGGCCGAGCGCGCGGATCGCGAAGCCCGGGCGCGAAACGCCGAACGCGTGGTCCAACCTCAGCGGCCACCGCGCGCGGTCCCGAGATTAGTCGAACCCACTCCACCACCTCCTCCTCCCCCTGCTCCGCGCACTCGCCCGCCCACACCGATTTCACCGCTGCGCTGACTGGAATTCGCCTTTTATCCGCTGAATCTTCCTCTTCCTCTTCCTCCTCCTCTCCCTCTTTTTCTTCTCCATCTGGATTTGAATTCGAGAAAACAGGGAAAAAACTCCCCCAGTGCGCTCGTTCCGAAAAATGACGCGCATCAGCTGAACAGAATGCGCATTTCTGTCATAATCGTTCGCCAGCCTTGCGATTGCCCGTCCGGCTCCCGTAGCACTGCGAAACTTCCATGAAAGCCCTTGTGAAAACTCGCGCCGAGCCGGGCCTCACCCTCGAGGATGTGCCCGAACCGGAATGCGGCCTAAACGACGTACTCATCCGCGTTGATCGAACCGGCATTTGCGGTACGGACCTGCACATCTACAACTGGGACGCCTGGGCGCGCAAAACGATCCCCGTGCCGATGGTGGTCGGGCACGAATTTGTCGGCGAAGTCGTCGCCACGGGCTCGAACGTCTCGGATTTCTTTCCCGGCGAACTCGTCTCCGGCGAAGGGCACGTCGTTTGCGGTCGCTGCCGCAATTGCCTCGCCGGGCGCCGTCACCTGTGCGCCCACACCAGTGGCGTCGGCGTCAATCGTCCGGGGGCCTTCGCCGAATACCTCTCCCTGCCGATGACAAACGTCTGGCATCACCGGGCCGGGATCGATCTCGATGTCGCCAGCATTTTTGATCCGCTCGGAAATGCCGTCCACACCGCACTCAGTTTCGACGTCCTCGGCGAAGACGTCCTCATCACCGGCGCCGGCCCCATCGGTTGCATGGCCGCCGCCGTCGTCCGCCATGCCGGTGCGCGATTCGTGGTCATCACCGATGTAAATGATCACCGCCTCGAGATCGCGAAAAAGATGGGGGCCGATGTCGCGGTCAACGTGTCCCGCGAGAGCCTCGCCGACGTGCAAAAGCGCCTCGACATGCAGGAGGGTTTCGACGTCGGTCTCGAAATGAGCGGCAATCCCGCCGCCTTTCGCGACATGATCGACAATATGTGTCACGGCGGAAAAATCGCCATCCTCGGCATTCCGGGGAAGAAATCGCCATCGACTGGAACAAAGTCATTTTTAACATGCTTACGCTCAAAGGCATCTACGGGCGCGAGATGTATGAGACCTGGTACAAGATGAGCGTCATGATCCAGAGCGGGCTCGATATCACGCCGATCATCACCCACCGCTTCCACTACACGGAGTTTGAAAAAGGATTCGCCGCCATGCGCAGCGGCGATTGCGGCAAAGTCATCCTCGATTGGAAATCCCCCGCGTAGCGCGCGGTCCTTTTTCCTCTTCCTCTTCCTCTCCTTCAGTTGACGAGGCCCGAGTCGCACCCCGCCCGCCCCAAGGAAGGCGAAAGCGAGGAGGAGGGTGAAGAAGATTCGTCCGCCCTCGGTTCTTCCCGCCGTCAGCTCACGCTTTCCCCCAGCGCTTCAACAGCGTCTCCGCCATCACCGACGGCGTCTCCGCCACGGCTATTCCCGCCGCTTCCAGCGCCGCGATTTTCCCCTGCGCCGTCCCTTTTCCCCCGCTCACAATCGCCCCCGCATGACCCATCCGCCGTCCCGGAGGCGCGGTGGCCCCCGCGATGAAGGCAGCAATCGGTTTGCGGCAATGTTCCGATGCCCACGCCGCCGCCTGTTCTTCCGCATCGCCACCGATTTCACCAATCATAATGATGGCTTCCGTCGCCGGATCATCATTGAACATTTTCAGTACATCGATGTGCGACGTGCCATTGACCGGATCGCCCCCGATCCCAACACACGTGCTCTGGCCATAGCCACGGGTCGTGAGTTGCCAGACCGCTTCGTAAGTGAGCGTCCCGCTGCGCGACACCACTCCGACATTGCCGTTCTTGTGAATGTAACCGGGCGCAATCCCGATCCGGCAGCCGCCGTGTGACTTATCGCCGGTCCCGGGCGTCACCACACCAGGACAATTTGGCCCGATCAGCCGCGTCTTCGCTCCGCGCAAAGCCTGCTTCACCTTAACCATATCGTTCACCGGAATCCCTTCCGTGATGCAGACCACCAAATCGAGCCCCGCATCCACTCCCTCGAGAATGGCGTCCGCCGCAAACGGCGGCGGGACGAAAATCGCGGAAGCCGTCGCGCCCGTCTCCCGGGCTGCCTCACACACCGTGTCGAAAATTGGCACCTGATGTGACCCATGCTCAAATCGTTGCCCGCCCTTGCCCGGCGTCACGCCGGCCACCACCGCCGTGCCGTAATCGAGGGAAAGCTGCGCATGACGCGCGCCAAAACTGCCAGTGATGCCCTGAATCAGGACCTTGGTTGTGGGTGTAACGAGAATGGCCATCGGAAAATCGTGTCCTTTAGAAATCGGAAACGCCCCCCCGGCGCAATGCCCTTTTCCAAGCCAGCCCACCCCTCCCACCACCTCCTCCCACCACCTCCTCCTCCGTCCTCCGTCCTCCGTCCTCCGTCCTCTTCCTCTGTCCTCTGCATTCCGCATTCCGCATTCAATGGCCGTGGTCAGCCCCACCGCCACCCTGCCCGATTCCTAAACAAACCCTGCAACGAAAGGATTGAACCCACTCCGCCAATGATCTAATCATTCTCCAACAGTTTTTCGTATCAACGTGCCCCTGAAAGCGAAAGGAACCCACGGCGCATGTCCGGCCCTCGTCTCGCGCGTCGTTCCTGACGCGTCAGCCAAGCCCAACTCATCCCACAAGCCCGATGCTCCGAGCTTCACACTCCACGCCTCTTGCCCTCCCGCTCATCGCCCTGCCAAAAGGCTCGATGTCCACGCCCTCGTTTCCGAGATGGGCGACAAATGTCGTAATTAAAAACGACATTCGTCGCCCAATATAATTATGCCCAGTTGAGCATAACAAGAAAAACTGGCTCTTCATCGGCGAAGCCGGGGCCGGCGAACGCAGTGCGGTCATCTACACCATCATTGAAAGCTGCCGCCGGCGCGGCCTCGATCCCTTCGCCTACCTGCGCGACGTGTTCACGCGGCTGCCTTCGATGACCAACTGGCAGGTCAAAGACATCACGCCCGAAGCCTGGACCAAAGCCCAGCGGCGCGCCGATCTACGCGCCACCGCGTAAACGTCGTAGCCCATCGGGCTATAACGTCTATGACCGCGTTCAGAATCTACGCCGTCGCTGTCAAGAGGCGTTCCGGCTGACGCTTACGTCGAAATGATGCAGGCTCCTGAATAAGAGCATCCAACTTACTCTCACTCCTCCCGACCTCGTTGGTGCCTTGCTAACAATCAAGGGTGCAGGGAGGAACAAGCACCCCGACGACCTCCTTGCCGTAACGTTCTAAAAATCCGACACTGCATTTCATGCCAACATCCTACTCCCTTTTTTCCTCCTTGGCACCGGCTCCGCTGGCTTAGGCGCATCATGAGCGCTCTTTCCTTTGGGGCATTTGGACTTATCCTTCACTCACTTTTCCCGATTATGCTGAGTTCATGTGCATCGACCAGTCCCGGGGACGGATCATTACGTTCGTCGTTACCAGCATCAACCCCGTCAAACACGGTTCGATGCGTTCTTGGTATCGACCGGAGTCTGCCACATCCATTACCACTCGACAGCAGCGAACTGCTCCGGGCGTCACAGCCCATGCTCCCACCACCCGCTTTCCCGCCGCCCTTCCGCATGGGCTGCGCCGCCCTCCGCAGTCGCTTGGGGTCGTTCGACGACAGCGCACTACCAAACAAAAAAGTTGCTCATCAATGAAAACAAATTACTCGCCAATCATCGTTTCCATTGTCATCGCCGCCATCAGCCCGTTGCTGTGCTCGGGAGAGACGCTGATCCCGGACCTCAAGACCGCGCCGGAAGGAAAGGGCTGGAAAGGTAGCATCGACGCGATAAAAGCCGTGAACAAGGGCAGCGAAACGACCGTTGAGTTCAATAAGCATGGACAAAATGTCGTCTGGATTGATGGATTTGATTTCATCGACGGCATCATTGAGTTCGATGCCAAAGGCAAGAGCGCCCCGCCACAAAACAGCTTTGTCGGAGTGGCTTTCCGCATCGTTGATGCAAAGACACACGATGCAGTCTATTTCCGACCATTCAACTTTGGCGCGGCTGATTCCGAGAAGAACTCACATGCCGTTCAGTACGTATCAGAGCCGGCGTGGCCGTGGCACAAGCTGAGGAAAGAGAAGTCCGGTCAGTTTGAGAAGCCTATCGACCCGGCCCCGGATGGAGACGCCTGGTTTCACGCGAAGATCGTGGTGGAGAAGCGGCAGGTGAAGGTATTCGTCAATGGAGCCGACGCTCCGTGCCTCACCGTCAACGAATTGAGCGAGAGAACCGGAGGCTCCGTCGGGCTTTGGTGCAATGGCTATGGCGTGATTGCGAATCTCAAGATTACGGCGAAGAAATGATCCGGTCAAACGAGGCCACCGGAGCGAATGCGGGCGGGCTACGTCAGTTGGCAATGGTAATGCCTTGGGCCGCCCGCATCACTCAGTTTACCTCTGAGGTGATTCAACAAGCAGCTTTTGAAGTTTTTCACGGGTTAGTTTCTTCGGCGTTAGCGTCGATGGTGTTAGCTAGAGGACTGCCGGCGCAGATTGTCAGAGGCGGTTGACAACAGAGTAATTCAATTGCCTGAAGCTCCGGTGGTAGTGGGCCAGGGCAAAGTAATTGCCCCAGCCAGGGGTGACCTGGTTGATTTCACTCACGGTCGCTCCGTTGATGCCGTGGTCGTGCCGCTGCTCGCCGATCCCGTTGTGCTGCCGCTCGGGACCTGATACAAAAATGAGGTGCAGGGACTCGGAGTCATTAATCCAGCATATGCAACGGCTTTGAGGGTTGTCGTGCCAGGGCCAATTGAGATGGGCCCATTTTCATTGAACCTTTTGGTAGAGCCCACAGGCTGCAATGCGGCATCCACGACTGGGGTGGATCCATCGGTCGTGTAGTAAAAAATACAACCAGTCAGTGGACTGACAAACGAAACGCTCTGAGCCGTGGAATAGCTTCCCGGCAGCACCGTCGGATTTGGCACGGGAACCGTTGTTGTGTTAGGAGCAATAAATACTCCGAGATTCGGACCTACAGGGGTTTCGTTTCTATAACTCGCCAACTGTGAATCGGTAATATAATGTTTATAATAATACGTCTCTGTCCGCCCATCCAGGCGATTGCATATGGCATACGGAAGAACCATGTAATTTCCCATGGTATCCCTAAAATAGCCCTTGCCAAGCAATTCCTTCAAGGCATCCCCATCAAAGATCCAAGGATTGTCGGTATTGATCCTAGGGGCATAACTGTAATCTTGATTTTTCGTGTCAATGACACCGATCGGATCTGTCTTCACCGCATGCAGTTTAAATCCGTTCCCAAGCAAGCCCGTCCAGGCATGACTTGAGGAAAGATTAATCGTTAACAGGTCATGATTAGCAGGAAGAGTGATCTGCCTCAGAACGTGATCTGGATCGTGGATCTTTGTATCATAATCAAAAAACTGACAATTATCCGTCAAATAAATATCTTCAACAAACCCGTTATTTGTGACGCTTATCCCCTTTTTGAAGCCCCTCACATAGCAGTTGTTGTATACGACATTATGTATTGTATTTGATGTGATCAGACCTTTATGCCAGACATTTTCTGTCTTGAATGAATTAGGCAATTGATCCGCAATCAGAACCGCACCGTTTACTGTGACCTGGCTGCCAAAATTCCCGTAATTTACATATAATCCCTCCACAACCAAGTTCCATCCCACAGCGTTCTCCAACACCGTTCGTCCTTCGCCTGTAGGCCCCGAGTACCAATGGTAAAAGCCGGCCGCTGATGCGGCAACTACACAGTCTTTCGTAAGCGCAATCGGAGTATCCGCCCACTTGAGAAATTCTTTTCCGTTTGCAGTGGCCGGGAATGGCAAACTCTGCGCAGAAATCCGGCTGCCTCCTGTGCTGTGCTTGGCATTCCAGGCAAATCCAGAATGATCACAACTGACCGCCACGCAATTTTTAGTCTCCATCAGGTTTCCCCGATAGAAAAAGCCGTGTCCGTTTACGGCAACATCGATGACACGCGGCCTGCCATCCGTGGTGTCCTCTCCTAGATGCTCCCTCCAATCACCGATTCGTGGGTTTTTACGGTTCATGCCATTTCGGATAGAAAGGCAATGCGTGAAATGCCCAATTCCATTTCCGCTTTCTTCCACAAAACCCGCACCGCGACAATTGAAGGAAACACAGTCTTCAAAGCCAACGTTACTAGCATGATTGCTAAAACCCCACCCGGGACTGTTCATCACACTCACGCCCCGACAAACGATTTGCTTGCGGTATGGAAAGTGTGGCCCGCCGTCCTTGCCTTCTAACCAAGGCGTTGAATTCGCCGGATCGATGGGACCCGCAGGATCATTCCCGCAAATATGAAAGTGCACCGCATACCTTCCCTTCGTATTAAATCCCATTCCATCAGGATAAAGGCGCTTATTCGTCCTACCGAGATCATTGAACGACGCATAACGGATTTCAACATTTTTCGCATGCATGCACATGAAATGACCACGGTGGGTCATTTTCTCATCACCAACTGATGTGTAATCATCAAGCCCGGTCTTTGCCTCCGATTCAAAAGCGATGCTCCTCGAGTAGTTCCCAACATAATTCCACAGCTGAACCGGGCTCTGGCTTGGACCCGGGGAATATGATGGAATTGTAGTGGCGCGTTGAGCGTTAGCGCAGTTCCATTGATGGCAGAGATGGTGCGCGCTTCGTCTTGGTAGTCGAAGGTCCAATTATGCTCCACAAGCCGAGCTCCACTTAGAACGATCGTATCACCTACCCTCCATCCGCTCGGCGCCGTTTCCAAGTTGAGCGTGCTGGCGCCAGCGGAGACGGCACCCACTCGAACATGAGCCGTTTTTCCTGCACCTGTGATCATGATTTGTCCCTCGCAGACCAAGCCGCGACTGTAAAATTTGGGGTCCCAAGTCCCGTTGATTTGTCCGCGATCAGAGAAGACGACACGAGAGGTCACGCTGGCGGGAATGGGCGCGGACGGGGTTCCTTGCGTCCAAGTCCCATCTTGAGACACAATGATCGTATCAATTCGCATGAGAGTGTCTTGCCCAGTAGCGAACGTGACGGTTCCATCAATGCTCAGCCAAAGGAGGTTCACATTACTGTTCACGTCATACGTCACGGTGAGTCCGCTCGGGATGAACACCTTGGAGTCAGCGCCTGGCACCTGGCCGGTGGACCATGTTGATGGATTGGACCATGCACCGGAGGTCACTGCTTTCACAGTGGCTGCGCTCTCGGGGGCCAGTGCTGCGAGTGCGTCATGTTCCGACTTCTTATACGCATCCCCTCCACAGTTCGAACACGCCCATGTGACAGGATTTGTGGAGAAAAGCAAGGCAAAGGCGTAGGCAACGTACAACATCGGATTGCCATCAGAACGGAAGTGGGTTCGGTTGTAATATACTGAGGATGCGACTTGATTAGTAGTGCTCATCGGACTGTTAGGGAGCTGGGAATTTTAGATGGGTAACGGAAGGCGTTGTGGGGAAGGCTGAATGCAGAAGCGGAACGGAGCCAAACGTCGCCAATCAGAATGTCTTTTAAGATGGCTGCGGCATCGCCGGAACTGACCTTGAGCTCAGATCCCGTTGCGGATGGTTGCAGAGGAGCTAACCGCACCGTCCACTTTCCATTCGCGTCCACCGTCGTCATTTTTCGCTGACCGGTGAACTCCACGGAAATTTCGCGCGCTGGGGTTCCTTCACCCCATATCGGAGCGTCGACCCGGCATTGCAGCACCATCCCGTCCGCGAAGATCGTCGCGACCTTCAATGTGTCCGCAGCAAACATTCGACCAGCCAAGCCCAAGCATAGGCCAACAAAAAGGACTGCCCTCGATAACCCTTCCTGTCCTTTCATGTTAGAATCTTCGTTAGGACGTCGCCCTCCACATCGGTCAGCCGAAACCTTCTCCCATTGTGGAGGTAGGTGAGTCTTTTGTGGTCAAGCCCCATGCAATGAAGAATCGTCGCGTGGAGATCATGCACACTCACTGGATCCTCCACCGCCTTCCAGCCGATTTCGTCCGTGGCCCCGTACTGCAGGCCACCCTTGATCCCGCCGCCGGCCATCCAAACCACGAAACCGTAAGGGTTGTGGTCGCGACCATCACCTTTCTCGGAAATGGGCATGCGTCCGAATTCACCACCCCAGATCACCAGGGTTGATTCGAGCAACCCACGTTGTTTTAAGTCCGTCAACAGGCCCGCGATTGGCTGATCCGTTTCGGTGCATCGTTTGCCGTGGTTCAAGGCAAGTTTATCGTGCGAATCCCATTCGTCGTTACAGTAGGCTTGGACAAAACGGACACCACGCTCAACGAGTCGGCGCGCCAGGAGACATTTCTCGGCATAAGGCCGGGTGACAGATTCATCGAAGCCGTACAGCGATTTGATGGCCGCGCTTTCGTCGGAAAAATCGACCGCTTCGCTGGCTTCGGTTTGCATGTTGAACGCCAACTCGTAACTTTGGATGCGGGCCAGCAGGTCTGTTTCCCCCGGATGTTGCGCCGCGTGCTCAATATTGAGTTCGGCCGACAAGTCCAGAATGCGCCTTTGTTGGTCACGGGTAACATTGGGTGCCCGATTCAGGTTTAGGATTGGACTTCCTTGCGAGCGAAATGGCGTAGCCTGAAACTCTCCCGGCAAGAATCCGGCTCCCCAATTTCCTGACCCGCCTTTGCTCCCGTTAGCGTTCTGCAGGACGACGAAGCCCGGCAAGTTGCGATTTTTCGTGCCCAATCCATATACCGCCCATGAGCCCACGCTCGGAAACCCGGCGCGAATCATACCGGTGTTCATTTGATACATGGCCGGTCCGTGTGCTGGCGATTCGGCGTAACAGGATTTGATAAACGTGATATCGTCAACGTGCCGTGCGATATGCGGCATTCGATCACAAACCCAAGCGCCGCTCTGCCCATATTGTTGGAACTCATAGGGAGATTTCATGAGCGGGCCAGGGCTGCCAAAAAAGACATCGATTGAACTTTTAGGTCTTTGACCATGATGCAACGTCAGTTCGGGCTTCGGATCGAAGGTATCCACGGCGCTTGGACCCCCTTCCATGAAGAGCCAGATGATTGAGCGCGCTTTTGGCGCGAAATGCGGAAGGTGCGACACTGGGCTGGCGGCGAGTAAGTTATCCGTTCCCAAGAGATCGAGAAGTGCCAACGAACCCAGACCGCAACCTAGTCTGCTCAAAAAGTCACGGCGGTTCCTGACACTTGTATCCACGCGACCGCATGGAAAAGCCTTTGGGCTCCGCATCAGCAATGGGTTCGCTTTCGTATTCAATCGATATAAACAAACTCGTTAAGGGTAAACAGGACCTGACACAGGTCGGCAAGTGAGGCTTTAACAGGATTCGCGCCATGATCTTTCGATCCGGCACTCAGGAAAGTTTCGGCCTTGTTCAATTCCAGATCAGATGGCAGGCGCCCGAGTCCAAGGAGATACGCCCGCTCGACCTGTTTCTGTTGGTCTTCCCCTGCTTCACGAACGACGCGGGTGGCGAATTGGACTGCGCAGCCGCGGACAAAATCGTCGTTCATCAATGTCAGCGCCTGCGTGGCGATCGTAGTGGTCTCCCGCCGGCCGCAGCTTGCCGTGGGGTCTGGGGCGTCGAAGACTTCCATCATGGGATTTCGTACCGAACGCTTGATAAATGCATAAATGCTTCTCCGGCAAATTTCGGGTCCGTCCTGAATATCGGTGGGGTAAGGGTCTTTGCTGCGCGTCGCAATTGCTGCTTTGGAGATAATCGGTCGGAATGGAGGTCCAAACATTTGTGGATTCAAGCGCCCACTCACGGAGAGTAAGGCGTCACGCATCGCTTCGGCTTCCAGCCTGAGGGGATGACGGCGGAATAATGACGCTTCACTGCCTGAGACCGAAGGCTGGCCATTTGCACCCGGCCCAATCACATCCTGCCGGTATGCGGTGCTTTCCATAATGAGGCGATGGAGGGGTTTGAGCTTCCACCCGCCTCGAATGAGTTCGCCGGCCAGCCAGTCCAGTAGCGCAGGATCTGCCGGTGCCGCTCCCTGTGCGCCGAAGTCGTTCGGAGTACGAACTAGACCTTCGCCAAAGTGGTGCTGCCACAGGCGGTTGACAATTACACGAGCCAGCAAATTGCCCGCGCCTTGATTCGGATCGGTGAGCCATTCCGCAAGGGCTTCGCGCTGAAAAGTACTGGCTAGCCGCTTGAAACCAGAGTCATCGACTTCGCTTTGGGTCGGTAACGAACTGGCGACCGGAAAATATTCCTCGCCTGATCTGCCACGGAGCAAAACCTGCATAAAACCGGCCGTCAGCGATTCCTTGCGACTTAAAACGCTGCCGCGTTCAAGAAGATAGCCGGGCATCGGCTCTGATTGGGTGTCAATGACCAGCAGGGCTCTCGCCATGTTTCCATCCTTGGTACTGGCCGACTCGAGTGCCTGCCACACGGCACGTTGCTTTTCGGGCAGCCAGGCCCGCAATTGATCGTCCGTGGCCTTGACCTGGGTGCCGTATCGTTGGTAGATCCGCTGCTGGATCGGCACTGATGAGTGCTCCGGTTGACGCAACCAGAATTTCTCTTCTTCGCTCAACCCAAGCTCAGTCATTTTCGTCTCCCGATATGCCTTGTGCTGTTGGGCTTTCCAGAGCTCCAATTCACGCCGAGGTTTGGATAGAAACGTCTCCATCCGGGCGGAGGTGCTGAAAGCGGTCACCATCCGGTAATAATCGCGGGTCGGAATCGGATCGAATTTGTGATCATGACAACGAGCACATCCAAGCGTCAGCCCGAGCATTGATGACCCCACCGTCGCGACAATGTCATCCAATTCATCGTATCGAAGTTTCTGTTTATTCTCTTCGGTGTCAGCAGGCGTGGTCGTTTGCCAGGGACCGGCAGCGAGAAATCCAGTCGCGCAAACCGCGTCGGCGTTTTCGGGTGCATACTCGTCCCCGGCCACCTGCCATTTAACAAAGGTGTCGAAAGGCAGGTCCGCGTTTAAGGCGCGAATGACCCAATCGCGATAAGGCCACGCTAGTGGGCGATCGACATCGCTTTCGTACCCATCGCTGTCAGCGTAGCGGGCCAGATCGAGCCAGTGTCGTCCCCACCTTTCGCCATAGTGGGGGCTGGCGAGAAGCCGCTCAATGAGCTTCTCGTAAGCTTGCGGATCGGGATCGTTCACAAATTCTTCAATTTCCTCGGGCTCAGGCGGCAGACCAACGAGGTCAAAGTAAGCACGACGGATCAATTTTCTGCGGGGCGCGGACGGACGAAAGCCAAATCCCTCGTGTTCAAGGTCACTTTCAACGAATCGATCAATGACTGCGGGAGCCGATTCGATCGCATTGACCGGAGGGGGAGCGCTTAGTTTGATCGGCAAAAATGACCAATGCCGCCGGTCCTCGTCGGTAACCGTCATCTCGTTGTGGCGCACGGCTTGCGATGGTCCGGCTACCTCAGGCCACACTGCGCCCTCGTCAATCCACTGCTTGAGTAGTGCCACCTGGCCGGCCCCGAGCATTGGACCCTTGGGCGGCATGCGATCGTCGCTGTCAGGATTTGCGGAGACGAGTTCGGAGCAATTTACTTTGCGCACTGTCATGTGGCACGATCGCCGGTTCACCGGAGCCGCCACCCGCAAATGCGCTCGCTTTCACGTCGAGCCGAAGGTCTCCCTTATGCTTTTCCGGCCCGTGGCACTTCAGGCAATTGTTCGCAAATAGCGGTTCAATGCTGTTGTTGAAATCGATCATCGGTGCAGCCCCCCAGTGACCACGGAGCACAACCCCCCCATTCCTACCGCAGAGGCGCGCGTCAGAAGCAAGAATGTAAATTTGCTTCGTCTCATCAGATTATCCCTAGCGGTTTTGCACTGCGAGGAGTATTCCCCGTCGAGCTTATCCGTCAATGCGTCAGACGATCCAACAACTTCGGGAAACGAACATCATTGGTGCGAGCCGGCAGTGGGGTATCAGCGCCGTTTCGTGCCCGGCCTTGGCGCAACATCACATCTCCCACGTGGGATTCGGTGAGATAGCGCCCGAATATCGAATCGTTCGCCTTTGCCCTGATTTTTCCCACGTCAATCTCTGCTGGGGCGGTGAGGGCCGATCACTCATCAATGGGCAATGGAGAACGGTGCGCGAGGGCTCGTTTGGGATCTTTCCGGCCCGCGTGGCCCATGCCGGCCACCCAGCAAAGGGCCGCGACTGGAATATCGCTTGGGTCATCTATCGGGAACCTCCAGGGATGCGTGCCACGATTACCGCTAGCTCAAGCACCTTGGTACGCGTCGACCCGCGTCCGCTGGAATGGGCGATCAAAGGATTGTATCGCGAACTCACTGCCAAGAGTGACGCAGCGGTCCTTCAGCATTGGGCTGATTTGATTCATTGGTTTGTGTGCCGTCATGTTCGCGTATCTGAGGGTGATGCGAGGCTGTGGCGGGTTTGGGAAATGGTCGATGCCGACCTGAGCGTATCGTGGACAGTGCCGCAGCTCGCGGCAATCGCGAATATGAGCGAGGTCCATTTGCGTCGCGTATCTCTTCGCGAAACTGGTCGCTCCCCTGCGGCCCAACTTGCATATTTGCGCATGCGTCGGGCCGCGTATTTACTCGCTTCAACGGACCAAACCGTCGAGGCGATCGCATGGGAAGTGGGTTATAAGAGCCTATCAAGTTTCTCCGCTGCATTTCAGCAAGTTCATTGTGTGCGACCTTCACGGTTTAGGTTAAAAGCGGTTTCGAGCCGAGCGTGAGCGACAAAACTTCTGGACGCGTTTCTGCTGGATTTTGACAGCGCCTTAGCAGCCTGTTGAAAAACGCTCGAATCTGGATCGAAAGAGAAGGCAACGAAAGACTAGCGACAGAAAAGAAACGGGTCAGGGTGCATAAATCAAATTGTGTGCCTTGCGGTAGCCCGCTCCTTTTGTATCCAGCGGCGCAGGGCGGTCGGCAAATGCTTTCCCTCCTCCTGCTCGCCCTTGGTGCGCAGCAACTGGCTCACGTTGGCCGCGCTTCGCATCGCGAGGTTCTCCGCCAACCATTGATGGCTCGCGATCGTATGCGCAGCGATCAGCCGCGCGATGGCCACCTTCCTCCAGTCGCTTCCAGGCAGCCTCGCCAGCGACTCCGGCGGAAGTTTCGCCCGCCGCAACCCCTCCTCCAACCACGCCTGCGCCCGGTTCATCCCGTGACTGCGCCGCGCCGCCGCCCCACGATACCCGCGCGAACGCTGGCTCCGCCCATTGCTTTCCACCAACGCTTTCAGGCTATCGACAAACCGCTGGCTTCCCCAATACCACCCGCGCCGCAGATGGCTCATCCGCGGGTCGGCTTCCGCAGGCAGCGGGGCAAGCAGTCTGGGGTCAGTCCGCGCATATGTGCAAACGGTCGAAATCCTCTTGGGCTGGAGATCGGCGCGAGTGCCGATGATTGAAATCCGCACGGCTGAAGGTTCATGTTGGTTTGGCGATATTTCTCCAGGCGTATGGGAGCGCCACTCGCCGCCCACTACCCTCCGCAGCTTGAGGAACCGGGCCTGTCTTCGATTCCTCACGCGTTCGATTGTTAGCGTTCCTCCACCTGCGGTAGACCTTCGGGCGGGAGAGGCAGGTTTCACGGGAACAGATCGAGTTCGACCCATAGTGCGCGGGCTTCAATCTGCTTGCGTTCGTTCATTTGGAGACGAGCAATGGTCGCACGGCCTTTCGCCGTCACTCCCTCGATCTTCAGCAGTTTGGGCACGAATCGGAAATGACTTTCCCAGCGATCACGGCGTGGGTGGAAGAGCGACCTCTCTATGCCCGTCGCGGGGTCGATCCCCGTGGTGTGGGCGGATTTGTGGCCGTTGCAGGTCACGCAACACAGCGCGTAGTTCGCCAACTCGTCAGGACCGCCGCTCCCCGACGGGACGACGTGTTCGACGTGATAGGTCGTGCCGGTGATGACCTGCGGAGCCCGGCAGTATTCACACCGGGATTTCGCCCGCTCGGTAACAAACAGGCGATCCGCACGACTGACCATCTCAGGCCGCGGCCGCTTCGCGCTTTTTAATCGCGGACCTCGCTGGCGTTCCGGTGCGCCGACGTTCTGCCTTGAGAATTCGCGCGTTCTCGACGCTCAACCGATGTGCTGTTTCCGCAAGCTCGCCAAACTCGCGTCGCTCGGCCGCCGAAAGTTTGCCGTCGTTGTTGGCAGCCATCAGTTCGTCCAGCCGCTCCTGAAGCTTCGAGGGCATTCGCTGCAACCGCACGGAAGGCCGCTCGAAGCTGATCAGTTCACCGAGTTCCACGTCGCAAGCCTGGCAAATGGCACCGGCAATACGGAGGTCCACCTTTTGCAAAGGCTCGTCGGAGTTGAGCCGATATAGGCTCTTGATATTTACCTGTAGTCCGGCCTCGTTCAGCTCACGATGCAGTTGGAAAACGCTGATGTTTTTCTCCGCGAGGATTACTCTCAAGCGTGAGTAGGCTTCTGGTGTATGACCGCTCATCTGGTATTGATACCGCGTTTCTGGCGTATTACCAGCACGGTATTGGAAGTCACGCGAGATTCGCAATGAGTCGCCAACGCGGTGATGAACAGATTCCTGTGTTCCAAACGCCCATCGTTGCAAGATCCATCATCGAAATCCGCGTTTAACGCGACGATAGACGCCCGCCGCGACAATAGCCAGCGCCGGGGGCGGTTCGCCGATTGGCAACGAGAGATTGACCCACGACGGTTCCTTGCCTCCGAATGAAGGCACCATGCTCGAGCCCATTCTGAAGCGCGTTTTCGGCTACGACTCGTTTCGTCCGCTCCAGGAGGAGATCATCGCGACGACGCTGGCGGGCCGGATGTCGTTCGCCGTGCTGCCCACCGGCGGCGGCAAAGTCCTCTGCTTTCAGCTTCCCGCGCTTGTCGCGAGGGGCTCACCGTCGTCGTCTCGCCGCTGATCGCGCTGATGAAAGACCAGGTCGACGCGCTCGCAAGCCGCCGGCGTCCCGGCGACATTTCTGAATTCTTCGCTGGCGCGGGAGTCGCGGCGACGCGCTGCGCGGATCTCTACAACGGCGAATACCAGTTGCTCTACGTCGCGCCGGAGCGGCTGATGCTGCGGCGTTTCTCGACGCCTGCGCGAATGGAATGTGCAGCGCTGTCGCCATCGACGAAGCGCATTGCATCAGCGAATGGGGCCACGATTTTCGGCCCGGATACCGCCAGATCGCCACGCTCGTGAGACAGCTTCCCGGCGTGCCGTTGATGGCGCTCACGGCCACCGCCACCGAACGCGTGCGCGGCGGACATCGTCAAGCAACTCCACCTGCGCGACCCGCAGTGCTACGTCGCCAGTTTCAATCGCCCGAACCTCACCTATCGCGTCTCGCCGAAGACCGGCGCGTACCAGCAAATCGCTCGACTTCATCCGCGCCCGGCCGAGCGAATGCGGCATCGTTTATTGCCTCAGCGCGCAAAACCGCCGAGTCGCTGGCGCGCAAACTATCCGCCGACGGCGTGCCGGCGCGCGCCGTATCACGCCGGGCTTGACCGACGGACGAACGCGCGCAAAAATCAGGAGGCGTTTCTGCGCGACGAAATCCGCGTGGTATGCGCCACCATCGCGTTCGGCATGGGCATCAACAAACCGAACGTCCGCTTCGTCATCCACTACGATCTGCCGAAGAACATCGAGGGCTATTATCAGGAAACCGGCCGCGCGGGTCGCGATGGTTTGCCCGGCGAATGTCTGCTGCTTTTCAGCCCCGGGCGACTCGCGTGAAGCAGGCGCGGTTTCTCGACGCGAAGCCGACCCGAAAAACCGCGACATCGCCCGCGGCAACTCGAGCAGATCGGCCTACGCCGAAGTCGCGAGCTGCCGGCGCGGAATCGCTCCTGGGCTACTTCGGCGAAAGTTTGGCCGGACGACGAATTGCGGCGGCTGCGACAATTGCCTCGTCCCGCGCGAGATCTACGATGCCACGATCGAGGCTCAAAAATTCCTCAGTTGCCTTTATCGGATCGGACAAAGCGAACGAACCGAGGCTGGCGTTGCGCATGTCGCCGACATTCTTTGTGGCAATGACAGCGCGAAACTCCGCCGCACCGGCCACGACAAACTCAGCACTTTCGGCATTGGCGGGGAGCGGTCGCGCGACGAATGGATCGCCCTTGGACGCCAGCTCGCGCGGCTCGGCCTCGCGCGCCTGGACGAAGGCGCGAAACCGCTCGTCTCCCTGCCCGAGGAAGGATTGCGCGCGTTGCGGGACCGCACCCGCATCACGCTCACGCGCCCGCCTTCCGCGGGCGTGGCGCGGCTTCCGCTCACCGCCGCCGCCGCCGCGCGAGCCGGTGCCATCCCGTGCGACGAACCACTTTTTCAACGCTTGTGCGGATTGCGAAAGGAGTTGGCGGACGACCGCGACGTGCCGCCTTACGTCATTTTTTCCGATGTCTCGCTGCGGCACATGGCGCGCACGTATCCGGCGACCGAGGGAGAATTGCTCGCAGTGCCGGGCGTGGGCGAACGCAAGCTCGCCGATTTCGGACGCGATTTTATCGGCGCCATCAGCGCCTGGCTCGAAGCGCATCCGCGGCTCGAGTTCGCGGACAAGCATCCTCGCAGTCGAGGCAAGAAAATGAAAACGGTGGCGAGCGGACTGTCGGGCACCGTGCTCGAAACGGTGCGGCTCTGGCGCGCGGGCCAGAGCGTCGATCAGATCGCCCAGGCCCGCCAGCTCGTGCCCGGCACAATCGAAGGCCATCTCGCACAGGCGTTGGAAGCCGGCGAAGCGATCGACGTCCGGACGTTTTACAATGAAGCGGACGAACTCGAGATAGAGCGCGCGTTCGTCGGTCACGAAGGCCCCGCGCTCGCCCCGGTCTTCGAAAAATTGGGAGGCCGATTCAGCTACGGAAAGCTGCGCATTTTCCAGGCGGCACGCGCGGCGATCCGTCCTTCCGTGAAAGCGGAAGAGCCTTCGAACAAATTTTGATTTATCTTTGTGCCCCCGGCGACTGTGATCCGTTCGCCGGACCATGCACCAAACCCTACGACGAATACTTGATGCTGCGGATTTACGGGGGTTGCGCTGTCTGGTGATTGGAGGCAATGCCCTGATCCTCCTCGGTTACGTCCGTAATACGCTCGATCTGGATCTGCTGGTGGAAGCGGAACGACGCAGTGGATGGCTCGATCTGATGCGGGAATTAGGCTATCAAATTTTTCATGGCGTGGGGGCGTTCGCACAATTCGAGATGCATTCGGTGGAAAATGAGCCGCCGGTGGACTTGATGTTCGTCAATGCGGAAACCTGGCAAAAAATGTGGCCAGTGGCACGCTGCCTTGAAGGACCGTCACGAGCGATTTTTACCCCGAGACCGGAACATTTGGTCGCACTCAAACTTCACGCCGCTGCAAGTCCGAGTCGGAGCAAGCCGGAATCCGATTGGGAGGATATCCGGCAGATCGTCCGCATCTGCGCATTAAACCCGGCCGATCCGGAATTCCGCGCGACGATACTCAGGTATGGTGGCGAGAGCGCCTTGGAGCGCATAGAGTCATTTTATCCATGAGCACCGAACCCTATGTCTTCGAACCATTCGACCTGCCCGATTTTGAAGTGCCACAAAAGGAGCATTGGCCGATGGCTATTTCCTGGGAAAAGGCGATGAGCCTGCTCGAGGGCTGCCGCGGAGACACTCTATCCGAGGACCATTCACCGGAAGCTCGCCTGCGAAACAAAAATCCCGAGCCGTTTCGGATGGATTAAGGCGCTCAGTCCCAACCAAACGCTTTCCGCGCCGCCGTGATGATTTCCTGTGCAGAAGCGGCGTGCGGCAGGGTTGAGTTGTCCAGCGTGAAGTCGGCCACCTGATCATAGAGCGGACGGCGCTCCCGGAGCATGCGGGCGACCGTTCCACGCGGATCGGGCGTTTGCAGCAGCGGCCGGTTGGCATTGCGGGAGACCCGTTCAAAAATCACGTCTTCCGAAGCCGTGAGCTGGACGACAAATCCGAGGCGCCGCAGCAGCGCATGGTTTTCCGGTCGCAAGACCGCACCGCCGCCGGTGGCAATGACGTAGCGTGAAAGCATTCCGCAGGATTCGAGTGCGTTCGTCTCGAGTTCGCGGAAATGAGCCTCGCCGTGCCGGGCGAAAATCTCGGGGATGGTCATCCCGCCGCGTTCAACGATGAGGTCGTCGGTGTCCACGAACTGAAAGCGCAGGCGCGCCGCGGTCTGGCGGCCGATCGCGGATTTGCCGCTGCCCATAATTCCCACCAGGACAATATTCGGTCGTTCAAAAATCATCCACCCACGGTAAAACCAGCGGGCGCAAACACGAAGAGCGAAACACTCCTGAGGAAAACGGACCCGGTTTCTCGCCGGATGTGATGCCACTGTTTCCGCATTCCGCCCTCCGCATTCCGCATTCACATTGCGTTGCATTGCCTCCACGGCCCGCTTCAATACGCGCCCTCGCATGAAAAACGATTCCGCACCGCTCGTCGCCGTCGTCATGGGCAGCCGCTCAGATTGGGAAACCATGTCGCACGCCGTCACGGTGCTCGAAGAATTCGGAGTGCCGCACGAAAGTCGCATCGTTTCCGCGCATCGGACTCCGGACTTTATGATGAAATTTGCGCGGCGGGCGGCGGACCGCGGTTTGCGCGCCATCATTGCCGGAGCCGGGGGCGCAGCCCATTTGCCAGGAATGATCGCCGCCCAGACCTGGCTGCCAGTGCTCGGGGTGCCCGTGGAAAGCCAGGTATTGCGAGGCGTGGATTCGCTGCTCTCGATCGTGCAAATGCCGGCCGGAATTCCCGTCGGCACGCTGGCCATCGGCACGGCCGGTGCCCGCAATGCCGGCTTGCTCGCCGTCGCCATTCTGGCCCTGGCGGATGACTCGCTGCGGGACCGACTCGAAGCGTTCCGGGCGCAGCAAACGGCCGACGTGATCGCGACCGAGCTCCCGTGACCGCAAAGCCGCAGGCTACAGTTTTCCCGCCCGGCTCGACCGTCGGGGTGATGGGGGGCGGCCAACTCGGGCGCATGTTCGCCATTGCCGCCCGCCGCATGGGCTACCGCGTGCACACTTTTTCACCCGATGAGGACACACCGACCGGCCAGCTCGCGGACCTCGAGATCGCCGCACGTTACGACGACGAGGAGCAGGTCCGAAAATTTGCCCGCGGCGTCGATGTCCTGACCTTCGAGTTTGAAAACATTCCCAGCGACACCATCGAGTGGTGCGCCGAAGAAACCGTGGTGCGCCCCGCCGGGCGGGTGCTGCACATCTGCCAGCATCGGCTCAGGGAGAAACTATTCCTGCAGGATGCCGGATTCCCGCTGCCCCGCTTTGCCGCAGTCCACGGCGATGCGGCGCTACGTTGCGCGATGGACGAACTCGGAGGGCAGGGAGTTTTGAAGACCGCGTCCTTCGGCTACGACGGCAAAGGGCAGGTGAAACTCGACGCTGGGACGGATCTCGCGGCGGTGTGGGCGGCGTTTCAAACACGAGCTGTCATCGAGGAATGGGTTTCGTATTCAAAGGAAATCTCCGTGCTCGTCGCGCGAGGAATCGCCGGCGAAACGCGCACTTTCCCTGTATGTGAGAATCGCCACGTGAATCACATCCTCGATCTCACGTTGGTACCGGCGGAGGTTCCGAGCGGTGTCGAGGACTCAGCGCGAGCGCTCGCCGAGCGTGTAGCCACCGCCCTCGATCTGGTGGGTCTCCTGGCCGTGGAGATGTTTCTGCTTCCTGATGGCCGCCTGCTGATCAACGAACTTGCACCGCGCCCGCACAACAGTGGCCACTTTTCGTTCGATGCCTCGATCACCAGCCAGTTCGAGCAGCAACTGCGCGCCGTGTGCGGGCTGCCGCTTGGCTCGACGGAGACTCTGCGCCCGTGTGCAATGGCCAATCTCCTCGGCGACGTTTGGGAAAAGGGCGAGCCGCGTTGGGCCGCGGCGGCGGCATTCCCCGAAGTGAAGCTGCACTTGTACGGAAAAGTGTCGCCGCGCCCCGGACGAAAAATGGGGCACCTCGTGGCCTTTGGCGCGAACACCAGCGAGGCCGCAGAGCGCGCCTTGCAGGCACGGGCGGCGCTGCGCGGCGAATGATCACACGACTCCTGCCTACCAGCACCGACGACGAACGCGCGCTGGCGGTGGACCTGGCTGTCCGCACACTGCACGATGGCGAGGTGGTCGCGCTGCCGACCGAGACTGTCTATGGCCTTGCCGCCGACGCCCTTGACCCTGTCGCCGTCACCAAAATCTTCGAGGCCAAGGAAAGGCCCTTCTTCGACCCGCTCATCGTGCATCTTCCCGAGCCCTCGTGGCTGGGGCGGGTGGCGCGAACGGATGAAGTGTTCGTGCTGGTTGAAGAACTTTGCCAGGCTTTCTGGCCAGGCCCGCTCACCATGGTTCTGCCGCGGTGGTCGCTGGTGCCGGACATCGTCACGGCTGGGCTGGAAACCGTCGCCGTGCGCATGAGCGCGCATCCGATTTTTCGCGAAGTCGCCCGCAGTTTTGGCCGTCCCCTGGCGGCCCCGAGCGCCAACCGATTTGGTCGCATCAGTCCGACGGCAGCGGATCACGTCATGAGCGAGCTGGGCGGGCGCATTCCGCTGATCGTCGATGCGGGGCCATGCGATCACGGGATCGAATCGACAATCGTCAAAGTCGAGCCGGACGGTCTGAGCATCCTGCGCGCCGGTCCCATCACCGCCGAGGATCTCGAGGTGCTCGCTCCCGTAAAAACAGGCACGGCACAAAACGCGGACGCGAAGCCCGATGCTCCGGGACAACTCGCCAGCCATTATGCACCGCGCACCCGGATGCTACTCGGGCCGTGCGGAGAGGATACTCGCGGCACCAAGCTGGCGTTCCTTGCGTTTCGACAGCCACCCCCATTACCCTACGATAGTTGTATTGAAATACTCAGCCCCTCCGGCGACTTGCGCGAAGCAGCCGCAACTTTGTTCTCCAAACTGCGCCGCCTCGATGAAGCCGGCGCGGATCTGATCATTGCTGAGCCCGTACCCGAACGCGGCCTCGGCGTCGCCATCATGGATCGCCTCCGCAAAGCCGCCGCCACCCCACGATGAACATCCATTTGGTCATCGTGAGCGCAGCGCAGCGAAGTCGACCGAGCGGTCGCCAAGTCGCGACGCTCCCTGCCCACCGGACGCGCCGCGGAAACCGCCCGCGTTCGCGCCGTCCTTTTCGCCAACGCCTGTCTGAACAAGGACGTCCGTCTCGTTGGCACCGGGTCCCTTCGACTCCAGCGCTGCGCGTTTTCGCTCAGGATGACTTTCATTGACGCCGTATGTCCGCTCCGACCAATAAGCTAAACACCAAAGCCGCCGGCATCGTCGGACTCGCCGTCATGTGCTCCCGCGTGCTGGGGCTCGTACGCGAGCAGGTTTTCGCCGGACTCTTCGGCGGAGGCCGGGCGATGGATGCCTTCACCGTGGCCTTTCGCACGCCGAATTTGCTCCGCGACATGTTTGCCGAAGGCGCGCTGTCGACGGCCTTCGTGACGACATTTTCCAAAACGATAGCGAACGAAGGCGACGAAAGCGCGTGGAAACTGGCCAGCAAGTTTGCCACCCTGACCATCGTTTTTCTGAGCATCGTCTGCCTCTTCGGAGTCCTGGCGGCACCGTTGCTGGTGGCCTTCTTCGCACCAGGTTTTGACGCCGAAAAATCCGCCCTGACGGTCCTGCTCGCGCGGATCATGTATCCGTTCATTCTGCTCGTCTCGCTGGCCGCACTCGCGATGGGCATGCTCAATGCCCGCAATGTTTTTGCCATGCCCGCCATGGCTTCGAGCTTCTTTAATCTTGGGTCGATCATCGGAGGCGTAACGATCGGCTGGTGGATTGATCCTCACTTCGGCACCCGCGCCCTGATCGGGCTCGCGGTCGGCACACTCATTGGCGGTGCTTTGCAGCTATTGGTGCAATTACCTTCGCTCCGACGCGCCGGGTTTCGCTTCCGACCCGACTGGAAGTGGCGCGATCCGGGGGTGAAGATGATCCTCCTCCTCATGGGACCAGCCGTGGTGGCCGCGAGCTCCGTGCAGATCAACGTGATGATCAACACGATGTTTGCCTCCACCCTGGGCGACGGGCCGATCTTCTGGCTCCAGATCGCGTTTCGTCTGATGCAACTTCCGCTCGGGCTGTTCGGCGTCGCAATCGGCACTGTGACGCTGCCGGTGCTCTCACGAAGCATCGCGGCGGGAAACGTCCCCGAGTTCCGCCAGAATCTGGCCAAAGGCATGCGGTTGGCCTTTTTGCTGACCATTCCGTCCACGCTCGGCCTGGTCATCCTCGCGGAACCGATCATCAGCGTGCTGTATCAGCA
The DNA here is from genome assembly GCA_963798345.1 of uncultured Verrucomicrobiae bacterium. Taxonomy (GTDB): domain Bacteria; phylum Verrucomicrobiota; class Verrucomicrobiia; order Chthoniobacterales; family Chthoniobacteraceae; genus CAWCSW01. The sequence continues at coordinate 477,274 of CAWCSW010000014.1, read as the reverse complement.
TGGAAAATTTGGCGCGAATTCAACCGCGCAGGCGGCGGCGGCGCTTCAGTTCTATGCCATTGGTCTCATCGCCTACGCTTCCATGAAAGTGCTCGTCCCTGCTTTCTATGCCATCGACAAGCGCCGCACGCCGATGAACGTCAGCTTTGTTGCCATCGGCGTGAATCTCGCGCTGAACTGGCTTTTTACATTCAAGCTCGGACTCGGCCACCGCGGTCTCGCGCTTTCCACCGGAGGTGTGGCGCTCGTAAATTTTGTCATCCTCTACACACTCATGCGTCGTGAGACGCGGCTGCTGGAAACCCGAGCACTGCTGCGCACCCTGGCCAAGCTGGCGCTGCCTTCAGCGCTGCTCGCGGCCATTTGTTGGGCGGGCGGAACGTGGCTGCTGGGTGATTGGAGCACCATGAAGTTTTCGATCAAGGTCGGGGCTCTCGGCGTGACCATCGCCCTCGCCGGCTTCGCCTACTTTGGGGTGGCCAGCCTTTTTGGAATCGAAGAGATCGACGACGTGAAAATCGCGCTCCATCGCAAGCTGGCCGCCCGCCGGAAAAGCGCATGAATTCGTGGTCGCCGCGGCAAGCAGAAAACATTGGCCTTCGTTCTTGCGTTTGCTCGATCGGCGCCTAACGTCTGCGCCCTTCTGCGGGGAAATGGGTTGGTAGCTCAATGGTAGAGCAGCGCCCTTTTAAGGCGTTGGTTGAGAGTTCGAGTCTCTCCCAACCCACTGTCCAAACGCCGGCCGTGGGGCCGCACGGTCAATCTGCCGTGCTGCAGGTTCCAAAACACGGCGCTCGCGATGCATGGCGCATCCGATATGATCATTGCCGTTTGAATCGATGAACAACTGGCTTTCCCAAATCTTCTCCATTGTTGGCTACAACCTCCGCACGATCCCGGAACGCAAAGGTTCGGCCGCCACAGCGGTCATTGGGATCGCCGGTGTGGTGGCCGTGCTGGTCGGAGTGCTCGCCATTGCGGAAGGGTTTCGCAAAACGATGACGGTGGCCGGAAGCCCGGACGTGGCGATCGTCTTGCGGAGCGGCGCGGATAGTGAAATGACGAGCGGACTACGGCGCGCGGAGACGCGTCTGATCAGCGATGCGCCCGGAGTGGCGCGGGATGCCGAGGGTCCGCTGGCCTCGGCGGAACTTTTTGTGATCATCGATTTGCCGAAGCGATCCACCGGCACGAGCGCCAATGTCCCGTTGCGAGGAGTGGAAGCGAGGGCGTATGACGTGCGGGGAAATATCAAAATGGTAGCCGGGGAGCGATTTAAGCCGGGCCGCAATGAAATCATCGTGGGCGCCGGAGCCGCTCGATCCTTCGCTGGGCTGGATTTGGATCGGGACATTCGTGTCGGACAAAATACGTGGCATGTCGTGGGCATCTTCACGGCGAATGGCGGTGTGGCGGAATCCGAAATCTGGTGCGACGCCGCCGTGCTGCAACCGGCCTATCATCGTGAAGACACCTTCCAATCGGTCTATGCACGGCTCGACTCAGCCGGCGCGTTCACCGAGTTCAAAGATGCATTGACGTCTGATCCGCAACTCGAGGTCAAAGTGAGTCGGCTGTCTGACTTTTATGCCGAACAGTCCACGGTCCTTATCGAGTTCATCACGAAGATCGGCGTTTTCATTGCCGCCATGATGGCTCTGGGGGCGCTATTTGGCGCTCTCAATACCATGTACAGCGCGGTGGCGGATCGCACCCGCGAAATCGCCACCCTGCGCGCCCTGGGCTTCGGATCGATGCCGGTCGTCTGCTCCGTGCTCGCGGAATCGCTGGTGCTCGCTCTGGCCGGAGGCGCGATCGGCGCGATCGGAGCTTACCTCGCATTCAACGGATTCACGGCGACAACCATGAATGTCCAAACGTTCAGCCAGGTCACATTCGCTTTTGCGGTGACGAAATCGTTGCTGATTCAGGCGATCATCTGGGCGGCGATTCTCGGATTGATCGGCGGCTTCTTTCCCGCCCTTCGAGCCGCGCGGCTTCCGGTCGCCGCCGCCATGCGCGAGAGCTAACGATCCGCGTTGCGAACCCGGCCTGGCGTCATCACGGTGTCGGGAGACTGATTTGCAGGCGGAAAAACGTTGGCGGCGCCGCGGGGTCAAACGGCTCGGTCGTCCGATAGGTAACTGTGGCCGTGCCATCGCCATTATTCTGCGACCCGACGTAGGCCAGGAAATCCGCTGCGTTCGACCAATTTTGCAATGTCGAGCTATGCCACAGGGTGTAATGCGCATCGGCGAGAAGATTTCGCCGGTAAGTCACACGCAGATATCTTTTCACCTGTCCATCGACCGAAAAATCGCCAAACGAGAGAGCGGGAGCGAAGCGGATCGCGGGATCATTCCAATCGGAACCCATGGCAAACTCGAGCGCGTCCGACAACCCATCGCCGTCCGTATCGCCGGTCGGAGAGCCGGAAAAGGCGACGGTATCCGCCTGCCCCGGAGCACCTCCCACCTGACCACTCGAACGCCAGCTTTCGCCGCTACCGTAGTCGGGGGAATCCGCAGGGTTGTTCAGCACCAGGCTATAACCCGCGCCATCAGCCTCCACGGGCCAGGGATCGGAAATCCCGTACGTGAATTGAGCGATAACACTGTTATCCGCCGCGAGCAGCATCACGTGTTCACCGGCATTATTAAAACTCCCCCCGTATTCCCCCACGATCGCCGCTTCCATCCCGGCGCCCTGGCGAAACAGAAACGCCTTCTGATTGGCCACCAGAAGCACTCTCCCGGCTGGAGGCAAAGTCAGCTTTTCCGGTGACAAACCGGTGAACTCATAGCTCACGCCGTCGACGAAACGAACACCGGACAAATCAATATTTCCGTTGCTGATGTTCATCAATTCCACGAACTCGAAATCGCTGGCGGAAGCATAGCCTTCGGCAAACTCGGCCGCGGAGGGCGACGTGGGATGGTAGTTCAACTCAGAGATGACGAGGTTGTTCGCACGGGCCGGGACGGCATCGATGAAAAAATCCGCCTTCATCAAGGGCGACCAGCGCCCGGAATCATAAAGGCGCGCCTGCACTCTTTGAGAGGTGCTCAACGTAATGGCGGACGAATACTCCATTCCGGCCGGGGCACCCCCTGGCCCATAGGGATCGCTGCCATCAACCGTATAATAGATGGTGCCATTCGACGCATAGGCTGATCCAGCGGGAGGGGTGCCGGAATAGAGGGAGATCGTGAGTTGAGTACCAGCCGCAACACTGCCGCCATTGTTGCTGAAGACGACGGGACGATAGATCTGAGTGCCGATTCGGTTCTGGTCATCGAGCCAGTTCAACCGTGTCGTCAGCCATTGTTTCATGTAGTCGACCTCAGACTGATACGTGTTCCGGTTTTGAAAGCCCGCGGGATTTGGCCATTGGTAGGTCCCCAGAATGCGATATTTCCGATAATGCCGCATGACCGCGTTTTCCAGACCCGGAGCCAGGAGCGGCGAGTTATTTCCCACGAGCGCAGGGTTTCCGTCCAAGAGATAGTCGGCGGTGGCGTCGATCTCACCGAGAACCGTGTCAGTGGCCAGCAGCCCGCGCCGCAATTCCCAATAGCGATCCCAATGCCGCAGCCGGTAAGCAGGATCGGCGTGCAGGCGCGGATACCAGAGCTGGCCGACACCATTCGCGGTGCCGTAGAGCCAACCAGTCGGTGCATCACCCGTTGCGTAATCCGCATTGCCGAGCGAAATGTTAAAATCCCAGATCGGCCCGGCGCGCACTTTGCCATTGCGTGGTTTATGGAAGAATGTGCTGAAGACATAACCATCAACTTGCTTCGTCCATTCGACGAACCATTGCGCGTCGATGAACGTATCCGGCTCGATATAGCCCGCGTAACCGAGCGTCGGGTCCTTAGAATTTGCGCCGTTCAAAGCCGCCTCGAACGAATTCATATAGTTCCGCACATAGTTAAATTGCGGTCCATTGAACTGATCAGGCGTCTGGCTCTGCAGGGGAATGCCGGTTGACGTTGTCCACGTCGTGCTGGCGGGATCGTCCTTGTCTTTCCGGAAAATATATCCGCCCGAAAGGTTGGGCAGAGCGGTGGTCAGTGAATTTACTTTATCGATATTCACCCGGTCCTTATCCACCTTGATCTTCTCCTTCAGAAGATAAACGCCATGATAACTCGAATTGGCGACGGCCCCGGCGCTGGTTTGATGGAAGAACACCTCACAAAACTTTGACCTCACGGCCATGTAATCGTTGGGGCGCAGTTTGCGCATCGTGCTGAAGACGATAAAATCGCGCATCATGGTCTTCTCGCTCCACGGTGCGTAGAGAATCCAGTCTGACTCGCTGGGAAGCCCCAAGATTGACGTCGATTTACCTTCGTTGTTGTTGTCCCAAATCTCCCAGGAGTATTGCCGCTGAGGGAATCCAGCAGAGCTCTCCCCACGCACATGCGTGCCACAACGGCCCTGGAAGTCGGCAGGGCCGGTCACCGAAGCGCGGCCCGTCACCGGGTCACGATCGATGACAACGCCATAGCTCAGCCGATGCGGTCGACCGGTTTGCGAGGTGTAATTATCCACCGGCACGCCGAAGCTGGTGAGAACAATGATGGGCAGATTCGAGCTAAAGGGCTGACCGGAACCATTGTAATTGGTCAGCGTCGCATCTAGCTGAAGAAAAGTGCGACTCGAGACCGGGCCGGGCAGGCGGCCCGGAACAAAAGTGCGCGCCCGAATCGTCGTCGTACTACTGATGTCGAAAGGCGTCGTATAGGCCGTCGAGCTGGCATTGGGCACCGTGTTATTGGTCGTGTAACGCACCACGGCGCCCGTTTCTGTGGGATCAGCGATGGTCACTGAAATCGAATCCGTAATCAATCCGCCTTCCCGGGAAAACACGACGTCATCGCTGGGAGGTCCGTCAGCCTGCTCCCCATTATTGCGGGCACCAGGGGACGGAGGGTCGATGTATCCTACTGTTTGATCGGTTCCTTGCGTACCGTAGGAAATATCCGTGACCTGCCGCCCATACGTGAATTGGCTGGCCACAACCGTTCCTCCCGGTTTTACCAGAGCGACATAGCCACCGCTTTTCGAGAGGGTGAAGTTCGTGTGCAACTGTCCTGTCGTAGCCGCCCGATCCTTTCCCGACGCATAAACAATGCGGTACTGATTGGGATTGAGCGACACGGCCGGGAATTGCCACTTCGTCTTGTTGGCGGCGTCATTGGTCAGATAATAGCCACCGAGATTTACCGCGGCATCCTCGCCATTATAGATTTCAATCCAATCGGGCGTATCAACGTCTTCGTCTTCCAATCGGGTGTTGTCAGCCACGAATTCCGAGATCACCACTCCACCCGTGGCTGGCGGAATTACCGTCGTAGTCTGAATTTCGAGATCGTCCAGGATGGTATCCTGCGTGGCGCCACCGGTGCGGCCCGAGAAGGCAAAGGTATACCCGGGCGTGGGCACGAATCCGGGAACAGGCAGATTCGTAAAAATCGCGGTGCCGTTGTAAGCGACATCAAGCCCGTTGGCGTCCCAGTGAATTGACACCACTCGAAAGAGGTTGTTGTTCGAGGCTTCGAAAGGAAAGGTCTGCACGCTGTTGCCCGCGCTAATCCCATCGGCGAATACTTCGATCGACGGATCATCCCCGCCGCTATCGTAGGTGTCCCAGGCCACGACGAGCCCTTTGGCGATCGGGAAACCGCCTTCACCGTCGCCATTCCCCGAGGGTATGTCCCCAACGTTCAGTGACCAGCCATCGGCCGGAGTCGCACCGCCATCTCGCACCATGCGGACTCGAAAAGTGACCGTGAATGAATCCAGCGACTCGCCGGCATCGAGATCCGGAATTTTGAAAGAGGCTTCGGTGCCACCGACACCGGCCTGAGTCAGCCGCAAGGCGCCGCCTTGAATCGAAGTGACGTTCGTCGTCGAAGCCATCTGCGTGCCGTCGCCGAGATCCGTGGAGCCATCCGGAAAGTTGAACGCCTGCGGACCGTAGCTGCCCGCCCAAGACGTGGCAATCTGGAGAGCTCCTGCCAGAAAAGACGCCATCATCATCCGCAGGGGAGAGCTATGAAAGCGCAGGGTTTTCAGAGATTTAGGAAGGGGATTTTGCATGGATCGGGGAAATCTCATTTCGCCCGCATTTCTCTCCGACGCAACTCCTTGATCGGATGCCGGGCATTCCAGGAAGAACTTTTCGATCCGCGATGCGGAATCAATTCGAGGCGGCTTCGATCGAGCGTGTATTTTCGAGCTTTCATGCGGTGGAACTTACCATCCGAGGCGACCGCGCGCCACGCACCACGCTTTTTCCCAGCGGGTCAGGCGGTAGCGCCGCGAAAAGACGCGGAAGTTGTCGCGTTCCATTTTGTCGAGCAGGCGGGAATAAACGAGTCGCATGATCTCGGCTGCCACGAGTGTGCGGCGCTCGCGGGCGGGCCGTTCTGCCACGGCGCGAACATAATACTCCCGCGCCCGCCGGGTTTCGAACTGCATCAGTCTCAGGAAGGCATCATTATGCCGTTCCTGGGCCAGTTCTGCAACCGAGTAGCCATGCGCTGCGAGATCGGCGCCGGGAAGATAAATGCGGCGATCATCCCGAAAATCCTGACCGACGTCGCGCAGGATATTTGTGAGCTGGAGAGCCAACCCGAGTTGCTCGGCATAGACCCGCGCCTGAGGATCGCGACAACCAAAAATCTCAATGCTCACCAACCCGACGACGCTCGCCACGCGATGGCAATACACTCGCAGATCCTCCCAAGTTTCGTAAGTCACGTGATCGACGTCCATTTCACAACCGCGGATGAGTTCGAGAAAATGTTCCCTGGGGAGACGATATTTCGCCATCAACTCACGGACCTCGACCGCCAAAGCGGGTTCATCCCGCTGGGGCGTCGTGAGACTCTCTTTCCACCGATCGAGGCCGGTTCGACGCTCAACCTCTGACCGTCCCGGCTCATCGGCGATATCATCGACGGCACGGCAAAAGCCGTAGAAAACGGTGATGTCGCGCCGCGTTTCAGGAGGCAACGAAACAAACGCGAGCGCGAGATTGGATTTACTCGCGCGGGTAATTTGCTCGGCCGTCGCGTTTTTCATTGAGCCGCGCCGGCACCCGCCGCCGGCACCCGCGTATCGCTTTGCACTTGCCCTTCCTGAATTACCACAATCCGGTCATCCGGTCCGGCGACGATCGGCGTCGCAAGCAAAGCGAGCACCGACGTACCGAAGCGCCTCGGCACTTCGCGGAGCAGCAGGACAAAGCGAGCGGCTTCCTCCGCGCTCAAACCAGTGTCCGCGTTTTCCACCATGAGGAACGACGGACGATGCACCAGCGCCCGCGCCAGGGCGACCCGACTTTGATCGGGAGCGGAAAGCTCAGTCGCATTCAATCGCCCCGCGTCGGCGAGACCCACAAACTCGAATACCTCCGCCGAACGCTGTTGTGCCTCCTCGACGCCCGTCTCCGAGATTTTGAAAAGCGGCACCGCGACATTCTCGACGGCAGTCATGCCAGGGAGCAAATATGGTGCGGAAAAGACAAACCCGAAGTTGCGGTTCCGCAGGTCGGTTCGCTCCGTCTCGTCGAGCTGGCACGTGCCCCGGCCATGAACGAATACGTCTCCTTCATCGGGCGCTTCGAGCAACCCGGCCACGCGCAAAAGCGCATAGCAACCGCCATCGCCGACCAGCACCACGAAACCTTCCGCGCCGAACGACAGCGAGACATGGCGCAACACGGTCGAATCATCCTGGCGTCGGGTGATCCCGTGAAGCGCAAGCGGAAATGGGAAACTGGACATGATTAATAACGAACCGGTTCGACGGTGTGTGTTCGGGACTGGCCGCATTGTTGGTAAAGGCAGACCCAACTCGCAAGCAGCCATGCATTCACACCCGCCGCCAGCCAAGGGGCGATCAGCCGCCACGTGACCCACAACGCAGTCCCCTCGCCCACTCCGCGCGCCACGCAATCGAGCACCGCATGCAGCACAAAAAAGTGAAAGGCGGCGGTGACGAAGAACCAGCCATGAGTCCACCAACCCCGGAATAGCCTTTGAAAATGATCCCGCGCCGCCCGCCGCAAAGAGCGCGTGTGCAATGCCAGGGCGATTTGGATGCCCCCTCCGCACAGGACCAGGGCCGCGAGGATCAGCCGTCCCACTTCGAGTCGGCGCCCGAGCAGGTCCGCGTCAACATTCCGGTCCGCGAGGGCGTCAAGGCTCTGCGCGATCAGCGGAACATCGATCGTCACCGTGCTGACCGCGAAAAGAAGGGCCGCCCATTTCAAAACCACCACGAATCGACGAACCGCCAATGTGAACACCCGGCGCGGCTCGATAGAAATCCCGCGCACCCACGCACAAGCGATGAAGATCAAATAAAGCTGCACACAGACTCCGAGGAAATACTCGAAGCCAAACGAGAGCCAGACCGCGACCTGACTCCACTGCATCCAGAGCCGAACCGGAACCCAATGGACCGCTCCATAGACCAGCGGCCTGGCGAGGGCTGCGAGGGCGAAGACGAGGATCGCGAAATGACACAACCTGCCGATCCATCCATGGCGTTTGCCCAAGGCCCGCCACAGTGTGCGCTGGTATCCGTGCCAGTTGACGAGGAACAAGAAGGCGGCAATCACCGAGAAGGGAAAAACGTCAGGGAGATAATTAAACAGGCCCGCCAGTTGTTCGAGGGCCGGAGCGAAGCTGGCTTGAATCGCAGCAACAAACTCCGATTGCGGAAGCCACCAGGCGGATTCCGGGGAACCGATCAGCCACCACTGCGGGTCGTTCCAAGCCCCCCGCGTCCAGAGAAACTCCGGGCGCGACTCCGGCGGCAACAGCCAGTGCAAGTAGGCGCGCTCGCCCAGTCGAAAGGCCGCGTGCAGAAACCAAAAGCCACCCATCGTGCGCCAAAGGCGTGGATAGCGGCGGAGCGCCCGCCAGCCGTCGCGCAAACAAGAGCGCACCGGATTCGTCCACATCATCAGCACGTACCCCGCAACCGCACCACCCCACCACCAGAGCATCGGATTAGAAATGTGAAAAGGCGCACCCGGACCGGGCATCGCGCTGTGGTAGGGACGCGCACGGGCAGTGACAAAGCAATTCCCATCTGGCCGTTGTCGACGGCACATTCCGCCTTCCGCCTTCCGCCTTCCGCGTTCAAGTCACTCCCAGCGCGACGATTTGCAACCGGTGTAGGCAACGAGCAGACCGACGACGATATGACTGGCCAGGAACCAAACGCACAGGGCGACCGGCGACAGGGGCGTGCTGGTAACGAGCTTGACCGCATCAAAAAGCCGGGTCGCGCGCATGGTATCGAGAAAACCGCTCCAGCTCCAATAGCTGGCGATAAACGGCCGGCAGAAGGCTCCCAGCCCGGCGGGCAACGCCAGCAGGGCTCCACTCAGGGGAAGTTGAAAGCCCACGAGATAGATCGAGACCAGCGAAGACTGCTCCGCGGTTTTGAGGACGCTCGAAAGACCGAGACACACCGAGGTCATAGCCGCATTCACGAGAATCAAAAGACCGGCCTGCACCGAAAAATCGCCGGGGAATTTCACAAACCAACCCACGAACGCAGCCATCCATAGCGATTGCGCACAGACCAAGACGCCGAGGTAAACGGCTTTCGACATCACATAAGCCGCCGGCCGCAATCCGGCGAATTTTTCCTTTTCAAAGATCATCCTTTCGGCGGCAACTTCGCGCGCCGAATTGTTTGAACCCATCAGCGCGAGCAGAATAACCTGAAACATGACCAACCCGGAGACCAGCGTGCCGGCTTCGATGAATTGCTTGCGCCGGGCCACATCGGACATCATCTGCGCGATGAAACTCTGACTGTCTGTTCCGCTCGGATTGGGCAATTGCGGCAGGCCATTGAGTGCAAAAATGATGACGAGAATCGGAAAACCGAAGAGGAGGGCCAATTGGAGCGCGAGCTGACCGCGATCACGAAAGAACAGCTTCTTGCGTCTCCCGAGCAGGGTGAATACTTGCGCGACGAGAGAAGGCAGGCGCACCGGTTCGGAAACCGGAGACGGGACGGGAACTTCGTCCGACGTTGAATCGCTTTCCGACAGTTCGTTCTCATGCACAGAGGTTCTTGGCGAATTCGGATTCCCGTTTGGCCCGCGATCGAGACCACACGCGGCGTAGTAAGGCGCCCGATGTTTGATCCACGAGCCATGCCACTCCTTCGGAGCACGCAGGGCCAGCTTCGGAAACAAATCGTCCGCTTCCGCAACGTCGAAATAGTGTAGGAGCGAATCCGGGGCGCCGTGGTACGCGACATGACCGCGATAGAGGACGAGGACGCTGTCGTGCATCTGCAAATGCCGGACGCTGTGGGTGACGTTCAAGACGGTGCGATTTTCCTCTCGGGAAAGTTCCAGCAACAAGGCCATGATTTCGTCCTCGGAATTCGGATCGAGGCCGCTCGTGACCTCGTCGCAGAGCAACAAATGCGGCGAACTCAGAATCTCGAGCGCCAACGCAAGCCGGCGGCGCTGACCACCGGACAGGAGATGCACCTCGCGGTCGCGAATATCCGCGAGACCGACCTCTTCGAGCACCTTCTCGATCCGTTGTTCCGCCGTCTCGGCACGCATCCCCGCCACGCGTAGCTGCAGGGCCGTGGCCAGATTTTCCCAAACCGTGAGGCGTTCGAAGGCGATGCTGAATTGCGGCACGTAGCCAATCTCGTGCGGTTCGAGATCGGCTTCCTCGGACAAATCGCGGCCCTCCCATTTCACCGTGCCTGCCGTCTGCTCGCTGATACCGGCGATCACCTTCAGCAGCGTGCTCTTTCCGCAACCGGACGGACCGAGGATTGCCACCAGATGGGAACGCGGGAAACGCACACTCGTCTCGGCGATAAGGAATTGTTCATCACCCTCAGGGCCAACCTGAAGGGAGAGGTCTTGGAGTTCGAGCACGACGGTGGAGGATTGGCAGTTGACGGGGCTTTGTCACCTGCAAAAGTCCGCGCCATGAGCCCTCGCGCCGCCCGGCAAGCCGCATCAACAGGACGTTTTGCGCGCCTGATCAGTATCGGGCTCGGGCTCTTGCTGGTCCTGGTGGTGGCCGGCTACTTCGCCGGCAAAGCTTGGGTGGAATCCTATCTGCGCAGCGATGCTTTTCGCCACTTCGTCAATCGCGAGGTCGGACAAACCCTGCACGCCGACGCAGAGTTTGCTCCGCTGACATTTGACGGCATGCAATTCTATTCCGCTGGCATCAAGACCCGCGGTTACGAGAATGCGGCCTTCGCTGAGGCGCAACTCGACCAATTGCGCGGAACCATCAGCCTGCGCCGCTTTTTCGAAAACGTCTGGCAGATCGATCAATTGCAGGCCGAACGCGTCGCCATCCGACTGGACGGCACACGCCTGGCGGGTGAGTTTTCCTCCGCCCCTGCAAGCGAGACCAAGGCTCCCATGTCGCCACCTGCGGGCAGTTCGTGGCTGCCGAATCGCGTTGAAATCAGCTCCGCACGCATCCGGGAGTTCAATCTCGATTGGGGCCGGATCGCCGCGAAGTCCGGGTATTTGCACGGGCTCGAGTTGAATGGAACCTCGACGGCCGACGGCTGGGATTTCACGGGCGCGGGGGGAGAACTGGCCACGGCGGGATTCCCGACGCTCGTCGTGCACACCATTCGCGTGCGAGAGCGCAACAAATCGTTGTTTCTCGAAAGCGCCGATTTCACAAGTCCGGATGGCGGAACGATCAGTGCGCAGGGCCTGGTCGCGCTCGACGATCGTGTGGATCTAAGCACCGCGCTGGCGGGTCTCGATATTGCACCGATCCTGGCCGAAGATTGGCGGGTTCGATTGCATGGAAAACTGGCTGGCACGATCCGCATCGAAACTCCCCTTCCCGTCCGGGACGCGCTGAAAATCTCGGGCTCGGTGCGGCTGGAATCCGGCCGTCTCGAAGCACTCCCGGTCCTCGACCAGATCGCACTGTTCACGAACTCGCAGCAGTTCCGGCAAATCACACTCAGCGCTGCGTCCGGCGATTTCGTCCGGACCGCGCGAGAGTTGAGCGTGAACAACTTTGTCGCCGAATCGCAGGGTCTGATTCGCGTCGAAGGGCGCTTCACGGTGATCGATGATCAGATCGACGGGACGTTTTCAGTGGGAATCGCGCCGGCTCGATTGCAGTGGCTGCCCGGCTCGCAGAAACGGGTTTTCACCGAACTCCGGGATGGTTACGCCTGGGCACCGATGACGCTCACCGGTCCGGTCAATGCACCGCGCGAGGATCTGACGTCCCGTCTGGCGGCCGCGGCAGCGAACACCCTGGTGGAAAAAGTGGAATCGACGACACGCGACGTCATCGAAGCTGGGAAGGGCGCGGCCAAAGGCGCGCTCGACCTGTTGATGCCGCTCTTCAAGTAGCGCTGCTGACGCCAATAAAACCGATTCACAGGGCCACTAACCCCGCTGACGACGGTGCCGCGACAAGCCCAACACGCCTCCGAAGAATCCCGCCAACATCAACGCGCATGAGGGTTCGGGGACGGAAACGAGAACGATATCGTTGCCATCCTCGCCCCCCACATAGCTAATGGTGAAGGGCTGGCCGCTGAGGAAGAATTGTTCACCTTCGGACAGCGGATTCGCGCCGATGGCCAGCAATCCTCCGCTCGTGTTCACCGGGTCTGTCCCATCGTTGTTAAACAAGACGAATGTTTCGCCCCCGGAGAATGTCGTGCCGAGTTGCAGAGAGAGCTGAACGTCGCCGGTGAAGTTGATCTCACCCGTCACGCTCAGTTGGTCGTAATCGACCCCGGCGATCACGCCATCGAGCGCAAACGCGACGGTGCCGCCGTTCAAGGTTAGCGATCCGGTATTTAGAATTCCGATGGTCTCGCCGGGTGCAATCGTGCCGCTCTCGAGCATCGTCATTCCGACCGTCCCGGTACCGCCCAGCGTGCCGCCCGATACCGTCATCACGCTTCCGCTCAGATTTCCGCTGACGAGCAAATTGCCGCCCGCAGCGTTCACCGCCCCGAAAAAACCACTGCTATCGCCCGAAAGCGTCAGGCTGCCCGCCCCGGTCTTCATCAACGCTCCGCCGCTCCCAAGAGCTCCGGCAAAAACAGTGTTCACGACCTGATCGACCGTGAGGGTTCCGAAATTAATGTTCATCGTGCCTCCAATGCCGGAGAGAGCCGTGACCGTCTGTTCGAGATTGTCGAAATTCAGTTCACCGCCATCGACCGTCAGATCAGCGTTCGCGAGCGCACCCAAGGCACTCACTGTCACGCGCCCCGAGGTCACAGTCGTCCCGCCACCGTTGGTGTTGATATCATTAATCACGAGGGCGCCCGTGCCGATGCCGGGCACGCCCTCGGCCAGCGTGAGTCGGAAATTGCCCGTGACTGCGCTCAGGTTGGAATTGTTGTTGGCGGGGCCGTCGAAATTGCTGGCGGTGATCGTGGCATCGGCGGTTAACGTGATGCCGCCGTTGAGATTGGTCAGCCGCCCGAGGGTGAAGCTGTCGTTGACCAAAATCGGATTCGGAACTTCGCGACCGGCGTTCACCGCGCGGATGATTCCGCCATTGATCTCGACCGTGCTGGCCGGATCGCCGAGCGCCTGATCCCCGGCTATTCCGAGCGTCCCGTCGTCGAGACGGATGCCGCTGGTGAAGGTATTGAACCCGCTCAACGTCGCGTCGGTGCCGGTTCCGCGAACGACGATCGTTCCGTCGCCGTCAATGGACGATGCCACGTTAATGATGCCCTCGAAGGCCAGTGTGCCGCCGGAATTCACGAGGAAACTCGAGGCGGCCACCAGGTTGTTCGTCTGGATCCCGTTTGGCATGAAATTAAAAGCCAGAGTGCCTTCATTGACCGTGACCGCGCCGAAGTCGTCCGTTGCGACCAGGATATTGCGAATCACCTGCGTGGCGGGACCTTCCTTCACCAGGTTCAATCCGCCGCCCGCGTTATTTCGGATCAGGCCGGCGAAGTTGTGGTCGCTCGTGGTATGAATCGTTAGCGTGGCCAGTCCCGGATCACCCACATAACCCGGCGTACCGGCCTCATCGTTTTGGATAATGGCCAGCGAAACGCCATCGTCTCCCATCGAGTCCAGACCCGCGACCGTCTGATCCGAGCCGCGCAACTGAAATTTCGCGTTGCGGGCTCCGTTGTCGAAAGTAATGACCGTCCCCGCGCCGAATTGCTGATCCAAAACGCCCGCGATGAGAAAGACCTCATCGGACCCGTCGCCAAACGTGACATTGGAAATGATCGGCACATCGCCCCCGCTTCCGGCGGCGATGATCGCGCCGCCCGTGATCTTCAAGGGACCGGTGAAGGTGTTGTTCCCCGTCAGGGTAAGCGCACCCAAACCGCTTTTCGTCACTGCGACCGTCCGAGTGGCGCCATCGAGAATCGTGCCGGCGAAGGTCGTGGTTTCGGCTTGATTGATGGTGAGAGTGGAGGTGCCGGCACCGCTGCCTCCGTCGCTGATTGATCCCGCGGTGCCATCAAGCAATCCCGAGGTCACAGAATTGGTATTGAGATCGAGACTGCCGCCGGCGAGGGCCAGCCGCACACCGGACGCCAATGCGTTCGCGCTCCCCAGTTGCACCGTGCCTCCGTTGATGTTGAAAACTCCGGGGGCACTCGTCGCAAATGTATTGGCACCACTCAAAATGAGATTCCCGGCGCCGGCTTTGGTGAGGATGCCGTTGTTTCCAAAGATGTTGGCCGCGACAGTCACGGCATCGCTCCGGTTCAACACCAGCGTCCCGCCATTGCCGATCGTGATGTCGCCGGTGCCGAGGGAGCCAGTAGTACCACCGTCGCCGACCTGCAAGGTGCCACCATTGACCGTGGTTGCGCCGTAGCTGTTCGCGCCGGTCAGCACGGTCGTGCCAGACCCCGATGCGATCAGACCCGCCGAGCCAGAAATCGCGCCACTGATGGTGAGCGTCGTCCCCGACTCGGTGGTCGCATTTACGCTACTCACCAGCACGAGCGGCGCGGCGACGGTGTGGTTCCCGGACAGAATGGAGATACTCGCCGCAGCCACGCCGTTATCGAGCGTGATCGTGTCCGTCCCTGTTACGGAGTAGCTGTTCGCGTTGTTGAAAAGGATCCCGCCGACGGTTTGGGGCCCGTTGACGGAAATTGCAGTCGGCGTGGCCATCGTGCCGAACGTGGCCACGGCGCCCGGTCCATTCGGAACCCCGGCGGTCCAATTGCCAACTGAAGTCCAGAGGTTGTCTCCCGCGCCGCCGTTCCATTCGGTGACAGTCGCGTCATCGATGCTCAACTTGATGAGCGTTCCGGCAGCGTCATTGATGATGTTGTAGAGCTTTCCGACCTGCGAATTCAAGATGGTGAGATTGCTCAGCGCCCCGGCAAAGCTCGTGTTGTAATCGAGCAATGTATAGCTGCCATTGGTAACGAACGGAGTGATGCCATCGGGATCCAGGATATTGAAACCGCCGCCATTGATCGTGAGCCCGGATGGCATGGTGATGTTGATCGCGTCGCCACCGGGCCCCGGCTCGAAATCGATGATCGAGCCCGCACCGAGCGTGAGGGACGAAATCGCAAGCGCACCCGGCGCCGCCGGGCCACCCGGAGAAATGCTTCCTCCGCTGGCGGCAGTCACCAGATTATTGACCGTGCTGGTGCCAGCCAGCGTGCCACCGTTGCTAATCGCGATCGTTCCGCCGACCGTGCCTGTGCTGGCGAGGACACCACCGTTCCCAAGGGTCACAGGCCCCATGATCGTGCCTGCTCCATCGACTCGCGCATTGGTAACACTGACGGCCGAACCCGCTGGCAGACTGCCGTCCACCGTCAGGATCCCACCCGAAACCGTGGTCGCACCGGTGTGCGAACTAGCACCGGAAATCGTAAACGATCCTGCGCCGGTCTTGGTGAACCCAAGCGTGCCATCGACGTCCGCACCATCGCCATCGCGGAATACGCCCGCATAATTTTGAAAGCCACCATCGGGGATACTCACCGTCAACGTGGCGGTGCCCGCGACCCCGCTTTCATTTTCGACGATGCCACCGTCGAAACTGGAAACACCGCCGACCGTTTCATTCATCCCGTTGAGTCGGAGAATGCTCGCGCTGCCCCCGATGCCCGAGAGCGACACGACCGAGGCATCCGCGATTTGATTCCCACCCGCTCCAGAAAGAATCACCACGGCCGGAATCAGACCGTCGCCGATGTTCAGCGGCCCCGAAACCGCCACCGCGTTGCTCTTTCCCAGCACGAGTGTCCCCGCATTAACTTGCGTCGCGCCGGTCGCGGTGTTGGTGTCCGGACCATTCAGGACCCACCGCCCTGAGCCCTCTTTGATCAGTCCGGTCGGGCTGCCCTGCTGGTTGGCGAGCACGATGGAGAACGAATTGTCGCCGGTATTTGTGCCGGTCAGTCGGAACGTTCGATCGCCGGGAGTATCGAAAAGGTTAATGTTCGAACCGGTGTGCGTGAAGCTGAGCGTGGCCTCAGGTGTTGAACCCGAAGCATCGATGGTCCCGCCGTCGCCATTCAGGATACGGACGTTCCGATTGGTGCTTTGCGGGGTCGAGCCGGTGTATTGAAGCGTCCCGCCTTGGAAATGCAGGCTGACTCCCGTGACCGTCGTGTTTTCATCCGCCAGCGTGCGGCCCCCAATGCTGCTGTCGACACCGTAGTCTGAAACGGACGCGACGTTCAGGATGCCACCGCCAAAGATCGTCTCGCCCCGGTAGGTATTGTCACTATTGGGAATGACCCACGTTCCGAAGCCCGTCTTTTGCAGACTCGTTTTGTTTGCCGCCTGATCGGTGATTTGAATGGAAAAGCTATTGTTGCCGGTATTCGTGCCCGTAAGCGTGAGGGTGCGCGCTCCGGGAGTATCGAAGAGGTTAATGTTCGCGCCGGTGTGCGTGAAACTGAGCGTGGCGTCCGGCGTTAATCCGGATGCGTCGATGGTGGCACCATTGCCATTGAGAATGCGAATCTCGCGGTTCGTGCTCTGCGCGGTCGCGCCGGTGTATTGAAGGGTGCCGCCCTGGAAGTGCAACGAGATGCCGGTGAGTGTGTTGTTTTCATCCGCCTCCGTCCGGGCTCCGAGGCTGCTCGGAACGCCGTAGTCCGCGATCGAGGCCACATTGACGATCCCACCCGGGTTGACCAGACCGTCTCCGAAAATCGTTTCGCCGGTGTAGGTGCTGGCCGTGTTCGTCAGGAAAAGGGTCCCGGGGGCGTTCTTCGCCACGGTGCCAAGACCCGAGAGGACGCCGCCGACGGAAAGGTCACCACCAAAATCCGAAGTGGTGAAAAGCTGCGTGCCCGGCAGCTCGATATCGAAGTTGATTGTCTGCAACAACGCGCTGCTGTTGGTGATGTTTCCGGCCAGCGTCACCGCGTTTCCAGAAATGACGTAGCTGTCGGCGAGGAAGGTGAAGTCGATTCCGAGCGTCGTGAAAAGCGGCGCGAGATCGTTGTTCAGGACCGTCCCGGAGGTTCCGGCAACATCAAAACTGAACGAGTCACCGTCGATCGGCGGATTGTTGCCGCCCGTCCAGTTGAGGTCGTTCCAGTTCGCGGATGTATCGCCGACCCAAGTATCGAACGCCCCATGAGCTCCACCGGTAAGGGAAAGCGCGACGGCCGCGAGAATTGAGCGAGTGAGCGGGTGTGGACGGTTCATTTTCATTGGAATAGGTGGTTCGGACGGCCATGGAAGCGGCGCCCTTGTTCATCGGCGGATCGGCCCCACTTCACAATCCCCATTTCCATTTCGACGCCACGGGAAAATTCGGGTCGATCCGCCGACTGGAAGCGCTAAGGGATGGAAATCTGTTTCGTTCGCTGCATGCGGAAGCTCTCCTCGGCAGCGTTGAACAGCTTTAGCAGTTCTTCCTTCGTCTCGATCCGATACTCCACCGTGTGAGCGTGGGTTGTGGTCGGATAATTCTTCACCACCTTTTTCCAAGTCTCGAGGTTCCCCTTGGCCGCGCCTTGTTTGAGCAACTCTTGCGCTTTATCGATGATGGCCTGCCCGGCGCCCGCCGGCGGCGAAGGCGTATTGGGTTCGAGATAATAGAACCGTGCCAGGACATTGCCCGCGGTATCGATATTGACCTCGGTAACACGCGCGGCAGCATCGACCACGTATTCATGGCTGCTCACCGAGACAATGCTTCTGACTGCGACTTCATAAGTGCCGCCCGGCAGTGTGGCCCGGAAAATCGGGAGTGCCGAGACCAGCGGCGCGTCCGTCGATGGTTGAGTGGGCGGGTTTTGCGCGTGCAGCACGGAAACCGCACAGATCAAGGAAAGAAGGATACGCCACATGATGATTGGAAATCTTCTCACGTCTCGCTCCGCGCGAAAAGCTTCGAACGTGCGAACAGGATTCACGATATGATTTGCCCGTTGGATGGGGGATTCCGCGTCACGGTAGCGCTGCGCAAATGCCAAGAAATCGGTTGACGGTCCCGGTGGGGGCTCCTACCGTCCGCCCACTTTCATCAAGAGCAGCTGAGGGACTGGCCCTGTGACGCTGCGGCAACCGCCCGAAGAGCCTGGCAAGACCAGGCAGCGGGGACCAGGTGCCAAATCCAGCTTCGGAGCAATCCGGGGAAAGATGAATGGCAGTCAGTTCTTCCGCCTATGGCGAAGCTGGCTGGCACTCGTCGGAAAACCGCTTGGGGGGAGTGCCAGAAAAACTTGATTGCCATGCAAAAACCAGCGCCCTTCTTTTCGAACCTGAAATGTCGCGAGTGCGGCCGCCTTTATCCAAAAGAGGCCATTCACGTCTGCGACTTTGATTTTGGACCTCTCGAGGCGGCCTACGATTACGAGGCCATCGGGAAAGTGCTGACGCGGGATCTCATCGAGTCGCGCCCGCAATCGATGTGGCGGTATCGCGAATTGCTCCCGATCGACGGCGAACCCACCGTCGGCGCGCAGGTCGGTTTCACCCCGCTGGTCAAAGCCGATCGCCTGGCCAAGGCCATTGGGATTCGCGAACTTTACGTCAAAAACGACACCGTCAATTACCCAACGCTGAGCTTTAAGGACCGCGTGGTTTCCGTCGCGCTGAGCCGCGCGCGGGAATTGGGATTCAAAGTCGTCGCCTGCGCTTCGACTGGAAATCTGGCCAACTCCGTCGCAGCCAATGCCGCCAGCGCCGGCTTGAAAAGCTATGTGCTCATCCCGGCGGATCTTGAACAGGGAAAAGTGCTCGGCTCGCTGGTTTATGGCACGAATGTCGTCGGTATTCACGGCGCCTATGATCAGGTCAACCGGCTCTGCTCGGAGATCGCCGGCAAATACGGCTGGGGCTTTGTGAACGTGAACCTGCGCCCGTATTACGCCGAGGGCAGCAAGTCGATGGGGTTCGAAATTTGTGAGCAACTTGGCTGGCGCATCCCGCAGCACACAATCGTGCCCATGGCTTCGGGTTCGCTGTTGACGAAGATTCACAAAGCGTACTCGGAATTCTCGAAACTGAATCTGGTGCCCGTCTCACCGTTCAGCGTCCACGGCGCCCAGGCCAGCGGATGTTCGCCGATCAGCCAGGCGATGAAAAAAGGCACCGATATCGTCAAGCCCGTGCCCAAACCGGAAACGATCGTGAAATCGCTGGCCATCGGCACACCGGCCGACGGCTACTATGCCATTCACGTCATGAAACAAACCGGCGGCCACGCGGAAGACGTGACCGACGACGAAGTTGTCGAGGGCATCCGACTCCTCGCTGAATGCGAAGGAATCTTTGCCGAAACAGCGGGCGGCGTCACGGTCGCCTGCGCCCGGAAACTCATCGAGGCCGGCAGGATTGATCGCCACAGCAGCGCTGTCCTCTGCATCACCGGTCACGGTCTGAAAACGCAGGAAGCCATCACCGGCAAATGCGGATCCCCGCGCGTGATCAAGCCGAGCCTGCGGGAATTTGAGGAAAATATTTACACGCCCGATCAAGCCGAAGTGCCCGCCGCCTAAATTCTCATTCGAACCTTCTCTCATTGCTCCCTAAAATACCCTGATCCATGCCTACCGTCCTCATCCCTACTCCGCTGCGAAAGCTAACCAACGATCTCGAAAGCGTCAGCGCAGCTGGCGCCACCATCGACGAACTAATCGAAAACCTTGACCGGGCCCATCCCGGACTCAAGGAACGCATTTGCGATGAAGCCGGCGCGGTCCGCCGCTTCGTCAATATCTATGTGAATGGGGAAGACATTCGCTTCCTCGAAGAAAAAGCCACACCGGTCCAGGAAGCCGATGAAGTGAGCATCGTCCCTGCGATCGCGGGAGGTTAGACATGAGTGAAAACCAGCGTCTCTGGCTCATGTTCCCGACCCGCCTGATTACCGAGCCGGTTATTTGGGAATTGGGACAAAAATTCAAGGTCGTCACCAGTATTCGCCAGGCCAGCGTCACGGATGAAATTGGCGTCGTCTCGCTTTCGCTCAAGGGCGAGCGTGGGGAAATCAAGAACGCCATCGCCTGGCTCGAGGAACTTGGCGTCAAAGTCGAGCCGGTCGAAATTAATACGATCGAGGGGTAGGCTGATCACCGCACCGCCGGAGAACGGCACCGCCACCAATTAACGCCGAAGACGCTCGAGACTGGCTTGAGCGTTCTCGTTTCCGAGGGCGGCGGCGCGTTCGTAGAAGTGGATCGCCTTGTCCCTATTTCGAGGGACGCCATTGCCCTGCTCGTAACAGACACCAAGGTTGTTGAGCGCGGCGGAATTGCCCTGCTCGGCCGCCAGCAGGTAAAGCTCGATTGCTTTGGTCGCATCTCGCGGCACGCCCCGACCGGTATCGTAGAGATATCCCAGATTGCCCTGCGCCCGCGAATGCCCCTGGGCTGCGGACAGGCGATACCACTTTACCGCTTCATCGAGATTCTCGGGCACGCCCACTCCCTGCTCGTAGCAGTAGGCGAGATTGGTCTGCGCCGGCGCAAAACCAAGCTCTGCCGCCTGCCGATAATAGGCCACCGCCTTCTCGAGATCTCGCGGCACCCCTTTGCCATTCTCGGACAGCAAACCGAGATTAGTTATCGCCGTTGGATCTCCACGTTCCGCGCTGGCTTGGTAGCACGAAAGTGCTCGTTCCAGATCGGCCTCAACCCCGGTGCCATTTTCATAGATCTGACCGAGACTAAGCCACCCTTTGGCACTCCCGGCATCCGCTGATCGTTGATAGGACTCGAGGGCGGCCGGAATATCCCTGGGTCCACCCTCCCCATCGCGCAACATGTCACCGAGGGCATCCATCGACGGAGTATCCCCCGCGTCCGCACCGCGACGGAAGAAATCCCGTGCGCGCAGCTGGTCCTGCTTGACACCAATGCCAGTTCGCAAGCATCGACCGACGTGATAGGACCCCGCGCCAACGCCTTCGTCCGCCACGTCTTTGAAAAGGGAAAAAGCCTTCGCGGCATCTTTGGTCACGCCGATGCCGTTCTCATAGGCGAGGCCCAGCTTTAGCGTGCCACTCGAATCACCTGCCTGATGAGCCTGTTCAAATAGGAGAGCGGCCTTCCCCGGATTCGCGACACCCCCCTCTCCGGATTGCCACATCTCACCGAGTTGCCAGGCCGCAGTGGTGTCTCCTTTGTTCGCCGCGCGTTCGAGCCAATTGCGTGCCTTTTCCGGATCACGGGCAATGCCAACGCCGCCGCGGAGGGCGGCGGCCAAAGCAGTCATCGCCGTGGTGGACCCGGCTTCGGCACCGCGTTGATAATATTTGATCGCGAGGTCGATGTCCTTTCCGACTCCCTCTCCCATTTCATAGCAATGACCAAGCGCGGTCATCGACGGTGGATACCCGCGCTCAGCGGCCGCTTGGTAAAGGGCCACGGCGCGAACCTGATCCCCGGCCACACCGGTCCCTGAAGCGTAGTGCCAGGCCAGGCGTTCTGTCGCTTCGAGATCGCCATTCTGACGTTCCCGCTCGTACCCGGCGATCGCCTGGCGAGCCAGGTCCGCAGCTTTCGCTTCATCTTTTCGCACCACCCGTCCGGCCAGGTAGAGACTGGCGAGATTGTCCAATGCTCGGGCGGAACCGAGTTCCGCGGCGCGCTCGAAATAGGCCAATGCCTTCTTGGGATCACGGCTGCGGGCTTCCCCCTCGAGATCCCTTGTGCCAAGAAGGTTTAGCGCGGTTGGGATATTTTCGCCCGCTGCTTGCTCAGCCAGCTCGACAGCCCGCTGCGGATCGCGGGTGACACCGTCACCATTGATATAGAAACGCGCCAGTCGAGCCTTGGCGCCCGGATGTCCCTGCCCGGCGGCACGCTCGTAATTCGCGATCGCTTGCAGGATGTCCCGCTTTCCGTCCATGCCTTGCTCATTACGCCATCCTTTTTGAAACCAAGCATCGGCTTCCTGCGAAATCGGCGCTCCTTTTCCGGCGAACAGGCGTAGCCCCGGGGGACGGTTTAACAGCCATCCGGCCCCGAGACCAAGCGCCATCACGGCGATCCCACAGACCGCAATCATCAACCACGGAATACGACCGGAACGCCGCGGCAGGGGTGGAGGCAAAATTGCTCCCGGGCTGGAGGTTGTCGTCGCGGGAATAGTCGGCGGTGGCTGCGATTGTGGCTCGGAAATCGAGTCGTACTCGACCGGTGCCTGGGGTGGCGCAGGGATAGAAGTCGGCGCCATCCATCCAGCGCGTGATGCCGCCAGATCGGTCACTGGTTCGTCAAAAATGGCGGTCTCGAGCGCGGCGGCCAATTCGCGCATATTCGGGGGACGCTGTTCTGGATGCTTGCTCAAACAATCTGCGATCACCTGCTCCCAAATTTCCGGGATGTCTCGCTTGCCCGTGACCTCAAGATCGATGCGACGCTCCGCCATCGATGGCGGGATGATTTCCTGCACTTGCACCGGAATGTTGCCGCGGAAAAACGGAGGCCGGCCGGTCAGCAGCTCGTAAATCGTTGCGCCGGTGGCGTAGATGTCGTCCGAAATCGACGGCATTGATCCCATCGCTTGCTGAGGACTCATATAGGCGGGTGTCCCAGAGCCCGGCGCGCGCAGTGAAATGCGGGTCATTGAATCTGAAATCGACGACGCAATACCGAAGTCGGCGATTTTCACCTCACCGCGGTTCGTGACCATGATATTGCCCGGTTTCAGGTCGCGGTGCACGAGCCCAGCCCGCTCGTGGACATAGGTCATGATCTCGCAGAACTGCCGAATCAAAGGCCAGAGTTCCTCCACATCGAAACACTGGCCCGGCCGGGCGCGCCGAAGCTGGCGCAGCGTCTCGCCGTCAACGAACTCCATCGAGATCGCGGCCACATCGGCGTCGCGCAGGAAATTGTGCACGCGGATGATGCCGGCATGGTGAAGGTTCAGGCCGCGTTTGATTTCCTTCTTCAATTCCTCGATCGATTCCGGATCACGCGCCACGAGATCCGGCAGGAACTTCAACGCGACATTGAGTTCGAGTTCCTCATCGCGCGCCTGCCAAACCACTCCAAATCCACCCCGGCCCACTTCCTTGACCAGGCGATACCGCCCAAACATGCGGTGGCCCGGCGCCGCACTCGTCGGCAGCGATACATCGGCCAACGGTCCGTCATTGCTGTTGCTCAGCGGAGAATTGGACGGCTGATCGCTCATCGGCAGAAACAAAGCATCATGCGTGCGCCGCGCCCGCCGGCAAGGCCCGAGCGAGGGGGTCGATGTGGTTTGTCATTCTGAGCCAAATGCCGCTTCGCGAAGCGAAAGGCATCGAGTCGCATGGATCCGATGAATCACGCACTGCTTCGCCGAAAGTCCCGGTAGACGAGCGGCGTTCGGCCTTGGAACCGGGTCCTTCGACTCCGGCGCTTCGCGCCTGCGCTCAGGATGATGAGCGCCTCGCGCGTATTCGTCCTAGATGACGCCCTTGCCGCAGCAATTCTTGAACTTTTTCCCGCTGCCGCACGGACAGGGGTCGTTGCGACCCACCTTGGGAATTTCCCGCCGTTGCGGCGCAAGCTGGATGCTGGGCTGTTCACCATCGTCAGATGGAGCGGCTGACTCCGGACCAGCTCCCGGGCGGTTTGCGGATTGATCACCATCGAGCTGCGGAGCGAGCAGGTGCATGGGCAGTTGGGCGAGAAATTGCTCGAACGCGAGGAGATTGCTCGTGCTCCGGAACATGTTATGGAGGATCTCGCCTTTGATGTTCTCCATCAGCTCGGTGAACATCTCGTAGGCCTCGTTCTTGTATTCCACGAGCGGATCCTTCTGGCCGTAGGCCCGCAAGTACACGGCCTCGCGCAAAGAATCCATGGCGTAGAGATGCTCCTGCCACAGACGATCGATGGCGTTCAGCATGATCGTACGCTCGATGTAACGCAGCGCCTCGGTTTCTTCATGGCTGCACTTCAATTCGTAGGTGTGCTTCACCTTCTCGATCACGAGATTGCTCGCCTCGTCGGCATCTTTCTTTTCAAAACCGCTGGCCTCCATCGTGAGGCCGAGCGGGAACGTGGTGTTACACCAGTTGAGCAAAGCCTGCGGATTGCGCTCGTCGTCGGGCGGCAGGAAAGAAATCACTTTTTCCGGGATCGCCTCATCCACCACCTCATAAATCATCTCCCGCGGGTGTTCCGCATTGATGGCTTCGTTGCGCCAGCCGTAGATGACTTCGCGCTGCTTGTTCATCACGTCGTCGAATTCCAACGATCTTTTGCGGATGAGATAGTTGCGCTGCTCGACACGTTTTTGCGCTGTCTCGACGGATTTGTTCAGCCACGGATGCTCGAGGGATTCGCCTTCCTTGAGGCCAAAACGCTCCATCATTTTGGTCAGCCGATCCGCCGCCGCGAAATTGCGCATGAGATCGTCTTCGAACGAGACGTAGAATCGCGTCAGACCGGGATCGCCCTGGCGCGCACAGCGACCGCGCAACTGCCGGTCAATGCGCCGGGCTTCGTGACGCTCCGTGCCGACGACATACAACCCACCGACCTCGACCACTCCCGGCCCGAGCTTAATGTCCGTGCCGCGTCCGGCCATGTTGGTGGAAATCGTTACCGTCCCCGGTTGTCCGGCGCGCGCGATGATTTCCGCTTCCTGCATGTGATACTTCGCGTTGAGCACGGCATGCGGAATCTTTTCACGCTTGAGCATGCGGCTGAGCACTTCCGAAGCTTCGACGCTCACCGTGCCAACCAGCACCGGTTGTTGCCGTGCGTGCGCCGTCGCGATTTCCTGCACCACCGCATTAAATTTTTCGCGCCGCGTCTTGTAGATGAAATCGTTCTCATCGTTCCGGATGTTCGGCTTGTTGGTCGGGATGACCGCGACATCCAGCTTGTAAACGTCGTGAAATTCGTTGGCTTCGGTTTCCGCCGTGCCCGTCATGCCGGACAGCTTTTCATAAAGCCGGAAGTAATTTTGAATCGTGATGGTCGCGAGCGTCTGGGTTTCACGATCGATGGTCACGCCTTCCTTGGCCTCGACGGCTCCGTGCAGACCATCGCTCCACCGGCGGCCGGTCATTTTGCGACCGGTGAACTCGTCGACGATGATGACCTTCCCCTCCTCGACGACGTAATGGACGTCCTTTTCATAAAGACAATAGGCGCGCAAGAGCTGCGAAATATTGTGGATGGCTTCGCCCCGCTTATCCATGAGCGCCTGAGCCTCCGCCTTCGCCGCGACCTTGCCGGGATCGTCCAGAGCGGGGTTGTTGTCGATTTCGGCGAATTGCGTGATGAGGTCCGGCAGCACGAAGGCGTCGGGATCCTCGGGATTCATGAAATTGCGCCCCTGCTCGGTGAGATCGGCTTCGTGCTGGCGTTCGTCGATGGTGAAGAAAAGTTCGTCCTGGAGCCTGAATTTCTCCTCCTTCATGTGCTCGGCGAAATAGGACAGCTCCCGTTTTTCAATGACCTTGCGCTTCTCGGCGTCCTCCATGGCGCGCAGGAGGCCTTTATTGCGCGGTGATCCCCATTTTACTTTCACCATGATCTGGCCGTAGGCGTCCGAATCGCCGCTTGTCCACGCCACTTCCGCCTCGGAGACGAGCCGGTTCACGAGCATGGTCTGTTTCTTTACGATCTGATCCACCAACGGGCGAAAGCGATCGAACTGATGGGTCGAGACCGTCGCCGGACCGGAAATGATGAGCGGGGTGCGGGCTTCGTCGATGAGGATCGAGTCCACTTCGTCTACGATGGCAAAGTAATGAGGCCGCTGGACCTGCTGTTCTCTGGTTGTGGCCATGCCATTGTCACGCAGGTAATCGAACCCGAACTCCGAGTTCATCCCATACGTGATGTCGCACCCGTACATGCTCCGACGCTCCGTCGGCGATTGATCATGCTGAATGACGCCCGTGGTCAGACCGAGAAATCCGTAAAGCTGTCCCATGGTTTCGCCGTCGCGCCGGGCGAGGTAATCATTGGTCGTTACGAGATGCGCGCCACGCCCGGTGAGAGCATTCAGATAGAGCGGCAGGGTCGCCACCAGCGTCTTGCCTTCGCCCGTCGCCATTTCGGCAATCATGCCGCGGTGCAGGCAAATGCCACCGAGCAACTGCACGTCGAAGTGGACCATATTCCACGTGTAAGGCTGATCGCAGACGTTGAAGGTCTGATGGCACAGACGACGCGCGGCACTTTTCACCACGGCAAAAGCCTCGGGAAGAATTCCATTCAGATAATCCTGATGTGCCACGGGGTCGAGTTTCGCCAGTTCCTCCTTCCACTTAAAGGTCTTCGCGCGCAGCTCGTCGTCCGAGAGCTTCTGAAACTCGATTTCGAGCGCGTTGATCCGCTCGATCGTCGGACGCAAGGTCTTGAGCATGCGTACGTTCTTCGAGCCAATAACTTTTTTGATGAGCCAGCCAATCATAGAAAGGGAATAAGGAGACGGGATTTGGACCCCGTAAAAATGGGCGGGGAAGATGCAGGCAAATGTTGCTTTTGGCTACAGGGAAACAATCATCCCGCTGATCAACCGCCGTTTTCACGGTTTGGTCGCGCGGGCGCGCGACCCAATTCTTTGTCGGAACCGATGGGGGTTGACGCTCGACTCGCGCGCCGATTTAGTCTGCGCCGATTTTTTTCAACACCGCACAGCAAACTAAAAACACCACACCAACACCATGATTAAACTCGGCATCAACGGATTTGGACGCATTGGCCGCCTCGTTTTTCGGGCCATCTGCGACCAGGGACTTCTGGGCAAGGAAATCGATGTCGTCGCCGTCAACGATCTCGTACCAGCGGACAATCTGGCCTACCTCGTCAAATACGACTCAACGCAAGGGCGCGCCAAGGAGACGGTCGCGAGCGGAAAGAGCAAACCTGGGCTCGAAGACGACGATTTGCTCATCGTGGATGGCCACGAGATCAAGTGTCTCGCCGTCAAGGAAGGTCCGACCGCGCTGCCCTGGAAGGAACTCGGCGTGGATTATGTCATCGAGTCCACCGGCCTGTTCACCGAAGGCGAAAAAGCGAAGGGTCATCTGGCTGCGGGTGCGAAAAAGGTCATCATTTCTGCGCCTGGAAAGAATGAAGACATCACCGTGGTCATGGGAGTAAACCACGAAAAATACGACGCGGCTCAGCATCACATCATCTCGAACGCAAGTTGCACCACCAACTGCCTCGCGCCGATGGTGCACGTCCTTTTGAAAGAAGGTTTCGGCATCGACAAAGGCTTGATGACTACCGTGCACAGCTACACCGCCACACAGAAGACAGTGGACGGCCCGAGCCGCAAGGATTGGAAGGGCGGACGCAGCGCGGCGATCAATATCATTCCCTCGAGCACGGGGGCGGCCAAGGCGGTCGGCCTCGTTTGTCCCGAAGTGAAAGGCAAGCTCACCGGCATGTCGTTTCGCGTGCCGACTCCAACGGTTTCCGTCGTCGATTTGACCGTCGCGACGACAAAACAAACGAGCTACGAGGAAATCTGCGCCGCCATGAAGCGCGCCAGTGAAACCTATCTGAAAGACATCCTCGCTTACACCACCGATGAGGTGGTCAGTTCTGATTTCATTCACGACACCCGTTCATCGATCTTCGACGCCGGCAGCGGTATTGGCCTCGACTCGAACTTTTTCAAGCTCGTGAGCTGGTATGACAATGAGTGGGGCTACTCGAATCGCTGCATCGATCTGTTGCGATTCATCGACGGGAAATAATTCCCGTCGATCCAAACCGACTCCCCCCGCGGCCTCGTCACCGCGAGTGATCGCGGTGAGCGCTGCGATCAGATTTTCGGCGCCTCAAGCGGGTGCACGCTGATGTCAGTCGTCAGCGTGTGCACTGCGCCCGGCTCGACCGTGACCGCGTCGTCGGCCGCATTACCCGTCTCGAGGCAAACCATGTGCGGCCATTCGTCGTCGCCAAAATCGGATATCCAACGCGCCTTTTCGGCCCACGGGTTCCAGACGACGGTGGACGCAGAACCCGCCTTTTCCACCGTGATGCGCCTGTGCCGGCCTGGGTCATCGAGATGGACGGGGGCCGTCGTGTGGAGAAAAACACGATCCGTTTCCCCGGTAAAACGAAGCGGCGTTTGATCGAGCGTCTTCCGGGCGCCTCCCTGCACTTTATCGAGATACGTCGCGCCTTCGAGGCCGTGCACACTGGCATTTCGGACATCTGCGACGGCGAGATACGTATGCAAGGCTTCCTCAAAACTGACCGCGGTGGCGGCTCGATTCTCGACTTTCAGCATCATGTGCAGAATCCGCCCGAACGTCACTCGATACTCGGCCGTAAACGAATGCGGCCAAATGGCCTTCGTTTCCATGGAATCAGCGAGGCGCAAAACGATCGAGACGCCCAGATCCACTTCGTGATCGACCGAAACCAGAACCCACGCCTGTGTTCGGGCAAATCCGTGTTGGGGCGCGGACGGCTCCCCGGCCCGGGCTCCGAACCACGGGAAAATAACCGGCACGCCGCCCCGGATGGCTTTACCGGGAATAAAAGCGCTTTTCTCGCTGAGAAAAATCACCGGTTCGTACCCAGCCGGCTGCCAATGGGTCACTTGGGCTCCGTGGAGAAAAAGTCGTCCATTGGCCTGTGGCGTCGTGACATTAATCGAAATGAGACCGCTATCGTGCTCAGTAAAATCAACGACACCCGGTTTCTTGAATTGATGATAATCGACACCTGTGGACGGCATGGCGGGAACGTAGAAATTCGCGATCAAACGTCGAGGCAATTGGGAGTTTTATTGCCCGCGTCGATTTGCACGTCGCGGTGAATTCGCTGGTGCAATCGAGGCCGCCGCCTAGCGTAGCGTGCGAAGGTCAGCCGCCCGGCCGGCCCCTATTTCCGCATGCCATTCTCTGCCTCGCTGCCAGCGCCCCCTCTGCGAATCAGAAAGCAAACCATTTTCCTTCTTGCGATCGCCACCGTGCTCGTGGGAAGCGGTTTATGGGGACTCTTTTATTTCCGCACCACGGTCGATGAGACCCGCGAGGCGCGCCGAAAAGCGGTCACCGCGATTTCTGACGCGTCCAAATTACGCGGGCAGATGGCCATTCTTTTCTGGACCGGCGCGACGCTGGAAGCGGGGTCCGAGGATCGCCAGTCGAAAATGCGCGAAGCGAGCCGTGCCTTCAGCGATCAGGTCGCGCAATTGCGACGGTCGCTTCGAGAGCCAGACCTGATCGCGGAATTGGAATACTTCGACGCTGAAGCGAAACGAATTGCAGGACCGAACGCGCCAGCGACCGCCGGGCAGCCAGACGGTGCCAATCGTATTCGGGCTGACGCAAACAAGCTCCTCACGGATACCACGGCGCGGTTTGACGCATTTGAAGAGCGCCTCCGGACCCAAGCGGCTCTGGCCGCGCGGCAGGTCGACCTGGTCACGAAAAGCAGTCGTCGCATGGAAACTGCGGTTCTGAGTTTGCTGCTGGTGCTGACCGGCGGAGCGGTCGTTTCACTCTGGCGCCTGCTGGGGCGGATGAACACGGAGAAGCGCGCCCGTGCCGTGGCACTCGAAGAGCTGCGCGAATCGGAAGGCAAGTATCACTCGATTTTCGATCATGCGGTCGAAGGCATTTTTCACGCGACCCCGGACGGCCGGTTTATCGTCGCGAATCGCACGCTGGCCCGCATGTATGGCTACGGCACATCGGAACGATTTATCGAGCACGTCCCGGACATCGCCAGCCAACTCTACGTCGAGGAAAAGCAGCGCAGCGCGTTGCTGCTCGCTCTCCAGGAGGAAGACGTCATTTCCAATTTTGAATTTGAAGTGGAGCGCGCGGATGGACGCAGCATCTGGTTGCGCGAAAATATTCGAGCCGTCCGGGATGAGGACCGCCAGATCCGATATCTCGAGGGCACGGTCGAGGACATTTCGGATCGTTGGTGGGCTGAACAGCGCCGGAGGCTTCAATTTGCCACCTCGCGTGCGCTGAACGAAGCGGCCTCCGTGGCGGATGCCCGGCCGATCATTCTCCAGTCCATTTGCGAGATCCTCGAGTGGGATCTGGGAGCTGTCTGGGATGTGGACCTGAAATCGATGGTGCTCCGATGCGTGGAAATCTGGCATTCGCCTTCCGTTGAAGTGAAGGACTTTGAGCAGGCAAATACCACCACCACGTACGCGCCGGGGCGTGGTTTGGCCGGTGAAGTGTGGAAAACCGGCGAGCCGCGCTGGTACGAGTCGCTCAATCATGTCACCAGCTTTCCCAATGCGGCCATCGCCGTGCGGGCCGGGATGCGTTCGGCATTTGGTGTGCCGATCATGGTCGCCGGAGAAGTCCGGCACGTGCTCGAGTTTTTCAGTCCGAAAATCTCGCTGCCCGATCCGGAGCTTTTACAAACCCTGAGCGCCATCAGCAACCAGCTCGGTCACCTGATCGAGCGAAAGGTCGCCGAGGATTCACTCCGCCAGAGCGAAACCCGCAAGGCGGCCATTCTGCATTCGGCCCTGGATTGCATCATCAGCTTCGATGGCCGCGGGTTGATCACGGAGTTCAATCCGGCGGCTGAACTTACGTTTGGGTTCCGCGAGGAGGACATGATCGGGCAGCGAATCACCGTCGCCATACTGCCCGCCGACGCCTCCGCGCGGAATGCGCCGCTGTTCGGATTTGATGCGAATGGCGACGTCACCGCCATGACACTGAGGCGGCGGCGTGAGATCATGGCCATGCGGCACGATGGGACGCAGTTTCCCGCCGAGATCTCCGTCAGCCGCATCGGTTCAGAGGAGCATCCCGTCTACACCGCTTTTCTGCGCGATATCAGTGCCCGCAAGGCTGCGGAACGGATCAACGTTGAACTCGCAGCTGTGGTCGCAAACTCCAACGATGCCATTATTGGCTGCACCCTCACGGGGACGATTCGCAACTGGAATCGCGGCGCCGAGCATGCCTTCGGCTTTACTGCGGAGGAAGCCGTGGGCCGCACCCTCGATATTATCTTCCCGGGGGAACATATCGACGAACTCGCGCACTCATTGGCGACCGTGCGAAGGGGCGACAGCCTTTCCAACTACGAAGCGATTCGCGTTTGCAAGGATGGACGGCGCATCAACGTGTCGCTGACCGATTCGCCGATCTTCGCCGAAGATGGCGTGGTCACCGGCTTCTCGCTCATCGCCCGTGATATTACGGAAAGAAAGCGTCTCGAGGAGCAACTCTTGCAATCGCAGAAAATGGAAGCTGTGGGCCGCCTGGCGGGTGGAATCGCACACGATTTCAACAACATTCTGACCGCCATTCTCGGCTACAGCGACCTGATCCTGAGCCAGATCGACAAGCGGCAGGCAATGTACAAGCACCTGGTCGAAATCCGGAAAGCCGGAGAACTCGCCTCCTCCCTCACCCATCAGCTCCTCGCCTTCAGCCGGCGGCAACCCCTTTATCCGCAGGTTTTTTGCATCAATGATGCGGTGCGCAACATGCACAAGATGCTGCGGCGGGTGATTGGCGAAAACATTGAAATCGAGCTCGAACTCGATGCGGAAATGGGCCGGGTGAAAGCCGACCCGGGCCAGATCGAACAAGTGCTTCTCAATTTGTGCGTTAACGCCCGCGACGCGATGCCAAATGGCGGAATCATCACCATCGCGACCGCCGATGTTTCCCACGAGGCGGATGACGAACCTTCCGTCCCGGAAATGCCACCCGGCCGGTATGTTCGCCTGACGGTCACGGATGTTGGAAGTGGCATTGCCTCCGAGAACATCCAAAACATTTTCGAACCGTTTTTCACCACCAAGGAGAAAGGGCAGGGCACGGGCCTTGGCCTGGCCACCTGCTACGGCATCGTCACCCAAAGCGGCGGCTATATCAGCGTCGAAAGCCTCGTCGGCAAAGGCACGACCTTCACCGTGCACCTCCAGGAAGTAAATACGAGCGGGGAGAAGGTGGATGTCGCGCGCAGCCCGGAAGAATTGCCGGGAGGAAGCGAGACGATTCTCTACGTCGAAGACGAGTCGAATGTGCGGATCCTGACCGCACACGTGTTGCGGCGGCTGGGTTACAACGTCATCGAGGCGGGAGACGGGCAGCAGGCCCGGCACGTATTGGAATCGATGCGTGGCAAACACATCGATCTGTTGTTTTCGGACGTCGTGCTACCCGATGTCGGAGCGAAGGAAATCTCGGACTGGGTGGCCGCGCAGTCGGGTTCCATGCGGATCCTTTTCACGTCAGGATACGCCGATGAAGCGATCCTGCGCCGGCACGGTTTTGACGGCCGGACCCCTTTCCTGCAAAAGCCGTTTACCCTCGGTGATCTGGCGCGACGCGTCCGCGAGGTCTGTGATCAACCGGCCAATCTCCCGGTCCATTCTCCATGATCGACCAACCGGTTACCATCCTGCTCATCGAAGACAATCAGGAGCACATTGATCTCCTGCAACAGCTCGTCGCCACCACGCCGGAAATGATGGACTTCAAGCTCATCACGGCGGGAACTCTATCGGGGGGACTGCAGCACCTGCGGGAAGGAGGCATCGATCTGACCCTGCTCGATTTGGGACTGCCGGACAGCGATGGCCTCGAAACATTTATCCGCGTTTTGGAAGCGGCCCCGGATTTGCCAATCGTGGTGCTCAGCGGGATCAACGATGTCGCCCTCGCCATCGAGACTGTCCAGCTGGGCGCGCAGGACTACCTGGTCAAGGGGCACGTGGACAACCACCTGCTCATCCGGTCCGTCCAATATGCTCTCGAACGCAAACGCGTGCAGTTGCAACTCTCGAGGGCGAACGAGGATCTTGAGTTGCGGGTGCAGGAGCGAACGGCCGCTTTGCAGAAAATCAACGCCCGCCTGCAGCGGGAGATTACCGAGCGCCGGCGGGCCGAAGAGGAGACCGTGGAAAGCAATCGTCAACTGGCCGCCGCCCTGGGCCAGATTCGCGCGACGCAGGCGCAGGTCATTGCGCGCGAGCGCATGCATGCGCTCGGACGCATGGCCAATGGAATCGCCCACGATTTCAACAACACGCTCTCGCCCATCCTCGGCTTCAGCGAACTCCTGCTGATAAAGCCCGACCTGAGCACGGACCCCGTCCGATTGCGCACGTATCTCGAAGCGATCTTCAACGGCGCCAAGGACGCTGCTCGGGTCGTGTCTCGGCTGCGCGAATTTTATCGTCGCCGAGACGAAGGGGACGTTTTCACTCCGATCCTGATGAATGATCTGGTCGAGCAGGTGGTGTCGTTCACGCAACCACGCTGGAAGGACCAGGCGCTGGCTGTGGGCGTGAATATCGAGTTTAAGCTCGAACTGGGGCAGGTACCGAGCATCGCGGGAAATGAGGATGAACTTCGCGAAGCGCTGGTCCACCTCGTCTTCAATGCGATCGAAGCGATCACGCAACGCGGTCGGATCACGATTCGCACCGAAGTGCAGGGTCGCTGGTTGGTCGCCTCCGTCTCCGATAATGGGATGGGGATGTCCGACGAGGTGCGCGCGCGGTGCATCGAGCCGTTCTTTACCACCAAAGGTGACCAAAGCGGCGGGCTCGGACTGGGCAGCGTTTATGGCATCGTCACTCGTCACGATGGCGAGGTGGACATCCAGAGTGATCCCGGGCGCGGCACATCCGTTTCCATTTCACTGCCGCTCGAGCGCGCGGACAAAGCACCCAAGGCCTCGAAGCCGCCCGCTCAGCCCACTCGCCCCTTGCAAATCCTGATCGTGGACGACGAACCGCTCGTGCGGGAGGTCCTCTCGGTTTACCTGACCGAAGATCAACACGTTGTCGCGGAAGCCACCAATGGTCGCGAGGGCCTCGATCGCTTCAAGAAAGGCCGATTCGACATCGTCATCACGGACCGTGCGATGCCCGAACTCAACGGCGATCAACTCGCTTCCGAAATCAAAAAACTCAAGCCGTCGCAGCCCGTGATTCTGCTTACCGGTTTTGGCGATCTGATGAACGAAGCCGCCGAGTCTCCGTCGGGAGTGGACCTTGTGGTCGCGAAACCATTCACCCTTAATACGCTGCGGGACGCCATTCAAACCGTGCTGCGAACACCATGACCTGATACAAACGCCGTCGCTCTCCCTCGCCCATGATTCCTCGCCCACTAGATCGACAAGCCGTTGTGCTGATCGAAGACGATCCCGGTGTCGTGACGTGGTTGCGAGAGTTTATCGAATCGGACGCCGTGGGACGATTCATGGTCCAGGGCGTGAGCGACTCCCTCGCCGAGGGCTTGAGCTTGATCGAGGAAGGGGTCACCGCGCTTCTGCTTCTCGATTTGCACCTCAGCGACAGCGTTGGGCTCCAGACGCTCACCGCCGCCCATACGGCCCAGCCATTCCTTCCCATCATCGTCTTGAGCGAAAGTGACGATGAAGAACTTGGAGCCCAGGCGGTCCATCATGGCGCCCAGGATTATTTGTTGAAAGGCAGCATTACGCCGCAGCTTTTGACTCGCGCCATGCGCTATGCCATCGAGCGCGTGGCGGCCGAGGCGGAACTGGCGCACGAACGCGACCTGCTGAATACGCTCCTCGAGAACATCCCGGATCGGATCTATTTCAAAGATCGTCAGAGTCGGTTCATCCGGATCAATCGCGCATTGACCCGGTTGCTTCGCCTTTCGGCCGCGGGGGAGGCGTACGGCAAATCCGATGCCGATTTTTATGACGAAGCGCACGCCGGGGCTGCACTCGCAGATGAGTGTCATGTGATGGAAAGCGGTCGGCCTTTGCTCGGCAAGGTCGAGTTTGAGACTCTCGCGGATGGACGCCGCTCGTGGTCATTGACCACCAAGATCCCCCTGCGTGATCACGCCGGGCGCACCATCGGCACGTGCGGCATCTCACGGGAAATCTCGGATCTAAAGGAATTGGAGATTCGTCTGGCCGCCGAGCGCAACCTGCTGCGCAACGTGATCGATAACATTCCGGACATGATCTTTCTCAAGGATTTGCAGGGCGTTTACACCCTCGACAACATGGCGCACTGGCGCTCGCTCGGCGCGTCCGGACCCGATGAAGTGATCGGGCGCACATCCTTCGACTTTTTCCCCGACGAACTGGCCACCCAGTTTCAGGAGGCCGACGAACAGGTCATCGCGTCCGGTGAACCGGTGCAGAACACCGAGCATCGGACACTCAATCAGCGCCGCGAATCACGCTGGATGCTCACCACCAAGGTACCGTGGCGCGGCGAACACCACGAAGTGCTCGGTGTGCTCTGCATTGCGCGTGACATCACCGAGCAAAAGGAAGCCGCCGAAGGTCTCGAACGGGCCAACCGCAGTCTGGCGCAAAGTCAGGAGGAAGTGCTCCAAAAAATGCGGGAGTTGCAGTCAGCCCACCAGGAGCTGCGGGCCGTACAGCTGCAGCTAATCGAAGCCGAAAAAATGAAGTCCATCGGCCGGCTCTCGGCAGGCGTGGCGCATGAGGTGAAGAATCCCCTGGCCATCATTCGCATGGCCGCCGAATTGTTGCGCACCCACGACCGCGAAGATCCCATCCACGCCGAGGTCCTCGACGAAATTGACCACGCCGTCAACCGCGCCGATCAGGTCATTCGTGGGTTGCTCGATTTCTCCGCTCCCAAGGATATGCAGCTCGCCGCCGTGGACATCAACGACATCATTGACGATGCGTTGCGTCTCGTTCGCGGAGATTTGCGGCGGATGAAACTCGAAGTCGAACTGCAGCCGGGATTGCCGCCCCTGAAGCTCGACGCCGCCAAGATGGGGCAGGTCTTCGTCAATCTCTTTACCAATGCCATCCACTCGATGGATTCGTCTGGAACGCTGACGGTGCGCACTTTTGTGCGGCAGTTGACGAGGCTCAGCGCGCAGGCGGGCGATTCGCGCAATGACAGTTCGCAATTCGGCAAAACGGTCGTGGTTTGTGAAATCGACGACACCGGCCACGGCATCCCGGAAGAGAAACTCCCCCGGATCTTCGAGCCGTTCTTCACCACCAAACCAACCGGCAAAGGCACCGGCCTCGGGCTCTCGGTGGTCAGGACGATTATCGACCTGCATGGCGGAACGATCGACGTGCGCAATCTTCCCGAAGGAGGAGTGCGCGTGACCGTCATGCTGCGCGTCTCCTGATTGGCTTCAGCCGGTTTCGCCGGAGTTCATTTCTTCCGTGCCAAAGCCGCCGCGGAACGGTACGAAGAGGGAAACCCCCTTCCATGTCCGAAAAACGCGTCCTAATCGTTGATGATGAGTCCGGCTTCACTCGTCTGCTCAAGTTAACCCTCGAGAAAACCGGCCGCTTTCTCGTCCGCGAAGAAAATGACGGTTCGCAAGCCTGGCTCACCGCCCGCGAATTCAAACCCGACATCATCTTTCTCGACGTGATCATGCCAAAAATTGATGGCGGCGAGGTGGCGCAAAAGATTCGCGAAGATCCATCTCTCGTGCACGTGCCGGTTATTTTCCTCACCGCCATTGTCAGCGCCGCCGAAGGCGGACATCAGTTCGGCGGTTACCCGTTCCTGGCCAAACCAGTCAGCCTCGCGACAATCATCGCCTGCATCGAAGAGCATCTGGGGGCCTGACAGGGCGGCTGGTTACGTGCGCCACCCATCCGGTACTTCTCCTTTTCCGTCTCCTTCGCCTGCGGCAATGCCCCCGGAGTAAGGCGGCGACACGCAGCGGACCGCCCGCTAGCAAGTATGAATTAGACGGCCGCCGACCCGAGCACCTGCTCGATGCAATCGAGGAATTCCCGCACGCGATAGGGTTTCGTCAGGTAGCCCGTCGCGCCCAGCTCCATCAGTTCATCAATGCGGTCGGCAGTCACGTCGGCACTGATCATGACCACTGGGATCGTCCACAGTTTCGGGTCCGATTTCAGTTGCTTCAGGACCTCCGACCCCGGCATGTCCGGCAGATTAAGATCCAGCAGGATTAGATCCGGTTGATGTTTGCGCGCTCGCTCGACCGCAACCGTGCCGTGCATGACCGGAATCAATCGGTAGCCGGTTTGCTGGGAAAGGATTCGCTCGACCAGCCGCAGGTTCAGATCCTCATCCTCGACATAAAGAATCGTTCGCTCGCGCTGGCTTGAATCGTCGTCCGCCGGATCTCCCCCCAGCGGTCGTGAGCGCGGCAGCTCGATCCAGAAGGTGGACCCTTCACCCACCTCCGTATTGACACCCAGCTCGCCGTTCAACGCCATCACGATCCGCTGCGACAGGGCCAGACCGATTCCGGTGCCATCCACACCCCTGGATTCCGCACCCAAACGCTCGAACGGAACAAACAGCTTCACGAGCAAGTCATCAGGGATACCGAACCCCGTGTCCGAGACACTGATACGCGCATGTTTGCCATTTTGCGTGACACTCACCACGACCCGGCCGTTGGGCCGATTGTACTTCACAGCGTTGCTCAAAAGATTCAGCAAAACCTGTTTCAGCCGCAGATAGTCAGCGAAGACAGCCACATCCTCGTCGCAGCTCGGATCGATAATGAGCGAAATGCTCTCCTTCTCGGCCAAAAGGCGCGTCGCACCAACACACTCGTGAACGAAACCGGGCAGGTTGAGCGAATCCGGGGCCAGCGCCAGACGTCCCGACTCGATTCGGGCGATATCGAGCACTTCATTGATGAGCGTCAGCAGGTGATTTCCGGCCCGCAGGATGTGGGCAACGCTTTCCGCCTGGCTGGGAGTCGGCTCGTCGATTTCCAGAAGCTGGCTAAACCCAAGAATGGCATTGAGGGGCGTCCGCAGCTCGTGACTCATGCGCGATAAAAACTCGCTTTTGGCCCGGTTCGCCTCTTCGGCCTGACTGTGCGCCGCGCGCACGATTTCCTCCGCGCGACGGCGATCCATCGCCGCGGTCAGAACGTTCGCCACCGACTGAAGGAAATTAATGTCGTCCTGCGTAAAAGATCGCGGATGAACCGTGAACGCGATCAGCACCCCCATGGGCTCACCGCCGGATTCGATCACTACACTGACGCAACTCCGCACACCGCTCTGGCGCGTGATGCCCGGCACTTCAAACCGCGTCTCGGTCGCCATGTCTTCGACGATGACCGGACAACGAACCAACAACGTGTAGCCGGAAATCGATTGATGCCTG
This sequence comes from uncultured Verrucomicrobiae bacterium, assembly GCA_963798345.1. Classification (GTDB taxonomy): domain Bacteria; phylum Verrucomicrobiota; class Verrucomicrobiia; order Chthoniobacterales; family Chthoniobacteraceae; genus CAWCSW01. The sequence goes on along the minus strand of CAWCSW010000014.1, from coordinate 438,753 downwards.
ACCCCAAACGCCTGATCCAGCGGCATCGGCCATCCTGCCTCCGCGATGGGGATGACCGAACTGCCATCTGGCGAAAGCTTGAGGATCGAGCAAAAATCGACATCGAGCGTCTCCCGGACGACGTGGGCGGCATCCGGTAGGAGTGCATCGAGCGGCACGCCGGAGAGCGCCCGCTGGCCCAGTCTGGCAACGACGCCCTGTTGCATGGCACGTTCCTGAATCACCGAATTGGCACGCGCGAGTTCCGCCGTCCGCTCGACCACACGCGATTCGAGATTTTCCTGTGCCGATGCCAGTTGCAGACGGGCCAGATGAGCCACCGTAACGTCTCCCAAAAAACCGACCATCCGCCCAAACTTCCCCTGCCGATCGAGGAAGAAGTATCCCTTTGCGTCGATGTGGAGAGCCCGTCCGTCGTGATGCCGGACCCGAAATCCGAGACGAAAAGGATCCCGCGTGGCCAGCACCCGCTGAATTTCCTGATCAAAGGCATCCACATCCTCGGGGTGAATGATTCGTCGAAAGGAATCGAATCCCCCGGCCAGTTCTTCGGGCGAATATCCAAGCATCCCCGCCACATCGCCGCCGTAGGTCACCTCGTTCGTAAATGAGTTCCAGTCGAACAGCACCTGACCACTGGCCCGGATGGCTGCATCGTAGCGATTGGTCGCCTCGATCCGGGCCACCTCAGCGCGCTTTTGCTCGCTGATATCGCGGATAATGGTCGAGAGGAATTCGATCTGCCCGTCGGCCCCAAAGTGGGAAATGATCACCTGCGACACCGGAACCTCGCTGCCATCGCGAGTGCGAAGCGCGGTCTCGCCTTTCCAGGTGCCGTTGGAAACGGCCGCCGGCATGCCCTCTTCAAAGACGATCTCCGCCGCCCACTCCGGGAATAGCGCCGAGACATGCGCGCCCAATATCGATTCGTCATCCGGCCACCCGAGCATGCGGAGCCCCGCGGCATTGACATGCATCACCAATCCTCCCGCCGTGGTCAGAGCCACCAGGTCACTGGTGTTTTCGAGGATGCGCGAAAAGCGTTCGTGCGCTCCTTCGACGCGCTTTCGTTGCGTCACGTCGCGCAGGGCTCCGAGTACTCGTTGCAGACGCCCAAACTCGTCCCGGAGCAGGCAGGTGCGGTCCTCCACTTCGGCATAGATTCCGTCGGCCATGCGGATGCGATACTCGCTCGCCACGTCCGGCCACTGTTCGCAAATCGCCCGCCGAAAAAGCGAGATCACCTGGTCCCGATCCGCCGGATGCATGCGTTCCCGCCACCATTCGATTCTGTCCACCGGAAACTCCGGTGCGTCACCGAAGATTTTGGAAAATGGTTGATTGTGGACCACGCGTCCCGTTCGGCAGTCCCAGCTCCAGACCATGTCCCGCGTGGCCAGACCGAGGATGCGCACCTGCTCTTCATTCTCGCGGACGGCGGCGTCCACTTCCGCGAGGGCGGCCACATCCTGTGAAATGAAAAGATAGCCGCAGATATCGGCGCCTTCGCCGCGCACCGGAGTGGCCGTTCCAATAATCCGGCGATAGTCCGAATCGCTCCGCTGAATCCGGCAGTTGATTTGAAATTCTTCGCGCCGCTCCGCGGCCTGCTCAAAGCCCTGCCGATACGCGTCCTGATCTTCTGGATGGCAGTGTTTACGCCAGGCCAAACCCATCAGTTCATCGGGGGAGCATCCGCAGAATTCAGCGGCAAAGCGGTTGGTGAAAACCCGCCTCCCCTCGAGGTCATCGATCCACACCAGGGCGGAAATCTGGTCCAAGAAGTCTCGGTCGAACTTGACTTCGCTGGCGATCGTCCGTGCTCCCGAAGTTGGAGAACTTACAACCATCGGCGATCAATGGAGGGTGCAGGCGCGACCGGGTCCGCTGCGCTGCGCACGGTATCGGGCACGGGCAAAAATGGAACGGAACTGGAGAAAGCAACGCATTTGGGCAGCGCTTTTTAGCAGGGGAAGGTCCAAACGGCGTTAAAAATCGTTACCGAGCCCGCAGGGTGGGCTGAGAGCGCACGCGAATCAGGGTTTCACGGCGGTTCGCATACGGTTGCGATCAAAACTGGCATCGAACCTCCAGATGTCCCACGATCAAAGTTGATGGGCCAGACTAAGGCGCCGGGGCGCCAACCAGGACGCGAATTCTGACGTTCTCGCTGGCTCCGCGGTCCACCGCCTGAATCCGAGCTTGGGTGGCAGCTGACCACTTAACGTTAGTGCCTTCTTTTGGTAACGCGGACGCCGACGCATATTCGGCAATCACTCGCACCCGCCCCGCCAAAGCGGGATCCGTGGGCGAAACCGGACTGAGGATCGCGCGATTGCCATCAGTCGTCGAGACCGCAAAATCGCCCACCAACAGCACAGGCTCAGTCAAATCTGTACCCGCGAGCGAGCCGGCTTCCGCCGCGGAGACGGTGCGGGCCGCCACGGGAGGTGGAACATCCGGCACCACGGGGACGGGAGGTTGATCGGTCTGACTTGGCACCTCTGTTTGACGGTTCGCGTCGCCGCTATCGGCCACCGGCGTGTTGTCCGGCGGAAGGTCATCATTTCTGGAAGTCATCTTCTGAACGACCAGAAAGGTGATCGCCCCCACAATCAGGATTCCCACCACGCCGGCGGCAATCAGTGGCCCTATGCGCTTGACTGGTGTCGGCGTCGCCGGTTCCAAGTCAGGAATCGGGACAGGTGCCACGGGCGGGGGCGGAGGATTGACGACTGCGGGTGTCGCCGCGGCCGCGGCAGGCACAGGCATTTTCGGAGCCACCGTTGGGGACGGCGCATCGGGTGTCGTCTTTGGAACCGCTGCGGGCGCTGACACCGGCAGAGGCGGCGGTCCGGCTGCAGGTTTCGCCGGTGTGGGAGTTGCGGGAGCGGAGGCGGCTTTGCGCGGGGGTGCCGTGGTCTCGAGTGCGGCTTGGGTCACCGGTTCCTCGAAATCGGTTCCGGTGATCGAAACGCCCGCAATTGTCGTATCCGAAATCCGCTCTGGCGAGCTGATCGCCCGCGAAACACCAGCCTGGGCCGGACCCGCACCCAGCCATTCAAACGAGAACGCTGACAGTTCGCCCGGCGGGCGGGAGTCGCCCTCGACTGCGTTTTTGTCCCAATACACCGGCCGGATGAATTCTTCGCGCTTCAGTTCCAGGGCGCGAGTCCATTCCTGGCGGACTTCGGCGGATTTGGCCGCTTGTGCCGACCAAAAGATCTGGAGGACATCGGCCTTTTCGATCCGGGCCAACAGTTCGGTTTTATCACCGGTTTTTGAGCGAAGCCGGAGCACCTCCTGCAGGTAGTCATTGCCCGACAAGACGGCAAACTTGGCGCACTGGGCGGCGATTCGGTGATCCTCCACAGCGTGACATGGGAAGACATTGCGGTAACGACGGCTGACCGACCGCTGCACGGGTGCGCCTTGACCGGTCGCGCGTCGTTCGACGCGCACGACCAGCGGAACCTCGGCTAAAAGAATGGCCCCGACATAGAAGGCCACGCGCCCCCGCAGCGCTTTTCCGACCATGGACGGATCGACCTTGATTTTGAATTCAGCGCGTTGAACGGGCTCAGTCCACTCGAACTGCCGCCGCGCCGGCTCGATCTCCACCGCGGGCAGAACCGGAACGACGCTGATCACTTCGAGCGATGGTGGGGCGGTGTCGGCATCGCCTGCGGATTTCGGCTGATCGGGTTTTTCGCGACCAGCGAGAGCGGCATCCGGAGGCAATTCCACGACGTGGGCAAAGGCCACCAATGTTTCCCAGGCGTCCGGTTCGATTCCTTCCGGTCGGTAAACCGTGAACTGCGCCGCTTCATCCAAATAGCGCTTCGTCGGCACCGCCGCGGCGGCTGTCGCTCCCGGCATCGGCGCAATCACCGACGAGCTCGGGCGTGGCTTGATCCCGCGGACGGTGACGTCCTCCATTTCGGACACCGTCTCGCTGGCTTCGGTTTTGGATGGCGTGCTTTCGGCGACTGGAGCCGCCGCAGCGGGTTCAGGCGTGGGCTCTTTCGCGACTGGCTCGGCTCTGGGCACCGGCTTCAGCGAAAAATCCGGCTTCGGACCCATCGGCGCCGCGAGAGGTACCGCTGGCGACGGAACGCCCACGACGGTTCGATCGCTATCGCTCTCGTCCTCAGCGGCCACCGCCGGCTTTGCCTGGGCCTCAGGCTCCGGTTTCGCCACGGCGACGAGATCGGGCGGAGCGGAATCCGATGCATGCGCGGCTTTCGCCTCCACCTCCGGCAGTTTTTCCGGCGCGGCGGCCGCAGAAGCCGGTTCGGGCCTCGGCACGGGCTTGAGCGAAAAATCGGGCTTCGCCTTAGGTTCAGGCGACGTACTGGGAGCCGTTGAAACCGGGGCCGCCGCGGGAGCCGGCGTTTCGGTTTTCCTCGCGGGTGCGGGCTCGTCGCGTGGGACCGGGTCGAGACGGTATACGCGGCTGGCGGTCGCGGTGGGCTGAGCCGCTGGGGTTTCTCCAGCAGGCGGGTTTTCAGGGCTCGGATCAGGCATAGTCAGTTTCGGTGTCGCGGGGGCGGCGGGTGCACCCTCGGTGGGTGAGTTGGATGAAGTGGACGGGACGTTCGCTTTCGCCCTGAGGCGAGCCGCGATTTCCTTGAAGTTTCGCGGCCGATCGGCGGCCAGCTTGGCCAGACATTCTGCGATTACCTCTTCCCACGACTCCGGAATGCTCTCACCCGTTGTGTCCAATTCCGTGCGTCGTTGCGCCATGCTGGGTGGCACTGCGGTGCCGAGTTGATGCAGGAGGTTCCCGCGGAAAAACGGAGGCCGTCCGGTCAGCAATTCGTAAACGGAAGCGCCGAACGCATAAATGTCGTCAGACGCCGATGGCGGTTCGCCGATGGCCTGCTCCGGACTGAGATAGCTGAGCGCGGCCCCTCCGCTGCTGGTCACGCTCACGCGGGTCATGGAATCTTCGAGACTGCGCGAAGTGCCGAAACCCATCAGTTTTGCCTCCCCGGACTCCGCGATGAAAACATTGGTCGGCTTGACGTCCCGATGCACCAGACCCGCCTCGTGCGCGTGCCCGAGCGCCGCGCTGACCTGTTGGATCCAGAGCGCGATGTCTTCGATCTCAAAATGCCCGCTCTCGCGCCTTTCCTTGAGGCGCGCCAGCGATTCGCCTTCCAGATATTCCATCACGATGGCCATGCCCTCCGGGCTGTGGACAAAATCCACCTGCTGCAAAATATGCGGGTGGCTCAACGCCGCGGCGCGTTGTGCTTCAATCCGCAATTCTTCCACGGCGGCTCGATCGTGCCGGATGACTTCGGGCAAAAAGTGAACCGTCACGTCGCCCCCCGCTTTTTCATCGTGGGCGAGCCACACGACGCCTGCTGCGAGCTCCTCCAATTGCAGGACCAGGGCGTAACGACCGGCAAACAGGGCTCCCTGCTTGGGCACCAGCGGACTCGGCTCGCGCTGGGACGGTTGTTTGCTGGAAAGATCAACCGGCGCGCCGGCCAGACCGGTGGGCTTTTTGGGCACCGCGGCCAGGGTTTCAAAACTGGTCGGATATTCCTCGCCGGATTCTGCCGGAAAGCGCGGAGGTGCCGGTCCACGGCGGGCCGGCGTCTGGTGATCCATAATGCCGAGGCGCACTCCGATTTCCTCGATGCTCTGCGGACGATCACCCGGTCGCTTTTCCAGACAGGCCGCCACGACTTCCTCCCATTCCTGAGGGATCGGTGCGCCCGAAATTCCGAATTCTTCGCGCCGCCGGGCCAGCGTAGGAGGGACCGCCCGGCTCAGCTGGAGGATGATGTTGCCGCGGAAGAAGGGTGGCTTGCTCGTGATCAAGTCATACAGCGTCGCCCCCAGCGCATAAATGTCATCGCTGACCTGGCACGGCTCACCCGACGCCCGTTCGGGACTGATGTAAGCGAGCGTTCCAGCCACCGTCGGGTAATCTCCATCGATGTTTTCGAGATCAAAAAGGCTTCGGACCAAACCGAAATCAGCCACCTTTAAATCTCCGCGCGTGTTGATCAGCAGGCTGGCGGGCGTCAGATCGCCATGCACCGCTTCGTGATACCGGTGCGTGTAATCGAGCACTTCGCAAAGTTGGGCCATCCACGGCCGGATGCCATCGACGTCGAAGCAACGCGCGGGCTGCCGGGCTTTCACCACCTGCAGGGTCTCACCATCAACGAATTCGGTGACAATTGCCGCGGTATATTCATCGCGCACAAAGTCAAACACTCGAACCAGATTCGCATGAGTGAATTCGAGGAGTCGTACGACCCCTTTCCGCAAAGCCGATAGGATCTTTTCGTCCCGCAGCCAGAGCGCCGGCAAAAACCGCAGCGACAGATCCCGTCCCATTCCCTCGTGATGAGCCAGCCACGCGCTCCCGAGCGGGCCGGTGCCGAAAAACTGCTTGAGCACGAAATGGCGAAAACAGCGCTGTCCCTCGGTCAGGGCGGCGCCTGTCGAATCGGGATGAAGGGCTGGCGTCCGTGCTTCCGGCATAATTCGATGCGAACAATCTTGTCGTCAGGCGATGATGCGCATGCAACTCCATCCCTCATCGTCGCCGGTCACTCTTTTGACAAGGGCAAAGCCGCTGGCGTCAGCGACTGACCGCCGAACGAAATGGCGTCAATGGTGCCGGGTCGTGAGGCGGCGAAGCGAGCTTGGGACCCGTCGCGGCGGCCAATTGCGTCACGGGTTGAGCGACTTCCTCCGTCGGCCCGGGTTCCGCGACCATGATCGGCGCGGATCGAACCGGCTTTTTCAGTTCAGCATAGCGACTATCGAGTTCCTTGAGCATTCGGCGCACGTGTTTGTACTTCGAGCGGGGGCGCAAAATCGCGCGGCTTTGGTCCACGTCGCCCCATTCGAGATTCTCGATCGTCACGTAACGCACACCCCATTGATTCATCATCGCGCGGGACGGCTTGTAGAGGTCGATGGTATTCGTCCCGGCCAGCGCCCACCCGTAGTCATCCACGCGATAAAGTTCACCCGTTTCCTGGATGCGAAAGAGCGTTCCGGCGGGCCAGCGCGACCAATCAGCCGCGGCACTGCGCACGTTTCCGTATTGGAGCGTCGTGCCCATCGCCGTCGAGCGGCCATGCTGGATGTGGTCTGCTTCCGAATGCGTATAGGCCGTCGTGCGTACTCGCTGCACCTGGGCTCGGGCGATCGGTTTTTCGTATTTCGGCAAAGGCCGGGAAGCGCAACCGACGACCAGACAGGTCGTGACGAGCATGGCAGAGCGGAGGATCGAGCAATGCATGCGGGCGGAGAATAGAACGCGCGTGCCGCTTGGCGAGAAAGAATCGTGCCTTGCCAAAACCGCCGATCCTGCGCGCCGTTGGCGTTTGTCTTTCCCTCCGGACCGACCTTCATTGATCCCATGCGCCTGCCCTCCGCTTTAACTCGGATCTCGATTTTCGGATTGCTCCTTGTCACCGCCTTCGCGGCGGACACCGCAGCCGGGGCCGAGGCGTTGCTTCCCGGCGTGAAACGAATCGTCTTTCTCGGGGACAGCATCACCCACGCGGGCCAGTACGTGGATGATTTCACTGCGTACCTTACGGTGCACTTTCCCGACCGCGGGTTCGAGGTACTCAACCTCGGACTTCCCAGCGAAACGGTTTCCGGTCTCTCGGAACCGGGTCACGCCGATGGAAAATTTCCGCGTCCCAATCTTCACGAACGCCTCGGCCGGGTGCTGGCCAATACCAAACCCGACCTCGTGATCGCCTGCTACGGAATGAACGACGGCATTTATCAGCCCTACGCCGCCGCTCGCTTTGACGCCTTTCGAAAAGGCATCCTCAGCCTGCGCCAAAAGGTCGAAGCCGCCGGGGCACGGATCATCCTCCTCACGCCGCCCACTTTCGACAATGTTCCGATCGCCGGCAAAACCGCGCCCCGCGGGGCCAAGGGATTCGACAAACCGTTCGAGCTCTACAATGACACGCTCGGGCGCTACTCGGAATGGCTCCTCGATCAGCGTGCGCGCGGATGGGTCGTCTTCGATGTGCACGGCGCGATGGATGAGGAACTTGCCGAGCGCCGCGCCACGAATCCGGATTTTCGCTATGCCGGCGACGGGGTTCATCCGAACGCGGCCGGGCATTGGATTATCGCGCGCTCGCTCCTGGGCGGACTGAATCAGCCGACGGACAATTTCACTACCGATGCCCGGTATACCGACCTCATTCGGCTGGTCAGCGAGCGTGGCCGAATCCTGACCGATGCCTGGCTCACCGAGACGGGGCACCAGCGGCCGGGCATGCCTCAAGGGCTGCCGCTCGAGGAGGCCAAGGCGAAAGCAGCTGAACTCGATGCTAAAATCGGGGAAGCCGCGGCGCCGCTCATCGCCAATCCGTGATGTCGCCAGCGTTGCTCACAATTCGTGCCCGCAGAGCCCGCAAAACCGGGCCTGTGGCCGGTGCCCGACGCTCCCGCATTCCGGACAACGCCGCTGGTCGAGACGCGCTACATTCATCTCGCGCCCGATCTCTGCCGTCACGATGCCGGTCGGCACGGCAATGATGGCAAAACCCGCCCGGGTGTCGGAGAGAAATATGATCCGCCACACTCGTTCCCGCCAGGTCGCCCGGGCAGTTTCTGCACCCGGGTCAGGCGGCGGAGGCGATGAGGGACTCGTCGGGCTCAAGAGGCCGACTCTAATACGGCATGGCCGGTGAGCGCCACCCCGCGGCTCATTCCTTCTTGGGGACTCCCGCTGCCATCTCGTCCCAACGTCTCTGCATTTCCTCGGGCGACACCTTCTCGATCTCCTTGGAAAACACCCACAGGTGCCCAAACGGATCCTTCACGCTCCCGGACCGGTGCCCGTAGAATTGATCCGATACCGGGATCACGATCTCCGCTCCAGCGTCCGCCGCTTTTTGCATGGCCGCGTCCACGTCATCGACCATGAGCGACAACTTCACCGGTGTGCCGCCGAGGGTAGCAGGAGATTTATTAAACGCCGGGTACTCATCCGCGAGCATCACCAATTCACCATTCACCAGGATTTCGGCATGACCGACCTTGCCGTTCTCCGGGTCCACGAGCCGGAAAAGTTCCTCCGCGCCGAAGGCCGCCTTGTAGAATTCGAGGGCCTTTGCCGCGTCGGTCACAGCAAGGGCTGGTGACAGTTTCGGATAATGATTCAGAGCAATCATGGACGAATGCTAGGCCAAACACGGCGCCATCGACAAGCCCACTGCTCCGCCGGACTCGGTACCCGTCCGGCTACGAATTGCCGAAGTTTTCTATCACGGCCACAATGCTCAATCCGATCACGACTCCGAAGCATGCGACGATAAACATTATCCATTTCGCATACTCCCAGCCGGTGATAATGAGCGCCTGGTCCGGTTTGTCCGGAGCAAAATAAACCGGGACGGAATGGCCGAGTTGATAAGTCGAGATGCTGGACGCCACCGGCGGCTGGATCTGGTACATCCGCCCGTTCGCCGCGTACTCGACCACCGTCCGCTCCATGCGTTGGCGCTCCGAACGCGGTCCTCCGGTTTCGAATGTTTCCTGCACGACGATCTTCCCCATGACACGTGTCCCCTCTTTCCGGAGGCGACGCATCGCAACCACTCGTGCAACGCTGAAAACGCCAAAGCCTCCGAACACCACGACGACGACCGAAAGCAGTAGCGGCCAGTTGGTTTCCGAATTCCCCATCCGAGAATGTTAGCCAATTGCCCTGCGCGTCGATTCCATCCCGATCAAACCCGCTATCGAGGTTACGGCACCGCCAGGAGCATCACGTCGTCCTTGTCCTTGACGAAGATCCGCTTCCCCGAAGGGACCGGATAGGCATAGGTCTGCGAATCGGACACCTTGATGCGCGCGATTTCGGTGAAAGCTGTCGCGCTCGGCTCAAAGACCACGAGTTGCGCCGACGGCGTCAGGGCCATCAGCACCGGACCGGCATCCACGAGCGATCCGTAGCCACCGCGGCCACGTCCGCCCCCACCACCGCGCCGTGGCCGACCTCCTCCGCGATTCTCGTTCGCTGGAGGTTGCTCCGCCGGCGCCGCCTCGGGCTTGTTCAGGCTCGCCGTCCAAAGCGTCTTGCCGCTCTCCGCATTGACACAAAATAGATTGTCGCTCGCGCTCAATCCGTAGATGCGACCGTCGTCCAGAATCGGCGAATTGAATTGCACGGAGTTATCGAGGTTCTGCCAAAGCTGTTCGCCCTTAAGCTTGTCGTCCGCCTTCTCGAGGCGCACCGCGGTGGCCCCACGATTCGACCCGGAGTAGATGACCGTCTGTTCACTCACGATCGGTGTCGCTGCATTGTAGCCCATCCGTTCGCTGCGGAATGGCGTCTCCCAAGCGAGTTTTCCGTCGGCCAATCCGACCGCCGCCATTTTGGATTCCGTCTGCGCGATGACGTATTTGGCACCCCCCGTTTCGAGAATCATCGGCGAGGCATAAGCGGGTGAATCCCCATCCCAGATCCATTTTTGTTCACCCGATTCGAGATCATAAGCCGCAATGCCACCTTTGTCTCCGCCACCCACTTCCGCAATGCAAAGGCCATCGATGACCAACGGCGAAGCGGAGGTGAAAAAACGCGGATACGCGTCGGCAAAGTCATTTTTGCGCCAGAGCAGTTTGCCATCCTCAGCATTCAGACAGGACAGAATTCCGCGCACCCCCATCGTCACCACCTTCCCCGCCGCAACCACGGGCGAGCAACGCGGCCCGGAAAAACTCGCTGCGGGACCGCTGGCACCGAGCGCATCATATTTATCCTGCCAAAGTTCCTTGCCCGTCGCCGCATCGAGGCAGCGAATAACCTCGGCACCGTCCTGCCGGGAAAAAACGTAGAGCTTGTCACCGACCAGCGATGGCGTGGCCACCCCATCACCGACCGTCACTTTCCATTTCTGCTCGAGTTGTGCTGGCCACGTTGTCGGCGGCGTAAAAGCGGCCGCTTTTCCATCGCGATTTTCCCCGCGCCATTGGGGCCAGTCCTGAGCTGACGAAAATTGGATCGTGCTCATGAGCGCGCACACGCACGCCGAAGAAACCAAACGAGTCGTAGTATTCATGGGGTATGTGAATTGAGAGGAGAGCGTCCGAAGTGGACGCCACCCATCCAACCCCCACGCGCTCCCAGAACCAAGCATTGAATCGCCCCTGGCCGGACCGTGATTTCTCCAATCCCGTGAGAATGTTCGTGGAAATAAGGCGGCACACCACCGAATCGCGTTTGTATTATCCTTCCACGGGCGGGCGCCTACTGACTCGCGACGTTTTCAGTCACGGGCCGGGATTCAACCCAGAACAGGTCGCACATCCTCTCTTTGGCCGCCGCATAGGTGAGCGAGCGTTCGTTGCCACCTCCGGAGTCGTTGACCAAGAATCGCCCGCCGCCGGGAAACTCCACGTCGTCCTCATAACCGACGAAAAGAATGCTGTGATAGGAACCGGCGCTCACGGGCCAGCCATCGGCGAGAACCGATTTGATGTGCCAGACGTCCTCGTCGCGCAACCCAGGCTTTTGGCGCCACGTCTTGATCCAGTGAAACGCGACGCCTGTCCGATCGCGCCATTCGCGGGCGGCGAGAAGGGTGTCATCCGACGGCTCGGCCGTGGGATCAAATGCGCGTGCGTAGGGCATCAATCCGTCCGGACAGAGGCCGAACTCCTGGCAACCGCGAATGATATTGTGGAAGAAGTCGCCGTCATCAAAGCGACCGGTGGCGCGGTTCGCCGCCCAGTTCGCAAATTCGACGCTCAGCCGCTGACCACGTCCGGACGCTTTCGCGAGGGCAAACTCGATGGCCTCGACGGTAGCAAAGACTGAGCAGGTGCCGCGCGCGCCCTGCTTCCGTTGGATCAGATCCCACTGCGCAAACAGCGGCCGCAGATCGACCCGCGCGGGCAGACTGGCGGAGAGCGGAGCGGGCTGGATCTCATCCGCCTTTGGCGGAGGCGCGTCGTGAAAGACGAAGTCGTCGAAATTCACATGGCCCCAGCCGGTGGTCGCTTCATCGACGAGACGGATTTGAATCTTCGCCCCAGCGAACGGGCGCAGATCGACGAACACACGATGCATTTCTTCGTTGTCCGGACCCGTTGCTTGAAAGAGCACCAGACCGTTCGCCGCGTTGAGAATTTCCACCCGCGTTTTCGGCCCGGAGCCGCCGCCAATCAGGAAGCTGGCGTAGGGTTGCGTGACCGAAAACGGCGCGCTGGTCAGGGTGCCAGTTGGTTCATCGCTGCCGTGTGACTCATAGCTGCCAACCCAGAATTCCCCGAGGTGACCGCTGCGCATGTCATTCCGGCGGCGCGCCACGGCGTCGCCTTTCGCCGGCATGGAGTCGAACGCATCACCCGTGGCTTTCCAGTCCTTTAGCGAACCGCTTTCAAAGTCCAGATTCAGCGGCGTGCCATCGTCGGCGGTGGGTTTGAAATCATGCGGCTCTTTCGGCGCCGGCAGCGGCTTCGGTTGCGCTGCGAGCCATTCGTCAGCCGTAGCCGCTTTCGCCTGCTGGAGATGAACGAAGATGCCTTTCTTGTTTCCAACCACCACGTCCGGCAAACCATCGCCGTTGATGTCGCCCGCGACGACCTGCGTGCCGACGCCGGAGTTGTTGTCGATCCGGTGCGGAACCCAGTCCACGCCCTCGGGACCGCGCACGAGTCCAAACCAGTAAAGCACCGCTTCATCATTGCGATCAGGATCGCCCACACGGCCGTGCGACCAAAAACGTTTGCCGGTCACGATGTCCTTGAGGCCGTCTCCATCCATGTCCACGAGATCGAGCGCGTGCACCTCGGAGAATTTGATCCCGTAGCGACTGTCCTCGGGCCGACTGCCCAAAATCGTGTGCGGTTTGAAATCGCCACCCTTGACCTGCTCATACCACACCAGACCGAATCCGTGCGCGGCCAGGCTCGTGATCACGTCGTTGAGCCCGTCACCATTCACGTCATAGGCGAACATCTGCGCGCCACCCGGCCCGGCGAACGGAAACGGGTGCTGCTCCCACTCCGGGTCGCCCTCGAGCGACGAAGGTTGTTCCCACCAGCCGTCCTTCTCCAGCAAATCCGCGCGGCCATCACCGTTCACATCGCCGACACCCATTCCATGCGTGAAATTGCCGTATTTCCGATCGGGCGAAATGCGATGCCACGTCCACGGTTTCGCTGGATCGCTCCAATCCGGCGCCGCATAGCCATAAGCACCTTTGGTAATGCAGACGAGTTCCGGCTTTCCGTCGCCGGTGAGGTCCGTGAACGTCGGCGACTCGTTGTCCGTCTGGCTGAAAACGACATGACGTTCCCAGTGCTTATCCGGCTCTTTAGGATTTTCAAACCACGACGTTTCCTGGCCGGGAAACCCGATGACGAGCACGTCCATCCATCCGTCACCGTTGAAGTCGTAGGGGAACGAGAAAAAATTGTCCGAGTAAGTATTCTTCACCCCGAGCCCGCCTTCGAACCCGGGGATTTCGATGCTCGTCAGCTCGCCGAGTTTGCGGCGGAACGTTGCCTTCGGCTCGTAGATTTCATGCGACGTTTTGAAGTCCGGTCCCTCCCACCACCACGGCCCCGCCACGATGTCATTGACGCCATCGCGATTGAAGTCACCGAAACTCGCCCCCTCGCACCAAAACTGATCCGAGAGCGCGATCCGTTTGAAATCGCGAATCGTCTTATCCCCAGCGCGGGGATCATCGGCGCAGAGTGCACTGGTTACGGCGAGGCCCAGCAGGGTCAGGGAGAAAATGTGTGATGAGAAAGCGTTCATAAGGCGGAGTCGATTCCCGCGACTTGGTTACCCGAATGATAAATGAAAAGCACCCGCGGAACTTAGCGCTTGTCTCCAGCCCCATCGAAAAAACTGGCGAATCGATTGGGATAACGCGCGTGAGCGCAAGAATGATCCAATTCCGGGGAGCACAGGCGTCCTCGCCTGTCGTGCCCGGCGTCTCGCCGGACACACCGGAGGTCATTGGAAGCATCGCCTCACTCGCAACCCCAATGACGTTGGCGGGACGCAAAGCCGACAGGCGAGACGCCCGTGCTCCCCAATCTCCTCCCGCCTTGCCAGAAAATCCCGCTCAATCCATCGTCGTCCATGCCGATAACCTATCCAACGCTGAGTCCAGGCGGCTCAGCGGGATGTTAAGCGTTGTGCCACTCGTTTTGTGAAGCTCGTTGCGTTTCTTTTCTCAGTTCTTAGTGCCCTCGATATCTCCGCGTGTAAGAAACCTATGCCCGGAACCACCTCAACCTCCAGCCACGTCGAGAACTCGAATCACCACGGGCTTTTTTCGGCCGATGTTCTCGCGGAGTTGCAGAAGGCACGCGGCGTGAGGTTGCCGTATCACAACTGTCGCGTCGACTCCGTTCGTCTCGGTCGTCGTGACACTCCTCTACCTCGCATGGATTCACAGCGCTACCTCGCCGTGGTCTGCGCATTAGCACGCCGCTGCACAGCCCTCTTGCCCGGCAAACTCAACGAAATTGAAGTGCCATCAAAACTCCGTCACGCGCTGCCGTCCCGGGCCGAAGGTCAGTGCGCGTCCATTGTCGGTTTCCACGCCAGTTCGAGGGTGGACAGGGTTCGTTGAAGGGCGAAACGGGCGACAGTCCGACGGCAGCCGGCCTGCTACGGCTGCGGGGTGACCTGGTAAAAGCGCTGGCCAGGCATCGGCGTCGTAGGATCAGTAATCGTGATCGGATTTCCCGTGCCGGGAATGACCATCAGCTGTTGCCAGTTCATCGGCGCGAGAGAATCCGTGTAATCGATGCGGTAATCGACGCCGAGGGCGCTGGGGAATGAGAGCGTGGGCTGGCCGCTGCCATTGACGCCAGTTGTGGCCTGGAAGCGGGAGCTGGGATCGTGCGGATCGGTGCCGAGGAGAATCTCCCAGCCATCGGGCTGTCCGTCGCCGTCGCTGTCCGCGCCGGCACCGAGGCCGCCGGGTGTGCCTCCGATCTCAAAAGACGCACGCCAATTCGTGGCGTCGTCGTAGTCGCCGAAGGGATCGATGATTTCGAGCGAAGGTCCCTGGCCGTCCGGCGTGGTCGGCCAGGGCGCAGCCGAGTCATAAGTGAAGTCGTGGATGACGGCGCCGGTTTCGTCCCGGAGGGTCACGCGCTCGCCCCCGTTCGTGAGAGCACCCGTGGTCCATTCGGCCGTGGGATCAAAGCCGTAGCGTTTTTGGAAGTCATTGGCATCGTTGGCGATCACCGCATACGCGCCCGGAGCGAGCGGGGTATCGCCGAACGTAAAGGCGCTGAACGGCTGCCCATCGTCGAAGCTCATGCCCTGGAGATTGACCGTAGTGGTTCCGGTATTTTGCAACTCGATGAACTCCACGGTGTCCGGGTCGGCCGGGTGATACATGAGCTCGGTGATCCGGACCTGCGTGGTCAGACCGGCGACGTGAGTCGTATCCGCAAGCAGCAGATAATCAAAGGCCACGCGTGCACTCTGAGCCGAGGTCGTGGCCAGGAACAGACCTCCCTCCGAGGCGGTACTGTCGGCGGGAATCGTCCGCGTATGCAGCGTGGTCCAGACACCCCCGACCCGTTGTTGGAAACGAAGATCGGTGCCTTCACGCAGAACGCGGAGTTTTGCACTGACGTCAGAAAATGACGTCGTGGCGAGATCGATAAACGCGGCGCCGGTCGAGCGTTTCACCGCGAGGTTGTTGCCGGCATCGACCCCGAAAGCGTAGCGGACGGGAGCTCCGGACTCGGTCAGCACGACGTAGAGGCCGGTCGTGAATGAGCCGCTCCGGCGGGTCTCGAGCGTGAGGTCCGTTTGCAGGGCAAAGTCTGCCGGCCCCGGCAACGGACGAAGGAAGAGCGGGTGGGATGGATTGTTGAACGCCAGCGGCTTGGCGGAATTGTCGAGGATCTGCACCACCAGGTGGCCCGAAGTTTCCTCGAGCGAATACCAGGCATCGGCAGAATAGCTGTCCCGCAATTCCGCTCCTGACACCGTCCAGAAAGGTTCGAGGGCTCCTTTTCCGAACGAGGAGAAGTCGTTGGCGTGATAGGCGGTGATTTCACGCGTGATGGGCGCGCTGCCATTGGACGGATCGGTCCCGGTAGCGGTGAAACTGTAAATTCCCGGCCGAGAGAACGTGGCGGCAGTGACGGCGGGTGAAGGATTCGAGATCGTCACTCCTGACGTCGGACTGTGTTCCCAGGCGAAGCTCAGGTTGCCGCCATCGGGATCGGAGCTGGCTGGAGGCATCGAGCATCGACCATTTCGCCGAGTTCGGCATTGAATGAACCCGGACTGATTACCAGCGACATCACGGGCGGGGCGTTGCCGGTCTTGGTCACGGTGTGATTGATCGTGCCGATGACGTTGCCATTCGCGTCGATCATGCGCAGGACGAATTGATTGGCGCCGGTGGCCAGAATGAGCCCGCTGATGCGCCAATTCGTTTGATTCAGCCATTCGAAGATGGCCTCCGGATGGCCATCGACGATGATCGTGAATCCGGCCGACGGCGCGGTTCCGGTGATGGTGGCCGTCGTGGCGCTGGTGGTTCCACCGCTCCCTGTCGAGGCGAAGGCGGCGGTGAAGGAATTGCCGGTCCCGCCGCCCGCCGCGCTGTTGATTTCTGAGGTGACGCGCGATTGCCGTCCCGTAAAGAAATTCTGGTAGCCGGAAGCATCGACCGTGTAGGCCGAGCTGGCGGCTTCTTCGGCGTCGAAAAAGGCCTGCGTGCGCGCGGACTTCGATCCGGTGGTGAGATTCAGCATCTCGGTGAGGTAGTAATTCACGATGCGCCGGGTCCACGGTTTGTTGATGTAAGTGGACCAGCCCGGCAGTCCGCCGATGACGATTTCATTGGTATTTTGAAATGCGAGGTCACTGTCCCAATGCAGAAACATCCAGCGGCCATCCGTCGGCTTGCGGTAAAAGAAACCGTTCTTGCCGCGATTGAGCGTGAGGGAATCCCAATCTCCCGCGTAGCCGCGCACCGCGGCCATCATGAGCGCGAGTTCCGGGTCGATGACGCGGTCGAGTTGTTCCCGGGTGGAGGAGCTGTTGGAAACCGATTTGAAAAACTCGGTTAGGGCGCTGTAGTCGTACTCGGCTTCGCGAGAGCGCGACATCCACTCGGTTTGGTAGCGGATCGCTTCGTCGGTCCCCTTGTAGCTCCAGTCGGCGTTGCGCTGGTTGCGATTCCAATCATCCTGAAACCACCATTCGTCATCGCTGCGCATGAGCTGGCCCTGGTTTCCGCCCGGAAAATTCCGGCTGATCAGGGTGCCGTCCACCGGTTCGGTGTCTTCGCGAATATTCTGCCCGCTGCTGTTGATCGTCTGGTAGATGAATTCGTTTTCGTTCACCGGATGCCCAAGCACGTAGAGCCAGTAGCGGACGAGGCGATTGTGATGCCTGGCGCCGCCCCCGGCATCGTTGTCGAAGGTCGATTTATCACGTCCGCGAAAGATTCGATCGTGCGGCAGCTTCCATTTCCCGCGATCGAGTTCACTGCCGTCGGAACGCGTCCACGGGCTGCCGGATTTACGGATCTCGGCGTTATAGTAAATGTCCGTCTCGTTGTGGATGAAGGTGGTATTGAAGTAATGATTTGAGAGGCGCGGGAAGTCGTATTGAAACGTCGGACTTTGTCCGTTCGACGTTTCCAGCGCGCTGCGATCGCGCAGGCTCAGGACGAAACGCTGAGTCCGCAGTCTCGAGTCCAAGGTGCGATCGTCCACGATCCACATGGCCGGGCGCGAGGCACCTCCACGCGGCACCTCAGTGGCGCCGCCCGGGCCAGTCGCGCGGACGAAGAATTCGACAATCGCGTTGTTGTTTTGATGGGTGGTGATGGTGGCGGCGTAAAGCCCGTCGCCCGCCACCGCGTCGCCATTGGTGCCATCATCAAACATCGGCGCAGCCGTGAACATGTTCTCGTCCTCCGGCTTCGTCCATTGAATCGATTGCCGGTGGAAAACCTGCACGGATGTCAGCGGCGTGGCGGAAGTGACGCGCGCGGTGACGACGACGGGATCGTTCGAAGCCGGCACGGCGGGCTGATGTAGCACCGAATCAGCCTGCGCGAGGGCCGTGGCGCTGGCAGCGGAGTTGGCGGCGCCGGCGGTCCCGAGATTGTTGGGCACGGGAAGGAGAAACGAACCGCCGAGGCTGTGATCCCACGTTTGCGCGATGAGCCGCGGCTTACCCGAGACCCAGCGAGCCTCGAATTGCAGCGTGTAATTGCCGCCCTGCACGAGGCCCGTGGCGTCGATCTCCGCACGGTTCGGGCGGTTGTCCCCGTGGCCGTCGGAGACGAGGTGGAGATCGCTCCCGTCCAGGTAGCTCGCCCAATGCGTGCCCTGACAAAGCCAGCCGCTCGCGCTCGATCCGTTGGTTGAGAATTGCAGCGGATTGTTGATCACGTTGGCGCCGGTGCCGTTTTGCCGGAGCGTGACATTGCGAATGATGCAGTGGGCATCTCCGACCAGGAACATGTGCAACTCCTTGTAATCCGTGACGCCGCCCAAGCTATTGAGCTGCTGATACGTTCCGGTGACGGTGAAGGTTTGAAACGCCGTCTTGTTGCCCTCGTCGCTGGCGCGCCAGGCGGACGCGCGGCTGTTGTCCATGTCTGGGTTGATCAGTTCCATGCTGCTGCCGAGCCCGCCCGCGAGCGTCGGCCAGTCACCGCCAACCTTGTAGTCTACTTCATCGGCCAGATTGCCGAATCCATCCACCAGTCGGATCAAGTCGCCTTCATTGCCGAGCGACCCGGACCAATCCCCCACGACGGTGGCGGCCGGATAATGCGCCTGAATCGTCGATTTCTTCCCTGCCACCACGAGATAGCCTCCCGCCGGAATGCTGGCCCCGGCGGTAAAGTCGTAGTCGATGCCTCCCCGAATTTTCCACCCGGTCAGATTCACAACCGCACCGCTGCGATTATAAAGTTCGATGAATTCGTCGCCCTTCTGTCCGGACGGCGGATCGCACATGATTTCGTTGATGACGATACTGGTGGCGATGTCCGGAGCATTCGCGGCGTCCCGGGTGTCGCTCACGCTCGCATACCATTCCGCCTCCCGTTTCGGTGTTTCCCACGAAGGATGCGTCGGCTCGACATAGGCATGGATGGCCTGGACCGACGGGCGACCCGTGACGCGCGTGACTTCAGCGGTGCCCAGGACTTTGTTCTGAGTGTTGATCAGGTACAGCGTCACATCGCCGCTCCCATTTGGCGTAAATGTGACCGGCACGCTCGCAAAACCTGCCCGCAGCGGCGTTCCCGGTTAGCGGTACCTGGTCCAAGAAGTCCGGGCTGGAGGCAATGCTAAGGCCGGTCAGCGATTGCGCAGTCGCGCCAAAGTTTTGCACCTCGACCCAATCGACTGTGCCATCGACCGCGAAGTGCAGTTCGTTCAACCGCACCGCGATGCCCGAATCGTCCTCACCTCCGCCGTTCGGAGCGCCCGGCGTCACCGTCGAGAACAGGAACCACGATGTCGAACCAGCTGGATCACGACCCAGTGAGCGCCCGTCCACTGGCATGTTCGCGACGATCGCGTTCACCGTCGTGATGCCATCGGGCGACGTCAGATAGACTCGCGTCGTGGCGGCGACGGCGAGATTGCTTTCCGCAAAACCGACCGTGGCAAAGCTGTTCGCCGGGACCGCGAGATTCGTGGTGATCTGATACTTCGTTAGATTGGTGTCCGTGTCGCTGAGGTAATAGCCGTTCAGATTCACCGGCGCGCCGGTGACATTAAAAAATTCCACAAAACCGTTTCCCGCGACTCCGGGTTTCACTTCGTTAATCACCACCGTTGCCGGACCACTAAGTTTAAACCGCGCTCCGAAAACCAGATCCGAACTTCCCGTGTTCGTTTGATGGACCTCAGCCGCGAGCGTATTGACACCCTGCACCAGTGAAGGCGCGGCACCGGCGAGCACATTCGGCTCCTCCGTTGCATCCCCCACCGTGCGTGCCGCCGTTCGATCCCACGGCCCGGTCGCGGCCAGGCCCACCGTATCGAGGAGTTGGCCGTTGAGATAATACGCCACGCCATCGTCCACGATTTGATCGATCGCATAGCCCACCCCTGCGGTGGAGCCATTGTAGTTAAAAGTGGTGCGAAACAGATATGTAATCCGGCCGTCGGCGCGTCCGTCCACCAGCGTTTGCATTCCGGGAGGCGGCACCGCTGCTGTCTCCACCCCGAGCAACCCCGGTCCGCTCCCCCAGCTTGAATCATCGAATCCAGGATCGCGCCAGGTCGTACCCGGATCCGTCACCGGGATCAGGTATTTCCAGGTCGAATCGTACTGGGTCATGGCCGCCCCGGTCGCCGCCGCCACTTCCGGATTGGGAAATGCCTCGATCGATTCGAATTCCGTGCCGCCCGGCGTGCCACCCGGATCACGGCTCGGGCGCCAATTGTGAAAGCTGTCGATCGGATTGTTTTCATTTCGCAGCACCAACGAATGCCCTGCTCCATCCGCCGACTTCGCCCAACGCCCGCCATTGCCATATTTGACCGAGCAAAGCGGTACTCCGTTTTTATCGTCGAGCGTCACGCGCTCGCCCGCATTATCGAGGCTCCCCGTCCACGGGCCGAATACCCGGACCGTCGGCGAAATGCCGTATGCCGCCCGAGCCGTCTCTGGATCCGTCGACGTCACCACGATTCGCTCCATCGGTTTCAGGAAAGCATCCTGAGAAGCGCCGGCATTGAAGTTTGGGAAAGTAAACGCCACTCCCTCACTCAGCCGCCATTCGGTGAAATCGATCGGCGTATTCGTGATATTCCAGATCTCGAGATATTCCGGCCTCGTGTCGGCCGGGTGATACATGATTTCACTCAGCACCACCTGCTCCCCACGAGCGAGAGATGGAAGCACGACGGAGGCACAAAGGAACAGGGGAAGGAATCGCATCGGGGAAACGGTTTTACGGGGAAAGGCACACAATGAGTTGCATTTCCAGACATTCAACCCTTGATCGCCCGCCCGTTTTTACGATCCGCGACTGCGGTCCGATCGGCACCGCCACGATGCCCCGGCACAAGCTCCACGAGTGAAATTCCTAATCTCGCCCCAGCGCTCCCACGCCGGACAAGCTGTCACGGCGCGTCGATTTTCTTTTGCAACTCGGGGTCGGGGGCGCCGCCCAGGTCGAGGGATTTCTGGTAGTGGCGGCGGGCCAGTTCGACCGCGGGCGGGTTTCGCTGGAGGTAGAAGACGGCGAGGTTGTAGTGGGCTTCGGCGTAGTCGGGCGCCAGTTCGATCGCCTTCCTCATTTCGTCTTCGGCCCCGAGGAACCAGCCTTTGCTGCCAATGACTACGCCCAGATAATGATGCGCGCGGGCGTCCTTCGGTTCGAGCAGAACGGCCTGGGCAAGGGACGCCAACGCGGCATCGTATTTGGCGGGTCCCTGCTCGTATTGCACCACCCCAAGTACGAGCCAGGGCAGCCCGGAATCCGGGACGGTTCGGATTGCTGACTGCAGCAGTTTCTCGGCGGCGCCAAAATTTTTCTCCCGATAATCGATCAGCGCCAGATTGATCGTGGTGGGAGCGTTGCCCGGCGCGAGCACGAGGACCTGTTCGAGGTCCTTCCGAGCCTGAGCAAAATCGCCGCGCTCGAATTCCGCGATGGCTTTTTTGGCGAGCGTCTGAGCTTCATCGGAGACTTTCTTTTTCCCCGGCTCCTGAATGTTTTGCGAGGGACCGAGACGGAAATTTGGCGGCGGGGCCGCGGCTCCGGCGCATCGAGGACGAGGACGAGAAGGAGGACGAGAGGATGCAGGCGCAGGTCATTGGCCGGAGCCGAGTTCGCGCGAGCGTTCGGTGGCGGCGCGCACGGCGGCGAGGAAGGCGGCACGCGCCCCGCCGTGCTCGAGCTCTTCCAAACCCGCGACGGTGGTGCCGCCGGGACTGGTCACCTGATCACGAAGGACGGCGGGGTGCAGTCCGCTCTGGCGAACCATGCGCGCGGCACCGGCTACGGTTTGGGCGGCGAGTTGGAGGGAGAGATCTCGCGGCAGGCCCATGAGCACGCCGCCGTCGGCGAGGGCTTCGATCATCAGATAGACAAATGCCGGGCCACTGCCGCTGAGGCCGGTGACCACGTCCAGCAGCTCTTCTTTCACCAGGCAGACAAAACCGACAGCGCCAAAAATCTTTTCAACCACCTCGGCATCGGCATCGCGTGCACTGGCGGCCAGCGCAAACGCGGCGGCGCCTTCGCCGATCAACGCCGGCGTGTTTGGCATCACCCGGACAATGCGAGCTTTTGGTCCAGCCGCATCCTGCAGGGTGCGAATTGGCAGACCCGCGACAATCGAGATCACCAGCTTGCCGGCCAGATCGTCGCGCAAACTGCCAAGGGCGCCGACGGCATCAGCCGGTTTGACGCAAAGGACAATCGTGTCAGCGCTGCGCACGAGTTCAGCGTTGGTCGCGACGGAACGTCCTCCCGTCGCCTCGGCCAGGGCGTTGGCAGCGGGAGCGAAAATGTCGGTGCACAAGAGGTCGGAAGCGGCGACCGCTTGCGAGGCGACAACGCCTTTGGCCAGGGCGCTCGCCATTTTGCCGGAACCGAGAAAACCGAGTGTCATCCCGCAGCCAATAAGCCGACCGGATTCGCCGGGCAAGCCGGGAGACGTTCGGCGGCGCGCCACCGATGCGTCGTCAAATCAAACCGCGCCGTTTCCAATCCCCGAAATTCTCCGGCGCCGAGCTTTGAATCATGTCGCTGGTAAACTTCAGCAAACTGACTTCCCAACCTTCATCCACCCCCTGGATAATGACGCTGAGCGGATCATCGCTTTGATCCACCGCGTCGTTCAGCCGCCCGAGCACTTCCTCGACCGAGCTGTGGACGATACTTTCTTTCACGTCGAGTTTCCGGAACTGAAAGCCGTATTTGAGAATGGCGAGATCGCGGGTGTTATCCTGGAGCCACCCGAGAAATTCGTGCGCCTTTTCGCCAAACCCCTCGAGCAGCTCACGCTGGATGTGGCTCGGCGTAATAATCTGCGGACGATCCGCTTGCAAACGGCCATCGCGAACCCGGACCTGATTGACGGAATCCATCAGTTCGGTCACGAGATAAAAGCGGAAACTCGTGCTCCCAAAGGTATCGATCCGTCGCGCGGGCTCGCGCACGACTCGGGTATTTTCGAGAACGTAATGAAAGCTGTCTTCGTCCAGCATGGCGCGCGGACCGTAAGGTGCGTTTGCTCAGGTGCAACGAATCTTTCACTACCCGTTTTTCCTTGCCGCCTGGCTTTCGGCGGCGACTCATTTCGGCTCATGCCCAAAGCACGCCAATTCTGGATGGTGAAACAGGAACCGAGCTCGTACTCGTGGGACGACTTTGTTCGGGATAAAGGCACGACTTGGACCGGGGTGCGCAATTACCAGGCGCGGATCCACCTGCGTTCGATGAAGGTGGGAGACGAGGTGCTCTTTTACCATAGCGTCACGGACAAGGCGGCGATCGGCATCGCCAAAGTCACGCGGGCGGCCTACCCGGATCCCACGGCCAACGAAGGCGACTGGTCGTGCGTGGACCTCGCTCCGGTGCGCGCGCTCGCGAAGCCTGTGACGCTGGCAGCGATGCGGAATGCGCCGTCGTTGCAAGACTTCGGACTGCTGCGACATTCCCGGCTTTCGGTCATTCCGATGACTCAAATACACTACGATTCGGTGCTCGCGATGGCCCAAAAATGACCCCTTGACAGGCTCACGGTAATTACTGACTCGTGAGACTGTTGTGCGCGAGGCCCTGGCGTTCATTTTCTTCATAGTTTTAGTGCTTCTCGGATGGAAGCAGCCGTATCGAGCGCACTTGGAAAACGTCTCAAAGGACCCGGGGCCGGCCACACCATCAGCTTCAAAACAGCCCGAGATGGCGGAAGCCGGGCTGCCCCGCCCGGCGGCCGCTCGCCCGAAGCCCGTCTTCATCCCGTCCCCGACGCCGGACAACTCGTGGCGTTTCAAAGCGACGAAAATGGACCAGCCCTATTCCCGAAGGAGCATTCGCTGATGCTTGATTCCGCGTTCAAGTGGCTCGTCTATCTCGCTGCCGTGGCCGGAGTTCTGTATCTGGGCTGGAACGAACCGTTGCGTTACCGCTTCATGAGCCGGGCGGAGATCGACGAAATCGAACATCCCAAAGTCGAGGTGGAAGCGACCCCGACTCCGGTTCCAGTCAAGCCCGGGAAATGGATGTGGGAGTCGAATAGCGGGACCGGGTTGGATCGCCCGGGCCAAAATCCGCCTTCGAAAAGTCGCTCCGGAACGCGTCCCGTTCCTTATAGCTACGCGCGCTAAACGGAGGTTGTGGAGTGGGGCTTCACCGCGGGGATCGCGACGAAGCCCGGGGGCACGGGATGAACTGCTGGTTGCGGAGCGGCCGAATGGGATCAACGTTGAAGAAAGTCGGCCCCTCCCCGTCTGAGCCTGCAAAACGTATCCTGTGATGAAAACGATCTCTTTGCTTTCCATTATTGTCGCCGCAGCCTGCCTGACCACACCAACCACCGGCCGATGCGATGGCCGCAACGTTACCGTTCACCGCGACAACGACGGTGACGGCCACTACAATACGAAGACCTACACCGTCAACGGCGGCCACTCGTCGTATTATGGAGGATCCGGCTACTACAACCGCGGCTATTACGGATACGGCCGACCGTACTATGGTGCCGGGTATTATGGTGGAGGCTACTGCGCACCTCGAGTCTACGGACCACGCTACGGCGGACCCTGGTATGCGCCATATTACGCGGGACCGACGATCGGGCTCACTGTTTACGCCCGTCCCGCCCCCTACTACCCACAGCGCGTCTATCAAGGTCGCGTCGTCGCCACTCAGAGTAGCGTCGCCGTGAATGTCCAGCGTGCCTTGAGACAGCAGGGATACTATCGTGGGGCCATCGACGGCGCGATCGGTCCTCAAAGCCGGGCCGCCATTCGCGCCTATCAACGGGATCGCGGATTGACCGCCAACGGACGAATTGACAGCGCGCTCCTTCGTTCCCTGCGAATCGGGTAGCGTTCTGCGCATTTTCAACGAGCTGAAAGCCGAACTCATCGAGTTTGCTGAGTCCCTCGGATTCGATCTCTGCCGGATCGCTCCCGCGGCAACGCCAGCACACGCGCATGAATTTCGCACCTGGCTCGCGGAGGGACGTCACGGTGAGATGGGGTGGCTCGAACGTAACGCCGATCGGCGCACAGACCCGGACCTCGTCCTGCCCGGCGCGCGGTCGATCATCGCCCTGGCCATGAATTACTATCAATCCGCGCCCTCCATTACCGCGCCGGCTGGACCCGCCCGGGGGCGAATTGCCCGCTATGCCTGGGGCGACGACTACCACGACGTGATCGAGAGAAAGCTCGATCAGATAGACGCCTGGCTCGCGCGGCACGGCGGCCGGCAACGCCAATACGTCGATACCGGTCCGGTGCTCGAACGCGATGTCGCCGCCGAGGCGGGCCTGGGTTGGCACGGCAAATCGACGATGCTGATTCATCCCAGGCTCGGCACTTTTTTCTTTCTCGCCGAAGTCCTCACCACACTCGATTTCGCACGGGACACCCCCATGCGGGATCACTGCGGAAAATGCACCCGTTGCGTAGCCGCCTGCCCGACGGATGCCATCACCGCTCCGCATCAGCTCGACGCCCGGCGCTGCATTTCCTACCTCACCATCGAAAACAAGGGGCCGATCCCCGAAGCGTTCCGTGTCGCGGTCGGCGATCGCATTTTCGGCTGCGACGATTGCCTCGATGCGTGTCCGTGGAATCGCTTTGCCCAGGACTCTCGCGAGAACGCCTTCGCCACCCGCGAGTTCGTCACCGAATGGGCGCTGCGAGATTTTCTCGATCTCGATGACGACGATTTCCGCGCGCTCTTTCGCAATTCACCGATCAAACGCATCAAGCGCCGCGGTTTCCTGCGCAATGTGTGCGTGGCTCTGGGGAATATCGGCACGCACCAAGATCTGCCCGCCTTGCGAAAAGCGGCCGCCGACCACGAGCCGCTCATTGTCGAACACGCCCTCTGGGCCATCGCGCAAATCGAAGCACGCGGTTGAAGTTGCCGGCTCGCATGGCGCACTCTACAAACCCGATTCTCATGCGCCTCGAAGCCCGCGTCACCCCCATTTGGAAGAAGCAAAAGCTTTTCGTCTCCCTCTTCATTCTCGCGTTTGCCGGCTATTTCTTTTGGGATGGCGCCATCGGCTACCCGGCGAAAAATGCGCGCTACGTGGAATGGAAAAGATTTCGCGACGAAGGCCGCACCGAAGACTGGCTGGCCTTCGCGAAAGAAAAGGGCTGGAAACCCAACGAGTGGACCGCTTACGCCGAGGAGCACGGCTGGCCCGAACCGTATCCGGCGGTGGCGCTCGGCCCGAAAAAAATCCGTGAACAATTCACCTTCGGCATCCTCGGAACAGTCATCGGGCTGGGGATACTCGGCTACTGGTTCCAGCAAAAAGGTCGCGTGCTGATCCTCGAAGATGGGGTGGTCACGTCTCCCTCCGGAGTACGAGTTCCCTATGCCGCGGTCAAAGGACTCGGATTGAAAAAATGGGACAGCAAAGGGCTGGCCACCGTGCGCTACGAGGTCGATGGCAAAGCAGGAAGCTTCATCATCGACGACTACAAATTCGAACCCGAGCCCACGCGCAAGATTCTCGAAGAAATCAAGAGCCATCTGGCGCCAGCGGACGTTCCGTCTCCGGCATCCGAGCTCGGCCCGGAACGGCCGGCTGAGCCTTAGGCACGATTAAACCTCAGGATGATCGGGGAGCGGGGATCACAGCCGCTTCGCCATCAACGCCGGTGCCGACAATGTCTTCGTCCTCGGGCATCGGCAGACCCTTCGTCTCCGGCAGGAACAACACCGCGACGATTCCGAGCAGGAAAATGCTGCTCATGTAGGTGCAGGCCCAGCGGAATGCTTCGATCTTTTGATCCGGTGTCGCGGCGCCTGCGCTGGCGATACCCTGCAAGCGCCCGGTTAGCAGCGGTCCCGCCGCGGCGATAAAACGGCCGACATTGTAGCAGAAGCTCGTACCCGTGCTCCGTAGGCGGAGCGGGAACAGCTCCGGCAGATAAATGGCAAACCCGGCAAACAAACCCAGCTGACAGGCGCCCATGATGGCAGTCATCCACACGTCCTTAGGACCGCTAAAGAACTGGTAAAAGCCAATGGTCGAAAGCATCGCCAGCAGAAAGCCGCCAATGAAAACAGGGCGCCGGCCAAAGCGTTGCGCGCACCGCGCGAAAAGAATCATGCCGAAGAATGCGCCGATGTTCTGGGCAATCGAATTGATGCCCTTCCATTTCGTCATGGCACCGGAGATTTCCATCTCGGAAAGCCCGGTCCCCGTCAGCGAGCGTTTCATCACCGGTCCAACCAATTCCGGCGCAAAGAAACCGATCCCCCAGAGACCGATCACGCCCGCCACACACAGCATCATCCCGAGCAGGGCCGGCTTTCGCCAGCGCACCTCTCCGAAAAGCGATTTATAGGACCCGAAAGCGACGCCTGTTTTTCGCCCCTGCTCCCGGGCCTTCACCCACTTCTCGGGCTCCTTCAACCGCACCTGGATGAAGACGCACAGGAACGCTGGGACGGCGCCGACGAGGAACATGAGCTTCCAGGACCACTCCGCGTTGACGGAACCCGCGGCCACCATTTTCCCCACCGTCATGCCAATCAAACCCGCGGTGACATTTCCGACCGCGGAAAGCGCCTGCAGCATCCCGAGCGCACCCGGACGCGCCTTGTCCGGCAGTGCATCGGCGATGAGCGCAACCGCAAGGCCAAAGACGCCTCCGACGCCCAGTCCGGTGACGAAACGATAAAGGGCAAAATCCACCCATCCTTTTGAAAGCGCCGAGAGGCCGGTGAAGACGGAATACATCAGCACGGTGAGGGTGAGGGTGCGCGCCCGTCCGATGCGGTCGCCGACGGCGCCGAATATCAAGCCACCCGTGGCCCAACCCGCGATGAAGATGGCCGTGGCATACGCTCCGTATTCCTTCGAGTCCATGCCCGCTGGAAGGAGATCCTTCATCGCCGAATCCCGCGCGAGGATGAAAAGTTGCTGGTCGAGGCAATCGAAGAGCCAGGCGAGAGACGCCATGGCAAAAACGAACCAATGATAGCGATCGAGGTGTTTCCACCAAGGGAGGGAGGTTTCCATATGGGGGCGGGGAGCATGCGGACGCACGGGCTCCCGGGCCAAGCAAAAAGGTCTCGCAGCGTTTCCTCCCCTGCGAGCCGACACGGTGCGCCCGCCGCATCCGACTCCCCAAATTTCGCAACAGGCTTGCCAACTTTCCATCACAATGGTTTCTCAATCAGTTCAACCTCCGATTCTCTCTCCTCCCGACCCGCACGATTCCATCGATGAGCCACTACGAGCAAAGCCTGGAACGCGACATTTCCCGTCTCGAACAACGCATTTCCGAAATGGCGACGCGTAATCAAACCAACCTTCGTGATGCGATCGCCGCCTTGATGAATCGCGACCGGCAGCTCGCCTACTCGGTCATTCTGCGGGACACGTTTATCGACGCGCTCGATCGCGAAATCGACCGGCTTTGCCTGGAATTCATCGTCCGCCAGCAACCCTTGGGCATGCACCTTCGCTTTGCGGCGGCCGCCATTAAAATCAACCTCGATCTCGAACGGATTGGTGATTACGCGAAAGGCATCGCCAAGCAGGTGCTCAAGCTAACCCGGCACCAATACGAGCACGACCATTCAGACATTCAGGCCCTCGCGGACAAAGCGATCCCACTCGTCGGTGAGGCGGTCACCTCCTTCGTCGAACGAGATGCGGATAAAGCGCAGCGCGTCGTTGCCACGGAAGGCTCGGTGGAAAAAATGCGCTCCGAAATCAACGACCGCCTCGCCGCGGCGCGCCAGGCCGGAACGATTCCTCTCGCCGCCTTCAACCCGCTTCTCACGATTACCCGTCGGATTTCGCGGGTGGCCGATCAGTCCAAGAACATCGCCAACGAGAGCATTTACGTGGCTACCGGCCAATACGCCAAGCACCAGCAGAACGAAACATTGCGTGTGCTCTTCATCGGTAAATCCAACGCGGTCGCCAGCCAGATGGCGGAGGCGATCGGCCAATCGCTCGGCAATCCGCATTTCCTTTTCACCAGCGCCGGCCTGACCCCGACGGCGGTCGATTCAAAAGTCGTGGACTTCATGAAGGAAAAGGGCATCGACATGTCGCATGCCCGGTCGCGCGCAGTGCAGCAGGTGCCCAATCTCGAATCCTATCAGGTCTTCATCGCGCTGACCCCTGATGCCACCGAAGCCTTTCCTCCCGCCAACGCCCGAACCGTGAATCTTGAATGGTCGGCGGTGGACGCGGCCGAGCGATCTGATGACCTGGAGGAAATCTACCGCGTGCTGCATACCCAGATCATCGATCTGATCCAGGCGCTTCTCGGAGAACGCGCTCGCACTCACGAGTGGTGAAACTTTTCTTCCATCCATCCACGACCCTAACCCATCCTAAAACCACACCATGAATCCACCCGTCACCCGCATTCTCACAACGGCGCTTGCTTGCGCCGCAGTATCGTTTTCCGCCTGCAAAAAAGGCGGTTCAGGCACCGAAACATCATCCGGATCCACCATTCAAAACAAAGGCTCCGACACCATGGTCAACCTCGCCCAAGCCTGGGCGGAAACATATCATAAGGTTGACCCGTCGGCGGAAATTGAAGTCTCCGGAGGCGGTTCAGGCGTCGGCATCGCAGCGCTGATCAAGGGCACCGTTGACCTCGCCAACGCGAGCCGCAATATGAAGCCGGATGAAATGGAGCAGGCGAAAAAAAACACGGGCAAGGATCCAAAGGAATTCATCGTCGGCTATGACGCGCTGGCCATCTACGTCAACAAGGACAATCCGCTCAACGAAATCACCGACGAGCAGATCGCCGAGATCTATGCCGAGGGTGGGAAGTTGACCAAATGGAGCGAACTGGGAGTCACGATTCCTGGGGTTACCGATGACGAGATCGTGCGCGTGAGCCGGCAATCGAATTCGGGCACCTATGATTTTCTGCGCGAGCACGTGTTGCTCAAGAAAGACTTCAAGCTCGGTTCGCGCGACATGAATGGATCGAAGGAGGTCGTCGAACTGGTCGGGAGCACCCCGACCGCCATCGGCTACAGTGGCATGGGCTACAATGAACCGGACAAAGTCAAAATGCTCAAGGTGGCCAAGAAAGCGGGAGACCCGGCCTTCGAACCAACAGTCGAAAACACGCTGAACAAGAGCTATCCAATTGCCCGTTCGCTGCAGGTTTACACGCTGGGCGAGCCGGCTGGTGCACTGAAGAAATACATCGACTGGATCATGTCTGACGCCGGCCAAAAGATCGTCGCCGACACCGGCTACGTGCCGCTTCCCGAAGCCGACCGCACGAAGTAGCCGCCGCTTTGCTTGGATACTGGTGAAAGGTGACGGGCGGATGGCTCAGCCGTCCGCCTCCCTTCTCCCCTCACCAGTCACTGTTCACCCTTCCCGCGCCAGTCTCTATTCACTCTTCTCCTTCTACCAGCGCCCGCCGCATGTCCGCCGGTCGTCCTGTCTGGGCGGTCTGGGGTGAGAAACTGCTCGAACTGATCATCCGCCTCTGCGGTGTCAGCGCGATTCTGTTCGTTGTGGCGATCTTCTACTTCGTTTTCAGCGAGGCCGCGCCCATTTTGTTCAGCCCGGAATTCAGCCTCCGGGAATTCCTCTTCAGCAAGCAGTGGTATCCGACCTCGCTCTCGAATGTTCGCTACGGCACGCTCGCGCTCTCCGTCGGCACTTTTAGCGTTACGGCGCTGGCGATGGCGATTGCGGTCCCCTTCGGCCTTGGAGGCGCGATTTTCGTCTCGGAGTTCTGCGGCCCGAAGCTCAAGGAGTGGCTCAAAATCACCATCGAGCTTCTGGCAGCCATCCCGAGCGTGGTGTGGGGATTTGTCGGGCTGACCGTAATGAGTCGCGTCATCGTGAATGTGACCGGCGCACCGGTCGGCGTCAATATTCTGAATGGCGGCATGATCCTTGCGCTGATGAGCGTTCCGATCATCGTCTCGATCGGTGAAGATGCCCTCAAGGCGGTGCCGGATACCTATCGGGAAGCCGCCGTGGCGTTGGGCGCGACCAAATGGCAAATCGTGTGGCGCGTCCTCCTTCCGGCGGCGAAAAATGGATTGCTCGCGGCGGTGCTGCTCGGCGTGGCCCGCGCAGTGGGCGAAACCATGGCCGTGCTCATGGCCACAGGTCACGCGGTCAAGATTCCGACCAATATCCTGGATTCCGTGCGCACGCTGACCGCCAATATCGCCGCGGAACTTGGCGAAGCACCCGAGCATTCGGACCATTACCGCGTTCTCTTCCTCACCGGGGTGTTGCTTTTCGGCATCACCTTTGTGGTCAATCTCACCGCCGATCTGATCGTGAAAGGGATCCGAAAAAGATGAGTACTTCCCCGGCACCCTCCCCCGCCTCGCGCTTCACGGAAACCGCCTTTGTCCGGAAGAAGTTTCGTTCCGAGAAAATAGCCAAGTGGATTTTCTTTGGAATGTCGGCCGCCATGGTGCTGCCGTTGCTGCTTATCATCGGCTATCTGGTCGTGCGCGCGATGCCGGCGCTCTCGCTCGATTTCTTACTCGATCCCCCAAAACATGGGATGCGCGAGGGCGGCATCTGGCCAGCCCTCATCGGCACCATTTATCTGGTCGTCATTTCCCTGGCGATCGCTGCCCCGATCGGCGTTCTCGCGGCAGTTTATCTGAACGAGTACGCACGGGACAATTGGTTCAACCGCATCATCAATCTGGCCGTGATCAATCTTGCCGGCGTCCCGAGCATTGTGCACGCGCTCTTCGGGCTCGGCGCTTTCGTCTATGCCGCCCATTTCGGCTACTCCGTGATGTCAGCCGCTCTGACCCTGGCGATCATGACCATGCCAGTGATCATCGCCAGCACGCGCGAGGCGCTCGCTTCCGTCCCGATGAGTTTTCGCGAAGCCTGCTGGAATGTTGGTGCCACGCGCTGGCAAACCGTCAAGGGCGTCGTGCTTCCCAATGCCATTAGCGGCATTCTCACCGGCATCATCCTGCAGGTCTCGCGCACGGCCGGCGAAACCGCGCCCATCATGTTCACCGGCGCGGTTTTTTTCAAAGCCGTCCAGCGCGGCGATCTTTTTCCCTATGGCCTCGACGAGCAATGCATGGCGCTTTCGATGCATCTTTATGTCGTCGCCACCCAGGTACCCGGCGTGAAAGAAGCCATCCCTTTTGCCACGGCCGTTGTTCTCCTCGTGGGGGTGCTCATGATGAATGCCACCGCGATCAGCTTTCGAGCCTGGTTGCGGTCGCGGAAAAAATGGTAACCGGACGATGAATAGCACCAGCGGCAGCACGCAGCCCACGCTCACCCGGAAAATTGAGGTCCAGGATCTGCGCGCCTTTTATGGACCCAAAGAAGTCATTCACGGCATCGACTTTCACATTCTGCCAAACGAAATCTTTGGCATCATCGGTCCGGCCCAATCCGGCAAGACCACGCTGCTCCGGGCCATCAACCGCACGCTCGAATTCAGCGCCGGCGCGCGCACCACGGGCTCGATCAAGTTTGATGGCGAAGACGTGCGGCACACCCGCAGTGTTTATGAACTGCGCCGCAAGATCGGCATGGTCGCTCCTCTGCCCGTCGGTTTGCCCATGAGCATTTTTGACAACGTCGCCTTTGCTCCGCGCGCCGCCGGCGTCAGCGACCGGAAGTTTCTCCATGAACATGTCGAACGTTGCCTGACCCAGGCCGCGCTCTGGGACGAGGTGAAAGACCGGCTGGATTCGCTCGGCACCAAACTTTCCGGTGGACAGCAGCAACGACTGACCATCGCGCGCGCCCTTTCGCATCAGCCCGAAGTGCTGTGTCTCGATGAATTCAGCATCGCCATCGATCCGGTAACCACGATGCGCATCGAGGATGTGCTCAAAGAGCTGCGCAAGGACATGACCATCATCCTGGTCACGAATCTTACCCAGCAGGCGCGCCGCCTCGCCGACCGGACCATGTTTCTGTGGAATGGTGAAATCATCGAACTCGACCGCAGCGAAACGATTTTCTCCGACACGCCCAACGACCGGCGGACCTATGACTACGTGAATGGGATCTTCGGGTGATGAACATCGAACGCCCAACATTCAACATCCAACATCCAATGGACCTCGCGGACCTCTGGCAGGGGCATTGGATGTTCGATGTTGGATGTTCGATGTTGGACGTTCCGCTTTCTCTATGAGCGTTCCCGGCCTCCACACCCGCGATCTCTGCCTCTGGTATGCCAAATTCCAGGCGCTGCAAAATATCAACGCGGATATCAAACCGGGGATCATCACTTCGCTGATCGGTCCGAGTGGTTGCGGGAAAACCACGCTTTTACGCTGCTTTAACCGCGTCAACGAACGCTACGGCTATGTCACCACCACCGGCACGATCGAGCTGCTCGGAAAGAACATCTACGACCCGGACATCTCGCTCATCGAACTGCGCAAGTGCGTCGGCATGGTTTTCCAGCGACCAAATCCATTGCCAATCTCCGTCTATGAAAACGTCGTCTTCGGCCTGCGGATTCATCACGAGCGCAGCGCCCTCAACCGCTCGCTGCTCGATCAAGCCGTCGAGGAAGCTCTGACCGAAGTCGGCCTGTGGAACGATCTCAAGGACCGCCTCAACGCCAGGGCGACCAGCCTCCAACTCGAGCAACAGCAAAAGCTCTGCATCGCGCGTCTCGTCCCGCTCAAGCCACAGATCATCCTCATGGATGAACCGTGCAGCGCGCTCGACGTTGAAGGCACGCGCGCCATCGAGGAACTCATGTTTGGCCTGCGCGGCAAATACACGATAGTCATTGTCACCCACAACATGGCGCAGGCCCGGCGCGCGAGTGACGAATGCATCTTCATGCTCCTGGGCGAACTGATCGAACACTCGCGCACCGAAGATCTTTTCCTCCATCCGCAGAACCCCAAGACCGCCGACTACATCGAAGGTCGCTACGGCTGATGGAATCAGTTTAGCTTTCGATCTCGATCCGCGCCGGAAACTCCGTCTGATCTTCGAGTTCAGTCTCATACGCAAAACCGAGCATGGAAGCCGTTGATTCCAGCAAAGCGCACGCGTCCCCCAATTGCAAATCGCACCTGACATTCCCCTTGCCCGGTAGAAGCGCTTTCCACTAGACCACTCACCCCTCGTTCGCAGCAACGTGGGCCTTGTCCCTTCACCTGAAAACCCTCACCCAATCTACGCACTTATGAGTCGCAAAATTCGTTACGGCATGGTCGGCGGTGGCCGCGGCGCCTTTATCGGCGCCGTCCATCGCATCGCAGCAAACATCGACGGGCAGATCGAACTGGTCTGCGGCGCCTTCTCGTCAGACCCGAAAAAGTCTAAAGCCTCGGGAAGCGACTTCTATCTGCCGGCAGACCGCTGCTATGGTTCCTACGAGGAAATGATCAAGGCCGAGGCGAAGCTGCCCGAGGGCGAACGCATGGATTTCGTCTCCATCGTGACACCGAATCACATGCACTTTCCTCCCGCCAAAATGGCGTTGGAAAATGGCTTCCATGTCCTGAGCGACAAGCCCGCGACTTTCAATCTCGCCGAAGCAAAAAAGCTGGCCGAAATTGTGAAAAAATCCGGCCTGCTATACGGGCTGACCCACAACTACACGGGCTACCCGTTGGTGAAAGAAGCGCGCAACATGGTGGCGACCGGGAAGCTCGGGAAGATTCGCAAAGTTGTGGTCGAATATCCCCAGGGATGGCTGGCCACGCGGATCGAGGAGTCCGGCCAAAAGCAGGCGGCGTGGCGCACGGATCCGAAACGCAGTGGCGCCGCAGGCTGTATTGGGGATATCGGCACGCACGCGGAGAATCTCGCCGAATACATCACTGGGCTGCAGATTAGCGAACTCGCGGCGGACATCACCGCCTTCGTCAAGGGCCGCAAACTCGACGACGACGGCAACGTGCTGCTGCGCTTCAAGGGCGGCGCCAAGGGCATTCTTCACGCCTCACAAATCAGCGTTGGAGAGGAGAACAACCTCAACATCCGTGTCTATGGCGAGAAGGGCGGCCTCGAGTGGCATCAAAACGAGCCGAACACCTTGCTCGTGAAGTGGCTCGATCAACCGATGCAGGTCTATCGCACCGCCAATGGCTATCTCAGCGCGGCGGCGCTCGCTGCCGGACGCACGCCTCCGGCCCACCCGGAAGGTTATCTCGAGGCCTTCGCCAATATTTACAAAAACTTCGCTGCTTCGATCCGCGCCCGGCTCGAAAAAACCAAGCTGGCCAAAGACGATCCCGCCAATGATTATCCCAAAATCAGCGACGGCATTCGCGGCATGGCCTTTATCGAGGCCGTCGTCGCCTCGTCCAAAAAGAACGCCGCCTGGACCAAACTGGCTGGATGAACGACGCCAGTCATCGTGAGCGCAGGCGCGCGGCGCCGAAGTCGAACGACCCGGATCCAATCCGCGACGCTGCCGATGGTCCGTTTCGCACGCCCGGAACAATGCGCGAGCACGAGTTTGGTGTGAACCGGTTTTGAAATGGAGCCGCGGGCCATCAACCACGCCCGCCTGTGGCGAACTTCGCTGCCGATGAACGTATTGGGTCTCCCAAGGAGCGGCGATTTGAAATCGCCGACCAAAACCGATCGCGCGCAGCGCGCACTTCGATTCTCCGAGGTTCACCCGCCAGGGAGGATGTTTGCGCTTCGCGAAAGAGACGACGGCGATTGCAAATCGCCGCTCCTTGAGGGCGCTGACTTCAATCGCGAAGTGCATCCGACTTCAACTCGCGGAATGTTTTAACTCGGGCTTCGTCCGCCCCCCACCATCCACCGTGGACACCCCTCGTCCTTCCCGACCCTGGTATCGGATACTCTACGTCCAGGTGCTGATTGGCGTCCTCCTTGGCATCGTGCTCGGGATCATTCGGCCGAAGCTGGGTGCCGAGCTCGAGCCGCTGGGCACTGGCTTTATCAAGCTGGTGAAAATGGTGATCGGACCCATCATTTTTTGCACGGTCGTGCACGGCATTGCCTCGATGGCGGACTTGAAGCGGCTCGGGCGCATTGGCGGCAAAACACTGCTCTATTTTGAAGTCGTCTCGACCTTCGCACTCGGCATCGGATTACTGGTCGTCAATGTACTCAAGCCCGGGGCCAACTTCGACCGGAGCGCCATCGACCTCGATCCGACGGTGGGTGAGTCTTTTGCCGCCAAAGCCCACGCGCTGACGACCAGGGACTTCCTCCTCAACATCATCCCCGACAGCTTCTTTGGAGCCTTCGCACGGGGCGATTTGTTGCAAGTGCTGCTCGTTTCCATTCTCACGGGCTTCGCCATCTCGGCCTTGGGCGATCGAGGTCGACCGATCCTGCATGTCATCGAAGCGGCTTCCCGAGTCTTCTTTGGCATCATTCGGATCGTCGTGAAAGTGGCGCCGATCGCCGCCTTCGGGGCCATGGCATTTACCGTCGGTAAATATGGGCTGAATGCGCTGGGAAATCTTCTCGCCCTCATGGCCGGATTCTATCTCACGGCGGGTCTGTTTGTGATCATCGTCCTCGGGACGATCGCCCAGTTTTCAGGCTTCTCGATCTTCCGTTTTCTCGCCTACATCAAAGAGGAAATACTCCTCGTGCTCGGGACGAGTTCATCGGAGACCGCGCTGCCCGGCATGATTTACAAAATGCGAAAGCTCGGGTGCGCGGAATCGACCGTGGGCCTCGTCATCCCCACTGGCTACAGCTTCAACCTGGATGGGACCAATATTTACATGACGATGGGGGCAGTGTTCCTGGCGCAGGCGACCAATACCAACCTCACTCTCGGCCAACAGATCTCATTGCTGATCGTGGCCATGATCACCTCCAAAGGTGCCAGCGGCGTCACCGGCGCTGGATTCATTACGTTGGCGGCAACGCTGGCCGTTGTGCCAACCATTCCGATCGAGTCCCTCGGGCTGCTGCTGGGAATTGATCGCTTCATGAGCGAATGCCGGGCGATTACAAACCTCATCGGCAACGGCGTGGCCACGGTGGTCATCAGCCGATGGGAAAAGGAAATTACGCCAGCACAATTGCAGGCGGCCCTTCATCCGCACGCCAGACTCGCGAGCGACGAAGAATGAGGAACGTGTCGGCATTCGCTCGCGAGGCCCGCGCGACATGGTCACTGGCGCTTCCGCTCATGGCGGGTCAGCTCTCCCAGATGCTAATGTCCCTGGTCGATTCTGCGATGGTCGGTCAAGTGGGCGTGGTGCCCCTGGCGGCCGCGGCCTTTGCCCACTCGATCCTCAGCATCTTCGGGCTCCTCGGCATCGGACTGTTGAGCGCGGTGAGCGTGCAGGCCGCGCAAGCCCACGGTCGCGGACGGGCCACCGAGGCGGGTGAAGTACTGCGCAGCGGACTCATCCTGAGTATTTTCACCGGCACGCTGGCCTTCGCGCTGGTGTGGCGTTTGAGCGGTCATTTGACGATCTTTGGCCAACCCCCATCGGTCGCCGCCGAAGCCCGCGCCTATTTTCTGATCGTGGGCGGTTCGCTGACGCCCGCGTTCCTAATGCTCACGCTGAAGCAATTCAGTGAAGCACTGTCTCACCCCGTGCCTCCGATGTTAATCATGATCGGATCGGTTTTCCTGAACGCGATCCTCAACTGGTTCTTCATTTATGGGCACGGAGGACTTCCCGCCATGGGCCTGGCCGGCGCCGGTTGGGCGACCTTGCTGGCTCGGATCATCGCCTTCCTGGCCCTGCTCGTTTTCGTCGCTCGCGCCCGGCGATTCTCCAAGGCCAGCCCCCTGCACGAGGTCTTCCGTCTCTCGATTGCGCGAGTGGTTTCGATGCTCAAGATCGGTGGACCTGCCGCAATCACGCTTCTGCTGGAAGTCAGCGCCTTCAGCGCCACCGCGCTCATGATGGGCTGGATCAGCGCGGATGCCCTCGCGGCCCATCAGATCGCTCTCACCTGCGCCGCGACAACCTTCATGCTGCCGCTGGGAATCTCCATGGCCACGACCATTCGGGTGGGACAGGCCATTGGGGCGGGCGAAACGTCACGCGTGCATCTCATTGGCACCACCGCGCTGGGTATGGGGGCCTTGATCATGGCTCTCGCCGGAATCGTGTTCGCACTGGGCGGGCGTCTCATTGCCAATGGATTTGTCGATGATCCGACAGTGACCACCCTGGCGACCAGGCTCCTGCTCGTGGCCGCTTTATTCCAAGTCTTCGATGGTCTGCAAGTCATCGCCGCCGGAGCTCTCCGAGGCCTCGAAGATGTCAACGTTCCGATGGCGATTGGTGCGACGGCGTATTGGGGAGTGGCATTGCCCACCGCCTACTTCCTCGCCTTTCGTGCCGGATGGGGACCGGTCGGCGTCTGGGTGGGCCTGGTCGGCGGACTCGGCGCGGCGGCACTTCTCCTCGTCACCCGCTTCCTCTCACGCGTCCGCCATCTCAGCGTTTGACTCTCGGGTCGAGCACGATGCGAAAGCCGATCTGCGGCTTGCGCCCCCGCGTATCCTCCCCCACCCCGCGAGAGCGAAGACGTAAAACGGATGGATCCTTGTCTCGATACGAGCCGCCCCGGGTAGCGTGCAGTCCGAGCTCCGGCTCGATCAAATCGCTGACCATTTCCGAAACATTTCCACCCATGTCGAAGAGCCCGAATTGATTGGGATCGAACATGCCGACCGGAGCCGTTCGTGGGTAAAGATCACCGGGTGGTGAATCCGCCGCTTCCGCCGGACTGGGATTGAGCCCATCATAGTTTCCCGCGGTGGGTGGCGGAGGCCATGCTGGTCCCCACGGATACGATTTGTCCGCCTGATCATCCCGCTCACGCGGCGACATCCCATCTTCGCCCACCACTCCCGCGGCGGCGCTCCATTCCTCGTCGGTGGGCAGGCGATATCGCTGACCGGCGGTGAGCGTGCCCGTGCTTTCCTCGACCGTGGTTAGCCATTCGCAGAAAAGGGTCGCATCCAAAAAGCTGACATTCACTGCGGGGTGATTGGGACCTGAACCATCCGTCGATTCCTCCCATTTGGTGCCCGTCGCCCGGGCAAAAGCTTCGAGATCGCGCTTCCGTGTTTCCCATACACACACCAGCACGGGCAATCCTTTCACCGGCACAAACGGCAATCCCAGACTGTTGGTCCAACGTTGCCCAGATTTCGGAGGTTTTGACGATGGCACCGGTTCCGCTCGCAATGGCTCCGGGGGTTCAGGGGCTGACGCGATGTTGGCGTCGCCCCCGGTCGCCGCTAGCGCGGGGTCTTCAACCACGCCCGGCTCCGGTGCCGGAATTTTTGTCGCTACAACCGGCTCGATCGGCTCCGTTAATGGAGGCGGTTCCGCAGGAATCGACGTCTCATCATGCTCAGTCGGTTGTGACGTCGGATCCGCCTGCACCGTTTCCACCGCTTCCGAATACTCCGGTTTGACGACACGCTCGGCCCCGGGCTCCGGCTCGGGAATGGGTCGCAATTCCACCTGCGAAACCGGCCCGGGCGTTTTCACTTCCGGAATGACCGGTGGCAAGGCGCGCCGCGAAAACGTTTGCAGTCCGATGAAAGCGGCGGCCACCACCGCCAGTGCGATGAGCACGCCGCGCAGATGCGATCGTTGCGCGGCGACCTGGTGCTCCGACTTCAATTTCGCAGGAGGACGAGGAGGAGTTGCGGCGACGATCGCTTGAGGCGGGTCGACAGTCGGTGGATCGATTTCGGATGGCGGAGCGGGCGGTGGTTCAGACGGCGGTTTCAAATCGGGGTTATGAGGCACTTCGGCGGCATGCTCGATCGGACCATCATCCGGTTCAGGTTCGCGTGGTCCGGAAGCGGGCCGGTCGGCGGGCAGACCAGAACGAAGTTGGTCGAGGAGGTTGGC
This sequence comes from uncultured Verrucomicrobiae bacterium, assembly GCA_963798345.1. Taxonomy (GTDB): domain Bacteria; phylum Verrucomicrobiota; class Verrucomicrobiia; order Chthoniobacterales; family Chthoniobacteraceae; genus CAWCSW01. The sequence goes on along the minus strand of CAWCSW010000014.1, from coordinate 398,740 downwards.
GATGCGGTGCGGACGGCGCGCAGGATCACTGGCCAGACATGCCGCGATTGACTGTTCCCACGGCGCGGGCACCTCTTCACCCCACCGATTCGAGGCCGCGCGCGTTTCGGCGATGCTCATCCATTCTTCCCGGCCAGATCGCTTCGGTGGGGAACCCGCGAGCAGATCAAACAGAACCGCCCCAAAGGCGTACACGTCATCGGCAGAAACCGGTGCATGCCCGGAAACAAGCTGTGGGCTGGCATACGCACCAAGGGGTCCTTCGTGCGCGGCATCATCCCGGCGCCCTCTCGCTTCGAGCAGCGCGTGCGCAATACCGCAGTCGACGATCCGGATCTCGTCGTCAGGCGTCAGGATGAAATGCCCGGGGTGCAGACCGCGATGCACGAGTTTCGCTTCATCGTGAAGCTCCCGAAATATGTCACCGAGCGGTTCGATAAGCGGGAGCAATTCACCCGCGTCGAAGCATCCTTTCAATCGGACCTCGCGCACTGCGCCCAAGGGCGCCCCCGGAACAAATTCCCGGCTGATCGCCAGCAATTGATCCTCCTGATGAAACTCGTAGTGCCCGGCAAATGCCGGATGGTACAGCACACCGAGCGCTTCGATTTCCAGCTTCACATCCGCAATGGCCACCAGGTCGCGAGCCAGGCTTTCCGCCAGAAATCGCAACGCAGCGGGACGCCGGGCCACGTCGTCCTGCGCCAGCCACGACACCCCGGCCTCGTTGCGACCCAACATCCGTACGAGCACAAACCGGCCGAAAACGCGCTGCCCGGCGACGAGTGCAGAGAGCGTCGGATCGAGTTCGGTTGGGCCGGGCATGGGGCGGAAATTTGCTGGTTCGATCGCCCCGTGGCAAGGCATGCGTCGCCTTGCCACACGTCGCTCGCGCCGATTGATTCGATTCCAATGATTCGCGCCTTCCTCTTCGATATCGGCAACGTCCTCCTTAAATTCGATTTCTCGGCCACTTTGAAAGCCGTGGCAGACCTCAGCCGGATCCATGACGAAACCGAGGTCCTGGCCCGCATCGACCGGATCAAATGGGCCTACGAAGATGGTCAAATCGACCGGGCCGCCTTCCTGCGCGGCGTGTTTGATGTCATCGAATTTCGCGGCACGGAGACGCAATTTATCTCCGCCTGGGAAAACATCTTCACCCCGAACCAGCCGATGTTCGACCTGGTCGAGTCCCTCGCCCCCCGCTTCCCACTTTACCTCCTCAGCAACACCTCAGACATCCATCGTGATTACATCTTTCGATCCTACCAAGCGTTTCGACATTTCACGGCGGGCACCTACAGCTACGCTGCGTGCAACTCGAAGCCTGCTCCTGAAATTTATCGGGTCGCGTGTCGCACCCATGGTCTCGAACCGGCCACCACCCTTTTTATCGATGATCTGCTGCCCAACATCGAGACCGCGCGCGCGCTGGGCTTCCTCGCCCACCACTACCATTTCGATCGCCACGAAGCCCTGCTCGATGATCTCCTGGAGCACGGCATCGAGCCGTGATGCCGGAGAATCCCGGGGCCATCACCTTTTGTTCGACGTCAACGATGATGGCGCCGGGTCCCTCGACTCCGCTGCGCTTTCGCTCGGGATGACCGGTCAGGGAATAGTCAGACGCACGCGGAAAAACTGCCGCGGCCCTGCTCCGGACCCGTCGAGTGGCACGATCCCACGCCACTTGACGATTTCCGTCATCGGGTCCTGACCCGGCACAGTCGAAACGAGCACCACATCATCCGTCCAGGTATCGAGCGAAAGTGCGATCTCCGCGTGATCGAGCACTCCGGTATCCGTCCGTCGGAGATACGTAAACGTCGCGAACGTCTTGATGGATCCGTCGCTGGGATCGGTGAACGGGTCGGCCCCGACGCCCGTGAGCACGACCGGGTCATCGACCACGGGATTTCGGTTGAAGAACGACTCGGCGAAGTTTTCCAAACCGTCTCCATCGGAATCGACGGTCGGTACACCATTGAATCCGGGATAGCGCGCCGCCCACGCAGCGGAATACGGTGTATCATCTTCGATCACGATCTGCGCAGAACTGGACGCACCCACGACGTAATTGAGACCCGGCACCGCCTCGATTTGGATCGAAACCGTCTCATCAAATTCCGTCGGCTCCGTGTCCGCGATTGGCACGATCGAAATCGGGATTGACGCTTCTCCCGGCGGTATGGTCACCGTGCCCACGCCCGTACTGGTGTTGAAATTTGTGGCCCCCGTCAGCAGGTAATCCGCACCCGGCTTCGCCTTGCCGCCAATGTTGAATTCCACGGCTAGCCCGCCGTCACCAGCCAGCACGTCTGAGGCAAGTACGAAGGTGGCCGGATTGGCGTTGCGCTCTTTCGCGGTCGCGTCGGAGGCCACCACGCTGATCCGTGGAATGGGTGTGGCGTGAACGACCATCTCGTCGAGACGGTTGTTGCCCCCGGTCGAAGACGCGCCGGCGAGCGTGTAGCGCAGCGTCACGCCGTCAATGTGATTGAGCGCCGTCACCCCGGAGAAGTCCACGAGCACTTCCCCATTCGCATCGAAAGACGTATCGCGCGTCGCCGTGTTGACACCGGGCAGGGTGGTAAAGTTCAGCCCATCGGTGCTCCAACTCCACGTTCCCAAATTGAACCCCGTCGCTGTGCCTCGAGTGTAAAATGTGATGGACAGATCGCGATACCCGAGGGCGGAAAATTCGAAATCGATGTGCGATCCGTTCCCGCCGGAACCAATCAGGGCGAGCGATTGTCCGATGTAACCGGAGAACGAATCGACCGATCCATCCCATTCATCCAAATGCAGGGTTCCCGCACCACTCGTCGCCGGGATCGGGCTCGTCTTGCTGAACGATGCCGCATTGAAATCCCACGTCGCAATCGCGCCCGGTGGCGGTGGCGGCGGCTGATCGCTAATCGTCACCATCGCCGTCCCGCCGATCGCCGCGTATCCTGGAGCGGACAAAATCGTGAGTTGCACCAATTCTGGTAACTCTGGAGCGCCATCAGTCGTCGGCGTGACGATGATCGATGCGCTGCTCGCGTTCGCCGGAATGGTGAGGGTTCCGGCACCAGCGATTGGATTGAAATCCAACGAGGCCGGGCCAGTCACCGAAAGCGTGTAGTCCGTCGTCGAAGCTGTTCCGCTCATGGAAAATGACACTGCCAATCCGCCGCCCGAAGCGGGGTTGCTGAGTTGAATGAGAAATGCGCCGGTTGAATTGGGCGACTCGACCGCCGACGCATCCGCCGCCTGCACCTGCGCCGTCCGTCCCGCGCCGGCACCGCCCCAGATTGCCGACACCCATTCTGGATGATCGATAAAGGGATTTCGATTGTGCTGATAAGTGGAGAAAATGAGCTCGTTGCGTCCCATCTCGATTGCGTCCGGCGGATCGGCCGCATGCCAGGCCAGAAGCGTATCGAGATTCGCCATCTGTGAAGGCCCCGGTGCCGGTTCCACGAGCGCCAGGTCCGTCGTCCCGGCATCGCGTCCGTCGTAACGAGTGGCCATGTAAAACAGCGCTCGCGCCACATCGCCGCGCTGCGCGGGTTGAGGTTGCCAGGAATTGTCGTCTCGCGTGCACAACGGCGCTTCGGGATGGGCCGGATTCACAATCCCACCATCGGCCGCACTACTCAGATCGAAATACAGGTTCCCTCGCGCACCGTTCACATCAGCGTCACAGGGCACCACATGAAACAGGTCGCTGTCGTCCGGCCCGCCATCCGTCGATACGCCGCGCGACCGCGGCCAAAGATGCTCGCGATTCCACGCGTTCGAGTTTCGCGACACCGATTCATTCGAGTAAAAGAGCAGGATGTTGTTCGAGTTCGATGGGTCGCGCCAAACGGCACGCAGCGGTCCAAACAAACCGTCGTAGGGGATGACCGTGTGCCCATTTTTGATGATCTCATTTAGCGCGCTTTTCAGCGCCGGACCCGTGAGACCGTTGGCGGCCTCGTAGTAACCCGGAGGGGGATCGGCGAAACTCGAGGTCGCGAACAGCGCCACCCACAGGCAGGGCAAAATGAAGGGGAGGACAAAGCGCGGCACTGATTTCTTCATGCCTGAATCAGCCGTTCGCGCCAGAGGTTTTGTTTCCACGGAACGATTTCGCTTCGCGCTCATTTCGCCATCCGTCATTTCTGTTGGCGATCATGGCCCGCCACTACACGCTCCAACGCGCTGCGACGACCGGCCCGCGCATCGATTACGCGGCCGAGTTAAACGAGCAGCAATGTGCCGCCGTGACAGCGCCGCCCGGATCCGCCCTCGTCATCGCCGGCGCGGGCAGCGGCAAGACGCGGACGCTGACCTATCGCGTCGCCTACCTCATCGAAAACGGCATCGCTCCGCAGAACATCCTGTTGCTGACCTTCACCAACAAAGCCTCCCGCGAGATGCTCGATCGCGTCGCGAACCTCATCGCGCATGATCTTTCCGGCTTGTGGGGAGGCACGTTTCATTCCGTCGGCAATCGCCTCCTGCGCCGGCATCCCGTCGAAGCCGGTTTCGCCCCGGGATTTTCGATCATGGACCGTGAAGACGCCGAGGACTTGATGGACAGCGTGGTCGCCACGCTCGGCGTCGATCCCAAGGACAAGCGCTTCCCCAAAGGCGGTGTCATCGCCGACGTGCTGAGTTTCGCCCTCAACACCGGCCGGCCACTCGAGAACGTGCTGGTGGAAAAGTATCCGCACTTCCTCGAATTCGCCCCGCAGATTGAGGAAGCCCGGAAGAAATACGAGAAACGCAAACGCGACGCCAATGCCGTCGATTTCGATGATCTTCTCGAAAAAAGTTTCCGCCTGCTCAAGGAGCATCCCGCCATCGCCGAGCGCTATCAAAAGCAATTCCAGTTCGTCCTGGTCGATGAATATCAGGATACCAATCACATCCAGAGCGACTTCATCGACATTCTCGCGGCACGGCACGGTAATGTGATGGTCGTGGGCGATGACGCGCAGAGCATCTATTCGTGGCGCGGGGCGAACTTCACCAACATCCTCGAGTTTCCCAAGCGCTACCCGAAGGCCGTGGTTTATAAGATCGAAACGAATTATCGCAGCGTCCCTGATATTCTCCACGTCGCCAACGCCGCCATCACCGCGAACGTCCGGCAATTTCGCAAGGAACTCGTCTCCGCACGTGAAGCCGCCCCGGTGAAACCGGCACTGGTGCCTCTTGGTGATAGCGCCCAGCAGGCGCAGTTCATTGCCCAGCGCGTGCTCGAATTGAACGAGGAAGGCATTGAGCTGAATGAAATCGCGGTCCTCTATCGCGCCCACTATCATTCCATGGAAGTGCAGATGGAAATGACCCGGCGCGGCATTCCCTTCCAAATCACCAGCGGCATCCGATTCTTCGAGCAGGCGCACATCAAGGACGTGGCCTGCTTTCTCAAGTATGTCGTCAACCCGCGTGACGAAGTGGCGTTCAAACGAATGGTCCGACTCCTGCCCGGCATCGGGGCGCGCAGTGCCGAGAATCTTTGGCACGAAAGCAATCAGCTCCTCTCGGGAGGCGAGCCGGATTTTGGCAAACTTCGTCCGCTCAAAGTTCCCAACAAATCACGCCCGGCGTGGGAGCAACTCGTCCATACCCTCGAGGAAATTGCCCCGCCCGGCAAACCGCTGCCGCCCGCCGAAATGATCCAAAGCGTGCTCGAGGCGGTCTATGACGATTACGCGAAGGCAAACTTCCCGAATTATGATCAGCGCCGGGAAGATCTGCATACGCTGGCCAATTTTGCCCGTCAGTTTAAAAGCACCGCGGACCTTCTTGATCAACTCGCTCTGCTGACCAATCTCGAAAACGAAAGCGTCGCCTCGAGCCGGGACGAAGGCGAATTGGTCACCCTCACGAGCGTGCACCAGGCCAAGGGCCTTGAGTGGAAAGTTTGCTTCGTCATCTGGATGGCGGACGGGATGTTCCCCAGCAGCCGCAGCCTCGAACGCGATGATACGCTCGAGGAAGAGCGCCGCCTATTTTACGTCGCTGTCACGCGTGCGAAGGACGAACTCTACCTGACTTACCCTAATCTGCGATTAAACGCTGGTTACGGCGAAATGCTGCAGCGTCCCTCCCGCTTTTTGGGCGAGATCCCGACCGAACTGCTCGAGGAATGGCAGGTGGGTTGGTGAAATCCCGGCTCTGAGTCGTCAGAGCTGTGCGCGCTCCATCATCAGCAGAGGCATGGACCCGGAGGGCGGCGTGCAAATCGCGGCCGGCTCGGGCATTCCTTCACTGACCGGTAGGAAATTGCTGGGATCAGCCACCAGCGCCCGCAAATTCTCGAAGGCACTTTTCACATCCACCGATTCGGGCGACTGCACCACCTGGGAAACCTTGGCGGAAACCTTGTCTTTCACGTCCGCGGAAACCTGCGCCATCCGACCCACGGCCGTGTCGGCTCGATTCAAATCCATGGCCCCAAAATGCGTGATCGCAAACGCCACACAGGCGGCAAGTCCGATCGCCGCGGCGAAGTCACGAATCACGTAGCGAACCGTAAAATGCGGGCGGATCAGATTCGCCCGCTGTTCGGGTCTGAGACTCAGCACTTCGGTCCGCGCCACTTTCCGCTCGAACCCGGCCTCGAGCAGCTGCGCGAGATCGATTATTTTGCAGACGTCGGCCCGGCATTCCTCCGAGGCGGCCAGCATGGATTCGACATAAAGCCGCTCGTGCGCGTCCAACTCATTGAGCGCGTAGTCCGTCAGATCTTGTTCAGAGAAATTCGCCCTCATGACGCCAGTTTGGTCAGATAGATGATCTTTTCGTCCTTGTCGTCGCGCTCGAATTTCCCGCGCAAGTTGCGCATCGCAGCATTCAGCAGAAAGCCGACATTTCCGACACTCAGGCCGGTAATGTCACTGATCTCCTGGTAGCTGTGATGGTGCATAAAACGCAGCCGGACGACTTCCTGTTGATTGCGGGGCAGTTCTTCCACGAGCTGCATGACGCGGGTGGTGCGTTCCTTGCGCTCGAGTTCCATCGCGGGCGTGAGATTCTCACACCGCTTCGACTCAAATTCCTGCGCTTCGACGTAAATGTAGCGGTCTTCCTTCTTCAGGCTTTTCAGGGCGCAATTACGGCAGACGGTGAACAGCCATTGGGAAAGGTGCCCTTCGATCGCCTCCTGTTCCTGATTGTGCAGACGCATAAACGTCTCCTGCACAATGTCGCGCGCCCGATCGATATCCTGCACGATACTCATGGCGTATTGCAGAAGCGGCCGCTCGTAACGTTCGAGAGCACTCTGCACCCAGGCGGCTTTTTTCTTCTGTTTTGATCCAAACATGATGTTTTGCGTTAAAGGAGACGGACAACGGGAATTAACCCAATCCGGATCACTTTGCTGGGAAAAAGTTTCGGGAATTTTCAGGATTGACCGTAGAAAGTCCGGCTGCGGACCCTGTGTTGAGAGCGGAAGCGGTCAACGTGCTTTTCTTCAGTTCACGAATGGCCGTCGCAAATTCATTCGAATCCCGACGCTCGATCGCTTCTCCCGCCCGGATAAACCGCTCCAACCAGCGTTTTTGCAGGAACTGTGGATTTTGCGACATCAGCGCTTTGGCCGCCGCCACCTGCGTGGACCAGCTGAGAACCATGCCCAAAGGATGTTCCGCTGGATAAACCGAGGCCCAGTTTTCCTCGATGGCGTTAAACGCTTTTGTCACCACCAGACCGCCCGAGCCGCGTTTCTCGGGCCGGTCCCGGAATGAACCAATCGCGGCCACCTGTGACCAGGTCTCGAGATTGACGGCCGCAGCCAGGCCAGCGATTTCCTCATCGGAAACCACTGCGGGGTTGGTGGTCTCTGGGGCTTTTGCCAACACCGGTGCCTTGTTCCAATACAACTTCTGACTCTCCGCCGGGAGCAGCGCAAAGGGAACTTCCCGGTCGCCGAAGGGTGTCTGAATGGTCACATGCGTCGGCGCCACGAAGTTGCCTTCGATGACCGTTCCATCATTCAGCCGGATGGACTCAGCGTTGGTGCTCAATGTTCCGAGGGAGAACGCGACGGCAAGCGTCGTGAGCTGGTTGGTTTTCATGTCGGGCTCATCAATCCAGGCCCTCAGACTTTCTTAGCTCGCAGAAAGCTCAGGTCCGAGGATCACGTTCATCATTTTGCCCTCTGCCCTCTGCCCTCTGCCTTCAAAGGTCCAGCAACAGCCGCGCGGGATTCTCGATGCATTCCTTCACTCGCACGAGAAAGGTCACCGCCTCTTTCCCGTCGACCACCCGATGATCGTAACTCAAGGCCAGATACATCATCGGCCGAATCACCACCTGCCCCTTCTCGGCGATCGGACGCTCCTGAATCTTGTGCATGCCGAGAATGCCGCTCTGCGGAGGATTGAGAATCGGCGTGCTGAGCAGCGATCCATAAATCCCACCATTCGAAAGCGTGAAAACCCCGCCCTGCAAATCCTCGATCTTGATTTTCCCTTCGCGCGCTTTGGTCGCGTATTCCGCCAACGCCCGCTCGATCTCCGCGAACGATTTTTGATCCGCATCGCGAATCACCGGCACCATCAGACCGCGATCAGTGCCCACCGCCACGCCGAGATCGTAGTAATGATTTTGGATGTAGTCTTCGCCCTCCATCCGGCCATTCACGGAAGGAACCGCCTTCAGCGCGCTCACCGCGGCTTTGATGAAAAACGACATGAACCCGAGCTTGATCCCGTGCTCTTTGACAAAGGCGTCCTGCATCCCGCTCCGCAGCCGCATCACGGCCGACATGTCGCATTCATTGAATGTCGTCAGGATCGCCGCGTTATGCTGCGCCATCACCAATTGCTGCGCGATTTTGCGCCGCAGCGGTGACAAACGTTTCCGGGTCGTCCGGCCTTCCTTCACCGATTCGGGCGTGTTATCGGAGGCGACGGAAAGGGTGCGATTGGCGGCAGCAACGGCCTGCGAAAGTTTCGAACCCGCGGATTCATCGCCAGGTTTTTCCGTCGAAGATTTTTCGACCGATGGCTTCTGCGTCTCCGCCGTTGCTTCGACCGCTTTCGGCTGGGCCGGCTTGGCTTCTTTCGCCGGCTCGACGGCAGGCGCCTTCTCCACCTTTTTCGATTTTGCCTTCCCCGCGGTGCCGCCGGCGCCTTCCTCAATCGTCGCGACCACTTCGCCGATTTTCACATCGGTGCCCGCCTCGACTTTGATGCGCAACGTTCCCGCGCCTTCCGCCAAAATCTCCGAGGACACCTTGTCGGTTTCCAAAGTGCACAAGGCATCGCCTTGCACCACGGCGTCGCCGTCCTTCTTGTGCCAGACGGAAAGCAGGCCGGTGGTGATCGATTCGCCGACAGGCGGGATTTTAACTTCAAAGCTCATGGTCAGAATTGCGCGGGCGCGACAGAAGCGGAAACAAACTCAGCCCGCAAGGCTCGGTTGCGATCCCACTCCTCCGAGCCCACCACCGGGGACAATTCCCAGCGCAATTGCCCGCCAACCTCCCGCACAGAACCAAATAGAATCGCCCCGTTACAGGCTTCGACGAGTGCCACCTCCGAGGGGTTTTCCAGTTCCCTTGTCGGCGGGCTGAGGAGGTTTTTCCGGCAGGGTTCGCGGAAGCACAATGACCGGAAATGAGTGGAAAATCCCCAGCTCATTCCTGCCCATTATTTCGACGTCGAAATTGACAGCCATCGGACCCGAAATGTTCGACGGAGCGACAAACCGAAACGCGCCGGTTGCAGAGACAGAGGCCTCCGACCCATTTTCGCGGAGTTTGTAGGAGGCGACGAATTCCGGATTGTTCACCGCAATCTGATAGTCGTAAGTCCCTCCTTCAATCGCCACAGGCATCGGTTGCGAAATTACATGAAAACCGTCCGGGATGACTTGGCGCGCCAGCCTGGAAAAATCTGCCTCGATAAACTGCAGCACGTGTCCCCCACCAGATCGAATACAAAGGATTCGATCATCGAGCATTGAAATCCTCTCCCGAAGCTGCGACGCAATCGGACTATCGACAAAGGGAATCGCCGCCATCCTGTACAGATGAAAAAGCTGCCGGTGATTCTCAACCGCTCGAACCTCAAAACCAGGAGCATCACGAGGGGAATGCTTGAGCAAACTCAGCTCGTAACGGCCACATGATGTCACAATTGCACCACCAGGGAAGTCATCACCCACGCCATTTCTACGCACTCGTCCGTTACCGTCCGCGACAACAAAGCCTGTACGGGAACCGGTGGGATCGGCGCCGGCGTACAAAGAGAAAGGCACTGTCACACGGCCACCCTGCACAACCGGGCCCGATTGCATATTGGGAAACGGCGCCACGATCGCATAGGTGGGATTCAAAACGACGAAATGGTTTTGCAATACGAGATAGGAACCATCTCGAGAACCGACCAATCGTCTCGGAAACTCTTTGACACCCAGCATTTGCCAAACCGAGTACGGGCTAGCGGCGGGAATTGATTTCTCCATCCACAGTCGGGGTTGCATCCACCCATTTTCCTTCAGGGTCTGGCTATCAAATGTCACGACGGCTCGATTCGCCTCCCAGGTGGTCAATTTCATTCTGCCGAACGAGGACGACTTTTCGTCAAATCGATGTTCAAAGACTAGAGTAAGCGGTTGACCAGATTCGGCACCGACGCCAAGAGCCTGGAGAAATACGTTGTCCGGCAGAGCGAGATTTGCGCCCCGTTTTCCGTCTGGAACGGTGATGCGAGTCAATGTTCGCATCCCGGAATGGTATTCAAAAAGTGCGTCCGCGCCGACGTAAAACTTAACATCCTTCGACGACGCGATGGATTTCACAATCGCATTCGTCTTCAGTTCCAGAAAATCGACCCGATTCGCGTCAGTGACCAATGCGAGGCAACCCGCAATCGGACCGTGAGTCGCGACGATTCGGTCACGGGAATAGAAGAATGACGAGCGCAATCCAATTTGCTGATCTTTGGGTTCCGCAATTGACTTGAATCGAAGGGCATTGTCGCTTCTTGATTTTGACATCGCCCATTGAACTGGACAGATGAACGGAGAAGACGCTCCGGCCGGGTGGAGGGGGATCGAATACGTCACGTCGCGCTGTTTCCCGGTGATAGTAAGATTCAACAATAGAACGGCGGCGCCAGAAGTATCCGTGAAATCAAATGAGATCTCATCTTTTCCCGCCGTCACCGATATAACTTCTTTTCCACCCCGCACAGTTCCATTGCATTGATTACCTCCCAGCAGAAGCGGTTTAAACTTAAACAACTCGCCGCTTCCAAGGTAAGCGTTGGGCCAATTGAGCAGTACAGGTTGCGATAGACTCTCTTTGATCGAGAGATCGCGCACGACCCAATTCATCTGATCTGCAGCCAGAACTCCAACCCGGCGGGAGAACGGATCGAAACATATCTCACGTTTCTCGATTTCGCCTCCAGACTCCAATTCGGGAACCGCCACCTCACCAAACGGTTCTTTGTCGAACAAACCATAGAACAAGAGCTGGGGCGGTTTCCGCGGTATCTGCTTCTGATCAAAATGCCATGCTGCCAGGACCGGTGAGTTGGGGAATAAAATTGGACTCACCCCGTAATCATTCCCAGAATCCTGGAAAGGAAGGCGTTCCCAGAGTCCCGTCGAGTTCGCGCAGCTAGTAACTCGACCAGACGCGAGGGCGTAAGCTCCCGAAACCGAAATTCTGAGCAGAGAACTCAATCCGTTATCATCAAAATAGCCACGCCGCAGTCCGATCAAATCCCCGCCATAACCATAATACTTGTCCGACATCGTCCGAGCCACAGTCACACCATCACCGCTGGCTGCAAATCTTCCCGCCCAGTGCCCCTCAAGGGTATACTCGAGATCAACCCCGCCATAGCTCAGACACGCAAGTGTTTCTGGGTCGAAAGATAGTGGTCCTTTGTTTGAGATGACATGAATCGGAGCACGGTCGCTACTGCACCCGGCTTGAATCGAGTAGAACGTTTCAGCCAGTTCTCCCAATTTGGCTGAGCCAGACAATTTCAAATCTCTCAAATCGAACTTTCGCACTTCAGCGGCGGTCCGATCGAGGACGTAGAGACTCGACTCGCTTCCGGCCAACTCCACCGCGGAGAGGTTAACTTGAGGAAGATCCAGCCATTCCCCTTTTTCCATCGAAAAGCGCTTCCAGTAGGGGGCGCTTTTTAATTGAAATAGCACTTCGCGACCATCCGCAATCTCCACGACGCGTATCGCCGGCGCCTCCAATGGAAAAGAGAGTGCTTTAGGTTCCGCCGCTCTCGCAAGATCGCCCAGGTTCTGGATGCCCTCGGTCTTAACCGTAGTCCGGCCGTCTTCACGCTGCAACCTGACCAGAAACGGCCTCGCAAAAAGGGACGGTGATGCGTCGCGAGAAAAAGCGCGCCATTGCAGTTGTACCAAATACGCGATCTCGTTGATTTCCGTTTCCGGGAACTCCAGAGAGAAATCGTACCAGCCGGGGTTACCGCGGTTTGGATTTGCTCCTTCACTTTTTCCATCCCTGATATCAAAGCGATGTGAAGTCGCCTGCGGGACGAATCTTTCCCCCGGCAACAATCGTTTCATTCGCATTTCCAAGCCCCACGGAATCGGTTCCGAATCAGCCGACTCGACCTTAACATGAACCGTAACTCTCGCCCGAGTTTCTTCGCACGCGATTGAGACGGGAGTCAGCCTGGGGAAACGGAACGCATCCGCAATCGAGCGCACAGGGACCAGCGTCGCAGATCCGTCGTCGCCTTGGGTGAGAAAGCCTTGGAGAATTGCCGGCCCAGAGGTAACCAGCGGAGATTGATCGAGAATCGTCTCCGGCGCTTCATCCGGAAATGTCAGTTTGCCGGCTGACCCGTCGCCACGCGCAAAGAATCCCATGGCGACTTTGATGGGAGGCAATGTTTTTGGCGGAATCCACTTTGCGGGTAGAGTCCTCACGCTTTGCGTCGCGTTTGGCCCACGCGAAACGGCGGCAGATTCCGAATTGGCAGGAAGTTGACGCTCGACAGTTTCCTTTTTCCGTGCCTCGGCGGGATTTGCTGACGGCGGGTCATTCTCAGGCGATGCGATCTCCCGCGTTTCGGTCGGCAATTCCTGGGTTGGCGAATTAACAAAACACAGGGCGCTTGCTGTCTCGAAATCGGGGACTCTGAAAGGTAGATGAAATCCAACATCCAAATCAGCCGAAACACCTTGGTTGTACAAGATGATCGCCAGCCCCGTCTTTGGATCATAGCCCTTCAACATCCCGACCCACGATTGCGATCGCAATTCGCCCGTTGAATCGGGAAGATTCCGGGTGATTCGAAATATGGTGCGGGCCGCTTTTAATTGGTCTTCCGAGCGGTCTTTGATCAACGCAAGAACACATCGGTTCCGGTCATACACCTCCTTCGACTCCTGGAGGTCATCAATGTGAATAAGTGCTCCAGCGTAATCGCTGACCGGCAGGCCGCCTGCGATGACACGAACCCGAACCAACGAACCTATTTGATGTGCATTTGCACTCAGATGTTGTTTCGCGCCGCCGACCTCGAGCCCTGCCGGATCAACGAAATCGCTGGAACTCCTGTCCGAACCAAGGTCCGGACTCGAGCGGGAGTTGCTCTCTTTGCATCCAACGGCACCGAAGCACGCCATCAAAATGATCGCGGGTATTCTCATCAAGTAGCTCTTAGACGCCCAACTACCAATTCTCAAGCAAATCGGAGTCCGATGTGAGTCTAGCAGCCTGTCGGACTTGCGTTCCATGCTAGAAAGCGATGCATGGCAGCCCGCTTCGTAAATATCGATCACGACACGCCGCTTTTGCTGCCGCCGAATCTGCGGGAGTGGATGCCCGAGGATCACATGGTGCATCTGATCATGGATGCGGTCAGTCAGCTCGACCTGAGCACGGCGCGGGTCAACGTGCGCGGCACTGGCGACCCGCAATATCCACCGGCTCTGATGCTGGGGCTGCTCATTTACAGCTATGCGACAGGGGTCTTTGCCAGCCGTGCCATAGAGCGCTCGACCTACGAGAACGTGGCGGTGCGGTTGCTGTGCGCGGACACCCATCCCGATCACGACACGCTGTGCACCTTTCGGCGCACCAACCCAGAGTTGCTGCGGGCCAGCTTTGCCCAGGTGCTGGAAATGGCGGTGCGGTGCGGAGTGCTCAAAGTCGGCGGGATCACCGTGGCCATCGACGGGACCAAAGTGCTGGCCAACGCGAGCAAGCACTCGGCCATCAGCTATCAGCGCGCTGGCGAGCAGATGCGGGAACTCGACTTGGAGATTGAGACCCTGTTGGCCAAAGCCGAAGAGGCCGACTCGACCCCGCTCGAGGATGGGCTGTCGATCCCCGATGAAGTCAAACGCCGCGAGCAGCGCAAAGTCCTGCTGGCCAAAGCGCGGGCGGAAATGGAAGCGCGTGCCGGGGCGCGGGCCCAAGTCGAGCAACCCGAATACGAAGCGAAGCTGGCGGCGCGCGAAGCCCAAAGAGCGCAGGGCAAAAAGCCGCGTGGAAAGGAGCCCCAAGCGCCGAGCGCCACGCCCGAGCCCAAGGACCAATACAACTTTACCGACCCCGAGAGCCGGATCATGAAAGCAGGCAGCGGGCAGCACTTCGAGCAGAGCTACAACGCGCAGGCGGCGGTGGAAGTCGAGAGCCGTTTGATCGTCGGCGAGCGGGTGGACACCGCGCCCAACGACAAGGAACAACTGGTGCCCACACTCGCCGCAGTCGTGCCCGAAGTCGGACCGGTGGCTGAAGTGCTCATCGACAGCGGCTTTGTGAGCGAAGAAGCCGTGCGCGCCGTCGAGGAGGATACGCCGGGCGGACCCAGCGGCGTGCGAGTGCTCGCCGCGCTCAAACGCGAGCGGCACGGGCGCACCGTGGCCCAACTGGAGAAAAAAGTAAACCCGCCCGAGCCCGCGGTCGATGCCCCCTTTGGCGAACGCATGGCCCATCGTGTCGCGACCAAAGCCGGACGCGCGCGTTATAAACTGCGCCAGCAGACCGTCGAACCGATCTTCGGCATTATTAAAGAAGCGATGGGGTTCCGTCGTTTTTCCCTGCGCGGCGAAGCCAAAGTGGCGCTGGAATGGACGCTGGTCACGCTCTCCTACAACCTCAAGCGGCTCTACCACGCGGGAGCGCCACTGCGGACGGCCTGAGCGAGTCCGCCCCCCTCCGGGAAAGCGCTCCCAGCACCGGACAACAGCCCCGAGTCCCCACCGAACCGCAAAACATTCCCTCCCCGCGCTCGCCAACAAGCTTTTTCAATATAGAAAATCATCCGCCGTTCATGCTCGAAATCCTAACTCCGACAGGCTGCTAGCATCGAGAAACGCAACGAGCGGACTCAACGTTGGACCGGTATTCGTGCCCGACCTTTGATCGGGTCGACACGCTCCGACCGGAATCCCCGAATATGAATCCGCGTCAACCACCCGCTCGCTAGAGTGACCTTCTTCGCGTCCGCGAAAAACGACCCATCGATTCCCGTTTTTGACCGACCACCTCTCCCAGTGCATTCAGGATCACTTACACTCGGCCGACATGGCATCAGCGTCGTTCGCATTTTTGATCCCCTTTGTCGTGAAAACAATTCGGTCTTGCTCGCGTTTCATCTTGATCAGGAATGGCCGGGCAAAAAACGAGGGTTCGGCGCTGTCCGTCGCGATTCTCCATCCAACCTGGATAAGATACCCAATTTCTTCTCCGACCTCTTTTGGACATCCGAGAAAACCCTGATAAGACCCAAACCAACCCGGTCTCTTCGGGTTCGGGTTAATCGGGTGTTCTTGGGCGATCATTAGATCTGACGATAACTTGACAACGTCCAGGTCAACCTCTTCGTCTGGATGCCACTTTTGAAATCTGAGATTCACCGGGTATGGAACGGGTTCTGGTCCCAACCGCTCCAATTCAATCTCGACACCCACTCCCTGCCCGTTCTCCACAAACGCGATACTAGTCGGTCTCAAAGTGGGGAAGCGGAACGCATGTGCGATAGATGTGACGGGAACGAACGTGGCTGTGCCATTCCCATCGTCGTTGAGAAAACCATCAAGGAATGCGGGCGCGGATGTAATCAATGGGGCTTCGTCTCGAATCACCTGTGCATCCTCATCGGGAAATTCCAGCGTGCCCCGACTTTCCCGGTCCAAAACGAAGCTGCCCACGGCGACCCGCAGAGCCGGCACCGGACGTGGTTGCCCGCGTGCTTGCCCGAATTGCGATTGAGATTTCTCAGCAACCGGAGACGGTTGCGCCGCAGGCTGGTTGACAAAACACATCGCCGCGCTAAGACCCAACTTTGGGATCTCACGCCGCAGATGAAAACCGGCCTCCGTAACGGCAGAAAAACCCTGGCGAAATGTAAAACTGGCCAGCCCCGTTTTATCATCACGCCCCGCAAATCGGCCGGGGAAAGTCTTCGCCTCGAGATCGCCGACAGAATTCGGAAGGTTTCTTGTGATCAATATACGCACTCCGTCTGCCCGCAACTGAACGTCGGAAAGACCTTTGACTAATGCCACCACGCAGCGGTTCTGGTCATAGAACGACGACGCCTCCTTGAGTTCATCGAAGTGAATCAGCGCTCCTGTGTACTCTTTGACCGGAAGCCCTCCCGGAATAATTCGAATCCTCATCACGGAGACTTTTTGGTACGCGTTGACACGGACGGTTTGCTTCGCGGGTGACGTCCCATTGATCGCCGCGCCAGGTGACCGGTCGGATTCTTTGGCGGCAACGGCAGCGGAACCCGAACGAGGATTGTTTTCATTGGCCCCGGCTACCGTGAAGCATGCCAACAACGTCATTGCGGTTAATCTCATCGAGAATTCTCATAAACATTTGGTGCGCCGCGCTCAAGTAATTCGCTGCGGGACACGCTCCGGTCATCGAGAATCCCTCGACTAAGCGTCGCACTTGGCCATTCGATCACATGTCCAGTCGTGAGAAGACGGTTTCTAAACCGCCGCTCCGAAAGCTTGGCGAACTCTTGTCTCTCGCAGTCGCGTCTCTGGATTCCGCCCGCTTGATCGGCCAATGGGGAACCGCGATCAAATACAATCGCAATCCCAAAGCGCCCCGACCTTCGCGGGTTGCCCGGCGTGAATGGATACGATTCACTGGCGCAATGCTTTTCCCTCTCAGGTTCTTCTTACCCGGCGTGATCGCGCTGTTTGCCGGTTCATTCGCTGTTGGCGCTGAACCGCTGGGTATTTTCGAAGGGCACTTGGATATCGGTGTTCCGAAACGCGCTGGCACGGCTGCATTCGATGACGCTGCGCACACTTACAAGGTTACCGGAGGTGGCGAGAACATGTGGTTTGCGAAGGATGCGCTGCACTTTGTCTGGAAGAAAATGTCGGGCGATGTGACGCTCACGGCCGACCTCGCGTTTGCAGGCTCGGGCGGCGATCCTCATCGCAAGGCCTGTCTCCTCATCCGGCAAAGCCTCGACGAGGATTCTGCCTATGCGGATGCCGCGGTGCATGGCGATGGCTTGACTTCACTTCAGTATCGCGAGGCGAAGGGCGCGTTGACGCGCGAGATTCAGTCGAACGTGTCCGGGCCCCATCGAGTTCGGCTCGAGAAACGCGGCAACTATGTCTCGATGTCCGTCGCGCCGACCGGAGAGGAGTTGCGTCCGGCGGGCGGGTCGTTTCGGCTGGACCTGAAGGAGCCGTTTTACGTGGGCATCGGCGTGTGCGCTCACAACGACGACGCGCTCGATACGGCCCTCTTCGCCAAGGTCGAATTAGTCGAAGGCACCACGCCTCCGTCGGAAAAGCCTTCCCTCATTAGCACGCTCGAAACGATCACGCTCGCGTCCAAGGATCGGCGGGTCGTGTGGTGGAGTAAGGACTTGATCGAGGCGCCAAACTGGCACCCCGACGGAACACATCTTGTCTTTAACAGCAAAGGACGCCTCCACCGAATCGCGATCGCGGGCGGAGAGCCAGTGCTCGTTGATACGGGCTTCGCCACCCGCTGCAATAATGACCACGGGATTTCTCCGGACGGCACGCAGCTTGTCATTAGCGATCAATCCCAGGATGATCGCAAGTCGCGCATTTATACTCTGCCCCTCGCGGGCGGCACACCCAAACTCATTACCGCGCAGGGTCCATCTTACTGGCACGGTTGGTCGCCCGATGGACAGACTCTCGCGTACTGCGCCGAGCGGAACGGGGAGTTCGACATCTATTCGATCCCGGCCAGTGGCGGGACCGAGACGCGGGTGACCGATGCCAAAGGTCTCGATGATGGACCGGATTATTCACCGGACGGGAAGTGGATTTACTTCAACTCGGATCGCACGGGCACGATGCAAATCTGGCGCATGAAACCGGAGGGCACACAGCAGGAACAAGTGACCAGGGATGAATTTAATAATTGGTTTCCCCATCCGTCACCGAACGGTGAATGGATCGTTTTCCTCTCCTATGAACCCGACGTGGAAGGGCATCCTGAGAACAAGGACGTGACACTGCGGCTGCTTTCTCTGGCGGATGGCAAGATCGACGAACTCGCGAAGCTCTTCGGTGGTCAGGGAACGGTCAACGTTCCATCGTGGTCGTCCGACAGCCGGAAATTGGCATTCGTCAGCTACCAGTTGATTCCATAATCTGGGAGCATCGCGACCGGAAACGTGAATTCCGACCATTTCGGTCAGCATTCCAAAACACCGCGTCGAGTTGGCAATGCGGGGAGCCGGACACGCCACGGAGGGCTTCTGGCGACGAATCCCTGCTTTTCCCTTTGTCGCGACCGGCTTTTCGCGTTCACTCCCCCACCCATGGCCCGTCGTGCCAGCTCTTCCGCTCATCCCATCTGGATCGTTGCCGCTGCAGCGCTCTGTCTGGCCGCCATTGCCGGCGGCTACTTCATTTATGGCCGCGCCAGCGACCCCTACCGCACCGTCTCATCGCTACCGGTGGCGGACTATCTGGAGAACTCGAACAGTCTGCGTGGCAACGTTTACAAAATTAATGGAACGATATCGAAATCCCTCGCCTGGTCGGCTGCCACGGGGCGGCTGTTCGCGGTGGAAGTGGGCGATGACGTGCTGCCGGTGGTCGTGCCCACCCAGTTCAATCACTTGAATATCGAGCGTGGGCAGCGATACATATTAAAAATACGAGTCGGCGACAAGGGCGTCCTCCAGGCGGAAGACATCACCAAATCATAGCCATGCCAATTTCCTCCCCTTCTCCTTCCGGGCGAATCATCAGCCTCGCCACGGTCGCAGCGTTGCTCGTCGCTTCGCCAGCCTTCGCCCAGGTTCCTGACGCCACGGCACCGGCCGCTCCCGCTTCGCCCCCACCCGCGTCTCCGAGTTCCGGCAGTCAGACTCCCGGGGCGACACCGAACAGCACTTTTCTCGGCAAAGACGTGATGATGTTCGATCCGGCCAGCGAATCGTTCCTTTGGGACGGCAAGACCTGGAACATCAACAACAACCGCGTCTTCCAGGCGCGATTCGAAAAATACCTCAATGCGCCGGAGGAGACCTCGAAGACGGACCGCGAGTATCAGGCCGTCATCAGCGAAGTGCTCACCCGTCTCGCACCGGGCAGCGCTACGCGCGAGAATGTGGATTATGCTTTCAAACTTCTGACGCAGGGGTCGGACTTTGATGCCGATGCCCGCTTGTGCGATTCGCTGGCGGATGCTGTTTACACGGTCTGGATGGCCCAACGGCAGCAGCAGCGGCTTTCGCTGGCGAATCGGGCGATGCAATTTACAGTCATGCAACTCGAGGCCCAAACCCGCCTCAGCGGAACGGCCACGCAGGCGGCCAAGGATTCTCAGGAAAAATCGAAAGGCAGGCGCCGTCCAGGCGGCCGCGGCAATGGCCAGGAGCCTCCGGAAACCAGCGCCGAGGAGGAAGCCGCCGACACCAACAAGGCTGCCCTCGAAACGGCGGGCTGGAAACAACGGCGCCTGGCTGAATTGGTCGCCCGGCAGCAGGGCAACGTGATCAAACGCGAGCTCTCGGAAATTCAGGCCAAGGTCGAATACCAGGCGTTAATCGTGCAATTCTTTCTCCAGCGCCGCTTTCAGCACGTGCTGATGGCCACGCGCTTTTACCGCGCGATCTTTGCCGATGGCGATTCGAAGCTCAATGTCGGTGACGACACCAAGCAGCTTTTCATGAAGAGCTCGGGCATGGCCCCGACGGTAAGCACGCTTGATTCACTGGCCAATGAAGCCGTGCGCGACGTGCGCGAAGGCGTGAAAGCCTTTGAGTTCCTCCTGACCAAGAACGAGCTCGAAAGCGCCAGCAAACGCCTCGCGGAAGCCTTCACCATGGGAGAATTCATGCCCGAAATTCGCACGCTCCCGCGCGACAAGAAGCGGCAGGTGGTGGACTTCGTGCGCATGTCCAACGAACTGGTGGCCAAGATGGAATCGAAGGACTTCACGCGGGCGGAAACGCTGGTGAGCGAACTGGCGAAAATCGCCAAGGATTTTGACGCCAGCCGCGTGACCGCCATGATCGACACGGCCCGGCAGGCTTCGCGCCTGCACCTTGCGTCGGCGCGTAATGCCGCCCTGAGCGGTGACAAAGCGACGCTCGAAACCGAGCTCAAAGCCGCGGCCGAGCTGTGGCCGCTCAATCCCGAACTGGCGGAGATTTCGAAGAAAATCTTCGATCAAGGCGACGTTCAGCAACAAGCCGTCCTCGATTTTGACCAGCTCGTCAGCCAGAAGAACTACCGTCGAATCCTGGAAGACAGCCCGCGTTTCATCGCCGCCACTGCCCTCTACCCAGAACGCCAGAAGAAGCTCCAGACCATCCTCGGGGATATGCAGACACTGCAGGCCGCGGTCATGCGAGCCGAGGAAATGGCGCGCCAGCAAAACTACGCCGGGGCCTGGGAAAGCGTGGAAAAGATCGCCGGACAATTTCCGGACGACAGCAAACTGAACCAAGTCCGCGCGAACATGACCACGGAGGCCGCCGACTTTGTCCACTCCCTGCGCAGCGCCCAGGAAATGGAGAAGCGCGAACTGCCGGGCTCAGCGATGGCTTGGTTTCTCAAAGCCCAAAAGATTTATCCGGCCAGCGAATTCGCCGAGCAAGGAGTCGAGCGCCTCAAGAAGGTCATCCTGCCCGAAAGCTAGGCCGGAAGGCACCATGCGTCGCGCTTCGAAAACGCTAAATTTCTTATCCAACCCCCTTTTTCCCCTTGTCGAACGCGTCGGGGCTTCCCATGCTCGGTTCCATGAATTCGCCGATTGAGGCAGAGTCGCTCGGACGGGGCGACCCCACGAGCGGCGAACCCAAGACGACCACCCGCCGCCTATCCGAGCTCTCTAAGTCCATCACCATGGCTCAGATCGCGAAGGCAGCCGGCGTCTCGCAAGGGGCAATTTCGTCGCTGTTGAACGACCGCGATTACGGCATTCGGGTCAGCGACCGGACTCGCGAACGCGTATTTCGGGTCTGCCGGGAGATGGGCTATCTGCCGAACGATCTGCGCGCCGTCGTCCGAATGTATCCTGAGCTCGGTGAATTCGCCCTCCTGATCGGACGGCACCCACGCGCAACGCTCGATGAGCCGTTCGTCGGACGGGTCGCTGCAGCAGCGATGCGCGCGATTCCGGATCCCTCTCATCCGCTGACGCTTGCGTATTATGACGAGGGAGCGGATTACTCGCAAAATCTCGACCTCCTCCCCCAGCCCATCCGCACCGGCGTGGCGTCAAAATTGATCGGTCTCGGTCCACCCAATCCGGCGCTTCTGCAGGTCATTCATCGGAGGGGTTTGCCCTTTGTTTCCCTGGGCCATGAAATCAATGCCCCGGGCGTGGTGAATGTCTTGCTCGATTACGTGCAGGCGTCGCAGCTTGCCCTCGAAGCCTTCGTCGGGCTCAAGCACAAGCAAATTGCCATTGTGTCCGGGCCGTTCGGCACCTCGGAACCATCGATTCTTGAAATGAACCGGGGCGTCCGGATGGCGCTCGAGCGACTGGGAATTCCGATCGAAGCTCCGAACATCATTTACGGGGATCTGAGCTTCGCCGCCGGCGTCACGGCTTGCGACACTCTCCTGTCACGCAAGGAAAAGCCCACGGCGGTATTCTGCATGAGCGATGCGATCGCTGCTGGCATGATCGCTCGCGCCCAAGCCAACGGCGTGCGCGTCCCGGCGGAACTCAGCGTCATTGGCTGCGGTGACGATCCGGTCGCGCAGAATTCGCTTCCAGAAATCTCCACCGTTCATTTGCCCGCCGAAGAGATGGCTCGGATGGCGGTGGCGGAATCCGATCGGCGCGTCCGGGAAGAACTCCTCCCCGAACCGGAGCGAAAAATCATCGCCGTCCGGCTCGTCGAACGCGCTTCGCTGGCGCCGGCGCCGAAACGCTGAGTTCCTGACGTCCCGGCCCGCGGAAGGCTTTGCCCCTTGACGCTCGAAAGAGGCTGCGCGAGAACTGCGCCCCCTTTTCATGAACCTCTCCGCCATATTTTCCATCGCCATGGGCGTTATCTGCGCCGCCCTGAGCGTCCTGTTTCTCACCAAAAGCCGCGGTGTTCAGTCGCTGCAGGCTGAATTGCAGAGGCAGCAAACCGAGTTGCAGGCGCAGTCTCTGGAGGCTCAAAATGTCCAGGGGCGACTCCAGGCACAAAAGAATCTGATCGATAGAGCGATCCAGCTCTCAGGGGAAACCGGCCCCGGTCGCCAAATATTAAGCGATATCGGGATTCTTGTTCGCGACAACAACAATGAAAAACTCCGCACGCTCCTAGGTAAATACGGCGTCGTTCTCAAGGAAACGCCCACTCCGGCCGAGGTTTCACCTTCACCCGAAGCCGCCGCCCCGCAACCGCAACCGTAGAAACGGCCAGGATTTTTATGGAATCTTCACCCTCACCAATCGGCATCCACCTCCCCTTGGGCCTGCTTTCGCTCGCCGTTGGCATTTTTCTGGCGGCGCAAATCGGCGCTGCCGATCAAGGCGCCAAGACCATGGAGTGGCAACTTGGGAATCTCCAAAAACAGATCGAGCAAACGAAGGCGAACAAAGAAGCCATAGGCAAACTGCTCGCCGATCGGGAAGAAGTCGCGAAACAGAGCGAAGCGGTTTTAGAAACTTACAACAAACTCTTCAATGAGCTCGTGGATATGGCCCAAACGGACCCGGACGCTGCCAAGGTCACCGCAAAGTGGAAGATCACCCGGAGCACGGCCAAGAGTGACGCCCCCGCCGACACCGGACAGCCAGCAGCGGTTCCACCTCTCGCGCCCGCCGCCACTCCGTAAGGCTCTCGTTCAGTCCGGACCAACGGTCGCGTCTCTGCGCGGCGATTTTTCTGCTCGGGAAAACGTATTGTTCATGTCCTGCACATAGGTCTCGAATGGATCGGGCATGGCGACGTGACGATCATTCTCGATCGAAACGGAGTCCCAGTTGACCACGTAAGCCGATTGCGAATCGCGAAAGAGCGCCACCGCGCGGCCACGCCCACACGCACGCGTATCCGGCGGTGGAATTCGCACCGCTTCCCGCTGCCGCACCATTTCATTGAATTCGCCGATGGCTTTGGCCGGAGTCACCGCGAAGAAAAGACCCTTGGCGGGATCGATGTTGTGATATTCGAGATCAAGACTTTGCATCCACGGATCCTGCCATTCCAGCCCTTCGGCTTCGCGAAACTGCTCGAGCATCCATTTCTTCGAAATCCAATCCACGCCGCCGAGGAGAAGTTCGGGCTTCGAGCGCAACGCGTCCAGCGTGTAGGACCAGCTTTCGAGAATCCAATCGGTCTCTTCATCCATTCCCGCGAAATGCCGACGCGCAAAGGCCAGAAACTCGTCCTGGATGTCGAGGGCGTCGCGCGTCCGACCGTCTTCGAGCGGCACCGAGCGCGCGGCCCGTTCCTTCGTGGGAGATCTGCCGGGTCGCGAGCACGGCATCGCGCAGAACCACGTCGTCGGGCACCGTGCCCGTCCTCGAGCAATGTGAGGATGAAGCGAGGTCGTCCCGACCTTTAGCGCGCATGCGAACGGACTCATGTTTGAGTCGCCGATGAGCAGGTGCAGCCGGCGATACTTGCGATAGTCGGCCAGCGGTTCATCGCGGGCATTGATGATGGCGCGGTTGAACTGCACCCATTGATAGATGTCGTTGACGATGTGATCGGCGCGCTGGCTGATCTGAAAGTCGAACGGGCGCGGCTCGGGGGCAGACTCGAAATCGAAGGCCAGCGGACTCGCCTGGCCGACGCGTCCGGCGCCGGTGAAAATCTGCCGAGTGGCGAGGAAGGAGAGCAGCGTGCCGAGCATGCGCGGGTGAACTGCACGTCGCGCCGCATCAGATAATTCTCGTGGCAGCCGAACGTCGCGCCGGTGTGATGGTCGACGTTGTTTTTGATGAAGCGCCACTTCGTCCGCAACGCCCGATCTCTCGCAGCGCGGACTGCAGCGAGGAGGTCGCCGGCGAGATCGTAGGCGACTGCGTCGCGCACCGTGCGGCTTTCCGGCGACGAATACTCGAGATGCCCCATGTCGAGATAGAGCCGCCCGCCGTTGAGCAGAAATCCGCCGTTGCCCGGCGGTTCCTCGTAGTCGCGATAGTGCAGGTCGATCGCCCCCACGCGCATTCGCTTTTTTGAAAATATGATTCTTCACCCGAGCCGGCCAGGCGTCGCCGCTTCCGCTCCCACCGCCCAACCCAGGATTACCAGGCAGCCATATTCCGTTTCGATGCCGACGACGCGGTTCACGGGATTTCAGAACATCCAACACCTGGCGTCGAACATCCAAAGCCCAACATCCAATGAGCGGGTGCGTTCGGGGCCGCATCCGGGAACGTTGAAAACGAAACGTTGAACGTTGGACGTTTTCCGAATTGGAGGCGTCTTCACGACCGGCGTTTAATCTTCACCGCGATACAAAATTCGCCCGCAGTTTTCGCACTGGACCACTTCTTGCCCGCTTTGCAGATTCGCCGAAGTCGTCGGGGTGACTTTGGTGTGGCAACCCATGCACACGCCGTGTTCGAGGAGACGATCGCTTCATCGTTCTTATTGTGAAAGAGCCGCTGATAAGTATCGAGCCAGTCTTCATCCACGCTCGCGGCCAGTTTCGTCCGCTCGGCCTCGAGCGCCGAGTTTCGCTTCGATGGTCTTGTTTTGGCGTCGATTTCGCGCGCTCTGCTTCTCGACCTGCGTTTTCGTCGCACCGAAATGTTTCTCTGCCTCCGCGACCACACCATTTCGATTTTCCGCGTCCTCCATCAATTCGAGTTCGCGATCCTCAAGACTGCGCACCTCCTCCTCGTAACGATCGATCTCGTGGCTAAACGCCTGCGAATTCCTCGTTCTTGCGCGTCTGAAATTTCTGCGTCTGGAGCTTGGCGATTTGGGCGCGTTTCGCCTCGGCTTCGATCTCGAGCCGCTTGCGTTCGACCTCGATCTCCTTCCCATGCAGTTTGTTCGCGTCAAATTGCCGATGCGCCTCCGCCAGTCGGTCCTCGAGACCACGGCGTTGTTGCGGCGCGACGTTCAATTCCTGCCGCAAAGCACGGATTTTACGATCTCGATCCTGAAGAATGAGGAGTTGTTCGATCTCCTGAAGCATGCCGGAGTCTGCCGAGGCGCCGTCTTGCTAGTAAAGCATCGTCTCCTCGGGAGGCGCCGTTTTCTCGACGGTATCGGCCTTGAGGATGGAGACGCGGCGGCCGTTTTCGATCGGAAACGTCGAAGTGCCGACGATCCGCACCCAGGTCATCTCAGGCACATCCGGCATTTGATCGACCTCGACCAGGGTCGCCACCGGCCGCGCATCGGCCGCGCAACAGGTCATGAACATCCGCACCGCCTTGAAGCGCGATGAGCCGGAGTCCTTCCCACTCGCGGGCATGAACTGGCCGATCAATTGGATGCGCTTTCCCTCGAAGTCCTGCCGCAAAATGTTGTCCTGGGCGGCGTAAAGGAGGTCGAGAACCTCGGTCACGATATTACCCTCCGGCGTGCGCTCGAGATAATCGGTGGGAGCGGGTTCGGCCGCCACGTTCGTCGCAGCTGCCACGAGCGCCCCTTCGGGCGCAGGCACGGCCGCAACCCCGTCCTTGGTCGGAAGGGGCAATAGCACTGGCTGCGCGGAAATCTTTGGCGCGCCTCCGAGCGCGGCGGCATCAGTGATCACACCGCGATTTTCGATCGCCGTCTTGCCGAATGAATCAGGCGAGAAGAGCGCCGCTACGGTAATTGGCAGAATGAGCACGAGGAAAGTCAGCAACTTTCCGGTCGCGAATCGGGAGAGCGAATGCCCACAATCCGCCATCGAACAGCACGAGGTGTCCGCCTTGAAAAAGAGAAACAACAGCGACATGAGACCAAGGACAATCCCGGCCATGAAGGCATACTGCCGGAAGAGCGGAATGAGGAAGGACTTCATATCCCCGGTAAAATGGAACGTCAGCAGAATGGCGCTCCACGCCGCGAGCGTGAGACAGGGCAGCCAGCGATGGAAAAGCGCGGTCGTCATTGAGGAGGGAAACTAAACGAAGCGCGACGCGACGCAAGAACGCGGGACCACCTGAGCGATTGAGCCTTGCACCCCGTTAACGATTGAAAAGCTCGGGGGGAATTCGCCAGCACAGCAACGCGATGGCCACGAATAAGCCCAGCGCCATCATGACCACAAAGCGGCGTTTGAAGATCAGCCCGTAGAGCCAGAACAGCTTCAAATCGAACACCGGTCCGAAAAGCAAAAAGGCCAGCTTTGCCTGCGGCGAGAAGAGGGTGAAGGTCCACGCCACGAACGCATCGGTGGTGCTGCACAAGGCCAGCAACGCGGCCAGACCCATCAACGAGACGATTGAAAGCAACGGCGAAGTCGCCAGGGGTTCGAGCACGTCCTGCCGAATCGCGGTGTTGAATACGCTCGTCACCGCCACGCCGATGACGAAGAAAAACGCCACATCGAGAAAGTCGGCCGTCGCCGATTGCACAGACATGAGCAGCCGTTTGGGCACGCTCGCTTTTCCTGCCATCTCACTGAAATCTCCCGACCCTGGCGCCACCGTTTTACTCAGGCCGGTCCGCGAGGATCGCGGATTTCCCGTCTCCGTCGCGCTTTCACGCATGATCCTTCGCGCAGGCAAACCTTGCACCACGAGTCCCACCCCGACCGCCACCAGATATCCCAGTCCGAGGCGCAGCGAAGTCATCAGCATCGGATCGCTTTTCGAAAAAGCCTGCCACGTGCTGACCGCCACAATCGGACTCACGATGGGCGCGGCCAGCATGTAGGTGGTCGCGCAGGAAAGCGGCACCCCTTTTTTGATAAACCGCCGGATGATGATCACGCTGCCGCATTCACACATGGGAAAGATCAATCCGAGCAATCCACTCAGTCCGATTGCTCCCATCGGATTCTTCGGCAGCATTCTGGTAATTCGTTCGGAGGAAACAAACACGTCGACCACTCCGGAAATGAGCGCGCCGAGCAGGAGAAACGGAATGCCCTCGAAAAGAACACTGAGAAACGCGAAGGCGAAATCCGGAAATGAAAAATTGAACCAGGGCATGGAGGCGGTGAGCAGTATGCAGTAAGCAGATGAGAGCAGTGGGCAGGTATTACTCCCAGGCGGCGAGGAAACTTTGAACGTCGATCACTGGCAAGAAACTGTCGGGCATCGGCGGGCGGTCACTGCTCATTGCTCACGACGCCACTGCTTATTTCAAAATGGGCGCCTTCGCCCCGGATTCATTGATATTCACCATCACGCCCGTCGTGCGAAAAACCTGCGCCTGCGTGCGGGCGTTTAAACACCAAACCGCCACCTGGCACGAGGTAGTGGCGATGCTTTCCACCCGCGCATAGACCTTGATGATGTCGCCACTGCGCACCGAGGAGACAAAATCGAACGCGTCAAAGCGGCGGGTGACGAAGGCGTTCCCCGGGAAAGTGAGCGAGGCCGCGTTGAATGCCATGTCGTCCGCCCACTCCATCATGTAGCCGCCGAAAAGGCTGCCGTGATGATTGAGAAACTCCGGGCGAATCAGCACCGTCTTCTCATGCGTGGAAAACCGCGCGCTCGATCCAGTCGCAGTGGTTTCGATGCCGGCGATTTCGTGCACGCGCGGCGCGTGCCGCCCGCCTTCGAACGGGGTTTCCAGCCAGGCCCGCGTGATTTCGAGCGCAAGTTCCGGCGAAATCATCCGTTGGCCGAGCGAGAGCATATTTGCATCCATGTGCCGACGTGCCTGCTCCGCCGACTCGACCGACCAGCAGACGGCGCAGCGCGCGCCATCGACTTTATTGGCCGCCATCGCCTCGCCATTGCCGGAGCCGCCAATCACGATTCCTCGTTCACACTCGTGCCGCGCCACTGCCTCCGCCGCGGGCACGATAAAGCGGGGGTAATCAACGGGCTCCTCGCTGTCGGTGCCAAAATCCCGCACCTCGTGCCCAGCCGCTTTCAACATTTCGATGAGCAGCTTCTTGAATTGAAAACCCGCGTGGTCGGAGGCGATGGATATTTTCACGATAAGCCAGGGTTCATAACCGGCGCCAACTCAGGCGTCGAGAAACCGCGGTGAATTCGGTGTATGGACGCGATTGCGTTCGAGGCCGGCTGGATGCCAGCCCTCCCAGGGTGTTCCTCTCGGAGCGAATTGGAAACAGGCGAAACTTCGCTTTTCCGGCAAAAATACGCCTTTCGGCGTATGGACGACAGGCGCGTGTTTCTCGGAGACTCGGTCGTTGGGCAACAGAAGCAAACCCGGAGGAAAGCCCTCTTCCACCACCGAGGAAACACCGATGATCCAGAATCCATTTCGATCCACCGCCACAGTCCTTTGCGCCACGCTGGCTACGGCCACGCTCAGCGTCGCGACGGCCGGTTCCGCCCACGCCGGTGAGACGCAATTGATCGCTATCAGTGGCGAACCGGCGCCGGACGGTAATGGCAGCTTTTCCTCCTTCAGAATCGGGGTTCTGAACGACGCGGGACAGGTCGCATTCAAAGGATTCCTCGAAAACACCAGCGGCGTAACCACGGATACCACCGGCGTTTTCCGAGGTGACGGCAGTCCCGGCGGTCTCGTGCAAATCGCCCGCGACGGACAGGCCGCCCCCGACGGCAATGGCGTCTTTGCCGGCGTCAGCGATCCGTTGATCAACGAGCTGGGACAGGTGGCGTTCAGCGCTGGATTCACTGGCACCAGCGGCGGGACGACCGACAACGGGGGCATTAATCGAGGCGACGGAGTTCCCGCGAATCTGCTCCAGATTGCCCGCAAGGGCGCCACGGCGCCGGGCGGCAATGGCACCTTGTCGAGCATTCTTATCTATTCGCTCAATGACGCCGGGCAAATGGCCGTCGGCGCAGGGTTTCTCGGCACCAGCGGCGGGACGACTGACGATACCGGTGTCTTTCGGGCCGACGGCCCCGGCACTTTGGTGGAAATCGCCCGCGAAGGTCAGACCGCCCCCGATGGGGACGGCACCTACTCCATTCTGAGCAGCGCCGGGATCAATGCGAGCGGGCAGGTCTCGTTCGCCGGCCGACTTATCGGCACCACCAACACCGAAGGGCTCTTCCGCGGTGACGGCACGGCCGGGCCGGTCCAAATTGCCCGCGACGGCGAGACGGTTCCCGGCGGAAACGGGGAATACTCCACTTTTGGCACTGCGGTCATCAACGATTCAGGGCAGGTGGCATACACCACCATCCTTTCCGGAACCGCCGGCGGCACGACCGACAATTCCGGTGTTTACCGCGCTGACGGCTCGAACCCCACGATCGAGCTCGTCCGGCGGGGCGATTTGGTTCCCGATGGCAACGGCAATCACCGGAACTTCGGTGGGGTGACCATCAACGCCTCGGGCGCGTCCGCCTACACCGGATTCAGCCTCAGCAACACGAGCGGCGGATCTGAAGACGAGCGCGGCATCTTCCTCAGCGGCCCCTCTCCGGCCATCCAATTGCAACTCATCCGCGAAGGCGACACCGTCCCCGGTGGCAACGGCGTTTTTTCTGCGTTCTCAACGGCGGCCCTGAATGACGCCGGGCAGATCGCGTTACTTGCGAACCTGCGCGACACCGTCGGCGGGGCGACCGACAACGAGGGAATCTTCTTCTACGACACCTCGCTTGGGCTCATGACCGTGGCTCAAAAGGGCGACTCCCTTTTTGGCGACACCATTACGGCTCTCTTCTTCAGCGGCTACGGCGGAGAGGCAGGTGACGAAGCGAGCGGCTTCAACGAACTGGGCCAGGTCGCCTTCAATTTCACCCTCGCCGACGGTCGCAGCGGCATCGCAGTCTGGTCCGTTCCCGAGCCCGGCACCTTCGCCCTCTTCAGCGTCGGCGCGCTGGCGCTCCTGCGGCGGCGGTCCGGGCGGCGAGGGCGAATCTAACTGCCGGATATTGGCCTGACTCAACCGCTCAAAAGCCTGATGAAAACGATCGAACTCCCCGCACCGCCGATCGGTTTCCAGTGGCAGCGGCTTTTCCGCCGCTTGCTCGGTGCGCTCGTGCTCGTCGCGGCGTCACCGGCCTTTGGGCAAGCTCTCGACTACACCATCGACGCCGTATCCCCCGAACCCTTCAGCCCGGCGGAGATCCGTATTTCCGATGGCAGCGACACCCGCATCCCGCACACCGACCTCGGCGTGGCCTTCGGCGAGGACGTGAATGCCTTTAGCTACGGCGACGCGGAGATCGAGCTGCTGGGACTCTACAATGTCGTGCGGATGGCCTATTCGGTCGATGCCGCTTCTGTCGGAGCCGGGGCTCCGATCGCCCAGCAGGTCCTGCTCGACGGCGCGGCGGGCGACAAGTTCGGCGTCGATTTCGTCCAATTTCGCGGAAACATCAGAGTCCTGCGCGGTCCGTATCTCATTTCAAACGCGCCGATCCACAACCTGACCCCGCAGCCGGGACAATCGGAACTCGACGGCCTCGCGCGTCGGATCGTCTCGACCGGCCTCTATCCGCTCTATGTCACGTTCCCTCCCGGTGGCGCCCGCGATCCAGCGACGGTCTATATTGTGCGAAACCCCGGCGGCCCGCCCGAGGTCTTCGCCACGTCAGCGGACATGGGGCTGGTGGCGGGCGACGTCATCGATGCCCTGTCCGTGGGGACCAACCCGACCGGACTGCCACGGCCGCAAGGCCTCGGCCCGGAGGTGCTGATCTGGATTTCCCTCGCCCGCGGTTCGCCTACCCGCGCCGTCGCCGAAGCTCGGGGAGGCGATGGAGTGCTGCAGGTCTATCCCACGGCACCCAAAGTCGTGGTGGATGCGTCCTCGCTTGGGATCAGTTCGACCGATGAAATCGATGCGCACACGGGACTCGATCCGGGCGAGATCCCGGACTGCGTGGTGACGGTGACCGATGACCAGGACGATGGAACGGCCAACGGGCTGGGCTTGGGCAAGGCGCTGGAGAAGGTTCCTCCCGAAGGTTACCTCGGCAAGATTATCACCATTGATCCCGCGCTGACGGGTCAGGTTTTCAACATTTCGATCGCCAGAAACCTGGTCGATTCCGGCGGCGGAGTTTACGTGGACGGGCGCGGGCTCGGAAACCGAATCAACGGCGCGGCGAACCCTGCGGCACTATCCTTTCAGCCGGGCGGAACCATTGGTTTCTTCGGCTTCAGCGGCTCGCATCTGGACGTGCAGAACGTCATGTTCGCAGCCGATACTTCCGACAATGTAACGCTCGAGAATGTCACGCTCACCGACGGCGCCGTGGGCACCGGTCTGGGAGGTGATCTGGCACTCCGTAATGTGAACATGGAGAATGGGACACTGTTCGGCGACGGCATCCGAATCGAAAGCGGTGCCGGAGTGACGCTGGCGGGCAACACGGTCTTGGACAATGCCATCTTCGCCGTTCCGGGAAACGGCACGACCACAATCGTTAATTTTGTCGCCGGACCGGGTGGGGTCGCCACGGTCGAGGGGGAGGGCGAGATCCAGATGGGAGGTCCTTTCGCAAACATCACCACGGATGGCGTGAACACGGAGGTATTCCTCAATATCTGCCTCACCGGGACCGGACGCTTCGGAGCGAACAAAGGAGATTTGACGATCGGTCCCGACGGAACGGTAATCGCCAGCGGGACCGGCGGGACCTTGCGACTCGAAGGCGGGCCCGGAGACATCTGGACGGTTCAGGGCGAAATCGGCGCCGAAGGTTCTGCCGTGCTTTTCATTTCCGCACAGAACTTCGCCATGGGAGCCGGCTCGCGGTGCCGGGTCGCCGAGAACTCGCAGTTGAATTCTTCGTTCTCAACCTTCATTGGCCCCTGTCGCTACGAAACATTCGGTAACGGAATCTTCAATTTCGACAATGTGACCATCGACGGCGGGGACGGAATGGCGATCATCGCGGCCACGATTCGTTCGCAGAACAACAATACGATCTTCAATAACGTCGAGTTTCGAGATGCCGTCGTATCCTTGAATCCCGCGGGCGCGGCCACGATCCGCATCGGAAGCTATTCCGGCCCTGTGCAATTCGTCCTCATGCGTCAGGACCATCGGCTTCAAAATGTTCCCGGCTCGAACTTGAACTTGCAGCCAGGCACCGTCGTCAGCGGCGACTGTCGGATTTCCGGCCTGGCCAATCTTGACGGCCCGATTAATTCCACGGGGCCGAACTCCCGCATCGATCCCGTGGCGGCCGGACTCGCGATCAACGCCGGTGGCGGTCTTTTTGCCAGAAACCCCGGAGCCGGGATCACGATCACGAACTCGGTGATCAATGCGGGAAGTATCGAGGCCGGTGCGGGCAATGCAATTCAGGTGCAGGGATCCCACACGGACTCCGGCAACCTGATTGTCGGCGCCGACGGTATCTTCTCGCTGACATCCAATCTCACCGCGACGCCCAATTCGGTGATGCGACTCGGCGGCCCAGGCCCAATCCCGGCCGTAGTCGCGGCAGGGGGCCCTGTCAGTCTTGCCGGATTAGTCCTGCCCGGCTCGTCCACTTCGGCGGTGCAATTCGGCGGCCCAGTCGCGGCGGGAATCGCGGCGACGGGTCCTGCCAGTCTTGCCGCATCAGTCCTACTCGGCTCGTCGCCGGGAGCGGCCGAGTTTACCGGCGACGTAACTCTCGAGCCCGAGGCTCGCCTCGAAATCGAGATCGGCGGCGGCGGTGCGGCCGGCGAAACCTTCGACCATCTGCAGGTCGGCGGGGATCTCGTGCTCGGCGGAACGTTGCGGCCGCGACTGATCAACGGCTACATTCCCGCGCCAGGCGAGACGTTTGCCGTGATCGAATGCGACGGGGAAATGACCGGCAGTTTCGCCGCGATCGATCAGCCGTTCGCGTCGCTCGGCACATTCAATGTCGTTTACGACGAGGCTCAGGACCGCGTGATGCTCTCCTTTTCCGTGACTGGGACACCCGACTTTCCGGACTTCCAGCGGCTGTGGTTTAGCGACGCCGAGATCGCCGATGGAAATGCGGACGCCACTGCCGACAGCGAAGCCGACGGCCTCTCAACCTTTCTCGAATGGATCTTTGGCCTCAATCCGGTGCTGGCAGATGGAGGCGCGGGAGCGGTGCACATCGAGCGCGTTGGAGGAATGCTGGAACTCACCTTCCGCCGCTCGACGCTCCTGCCCGCGAGCGTGCAGATGGCTGTGGAAAGCACCACGGATTTTGCCGCATGGCCGGCGATCCCGCTCGCGGATTACACGGTGCTGCCCGGCGATCCGATTCCCGGCGAGAGCAACGTGGAATCCGTCACCATCCAAATCACCAACCCCGATCTCGCCCTGCCCCCCGGGCGCTTTTTCCGGCTGCGCTTCACGGAGCTGTAGTGACCGACTACCGATCCAATTTGTCTGGGTATCCGGTCAGGACGGACCGATTGCGGCGGAGGAGAAATCCCGCACTCGCGAAGAAGATGAGCGCACCGGTGGCTGGCTCGGGGATCACAAACTGGCTGAGAACGACGGAGTTTGGATGAAACGGGCTCGCGGCGCCGTAGTTGACGACGAAGGAACCGAAGCCGTCGTCGGTGAACAGGCGTTCGCCGGGGGCGACGTTGGCAAAGTCGCCGGTGAGCGAGAGACCGGCGGCGAAGATTTCAAACGTGTCGCTGGAGGTGACGTCGTTCTCGAATCCGTTGAGAAAGCCGAGAAACAACGCACCGCCGAGCGTGAGGTTTTCCTCGACCTCGATTAGGTCGTATTCCGTCCCCGAGATGCGCCCGCCGATGGACAAGTGGATTTCCGCATCCGTCCCAATTGTCAGGTTTGGATCGACGATGATGTGGGCGGGCGACGCGATCACCACCTTGCTGAAGAAGATCTCTCTCTCTTCGGCAGAGATTTCCGCGGATACGCCGGAAAGGTCTGCTTCCCCTTCGACTGTGATGCTCGCTGCCGTATTACTTCCGGATTGATCGAGAAAGTTGAGCGACGAGGGATTCCCCGGCGTGCCTTCCATGGAGATGAATCCGTCACCGTTGAAGCCTCCACCCGCCCCAACATTGCAGCTTGCACCGGGGGTCAGCTGCAGCACGACGCCATCACCCAAATAGATGAATTGATTCGGGGCCACGTCCATCCGGCCCCGAACGTTTACCTCGATCGCATCGAGGTCGAGTTGACTTGCGGGTCCTGGGAATGTCGTCAAGCCATCCAGGTTTATTATGCTGCTGCCATCGCCGCGGAAGGTCACCGACGATCCGATTTGCGTGTTGTTCAAAGTAGCGGTCGAGCCATTTGAAAGGGCGACGGTTGTGTCGTCGTGGATGATAGTAGTCGCAGTTGAAACGATCGTCCCGGCATTTAAAGCGACTGCCCCAGATGCTTCGAGTTCCTCCGCGCAGATATCGGTATTGGAGCCGGACGCGCTCGCGATGATTGCCGCAAACGTGCTGAATTTCAATCGCTCCTGAGCTTCGCCGCCGATTGTCTTTTCGAGATACTGGACATTCCAAACCGTGTCCAGGACCAGAATAAATCCCGCCAGGAAACTTGCTCCGGAACCGCCTTCGAAGTTGTAATCCGACGCGTTCAAAGCAACGCCGAAGAGATTCGCAACCCTCTCTCGCCCAGTCTGCCCGGCGCGGAGGATTTCGGATTCTGCAAGCGGGCTGAGACCCGGCTCTATTGCCAGCGTGATAGTGCCGCCGAGAATTTCGACAAACTCTGGCAATTGAAAGTCCGGGATCACGCCCGTAGCGTCTTCAAAGAATTTGAGGTTCAAAACTGAGTTGCCTAACACTTTCAGCTCACTGGTGCTCTCAAGCGGATCAAACGTCCCGTTGAATTCGACAATCGTATGGCCGCTCGCACTGGGAGAACCAATTTCGACCGCCCCGGCCCCACCAATTGTGCTGTCTCGATCGATAACGTGGTTTGAGTCGGTCGCCCCGCCGCCGAATTGCAGCGTTGATCCATTTGCTACGTTGATCGGTCCGGAAATCGTGCTGCTGCCGACAATATTGAGCCTTGTGGCGGAGCCACCTGTGTTGAGGTTGATCGCGCCGTCGTTGGTGAGCATCCCGGTGGTCGTAAATCGTCCCGAGATGTCGATGACGCCGGTGGCGGCATTGTGGAGCGGGACTTCGACGCTGAGCTGATTGCTCACGCCGGGCTGGACGAGGTGGCCGGCGTTGTTGAACTGGCCGGTGCCGACGATGGACCCGTTGCGCGTGTCGAGCTCGAACACATCAGGATCGGCTGCGTTGTGGTTGAAGATCGCGCCGTTGCTCAGCGTCATCGAACGGAGGGCGGTGCCGCTGGAAAGCCACCGGCCGCCAGCCTCCTGATCGAAGGTGATGCCGTCGAAGGTGTAGTCGCTGAGAAACTGGTTCGTCCCCTGCGCAGTGACGACGTCGGTCGCGGGATTGCTCCCAGCGAGCGTGGCGGCGCGGCGGAAAATGATATTGCCCGTTACCGTCGTGGTGCCGGTGGTCCGAATGGTGCCGGTGTCCACGTCGAGGCTGGCCAGCTGCGCCAGGCCCGCGGGGAAATCGATCGAACCGGAGGCGACGGTCAGATTACGGAGCTGGGTGACGGGTTGCGGGATGGTGACATCGGGGGAATCGACGCCGAATGCCTTGATCACCGAGACATCGCGGACACCGGAGATGTCGCCGATCACGGTCATCACACCGCCGGTGAAGCGAATCGCCCCGGTGCCGCCGACGCCGGGCACGTTCGCACCCGCATTCTGAAACTCGAGGTAGGAGTTCCCGTCGGCACTGATCGGCGCGGTGGCGGTGATGGGGCCGGAGAATTTAACCGACGAGCCGCCGGCCGCGGTGACCGGACCATTGACGGTCGTGATTCCGGCGAACTCGATCCGATTGGAGGTGGTGCCGGTGAGTTCGACCGCGCCACTCAGGATCACATCGACATCGAAGGTGCCGATACCGTTTCCACCGACGATCTGCTCAGCCCCGATGGTGAGCGTGTCGCCGGGTGTGGCGGCGGTGAACTGGCTGTTCGTCACCGTCTCGATTTTCAGGTTTCCGGCGCCGCCGATGGTCACGTTGCCGTTGATCGTTGTCGTCGCTCCGCTGAACGCGAGGTCAGCGTTGCTGGTGATCGTGCCGGTCAGATCGAGCGCCGTTCCGTTCACAAAAAACTGTCCGCCGCCATCGATCTGCGTGCCATCCAGGAGACTCAGCGTGCCCGGACCCATCATGAAGGTGCTGCCGGGCTCGATCACGAAGTCACCGTCGCTGACCACGTCCGCTAACGTGATGAAGACGCTGGAGTTGTTGATGGCACGAATGAGGCCGTGATGGGTGAACGCGACCGGAACCATGGGCCTTCCCTGGATGGTGATGCCACCGCCGGCGAAGGGGGCTCCATTTCCTTGGAGAATGCCGTCGTTGATCAACACGACGCTGTTGTTGCCAAAATTGGAGTCGATCGTAACCCCGGTGAAGGTTTGATCCGCGTCGATGGTCAGCGTCGATGCATTTGCCGACAGAATCCGGACTTCAACGACGGTGCCAGTCCCGCTCATGATGAGGTCGGAGTCGATGCGCAGGGTGTAGATTTCGATCGAACCGTCGTTGGTGCTGTCCGCGCCCAGTCCGAACGCGAAGGAACTGTTGCCATCGGTGAGCGTGCTGCCCGCGCCGAGAGTGAGGGAATCGATGCTGAGGTTCGTGACATCGAGCGTGATGTCACCGAGACCGGCGCCGACGACGGCGTCGTAGGTAATCCCGTTGTTATTCGGAAACGCAGGGTCCGTGGACCAGTTCGCGGGATCGGAATAGCTGACGCCATCACCGAGCCCGGTCCACGTCGCCGCCTGGTCAGCGGCGCGGGCGGTCGGTAGTGAAAGCACGAGAAGCGCCGTTGCGATCGCGAGAGCGAGTGTGAAGATGCGGGGATTGGATTTCATGAGTTGGATTTTCCTTTTCGAAAAAGCGGCAAGGCCGTTCCGGTCACCGTGAGCGGAGCGCCGCGGAATACGATGCGGTTGCAGGACAAAAAAGGGTAGCGCACGCGCCCTCGCGTGCCGTGCCCGGCGCCCGCGCCGGGCAGCGGGCCAGCGGCAGGGACGCGCGCACCATTGCGGGCGTCGCCGAGTCCTGGGAATTTTCCGCGAGGGCGCCGAAAACTGCACGCGGGGGCGCGTGCGCTCCCCGGATCTCTCCTGCAGCACTCCGCTCAGGATGACGGCGTCCGCCCGTTTCTTTCCGGTTGCGCTGGTGAATCCAGGTCGCCGCTTCATCCAGTGATGGTTCCGTAAACGCGGGCTTTACGTCCATACGCCGAAAGGCGTATTTTTCTGCACACGCGGGATGGGCATCGCCTGTGATCCGATCCCGGAGAGAGGCCATGTCACACGTCACCCGTACTGACTACAAACACGCGCTCGAATCGGCGGCGCGGTTTCATCAGTGCCGGGACATCAAGCAATTGCCGTGGACGGTGATTGAGGAAGTGGCGAAGTGGGTGCCAGCAGATCGGGTATCCTTTGAGCACATTGCACCTACCGTTCCGGAATTGTGGGGCATCTCCATCCCCGTGCCACTTTACACCGACGCCGTCTGGCAGACGTTTCTCAGTCACATCCACGAACACCCCGCGATCGTGCACTACCAGGCCACCGGCGATGGGGATACGCATCGTGTCTATGATTTCGTGAGCGAGAACGAGTGGCATCGCACCTCGCTTTATCAGGAACTTCACCGCGAGCTGGAGTGTGAGGATCAGATGGGTTGCTGTCTCGGCCCGCCGACACGTGAGACGGAAGCCATCGTGCTCTACCGGAAGCGCGTCGGTTTCACGGAACGCGACCGGGAGATGCTCAATCTGCTTTATCCACACGCCGCCCTGGCCCTGGCTAACCTTCGCGCGCTTGACCGGGCGACACGGCGAGTAAGTGCACACGAGTCCGTCAGAGCCGGTCTGTGCCAGACGGTGCTCGATATCGATGAAAATGGCAGGTTTGTTTCTGCTAATCGGGGGGCCATGAAGTGGCTGAAGAAATACTTTCCCCAGGAGCGTCGGCGGGAGGCGAGGCGGCTGCCGGAGGAAGTGGGCGACTGGATGAGATCGAGCGCCAGCCGAAAGCCACTCGTGCGGGGCAACGGCAACCGCAACCTGGTGATCAGAGTATTCGCCAACGAACATGAAAACCGCGCCTCAGCCGGCCACATCCTGCTGTTCGAGGAGAAGACCGCTCCCGACAATTTCGAAGCTTTGACCTCCCTCGGTCTGACCCCGCGGGAAATCGAAATCCTGCGGGAAGTCGAAGCCGGGAAACACAACCGCGAAATCGCAGCCGCGCTCTTCATCAGCCCCGCCACGGTCAAAAAGCACTTGGAGAATATTTTCGAAAAACTCAATGTAAACAACCGCACAGCTGCCGTGGTGCGACTCCGGGCAGCCTATTCCTGATTGCCCGCTTGAATCTATATCTCACCTGCCCTCCGAATGGGAAGTCCTGAGCGGGCGAAAGGGGAACCAAAAAACCGAGGGGAGCGAGGATGAGCGGCAGCGTGATCAGGCAGGGTGTGGCGATCGTGCGCGGGAGGGCCGCCACCGGATCGGCTCAACACTCAAGTGGCGACGCCGTCGGTTCGCGTGGCACGGCGCGTCATCGATTACGGGTTCGCGCACGAGAAGTATTACCGACTCGATCGCAACCGCGGCATGCTTTCGGCCCGCGGATCCCATTGCCTGGTCGAGGATCCCCTCGCAGCTCCGGCCTTTCTCGATCTGACCAGAACATGTCGATTTCACCAATCTCGCCCGAGCGGGACTCGAGGCAGGATTCGAATTGGCAGGCTTTACCGACCAGCATCACTGTCTCGTCGGCCTATCGCGCGAACATTTCGTCGAAGGCTCAATCCCCGGTGCCAAGGAAGCCCGGGCGTTCCAAACGTTGATGCATCCAACTTTGTTTGGATGCGCTTTTTTATGGTGCTGACGATGACGCGAGGGGTGGACCTCGGTTCGCCGCTGGTCGGGTTCGCGTTCGGCAGCGATGCGAGACGGAACATTGGGCTGAACCCGCAATGGTGCGAGCCGGAGACGCGAAGTTTGCGGCGAGGCGGAACCGAAGTAGAAGCCGGCGGCGCTACCAGCGGGCTACGATATCACGCAAGTCCTTGACCGTGCTTTCGATCTTCTTGAGATCGCGGCGGCGGCCCTTGGCGGGTTTCACATTCAACCCGCGCAGGAGGATCAGCATCTCGCTCAGATCACGCCCATTATCCTTCGATCGTGATTTGGAAGTGGCCTCTTTGGTGACCGAACCGATGATTTCAGCCAGTCCATTGTCGATTTCCTGCCGGTAGATTTGGAAAACATCACGGAACGCTTTTTGGAGCGTTTTCAATCCATCCAGGGTTGCCTTGGTGGGCAGCAAATCGGCTTTGCGCGGCTTCGCCTTGCGGCTGGGTTTTTTCGATTTGGTCGTCACGGTCGAGGGGTGTGCGCCAGCTTTTCCCGCCGGTCGCCACGGTCAATCCCCGGATTGTGACGTTTGAGTTACGTGAGCGGGCGCCGCCGGCGGCGCGACCCAATTCCCAGCGCGGCCGCCAAGACCAGCGAGGCGGCGGAGGGCTCGGGAATGAGCATGAGAGCGATGTCGTTTCCGCCAGTAAATGAATTCGATCCGAAGTCTGCCGCGTAGCTGATAGCGAAGATTTGAGAACCGGCGGTAACCGTGGATCCCTGCGCGAACGTGCCGACGACCGGGTCGGTGCCGTCGTTGTTGAGAATAAAGAAGAGCTGCCCGTTGGCGGCCAAAAAGCCGTTGAGGGAAAGCAATTGAAGCGATGCGCCATTGAGGGCGACGGTGCCCGTGATGTTCAATCGGTCATAGCCAGTGAGGCCGTCGCCACCCGCCGAGGGTCCGCCGATTTCTATCGAAAGAACCGAAGCGCCGCCGGCGAAAGTGGTATTTTGAGCGCTGAGAATGCTGGCGTGCCCCGGCAAATCTCCGGGGGCGACTTTGCCACCGTTTTCCACCTTCAACGCGGCGAGCGTTCCCTTGCCGCCCAGGATTGCTCCCGGGCGAACATCGGTCAGAAAACTCGTCGTGGTCGAGCCATTGACGAGCAGCGTGCCTTCGTGGGCGATGGTCGCGCCAGCAAACGTGTTGGTCCCGCTCAGTTCCAGAATGCCGTCGCCACTTTTTAAAACATCATTTTGCACGGTACCCGATATGATCCCGCTGATCGTCGCATAGTCGGTCGTCGCCGTGGGATTATCGATCACGCGAAATTGACGAGCGTTGTAATTCACGGTCGTGCTGGCGTCAGTGAGATTGATGTTATCAAGAAACGTCACCCGGCGGTTCGCGTTCTCCGATCCAAACGTCAATGCGTATCCGCTGTTAACGAAGAATCGGTCTTCCCACGTCAGGTTGGAAGCACCGGCCGTGTTCAGATCGACCGTGGCGTCCTGGCCAATAGCCGCAAACCCGCCACTGCCGCGGTCTTCGCTAATGCCGTTTCCAGTTCCGGCATTGGCGGTCGGGTCGAATCCGCTCCAATTGACCGAATTGTTTCCGATGCCGAGGTTGCGACTGAAGCTTCCACTGGTGATTTCCAGGACACCACCACGCAGGCGAAGCTCACCGCCGGAGAGGCTCGATCCCTGGTCGGCCCGCAGCGTTCCTTCATTGATCACGGTCGCGAATGCCCCGCCGGAGTTGCTCCCGGTCAACG
This sequence comes from uncultured Verrucomicrobiae bacterium, assembly GCA_963798345.1. GTDB lineage: Bacteria > Verrucomicrobiota > Verrucomicrobiia > Chthoniobacterales > Chthoniobacteraceae > CAWCSW01. The sequence goes on along the minus strand of CAWCSW010000014.1, from coordinate 357,608 downwards.
CGAGGGTGCCATGCCCGGCTTTTACCAGTGCCTGCCCACCCCTGTTGACCGTGACACCGATGGTCAGCGTGGTGCCGGCATTCTGGACGTAAACGTAGCGTGGTTGCTGGCCGGCCAGACCACCCGTGCCACCGCCGGAATTCACGATGCTGAAATCGGTGCTGCCCGCCAGGAGGACTCCCGTGGTCGCCAAATCCCCACCCGCAAGAGTCAGCGACTGGCCGGCAGCCGTCGGTGCGATCTTGAGCGAATTCAGTGCGAATGCCGCCCCCCCGGATATCGCGCCATCGCCCGTCAGCAAAGCGTTGGCTGTTGGAGAACTCCCCGCAGGAAACGCCGTGGTCGCGACGGCGGCAACGCCGAGGGAAACGCCGTAGGTGGCGAAGCTGTCGCCATTCACCGTGGCCCAACCGACGCTGGCATTGGAAGCAGCGGCTTCGGTGTTGGTGAAAAGGCCACCGACAGTCTGAGTGGTGGGCGCGACGGTGAACTTGACCTGCGGCCCACTAGCGGCGGTTCCTAATGTCCCACCGGTGGCGGAAAAATCGACGGTGGAATATTCAGGCAGCCAGGTGCTTCCCGGGCTGGTCGTAAACTCGCTGTTATCCCGGCGCAGAGAGGCGAATTGCAAAACCGTGGCCGCGGTCGCAGATCCCGGCTGGACCAATCCGACCCGCAGGGCACCGGAGCGCGGCTGCGTGGCACCCATTTGCAAGCGCCCCAAAGCCTCCGTGGTACCACTGGCATTGCCCAGAAGCACGAAATTGCCGCCACCATTGTTATCGAGTCCGGTGCCCGTTGTTTCCCGCAAGCGGTTCAAATTGACGACCGTATTATCCATGCGAAACGTGCCGCCGTTGAGAACAATCGAACCGTCGGTTTGCCCAGCCAACGTTCCGTTCCCGGCCAGTTCCAACGTCGCTGATCCACCCACGAACACGTCGTTCGCAATGTCGAGGGTGCCCGTAAATGTCTGCACGCCGACACCGCGCACGACCAAACGCGCACTTTGATCAAGGGTCCCCAGCGAACCCTGCTTGTTATTACGCACAACGCCCGCGTAGCTGCCGTTCTCGATCGCCGTAATTAAAATGGGCGCGCTGTTAAAGTTGACGGGATCACTGCCCGATTGTTCCCGACGCGCCTGCACGACACCTCCGGTGCCCGAGAGCGTTCCCAAGCGCAAGCCCGCCCCCGCGTCGTCGCTATTGTTCGTCTGCACCAATACCGTCGCAGTCGCTGCATTGAGCGAGACGGGGTTGGCTCGAAGTGCGGTCGGACCGGAAGCGGAATTATTGTTAAACCGCACCGTGCCGGCATTGATGGTCAGGCTCCCGAACCACGTGTTTGTGGACGGAATCCCATTGCCCGCGGTTCCGAACCGAAATGTGCTCGTCCCGTTTTTGGTGATATTGTTGCTCCCGGAAAGTGCGCCATTCAGCGTTACCACCCCGGTTCCGTTTCCGCCGAAGGCCACCGGCGCACCGAGGTCAATGGGCAGGTTTACCGCAAAGCCCGCCGCACCGCTTTGCAAAATGGCGGGTGTCGTCCCGGTCAGTCGCAGCTCCGTTCCAGCGATCGTATTGGTGAGGCCGGACGCGCTGTTATCGGTTCCATTTAAGTCAATTTGATTGAGAAGGAAGGGGGTGACCGCAATATTCTGGGTCGAAACGTAAGTCGTGGGCACGCCCGTGGTTCCCACGTTTCCTCCAAAAGTCAGGACGTCGGTAACGTCCGAGCCCGTGGGCGAGGCGCTGCCAGCCCAATTGGACCCGACGCTCCAATTCCCAGTCTGATTATTCCACGAAAAGGCTCCCGCGAGGCCGGTGGCGGCCGGCAAGGCGAGAAGGCTGGCCACGGAGGCGATGAGGGGTCGGAAGCGGGGGACAGAATAATACGGTATCATTTGGAGGAGTCGGTTCTGTAGTGGGAGGGCTTGTCACTGTCCAGTGAAGAGCCGGTGGTTCTTCGGGACAGCGTCGAAACATGGGCCTTCCCTCCCCCAATTTCCACCGTGGATAAAGTTTTTTTACCTGCGTCCGCCCGGGACGCACTCTTCGATTCGGCCTTTCCGATCCTCATCCACCGCCCGAATCGTAAAAGGATCCCTGGCATGGCGGCGATACGCGTCCAGAAGAATTTCCTCTACGATTCGCCGCCTTTCTTCGGGAAGATCCTTCGGAGACGGTTCTTGGGGACGGGAAAATCGAGATTTCATCGAGGGGAACAAATCGGACGTAATTATTCCGCACGAATCACGCCAATGTAACAGCGTGGTAAAATCTTTCGGGTTGAACTTCAGAGATTTTGACTTTGGAGGCCGGATCAGAATGCTGAAGGAACATGAATCATTTCCGCACCGGGTGGATTTCCGATGTGCATTTGGGGACACGGGGCAGCCAGGTCGGTTCCCTTTTGCAATTCCTGCGCACGCACGAGTTCGACACTCTCTACATCGTCGGGGATCTGATTGATGTCTGGTCCTTGAAGCGCGGGATCTATTGGCCCCAGTCGCACAACGACGTCATCCAGAAAATCCTTCGGGCCGGTCGGAAAGGAACCCGCGTCATTTATATTCCTGGTAACCACGACGAATTTATCGCGGGATTCTACGGCCACTATGGCGCCGTGGAAGTAATGCCGCGCGCCATCCACACCACCGCGGATGGCCGCCGCCTGCTGGTTGTCCACGGGCACGAACTGGATACCGTTGTCCAGAATGCCCGCTGGCTCGCGTTCATTGGCGACGTTGGATATCAGTTTCTGCTCCGTCTCAATTCACCTTTGAATTTCGTCCGTCGGCGACTCGGCCTGCCGTTCTGGTCGCTCAGCGCCGCGGTAAAAAAAGGGGTCAAAGGCGCCGTCAACTTTGTCGGGGCCTTCGAAAATGGGCTCGTTCAGATGGCTCACGACGCCGGCACCGATGGCGTCGTCTGCGGCCACATCCACACTCCAGTCATTCGCAACATCGACGGGATGAACTACTTCAACTCGGGCGACTGGGTTGAAAGCAACTCGGCCTTGATCGAGCATACGGACGGCCGCGTGGAACTGATCACAGATTTCGCCTCCGGGATGCTGGCGACGCCATTGGAGCAGGAGGAAAACGAATCTCGGGAAGAGACGATGGCGCGCCCACCACTGACCGAAGCAATGCGGCCGTAACCGCCCCATGCTCCGGTGATTGGGGCCACGGTCCCACGGTAACGACTCAAGGGTCACCACCCTGCAAAGCTCGAAGCCCGCTCTGGCACTTGACCAGAGCGGGCTCCAGACCACCATTTCCGGCACCGTCCCCCGACAGCGCCGGCTGCCCTCTGAGTTTTGTTTCCGGCGATTCCCCCGAGCCACCGGCAACGCGCGCACTTTGCTCCCCGCGAAGTTCCGGTACAACCTGCCTATTGTAACATTCCCATGTCGGGGATGTTGAAAACGGGGCGGGCTAAAGATTTCGCCTGTGCGTCGAACCCGACAGCAGATCATCGTCCTTGTTTCCAAATGCCCGACCGAATTCCCAATGAACCCCCTGCCGCGCCGGCCGCGCCCCTCGCAAATCGCATTTTCGCCCGGCGCCTGTGGATCGGCCTCGCCGCGGTCGGCCTGGCCGCCTGTGTCGTGCAACCGCACCGGCTTTTCGCCCAGCACCAGCGGGTGCTCGTTCCGTTATCACTCGGAATGATTCTGGTCGGTCTCGCGTTGCGCACCTGGGCTGGCGGATGCGCGGGCCTCCACACCCGGACCGCCCGGATCGAAGCCCCGCGCCTGGTTACCGGCGGACCGTTCGCCTACGTCCGCAATCCGATTTACCTCGCCAGCGTGGTCCTGGGCCTGGGGATGGTTCTATTGATTGGCGATCCGTTTCTTTTCGCCCTCTATCTCGCTGTCTTCGCCTTCCTTTACGGTTTCATCGTGCCGGCGGAGGAGCGCTATCTACGGACCAAATTCGGCGGATCCTACGAGGAATATTGCCGAAACGTGCCACGCGTTCTGCCCCGCCTCCGCCCCTGGCCTGGCCGGCAACCCAGCGGGTTTGAACCGCGGGCTCTATGGGGCGAGGCGCGCCTTGGCCTCATCCTCGCCGGTATCTACGGCGGGCTCCATTTCGCCGCCTGGCTCCGCACCTGATCCATCGGGAAGGGGCGGACGCAGCGGCAGCTTCACGATGATCGTCGTCCCGCGCCCGAAGGTGCTTTCCGCCACCACCGTTCCACCGTGTGATTGGGTGATGTGCTTGACGATTGAGAGACCCAAACCCGTGCCGCCCTGATCCCGGCTGCGTGCTTTATCCGCCCGATAAAAGCGCTCGAAAATATGGGGCAGATCCGTCGGGGGAATGCCAATGCCCGTATCCGAAACCTTAATCTCGATCCCACACTCGGCCCGTGCCCCGCGCACGGAAACGCTGCCGCCCGGTTCCGTGTATTTCACCGCGTTATCGATCAAATTGCTCATGACCTGCTCGAGCCGGAGGCGATCGCCAAAGAATTCCACCTCCTCATCGTCTGCCGCGACGGTCAATTTTACCTTTTTGCCACCGCTCCGCTGCGCCCAATCCCGCAAGGCTCCATCGAGAAATTCTCCGAGTTCGATGTGCTCGATCTTCATCCGTTCATGGCGCGACTCCAGCCGCGCAAGGATAAGCAAATCCTCGACGAGGAGATTGAGCCGGTTTGAATGGCGTTTCAATACGTTGAGGATTTCAACCACTTCCGGCCGGTCGAGGTCCGGCGTCTCGATCAACGTTTCGAGGTAGCCCTGAAAGATGGCCAGAGGCGTGCGCAGTTCGTGCGAAACGTTGGCCACGAACTCGCGCCGGACGTCCTCGAGCTGTCGGAGGCGCGTCATGTCGCGCAAGATCAGGACCACGCGCGGTTCGCCAGAAACGTGGCGCATCGGGGTTGCCGTCATGGCCACATGCCGCACTGGCTTCACCTGCGTGATTTCATGATCGGCCTGTTGTTGACTGCCGGTCGCGAGCGTCGCCGCAATGATGCGTTCAATTTCAACCCCGCGCAGCGCCGACAGCACCGTTTGTCCCACGGGACTCTGCCGAAGCGAAAACATCGTGATCAGCGACGGATTCACGCGCCGAATCACGTGACGCGAATCTGTCACCAGGACCCCCTCCTCCATGGTGGCGAGGAACGCTTCAAAATTGGCCGCTTCCCCCTGACGGTCCTTTTGCAGGGTGATTCGCTCGCGCGCAAGCGCACCCACCTCCTCGATCAGTTCAGCGAATTCTGCACCGTCAGAATTTGCTTTCAGGTCGGGCGTCCGATCCGCCCGAATGTCCCGAAGGGCGGCGAGCAACATCCGAATGCGAGCCTGCTCCCGCCGATAAATCCGCCAGCAGAGCGAACGAAACGACCGCCAGCAGGAAGACCAGAAACCACTGGATCATCGGCAACCTTACTCGACCATCCGGTAACCAAACCCGCGAATCGTCTCGATGCAGTTGGCCGTTTTGCCCAGCTTCTCCCGGAGGCGGCGGATATGTGTATCAACCGTGCGTGTGTCGATACTGCTTTCATAACCCCAGACATCGTTGAGCAAAGTGTCACGACTTTGCACACGGCCGCGCCGCTCCATCAACATCGTCAAAAGCTTCAATTCAGTGGCCGTGAATTCGACTTCCTTGCCACGCACCGTGACGCGGCAGCGCGAACGGTCGATCCGGATGTCCGCGAAGGAAAGGACATCACCGGCGTCCGTCGGGGTATCAACGCGGCGCAAAACGGATTTGACGCGCAGGACCAGTTCCCGCGGGCTGAACGGCTTCGTCAGATAGTCATCGGCGCCGAGTTCCAGGCCAACGATGCGGTCCACTTCCTCAGCCTTCGCTGTGACCATGATGATCGGGATGAGCTTGGTCGCGCCGTCCTGTTTTAAAACTTTGCAAACCTCGAGACCGCTCATCCCGGGCAGCATCAGGTCGAGAACAATGAGCGCCGGAATCGAGGCCCGCGCCTCGCGGATCGCCGTTTCGCCATCCAGCGCCTTGATCACATCAAAGCCCGCCGCCTTCAAATTCATAGCGATCAGGTTGAGGACATCAGCTTCGTCCTCCGCGATTAAGACCTTTTTGTTTACGGCTTTGCTACTCATCGAGTCGGCGTCGGAGTGTAGGGTTGGGTGGCGCGCCTTCAAGATGGCGGATGTGACGATCGTGTAAACTCCCAACCGCCCCAATTCTCACGCAAGGGAGTTCGCATTCGACCGTTTGTTCGCCGGCTCAGAAAAAGATCGGGATGATCAGAATGGCCAGGATATTGACGACTTTGATCATGGGATTGATCGCCGGCCCGGCCGTGTCTTTGTAAGGATCGCCGACGGTATCACCGGTGATGCTCGCTTTGTGAGCTTCACTCTGTTTTCCACCATGATTGCCTTCCTCGATATACTTCTTGGCGTTGTCCCACGCGCCCCCGCTCGAGGTCATGGCGATGCCCATGAATAATCCCGTCACGATGGTGCCCACGAGGACGCCTCCCAGAATCTTGGCCCCGTCCGGTATCGCCGCCACACTGACCACCGCCACCACCGGCAACAACGCCGGCACGATCATTTCCTTCAGCGCCGCTTTCGTCACGATATCCACGCAGGCCCCGTATTCCGGCGTGTCTGTGCCTTTCAGAATCCCGGGGTGCAGCTGGATTTGCCGGCGGACTTCCGTCACCACCGCACCAGCCGCGCGCCCGACCGCACTCATACTAAAAGCGCTGAACAGATACGGCAGCAACCCCCCGATAAACAGCCCGATCATCACCTTGGGATCCTTCAGCGAGAACGATAAAGTGTCGGCGATCTGCTCCGGAGTCAGCACGCCATGATGTCCGGGATGCTCGAGGTGATCCTTCAAATCGACGAAGTAGCTGCCGAACAAGACCACTGCGGCCAGACCCGCACTCGCGATGGCGTAGCCCTTCGTCACCGCCTTCATGGTATTGCCCACGGCATCCAATTCGTCCGTGATGGCGCGGACCTCTTTGGGCAATTCACTCATCGTCGCGATCCCGCCCGCGTTGTCCGTGATCGGGCCAAAGGCATCGAGGGAAATAATAATCCCCGCCATCGAGAGCATCGCCATCACGGCGATCGCAATCCCGTATAACCCACCACACGCATAGCTCGTCCAGATGGCCGCCCCGATGAAAACCACGGGCAGTGCCGTGGCAAACTGTCCCGTCGCCAGACCCGCAATGATATTGGTGGCGTGACCCGTCTCGCTGGCCTTGGCGATCTTCCGCACCGGGCTGTATTCGGTCGAGGTGTAGTAATTGGTAATCAACACCGCGATGCCGGTCATAAGCAGGCCAGCCAGCGCCGCGAGGTAGAGCTGACCCGAAGTATACGTCAGCTCGCCGGAACCGAGGATATTCTTCACGGTCAACCCCTCCGGAAACATCGCGGTCGTGACGGGATAAAACATCAGCGCGCAGAGGAATCCGGTCAGCAGTACTCCACCCATGAGGGCGGTCGCCGGCTTCACAGTGGTGATGTTCACAAAAACAATGCCAATGATCGACGCCACGATCGCGAGACCACCGATTACGAACGGGAATATCACTGCGGCGCCGCCGCCGGCCGTCAGCGTGCCGACCAGCACCGCACCGATCAAGCTGACGGCATAGGTTTCAAACACGTCCGCCGCCATGCCCGCACAGTCGCCGACATTGTCGCCCACGTTGTCAGCAATGGTGGCCGGATTGCGCGGATCATCCTCTTCGAGACTCTGTTCGACCTTGCCCACGAGGTCCGCCCCGACGTCGGCCGCCTTGGTGTAAATGCCACCGCCCAACCGCGCAAAAACCGAAATCAATGACGCTCCAAGGGCAACTCCCACCAGACTGCTCACGGCCTTGGCCGGCATCCACGCGTGAACTACGGCCCAAAAAACGCTCGTCGAAAGTAGAGCCAGCGCGACGACCAGCAATCCGGTTACCGCACCCCCGTTAAACGCAGCGCGCAAGGCATTCTGGCGATTCGTGGTGGCGCCTTGCGCCGTTCGCACATTGGCCACCACGGCAATTCGCATCCCGATAAATCCCGCGGCGAGGGAGCAGACCGCTCCGACGACGAAACCAATCGCGGTCGGAAGATCGCGAAAGGTCGCCACCAAAACCGCGATGACGGCGGCGATCACGCTGACCGTTCGTACCTGGCGTCCAAGATACGCTTTGGCCCCTTCCTGAATCGCACCAGCAATCTGCTGCATCTTTTCATTTCCGGGGGAAAGCGCCATGATCGATTTGATCAGCCAAAGCGCATAACAAAGTCCGCCCACCGAACAAACGATGGCCAGGACGAGGCCTGATTTTTCCAAAAAACTGACTGCGAGCAATGGCATAAATGGGTGACTGATAGGGAAAGGGCGGGCGAGTTTATGGGGATTGGTTGGGGTGGCAACGGATTTATTGCCGAAGTACTAAATGACCCCTGGGCATCTCTAACTCCTTCTCCGGAGCCCACTCACGCCCCAATAAAACAGGCCGGCCGCCCATCAAGTGAAGGGCTCGCTCGAAGAATTTCCGCGACTCGCCGCGGACAATGGTGGCGTTACTTCACCGGAACGAATCCCACCTGCTCGACAACTTTCCCGCCTTCGTCGCTCAGGGTAAACTCGATGAACTCCTTCGCTTCACCCTTCGGTTCTCCGTTGGTGTAGTAAAATGTTTCGCGCGAATATGGATACTTTTTGGTCCGCACATTTGCCGCGGACAATTCGGCGCCGTCTATCTTCACCACTTTGATGCCGGGCGCTTTTGTGTAAGCGAGGCCCACGTAGCCAACGCCATTGGGATTCCGGCCCACCTCCGCTGCGATCTGTTCATTGCCGGCCATTTTCTGGGAACTGCGCGCATAGTCGCGCTTGCTCATCGCCATTTCTTTCCACTCCGAGTAAGTCCCCGACGAAGTATTCCGCGTGTAAATTGAAATCTTACCCGCCTTGCCTCCAACCGCGCTCCAGTCCGTCACGTCGCCGGTAAAAATCTTTTCCACCTGCTTTTTGGTAATTTCATTGATGGGATTGTTTTTGTTCACGATCAGGGCCATGCCATCCCAGGCGACCACGGTCGGCTTAAGATTCACGCCTTTCGCCTTGGCGGTCGAAACCTCCGTCGCCTTGGCCGGTCGGCTGGACATTCCAATCTGCGCAGTGCCATCAATAATCGCCGAAATGCCTGTGGTCGAGCCCTCGGCGGCAATTTCAAAAGTCACGCCGGGCTTTTTTGCTTTGTAGGCCTCGGAAAGCTGTGGGACGAGCTTGGCGCCCAGAGTGTCTGAGCCTTTGATGACCAATGAATCCGCAACGGCGGAGGTGCTGGCGATCGCAATGGCGACGGGAAGAGAGAGGAATTGAGTCAGTTTCATTGTCATCAGGGGTCGAGGATTAACGGTTTCGGTTCGTTCGGAACTGACCCCCCATCTGTGACAACCGTGTGACGGGAATGAAACGTCTCGGTCAATCTCGGCTCTGCGGGTGATTAACGATCGTGGGACTTCTTCAGCACTTGCTCGTGGCGGATATCCTCCGCCTTCAGCAGGTAAAATACTTCCTCACCAATATTGGTTGCATGATCCGCCACGCGCTCGAGCGCCTTGGCCACCGTCAAAAGATTCAGCGCCCGCGTAATGGTCTTCGCATCCTCCATCATGTAGGTCGTGAGTTCCCGGGAAAGCTGGCGATAGAGGTCATTCACACTCTTGTCTCGCGCCACAATCTCCACGGCCAGCTCGTGATTCCCTTCTACCAACGCCGTCACGGCATCACGCAGCATTTCAAGTCCGGTCTCCGCCATCACCGGAATGTCGATCAATGGTTTGAGCAAAGGTTCCTTGTTCAGTTCCCGCGCCCGCCGCGCGATGGTGGTGGCTTGATCACCGATCCGTTCGAGGTTCGAGGAGATCTTCGAAGCCGTCAGCATCAAGCGGCAATCCTGGGCGATGGGACCGTGCGTCGCCATATAGTTGATGACCATCTCGTCGATGTGGACCTCGAGGCTGTCGATTTCCGTGTCCTCAAATTCGACCGTATCGCATAAAGCATCGTCGCGCTCGACCAGCGCCCGCATGGCCAGGGACAGATTTCGCTCTGTCAGGCCGCTCATGAGCAGCACCTGCTCTCGAATATCCAGTAGTTGTTGTTCCCAGAACATTGGTTTTGGCAGAGTGATCAACCGAAGCGACCGGTAATGTAGTCTTCAGTCTGTTTGTGTTTCGGATTGGTAAAGATAGCCTCCGTCCGGTCGAATTCGATGAGTTTCCCAAGATAGAAAAAGGCCGTGTTTTCCGAACAGCGACCCGCCTGTTGCATGTTGTGCGTCACGATCACGATCGTGTAGTCGCGCTTTAGCTCGCTGATCAGTTCCTCAATTTTCGAAGTGGCGATTGGATCCAGGGCAGAACAGGGTTCATCCATCAGGATGATGCTCGGCTCGACGGCGATGGCGCGCGCAATGCAAAGCCGCTGTTGCTGCCCACCGGACAATCCCAGTGCGCTCGTGTGCAACCGATCCTTGACCTCATCCCACAGGGCCGCCCCCCGCAGGCTGCGCTCGACGACTTCATCGAGCTTCTTGCGATCGTTTAACCCCTGAATCTCCAACCCGTAGGTGATGTTCTGATAGATGGATTTGGGAAAAGGGTTCGATTTTTGGAAAACCATGCCCACCTGCCTGCGCAGAGATATCACGTCTACTTCCGGCCTATGAATATCCACGCCATGAATCCGGATTTGACCGCGCGCAATCCGGGCGCCTTCGATCAGATCGTTCATGCGGTTCAGGCAGCGCAGCAGCGTTGATTTTCCGCACCCCGAGGGACCGATAAAAGCGGTCACTTTGTGCGCCGGGATGTTCAGACTGACCTGATGCAGGGCAGGGTTTTCGCCGTAGTAAAAATCAATTTCATCGATCTCGATCATCGGCCGGCTCGCTCGATCGGCATCAAGCGAAGGCGAGTTGGAAACAGTCGATGGCGCGTCGGGCATGGTATCCGTGGGTCTTTCGTCGAACAGGTTCATGGCATGGAGAAGCTACCAACGATGGCGGTTTCGCATCTTCGCACGCAGCAGGATCGACGACAAGGCAATCGCCGCCACCAGGACGAGGAAAACAAAGGCGGCTCCGAATTGCACACGTTCCGTGTAGGCGTTCTGCGGAATTTTCGAACTGACCACATAAATATGATAAGGCAGCGCCATTACTCCCTGGAAAAGTGAATCCAGCAGTCCTCCGCCGGCCACGGAGTCACGCATCACGTAAGCGGCCGTGAACATGATCGGCGCCGTCTCCCCGGCCACGCGCGCAATGCCCAGAATCGAGGAAGTCAACATGCCTGGCAACGCGTAGGGCAGCACGTTGGTCCGAATCGATTGCCACTTGGTGGCTCCCAAAGCCAGCGAGCCCTCGCGAAAGCCCATCGGCACGGCTTTGAGCGATTCTTCACTGGCCGTGATCACCACGGGCAAAGCCATAAACGCGAGGGTAAACCATCCGCTTAAGAGGCAAACGCCCCATCCGGTAAAGTTAAGCCAACGGCCAAATCCCACGGGGATGCTAAATGCCGCCGGGGCATTGAACGTCTGGAGCATCGGCATGAAATGAACGAACAGTCCCAGTCCAAACAGGCCGAAGACAATCGAGGGCACACCCGCGAGATTCAAAATCGCCAGCCGAATCATGGTCACCCAACGGCCTCCGCTGCTGTATTCGTTAAGGTAAATGGCGCTGCTAATTCCGATGAACAGAGCGATGGCCATCGAACCCACGACCAACTGAAATGTCCCGACGATACATGGCCAGATGCCGCCGGCACTGTGCGAATAGGTCTCGATCGGTAAATCGTCCACCTCCGGGTGCGCATTCTTGAACACCCGAAAGTCGCGGTCTCCCAGTTCCATCTTTTTTCCCTGATACTCGAAGACATACAGAGTCTCCGGGCTCTCCATGATGAACCCGACATTGATAAATGGAGGGGTCGCTTTGAATACGGTCTTGCCGCCCTGGAAAAATATGATCCCGAAGATCACCGAAGCAGCCAGAAGGATAACATAAGTGGCGGTGCGAAAGATCCCAAATGCCACCATTTCCGTGGCGCGCGCCGTGGACGTTTGGTGGGCGAAAGGATTGACCGGAGCATGCATGGCGGTTTATCCGATCGAGATCCGATATTTTTTCACCACGTTCTGCGCGACGTAGTTAATCAGCAGCGCGAGCAGGAACAACACGACGCCGACCATGAACAGGGCGCGATAGTGGATATTGCCCGGCACGACTTCACCCATCTCCTGCGCGATGATCCCGGTCATGGTGTGGACGGGCTGGAAAAACGCGCCGAGACCCTCGGTAAAATCAGGAATGGCGATCCGATTGCCCGCACAGAGCAGCACCACCATGGTTTCACCGATCACCCGGCCAAACCCCAGCAGGATGGCTGAAATAATGCCGGACAGCGACGCCGGCACCAGGATGCGGGCAATGGTCTGAAAGCGATTCGCGCCCAGAGCATACGATGCTTCCTTGAAATGCCGGGGGACGTTATTGATGGCGTCTTCCGCCAGCGAAAATATGGTCGGAACCGCCATCAACGCCAACAGACACCCGGCGGTGAGCGAATTCAGCCGCTCACTCATCGGGAAGCCAGGCACCCACGACAACGCTTCGATTTGGGAAACTCGGCGCAGCGTTTCTCCAAGGATCGCAATCCCAAAAAAACCGAGCACGACCGAGGGTATGGCGGAAATAAATTCGATATAAGGTTTGATGAAGTGCTTTTCCTTCGCGCTCGCGATTTCACTCACATAGATCGCCGCCGCAACCCCCAGCGGCACGGCGATGGCCAGGGCGATCACCGACACGAGCAGCGATCCCACCAGCAGGGGCATGATGCCATACCAGTCCTGCCAAAAACTGGCGGTCAGCCACTGGCGTCCAAAAAGAAAGGAAGTAATTGTGCGATACCAAACGACCGGTTTATCCCAACGCCACGCTTTCATCGACGCCTCGATTTCCGGAAACGTCGTGATGAAATCCACCGTGTGTTCCCGGATGCGCTCGAACTTTTTCTGCAGCTCCGCCGTCGGCATGGTCGGCGCCGTTTCGAGGACCGCCCGCAGTTTGGCGGCGAAATCGACGTTCAATTGCTGATAGGTTTCGAACGTCCCCGTCAGAGTCAGAACCTCGGCTCCGAAATCCACAGGAGTGGCCTGTACCTCCGCTGCCTCAGCTCGCTTGCCGGCATTTTCGAGCATGGCCTTCTCTTCCAGCCGATCCTCATAAATCTTGTAGCGCTGCTTTATGTCCGAGGCGACTTCCGTCAGATCTGAAACCAGACCCCGAACATCGACCACCGCATCGGAATAAGCGTCGGCAAAGGTGTCGAACGGAGCAAGCGCTTCATTGGCCTGCGCGATATCCCGTCCCTCCGCGCGCAAACGCTGGAATTGCGCCAACCGGAGGGCATTGATCTCCCGGCCGATGGCGGTGTGCGCATCGACCTGATGTCGCATGAAATCGACGTACTCGAGTCCTGCTTTGCGGTAAATCCGAAGATTATTGAGATTTTGCCCGAAGAATCCCGCCCCTTCCCGAAACAGGAAGACGGTGATCAAGAGGAGCACGACGACGGCCACCGTCGCATTCCCCTGGAAAAACGTTCGGATGATCTGGTCGGGTGTCAGTCCGAGAATCCGGAAACGCTTCCGATTGAGAATGGCTTCACCGATCGGACGCGCAGGTTCGTGGGCCGAATCAGTGGTGGCGTCAGGCATGAGTTCAGTTTCAACGACGCCACAGCTGCTGACGAGCAGTCACTGACATCGCCACTTCTCTTCAAGCTCCAAAGCGTGACACTGCGGTGAAGCCTCCGAAACAATTTGGTGACAAGGCGTGTGGGTTCCGCCCGTTTTCAGAAGGAGACTCTGAATCCAGTCGTCCAGGTCCAGCCATGGTAGTTGCCACTCGATCCCGAAGCCGCATTCATGTCGGCGTAGTCCACCCCTGTCTGCAGCTTCAGTTTCTGACCGTAGAAGTAGTAGTTCAGGCCAACGTAAAATTCGTTGTATTCATCGCCACGTCCGCTGGTTGCATAGTTCTCATAACGATTGAACCGAATGCCGCCGGGATCCGCACTGCTCAAATAGGTGTAGCGGACCACCGCCTGCAGCTCCTTCGTAATATTATAGCTCGGCATGACGACGAAGCCCCACAGATCACTTTGCCCTCCGAAACCCTGTCCCGCGGCCACGTTCGTGCCGACTCCCCATTTCCCTGCCTGGAGTTCAAAAGTCAACGATTCGATGTTTTCCAGGAACCGTGTCCCATCATTGCTCAAATCCGGTTGGTTATAGACATAGTCCGCTCGGAGGAGTGCCTTATCAACCCCAAGCGCTTTTGCAAAACTATAGCCGACGGATCCCAACCAAAAATTTCCCCCATTGAAATCTCCAAATTCCGGATTCGTGCGTCCGGCGGAGTAGATGCCCGTGTTCCACACCCAGTTTTCGTGGGTGCCCGAGATGGCGACTCCTGAAAAATACTCGTTCGGGAACCAAAGATTATTCGACAGATTGTTGCGCTCCAGCGTGATCAAGTTGTTCGACGAGGTTGCGCCATCCATGGTGAACTTCGCGCTCAGCTTGCCGACCGAAAGTTTGAAGGCTTTGTTCGGTTCCCAGGCGACGTAGGCTTCGGTCAGGCGCGTATAGAGCGGATCAGGCACCTGCGGATTGAAATCCACTTCCACCGCCAGGGTGAAGTCTTTCAAGACTTTGGCAAAAACTCCGAAACGGGTCCGCCGAATAACCCAATCGTCCTCGTGCCCAAAGTTGGAATCCTGGGTGAAGGCGTCGAGTTGGAAGCGACCGGTGAATCGCAATTCTTCAATGTATGGATTTTCCGGATTTTTATACAGCACCGGAACCGCCCAAATCTTGTCGTAGATCGAGAGTTCCTTTTCCTCGGGTGCCGGCGCAATGACCGGGCCCGCGAAGGCGGGGGAAGCGATGAGAAGGATGCTCGCGGTGGCAACGAGAGTTTGTTTTGCGGGGGTCATTAGCAGGGGGATCATGAGGTTTCGGTTGAGGTTACAGACGTTTGGGTTGGGGGTTACGGTGGAAGGGTCGGGATGGTTTCCCGATTGACTGCTGCATCAGAGATGCAACAGAGGCGTGAAGGAAAAAGTGACGAGATTCACGTTAAAGTGACGAAATTTGGGGAATCCGGTCGGTATGGACTCTGAAAATGGCGGACTCGTGTGGAGAAGACTGTTACGGGCATATGGCGATAATAAGGCCTTTTTGCGACGAACAAATGACGTTTCCTAAAACTGCAGCGCCCTCCGCATCAAGCGAATAACCAGAAACAAATTCCGCCTGGAAAACCACCCTGGTCCGGACTGAACTTCCTAAATCGGACGGATTTTTATGGACCGGACCCAGAATTCGTCACCGTGATCCTGCAGAAGGATGGGTGACTTCGTTTTCACACCGAACCCGGGAATACTCCGATACTTGCTCCTGGCAATGGCCTCCTTCATCTCCGGGCTGCCCATCTCGAAACTGACGGTTTGCTTCCCGTTGAGCCAGTGTTCGACGTGCTGACCTTTGACCACCAAACGGCTCGTATTCCATTGACCGGGCGGATTGACCTGCGTGTCCGGCGCCGGCTCGATCAGATCGTAAAGTCCGGCCGTCTGGTGCAGGCGCCCGCCTTTTTTCCCATCCGGATGATTTTCGTCATCGAGCATCTGATACTCGAAACCCAAGCCTTTGCTCGGGTCCGGCAGGTTGTATTTCACACCGCTGTTGCCCACCTCGGCAATCTTCCATTCCCAGACGAACTCAAAGTTTTCAAAAGCCTCCGCTGTCACGATATCACCTCCACCTTTCGTATGGTGAAGGGTCCCGTTCTCTACGCTCCATCCTTGGTCCGGCATCCGGTCCTTCCCCAGCCCAATCCAATCCTTCGTCGTCGTGCCATCAAAGAGCAAACGCCAACCGTCCTTGCGTTCTGCATCCGTCAGCGAGTTGGGTTCGCCGGCGAACAAGCTGACTGAAAACAGGGAGAGAATGGCAGCGGATGCAGATTTCATGGGAACGGGGTGGAAGCGGAAGCAGATCACAAACGCGCAACGCCGGGAAAGTCCGAAATGTCGCCACGGACCGTTGATTGCATTTCCGAATCCAAACGCTCAAATTTGTCAGCCCATGAGCGATTCCAATTCCGAAGACCACTTACTGAAAGTGAAAGATGCGATTTTCGCGGGTCAGAAGATTGAGGCAATCAAGCTTTACCGGGAACATACGGGGCTGGGCTTGAAGGAATCCAAGGAAGCCGTTGAGAAACTGGAAGCGGAACTTCGACAGTCCGCGGCCGATCGCTTCGCCGCCTCCCCGGCTAAAGGCTGTTTTCCCGTGATGGCGGCGGTCGGAGTGTTTGTCCTGTGGCGGCTTCTCGCCTGAGTCAAAATCTCAAAGGGTTTTGGAGAGGGGAGTTTGGGACCGCCTCGTGTGGACGCGTTGAGGTCAGACACTCTGAGCATTCATCTCCCCGCCGTCCCCAGGCCCGGACAAGCGAAACACGTCCACCAGCCGACTGGTCCTGGCCGGCTACAACTCTCCGAGCGCGAAACGCGTCTCGCTCGCCCGCTGAATGTGTTGCTCGAGCAATTCGCGGAGATTCGCCAAATCCTCGGATGTCTCCTTGCCCTTCCGCAATCGGGCAAAAACGCGTTCGGCAGTTTTCCGCTCGTCGGTGGGCCAGCGGGAGGTACTGATCCCGGCTTGTTCCAGTGACGTCTTCAACCTTGCCGTTTCGATCGTCACTTCATCGCGCCGCGCATGCGCACGATTGGCGACATAGCAAAAGGTAGCCAAAGCACGATCAATCAGGATCCACGGAAAATTGACGGCTGGATACGGACCAACACTTACTTCGCTGCCACCGACGTGCAATTTGTCCGGCAACCACGGCACGTCCCACGGCAGGCGGACTTTCAATTCAGGTCGTTGTTTTCCCACCACAGCCGCACCCGCCGCGCCCGCCCCGGCCCCAATCACCGTGCCGAGAAAAAAGGAGTGCCCGCCGACTACGAAATCGATGCCCGCGCCGGCCGTCGCGCCGGCAATGGTCGCCGCCAGAACAAGTTGCGCCGGATCGAGTCCAAACGCGCGCCACGTTTCTTCGCTGAAAAGGCCGGTATCGAACAGATGCTCCGACACCGCCTCCGCTTTGACGAGACGATGCCCGTAAAGCTTGATGATTGCTTCATGCGCCTTGCGTTCCCGATCACAAATCGCGCGTTGAAATTTCTCCTGCAAATCGATGGCCACGGCCTCGCGGCGCGCCGTCGCCCCTGGCGCCACGGCTTTTCGCTCCCGGTGGGTCAGCGCATCCGCCAGGAGTTCCATCAGCACTTCCGCGCAGTCGGACGCCCGCTGTTTCCATTCCTCGCGAAAAATGGCCACCGCCCGGGTGAGCTTGGGTTTCCATCCGTGCTCGATGCCGGCCAGCGTTTCGAGAAGTTCGAGCCGGTCACCAAATCCGGCGTGATGCGCATTGAAATCGCGCACCGCATTGAAATGCAGGCCGAGCCGGCGCTTCCATTCCGCGACGTGATCATCCCGGCTGGTGCGATTGATCACGGCCAGACGCGGCTGCCCCGTCAGGCGCAGGATTTCCATTTCCGCCGCGTGCAAATCCAGGACCGGTTCGGATCCATCGACAACATACACGATGCCGGCGCCGTGGATGATCGGTTCAAACAGCACGCATTCGGCCTCGAACGCCTTGTCGCCGCGATGCTCCTCGATGAATTTTCGAAACACCGCCAGCGGCTCACTCGCCTGCGCTGCGGGCGCGAGTTCTTCCAGGGCCGCAATGGCATTTTGAAATCCGGGCGTGTCGTAAAAGACGAACAGATCGCCGAGCCAGAACTTCTGGCACTCGACAGTCTCGCCCGGCATCGAACTGATACGAACCTGATCGTTCTCCGACAAGGTCGAGACGACGGATGACTTGCCGTGATTGACGGCGCCGACGATGGCAAACGTGGGCGTCGATTCGATCATGGCCACCGCCCCCGGCGCGGGATCAAAGGACACCGCATAGACGTAGCAGCGCGATCAAAATGCCGATGGCGCCGAGGCCAAGACCAATGTAAGCGGCGATTATCAGGCCGCGATTTCGCGGCTCGGCTTCGGCGTCCTCAGTTTCCGCGGATGTCGCTTCCCCCGCCGTCGAGGGATTGACCGATGCCGGCGCTGCGTCGGCCACATTGCTTTCCGGGCTGTCGGCCGCCGGTGGTGACGATTCCGGAGGCGCAACTGCCGGTACCGCCATCGTGGGGATTGATTCCTGCGGTTCAGATTTTGACGCTACCTGGGTCAACATTTCCGCCTCGTCATCCTCCGGGCTCGACTGGTGAGACGCCATCACCTGACCGCGATCGCTCAACAATCCCAGGCGCTCCGCCGTTTCACGCGCGCTGGCCGGGCGATCCTCAGGACGTTTCCCCAACAGGGCGCGAATCGTTTCTTCCCACTGTGTCGGAATCGGTGCCCCCGATCCGTGCAATTTCTGGCGGCGATCGCGGATCGAGGCCGGGATTTCATCCCGCAACCGTGCGTAATCAACCTCGCGTCCGAACGGGGGTTCACCGGTGAGCAATTCATACAGCGTTGAACCGAGCGCATACAGATCGTCGCTTGGCAGCGGGCGCTCGCCGGCCGCCTGTTGCGGGCTCATATATGACATGGTGCCGTCGGCATTGCTGCCCGTGATCCGGGTGATGGATTCGTTGGCCGAGGCTGCGATGCCGAAGTCGGTAATTTTCAAATCATCCTCGATGTCGAGCAACAGGTTGCC
Source organism: uncultured Verrucomicrobiae bacterium (assembly GCA_963798345.1). GTDB lineage: Bacteria > Verrucomicrobiota > Verrucomicrobiia > Chthoniobacterales > Chthoniobacteraceae > CAWCSW01. The sequence goes on along the minus strand of CAWCSW010000014.1, from coordinate 338,742 downwards.
GGGTTTCAGATCGCGATGAATGATGTGCGGCTTGCCGTGCGCGTAGGCGAGGGCATCGCAAAGCTGCGTCGTCCACATCGCGATGTCCTCCACTTCGAAAAAAGGGAGCTTCCGGCGCCAGCGGCGTTGCATCAGGTTCTCGCCCGGGACAAATTCCATGGCGATACAGGCCAGTCCGCGAACCGGATCTTCGACCAGGCTGTGCACACGGACGATGTTTGGATGGGTGAGCTGCAAGGCGCGGCGGGTTTCGCGTTTGAGGTCGTCCAGGGCCGCGGCATCCTGCGCCAGCACTTCGTGGAGAAACTTGAGCGCGACTGGCAAATCGAGCGTCTCGTCCGTGGCCCGGAAGACGGTTCCCATCCCCCCCTGCCCCATCCATTCCTCGAGCCGGTACCGATCCGCGATGCGCTGCCCGACGGCAGGGCGCGACGAACCAGCGGCTGGAGACCCGGATTCTTCGGTGGACATGATGCCGGCCAAGCTGCGCCGCGCGCGCACCGCTGGCGAGCAAATTGGCCGCCGTCCACGGCACAATTCGCCGTCAGGTCCTGGCGACTGGTGTCTTGCGCAGAAGGCGCAGGCTGTTCAAAACGACCACAACGGTGCTGCCTTCATGGCCCAGCACACCGATGGTGAGCGGTATACTTTCCGCCAAAGCCAGCAACACCAGCACGATGATGACTCCGAGCGAAAGACCGAGATTCTGGCGAATCACCTTCCGCGCCCGAAGGCTCAATTCGTAGGCGGTGAGAAAGTTTTCGAGCCGGTCGTGCATTAAAACGACTTCGGCTTGTTCGAGTGCTGCGTCACTGCCGCGCGCACCCATCGCCACGCCCACGTGCGCTGCAGCCAGGCTCGGCGCATCGTTCACGCCGTCGCCGATCATGGCCGCCTTCTCTCCAGCCCGACCGAAATCCTCGATGATCTTCAGTTTATCCTCGGGCTTGAGACCGGCGCGCACCTCGTTGATTCCAGTCTCCGCCCGCATGGGCTCCGCAGCCTCCTCACGATCGCCCGTCAACACCAGCGTGCGCAGACCGTATTGATGCAACAATTGCACGAGCTGACGCGATTGTGGCCGCACTTCATCACGCAGCAGAATGCGACCGCAAACCGAGCCAGTCGTTACCCAGACTTCGGAAACACCTGGATGCGTCGGTACCGCCACCGCGCGACACGATTCATGGCTCGGATCCTGGGCCCAATTGCGCCGACCGAGGCGGACTTCCTTTCCCTCGACGCGAGCGCGCAGTCCAAAGCCCGAGGTTTGCTCGAAATCCTCGATCTCGACCATTTCCACCCGCTCCCGTTTGGCGTGCCGGACGATCGCGCGTGCCAGGGGATGCGTGGAATTTTGTTCGAGGCTGGCCGCAAGCCGCAGGATCTCCGACTCGTGACCAGCCGGAAAACTTTCGATCTGTTCGACCCGCAACTCACCCGTGGTCAGCGTTCCGGTTTTATCCATGGCCACGACCTTGACCTCAGCCAGTTCCTCGACCGCGGCACCACCTCGAAAAAGAATTCCCTGCCGGGCGCCGCTCGCGATGGCAGCGAGAATGGCCGACGGAATCGACAGGACCAGCGCGCAGGGCGAGGCCACGACCAGGAGCGTCATGGCATGATAAAATGCGCTCGGCTCTCCGGTGTCCGAGCTAAAGGGCACGTGCCCCAGGCCCAGCCACCAGACAAAAAACATCACGACGGTCAGACTCAGAATGGAGAGCGTATAGCGGGAGCCAAATCGGTCCGTGAACCGCTGCGACGGCGCCTTGCTGCGTTGCGCATGCTGGATGAGATGAATGATCTTTTGGAGCGCACTTTCCTTTGCCGGACGCAGGACCCGCACCTCGACCGCACCCCACAGGTTCATCGTCCCCGCCAATACAGGATCACCAAGATGCTTGTCCACCGGCGTCGCCTCGCCCGTCAGCGTCGATTCATCTGCGGCGCTCTCGCCTTTGATCACCTCAGCGTCCACGGGAAAAAGCTCGCCTGGCTTCACCCGCAGCACGAGCCCTGGCGTCAGTTCATCCACCGCCACGATTCGCTCGGCTCCGAATGGCGCGATGACAGTCGCCGTCTTTGGCGCCGCATGGAAAAGTGATTCGATGGCATTCTGCGTCCGGGCCATCGCGAAGTGTTCGAGCGCGCCAGCGAACGAAAAGAGGAACAGCAATACCGTGCCTTCGCCCCATTTTCCAATCGCCGCGGCTCCCGCCGCCACCGCGAGCATGAGAAAATGGACGTCGAGCGTGCGCTGCCGTGCCAACTCCCAAACTTCTCCAACCACGAACCAAGCCCCGGCCAAGTAAGCAGCCGCATAGCAGGCCAGCGAGATCGGTCCTTGACCCACGAAGTAACCCGCCAGCCCGAGCACCAGGCAAAGAAAGCTGGCTGCGAGCTGCGGCTTCCATTCATCGCGATCATGTTCGTGCTGGTGCTCGCCATTCGCGTGCTCCTGCGCCGCCGCTTGATCCCGATCGCCACGGCGAAAATTCCCGGGTTGAACCATGCCGGAAGGGGCGGTTATCGCGGTGGCATCAGAAGCATGATCGGAAGGCATGATGGCGCATTCTCACCTGCAATCACCCCTTTTGTCATCTCCGAGTCCTCCGAGTTTTTTCCTCGACCGGTCCTACGCCAGATTCTTGAGCAAAAGCAGGGTTCCGAACGAGATCGCTTTCGGGGTTCCCCGATGGCGCTCGAATCGCTAAACAATCCGCCCCATGTTCCTCCCGCTCCTCGCTGCTGCATCCACCTCCCTGTGGCCCTTCGGCATTCTATTTATCTGTATCGCGGCGGTGATCCTGATGATCTCCGTCTTCCGACTTCATCCGTTCCTGGCGCTCATCCTGGCCGCTTTTCTGGCTGGGTTTCTCACGCCGGAGTTTCCCTCAGGTACGGTTAATGGCTACGACGCCCATGCCAATCAATGGGTGGCGGCCGTGGAGCTGACGTCGGTCGAATTCGGCAACGCCGCCAAGTCCGTGGCCATCTCGATTGGGCTGGCGGCCATTGTCGGTCTATGCCTGATGGAAAGCGGGGCGGCGGACAAAGTAGTCCGGCGATTTCTCGCTGTTTTTGGCGAGAAACGCGCCGCGTTGGCCATCCTCGCCAGCACGTATTTCCTCAGCATCCCGATCTTTTTCGACACCATGTTCATGCTCATGGTGCCGCTGGCCATGGCGCTGCGTCTGCGAACCGGCAAGGATTACCTGCTCTACGTCATGTGCATTTGTTGCGGGGGCGTGATGACCCATTCGCTGACGATCCCGCATCCGGGCCCGCTTTACATGGTCGACGCTTTCAAGGTGGACGCCGGTGCGTCGCTGCTGTGGGGCATTCTGGCCGGAATCATCCCGTGCGGCCTCGGCTATTTCGTGGCCAAAGCCATCAATGCCGGAACCGAAGTGCCGCTGCGCGATACCCCGGGTGCGACGCTCGAGGAACTGCGCGGGATTTCCGACAAACCCGAGTCTGAGTTGCCGTCCTTCATGGCCAGTATCGCGCCGGTCATCCTTCCGATCCTCCTCATCAGCCTGGCCTCGTTTGCCAAGCTCTCAAACGCCAACGTCGCTCCCGAATCGCTCCCGGAGTGGGCGAAAATCGTGCTCTTTTTGGGAAACAAGAATGTCGCCCTGATGTTCGGCACCATGATTGCGCTTTGGGTCCTGGCTCGGCAACGGAAGGCGCGGTTGCGCGATGTGCAAAGCCTGCTCGGACCGCCGATCGAAACGGCGGGCGTAATCATTCTCATCACCGCAGCGGGCGGCGCTTTTGGCGGCATGATCAAGAATGCGGGCGTCGGCGACGCGATCAAAACGCTGACCGAGGGATCCGGCGTCAGTCTGATCCTGCTCGGATGGCTCATCGCCGTGGTCATGCGCATCGCCGTCGGGTCAGCCACGGTGGCCATGATCACAGCGTCGTCACTGCTGGTGCCGATTTTAGGCGACGCCACGTTGCCGTATCACAAGATGTACCTATTCCTCGGCGTCGGGTTCGGCGCCTTCAGTTGCTCGTGGATGAACGACAGCGGTTTCTGGGTCGTCGGCCGACTCAGCGGCATGACCGAGCGCGAAACCCTGCGCAGTTGGACCGTGCTGCTGACGGTGAATTCCGTCATCGGTCTCATCCTGACCCTCATCGCGTCCAAACTCCTGCCGCTTGTGTGAGCGAATCTTCCGAGCGCGACGCTCGCTCGCACCTTCGCCACGTTGGAGTGGAGACCATCGCCTCGGTCCGTCTTAGCGGCCGGATTCTGAAGCAGCCGTCGGCTCGATGGCGTGCGGGCTCAAGCGAACGGTGGCCGTTACCCGCGCCCCGGTGGATCGGTCCATTTGGTCGAATAGTGGCAGCGGGGCTGCGGTCGTAACAGAGCAGCTCTGCTTCGTTCGCGGCGATCGGACGCGCGGATTTCCGCCCGATGCGATCGGGGAAAATTTCCATCTCAGGTTGGCGCTCGATCCGGCCGGAATAACCAAAAACGTTTGTTTCGATTCAGCATCGATTGTCCGCAACCTGCCGCCTTCGGGTGGCCCCAGCGGCGTCCCATCCGCGCGCACTTGCTCGACATCGGCCCCGGTCGTTTCGACGGCCAGATCATAGCCTTCGGCGTACGAGATAACGTCGAAACTCATGGCGGCCTGCCCTTGGGTCGGTTCGACGGACAGTTCCCGCAGGTAGATTTGATGCGCCGGACTCGATTCGATCTCGGCCTTGGGTCGCAGCTCGAGCGCGGCGGAAATCCGCTCGCCCTCGGTGGTTGTCACCTCAAACAAACCCACACTGCGGCTGGGCGTAATGACGAGCTTGTCTTTCTGCAACCCCAGCATCGCCGCTTCCAGTCGTCCCCGGGCGTGATCACCGAGCGCCCCGAGCGTTCCGAGTTGCACCTTGAAAGTGCCTTTGCCAGACAAAACCCGAGTCTGCCGCCCCCTCTCACGATCTGCCTTTTCGCCCGGCTTCGATGGCTCCCATTGCGTCGCCACCAGCCAAACATCCCATCCCTTGTCCGGTTCCGCCGCATATTTGAAAATGGCAGATCCGTCCTCAATTCGGGCATCGCTAATCGCGATCGCGACCTTCGGACCGGACATCACGGCCTCGCGCCTTGAGGCAAAGACGCCAAGAAAAATGATCGCCAACACCACCAGGAGGATCCCAATCAACAGCCGCATGCTCACGCCACCCGGCGGGTTCGTTTGCCCATTGGGATCGTTCAACCAGCGTAGAACCCGGCGAATAATCCAGATATCAGCGGCAATCACTGCCAGGCCAGCCAGGACCAGGCCGAGATTTACCCACTCCCCGTGATTGAACGGAAACAGGAAGACAAACCCAACCACGAGATCGACGAGGATGAGCGGAAGGAACAGAGCCGCCACCAGTGCGAAGCCGACGCCGGGACGAGGTTTTGGGTGCGCGCGCAGGAAGCGCAATTGCCGCCATCCCAGCATTGTCCCCCCCAAAAGTATGATGAGGGGCAACATGATCAGAACAATGCCGCCCAGCGAGATCCCAACGCCTGACGCACCAGGGATCGGCTCAGACCTCGTGGCGGATGCGGTGTTTGCCTGGATGGATCTCAGCTCGGTTTCCACCCGGTCGATCTCGTCCTGTAAACGCGGCGATTCCTTTGCGTCGGGTGTGGTCTGACTTTTCCGCATGACCGCGAGCTCATTTTCAAGTTCCGCCGCACGAGCGCGCTGTTTCTCGTTCTCCAACGCGATCACCAACTGTTGCTGGGCGAGGGCACGCTGCCGCATGGCCTCTGCGCGCGCCGCCGAAATGGACAAAATAATAGGCGCCACCACGCCCAGCAAGACGAGCAGGACGGCGGCCACAACCAGCCACGGCGATCGAGTCCAGGAGGTCGCACCGGCCGGGGGAGAATCGGATCGACGGGCGTTCGAAGACGCCCCGATCGCGAGTGTTTCCACCTGCGTGCGAAAGTCTGCCGCCGTCTGAAACCGCAGTTCCGGCGTCTTCTCGAGCGCGCGCAAGACAATCTCATCGAGCCGCACGTCCACCTGCACCTTGCGTGAGGGGGGCTCGAGATTTGCCGTCGGCAATTCACCCGTCAGCAGTTCGTAAAGCACGACGCCGAGGGAATAGATGTCCGCCCGGCTGTCCACGGTCCGCGGCGCCTCGCGCTGCTCGGGCGCCATGTACTTCGGCGTGCCGAGCGTCGAGGCCTCCGTGAGATCACCGCCCGGCGCAGCCCCCGCCAACGTCGGTTCATTCGCTCCCAGGATGCGGGCGATGCCGAAGTCGGCGATTTTCACCCGGCCGTCCTTATCCAGGAGCAGGTTCTCCGGCTTGATATCGCGATGCACGATCCCCCGCTCGTGCGCATACTGGAGCGCTTCGCAGATCGGCGGCACCACGGCGAGCGCCTGCTCGGGCGAGAATCGTTCGGCCTTTAATGCCTGCCGCAGATTCACGCCATCCACGAATTCCATCAGCAGATAGAAAAAACCGTTCGCCTGCCCGAAGTCATGCACCGTGACGATCCCCGGATGGCTGAGCTTCGCCAGTGCCTGAGCTTCGCGCTGAAATCGTTCGGCAAACCGCTCATCGGGCGTGCTCGTCGGCGCCAGAATTTTCAACGCCACCAACGCGATCCAGCTGGGGCTGCCGCGCCTTGAAGACCGCACCCATCCCGCCGCGTCCAATCAGCTCGATCACCTCAAACTGCGGAAAGGCGGCCCGCACTTCCTCGATACTCGGTGTACGCACGGGTGCGGCATCAGGCGATGCAGTCGGCTCCATCGCACCCGCCATGAGACAACGCGGACACAACCCTTGTGGCGATCCGGCGGGCAGGGTGGCACCGCAGGAAGGACAGACGTTGGTTTCAGATAGGGGCGGATTTTCCATCACAGCGTTCCTGACGCGTGGCGGCGCAATGGTTGCGCAGAGAATTCTAAACCCCGCTCAACGCCTGAAACAACGCTTCCATTTCCCCATCAACATCCGCCGGATCCGCCAAAGTCCGCGCCACCTCGGCTTTCACCAGCTGGCGAAATCGGCGGCGCAACCGATGCACGGCCGACTTGAGCGCGCTTTCACTCAGCCCAAGCGAAGCCGCCAGCGCGGCCTGATCGCCGTGCACCGCTTCGCCGGTGAGCCACGGCTTCAGCTTTTCAAATTGATCCGCGTGCCCATTCTCCGCGCACTCCGCCTCGAGCGACGTGAGCGCGTGATCGAGCAAAGTAATGGCCCAGCGCTGATCGAAACAGGCATCCGGCGGCAGAGCCGATTCGTCCGGAAGCACCAGATCCGGCGACGTATCCGTACCCTCGGCAATCGGCACGTGCTCCGCCCCACGCTCCGCGCCGTTGACGGGCCGCATGCTCCCGGCGGCGCGACAGAAAATGTTTCAACGCACCCAAGAGATACGACCGGAACTTCCCATGTCCCCGCTCGAGCAGCGCAAACGGATTGCCCGCCAGCAATTCCTCGAAAAACTCGTGCGCCAATTCCCGCGCCGCATCCACGTCCCTGCCTTCCCGGCGGAGAAACGCCAGCACTGGCTCGTAGTACGCACCGCACAATTCGCTCATCGCCATCCGCGCATCCCCAGACTCCCCGCGCGCGGCCAGAACCTCCGTCCAATGGGTCGTATGAAACCCGGAGCCGAATCGCGATCCCGGCACGCGGTCCGTTGAGAATGAAGGTGGAAGCTCTGGGTGTTTGGGCATGAGCAAATCACTGCTTCTTTATCCCTGACGCGAATCACGGGAATGGTCGCCCCAATAAAGCAGGAATGTCCGGGCGCACATTCATCCGTCCTTGAGATTCTCCACCACCAGGCTCCGAACGCGCAGCGCGTCCCAGAGCATGCGCGCGCTGTCGCGGAAGAGGCTGACTTTGCTTTCCGGCGAATTGATCCACTCGCCGTCGCCCCGATGATGACACGCCGTTCATTCCCCCGCGCGGTGACGTGATAGCAGGCTCCCGGAAAGGTAATTCGTAATGGTCGCACCATGGGCGCAATCCAAAACGCCCGCCAGTCGCACGGTGAACCGAATAGAATATTGAATGCAAAGACCTGACCCCGCTTACGACCCGCTTACCTGCATGCGAATAGAATATTGAATGCAAAAACCTGACCCCGCTTACCTGCACGGGCGCAATCCAAAACGCCCGCCTGTCGCACCGTGAACCGAATAGAATATTGAACCTAAAAACGGGAATGAGATAGCGCTCCGCTGGTAGTGACGGCGGGTTTTCGAATGATTTTCTGGCTTCGAGGAATCGAAGTCAGCCGGAGAGCAGGGGTTCGGCCTCCGGTGGGAGTTCGCCGAGCCATTTGCCGCCGAGCCAGTGGCGGAAGATGTGGGTCAAAAGCAGCGTCCAGCGCTGGAGTTGGGTCCATCGCTCCGCGATGAGCCAGAAGCGGCGCAAGGTGTTGCTGACCTGCGTGATGGCGGCTACGAGCAGGTCGCTCTTTTCGTGCTGCAAACTGACTTTGATGGTGCTCTGGCCGCCGTGCCGGGTCAGTCGCCCGACGCCGCAGAGCAAGGCCGGCCGGCTGGTGATGGCTTCGCGGTGGTGCGCGCCGTCGTAGAGCCGCGCGTAGAGGTGCCACCAGTTGTAGAGCAGCGCGACGAGGTTGGCCATGAGCCGGCTGGGGCCGAGCGCCCGCGTGGTAAAACCGCCCCAGCCCCATTGGTTTTTCAGCTCGTCGTAGATGTTTTCGGCGTCGGCGCGCTCGCGGTAAAGCCGCGCCAGGGCCGTGGCGGGATAGGCGACCTCCTCGAGCGTGGTGACCAGCACGGCGATGCGTCCGGCCCAAGGAGCGCTGGGGCTTTGCCAGCCGCCGGCTCCGGGCAGCACGGGGCCGAGGCTGTCGCGCCGGCGCCGTGCGTTCTCGCCGACGGGCGCGAGGGCCGGCCGCTCGCGCACGAGCACGACGCGCCGCTCCCGGCTCCAGCCGCTCAGCCGCAGGCGCGCCTCGCACACTTCCCAACCCTCGCCCGCGTCCTGCCACGCGCCGCCGGCGCGCTGCACGTGCGCGAGCAGCGTTTTGACTTTCGCCGTGTGCCGCAGTTTGAAAAACGCGGGCAGCGCGCGCTCCTCGCACTCCTTGAGCGCACTTCATTGCCATAGCCGCAGTCACCACGCACAAAGGCCGGCCAGTGCGTGCGCGGCAGCCCCTCAAGCAGCGACCACAGCCCCGGCAGCCCGTGCCGGCCCGCGTGTTCTTTGCCCCCGCGCACTTCCACGCCCAGGCACAGGCGCGTGTTGGCCATGAAGTAGCTGTGATAGGCGTGGCTCGGGCGTCCAGGCTTGTGCGGGTTGTGGCCGATCTGCGCGCCTTGCTGATGGCCGTAGAGCGGCTTGACCGTCACGTCGATGTCCAGGATCCAAGGCTGGCTCAAGACCGGCTCCACGCACGCCCGCAGCTCGCCCGAGAGCCACGAGAGGCCGGCGCTTTCCTCGATGCGCTTCATTGCCCGGCGCACCACGTCTTCGCTGACCACATGGCTCATGCCGAGAGGAGCGGCGGATTGAGCGTGTCGCCGCGCACGGCATTGATGTGCGCGTAACGCCAGTGCCCGCACAGGATCGAAAGCGCCGCGGTGCCGACGACATTGGTCACGCCGCTGGCCCGATTGCCCTCGTAGCGCAGCGGGCAGTGGGCCAGGAGCCGCTCCCAGAGCCCGCCGGTGTGCAAAAACTGCGCGAAGAAAATGAGCTGCCCCTCGCGGGTGACCGGCGCATCGAGATCGAGCTCCGCAAAGTAGCGCCCGCCGGGCGTATCCACCGGCCACGCTAGCGGCGGCGATGGATTGGGAGTGAAAACAGACTCACCCCCAGGGTGAGCCGGCACGGGATAGATTTGCAGCGGCATCCCTCATCACAGCAGCTCCTTGCGCAGAAAAACAGTCTTCTCCAATCCCGGCTTTAGGTTGAATGCAAAGACCTGACCCCGCTTACCCTCAACCTGACCCCGATGCCCTTCAACTGACCCCGATGCCCCTCAAGCAAGTTGAACGAGAAGATTTGGAATTAATTTCGACGCCTTCCTTGCGCGTGGTAGCGGGCCTATTTGGTGGCGGGGGTTTGTCTATCAAGCGATAAGTTTCTGCGCGTCGTTTCACGCGCGGCTCGCTGCGAAAGGGGCGGATGGGGAGCGGGTCTGCGGCGATGATGGCGAGCATTTCTGCCATCATCACGGCCTGCTTGCGGGCGCGGTGCTGCAAGGCGTGAATCGCGTCCGCAAAATGCGCCAGGGTGTCGAGGCTGCCCTTGAAGCTCAGGCTACTCAGATCCACATGGTGAATGATGGAGGCTTGCTGCATCAGGCAGCGCACCAGGTTATAGGCGATGAGGTGGAGGGAGAGTTCCCGCTCGATCATGGCCGCGGTTTTGCACCGCAGCACGTCCAGGCGCAGCAGCGTTTTGATCTCCCGAAAATGCAGCTCCACACTCCAGCGTTGCGCATAGAGGCGCGCAGATCCTCCGCGGGGTAGAGTTCGGCGTCCCGCAGGGTGGTAACCAGAATCACTTTGTGGGTCCGATAGCCGGGGATGCTAAGGTAGAGGGTGATCTGCCGCAGCGTCAGCGTCGCTGGCAGCGCGGCGAAGTCCGCGGCGGGCCAGGCGGCGCTGCGCTGCGCGCGTTTGGTCCAGGTTACGAGCCGGTCGCCGGGGCCAAGGACTTTGCCTTTGCGAGCCTCCACGGCGCGGGCCTGTGCAAACGCATAACGCTATCAACGCCTTCGCGCAGGAGGGAAGCGAGCGCAAAGAAGGAGCAGAAGCCGCGGTCCGCGAGGATGACATCTGCGCGCTCGAGCGCGTGCCAAAGCCGCGCGAAGAGCCTGCTTTCATGGATGTGGAGATCGCCTTCGGCCACGCGCAGCAAGGCTCCGCTGGCCAGGTAAAAGAGCCCCACCAGCTTCATCATGGGAAAGCCTAGCAGCCGCGCTTTTGGCCCGAGCGCTGGGGCCAAAGTTCCTGGTTTTCCGGGGTGTCGCGCATGGAAAGGTTAGTGCCGTCGACGATCTTGATTCTGCGCGCATGCCAGAGGTTTCGGAGGGAGCGTTCGCTTCGAGCCGATCCACGAGGTGCTCGTGGACTTCGCGCAGCGCGTCGAGGGCCAGACGCAGCCGTGCGCCGCAATAGGCGGCCGTGGAAGCGGGATCGTTCAGGCCTCGAGCTGGCCCAGGCCTGCATCTTGCGCACCGCAATGGCTGTAGCGCTGTTGCTGTAGTAACTGGAGCAGAGGCCGCAGCCACGCCCGTGCTGATTGCGCTGCGGCCGCCCGTGCCGCTCGCTGCAGGGCCGAGCAGAGCATCGGGTCACATGCCCGAATAAGGCGCGGAGCCACCGAGGGAAGTGGCTTATGTCCCGGAGAGGCACACCAATGGGCCAGAGAGCGTGGGGCGCGCCCGAAGAGCAAATGTTTGAAAGCGTGAAAAAAAGGAGTGGCCTCACGCATGGGAAACACGTAGATACGCTCCGATCTATTAAAGCTGACGAATCATGAAACAAAAACTCCTATCCCTCTCCGAAGCTCTCTCCGCAGCCGTTCTATGACCAAAACGAGGAGAGTTCCGCTCCCTTTTAGCTGGATCTCCCCAGGAGACCCATGCACAAGCCGCCTGGCGCTCGGCCCTGCACTGGAGCTGTCAAAGCCCGGACCGTCACCGTCGCCCTCTCCGCGGAGCAGGCGCCCTTGTATCGGGACGCCATCGCCGAGCATCGGCGACTGGAAGCCATCCTTCAGACCATGCCTCAGCGTCCACAAATCCCTCGACATCTGCCGTGTCAGGCCGCCGCCAACCAGCCCATTGATCCCATTCGCCTTTATCTCAGCGCCGATTCCAGATGTGACCCCTTCACAACCCCTTTATTTTGCGTCGCTTCCAAAAGAAGAGCAGCCCTGCGAGCAAAGCGAGGGCGGCCACAGCAACGCTTTCGATAAAATATGACTCACTTTCTTTCAGAGGAACCGCCGCAACGCTCATCGGTTCTGGCTTAAGGAGAGCGGGCGCAGCCTCTTGTGCGTCGGCCGACACACTCTCGCTTTCCGCGCCGACGGTTCGTTGCGGAGTTTGGCCCGGACGCACTTCAAGGAAGCGACCGGCCCGAAGCTTCTCTTCGTTTTCCCGATACCATTCGCGCAGGATAGTAAGCACGCCACCACTGCCTTTGCGAGCCGCACGGTCTAATTCCTGTCCCCATTGGCTCACGTCGGGCCGGAATTGGGGTGCGTATTTTAGAGTTTCGATAATTCCTTCAGCGGTTGTGCCTTGGGTTGGAAGAAATCCGAGATCGCCATGCTCCTCATAGACTTCGTTCTTAAAAAGGAGGTCGCCCACCAGCGGGATCAGTTTTGCGTTTCGTATAAATTTGAATTTGTAGTCCCATGCACCACGAGGTCTTTCTCTGAATTGCATCGCAAACGATTCAAGTCCCCATTGGTCATCGAGTCTAGCGAGCTTAAGTGCCAAAAAGAGTGAACTAAGAGAGCGTTCTGACCGCCCTTGTTGGCGCTCCCGTTGAAGATGGAAGTGGTAAAGCGCAATCAACAACTCCCGATCAGCTTCCAGTAGGGCGTCGATTCGCGCTTGATTGACGCCCAAACCGTCGCGGCTACTGAATGTCTCCCGATCTAGCGTCTGTGCACGCTTGACCTCGTCGCTGGCCAACGGAGGCAGAGCAATTATATTAGCCGCAACAACTAGGATAAGTAAACTCATTAGGTTTAATTCGGAGAGCGATCTGTTGGCGGCCAATTGAGCCCCACCGCCTTTTTCGAAGCAGCGGTTCCTGATGCACGTTCCCAATCTTCATGGCGGAGCCATTCGGTCCCGAAGTCGCTCTCATGCCAAAACATAACGCCAGTCTTCTGATTCCCGTCAACTTTTGGATACGGCCAAGGGCAAGAGGGGCGGGTGGCTAAACGCGCCGCCTAAAGAAAACAATCAATGCGCCAAGCAATACGAGCGCAGCGAAGGCCACGACTTCAACAACGTATGACTTCGGCTGTCGCTGGGGAATCGATGCTGCCGGTCTTGGAATAGATTCCGTCGGCGCTGCCGTTGACGTCTCAGCTCTGGGCGGATTGGCCTCCGGAACGGCTGTATTCGGCCTCCGGCCCGGCCGGATATCCGTGAATGCTTGCGCGAGAAGCTTCGGCTCATTCGCTCGATACCATTCGCGCAGAATGGTGAGAACCTCGCCGTCGCCCTTACGATATGCATCAGACAATTCCTTTCCCCACTGATTGATGTCCGGTTGAAACTGTTGTGCATACATGAGAGTCTGAATGATGCCATCAGCTGTTGTGCTTTGGGTGGGCAAAAAGCCGAGATCGTCACCTGCCTCATATACATCATTTTTGAAGAGCAGGTCACCCACCATCGCGATCAGTTTCGCGTTGCGAACAAAATTGAATTGATAATGCCAGTCCTCGCGCGGCCGGTTTCTGAATGTCCGCGCGAACGCGTCCAATCCCCACGGATCGTCCAATCGTGCGAGTTTCACGGCGCTGGGACTTGAGTGCAGCGAGCTTTCTGATCGACCGCTTCTTCGCGAGAGGTCGAGATCAGCATGGAAAAACCTGACGAGTAGTTGTCGCTCATCGTCAGTAAGAGCATCAATTCGCGCTTGAGATGAACCTTTGCCATCTACACTAGCAAAGGTGTTCGTTTGCAGGTTTTCTGCTTTTGCTATCTCATCCTTAGAAAGAGGCGGAAGCGCCATCACCCCCGCGAGCGTCAGAACAAGAAGTAAACTCATGGGTCGTTATCGGGATGCTTATTCCTGGGCTCCCAGTTCTTCCCTGGATTGACCTTTTTTAAAGTCGCCCGTTCTGACGCACGGATCCAATCCTCGTGGCGAAGCCACTCGGTCGAGCCTGTGTCTCGCTCGCGAATATGCATGACACCGCGATTCGGCTCAGCCTGAAGGCCGGGCGGGGCTGCTTTCGTCGGCTTAGGAGAATAAGGCCATGGTCCGCTATCATGGTTTTGAGCGCGAGAATCTGGCACGTCAGGATTTCGTGTAGAAAGCGACAGCTGATGGCCGACCTCGTGAGCGCAACCCAAATTAAACCATCTCCACAACTCTTTGTTCTTTGGGTCAGCATTATTTGGCACACTTACCCATTTCGCTGCGCTGTCATATAAAAGAGCGTCCCGATTGCCTTGAGCTGGCCGACGTTTCCGGATTCATTCAAGAAACAGGTTCGCAGTGCGATTCACAACCCGCAATGAGACACTCATTCTTCGCCAAACATTGGAATATCGCCCCGCCGCTCGACCCGGAGGGTTCCGGAGAAATAGGCATCGCCACTTTTATAAACGGTGAAGGCGTCGGAGCGGGAATACGATGCGGTGCCATTGCCGACCACGAAAACCGCATCGGTGTTAACCGGCATGCTGGGGTTGCCCTGCGGGACATTATAGCGCCCGACGACGGTCGAGCCGTAGGCGCGCGCGGTGGTGAAATATCCGAGCGCGGTCGCGTATTCACCATCGGCGACATTTAACACGCCCAAAGCCGTCGAGCAGAAAGCGGTGGCGCTGGTAGAGTGGCCGATCGCCGTCGAAGTGTAGTCGGCGGTGACGCTCTGGCCTAGTGCAGCGGAATAATTATAAGCATGGGCGCTGGTGCCGATGGCGATCTCAGGCCCGTAACCGGTATCTGCCCATTTGCCCATCGCGATGGAGCCGTCGCCCGAAGCGTCGGAGAGATAGCCTGCCGCAAACGAATAGCTGCCCGTGGCTCTCGTGTCCAACCCGGTTGCGAAGGAATACAGGCCGAGTTGGCTCACTCCCCACGGTCCGTAGGAGCCGTTGGAACTTACCGCACCTACCCGGAACGCGGCTTTGCGAGGTGACCAAAACATGCGCGTGCCCACGAGATCCAAGGTGCTGGGCAACGGAGTTGTGTTCAAATCCGCGGGCCCATTGGCGATGACGATTCCGTCAATGCGCAGTTGGATGGTGGTGTTTGCGCCATTCACGATGACGTCATCATCCGCGCGCACATTTGTAAGCGGGTGAACAATGAATGCCGCGCCGGCGGCGAGTGTGTAACGGAGGAGGGTGAGGGACGTTTTCATGGGAAGCATTGGGTTGTGGGGTTATGGGCGGTTGGATTTTGAGGTGAGTGAAGAGAAGAGAAATTCACTGGTTGGTGGCACGGAGGCGTTGCTCACGGCTGTGATGCCAGTCCCCGAGGGCATCCCGCCTTTCCGCAGGGCTGGCGTCGCGAAGTTGATTGCTCAGGTTTGCCAGCTCCACATTCAGGGCGGCACGATCCACCAAACGGCGGCAGACTTCCGGCTCCAATTCCGGCGGCAAAACAGGCGTTGTGGGAATGATCAACGGAGGATTCTGAGCCCCGAGCACCGCGCGGAGTTGGGCGGCATTGGCGGCGAGGCGGCTGACGTTTTTCTCCATCCAAGCGTGGGAAGCGTTGCGGCGTTCGATCGCACTCGCCTTGCGCCACTGGTATTGCACCTGCGCCATTTCGAGACGGAGTCGGCGCGCCTCCTCGAGCGCCGGACGGACGGCGGCGGACGTATCGGCGGACACCGGAGGCTCGTCGGGCCGGGACGCCTCGGCAGCGGGCGCGTGCTCCGCGATCCAGCGTTCCAACTCATGGAGGTCCGCGAGCGTATCAGCATGCCGCTCGCGCCACGCGCCAATCGCGTCGCGCCATTCGACATCAGAGGCGCCAGTAAGTGTGCGGTCGAGATTGGCGAGCCCTTGATCGCAAACGGTCTGGAGCCGATGCAGGCGCGCTTGGGCGAGTTCGACTTCGTCCGAGCGGGCCTCGACGGCAAACAGCACCAATAGCGCAAAGGGCCACGCCGAAATCTGGACAATAAAGGATCGTTTCATAGGGAGGAGGAAATCGAGGGTTCGGGTTTGCGGAGGAATCCGCTGGGCGCCACGCGAACATTTCGACGACTTGTGCGCACCAGCGCGAAAATTCCCGCCCGAAACATCCAGATACCGCATACCCTTGAGGGACACCGTCCCGGCCAAGTCGAGTAATGAAATTTCATATTCTCGTAAACCCGATGAAGTCTTTAACAATTTGCAAAGGGACCACCACGCACTTTTTTCAAAGCCCGTTAGTTCAAAGGTTCAAAGTCATCCTCGTCCGGAGTGGCCAAGTCGGGCTCAGGCCCGGGGCGCACATTCATCCGTCATTGAGATTCTCGGCCACCAGGCGCCGAACGCGCAGCGCGTCCCAGAGCATGCGCGCGCTGTCGCGGAAGAGGCTGACTTTGCTCTCCGGTGAATTGATCCACTCGACGGGAAGATCCGCGACGCGGTAGCCGAGATGCTCCGCCAGTAGCAGGACTTCCACGTCGAAAGCGAACCCGTCGAGTTGCTGGCGCGCGAAGATGGCACGAGCGGCTTCACGGCGAAACGCTTTGAAACCGCACTGTGTATCGCGGACCTGGGTCGCGCCGAGGGCGTGCAGGATAATATTGAAGGTCTGCCCGAGATGATCGCGCAGCCAGGATTGCCGACGGCTGATGCGGCTTTTCGCATGCTGGCGATTCCCGAACAGCACATCGATTTCCAGGTGCTCGCAGAAGAACGTCAGGAAACCATCAACCTCGCTGATGGGCACGCTGAGGTCGGCGTCCATGTAGAAAATGAACTCGCCCTTCGCCTCCCGCATTCCCGTGCGCACAGCGTGGCCTTTGCCCCGGCGCTCGGGATACGTCAGCATCCGAAAATTCCTCTCGCGCGCCGCGACCGCGCTGGCAATCTCGCGGGTGGTATCCGTTCCCGGCTCCACCACGATGATCACTTCGACCTCGAAATCCCATTTCTTCCTCCATGCGACGATTCGCTCGAGCGTCCGGGGAAGTCGGTGCGCCTCCTGATAGGCGGGGATGACGATGGAGACCGACATGAGGGCGGGAAAAGGCGGGGAAGACAACACGGGGCCGAGCCCCGACGCAACGTTCGATCGAGACGTGCCCGGCGCCGCCGAACCTACCTTTTCCCAACCGTGGCGCTGCGCGGAGTGGTGGATCGACGCCGCGATCGTGGCGCTGGCGGCGGTTCTTCGACTGGCTTGGTTGAATCTCAAACCGCCGCACTTCGATGAGGGCGTCAATGGCTGGTTCGTCGATTCGATCACGCATACGGGCATTTTCCAATACGACCCATCCAATTTTCACGGCCCGCTGCATTTCTATGTCCTGTTTGTCGCGCAAACCCTGCTCGGGCGCGCTCCGTGGGTTCTGCGTCTGCCGTTGGCCCTCGCGAGCCTGGGCGCGGTGGTGCTGGTGCTCCGGGGCTATCGCCGATTCTTTCCAAAGTCCGTCTGTCGATGGGCGGCGCTGGCCATGGCGGTTTCTCCAGGCATGGTTTTCTATGGGCGCTACGCCATCCATGAATCGTGGCTCGTGCTTTTCCAAATGATCGCGGTTTGGGGTCTCCTGCGCTTGTGGCAGGATGGTTCGCGGCGCGGCCTGTGGGCGGTTGGGATGGGGGTAGCGGGCATGATTCTGACCAAGGAAACCTGGATCATTCACGGGATCGCGCTGGCGCTGGCCGTGCCAGCCATATGGCTTTGGGAGCGCTGGTCGCCCTCCACGCCGGAGCCCGTGGCGATACAGAAATGGTCCGCGATTGAGGCCGGCAATGTCGCCGCCGTGACGCTTGCGCTCATCGTCTTTTTCTACTCCGCATGCCTGCTCGATCCGGCAAGTTTGCGCGGAATCTTTGATGCCTATGCGATCTGGACAGACACTGGCATGACGAGCGCCAGCGGCCACGAGAAGCCGTGGACGTATTGGTTTCAACTGATGTCTGTTTATGAATGGACCGCACTCATCGGGCTCGCGGCCTCGGCCGGATTGCTTTGGCCGCACGCTGATCGGCGGGCCCGGTTTCTCGCCATCGCCACCGGGGGCACGTTCGCGGGTTACTGCATCGTCGCCTACAAAACACCGTGGTGCCTGATCTCGATTATCTGGCCGTTCTTTTTCTTCTTCGGTCAGGCCGTCGGATGGACACGTCATCGCGTGGACAACTGGATCTCTGGCGTGGGGGCCGCCCTCGTGTGCGCCTTCTCGTTCAGTGCGAGCGTGGACCTTAATTTCCGTCATTACGCCGGCTCTGACGACCAGCCCGACTACGCCGAACCGTATGTCTATGTGCAGACGCGGCGGGATATTGACCTCCTGCTGGGGCCACTGCGCTGGTTGGAAAAGCGCGACCCCATGGCGCTGCATCGATCCGCTCACGTCATTCAGCCCGAGCAGCACCCGCTCCGGTGGCTGCTCGGTGACTACACCCAAATCACCTGGGACGATGAGGCGGGGAATCCGGAGCCGATGGATGCGACCTGGTTGCTCGTGGACGCTACTGCGGTCGATCGGATTGAAGACGCTTTGCAGCACGACTATTTCAAAACACCGCTGCGCCTCCGCGGTATGGCACCCGACACGCAAATGCTATATCTCCGCGCGGACACGTTTCGTGATTATTTCCCCGGGCGGGAGCCGGAATTCGTCACGGCAGAAGGCGAGTTATTACGTGACCTCGAAGAGGAGAAGGAGGCGAAATGAAGTTCGCGACGGCCATCCTGCTGGCGGCAGCAACGGCAGGACTCATGGCCACGGCGCTGGCAACGCTGCTGGGTCGTCTCACCGTCGGCATCGCGTGGGGAGCAGTTCTAGCTGGCCTTGTCGTCAGCGGAATCGCGCTGTGGCAAATGCGCAAAACGCGAGCCCGCCTGCCGCGCATGGGCACCTGGGAAGGCGTGGCCGTCGGTTGTTTTATCGTCTTTGCCCTGCGGGCGTTTCTTTGGCTCGTCTATGCCGACGGCGATGCGCTGATTGTCCTGTCCCCGAACAACCTCGGCGATTATTCGCTGCACCTCACCTACGTACGTCTGCTCGCCAATGGCGGCCCGTTCTGGCCCGAGAACCCCATCTTTTCCGGTATGCCCCTCACCTATCCGATCGGCACCGATTTGCTGAACGCCCTTCTGTCACTCCTCGGCGTGGAAGTTTTCCGCGGATTTATCTGGGTCGGTCTGGTCGCGTCCGCTTGCACGCTCGCGGCGTTGTGGAAATGGGATCGAGGGTTCGCGGTCGCGGGCTTTCTCTTCGCCGGTGGTTTGTTTGGATTCGCAATTTTCTGGCGAGGCCAACTGGTCGATTATCAAAGTGACCTCGTCTGGACAGATGGTACCGAGGTCGCGTGGAAAAGCCTGCCCCTCGCATTATTCGTGACGCAACGCGGCCTCCTCTACGCCCTGCCCGCCGGGCTGCTGCTGCTCGCCAGTTGGCGCAATCGGTTCCTCGGCTGGCCCGATCACTGGACGTTGCCGGCCTGGAGCGAGGTGCTGCTCTACGCCGCCATGCCACTTTTCCATCTGCACACCTTTTTATTCCTCTCCGCCGTTGCCGCGGTCTGGTTTCTTGCGCTGGCCCGCGCCCGCCGGCATCTCGGATGGGTCGTGGCAGCGGCCTTCCTGCCCGCTTCGCTGTTGGTGTGGAGGATTACGGATGGTTTTAGCGGCCCGTCTCTCTTGGGATGGCAGCCGGGATGGATGCAGGGCGACCAGAATTTCCTGATCTTTTGGCTCATGAATTTCGGTCTCCTGCCCATCCTCGTGGGCACGCTCATTTACGAAACGATCGTCATGCGCCAGCGCGATGCCGCGTTGCTGCTCGTTCCGGCGCTCGGAATTTTCCTCATCTGTTGTTTTGTCAAATTCGCACCCTGGGCCTGGGACAATACCAAGCTAATGTTCTGGAGCTATTTGATGATCCTTCCCGTCCTGCGGCGCGATGTGCTCGCGCCAATGCCGGAGCCGGCGCGGATCGTCGCCATCGTCGTGCTCTTCTTCTCCGGCGCCGTTTCCCTCTTTGGTGGCTTGAGTGAAAGGGAAAACGGCTATCCGTTCGCCGTGCGTTCAGAACTCGATGCCGTCGCCGCCGCCCTGAAACCGATTCCTGCCACCGCGGTTTTCGTCGCGCATCCCACTTATAATCATCCCCTGCTCCTCAATGGCCGTCTGCTCACGCTTGGCTACCCAGGACACGTGTGGAGTCACGGCCTGGATCGTCACGATCGTGAGGCGGCCGTAACGTCCATTCTCCGCGGCGAGGACGGCTGGCAGGACAAAGCGCGTGCCTTGGGAGCCGATTACCTGTTTTGGGGCCGAGAAGAAGCCGCCGCCTATCCCGACTCGACCCAGCCGTGGCAGCAGTCAGCGCAGTTGCTCTCGGAAGATGATGCCGGCGCGATTTACAAACTGAGGTAATCGCGCCATTCCCGCAGGAGAACAGTGGCTGGGTCGAACAGAGCGCGAAGCGACCTCGATCGTCATCCTGAGCGCAGGCGCACAGCGCCGAAGTCGAAGGACCCGGCTCCAATGTGTGAAAGCCGATATCAATTTGAAGCGCGACTGCAAAAGATTGTTTACGCTGGCGCCATCGAGATGGCAGCCGGGTCCTTCGACTCCGCTTCGCTCCACTCAGGATGACGAATGCGTCTACTGCGTCGGCGGACTCGCCTCCTTGACCGCTGCACCGTTTTGTTCGCTCAGGACCAGGACCGCAAAACGTTCGACCTGATCCAACTCGCCTGGCTTAAGCATTTGGTAAGCGAGATTGCTTGCATCCGCTCCGCCCTTGGCCACAGGCACCGGCGGTTGCGGAGGTGCGGGCGTTTGCTCACTGCTGTTCAAGCTCGCGTAGTCAAATTTCCCGCGCAGATCGGTATAGCCATCCTTAAAGTAACGAATCACCCCGCCCCGCAACCGCGCATAGACTTTCACATACGCCTTGCTCACCGCCTTGTTCTCCGCATCGCGCACTTCGAGACGTCCATAATTCTCTGCCATGGCCAGCCGGAAGCTGTTGGCATGATAGGCTTCCGCTTTACGCTGGCCCGCGGCGAGAACTTCGACGAGCACATTTGCCCGGGCAAATTCGGCCGGCAGCGGAATGTCGAATTGATCCGCGTCCGCGGGCAGGACCTGCACTTTGCTCATGGTCGGTTTGATAAATGAAAACCGCGTTGAATCCTCGCTGACGAATGGATTGGCGCTGAAGAGGAACTCCGGATCCATGAGGTAATAGTTCATGGTCACCTGCTTCAGATTCTTGTAGTTCAACGAAATCGTCCGGTTCTCGACTTTGAAGTTAAAGGTCGGTTCCGCCGCCGCCAAAGCTGCTTGCTGCAGATCACGGTTCGGCTGGTCATCATCAGCTCGCGCCACCGCTTTTCCCTCGATCTCATCAAGTTGGGCCGTCACTTCCGCGAAAAGTTTCCGCCAGCGATCCACGCGATAATCCGCATACTGAGCTGCAATCTGCCGCGCCTCGGGCAGTTTTTCCTCATAGAAACCGGCATAGCAGCGGAAGTAATCGTGCTGGAGCTTCGTTGGCAATGCCGCGGCATCGATGGCGCGGAAGCGCGGCAGCGCTTCCGCCACCCGATCCTGGAGGAAGAGATAATAAACAACGCTCATCTCGTCCATGGACTCGAGGGCCGGTTTGCAGGCCAGGATGTTCAGCAGATGTTGATATTGATCCCGCAAGACACCGTTGGCGATTCGCGGCTCGGCGCCGAGCTGATGAATGCGTTGATTCACGAGTGGAGAATACTCGAGGTGCTCGTAAGCGCGCCGCTCAATCGGATCGATGCGCAGGGGCTTGGAGTCCAGCCAGTCACCGCATTGCGCGACGAAATCATCGCGGTGCTCGAGCCATTGCCGCAGCGGCTCGAGCGTGTTGTGCACCAGCGCATAACGGTAGATGGGTTCGCTCCAGACGTGATCCGCAGCGAGCACGCTCACTAGTTTCTGAAAGAAAGCGGCGTCCTTCCGCGCCCGCCAGGCGATCTGTTCGAGATCGAGCCGCTGGACATTGTGCTCCGATAGAAAAGCAAACACCTCAGCGTCGGTGCCAAATTGCGAAACGTAGGTCCAGCTCGCCTTGTCGATCTTCGTGAGCTGCGGCACCACCTTAAACAGAAATGGCTTCGCCGCACCGACGATGGCTTCGTTCTCGGCCACGTGCACCGGGTATTGTGGGAAGGCCTGCTCGCGCGGCGCCGGGAAGTAAAAGAACTGATCGAGTTTTTGCGTGGTGTAAGGTTCGAGCCGCACGTGCTTGCTGTCGGTGGCTTTGCTGCCATTCACCGGCAAAGCGCCCTGCGGAATCTGCATGAGGATTTCAACTTTTTGCGTCGCCGAGGTGGGATTGGTGACGATGATATTCGACCCATAGACCACGCCGCTGAGAAATTCCTCAGTTACATATTTCTCGACCTGTTCATTGCCCTCATGCGTAAAGCGGTCGTTTTCGCGGAAGAAGTTCTGGCTGACGAGTAATTGAATTGCCTCGGGCGCGGGCTGGGCGGGTTTGATTTCCTGGTGAAAGACGATTGTCGGTCCCCCAGCCGTAAGCGTGAAACTGCCGCCCTCCGCTTTGGTTTCGTGTTTGGGCGCGTCAAAGGGCAAATCGGTCACCGCCAGCGCCAGCATCATCTCGGTAAAGTTGCGATGCGCCTCGGCGATGTTTTGGGAAAGAAACGGTGCTTTCGCACCATCGGCGACCCACGCGGCGAAGTCCCGCCAGAACCCGTTGATCGATACGAGATCCGCATTTTGCTGCTCGATGGGCAGTTGATAGTAATTGTTCTCCGCCCATTCCTTGGTCGGGCCGAGCTTGCGGTAATAGGCCAGCGCGAGCGCCTGAGCCCGCTGCACCTGCGCCTGATTCGTATCGAAAAACATTGCCGTCTCCGCCCCAAGCCCGCGCACTTCGGCCAAACGCTCCTGAACTTCGACGCCATCCGCCAAAGCGAGCGCATCCACCGCCAGTTTCACCTTTTGATCTGCTTCGACAGGTGCCGCCTTCCGCGCCAAGGCTTCGCCTTTGAAACGCCCCGATCTCGCCTCAGCCATCGACGCCGGCGCTCGGGGAACCGACGCAACTTCGAGGGGCGCCATCATGCTGGCGGCAGCGTCTTGTGCGACAGCGAATTCCCCCGCCATCCGATCCTCCCCAGCCAATGAGCGTCCCCGCAACGCCACGTCAAACAGCCGGTCATGCTCTTCCGGATCCGGCGGCAGCAATTCCCACAACTCGCGCAAATGACGCGCTGCGCGTGCAGCTTCATCCGGCAGCCGCAAGCCAAGCAAAGCGCGCTCGACCACATTCAGCCGTCCATAAGCCCAGGGCTCGAGATAGCCTTTCAAATCTGCGCCGAATGAGGAACTCGTCCATGAAGGTTTTGTCCTTCTTGTTCCGCAGATAAGGCTGCACCACGGCGGTGAAGAACTGCGGATCTTTGCGTGAGAGGAAGAAATTCAGCTCGTGGCAGGCAAACTCGGAATACTTCGCGCGTTTCTCGGCGTCAGGAAGCTGAGGCCATTGCATGAGCCAGGCGAACTTCGCGAGATTCGCGTCGCCGCTGAGCGTGGTGTAGAGGCTGAAGATTCCGCTGAGCGTGTCGTAGGATTCGATCTCGCTGGTGAGAATATCGGCGATGGCCAGCTTTTCGCCTTTGTTCAACAGCGACACTTCCTTCTTTTCCGTGAACGGCTTGGCGGGATCGAGAATGCGGGTGAGCCGCAAATCCTGGAACTGTGTCGGCACTTCATCGAGCGCCAGAGTATCCCACACCGCCTGATTCAGATCCTCGGCATAAACCTGGATGTATTGCCGATCGCCCAGCAGTTTCCGGTCGATGCGCACGACACCCTTTTCGTCGGGCTTGAGGTTGAGCACCAGCGGCGCCGCGGTGGCTAGGAAATCAAGATCGGGAGATTGTTCCGCTTCGCCTGCAACAGATAATGCGGCTGCACCAAACGAAGCGTCCGCGGCGGGCATCGCCTGGCGTGGACGTGCCCCGGGCGCCGGTTTCGCAGCCTCTTTACCACTTTGCGAAAGTGCCTCGGCGTCGGTAGATCGCTTCTCCCACGGGTTGAGAATGAGCCCCGGCCGATTGAGCATATTGCCCGGGAACTTTTGTGCATACTGGCGATCCAGAATGTAGCGATACTCATCACCGATACTGCGTTCGCCGGAATACAGGTTGGGCAGTCGCTCGGGAGTGGCCGCGGCGGGGCCAAACCGCTCAAAACCGCCTAGTTCGACGAGCGAAGGGCGCGGGAGAAAACGCGAAGCAGCGATGTGCACTCGCGTGAAGGGCGTGGCGTTCGCGACGGTGATTTCGACCGCATCCGGTGTGGCCGCCACGCCAGTAATATTGAGCGGAGCGACATCGCGGATCTCGAGTTCGCGGCTGTCGCTGATGAGCCAATTCTCTACCATCTTTCCGTCCGTAACGCGGATGGCGATATCGGAATCCTCACCGTTCACGCGCAAACGGAGCGAGTAATCGCCCGGCGGCAGCTTCGAGATTACGAGAAACGCGACGGGCGTGCCCTGTTTGAGCGTGTTCGCGGGCGGAAGGACCAGCGTGTCGGATCGATCCGCGACAAAGGTTCCGGCCCGTGTCTCGAGCAACGAAACACTTCCGGGCTCGATGGGACGCGACCACGGAATCTGGATGGGATCCCCGGATTTGGCCTGGATAAGACTCGGGCGCGTGACCCACGCAGAATCCAACTTCCAATCGCGCCGGATACCGTTCGCCGGTTCCCCCACCACTGTAGCGATCTCTTGCAAAGGGCCGAGTTCGATCCGGCCGCGCTCATCCGTACGAAGCGGGACATCGACGTTTTGTTCAATAAACTCCTCTTGGCCAAATCTAAACATCACCTGCTCACCCGCGATGGGTTCGCCATTCTTGCCAAGCAGCTCGTACACATAAGATCCATCAAACTTGCTCAGGTAGCCGTCACGAACCGCGGGCGTGAGATCGATCCGATTCACATCCCAACTTTTGGACGCGCTCAGAGCCTGTTTTTTTCCACCTTCCGAGAGTACCTCAACGTCGCCGGACAAGTTAACCGCGAGCGATGCCAGCCGCTCTGGAACCTTGAATTGATGCGTGAAGTCCTTACCCGGCTCGAATTTTAAATCGGTGATTTCCTGGCTGGTTTCAACGCCGTCCAACGTCTTCGTCCGCAGGGTTAGCTTGGGCTCCTTCAGGAGATCCATCGAGATCTTCGCGTCGTTCACCAGCAGTGTCGCGCGGATGATCAGCGTCGCCTCCTTGCCCGCCAAAAGTTGCTCACGCTCGACGTGGATTTGCGCGTCGAGCACATAGTTCTCCGCGTGATGCTCGAAATCCGTGAGTGACGCGAAGGTGCCATCGGCATTCGCGAGAATCACCGGTTGCCGTCCGGGCTGCGTCGTAAAGGGCACGAGCACGCGTCCCGTCTTTTCGTCGGCGGTGAACTTCCGGCCATCGAGCCAGACTGCAGCGTCTTTCACCGGCTGCTTTTGCTCGTCGAGCACGGTGAGCAGATCGCCCGCCGGACCCGCTTGGGTAATGATCGACCACTGCCCTTTGCGAATGAGCGCTCGGCTTGATTTGCCGCCGCCGATGAATTCCACCATCCAGGCCCCGCGACCTTTCAGTTCGGGAAATTTGAAGCTCCGGAGCGTCCGCCGGAAGGGATTGCTCGAGGCGGCGTCATTGCCAAAATTTTCCGTGCGTTCCGAGTTCGCCACGAGGCCGTCGAGATTGAGATCCGTGTTGATCTGCTTTTTCTCAGCGAGGAAATAGGAGAGCGCGTTTATCTCGTAGATTTTCACGAGGAGCTGCGGCGCGTTTTTGACGAAGATATCGATGGCGACGGCATCATCCGGCGCGTGGTCAGTCTGGTTCGTCGGCGCGAACTCAACATCGACCCGGTCTTTCAAACGCTGAAACGCAGCGGGCGAAATGAGCGATGCCCACTTCTCCGGATCACCAACGCCATTGACGATCTTGGCCTCGGCAAAAACCGGCTTCAACCAGGTGTCACGAACCCATTGTGCGTAGCTCGTCCACGAATCTTCCTCGACAAAGAAGTGCAGGAAATAATCGCGCACCAACCACTCGTCCTGATTGATCGGTGGAATCGGTAAGGATTGCTCCGTGAAGCCACGATCCTGTGCCACGGGAAAGCGCGCCAGTTCGCCGGTCTGGAGAAAACGCGGGTTCACGTAGGGAAACGGCCGCGGCAGTTTCAGGTATTCCACGAAGAGGTCTTTGTTGTAGACGCCGCGCTGGCGATCGAACTCGAGCCGCTGCCGCAGGAGAGCGGCCTTGAGCGTATTGAACGCCGGCGGCAGCGTCTTGACGTAGTTCCAGGCACGGGTCAGCCAGGCGTCTTTTTCCGGGCGATTGAACTCGAGATCGACGTCCGCGCTGGGCAGAAGTTTTTGCAACCGCGACAGCACAAACGCTTCATTTTCCGCCAGCGTCGGCACCGCCTTTTGCAAAGCAGTCAACTGATCCGGCAGCAAAGCCCGATGAATCGCGAACTCGCCGAAGCCCTTGCTTTCCGGCGTTTTCAAATCCTGGGCGATCAGCTCGACCAGCCCCGGCACGTCCGGCCGCGTGAGCTTGGCCAGCAAGGCGCGCCGCTGCGCCGGACGCAATTCCGTACCGTCGCGCACGAGTTGTTCAAGCGCGGCCGCCGAGAAACCACCCAATCCATCGTCCCTCAAAGCTTTCGCCAAAAACACGCTCCGGGCGATTTTGGCCTGGTCGAGGGTCGTCGGCACGTCCGGATTCTGGTCACGCGCTCGTTGGACATGATTGAGGTCCACATTCAATCGCTCGCGCAGAAACTTCAGCGTGGCCTGGGGATCGGCGTCGTAGCCGAGCAAGGCGGCGCGATTTTCGATGATCTGCCGCCGGCTGGAGTTCGGAAAGCGTTCGCCCCACTGCTGGAGGATGCTCTTCAATTTCGCGGCGTTTTTCGTGTTTTGAAAATGCAGCGCCGAGAAAAAGTAATAGTCCTCGGTGCCCGGCACGAGTTGCGCCAACGCCGCCTCACGATCCTTCGCCAGCGCGAAGGTCTCGATAAAGCCGACTTCGGTGTCCGCCAGCGCGGCTGACGCGAGGCTGAACAGAACGGGGAGTAGGAGGAATCGGATTCTCATAAGTATGAAGATTCGGAGTGGGCACCCATCGTGGTGGACGCTCAGCCCACCGACAACGTCTCGATTGCAAAAGATTTGTCAGCCAGGCTCGAACGCGACTCCCAGACTCCGGGGTTGTATCGCTACGACGGTTGGGCCATCGGTTTTCTTATGAATCTACGCGCCCCTCTCGCTGTGCTCACGTTCCTGCTGGCTTTCGTTCCTGCTCAAGCCCGAACCCCCGACGGCAAGACGAAGCTGGTGCTCATGGCGGGCAAACCTTCCCACCCTCCGCGCATGCACGAGTTCAATGCCGGTGTGCAACTGCTGGCCAAGTGCCTGGCGCAGGGAATGCCCGAACTCGAGGTCGAGACCATTCTCAATGGATGGCCGGCGGACGAAAGTGTCTTCGACGGCGCGGACGCGGTGGTTTTCTACATGGATGGCGGGCCGAACCACGAGATTGTGAAGGGCGATGGCGCGCGCATCGCGAAGGTGAACGAGTGGGTGAAAAGCGGAGTGGGCATCGGCTGCATGCACTACGGAGTCGAGGTGGTGCCCGACCAGGCGGGCAATGAATTCAAACGTTGGATCGGCGGCTTTTACGAAGGCGCGTACTCCTGCAATCCGATCTGGGAGCCGGATTTTCTAACGTTCCCCAAACATCCCATCACGCGGGGCGTGAAACCGTTTCAGATTAAGGACGAGTGGTACTTCAATATGCGCTTTGCCGACCACTTCGATGCCGACGGATCAAAGGAAACGGACGGCGTGATGTTTACCCCCATTCTGGTGGCGAAACCGTCCGACGCCGTGCGCAAAGGTCCCTATGTCTATCCGCAAGGTCCCTATCAACACATCGTGGACGCCAGCGGCCGGAACGAAGCGATGATGTGGGCGATCGAGCGGACAGATGGCAGCCGTGGGTTCGGTTTTACCGGTGGGCATTTCCACGACAATTGGGCTAACGATAACTTCCGCAAGACGGTGCTGAATGCGCTCGTCTGGGTGACCAAAAGTGAAGTGCCGGCCGAGGGCGTCGAGTCATCGGTGACTGCCGAAGAACTCGACGCCCATCTGGACCCCAAGAACAAATAGCGGATCGTCTGGTCTATTGCTTGGCCGGCACCGGCGGATTCGCCTTCGCTTCGTCGATCGCTTTCAACAGATAGTCCCGGCGTTGCTCGACGAAAGTGCGCAATGCCATCTGGCGCGGGCCGCGGCCGCCGGCTTCTTCCGCAGCCGGCGCGGGCTGATCCGCAGTCAACCGCTCGAAGCTCTCGAGAGACGAAAGTTTGCGGGTATCCTCAGCCAGGGCCGGCTGCAAAAGTTCACGATAGCCTGCAACGATCGGCCCCAGCTTCTCCCACGTCAGCCATTCGTCGGCGATGGTGCGGACGTTCTCCAAATAGCGTTCCCGGAGGGCCGGCACAGCCAGAAGCTTCGAGCGCAGCGCCTTGGTCTTGTCGTCGAGCCCGACCAACGGATCCAGTTTGACGCCTTCCACGCGCGGCCGATTGCCAAATCCCGGGAAACCACCCGGCGGGCGACCTTCAGGCCCGCGTTCGGGTTGGCGATCATTGGGTTGCGCCGCGGGATCGGCGACGCCGGGTGACGCAGCCGGTTCGCCTGGACGTTCCGGGGCAGCGTTCGGGCGAGGAGCACCGGCGCCTGGACCGGGAGGCGGCCCGTCGTTGGCATCCGGTCCCGGCGGGCGCTCGCCGCCGCGCCGACGCCCTCCGCCGGGAGGCCCAAAGCCAGGCCCACCTGGTGGGCGGAATGCCTCGTTCATATCGTTTGGAATCACATGGAACTGGCCACCTTTGCCCCGATAGATGCTGTAGTCGCTGGCCCGCACCCAATAGCCGTCGCCATTGATCAAAACGCAATCGAGCGCGAGAAACCAAAGCGCCTCATCGATATCGAGCATCGGTGCGAGCGCGGCTTCGAGCTGATCGGGCGGCGTTTGTTCGAGCTTCTGGCACAGCTCGATCAGGGCCTGCCAGTCGTCTTTGTCACCGTCTTTCATTTCATAGTGTTTCTCGTATTCGGCGACATCTTCGCCACGATAGTCCAACCCGCCTTGCGCCATTGGTGATCCGCGAACTTTCCAGCGGGCGCCCTTGCCCGTTTTGAAATTCTCCTGCACGAAATCCTTGTTGAATTGCTGTTGATTCACGTAAACGCCCCAGCTTTCGCCATTGATGACCACCCGCACGAAATTTGCCTTCGGAGCCGGCAAGTAATTCCGCGCTATTTGCGAATACAGGACGCTGCTCAGAAACGTTTCATCTTCGTGCGAATTCAGAAGATTAAGCGTTTTGTAGCCATCGAGCCGCTGCTTCTTGACCGAGTGATCGACGGAAACATTGAACGATCGTTTGTGGCCCTCCGAAACCATCATGTAGGAGGACATGCCGCGGAAATGAACGCCCACGCCCGGATATTTTTGCCCGTCGACAATCAACGTGGCCGGCACGTCCACATCCGTCCCGTGAAAATCTTCAAGTTCCTGTTCCCAGTCATCGGATTCGAATTGAAAGAACAAGGTCCGGAGAGTGTCCGCCGCGTAGAGCGAACCCACGGGCTCGGCTTTGACCTCGTCTGGTGAAACCTGTGGCCCTGGTTTTACTGGCTCCTCATTGCCCCGACCGCCGAAGAATCCAGGTCCGGGACGACCACCACCGCCCGGACGCCCTTCACCACCAGGTGGGCGATTGCCGCCACCACCCGGAGGACCGAAGCCGCGCCGTGGAGCGGGGTTTTCCTTGAGCCAGGCGCGCGCTTTGGCTCGCTCCGCGCTGTCGAGCCGTCCGTCGCCATCGACATCGAATTCGTGCACCAGCTTCCGTTCGGAAGACATAAACCCTCCCGGCGGCCCCGGACGATCCGGCGGAGCCGCAGGGTTGGCGGGATCTTGAGCAGCAAGCTCAGAGACCACGGTGATCAACGAAATGACGATCGAGATTAACGTGCGATTTAGCATGCCCAATGGATTAGCCGTAACTCCCGCTGCAATGCACCAAACTTAACTATTCCTTTACCAAACTTAACGCGACCAACCGCCCACACGGGCGTTCCAACCACACGCCACAACCGCCTCGCGGGAGTGCGGCGACAAAGAAACAAAAGCAAATCGATCAAACAAGAATCATGATTAAGGACAAAGACGGCAACCTGACCCTCGATGAAATGAAGGCTGGACGCCCGCACCGGTCCGGCGGCCCAGATGGCGGGAAGCCGGCCCAAAAGCCCGCCGGCAAATAACGCCCATTCGCCGATCCAAACGCCGCGTCTCATTCGAGAGACCCGGCGTTTTTTCGGTCGAAAACACCAACGGAACGAGGGATGCGTTGCCGGAAGCGAAGTCTAATTTCCGATCGCGACGAGGTGCGTGAACGTTCGGCAATACAGCCGTTTGCCCGAAATCGCCGGCGTGGCATGCGATCCTTCACCCAAGGGAATCCGCGCCAGTTCCTTCAGGGCCTCGCCCGCGCTGACGACGACCAGATCACCGCGCTTGGACATATTGTAGAGTGTGTTACCCACGGCGACGGGCGAACCGTAATAATTTCCCGGCACGCGCTCGCTCGATATCTGTTGGCCATCCTCCGCGCCGACGCACGTCACGAAGCCGTTTTCCTTCCACAGGATCAAATGCTTCCCCACCGCGATTGGCGTCGGAACATAGCCCCCGACGCGAACGATTTCATAAACCACCTTGGCCGATTTGCCATCATCCGCGACCCGGACCGCCTTCACCACGCTGTCAGTCGCACCCTGCCCGCATTGGGCAATCACGAGCCCGCTACCCGTCAGAAAAGGCGACGCCACACAACGCAACGGCATGGCGTCCGACAGCTCCCACGCCACCTTGCCAGTCGCCAGATCGACGCCCGTGACGCCCATGGTATTGCCCACGGTGATTACCTGTTTAGCCCCGGACTTGGTCTCGAGAATGCAAGGCGTCGACGAGCTGTGTTTGGTTCCTTTGTGCTCCCACCGCCATTTTTCGGATCCCGTTTTGACATCAAAGGCGGCGAGAAAACTGCCCGGCTCATCGGGATCGAAATCGATGATCACCAGCCCATCGGCAACAATCGGTGAAACGCCCGGTCCGTGCTGCGAAATGAATGGTCCGAGATCCTTCCGCCATAATTCGCGGCCGTCCTCCTGGCTGAGGGCGGCGATGCCGGAGCCGTCGGGAGACATCCAGGTGACGAAAACCCGCTCATCGTCCAGGGCCGGAGTCGAACTGGCATAGCTATTGTCCGCATGCTGACGAAAAGTTTCGGTTTGAAATTCCTTCCGCCACACTTCGCTTCCATCCGCCGCCTTCAGGCAGAGCAACACGTGACTGCCGGTTTTCTCGGGATTGGCGGTGAGGAAAATCCGGTCGCCAGCGATAACCGGTGAAGAATGACCAGATCCGGGCAACTCCACCTTCCACAAAATCGACTTCTCAGTAATCGGATCTGGAAGCTGGCCGATTCCCAAACCGGAGCCGTCCGGTCCACGGAAACGCGGCCATTCCAACGCACCGGCGCAAAGTGATTCTGAAACACCGGCGAGCACAAACAAGCACGCGAAGGCGGTGGTCAACGAAAGGCGGAGGGGATTCTTTTTCACGATCCGCGGATTATGACGAAGTGATCGCTCGAAGGCGACTCCGGAAATCGACGGATCATTTTTCCACCCGGTAGAGGTGGGATTTCGTGCGCAAATAAAGCGCCCGGCCCGAGACCGCAGGCGAGGACATGAAGCCGTCATCAAACTGGTTTTCCGCCAGCAACTCGAATTCGCGCCCAGCCTTGAACACTCCGACTTTTCCCTCCTCGCTCAAAACATAGATGCGGCCCTCAGCGTAGAGCGGCGAGGCGGAGTAATTGCCCGATACACGATGCGACCAGACCGGTTCACCGGTTTTCGCCTCGAGGCAGCTCGCGATGCCACCGTCGTCGATCATGAACAACAGATCGCCCACCACCGTCACGCTCGGTTTATTCGGCACGCTGCGTTTGAGGCGCCAGGCAAGATGCGAGTCATCGAGCACACCGCTCCCGCCGAGTTTCACGGCCAGGAGCTGTCCCTTGCCAAAACCAGTCGGAAAGTAGGCGATGCCATTGGCCGCCACCGGGCGCGTGCTCGCGCTGTGTTGGGCCCGTTCCTCGACCCGCCAGAGTTCCTTTCCCGTCCGGGGATCGTAAGCGTAATGCGCCTTGGCCCCGCTGCTCAGAAGAACGGGTTTTCCATTTTGCTCAATGATCGTCGGCGTGGAGAAAGCTTTCCGAAAATCACCTTCCGCCTCCGGTTTCCCATCCTTGTCGAGATCCTGATAATCGACCGATCGATCCGATTTCCAGACCGTCTGGCCGGTCGCCTTGTCGAGCGCCACGACAAATTGAAAATCACTGCCGTCAAAATTCATGATGAGCAGATTCTCGAATACAATCGGCGACGAACCGGCGCCGCGATAGTGATTGCAGACAAAGTCCGTTCGTTCCCAAAGCTTCTGCCCGGTCTTTGTGTCGAGACAGGCGGTCCCCGGTGAACCAAACGTGACGTAAATTCGGCCCTCTTCGATCACCGGCGTCGGCGAAGCGTAGCTGTTGAATTTGTGGCAAAACTGCGGGTCCGCGACGCGGAAGAGCACTTCGTCGCGCAGAACCTTCCCGGTCTCCTTATCGAGGCAAAGCGCGGACAGCTCGGTGCCGTCTTCGGTCGCGGTCGTGACCCAGATTTGCGAACCCCAGATAACCGGCGATGACCAGCCGCGACCGTGGATCGCCGTCTTCCATTTTACGTTTTCGTTTTCGCCAAATTTGACGGGCAGCCCGGTAGAGTCGCTGTGGCCGTCGCCGTCGGGTCCACGAAATTGGGGCCAGTTTTCGGCCGCGATCAGCGTGGAAGTGCTGACGGCGAGTGCCGCGAGGAGGAGACGAGGAAACATGCGGGCGAAACTAGGTGGACGAATCGGGATTGCCAGCCGGGAATCGCGGTGGGCTATGAGCAGTCAGCAGTCAGCAGCCGGCAGTTGGATGTTGGATGTTGGATGTTGGATGTTGGATGTTGGATGTTGGATGTTGGATGTTGGATGTTGGATGTTGGATGGTTGGATGTTGCGGACGTTGCGGGGGGGCCGCCTGCTGCTGCCCGCGACAATTCCTTCTCCCCAAATCGCCACCGGTCAGGCAAGGATTCCCGGACATATGAACGCCGACGCCAAAGCTTTCCTCTTCGACCTCCTCGGAACTCCCAGCCCGACGGGCTTCGAACTGCCCGGCCAGCGTAAGTGGGCCGCGTATCTGCGACAGTTTGCAGATCGCGTCGAAAGCGACGCCTATGGGACCGCCTGGGCCACGATCGATGGCGCCTCGAAAAATCCGCGCCGCGTGATGCTCGAGGCGCATGCGGATGAAATCGGCTTCATCATCAAGCACATCACCAAGGAAGGTTTTTTGCACATTGATCGCGTGGGAGGCAGCGACACGGCCACCGCCCGCGGACGACGGATCGATATTCTGGGCGAGAAAGGAGTGGTGCGCGGAATCATCGGCAACACGGCCATTCATTTGCGCAAGGACACGAAAGACGACGAGAAAGCTCCGAAGATTCACGAACTCTATGTGGATGTCGGTGCTTCCAAGCCGGAAGAGGTGAAGAAACTCGGTCTGCGCGTTGGGCACCCGGCTGTCTATTCGGACAGCGTCGAAGACTTCGGGCAGGGGCGCATCGTGGGGCGGGCGTTGGATAATCGCATCGGCGGTTTCATCATCTCCCAGGTCATCGCGAACCTCGGAAAGAAACGGAAATCCGTGCCGGCGACCGTGATCGCGGTCAATGCCGTGCAGGAGGAAATCGGCGGGCACGGAGCCCGGATGGTGGCGCATCGCTTGCGGCCGGACGTCTGCGTCGTGCTCGACGTGACGCACGCCACCGACACACCCGGCATCGAACACGCCGTGCACGGCGAGGTGAATCTCGGCGGTGGCCCGAGCATTACGCACGGCACGTGCAATCATCCCGTCGTGGTCAAGCGCCTGCTCGAGTGCGCAGAAAAGTTGGACATCCCGATCCAGCACGAGAGCAGCTCGCGCTACAGCGGCACCGACACCGATGTCATATTTAATACGCGCGATGGCATTCCCTGCGGGCTGGTTTCCCTCCCGCTCCGCTACATGCATAGCGTGGTGGAAATGGCCGATCTCGCCGATGTGCAGAAGGTGATCGACCTGCTGACCGCGTTTGCGAAATCCGTGACGGAGTCTGATGTGTTCGCAGTGACTTTGTAACGCGAAGTGGCCCGCTTCATCTCCGTCGCGACACGTGACATCGACGGAGCGCCACGCGGGAACAATCTCCCCGCTTGTTCCCAATTGCCGCCGCCTTTCGCCTTTCGCCAGTCGGCGATCTCCGCTAGAGCCCCGGCATCTTGAACCCGGCCTCACCATTGCGGACGACGTCGATCTCACTCTTCACGGCGTCGGCCATCGTGGTTTCGAACATGGTGGGAACTGGAATCTTCACCAGCCTCGGGTTTCAAGTCGGAGCGCTCCCGTCGGGTTTTGTCGTCCTGCTGTTGTGGTCACTGGGTGGGCTGTGCGCCATGTGCGGAGCGCTCTGCTATGCCGAACTGGCGGCGGCACTCCCGCGTTCCGGTGGCGAATACCATTTGCTCGGCAGCACGCTTCATCCCGCCCTGGGATTCGTGGCGGGCTGGCTCTCGGTCACGGTCGGTTTTGCGGCGCCCATTGCGCTGGCGGCGATGGCACTCGGGCAGTATGCCAGCGGAGCCATCGGTGAAACCACCGGTCTCGCGCTGGGCTCGCTCCACACTGAAGGGTTTTTGATCGATCTCGCACTGGAAGGGCCGCATATCCTGGCGCTCATCGTGGTGACCTTCATCACGTTCGTCCACTTGAGTGGGCTTCGTTTTGGCAGCGCTTTCCAAAACACGGCCACGGTGACAAAGATTGTGCTCATATTAATCCTGCTCGTTGCTGGATTCATATTGGGGAAGGGGCAGCCGATCCACTTCCTCCCCAAAGCGGGTGATCTTGGGCTCATCACCAGCGCTCCTTTCGCGGTCAGTCTGATCTATGTGATGTATTCCTACACGGGGTGGAACGCCGCCACTTACATCGTGGGCGAAATTCGCGATCCGGCGCGCACCGTACCGCGTGCGATCATTGGCGGCACGGCTTTGGTCACGCTGCTCTATCTCGGTTTGAACGCGGTCTTTCTGCGCACCACGCCAATCGCCGAGTTACAGGATGAAGTTGAGATCGGCTTGATCGCCGGGCGGCACATCTTTGGTACCGCGGGCGGTAATGTGGTGGGCGGATTCATCTGCCTCGGGCTGGTGGCCTCAATCAGCGCGATGACCTGGATCGGTCCGCGCGTGGCCGCGACGATGGGCGAGGATCTCCTGGCCCTGCATTGGATGCGGCATCGCAATCAACACGGCGTGCCGGACCTGGCGTTGTGGATGCAATGGTTGATCATCTGTGCGCTCATCATGACCGCGGCGTTCGAAACAGTGCTGGTGTATATTCAGTTCGCAATCACGCTCTCATCTTTCCTCGTGGTGATCGGTTTTTGCCGCCTGCGCTGGCGGCAGCCGAAGCTCCATCGTCCGTTTCGTGCGCCGTGGTTCCCGGTCACACCGATCGTCTTTCTCGCCATCAGTGGATGGATGATGTTGCACATCGCGGCGGCCAAACCCATCGAAAGCCTGGCTGGTTTGGCCACGCTCGGCGCGGGTCTGCTCGTGTATCACTTCTCGCCGAAACGGCGGCCGTCCCTGGTCTCTTTGCCTCCGCCATGAAACAGTTCTTTATCGCCGCTCGCCTCCTGCTCGTGTTGGCCACCGTCTCTTCTTCCGTCCGGGCACGCGATTTTGTCACGGCCGATGACCAGGCGCGCTTTGTCGCGGGTTTGGCGCTGCCGCCGGATTCACCACTTTCGCCTTACACCCGTACACCCGCCTGGCAGGATCACGCTTTGCAACTGGACGCGGCCTGGGACAAATGCGAGCAGCGCGCCCTCTCGAAGGCACGAGCGTGGGCGGATGAATTCATCGGGCGCAGCCATCGCAGCGCTGGTCCGATGTTTTATATGTTCAGCGGGCCGGACATCCTGTTCGCCAAGACGATGTTCCCAAATGCCGCGAACTACGTCCTCTGCGCCACGGAACCAATCGGCAGCCTTCCGGACCTGACCCAACAACCACCCGGCGCCATCGATCCGGCGCTGGCCAATCTACGCCGCGCCCTCAATACCATTCTGCGTTTTTCCTATTTCATCACCAAAGACATGCGGACCGATCTCGCTGACGAACGGCTGAAGGGAACTGTGCCAGTGATGTGCTTCTTCCTCGCCCGACTGGGCTGCACCGTGCAATCCATCGAAAATGTACAACTTGATTCGTCGGGCCATCTCGGACGCGGCCAGACGCCGGGCGTGAAGATCACCTTCAGCGCCGCCGGCCCACCGCAGAACCTTTACTATTTCAAAACTGATCTCTCGAATGCCGGTGTCCGGAGCAGCGGCGTGCTGCCGTTTTGCGAGCGGCTCGGCGACGGTAATGGCCTCCTCAAAGCCGCGTCTTATCTCATGCACAGCGACGAGTTCTCCACGGTGCGCAGCTTTCTCCTTAACCATTGCCGCACCATCGTCCAGGACGATTCAGGCATTCCGTGGCGGAGCTTTGATCCGCAGGAATGGAAGCTGCGCTTCTTCGGCAATTACGTCGGCCCAATTGAATTGTTTCAGAAATACTATCAGCGCGATTTGGCCGCGATTTATGCCCAGGCCAAACCTGCTCCGCTCAATTTTGCGCTCAGCTACCGGAACGATCCGCAAGAAGCGGTGATCATGGTGGGCACCCGCTCTGGAGAAAGCCGTCCCGTTCCACGAGCACAGCCGGTCCGGTAATCGACGATCATCCTCGTCTTCTCGAAATCCCGCCGCTCCATTCGCGGACGAAGACGAGTACGGGAACGAAAGCTGAAATCGAGTCACGCTACTCTCCGGTGAGCAGCGCGCGAAGAAAACGGCCGTCCGAAAAACTCGAGATGAAACCCTGCCGGACGACGATGAGTTCCAGCGACGGAATGACATAAAGCCTCTGGCCACCAGAGCCGATCGAAGCCACGAGATCGCGCGGCGCGGAGTGACAGAGGCACGTGCTTTTCCAGCGCTGCTGACGCCAATTGAGGTGGAGCAATTCCTCGGGATCGACCTCCTGCGCGCCCGGCACCGCGGCCAGATGATTGGTCCAAAAGCCAAGACCGAACATGGGATTGGCCGATGAGCCCTGAAACGCTTGATCCATTCCGCGTCTCAAGACGGGTTCTCCGGAACGCAAAATCAGCCGGCCCATTTTCGCCCAATCGGAAGCGCTCATGACGAAGCCGGCGCCGAGGAGTGGATTGCCCGCTTTGTCTTCGAGATAGCGCTGCCGCCGCAGGCCCATCGGCCGCAAAACTCGGACCTCGAAGAATTCCGTGGGGGTTTGTTTTCGGGCGGCCAGCTTCCGTTTCAATACTTCGTGAAACACCTGCAAGCCGGCCGGCCCATAGATGAAGTCTTCGCCGGTCCGACCCACCAGGGGCAGCTCGAGTGCGCAGACATTTCGATCCGACCATCCGTCGTTGTGCAGGGAAAAGCCCGCCTCCAGTCCGCTCGAAAAGTTGAGCAATTCCCGCAGAGTCACCTGCGACTTGCGTTTGTCGTCGCGCCACTCCGCCAGCGTATCGCTGGCCCGTTCGTCGAGTTCGAGCACACCCTGCTCCTGAGCAGCAAGGGCGCAAAGATTCCAAAATGCCTTCGTCCCGCTGTAAATGCGCATCGGTCCCCCACCCTCGTTCTGTTCAGTATCGAGCACCGTTTTTCCACGCTCAATCACCAGCAATCGCGTGCCCTTGTGCGCTGCGGAATATTCGGTCGCCGCGCGCAAACCATCCGCCGTGACGGCGGCCGCTGCGTCGCCGATCATGGCCGCACACAACAGCCCGCAGCAAAGGCGCGGATTCATCAGGCCGCGGCGCTGGCCTTCTGACATGCGGGACAAATCCCGAAGATTTCCAGCGCATGCGTCACCTGCGTATAACCCATCTCGCGCGCCATGCGTTCGAGGGCATCCGCCACGCAAACATCGAGCACCCGGACGCTCCGGCACGAGCGGCAGATCACATGATGATGGTGGTGCCCCGCGTGATTGAATTCATAGCGATAGGTGCCGTCACCAAAGTCGCATCGTTGCACGATCTCGATCTCCTCCATGGCCGCGAGAGTGCGATAAACCGTGACGAGATCGCATTCACCGGCGGGCAAATTCTGGTGGATTTCTTCTGCCGTAAACGGTCCGTGCTCCTGGGCGAGAATCGTCAGGATGGATTTGCGCGGCGCGGTAACGCGATGCCCATGCGCACGCAGCGTTTCGAGGGCATGCTCGAGAGCTTCGCTGGCGACTTTGTGGGAATGCGGCATCGCCTCTGGTTAAACGACACCGCTCCGATGCGCAATACAGGCCCGCTCCGATTGGCACTTGTCGAACGCAACCGCAAGTTGCTGCTTCTGCTCCTGCTCTCACCCCTCTTCTGAGCAGCAAATCGAGCAGGTTCGCGAAGTCATCCTGAGCTCGTCCCGTACATTGTGCGACCCCGCCAGGTGCAGCGGCTCTCGCGCGAAAGTCCTTGGAATCTCGGCAAAATCCGCCACACGTTCCGCCCCACATGAGAACTTCGAATCCTGCACTCACATCCAGCACCTTCCGGCGCGATCTCTCCGACACCGCCAGCGGCGTGATGACCATTCGGGGCACGGTCCACAAAACGTTCCTGCTGCTCGTCCTCGCCGCGGTCACGGCGACATTTACCTGGACCCACGCCACTGCGACCTACGGGATGCCGCTGACCATGGGTGGCGCCATCGGAGGCATGATCATCGCCTTCATTCTGATCTTCAAAAAGACCTGGGCGGCCGCGCTCGCTCCCGCCTACGCGCTCGTCGAAGGATTATTTCTCGGCGGCATCTCCGCGATCTACGAAGCGCAGTTTGGCGGCATCGTGTTCCAGGCCGTGCTCATGACTTTCGGCACGCTCTTCGCCCTCCTCGCCGCGTACCAAACCGGGCTCATCAAGGCGACCGAGAATTTCAAGCTCGGCATTGTCGCGGCCACCGGCGGCATTTTCATGGTTTACATCGCCAGCATCGTGCTTGGATTTTTTGGCATTCAAATCCCCGGCATTTTTGGGAATGGAACGGTGGGAATTCTCTTTAGTGTCGCGGTGGTTATCATCGCCGCGCTCAATCTCGTGCTCGATTTTGATTTCATCGAGCAAGGCGCCGAGGTGGGTGCGCCAAAGTATCTCGAATGGTACGCCGCTTTCGGACTGATGGTCACGCTCGTGTGGCTCTACCTCGAGATTCTGCGTCTGCTCTCGAAGCTGCGTTCCCGCTAGTCTTTCGCGTCGGTTCAATCAACGCTTCAATGAGCGGTGAATTTGCGAATTCCGCTCGATGAAACTGCACCGCCTCGAAGCTAACATTCAGCCTGGAAACGCCGCCTCGATCGCGCTCGTCCGTGCGTGCGGATTCGAGCAGGAAGGCTTCTCCCCGCGCTATCTGAAGATAGGCGGGCGCTGGAGGGATCACGAACGCTGGGCCATACGTGCGGCGTAATTGCACCGCGCTCGCGGCCTCCGCCCAATGGGAAATTCAGCGGGGCAACGATCCAATCCTTCATTGCTGCGGGCAGAAACGAGCGTGGGCGTTGGATTGGCGCGCCGCGGGTCGCCAATACCCCTTGGCTTTCTCCGGGCCGAAAAATAGGATCGTCCACGTCTGATGAATCTATCGCGCCACCATCTCTTCACCGGGTTCGTCCTTGGATTAATCTCGCTCGTCTTTGGCAGCGGCTGTTCTTTGTTGCCGAAATTTGGCAAGCGACTCGATGGGGACCGGGCCTTCATCGCCTACTGGCCGCCGCCGGAAGACAGCCAAAAGCTGAGGCTGGCCGTGAAAGACAACATCGATATGAAGGGCGTCGTGACCACAGCAGGCTCGGAGCTGTTTGCGAAAACTCACCAGCCGGCCAGTAAGGACGCGCCATGTCTGGCGATCGCGCGGGAGCGGGATGTGCACATCGTCGGCAAGGCGAATCTGACCGAGTTCGCGGCCTCCCCCTCGGGAATTAATGAGTATTTCGGAACGCCGCGGAATCCGTTCAACAGGTGGCGCAAGTTCATCCCGGGCGGTTCCTCGTGCGGTTCAGCCGTGGCCGTGGCAAATGGCACGGCGGATGTCGCCTTTGGAACAGACACGGCCGGATCAATTCGCGTGCCCGCCGCTTGTTGCGGGATTGTCGGGCTAAAGACGACGTTCGGTCTGGTTTCGGTGAAGGGAGTTTACCCGGTCAGCCCAAAGCATCTGGATACGGTCGGACCAATGGCGAAAGACATCGACCGCACTGTCCAGGGCATGGATCTGCTGCAGCGAGGGTTCGCCGACCGCTATCGCCAGGCCAAGTCCGCCAAACCGACGGCGCAGATGATCCGAATCGGTCGCCTGAGAGTGAAAGGCACAGACCCCAAGATTGACCAGGCGGTGGACGAGGCACTCGCGAAGGCGGGTTTCCAGGTGATTCCGTTGGGCGAGGCACTCGCGAAAAAGTGGGATCAGGCAAAAAAGGACGGTAATTCCGTCGCCGCGGCGGGCGTGTGGATGAGCAACAAACAATACCGCTTCGCGCTGGGCGTGGCCGCTCGGACCAAAACCGTCATGCGGGCCGGCGAACTGGCGTTAGCTACCGGCTACCGCGGAGCGCTGACGCGCCAGGACGAATGGCGGGAGACGCTCAACGACGTGTTCCGGAAGGTGGACTTTATTGCCCTGCCCACATTGCAAACCACACCTCCGGGGATTCCGCCCGATTTGAAAATCGGCCTCATCGAAGGACTCATGCTCGAGGTGCAAAACACCGTAGCCGTAAACTTCGCGGGCGATCCTGCGCTGGCCGTTCCGATTCCCATCAAGAATGCCGACGTGCCAGTGACCAGCCTGCAACTGATCGGACCGCGCTTGCACGAGGCACAGCTGCTCAACGCGGGCCGCCTCGTCGAGGCTGCGTTGAAAAACTGAACGAACGCGCGGGCCACGACACCGCAAAGTCCACCTCGATCGGGTCGGCCTGACGGATCATGACAACCAATTCCCCCTCGGCTCCCGCCGCGCGGCCTCCCACATTTGGCGAGGCTTTTCGTTTTTGGTTGAAGCTGGGATTCATCAGCTTCGGAGGGCCAACTGGACAGATCGCCATCATGCACACCGAGCTGGTCGAAAGGCGGCGCTGGATCAGCGAGGCGCGGTTTCTCCACGCGCTGAACTACTGCATGCTCCTGCCCGGCCCGGAAGCGCAGCAGCTCGCAACCTATATTGGCTGGCTCTTGCACAAAACCTGGGGCGGCGTCGTCGCTGGCGCGCTCTTCGTGCTGCCTTCAATGTTCATTCTTTGGGCGTTGAGTTTCGTCTATGTCAGCTTCGGCCACGTGCCCTGGGTCGCGGCGATCTTCTACGGACTCAAACCCGCCGTGCTGGCGATTGTCGCTGCCGCCGTGCCGCGGATTGGCAGCAAAGCGCTCAAAAACGAGGTGATGTGGTCAATTGCGGGTCTGGCCTTCGTCGCCATCTACTTTTTCAGAATTCCCTTTCCCCTGATCGTCTT
Source organism: uncultured Verrucomicrobiae bacterium (assembly GCA_963798345.1). Taxonomy (GTDB): domain Bacteria; phylum Verrucomicrobiota; class Verrucomicrobiia; order Chthoniobacterales; family Chthoniobacteraceae; genus CAWCSW01. The sequence continues at coordinate 297,005 of CAWCSW010000014.1, read as the reverse complement.
CGCGGCGGCGTTCATCGGCTTGGTGGGTGGGAAGGTGTGGCGCGATAAGTTTCTCGTCATCAAAGGCCACCAACTGCAATCGAGCCTCGCCACGGCGACCGTGATCGATGACGACGCCGTGATCGCCGAGCACACGCGTCCTTCGTGGGGCCGAGCGTTGCGCGTCGGTGGAACGTGGCTGGCACTGTGGTGGGTCCCGGTGCTCGGATTGGCGCTGTGGCTTGGGACGAATCATGCCCTCTTCCGCGAAGCGATCTTCTTTTCCAAAGCCTCCATGGTCACCTTCGGCGGCGCGTATGCCGTCCTGCCCTACGTCTCGCAGCAAGCCGTCGAAACGCACGGCTGGCTCACGGCGACGCAGATGCTCGATGGCCTGGGCCTCGCGGAGACGACGCCTGGCCCGCTCATCATCGTCCTGCAATTCGTCGGTTTCCTCGGCGGCTGGAATCATCCCGGCGCGCTCCCGCCGCTGGTCAGCGCTACAATCGGCGCCTTCATCACGACCTGGACCACGTTCGTGCCTTGCTTCCTGTGGATCTTCCTCGGGGCGCCCCACATCGAGCAATTGCGCGGCAACGAAAAGCTGACCACAGCGCTCTCCGCCGTCACGGCCGCGGTTGTCGGCGTAATCCTCAACCTCGCCGCCTGGTTCGGAATACACGTTCTCTTCCCGGTCGGCCACGGCGTCGATTGGTTCGCGCTCTGCATTTGCATCATCGCTTTTGCCGGAATGGTGAAATGGAAATGGGACATCATTCCGATTGTACTCGTCGCCGGCCTGTCGGGACTCATTTATCAAATGCTAACGTGAGTCGGCGTAGACATGAGCACGGGGATTCGGATGCCGACTCCGAGGGCGGGCTGATGCCGAATTCACAAATTGTCGACGGCGAAGGCGGGCTTCCGAATCTTTTCCCTGCTCATCTTTCCCGCCATGGTCACGAGGACCATTTCCTTGATGCAGGTTTTCACGGATTCCCTCGGGCTTTTTTCGACGTGGATGCGGACGGGCTGTCGAAACTTCCACCGAGCGCCAGATGGAGATCAATGCGGTTGGCTAGTTGCGCGTTGCGCAGTTTGACCACCTGCACCTGACTCGCGATCTGGGCCGCCTGCAGTTGCAGCAACTGGAGAAAATCGATGGCGCCGCCTTCGTATTTCAACCGGCCGAGGCGCACCGACTCGGTGCGGTCACTCAGAACCTTGCGGTCGGATTCGAGACGCTGCGCCAGCAGCCGTTCATTCATGAGTCCATTCTCGACCTCGCGGAAAGCGGTCAGCACCACGGCCCCGTAAGCGGCGACCGCACCCTGCTGCCGCGCGTTGGCGATCCGGATATTCGCCAGCGAGCGCGCCGCCCGTGAAGATCGGCACGGACATTCCGGCCGTGCGCGTGGAGCATCCATGGATTGAGGCGCAGGAGCGAAAGGACGTTGTCGTCGAACTTCCCGCCGGCAAGGTTCAAAGAGAAGGTGGGGAGGAGCGCCAACCTCGCCGCTTCCTCAGATCGGAATGCCGCGAGCACCCGGCGCTCGGCGGCGACGACGTCCGGTCGCCGCTCGAGCAAGCTGGAAGGCAGTCCCGTCCGCACCGGAGGCGGCACCGGCGCGAAACTGCGAGCGACTTCGAGTTCCGCCGATGGGTAGCGTCCGAGTATCACCTCGAGACTCCGACGCGTCTCGCCGACGAAACCCTTCGCCTCGATCAGTGCGCTCTGGGCAGCGTTGAAATTCGCGCTCGCCTCCGACACATCGAGGTCGGCGACCTTCCCCGCAGCCTGCCGAACCTTCACGAGGTTGAGCAATTCGGTGTAAATTCCGACCGTCTCCTCGGCAATGGCAAGGAGCTGAATCGCCTGGACGTTGAGATACCAGCTCTTGGCCGTCGTCGCCGCCAGCGATTGGCGGGCAAAGGCGTAATCGAGGGCAGCCGACTGATAATTCTCCTCCGAGGCACCGCGCTGGGCGCGCACCTTGCCCCAGACATCCGGCTCCCAGGCGACGCCCGCCAGGGCCTTCGTGCTTTGGTGGGGGCGAGGGCTTCCCTCCTCGTGTGTGCCGGCGGCGCCGAGGTCGAGACCCAGCTGTGGAAAAAGCCGGGAGCCCACGACGACGACCATCTCACGCGACTCCTGCACCTTTGCCGCCGCCTGGCGAAGGTCGAGGTTGTTGGCGATCGCCTCGGCCACCACCTTGTTGAGGCCGCGATCCCCGAACGTCCTCAACCAGTTCTCGCCGACCGCACCCCGATTGCCACCGGCCTTCCACTCCGGCGGAATCGTGGTGCCGGGAGGTAGCGCGTCACCCACGACTTTTGAGCGATCAGGAAACTTCGAGAGCGCGCAACCGGAAGCCAATGCCGCCAGCGCGCACAGGATAAAATGGTTGGTTTGAACTGCAGCCAATCCAATGCCTTTCATCAGAACGGCATTGGGTAAAGCCAGTTGAACCACGACGTAATCCGAATCGAAATCCGGCGCAACGCGGCCCAGGGGCCTTTCATGCCTTCTGTGTAAACCGCCGCCACGCCCTGCGTGCCGATGGGAAACTTGGACTGGTCCTCGTCATCAAACACGATGGCCACGGCAAAACATCCTTGCGGAACCTTCGGTGGATCGGGTTGGAACACCGGCAGGGTGCCGCTCGGCAGATACTGACCCTCGCCGCTCGCCATCCAAATGGTCTGCACTTTTCCCCGGAAGATCTGGCCGGGATAGAGGTCGAGCGCGACCTCGACTGGCTGATCCTTGGCCACGTATTTCAGAATCTCCTGGTAGTAGGCAGCGAGCAGATAGCGGCCATCATCGCAGATGAACGACGCGATGGCGCCGAAACGAACGTCGCCGGACACCATGCCGGGCCGGACCTGGAGATTGGTGATGCGACCGTTCTCGGGCGCAACCATCCTGGTGTTGTCGAGGTAAAAGCGGGCCAGCTCCAACTGCGCCTCCACGGCGGCCACCGCCGTGTTCACACCATTGATTTGAGATTCGTAGCTCAGTCGGGCGCGCTCGGTCGCGGCAGCCGCTTCCTTGACCGCGGCCTCGTCCACATGCAGTTGCGCCGTCCATTTTTTGAACTCCTCCTGGGAACCGGCATTCTGAGCCGCCAGGCCCGACGTCAGTTCATACTGAAACTTTGCATATTCGAGTTCGCCCTCGGCCTTGGCCTGCTTTTGCTCGGCCACTTTCACGTCGGCTTCGAGCACGAGAACATTCTGTTTCGCCTCCGCCAATTGGGCTTCGAGCTGGTTGACCTTGTATTGATAGGGACGGCGGTCGAATTCAAAGAGCGGCTGACCCTTTTTCACCGGCTGATTCGGCTCGACCAAGACCGCCGTCACCAGCGTCGGCTCATTGAGACGCGGGACCAACTGGATCGTGTGCTGGACGACCTTGGCGTTGTTCGAAGCGGGCGTCACGAAACGCATCCCGATCAGAAAAATCAGGAGGACGTGCACGATGATGAACACGCTGACAATCGCCCACGCGATGCTGAACTTGAGCCACTTGAATTTGAAAAAGACGATCCATACGAAAAAGGTGAATCCAAACAGCAAGCCGAGCGCGAGTGCCATGGTGCGGTCCTTTAGGAGTTGGAGGTGGCGTCATTATCTGCCGACGGAGTTGCCTCCGGTGGACTCGGAGCTTTGGGAGCGACCGGTGCCGGCTGGCCGCTGAGCCGGGCGATTTCCTCCTCGGTCGCCTTGGCCTGGGCCTTCGGGAAACGGCGGACATCAATAACGTCCGTGGGTTTGAACGCCCAGATGAAAGCCTGGATCCACGGCACCACCGCAAGGAATCCAGCGTATCCCATGATCTTCACGGCTTCGGCTTCGGGATGCTTGCGCGCCACGGCGATGCGCCCCGGCAACCCCATGATCCACACCACGGTGGAGAGCCCCGCCACCGCCAGAAGGAAGAGCACGACGAAGGTCGCGTAGTCCCAGAAATCGAGTTTAAAGCCAAACATAGGTTCTTCTTTCGCTGCTCATTATTAGTTAGGAAATAAGGCGTGGCGGTCGGTCGTCAATCATCGGCGCCCCCCACTCCACGAACCGGAACGTCCTCCAGCACCATGCCACGAGCCGGAGCCGCCACCCCAGGAAGCTGACCCCCCGCGAAACCCGCTGGCGCTGCCGCTGCCGTGGTTCCAAGAAGCCGTGCTACCCCGCCATCCGGTGGCGCTGCCAGAGCCATTGTTCCAGCTCGCCGAGCCGCCGCGCGCGCCCCAGGCATTTCCCGAGTCACCGTGCCACGACGCCGAGCCACCATAGGCATTGTGGTAATAACCACTGTTCCACCCGCCGACCGCATAAGCTCCGCGATAGTAGCCGCCTCCGCCATAGGCAACGACGCCGCCGCCATAAGGATAGACGGGGCCGCCTGCCACGGCCACGGTTCCTCCATTGGCCACGCCGGCGCAGCCGGTCTGAAAAAGCATGACGATGGCCGTGCAGGCGATCGTGACGACGAAAGTGATTGCTCGTTTCATGGGAATGGTTGTTGGAAGTGGAAATTGTTAGCGGGCGTTGGACTTCATCACGGCGAGGAAAGGAATTTCGCGAGCACCGGCCGGTGGGTTCAGCACAAAGCTGCCGGCGGTTAGCCACGGGTGGAGATTCCAACTGGTGAATTCGACCAGGGTGCGGGGAAAGTTTGTCCGGTCGGTGTAAGTCACGGCCAGCCGCCGGGGCAGCGCGCCGGCTCCGGATTCGATCCAAATTTCCCAATTCACACCGGGGGACCGAAAGGCGAGGTGCTCGCACGGCGTCCCGCGGATGGTGACCTGGCCGACCACCACGGCGCTGGTCACACCGCGTGCCAGCACCTGGTAAGGATCGCTAAAAAGGAGCGGCGCCGAGGCGAAACGGATGCCGGTTTCCTTTTCCAAATCCGGAAGCATGGCATCGATGGTGGAGGGGGCCTTGGTCTTGGAATAGACCTTGGTCCCGGGGGCATAGGCGGCAGCGGTGGTGCCATCATAAAGGAAATCAAAACGCGGGGCCTCACCGGCGATCCGAACCCGGAGTTTATCCGGGCGCTGCAGCGCGACCTCGGCCTCGGAAAACAGCGTGAGGAATTGGCCCGTCTTCGCCGGCACTTCGTGGGTGTTGGTGGACTTGTAGGTGAACGCCGTGGCCGCACCGAGCCTCGCGCCCATGCGCTGCAGGTGGGCGAGAGCCTGAGGATCAATGCGCGGCTGGCCTTTGGCTTCCGCCGCCTCGATGGCAGCAGGAGCACCCAGCGCGGCAAGGGCGCAGGCGAGCAGGGCGATACGGAGGTGGCGGTGGAATTTCATGACTCGTGGTGTGTGATGTGGAGAAAAGAGAGGATTTGACGAAACGTCAAAGCACGCGGACGCACATCGAGATTTCTCCTGCGGAGCGCTTTTGCACCAGCGTATTTTGTTTGAAGAGCGTGATCCTGCTCGTTCGGCACGGCCTCAGCCTGAGAATTGCGCTGCGGCGCAGGCCAACCGGGCTACTTCACGCTCCGTAATTACACCCCGCACTTCGGGCTGCTTCGATGAATCCTGATCCGACATCACGAGCGCTACCCGCGCTCCTGATTGGTGCAGGCTGCGCAGCACGTCGCTCACGCGGGCATCCGCCCCCACTGTCACAAAGGCATCGGAACCCGGCATCGCGGCATCCGGATCGCCCCAGGAACCAATCACTCCCCGGACCTTGTTTTCCGGTCCCAACACAATGAGCACCCGCCCGCGAGACACTGCCGAGCGCACGAGAATATCGTCACGGCTGTCGTCTTCCGAAATGATCTGGAATTCCGGTGACATGACCTGCTGGCTTAGCCTTTCTCCATCCCAGGCCTGCAGTCCCTGTGGCACCACATGGCCACGCCGCTGCAACTTGAGCGTGTAAATAGTCGCCGGAAGCAGCCGCTGCCGCACTGCTGTGGCCAGCGTGACCGTCAGAATGACGGGCAGGATAACCGCGTAATCGCGCGTCATCTCGAAAATCATGATCGTCGCCGTGACGACTGCGCCCGTCGTGCCGCCAACCATGGCCGCCATGCCGGCGATGGCGAAATGTACGGGGTTCAAAGCAAGCCCGTGCGCGACGATATTTGCCACACCGCTGCAGCCCGCACCCATAGCAGCCCCGATAAACATGCAGGGCGAAAAGACACCACCCGAGGCCCCGGAGCCGAGCGTGAGACACGTGGCGAGGAGCTTGATGATTCCAAGGAAGAGGAGGAAGCCAGCCGCCGTCAGCCCGCCGCTAAGGATGTCCATGATCGTGGCGTAACCGACGCCTTCCACGTAGTAATGATTCGGCTGTCCGAAACCCAATTTGGAAAACGACATGAATCCAAACATCATCAACCCCACCAGCAGCATTCCGGTCATGTGGCGCGAATAGTAATTTCCCGGCATCCGATCGAACAGATCTTCAAACCAATAGATGCTGCGCGTGGTCACCCAGGCGATGCCTCCCATGAGCAGGCCGAAAGCCAGGAACCAGGGGAGCGCGGCCAGTGACGTACTCGCACCTTCCACGAGCGCGATCGCCGGAACATTGAAGGAAGGATAGATACCGAAGAGACTCCGCCCGATGACGGTGGCGGTGACGGTAGCGATGCCCACGCACAAAAGGCTCACAGGATTGATGCAGGTCAGCATTAACTCCGCCGCGAACGCGATCCCACCAATCGGTGTATTAAATGTGGCTGCGATGCCGGCGCCGCCCCCGGCCGCGATCAGGATGATGCGCTGCCGGACGGGCATCGCGACCCATTGGCTCAGGACCGACCCGAACGTGGCGCCGATCTGGATAATCGGCCCTTCGCGTCCGACGGAGCCACCGCTGCCAATCGAGAGCGCCGAGGCGAGAGATTTAATAGCCGCCACCACGGGCCGAATTTTTCCGTCGTGGTAATAGATCGCGTCCAACACCTCAGGCACCCCATGGCCCTTGGCTTCCGGCGCGAACGTCTTCACCAGCCAGGCCACGCCAACCGCGCCCACCACCGGCACGGCAATGACCCACGCGCCCCAGGGCGATGGGACGGTGTGAACGTTCGCATCGTAAGCGAACGAGAAGCGCCCGAGGAAAAGCAGGTTGTGAAACCCGCCGATGAGCGCACGAAACGCCACGGCACCAAAGCCGGCGACCACCCCGACGACCAGAGACGCGAGGACCAACGCCCAGGCTGGGGCGGGTTTCGGTTCAATGGTCGGAGCTGGGGTCGTCATGCTGATGGCAGTAGGGTCGGCCTGGAACTCCGGCGCGCGATTCACGCTGCCACAAGGTCAACGACCAGGGCCAGCACAACAAACGCGACGACGACGCAACCTGCGTTCAGGACGACAGATTTCAGGCGAGCAATCTTCGCGCCCCAAGCCAGTGCCCGATCCGGGTTGCCGCGTCTGGTTCCGCGAGGTCGGCCTGACAATAATTGGTCGGCGTGAACAGCTGAGAGTCGAGTTCGCCCATCGGTCGCGCCGGTGAGGAACTTCTAACCCATGTGCGCTGATTAATGTGACCATTCCGGGATGTGCCGCGCAGCATGAACCGGAGAATGAACGGCGGCGCATCCCGAAGTTGTGCGAGAAGGTGGCGGATGCCGCGCGGCGGCGTCCGTGCGCCTGGGTGGTGGTGGTTCTCGCGCTGCGAGAACCAGCGCCGCGTCCAGCGGCTCGTTCGGTCCGCCCGATGGACGCAAACGCAGTGGTCGCAGCGCGACCACTGCTACCTGGGTGGTGGTTCTCGCGCTGCGAGAACCAGAGCCTGGGTGGTGGCGGTTCTCGCGCTGCGAGAACCAGCGCCGCGTCCAGCGCCGCAACGAGCTTGCGGGTTCGTCGCAGCGCGACAAACTCCACCCCTCCATCGCAAGCGCTACCATCCCGAATCAATCCGTGAACTTGGGCTTCTCGCCATCGCCGAAATACACATGAGGCCAGTCCTCGGGATGAGAAACCAGTCCGGCCCGCACTGGATTTGCCAGAATGTAATCCTCCTTTTGCCGGCGGCTTTCGTCGTGGCGAAGTCGGTGCTCGAAGAAATCATCCTGCCACTCGATGCCAATGTCTTTGTTCGTCCATTCCTTCCATTTACTGACGATGCCACGAATCGGTTTGTCCGAAGGTGGAAACGAAAGCAAGGCATGCAAATGATCAGGCATTAGTAAAAACAGATATGGCCACCAAAGAAATTTCTCCTGCCGATGTTGGACAGTTTCAAAAAGTGGTTCCGCCACTTCTGGCAGGGCCAGCTGGTTTCGGAAGCGCTGCTGACAGTTGATAGTGATAAAATACGTTTCCTTGTGCGGATCAACCCACAATGGAATCTCATGCGGGAGATGTTTTCGAGGGCGGTGTTTCATGTGGCGATGGTAAGCACTGAGCGAAGCGGAGGAAACGGGGAACGTTACCAACATCGTTCTTTCCGCCCGCTGCTGCGCCGGCGGAGTGGTCGCAGCGCGACCACTGCTACCTGGGTTGGTGGAGTGCGCGCGGCGCGACCACTGCTACCCGGTTGGTGGAGATCCTCGCGCGGCGAGGATTTTTTCCAGGTGGAACTGGTCGCGCTGCGACCAGGCGCGGGCGGGGTTGTCGCAGCGCGACAACCCCTACCAACAACTTCGGGGATGAGCCGCCAAGCCGGAATGCACCGACGGGAGATGGCCCCCAGGATTCAAGCTCGAGGCGGAGGCACTTGACCTTCACAAGGCACTGCTGTATCCGCCATGACCCTCGTTCGGATTCGTCCGTTTATTCCCGAACAGGTCGGCCCGGCTTGAAAAACTCGAGCGCCTGCTTCGTTTTGGTTTGGCCCGCCGGTTCCCCGAGGCCGGCCGCTTTGGCGGCGTCGAAGAATTGCCGGGCGATGTCGCGCGCCTCCGCTTCCGTATCCGTATCCGCCTTCGCTTTGGCGGAAACCTCGAGCACATCCTCGGACCGCCCATCCTTTCGCAGATGCCACAACTCGACGGTCACCTCCTCCGGAAAGCCTTCGAGTTTCCATTGCTGACGCCAGACTTTGGTCTCGATCAGGCCATAGCATCGCAACCGATCCCAATTAAAATTGCTCATCCGAGCCAGCACCAGTTTTCGCTGGGTCTCATTGAAAAGGCTAGTCACCGCCGCCTGTCCCGTGGCGGCTTTTGGCACCAGACCCGGCGCCAAAGTCTCGTGGTCGATCGAACGCGAGAGGGTCGGCGCGGCGGCCGTCGTCCAGTCCTGCTCGGGCACAATGGCGCGCTCGGTCTCCGTCAGGACGGTCGCACCGTCGAGGGCGCGAAGTTTCACCGTGGACTCCCCGGGGCTGCTGGCCTTTTGACGGGCGCGAAGGATCAAATGATTGGCCTCGAGCGCTCCCTCGGCCGTGTCGAAAAAACAGACACTTTGTTTCACAGCTCGATGTTCATCCAATTTGAGCGCCTCGAGCGCCCGCGCGGCGCTGGCCGCCGTGATGTAGAGCTTGATCTCGTTTTTTCTGGCCCGCGGGGCGGCGGCCCTCTCCGCCGAGGGGTTCGGCGCGTCCGCCCCCAAAAGCGAGCCGGCGGATAGGAACAATGCCATGGGCCAGGCAAGCCGACGCACCCTCGTGTGCGACCGCCCGCGATCTGACCGCTGCGGCCTCCTCCGACTCATCCGTTGGTCGCTGGGGTCACGGAGTCCTCGGGGGAATGGACCAGGGGCTCCGGCTGAAGCGCCATCGGCTCAGGACTGATGGCTGGCTTGGCGCGCGGCCGCGCTTTCGCTTTCGGCCTGGGCTTGGGCTTGGGTTTTGGCTTGGCCGTCGCCTTTGGCCTTGGTTTCGGCGTGGGCGCCAACGCGTTCACTCGGGCCTTCACGATTCGCACCTCGAGGGCGCCCAGCCGCTCCTGGGCTTTGCGCGCGAGCTTGGCGGCTTTGCGGGAGGTTTTTTTTGCCTCCTTCAACGTCTGCTTCGCCGCCTTGTAAGCGGCTTTCGCCAGTTTCAGGTTCTTTTTCGCCTGAGTGGCGCGTTGCGTGGTGGTGGCCACGCTGTTCGTGGCAGTGGCAATCGCAGCTGGGGTTGGCATGGCAGTTTTCATAGTGAGCTCCTGAAGCGTCTATGGTTGAAAAATGCCGACGTGTTTCCAATCTTTTTCCTGCTTTCCCATTTTGGGAAAACCGTTCCTGCGACTGAACTGACGGCCGGCTTTCACAGAACCGGCCCGAGCATGGCGATGGCGTTATTCCAAAACTGATGGGACATCGGCCACTGTTCCACCATCTCGATGGTGACAGGGCGCGAGCGCGCGAGATAGGCGTCCTGACGGTGGCGCATATCCGCCGTCAACGTCGGATCGCAGAGCAGAATGTTGTTCTCGTAGTTCAGCTCGAAACTGCGGCGGTCCATGTTGGCCGAACCAATCAGCGTCACTTCTCCGTCCAGCGTGAGCGACTTGGTGTGCAGGAGCCCGCCCTCGTATTCGTGAATGCGGACGCCGGCGGCGAGCAATTCACGATAGTAACTGCGACTCGCCGCCCCCACGATCCAGGAGTCGTTCCGCGCCGGGAAAATAATGGTGGTGTCCACACCGCGGAGGGCACTGGTGCAGAGAGCGGCCTGCATCGCTTCGTCCGGCACATAGTATGGAGTCGTGATGAACAGTTCCCGCCGCGCCGCATGGATCAGAGTCTCAAAGATTTCAGGCATGGCCGAATTGCGCACTGTCGGCCCGGTCCCGATGACCTGCGCCGTAAAACCGGGCGCACCGGGCGGCAGCGGTTGGCGGAACAGCTCGTTGAGATCGTCATCCACCTGCGCCATCCAGTCGCTGGCGAAGAGGTGCTGGTTCTGCCGCGCGATCGGTCCCTCGAAACGCATCATGGCATCCACCCACGGGGCAAACTTCGCCTTGATTCGGAATTCCGGATCCGCGCAATTCTGGCTGCCACAATAGGTGATGTGGTTATCGATCACGAGGATCTTGCGATGATTGCGCAAATCAATGCGTCCACGCAACGGACGCGAGAGCGGATTGCCAATGGGCAGGGCAACGGCAACATGAACATCCGCCTCCCGCATTGCGCTCCAGTGCGCTGATTCGATCATCATCCGGGAGCCCAGCCCGTCCGCCATGGCCCGGCAAACGACTTTGCGCGCCGCCGCACGCTTCAATGCTTCGACCACTTTGAGGCCGTTATTGTCCGGCAGCCAGATATAGAACATCAGATGCACGTGATCCGTCGCGGCATCAATATCCGCCACCATGGAATCGATCGTCGCGTTGGAATCCGGCAGCAAGCGTGCGCGATTTCCTCCCACGGGATGGAACCCATTGACCGATTGTCCGAGCCGGAACAAATGCGAGTACGCCTCTGGAATCATCGGTTGCAGATCAGGCGCGTCCATTCCGGGGGTATTGGCGACATCCGGCATCGCGCCCAGCACCTCACGAATGCGCGTCACCCGTCGGCGTCCGATATTGGTCTCGCCGAGCAGAAGGTAAGTCAGGATGCCGACCCCGGGCAACGCCACCAGGACGACAATCCACGCCACGCGCGAAGCCGGTTCCCGGTGCGGCCGCAAAACGACTCGCGCCATCACGGCGAGCTGGACCAGGAAATAAATCCCGGTCCCGAGGGCGGCGAGCACTTGATGGTCAGTCATTCCGGGGCGAGATAAGAATCGGAGTTCCCTGGGCGTGTCCACCCGAGTTCGAGGAACAGGACCCTGCCAACGAACAAACCGATCGCGAAGGGAGCAGCTTCAGTTTGCATCGGGGCAGTTACCAGGATGGTCCGCGGGTAGGCGAGCCGATCCGACGGCGCAGACCATTCGCGAGAGACGATTGGCAGCCCGGAATGGATGGGCGGGCCGGATTTCATTTCATAAAAGCCCGATACCCGGTCAGCGCGAATTGAATGCCCATGGAAAGGACGATGAGTCCCATGAAGCGCGTGATCAGCGACAGCACCGTGATGATGGCTTGCAGTTGTTCGTGCATATAGATCCTGAAACGACCGGAAAACGGGGTTTAGGTTCGCCAGTTAAGTCGCCAGACCGCCCGCGCGTTTTACGGGCGTGGGTTACTCGTCGAAAGCAAATATTCGCTTCCAGTCCTTCTTCATGCTGATGACGTCCCAGCCATTCTTGATGGCCTCGTCGTAGAGGGCCTGGGTGAACGTGCCGACTTTGGTTTCAGGCAATCCAGTGGCCGGGCCATAGGCATATTCGCGCTCGGCGTCATCGTGGAGGAGGATCAGCGAAAGCCGCGCGCCGCTGCCGGCCTTGGTGTATTCAAGCATTTGCTGGTCGCCGGTCGAGTTGCCAAAGGCCAGGACCGGGCGGCGGCCGATCAGCAGGTGGATGCCTTCGGGCTTTCCGGCGTCGTTGTCGTTGAGCACCAGCTTCGGCTCCTTGGTCAAAAATGGTTTGCCGTCCTTGTCGTACCCATACTTGGTGCTGAGCGCCGTGCCCACGACCTGTTCGGGTGCGATGCCATAGGTCGCTTCAGCGTAAGTCCGCACAAAGTCCTGCCCGCCGCCGGTGACGATATAGGTCTTGAAGCCATTCGCCCGGAGATACTTCATTACTTCCTGCATCGGGAGATAGGTCAATTCGGTGTAGGGCTTCTTCCAGCGCGGATGCTTCGCCTCGGCGAGCCACTTCTTCGCTTCCTCCTGAAACGTTTCGACCGACATGCCGGTGAGCGTCGCGACGGCAATCTTTTCGAGGTCAGGCAAGGTCAGTTTTTTCATCGCCGCGCGGTCGCCGTGGAGCAGTTCCAGGACGGTGCTGAACGGCGCGACTTTGGCCAGTTCCGGCTTCGCCTTGACCAGTGCCGGCACCCGCTCCAGGCAATACATCACCTGCGAATACATCGGATGCTCGACCCACAACGTGCCGTCCTGATCGAAAGTCGCGATGCGCCCCTCCGGCGGGACAAACTTGGCGCCGCCAGCTTCCGTGGTCGCCTTTACGAAATCCACAATGGCTTGCTTGTTCGGCCCATCGTTCCACGAAGGGAGTGGGTCCTGGGCTTTGGTGTTGGTGAGGCCGGCGAGGGAAATCGCCAGCAGGGTCAGTGTGCCAAGGATGGGTTTCATGGTCTGTTTCGGTTTATTGGTTCGTTTGGTTTTTCGGTCTGGTTTTCCCTTGGCGGGGAAATGCTTTCATTCGGTCGAATGGATTTCCGGCAGTTGCAGGTGAAAGCCCGGTGCTCGACAGCTTCCGCGCCCATTGCTCGTGCGGCGGGACACGACGCCATCCACACCAGCCCGCTCACGGCGCAGAATCGGACGACCGGCCAGGCCATCAATGAGTTGTCCTTCCACGAGCAGAGAATCTCCGTCTTGACTCCCATCTCGTGCCTCGGCGGCCCGGCAACCTGCCGCTGGCGCGGACAGGGAACATCGGCGCGCGGGAGTTGCGGGATCTTTTCCAGCGTCAGTCGCCCGTGATCGTTCAGGTGCTCGAAAACCACTCTCTGGTCGAATCGAGCCGGATCGCTGTGCGGGTGGTTGCGTGATCGCACGGCTGCGCCCGCTTGCTGAAGCGGTGTCTCCCAGTTAGCCTCGGGCCATGCAAATAGATCACGACATGCTTTGCCTGGCCGAGTTGCAAGGGCGGCTGCGTCCGTTTTGCGAAAAGCATCCGATCTGCCGACTGGAAGTGTTCGGTTCCGCCGCGCGCGGACAGGCCGGGCCCGGCAGTGATGTGGATTTGCTGGTGACGCTCGACGAGTCGTCACCGGTTTCGACGGCAGAGCTTCTGGAAATGGCAGGGGAGGCCGAGGAAGTCGTGGGTCGTCCGGTGGATTTCGTCCTGCGACCGTCCCTCGAGAAATCGCCGAACCGCTTCGCTCGCGACCATATTCTCGCCACAGCGGTGTGCCTTTATGGAGGCTGATCAACTCGGGCGGCTGCGCGACATTTTGGAGGCGTCGCGCCTGATCGCCTCGTATGTGAAGGACACTTCCGAAGCGGATTTCCGCGCCGACATGCAGAAACAGGATGCCGTGATCCGGCGCATCGAAATCATTGGCGAAGCCACTGCGCACCTGAGCGACGCCACCCGGCGCGAAGTTCCCGCGCTTCCGTTCCGAAAGATGCGCGGGATGCGCAACTTCGTCGCCCACGACTACGCGAACGTGGACCCTGGCATTGTCTGGCAGGTCGCGACCGTCCATCTCCCCGAGGTGCGCTCGGTTCTGGAGAAGTTCCTTTCCACGGAGGAGGCGTCTTTGCCACCGGACGATTGAGCGGGAGGCGACAGGTGGAATGGAATGCGTCACCGCGTGCGGTTCCATCACCTCCGTGATTGTGGGCGAAACTCCCCGCGATTGCGGTGCTGGGTGGATATGGGTCGGCGTGCCGGCAAAGTTCATTTCTCAATCCATGCTGGCGCGGAGATCTTTCATGACCTGGTCGGTGGCGGTCACGCGGATGAAGCCCAGCCGTGGATATTCGATGTCGCGGATGACATAAACGCAGAGCGCGATCACGGCGGCGAAGGCAAGGATGTGGGTCCAACTCCGCTTGGTGGCTCCGGCCATTCCGTAGCCCGCGAGGAGCGCGCTGCAGAGCGCCAGCGCGAAAAGCAGCGCGAAGATACTCGGCGGCGGATGAATGCGGGTGGAGGCAGTCCGCAAGGTCGTGATGTTGTCCATCTCATTGAACGCCCCGATGACCAGCATCGTGGTGGGAGAATCGTTCTTCGCCTCACAGATGGCCACGGCGCGCTTCCAGATTTCATTCTGCAAAGTAAGCGACGTGGCGAGTTCCTCCTCTGCCGCGGCGACATCCGGCAACTTCTCGAACGTGGCGATGCGCGCGTCCGTGTATTTTCGGAAGAGATCGCGCAGCGCAGGCTGCTCATTTGCCGGGAGCAGATCGAGATAGTTCCAGGCCGAGCTGATGTCGTTGGCCTCATCAATAATCAACTGGCGGCGAGCGTCGAAGCGCGACGCCGCGCCGGAGAAAGTGAAGGCGATCAGCAGGCCGAATAACGCGAAAACCGCTCCATCGACGGCGCCCACGCCGACCGTGGCCCCCTTCGCATCGACCGCGCGCATCCGACGTCCGATGCGTCGGCCGAGTTCGAGGAAAAGGACCATCCCGATGAACAGGCCGAGGGCGAAGGGAGCGGCTTCAGTGTGCATCGAGACAGTTACCAATTAATTTCGCCAGAACGCCAGCCGCTCCGAAAATCGCGACCTTTTGCCCCGAGGAATGGACGAGTAGCCGGCTTTCATTTTATAAACGCGTGATAGCCGGTGAGCGCGAACTGCACCCCCATGGAAAGGACGATCAATCCCATGAAACGCGTCAACGTGTCGCGCACGAATCCACCGCCGCCGGGCTGGCCCCCGAAGTGCGCCACGAGCACCATCGCCAGCCACGTAATGCCGGTCGCCACGCCAATGGCAATCAGCGAGGTAATTGGCAATTTCATCCGCGTGTGAGCCACCGAGAGAGTGATGACTCCGGTAATGGTTCCGGGACTCGCGGCGAAAAGGATCAGCGGCGTGAGCGACGCGTCCGCCTTGGCATCCCCGGCAGACGTTTTCCCGCTGAGCATGGAGAATCCCATCCACGCCAGCACTCCGCCACCGGCCACCATGAAGGCGTCCAGTGACACACCGAAGACATCCAGCAACCGCATCCCGAGCAGCGCCGCGACCGTCAGAATGATCAGGATCGCGCCCGCCGCCCGGGCCGCGTCGGTCATCTTCCTGCCCAGCGATTGCCCGGCGACCGCACGCGCAAACATCGCCGCGCAGATCGCCGGATTGATCAGCGACAGCACGGTGATGATGGCTTGCAGTTGCTCGTGCATGGGGTTCCCGATTGCCTTCGCAAATACGTTGGTTTCGCCGGTGAAGTCGCGGGCCGTACCCTTGGCAGATGCGGCCCGCGCGTTTCACTACCGGGCCGTCATCGGCGGGTTGGGGTTTGTCGCTGCGGCGGGAGCGCCGTGGGAGATCGTTGCCAGAGCGCCTTTCAATGCGGGCAGATAACCTTTGACCATGTCATGCGATAGCGGCCGGATTTTGGAGAGGTCCGCCCAGGATCGGGTCACATCGATCCGGTGGGCGGAGTGCTCCGGCCGGAGAAAAAAATGCCCATCCTTCCTGACGATCAATTCGGGACCAAAATGGTGATAGGCCGCCACGCCCTGCACTCCCAATTCCACCGGAGGCAGCAGCGGAATCGGATCTTCCTCGTGGACGACTCGCAGAATGTTCAGGTGCGCGAGTTTGCCGGCTCCGTGAGCGTCGGTGAACTTGGGCTGGCCAAAGGTAATCGCCGAGACGTTCCGGTATCCGCGGTGATCCAGCGTGGCCACCAGCAGGGCGGCGATGGATCCTCCCAGACTGTGTCCCGTCACCCAGACTGGGCGCGTTTTATCGAGACGCTCCACGATCCAGGGGAGGCATTCGTCCAGCGCGATGTCGAAGCCCCGATGCACGTTGATGCCCAGTTCATGTTCGTCACGGTCCACAAATTCCAGGTCGTCAAAAATATCGTGCAGGTTGGCGGTGCCGCGAATGATCACCCATTGCGCCTTGGCGGTGGGAAGGGTGTCGATGTAAACGCGAACACCCGACACCGGGAACTCGCCGACCTCCGCCTCAGGGCCGTATTCGCGGCGGAAGTCTTTAAGCTCATGATAGGCCGAGTTGGCGCGCTCGGCGAAGGCAATGATCTGCTCAAGCGGCACATCCCGGAAGTCATCCCTGACGCCCTCCGTCTGCCGGTAATGCCTCAGCAGGAAAGAACCGCCGAGCACGATGATGCTGGCCGCGGCCAGCAGGATCGCAACGATTCGGATGACAGTCTTCATGGTGGGCAGGTGTTATCCTTCGGAACGGCTTCGCGGGTGAAGTCGCGGGCTGCACCCTTGGCAGATGCGGCCCGCGCGTTTCACGATCGAAACGATGGAGGTTGAGAGAGATGGCGGGCGGCCCTTGCGGACCGCCCGCCGTGGTTGTCTATCTCAGGCTGATGATCGACTATTGGCTCGGATGTTGCGCGGCCATCATCTTGACCTGTTGGAGGATGACCGAGAGGTTGTAACTCGCTGCCGTCTGGAGCGGCGGGAACTCCTCGTAAGACATGAGTTCCTTTTCCCACATGAGCTGGCCGATGGGCAGGGTGTTCCAGTCATACACATAGGCCGTGCTCGGGGAGGCGAGGGCGCCGCCAATCCCGTTCGCCGTCTTCGTCCCATCTCCCCAGGCCGCTTCGAACGGATCGCGCCCGATGTTATCGACCTGAGTCCAGGCATACGTGGTAGGGGCGTCGATCGACTGGGTGCCGGACGCGCCCATCATGGTGTAGTAGAACTTCCAGTTCTTGTAGCGGAGGGCCGATGGAATGTGACCCTGGTAGTAGAAGAAGTAATCGCGATTGCTCTCTGTCTTGCCCTGGAGATAGGAGAGCTGGTTTATACCGGCGAGCTTGGTCTTCTTGATGCCTTCATACTTGCCGGCCATGATCTGCTTGTTGAGATCATCCCCTTTCGCGCCGCCGGCGGCTTCCACTAACGTGGGCAGCCAGTCATACATGGCGAAGATACCCTTGAAGACCGTGCCCGGCTGGACCACGCCCTTCCAGCGGATGACCTGCGGCACGCGCATGCCGCCTTCCCATGTCGTCATTTTGGTGCCTTTGAACGGGGTGACGCCGCCATCCGGGTAGGTTTGCTGCTCCGCACCGTTGTCGGTGGTGAAAACGATGATGGTGTTGTCGAGTTCGCCCATGTCTTCGAGCTTCTTGAGGACGTAGCCGATGTTGTCGTCCATCTGCTTCATGCCGACTTCGTTCGGGCCCCAATCTTTGCCACCCCTGGTCCCGAGCATGGCTTCATACTTCGGCGAGAGCACGGTGGTGATGTGCATGCGCGCCGGGTTATACCAGCAGAAGAACGGCTTGCCGGTCTTCGAGGGCTGGTTGCGGTCGAGCCAATCGATGAGGTGCGAGGAGATCTCCTCGTCCACGGTCTTCGAGCGTTCGAGGGTGAGCGGGCCTTCATCCTTGCCCATCTGGTTCGCCGCCGTGCCGTCGGGGGATTTCATCCACAGGACCGGCCGGGGAGCGGCCATGCAGATGCCCTGTTCGGGAGTAATTTCGCCCGGGGTCGGCGGGATGCCCGGAATCGGGATCATCTTCATCGGCGGCACGATGGCCTGCTTGTCCGGGCTGCTGTTGATGTCCGGGAAGCTGACCTGCTGCATCGCGTCGAGGTGATAGAGGTAGCCCCAGTATTCCTGGAAGCCGTGCGCTGTCGGCAGGGAATCCGGATGGTCGCCGAGGTGGTTCTTGCCGAACTGACCGGTGCTGTAGCCCAGGTCGTACAGGAACTTAGCGAGGCACGGCGTGCCGGGGCGCAGATACGAGATCGCGCCCGGCAACTGCGGCATGAGCATGCCCGCGCGCATGGGAGTCATGCCGGTGATGAACGACGTGCGCCCGGCGGTGCAACTCGACTCCGCGTAGGCGGCCATGAAGATGCCGCCTTCTTTGGCGAGCCGGTCAATGTTCGGTGTTTCCCCGACCATCAGGCCGCGGTGATAGCAACTCGGCTGCATCCAGCCGATGTCATCGCCCATGATGAACAGGATGTTAGGCTTCTTGGCTTCTTGTGCCTCGGCCGGAGCAGCAGCGCAGAAGAGCGCCGCCGCAGCAGTCAGCAGCGACAATCCGCCGGTGATAAGTTTACGTTTCATTGGTTCTGCTTTCGTTCGTTTGGTTTTGTTTCTCTGCGGTTTGTTCGGGGGGGCTTCGCTGGTGAAGTCGCGGGCCGCACCTTTGCAGATGCGGCCCGCGCGTTTCACGATCGAAGCAATGGCCTAGCCGCCGCCGGACTTGACCTTCGGCGGATTCGCCGGGTCGAGCATCGGCACGGGATTCTCCGGATGCTGCAGGTTCGGCACGAGGTCATCCGAAGCACCGCCGGGGAAGCGTTTGATGTTCGGATACTTGATGAGGGATTTGTCGAACTCCACCAGTGGTGGGTAGATGAGCGACAGGATCCAACCATTGTCATAACCCGCATAGCGTCCGGGCGAGGTGGTCGGCATACGCGTGGGCGCCGCGCCGTTGAAGGTCATGTCATACTTCTCGTAGGGATCCATGGTCAGGTTGTAAAGCGCGCCGATGGAGCCGAGGAACTGCGTCGGGCCCAGCCAGGTGTCCTTGGCCGTGTAGGTGTATTTCCACGCGATGTTCAGAGCGGGGTTTTCCGGATCGCCACCGATATCCGCGCGCACGGCGCTGAAACTCTCACCGTCCATAAACATCCAGGAGGTGCGGGCCGAGTGGGGTGACTTGCCCATGATGTAGGCGCTGTTGTCGATGCTGTCGAAGTAGATGGGCTTGCCGTTGTTGTCCATCATCTCGCCCGTGGGCGGGGCTTTAAGGCCGACCATGGTGGCGAGGGTGGCCCAGCAATCGATGTGCGACATCATTTCGCCGTACTGCGCGCCCGCGGGAATCTTGCCGGGAGCCCACATGATGCCGGGGGTGCGGAACCCGCCCTCGTAGGGGGAGCCTTTTTCGCCACGGAACGGGGTGCAACCGGCATCGGGCCAGGCATCCTGCCAGGCGCCATTGTCGGCGGTGATGACCACGATGGTATCCGGCGCTTCCGCGCGGATGACATCCATGATCCGGCCGATGTGCGAGTCGAGTTCGAGCACGGCATCCGAATAATTGCCGAGATGCGACTTTCCGGCGAAGGCCGCGGCGGGGATATTTGGGTTGTGCATCTTCATGAAGTTCACGTCCATGAAGAAGGGTTTGTCGTCCTTGGCGTGCTGCTTGATGTATTCCACGGCCGAATCGGCCTGCCGGACGTCGAACTCGCGGAGGTAGTCATAGTTGATTCGCGGGCCTTTGATCGCGGGCTTGCCGGCGGTGCCGGACCATTCGTAGAGGTTCACGATCTCCTGGTATTCCTTCCAGTAAGTCTGATTAAACTTCGGGAACCACGGATGCGCGAACCATGAGGTGTCGTCGTAGGTATAGACGCCGGGATAGTAAGCGGCGAAATGCTTCATCTCGTCGAAGCCGTGCTCGATGGGATAAAACTTGGCCTGATCACCCATGTGCCACTTGCCGGAGAAGTAAGTTCCATAACCATTCTTCTTGAAATACTCGGCAATGGTCGGCGTTTCCGCCCGGAGGCCGTTCTCATCGCCCGGCGCGACCACGATCGACAGCGCGCTGCGGATCGGATAACGCCCGGTCATGAACGAGGTGCGGCCGGCCGTGCAACTGGCCTGTCCATACCAGCTGGTAAAGACGGCGCCTTCCTTGGCGACCTTGTCAACATTGGGGGTCGGGTGGCCCAAAGCCGCGCCGCCGCCGCTGTAACAACCGAAGTCGTTCCAGCCGGTGTCGTCGGTCATCAGGATAAGGACGTTGGGCTTCTTGTCCGCCGCGTGCGCCGGGATGGCGCAAAAGAGCGCCGCCGAAGCGGTGAGCAGCGACAAGCCGCTAGTGATTAGCTTTCGTTTCATTGGTTCTGTTTTGTTTTTTTTGGTTTCTCTGCGGGTTGCTCTGGGGAAAGTCGCGGGTTGCGGAGGTTAGTCGGCGTTCTTGGTTAAGGTCTCCAGTACGCTATCGAGGCTGAAGCTGCCGGCCTTCTGGCTCGGCGGGAACTCTTTGAAGGTGGCGAGGAATTGCGCGACGTATTGCTGCGCGGGGACGAGCAGGAAGGCGCGGTCCACCCGCCATTTTCCGTAGCTAATGCTTTCGTGATCGGCGATCTCGAAGGGGTCGGAGCGCAGGTTGAAAAGCTTCGGGAAACGCAGTGGGACGAAGGGATCCTGCCAGACATCCAGACCCTGCGCGCGCTGTTCGGCGAAAACCATCTTCCATTGGTTGAACCGCAGCGCCACCAGCGAGCCGTCGTCATTGAAATAGAAGAACTCCTTGCGCGGCCATTCACCGCCCGCTTTGAGCGCGGGCATGAGATTATAGCCATCGAGATGCACCTTGAAGGTCTTGTCACCGATCTTCATCCCTTTGAGGAGCTGCTCCTTTACGTCCGGCACGCCGGCGGCGGCGAGCAGCGTGGGCAGCATGTCTTCGTGCGAGCAGATCTCATTGATGACGGTGCCCGGCTGAATCACGCCCGGCCAGCGGATGGCGCAGGGCACGCGATAGGCGCCTTCCCAGTTGCTGGCCTTTTCATTGCGGAAGGGTGACGAGCCACCGTCCGGCCAGGAGAATTTCTCCGCGCCGTTGTCGGTCGAATACATGACGATGGTGTTGTCCTCGAGGCCGAGTTCCTTGAGCTTGGCCAGCAGCAGGCCCACGTCGTTATCATGCTGGAGCATGCCGTCGGGATAAATGCCCAGACCGGTTTTGCCCTCCCACTTGGGTGGGAGATGCGTCCAGATGTGCATGCGGGTGGCGTTCCACCAGAGGAAGAACGGCTTGTCCGCCTTCTTCGCGTCCGTCATGAAACGCAGCGCTTCCTTGGTAAATTCATCGTCCACCGTCTCCATGCGCTTCTTCGTCAGCGCGCCGGTGCTCTCGATTTTCTGGGTGCCGTCCGGGTTGGCCCAGCTATGGATGACGCCGCGGGTGCCGTATTTCTTGATCAGCGCCGGGTCCTTGAAATAATCGGGATTCTCCGGCTCCTCCTCGGCATTGAGGTGGTAGAGCGATCCAAAAAACTCGCCGAAGCCGTGCGCGGTGGGCAGGTGCTCGTCGAGGTCGCCGAGATGGTTCTTGCCGAATTGGCCCGTGAGGTAGCCCTGGGCCTTGAGCAACTCGGCGACGGTCACATCCCGCGCCTGCAAACCTTCCTTCGCACCAGGCAGCCCGACTTTGAGCATGCCAGTGCGAAAGCCAGTCTGTCCGGTGATGAAGCACGAGCGCCCGGCGGTGCAGCTTTGCTGGCCATACCAATCGGTGAACATCGCACCTCCCTTGATGATGGAGTCGATGTTCGGTGTCTTGTAACCCATCTGCCCGTGGTTATAAGCGGAGATATTCCACCAGCCGATGTCGTCTCCCCAGAGGATAAGAATGTTGGGCTTCTTTTGGTCCGCGGCTTGGGAGATCGACGCGAGGGCGAACGCCGCCAGCAGGGCAAAAATCGGTGCGAGTTGTTTCATGGGCAGGCTATTGTTAGGTTTTGCGGTGGGAAGGGATGGTTAAGTTCGCTGGTGAAGTCGCGGGCCGCCGGTTGGCAGACGGCCCGCGGGTTTCACGATCGAAGGCGTTCGATCGGCTGGTTTCTACCAAAAGTATCCGGGTCCCCAGGCGCCCCACCCGCCCCAGGCGCCCCAATTCATCGAGGCGTCCTGATTCATCTCTGCCGCCATGAGATTGTCGTTGCTCAATTGTTTGGCCAGCCGCAGTTGCTGGTAAGCCTGATACTGTTTGGCTCCGCCGACATAGGCCTGGTTGTTCGCCAGATCGGGCAGGACGTAATAGATTCTCCCCTGGTGATTAACCTGACTGACTTTCCCGGCCGGCAGCGTCGCCAGCCGCGCTTGTTGGGCCGGTGTGTTTGGGGTGATGACTTTGAATCCGGCGGCAATGGCCAGATTTTCTTTGCTGTGTGTGTCGCTGGCACAGCCCACGGGCAGCACCAGGAGGGCTGCGGCAGTCAGGCATTTCAGTGACGTGATGAGGTGGTTCATGATGTTTGGATTCGGGTTGATGTTTTGTTTTGTCTGGGAGGGTGAGTGATCGCTAACTAAAGGCCGGGTTCGAGCGGGAAACCGCTCCGGTAGAGCTGCGCTCGCACGGCGGCGAGCAGTTCGGTTCCGACGACGGGCTTGCGCAGCAGGACGCTGCCAGGGGCCTGCGCCGCCGCCTCCACGCGCACGTCGTCATCGTCCCCCGCGGTAACAAAAATGGCCGGCCGCGGCGGAGCCAGGGTGCGGAGATGGTCGAGCAACTCGAACCCCGACATGCCAGGCAGCTGAATATCGAGAATCAGGCAGGGCCACGTCGCGGGTTCCGGGCTGGCGAGGAAATCCTCCGCGGACGGGAAGACCTGCGTTTCAAAACCCGAGGCCCGCAATAGCCGCGCGACCGCACGACTGAAACTCTCGTCGTCTTCGACCAGAGCAATGGGACAAGTGTGAGCGGGCATACCGGGTGGATTGCCGGGCAGGATGCCCTTTGAGACGGTGCGCGGATATTGGCCTTTCGGGCAAAATTCCCGGATCAGTTTTAACAGGAGGGAACGGAGGAAACAGAGAGGGGAAGTCGCGCGGTGCCTATTCGACGTGGCGCGCCAACTCCGTTCCCTCCTGTTCGAAAATCCTATCCGCGCTGTCGATTTGCAGTTTCGAATGCCTCGCCCAGCCACTCGACGGCACGGCCGAGTTCCGCAGGCGATTGCACGTGCATCTTGCGCATGACCTCCGCGCGATGCGCCTTCACTGTGCGCTCGGAGATGCCCACGTCATCAGCGATCTGTTTATTGGGCAAACCGCGGACGATGAGCGCGAAGACTCGGCGCTCGGCCGGAGTGAGCGCGGCGTAACGTTCGCACCACAGGTGCTGCCGGGATCGCGTATCGCGCGCCGCGACGTCACGAGTCAGAGCCCGATGCACCGCGTCGAGCAGCGTCTCGCCACGCACCGGCTTGGTGAGAAAATCGATCGCACCGCCTTTCATGGCGCGCACCGAGGAAGAAACATCCCCATGCGCCGTGAGGAAGACCACCGGCAACGGCTCCGGCTCGGCGGCGAGTTTATCCTGGAGTTCGAGCCCCCCGCCTCCGGGCATTTGCAAATCAAGAACCGCGACCCCTGGGGCAGGAGCACGACAGTGGGCGAGGAATGCCTGGGCGGAGGCGAAGGCCTCGACCTGCAAATCGGCCGCCCGCAGCCGGCGCGAAAGAGCGCGCAACACCGACGGATCATCATCCACCAGATAGACGATGGGCGCCGTGCCGAGTGCATCGGCATCCGGCGCCGTTTCAACTTTCAAACTCATGCCGTGATCTTATCCGACTGCCCTGAAGACCGGAAGTGACAATTTCACGACGGCACCGCCCGAAGGGAGGTTTTCCGCGGCGAGCCGCCCCCCGTGCGCCTGCGCAATTGCATGGCAGATCGCCAGTCCCAGACCCATGCCATCCTTTTTCGTAGTGAAGAAGGGCTCCGACAGCTTCGCCAATTTCTCCGCGGGAAAGCCCGGCCCGCGATCGGTGACGGACACCTCGACCCAGCGCGGATCGTGCGCGGTCGCGCGGAGGAAGACGGTGCGCTCCGCCTCGGGGCAGCCGCTCGTCGCGTCGAGCGCATTGAGCACGAGATTGAGCAGGAGCTGTTGCAGATGGACGGCGTCGGCCTGCACCGGCGGGAGCGTGGGCGCGACCTCGATATGCAGCCGCACGCCGCGCGCGCTGAAGACGCCATGCACCAGCTTGTCGAGCGCCTTGATGATGTCGCCGACCTCGACCCGCTCCGCCTCAAACGGTTGCCGCTGGAGCATCGCGCGCATCCGCTGAATCACGGTGCGCGCGCGGTCTCCATCGTCCCGGATATCGATCAAGATCGCGCGCAATTCCCCCAAATCGGGCGCGTCCTTTTGCAGGAAAATCTCGGCGGCTTCGGCGTTGCTGTGGATGGCGGCGAGCGGCTGATTCAGCTCGTGCGCGAGCGTGGTGGCGAGACCGCCGAGCGTGGCGACTCGGGTCACATGCGTCAGTTCATTCAAGTGTTGCCGGGATTCCGCTTCCGCCCGCGTCAGCCGCTCGCGGTCGAGTGCGTGTTGGTAACGCGCGCGCGTCCACTGCCACGTGAGGCGCCGCCGATGGCCATCACGAGCAGGGTCACGCCGGCGCGAAACCACGCGGTCTGCCAGAAAAATGGTGCCACGGAGAAAGCGAGGCCGGCCCCGGGCTCACTCCAGCGGCCATCGGCGTTGGCCGCGCTGACCTGCAGGGTGTAATCGCCCGGCGGCAGGAGCGAGAGGCGCACGGCGCGCTCGTGGCCCGCGTTCGTCCATTTCCATGCATCCTTGGCAACGCCCTGAAGCCGATGGCGAAAGCGAATCTGCTCGGGTTTGGAATAGTTGAAGGCGGTGTAGTGGATTTCCAGTTCGCGCGGTCCGGGTGGCAAATTGAGCGGGCCGGAGGAGCGCGGGAGCGGGTTCCCATCAGACGGACGCCTTCGATGTGCACCTCGGGCGGCGTGGCCGTCGAGGAGTCGAAACATCTTCGGGTCCACCGCGACCACTCCTCGCACGGTGGAAAAATAGAGGATGCCGGATTCGCTCCGCAGCCCGGCGGGCGAATAGCCGCCGGTGCATTCCGCCGCCAGCATTCCGTCCGCTTCATCCAACGCCAGCGGATGCACCGCCGGGACCCGGCCTGCGGCCACAGCTCGAAGGTCGTGCTTTGAGACGCGGAAAATTCCGCGATGACATCCCAGCCAAAGATTCTCCTGATCGTCTTCCAGGATCTGCGAAATAACATCGTCGCCCAGCCCCTGCTGCGAGTTCACCACTTGCAGTCGCCCACCCTCCAGCCATGCCAGGCCCCCGCCGTCCGGTACCGATCCACAGCGTTCCGCCAGCGTCCTGGTAAAGCGCACGCAACACATCGGTGGGCAGGCCCTCCGCCGTCGTCCACCGTTGCAGAGTTCCGGCGTCCCATCGAAATAGAGCCCGCGCCGGCCGTCGCCACCCACACGGACGCCTTCGGTCCGCGGACCAACGCCGCGATCGGCGCCCGGGGCGTCCAGTTCGCGACCGGCCGGGGGACATCATCCTCCAGCCGCATGAGATTCTCCTTCCCGCGTTCCGATCAGCAGCGAGCCATCCCGCGGCTTCGCAAAGCGCGGTGTAGTTTCCAGAAAGGACCACCGGCTGCAGTTCGCCCGTATCCGCCTCCCGGCGCAACAGCAGCTCGACGCCCCCGAAATAGAGAGTTCCATCGCTCATCTTCAGAGCCGTCGTAAAGTAAGGATGTCCCCGCAAGCACTTCGGTGTCCGGAACGGCTTCCAAGCGATCCAACGGCCCGTGATGCAGCCCGCCCCCGAGGCTCCCGACCCAAAGCTCACCGACTGGATCTTCTACCAGCCCGTTCACCCGCCTGCCCTGCTTTTCACCTCCGACCTGCACCGTTGTCAGCAAGCGCGGAGCGATCCGGCAGAGTCCCTCCGACTGAAGGCCGGCCCACACCACACCGTCGCGGCCCATGCAAACCGAGCGAATGGACGGCTCGCCCGTGGGAACGGCATGAAAGCGGCCGTCGCGAAATACGTAACAGGCCCTCCTCGTGCGAACCCGCCCAGATCTCTCCCGGAGCCCCTTCCGCGAGACAGTAGATGAAGCTGTACGGCAGGCCATCCGTCTCGTTGAAGACCGTCCATTTCCCGGCATCGCGCCGCAGGACCCTT
Organism: uncultured Verrucomicrobiae bacterium; assembly: GCA_963798345.1. Lineage (GTDB taxonomy): Bacteria > Verrucomicrobiota > Verrucomicrobiia > Chthoniobacterales > Chthoniobacteraceae > CAWCSW01. The sequence goes on along the minus strand of CAWCSW010000014.1, from coordinate 270,681 downwards.
CCGTTGCCGATGCTGATCCACAAGGCGCCCGTGTGATCCAGAACGAGACGGTAACCGTGAAACCGCTCGTGCTTCGGAGGTCCGACGACCGCTTCGCAACGTCCGTCGAAGTAGTGAAACAGCCCCTTCTCCTCCACGGTGATCCACAGCCCCTCGCCCGGCTGGCTCGCCAGCGCGACGATTTCACGCTTCAGGCCCTCCGCCTCTCCCACCAGCGTGAAACCCTTCGGCCCCAAGTGCTGCAGGCCACCCTTGGTTCCCGACCCACAGGCCACCGTCATCCGCCAGCGCCAGCGCCATCACGTCATTGTGCGCGAGCCCGTCCGCCATCGTGAGCGTCGAAATGGCGCCGTTGCTCCAGTGACTCAATCCGCCGCCGAGCGTCCCGATCCACACACCGCCCTGCCCATCGTCCAGCAAATCCATAATCGTCAGAGCCTTCAACCCGTCGGCCAATCCGTAGTTGGTAAAACGCACGCCATCGAATCGCGCGAGCCCGCCCTTGGTGCCGACCCACAGATAGCCATCCGGCGTCTGCGCGATCGCCTGCACGGAATTCTGCGGCAGCCCATCCTGGGTCTTCCACGATTTCACGAGATACGGTGAGGAATCCGCCTCCGCCCTGGCGAACGCGAGGGAGAACAACCAAGCCAGGGCGACGCCAATCCACACGAAAACTGCAGCGCTGAGAACTCGCGCCTGACGGCACCGGCCCGGAATTAACACAGATTGGGGTCGCGGCTCAGTATTCAGCACTGGTGCACTCTACAATCGGTCGCTGCGCCTGCGAAGGTTTTCCGGGGGATGATCGGCCCCTCGGACAACGTCACGGCCGCCCCGCAGCGGTTTCCGGATGACTACTCCCGCAAATCACTCGCGATCGATCGACAGGCCGCGGCCATCGCGACGCCGAGGGCAGCGTGGCTGGCAGCGTTGAGATGCAGACCGTCCAATGGGCTCGGGGTCGTGAATTTCTGCGCATCGAGGAACTCGCATCCGAGCGCCGCGGCCACCGAACGATACAGCTCGGGAAAACGGCGCGATTTTGCCTCCGCACCAGAAAACTTTTCCTCCAGATCCTGCCGGATCGATTGATCCGATACCGCAGGTGGCGCCACAAGCAGGAGGCGCGGCGCGCGCCCGGCGAGCTTCAGTTGGTCCGGCTGGCCTTGGGTAAAATCACACTTAGATCGTCGAGGCTTTTCGGTTTACTTCGTTCATGTCCAGCCCGGACCGAATGTTCTTACCTCCCGAGATCGCACCGGCTTTCCGCCAATTTCTGAACATGGCGGCTGTTGCTGGGATCTTGGGCGCCTGTCCCGTCGCTGGCGTCGAGCCTCCAACGATGGCACCCGACGAGTCGGGCTTTGCTGAGATCGCCCAGCCATTTCTCAGGGAACACTGCTTGTCCTGTCATGGGCCCAAGAAAGAGAAGGGGCACTTCCGAGTTGATCAGCATCTGCCCAATACGTTCCTCGATCCAGCCGCGAAGGAAAAATGGGCGGCGGTGGTGGACTCCTTGAATGGCCATGAGATGCCGCCGGAAGATGAGCCGCAGCCGGCAATCGAAGATGTGGGGCGCATCGTGGATTGGATCACCGAACAAATGGTCCGGGCCGAAATGGTGCGGCGCGATGGCCGGGTGGTTTTGCGCCGCCTCAATCGCGACGAATACCGCAACACCATGCGCGATCTCGTCGGCGTCGATTACGATGTCTCAGCCTTTCCCTTGGATCCGGCGGCGGGCGGTTTCGACAACAATGGCCAGGCGCTCACGGTTTCGCCGATGCACCTCGAATTGTTCATCGAGATGGGGCGGAAGATTCTGGATCGCGCGTTGGTCGAGGGCGATCCGCCCGCTACAATTAAATGGCATTTCGAGCCCGAGGACGGGAGCGGTGATGATCATCGCCAGCGGCTCGATCCGAAGAACAACCCGATCGTGCAGAGCGGCAAGAACGTGAAACGCGACGGTTGGGCGGTCATGCATCATGAGTCATGGGATCGCAACATCGACATCCGCGACTTCCGCGTGCCAGTGGAAGGCGAATACATGGTCCGAATTCGCGCGGCGGGCAAAGTGCCAGGGCGCGATGCGGTGGTGAAGGCGGCGCGGGAAGAGCTCGAGAAACGGGTCGCCGGTATGGAACGCGACGGGAAAGATAAAGAGGCAAAGTGGAACCGTGAGCATCTCGAAGAGCAACTCGACCACTTCCGCCAGGACCGCATGTATGAATACGGTCCGCCGCGGCTGAAACTGACCGTGACGCTCGGGGGCCAGCCCAGAGTCCTTTCGGAATTCGATGTGGATGCGTCTCCCGAAAATCCGCGCGAATTCGAGTTTCGCGCACGTTTCACGACGGAGACGGCGGGGCTTGGAATGGCCTACGACTATTCGATTCCGCGCGTGCTCGAGAACTTTTGGATGCAGGGTCATGATGACTTTCCGCGACCCGAAGCGCTGGTGGATTGGGTCGAGCTCGAAGGACCCATCGCCGCCTCATCGTGGCCGCCGCCTTCGCATCGGGCGATCCTCTTCGATTCGCCGCTGGCGACGACGGACGAGCGGGCCTACGCGCGCCAGGTGCTCGATCGCTTCATGCGCCGGGCGTATCGGCGTCCCGTCGCGCCGGAAGAGATTGAGGAAAAGCTGGCTCTCTACGATGCGGCGCGAAAAGAGGGCGCGGCGTTCTTGCCGTCGATTAAGGTGCCACTGATCGCGGTCCTCGCGTCGCCTCATTTTCTATACCTCGTTGAACCTGCCGGCACGGGAGTCAACGGCTTGGACCAACCGGCGACTCGGGTGCTCTCGGACCATGAACTCGCCGCGCGGCTCTCGTATTTTCTATGGTCATCGATGCCGGACGCCGAGCTGTCGAGCCTCGCTGACGAAGGCAAATTGCGCGACCCGGCAGTGCTCGACGCCCAAGTGGATCGTCTCCTCGCCGATCCGCACAGCGAGGCATTGGTGAGCAATTTCGCCGGCCAATGGCTGCGCCTGCGCGAAGTCGGCGCCAATCCGCCCGCACCCGATCTGTTCCCGCGCTATGATCGACATCTCGAGACGAGCCTGATCGAAGAATCGAAAGCGTTCTTTGCTGAAATCCTGCGGCAGGACTTGAGTGCGCTCAATTTCATCAAGAGCGACTTTCTGGTGATCAATGAACGCCTTGGTCGCTTTTACGGAGTTGAGGGCGTGCGCGGGGATTACTTCCGCAAAGTGCCCGCACCGGCGGCGGCGCACCGCGGCGGCATTGTCACGCAGGCGGCGATGCTGACCATCACCTCGAATGGCACCCGCACTTCGCCCGTGAAGCGCGGCACGTGGGTTTTGGAAAATGTGCTCGGGATTTCGCCGGGCCTGCCCGTGGCGAATGTCGGCGATATCAAACCCAAAGTCCCGGGCATCGACAAAGCGACCGTGCGCCAAAGGCTCACCGCCCATCGCGAATTGCCGCAATGCGCGCGCTGCCACAGCAAGATCGATCCGCTCGGACTCGCGCTCGAAAACTTCAATGCCGCAGGAGAATGGCGCGCCCAGGAAGGCTTTGGATACAAAGGCCGCATCGACAAGGACGATCCGGTGATCGATGCCAGTGCGAAGCTGCCGGATGGCACGGAATTCGTCGGGGTCGAGGGTTTGCAGGCCGCGCTTTTGCAAAAGGAGGATCTGTTTCTGCATTGTCTTGCGGGCAAACTGTTCACTTACGCACTGGGCCGGGAACTCGGCGTGGCGGATCAGCCGATGGTGAAAGCCGCCACGGGCGAGATGAAGCAAAACGGTTACACCCTGCGTTCGCTCATTCATGGCATTGTGGCTTCGACCGCTTTCCGCACCAAATAATCAGCCATCGGCCCGCCTTTTCACTACGATCACGTCATGCATCCGCACCTTCGCCCTGCTCTTTCACGCCGGCATTTTCTCCGCGGCGTCGGCGCCTGCCTTTCACTGCCGTGGCTCGAGGCCATGGTGCCGCGCTCGGCGTTCGGCGCGCCGTCACAATTTCAACCGCTGGCCAGCTCGAGCGCAGCGCATCCGCGACTGATCACCTGTTACGTGCCGAATGGCGTGAATATTTTTGAATGGATGCCGAAGGAGAAAGGGCGGGATTACAACCTGTCGCCGACGCTGGGAGCGCTGCAGGAACATCGCGCGGACTTCAGCGTGCTCACCGGACTCGGACATCCGGCTTCGGAAGGCGGGCACAGCGGTGCGGATACGTGGCTTACGGGCGCGAACTTGAAGAGCACCCCCGGTGCGGATTACGCCAACAGCATTTCCATCGATCAGGTCGTGGCCGAGATGCACGGAAAGCAAACCCGTTTTCCTTCGCTGCAGCTCGCGGACGGCTCCGGTACAGGATCCGCCGGGCACAGCCACACGCTGAGTTTCGATCGCAGCGGGACGCCATTGCCGGCGGAGAATTCGCCCAAGCGTCTTTTTGAGAGACTCTTCGTTCCCGACACGGCGTCGGACCGCGAAGCCACGCTGCGACGTTATGCCGAGCGGCGCAGCATTCTCGACAGTGTGCTCGGGGAAGCGAAGGTGCTGCAGCAGCCAGCTCGGTCGAAGGGATCAGCAAAAGCTCGATGAATACCTCGGCAGCGTCCGGCAGACCGAAGAACGCGTCGAGCGGCTCGTCGATTGGGTCGATGTGCCCAAGCCCAAAGTCGCGAGCGATCTGCTCCAACTCGGCAGCCAGCCGGGCGACGCTCATGACCGGCCCATGTGGCTCGATGTCATGCTCGAGCTTTCCTACCTTGCTTTCGTCACGGATACCACGCGGGTCATCAGCTTCGAATGGTCGCGCGAGGCGGGCGGTTTTGGCGGTGGTGGCGAAAACCATCACGAGCTTTCGCATCACGGCGGCGATCCGGGATGCTGGCCAAGCTGGGCGTGATCGATCGCTTTCATCTCTCGCGTCTCGCGCGGTTCATGAGTTTTCTCAAAGCGACCAGCGAAGCTGATGGCGGCACCATGCTCGACCACACGATGATCCTTTTCGGCTCGGGCATGAATTCCGGAGAAGGCGGCGAACATTCCCCGAAGAATCTCCCGCTGGTGGTGGCTGGCGGCGGAAAGTTCGGACTCAAGCACGGGCAACATCTGGCGCACGATCCGGACAATCATCCACCGCTGGCCAACGTCCTCCTCACCCTCGCGCAGAGCATGGGCGTCGAGACCGACAAATTCTCTGATGCCACCGGAACGCTGACGGGCTTGACGTAGGGGATGGATGCGAAGCGGTGAAAAAAATGACGAAAGTCAGGTTGATCATCGTCGCAATCGCGGACCACGGCGGTTTTGCTGATTCCGACCGTGAACACTTGAGGGATGCGGCCGTGCGGACGCGGTCAGGGAAACACTTCGCTGTGGGTTCGGTAACGGCCATCAAGGCATACCATCAGGAATACGGTCGCTTTCCAGACATCGGAGTGCCCTTGGATTCGAGTCGTGATGTGATTGCCGGCGAGCCCGAGGCGGGCGCTGTTGCGCCAAACGAGGCACTGTTCGATGTCCTTCGAGCAATCGATCGCGGGACGAACGCGGGACATTCACAAAACCCGAAGAAGATTGTGTTCTTCGAAAGCCGCGTCTTCGACGACGCCCCGGAAGGCAAGCCGCCGGGTCGAGCCTGTGACCAATGGGGAACGCAATTCAACGTGATCATGGACACGAATGGCGACGGGCGATTGGACGTCGGCGGTTGCTATAGCGATTTCGCTGACGAAGGACGGCCCCGTGTATCCGTGGGAGTATTCTCGTTCGGCCAGGACGGCCTGCCGGGAACCAAGGGGAACCGGATCTACCACGATTCGGACGACATCGTCAGCTGGCAATAGCGGGCGCGTTTGGTCATCTCTTCTCCGGCCCCGTTCCCCACGGATTTTCGAGCAGCCACGTCAAAGCTTCCCGCATCTCCGCGTCTTTGATTGTGCCGATCCACGCTTTCATTTCGTCGGGGCGAACCACCGCCCAAACCCGCAGTGCGCAAAATGTCCGGTCCACCACATTCCCGTCTTCCTGGAATTCATCGGACCCGCTGAAGAATTTGATCAGCCGGTCTCTCGGCGTCACTCCGGTCTGGAGGAGGATCTTAACCCCATAGCGAGCCGTTTCGCCGATGTCCACGTCGCCCCAGGTTTCCATGACTTGCTCCCATTCCCCTTTGAGGAAATCGGCCCGCATGTCTTCGGGAATGCTCGCGACATCGAATTTCTTGATCTCTCCGATATTGAAATGCGTGCTGTTCCACGTCACGCCGCCCCACGGCCCGACAGCTCCCTTATAAATCACGACTTCCTCAATCAGTTCCGGGTTTCCGGTCGCGATCGCCTCTTTGATCGCTGGCAGCGGATCCCATCCCGCCCAGTGGCCCAGCAGGCTGTTCAATTTGGAATCGTCGGGATCGTCGGATTTCGCCTCGGCCAGCCAGCGCTCCCGAGTCTCCGGATCGACCCTGGCTCATCAGAAAGGCTCTCGTCTCCAAAGCAGCATCGCTTTTCTGGAAATCGAGCGCGTCCGCCCAGCGGATCAGCGCGGGCAGATCGGCCTTCGCCCAAATCATGAGCAATTCCGTGGACGGCCCGGCGGACCGCGGCTCGGAGTGTCCCGGATACGGCTGCCATTTTGTCGCTTGCGCCTTCGCGACAACTTCGAGTGCGGAAGCCGGATCGCTTTTTAGCCATCGCCGCAATGCAATTTCGAACGCGGTTTCGTCGTAGCCGAAGTTGCCCGGCTCCAAACTGCTCGTCGGTTTGTTCTCGAATGCGGCTTTCAACTTTAAAAATGAACTCTGGTAACCGCGCGACCATTGCACCGAGCCTCCTGCTCGCGGATAGCCCGGCCAGGTTCCGAACGCCTTGAACCAGGTCTGCGCAAACGCATTCATCATTTCGATTCGATCCGCCTTGGGCATACCCGAACGTGCGACTCCGAGCGGAAAGCTCTTCAGTGCAACGGACGTGAGCCAGAATGGTGATGCGCGAATGGCGTCGCGATCCTGCACCGTGATGCGCGGGCGAGTGGTCCAGTCGTCGTAGCCGAGCCAGCCCTCTTCGATTCCGACGAGGTGAAACAACTTCTGCGTGCGCTCCCAACAGGGCTGCGGATTGCGCTCGGCCCAGATTTCGAGAAAGAACGCTACGAGCTCATCCGGCGTTTGCGTCCCCTCGAAATGAATGCAGAGATCGAACGCTTCGCCGAGCTTCCCGCAGGCATGATGCGCAGATACTCCGCCAGCACCGGGTAGCGAATCGCGGGGTTCGGTTCGCGAAAGATGGCCTCGATCACGGTCTCGAGCGTCGCGTCAGGCCGCTTCCACGGCAGATCGGTCAGCGGCTCAAAATCCGTGGGCTTCCAATCCAGGCGCTGCGCCAGGACGGTGGCCGTGGAAAACATCAACGCCGCAATAATTGCCTTCATGGATGACGATTCTGCCAAGCATGAAAATCGATTGCCAGTCAAGCCTGCATTCCGACCGCGCGTGAAAGTTTTCGCCGTTGCTCGTTGACGCCTGCCGCGCGTGCACTGAACCTCAGCGTCATCAAACCGGTGTCTCCAAGCCCGGGTCCGATCTTTCCCAATCTTTTGTGCGGTATCCGCGAGATACCGCCGCTCAATTTGCCCTGCGTTGTTCGACCAAAGGCCGGTGATCCCGGACCGGTAATTAACACAAACTCAGGAGGCCGGGGTGGGCGTGTTTAGGTCATGCCTTCATTGGAAGACCGAGGCCCGTCCCAGGTCATCCGCCCGTTAACCAGTAGGGGGAACGGGAAATCCGTCCCCGACGGCAAAGGCGGGGCAAAATGGCGTCCCAGATTTCGACTGCTGAATTTGTCGTGCTGGGACGCCTTTTTATTTCGGAATGCGGAGGGCGGAGCCGAGTGGAACGAGACAGCCAAAAGGCGGAGCCTTTGCCCGAAGGGCAGCGCCGGCGGGCGCTGGCAATGCGGAATTATACTTGGCTGCGCATTGAAATGCAGGGGCGGCATGGCGTAATGATGCGCGACTTATGCGCGCCATTTTAGCTCTCGAAGACGGAAGATTCTTTATCGGGGAAAGTTTTGGCGCCAGCGGTTCGGGCGTGGGCGAGGCTTGCTTCAATACCTCGATGACCGGCTATCAGGAGGTGCTGACCGACCCGTCGTATCGCGGGCAGATCGTGGCCATGACGACGCCCCAGATCGGCAACTACGGCGTCAATGGCCTGGACGCGGAAAGCGCGACGCCGCACGTGCGCGGTTTTGTCATCGAAGAATTAAGCCCGATCGCGAGCAACTGGCGCGCGACCGGCACGCTCGATGATTACCTGAAAGCGAATGGAAATCCCCGGCGTCCAGGGCATCGATACGCGGGCGCTGACGAAGCATCTGCGGTCGCTCGGGGCGATGCGGGCGTGCTTGACCAGCGACGCTATTTCACCGGAGGAAGCGGTCGAGCGCGCCCGGCAGGCGCCGGGCATGGCGGGGTTGGATTTCGTCCAGGAGGTCACGCCGGCAGCGGCTTACGATTGGGATCCAGACGATACGCAATCGCCAGCGTGGACGATCGTGAAGGCATGGCGAGACCGGCGCCGATTCGCCGATCGGGCATGAAGTCTTTTCCAAATTGCCGCCAGTCCGGCACCGCATTGTGGCCTACGACTTTGGCATGAAGCGCAATATCCTCCGGCGCCTGCGGCAGGCGGGTTTCAGAGTGCGTGTCGTCCCGGCAGGCACGAGCGCGGAAGACGTGCTCGCGATGAAGCCGGACGGTGTGTTTCTCTCGAACGGCCCGGGCGATCCCGCGGCGCTGACTTACGTGCATGAGAATATCCGGCGGCTCATTGGACGCACGCCGATCTTTGGTATCTGCCTCGGGCATCAGATGCTCGGCTACGCGGTGGGCGGAAAAACCTTTAAGCTCAAGTTCGGCCATCGCGGCGGGAATCAGCCGGTGCAGGATCTGCGCACGGGCAAGGTGGATATCACTTCGCAGAATCACGGGTTCGCGGTCGATGCCGATTCGCTGCCCGCCAGATGTCGAAGTGACCCATATCAATTTGAACGACCAAACCGTCGAGGGACTTTCGCACAGGGACGCGCCGGTCTTCAGCGTGCAATACCATCCGGAAGCGGCGCCCGGGCCGAACGACGCGAGCCACTTTTTCCCGCAATTCGCCAAGCTAATTGACGAAACCCGCTCCGCTCTGACAAATTGACCGCACCATGCCCAAGCTCAACGTTACCCTCCCCGACGGCACCGTCAGTTCCTACGAACTGATCGAAGATGAAATCACCATCGGGCGCACCGCGGACAATACCATTCAGATTGATGATATTTCAGTCTCAAGCCATCACGCGGCGCTGCGGCAGACTGGCGGATCCTACGTGTACCAGGACATCGGCTCGACCAATGGCAGCCGTTTGAACGGACAGGATATTCCGGCGGAAACCGATCACCCGTTGAGCGCCGGTGACGTTCTCCGGATCGGCAAGATCGAGGCCGCTTACGAGTCCGAGAATCCGGCCGACGCGCAGCCTTTGCCGGTCGAACAAACAGCAGACCTGGCCACGGCTTCGGCGAGCGTTCGCCCCGCCGATTTTGCCAACGCCTCGCGCTTCGAAAAGAAGACCAAGAAAAAGGATCCCGTCGGCAAAGCAGTCATGGCTTTCGCCGCGGTGGCGATCCTGGCCTTCTGCGCCGCGGTGGCCAGCGTCTTCCTGATGAAGTCGCCATTGTAAGCGTCCGTCCACCGGACTTTGACCGTGCCATGATTCTGCCGGCCGCCGCCGGGCGTCCGCTGGTGCAGGTGACGCGCCGGGAGTTTGGAGAATTGACCGCTGAAGCCGGTGCTGCGGCTTGGAAGGATCTCCCCGCGCTCCCAATGCGCGAGAACGTTACCGGCGAACCGCCGCAGCAGGCGACGACGGTCCGTGTGGGATGGAACGGGAATGAATTGCGCATCCTTTTTCACGCCATCGATGATTATCCGTGGGCGACGTTGACGAAACGCGACGCCCCATTATGGGAGGAGGAAGTGGTCGAGGTTTTCCTCGATCCAGTGGGGGACGGCGAATGCTACTTCGAGTTTGAAGTTAATCCGCTGAACACCCAGCTGGACCTCGTCTTGCGCCGCATCCGCAGTGGTTATCGAAAGGATTTCCGCTGGTCGTGCGAGGGATTTCGCAGCCGGACCCGATCGACAGCCGACGGATGGGCCGCGGAAATGGCCATTCCGTTTCACGCCCTCGCCGCAGAGGCAACGGCAAGCGGAAGTCAATGGCGGGCCAACTTTCACCGCATCGACCGGCCGCAGAATGCCCCGCGCGAGTTGAGTTCATGGTCACCGACGTTTTCCGGAACCTTTCATTCCCCGGCTCAGTTCGGAACGATCGAATTTGTGGGTTGATCGGTTGAGATGGAAGCTTCCGAGGGAGCCTCACTGGCCGGCCACTTCGCGACCATCACATCCGCGGCGATGGGCGGACGCACTTCGAGCGAAAACTGGGCCGGAGAGGAGGAGGCGTCCCGGCGAGAAAGTCGTGTACGGACGCGTCCGTCAAGGGTGGCCGGCTTTCGTAAATCCGCATCAAATGATTGATGGGGCCGAGGGCCACGGCGGAAAATGGCGTCTCGAGATAAGAGCCGCTCACTTCAAGGAGGAGCGACGGCTGACGGGGACTATGCGCCGGGAACGTCAGGAGCGCGCTCCGAAGATTGACGGTGCTCACGGCATCGTCCGCGTCATCGGAATCGGCCGAAGTCGTGGCCTGTCCGGAAGTCACGTCCACATCCTCGAACGCCGCCTCTCCGATGAAGGCTGGTCTCCGGCCCGTACCCTCGATCGTTCCGGCGACGCGCGCAAAGTGTGTGCCTTCCCGAAGGCCGTCGGGCGGGTCCGTGGCGCAGGCAATCGACAGATGCCAGTCGCGAAACGGTCCGCCCTCAATCTGAAATGGCCACGGAAACTCGAGACGAGAACCGGGGTTCCACAGCCGGGTCAAATCGGGCAGCCATTCGAGACTGACATTGAGGATCGACGCCTGACCACGCACCGTCGCCGCGGTGGCCGCTCCCTCAATTTGCAATTCGAGTTGCGAGACCGTGCTCACCCGAGGTCCTTCACCATTGGGATAGAGCAGCATGGTAAAGTGCGGGCTGCGCGCTGTTAGGGCGAGCAGGGGCGGCTGGAGTCCATTGAGCTGCGCCGTGCCGGAAAGTTCGATATTTCCGAGGGCATGATGGGCCTCGAAGCGGGTCAACTCGACCGTATTTTCCTCGAACCGCAGTACCGCATTGACGTCTTCGATGGAATGCTCTCGAGCATCGATTGGAAACAGCCCGTCCTCGATCGTCAGCCCGCCGCCCAGCTTCAGCTCAGGCAAAATGCCATCGGCGATCAACGAGCCATCGATCATGCCGGCGACGGGAAATTTCCAACCGGAGAGCTGCATCGCGGCGCCCAGGTCGAGTTCGTGAAAGGTAAGTTTCACCTGCGCTGGCACGTCTTCGATGAGGAGCTGCGCCAGTGAGACGTTGGGCCATTGCTGCCAGAGATCGAGCGGCAGCACCGCGTCTCCCTCCATTCGCACGGAACCGTCCTGCTCGAGTTTGATCTTCGAGAGCTGCACCGTTCGGTCGCGGATGGCGACATTAGCCACGAGCGATGAATCATCGTCGCTCAAGGCAAAACGCGTGAATTCCATGGAGCCGGGTTTATATGCCGCTTCGAGTTCCGCATTGATCGGGTGCAATGAACGGCCGATTTCGCCGCGCGCCCGCACCTTTCGCAACCGCGCCAGGTATTTGCCCGTGTGCTGACCAGCCACGGCGGAACCCCGCCAATCGATGATCGCACCGCCCGCGAGAGGCTCGGGAAATACTGGCTTTTGCAGAAAGGCCTCGTAGTCCGCGAGATCTTCCACCGCGATCCGGATATCCCCAGAATAATGAAATGGTCCGAAGATGCTGATGACTCCGCTGCCGCGCAGATAATCGTCGCCGTTCACGAGTTCGATCCGGGAGACGCGCAGTTCCTTGCCTTCCAGTTTGAGTGCAGCGTGCAGCAGTTCGATCGGTGCGTTGCGCCAGGTCAGGTCCGTGCCGGCGACGAGAAGTTGTCCATTCAGTTCTTCGCCGCGTCCGCTGACGTGGCCATCGACTTCGACCTTGCCGGCCACGTATTTGAATTCCGGCAGAAACAGCGCGGACAGCTCGGTCAGATTGTCGATGCGCGCCTTGACGCGACCGCTGAATTCGCCCTTCCACCATTTGCGTTTCGGCCCGGGCAGCACGAGATCGCCGGTGAGGTTGAGCGTGTTTGCGCCCTGTCGGAGTTGGAATTCCGGCACCTGGAGCCGGCCATTGACCAGCTCCATCCCCGCGAGCAGTGAGTCCCACTGACGCTCGTCCCATTGAAAATTTGTCGCCTCCAATCGCAGTCGCGCCGTCGCCCGAGCAGGATCATGCGGCGATCCGCGAAAAGAAAAAGTGCCGTCTTTGATCGTGCCACCAGCCGGCTCAGTCACCCCAAGAAAAGCGGCCAGTTGGGCGATATTGATTCCGGTGAACGAGCCGCCCGCCGAGAAACGCAACCGATCGTCGCGCGGTGTGGTCGCGGATTTGGCCTGAAGCTCCCCCTCGAAAGCATCCACCACCAGCTTGAGATTCAGGCGCCCGCGGGCGAAGTCCGACATCTCCGCCACGAGACTCCGAATCTCGACACCCGGGGCGAGAACGATGCCGCCGAGATGCAGTTCCGAACCGAGCAAGGCGGTGGTGCCACGGACATCGACAAATGTGCGCGCAAGCCAGGGCTGACGAATGGTCACACGTTCGGCGCTGATTTCCCCAGGCGCGTTCTCGCTGGCCATGATGTGGCCACCTTCGATCCGCACGTAATCCTGCGCGCTTTGGAAAATAAATCGGAGACCATGCGCTTCAATGACGGGCGGCAAGGGCAGCCACGGTTTCGCTGCCGGCGACCACGCGAACCAGGATCGGCGCAGGCGTTTCGGTGGCGTCGGCTCCTCGAGCGGCAAGTTGATTTTGCCCATCACGCCATCGACGCGAAGCCGCTCCAACCATGGGCTCGATCCGCGCCGAAAGAGTTGCCACCAATCGAACTCCACTTCGGCCCGATCGAATTGCATGCGCGTGGTCGCACCCGTCCGGCTTTGAATCCCCCAGTGCGTTCCGGTGAAGACCACGGGCTCGAAGAGCGACCCGTCAATTCGCGCGATCCGCACCCAGGCACCCCCTTTCCACGCTGCGAACTTCACCGCCCCGCGCATGAGCAGGCAGAAGACGTGCCGCTCGAATGGCGCCGCGAGCACGAGAAGGAAAAGGCTGACCACCAACCAACGCCGCCACCGCCGCCGCCGCGAAACGGGCGACGGCGCAGGGATCGGGGCGGCGGCAGGTGATTTACTCAAAGCGAACACGCACGCTATCGATCCGGGGAAAAAAGGAAAGAGACTGGGCGCCGGAACCTCGGTGCCTGACACACTATGAATCGAAAAGCGACAACTGTGCTGTGGGAACACGCGAAAAATGCCGTCGAGAGTCCCTCGATTCCGCGCTGCATGATCAGGCCATTGCCACCGCCAAAGTTGGCTTTTCGTTTCGACACCTGGAAAAACGCACGGATTTGTTCAGCGAGTGGACCCTCGCCGCTCATGCGGGTGCCAAACTCCGCGCGGTAAAGCTTTCCACCACGCAGCTCGCGAATCCGACCGAGCACCTTGTCCTTGTGACCCGGAGCATGACGATCGAGCCACGCTTCGAAAAGTGGTGCCACCGCGTAGGGCAGATCGGAGGATCGTGTAACTCGCCTCGGTGGCTCCCGCGCGAGCGGCGGCCTCGAGCAGTGCCGGGATCTCGTGATCGTTAATGCCGGGGATGATCGGGGCCGTCAGGACGGTCACGGGAATGCCAGCCGCGCTCAGTTCGGAAATGGCCGCGAGCCGGCGCTGTGGGCGTGAGGCGCGCGGCTCGAGTTCCTTCGCCAGATCACCGTCGAGCGTGGTGACCGAGATGGCGACGGAAATCGCCTGCCACCGGGCGAGTTCGACGAGCAGATCGAGGTCACGTGTGACGAGATGATTTTTGGTGATGATCGAAACCGGCTGCCGAAATTCCGCGAACACCTCGAGGCACTTTCCGGGTGAGCCCGAGCTGGCGCTCGATCGGCTGATACACATCCGTGACGCCGCTCATGGCGATCGGCTGCGGCACCCAGCTTTTTTTGGAAAGCTCCGCGCGGAGCAACTCCGGCGCGCGCTCCTTGACCATGATCTTCGTCTCGAAATCCAGTCCCGGCCGAAAATCCCAGGTATTCGTGCGTTGGACGAGCAAAACAATACGCGCACCCGTGCTCACATCCCCGGTAGGGACTGACGCCCGCGCGAAACGGAATGTCCGGCGAATCATTGAAGGTGATGATCGAGCGCGCATCGTCGCGATAAAATTTCGTCCGCGGCTCGAGCGGCTCGACCGTCATCATCGAGGAGCGCGCCGGGCTCGAGTTCGAGGCTCAGCTTTTCAAAACGATTCGGCGGATTCGCCACCGCACCGCGCCCCCGGGGTTTCGGACTCTATCCGAAGTAGGATGGCTCATGGCCCGGCTTCCACTTGATGTTGCAGCCGATGCTCGGGCGCTGCTCGGGGTTCACCGGCTCGTCCGCCAGCACGGCATCGATGGCGGCGCGGAGATCGGCGCCATCGGTTCGCCAGTGCCCGGGCGATCGGCCCGCGACGGACGCGAGCTGTCCATCTGCCCGCGATAAACCAGCTTTCGGTCCGAGCCGAAGAGAAAGAAATCCGGCGTGCAAGCTGCGGTGTAGGCTTTCGCCACGGCCTGCGATTCGTCGTAGAGAATGGGAAACGTCAGGCCACCGGCTTGGGCCCAGCGCGCAGTCGGCTCGGGCGCATCCTGCGGGTAGTCCGCCACGTCGTTCGCGGTGATCCCGACGAGCGCCAGGCCGAGGTCGGAATAGTCGCGCGCGATCCGAGCAAGCTCGGGCTGCACATGCACGACGTAGGGGCAATGGGCGCACAGGAAAATGACGAGCAATGCCTTTTCGCCCGCGAAATCTCCCAGCGAAACAACGGTCCCATCCACGACGGACGGCAGGGAAAAATCGGGCGCGCTGGTGCCGAGCGCGAGCATGGTGGAAGCGGTGGCAGACATGGAGGTGATGTTAGCGGCACGCGCCGGAGGGGCAAGCGATGACGGTGCCGACAGGTTCGCAGAGAAGTTTTGCGCCGCATGAACGTAACGCCTTGAATGCGCGCCCGCGATGCCCACCACCTTGCTCAAGCTCAGTTGCCCCGACCGGGTCGGTCTGCTCTCCCGCATTTCCGGATGGATCGCCGGACAGGGCGGCAACCTCGTCGAGGTGCACCAGTTCACCGATCCTGAAGCCGCATGGTTTTTTACCCGGATGGAAATCGATACGGCGACGCTCGGGAGTGAAGTCGCGGAAGTGCGCGAACAATTTCGGCCGCTGGCGGAGGAGTTGCGGGCGGAGTGGACATTGCGAAACGCCGAGAGCCGCCTTCGCGTCGTGCTCATGGTGAGCAAGCAGGGACATTGTCTCGCCGACCTGCTCTGGCGCTGGCGCGCAGGCGAACTCAGCTTCGATCTCGCGTGTGTTATCTCGAATCACGAGGATTTCCGCGAAGTGGTCGAACGAGAGGGTATCCCCTTCCACTGGGTCCCGATCGACCCGAAAAACAAAGCCGCCGCCTTCGAGGAGATCTCGGCGGTGTGGAAACACGCGCGGGCGGACCTCGTGGTGCTGGCGCGGTACATGCAGATCATTCCCGCGGAATGGTGTGCACCGATGGCCGGGCGGATCATGAATATTCACCATTCATTTCTGCCCTCCTTCGTCGGCGCCAATCCGTATCAGCGGGCGCACGAGCGCGGCGTCAAACTGATCGGCGCGACCTGCCACTACGTTACGGCCGATCTCGATGCTGGTCCGATCATCGATCAGGAAGTAATTCGCGTGGAGCACTTCCACAGCGTCGAGGACTTGCTGCGTCTGGGTCGGGATTGCGAGCGGCTCGCCTTGTCGCGCAGCCTCCGCTGGCATCTCGCGGACAGAGTGCTTCTGCATGGAAACCGAACCGTGGTATTTCGCGACTAAATCTTCCGAACGTTCAAAGAGCGCAAACCTCGTCATCCTGAGCGCAGCGTAGCGAAGTCGAAGGACCCGGATCAATTGCCGCCAACTGCTCTACGACCGAAAGCTTCGGCGAAGCCTGCGGTGATTGCCAATCATCGACCTTGGAGCCGGGTCGTTCGACTCCGCTACGCTGCGCTCACGATGACGGGAATACGCGCGAATTACGCCAGGATTTCTTTCACCACATGCCCGTGCACATCCGTCAGTCGGAAATCGCGACCGGCGTAGTGATAGGTTAGCTTTTCGTGATCAAACCCGAGAAGGTGCAGGATGGTCGCCTGCACGTCGTGCACGTGGACTTCATTCTCGACGATGTGAAATCCAAGTTCATCCGTCGCCCCGTAGGTCATTCCCGGTTTCACGCCGCCGCCCGCCATCCACATGGTGAATGCTTGCGGATGATGATCGCGACCCTGGGAACGCCCGAGCGCGGGATTACTTTCGACCATGGGAGTGCGGCCAAATTCCCCACCCCAAATCACGAGGGTATCCTCGAGAAGACCACGCTGTTTCAGGTCCTTGACCAGCGCCGCGCTGGCCTGATCGGTCGCACCGGCCATGCCCTTATGGTTGCCCACGACGTCGCTATGGGCATCCCAACCTTCGTGGTAGATGTTTACGAAACGCACGCCGCGCTCGATCATCCGCCGGGCGAGCAGACAGGCGCGGGCGAAGGATGGCTTGTCCGGATCGCAGCCGTAGAGGTCCAGCGTTTCCTTGGACTCGGTGTGAAGGTCGGTCAATTCCGGGGCGCTGGTTTGCAGACGGAACGCCAGTTCGTAGGCGGCGATCCGTGTTGCAATTTCCGGATCGCCCTCGGTCGCGAGACGCTTTTCATTCAAAGCGCGCACGAGATCGAGCGTGTCACGCTGCAAGCGGGGATCGACTCCCGATGGCGACGAGACATTCAGAATTGGATCGCCCTGCGTGCGAAAGCGGACGCCGGTGTAAATGGTCGGCATGAAACCGCTCGACCACAGCGCGGAACCCCCGCTCAGGCCACTGCCGGTGCTCATGACGACGAACGCGGGCAATTCCTGCGTCTCAGCCCCGAGGCCGTACAGCGCCCACGACCCAAGGCTCGGACGCCCGGGTTGCGAGAAGCCAGTATTAAAGAAAATCTGCGCCGGCGCGTGGTTGAATTGATCGGTCTTGACCGACTTGATCAAACAAATGTCGTCCGCGATACCGGCGATGTGCGGCAGGACCTCGGAGATTTCCGCGCCGCTCGAACCATGGCGCGCAAACTCGAAGCGCGGCCCCATCACCGCCGCATCAGGCCGAATAAAGGCGTAGCGCTGCCCGCCGATGACCGACGGCGGCAGCGGCTGGCCCTCGAGCTTTTTCAAGCTCGGGTTTGTAATCAAAAAGATCGAGCTGCGACGGCGCGCCCGCCATGAACAGATGAATCGCACGTTTCGCTTTCGCGGGAAAATGCGGCGGCCTCGGAGCGAGTGGATTGACAGCAGACGCCTCGGCCTGCGCCCGGATCGAAAACGCATTCGTGAGGAGCGACGCCAGCGCAATTTTACCCACCCCAACGCCGCAATCGCGAAAGAAATGACGGCGCGTGACCTGATCGAGATGAAATTCTGCGAGTGGGTTCATGAGGTGGATGGTGGCAGGCCGGCGGCTATTTCGGAAAGGCGACGCTGAATGAACTCCGGATCATCCCGAAGTTCCAGAACGGCGTGCATCACGACGCCACGCGCCTCCGCTCGGTAAATCAGTCCGAGCATTCGATGGAAGAAGAGAGCTCGCCGCAGTCCGGCCGGATGAACCACGCGGCACGATCGAGGATAAGCCGAGACAAGTTGAGCCGTCGTTTGAAGTTCGTCGAAATATCGGTCACCGAGCCCTTCGGAGTGCTCCACGAATCGACGATAAATGGATTGGGCATCGATCTCACAGGCCAGTGTCCAAATAATCTCAAGCACCGGCAGGCCGCGCTTTGGTTCGGACCCTCAGCGCTTCGAATCGCTCCAGGAAACGCTGGTGCGTGAGCGTCGAATCAGGCTTCGCATCGTGGTCTCGCAGGCGCTCTTCGAGTACCCGCCGGTGCGCACCCGAAAGCGGCGGGGCGGAACTGGAGATGTCACCCATCAGTTCCGAGAGCAGCGCCACTTTTTGGTCGATCGACAAAGCTCGAATCGCCGGAAATTGATCGAGGATCATGGGAAGGAGAGTTTATCGACTTTCACCGAGGCATCAACCCTTCGTGATCGCTTCGTCGGTGTTAAAAAGCGCGCGGGCGAGCGCAGTCCAGGCGGCACGTTGGACTGGATCGCCCTCGCCCTCGCCCGCGAAGTTCTTCGCGTCGCCGCCCTCGGCAAAGTGGTCGCGCTGCGCGTGCAGAAAGGCTGCGAGACGATCAATTTCATCCTGATCCGGAGGGCGGGCAAAGAATCGCGTGAACAGCTCGCGGATGCCTTCGGCTTCATCACCGGTCCGGGTGCCAAACGTCCGACCGAGGGCCTGGGCGGCTTCGATGAAGACCACATCATTCAAGGTCGTCAGCGCCTGCAACGGAGTATCCGACACATCACGCCGCGCCACGCAGGTATCGCCCGCCGGTGCATCGAACACTCCATACATTGCGAAGGGCGCCGTCCTCTTGCTAAAAGTGTAAAGGCTGCGGCGATAGCGATCCGGGCCGCTGCTGGCATCCCATTTCGGGCTGCCGTAGGCGACTTCAGTGACCCCGGGAGGCTGGGGCGGACGCACACTCGGCCCGCCGATTTTTTCCGTCAGGAGGCCCGCGATTTTCAAGGCGCCATCCCGAATCATCTCTGCTTCGAGACGCGTCCGCGGACCGCGAGCCAACAGCACATTCTGCGGATCCCGCGCCTGCTGCTCGGGAGTGATCCGCGAGGCCTGACGATACGTGGCGCTGGTAACAATCAGCCGGTGCAAATGCTTTTGTGACCATCCGTGCTCCATAAATTCCACCGCCAGCCAATCCAGCAGCGCTGGATGAGACGGCGTGTCGCCTTGATATCCGAAATCTTCCACCGTCGCGACCAGACCGCGCCCGAAAAACGACGCCCAGGCGCGATTGACGGCGACCCGCGCGGTGAGGGGGTTTTCGCGTGAGACGAGCCAGCGGGCAAAGCCGAGCCGGTTGCGCGGCGCGTCGTCCGGTAGCGGATTCAGCACCGCGGGTACCCCCGCTTCAACCGGATCCGTCGTCTGCAAATACTCGCCCCGGTGATGAATGAATGTCGGACGCGGATTCTGTGGCGGGCGCTCACGCATCACCAGCGTGGCGGTACGCGAAACGGGCTTCCTCAACTCCCGAATTTGCGCCGTCTGCTCCTTCAATTCCGGAGCGTCGAGGAAAAAACTTTCGCGCAGTTCTCTACGTTGGTCGGCGGTGAGTTCGTGGTCGGGAATCAAAAGAAGCTTCTCGACCTCCGGAGAAAAATCGCGTGCGACTGGTTCCCGTTTATCGGTGGAAACGGAGATCCGGAATCGTCCGAGCGAACAGGCGAAATGCCGTCCGAACAACATTTGCAAATCGAGTTGCCCGGCGGCAATCGGTGTGGCCGGGATAAAGACGGCCTGTTGCGCTTCGCCGGGTCGTCCCGCACAGGACCACCCGGTTTGCGGGTCGCCATCGATGGCCGACGCGGCGGTCACCGGATTCGAGCCAAAATTATTCTTCGCATAGCTCTCGGTCGCCTGGCTGAATTTCACCGGCTGGCCATCCGCGCTGAGCTGAAATTCACCCAGGAAAAAATCGCCCTTCGGTCCCTCGTAAAAAGCCAGGCCCGGACCGTGCCCCGGCAGTCGGTCATCGGGCAACGCTTCGAGGCGGATGGCGGTAATCCCGTTCGGCACGTTTGCGAAACGAAGCTGGTAGGTATCGCTCTTCGTAATGTCACCGGTGACGAAAACGGAACCGTCCTCCTGCAGCGTGAGCAAAGGCAGGTTCGAGGTGGCGGAGATCGGCACCAGCGTTTGCCAGGCGACAGTCCGTTGACGCTCCTGTTCGAGCCATTCGGCAAAGCGACGCTCGACCGTTTCGCGGCGGCGCACCTCGCTCGACCCCTGATCGCTGGCCGGAGCGCCAACATTCGCCTCTTCCACCGGCCACTGCTCGGCGAGTATCGCCAGCAATTCCTTCGCTTTGGCCTGATTCCCTTTCTCCCGCTCGTCCGCCGTGGGATCCGGGAGATCGTAGTCCGGCTCGTCGGCATTATTGAGGAAGGCGAACAACTGGTAATATTCGCGATGGGTGATGGGATCGAATTTGTGGGTGTGGCACTGCGCGCACTCAATCGTCAGTCCGAGCCAGGTTTTACCCGTGGTGCGCAGGCGATCCACCACGGCGTAAAACCGGAACTCGAGCGGGTCGATGCCGCCCTCTTCGTTCAGCATGGTGTTCCGATGAAAGCCGGTGGCGATGACCTGATCCGGGGTGGCATTTGGCAACAGGTCACCGGCGATTTGTTCGATCGTGAATTGATCAAACGGCATGTCCTCATTCAGCGCCCGAATCACCCAGTCGCGATACGGCCAGATGCTTCGCTCGCGGTCTTTCTCGTAACCATTCGTGTCGGAATAACGCGCCAGATCGAGCCAGCGCCGCGCCCAGCGCTCGCCGTAGCTGGGTGACGCCAGCAGGCGATCAACCTGCTTTTCGTAAGCGTCCGGGCTCGGATCATTGACAAAGGCGGCGACTTCATCCGGCGACGGCGGCAGCCCGATCAAATCGTAGGAAACGCGCCGCAACAGGGTGGCGCGGCCCGCTTCCGGCGAAGGCGTGAGGTTTTCCGACCGCAGTTTTTCCTGCACGAAGGCGTCAATCGCGTTCCGCACCGGAGACGATTGATCTGCGGTCGATGGCACGGGCGGGCGTTCCGGTCTCACGAAGGCCCAGTGCGGATCGTAGTTCGCACCGGCGGCCACCCAGCGCTTGAGGATATCCTTCTGCGCCGTCGTGAGCGGCTTTTTCAATTTGGCGGGCGGCATTCGGTCGTCCTCGTCTTCCGCAAAAATGCGCTCGACCAATTGGCTGTCGTCCGGCTTTCCCGGCACGATGGCCAAGTCCCCGGATTTAGCCGGAGCCAGAGCCGCCGCCCGCACATCGAGCCGCAACTTCGATTCCCGGGCCTTCTCGTCCGGGCCGTGGCATTTGAAACAGTAATTCGAGAGAATGGGGCGAACCTCCCGATTGAAATCGGGCGCGTCCGCAGCGGCGCAATTCAGCGCCCCACAGATCAGAAGCATGAATTCCGGCGGTAAACGATTCATGGTGAAGATAAGTCTCTATACCCAACAGGCGATTCTGTCTTAACGGTCAATTCATTGACCAGCATCAGCATTACATTCACCGAAGCCGTCACCGGTGTGGAAGCCGCGGATTTGCTGATCAACAACGAGCCCGCCGTGAACATGACCGGCGCCAACGCCGGTCCCTAGGTCTTTTCCTTTACCCAACCGTTGCCCGGCCCGTGATCGTGAGTTGGGATTTCGATCACGGGTGATCCGATCATCCGCGTAAAGTTCGCGCTTGAACCCGGGAGCACGGAAGGGTTTCTGCGGCTGCAGTTCAGCCAGTAGGCGGCGGTCGATCCGGTTCGAGCGCGGCGACGATTATGTGAAATCTCGAATGCATCCTGTGGTCGGACTCGACCCGGGAGTGCTCTTTCGCTGAAGTAACCGGCGTGCGCCTGCTCAATACCATCCTGACCCTGACTATCGGGGTGATTCGCGATTCGCGATTGCGCCGCACCTGCATGTTTTATTGCGTGCTCGCGGCCCTGATTCTGTTGTTCAGCGGCTCGACCTTTCTGAGGCACCCTCTGCGCGGGAACGCCTGGGTCTTTATTGGCTATTGGTTTGTTTGCGCCTGGCTGACCATCACCGCTGTGTTGCTGGCGCTGTACGACATGATCGCCATTCGCGCCGCGGCGCGCCGGGAACGCCGCCGACTGGAAAAGGAGATTCTGCAACGTGCCCGGGAGTCGCTTGTCGATGATGAAAACAAGGCTTGAGTTGGAGAAGCTGGAGGCGGAGCGGCTGGCGCCTTACGCGCAGAAATCGGGTGAAAGTGCCGGACGCACTCATCCGGAACCACGACATCCCTACCGCATGGAGTATGAGCGGGACCGCGCGCGCATCATTCATT
This sequence comes from uncultured Verrucomicrobiae bacterium, assembly GCA_963798345.1. Classification (GTDB taxonomy): domain Bacteria; phylum Verrucomicrobiota; class Verrucomicrobiia; order Chthoniobacterales; family Chthoniobacteraceae; genus CAWCSW01. Next base: position 248,369 of record CAWCSW010000014.1, on the reverse strand, counting down.
CACGAGCCTTCCGGCGGCTGGAATACAAAACCCAGGTCTTTCTCAATGGTACGGGCGATCATCTTCGCACGCGGTTGACGCACACCATCGAAGTGGCCTCGATCAGCCGGACTATTGCCCGGGCGCTGGGCTTGAACGAAGATCTCGCGGAAGCAATTGCCCTCGCACACGACCTTGGCCATCCGCCATTCGGGCATTCAGGTGAAGTCGTGCTGGCGGAAATGATGCGCGACCACGGTGGCTTCGAGCACAATGCGCAGAGCCTCCGCATCGTCGAAATTATCGAACAAAAATACCCGCGCTTTGCCGGATTGAACCTGACCTGGGAAGTGCGCGAGGGTTTGAAAAAGCACTCCCGTTTTTACGAGCCGGCCGTGTCTTCGAGTCCCACCCGGCATCGCTGCCCGTCGTTGGAAGCGCAAATTGCCAATCTCGCCGACGAGATCACCTACTACAGTCATGATCTCGATGATGGCCTCGATTTCGCGCTCATCACCCCGGAGCAACTCGCGGATCTCGAGGTGTGGCAGGAGAGCTTCGAGCACGTGAGCCAGCATTTCCCCGAACTGCGCGGCAGCGACCTGCATGGCTACGTGATTCGTTGCATCATCGATCGGCAGGTCGAGGATTTGATCGCGTCGAGCACGGAGCGGGTCACCCAGGCGGGTGTGCAATCCGCCGAGGAAGTCCGCCAGCAACCAGCACCGTTGATTTGTTACAGCGCGAAACGACTCGAAGCGAATCGCCGGCTCCGGACATTTCTCTACGCCAACCTTTACTATCACAAGGAAGTCGCCGGCATGAACGAACGTGCCTGTAATCTTTTGCGTGAAGTTTTTCTGGCCTATCTCGAGAAGCCGGAGCGGCTCGGTCGCGCGACCGCAGCGCGGGTGGAGGCGGACGGGCTCCCGCGCACGGTTTGCGATTATCTATCCGGAATGACGGACCGGTATCTCATCGAAGAACACTCGCGAATCTTTGCCCGCGGCGATGATATTTCGGAATCCGCGACCGGCGAAAGCCAAACCTTCCGGTAGCCGCCAGTCCACTCAGTGCTATGGATGCGATCTTCGATCATGGCATCATCAACATCCCCCGCCCCGCTTCCCGAAAAGGTGTCCGAGAAAGGAGTCCCCGGCGCGATTCTCAAGTTTCTCTCGACCATTCCGAAAACGACGGAGCGAGAGAGCCGGAAGCCGATGGATCGCGCTCGGGCCATCGCCAATACCGCTGCGGCGCGGGCCGCGATCTTCTCGGGCAGCCTCGCCTTGCCACCCGGACCGCTTTCCGTGCTGACGATCATTCCGGATCTGATCGGTATCTGGCGCATCCAGGCGCAGATGGTCGCGGACATTGCCGGGGCTTTCGGGAAGGAAACGCTGCTGACCCGCGAGCAAATGCTCTACTGCCTTTTCCGGCACGCAGCCGCGCAGATTGTCCGCGATCTCGTCGCCCGCGTGGGCGAGCGGGTGATCGTGCGGCGGCTGCCCATCCAGGCCATTTCACGCATCGTTGAGAAGATCGGACTGCGGGTGACCCACCGCATGGCGACCAAGGCCGTCTCGCGATGGATTCCGGTCATCGGGGCGCTGGGCGTGGGCGCCTACGCCTATTATGATACGGCGCAGGTGGCCAAGACCACGATGGAACTTTTCCAAAAGGAAATCGACGTGGAAGTCGAAGTCGAACGGCTCGACCGCTGAGAGCGCAAACCCCTGGGACCGCTGGCTTCCAGCCGGCCTTCTGCCCATCCTCGCGTCCCCGTGGTATTCCGGCGTTCCAATATCCTGCTACCGCTGCTGCTTCCCGCGCTCTTTCCGTTGCTCCCGCTCTCGAAAGTGCATGAGCAACGGCAGACCCGGATATGGGCACTCTTCGCGAATGCGCGCTTCGAGATAACGGCGGTAGCTGTCCGGCATGAGCTTTCCGGAGTTACAAAAGATCACGACCTCAACTGGAGAAATGGTGCGCCGGCTTTCGGTTTGGGGTTGCGTCGCGTAAAGCGCCTTGAATCTCCGTCCGTGCACCGCCGGCGGGGGTTGTTGCGTCGTGGCTGATTGCAGCACCCGATTGAGCACGCCCGTACCGATCCGGGTTTCCGCGCCCTTGCACACTTTGTCGATGGTATTGAACAGGCGCGCCATTTCGGACTGTTCCATCGCCGAGCACAGCACGACCGGTGCGTAATCGATGGCAAACAAATTGGACTGCAACTCCGCGAGATACTCCTTCAGTTTTGCTCCGCGGCCGGCCTCGGCTTCGACCAGGTCCCATTTGTTCACGGCGACGACACAGGGCTTGCGCTCCTTTTGAATTAGTCCCGCGATTTTTTTGTCCTGCGAGGTGACACCCATCGCCGCATCGATGACAAACAAGCACAAGTCCGCCCGTTTGACACTCGTTTCAGCCCGCATCACGGAAAACACTTCGACGCTGGCGGATACTTTGCTGCGCGCCCGAATCCCGGCCGTATCGATCAGGACATAGCGCTTATTCTTGCGTTGATAGGGAATGTCCACGGCATCGCGCGTCGTCCCCGAAATGGGACTGACGAGCGTGCGGTCGTCGTGGAGGATGGCATTGGTCAGCGATGATTTTCCGACGTTGGGCCGCCCCACGATCGCGATCTTGATGGGGCGAACTTCTTCGGCCTCGGGGTCGACCGGTTCCGCGGGCGGCAATTTACTTTCCAATTCCGCGACCAGATCGGGGATCCCGCGGCCATGTTCGGCGCTGACCGGCAGCGGATCGGAAAACCCGAGGCGGGAGAACTCCGCCCCGCGCAGTTCGTGCCCACCGTGGTCGATCTTGTTGGCCACCAAAACGATGGGCTTTGAACTCCGCCGCAGCATTCGCGCGAGTTCCGCATCAACCGGAGTGATGCCATCTTTCGCGTCCACCACGAAGACGATGGCGTGCGCCGTTTCGAGCGCGATCTGCACTTCCGCAGCCACCTGCCGGGTGAAGTCCGTGTCCACGTCCGCGCCGATGCCGCCCGTATCAATGATGGTAAATGGATCGCGGCCAAGCCGGCATTGCGCCGTGATCCGATCGCGTGTCACCCCCGGCATGTCATGCACGATGGCGATTTTGCGGCCGGCCAGGCGATTAAACAGGGCGCTCTTGCCGACGTTGGGACGGCCGACGATGGCCGCGATGCGTTCGATCATGGATCAAGTTGTTTGGTGGATTTGGCGTCACCATGGCCGCCGGCTTGCAGTTGCCGAATGCCCTCGAGCACGTAGCCAAAGCCCGAGATCGCGGTGGAGATGCCCGCCAGATAGATCGGAAGGTCGATAAAGTCCAGTTGCGTGCGCCAGGACCCGATCGAAATGCTCTCGCTGAAAAAGTTGAGCTGCAGCATCACCACCCCGAGCGCAATCATCTGCATCACGGTCGCAGTTTTCCCCATCCAGCTCGGGCGAATGTGCACGTGGCCATTCAGAACCTGCAGTGTTACCGCCCCGGCCACCACGATGGCATCGCGCGCGATGACCAGAACCGGGAACCACAGCGGGAAACCGAATTTCCAATTGCTCACGCTCAGCGTGATGATGCCGGCGAGCAGTAACCCTTTGTCCGCGATGGGATCGAGGATCACGCCGAGCCGGCTGCGTTGATTGAACCGGCGCGCAATATAGCCGTCCAGGCCGTCGCTGGCAGCCGCGATGGTGAATATGATGATCGCCGCGTAGCGCTGCCACTCGAGCGGCGCGCCTTCCGCCAAGCTTCGCCCATAATAGAGCGCCATCAGGACAAACAACGGGATCATCAAAATCCGTGCGATGGTGATCTTGTTAGCGGTGGTCATGGAGCAAACGAGAGCAAATGGGAAATGCGGCTGGAATGCAATCTGCCCCGGCTTTTGTATCGCCGCGCATGCCGCCACTTTCCTCGATGTTTCGCTCAACATCTGCCCCCGCACGGGACGAACTCTCGCGCCTGCCCTGGCGGCGTCAGGTCTTCGTGACCTATCCGGTCGCACCCGATGAACAGCTCGTGATGGTGCATGGTAAAACGCCAATCCGTGTCCCGAGTTTCGTGGTCGATTTCGTCCTTGAGTGCCGGGAATTTCGACCCTTGGAAAAGCAGGTGTCCGAACACGCCGAACGCCACGGCTGGGGAGCATTGGAAATGAATGCGCTCGCCTCCTGGATGCCGCGTCTCATGGAAGCCGGGCTGCTCATTTCCGCCGGGGACGTTCATCGACAATGCGTGGCGGCGACGATCGGCCGCGAGCCCTGCCCGGCGCCGAAAATCCAGACGATCGGAATGCCCACCGGCGGCGACCGCGTCGATCTCGCCCAGCGAGCCATTGCGAGCTTTGCCCGCAACGCGGCTGAGCACGGGCGGGAGGTTGAATTCCTAATCGCGGACAGCTCGATCAACGATGCACAGCGCCGGGCCTTTTGTTCCGGTCTGCGCGCGCCGGGAGCGAAAGTTTGGTATGCCGGTGAAGAGGAAAAGCGGAGTTTCGTGGCGGATCTGGTCCGAGCCGGCCTGGACCCGGAACCACTCGAATTCGCCCTCTTTGATCCGCTGCAAACCGGCTTCATCTGCGGCGCCAACCGCAACGCGCTCTTGCTCCATCAGGCAGGCCACGCCTTCGCCTGCGTCGATGATGATGTGGTCTGCGAACTCGCAGCCGCCAAGCCATCGAAGCATGGGCTTAAAACTTTTCTCTCAAGCCGATCCGTATGTCCGACAGGTCTACCGTTCGCGCGAAGAAACCATCGCGGCGGGCCGTTTCGAGCCCTGCGATTTCCTCGGCGCGCACGAGACCATGCTGGGCCGTCGCGTCGGCGATCTGTGCCGCGGCGTTGAAACCAGCGCGCTCGATGTTGCGCAGGCGCAGTGATGATCTCCTCGATCGGCTCTGGCACGAAGCCCCGATGGTGCGCGCAACGTTCACCGGACACATCGGCGATCCTGGCATCCCGACCTCGGTTTATTATCTCTATTACGAAGATGAAAATCGGCGCCGGTTGACTGAAAACGAAGCGCTTTATCGCGCCGCGCTCGCGGGCCGCAATCTCTACGCCCACGTTGCGCAACCTGCCATTGGCGACGCCAGCCTGAGCCCCGGCATGGGCATGGGGCTTGATCACCGGCATTTGCTGCCTCCCTTTTTCCCCGCCCTGCACGCGGAGGATTTCGTCTTTGGCGCCGCGTTGTGGCAGATGTGCGCCCGATGCGGTTCTGGGTCACCTTCCGCTGGCCATTCGCCATGAGCCGCGTCCCGGAAAATCGATCCTGCAGCCGTCGGATTTCGGGCCGGAACGCCGCGTGGTCATTTTCGAGTTCGCTCATCTGGTGCGGCGATTGATCTTCAGCTTTGGCGGACAACGCGGACAGGACACCGCCACGCGCATGCGCCTGCTCGGTCGCCATCTTGCAGAACTCGCCGCCCAGCCCGCGTCCGGATTTTCTCGAACATCTACGGCTGCAAATCATCCAGCACGAAAGCGCCAAATGCGACCGGCTCGAAGAGCAACTCCGCACGGCCACCGACATTCCCGAATATTGGCACGAACGACGTGACCGCTTATCTCGAACATCTTCGCGCAGCACTGGTCGCACCGGATTTCGATCTCCCGCTCGATCTCAAGGGCACCCGCACCGACGAAGAAATCCGCGCCCTCATGCAAAAACTAGTCGCCCGCTTCGGCGCCCTGCTCGAAGCGTGGCCGGCCATCGTCGCCGCCGCTCGTGAACGCAACACATGCGCGGAAACTGGATGGTGGAATTGCCGGCGTAACGCGCTCTGGTTCCGATGATGACGAAAACGCTGGCCGCTCTGCTTCCTCGTCCTCGGGCTCATTTGCCCTGCGCCGGCACACGATGGGCTGGACTTGCTCCCGCCGATCGCGGCGCCGGAAGCGTGGAATGTTTTGCGCCTGTGCGAAACGAACATGGAAAAGCTGGTGGCCGAGAAAGCCTGGAAGGAACTGACCCCGCAGCTCGCGCTGAGCATCGAGGCGATTCAATTTCTCCAGACCTCCGCAGGTGAGGACGCTGCGCGTCGCGAGCGTTTGGGTGCGGCGCTGAAAGCGGCCGGGATGCTGGACCAACTCAGCCGGAACGGTGATCGCACTGCGATTCGGAAAGCGATGGAAAGCTACCAGTCCAAACTCGCGCTCGCGGCTGCGGACGTTGATCAGAAAACCGTGAAAGCCGACGTGTTCAGTTGTCCCATGTGCAAGGGCATTCGCGAACTCGATCCCATGGCGCGTTGTCCGAAATGCGGCATGACGCTGACCGCACGGATCATTCCCGCAACAGGCAACCCCGGTGAACCGTCGATCGTGCTGACACCGACACTTTCCGCTCCGCTCGAAGTGGGAAAGGAAAGTGAAGTGCGGCTGCAATTGAATTGGAAGCGAGATGGAACACCCGTGTCCCCGGATGACCTGCTCGTGGTGCATACCGAGCGGATTCATTTGCTGATCATCGATTCGAGCCTCGAGGACTATCATCACGAACATCCGAAGCCGACGGAGAAGCCCGGTGAGTTTGTCTTTCGCTTCACGCCGAAACGCGCGGGCGATTACCGCGTGTTTGCGGATGTGACGCCGGCCCTTTCGCAAGCGCAGGAGTATGTCGAATGCGATCTGCCCGGAAACGGGAAAGGCGGCCCGGTCATCAATCGGATCGACACCCGGCAAAGCGCGGCGGCGGGTCTGAATTTCGAGCTGCGCTGGCTGACCGGCGGCGGTCCGGTGCTGGCGCGCCGGCCCGTGACGGCGATGGTGACGATCATCGATGCCGACGGACGCCCGTTCCGCCAACTCGAACCGGTGATGGGAGCGTTCGCGCACATCGTTGGCTTTTACGAAGATCGCAAAACGGTGGTCCACATCCATCCGAGCAACGCCGATCCGAAAGGACCGGACGACCGTGGCGGAGCGAGTTTCATGTTTCGCCTGTATGCGCCGCGCAGCGGCTACATCCGGCTCTTTTGCCAGACCCAGGTGGGTGGAAAACAAGTGTTCGCGCCGTTTGGGCTGAACGTGCAGGACAAGCCCTTCAACGCCGGCCAAAAGCCGGGCACAAGGTAGCGGGAGAGAGCGACGGTAAACGGGGGATGGGATGGGCCCTGGCGGAGAGGCAACATCCAACCTCCAACTCGGCGGAGCCGAAACCACGCGCACGGGAGAAATGACGCGAGTCGAACAGAGACAGGCGAGCGGTGAGAATTGGGGAGCACAGGCGTCCTCGCCTGTCGGCTTTGGCGTCCTCGCCGAAGCCAACGGATCTCCATCGACTCCCGTTTCTCACCGATCGCCCACGCAGGGTTCAACAGCGCGTTCCACGTGTCATCTCGGTCCGATGTGCCCGGCGGGGACGCCGGCCACGACAGGCGAGGACGCCTGTGCTCCCCATTCCTGTCCGTCCCAGCCGTGATCTTTGTCTGGACCCAAAACCTGCGCGCGCCATGCACGACGGGTCTGCACTCTCGCATCTCGACAGTTGGGCTTGCGCAGGGGGCGGCGATTCGCGGACAAGAGGCGCGCCATGAAACTCTTCCCCGCGCTCGCCCTCTCGCTCACCCTCCTCATTCCATCGCTCCAGGCAGAAATCCTCGTGCAAGACGGGGCGAAAGTCGCATTCCTCGGCGACTCGATCACGGCTGCGGGATGGGGGAATCCGAATGGTTATGTGCGACTGATCGTTTCGGGATTGGCAGCCAATGGGATCAAGGTCGAACCGATTCCGGCAGGAATCGGCGGACATAAATCGAACCAAATGCTCGAGCGCCTCGATCGCGATGTGCTGTCCAAAAAACCCGACTGGATGACGCTGAGCTGCGGCGTCAACGACGTGTGGCATCATGAGAATGGAGTGCCGCTTCCCGCTTACAAAGAAAACATCACCAAGCTCGTCGAGCAGGCCACGGCCGCAGGGGTCAAGGTGATGATCCTCACCGCAACAGTGATCCAGGAGGATCTCGGCAATGCCGACAATGCGACGCTGGCCAGCTACAACGACTTTTTGCGCGAACTGGCGAAAGAGAAAAAACTGCCGCTGGCGGACCTCAACACGCTGTTTCAGGAACGGATCAAGGCCGAAAACAAGCCCGGCCAGAAAGTACTGACCGGCGATGGAGTTCACATGAACGACGAGGGAGATAAACTGATGGCCATCGGCGTCCTGCAAGCTTTCGGCCTGAATGAAGCGGAATTGGCCAAAGCTCAGGACGCCTGGAAATCGAGTCGTGCAGAAACGAAGTAACCGATGCTCAAGGTAGGTCTCATCGGACTCGGCGCCATGGGGCGCATGCATTTTGATTGCTGGCAAAAATGCGCGGCCGGTCATCTCGTGGCCGTCTCGGATCGCAATCCGCGCATGCGGAGCGGCGACTGGGCCGGACAGAGTTTCAACCTCGGTGATCAAGAATCGCAAAGGGTCGATATGAGCGCGGTCGCCACCTACGACGACGCGGCGGATTTGATCCGCGATCCCAACGTGCAGGCCGTCGATATCTGCACTTCGACATCGCATCATGCCAAACTGGCGATCGGAGCATTGAAGGCAGGCAAGCACGTCTTCTGTGAAAAACCGATGGCGCTCACGGTTGAAGATTGCACAGCCATGATCGAGGCGGCGCAGGCCGCGAACCGACAGCTCATGATTGGTCATTGTCTGCGCTATTGGCCCCACTACGTGAAAGCGAAGCAACTGATCGATGGCGGAGAATATGGAAAAGTATTGCACGCACGTTTCGAGCGATTCAGCGCTCTGCCGAAGTGGAGTTCAGGGGGCTGGCTGACGAAGGGTTCGGAAAGCGGGGGTGTGATTGTGGACATGCACATTCACGACGTGGACGTGGCCCGCTGGTGGTTTGGCGAACCGGAAACGGTGCGTGCCAGTGGCGTGGAGCGCGACGGCTTGCCGATCATGGTCGATGCCCTGTGGGATTATGCCAAAGGCCCCGCGGTGCATCTCAGCAGCGGGTGGAAAATTCACGGCGGCGAATTCCGCCATGCTTTCTCCGTCGTGATGGAAAAGGGAACGTTGGACTACGATTTGTCGGTCGCCAATGGCGATCTGCGCCTCAGCGCGGAAGGCTTAGTAAGCAGCATCGAAGTGGAAACTCCGGACGCCTATCGCGCGCAACTCGACGACTTCGCCGCCTGCGTCTCAGCCGGCCGTCCAATCACGCGCAGCGTACCCGAAGACTCGAAAGCTGCGGTCCGCCTGGCGCTCGAGGAATTGCGTCAGGTGCGGGCTTGATCGTCGGCACTCCGCTGAGACCTACTGCGGCGCCGAACGCGCTTTTCGTCCGGTGTAAAACTCGTGAATCGCCTGCACCAGGCCGGGGATGTCGTAGGAGCGGGCCTCGACATCGACGGAAAGACCAAGGTCGCGCATGGTCTGCGAGGTGATCGGACCGATCGACGCCGTCTTGAGTTCGGCCGGCCACGGAAGATTCAACGCCATGAAATGCTCCGCCGTTGAAGAACTCGTGAAGGTGATAAGGTCCGCGCCCTCGGCCTTGAAGCGCTCGATCCCTCCGCTCACATCGTCCGTCTCGGGAACAGTGCGATAAGCGACAGCCTCGTCCACGATCGCGCCCAGCCGGGTCAATTCCCTGGGCAAAACGTCGCGCGACTGTTCGGCGCGCGCCAACAGGATGCGCAGATTCTCGACATCGCCTTCTTTTTGAAACTCCGCGATCACGGCCTCGGCCACATATTCGGCAGGCTGCAAGTCCACTGCGAGATGGTATTCATTCACTTTCGCCGCGGTCGCCGGACCGATGGCGGCGATTCGGACGCCGCCGATTTCGCGGGCATCCTTGTAGATGCGGAAGAACAAATCGAAGAAAGCCGTGACGCCGTTGGGACTGGTGAAGACGAGCCAGTCGTATTGATGAGCGTCGCGGACGAGTTCCGCGAATTCGCGCAGATTCGATGGCGGTTCGATGCGAATGGTGGGCAGTTCGAAGACGTCTGCGCCGAGCTCGCGCAGGCGTGAACTCAAGGCACCGGCCTGCTTGCGAGTCCGGGTCACGACGATGCGTTTTCCGAAAAGCGGGCGGGTTTCAAACCAGTTGAGTTGTGGACGCAAGGTCGCGACCTCGCCGAAGACCGCCACCGCCGGCGCCTTGAATCCAGTGGACGCAACTCGCTCCGCGATGTCACCCACCGTGCCGGTGAGTGTCTGCTGTCTTCCCGTGGTGCCCCAGCGGACCAGCGCCACGGGCGTTTCCTTGGCCAATCCATGAGCCTGCAACTTTTCGGTGATCGCACCAATTCGCTCGACTCCCATGAGCATGACCTTGGTGCCAGCCGCGTTCGCGATGCTTTGGTAGTCTAGCGAGCTCTCCGTTTTGGCCGGATCTTCATGGCCGGTAAAAATGGTGAGCTGCGAAGTATGCTCCCGATGCGTGACCGGGATGCCGGCATAAGCCGGCGCCGCGATCGCGGAGGTAACGCCCGGGACGATCTCAAATTTCAAACCTGCTTCCGCAAGCGCCACCGCTTCCTCACCGCCGCGTCCAAACAAAAACGGATCGCCACCCTTCAAGCGGGCGACGCACTTTCCGGCGCCAGTCTTTTCGACGATGAGCGCGTTGATCTCCTCCTGCTTGAGCGTGTGCTGCCCGGCTTTTTTCCCTGCATAAATTATTTCCGCCTCCGCGCGCGCCCATTTTAGAATTTCGGGATTACAGAGGTAATCAAAAACAATGACGTCCGCGCGAGTGACTACTTCTTTGACTTTCAAGGTCACGAGTCCGAGATCGCCCGGACCGGCGCCGGCGAGATAACAAATTCCAGTGGACGAAGACGGGGCTTTCATGGGAGCCGGGGAGGCTACGAACCAGCGACGGCTCCGCAAGACGGAGTTGCACCGCTCAGCTGACCGGCGATCGCAGGGCCGCCACGAGGTAGTAGCACCCCGCGACGAGCACGACGCACGATCCAGTGAGGCGCAATCGCGCCACCCGCCACGAGGCCGCATCCGGACGCGCGTCGAGGCGCCGGCACAACAGCACGAGAGCGAACAGGGGCAGCACGACAAATTGATGTCCGATCTCCACCCCGAGGCTGAAGGCGGCAATGGCCGTGGCAACGGCGGCGCGCGGCAGCTCCGACATGGCTGCGAGCAGGCCGCCGGCAAAGCCGAGTCCGTGAAAGAGCCCAAAACCAAACGCGGTGGCGAAGCGAGGCCAGCCTCGGGTCTGGGACGGAAAGAACAGATTCTGCGCGGCCACCGCGACGATGCTGATCGCAATCATCGGCTCAACGATCCCGGGTGGAAGATTGATGACGTGCAGGACCGCGAGAGTCAGCGTGATGGTGTGGGCGAGCGTAAAGGCCGTCACTACCGCCACGAGATCCCACAGTCCGGCCACTCCGAGGACCAGTGCGGTCATGAACAGCAGATGATCCCAGCCCGTTAAAATGTGATGGATGCCGTGGAGCAAATATTCGCGCGCCAGCCTCCACTGCGATAAGGCTGGTTCAGATGACGCTTGTGATCCGTCGGTCCAATCGATCGTCCACTCAATCGGCTGAGCGGCGCTGAAAAGCTCACCTTCACGGACAACCCGGTCCCCTTGCTGCAAGCGCGTGACGAAGGTTGATTCCCAGCGATTCCCCGGCGCGAACTCGATTTCCTGCAGCAAGTCCTGTCGAACGACGACCTTTCGCGGAGCCGCGTCCGACGGCGAAAGATCAAAGATGAGATCATACATGACGAATCCCTTCACCGTGTGGTCAGCGGGGGTCGTGACGGCGGCCACTTTGCCCGAAAGCGCGACTCCGTCGGCCTCGACCTTTAGATGATCGAGCAGATAATTGGCGTGTTCCCACCACAGGGATGGCAAATCCGGGGCGGCACTTTTCGTGAATGCGCTGGCGACAAAAACCTGCTCGTTGGAGACGCGCAAACGCAACTCCAGTGCGCCGCGCTGGATGTTCACCTGCATTGAACCTTGAGCGACCGGATGCGCGGAGACAACGCCCAGCGTCGCGAGCAGGGCGGCGAAAATCCAGCGGCACAGATTCATCGATGGGCGTGAAAGGCGTTAAAGTGGGGGTTCACGGCGGCGCTCCGTTTCAGCAGCGCCTGGCCATCGGCAATTTTTCCCGTGCTGATGGCGATCATGGCGGCGTGATATAAAACATGCGGATCAGCCAGTCCATGCGCCAGCGCCGACCCCGCGGAGCGCTGCGCTTCCTCGAGGTCTTCATGCCGATATTGCGCCCAGGCCAGCGCATCCCAGGCATAGGCGGATGGGCGCAATTCCAAATCACGCTGCGCCCATTTCACCGCCTCGGGAGGATCTTCTTTCGAGTCGGCGTAAAACCCCGCCAGGTGGTGCACATACAGCACTTCGCCAGCCGCGATGGATGCGAGATACCCGGCCAATGCGCGTTCGTAGGCGGCCGCGGCCTGTTCCGGACGACGGACAAAAGATTGGTAATCGCCGAGCGCCTGCCAGACCTCGGCGCGCTGGGATCGTTCCGCGGCGCGTTGATAAAGCGCGACGGCCTCGTCGTCTTTGCCCTGCGCACCCCGCAATTCCGCCAGATGATCAAGCACGCTCCATTGCTCCGGCGCGAGGTCTTGAGCTTCCTGGTAGGCCGCCGCTGCCGCCTCCCAATTTCCGGTTTTGAAATTCAGCTCCCCCCATTGCACCAGAGCCCACACCGCGGTTTCGGGTGAAGCTTCGGGGAGAGCGCGCGCCCATTGCACTGCGCCCTCGAAGTGCTCACGGGCTTCAGCGATTTGACCTCGCATCCAGGCCAGCCGCCCCAGCCGTGCTTCGATGCCGGCATCAAGATCGGTCCGGGTCGCCATGAGCGCGTAGGCTGCCTCCGCCTCCTTGAGGTTTCCCAACTCCAACTGCGCGTCCCCGAGCAGTTGAGCGGGAAATGGTTTGTCGCTCATCCAAGGCTCGAGTTCGACGGCGATGTCCCGCGCTTCCGCGAATCGATGCATGGCGAGCGCCACCTCGCCGCGCGCGGCCAAGCCACCGGGATTGAAGCGTGGACCAGCCGACTTGAACGATTGCTCCGCGACTTCGCCCGCTCGCCGGAGATCAGCGAGATGCCCGGTCCAGCGATGCCGGCGCATCAGGCGATCACAGAGCTGATTCGCGGCATTGAAGTCGTCCGGATCGTGCGCCAGCCGTGCCTCGAAAAACGCCACCGCGCGATTCAGGCTGGCGGTCGTTGAATCGTCAGCCAACGCGACCAGCGGAAGCGTGAGCAGGGCCCAAACAAGTCGTTGCCAGGTCATGAAACGAAAACCGCGCCGGCCACGATAAGCAGCCGGCGCGGTCAAAACGAAACGTGAGTTAGTTTCGGGTATTGTCGTCCAGAACGCCGGCGTCACGCGGTTGCTGCGGCGGCGCAAGGAAAGGGAACGTGCTTTGGAACGGAACATCATTGGCGTTCACGTTGTCACCGGCCGAATAGGTCTCGTTCGTGACAAGGAATAAGATGGTATCGATCACGTCATCATCGAGCTTGCGTCCATTGGGAAAGCCCGTGCCAAATCCGGTGGCGGCGGAATCGGTCTCGAGCCGGAGTTGATCGCCGCTCAGCACCGCGACCTGGGCGAGCGTGAGCAGATCACCCGTGAGATTGCCACTGGCATCGACGCCCTGGGTTCCGAGCGCCTGAAGCACACCGAGGATATCTCCAGCGAATTTCAACTTGGCGTCGTCCTTCGGGGTCGCCGAGTTGTATTCATCCTTCCGGGCAAACGGGATAATGACCGCATTGATTCCGGGGACGCCTTCGCGGTCGATCTGCTGAAACTTGCCCATGCTCTTCAATCCCTTTTTGGAAACTTTTACCGATTGCCGATTCGACGTGCAGCTGATGCCAAGTTTGGTTCCATCCTTCAACAACAGTGCCTTCGGAACACTCATGGCGACCGCGAGAATGTTGTAGCCGGCAAAGGTATCGCGACCCCGCTGCAACGTCGTGACGTCCGGAGTGCCACCGAGTACCGAACCCACGAAGCGGGAGAAGCCCGGAATATCGAAGAAGAACGGATCATCAACTTCGCCCGCAAAGAACTTGATACCGGTCGAAGAGTTCTTGCTGTTGGTAAGATCGGTCACCACCTGCGCCCTCGGTGTTCCGGCCAGGGTCGGTTGCGTAATGGGTGCCGTAAAGGTGCCCTTCAGCCCGTCGATTTTAATCTCGGCATTTTGGCTAAATGAACGATCAGCCGCCTGAGTCCGGTCGTCGAAATTGACGGCAATGGTCAGGTCTGGTTTTTCATCACCCGTGTTTTCGATCTGGAAGGTGATCTGCACCCGCGGGTCAAAAGAGGCGAAATTGTTGGCTTCGCCCGGGACGATAAATCCGCGCACGGTCGAGATCAGGATGACCTTGTCGCTGTCATTGGGATCAACAAAAGCGTAGAGATCGCCGAGATCGGCGCCCTGGTCGCTGGAAACGCGCGGACCATCCCCATGATCAGCGGCTTTGGAAGCGAGCGGTGAAACAATGAGCCCGGTGAGGGCGCAGGCTAGACTTAGTGTTCGAGATTTCATAGATTGGTTGGATTTTTTGATGAGCAGACCACCCGCTTGGCGATCGAATTTCTCATTCAGAAGCCTCCGGGCAAATTTCAATTCGTGGCCAGAAAGCCACTCGGACGCTTCACTGCATCAATTTGCCGTCGCAAATCGAGACAAGATTTCCGAAATCTTCGTGGCATCGGCGGGACCCCCATTTAAGCTATCCGTCGGGGTATCGTTGTTTACCGGTAAATTCCGGATCGCAGGCGGGTGGCCTGAGTCACACTGATCCAGGATCCTGTCGCAGAAGCGCCTCGTGCAGCCGGCGTCCGCATTCCTCCGGCGCCGCAATGTCGCCTTCGATTTCCGCGATCGATGGCGGCTGACCATCCGGACCGAAAAGCACCGCACTCATCTTGAGAAGCGAGCCATCCAACCAGGCTCGGACGCCGATCGGCAAACCGCAGTCTCCGGCAAGCAATCGTTGCAATTCGCGTTCGGCGCGGATGATGCAGAAGGTCGCTTCGTGAGTGATCGCGCGGAGGAGGGCGAGGATTTCCTCGCGATCCGCCCGGCACTGCAAGGCAATCGCGCCCTGGCCGATGGCGGGGAGCAGGCGATCCGCGAGCGAGTCGAGGTGAAAGGTGCGATCTTCAAAAACGAGCAAGCCGGCACCGAGCTCGAATCCCAGGCGCTCGAGTCCTGCCTGGGCCAGCACGATGGCCGAAACGTCGGCGCGCTCCGAAAGCTTGCGCAGGCGCGTTTGGACGTTGCCACGCCAGTCGCACAACGACAAATCGGGTCGGAGCCACCGGAGCTGACGCGCACGTCGGACACTGCTCGTACCAACCACCGCTCCGGTCGGGAGCGCATCGAACCCGCCGGGATCGCGTGCAATCAGGACGTCAGCCGTGGACGCGCGCTCGAGCACAGCGGCGATTTCGAGCCCGGCTGGGTTGTGACCGGGCAAATCTTTCAAACTGTGGACCGCAACATCGATGGTGCCGGCGAGCAGCGCTTCCTCGAGTTCGCGCGTGAAAAGCCCCTTTCCTCCGGCCTCACCCGCCTGAACCAATGACAGGTCGAGTTTTTGATCGCCACGGGTGACAAAAACCTGCCGCTGAATATCGAGATCCGAAAACTTTCCCCGCAACGCCTGCTCCGTCAGTTCAGCCTGCGCGAGCGCAAGCGCTGAGCCGCGGGTCCCGATCGTAAAGCGCATCATGTCCGAACATTCTCCGGGACCGAATTCAAGCGCGTTGACGGAGCGGCTGGCTGAGCCTTCAGCCATTCCGAGAATTCCTCGACATGCCGCGCGATCATGTGCTCACAAACCGCGATTTCCTGCTTGCGGACGTTCATCGATTCATCGGCGACGCGCTGCAATTCATCGATGTCATAGAGAAAGACACCTTCAAGGTCGTTCACTCGCGGATCGATATCGCGCGGGACCGCGAGGTCGATACAGAAAAGCGGCCGATCCTGCCGCTGTTTCATCACGGGTTCCAGCTGATCGGCGGTCAGCACGTGATGCGGGGCTGAGGTGGAACCAATGAGGATATCGACGCCGTGAATCTCGGCCGGCCATTCCGCGAAATGGATGGCGCGCCCGTTCATCCGCTGCGCCAGTTCAACCGCGCGATCATGGCTGCGATTGGCGACGAAGATGCTTTTAACCCCGCGGGCCTGCAGAGCGCCGGCGGTCATTTCGCTGGTCTCACCGGCGCCCAGAATCATCACCGAGCAGTGCGCGAGACGACCGAAGATTTTCTCCGCCAGATCCACCGCCGCCGAACCGACGCTGACGGCACCGCGCGTAATATTCGAGTTGGTCCGGACATCCTTGGCCACATTGAACGCCCGCTGGAACAGCTTGTTCAGGTGCTTGCCGGTCGCGCCGCTGGATTGCGCGGCCAGATAGGATCGCTTGACCTGACCGAGAATCTCCGTCTCGCCAATCACCATCGAGTCCAGCCCGCTGACCACGGAAAACAAGTGGCGGATGCTTCGTTCGCTCCGATGCCGGAAAAAGGCGGCGCCTTCCGGTTCGGCCATTTTTTCGGAAATGTAATTGGCGAGCGAGGCAAACCCGGCGCGCTCGTCTTCCGCGGCCACGTAAAACTCGACGCGATTGCAGGTGGAAATGACGACGGCCTCGCGCAGGGCCGCGCAACGAGCGAGTTCGACCGCGGTGGTGGCCGCCGCGCCTTCGGGAATGGCAAAGCGCTCGCGCAATTCCACCGGCGCGGTATGATGACTGAGACCGAGGCAAAGGATTTCCATCGGGTCAGAGCGTGGATTTCTCCGTGAGAAACGTGATTCCCCACAACGTGCAAAGGACAACGGCGAGCGCAAACACGGAGAGCAACGCACCGCGCCGGGGGCTGAGCCGGTGCCGCCATTCCGCGGCCAGAATCAATCCGTAGAGGAGCCACACTCCGACCGACCACGCAATCTTCGGCACGTGCGAGGCCAGCTCCCCGATCTGAAATCCCGAAAACAGGCCGGCGGTGAGAAGCGCGAACCCAACGCCAATCAGGCGGCGATTGGCGACCGCGAGGTCGCGAATTGGCGGCAGGGCATGGAAAAACGAAGTAATCTGATGACGCTTTAATTGCCGCTCCTGCACCAGGTACATCACGCCCGCAATACCGGCGAGAGCGAAGGCGCCGTACGCGACGATCGAAATCGCGGCATGCATTTCCAGCCACGCATTCGGCCGGATCTTTTCCGTCGGCATCGAATCCAACCCGGGAATGAGCAAGGCCGCCAACTGCAGGATAAAAACCAGCGGCGAAGTGAACAGGCCCAGGAGCGACAAGCGATAGGTCGGGCCGATGAAAAGGTAAAACAGGACCATCGACCATCCGAGAAAGATCAGCACTTCGGGAAGATTCGTCAGCGGGCAACGGCCCAGCTTTTCACCCCGGAAATACAGAAATGCCGTCTGGAAAAGGAAGCCGAGGAGGATGGCGAAAAAATTGAATTGCGACCGATGATACACGCGCGCGCCGAGAGCGTGCATCGTGGTGGCGAAGCCGAAGAGGAAGCAGAACGTCGAGGCGATCAGGAGGAGTCGATCCATCGCGGGCCGGGAGGTTATCGGGATGTCGCGGATTTGCAAACGAGCGATGAAAGGCGTGACGCGGGGACCGAATCACGGAGGGACCGGCATAATGGAAATGGGTGCTGCATTCTTGGTGGGGTACAACTTGCCACCATTCCAACTTTCCTCATCCGCCTAATCGCGTATCATCGCCGCTCTGATGCGCTCCGCATTCACAGACATGAATCGAATCACTCGCTCACTCTTTCCATCTCACCCTCGCCTTCGGGCTTCTCACCGCCGGCTGCGGCAAGATCAAACTGCCGACCTTCGGCAAAAAAACGGAAGAACCCGTCGCCGCCACGCCGGCTCCAACCAAAGTGGACGCCGCGCCCGGCGCGGAGAAAGCAGACGCTTCCGCCGAAACCGCTGCCTCAAACCCACCGTCGACCGAAGGAGCCCCGGTGATCGACCCCAATGCGGAAGTGATCGTGCTTTGTTACCATCGGCTCGAGGGCAAAGCGGGAGGGGCATTGTCGATCGAACCGGACCTTTTCCGCGAACACATGCAGATTCTGAAAGACCACGGACTGTCGGTGATTTCGATGAAACAATTCCTCGCCTGGCGGCGCGGCGAAGGCACGATTCCACCGAAGAGCGTCCTGATCACCATCGATGATGGTTATGAGTCCGGATACAAGGTCGGCTTTCCGATTTTGAAAGAGTTCGGATATCCCGCGACCTATTTTATTTACACCACCTATCTCAACAGCGGCGGCAAATCGATCACCTGGGATCAACTGGAAGAATTGCGGGACGCCGGAATGGAGATCGGCTCCCACACCGTCTCGCACAAGAATCTCAAACTAAAATCCAACGCCAAGGGAGGCGACTATGACGCGTGGTTGAAGAACGAACTCGAGACTTCGAAGCAAATTCTCGAAGACCATCTTGGGATTCGGGTGGCGGCGATCGCCTATCCCTTTGGCTATCATAACGACGTTGTGGATAAAGCGTGTCGGGATGCTGGTTATGAGGCGGGGTTCTCCACTTACGGCCAGCGCCTGGGGATGACTGCCGATCCCTTTGCCCTCGGCCGGTACGATGTCACCACCAAGGATGCCCGCGGGGTCGATTCATTTACCGTCGCCGTCAGCTTTGAGGGAATGAAGGCGCCGGCGGGCGAATCCGTCATGGCGCAGGATGCAGCCGCTTCCATGATCACTGAACCAGCCAACGGCGCGACGATCAATAGCAGCACGCCGTCGCTGAAGGCTAATCTTTCCACCATGGGCCAGCTTGATCCGGGCAGCGTGACCATGCGCTTGAGCGGCGTGGGAAAAGTTCCGGCGAAATTTGATCCCGAAACCGGACTCATCAGCTACACTGTGACGAAGGAGCAAAAGCTGCGACCGGGTCCAGTTTCCGTGATCATCGGGGCCAAATCCAAAGGTCGAAAAGTGGAGACGCGCTGGAGTTTTGTCTATGATCCGTCGGCCGAACCGGCCAGCCCGGCCGAGACCGAGCTTCCCCCTCGGAAAGCGTCTCGTTAGCGTGGCTTGATTCTCACAGTCGTCCGGATTGCCGGCGCCGGCGAGAGAGCAGCCCGAGCGCGCCCACGAGCAGGAACGAAGTCGTGACCGGTTCCGGAATCGCGAGGAGCGCGATGTCGTTGCCGCCGCTTAACGAGTTCGTCGCCAGATCCGCATCGTAGCTGATCATAAAAGACTGGTTACCCACGGCGAAGACGGAGTCGTCGGGCCGGCCTTGAAAGGTCCCGAGAATGGCGTCCAGGCCATCGTTGTTCAAAACGAAAAACAGATCGTTTTGCCGAATACCCTGGCCGAGGACCAACGCGAGGTTCGCGCCGCTGAGATTCACCTGACCGGTGCTGGTCGCGTCCGAGCCAACACCGACGACCAAGCGGTCGTAATCGGTGCCAGCGACGGGATCTCCGGCACCCGCATGCGCGATTTCGAGGCTAAAAGTCGAGCCCGCGTTCATGGTCAGGTCACCGGCGATCGTGAGAATGCCTTTGCCTTCGCCGGGCGCAAGCGTCCCAACGCCGCTGATGGTGGCAGTGCCGTTAATCGTGCCGGTGCCACCGAGGATGCCACCCGTCACGTTGACCGCGCTGGCCGCCGCAATACTTCCGTTCACGAACAAGGTCCCGCTCTCCACATTGGTCGGGCCGGTGTAAGTGTTGGCGCCATTCACGCGGAGTACGCCGGAGCCATTGAAACCCGTCGTCGCCGCGGCAGTGAGGCCAAATGAGCCGCCAATCGCTCCGTGCAGGGTGAGTTCGGTGTCCGCCGGAGCGAACCGGGCGTCCCCCACGAGGGTCGTGGCGCCGGCAAAGCTGGCTCTGTAATCGCTAAACCCTGAGCCGGGGTCACGTTGAGCGTCTGCGCCCCGATCTCGAGCGTGCCAAACTCGATCGTGTTGCCAATGTTAAAGCCGAACGGCTGTCAACATCGAGGGTCGAAATCGCCCGTATCGACCGTGATGTTATTTCCGTACGGGATTGTGATGCCGCTGTCCGTTCCATCATCGCGGATGCGCAGCGTGGCATTGGAGAGGACAACTGGCCGGCCGTTAAGGGTGCTGCCGACGCCGACGATGGGTTCCGAGGAAAGAACCTGCGCGGGCGAAACTCTAAATGTGCCCATGAAGGTGTTATCCGTGTTCATGAGGATTAGCGCCTTAGGTACCAACGGATCCGGTTGCGGATTGTTCCCATTAAGGATCAGATCGGCCGCACCCCCGAGCACGCCGCTGATTCTGATGTTCTGCGAATTCACCGGAGTCGAGTAGCTTTGCATCGTGACGGTCGAGTCCGCCATCACGTCAACAGCGCCAGCGAACTCCGTGTCGTCACCGGTTCGCGTTCCCAAATCGCCGCCATTTAGAATCACGTGGTTTTGGACCAAACTCGGGCTGCGTCCAGCCAGCCGTCCGCCGGCATTAACCGTGATGCTCCCCGAACCGAGCGCGCTAGACCGACCGTCACCATACTCGAGCGTACCCGAGTTGATGATGAAATTGCTGGTGAGATTCAAGTTCTCCGAGCGCACCCGTAGGGCACCGTCACCGGCGATCGTGATCGTGCCGCTACCGAGAAGCGAATCGTCGCTGGGCAGAACGAGTCCCGCGCCCGCGTTCAGGACCGAGATCGTGGCTCCGGTCGTGGTGACGTCGATGGCGCCGACATATGTCGTTTCCCCCGTGAGCGTGATCATCTCGAGCGAGGTTCCAGGAAGCGTGATGACCTGTCCTATGCCCCCAAAACTCGCGCCACTGCTCGCCTGGATTTTTCCGGATTGCACGAGGATGCCGCCGGTGCCGTTTCCGGAGCCCGCGGGGCTGAGGATGAGCGTGGCGTCGCCGGTCTTCGTCAAGAGTGCCTCCCCGCGGATGCCACCGATCGTCGTATCGACGTCGGTCTGCAAGGTCCCGCCGGCTCCATCGACCGTGAAAGGCCCAGCGCCCAGGGAATCAGCGGATTGGCTGACGATCGTGCCTCCGGTGAACTCCACCCGCGTCAGATCATTGTCGCTCGTCAGGACGAGCGTGCCACCGTTGGATTTCACCAGCGGACCGGAAATCCGCCCGACACCTCCGATGGTGTAAGTGCCGGTCGCGTTGCTCACCCGCATTTCATTGGGCGCGACATTTCCAGTAACATCGATGTTCGTATCGCCGTCCTGGCTGAACACCGCGATATCGTTATCAGCAAATGAATCGGGATTCGCGCCGTTGAGCCAGTAGTTGCTCCCTGCGGTATTCCACTCACCGTTTGGCGCGCCGCCGACGGCGTGAGCGCGGTCCCACACGATCGTATCTCCTGGCGGGATGACGGTGTGGGGGGCAAAAAAAACGTTGTCCAGCGTGAAGCCGGTGTCCGGTGAACTGGGACCATTGTCATCAGCCCAAAGCAAGAAGAGCTGCGAGCCGTTGTCCCACGAACCGAGATCCACCACGGTGGAAAGGCGACCGGGAGTCCCGATTCCGCTGATCGGCTCGATATTGGTCCAGGTAAAGCCGTCGAGACTGAAGTAAACACGGTGCCCATCGAGTCCGGGTCCTTCAGCGAGGGGGGCATTGGCACCAAGGTCATATTCCAGATCGAGCTGTGAAACGGACCCGCCCGTACCATTTTCCAAAGTCGCCATTATTGGCACCATATTAACACCCGTAGGACGCGTCTGGATGTTTAGCGCAAGAGGATCGAACTGAGCCAACGGACCAGCGGCCGGGAAACTGGCGCCCGCATTGATTGGCTGATCGATAAACAACGCCTGGAGCGAAGCCACGAATGCGTCCATGGCCGCGGTATCCAGGATGTTTCCTGCGGCACCCGCTTCCGTTGCCGTGGACCATTCCGACGGCAACGGCTCTACGTCGAAGGTCTCAGTAAAGCCAGCTGGCGTGATGATCGTCGCGGCGTGAGAGGGATGGGGAATCACCGACAAGGCGGCCAGCAAACTGGCAATACTTTTTCCGAGGACGGCGCGTGAATTCAAAGCATGATCACGGGGAAATGCGGGGCATTTTTTCATAGAGGGGGGACTGGGGGATAAGTGGAAGGAACCGGAAGCGCGCGAATCATAAAGCTCCCCGGGCCAGTATCGAACGATTTTTACAATGGCATGACGAATTTTCCGGTTGACGTGCCTGGCTCGACCGCGAGGGGAACCTTACTCCGTACTCACACGGTAGTGCCGCTGGCCGCCACCCGCTCCGCCAGGATGTAAAAAAGTCGCTACTGAGCCAGCGGCGACGATCGGTGCGGAAGTTATTTCAGTCCAGTCACTCGCGGTGAAATTCGCACGGGTGTGAACGCGGTAGCGCTTTCCCGGGAACGTGGTCCAGGTGATCTCGATATCGCTGCCCACGCGGCGCTCGTCGATGATCGCAAATCGCGACGCGGGATCGTCCGGCAGCGTGCCGGCGATCCATTCGCCGCGATTGGTCAGACCGTCGCCGTCGCGATCGGCGCTTGCGTCATCGAGGCCCGGATTCAGGCCGTGTGCGGCTTCCCACGCGTCGCCCATGCCGTCGCCGTCGGCGTCGTTTTGCACATCGATCGTGACGATGCTGCTGCCGGTGCCACCACTGTTCGTGGCAAAGACAGTCGCGTTGACGAGGCCGGCGGCAGTCGGTGTGCCGGCGAGCAGACCGGTGCTGGCGTTCAAGAGGACGCCACCAGGAAGGCCGGTCGCGCTAAATCCTGTCGGCCCATTCGTGCCCGTGATCTGATAGGAAAACTGGGCGCCAATAACGGCGAGCACGGAGCCGGGGCTGGTGATCACGGGCGGGGGTGAGGCGATGACGTTGAAGGTATTCGTCCCCACCACAATGCTTCCGTTGGTGACGTTGACCTTCATGCCGCTCGCAACCTGATTAATGGTGAGGTTGCCGTTCCAGACGCCATTGACGAAAGCGGCCGTGCCTGGAGTGACGGGGATGACGGGCGGCGGCGGAACGAACGGGACCGTAAGGTTAATGTTATGAACACCCTTATTGCCTTCATCCGAACCGCTCACCCAATCGGCGAGGGTGTTTTGATCCGTGGAGCCGAACCTTGTCCGAACAGTGTCGAAAAAGCCGATGTCGGCCCCGGCTCCAGTCCAATTCGAAGGTGAAGCGCGGAGATCGGTATAGGTCGTGCCGTTGACCGTGACGCTGGGCACATTGATCGAGGCAATGGTCGCGGCGTCGTAACCCCAGGCCACGAAATCACGCACCGCGCCGGTGTTGTCACAGAGCATGCACCAGCCGTTCGGATTCTGGAGTGGGTTCGAACTCCAATTGATCCCCGAGGAATATTGCGGACTATTTTCACTGATGGCAGTGACGGCGCCCGCAGGAACGCTCGCGGGCAGCAGCCACACGGGGTGGACGGCATTCGGACCACCGCCCTGGCCGTTGGCATTGTTTGGGAGAATAAACCAGCCGTCAGTATCAGCGGGGGCGTTGCCAACGTTCTCGAGCTCGAAGTAATCGGTGCTGCCCGTCCCGCACTCGGTGATGAGCATGATACCCGCGGTCGTCCCGGCGCCCTGGCCGGAGATCGGCAGTGCGCCATTGAACCCGTCGACGGTGCGGCCTTGCGCATCCTTGGCCGTGAGCGTGACAGCCACGGGAACTCCGCTGGCCTGTGGGGACGCGATCGTACTCCAAACGAACGTGGCGATCGGTCCGCTCGAGGCGATGGTGACGGCGACAGTCAATTGCCCGGTCCCGCTGGGACTGGTGGCACTGACAACGACGTTGAACGCACCCGATTCGGTCGGCGTGCCGCTGATAAGACCGCTAACCGTATTCACTGTCACCCCGGCTGGGAGGCCGGACGCGTTGTAGCTCGTTGGCGCTTGCGTGGCCGTGATCGGGTAGAAGAAGGGCTCAGAGATAATGCCGGCGGCGAGGCTCGCACTGGTGATGGTCGGCGGCGGGCCGGAACCCGGCGTCCCATACAGATTTGTGGAAGGCGTCCAGGTGCTCCGGTCGCCCCAGTCGCGCGCCGGGGTCATGGCGTCATCGATAACGCTGAGCGAGTAACCGCTATCGGTCAGCGGGGCGAACCAACTCGCGCTGTACGAGAAACTCAGAATGTTCAGGTCGCGCGGCTCGGGAAGCTGGAACGCGATGGTCTCTCCAGTATCGCTGAGCATCCCGGTAAATGCGCCGTCCGCGAGCGGCACGGCGCCGGTGAATTGCGTCTGAAACGCGTCGCGGTCGCGGCAGACGACGAGATAGGCGCCCGGCGCCAGCGTGGTGCCGGTGGAAAACGTGTAGGTAATGCCGCGGGTGAACCGCACGCCGGTGAGATCGAGCACCGTCGGACCGATATTGTGCAATTCAATGTATTCGAGATCCAAGGGCGCGTAGAGGATTTCGGAAATGCGCAGACCGTTGAGCAGGTCCAGCACGCTGGCGGGTGCATTGACGTTGGCGGTGCCGGGCGTGGGCACATTCACCGGCAGTCCAAAAACCTCCAGCGTCGCCGCACCATCAGGCGAGCGACCGACGGACGTATTAAAGGTCTGCGCGATGACATCCTGCCGATCGACAATCGTGCCGTTCAGCCCAATCAACGCGATCCAGCCGAAGTCCTTGTTGATGGCGAATGGCAGCTCCCCGGGGAGTCGCGGATCCGCGGAACCTCCCTTCGCAAAGAACCGGACGTAACTGTGCTTTCCGATGAAGCTCAGCTCGGGCAGGACGGAGGCTGACGGGAAATTGATGAAGTCGTCGGTCAATGCCATCTGCCCGATGGCGACGGGCAGCGCCGAAGGGTTGTAGAGCTCCACAAAATCGGTATCGAGCAGGTAATCGTTGTTCGCGGACAATTCATTGATCACGAGGCCGCCAGGCGGATCGAGGGTCGGGATGGCATCATTGTCCGCGCCGATCTTCGGGGTGCAGAGCCGCCAAAGATTCCGCGTGGCACCCGTGCGCCCGATCGAGAGGTCCGGCGGCTGCGGCCCGAAGACGACGGAATCGAGCAGTGTCTGACCATTCGTAACGGTGTCGTAAAGCCACACGCCCTCGCCTTCATTATCGAGACCAAAACCGGTGTGCAGGCCCGACGTCGCCGCTGAGTCCGCATGGACAACAAGCATGCCGCCCCCGGGAATACTCGTGCCGGCGGGAAAAACGAATTTGTCTTTCAGCGTCGGATCATCGGTCAGGCTCTTGCCGGCGAGATCGATCGCCGTGCCGCCCGCGTTGTAGAGTTCGATCGCGTCGGGGAAAGTTCCCTCGTGATTGTAAATGGCGACGTTATGCGCCAGAACTTCGTGAATCATCAGCGTGCCCGGCACGGAAAGCAGAGAGCTTCGGGAAACCGCGGGAGGCGGTGTAATCGGCTGGGCGTCGAGGAGGCCGAGCAGATAAGTCTGCCGCGCGGTGGCGAAGTCCTTGATGGCCGTGATCGTATCCGGCGGCACCCAGCCCGCGAGATGGCTGTCCACAAATTGATAGAACGGCGGGTTCGCGCCGCCCGTCGTATCGGCGTTAAACACCGTGCCGTAGAGCTCCCGAATGGCATTGTGATACATGGCCAGGAAGGAAACGCTTCCTTGCATCGCGGCGGTCCCGATCAGCGGCAGGAGGGTACGAAACCCATACCCGCTCTGGCCCTCCTCGGTCATATTGTAGAGGCCCGTGTAATCCGGCGGACGCGAATTGTCACCGAGACCAAGGATGGTGTCCAGATCGTGGGGCAGCAGCTGCATTTTCCGCTGCCCCGAGCCGTCTGGCGGTGGAAAATACACCGAGTAGTCATCGTCCACGCCGTTCGATAGCTTGGTCTCGAGATCCTGAATAATGGTCATCGCGGCCAGGTGCCGCGCCCATTGCTGGAGATCGCTCACTTCGCTAACCGCCGCCAATTCCCCCGCCGTGAAAGCCGTGCCATCCCAGTTCCCGATGCCGGATTGGCGCGACCGGTCGCTTTCAGCCACATCGCCCGGAGGTGAACCGGGGAAATGCGGGGCGGCGGCTGTTTGCCATGTGTTAAAGAAGTGGGTCAGCGCCGTCCAGTCGTTCGCGGCGGAGTTGTTCTGCTTGGTCCAGCCCGCAACTTCCTCGTCCGGATTCGTCGGTGGAACGAAGTCGCTCGCCCAATAAAAGTTATCGCCGCCGCCGTTATCGATCTTCTTGAAAACGTCGCCGCCCGCGTTGGCCTCCGTCCGATAGTGGTTGTTCACATAGTCACCGCCGATCTGCTCGGCACGGACCCATTTTCCATAGTCCGGCGTGCTGCCATTCGACGTGGTGGACTCCATTCCATTGCGTCGCAACTCGATCGGAATCGCGTCATCGGCCACCAGTCCCGCCGCCTGGAAGAGGCGCATGCCAAAGAACTGGAGGAACGACGCCTTCGGATTGAGCGGAAAGTCGGTCACGCCATTCCACTTGTCCTCATTCGGCAGCGAGATCCGGAGAGGCCGGAACTGATAGTTGCGGCTGCTGTTCCCACGAATCCGCATCGAACTGCGATAGCGGATTGTCGTCTCCGAGCCGCGCGTCGAAATGAAGGTCTGATTGAACTGCCGGTTGCTGCCGTCATTGACGTTGTCGAAGGCCGCATTCTCCGCTGCCGTGAGCACCAGCCAGTAATAAGAATCCGTCGGCGTCCGCGGTTCATCCGAGACGACATACTGGCAGTTCGCGTTCTGGCCTTCGCTCGTCGGCGCGGGCCACGTGCGCGTCAGCGCGCCGTCGTTTACCGACACGTAGAATTCCACGATCGTGAGGTCGGCCTTCGGCCCGAGCACCGTCGAGAATCGGCCGCCGCCATCGGAACTCATCGGCCGGCTTTGGAAAGCGCCCGGCGTCGTGCTCGTGGCGTCGCGCCAGAAAAGGGTCGCCGTCAGCCCATCGGGCGCCATTTCATCGGTCACATCGCACGAGATCGTAACGTCCTGCGCGGAGGTCGGCACGGCCGGAGAATGTTTCACGTCATGAATGATCGGGGGGACATTCGACGTAACGACGGTGTTGACCGCGCCCGGGGTTCCGCCCGCGGGGGCCGTCGAGGGCAGCCAGTTCTGACCGTTGTTATTGCTGATCGCGGGATTGCGCAGTTCGAGCGATTTTCCGCCGTTATCCGCGGCCGAACTCCATTCCCACCCGTTGAAGACCGGCTCCCGAACCCGCATCGACCAGTCTCCCTCACTCGCGTAAGTCACCGAATCAACCGTATCGAAACTCCCGGGCTTCGCGCCAGGCTGGGAGAGAGTGATTTTTTCCCCGCCATTCGAGAGCCGCGCCCCCGCCGCCCATGGCCCCAGCACCCCGGTGACGCCGTACGCCGCCTGCACCGCCACAGGATCGCTGGCGACAACAATAAACCCGCCCGCGGCGATCGTCGTACCCGGTGGAAAAGTGAATCCTGCCCCATTCGTCAGCGCCCATCCGCTGATGTCCACCGGCGCGTCGGTCGGATTGTGCAGTTCGATGAATTCGAGCGCCGTATTCTCGGGAAACGTCGTCCCCGGGCGATACATGATTTCGTTGATGACGACCTGGCCATGCCCCGGCACCAGCGCAGCGGCCAGCGAAAAGAGGAGGAAAAGGGCGACTTTCGAAGAGAGTCGATCGAGCGAACGGGCAAGGCGAACCTTGGAAATCATAGGGGGAATGAGGGGATTCGCCCCGCGTTTGGGAGCAGAACAGGGGAATGAATGAGTGAAACCATCGATGCAGTCAGGAGTTTCCGCAATCCTTCTCCGCCAGCAAAATCCACTGTGAAATGGAACTCACCCCGTCCGCACAAGGTGGCGATCAGCAGCAGCCATCCGAAACGGCCAGAAACCATCAAGACCGAAATGGACACGACACTTCGTGCGGATCCGCAGCGTCACAGATTCATTCGGGCCGCGCTCCTCCCGTCACTCGGCGGCGGGCAGAAATTCCACGGGCTTCGTGGAGGGCTCCACCACGAGTTAATCGCAGGCAGTATCGGTGTGGACGTCTCTTCGTGAGCACGATTTCGTGCGAATTTGGGCCGCACCGGCGCTCAGGTGATGGCGCGCAAAAACGCCGTCGAATCCGCGACGGCACCGAAAACGCCGCCCTGCATCTTGATCATTTTCAGCGCCGCGAGGTAATTGCCGTAATCCGTCGCACCAGTGCAGTCTGACAGCACGAGACATTCGTAGCCGCGATCATTGGCCTCACGCATCGTGGTGTGGACACAGACATCGGTGGTGATACCCGCAAGCACAATATTGGCGATGCCTTTGCGCCGCAGCAACATGTCGAGATCAGTGGCATAGAAGGATCCCTTCCCCGGCTTGTCGATGATCGCTTCGCTGGGCAACGGCGTGAGTTCCGGGATAATGTCCCAGCCGCGTTCGCCGCGCGTGAGGATGCGACCGCACGGTCCCGCGTCGCCGATGCCCGCTCCGATGCGTTGTGAGCGCCAGCGTTTGTTGGCGGGCAGATCGGAAAGATCAGGACGGTGCCCTTCGCGCGTGTGCATGACGTGATAGCCGAGCCTTCGCGTCGCCGCGAAAACCCGCCGGATCGGCTCGATCGGCGCGCGGGTGAGCGAAAGGTCGTAGCCCATTTTGTCCACGTAGCCGCCGGGTCCACAGAAGTCCGTCTGCATGTCGATGACGAGAAACACCGTGTTTTCGGGACGCAGGTCACCATTATAAGGCCAGGGATACGGATCGGCTTCGACGTGGCGTGCGGTCATGAGTTTTTGCAAACAAGATGTGGGCGCTGCCCGGGTTTTGCGACCAACTGCAAAGTCCGCAGGCAGCGCCCCATTTCCTAACCAAGGATTGTGGCCTAGAAAAAGGCCGAGAAACCGCCATAAAACGCCCACGAGTCGCGGGTCGGATCCCCGGGCGCATTGAAGGTGTTCAGCTGGTATAGATTCTTGTCGTTGTAATACTGGTATTTCACGCCCGCAAAGACGCCCCAGTTCCCGTAACCCTTTGGCATGCATGTCAGCGGCGCACTGACCTTCAAGCCGAGCTCCACGAGTCCGACCGTGGAGGCTGAGCCATAGTATTCACCGTAGAATCGCTGGTCAGGAAGCAACAAGCGGCAGGGCGCTTCGATCTTCAAGTTGCCGAGATTCTTAAACGTGTAGGAAGGCGTGACACCCAACTCAAAGTAAAAGCTGGAACCAGGTTGCGGATTGTGCCCGGAGTTTGGCGAAGGCCCAAACACCGCCTGCGGCACATCGGCGTCGGTCGCCTTGCCATCGAGTTCCTGCCAAAAGAGGACATATGGTTTCAATGAAAACGCGCCAAGGAGCTCGCTATCGTCGAAGCTTAGTTTCAACTCGAGGTGCTGCGAGGTTCCTATGTCCAGGATTTGTTCGGCGAACGCGACGTAGGTAGCGTCAAACGTTAAATATTTTCCGAGCCCCATCGAGAAGCCGGCGATGGGATCGATTTCGGTCCAGTTTGTTTTCGGATTGCTGCCGTAGGGTGGATCCACGGAAACGCCGGATGTTCCGAAGTCATTCCAAACGCCGCCCACAAATTTCACGTCGTGGATGAACCCGTCGCCTTTGTAGAGATCGACGAACATGAGCAGGAGCGGCTGAATCGTCAGCCCTTTGTCACGCACGATCATTCCCCGGGGCGTGATATACGCACTGCCGAACTCGACCTTGAGCAGGAAATGGACATGGCTTTCCGGCTCAGGCTCGACCACCGGCTTTGACTCCGGCGCGCTAATTTGCTCACCGGCGAGGATGGGAAGTGACAGCGCCGCAAGCGCAGCGGCGGCGAGGATGGTGGTTCGAGGTGCGTGGAATGAATTCAATTTCATGCAGTGTGGCTTGGTGTGGTTGTGGTTGGCGGGCGTGTTGGCAAAAACACGCACGCGCCGTTAGCCGCCGCGATGCCACCGATGGGACATAACTGTAAGTTGCTGTTTCCGTGCTGGATGCGAATTACCGCACAAGAGCGCGACGCAGGCGTGGCTGTTGCGGATGTTGCGCAGCGCAACGAGTGAAGCAGAGCCGCGTTACGCGGTGGCCTGCGGAAAGCGCCGATAGATCCGGCTGCGGTTCACGCCGAGGAGGCGCGCCGCTTCGGCAACGTTGCCGCCGGTCTGTTCAAGTGCGCGCTGAATCAACGCCTGCTCAGCCTCATCGAGGTTTAGCGGCAATTCGCTGGCGGATTCTCTCGCCGCGAACGTTTCGCGCACCGGGGGCTCCGACGCGAAATCGAGGAGCTGAAGGTGCTCGCGACGAATGGCTCCACCGCCGCTCGCGATGAGAGCCCGCTCCACCACATTCTTCAATTCGCGCACATTTCCGGGAAACGAATGCGCGGCGAGGCGGGCGAGCGCATCGGCCTCGAGAGTCGGCGGAGTGCGTCCCATCTCGCCGGAAAACATTTCCAGGAAATGGGCCGCCAGCAACGGGATGTCTTCGCGACGCCCGCGAAGCGGGGGTGTCTCGACGACATAACGCGCCAGCCGGTAATACAAATCCTGCCGAAACGCGCCGTCCGCAATTTTCCCGGACAGATCGGCATTGGTCGCCGTGATCACACGTACATCCACGCGCTTGGGTTGCGTCGCTCCAATGGGAGTGATCTCTCCATCTTCGAGCACGCGCAGCAGCTTGGCCTGGAGCGTGCCCGGCATGTCACCGATCTCGTCCAGGAAAAGCGTGCCGCCGTCGGCGAGTTCGAACCAGCCTTTCCGATCCGCCGTCGCACCCGTAAACGCGCCACGCAGGTGGCCAAAGAACATCGATTCCGCCAGCTCACCGGGGATGGCGACACAATTGACCGGAATAAACGGCCCACTCGCACGCGGGCTGCCGTGGTGGATCGCCCGCGCCACCAATTCTTTGCCGGTGCCGCTCTCTCCGAGAATGAGCACGCTGGTCCTGGCGAAGTGATGCAGCCGTTCGATGTCGTCGAGAATCTTGCGCATCATCCGGCTTTTCCCGATGAATCCAGCCAGGCCCCAGCGTTGCGCTTCACGAGCCGAAAGGGTGGTTAGCCGGGCATCGGCCCGCTCCCGCGCCTCCTCAGCCGTGCGGCGCAGTGAAATTTCCGCCTCGAGCTCCGCGTTCCTGTTTTGCAGCTCGCGGGTAAGGCGGCTGATCTTCAAATGCGTCTCGACGCGGCTGATCACTTCCTCGGCTTGAAATGGCTTGAGAATGAAATCGACGGCGCCGACCCGGAATCCATTCAGCACGCTCGCCGTCTCGTGTTTCGCCGTGATGAAAAGGACGGGGATTTTCCGCGTCGCTTCATCGGCTTTCAACTCGCGACAGATCGCGAATCCGTCGCGTCCCGGCATCACCACGTCGAGCAGGATCAAGTCGGGATGGGCTTTCGCGGCGATTCGGAGGCCGGCCTCACCTCCGCCGGCCGCCAGGATTTCGTGGCCGCGCGGTTCGAGCGCATCGGTCAGGAGATCGATGTTCGCAGGCCTGTCGTCGATGATGAGAATCTTCTCGCGGTTCATGCTATTTCGGGACGGACGGTCGCAGCAGTCACCGGGATTTGGGCGACAATTTTCTGAATCGTTTCCATGTCGTAGCTGGCCATAAATTCGCGCAAGTGCGCCGCCAGGCGCTGGCCAGCGGAGCCGGTTTGCTCGACCTCCTGGAGACAGCTCTTCAGAACCGTCGCGCTGTGCAACTCCGCCGCCATCATCATCCGCACCACGAGATCCTCCGGCAGCGCGATCCTTCCGAGATCGAGGACGGGAATCGCGCCCTGGCTCGCGGGCGCCGACTCAAATTCAAATTCAACGTCGAGCAAATCCTTCAGCGCGGCATAGATTCGTTCGGCGCGGAATGGTTTCGCGACAAAGTCGTCGCAGCCGGCCTTGAGATACATTTCACGCTCGTGCTCAAGCGCTGAAGCGGAGGTCGCAACGACTTTCAATCCCAGTTCACCGTAGTCCCGAACCAGGCAGCGCGTGGCTTCGAGGCCATCAATCTCCGGCATCCGCATGTCCATGAACACGATGGCCGGGCGCGAAGCGGCCACCGCTTCGAGCGCCTGGCGTCCATTCTCGGCGAGCACGACCTCGCAACCGATGACGGCGAGCATTGTGGAAAGCACTTCGCGGTTCTCCCGGATGTCATCGACGACCAGGGCCCGAACTTTGCAGCCGGCGGCGAGGCGCTTGATTCTTCGGGTTGGCTCGGCGGTGATTCCGGAGCGCGGTGCCGCTGGCGGCAGGGAAATGGTGAAGGAAAAGTTCGAACCCGCACCCGGCTCGGATCGGACCTCCAAGGCGCCACCCATGAGCTCGACCTGTCTCCGGGCGATGGTCAGGCCGAGTCCAGTACCGCCGCGTCCGCCCATGCCCGGCCCCTGCTGAAAGGCCCTGAAGATCGCATCCCGAGCCTCCGGGGCGACGCCCATCCCCGTGTCACTGACCTCGAAGTGCCAGGCATCTCGTTCCCCGCGGACGAGGCGCAGCGTGACCCGCCCGCGCGCGGTGAACTTCACGGCGTTGCCAAGCAGATTGGTGAGCACCTGCCGCAGCTTGCCTTCATCGCCATTCACGACGGGGCCAGCTCCGCCAGGGAGACCTTCGACGCGCAATCCGAGCTGCTTCTCCTCGCAGGATTGTTGGAACATGGCGGTCAATTCCCGAACCAGCGCCGCAAGATCGAAGTCGGACAGTGTGAGTTCCATTCGCCCGGCATCGATTTTCGAGAGATCGAGGATTTCGTTGATCAGGTGGAGGAGATGGTCCGAATTGCTGGCCACCGTGGCGAGGGCGTCGCGGTGAAAAGGATGGAGGCTCGCGTCCCGCAGGAGAATCTGAGAGTAACCAAGGATGGCGTTCATCGGCGTGCGAATTTCGTGGCTCATGTTGGCCAGGAATTCAGACTTCGCTCGGCTCGCCGCCTCGGCTGCTGCTTCGGCGTCTTTGCGCGTGTTGACTTCGCCGAGGAGCGCGGCGTTCGAGCGGGCCAGCTCGTCACTGCGGCGCGCATCACTCCACAAATACGCGGCGAGCAAACCGGTCAGGATAAAGCCAGCCGCGAGCGCCGACCGGGATTGCCAATGAAACGGCGCGGTGCGAAAGGCGGCCACGGGTTCGAACACCAGTGTCCAGCGCCGCTGCGCAACCTCCAGCGGAGTCGTCCACGTTTCGAGCGCGCGGCGTTCTCCCTCCTGACGGTAAATCATCTTTCCCTCGGCCGCGTCGACGATTGAAACGGCGATCCCTTTGTCACCCGCCGCCCGGAGCGATGCTTCGACGAGATCCCCAATGCGGAAAACGGCAACAGCGAAGCCGGTCAGTTGCTTGCGGCGTTCGGCGACCGTCTGCGGACTGCCGGGATAAAGCGGTTGGAAAACGAGGAAGCCGAGTTGCGATCCGGGCTCTTGAGCAAGTCTTACCGTGGCCGTTGCGGTGGGCAAGCCGGAGTCGCGCGCCTTTTCCAACGCCTCACGGCGGTGGCGTTCGGAGTTGACGTCGAAGCCAAAGGCAGCCGCGTTTCGCTCGAGTGTTTCGAGAAAATAGACCGGGAAATACACGTCGCGCGCTGAGGCTGGTCCGAGGGCACCGTCTGGCTTTTCCTCCGTGAACTGAAAGCTGGGAAAACCGTCCGCATGCGCACGATTCTCCCACGCCGCCCGTTCCACACCGGGCACTCGCGGATCCCACGCCAGCGCCTGCAGCTCCGGTTGGCGGGCCAGGACGTCCGCGACGAAGGCACGAAATTCCTCACGGCTGACCTCACTACGCGCGGAATAAAAAGACGCGATGCCGTGGAGCACTTCCATCGAACGCATGACCTGCCCGCGCAGCACTTCCGCGCGATCCTTCGCCACTTGCTCGAGCGCATCCTGCAGATCACGCGTCTCGCTCCGATGGAGAAGGGCGGCGATGAGCGCCGAGAAGGTAACGCCGAGCAGGAGCACGAGCACCACCGGAGCCCTTCGCGTGGCCAGCCCGGTGGAGGACTCGGGCGGGGTATGCGACATGGCGCGCGAGCTAGCACGCGCGATGCCGAACGCCGGCAGACTTCGATTTACAGCAGAGGTATCAGGCGGAATCAAAAAGCGCTCAGCGCGTCGCCGCTCATGGCTGGCGAAAAGCGCGCATCAAAGGCGCGATGCATGCGCAAGCTTCAACAGTTCAACCGACGGCGAAGGCTGGCCCCGCGGCCAGCCCCCTCCGTTACGGTGATTGTCGTAAGCAACTTATTCCGCAGCGGGCAAGAGGCCGCCTTCTTCCGGTGCGGCATGTGTGACGGCTGGAGCGGTGACGGTGCCAAACTTCGCACAGCCCGCAAGCACGCCACCTACGACGAGGTAAGCGAGCGCCACACCGCCAGTGCGGTTAATACCGATCGCCTCGCCGTGCATCAGGCCGAAGAAGGTGAGCACGCCGCCCGCCAAGGCAAACGCGCTGGCCAGCATAAACTTGCGATCGACGATATAGACCGTGATCGAGCCAAGCACCACGCCCGCGAGGATCGAGCCCCCGCCGAGCAGTGAAAGACCATGGTAAAAGACGCCGGTCTGCGCCATGGAGGCGACCATGTCGGGCGTGACCTCGTGGATGTTGGCGACGGAGCTGAGCGAGTTGTCGATCTGCAGTTTGCCCCACGCGGCGAGGGACGGAATGATCGCCATGATAACGGCGGGCGCATGTTTGTGCGGACTTTCCTGGAAGGCTTGCGAACCAATGAGCATGCCGATGTAGAGCAGAATCGGCGAGATCGCGACGACCGGGACGAGCGCGGTCATCAGCGAGATGATGCCGAACCACGAGAGCACGATGACCATGACGCCCGTGGCTGCGGAGTAACCGATGCGACCACCCATCGCCTTCCAGCCGGGGTGGCCGATATAGACGGCGTTGATGTAGGGGTTGCCAAAAAGGCAGCCGATGAGGCTGATCACGCCATCAGCGGTGAGCACGCGCGTGGTGGGATATTCGTCGCCGGCGGCCGAGGCGCTCACGACGTTATCCATTGCTTCGACGAGATCGTAGATGCCGAAGGGAATCGCGGTGACGAGGATGACGCTGAGGAGCGCCCAATTCAGGCCGCCAAAGACCAGGCCGAAGACCGGTGTGGGTGCGGAAAAGCTGAAGGTCGAAAAGGAAGCCTTCAAGGCCTCGACGTTCATCCCACCGAAGCTGAAGCCGAAGAGATTCGAGCCCCAGGCGATGAGCGTGCCCGCGGCGATGGCCACGAGACCGGCGGGAATACCGCCATATTTCACCCCGCCAAACCAACTCACGAGGATGATCGCGAAACAAACCACGCCGACCATTGGTGTCATGAACATTTCGAGCGCTGGCTTCATCGAGATGAAACTGATCGAGACTCCGGCGAGCGCGCCGAGCAGCGCAGCTTTCGGGGTGATCCGGCGGATGATCGGCGCGAGAAAGCCGCCGCCCATCAGCACGAAGCTCTGAATGAACACCCAGCACAACCCCGCCTGCCACGCCTTCATCGGATCACCCGTGGTCAACTTGATCGGCAGCATGATGACCAGCGTGACAATGAACATATGCGGCACGCTGATCCCGGAAGGCAGTGCGCAAACGTCGGTGCGCCCGGTTTTCTTCGCCAGTTTGTAGGCGAGCCAGGCGTAGTAAAACGTGCTCATGCACATCATCATGCCAGCCGCCGGCAGGATGTGTTTGAAGACCATCTCGGATGGCATCTTCAGAACGTAGAGGAGGAGTCCGCTGAGGGTCAGCAGGTTGACGAGGATGTTGGTGCCGAAGCCGAAGAAGGCGTTCCAGTCTCCGGGCACCCAGATTTTGGGTTTGGTCGTGTCGTTCATGTTGGTGGTGTTTGGTTGGCGGTGGAAATTGTGCGCACGTCTACCTCCCGAGCGCCGCGAGAAGCTTCCCGGAATCCGAGACCCAACCGAAGATGCCGCCCTGCGCCTTGATCATCTTCAAGCCCATTTCCTGGAACTCGGGAAAGTAGCTGCCCACACAGTCTTCCGGCACGAGGCATTCGTAGCCACGGTCATTCGCCTCGCGCACGGTGGTATTGACACACACCTCCGTGGTCACGCCGGTGACGATCAGGTGCGTCACATTTCGATGCTGCAGGATGGCGTGCAGATCGGTGGACCAAAACGCGCCCTTGCCCGGCTTGTCGATGATCGGCTCGCCGCGCACGGGGTACAGCTCCGGGATGATATCGTGGCCGTCCTCGCCGCGGACGAGGATCCGGCCCATCGGCCCGCGGTCTCCGATGGAATTTTCGCTGCGGCCCCGGATTTTTTTCGTGGGCGGAAGGTCAGCCAGATCCTGCCGGTGACCTTCGCGGGTGTGAATCACGAGCAGACCAGACGTGCGCCACGCGGCCAGCAGCGTCTTGTTTGGCTCAATGGTCCGCCGGAGTTGCGAAACATCATTGCCCAGCATTTCACCGAAGCCTCCGGGCTCCAGGAAATCGCGCTGCATGTCGATGATGAGGAGCGCGCACCGCGCCGGAACGAAGGAGAATTCGTAAGGCTCGGCCTCGACACTGATCGTTTCGGTCATGGCCGCGCCATTAGCGGTCCTCGTGCCAGTGCACCGCCCCCGGATTCAAAGCGTTTAGGGTGAGCCATTTAAAATTGTCCGGCGACCATTTCCGGGATGCCGCGGCGCCAAAAGAGGTGTTGCGAATGTTGCGCATTGAACAAACGCAACACACACCGGTGACGATCCGCGCCTTCGGAAACTACGCGCGCAGGACTGTGATCCGTGAGCACGAGGCCCGGCGATCGTTCCACTCTGGAGCCGGTTTGCAGGTCCGTGTTGCGGTGATCGAATCCGGCACCTAACAATGGCGACGACCATGCCTGCACTCTCCGAAGCTCTCGTCCGCGAAAAACTTTCCACCATCAAATACCCCGGTTTCAGCCGGGACATTGTTTCGTTTGGGCTGGTCAAAAGTATCACCATCGATGGACCAAACGTGACGGTGCAGATGGTAATTACCACCAACGATCCGAAGGTGCCCCAGACCATCAAGGCCGAAGCGGAGGCGGCGCTGGGATCCATCGATGGCATCGGCACGCCGGCCGTAAGAATTGATATCCATGCTCCCGCGCAGACGCCCGCCGCCGGCACCGGGCAAGGGCCCATGGCCACGACCGCAATCGAGGGAGTCAAACATGTGATCGCCGTGGCGTCCGGCAAAGGCGGGGTCGGCAAATCGACGGTGGCGGCGAATCTGGCTCTGGCTCTGGCTCGGAATGGCGCCGAGGTCGGTCTCTGCGATTGCGACCTCTACGGGCCGAGCATGGGCCTGATGTTTGGCACCACCGACCGCCCGATGGCCAATGAGGACAATAAAATCATTCCCATCCAACGGCACGGCCTGCAGCTCATGAGCATGGGATTTCTGATCGATGATACTTCCCCCGCGATCCTGCGCGGGCCGATGGTGACCAAATATACGCAGCAGTTTCTCCGGCAGGTCGATTGGACGGACCTCGATTACCTCGTGCTCGATTTGCCTCCCGGCACCGGGGACATTCAACTCACCATTGTACAAACCGTGGCGCTGGCCGGTGCCATCATCGTGACCACGCCGCAGGAAGTCGCGCTCATCGATGCGCGCAAGGCCTCGAGC
Source organism: uncultured Verrucomicrobiae bacterium (assembly GCA_963798345.1). Classification (GTDB taxonomy): domain Bacteria; phylum Verrucomicrobiota; class Verrucomicrobiia; order Chthoniobacterales; family Chthoniobacteraceae; genus CAWCSW01. The sequence goes on along the minus strand of CAWCSW010000014.1, from coordinate 210,773 downwards.
ATGTTTGCCAAGGTCAACGTCCCTGTCCTCGGTCTGGTGGAAAACATGAGCTACTTCCTCTGCCCCAGCGACGGAAAGCGGTACGATATTTTTGGCTCCGGCGGCGGCGCGGTGGAGGCAGCCCGGCTGAAGGTGCCGCTCCTGGGTCAGATTCCCATCGACATTCCCACGCGCGAAGCCGGCGATCGCGGCGCGCCCATCGTCGTCGCGGATCCGGAGAGCGCGGTGGCAAAGTCATTCGTCGAAATCGCCGCGCAATTGGCGAAAGTGATCGGCGAATCCTGATTCGTGATCCGCGCCGGACGCCCACCGGCCGAGTCGATTCTCCATTCCACCGTTCCCTTTTACCCGCCCTCAACTGCCATGCGAATTGACGCCGTGCACAACGCCACGTTACGACATGGCGGCATGCAGGAGTTCCTCGACTTTGTTTTGCGCAATCTCATCGATCATCCCGATGACATGATTTTGACCAAGACCGAGAATCCGAAGAAGACGGTCTTCCACGTGCGTCTGCGCAAAACCGACATTGGCAAGGTGGTGGGCAAACACGGCCAGACCATCGCGTCGATCCGCAATCTGCTCAACGCCGCTGCCGGGCGGCACAATCAAAAAGCCACGCTTGAGATCGTGGAAGACGAAGTAATCGGGCACTGACCTGCCGATCGGCGGTCACGCGAAAACGGGTTCGATCAGGCCGAAGCCGCCGTCCTTCCGGCGATAGAGGATGTTGACCTTTTCCGATTTGGCGTTTTGGAAGACGACGAACTGGCGGGATGACATCTCGATCTGGAGCACGGCTTCATCGACAAACATTGGCTTCACGGCATAGCGCTGGGTTTCCACCACCAGCGGTTCCGATTCCTCGTGCGTTTCAAAGGTTTCGTCGAGATGCAGGACCTGCTCCTCGAGATGCCGGATGTCGTTTCCCCGTGGGCGATGATTGCGCAGGATCTTCGTCTTATATTTGCGCATCTGCCGCGTCACCTTGTTCAGCACTCCGTCAATCGCCGCATACATGTCGTCACACTCGTGGGAAGCTTCGATGGTGATGTGATTGTTGCAAATCAGGATCATCTCCGCGGAGTGCCGATGCTTCTGCACATCGAGGATGAATTGCACCTCGGTGATCCGCGGATAGTCGAGATGGATTTGTTCGACTTTCTGCCGGGCATAATCGGCCATCGCCTCCGTGATGCTGATATGCCGGCCGGTGACTTGAATGGGGATGTTGACGTTTGCGGTTTGCATAAAGTTTGGAGTTTGAGGATTGGGGTTCGCGGACTTCGGCGAGGGACTACATTTGGAAGCTCTCGCCGAGATACACGCGGCGGGCGACAGGGTCGTTGATCAGGAAATCCTTCGACCCCTGCGTTTCGACACGGCCCTCGAAAATAAGATAGGCGCGATCCACGATGGAAAGCGTTTCGCGAACGTTGTGATCGGTAATCAGGATGGCCAGTCCGGTGTCGCGCAGGTTCTGGATGATCTGCTGCACGTCATAGACGGCGATGGGATCGACGCCGCTGAAGGGCTCGTCGAGCATGAGCAATTTCGGATTGGTCACCAGCGAACGCGCGATCGTGAGCCGGCGCTTTTCTCCACCGGAGAGCGTGAGGGCGAGCTGCCGGGCTACGTGTTCGATACCGAATTGGGTCAGGAGTTCATCGCATCGAGCACGGCGCGCTTTTTTTCGCATCGAAGTCGTTTCCAGGATGGCCATCAGGTTATCCTCGACGGTGAGTTTGCGAAAGATCGATTCCTCCTGCGGCAAATAACCCATGCCCATGCGCGCTCGTTTATACATCGCCATGTCGGTGACGTCGGAATCAGCGAATTTAACCCGCCCGGAGTTCGGGCGAACCAGACCGACGATCATGTAAAAGCTCGTGGTTTTGCCGGCGCCGTTTGGCCCAAGCAGCCCCACGATTTCGCCCCGCTTGCAATTAATATCGACGCCATTCACCACGGCGCGACCGCCGTAGATTTTCACGAGCTTTTCCGTCTGAATGATCACCTGGCCGTTGGCGGCAGGCGCTGAATCATGGGGAATCACCACAATCAGTGGCCGGTGTCGAGTTCGGTGGAGTCCCGGATCAACGTGCGGCTGGGGCCGACTGTGTGACTGTTTCCGTCGCGGTTCAAGGTCATCACCGTGCTCTCGGCTTCGGCTACATGAAGATTGACACCCTCGGCAATCGAAGGAGTTCCCGTGAGCACGATATCGCCGGTGTTTTCGTTGAAAGTCACTTTGGTGCCCCGCCCGACGTTCGTGGTGATCTTGCCCGAAGCGTCGACTTTTTTTTGCGTCACAATTACTACTTTCCCAGGGTTCGCTTCGGCGATGACATGGTCGATTCCACCTCCTGGTTTGGCTCCTTCATTCGGGTTGGCAGCCGGCGGTGGATTCGCTGCCGGCCCTTTCGGTTCCTTCTTCATGAAGGCCGTCAACCGGTCGCACATCACATTGAATTCCGGATGCTTCAGAATTACTTCCTGAATAAAAACCGCGACATTCTTGGCCTGGTCAAAAGTCACTTCGCCCGTGCAGGTGATCTCCGTTCTTCCCGGTGCCTTCGGCGCCGGCTTCTCCGCCATGGTTGCGGCTACGGGCGTACCGTCGAAACCCAGCCGCGCTTTTTTCGGCGTCGAGCCAATCGACTCGATTCTCTTGATTAGATCGTCCTGAGTCTGCGGTGAATTGTCCTGGGCCGCCAGCGTCGCCGCCAGCACGAGACTCGCGATGACGCCCGTTCGCAGCAACCACCTGGCCTTATCCGCCAGTCTTTTCGGAGTCGGGAACGGAGGCTGGGTTTTCAGAATTGAGGTCATATATGATCATTTTTACGTCGCCCTGGACTTTTCCCTGCTTCGTATTTGTGTTGAATTCCATGGTCTGCCCGGTCAGTTCAAAATCGCTGCGTTTGATGGTCACGCGCTCTTGTCCGGTAATCACTCCAGTCTGCATATCGAGCATCGAATCGGGCAATTCGATCGTCATCTCCTTCACGTCGCTTCCTTCCGTGAAAGTCTCGATCACCAAATTCGTCATTTTGACATGGTTGTCATCGATTCGACGCGCGACGCCAATGTCGAAACTCATGGATTTCTTTCCCGTCTCATCATCGGAAATCGGGATCACGACCCCGCGGGAATCCTGCCCCTTGGGCAGGGGCAACAATAATTGAGCCGGTACCTTTTCGCCGTCATTTTTCTTCTTCCCGTTCTTTTCCGGTTTCGCCGGGTCCTCGCTTTCCTCGCCCTGACTTCCGTCGGCACCACCGGATTTCTTTTCCGTTTTCTCGGCCGCCTTCCCGTTCTTGCCCTTTTCCTTTTTGACCTTTCGAGCCGGGACCACCTCCGCACCCGGATCCTTGACAGTTTCGTCCGGCGCCGAATCAGGTTTCTCCGCACTTCTCCCGACCACCAAGCCGGCAACGGCCAAAGTCAGTCCGAAAATGACGGGAGTGAGCTTACGCGAGCAACGCATTGATCTTGCGCAACTGTGACAGCACCGCCGGCAATTCCGCCAGCGGAATTTGATTGGGCCCATCGCTCAGAGCTTCCGCGGGATTCTCATGCGTCTCCATGAAGACGCCGTCGCACCCCGCCGCCATCGCCGCGCGTGCCAGCACCGGAGCCAATTCGCCATCGCCGCCGGTGCGATCTCCACTGCCGCCGGGGCGTTGCACCGAATGCGTCGCATCGAAAACAATATGAAAACCCAGCTCGCGAATCCAATAAAGGGACCGCATGTCCGCCACCAGATTGTGGTAGCCGAAGGTCGTCCCCCGCTCGGTGAAAAAGAAGCCTGCGCTGGCAAAAGATATCAGCTTGTCCGCGATATTGCGCACATCCCACGGCGCCAGGAATTGCCCTTTCTTCACATTGACCACGCGACCCGTGCGCGCAGCCGCTTCGATTAAATCGGTTTGCCGGCAGAGAAAGGCCGGGATTTGGAGAATGTCGATGAACTCGGCAGCCACCTCGGCTTCGGCGGGAGAATGCACGTCGGTTGTGACCGGCACACCGAGTTCCTTTCCGATGGCACCGAGCATGGCGCATCCTTCCCGGATCCCCGGCCCGCGATACGATTTTACCGAGGTGCGATTCGCCTTGTCATAACTGGCCTTGAAGACAAACTGCGCCCCCTCGTGGCGTGTGACCTGGTGGAGCGCTCGTGCCATGCGCCAGACAAATTCCTCACTCTCGATCACGCAGGGTCCGAGGATAAACAGCGGTTCGCCGGCGCCGAGCGTCCACGGCCCGATCGAAAGAGGGTTCTTTGACATGACGCGGTGATAAAGGCTGATCCGGCCGCGCGCCAGACTACGGCTTGCTAAATTTGCGCCGGAGGCGGGGCCCGCCGCGAATCAAGCCACGAATGTCTATCACTTGGCGGCAGTGGTGGTGACGGTCAGCACGGCGACGGCCAGGCGACCATCGGTATGCCACGGATCGCCGCCACCATTTTTCCCTTCCAACTCCTTGTGGTAGGGATCAATCCAGCGCGTCGCCAGGAGATGCTTTCCCTGCGCCAGGTCGGCCAGCAGCAGATCGCGTTCGGCGTCCACATCAGGGGAGATGTGATGCGTCACTTCTCCGGTGGTCCGGCTGAGCTCCACGCCGATGTCGAAAGCCGCCGATCCGATCCAGACCGGACGCCCATCGTCAACCTGCTCCGTTTTCCAAAAGCGAACGTGATGCCTTTCTTTTGGGCTGTCGCCGACGGGCTTTTCAAACGCGAGATCTTCCTTCCGTCCGAAAAGATACAGGCTGCTGACCGGTGCCGCGTCGTCTGGTCTCTTGATCACGGTATCGACGGCAATGCGCACGCTGCTGCGAAACGTGAGCGGAGTAGCTGGATCCCAGCCGGCAGCGATCATGGCACGAATGACATCTTCTTCGGTACCGATAACCTCGATATTCAAGGGATCCCCCGGCAGACCGGTCTTGGTGTGGGTCAGACGTGGGTTCGCATCCAGCGCCGGATCTCGCTCCACTTTGCGCCGGTCATGCCGGGGCATCACGACGTAGGCGACGAGAAGGTAGATCGCGAGGAAGGTGCCAATGAGCGCCGCCAGGCGTGGCAGGATTCGGCGTTGCGGGAGAGGCTCGGACATCGGGGCGTGGGAAATAAGCGATCCGCTGATCGCATCTATTCGGCCAGCCAGGCCCAGGCGCGGTCGATGTCCGCGACATCAAAATATTCGATTTTGGCCATGGTGAACGGCTTGCACACCACGGCCATCCATTTTTCCCAGGATCGATCGCCAACCAGAGCGAGCCGTTCGATGTCGGTGCAGTGTTTGGTCGAAAACTTTGTGTCGTCCCAGAGAGCGTGGAGATCCCAGCCGTGGAAATCCTCAAAGTGGGCGAGCATGCGGATTTTGCCATGCTTCTGGATGGCAGCCTCGAGGGCGGGGACAAAGTGCTGATAGTCTTCGTCATGAAGTTTTCCACTCAGCTTGAAGCCGAGGACGCGTTCGGTGGATTGAGGCAGTGGTGTGACCATGGGACAGATTTAGTAGAGGAGGTTCAGTAGCAGCATCTGGGTATCGTTTTGGCCCCGATGAATCAAGGATGCAGCGTCCGAGGTGATCGGAAGAACACGCGGAAAATCATCAGGCGGGCGGGTCGGCTCGCTCGTCGGACGACGGAGATCGCGAATAAAGAGCCACCAGGCGGGCGATGAGCACCGCCACATAGAGAGTGCCCGTCATCGACTCCATGACCGCGAGCATCCGCGCCACGGGCGAGACCGGCGCGATGTCGCCATAGCCGACGGTACTCAGTGTGACGAAGCTGAAGTAAGTGGACATATAACCATCCATCATCTGCTCACGGACTCGATTGAAGGTGAAGGCGCCTGGCGTGGAAAAAGCAACCAAACGGTAGGCAAAGGACCAGGCGAGCCCCAGCAAAAGGTAGGCCGAGATGCTCGCGCACAGGACTTCAGTATTGACCCTGGGCGCGCGGAGCACAAAGCGCAGCAGGCTCACGATAATCAAGGACAGGAAGATGAGCCCTGAAGCGAAAAACGCGGCCGGCGAGATGAGCTCCGGGCGAATGTGGTGAGCCCATTTGGAAAGCACCGCGGGCAACGCAAACAATCCAGTCACCAATAACATCCGCCGCCGACCTCCCACGGCCAGCACGGCCGAAACAAGCACCACCGTCATGAGGATCGCTTCGATGACCGGTCCGCCACGGAGCCCTTCGACGAACGGTGTGGCAATAAAAAGCAATGTCAGCGCGATCAACAATTCGACGGCCGAGAAACGCAGAAAACCAAGCCGGGCGAATCGGACGCCATGAACGCGTCGACTGGACGCCGGGTGCGCTGGAGGATGACCGGTCTCGTGCATGGATTCGTGCGTGCTTAAATGCCACACACCGCCAAATAAGGTCACGCACGGATTGCGGAGTGCTCCGGGCAGGCAGCTTGAAGTCGATCTGACAGGGGCGGGCGACGACGGCACACCGGCAGCTGCTCGCAGCGAAGTCGCGCGGTCCTATTTCTTGTGGTGCTTGCCTTTGTGCTCGTCCTTTTCGGGAACGTCGAGCGCCAGATCACGCGAACTACCTTCCGTACGATCCTCGAGATCGGCATAGAGACCCTCGTCGGTCAGGTCGAGCGGACGGGAGTTTTTCCAGTCATGCTTCGCGATCGTATGGAGACGATCCACGATTTCGTCATCGTGCACTTCAATGGCCAGTTCGCGCCGGTCATCGAAACTGCCTGGGGCGAGGTTGATCGACCCGACTATCGCGCGCGAACCGTCGGCCAGCAGCATCTTGCCATGCAGTTTCAGATCCTTGAGTTTGTGGATCTTGATTCCCACGTCGTCCATGATCCGGAGTCCGCCCACGCTCTCGACGAGCTTTTCCTTTTTCAGCGAATGCGGCGGCAGCGCCATGACGTGCACCTTCACGCCCCGAGTCGCGGCGCGCACCAGGCGCTCGATAATCACTGAATCCTGATAGCGCTCATTCTGCACAAAAATCGAGTGCTTGGCTCCGTCGATGAAACGCGCAATTCGGTCCCGGCCATTGCCGCGGCACCAGATGAGGTGAGCATCGTGGCCGGGGTCAAAGTCCTGGCGATGCCAATCCGCGGTAAACCCAGCGATAATTTCGTCCACCTCGTGACGATGGCTGGTGATGATGGCATAGTCGCGCGTCACCGTCAGGTTTTTCGTCGCCCAGTTGAGTGATTTCACAAATGCGGTCTCATCATCCACGATCATCGACTTTTCGTGGGTGATGCCGAAATCCGGATTGCTGTCCTTCACATCCACGCCGGCTTTTTCCAAGACCGCGCGTGTCGCGGCATTTTCTTCCTCGCCACTCCGTCGTGCAGGGTTCAGCATCACCTGCACGGCCAGCCCGCGCTCTTTGGCGCTCGTGACCGCCTTGATGAGGTCCGGGTCGGAGAAGACGAACATTTTGATTCGGAGCGATTTTTTCGCGCCCGCGATGGCGTCGAGAATTGGCTTGCCAGTGTCGTCGGGCAAAACAATGAGGGAACGGTGGGACATGGTCGTTGAGGATTCTGAGATTGGCTAACTTTTGGCGGGCGGGGTGGAGCCGGCCTGAATTCGATAAAGTTCGGCGTAAATTTCATTCCGCACCACCAGTTCGTCATGAGTTCCCTCCTCGGCGACATAGCCTCCCTTGAGGACGACAATCTTATCCGCGTCACGAATGGTGCTCAGGCGGTGAGCAATGGTGATGACGGTACGTCCTTTCATCAGCCGTTCGAGGGCCTCCATCACGCTTTTCTCTGACTCGGTATCGAGGGCGGCCGTGGGTTCATCAAGAATCAGAATGGGCGAATTGCGCACGATGGCGCGGGCGATGCCAATACGCTGGCGCTGCCCACCGGAGAGCGTGAGCCCGCGCTCGCCGACCATGGAATCGTAGCCATGCGGCATCTTCATGATGAATTCGTGCGCATTGGCCATCTTCGCCGCGGCGACAATTTCCTCTGTGGTCGCATCGGGCCGTCCGTAGGCGATGTTGTCGTGAATGGTACCCTGGAAAAGGACCGTATCCTGCAAGACAAAGCCAATCTGCTCGCGCAGGCCATCGAGCTTATAGTCGGTGGCGTCGGTGCCGTCGATCACGACGCGCCCGGCCGTGGGATCATAGAATCGCGGAATCAGGCTGAGGACCGTCGATTTTCCGCCCCCCGTCGGACCGCAGACGCCAACACGCTGGCCCGGCTTGATGGTGAGATTTATGGCGCGCAGGACAGGCGCGGCCGGATCATAGGCAAACGCAACATTCTCGAAAACGATTTCGCCCTTCAGTTTCTCCGGCAAAATCGCATCCGGCTTTTCCGGGATGATTGTGTCCGCATCGAGGATGGTCTGCACGCGCTCCAGACCGACAGCCGCCTGCGCGATGACATTGGTCATCTTGGCGAGATCCTGCACCGGCTTGAAGAACTTGTTGAGATACGACAGAAAGACAGTCAGCGCACCGACAGTCATCGCATCATTGAGGATCAAGCCCGCGCTGCGCCACAGGACAAAAGCGACGCAAAGCGAAACGGTAACGGAAACGATGGGTGAGAGCAGCGACTTCACCCGGCGCGCCTTGAGGGCCGCTTCGACTGTTTCGCGACTCACGGTGTCAAGCCGGCTTTCCTCCATGTCCTGCCGGCCAAACGCCTCGACCGTCCGCACCGATTCCAGCCCCTGTTGCACGACCGCCACGATGTCGGTCTGATGCTTGCGCACTTCATGCGTCGCCTTCTTTACGGCCTTCTTAAAGCGCGACACGAAAAGCAGCAGGAATGGAGTTACTCCCACCGCCACCAGGGCAAAGTCGAAGTTCAGATACAGCATGAGCGCGAGCATCCCGACGATATTCAGCGCGTCGATGAGGATGGCCAGCAGCGCGGTCGAGGCGAAGCTCTGGATCGTACCCACGTCAGCGGTGATTGTGCTGAGCATGTTGCCAATCTGATGGGTGTCGTAATACTTCAGCGAAAGCCGCTGGAGATGATGGTAGAGCCGCTGGCGCAAGTCATTCGCCACATACTGGGCGACGCTCTCCGTGTAGTAATTATCAATGTAGCCGACGATGGCGCCGATGATCGCGATGAGCACCGCGGCCAGCGCCGCCACACCCGCCAGGGCCAGCGTATGTTCGCCCGAGGAAAAATCGCGCAACCAATGCAGGAACTCGGGCAGCTTGTGCTTCCCCACCACGTTATCGATGATGATCTTAAGCGGCCACGGCGCCGCCAGACTCATTGCGGTCTCGATCAGCATCGCGACGAAGACGACGATCAGCCACTTCCGGTACGGCCGAACCAAATCCAGGACGAGGTTCGTCATCCCTTTCACAGGCACTTTCCCAGCACCGGTTGAAGATTTCTTCTCCGACTCCCGGGTGGAGGAATCACTGGCTGACGACATACGATATTAGTTTACGGAACCCGCCGACATAGCGAAACCGGTTATCTTCAACCTATCAGGCACTATTTTTTGTAGGAAGATGGTTCGGGAGCTTCATGTTTACCGGTCGGAAAAAGCAACGTGAAATTCAGCCGCAAACCCCATTCCGGACCGCCGCTCGGAGCCTCAGCATAGTAACGCCCGCCGAGTTGGATGCTCACCGGCAGCTTCCCGATCTTCAATATTTGGCTCACCATGAGGTTCAGGGGCACGGTCCACTCGCTGTTCTCCCAGTTGTAAGTGGACTCTGTGTTCACGGTGAATGTCGTATGGGTCTCGGTGGTATAGGAGACGAAGGGCTGGAGGAACATCGAGTTCACGTTTTGCCGGTCGTCGTTCCCCGCCACCGACCAGATCTGGTTCGCGAGCAGGCCCACCGTCCAACCCTCCTTTTGGACCAATCCGACAAACGTCGGGCCGAGACCGAACTTGCCGCTGCCCAGCAGATCCTGAGTCGCCGTGGGGTAAAGGAACACCGGACCGAGACCCCAGATCAGGCCACCCGGACCCGGCGCCTTTGGCGAAAGAAAAAAGCTTTGCGTCGTATCGCCCAGACCGTCCTGGGAACGGTTTTGAGGATGCTTTTTGATCTCAGAATCATAGAGCCGCTTCCCTTCACGGTTCACCGCATCGCGTTGGTCCGGTGGGAATTGGTTAAGGACATCGTTTGGCAACCCGCGATACGGCGGCACCTCGCGGTAATAAACGTCGTGCTGCGATATATAGGGGAGAATCGTGCGGACAATGAGGTTCCAATCCTTGCTGATCGAGATCGGGATGACGGGCTGGAAATTAAGTTTAAACTGATAACCATCGCCAGTCGGTCCCATGTTAAAATCCTCGTTCGCCTGAAATGGCACACTGATCAACGAGGCGACTGGATTGCTGAGCTGTTTGGCCAGCTCGGCGGCTTGGTCAGGGGAACCTTCAGCAGCCACTTCCGCCGCGCGGACGGTCGCGGAAAGAAGTCCGAGCGCCAGGCCTGCAGTAATAAGTGCGAACTTACGGTTCTTCATTTGGGCGATGTTGGTTGAGGATGAGGTGGTGGCGAGCGACGCTGCGACTTTGATTTTTGGAAATCAAGCGGCGGCTGTGCAAAACGTCAGGTCGCCGGGCTCGTCCGCATCCCAAAGGCGAAGACGATCGCCACCAAACCACCGGCCAGTTCCGCAATCCCGATGAAATAGGGCAGCAGAGCCACTCCGATGACGGTATTTGCGAGCAGGGCTCCGCCCAGCACAATGCTCAGGATTCCCAGCAAGCCCATGCTCCAACCCGCACCGCGGATAGCAGCGAGCAAATCGTTAAAACCGATGAGCAAGCCGGCGATGCCGATAAAGGTTACCAACACGGCGGGCACGAAGACCGCCGAGAGGAGCGGATGATCGAGCACGGCAAAACCCGCGATCACACCGATCAGCCCATTCACGATCAACCAACCACGATGCGATTTGGCTTCCGGATGAAACGTCGCGGTGAACGAGAAAATGCCCTTGATCAGCCAATACCAACCCAGCAACCGCACAAAGACGATCATGGCGGTCCCGGGCGTGGTCAGCGCGAAAATGCCAACAATGATACTAAGGATGCCCTGTAGGAGAACGAGCCACCAGGGAACCAGGGACGGGGGTTTGGTAATTTGTGAAGTCATTTCATTAGTTTATCGAACGGTTAGGGAGTTGATTCAGCCGCCGCGGGCGCGCCCGGCGGGCTCGCTGATTCCACTTTCGGCACCACTGATTCATCCAGGGTCATCACGTAAATGATCATGGCAATAAGCATCAGTACGGCGGCGCAGACAACACGCCAGTCCCGATGCGGTTTCCACGGCGGCGGTTGGGGATGATGATGGTGAGTCATTTCATTGCAAAAAGGTTTGGCGGCTGGCGATCATCGCCCGGCGGTCGGTCGGGTCGCCTGGCCCATTGGTTGTAGAAAGCCGAAGGCTGAGGCGCAAGCCGGCGCTGTCAACTTAACGCTGCCGTTCATGAAATGAGAGGATGCACGGAGATTCTGAAGGAGACTCTATTGCAATGGTCCCGGGAGGCCTTTGGTCACGAGATTCACCTGGCGCGCAGCGAGCTCCTGTGTGGCCATGGGCGACGCGATGCCGGTGATCATTATGGTGTAGGCCGTCGGCGGGGTCGCCAGTTTCTCGGCCTTGAGCGCGTTGATGAATTTCTCGGTCATCGGCGTCCAGGCCGCATAATCCCACTGGATCGGCACAATCAGCGTTCCATCATTCGTCTGGCAGATGGTCAATCCGTTCAAATGGGAGATGCGCGCCACCGGCGCGTTCTCATTCACTTTCGCCATCAGCTGAACACTCTGCTGATAAGCGAGGGCATCGTGCTCGTCCTGGCTGGTCGCCGCGCGCTGGATGAAAACCGCCTGCCCGGGAATGTTTCCCAGTTGCTGGAGCGCGGCGACGATGATCGTCTGGGTGGTCGGTGAAATGGCATTATTGTTCAGGAAGGCGTTCGCATCCGAGCGGGCGACGCCCATATCGTTCATGAGGATTCCCAAGTTCATCAGGCGCAGCTCTGTGGGGCTCTTGTCGTGCAGTACGCCCGTGATTGTATTCGTCCAGTTGGCGGCGGAAAGGGCCGCCCCCGCGCCGCCCGTAACTGCCGCCATCCCCAATTTCACGGTGAAAGAACCGAGAAATGCCGGCCAGGCGACCTTGTTCAATTCCTTCTGGAAAACTTCATTGTTGCAATACGGATCGACGCCCAGCTTGAGAGCGAGGTCGCGTTTGGTTTTGGAAAACCCGGTCATGTTTTCGATCGCATTACCTTGGGCGGCGTCGGATTGCCGGCCATCGGCGGCCTCCTTCAAGGCCTGCCCCGTTCGATTCAGAAAACCCCAAATGCCTTTGGGAACGTTCGAGATCGTGTTCACGGGATTGGTGACCAGATCCTGCGCGACATTCAGTGGCGCCTCGGCCGCTTTGGCCGCCGCTTGAGTGAACTCATTCGACTGCGAAATGGCCATCAATTGGGTGATCCCATTGATCTCGGCCACCCGACGCATGAGCATGGCGCTGCCGTCGGCCTGAAAGACTCCGTAGGTGGAATCGATCGTGTATTGATTCGAACCCGCGTAGGTGGGCACGGGATTTTGCACCGTGAAGTTTGGCCCCGTTAAATACTGAGGTTGCAAGATCGCGCTCGCGTCGAGCGTCGGCAGCGGTTCGAAGGCCGTCGGTGCGGCGGGCACAGCCGCTGCGTCCACCCCGGCTACCGGCGCCGGCGCTTCAAAAGGTTCCAACGCGGCTGGCGCGGCCGGGTCTGCTTCTGCGGGGGAAGGCGGCGCCTCAAATTGTGCCTCGAGCGGATTCGTGGTGACGGCGGCGAGCGCCAGAAGAAGAAGGATTGATCTGGATTTCATGGTTCGGGCAAGCGTTCGGTCAGGAACAGAATTTTTCGGGTCTTGGATTTCGGGTCGATATCATTTCCCCGGCTGGAGCGCGCCTTCCGAGGTCTCGATCATCCACCGGGCGATGACCAGGATCCGCAGGGAATGCACGGCCGGATGAAGGCACCCGTGTTCTTTCAGATTCTGCCATCCCGTCAATGGATTATCGGCGGCGGCCTCCATGAAACCCACCCCAACCTCCACCGCCGGACCGATGGAAACTGTCGAATCGCTGATTCCCCATGGACTGCCCAAAACGATCCCGATCCATACCACCGGAGCCGTCACCCGAACTTCCCCAACTGGAATGATCCCAGCCGCGGTCGGACCAGGACGACGCGTTCCGATCATCGTTATGCCAGCCGCCGCTGTCGTAATAGCTGTGTCCACCTGAGGGTGAGTAGCTGTGAAGGTTCCCCTGATGGTCAGTCACGACGTTGCCGTGATTCCAGGCCACGGCATTCCCCGTCTTCACATTGCCCGCGACGCCGCGGTCCACCGTCGCGGCGTTGCCCGTGCGAGCATTGCCGGCCACACCCTGCTGCCCGGCGGCGAATCGGCCTGTGCTCGGATTATAAAACGCTCCCTGCCGACCAGCGGCGAAGTTGCCATTGTAGCGGTTGACCGCCGCCCCGCGCGAACCCGCGGCGCGGGCTCCAGAATAGGGATTGAACGTTTCCGCGTGCTGCCCGGACCATTCGCGGCCGTTGTAAGCGTTATAGCCCCAATGACCGGACTTGTGCACTGCGGATCCCCAGTGACTGTAGAAATTGGTCGCGTTGACATTAATATGAGAATAGCTCCAGCCGGAGCTGTAAGCGAACCCATAGCCACCCCAATACGGATGACACCAGCAGTCCACGGCAACTCCGGCGGCGTAGCCAAAGGCAAAACCCGTGAAGGCTCCCACCGCCATTCCCCACCCATAGCCATAGGTCGGCGGATATCCGATCCAGGTCGAACCAATGATGGCGGGAGGATACTCATAGCCCGTGCCATTGACCACCACACCACCGATCGCCACCACCGCTCCCATGTAACCCGGCGTATATCCGGTATAGACCACTTCCGGAGTAGATCCATAGACATAGCACGAAGTAACATAGTAAATCGGACTGCTCGGAGGAATGGTATAGATGGCGGGCGGAACGACCGTCGCGACCGCCCAAGGCCCGGTCGGTGCATTGGCCACAAACCAAATCCCACCCTCATTGGCGTAGTAGGTGTAAGCATTCAGCATGATCACCGGCGTGGCGGTGTTGGTGGCATACTGCACCACGGTCTCGGGCATCGGCGCGAACACCGGATCGCCCACGTAGTCCACCGTGAGCGTCGCCTTGTTTCGGTCCACGGTCGCTGTCTGCGGAATATGACTGGCAATCACGGCCTCCCGGGCCTGCGGCGTGCCGGGCACGGAAGCGAGTACGTTGGATTTCGGGTGGTCCGCCGGAATTTTTTGGAAATCGAGCGGCAGACTCCCAGGCGGCACAAACGTCCACGGCCCGTAAAGCGATGGCGCGCTAAACCAGCGCCCGGAAACCAGCCCATAGTAGGTTGCCGTGGCCACATCCATGAACAGCGCATTGTCGGTGTTGGTGACGTAAAGCAAATTGGCCGTCCCCTCGACCGGCACCACGTCGGCGATGCCGGTTGTCTGAATGAGTTCCGCGGCCTTCATCGAGGTATAAAGATTGAGCGGCGGCGTTTGATTCCCCGTCGGCAGCATGAGATCCACCTTCTTGGTTTCCTCGGCAAGCTTCAGGGCCGGCACGATGTCGGCCGGCGGATTCGGATCGGAAATGAAAGGCCCTTCGATCGACGGCGAGTTATACCATTGCCCGCCGGCATAGGCATAATACTTCGTATTGATCATGTTCTGCAGCAGGACGGCCCGAGTGTTAATCACGCGCTGATAGACCTGATCGAGCGGCTTCTGCACCGGCGGACCATCCACCAACACGAGCACCGAAGGCTGCGTCGTATAAATCATCCGAGGCGGATCGTTCTTCACCGCGACCTCGACCTGCTTTTCCACTTCTCCCGAGAGCACAAACACGGATTCGAGGTGATCGAGCGGAATGGTTTTGGCCTGCTCCGGCAGATGCTTCTTTAGCAAAGCCAGGTAGTCCGCTTCTTTCCCGGCCTCCGTGGGAAAATTGATTTTGGTGATCTCGAAATCCTCGAGCGTGACCAGCCGATTCGGCTTGTCGATCTCGGTCCGCGCGGTG
The DNA here is from genome assembly GCA_963798345.1 of uncultured Verrucomicrobiae bacterium. Taxonomy (GTDB): domain Bacteria; phylum Verrucomicrobiota; class Verrucomicrobiia; order Chthoniobacterales; family Chthoniobacteraceae; genus CAWCSW01. The sequence goes on along the minus strand of CAWCSW010000014.1, from coordinate 195,658 downwards.
AAGGAAACAACACCATAGCTTTCGTCCTTGCTTCCAGTTGGGCGCACCCCGACCGCGAAGCGTCCCGAAATCTGGTTGCCGGTCCACGTGCTGATCTGCGGCTCGAATATCGCCAGGTCGTTCCCGTCCGCGGTAAAGGTGCGCGGCCAGGCGACGGCATCTGGATCAAGGATCGGCTGGTTCGCCACGGGGGCTTGTCCACGCATCGGAACCGGGGCGACGCAACTCAGCATCAAGGCGCTGCCCAAGAGGAGACAATCGGAGGTTTTCATGCCTGAAGTTCGTGGCGAATTCCGGACCTTCTGTGAAGAAAAGAAATGGTCGGCTTTCTGGGTGGCAAGCGGGGAGGGTCACGGGCTCCAACGCGCTGCGATCTTGATTTTGCACCGCGTCGCGGAGCTGATCACTGGCCGACGGCGGATATTTCGGCTTAAATCGCAGTCTCTCCTTTCCCGCTCATGATTCCTCTACGTTTGTTGCTCTCCCTGATCCTCGTATTTCCCAGCGTCCATGCGGCCGAAGTCGACCCAGCCCCCGGATCACCAGCGGCCACGGCTCCTGCGTCTGCGCCGCTGCCAAAACCAAAACCGGAAAATCCCGGGCGCAAAGGGCGCTCCTCGCGGACCGCGAGTGGAACGGCCATCGGTGAAAACAAAGCCACGCCGATTTCGCGCATCCGGGCGGCAAAAGATTTCAAGGTCGAGCTGCTCTACTCCGTGCCCGGCGACGCGCAGGGATCTTGGGTAAATCTCTGCGCCGACGACAAGGGCCGCATCTACGCGAGCGATCAATTCGGCGGGCTTTACCGCTTTACTCCGCCGCCGCCGGGACAACCGCTCAATCCCAATTCGATTGAAAAAGTCCCCGCCGACATTCGCGCGGTGAACGGAATGGTCTTCGCCTTCGGAGCGCTCTATGTGGGCGTGAACGATTACGAGTCGAAAATTCCGAGCGGTCTCTATCGCATCACGGACAGCAATGGCGATGATCAGCTCGACAAGGTGGAACTCCTTCGCGAGATCAAATCGAAAGGCGATCATGGTGTTCACGCCCTGGTCCCCACGCCCGACGGGAAGGCACTTTACCTCATCTCCGGCAACAACGCTTTGCGCACCGAAACGGCGGCCACTTCCCCCGTGCCGAAGGTCTGGGGCGACGATCATCTGCTGCCACGCATGCCCGATGGGCGCGGGCACAATCGCAGCGTGCTGGCTCCCGGCGGAATCATTTACCGCGTCTCGCCCGATGGAAAAGACTTCGAGATGGTGGCCTCCGGGTTCCGCAATATCTTTGACGCTTCCGTCAATCGCGACGGCGAACTTTTCACCTACGACGCGGACATGGAGTATGACTTCAATACGCCGTGGTATCGCCCCACCCGCATTGTTCATGTCGTCAGCGGCGCGGAATACGGCTGGCGCAATGGGGCGGGGAAGTATCCTGAATTCTATGCCGAGAGCCTGCCGGCCACGCTCAACATCGGGCCCGGATCGCCCACCGGCACGACGTTTGGCTACGGCGCCAAATTTCCCGCCAAGTATCAGGACGCGCTCTTCGTGCTCGATTGGAGCTGGGGCAAACTCTACGCCGTTTATCTCGAGCCGGATGGCGCGACCTACAAGGCCACGAAGGAAGAGTTTCTCTCCGGTTCTCCGCTGCCGCTCACGGACGCGATTATCCTGCCCCAGGATGGCGCGATGTATTTCACCATCGGCGGACGAAAGGTGCAGTCCGGCCTCTATCGCGTGACCTACACCGGCAACGAATCCACCGCACCGGTAAAGCACGAGGCCAGGAAAAATCCCGCTGCGGACTTGCGCCACTCGCTCGAAGCCTTTCATGGGAGGCAAGACCCGCAGGCCGTGGCCACCGCGTGGCCGCACCTCGGCGACGACGACCGTTTCATTCGCTGGGCCGCCCGCATCGCGCTCGAACATCAACCCGTGAGCGAATGGCAGGAAAAAGCACTCACCGAGAGCGATCCGGCGAAGCAGGTCGAAGCGCTTCTGGCCCTGGCGCTCGTCGGTGGAACCAGCCCGCAAAACCGCGACGCGAACACACCACCGGTGGACACGGCGCTGCGCGGAAAACTCCTCGATGCCCAGGTGAAGCTCGATCTCGCCGCGCTGCCGCACGACCAGCAACTCACCGCGCTGCGCACTATCGAGATCGTGCTGAACCGATACGGCCGGCCCGACGACGCCACCGTCAGCAAACTGTTCGGCAAACTCGACCCGCTCTTTCCCGCAAACTCGCCCGATTTAAACTGGCTGCTTTGCGAGACGCTGGTCTTTTTGCAAAGCCCGTCCGTCGCGTCCAAAGCCATGGCCTTGATGGCCGCAGCACCGACGCAGGAAGAACAGATGGAGTACGCGCGCAGCCTGCGCATGCTCAAGGCCGGCTGGACCCCGGAGACCCGCACGGCGTATCTGAACTGGTTCCTCAAGGCCGCGAACTACCGGGGCGGAGCCAGCTTCGACAAGTTCATCGAATTCATCCGCAACGACGCTCTCGACACCTTCACCGCCGAGGAGAAAAATGAACTAGCCGATCTGATCGCGCAAAAACCCGAGCGGAAATCGGCCATCGAAAACGCCACCGCCATCTTCGCCGGTCGGACCCCGACGAACTGGACACTCGAAGAACTCAGCGCCGCCGCGACGGATGGATTGAAAGGGCGCAGTTTTGAAAACGGACGCAAAATGTTCGCCGCCGCCGCGTGCTTCACCTGCCACCGCTTCGGCAACGAAGGCGGCATGACCGGCCCCGACCTCACCGGCGCCGGCGGCCGCTACAGCCCGCACGATTTGCTCGATCAGATCATCAACCCGAGCAAGGTCATCAACGAGCAATTCGTGCCCAGCGTCCTGACCAAGACCAACGGCGAAACCATCACCGGCTCGGTCGTGAATCTGAATGGTGATAACGTGATGCTGAATACTGATCTCTCCGATCCAAACCAACAGGTCACCGTTGATCGCAAGGAAGTACAGAGAATCGAACCAAGCACTGTCTCACCCATGCCGCCGATGATGCTAAGCATGCTGAAGAAAGAAGAGATCCTCGATCTCCTTGCCTACGTCCTCAGCGGCGGCGACTCCGGGAACGCGATGTTCAAACGGGAATAAAATTAGAGCCCCCCATTGCCGCGCCACCAACGGGGCTTCCATGAACAGGCTGATAAACCCCACGGAATCAGCACACATCCGCGGACTGATTCCTTTCCCATGCCTCACGAAGATTGACTTCAAGCAAATACCATCGCAGGACTTTACAAGAAGTAATGCGACTTAGGATTTTATTTCGGAGCTTGGCCGCTTTTCGTGTCCTGACTGGACTTGTCGCCACCGTTGGGCGTGCAGAAGTGAGCGACGCCCGCAAAGCCGAATTGAACGAGCTTGTTAGCGATTCGCAATCCGATTGCCGGTATCTCTCTCCGGAGGAAAATGGGTTTTTACGCGAGTATTTCTACGATTCGAAGAGAATTTCGAATAATCCGGATGCTCGCGACAATCAGCTAATCCAAGTTGCCGACGAGGCGACCATTCAAAAGCGCATCCAGGAATTCGAGACGCTGGGCTACTTCAAGATGCCGGTCGACAAATCGGGGGAACCGCGATTTATCACAGCGATGGCTGAGGCACTATTTAGAGAGGAACCGTATGTGGAATCGAATAGTGACACGCTAATGCCTCCTAAATCGTATCGGGTGACATATTCCATCGTCAAGATTTTGCGCGACTCGCCGCAACTGAGTCCTGAGGTGCGACACTGGGCGCTCGGGCTTAATATCGACGACCCTGTGAACAATCGCGCCATTTTGCGGAAATGGTGGCGCGAAAACGGGGCCGTTTTCGGGGACAATGATTACAAAGCTGTGCAGCCCGGACGTGTGCAGACGGCGGCTTATCATGGAAGAAAGGAGCGTCGCCGCCCGAACCACAGAATCCATCATTGGGGCCGGCGACTCCCGAATCTCATTCGCCGTTGAGCACTTCCCCACCTGACGCCTTGGGTTCATCGCACGTCTTGCTGTGGACTACAGTCGTACTCGTCACCGTTTTATTGCCGGGCCTGTTCCTTTTTCGAAAATTGTATCGTTGAGAAAGTGGCCGGAGTCCGGGGTCCGCCGGAGTCCGAGGTCAGTCCGCGCATATGTGCAAGAATGCCGTTAAGTGAATGGGGGACATTGCGAAGAGTGCTCGACCATGGCCCGCAACATCCGCATCGAATATCTTGGTGCCACCCATCGCGTGATGTGCCACGGGGATCGGCGTGAGTTGATCTTCGCGGAGATGTTTCGGTCCGTGCCTGTGTGCCGGATGACTAGCTGTCTGGTGCGACCCTGGGGCAATGACTTCCCTGTCGTAACTACACGCCGGTTGACACTGGCCACGCGAACATCACCTTGCGCGGATTGTTCGCCGCGATGCATTTGCCTCGTAGCGTGAGGCTCAGGAACTCCACTTCTCCAATGCCGCACACCCGGCTTCTGGCCAGGCCTTCGGCTTCCACCTCTGCTCCACCCATCGCGTAATCCTCGCTTGCACTGTCTGCGCCACCCGCGCGCTCGTTGTGCGGATGACCCGATAATCCGCATAGGGCGGAAAGCGATGCCCGCGCTTCTCCAGGTCCTGGTCCAGTTCGTCGAGCTTGAAGTCGTTCGGTCCAAAGAATTGGATGACTCCACAGATTTCGCCGGATACCCTTACTCGATGAGCATTGACGATATTCAAGCGGCAGTCATGCAATTGCCCGAAGACCAGAGAGCCAGGCTTGCTGGAGAGCTGCTTGCCTCACTACCTGCCATCCTCGTAGACGAAGATGACGGTGTTGCGGAAGCCAAGCGCCGCTCTAAAGAGCTGGAAGATGACCCGGGCTCGGGTTGTTCTTGGGAGGATATCAAGCGGAATCACGGACGATGATCGATGACCGTCGTATTCCACCGCCTGTTTCAGAAAGATCTGAGAGCTGCTCTCCAATACTACGATGAGGAGGGAGGCTCCAAATTGGGGGATCGATTCTTTGAAGAAGTCGAAACTGTTTTGGAAAGCGTGGCCAGCAACCCCGGGAGATATCATTTTGTTGCCGAAGGGATGCGTCGTGCGCCGCTACGGAATTTTCCCTATCACATTCTATTTGAAGAAAGTGCGGAGCGGGTGAAGATCCTGATTCTTCGGCATGACAAACGGCATCCGAGTTTTCGGACGAGGCGCCGGTAAACAACCCGGACCCGGCGCAAGTGGATACGACACGAAGCCTCGCGCCAGGCAGCCGTAAACGTTCGACGATATAGAAATCGATGAAAGCCCACTTGTCAGGTCTGGCTGCGGTGTTGATCGCATGCTCCTCTCCCGCAGCGGCCCAGGAGAAGCTATTGAACGAAGATCAGGAAATAGCTTTTCTAAAGCGGGCTTCGATGGATGATATGCTTTCCCGTATTCGTTCGATGAGTCAAGACAAGAGAGCCTCGCTGATTCGCACGATTCGAAGAGAATATCCTGGAGATGTCAATGACGTGGAATTCGCTGATATAGACATTCCACGGGTATTAACCTACTTAGGAGAAACGGATCAAAGGAAAAAGGCGATCGAAAGGTTTCGGAGAATAAGATTCTACTATTCTGAGTTGGTTGATTTGGGCGAGCCATGGGTCATTGAGGAACTCGCTCAGGAGCTGTTTCGCAACGAAGAGTTCGCGAATTTCCTCGATGGAGACATCATAAACTATCCGCTCTCGTATGCAGTCTCCGGCCTGATTATCGCGAATCTGCAGCATGCGACCATTTACTCCGATGACGTCTTGGAGTGGGCGAAGAGGACAAGCCCCTATGCATTGCCCGAACTACGCGCTGCCATCCGCGACTGGTGGCGCGAAAATGAGAGATTTTTCAAAGAGAAAAACTATAAGTCGGTGCGGCCGGGCCGTGAAGTCACGAATTTCGCGACTTCACCCCCTGCGGCGCCATCTCTTCCTGGTCCGCGCGCAGATGGCGCGGTTTCACCCGACAATACTCCGCTTGCGGCGACCGAGGTGCGGCATGGGGTAGAACCTTCGCATCCGTCAATGATCTCGCTTGGGATTGGCGTTATAGGCATAGCCGGGCTCATTGGCGGGTTGCTCTTTTTCTTGAAGTCGCGTTCGCGCTGAATCTCCGTGGGCAGGAATCCGGCCCGCCGCGCCTCCTCCTCCACCGCCCGGCGCCGTAGCACCCTATGGCATCGCCTCGCGGCACCATTTCAGTGACATGAGCGCGTAGCCGGTGCCGTAGGACTGGCCGTAGTCGTAAAGCGGATAGTCCCACCATGAGCCGTCCTTTTCCTGCCGGGTGAGGATGATTCGCGCGATTGATTTGGCGAGTTGCTGTTGCTTTTCCCTCGGCAAATTCTGCGCGGACACCGTGAAGTAGTAGATGCCGTAGTAGTAGAAGTAACCGGCGATTTGGAATGTGGATTCATGCGGGACGGGTTTCTTGCGCCCATAATCGAGCCAGTGTTCAAACTCGATGAAGTTGTCGGCCCATGTGGTCAGCACCGCATCGGTTATCTTCGGATCGCCAAAGGCTCGGAGCGCGGCGTTGCAGGCTTGCGAGCGGCCGAGCGATCCATTGCGGCGATTGATATCAAGCTGCGGCGCCAAACGATGGTTGTGAGAGTACGCATAGGTAAAATCCGGGAACTGTTGGCGGCGGATCGACTCGAGCGATGAGGTGACGACTTTTTGATCGAGGGTGATACCCATTATTTCGCGCGCTTCGTGCATGGCGAGCAGCACGCTGGCGGTGGTGAACGATGTCGTGATGCCCGTCGGCTTTTGGGTGTGCAGATCTTCGAGAACATGAAGGTAGCCCCAGCCGCCGTTCAGGTATTCGTAGCGGTCGGCGAGGTCCACTTGTTGTTGCGCCAGAGCTTTCAACGCAGCCTGCCGCGCGGGGTCGCCAGCGGCGGATTGATAGAGCCGCGAAATGGCCCGCAAACCGTATGCGTGGCCCCACGCGTTGTAAGTCGTCGTAGGATCGGCGCGGCGCAGTCCGGGCAATTTGCTGAAGGCCCATTTCTCGGCTCTTCCGATGGCCGCTTTGACTTCGGGTCGGGAATCGTGCGCATCGATCAGACCCGAAATCGCGAGCCCGCTCGTGCCGGCGAGATAGGCGTCGTGTGCGCCGGGGAGCGGCGCATAGATGTTGAGCCCCTTGGTTCGGTGCGGCCCGCCGAAGGAACCATCGGCGTTTTGTTTCCCGACCAAAAAGTCCACGCCCCTGGCGATGGCTGCGTCCATTCTTGCGAGCGTGACCTCTTCTTCGGGAATGAGCACGCGGCTATCGATGACAGTCGACTTCCCGGCAATCGGGTCTGCGAAAAGCGCGAGGCTGCTCGCAAAAAAGCACGCGACGATCAACAATCTCATGCGCCGGGAATGATGACCGCTTGGTCCTGCGTGAGGCCCGAAAGGATTTCCACATTGTCGCCGGACATCATGCCCCGCTTGACCGGCACGCGCTTCGTCTGTCCTTCGGTCTCTTCGATTTCCACCTCCCATCCGCCGTCGTCCGTCTCATTGAGCGCCTTCGCGGGAATGATGAGCGCGGCGTCTTTGTGATAGGCGATGATTTGGGCGGAAGCCGTCATGCCGGCGACCAACGGAATGTCCGCAGGATATTGACCGCTGAGTGTGACACCGTAGCGCCCATCGATCCCCGGAGTCGCGGAAACGCTGGTGATTTTCACCGGAAAGGACACGTCTGCGCGTCCCGTGTAACTCGCAAAACCGGCGAGCTCGGATTTCAGCGAGCGCGCGGCAGATTCGTCCACGGTTGATTCCAGCACCATCGTTGCCGAGTTGGGGACCACCACCGCGAAGGGGCGTCGGGTCGCGACCGGCGCGAGAACCATGGGCGCTTTGGCGGGATCGCCCGGCGTCCAGCGGCCATCCTGGATATTACCGTAATAGAAGTACCCGTCCGCTGGAGACTTGATTACAAACAGGTCTTTCTCCGACTGGAGCTTGGCCAGATTCTCGGCTCCCCGTTTGGCCGCGACGCGTGCGTCTTCCAAAGCGATGCGTTTGAGTTCCAAACTGCGCGGGATGTTCTGCTCCTCCTCCTTGAGTGCGATTGAAGAACTCAGCGCCTCCCGCTCCAAAGTCACAGCCTCCCGCGGCAGCGAAACTTCCATTTCCCGTTTGTGCCCGATCTTCGCCAACTCCAGACCGATCTCCGCAGCCTTCACACTTTCGCGCTGGCGCTTGAGGACGATTTCCTCGGTGTTCTCCGTGAGGTCATCGGCCTTGTACATCTTCTCCAATTGCACCAATTCCTCCCGCTCCACATCGAGGCGAAGTTCAGTCTGCTTGAGCGCGAGACTCGCCCGGGCGATATCCGCTTCGCGACGGACGCTTTTGAAATACTCCCACGCCTCCGCAGCTTCCTCCGCCTTGGTTATGGCGGCCTGCAACTGTATCGGCAGATTCTTCTCGGCTGTAGTGAACTCGGCTTCGGCATTTTCCTGCGAGAGCTTGCTCGCAGTGGCAGCGGAATCTGCATCGCGGAGTTTCGCTAAAAACTCTTCGTCATCGAATCGGACGAGCACCTGATCCTTTTTCACAGCGCTGCCATGAGGAACGATCTCCGTGATGGTGAAAACGCCCCACTGCCGGGCATCGACCGCAATGGGCAATGCTGCATCGGGAAGTAATGTGACCGTAAACGTCGTGCGGACGGTGAATGGTTCGCTTTTGACCGGAGCGTTGGCCGCGAGAACGGCGGAGCATCCGCAGAGCAACGACAAGGCGATATATTTCATAGGGTAGGAAAATCCACGAAAGCAGAATCAGGTCTGGATGAGAACGCAAACGTGACGGTCAGTCCGGCGCCGTTGCCTGCTCCCGAGTCCCGGAGGCGCGGGCAGGCTGCTGACCACTACCCGCGGACGCCACCTTTCGCGGATCGCTTTCCCGCAGAGCGGTTCACCTCATGCCCATGGCCACATGTCACTCACATGGCCACCAGTCCCCGGAGTACCCAGCGCGGTGAACTGATGCCCTTGATGTTTTTCCACTCGATCAACTCAAACTCCACATACGGGTTGGAATGATCTTCAAATTCACCGGCGGGATGGTCGGCGTCGTCGATCGGATCCCACTCGGCCAATGGGAGACGGATTACCCTCGGTCCGCCCAACGTGGGATGCGGAAGCTTGTGCGCCAATTTGTTGAGATGAGAACGGCTAAAAATGTTCATCGAGAAAAATGAGTTGAGAGTTTCACGACAAACCAGCTCTCGCCACCTATCGCGATTGACGGTGCTTAATCACGCTGGCGAGGTCCTTGAAACTCCAATCCCAAGGATTGCCATCCGGCAGGTCACCCATCTGGTGGCGCCAATCTTCCACGACTCCCACCAGATCCGCCAGGTGATCGGAGATCTCGGATGCGCTCCGACCCTGCTCGGCGAGAGTCCGGCTCGTCTCCACCAGCCACTTCGCCGCGTGACAGGCGCCCTTGCGGAAATTCTCGTCGCTGCGGGAGTTGACGAGCTCTTTTTGAACGGACATGGGGAGAAGATTCTCCCGGAGCGGAGATCAAAGCAACAAGCCTTCTTCAACACTCTCGCCAACTTGCTTCATTGCAAAAAACCGATGGGCCTACCCGCACGGGTTAAGCACGGCCAGAAGTTCATCCAATTCGATGGTGACGATCGTCGAGGCGGTGTCGCTGAGGCCGTAGGGCAGGATCAGCCGGTCCTGATGCACGAGCGCGCCGCAGGTATAGACGACGTTCGGGACGTAGCCTTCGCGCTCGTTGCCGGTCGGACCGATGAGCGGTGTCGTGAGCTCGCCGATGACTTGCGAGTCGGATCGTCCAGATCGAGCAGGATCGCGCCGATGCAGTATCGGCGCATGGGGCCGACGCCGTGGGTGATGACCAGCCAGCCGGCTTCGGTCTCGATGGGCGAGCCGCAGTTGCCGATCTTCACCGCTTCCCACGGCTGCGTGGGACGGCGCAGGAGTTTGCGGCTCGCTCCAAAAATGCGGGTTGTCGGAAAACATGAGAAACAGGTTCTCGTCGTCCTGCCGCGAGATCATGGCGTAGCGGCCGTCGATGCGGCGCGGGAAGAACGCCATGCCTTTGTTCTGCACGGCGCGGCCGTTGAGCGTGAGCGCGCGGAAACTCAGGAAATCCGTGGTCTCCAGCAGCTGCGGGAGGATGGCGCGGCCGTTGTAGGCGGTGTAGGTGGCGTAGTAGATGACCGAGCCGTCGTCCTCGACGAAGCGGACGAAGCGCGCGTCCTCCATGCCGTTGCTCTCGTTCGAGGAGACGGGAAAAATGATGCGCTCGGAGACGGCGACGTTCGGCTGCGAAATGCACCTCGTAGTTCGATTCCGCCAGCCAGCGCACGCATTCGATCGTGCGCTGCACCTCGCGCGGGAGCGGACCGAGATCGCCGGTGGCGCGGCGCATGGCCGCTTCGAGTTCGCTGAGCGTGAAGTCCTCGCCGAGCGACTCCATGACCTGCGGTGGACCAGTCGTTCTCAAATCCCATCTCCATGCAGCTTGTGGAGGAAGACGACTTTTGCGGTACGTCGGGTTCGGGTTCAGCACCGGCGCGGTGACGAAGCGCGAGGGTTCGTCCATCGTGATCGCGTGATCGGCGTGGATGACGCCGGTGCGAAATTCGATCGAGGAAATGTGACCTTCGCCGGTGGCGCGCAGGCTGAGGATGAAGCGCAGTTCGCCCGGCGCGAGACCGGATTGGTCGGGGTGCGGGACGATCGAGGGATTGAAGAGCGCGGCGGATTCGAGCGCGTATTCGCCGGAGAAGAGCGCGCCGATGTAGAGCTGGCGGGCTTCCGAGAGCGGCCGGCCGCTGAAGACGTGAGTTTTGACCATGTCGAAGTGCCGCCGCCAGCACCGCGCGGATGTCCAGATGGCGGCTCGCCGAAATCCGTCGGTGACGACGGCGAGCTGCGCCTCGATCTCGGCTTCGCTCAGGGCGAGGGCGCGCCCGATGATGTTGACGATGCGCGCCGGGTCGGACGGGAATGAACGGACGGATGAGAACCCGCGCGCTATTCGGGTCGAAGCGTGATGCCCGGTGGGATGCAGAGGTCAGGCGGCGCATGGCTGGAGGATTTCGACTTGAGCGCCGTCGGCGCGGGTGATTTCGGCGCAGCGAGAGGTAGAAGGCGAGGCTCGATTCGGCGCCCTGGTTTTGGTTGAGATGATCCTGCAGCAGCGCGTCGCGGCAGCCGCCGGTGCGTCGGATCGTAGAGCGGCTGGCCGAGATCGTTGCGGCCGAGGAACCACTCGAAGCAGCGGTCGCGCCGCGCGCTGCCAGATACGCGTCGCGCGTGACGGCGAACGCCTCGAGGCAGGCGGAGACCGATGGCGTGCGCCTCGAGCGGCTGCTGATCGAAGCGCGCGCGCTCGCCGCCCTGCGGCCAGAAGCCGTGGCAGCCGATCGGCGCGAAATGGCCGCCGTCCGCGGTCTGCGCCTCGAGCAGCCAGCGCAGCGAGGCGAGGCCGATCTCGAGCATCTCGCCCTGCGACGTCCAGTGGCCGCTGAGGATCAGCGCGTGGGAAAGCTTCGCATTGTCGTAGGTGGCGATGCGCTCGAACCACTGCCAGTCCGGCGAGCGAATTCGCGCGGAACAGATCGACGCAGCTGTCTCGCCAGCACGTCGCGCATCTGGCTGACCACGCGATCGCCCGCAAAGCGTGCGCAGATATTCGTGAATGGCGATGAGCGCAAAGGCCCAGGCGCGCGGCGAGCTGAAGCGCGCGACCGGCGGCAGCCCGCGCTGGAAGAGCAGCGCGCAGAGATTGCGATGCCCGTCGTTATGCGAGCGCCCGAGCGCGGTGCCGACGGCCCACAAGCGCGCGCGCATGGCTGTCCTCCGAGCCCGCGCGCTCGAGCCACTCGCGGTGATGATTCATGAAATTGCGGAAGCGGCAGGTGTTCGCATCGAAGGCGTACCAGAGGAACGCGAGATAGCTGCTCGCGAGGCGCTCGATCTCCGGCTGTCGGCGCCGGTCATTTCCTGCGAGCAGCACGGTGAGGATGAAGGCGCGCGCGTTGTCGTCGGTGCAATAGCCCTCGTGGTAGTTCGGCACGTTGTAGATCGCGTGCTGAAAAATGCCCGTGTGGTCGCTCATCTTGAACAGGTGATCGAGCTTCAGCGCGGGCATCGGGTAGTTGGCATTCTCCGATCGTGCGCACGGCCACCGTCTCGACCGAGGGCGCGCTCAGGCTGGCGCGGGCGCGCTCAAAGCTCTCCATGTAGCGCCGCGCCACCACCGGCCAGATCATCTCGCGGCCCGCCTTCCAGGCGCGCTTGCGCATCGCGGTCATGCAGCGTCGGGTTGGAGAGAAAGTGATTCACGCCCTCCGCGATCGCGCCGGAGTCGCGAAAGGGCACCAGCATGCCGCGCTCCTCGGCGAGCAATTCCTGCGCATGCCAGTAGGGCGTCGAGATGACCGCCTTGCCCGCGCCGAACGTGTAGGCCAGCGTGCCGGAGGTGATCTGCGCCTCGTTGAGATACGGCGTGATGTAGATGTCCGCCGCGCCGATGAATTCCTTCAGCTCCTCGAGCGTGACGAAGCGATTGTGAAAGATGACGTGCGTCGCTCACGCCGCGCTCCTTCGCCAGGCGCTCCAGCTTGCGCCGATACGCTTCGCCCTCGTGCGCGAGCAGGTTGCGGATGCGTCGCGCCCAGCACGATGATAGACGACATTCGGATGCCGCTCGAGGATGGCCGGCAGCGCCTCGATGACATACTCGATGCCCTTGTTGGGCGAGAGCAGCCCGAAGGTCAGCAGCACCGTCTTGCCCTCGACGCCGAAGATCGTCCTTGTAGAAATTCGAGTCGATGAACGGCATGTCGATCACGCCGTGCGGGATGAGATCGATCTTCTCCGGCGCCACGCCATAGACCGTCTCGAGCAATTCGCGCCCGCGCTCCGCCATCACGATGAAGCGGTTGGAAAGCGCGATCGAGCTGCTCCATGACCGCGCGCTGATCCGCGTTCGGCTCGCGCAGGACGGTGTGCAGCGTCGTGACCACCGGCATCCGCACTTCGCGCAGGAACGTCGAGCAGATGGCTGCCCGCCGCGCCGCCGTAGATGCCAAACTCGTGCTGCACCGAGACGCACCTCGACGTTGTTGATGTTCAGAAACTCCGCCGCGCGCCGGTAGGAATCGAGTTCCTGCTCCTCGATCTCGAAGCGCACCCGCGGCGGATAATCGTAACCTTCCGGCCGGTCGTTGACCGAGCCGACGATGCATTGCGTCTCCGGAAACTCGGCGGCGACCGCTTCGCAGATGTCCGCGGTGAAGGTGGCGATGCCGCAGCGGCGCGGAACGTAATCGCCGAGGAAGGCGATATTTTTGGTATTGGGCTGAAGGGCCATGGTGCTCGAGATCGAAAGATTCCGAGCGCCTCACTTGGCAGCGACGAGCCACTCACCGCAAACCGGCAAGATGTCCTGAACGAAACACCGCACAGTCCGCCCACCACCGCTCCGGGTCAATGAAGCAGATACTGCACGCTGGAAGTTCGGTGTTAAGCGTTGGAACGCCCGGCGGCCGCGAATTCCGGGGAGCATAGGCGTCCCACCTGTCGGCTTTGGCGTCCTCGCCGAAGCCATCGGAAAACCAGCGGGACACCTTCTCTCGTGGACGCTCAGTGCGCCCCGCGGGACGCCGGTCACGACAGACGGGACGTCTGTGCTTCCCAGCTCCACCCCACTCCATGTCCCCTCTCGCAGCCGCGCGATTCCATCCCACCTGACCCCCTCAGAGCGCTGTCAATTTCACGATGAGCGAATCGTAGCCGAGCGTTCGGTCGAACTTCTCCTCGTGTTCGATGCGCTCCCGGGCCTCTAGGATCGTGATGCTTTTCACGCGGTCACAGCAAAGCCGCAGGAGCGTGCGGAGGATGAGGCGTGCGTGCGGTGCGCCGAGGCACAAATGTGTGCCGAAACCAAACGAGAGATGCGGGTTCGGTTTGCGATCGAGGCGGATTTCCTGCGGGTCGGGGAATGCGCTTTCGTCGAAGTTGGCCGACGACCAGCAAAGCGAGACCCGGTCTCCAGCTGGAACAGTGACGCCGTTCACCTCGGTCTCGGCCGGACAGACACGGCCAATGTGAGTAAGCGGCATAAACACGCGGAAAAACTCCTCGCTCGCAAGCGTGACGCGCTTTGGATCTTCGCGCAGATATTCCAGCGCCTCGAGATGCGATCCCAGATAGCCGAGCGTGCAGGAGATGGTGTGGATGATGGTGTCGCGACCGCCGGCGAAGGCGAGATTGGCGAAACCCATCATCTCCTCGCGCGTCAGCCGACGCCCGCGATACGTGGCCTGGGTGAGCGCGCTGAAAAAGTCCTCGCCCGGATTCGCCTCCGCGCGATCGAACTGTGCGCTGAGATAGTCCTCGAGCACCGTGCCTTTTTTGAATTCGCCGTCGGTGACTTTGAAAACATGAATGCCCCAGCTGATCCACATCTCGCCCTCCGATTCCGGCACGTTGAGCAGATAGGTCAGAGCGCGTGACTGCACCGGCAGCGCGAACTCGTTCACGATCTCGATGGAATCGCGAGCCATCGCCTCCGTGAGCGCGCCGCCGATCAAGGCCTCGACCTGCGCCACCATCGCTGGGGCTTTGGGCCGCTGGAAAAACGGCTCCACGATCGCGCGATAGTCGGTGTGTTCGGGTGGGTTCGTTTCGATGGGCAGTTGTCGCATCGACCGCACTTCTTCCTCCGAAGGAATGGGCACTCGGAAAGGCGCGTCGGAGCTGAAGGTCTCCCAGTCTTTCGCTGCGCTGCGCACGTCCTCGTGGCGCAGGATCATCGTGATTTCCTCGCCGCGGAAAGGGCACTTGAGGACGCCGGGATCTTTGCGGGCATCCCGGAATGGATCGGAGAAGGCGTTCATCACTGCAGCCGAAGCGATTCAAAGCGCGATGGCAATCTCAAGGCATCGTTATCGAGCCTCCCCGACACCCGCCTCGTCGGTTCGAACGCTGCGCTTGAGCCGCAGCGGTGCCTCCGTCAGCCTCGGTGGAACATGCGCAACCCACATCGCGGGCGAAACATTGGACTCGGATTTTTCGCCTCTGGTTTAGTGACATTCCTGGCTGCAATCGAAGCGTTGGTCGCGCCGGTATGAGTGGATCTTGCTGGTGATCGGTGTCCTCGTCAGCGGTGGCAAGGGCTGGGTGCTCTACAATATTGGACCGATGCTACTCCACCCGGGCGCTGCCTCCGGCGGGACGCGATTTTCGGGCACGCGGGAACAGGGCAGATTGTTTCTGGGCATTCTCGGAGCGGTGGAGTTATTCGGCGTGACCGCGATGGGTTACGGTCTCTGGCAGATTCTGACCGGGCGGCGGAGCAAATGGGTGATCTATTTCCTCGTCGCGGTTGGCCTGGGTCTATTGCTCGTCGCGCGCTTTTGGCCGGACATTTGATGGCGACTGGAACAACGCGATGTTAATGAAATAAGTCCCCTGCTCCTTACCGGCTACGATCCGCAGCGATCAGCGCGTCGAGTTTGGCGATGAGTTCCGTCGTCTTTGCGGGATTGCTCGCGCTGAGATCGTGCTCTTCGCCGGGATCGTCAGGCAGGAAATAGAGCGCGTGCTCCGACGCCGGCGGCTTCGGTACCTGGCGCGAAACGGTGGCTTCGGTCCGGGTCCGGACTTTCATCCGCACCAGTTTCCAGTCGCCCGCGCGCAGGCCGAAATTGCCGCTGCCGTTGTCCTGCTCGACGAGAAAATCACGTCCCTTCGCACCGGCTTCGCCGAGCAACGCGGGGAGGACGTTGAAGCTGTCGCGGCAGGCATCTTTCGGCAGAGCGACTCCTGCGAGCGCGGCAAGGCTGGCGGGGAGATCGATGGTGCAGACGACCTCGTCGGACACGCCCGGCTGGATTCGTCCGGGCCAGCGCGTGATGAACGGCGTGCGCGTGCCGCCCTCGAACACGCTATATTTTCCGCCGCGAAACGGGCCGGCGGGCTGATGATCGCCGAGCTTCTCCACCGCACCGTCCTTGTAACCATCGTCAAGCACAGGTCCGTTGTCAGAGCAGAAAATCACGAGCGTATTTTCGGCCAGCTTGAGGCGGTCGAGGGTCTTCACCAGTTCGCCCACGCACCAATCGAGTTCGACGATGGAGTCGCCGCGGAAACCAAGCGTCGTGGCGCCCTGGAAACGCTCGTTCGGCATGCGCGGCACGTGGATGTCGTGGGACGCGAAGTAGAGGAAGAACGGCTCGCTTTGATTCGCCTCGATCCACTTCACCGATTGTTTCACCCATTCGTCCGCAAGATCCTCGTCGCGAAAACGCGCCGCCATGCCACCGGTGTAGAAGCCGATGCGGCTGATCCCGTTGTGGATCGTGCCGTTGTGGCCGTGGCTCCAGTCCATCCGCAAGCGAGTCGCGGTTCGTAAGGCCCGTAGGGTGACCAGGGCGACGGCTGCCTTGTTTCCCACCCAGAGCGGGTCGGCGGGATCGAGATTCAACACGCGATGATCTTCCACATACACCTGCGGCACGCGGTCGTTCGTCGTCGGCATGAGAAAGCAATGATCGAATCCGATCTCCAATGGGCCGGGCTTCAATTGTCCATTCCAGTCCGGCGCCGGATTCTCGCCGAGCCCGAGATGCCACTTACCGATGACCGCGGTCGTGTAGCCTGCGCTTTCGAGCAGCGACGCCACGGTCGTCGTTCCCGGCTTGATGATTGCTGGAGCGCTCGGCGCGGCGATGCCGGTGCCTTTCTGGCGGAAGGCATACGTGCCGGTCAGAAACGAAAACCGCGTCGGCGTACACGTCGAGGCCGAGCAGTAGCCGCTGGTGAAGCGCTGCCCTTCGCCGCGAGCCGATCGATGTTTGGCGTCTTCACCGCCGTCGCGCCGTAGCAACCCACGTCGCCGTAGCCGAGGTCATCTGCCAGGATGACAATGATGTTCGGCTTCGCGACCGCCAGCGCGGCGGCCGGCAGGACGAAAAATGCGAGAAGGCATGGGAGGAATCGCATATGGCGGGATGAAATATGACGGGGAAACGGCTGGCAATGCCGCCCTTCGAACAAGACTGCTCCGGCTTGGCATATCACTGCTGAGACCAAAATGGTTGCGGAGGAAAACCCAAGATGGTCGGCGGGCCGGGAGAGCCGCTTGCACAATGGATTCGCCACGACTCCTCTGCGCGCGCTTCGCGACCTTCGTGGTGCAAATCCTTGTATCCTGCGCGCCGAAATGCACCCTCACGCGCAAAGCCCATGATGACTCGCCTGATTCCGAAAATTTTCTTCGATCGCATGGACGAAGGGCTCGACCTTTTCGTGAATGGCCTCGGATTTGAAGTTCTCTATCAAGACGCTTCCCTGGCGGTCGTGGGCAGAGATGGAGCGAAGGCGTATGTCGTCGAAAGCGCCGAGTATGCGGCGAAGGACCGGCCGGAGATCGCAATCGAAACGGACAACATCGATGAGGTCTACGAAGAGATCTCGGCCAAACGTCCGGACATTCTGCATCCGAATCTTCCTCGCGTCACCAAGAGGCCCTGGGGTGCGCTGGAATTCTCCCTGCTGGATAAAACGGGTGTTTGTGTCGTGTTTCGCCAGTGGCCTGCGGAGTAGGCATAACTTTGCCCAGCCAGCCGGAACGGCTACTCAAAAACCAGCCAGCCGAAGCGCTCCGGCGTGTGGAAGGTTTGAGTGAGCGCGGGGCTGAAGGCGAGATGCGCACGGTTCGCGGTGTCGTGCCGGAAGAAGTTCGCCCGCCAACGAGTGCCGGGCGCTACGGTCGTTGACGTGATCGACTGCAACGGAATGCGAACTTCCACGCGCCAGACCTTCGCGGTCTCGTCGATCGCCACGGCCGATTCCATTCCGCTCGTCCACGGAAAATCGCGTTCCGGCAGTGCGAGCAGGAGATCGAGTTGTTCACCGTTGGGCGCCCATTCGTATTCGGAGTAGTGCGTGAGCTGCGCAGGGTCCGGCGCGAGGAAGGCCTCGACGACATCCTTATCCCAAAGCCCGATTCGTTCGTCCTTTTGCGCGGGGGCGAAGGCGCTGATCGTCGTAAAAGGGCATTCGTAGGCGAGGTAGAGGAACTCATCTGACCACAAGACGCGCACGGTGGTGTCGAGGTTCGGGCGGGCCGTGGCATCGACGCTCTGCTGGTCCACGTGCGCGGGTGACGCCGTCTTCCACTCCGGTTCGTCGAGCTTTCCGTCTGGCGCGAAGTTGCGATCGATGCGTCTCGCTGTCATGACGGGCAAGGGCAGCGACGACGCGAGGAGTTGGCGGGCGTTGTCAAAATAAACTTTCCGCTGCACATCGGCGGGGAGGTTGATGGCGTCGATCGTCCAATCGCCCTGGATCGGTGTCATGTGTGCCCAACCGCGGTCGTTGGTTTCCAGCCAGCGCCAGCATTTTTGATAAAACACGACCGCGTCTTCGTCGGTCGGCTGATCCGCATCGCCGCCCGAGCCGAGGATGAGCTTGTCATAAACCATGAAGTCCGTGGCGAAGAGAATACGGTCCGCATACTTTTCGAAAAGCGCGCGCACCTTCGCCGGATCATGTCGCCCAATCTCCGGAATGCGCGCCGCGAGATCCGCGAACATGTTTGGGTGCTCGCTGAGCTTTTCATTCACCCACGCGAGATCCTCGGCGTTGTTCGCGAAATGGACGCAGACAAATGTCGTCTTCGGATGGCGCGCGATCACGCGATCGAGTGCCGCCAACAATTCCTCGCGCGGAGGATACTTTGCCGGATCACCAAACCACCACGAACGATGATCTTTTAGCTCCGTCCAGCGCTCATTCGATTCGTCATACGGATCCCAAAACGCCTTCGGATCCGCGACATGAATGGACACCGGCATTCCCAGCTCCCCGCACTTCGCCCACACCGGATCGAGTTTCGGATCATCGATCCGGATTAGCTTATTCTCATGGTCGCGGAGGAAAAGCCCGAGCCGTTTGTATTCCTTGAAACCCGCGGCCCCGAGCCGATGCCCCTCCTCGATCTGCGCCGCCGCTCGTTCACCAAAACCCTCTTCATTCCACCCCGCGTAATCGAGATTCATGTAAAGCACGAAACGCCCCGGATGCAGCCGGTCTGCCATTTCTTTCGCCGTCTCAAACTCCGATTTCTCTCCCGGCGCATGTGTCACCGTCCCGCCGCTGAGATTCACCCCGATTCCGATCCCCGCTGCATCCATGATCTTCACCGCCCGCGCGAAATGTTCCGGAGTCGGATCGATATGCATGTGCAAATCGATGATCCGATGCTCCCACCGCCAGGTGTCCGCAGGCTCGGCGGCCAGGGCGCTCGGGGCAGACAGGCAGAACGGAATGCCAGCGAAGAAGATCAGGCGTCGGAAGAACGGCATTCCGCCATTCCACGTTGTGCGGTTGGAAAGCCAAGTCCGAAGCTTGTGGTAGGCCCGAGAGCCGCAATATCGTGGCCGCTTCCGAACGCCGTCGGGAACTGGCAATGCCGGGCTTTGGTCTTGCCTGAGGGTAACGCCTGAACCCAATTGTCAAACCAATGGATCACTCTCATCTATGAAACGCGCAGTGTTCCTCATCCTTTTCATCGGCGTTTTGACAGCCGTCGTCGCGTTCGTGCACAGGGAGATTTCGGTTCAGGTGGGTGCGGTTGAAGCGCAATACGAAAAGGAGAGTCCTGACAAACAGTTCTTCGCCAACTTTCTGCGTTTCCAAGGGCGCAAACCGCATCGGCTCGACGGCTCGGTCCGCTTGTATGTTCGCGGCGCTCGCGATGGAACCTTTGCGGAGGAAAAGCACCAGACGAGTCTGCCGGTTACGCGCCACACGCGCCTGGAGTGGATCGCAGACGCGAACCCTCCGGCATTTCGCATTTTCGACGAGCACGGCACGCGCATGGTTTGGAGGATCGAGCGCGACGGTGCAGTGTGCGTGCAGGGGAAGGAGTTTCTTGCCCAGACCCTTACTCCAAATGACGACCAGCCCCGTGGATGGAGTGCGCGGTTAAGCGAGAAGGATTTGACTTCATGCGCTTCGTGGCCTTCGTGGCCTTCGTGGTTAAAAGGACGGGGAACCTGCCATGAATTCACGCTGAACCGCGGTTTGGTGGGAAAACGGGCTTGGAATTCACGCCGTGCCTCGGTTCGACGGCAAGACGGGCTCGGATTTGAGGGGGAATTCGGAGAAGGGGAATGGCCAAACAGAAGTTGAGTGCCCTGCCCCCCTGCGCTACACCGCGCGGCTCTCATGGCTTTTCTCAACGACCATTATTTCAAACTCAAGGCGGGTTACCTCTTTCCGGAGATCGGGCGGAGGGTGAAGGCGTTTTCCGATGCGAACCCGGAGGCGGCGCAGAAGATCATTCGCTGCGGGATTGGTGATGTGACAGAGCCGCTCCCGGCGGCGGTGGTTTCGGCCATGCACGGCGCGGTCGATGAGATGGCGACGCGCGCGGGCTTTCATGGCTACGGGCCGGAGCAGGGTTACGAATGGCTGCGGCACGCGATCGCGGAGAATGACTATCGCGCGCGGGGAATCGAGGTGGCGGACGACGAGGTCTTTGTCAGCGATGGCTCGAAGTGCGATTGCGGGAACATTCTCGACGTCCTCGGCGCGAATAATCGCGTGGCGATCACAGACCCGGTTTATCCTGTCTATGTGGATACGAATGTGATGGCCGGGCACACGGGAGAGGCGGATGAGTCCGGTGCGTATGCGGGATTGGTGTATTTGAATTGCACGGAGGCGAATGGCTTCGTCGCCGAGCCGCCCAGCGAACCGGTGGATTTGATTTACCTCTGCTTTCCGAACAATCCGACCGGCTCGGTGGCTACGCGGGAGCAGCTCCAGGCCTGGGTGGATTACGCGCGGCAGCATCAGTCGATCATCCTCTTCGATGCGGCTTACGAGGCCTACATCCAGGATCCGGCGCTGCCGCATTCGATTTACGAAATCCCCGGGGCGCGGGAATGTGCCATCGAGTTTCGCAGCTTCTCGAAGAATGGCGGATTCACTGGGACGCGTTGCGCTTTCATCGTGGTCCCGAAAACGCTTCTCGGCACAACGAGCACGGGCGAACGCAAGCCGTTACACCCGCTCTGGGCGCGACGACACACGACGAAATTCAATGGCGTGAGCTACATCGTGCAGCGCGGCGCGGAGGCGCTTTACTCCGATGCTGGCAAGGCGCAGGTGAAGGCCTTGATCGAGCATTACATGGGCAATGCGGCCATCCTGCGCGAAGCGGCGCGCGCCGTCGGGCTGCGCGTCTATGGCGGTGAGAACGCGCCCTACATCTGGGTCTCGACACCGGAAGGCACGACGAGTTGGCAGATGTTTGATCGCATGCTCGAGGAAGCGAATGTCGTCATTACGCCGGGAAGCGGCTTCGGAGCCATGGGTGAAGGCTGGTTCCGGATCAGCGCTTTCAATTCGCGGGCAAACGTCGAGACGGTGGCGAGTCGGATGAAAGCACTGAAGTGGTGAGGCAATAACGGATCACCTCGCCGTTCAAGGAGACGGTCGCGCCGCGACGGCGCGTGTGTAAGCGGCGGCGAGTTCGCCCGCTTCATGAACGTTGATCTCGAGGTCACGGATAAGCCCGTCCTCGAGCGCATAGACCCAGCCGTGGATGGAGATCTTCTGATCGCGCGCCCAGGCCTCCTGGACCACGGTCGTCTGGCAGACATTCACGACTTGTTCGATGACATTGAGTTCGCAGAGCCGATCATGCCGGCGCTCGGCGGGGAGTGCTTCGAGCTGCTCGAAATGTTTCAAGCGAACGTCCTGGATGTGCCGCAACCAATTGTCGATCAAGCCCAGGCGCCGATTATGCAGGGCTGCTTCCACCCCGCCACACCCGTAGTGGCCGACGACGAGAAGATGTTTCACGCGCAAGACATCGACGGCGAATTGAATGACGGAGAGGCAATTCAGATCGGTATGGACCACCACGTTGGCCACATTTCGATGGACGAAAACCTGGCCCGGCGGCAGGCCGACGATTTGGTTCGCCGGCACGCGCGAATCGCTGCAGCCAATCCAGGCGAATTCCGGAACTTGCTGGCGCGCCAGACCGGCGAAGAATTCGGGTTGCGCGGTGCGCAGCTGCGCAGACCACGCGCGGTTGTTTTCGAGGAGGCTCTCCG
The DNA here is from genome assembly GCA_963798345.1 of uncultured Verrucomicrobiae bacterium. Classification (GTDB taxonomy): domain Bacteria; phylum Verrucomicrobiota; class Verrucomicrobiia; order Chthoniobacterales; family Chthoniobacteraceae; genus CAWCSW01. Next base: position 173,480 of record CAWCSW010000014.1, on the reverse strand, counting down.
GTGTTGGCATGACGACCGCCCATAATGACTCACGCACCCAATGGCAAGCCGCGCGCAGAAAAGTGATCGGAGTGATCAGCGTGAATGCTTGCGCGAGGTTCGGCGGTCAGCGCAGGTTCAGGCGATGAGTTTTCCCAAAGTAACCAAAGCTGTTCTTCTCGCGGCTGGCAAAGGCACGCGGATGCGTGAGCTGACCGATGAATTGCCCAAGCCGATGATCGAGGTGCGGGGCAAACCCATTCTGCTCCACATTGTAGAAGGTTTGCGCGCAGCCGGGATCACGCAATTTCTGATTATCGTTGGCTATCGAGCGGATGTGGTGCGCGGGTTTTTCGGAGACGGATCAGGGTTCGGAGTTGCCGTCTCATACGCCACGCAAATCGTGCAGGATGGAACTGGACGGGTGGTGGAGCTGGCGAAGGATTTTGCCGGCGCGGACGCCTTCATCCTGAGCTACGGAGACATTTTGATCAGCCCGGAGAATTACACGCGGCTGGTGGAGCTGTCCGCTGCGGAAGCCCTCGTAAGTGTGAAACGAAACGAGGGTGAGATGGCCAAAGGCGGATGTGTGGTGGTGAACGACGCGTTCGAGCTGACCGACCTGATCGAGAAGCCATCCGGTCCGGCACCGAGTCCGTGGTATAATGCCGGAGTCTATACGTTTCGCCCCAGCATTTTCGATTTCACCGCCCGGCTCGAGAAATCTCCGCGGGGAGAATATGAACTCACTGACGCGATCCGGAATCTGGCCCGGGCCGGGCGCACCGTCCACGTGGTCGAGCTATCCGGGGATTGGGCTGATGTGCGCGATCCCGAAGTGCTGGCGCAGCTTAACGCAGGCTGACCGGACTCGCGGGCGGGGTGGGGATGACGTAGTCTTTGTCTTCGTTCAGCAGTTCTTCGGGCGCAGGTCCATCCTTGAGTCTTCCCCGTTTGAGTTTGATCGAAACGATTTCGTTTTCGTAGGAGAGCCAAACCTGGCCATCGACGATCCGATGCACGCGGATGAGCGGAACGACATTTCCCAGCGCCTGCACGGTCGCGCGTGGCACCCGCAGAAATTGCCCTTCTTCGTAAGCGCGTTGATTGATGACGGCCAGCGCGGGTGGTCCGGTCAGGATGCTCGACAAGGTGAAATCCTTTTCGTCGAGCTTGAATCGCGGGCCATGCTTGGCCACCACGACAGGGCCATCGCTTTTGACCCAGCCGATGGGCCAGAACGGTGGCCTGGTCTGCTCATCAATGTCGAAGACGGATTTGGTCTTCGCCTCGTAACGGGCGGCTTTCGGTTCCGGATTGGCAGTTTCGGCTTTTGGCGCCGGCGCGTCTTCGGCCGAGGCAAGAATTTGACCTGCCACCAGTGCGGCGAAAGGGATGAGAAGGGAGCGCGCGTTCATTCTTTGGCGATGTTATTCACAGTCAGCATGACCCGTTGCGAATCCGGATCCGCGACGAGGGCTTCGATGGTCACGGTCTTGATGGAAACCAACGGCTCACGGTTTTCCAAGTCGGCGATGGCGGCACCGAACGCATGAAAATGCGTCTCAGGAATATCGATGCCCCACCCAATGCGCCGAAAGCCGTTCGCGCCCTTTTCCGTCGATTCGTTCAACATTCGGGTGACGGCTTTTTCGACCCCGGCCTGTTTGAAGAAGTCGTTGATGAGCACGGGGAACCAGGAAACCGGTGCGCCTTCCGGAATCAGCGCTTCGATCTGGCTGACGGTTTGTTCGGCGACAGGTGCATCCAGCTCCACCTTGTCCGCCGCAGCAATGGCAGCCTTGGCTTTGGAGATTTCCGGCTCGAGCGCAACGATGCTGGCCTCGGTGGTTTTCTGCCGTTTCTTGAGCGGGCCGAGCAGCATGTCAAAGTAGCCGTAGACCACGCCCAGGAAAAGCAGACAGCCAAGAATGATTTTCTGGATGTCGTCTTTTTTGAGTTTTCGTTTCATAACGGATGGGCGACAGATTTTACCTTTTCTTGCGTGGAGCAGGCGTCGCAGGCGGTTCCTCGCCGCTTTGAAAGGTCACATTGATTCCAAAGATGGCGGTCGGAAGTTGCTTGCCATCGAGCGCGGCCTTTTCCTCGCCGTCTTCGAGACTGCGAAAGCGCGATTCGGCATTCTTAAATTTTTGGCCAAAGGTTTCGCCGAGAGCTTGGCGCAACTCTTCAGCGACTTTGCGGGGGTCGTCCCCGGCGGACATGCCGTCGAGACTGATTTCCACTTTTTTGGGCGACTCGCCGGAAACATCTCCGGTCAGCTTCGTAATCTGAACTTCGCGCGGGACGTGGCGGGTTATTTCCGCCAGGACCGGCGCCCAGTAAAAACGTTCGTCTATCTTGCGGACCAGGGCGTCTTTGCGGGCAAACACCTTTTGCAGTTCCTCCTCACGCGCCTTGGCCGCTTTCGCCTTCGGCTCGATCGCATCGAAGTCCGCTTTGCGGGCGGCGAGTCGGCGGTCGAGAATTCCCGCCTTGCCGAACTGCCAAAAATACATCGCCGCGAAACCGAAGATAATGCCGCCGAGAATATAGAGGGAGATCTTGAGCGGATCGCGCCGGCTTGCGGTGCGGGCCTGCTCGATTTCGTGAAGGAGATTGAGACGGATGGGCATGTGAAAGTCAGGCGTTGAGCAATTCGGCCGCCGCTCCGCAGGCGACATGGAGATCCTGCAAATCCTGGGTGAATGCTTCACGTTGTCGTCCCGGCAATTCCAATTCGCAGGTTTCCAGTGGATTCCAGGCCTTGCAGGGCATGTGAATTTCTTCGGACAACACTTGCAGCATGGTCTTGGAGCGGGCCGCGGCTCCAGAGACGTAAATCCCGGAAATCGTTTCCTCACGGCGGGCCTCGAAAAAGCCGATCGAGCCGGCGACTTCCCGGGCGAGGACCGAAAGCGCCATCCTCGTGTTTTCCACCATGACCTCATCTTCGTGTTCCAGGGCCGCCAGGACGCCTTCGCTCGACTCACCGCTGAGGGACGCCAGTGCTTCAATCAGAGCCTGGCCGCCAAAGTCGATGTTCCGCACCAGCACCAGGGCGCGTTTCGCACCAATGAGCATCGTCGAGGAGCCGTGTCCGATATCGATGAGGAAAAACGCCTCGTTGTTAAACTCATGGGGCCGCGCGAATTCGAAGGCGTTGAACAAACAAGCGGGCGCAAGTTGCAGCGCGCTAAAAGGGGTGGTCAGCGAGGCGAACGCTGCTGAGATGACCGAGACTTCCGAGCGCGGCACGCCGCCCACCAAATAGCGCCGCTGGTTGTTCGCGGGTGCAGCCGGCTGGTTTTCGCCGCCCGCTGGCGTGCTCTCGGGGAGTTCATCGCAATCGAGAACCAGGTCCCGGCAATCCTGGTTCATCAAAGTCATTCCGTTCAACCGGAGGGCGTCCCGCAGAAGGGTCGTCGGAGTCTCGGGCTGTTCGATGATGCGCAACAACGCTTTGCTGCTCGAAACCGCAACGCCGCAGGCTTTGGCGGCGCCACCCATTTTCTTGAGCAGCGTTTTCAATTCTCCGGCCAGGTGATCGGACGATTCGATCGGTCGTTCGAGCCGATGGGCCCCATAATGGGTGAGCGCGACCTGTCCGCCGCTGCGCCGCTGGAGCAGAACCGATTTTAATGCATGTCGGCCGAGGTCGAGACCAATAACGGAGGTGGGAGCTTTTGCCATTGCGGGACGTGAGACTAGCAACCGATGTGCCTTCGGATCACATCGACGCGTTTTTGAATCAATTTGTTCTTTCCAACGTCCGGGATTTTCCTCGGACAAGTTCCGGCGATCCTGCATCAAGCAGGAGTTGTTGCAGAAACAAGAGTGCCGCGGCCGTTGCCGCAAGAATGAGAAGAATGCCACCCACGAGCAGCCCGGCGCGGGATCGAGGCGCGATTCGGCGTTGATTCCGCGTCTGGTCTATTTGCTGGTCGAGCAGCTGGAGGAGTTGTTCAGGAGTTGCTTCTGGGACTTCGATCTTGTTCATGACTGCCGGCACATGTTTGGCGCCTCACCTTCCGAAAAAGCTTATCTCGCGCCTTTCATCGTGTTCATGGTCCTCCTGGGCCTCGGAGAACTGGTGGCGCACGTTTTTGATGGTCGATCACTATGGGCTTTTAGCGCGCCCCGTTACTGGGTCTTTCCGCTGCAAACCTTTGTGTGCGCCCTCCTGCTCGTTCGCGGTTGGCGGCACTACGAACTCAGACGACCGCGCGGCGTCATTTTTACCTGCCTGATCGGTGTGCTTGTTTTGGCGATCTGGATTTCGCCGCAGGAAATCCTGGGAATGCCTGCGCGCCGCGACGGATTTGAGCCCGGATTCTTTGGTGGCGGATGGGCCTGGTGGCTGAACGTCTCCGTTCGCTTCCTGCGGCTGGTCATCGTCGTGCCGCTGCTCGAGGAAATCTTCTGGCGCGGCTTTCTGTTGCGGCACTTGATTCGCGAGCCGTTTGATTCGGTGCCTTTCGGCTCGTTTTCCTGGCTCTCATTTGCCATCGTGACCTTGCTCTTCGGGCTCGCGCATTGGGGACCGGATTTTCGGCCTGCCATCGCAACCGGCGCCCTTTACAACCTCGTGGCCTACCGCACCCGTTCCCTGTCTTCGTGTGTCCTGGCGCATGCGTTGACCAATCTCTTGCTGGGCTTTTACATACTCCGCACAGGCCAATGGGGATTTTGGTGAACCGGATTCCCGAGTGGTCCACTGAGGATCGAATTTGCGCACGTTGAATCCCGCCGTTGGCCCGCGCGGCAGCCTTCCTGCTTTAGGTGGCGGGTATGCTTCAGCAAACCTTCACGCAAAAACTGCTTTCCGTTATTGTGGCTGGCTTTGCAGCCGCGTGCCTGCTGTGGGTCTTCCGGCACATCGTCGAGCAGGCCTTCTGGGAATCGAATGAAGGGTGGAAGGATATGTATCAGACCTCGACCCCGGGTAAGAAGCACCGCTAGTTTCCGCGGGCTTTGCCAAAAAGCCCGCCCATGAAAATCGGTCTCGCCCAAATCAATACCACCGTCGGTGACCTCGCCGGCAATCACCGGCGTATCCTCCGCGCCTACCAAACGCTCGTTGAGGACGGCGCGGAAATCGTGGTCATGCCCGAACTCGCGGTGACAGGTTATCCCCCGCAGGATCTCGTTTTCAAAACGCGCTTTGTGCCGCTGAACCTCGCCGCGATCGACATGCTCCAGAGCGAAGTCGGAGACGTTCCGCTGCTGGTGGGTTACGTGGACCATAATGCCGCCCCAGGCCGGCCTTTTCGGAACGCGGCCGCCATTTTGCAACGCGGTCAGGAGCCGCGCCGGATATTTAAGTCGCTCCTGCCAACTTACGACGTTTTTAACGAAGACCGTTACTTCCAGCCCGCGTCTTCCGTGTGCGCCCTGGAAATCGCCCGGCTCAAAGTGGGCGTCACCATTTGCGAGGATATCTGGACGGAAAAATATCTTCCCCGTCAGCTTTACGATCAGGCGCCCGTGGAGGCACTGGTCGAGGACGGCGCGCAACTCATCCTCAATCTCAGCGCCTCGCCGTTCACGCTTGGAAAGGCCCAGCGCCGCTACGACATGCTGAGCGAGCTCGCGGCCCGACATCAGGTTCCGATCATTTACTGCAATGCCGTGGGGGGAAACGACCAGCTCATCTTTGACGGTAATTCGCTGGCTGTGGCTGCGGACGGCTCGCTGCTCGCGCATCTTCCGCCGTTTGAAGAATCGCTGGCCATCGTCGATACCGAACGGCCGTGGGCGCGCGACCTGCGCTCGTTTCAAAGCGAACCCGAAGAACTCCACGGCGCGCTTTGCCTCGGTCTGCGTGATTACCTGCACAAATGCGGCTTCAAGTCGGCGGTCATCGGGCTTAGCGGCGGCATTGATAGCGCCGTCGTGGCCGCGCTCGCCGCGCATGCCCTCGGCCCGGAAAACGTCCTCGGCGTGACCATGCCGACGCAGTATTCCTCGCGGGGCAGCATCGATGACTCCAAAGCCCTGGCCGCCAATCTGGGCCTTCAATTCTGGGAAATTCCGATTGGACAAAGCTTCGAGGCAGTCTGCCACCAAATGGCACCGCATTTCGCCGGGCTCGAGGAAGATACCACGGAGGAAAACATTCAGCCTCGTCTCCGCGGCCTCACTCTCATGGCGATTTCAAACAAGCTCGGCCATTTGCTCCTCAGCACCGGCAACAAGAGCGAACTCGCCGTTGGGTATTGCACCCTCTATGGCGACATGTGCGGGGGACTCGCCGTCATCAGCGATGTTCCGAAAACGATGGTTTACCGCCTCGCGGAATTCATCAATCGCGAGCGCGAAATCATCCCCCGCAATACCATCACCAAACCACCCAGTGCTGAGCTCAAGCCCGACCAGCGCGACCAGGATACGCTGCCCCCGTACGAAGTGCTCGATCCGATCCTGCAGCTTTACGTCGAGGAGCAAAAGAGCGTCGCGGAAATTCTGTCGTATGGCTTCGACGAGGAAACAGTGCGCTGGGTGCAACGCCGGGTGGACCTTAATGAATATAAGCGGGCTCAGGCCGTCCCCGGACTCAAAGTTACCAGCCGCGCCTTTGGACTCGGACGGCGCATGCCCGTAGCACAACGATTTGTAGAGTAAATATTTCCGTGATTCGCGGGCCAGGCAATTGCCGATTGGACAAAGCGTGACACACTAGCGTTGCCCACGCGCGAGCGAATAAGGCACCCGAAATGCAACGACAGAATTTTTGGATTAAGCGACTGGCCCGGCTCCTGCCGAGGCGGCGCCACCTGCACGGCGGGTGGCTCCACCGCGTTTTGGGTGAGCGCCTCTTTGATCCGGAACTGTGGAAATTCACCCGCCACAGCGTCGCGGGCGGACTGGCCGTCGGGCTCTTTATTGCCTTCACACCGACCATGGGTGTGCAGATCGTTCTCAGCGCGCTCGCCGCTTATTTTCTGCGGGTGAACATCCCCATCGCCGCGGCCTGCGCATTCGTTACCAATCCGTTGACGGCGCCGATTATTTATCCGCTGCAATTAAAGCTCGGGGTCTGGCTGATTGGCGTACCGACGCCCGATGAGCTGGCCAATTACTCGATCACCATGCGCGGGTTCGCCCGTTATGGACGCCCGCTGGGCGCCGGTGGACTGTTTGTTGGCGCGGTGGCGGGATTGATCGGCTGGTTCAGCGCCCACGCCATTGCCAGCCTGCGCCACAAAGCGCGCGCCGCCCGAAAATTGATTCGCCTGAAAAAGCTCGAAGCTCAGCGTCTTGCGGCCAGCGCGCAGGACGAACTGTCGGGCTCCGAAATCCCGCCCGCGGATCCCTCGGCACACGTGAATGAGGGCGAATCCAAGTCGGTGGAGCGCGTATCACCGGTGGGCTAGATTCGGATTAGTCGCCGGGCGCTCGGCTGATGCGGCACATTGCATCCCCGCCACTGCTCCCGCATTCCTGACCGAAGGAACTTGCTGTAAAACGCGTTTGCCAAGGTTGTAGATCGATTCGCGTGATTTGAGCGTCGCGTCGATCCTGGCGCTTATCGTAGAGTACGGGCAATGGAGCCGGACCCGAAACAGACGGTACCTGCCGGTCGGCAGATTTTCATCTATGGAGCGATCATCATCGGAGCACTCGCAATCTCGCTGGATTTTGCCTCGGTCGATCTGGCATTGCCGGCGCTCGAGCGGCAATTCGGGCTCGATCTCGAAAGTGTCCAATGGGTAATCAATGGCTATGTGCTGGCGTTCTCGGTGCTGATGGTGGCCGGCGGACGATTCGCCGACGCCTACGGCCGGAAAAGGGTTTTCCTCATCGGCATGGGAATCTTCGCGGTCGCTTCCGCACTGGGTGGTGCAGCGTGGAGCGGTGGCAGCGTGATTGCCTTCCGGGTGCTGCAAGGCGTCGGTGCGGCGCTCCTTTGGCCGGCGATGATCGGGATGGCGTGCGCCGCGCTCGGCGAGGGCAAAAGCGCAGTGGCGCTGGGGCTCATTTTCGGCACCTGCTCGGTCGGCAACGCCGCCGGGCCGATCGTCGGCGGTGCGCTGACCGAATACTTCTCCTGGCGCTGGGTGCTCTGGGTCAACGTCCCGATGGCAATCTTTGCCATGGTCGTGACGCAATGGAAAGTGCCGTGGGACCGAACCAGCGCCGTCCGTCCGCGCAACGATTACGCCGGCATGGCGATGCTCACGGGCGGCCTCGTGGCCCTGATGCTGGTCGTTTATCAATCGGACGCCTGGGGTTGGGGCGACCTGCGGACGATCGGATTAACCGTGGCAGCCGTCGGATTGCTCGGCGCGTTTCCTTTCGTCGAGCATCGAACCATTGAACCGCTGGTGCCAGTGGACCTGATGCGCAACCGGGAGATTCAGACGCTCAGTTTTTGCACGCTGGTGATCGGTCAGCTCTTCTTTGTCGTCCTGCTTTATGTCACGCAATTCGCGCTGAAGTTTCTCGGCAGTGACCCGGTGCAGGCCGGTTCGCGGGTCGTGCCCTTCATGCTGACCTATGGCGTGATTTCCTATTTCGGCGGGCCCTTGTCGAAATACTTTGGCACCCAACGCTTGATCATGGCTGGCCTCGTGTCCGCCACGATTGCGTCGGTGATGCTCGGATACCTCGGACCAGGCGGCGAGTGGCTGGCGTTCAATGCTTCGCTGGTGCTGCTCGGCATTGGAGTCGGTGCGGTCATTCCCACGGTGAGTGTCAGAGCCATCGAAACGGTCGGGACGGCCAATGCCAGTCTTGTTTCGGGTATCACCTTCATGTGCCAGCTCGCGGGCGCGGCGGTGATGCTGGCCATCAATACCGTGATCTTTGCAGCGGTCGCCGCGAGCCGATTGAAACAGTCCTTTGGCGAAGAAAACGTCACTCTGACCGCGGCCCAAAACACGGCGGTCGAAGACGTGCTGCGTGGCGCGGGCAGTATGCACGAAGTGCCGGCTTCTCTGGCCAAAGAGACCGGTGACGCGGCGGATCTGGTGAGCCGCGCGTATGCGGACGGTTTGCAGGTCGTGCTGTGGATCAGTGCCGCGCTGGTGGTCGTCGCACTCCTGCTCGTGATTCGCTTCGTGCCGCGCCAGAAGACGCCGGCCACTCCGCCGTCCGCGACCTGAAATTCGGGTCGGTTCGATCAGCGCGTCAGCGCGGTTTCGAGGCTGAAGCGGATGAACATGGCGATGACTTCGCCGCGCGCCTCGGCTTCGCGGGCGGTGGCGAGTCGGTCCTCCATTTCGGAGTGCACGGGGCGGGCGGCGGGGCCGAGGAGTTCGAGGGCGCGGGCGGCGTGAAGTGCGACTTCCGGTGGGTCGTCGCGCAGCGCGGCGGTGAGCACGGGCAACGCCGTTTCGTCGGTGGCCGCGAGCGCGGCCGCGGCTTCGATCCGAACGACGGGCGACGCGTCGGTCAGCGCGTCGCGCAGCGCATTGCGGTCGGCGGCGTCGAGCTGTGGACGGGCGTGCAGGCCGACGGTCGCCCAATAGCGTATGGCATCGTCGGGGTCGGCAATCCATTCGCGCTGGCGTGGCGCCGCGTCGTCGCGGCCCACGGCATCGGCGGCGGCGAGGTAGCGCGCGAGCGGATAGCGCGCGTCGTCGTGGGCTAATTCCCACGGCGTGGACTTGTCGCCGATGCGTGCCCACATCTGCGGCTCGGTGAGAAAGCCCGCGTCGCGGGTGTCTAATTGCCATCGTGTGAGTTCGACTGCGCATCTTTTCGAGCACCGCCTGCTGCTTCGGATCGGTGGCGAGATTGTGGAGATTTTGCGGGTCGGCCTCGGTATCGTAGAGTTCCTCCAGCGCGCGGTGCGGCGCGGCGTAGGTCATCGGACCGGGGGCGAGCTTGCCCTCGGCGGCCAGGCGCTTGAATTCGCGCCGGAAAGTGGAGGCATCAGAATAGGCCTCCGGCTGCATCCACGAGAGATGCGGGAGGTAGTTGCGAATGTAGAGCCAGCGCGCATCGCGCACGCTGCGCGAGAGATCGAAGGCTTCATCCACCCGGTCGCGCGCGCCATACACGTGCGAGCGCGACGGACCCGCGTCCGGCCCGAGGAACGCCGTGCCCTGAAAATGTGCGGGCGCTTTCACTCCGCATAGGCTCAGCACCGTGGGCGCGAAATCCACGAAACTCACGAGCTGGTCGCAAGTGGTCCCTGGCGCACTCGGAGCGAGGTGCGCCCACTTTTTCGGAAAGCGAATGAGCAGCGGCACATGCAGGCCGGAATCCTGCAGCACTCTCTTGCCGCGCGGCATTCCCATCCCGTGATCGGCGTAGAAAAAGACAATCGTGTTTTCGGCGAGACCGTCGGCGGCGAGTTGATCGAGAAATTCGCCGACCTGCCGATCCATCAGCGCAATGCAGTCGAGATAGCGCGCCCACGCCCGCCGCGACTCATCGGTGTCGGGATAAAAAGCCGGCAGCGTGACGCGCGCCGGGTCGCGCCGTTCGCCGGGCGAAAGCTGCGAACCGATTTCTTTCTCAAACTGTTCCGCCGGCCACACGCTCGTGCGCGACTGGTGGGTGGTCATAAAATTGAACACCGAGAAAAATGGCTGCCCGTCGCCCCGCCCGCGCCAGTGCGCCTTGGCTGAGCTTTCGTCCCAGGCCGCGCGAATGAATGCCGGCTCGTCGCGCAGATTGTAATCCGTCTTCACATTGTTCGAGCAGTAGTAACCCGCCGCGCGCAGCGCCGCCGTGAACGGCCCGAAATTCGCCGGCACCGGAAACGCCGAGCGCAGCCGCTGCGTGCCGATCGAAGTCGCATACATCCCGGTGATGAGGCAGGAGCGCGACGGCGAGCAAACCGGCGCGGTGGCAAACGCGCGTGTGTAGCGGACCGACTCGCGCGCGAACGCATCGAGCCGGGGCGTGTAGGCATCGGGATCGCCGTAACTGCCGAGATTCGGCGACATATCCTCGGCGGTGAGCCAGAGGATGTTTGGTCGATCCGCCGCCCGCAGGGCAGGGAGCGAAATCAGGAGCAAGGCGCTGAAGAGTGAGATGGGGAATTTCACAGCGGACGATTTCCAGCGAAACATCCCCAACGGAAACTGGCAACGCATCACCGCCACCCCTCGTCACAGCGCCGCGTTTGCGGCGATGTCCTGATGCAGCCACGCGCGGGCGTAGGCCCAATCGCGGTTCGCGGTTGCCACGGAAATTCCGAGGATTTCCGAGATGTCCTCGAACGTCAGCCCGCTGAAATAGCGCAGCTTCACCAGCTCCGCACGGCGCGGGTCGTGCGCGGCAAAACGGTCCAGCGCTTCGTGCACGGCGAGCAGTTCGTCGTCGGTTGCCGCGGGTGCGGCGATCTCGATGTCGTCCACATCCACGTGTTCGGCCCCGGCCCCGCGTTTCTCGCGTCCTTTACGCCGTGCGCGTTCCACGAGGATGCGGCGCATGGCCTCCGCGGCGGCGCCAAAAAAGTGGGCACGATTGGCAAAACGCTGCTCGCCCGTGGAGCCACCGCAATCCAGCCGCAGCCACGCCTCGTGAACGAGTGCTGTTGGCTGGAGGGTGTGGCCAGGTTGCTCGCGGGCCATCTTCGCGCGGGCGAGCTGGCGCAGTTCGGCATAGACCTGATGGAGCAGCGCACCATCCGCGTCGGGATCGCCGCGGTGCAGGGCTTCGAGGATGAGTGTGAGGTCGCGTTGCGGATGGTTCATTGCGTCACGGATTCGGCTTCAATCCAGCAAGCTTCGCGAGCCGGCGGGCGCGTGCGTCGAAGCTCCAGAACGTATCGCATCCCAGCACCAGCGCCGCCGCCACATGCAGGAGATCGTAGGTGCGAAATCCCTCGGTGGCCGTGTGCCGGTAGGCGAGCGTTTCGAACGTCGCTTCCAGCTCATCTTCCGAAATCAACTGCCAGACCAGAATGTCACCGGCGATCAGCTCGGCATCAAAATCACCATGCGCCGCCAGTGCGGATTCCGGCGAAACGCGAAGGCCCTGACTCCCATGTCGCGATTCGTAAACCAGCCGCTGGAAGGCATTGGTCAGCTCCATCCGCACGAGCCGCGTGACCGGCAGGGAACCGCCGGACTTCAAAAGATTGTCGTAAAGCGCGTTCGCCCGATCCGTGTGCGTTAGCTCCAGCCAGAGGTTCGTGTAAAAATTCGTGTCGGCGAAAACTTTCACGCCTCGCCGGCGATGATGCGGTTCAGGTGCTCAATCCCCTCCGGTGTCGCGGGGCCTCGCACCCCCATCGCCCGCATCCTGGCCCGGTGCCGCTGCATTCGCTCCTGCGCCTGACGGATTCGCTCGGGTGACCGGGCTTCCGGCCCCGCCGCCGCGCCGTCCTTCATCACGGTGATTGCAAACTGCTCGCCGGACCGGTGACGGATCACCACCTGGCCATGCTGGCGGCAGGCGTCGAGCACGGCGGCGGTGTCGCGGTTCATCTCGCGAACGGTGAAGACCTCCGGCGGCGTTTTCGCCATTGGCTGCCGGGACTTCCTATTGGTTTTCGCTGTCGCCTTCATGTCCGACATCATGCCCGACATCGCCCATCGTGCAATTCATTCCTGATTGAGCAGCGCGCGGTCGGCGTCGGGCTCGTCGCGGTGCATGGCTTCCAGGAGCAGGGTTTTTTGCCGCCAACAAGAAGACGCCCTGATCGAGGAATGCCCCCTGCCCTAAGGTCCGTGCGACCAAAGAAAATGCGACCCCGGCGCCGGGGTCGCATTCTGAGCTTTTGAAAAGGCTGGCAGGGAGCTGGCAGTCTTAGCGCATTTTTTTTCGAAGCCCCGCCAACCCGGTCAAGCCGAGTCCGAGGATCGCCAAAGTCGATCCGCCCTCGGGCACACCGACCGAATTGCCCGGAGGGGTGATCACTTGGTCGTAGGTGCTGTGGTTGTCCGTTTCGAAGCCGCTTCTTGTCAGGTTGACGAGTCGAATCTTATCGAATCCAAACGCGTCACTGCTGGTGAAGTTGAGGTAGACGTAGGGCTCGCTGCTAACTTCACCGAGGAATGGCGCAGTGGGGTTGCCATAATACGTGGCGGGGAGACCGGCGCCGCCATTAACGGAGCCAAGAATCGACGCCACGGTAAATGTGTTGAGCAGCGTCGCCCCTTGATAAAACTCGAGCGTGTTGGCAACATCGCCCGCACTCCACCACAGCCCAAAGTAAGTTTTCGGCGAGGCGAATGTCACATTCATCACCTGCAGGGCGGGATCGGCCTGCAAGCCGGACACAGCGTAATTGCCGTTGCCGCCGGCGCCGCCATAGACGTCTGCTGGGATCACTTGTCCCCCGGTATAGGTGCCGCCATTGGACGAAACGTAGCCGTTGAGGGCTCCGGTAAAGCTGTCGAAGGTCTCGGTGGTCGCGCCGACGACCGACGTCGCTTGTACTCCGGCATTTTCGTACGTGAATGTGATGGTGGTGGCGGACACGGAGGCGCCCGACAGCAGCCCACTGGCCAGCAGCACGCGCAGCGCGTTTTGTGTAACGATTTTCATATTGGTGGGGTTTTGTGTTTGAAGACGCCGACACGAGAAGACGATCACGGAGGGCAATCGGGAAGAATTCTAAGCAATCCGCATGCCGTAAAACTCATATCACCCGCTTATCAATATCATAAAAACCTCACTATAAAGTATTTACAAACTATGTGAGGAGGTTTTAAATTTTTTGCGGCTCTTCCCAATCGAGCCAATGCTGTTTTTTAGGCATCTAGATGTAAGGAATTCCGACGCATTGTCGGCGATCGTTTTCGATTTGTGCGTCAATTCCACGCTTACAAAAACTTGCCAGTCGGTTCGCTCCACCGGCGCGAGTGATTCCGTGAAAATGTCGAGAGCGGCGGTGTCGGACATGGGCCCAGTCTAGCGATCCGGGCGGCATCGGCAAGGCGGGGCCTCCCCACCCCGGCCGGGTGTTGTCGTTGGAGGGCTTTGGTTTCCCTTGGCTATCCCGTCTCTCACGGGCTCCATCCGCGTGACCTTCACGGGCTTTCGTCCGCCTTCGGCGCTGGCGTTTGCTTTTCGAGGTCCGCCTGGTCGAGCGCCGTGAGCTTCCCCTTCCACTCAGCAAGTTTTTCCGGTTTCCCCCAGGCTTCGTAGAGGCGGATCAGGCGTTCCATTCCGTCCCGGCGGTATTTCGCCTCGGTGTTTTCATCCTGCTCCATTCCGGTCTGGGCCTGCTGCAGAAGCGCCTCGGCCTCGGTCAGCTTCGGCTCCCGGGTGGCGACGGCGAGGGCCGGGTCAAGAAACGCAGTGACCGATAACGCGCCGCCGAGCCGGCTCTGCAGGTCGGCCCTCCTCCAGGCCGAATACTCCGAGTCGTTGGCGCGGGCGACGCTGGCTTCGCGCACGAGCCTTTCGCCCTCGCGAGCCCGTTCCAGCGCGGCGCTCCCGGCCGTGGTCCGCTCCGCCCACGCCCAGTCGCAGAGCAGACGCCCGAGGCTCGATCTCGCACTGATAACTTCATCACTGGTCTCCCCGCCCGGCCGACCGAGGCGGCTCTCGATCCGTTCCCGGTAATACTTCTCGCCCTCGGAATATCGCTTTTGCCGGAAGCACACTTCGGCCATGTCCTGCAGGCGATCTTCCAGCCCGGACGGGTTGCCATCGGCGGCCTTCCGGGCTTGTGCCAGAAACTCGGCCAGCAACGGCTCCGCCTGCGCATAATTCCGTGCATCCATGTAGAAATTCGCTAGGTTGTTCATCTCCATGAGCGTGTCGGGGTGCTCAGGGCCGAGCGCCTTGCGGTAAAATTCTAGCATCTCCTCTCGCAGCTTGAGCGCGTCGCCCAGTCGGGCCTTTTTTTCATAAAAGGAGACGAGATTGGAAAATGCAATGCGGGTGAACGGATCATCGGGTGGGAGCACCTTGCGTTTGAGGGCCAGTGCCCTTTCTTGAAGATCGATCGCGTCATCGAGGCGGTCGGCGTCGCCATAAGAAATCGCCAGGTTGCTCATCGCACCGAGGGTGTCGCGGTGCTCCGGGCCGTTGATCTTGCGGCTGAGCGGCAACACCTCCTCGCGCATCTTGAGCGCCTCGTCCAGACGGCCGGCGTCGCCATAGGAAATCGCCAGGTTGGTCATCGCACCGAGGGTGTCGGGGTGCTCTGGGCCGAGCACCTTGCGGTAGAGTGCCAGCACCTCCTCTTGCAGCGTAAGCGCCTCGTCCTTGCGGCCGGTGCCGGCGTAGGAAATCGCCAGGTTACCCATCGCAAAGAGCGTGTCGGGGTGCTCCTCGCCGAGCACCTTGCGGGAAAGCGCCAGCACCCCCTCGCGCATCTTGAGCGCCTCGTCCCGGCGGCCTGTGTCGTGGTAGGAAGTCCCCAGATTGGTCATCGCCCTGAGTGTGTCGGGGTGTTCCGGACCATTGACCTCTCGCCGGAGTGCCAGCACCTCCTCACGCATAGCGAGAGACTCGTCTTTGCGGCCAATGTCGGCGTAGGAAATCGCCAGATTGTTCATGTCATTGAGTGTGGCGGGATTCCTCGAGCCACTGACTTTGCGGCTGAGCGCCAGGACTTTTTCACGCATGACCAGCGCCTCGTCGCGGCGACCGGCGCCGGCATAGGAATACGCCAGGTTGGTCATCGCCGCGAGCGTGTTCGTGTGCTCCGGGCCGTTCACTTTGCGGTAGAGCGCCAGCACCTCCTCGCGCATCTTGAGCGCCTCGTCCCGGCGGCCGGCATCGAAGTAGGAAACCGCCAGGTTGTGCATCGCTGCGAGCGTGGCGGGGTGCTCTGGGCCGAGCACCTTGCGGGAAAGCGCCTGCACCTCCTCGCGCATCTTGAGCGCCTCGTCCTTGCGGCCAGCGGCGGAGTAGGAAATCGCCAGGTTACTCATTGCTGAGAGCGTATCGGGGTACTCCGGGCCAAACGTGGCGAGACGGTAGTCCCGCACTTTTTCCAGCAGCGGAATGGCTTGCCGCGAGAGACCGAGGACGTCGTAGGTGTTGCCGAGGGTGCCCTGCAGCTTCGCGCGCTGCGCAGGCTGGGCGGCGAGGTCGGTGTCCAGCTTCTTTGCCGCCTTGTCGAGTAACTCCACCACTTTGATCTCGCGCCCGTCTCGCGTCGGGTCGGGGCTTTGGAAGACTTCGCTGAGGAACTTCGAGATGTTCTCCGCGTCTTTGCGCGCCAGTTCTTTCGCATCGCGCTCGGCCTTGACCTGCGCGAGGCTCTCGGCGGTTCTCTGCTCCGCCTTCGTCGCGCGAATCGCCTGCCACGTGCTCACCGCCGTGGCGGCCACCAGCACGGCGGCGATGGCGGCGGCGACCCGGAGCGCGGCTTTGTTTCGCCGCGCGAATTTGCGGAACTGGTAGCCCGCGCTCGGCGGAGTGGCGGTGACCGGCTCGTCGGCGAGGAAGCGGCGAATGTCCTGCGCGAAAGCGTTCGGCCGTCTCGTAGCGCCGCGAGCGGTCCTTATCGATGGCCTTCATGACGATCCAGTCGAGGTCCGGCTCCACGAGCTTTCCGACCTTTTCCGGCTCGATCCGGTGTGCCTTCGCCAGCTGCGTGCGCTCTTCGCCCACGACGGTGCTGAGGCGAGAGGAGGGTTTCGCCGGCTCGACCTCTCGGATGATGCGCCGCATTTCTTCGTAGCCCGCCTCGGCGAGCGACTGGCCGTCGAAGGGCGGCTGGCCGACGAGCAATTCGTAAAGCAGCACGCCGAGCGCGTAGATGTCGCTCCGCGTGTCCACGTCCAGCCCGCTCATCCCGGCCTGCTCGGGGCTCATGTAAGCGGGCGTGCCGACCATCTGCTGGAACTGTGTATAGACCGTGTGGTCGGTGAGCCGCCCCTGCGTGGCCTTGGCGATGCCAAAGTCGATCACCTTCACCACCGCCTTGTCGCCATGGAGCGTGACCATGACGTTCGACGGCTTGATGTCGCGGTGAATCACGCCCTTCTGGTGCGCGTGATTGATCGCCGAACAGACGTCGGAGAAAAGCGCCAGCCGCTCGCGCGTGCTCAGCCCCGCCTCGTCGCAATACTCGCGTGATGGGCATCCCTTTCACCAACTCCATGACGAAAAACGGCCGCCCATACTTCGTCGCCCCGGCATCCAGGACTTTGGCGATATTCGGGTGATCCATCATCGCCAGCGCCTGCCGCTCCTGCTCGAACCGCGCGATCACGTCCTTCGTGTCCATCCCCATTTTGATGATCTTCAGCGCCACGCGCCGCCGCATGGGCTGCTCCTGATCCGCCACCCACACCGTGCCAAACCCGCCCTCGCCGATCTCCTCGCGCAGTTTGTAAGGGCCAATCATCTCGCCCGCTTCCTCGGGCTTGAGCCGGGCCATCTGCTCCTCGATCTCCGGCGTCACTGACGGCGCCTTCATAAACCCGCTCGCCTCGTGGGAACCGACCAAACGCTCGATCCGGGCGCGCAATGCGAGATCCTCCCCACACGCCGCGTCGAAGTAGGCCCCGCGGTCTTCCACCGGCATGGCCGAGGCGACGGCGAAAATCTCCGCTTCGTCGATTTGCGGGCGGTTCTGCATCGGAGTTTTCATGGCTTGTATCCCTTCATGCGCCATTTGCGGAGAAATCCTATCAGCGCCGGCGAAGATTTTTTCATTTCATTTCAAGTCCGAGCCTGGGAACGAGGGCGAATCTTCAAAGCGGGACGTCTCCGCTACGGGCGCTCGCCGGATGCACCTCGGTCTCGTGATCTCACGGCGAGCACCACCGCCACAACCAGCGATCTTTTGGCGAAGCAGCGCGGATTCATTTGGCAGCGGCTTTGAGTTCCGCGAAGCGGGCGCGCATTTCCTTGAGTCGTTCCGCATTCGCCGGGTCCGTGACGACGTCATTTTCCTCCAGGGGATCCTCGCTCAGGTGGAAGAGCTGCTCCTGCCCGAAGTCCGGCCAGAGCATGTATTTCCAGTCTTTTCGCACCAGGGCTTCGCTGGCGGGGATGAAGTCCTTGTTCCTGATGATGGCGTGCTCGTAGAAAAACTCCGTGCGCCACTCCGGCTTCTCCTTCGCCAGATAAAGTGGTGCGAAGTCGCGACCCTGCATCATCTTCGGCGCGGCGATGCCCGCAGCGGCGAGAATCGTCGGCGCGAGATCCACATTGAGCGTGAAATCGTCGTTCGTCTTCCCGCGCTTCTCCGCGGCCATCCGTGGATCGCGCACGATCAGCGGGACACGGATGCTTTCCTGATGCGGATACCATTTGTCCGCCAGCCCGTGCTCGGCGTGGTAGTAGCCGTTGTCGGTGGTGAAAATAACGAGCGTATGGTCGAGCACGCCTTGCTGCTTCAACTCCGCAATCAACTTCCCGCACACGGCGTCCACCTCCGTCGCGAGCCGGTAGTAATTCTTCATCATCTCCTGCGCCTTCTGCGGTTCATCGAAGCGCCAGTGCCAGCGCACGCGACCTTCGTTTTTTTCGTTCGCGATGAAAGGCGGGAGCTTGTGAAAGGCGTCGTCCGTCGCCGTCTTCGCAAACGGAATGGTCACATCTTTGTAGAGTTCCATGCTCTCCGGCTGCGGAAGATATTGCTTCGGGTTTTGGTCCTCCGCGTGGGTGGCAAAGAACGCGACGGTGAGGCAGAACGGCTTGTCCTTCGGCCGCGTCTCGAGGAATTCCAGCGCATCGTTTTCGTTCCGCTTGGTCACGTGAATCATCGACCCATCCGGCATCTTCATCCAATGCGTGCCCATGTAAGAACGACCGAAGTCGTAGTTCTCCGCGGGGAACTTTCCATTATGCCATTTACCGACGTGGCCGACGTAATAACCATTCGCGCGCAGCAGTCCCGGATAAGTCTCGGCCCACGGCGTCTTGAACATTTTGAAAGCTGGATTTCCATGCCGCGACATCCATTGTCCCGTGAGCAGCGTGGCCCGGCTCACGCCGCAGATCGAAGTCGTCACGCAGTTGTGGGTGAAACGAAATCCATCGCTCGCGAGCCGGTCGAGATTCGGTGTCTGGACCACCGGATTGCCCGCGCAACCGAGCGTGTCGTACCGCCAGTCATCGGCGTAGAGGATGACGATATTGAGCGGTTTGGCCTCAGCGGAAAATCCCGCGACCGCGTTGCCGGCCAGCAGGATGAGCGTGATGAGGAGAATGGATTTCATGGAGGGTGGAACGAGGAACGTGAAATAGTATCAGGTCGGTCGGTCGTGTCGCCGAGGTAGCCCGGCGCAAATCTCAAGGTTCGTATGCCGGATTCGAAATGGTGAATTCAACCGTCTCATTCTCGACGGGCACCAGAAAATGGAGGGTGCGTGAAGATGCAGACAGATCGTTCACAAAGATCTGTCGAAAACCGCCTCCAGATTTCTCGTCATCGAAAGGCACGGGCCAATCCAAATTCGTGTCCTCGCCGGAATCCGCCGTCATGATGACGTCGCCCGAAGGCCCGAGCTCTGCCTGATTCGTCGCGGGATCCATCCACGCCCAGTAAATGGATAAAGCGATTTTGCCCGGCCAAGGGGACACGCCCGTGCCTCCATAATACGGGTCTGGGAAGTAGCGTTGTACGAAATTGGGGAGGAACTTCCAAGCCCAGGCCAATAATTGTCGATCGCCGTGGAGTCGATGCACCTCGTCCGTCCCGTAGCAGATCCGGAAAACGCGAAACTCTCCGCCGCCGGCCAGCTGGATTCGCGGGAGGTTCGAGGTGGAACGAAGGTGAACCAGCCACGCGATTCCGAAGAGCAAGAGAGCTGCAATCCAGACCAAGGTTAATGGGCGCCTCATCCATTGAGCACGGCGATTGGGCTCGGCAGCGCGGGTCGAGGAGCGGACCGAAGCCGGGTGCATGGGTACGATAAATCGTCAAGCGGCGGCAAAAAAACAAGCGCCGCTCCGGTTTCCCGAAGCGGCGCTCTGCGTGGTCCGCGGGTTTGGAGCTGTAAAATTACTTGCTGGCAGCGAGGTAGTTTTCCTCGGCCTGCGCCCAGTTGATGACGTTCCACACGGCCTTGAGGTAGTCGGGGCGGCGATTCTGGTAGTGCAGATAGTAGGCGTGTTCCCAGACATCGACGCCGAGGACCGGCGTGCCGCCGCAGCCGGCGGTGTCGCCCATGAGCGGCGTGTCCTGATTGGCCGTCGAGCAGATGCGCGAGCTGGCCACCATTAACGCACAGCCAGACCCAGCCGCTGCCGAAGCGGCCGACGCCGGCGGCTTCAAATTTCGCTTTGAATTCGGTCGAAACTGCCGAAGGTCGCTGTCGATGGCTTTGGCCAATTCGCCCCCCGGTTTGGCTTCTGCTTGCGCGGGGCCGAGCAGCTTCCAGAAAAAGCTGTGGTTCACATGACCGCCGCCGTTGTTGCGGACGGCGGTGCGGATGCCTTCCGGGACACTGGCCAGGTTTTTGATCAGATCCTCGGCGCTTTTCCCGGCGAGGTCGGGTGCTTTTTCGAGCGCTTCGTTGAGCTTGTTCGACGTAAGCGGCATGATGCTTGTCGTGATGAATCTCCATCGTCTTCGCGTCGATGTGCGGCTCGAGGGCGTTTTGCGGGTAAGGAAGAGCAGGTAATTCGTGTGCCATAGTGTGTTTGGTATCGCGGGGAGAATCGCAAGCGGACGGGTCTGGATACAAGCGGCAAGTAAATGCGCATTTCCCTGTGTCCCAGGGACCGCGTGGCAGTCGAGGGGGATAAACATCGCAATCAGTGGCTCGCGCAAACCGCATTCATCGGTATCATGGCCGATGCGGTTTTCCCCCGAGAGCAGATTTGCTCTCCCATATTCGACCCTTCAGCAGACATTTTCCGTACTGGCCGCCCTCGTATTCGGCGCGGTCGTTGCGTCGGCGCAGGATTCCGTCCTCGTCTTTAATGAGCTGAATTACCATCCAGCCAACGAAGCGACGCAAACTGAGTGGGTCGAGTTGCGCAGCCTGCAGGCCGTGGATGTGGACATCGGGTCCTGGCGGATCGAAGGCGGAATCGAATACACCTTTCCCGAAGGCACGGTGATGCCGGGGCTCGGCTACCTCGTCGTCGCCGCGACGCCGGGGCAGATCCCAGGGGCACTCGGGCCCTTCACGGGCCAGCTCGACAATGGCGGGGAAACCATCCGGCTCGTGAATCGCAATGGGCGCGTGATGGATGAATTGACTTACAGCGACAATGGCAAATGGCCCATCGGCGCAGACGGCAGCGGCGCGACTCTCGCCCGCCGCCGTGCCAGCGCCGCGGCAGGTCCCGCGGAATGGACCACCAGTACGTCACTGGGCGGCACGCCGGGAGGAGAGAATTTTGAGTTCGTTTCGCCGATCGATCGCACGCTGGTCGCCACCCGCGCGTCCTGGAAGTATCGCGATGACGACGCGGCTCCTCCGGCCAATTGGTTCGAGCGGACGTTCGACGATTCCGGATGGACCCAAGGCGACGCAGCGTTTGGCACTGCCGGTGGCGGAACGTCCGGCCTGTCAGTGACGTCAAATCTGGTCGAGCGATTCCGCGCCAGCGCCATCACGGGATTGGCGAATGGGGCGGTGGTAGCAACCTGGCCCGATGGAGCCACCGGCGATGGCGCTTCGCAGGACGCTTCCGCCGGCTCGACGACTCCGACCTTTCGCCTCAACGTCACTCCATCCGGCAAACCCGCGGTGCGCTTTGATGGCAACGACGAGTCGCGCACGACCACCCTGCCAGGGATCGCGCCCACGAGCGGATTTGCCTACTTCATTGTGTGCAAAGGAAACGGCGCGCAAGGGAACGGCGGAGTGGCCGACGGAGGAGGATCGTACATTTTCGATCGGCATCTGACCGGTGACGGCAATCCGCTCGTGTCGCTCAAAGCGGTGAATGGGCGATACGGCTTCCAAAAGCGCTATAACTCAGGCGGCGGACTCGGCGGACCCGTGTCGGATACGGCAATTTCAAATACGGACTTTCAGATTGTGGCCCTGCGGAGAAACCGGACCCAGAACCGCTTCGAGTTGTGGGTCGATGGCCAAATGGAGGGAACCGATGGGGACACGGGAGAAGCGTTGACCCCGGATCCAATCGATATCGGCCGCCACGCCGTTGGAACGACGCAAGGTTTCAACGGCGATATCGCAGAAATCCTTATCTACGAGGACGAATTGTCCGATGCTGATTTCCAGGCGGTCGGTGCGTATCTGGAATCGGAATACGGCCTCGACACTGCGTTTGGCGGCAGCACCGTCGCCACCACACTTTCGGAGACGGCGCCGACGAGTTATTTTCGGAAGTCGTTCACATTTCCTGGCGACCCGGCGCACACCACGCTGCGGCTCACACACACGGTCGCGGATGGCGCGGTCTTTTATCTGAATGGCATCGAGCTTCTGCGGCCGAACATGCCGGGCGGGACGATCACGCACCCTACCCAAGCCTCGTCGATTGTGACCAGCCCGGGCTCGTCCGGCGCCATTACGGTCCCGCCCGACGCCCTGCTTAATGGAACGAACGTCCTCGCCGTTTCACTACACAAAGCGGCTGCCAGCCCTGGCGTGCTATTCGATGCCACCATCGAGTCCACCGAGACGCCGCCGGACCCGAATGCCGCAGCGGAACTGCGGTTCAATGAAATTGCCTCCGCCAGCGATCCGAATTTTTTCGTCGAGCTGAGCAACACCTCGAGCGTTCCGCTGAACACCACTGGCTGGAGCATCATCACGAGCACCGGGCAAATGGTGACGCTTTCAGCGCGGACGATTCCGGCGGGAGGATTCCTGGCCCTCGATACGGCCGCGCTCGGGTTCAGTCCGCTCGATGGCGCACGGCTCTACCTGCTCGCGCCCGGCGGCGCGCAGTTGCAGGATTCACGCGCGGTCACGAATCGACTGCGCGGCCTGACCGCGGCCGGGGATTGGGGTTTTCCCAACTCGGCAACTCCCGGCGGGGCGAATGTCGTCATTTTAACCGACGCCATTGTTATCAACGAGATTTTCTATCACGGCCTCGATGGGTCTCCGGAACAATGGGTGGAGTTGTACAACAAATCTGCCGCCCCGGTTGATCTCGAAGGATGGAAATTCAGCGACGGTATCAGCTTCGATTTTCCCGCGGGCGCTACGATCGCCGCGGGTGGATTCATCGTTGTGGCGTGGGATCCGGCGGCTTTCGCGGCGCTCCATCCAGAAGTCACCGCGCTCGGACCGTTCGGCGGATCGCTGAGCGGAAAAGGCGAGACGATCACGCTCAGCGACGCGAGTGGAAACGACGCCGACCAGGTGACGTATGCCGACGGCGGGCGCTGGAGCGAATTCGCCGACGGCGGCGGATCGAGTCTCGAATTGCGCGATCCCCGCGCCGACAACTCGAAGGGCGAGGCGTGGGATGCGAGCGATGAAAGCGCCGGCTCGACCTGGCAGAACGTGAGCTATACCGGTCCGGGCACGAATGCCAATTCGCCCGACCCGACAACGTACAACGAGTTCGTTTTCGGACTGCTCGACAGCGGTGAATTCCTCATTGATGACGTCAGCGTCAAGGACGTGACGCTCGGAAATGTGGAGTTGATCCAGAATGGCACATTGGGGGATGGGACCGCGGCCACGTGGCGGATCATCGGCAACCACGTCGGCACCGTGGTGGACGATCCCACGGCCGCGGGAAATCCGGTGCTCCA
Organism: uncultured Verrucomicrobiae bacterium; assembly: GCA_963798345.1. GTDB lineage: Bacteria > Verrucomicrobiota > Verrucomicrobiia > Chthoniobacterales > Chthoniobacteraceae > CAWCSW01. The sequence continues at coordinate 149,986 of CAWCSW010000014.1, read as the reverse complement.
TATCTCCGCCAGCGGCCCGACCGAGCACATGAACAATCACGCTGAGACGACGCTCAAGCAGGGCGCGAGTTATCACGTCATCAATTCCAGCCACACGTACGCGATCAGCTTTCGCGCCAAATGGCTGCGCGGATCGAACCGCCTGCATACGCGGCTCTGGCACAATCGGCTCGCTCGCCAAACGCTGCTCAATCGACCCGCGACCGGCGGCACCCCTGGCGCGGCCAATGGCCGCAAGGTGGCCAACCTTGGTCCGACTTTCGACGCGCTCGCGCACGCACCAGTCATCCCACCGGTTGGGGAACAGGCGATCGTGAGCATTCAAGCCGCGGACCCTGATGGCATCGGCAGCGTCGAACTTTTCAGCTCGGTGAATGGCGCCGCCTTCACCAACACCGCGATGAGCACGACGGGAGATGGACTTTATTCCGCCGCCATTCCCGGACAGTCCGCCGGTGCACTCGTGCAATTTTACGTCCGCGCGACCGACAGCCTGGGCGCCATCTCCTTTTTCCCTGCGGAGGGTCCAGCCTCGCGGGCGATGATCCCGTGGCAGGACGGACGCGCGCGGCTCACCCTCCCAACCGGAGCGAAGCCGCACAACATTCGGATCGTGCTGCCAAAGGCCGACACAACGGAATTGTTCAAGCCTGAGAATCTGATGAGTGACCGCGCGATTCCGGGCACGCTAATCCTTGATGAACGGGAGGTTTACTATCGCGTCGGCGTCCGGCTCAAGAGCAGCGAGCACGGGCGGATCAGCGAGCAACGCTGCGGCTTCACGCTCGAGTTCCCGGCGGATCAACTTTTCCTCGGAACGCACGATGTCGTGAGCGTGGACCGCTCGGGAGGCGTAGTGGCCGGACAATCGGAAATTCTACTCAAGCGTCTCGAGAATACCGCCGGAAGGGTTTACGCTTCGGAAGATGACCTCGTCCGCGTCATTTCGCCGGTGGGCATGGCGCCGCCAGGACAATTCTCGGGCGCCAACATGACCGGGGCGGCGATCCTCTCGAAGACTCGGCTGGACAAGGAATTCCTCGACGCGCAGTGGCCCAATGGCGGTGACGGCTCGCAGTTCAAATACGAGCGCGTCTATGTGCTGACGCAGACCATCAATTCCGTTACCCGCGTGGTGGATCCCACCATCGTGCCGGAACATCCCAAAATCCCGCAGGACACCACGGGCCCGCCGGGCGTCGGCTTCAACAGCCTCGGTCCGAACAAGGAAAACTACCGCTGGTATTGGCTCCTCCAAAACGCGCGCACGGCCGATGACTATTCGGGAATGATCCAGGTGGCCAATGCCATCGGGCAGCCCGGCGGGAGCGCCGGATTCAGAACGCTTGTCGAGCAAAACGTCAACGTGGACGCGTGGCTGCGCGCCTGCGTTCCAGCGACACTTTTTGGCGTCATTGACAATTACCTCGGCGAGGGCGGCGGTCAGCACAACGCGCTCATTCAAATCCTGCCCGGGCGTAAAGCGGTGCTCATGCCGTGGGATCTCGATTTCCTGAACCAGAGCAATGCCTCGTCGTCGCTGACCGCAGGGGGTGATGTCGGTAAGTTCATCTCGAACCCCGTCTGGAAGCGGCTCTTTTACGGCCACATGCTGGACATCCTCAATCGCTCGTTCAACACGGCGTACATGAGCAAATGGGCCGCGCACTATTCGCGCTTCGGCACGGACAACATGACGGGATCCGTCAGCAGCTACCTCACGCCCCGTGCCGCCTTCGCCAGGTCGCAGGTCAATGCCCAAATTCCGCCTGTCGCCTTCGCCCGCACCAGCACCAGCCCAGCGACCGTCAGCACTCCCTTCGCGACCGTCTCCGGCGTGGGCTGGGTCGATATCGCCGACATCCGTTTGGAAGGGAGCGTGAAACCACTGGCCGTGACGTGGACCGGGCAGACTGCATGGACACTCCAGCTCCCCGTGAACCCGGGCACGAACACCTACACGCTCGTCGCGTCCGACTCCACGGGCGCGGAACTTGGCACCACCACCGTCACGATTACCGGCGACGGCACCGTCTTTCCGGCCGGACCCGGAAACCTCGCTGTCACGGAATTGAACTACAATCCGCCTGGCGCCGGCGACACCACCGAGTTCATCGAACTGCAGAACATCACCAGCGCCACGCTCGATCTTTCGGGGTGTCACTTCGACGAAGAGAGCGGACAAGGCATTGCCTTCACGTTCGCCGATGGCACCGAGGTCGCCGCGGGCGCCCGCATTATCATCGCCCGGGATCGAACTGCCTTTCTCGCGATGTATCCTGGCGCCGCCGCTAACCTGGCGGCGGGCGAATACAACCCCAGTGCGCTGGACAATGGTGGCGAAAACATAGTCCTCTATGCCGCCAGCGGGCTCGAGATTTTCCGGTTCCGATACGACGATAGCATCGCCAGCACCGATGGCGATGGCCGCTCGCTCGTGCGCATCCTCTCGAGCACAAACCCCGATCCGAGCACCTACGATTGGCGCGCGAGCACGATTGATGGTGGAAATCCAGGCACCACGGACGCCGTCGCGTTCACGGGCAACCCGCTCGCCGACCTCGACGGGGACGCCCTCAAGGCCTTTACCGAATACGCGCTCGGCACGAGCGACACGAGCCCCACGCCGCCGCCGGGAGTATTAACTGTGGATGAGGAAGGCCGATGGCTTTTCACCTTCCCTCACGCCGCCAGCGCCGATGACGTGAAACTCACGATCGAAGCTGCTCCAACCCTCGACGGCGTTTGGATGCCGGTGATGGCGACGCTGATCTCGTCAGTCCCGCTCGGAAATACCAACATCGAAACGTGGCAGGTGGTTCCGCTCGACAACGCGGAGACATTTTTCACTCGGCTGCGGGCGACCGTTCGGTGACGGGAAGCGGTGAGCAGTGAGCGATTTGGATGTTGGACGTTGGGTGTTGGATGTTGGATGTTGGTCCCTCCTTGCCCATGTCTGTTGTCGCCTCGCCTGATATTGACGAATCCATGATCGATCGCGTTCTCGCTGGGGAACGCATTTCTCCGGACGACGCGACCGCACTTTACCCGCTCCCGCTCAATGAACTCGGCGCTTTGGCTGATCGTCGGCGTGAACTGCTCCGGGCCGATTCCTTTGATGGGCGTGGCAACGAGATCGTCACCTACATCATCGATCGCAACATCAATTACACGAACGTCTGCAACGTCTATTGCAAGTTCTGCGCGTTCTACCGCGACGGAGAAGGACGCCGATCATTATGTGCTCAGTCTCGAACAGATCGACCAAAAGCTCGATGAACTCACCGCCATCGGCGGCATGCAGATCCTCCTCCAAGGCGGGCATCATCCGGGGCTCAACATCGACTATTATCTCAATCTGCTCGCGCACATCCGGGAGAAGTATCCGCACATCAACGTCCACGGATTCAGCCCGCCGGAGTTCAACCATTTCGCGCGAGGTCTTCGAGATGCCGCTGAAGGAAGTGACTGCGAAAATTCAAGGAGGCCGGTCTGGGCAGCGTTCCCGGCGGTGGCGGGGAGATTCTCGTCGACCGTGTGCGCGACCGAATCGCGCCGCTCAAATGCAACACCGACCAATGGCTCGACGTCATGCGCGATCGCGCACGCGCTTGGGCTAAACTCCAGTGCCACCATGATGTTTGGCCACGTCGAGACGCTCGAGGATCGGATCGAACATCTCGAACGGTTGCGCGCGACTCAGGATGAAACCGGCGGCTTCACCGCGTTCATCTGCTGGACCTTCCAGGCCGGCACGCCGGGCAGCGGCCCGGGGCACACCAGGCTCCGCGCGGAACCCGTCGGTAGCAGCGAATACCTGCGCATGCAGGCGCTCAGCCGGATCTTTCTCGATAACTTTCCCAACGTACAAAGTTCCTGGGTCACGCAAGGCCCGCGCATTGGCCAGATCGCGCTCAAATATGGCGCCAACGATTTTGGCAGCGTGATGATGGAGGAAAACGTCGTCTCGAGCGCCGGCACCACGTTCCGTCTGAACCGGGACATGATCGAAGAGCTGATCCGCGATGCCGGGTATGAGCCGCAGCGGCGCAACAATTGGTATAGATTGGTGGACTGAATTCGGAAGCCGAACGCGTCCGTTCCGTCTTGGGGTCAGCTCAGGATTTCCTTCACCAACGACCCGGACACGTCCGTGAGCCGGAAATCGCGTCCGGCGTGGCGGAAGGTAAGCTTTTCGTGATCGAACCCAAGCAGATGCAAAATCGTGGCGTGGAAATCGTGCACGTGGACACCTCCTTCAGCCACCGAATCCCCAAACTCATCCGTCTTTCCGTGCACCATCCCGCCGCGCACGCCGGCGCCCGCCAACCAGCTCGAAAACGCCGCCGCGTGATGACTGCGCCCTTTCGGTCCATCGGTCGTCGGCGTGCGGCCAAATTCCGTTGTCCACACGACAAGCGTATCCTCGAGCAGCCCGCGACCCTTCAAATCGCGCAGTAATCCGGCGATCGGCTGGTCCACGTTCCGCGCCAACGGTTCATGAGTGGCAATGTCGCTGTGGGCATCCCAGTTGTCGTGCGAACCGACATCGATCAACTCGACAAAACGAACTCCGCGCTCGACCAGCCGGCGCGCCACGAGGCATTGCCAGGCAAAACCTTTCGTCGAGCCGCGCTCGAGCCCATAAAGTTTAAGCGTCTCGTCCGATTCTCCCGACAGATCGAGCACCCCCGGCATTTCCATCTGCATGCCGGCCGCCGTCTCGAAAGATTTTAGCCGGGCCACGAGCGCGGGATCAGCCGGACGGGCCTGCAAATGCTTGCGATTGAATCGTTCGAGCAACGACAGCTCGAGATTCTGAATCTCCTGCGAAGGGGATCGGCGCGCCAAATTCGGGATCGGCTCCGCGCCCGCCCGAACGCGTGTGCCGGCATGCACGCCGGGCAGGAAATCCGAACCGAAGACCTGAGTGCCGGCGTAGGGTAATTCCGGCGCCAAGACGACAAAGCTCGGCAGATTCTGATTCACCGTGCCGAGGCCATAGCTGACCCATGAGCCGATGCTCGGGCGGGCAAAACTCACCGACCCCGTGTGCATGCCCAGCGTCGCTTGAAAGTGATCGTTATGGTCCCCATGCATCGAGCGAATCAGACAGACGTCGTCCATCACCTCGCGGACGTGCGGAAATAAATCGCTGACTTCCGTCCCGCATTGGCCACCCGGCTTGAAGTCCCATTTCGGCGGAAGATACAGCGCGGCGCCCGGTCGATCCGAACTCGGTTTTCCGCCCTCCGCCAGCAGGCGCGGCTTGGGGTCAAAGGAATCCATGTGGGACACACCGCCCGTCATGTAGAGAAAGATGACCCGTTTTGCCTTTCCGGGAAAATGCGGAGCCTTCGGAGACAGACTCGCCGCATCACCCCCTTCGCTGGCGAGGAGATCGTTGAGAATGGCCGGAAAAACGATCGAGCCCCCGACCAGCGAACGAATCATCTGGCGGCGGGAACAGGAGCAGGAATTCATCAGTGGCAATTTCGGGCGTGCGATCTATCAATCAACCGCCGCGACGCCCCAGCCTTGGTGAGTTTTCCTTCTTGGAAGTGAGGCCGCTCACATCTTCGACCGATTGGACACGGCAGCGCGAGGCCCAGACGCGGATCATCTCCAGGAGAAGTTTTTATGACTCACCAACTCAAAATGATTCATATCAAACACGCATCGGTTGCCGACCGTGCAGTCATCGTCGGTCGCATCGAGGAACTGCGGGGCAAATGCACGGAATCTCTGACCTACGAAGGGGAGCACCCGGCTCCCGAGAGCCATCTGGATGCGGCCTTGCTCAAAGACACCCGCGACTCGCCGAAAATAGCAGTATATTGAATACCGCCAGCCGCGGGCGGGATATCCCGCTTAATCCACGAACAGGAATTCGTTCGAACTGAGCAGCACGCGAGCGAAGCTTCCGAAGGCCGTGGCGAGGCGCTGATTTCCTTCGCCCGCAGTTTCCGCGAGCGCGGCTTCCACCGAGCGAAGGTAGTTTTGCACCTCCTGAATTTCCTCCGGCTCGGCGGGGCGGCCGAGAGCCAGTTCGGTTGCATAGGAAATTTGCGCGGGTTCGTCCGAAAACGCAGCAAGGCAGCGCTCGGCGAAATTGGCCGCCTGAAAGTTCGCCATGAGAGAGTTCATCATCCAGAGCGCCTGGATCGGGGTTTGACTGACGGGCCGAACGGCGGTCGTCGCATTCGGATCGGCGCCATCGAAGACTTCGAGGAACGGTTGTTTGCGAATGCGCTGCTGCATCAGATAAACCGCGCGCTTCATCGTCGGGTAATCATTCACGAACGGCTTGTGTTGCGTGTAATGCCACTCGACTTCGGACGGAAAAGGGTGGGCGGCGCCCTGCTCCCGATCAAGCGTTCCGGCCACAGCGAGGACGGAATCACGGACCTCCTCAGCTTCCAGTCGACGACGATTAAAGCGCCACCACAAATCATTCGCGACATCCGTCGCGGAACATTCCGGGCGATCGGCGGACGACATTTGGTAGGCGCTCGAAAGCATCATCAGCCGGTGCATCGCTTTCACCGACCAGCCGGTCTCGATGAAACGTTGCGCCAGCCAGTCGAGCAATTCCGGTTGCGTCGGCCGCTCACCACGAAGGCCGAAATCGTTCGGCGTTTTCACCAGACCTCGGCCGAAGTGATATTCCCAAATGCGATTCACCATCACGCGCGCTGTGAGCGGATTGGCGGGATCAGCGATCCACTCCGCCAGCTCCCACCGGCCGCTGCCCTTTTCCTCCGGCGGCAACTTTTGTCCGCCGAGCACGGTCAGGAATCCGCGCGGCGCCACCTCGCCTTTTGCGCCCGGATCACCTTTTCGCTGAATCGCCACGTCGTGCGGCTCGCCCTCCGTGACGGCATAAGCTTTCGGCACTTGTGCCAACTTAACAGTGATTTCCCTCTGCCGATCTTTGGCGGCCTGAAGATCGCGTTTGGCATCGGCGGACGTGCGTTTCGGCTTTTCCTCCGAGGTGGCCGCGCTGTCCGGCGCCAAGTTCCCGGCATCGTCGTCATCATCATTCCTGGCGGTTTCCTTCTCCGCCCGGGCAAGGCGCTTCGCCTCGTTTTTCAGGTCCTCAATTCGCTGATCGAGATCGGCCGCTTCCCGCGCTTCGGTCAGATAATCGGAAGCCTCGGGTTCAGGGACGAGCGGGGTGAAATCCTTTGGATGCGGATAAATCTCCGTGCCAGGAAAGGCAAAACGGGTGCTGTCAAAAATGCCGTAGAGTGCGTAGTAATCGGCCGTCGGCACGGGATCGAATTTGTGATCATGGCAGCGGGCGCAGCCGAGGCTCAACCCCAGTGTGACCTTGCCCAGGTTGTCGATGATATCCTCGTGAGTGAGATGAAATTCGTTCGCGCGCGAACCGAAACGGCGCGCAATCGCGAGGTAACCGGTGGCGATGACTTTTTGAAAATGATCCTCCGGAGTCGCGGCCGGGAGCAGGTCACCGGCAATTTGTTCGCGCAGGAACTCGTCGTAGGGCAGGTCGCGATTAAAGGCGCCGATGACCCAGTCGCGGTAGCGATGCGCACTCGGGACGGGAAAGTCCGAGTTGCAGCCGCTCGTATCCGCGTAACGCACCAGATCGAGCCAATGCCGGCCCCATTTTTCGCCATAGGCCGGCGACGCGAGCAGACGCTCGACAATTTTGGCAAAGGCGTCAGGCCTTGAATCGGCGAGGAATTCACGCAACTCCTCCGGCGTGGGCGGCAGGCCGGTCAGATCGTAAGTCGCGCGGCGGAGCAACGTGCGCTTATCGGCCGCGGGATTCGGTGTGAGGCCCTTCTTTTCCAGTGCGGCGAGGAGAAATCGATCCAGGTCACCCGCCGGCCAGGACGGGTTGGAAACCGCGGGCACGGCGGGATTCGACACGGGACGAAACGACCAGAACGTTTTCGCCTCATCGAAATCGACGCCCGTTTTCGGCGACGCCGCGTCGCGGGGATCGGGCGCGCCCAGGCGAACCCATTCCTCGATCACTGCGACTTCATCCGCGGAAAGCTGGTGTTTCGGCGGCATCTGAAGATCTTCGTCGCGGTAGCGAATGGCCTCGATGAGCAAGCTCTTTTCAGGATCGCCGGGGACCAAAACCGGTCCCGTATCGCCGCCCTCCTGCCAACCCGCACGGGTGTCGAGCAGCAGACCGCCTTTGCGTTTCTTGCCGACGCTGTGGCATTCGTAACAGCGCTCCGCGAACACCGGACGGACTTTCTTTTCAAAAAACTCTGTCTGCTCGGGCGACGGCCCCGCAACTTCAGCCGCGCGCACGGTCACGCTCGCCGCCAGGGCGGCAAGCGTGAAAACAGCGACGGGGCGCAAAATCATGACTACGGGACAACTCCGTAAGGGTGATTTTCTTATGGCTGCGAGGGCGCTTCCGGACTGCGAAGTGGACTGTCGGAAAACGCCGCCAGCGCCGCTCGGATGAGGCCGCCACGGACCGTCGAGCGCGAGACTTTGATTTTGGCACTGGTCAAAAGCGGCGATTGTTCGCGCAGAAGGTCCAAGGTTTTCACTCCGAGATACCAGGGAAGAAAACACCCAGCGCGCACGCGGGCAGGCCGAATGGCGCAAATGTAACGGCGTCCGGCATCGAGCAATTCGACGGCCCGCTCCCGCCAGCGATCGAAAACCGGCTGCGCTTTTTCCGGAATGGCCAGGAGGTCGGGCGGGAGTTCGCTGGCGGGCAGATAACAGCGGCCATCGCGCAGGTCGGAGAGAAGGTCGCGGAGGATATTCACGAGCTGCAATCCTTGGCCAAAGTCCACGCCGAGCGCGGCGAGTTCGGCCAGGGGCAACCCGCTATAATTCGGCAAATGATGCGCGCACAATTCCGTCCAGAATTCTCCCACGGAACCCGCGACGTGATAAGTGTAACGCTCGAGCGCTGCCGCGTCGGGCAACGCGCGCACGGAATCCGCGTGCCCAAACCAAACCAGATCGCCCGCCTGCCCGTGAATGATTTTCTCCATCACAGCCTTGATCGCCGCGCGATCAAATTCCGGCTGAGCGCGCAGCATTTCGAGACAGGTATCAAGGTTACGGATCAATGTGGTTTCACCGCGATGCGGGGAGTTGATGGCGAACTGCAGCGCCGAGAGCCCGTTGGAGTTGCCCTGCCGGATCATCTGCCGGAAGGCGGCGAGATGTTCGCTCCGCGAACTAACGGGTGCGCCGGGCGCGTCGGCAATCGTATCACTCGCGCGCGCCAGTAAGTAGGCCAGCCCAACCGGTTCCCGCAGCGCAGCGGGCAGCATGCGAATGGTGAGGTAAAACGACCGCGATACCGAGCGCAGAACCGGACCGCAAAGTTGCGCGCGCTTCACGGCGACGAGACCGGGCGAATTTCGATCCGGGATTCATCGAACGTTCCGAGGCCTGCAGCCGCGGCACTTTCGAGCCACCCGGCGCGACTCGATACGGGCGGCAATTTTGTCTGCCGGCGCCAGTCATCCAGTTTGCGCAGAGCCGTGGCGTCGAGCGCCACGGGATCTTTGCTCGCGTAGATCGTGGCGTGCGGAAACGCGTAGTTGGGATTGCCATCGGGACCATTGGCATATTGCGCGACCAACCCATCCATGAGGTGCAGCGCGACTTTGGGAGCAATGTTTTCGTCCAGGTAAAGCTCCGGGATCGAGTCGACCGCACCCCCGGTGGACGTGATAAACCGGCGCCAGTTGTCCACGTTCGGAACGGTGACATTAAAGAATGCGCCCGCGACACCGATGCTGCTTTCGCTGCTCAGCACCGGAATATTGATGATGCGCGTCACGTCCTTGGAGAGAATGGTCGCGAGATGACTCGTCGAGCTGAGCAAGTCCGCCTCCGTGGGTGTGCGGCCGAGCTTTTTCACGGATTTCTCGGCGAAGAGCAGGTCGCCCCAGATCAGTTTGCCGAGCGCCGGGGCCTGAAACGTCGCGGCGCGATCCCAGCCCGTCGGCGGGTCGATTCCCCGGACCTGACAACGCAAAATGCGCGGATCAAAGCCAGCGGCTTTCAAGTCCGCGCTGCTCCGGTCCCAGACGATGATTTTTGTGCGCTCGACCCCGGCTTTTTCCAAACCGTCGAGAACTGCATCCACCACCCCCACGTGGGTCGAAAACTGGGTGCCGCCCACCGCGGAAACCTTGATACCGACGCGATCTCCCGGCTTGACCAGCGTCCTCCAGGCCGAGCCCGTGTCCGTCGCCCCCGTGGCTGCCATCACCACGGCATCGACCATTCGCCCGCTCACAGAAGGACGTTCCGTCAGGAAATCCACCGCCCCCGGATTGTGCACTGACCAGATTATTGGTTTCGGCAGCGGCACCACCGCATCGTCCGGCACCGGAGCACTTTCTCCCGCGGCCCACAGCAATACGGGCAGAACAAGAAAAAGTACGAGTCGTGACATGGCGGCTGCGACTATCGGAATGACTCGCGCAGCAGCAAAGGAAAAGAGCGTGAGGCGAATAGCGGGCGCGAGTTTCTCTATTTCGCCTTGGGTTTGCTCGCGGGCGGATTTGTGGCCCAGCCGGGCGTTACCCGATCGAGGTTGGGGGTGGCATCTGCCTTCACTTCGAGGACATCCACCGTGACGCCGACGAAGCCGAACACCAAAACGAAGAGGAGGCGGGAAACGGGAAGAGCGGGCATAAATCGAGGAGGGCACCGCTACCGTAGCACAGCCGCGGTATGCAGCGCACGCTTCTTGGCAAAGCGCCGGTGATGGCTAAACTCCCGCCCCGCATGAAACCCCTCGCCCTGATATTTTCACTATTCGCCGCGTTATCCATCGTCCACGCCGCCGAGGAATACGAGGCGCGGACCTTTACCAATCCCGATGGCAAAACGCTGCCGTATCGGCTGCTCATCCCGAAGAATTACGACCCGGCGCAGAAATATCCGCTCGTGTTATTTCTCCATGGCGCCGGCGAGCGTGGCACCGACAATACCGCGCAGCTCAAACACGGCGCTCCGCTCTTCCTCAAGCCCGAAGTCCGGGACCAGTTTCCCTGCTTCGTTCTGGCCCCGCAATGCCCTCCGGAGCAGCAATGGTCGGCGGTGAAGGGCTGGAACGGCCCCGTGGCCTACGCCGAGGAGCCGACCGAACCGATGGCCCTGGCGCTCGGCGCTGTGGATGCGGTGGAAAAGGAATTTTCGATCGACCCCGACCGGCTTTATGTCACCGGACTTTCCATGGGAGGCTACGGGTCCTGGGATGCCATTTGCCGCGATCCCAAACGTTGGGCAGCCGCGGTGCCGGTCTGCGGCGGCGGCGAACCGGCCCGTATCGCGGTGGCGAAAGAGGTGCCTGTGTGGGCCTGTCACGGCCTGAACGACAATGTGGTGCCGCTGGAACGCAGCGAGGAAATGGTGCAGGCACTCAAGAAAGCGGGCGGCACCGCCATGCTCAGTGTCTATCCTTATACCGGCCATGATTCGTGGACGATCGCGTACGGGGAACCCCAGCTTTTGCCCTGGATGTTTGCGCAAAAGCGCGGCGCAAAAACGGTGTCGTTTCAGGAAGTCGCTGGCGAACTCGCTCAGCCGCCATCGAGCGAGTTTCCGGGCGAGGGCACGATTCAGAGTGGGATTTGGTTTCGCGATTTATGGGCCGCGCGACGCGGTGATTGGGTGCGCGGCAAGCTGACGGATCAGGAAGCCGTTGTCTTTTTCGGTGACTCCATCACCCAGGGCTGGAACAGTCTGGCGCAGGACTTTCCCAAGTTGAAGGTGGCCAATCGCGGCATCAGCGGCGACACCACGCGCGGCCTACGCTATCGCATGCCGGACGACGTGATCGCCTTGCACCCGCGGGCCGTCTCGATCCTTATCGGCACCAATGATCTCGATCAGGGAACGTCCCCGGAAGTCGTGGCCGAGAATTTGAAAGCCATCGTCGCCGCCCTGCATCAAGCCAACCCGGAGATGCCAATCATCATTAACAAAGTGATGCCGCGCGGGGCGCAACCGAACAAGTTCCCGGAACTCATTGTGAAACTGAATGAACTCTACGAGCAGGCGTTCGCGAATGACGACAAGATTACGTTCTGCGATACGTGGAGCATTTTCGACGACGGCTCCGGCCAGCCGAAGAAGGACGAGTTTCCCGATATGCTGCACCCCAACGGCGTCGGCTATGCCAAATGGGTGAAAGCGCTCAACCCGGTCCTGCAAAACGCCGGCGTGGAGTAAGCGATGCGCGTGATTAAAAACTAAGCGTGAAGCCCAGGGACCCGTTTGTACTTTCGTAGCTGGCCTTGTTCGCGTCGGAATCATTGCTCACCCAGCTTCCGCTCAGGGTGGTGAACAAATTGGCGTTGATCTGGTAGGTCAGATTCAGCCCGATCAAGTTCTGGAAATCGTGCCGATCAGCATTGATGAAGTCGCTGTATTGCCACGCATAGATAAGCTGGCCGAATAGTTGTGGCCGGAACTGATGGGTAATGCCGAGCACCACCTTGTTCTGGGTCCGGCTGTCGGAAGACGGATCGGCCAGATAGTCAGTGAAACTGTAGCCAATGAAAGCGAGGGACGAACCCTTATTGAAGGCGTATCCCCAATCCGTTCCCACACTAAACCCAATGGCTGATGTGAACACGTTGCCACTATTGATGCCGTCATAACGATACGGCTCCACTCCGATGTAGAGCCGCGGGAGGCTGGGTCGCGGCCGCCAGTCCAGCGTCGTCAAAATGCTGTAGCCGATGAAGGCGCGCTGATCATATTTCGCGTAGAGCGCCAGTTCGAGCTTCGCCAAAATGTCGAAGGTGATCTGGGACGTCAGCGGTTTTTTATAACCGACCTGAGCGATGGGGAAAAACAGGTAGTCGCTGCTATCGTTATAGCCAGTCAGTTCGGCGTTGGTCGTGAACGTATTGTTGAGCGTCACGCTGGCACGGAATTGTCCCGCCATCTCATCTTCCGCCACGGGTTCAATCAACCCAATGTCCTCGATCTCCTCCCGGGTCTGACCGGAAGCCGACAGGCTCTCGCCCGCCTCCATCCGCGGCGAGCAGAACGCGACCAGCACGGCTGCGATGACGAAGCGGCGAATCATCGTCTAGTAACCGGGCTGTCCTCCACCGATCGGGGGCTGGTTATTCGTGCCCGACGGTGGCGGCACATTGACCTTCGTCTTCGGGGGAATCACATCCGGGAAAAACTTCTTGATCGCACTCGGGGAATTCTGCGTGCGATTCAGAGAATCGAAGATCGAGAGGTCGGGCACGTTTGGCCCCAGTGGTGTATTGCGCTGTTGCAACAGGGTGGCTTCATCGTAACCGGGCATCGGGCCGTTGAAATTCATCAGGATCCCATTGCCGGCGAGGTTCACGTCGAAAGGCAGAATGCTGATCGTTCCGTCCAGATTGGCCCGGGCGAATGATCCAGCCCCCACTTTTCGCCCGGAAGGAATCAGGGTGATCTCGCCCTCGAGAATCGCGATCAGATTGGTGGAAACCTTTCCCACCGTTCCGGTGATGGCTGCCGTGATCGAAGCAGTACGAATCGTGCCGCCGCCGGAGCCTTTCGGGATGTGGAAAATCAAGGAGCCCTTTTCGAGGGTGAGGGTGCGCGACTCGGCCTCGAAGGTGAACACGGTATTCTGCCCGATTCGAACCAGGCTCCCGTCGGGGTATTGCAGTTCCGCGCGGGCATCGGTTTCCGTGAGCAGATAATTGTCGGCCTTGACGACATCCGTGACGCGCGCCGGACGGGTTGCCACGCCGCGCCCGGGTCCATATTCGACCTTGTTTTGCAGCCGGGTCACCTTCGCCTCGGTGAACGGCACGACGGCGCGCGCCGACGCGACCACGAACAAACTGGTGCTCGTGAGCAGGACGCAAGCAGCCGAAAGGGCGCTCGAGCGAAGGTTGGCTGGGATTCGCACGCGGCCTAATTCCCAGACGATCCCGAAAGCGTCAAGCGGCGATTAGGCCCGGAGGTTTGGTGATTGGTCATTGAGGAGCGCGTTCCTACCAAGATAAACACAGCCGCAATGTCCGTCCGAAAATGGCTCAATGATCACAACGTCGTCGTTTCCGCGTTGGTGATGGGCTTGCTTGTCGGCGGGCTCTACCGGACCGCGCCGTGGCTCTACGAGAACTCGAGAATCAAGCTCCACTTCCCATACTATGCGGTCGAGCAAAAGATGATGGACTGGGTGGCGACGTTTGGCGGGCGGCCGGCGCCGAAAGATCCACGCCTGATTTTCCTCGCTGACGACGCGATGTCTCACACCCTCGACCAATTGTGGGAGGACGAGATCGAAGCTTCGCCAGCCCTGAAACTGATGAAAAAACGAGCCTGGTCTCGCGAAGTATGGGCGCACGTTCTCGACCGTCTGGCGACGGCCGGCGCAGCGGTGGTGGCCTTGGATTACATGTTCAAAGGTGAGGACGACGGTGATGATGCTTTTCGCGAAGCCGTCCAGCGCCATGCGGGTGTCGTTGTCCTCGGCAGCCACATCGACGACGCGAAGGTGAGCGGGCAGAGAATGCCGGCCATCGCGCCACCAGCGAAAACCATCCTTGGCGAATCGGCCGATCCACGGGTCGGTTTCATCAACATTTTTCCCGATCTCGACGGCGTTATCCGACACATGCGCTACCACGTCATGCTCGAGGAAGTGGGGGACGGAAAGCGCCACCGAATGCGACCGTGTACGAGGCTTTCTCAGCCCGAATGGCGCGCCAGGCAGGCGAGACGAAAAACATTCCCACCGACCGCAAGAATCATCGATTCCGCTATGCGTACAAAGGCGAAACCCTCACCGAGGAGCAAAAGCCCATGTCGCTTTACAGCATCTTTGTTCCGAGCATATGGGAGGCAAATTATCAGAATGGCGAACTCTTCCGCGACAAGATCGTGCTCGTGGGTCCGGAAGGGAATTATACGAAGGATGTCGCCGAGACTCCTTTTGGCCGGGTGGCCGGACGGAGCTTCACTTGAATGCCGTCAACGCCATCCTCACGGACGAATTCCTGCGCGAGACGGGGCACGCAACAAATTACCTTTTGATTGCCGGCGGCGCTTTTCTTGGCTGGTCGCTCACGCGGTCGATCCGCAATTCGCTCGTGCGCCTTTTTCTCCTGCCCGTTATCGGCACCGCCGCCTATCTGGGAGCAGTTCAACTATTCAATGATGGCTGGGTGGTGCCTCTCTTCAGTCCGCTCTTCGCTCTCGTCGGCACAGTCATCACCGCGACCACGTGGCAGGAAATCGTCGAGCGTCTTGAACGCGCCCGCCTGCGCAAAACATTCGAGCGCTACGTCTCACACGACATCGTCAAGGAGCTCCTCGATAATCCGGAGACCTATCTCAACACCGTCGGCGGCGTGCGCAAGAAGGTCACCGTCCTCTTCTCCGACGTGCGCAACTTCACCACCATCACAGAAAGTGGCGACGCTCAGACCTTCGTCCGGCAGCTCAACGAATACTTCGACGGCATGGTAAACATTGTCTTCGGTCAAAAGGGCACGCTCGACAAATTCATCGGCGACGCCGTGATGGCGCAGTGGGGCGGCATCTACACTGAGGGCGAAAAAGCTGATGCCTGCCACGCCGTCCGGACCGCCGTCCTCATGCGAAAGAAGCTCGCCGAAATGAATGCCCTCTGGACCGCCCGCGGCATGATCGATCTGAAATTTGGGATCGGTTTGAACAGCGGCGAAGCCATCGTCGGCAACCTCGGCTGCGAGGAGAAAATGGAGGTCTCGCTCATCGGCGATGCCGTCAATACCGCCTCCCGCCTCGAAGGCATGACCAAACAATACCATGTCGATCTGCTGATCGGCGAAAGCGTCGAGCAACTTGTCCGCGACGAATTCATCGTCCGCACCGTTGCCCTTTCACAGCCGAAAGGAAAAACCAAACCGCTCGAAATTTTCACCGTCCTCGACGAGCGCACACCGGCGACCAAGGCTCCCGCGTGGCTTGCGATCTACGAGGAAGGCGTCGAATTATTCCGAAAACAGGACTTCACATCGGCCGTCGAACTCTTTGAAAAAGTGGCTGCCGAAATGCCCGACGACTCGCTCACCACGGATTATCTCGAGAAATGCCGCCATTTTCTCACCAATCCGCCTCCTCCCGGATGGAACGGCGTGGACATTCTCACCAGCAAGTAATCTTCTCGCACCGATGTCCGAACTCGCGCCTGGCGCTACCGCACCCACTTTCACCACTACCGCTGTCGGTGGAGAGAAATACAAATCCGGCACCGAAGTCTCCCTCGGCAACTTCGTGGGCAAGACGGTCGTCCTGTATTTCTATCCCAAGGACGACACGCCCGGGTGCACCCAGCAAGCCTGCGACCTGCGTGACGGTTGGTCCCGGCTGGCACGAAAAGTTGTTTTGTTTGGCGTCAGCCCCGACTCGGCGAAGAAGCACGTCAAATTCATTGAGAAGCATAATCTCCCCTTCCCTCTCCTCAGCGACGAAAGCCACGCCATTGCGGAAGCCTACGGCGTCTGGGTCGAGAAGACCCTCTACGGCCGCAAGTACATGGGCGCCGAGCGGACCACATTCATCATCGCCCCCGACGGCAAGATTCGAGACGTCCTGAGAAAAGTGAAGCCGTCCGAGCATCTCCGGATGCTCGAAGATGCGCTCGCGGCCTGATGGCAGTGAGCAGTGAGCAGTGAGCAGTGAGCAGTCGGCGGTCAGCAGTGGGTGGGTTTGATTATCCCATGGCGGCGACGGCCGCACTGCCGTCGGCGGATTCGTTTGCGACGTAATCACGCAAGGGCGCAAGCGCTTCGCCGAAATGAATGGCCAGGGGCGGCAGGAGGGCGGTCCGGCAATCGTCCGGCTCCGGGAGCCGGTGTTCAACGGCCAGCGCCCGAGCACGGAGATGGATTGCTTCGAGCAACGGCGGGCGGGCTTCTTCCAACAAACCTGCTTCGCCGAGGACGCGCGCCATTTTAAGTTTGCGTGCGGCTTTTTCGCGCAGGCCAGCCATCTTCGCCAATTCGGCCGGGCTGAGCGGTGGCGGTGATGCGGCGGTCTCGGACGTCGAGAAGAGCGGGCGAGCGCTGCGCGTGGCGAAGGTGAGCACGCCGGCCGCGATCAGGCGTTCGATCGCCTCGTGCGTCGCACGATCGATCACTTCCATTCGCACCGGCGCCAGAGGATCCGTCTGGGCGAAATACTCGGTGTGCAAGGAAACCAGGCGCTCGCGCCAGAGTGCGGCGTCGCGTTCGACCACCACGCAGAGCACCGAATGGGCATCCTCGCGCGGATAGCGTTCCTCGCACGTCACCAGCCCACCATCAAGCAGGCGCGCCGCTGCCGCAGCAAAGCCCAGCGGGCGATCAGACGGCAATGGCCGCGAAACCGTCACCGCGGGCTTCGGCGTCGTGGTCGAGAGGATTTGTTCGAGCCGCTCGATGAACGCCTGGCGTCCGCCGCGAAGCTTGATTTCCTTGAGGTCCCCGCGCCGGTCCAGCACGCCGTCCGCCAGCGCCTGCTTGTTCGCCAGCGTTTCCAGCATGCGATGCTCGATGGTGTTTTCCGCAGACCAGATTGATGACCGTGACGGCGCGGGTCTGGTGTCTTGCGCCAGGCGCGGGCGATGCGTTGTTCGAGCTTGGCGGGATTCCACGGCAGGTCGCAATTCATGACCACGCTGGCGTTCTGGAGGTTCAGCCCGGTCGAGCCGGAATCGGTGCTGAGAAACACGCGGCAGTCGGGGTCGCCCTTGAACGCGTTGATCTCCGCGCGACGACGCTGCTGCGGCACCGAGCCGGTGTGCCACGCGAAGCCGAGCTCGAGCCGCTCGCATAGTTCGCGCACGAGTTCGAGCATCCGCTCCCATTCGGAAAAGACGATCACCTTCACGCCGTCGTTGTCGCGGCATTCCTCGAGGATTTTCTCCAGCTCGGCGAGTTTCGGGCAGTCGCGCTCCTTCGGGATCGAGGATGTAAGTTCGTGTCGCAAACCATCCGCATCATCGCGAGGTTGACGCATCAGCCGGTCCTGCTCCTGCTTGGTGAGCGGACGGCGTTTGGCGAATGGCGGCCAGGCGGGCCACGACATCGTCGTGGTCATCATAGGCCTGCTGCTGCTTCGGCGTGAGCTGCACGAAATGCTGACGGTCGGTGCGGTCGGGCAACTCGGTTTCCACGTCGCTCTTGCGGCGGCGCAGCATGTAGGGCGCGATGCGCTCGTGCAGCCGGGTCGAGATTGCGATAACCCGCCGGACGCCCGCGTTCGTCGAGTTCGTAAAACTCGCGGTTGAAGCGGAACAGCGGCCCGAGCACGCGCGGTTCGAGAAAATCCATGAGCGAATACAGTTCGTCGATGCGGTTCTCGATCGGCGTGCCGGTGAGGACGAACGCGTAACGGCTCTGCAGCCGCTTGATGGCCTGCGCCGTCTTGCGTGTTCCAATTCTTGATCCGCTGGGCTTCGTCGAGCACCACCACATCGGGCCGGAAGCGCGCGTTCACCTCCAGCGCGTCGCGGATCATCTGCTCGTAATTCACGACGGTGAAAAACGGTGCCCGCCGTCGTAAGCTTCGCGCCGCGCGGGCAGCCCGCCGAAGACCAGCCGCGTACGGCAGATCGGTGAACTGCCGGATTTGCTCCTCCCACTCGCGCCTTGAGCGACGCGGGCGTGACGACCAGCACGCGCTGTGCCCGGCCCGAGCCGCCGCAGCAGCGCGCACGCGGCGATGGCCTGGATGGTTTTGCCGAGGCCCATTTCGTCGGCCAGCAGCGCGCGTTCGGTGAACGCCAGGTGCAGCATGCCTTCGCGCTGATAGGGAAACAGCGGCACGCTGGTTTCGTGCGCCGGCCATTCGCCGCTCTGAACCTTCAACTCGTATTCGCGGCGCAATTCCTTCCGCTCCGGCGCGCCGCCGCGCTTCGAGCCACGGCACGATTTCCTGCGAAAGGCGCAACTTCCGGTAAATCCGCCGCGCTCAATTTCTCCAGCCCGCCGAACCATCCTCGACGGCGCCCGACCGGCCAGCAGTCCTTCGGCGATTGAACCAACTGCGCACCGCCGCGGGCACGGCGCCGATACCCGCGCTCGACGCGCAATGTGTCGCGCGGCGTCATCCGGCACGATGTCCACCGCGCGGCGCCCCATCCTTGGCCGCCTGGCAAACAGCCGTTTGAACCGCGCTTCCAGTTGCAGCAGCACCGCCTCGACGTGTTTGCAGGTGCCGAGGCCGTTCTTGCGAAATCCAGGCAGGCGCAGGCGAACTGGCGTCCGCCACGTCGCGAATCTCGACCGCGTAAGTCAGTCCGCTGCCCGAGCCGACGGAGAAATTGGAGAACACCGGAAACCGCGCGTCGGTGTTGCGGATGACGAACGCGCTCTTCCGCGCCCGCAACCGGCGGCGATTGATCTCGTCCTCGTCCGTCGTCCGCCAGTCGTGCGCGGGCGGAAGTTCGATGTCTTTCTTGGACCGCTCTTTTTCTTTTTGCTCATGCGAGGGCGTAGATTGGAAAAGAGGGCGTCAGATTTCGAGCCCACAATCGGGGGCGATATCGTTTATCCCGATCTGTGGAAAAGTGAACATGCGCTCCCGCCGATCATTTTTCCCCACCCCACTGGAGCCGAAATCAAAGGCCAGCGGGGCAGCGAGGAGCCAGCCCAGGGTAACCCGCATTGGCGCCAACTTGTGTTGAGGCCACCGGGCTGGCCCCGGTGGAGCTTCCGCATTGATCTCCAGAGACCGATTCTCTTTACCCGGCCGTCACCACCGGGCTGGCCCCGGTGGAACGATGATAGAGGTGCGCGATGCCGATGGATCCGAACACTCCCCGCTACGCCCCGGCCAACTGCGTCTTCTCGTTCCCACTCTCCTGGGCGCTCACGGTCTTCTGGCGCCAGCCGATTCAATCAGGGCGGCGGATTCATCGGCACCGTAATCAAATACGCCTTCGAAGTTCTGCGCGCCCAATCATCGCCCGATCCTGACCAGCAGGACCGTGGCGGCGTTGGAGGGAGCACGGGGCTGGACGGACAATCGTGGTTCCACCGGGACAAGCCCGGCGGCGAGGGTGGGCGCAACAAGCAAGCGCTTATCGGGCATTGCTCTCGCCCGCTGATCACGGCTCCTCCGGGGCGCTCGAGTTTCCACGCGATTGAACGGGTCAAAGTCGTCGAAAATCTGTTCGGTGCGTGGCGGAGATACCGAGCCCGGAACCGTTGCTTGGCTTCCGCGCTACGGCGTCTCGTTGAAATAAATCTTCACATTCTTCGTCGCGCGACCGGAGG
Organism: uncultured Verrucomicrobiae bacterium; assembly: GCA_963798345.1. GTDB lineage: Bacteria > Verrucomicrobiota > Verrucomicrobiia > Chthoniobacterales > Chthoniobacteraceae > CAWCSW01. Next base: position 129,746 of record CAWCSW010000014.1, on the reverse strand, counting down.
CGACAATGTCGAGTTTTCCATCGCCATTGAGATCAGCGAGCTTGAGGTCTTCGCAAGCCATGCCGCCATCATCGACGGAGGTCTCGCGCCACTTTTCGCCGCTTTCATCGAGCGGCGCCCAAAGGGCGATCCCGGGTTTTCGTTCCGCGTTCCTGCCGCGCCACCCGACGACGATTTGATCGCCGCCAAATCCGAGCAGATCGGCACAAGCGAGAGCGTGGCCTTCGGCAAGCGTGTCGGTAAGCATGATACGTGACCAGTAGCCATGGCCATCACCGGGCTCGCGGTAGCGGGCAAGAATGTTTCCATGCATCGGTTCGATTGTTGCCACCATGCGTCTATGATTCCGAAGCTTACCGCCCCGTGCCTCCCCCGCCGGATACACTACATCACCCGAATCGTGTGGAGCTAGGATCCGAGGCTCCCAATTTCCCGAAGGTGAAATTACCGCAGCCGTGCCCTCCTTCCCCGCCAACAAAAAGCCTCGCCAGTCATCCGCACTTTCGACCTTCGCCCAATCGACCCGGTCAAAGTTATGCGTCATGTGCATCGACTCATCGATGACCTCGCTCTTCCACTCGCCCTTTGGATCGTTGAGAGGCGCGGGTGGGTGGTAGAGCAAAACTTTCACGGGATCACCTTCGCCATTCTTGTTCCCACGTCCGTGCAGCGGAAGGACCACCAATCCCCACTTCCCTTCCGCCAGCTTGACCCACCGCATCCGATGAGTCGTCGGCTCGACGGCGGGAAATTTCACCGGCGTCCATTTTTGCGTCCGATCCTCGGGCGCGATGAGGTAGAAGACAGCGCCGCTGCTGACGGTATCGCCCGGATTCCATTCCGCGCCAACCGCAACCTCGCACTTTCCGTCGCCATCGATGTCCTCCGCCGCAAGGCAGACGTTGTCTTGCTCGGTCAGGTTTTCGGCCATGACATGCTTGGTCCAAGCGGTCGGGTCGGCGGCCTTGTCCGGCCCCGGATTGCGATACCAGACAAACTGCTTTTTGTCCGCCAGCAGAACGTCGGGCAGCTTGTCACCATCGACGTCGGCCACCGCGAGTCCGTACCCGATCTGAATCTGATCATCGAGGGTGATGTCCTTGAATTTCGGCTCTGGCACTTCCGCCGCGCCGGCGGTGAGTGAAACGAGGACGGCCGCGAGGGAGAGAATTCGGGAGGTCATACCGAAAGCAAAGCGCGATTGCGCCACGGTGACGAATCGAAAAACGAGGCGGTCGATTTCGAACCCATGCTCCAGCGTAATCCGCACTTCCCATCGCGCGGCGTTGGTGCAGCGTGTAAGGACTCGGCGTCGCATGAAACTTTCCACCATCCGTTCGACGCTCGACGACCTGCAAAAGCGGCCGAAGCAGAGCCTCGGGCAGAACTTTCTCCATGATCAAAACATCGCGGCGTGGATTGTGGATCAGCTCGATTTGCAACCGGGCGAACCGTGGCTCGAGCTGGGGCCGGGGCTGGGGGCACTGACGGAATTTGCGGTGCGGAAATCGGAGAATGGGACGGTGATTGAGAAGGATGGGAAGCTGATTCCGGTGCTAAGGGAGCGGTTTCCACAGATCGAGATCATTCATGGCGATGCGACCGAAACGGACCTTCGGCCCTTTCTGGCACGCGGGCCGATGAAGACGTTCGGCAATCTCCCCTACTACGTCTCGAGCCAGATCCTTTTTCACTACACCGAGGATCCGAGCCCGATGTCGTGCTTTCTCCTGACGCTGCAAAAGGAACTCGCGCTGCGTCTGTCCGCAGAGCCACGTACCAAGGATTACGGCGGGCTGACCCTGCTCATCGGCCGCAAGTGGACCGTCGAATATCTGCGGACGCTGCCGCCGACAGTTTTCACCCCGCGGCCGAAAGTGGAATCCGCGGTGGTGATGCTGCGTCCACGGTCGGAGAACGACCTGAACCAGCTCTGCGACGGGGGTGCCTTTCGCCGGCTCGTGAAGCGAGGATTTGCCAAACGGCGGAAACAACTGCGCAAGAACCTGGGCGACGAAATCGAGGATTGGTCAGCGCTCTGTACCGCCCTGGACGTCCCGGAAACCGTGCGCGCGGAAGAATTGTCCCTCGAGCAATGGATCGCGCTCACACGTTTCGTCACGGGCGCGGATCAGGCCTCGCCACAGGACGTGCACGGCGAGATCTTTGATGTGGTAAATGAAGCGGACGAGGTCATCGGCCAGGCCTCCCGGCACGACGTGCATCGGAAAGGTCTGCGGCATCGGGCAGTGCATGTTTTTGTCTGCAATGAGCAGGGCGAACTTTTCCTCCAGCGTCGGTCGCGATGGAAGGACGTGCATCCACTTCGTTGGGACTCGAGCGCCGCGGGCCATGTGGATGCGGGTCAGGATTACGACCCGACGGCAGAACGCGAATTGCTAGAAGAACTGGGCATCGCCGCAGCCGTCGCGCCCATCGGACGGGTCGCCGCCTGCCACGGCACGGGATGGGAGTTTGTCCGGATTTATCGCGCCGAACACCAGGGCCCATTTCGACTCCATCCCGCGGAGATCGACAGCGGCGCGTGGTTTACCCGTGAGCAGATTGACCACTGGATCGCGGCGCGCCCGCAGGATTTCGCGACGGGATTCCTCGAATGCTACCGGGTCGTTTCGCAGGCCGGCGGGTGCGGACCGCAAACCCTTTGACGGCTCGCGGTTTTCCTTCTACATCGCCCGACCTGTGATCTCTCCGCACCGCGCGATGGCCGCGTTTTCGTATTCCTCTTCTTTTTTCCGTGGCCGACATCCTGAGCCCCAATCGTCCGCGCAACGTGGATTGGCGGCGCGCGGCCGCGCTCCTCTACGGCGACTGGGGCACCAGCAAGGCCTACGTCATCGGCCTGGGTTTCGCTGTGGCGGGTTTTGCTTCGTTTCCGATCATCCTCGCCGTCTGCGCCTCACCGGCGCTGGTCGGCTACATTTATGTCGTCGTCTGCCGGCACTTTCCCGATGGCGGCGGCGTTTATTCCGCCGCGCGCCTGCAAAGTCGTTCCCTCGCCGTCCTCGGCGCGCTGCTGCTGGTGGCCGACTTCACGGTCACGGCCGCCTGAGCGGCTGGGCGGCGATCATCTATCTCGGCGTGCCCGCAGCACTACGCCGCCCTGGCCACCATGGGAATCATCGTGCCTGCTGGGCGTCGTCAATTTCTTCGGGCCCCGCCACAGCGGCAGCCTGGCCATCGCGATGGCGGTTCCGACGGTGGTCGTGGTGCTGTGCCATCCTCGCCTTGAGCGTCCCGCATTGGACCACCTCCATCTGGAGCCGCACGAAAGCCTGCTACGGAACCATGTGGGCTCATTTTGTCAGCGTCATCCTCGCGCTAAGCGGCGTGGAGGCAATCGCCAACATGACCGGCGTGATGAAGCTGAATCCGGGCAGCGACGTCCGAAGAGCCCAAAGTCGCGCGCACGGCCGACGCAAGGCGCATCTCAATCGTCGCTTTCGAGGTGGTCGTCGGCACGGCGCTGCTCGGCTGGGCGATGCTCTCGCTTCCACAAGTTTCGCTCCGGATTTGATCGAGCATCAGGAAGACATGCTGCGATTTCTCGGGCAGCATTTTGGCACGAGACCTGGGCGGAGTCGCCGTGGGAGATGCGTTCGGGTGGATGGTCGGACTCATCTTTGGCGTCCTGCTGATGAGTGCCGTCAACACCGCCATCGTGGCGGTGATCGGTGTCATTTACATGATGGCGCTCGATGGGGAATTTCCCCGGCCCCTGACCAAACTCAACCGTCACGGGGTGCCCATCGGCCCGCTGGTTTTGGCGGCTTTGCTGCCAGTCATCATCCTCGCTCGGCACCAACGATTTTGATGCGCTCGCCAGTCTCTATGCCATCGGCGTGGTGGGCGCCATTACGGTCAATCTCGGCTCCTGCTGTGTGAACCGACGCCTGGACATGAATGCCGCCGAACGCGTCCTGATGACGCTCACCGCGGTGATCCTCACGTTTGTCTGGCTGACCATCGCCTACACCATCGACCACGCTTTGTTCTTTGCCATCTGCGTGCTCGGTATCGGGCTCACCCTCCGCGCCTATTCGCACAAGGTGGTCGGTCTCAAGACGGTTACCGTGTCCGCCGAGACCGCCGAGGTGGTGGGCGACGAAGCCCTCGAGCGTTTGCGACCGCGGTGCGAAGAGGGTCAGAAAGTGATGGTGGCGGCGCGGGGCGTTACCCCCGTGCTGCGCTTTGCGCTGGAATACGCAGCCTTGAAAAAGGCGACGCTCTGTGTGCTCTACGTCAAGGAAGTCGCCGTTTCGTTCATGGGTGTGGCACCCGTGGCCGGCGGACGCCCACGCTGGCAGGACGATCCGCAGGCTTCTGCCATCATGGCTTTGTGCCTCAAAGTGGGTGAAGAACTCGAGGTTCCCGTGTTGCCCGTTTTCGCCGTGAGCACCGAGCCCGCCGCCACCATTCTCGATTCCGCCGCCACGTTGGGTGTCGATTACCTGATGCTCGGCGCCACGCACCGCCTGACGATGGCGCGATTGCTCAAAGGCAATGTCATTCACGAAGTCGCACGCGGGCTGCCGGAAAGCATCCAACTGATCATCCACGGGTAAGCTGCGAGAGAATCCTCGTCCACTAATTGTGATCAATCGCTCGGAATGCCCTGGTGTTGGATGCGACGGAAGACCGTGAAAATATGAACTCAATCAAGGTCAACCGTCCCCGCGATGTGGACTGGCGGAGAGCTGCGGCATTTCTCTACGGCGATTGGGGCACGAGCAAAGCCTACGTCATTGGCGCCGCGTTTTTCACGCTCGGGTTCTCGTCGATGCCAATCATTCTTGCCGTGTCGCTGCTCACGGGGGTCGTCGGCGCGATGTACATGATCGTCTGCCGGTATTTTCCGGAAGGCGGTGGCGTCTATTCGGCAGCACGCATGCAGAGTCGACTGCTGGCTTCGGTCGGCGGATTGCTGCTGGTCGCGGATCTTACGGTCACGGCGGCGCTGAGCGGATGGTCAGCCCTGACCTATTTTGGAATTCCGGCGCAATATGCCAGCATCACGACCATGGGTGTGATTCTGGCGCTGGGCTTTTTGAATTTTTTCGGCCCGCGCCATAGCGGCAGCGTGGCGATCAGTCTGGCCGTCCCGACCGTCATCACGGTGGTCATCATCGTCTGCCTGAGCGTCCCCCACCTCGTCCCCCTCGGTGACCTGCTCCGGACACCCCACGTCGCCGGTGAGCGCCACGGGTTTGGCTTCTACTGGGTCGCGTTCGTGAACGTCATTCTCGCCTTGAGCGGGGTGGAAGCCATTGCGAATCTCACCGGGGTCATGCGGCTTGATCCCGGGTCTTCCCCGGACGCGCCGCGGGTCGGTCGGACGGCATTCAAATCGATTCTCGTCGTAGCGATTGAAGTGGTTTTCGGGACGATCATGATCGGCTGGGCGATGCTTTCCCTCCCTCGAACGATGGCGGATGAACTCCACCGTCGGTGGGAGGACATGCTGCGCGTTCTGGCCGAACAATACGGCACCTTAACTCTCGGCCCCGCGTTTGGGCACTGGTTTGGTATCGTGGTCGCGATCGTCATCGGACTCCTGTTGCTCAGCGCAGTGAATACCGCTTTGAACGCCCTGATCGGCGTCATGTTCATGATGTCGGCCGACGGCGAACTGCCCTATGGCCTCGGTAAACTCAATCGACACGGGGTGCCGATTTACCCGCTCGTGATCGCCGTGGCGCTCCCAGTCATTGTCTTGGCCGTCTCCTCCGATTTTCAATCGCTCATGCACCTCTATGCGATCGGCGTGGTGGGTGCCATTGCGGTTAATCTTGGGTCGTGCACGAGCAATAGGCAGCTCGGATTGAAGATCCACGAACGCGTACTCATGGGTTGCACATTTTGCGTGCTGGCCGCCGTCGAGATCACGCTGGCCAAGACGAAACCGGAAGCGCTGTTCTTTATCGTCTGCATCGTGGGTGTTGGTCTTGGCGTGCGCGCCTTTTCCCATCGCATCTCCGGGCTAAAAACGCTCACGCTTCCGCGTGACCTGGCGGAGGTGATTTCACCGGCGAGCCTGGAAAGCCTGCGCCCGCAGTGTGTCGAGGGTCAGCGCATTATGGTTGCCGCACGGGGAGTGACGCCTGTTTTGCGATTCGCCCTCGAGGAAGCACGGCTTCGCAAGGCGACCCTCTGCGTTCTCTATATCAGGGAAGTGGCAGTCTTTCTTGGATCGGGACCGCAGACCGTTGGGCCGGCCCGTTGGCAGGACGATCCTCACGCTGCGGTGATCATGTCCCTCTGCCTGCGGGCGGGCGAAGATCAAGGCGTCTCGGTGCTGCCCGTTTACGCCGCCAGCGTTCAGCCGGCGGGGACGATCCTTGATGCCGCGGCCACGTTGGGAGTCGACTACCTGATGCTCGGCGCGACACAACGTCTGACCCTGGCGCGTTTGCTCAAAGGAAATGTGATCGATGAAGTCGCGCGCGGATTGCCCGAAAGCATTCAGTTGATCATCCACGGCTAAAGCGAGGACGGGCGGGGAGTTTTCGTCATCCTGAGCGCAGCGCAGCGGAGTCGAAAGAAGCCGCGTGGATCGAGACAGACTGGAGCGATGCGACAGCCCTCGGGCGAGCGCGGACGACGCGTCAAACCCGTCGCCTATGTCCATGGCCTTCCTCACAGCGAACGCTTCGCCGGCGCGCTTCCGACCAAAATCATTCCGTAGGCGTTTGATCCGGGTCCTTCGACTCCGCTGCGCTCCGCTCAGGATGACGCACACATTTGTCTTGCCATATTGTACTTTGCACCACAAAGTGCCCGCCATGATCGAACGCGCCCAAGCTGAAGAGAATCTCCGCGTCATTCGTTCGCTGATGGAAAAGGCCACCATTTACCGGTCCATTTCCACGGAGGCCGCCGCGGTGGGTGGGGCGCTCGCCGTCTTGAGTTCGCTGGTGGTTGGGAATCCATGGCGCTCCGCGGGCGAGACATCGGCGGTTTCATCACCCGCGTTTATTTCCATCTGGCTGGGTATTCTGGTCATCACCGCGGCGTCCAACTTTTTCTTTCTCTGGAAGGACGCGCGCCGGCGGGACGAGGCCTTCGTCTCCTCGGGCATGCGCCTGGCGCTGCGAGCTCTGCTGCCGAGCTACCTCGTGGCCGGGGCGTTCACGGTCACGGCATGGTTCGGCGCCGGGATTGGAATGGTCGTCTCGGCGTGGATCGTCTGCCACGGGCTCGGCCTGCTGGCGACCAGTCACTTTGCCCCGCGATCCCTGACGTGGCTGGGCTGGGCCTTTCTCATCACCGGTCTGATCTCGATCATTCCACTGAACGTGGCCCATTCGGTCGCATCCCCGGGACTACGATCGGTCCTGGCCGCTCCGCAATGCTGGATGGCCGGGACATTCGGATTTTTTCATCTCATCTATGCCGCCTGCACCTGGCCGCGAACATCGAAGGCGTGATCGATGCTCGATTTCGACAAACTCGACAAAACGATTCATGAGAAAGGACGGCTGGCCATCATGACTTTGCTGGCCACTCGTGCGAGCTGGTCATTCCAGGACCTAAAAGCCGAGCTGCGCATGAGCGACGGCAATCTGGTGACGCACCTGCGCACTTTGCACGATGCCGGGCTGGTGGCGGTGACCAAGGAAATCCTGGATCGTCCGCAAACCAGCTACGCGTTGACGGTGAAGGGGCGAAAATCCTTTCAGGAATACCTGTCGGTTTTGGAGCAGATCGTGAAGGCCGCCCAAAAATGAAAGATCCCGAAATTTTGCCCGTAAGCTTTGTGTGACAAAGTCACTTCACCGCAAAATCAAAATATCCATGACCATCAAAATCGCAGAACATTACGGCCTTTGCTTCGGCGTCCGCGACGCCATGGCCGAGGCGGAGCGCCTCGCCCAACGCGGACCACTCACCATCCTGGGCCAGCTCGTCCACAACCCCGTCGTGCGGGACAGGCTCAGTCAACTGGGCGCCCAAACCGGGCACCTCGAAAACGTCGGCCAGGCGGATACGTCGCAGGTCATGATCACCGCGCACGGCGCTTCGGACACGGCGCGGGCGGCCTGGAAGGCAGCGGGTTTTGGCGTGTTCGACGGGACCTGCCCGCTGGTTCGCCACGCTCACGAACAACTAAAGTTGCTCGTCCAGCTCGGCTACACTCCGGTCATCATCGGCCAGCGCGGCCACGCCGAAGTCAACGGTCTGTCCGGCGACTTTCCCGAAGCCGTGATTCTTGATCGTGAGTCGGATCTCAGTGCGCTGCCAAACGCGGATCGTCTCGGAGTCATTTCGCAGACGACCCAACCCATTGATCGCGTGCAACGACTGGTGGCAGCAATTCGCGCGGCTCGCCCGGCGGCGGAGGTGCGGTTCGTTGATACCGTTTGTCAGCCAACGAAGAACCGGCAGCACGCGCTCCGGGAACTGCTGTCCGCGTGCGACACCATGGTGGTGGTGGGCGGACGCAACAGCAACAACACACTGCAACTCGTGGCCGCCGCCGAAGTCGCTGGTTTGCGCACCTTTCATATCGAACGCGCCGAGGAACTCGACCCCGATTGGTTTGCCAACGCGGAGACGGTCGGTCTGACCGCCGGCACATCCACCCTCAAGGAAACCGTGGCCGCTGTGCACGCGCGGCTCGTGGATATCGCCCGCCGTTCCGAGGACCGTTGCCCACAACCCACCGCCGCCTGACATGAATTATCAAAAATGGATCGCGTACTTCCGCGCCAATCAACTCGAACGTCCTGAGCCCGAATGGGACGCACCTTTTTCCATGGAGGAGGGCAAGCGCGCCCGGCTGGCGCGGTCCCTCGCGGAGTATCAACTTGGGGACGGCGGCGGGGAATGCCGCCTGATTGCGCGCGACGCGGAAACCTTTCGCGGGGTGACGAGCGAAGCGGCGCTGGTCGTGGATTTGTGGTTCGCCGAGGAGCGTGAACACTCGCGTCTGTTGGCGCAGGCCGTCAGGCGGGTGGGCGGTGAATTTATCACGGATACCTTTGCCTTCCGGCTCTTCAATCAGTGTCGGCGGGCGCTCGGCGTGCAATTCGAGATGCTCGTCCTCCTCATCGTCGAAATTGTCAGCACCGGCTACTACCGCGTCATCCGCCAGCATGTCGGTGACGAACCGATTGCCGCGATGTGCAAATTGATCCTGCGCGATGAGGCGCGCCACATCGAGTTCCATCGCGACCGTCTCGCCGCCCGATATCCGCGCGGGTTCGGATTCTGGCGCGCGTGTGTTTTTCGGACTCTTGGTCACGCCTGTGCGTGGTTCTTGTGGCTTGGTCACGGACGTTGCCTTCGCACCTTGGGCGGTTCGCGTCATGAGTTGTTCCATCACGTCCGCGGCGGAACGAGCAGTTTCCTGAGCGAACTGGCGCACATGACATCGAACCCGGCGATAAAGCCGTGCACATCCACGCCTTGGTCGCAGGCTGCGAAATCGGAGGTGATCCAATGAGCGCAGCATTGGCTCAAAGCGTTGAAAACACAGCTCCCGGGGAACGGACGCTGGTCGCCGCGGCCTTCATCGCGACGACGTTGTTCGCCGGGGACATGTTGCTTTGGGGCGCAAAGCCAGGGTTATCGCTTGGCATTTTCGTCTTGCTGGTCGGATGCCTGTTGATGGTTCACGGGCATCGATCCCGCCGCGGTTACTTCGTGTGGGCGTTGCTGATCGTGACGGCGTCTCAGATGGCCGTGGAGATATGTTTTACCGGTCTCGTCGTAGCGGGTGTGTTGATCGTGGTTCTGCTCGGCGAGACCGCATTCTTCAGGGTCCCGCATCCCCGGTGGCGATGGCTCGAAGCGGCGTGGGCGATGATCGCTTCTCCCGGACGCTGGTTCAATTTTGGCCGCGCCCTGATTGAAGAGCGACGGGTGGTGAGCGGTATCGAAATGGCGACTCCTGCGCGGATCGTGAACCTGACCCGGATCGTTCTCCCGGCGGCAGCGCTCGTCGGGGTGTTTGGATTGTTGCTTGGTTCCGGCAACGCCATTCTTGGTGATGTCGCGTCGCGGATGGGGCGGCGAGCGACGGAATGGCTGTTTCAGATCGACTGGTCACCAACCCGCGTTCTGCTTTGGCTGGCATGGTTCGGACTCGGAATCGCATTGTTTTGGCCGCCGCCGGCGGCATCAACCGAACGCTGGTGGACACGGCCGCTCCGCCGTTGGACACGCCCCGATGCCAGAGTCGCCTTCTGGCAAAGTGCGCTGGCGCTATTCGCAGTAAACGCACTTTTTTTCGCCGCCAACACGATCGACGCGGTTTACCTCTGGGTGCAGACGACTCTGCCCGTGGGAGTGAATGCCAGCGCCTTCGTCCACGAGGGCATCCAAAGCCTTATCGGCGCCGTCATACTTGCCGCAGTGGTGCTCACGGCGATATTTCACCAAAGCTCGCCCGTCAGCGAGTCGCGGCTTTTACGCGGCCTGGCACTGGTGTGGATTCTGCAAAACATCGCGTTGATCGGCAGTGTTTTATTGCGGCTCAAGCTCTATGTGGAATCCTTCCAATTGTCCGAGTTGCGAGTGTATGTGGCCTGCTTCCTCGCGCTTGTCGCGGTCGGGTATTTGCTGCTCGCGCGGCAGTTGTGGTGCGGTCTCGAGATCGGGAAACTCATCCGGGAGAACCTCGTGGCGACTTTCCTGCTTTTTTTCCTTCTCCAGTTTCCCGATGTCGGTCGCGCCGTCGCGAACTACAACGTCGAGCAGTGGCTCAGCCATCCGAATCGAAACCTCGATATCGCGTATCTCGAAACCCTCGGCGCGAGCGCGTGGCCGGCCCTTCTCAGAGTGGCCAACAGTCAGCGTCCGCCCTACGCCGATCAAGCCGCAGCCACACTGCGCGAAGCCGCAGTGATCGAGAAATCACGTCTGGTAAACCGCGACTGGCGAGCGGCGCAATGGCGGCGGGATTCCGCGGCCAGGCTACTGACATTTGAGGTCGCGCTTTAAATGACAGTGACGACAGTGCAACCATCAGGATCCCCGGAATCATGAACACGCCTCCTGCCTCCCCTGCGCCCGCGGCGCCATCACGTCGCGACGGATCGGCTACGGTTGGCGCCGCTCTTTCACCGGTCTGGGCGCCGAAGCCTTATGCCGCGCTCTGGCCCATTCTGGCCGGCGCGGCGGTCGTGGCGTTGGCCGGGGATTTCCTCCTCTGGGGTTACCAGCCTGGATTGTCCCTGGCGATTTTCTTCGCCTTGGGTCCGGTGATGCTTTTGCTCGCGCGTGGGCGGGCAGCCTGGAATCGGCGCTCGTTCCTCGCGCTGACTCTTTATCTTCCGGCCTGTGTACAAACGGCGGTCGAGATCTGTTTTACCAATGTTGCGGTGCTGCTGATCCTGGCGTGTGTGCTCCTCGGCGAGACGACATATTTCAGTCTGCCAGCCGGCTGGGCGCGGTGGTGGGAAGGCTGCGTGGCACTGCTCAAAGCCCCGCTGCGTTGGATCTGGTTGGGGCAACAAGCCGCCGCCAACGCGGCGGAGAAATCGACTGCTGGGAAAACTGGAGGTCCGGATATTGGTCGGGCGGTCCGTATCGCCGCACCTGCACTGCTGGTCGGTCTCGTTTTCGTCATTGTCTTTGCCAATGGAAACGCCGTGTTCAGCGACGGGATATCACGAGCCTGGGAGAGTTTTGCGCGCTGGATTGCAAACTTCGAGATCACGGTTCCACGGGTCCTGTTCTGGCTGGCGCTGGCGACTCTGGGTCTCGTGTGGTTCCACCCGGCCCCGGCACCCGCAACGCCACGGCTGATGACGCGCGAGCCCATCCCCTGGCCCTGCACAGACGTCCCTACGGCAGCCTGGCAGAGCTACGCGATCCTCGGGCTGGTCAACGTCATTTTCTGCGCGGTGAACACGATCGATGCGACCTATTTGTGGATGCATCGCGAGCTGCCGGCAGGCGTGAGTCTCTACCAATTCATGCACGACGGGACGAACAGCCTCATCACGGCGACGGTGCTGGCGGCGATCATTTTGGCACTGGTCTTTCAACAACACCGGGAGGTGGCCGAGCGCCCGGTCTTGAAGTGGCTGGCGATAATTTGGATCGCGCAAAACCTGGCGCTGCTTTCGAGCGTCGTGTTGCGATTGCAGATGTATTTGGAGATCTCGCAGCTCCACACCGCCAAACGCATTCACCTCGGCTGCTTCCTGGCACTCGTCGCCCTCGGCTTCATCTTTCTTGCGCTGCACATTCTGCGGCGCACCACCCTCGGGCGCCTCTTTTGGCGAAATGCGCTTTCGGTCTTCACCTTGTTCTACGTGCTCCAGTTCGTCAACACGACCGGGATCGCGGCTCGTTGGAATGTGGATGCCTGGCTTGAAGACACGAAACGCGGCTTCGACACCGCCTATTTGATCCGGCAGGGCGACAACGCCTGGTCCCAGCTTGTACGCCTGGCTCAGGCGCCCGCCCCGGACAGTCTGCCGGTAAGGATGGCGCAGGCGGAAGTTCGCAGGATTGCGGATTCGCCGACTTCAGATCCCGCGACACAGAACTGGCGGGAAATCCAATTTCGATGCGACGCATATGCGAGGGAAGTTCGCCGCGCCGCGGGGACTTTTTGACGAACGCGGGCTCGAGCGACGGGTGTGAGCGGTTGCAGAACGGTTCTGCCGACGATGTAAGTTTACCAATCAAGTAACGATCGCGTTAAAAAAAGATTGCATCGCTGGAGGCGAGTCCTAAAAGACGCGGCACCTCTCAAGCTCAACCACCTCTCATTCCAATCACCATCTGACATTATGAATTCTTTCAATCCTCGCCGCATCCTGACCGGTGCGATTCTTACCGCAGCCGTCCTGACCGTTTCGGCCGAAGCCGCTGTTGGCCCCTCGATTGGTGTCAATTTTGCCGGAGGAAGCTTCGGGGGCGCACCGACTGATATGTTTCCGGACGATGTGGCAGGCGTCTCTGGATTCGCCCAGGCTAACTACAATAATGTGGGCGGCCAAACAGGCGGTCCCATCTCGCTGTTTGATAGTGACGGGCTCGCCACGGCAGTGACGCTTACTTTCAGCGGTGCTGGCACCTGGGGGACGAACATCCCAACGGATACGCCAAACGGGAGGTTGATGAACGGCTACGTCGATGGCACCGACAACGGCACCAACACCTACACTTTCGACAACGTTCCGGACGGAAACTACACCCTTCTGATCTATTCCATGCCCGATGGTTTCGATGGACGCGATGAGAGTCTCTCCATCACGACGGGGGTGGTTAATGTCGGACCGACCACTTATTTTCTCAGTGCCGAGGCAGGTGCGGAATATACCATAAACGGCTTCGTTCGGGCGACGGCGACTGAGCTCGATGGGCCGGGAGCAATTGGGAATTACATTCAGTTTGATGATATATCACCCTCCGGCGGAACCGTTTCCATCACTGGGACGAGCTTGAACTTCCGCAATTTCTCCAATGGTATCCAGCTCGTCCCAACCCCTGAACCATCCGCGGCGATCGCGTTGGTCTCGGGAGCGGGAATGCTACTTGGGTTGCGACGTCGTCCGCGCACGCGAGCCTGATCTCGCTCGTCGACAAATCGCTCGATCAATCGAAATCGCGAATCGGATCGCCTTGCTTCCGGGCCTTGCGCTTTCGAAACGCGACGCTGAAGGCACCGCAGGCCAGCAGCGCGAAAGAAGTGGGCTCGGGAATCCCGGCGGTCAGGATCACGGCGGTCCCGGTGTAGTTGACGCGAAACGCGCCGCGGCCATCAACGGTCTGCAATATGGATCCGTCGGTGGGCGCGTTGGTGAAGACGCCGTTCAGACCGCCATCAGCAGTCAGGATCGAGAACGAGTCCCCAGTGGATGGAACGAAGCCAGCATCGAGTCGGAGTTCAAGCCCGCCGTCGAGGGAAGCGCTCTGGCCGATAAGCAGACGGTCGAATTGCGTGAGACTTGAGCCGCCGATTTCAATCACCAGCTTCGAATCCTGACCGAAACTAACGTCGCCGGTAACGTTCAGCGTGCCGAGGGAAGCACCTGGCTCGATGCTGCCACCGCGATGATCGAGGTCACCGCCGATGGTGCCGGCGCCGGAGAGAATGCCATCGTCGACCGTAAAAGGCTGCGTGCCGGTGAGCTCGAGGGTGGCGCCGGCTGAAACGCGCAATTCGCCAATGGCCTGGATAAGCGACGAGGTCTGCACCGCGCCATTGACCTGGACAGTTCCCGCAACCATGGGCACGCCAGCGCCGGAGATTATCGTTCCGGAAAGGGTGGTATCTTCGCCGAGTTCAAGCGTGGTATTGGGGCCGAGCTGAACCGTGCCGCCAAGCTTCCCTCCACCGGCCAGTGACAGCGTGTGCGAGCTCCCGCCGGCGACCTCGATTTGCACGGTGCCCGTGCTGTTAAAAATCGCGTCCATGCTGGTGAATCCCGCGCCGCTGGTCGCCCGGGCGAGAAACGTGCCGGCGTTGTTGAATGTCCATCCGGGGTTGGCAGGATCGGCGAAAAAGGCGGATTGGTTCAGCACGGTGAGGGTGGAACCGGCGGCAATCGCGATCGCCGCACTTCCGCCGCCGACGATTTGGCCGGAGGTGAATGTCGGGGTCCCGGAGATGGTGCTGGCGCTGCCGTTGCCGAGCCGGACGCGGCCGGCGCCGGTCATGGCGAAGGCACCTCCGGTCCAATCGAAGCCCTCCCCGAGTGTGAGCGAACCAGTACCAGAAAGGATGCCACCGGAGAGCGCGAGTTGGTTGATGGTGATGGCTTGATCGAGCGTTACCGATCCGGCGTTAATGCCAACGTCGAAGACGTCCGGGGCGTTGTTATTGGGAAACACGGGGTCGGTGCTCCAATGTGTCGCGTCGGTCCAATTCCCGGTCGCACCATCCCAGTTTGCCGTGGTATCGGCCCCTGCCAGCGGTCCCACCAAAGAGCCCACGAATATCAAAGCGGCCCGGCACACAACCAGGAACGGGTCGCTCGAACTGCCCGGATCAGACGCGAAACGGGTGGATTTAGACGAAGAGCGCCGCATCAATGGTGTTGGCATGGGTGAGAGGGTCGGGTGAATCGAGGATGGCGATCAGTTCGTCGTAGCCGGGCTCGAAAACGGCATCGGCGTTGGTGTCGTGGAAGAGCCCAATTCCGGGCACGCCAGCCACCGGCGAATCGCCGAGGAAATACTCGGCGGGCGAACCGTGGAGCTGGAGCCGGTCCCCGGCCGAGGGCGTGAAATCGTCGATGCCAGCATAACCACTGGTGCCTGGCGAGAGGCTCGAACGATCGTCGTAATAGCGCGAATCCGCATCGCCAAGGACGAAGACATCGGCGCCCGCGCCGCCGTGCAAAACATCCGCCTCACGCGAACCAGCGAGGCCGATACCAAAGCCGCCGGTGATTATGTCGTCGCCATCGCCGCCATCGAGCGAGTTGCTGCGTGCGTTGCCGACAATGATGTTCGCCAATTCATTGCCCGCACCCATGAGCGCCCGTCCGCCCAACGTTAGGTTTTCCAAATTCGAGCCCAGCCGGTAGTCGATCAAGGCAAAGACAGTGTCCATACCGGCACCCGCATTTTCCACCACGAGATCCGCAATCGAATCGACCACGTAACGATCGTGGCCGGGACCGCCGCGCATCGTATCCGCACCCACTCCGCCATCGATGACGTCGTCGCCGGATCCCGAGTCGATCGTGTCATCGCCGCCACCACCGAAGAGGATGTCGTTTCCATCCGTGCCGCTGAAAGTGTCGGCCTTGCTGGATCCGGTGATGTGAACTTGCTCAAACTCAGTCGCAAAAATGCTGTCCACGAGCGCGCCGGAGACCGAATCGCGCCGATTCAAAAACGGTGATTCGAGCACGACGCCGGTGAGGTTCGCATCATCTCCGACGGAGAAATCGAGGATCAGCAGGTCGTTCCCGGGTCCGCCATATAGGTAGTCGATTCCGAGTCCGGGATTGATGGTGTCGTCGCCCGCGCCGCCACCGAGGGCGTTGTTCGCCCGGCCCGCGAGGATGATCGTATCGCTGCCCGAGCCCGACGTGAAATCGCCCAGCGCCTCGAAATTCCGAAAATAGTTTCCATCGGCGAAATCCATCGAGTTCGACTGGCCCGCGATGAACGTGATCGCCTGCGTCTGATTGCCGAAATCCGCTGAGAGCGTATCGATACCCGCGCCGCCCTCGAGGTGCATGTGGGTCGCGGCAGTGGTGTAGGTGAAGCCGCTGTTGAAAATGCCGTCCGCCACCAAGTCGTCGCCGTCGCCGCCGTCGAAGAAGTCGGTGCCGTAGCCGTCACTGGGAAAATCGGTCGCCATGATCACGTCGTTGCCGTCCCCGCCGGAAATCGTGTCGTTGCCGGTCCTGGGCATAAACATGTCGTTCCCTGGTCCCCCGATCATCGTGTCATTTCCGTCGTCGCCATTGACGACAAAGCTTCCTTTTAAGATGTCGTTCCCAAGGCCGCCATCGAGGTAGTTGTCGCCCCCGGCGTATCCGTCGAGCGTGTCATCGCCGTCTCCGCCGAAGATGATGTCGTCGCCGCCGGTACCGACGAGGAGGTCGGCCTTGCTGGTGCCGGTGAGGTGAACGCTCTCGAATCCGGAAAGGACCATGTTGTCCGGACGGTTGAAAAAATCGTTCGCCAGCGGCCGGAAATAACTGCCGCCGTCCGGGTTGCCGCTGCTCGTTACGCCACCCATGTCCGCGGTGTCGCCGACGGAAAAGTCGAGCACCGCCGTGTCGTTCCCGGCACCGCCAAAGAGTGTATCGACACCAAGCCCCGCGTTCACGAAATCGTCGCCCGCACCGAGAAGAATCGTGTTGTTCACCCGGCCAAGTTGAGTGATCGAATCATTCCCACTACCGGTCGCGAAAATGGCGAGGGCCTCGAAGTTGTGAAAGTAGGCACCGTCCGCGAAATCGACATTTGTCGGCGTGGCGCTGTTCCAGACGATCGGCACGGTTTGATTGGAAAAATCCGCCGAGAGTGTGTCGGAGCCGAGGCCGCCATCGAGTTGGAATAGCGCATCCGCCGCGAGCGCCGTCGCATTGCCGCCGGCAAACGCGAAGTCTTCCACGAGATCATCACCCGGCCCACCATCGAACACATCATGTCCGCCCGCGATGCCGCCGAAGTAGCCGGCCTGAAACTGGCCCTGGCCGGTGAGCACATCGTCGCCATCACCGCCGAGCAGCGTGTCCGCGCCGCCGTAACCGCCGAGGGTGTCGTTTCCTCCAAGGCCGATGAGGACATCGCTGAAATCGAGAACCGAGGCATAGATGCCGTCCGCCTTGCTCGCGCCGGTGATCTGGAGGTGTTCGATATTATAGTAGGCGTAGCCATCGAGTTGCAGAGTGTGCGCGAGATTCAGTCGCGAAATGCTGGCGCCATTGGTCATCACTCCCTCGGCATCGAGCGGATCGAAGCGCGAGAAATCGATTCGCAGCGTGTCATCGCCGCCACCACCGTCGATGCGATCGGGCCCGCTGTTGTAGGTGGCGGTTGGACTCGTGCCTCCGCCCCGCAGCGGGTCGATGATGTTCGGTCCATCGTCACCGGTCAGGACGTCGGCGTAGTCGGTGCCGATGATATTTTCAAAGCCGCTGATCGCGATGCCGCGCGCCGCGCCGTCCGTTTCTCCGGTGCCGAGATTCACGAGCACACCGATGAGGCCGCCGGCCCCAAACGCTCCCGCCGGGATGGTTTTCGAGAATCCCTCGAAGGAAAGGGTGTCGTTGCCCATCCCACCCGCGAGCGTTTCGACCGGCCCGGTGAAGCCAATGATTTCCCCGGAGCCGAACCCGCCGAACACGAGCACGATGTCGTTCGCCCCTCCGTTGACGAAATCCTCGCCATCACCCGCATCAACATTATCGCTGCCCGCTCCCGAGTAGATCACATCGTTACCAGGACCTGTTTTGAGCAGATTGCCGAACCCATCGTCCGCAGCGCCATCGAGCCGGATGGAATCCCCGGCGCTGCCGGTGAAGAGGTCATGAACGTTCTCGAAATCGCGCGCCTCAGTTCCGTCCGCAAAGACGAGAGATTGGGTCGGCCCCGCCACGACCGCGATGGGGACGGTCTGATTGGAAAAATCCGCGCTGATCGTGTCGTAACCGGCACCTCCGAAAAGGTGATCGAGTCGGTCGCTATCCACCACAGGCCCGCGCAAGGCGCCCACGGAAAGAAAATCATCGCCGATGCCGCCATCGACAAGATCGGAGCCGCTGCCGCCTTCAATCGTATCATTTCCATCATCGCCAAAGACGAGATCGTTGCCGCCCCCCGAATTCACCGTGTCGTTCCCAGTGCCGCCATGAATGGTATCCGAACCGTTTCCTGAATTCACGATGTCGTCGTCGGCATCGCCATTGACCACATTCTGCCCGTCGCCCGCATCGATCTGATCACTGCCGTTGCCGCCGGAAATTTGGTCCGGACCGCTCCCCGCGGTGATCACGTCATTTCCGTCTTCGCCGAAGAGCATGTTCAACCCTTCGCCACCATCGATCAAATCGTCGCCGGCGGCGCCGTGGACCACATCGTCCCCCGCTCCGCCCAGAATCGTGTCGCCATCCTGGCCGCCAAAGATTTGATCCGCGCCATCACCGCCATCGAGCAAATCCCCACCCGCATCACCCCGCAGAATATCGTTTCCAGCGCCGCCGAGCAGCGTGTCGTGTCCGCCGGAGACCATCGGATCGAGTGATGCGGGATCGAGGCTCGCGTCGAGCGTGTCGTTGCCATCACCGCCATCGAGCGTGTCGTCATTCCTGTCGCCTTGAAGGAGATCGTTGCCGCCCAGTCCGTGCAGTGTGTTGGTGCCGGGAAAGCCGCGCAGCCAGTTGGGACCGTTGTCGCCTTCGAGCGTGTCGTCGAAATTTGAGCCCTGAAGATTCTCGATCCCGCTGAGCGTGTCGCCTTGCGCATCCCCGCCCATGCCGACACCGGTGAGCAGGCTCACGCTCACTCCGGCGGGCGAATCGGTGTACGCCGCGAAATCATTACCCGGACCACCGGTCAACGTGTCGGCACCGGCGTCGCCCACGAGCAGATCGTCGCCATCCTTTCCATCGATTGAGTCGTCGCCCGCACCGCCGGCGAAATTATCCGAACCTGCCGAGCCGAGCATGATGTCCGCGAAGGGCGAGCCGACGATGCGCTCGATCGAGATATAGCTGTCGCCCTGCGCATCGTTGCTGCCGGTGCCAAGCTCGAGATTGATGACCACGCCGACCGTCGCGCTCACGTAGCTCGCGGTATCGTATCCCAGACCGCCATTGAGCACATCACCTCCCGGGCCGCCGACCAGGATGTCGTCTCCATCTCCGCCGAGCAGGGTGTCGGCGTCATCCTGGCCGTCGAGGTAATCCTGATCCGCCCCGCCGTTGAGGGCGTCAGCGCCCAGGCCGCCAATGAGCAGGTCGAGCCCGGCCTCGCCGAAAAGCATGTCATCGCCAGCCCCGCCCACGAGCCGATCATTGCCATCTCCGCCGTGGAAGGTCACCGGCGACAGCACATCAGGCGCCGCCATGAGATTGTCATCCATCTCGCCTCCGTTCGCGGTAATGCGGCCGCTCCCGTTGATGGGGTAACTCTGCGGCGGAACCGGATCGCCAGCCAGAGTGAACAGGCCGAAGCCAATGATCCCGACCACTTCATTCCCGGCGACGCCCGAGACATGGATCACGCCAAACCCTTCCGCGCTATCCTCGAGCGTGCCGACCTGCCGCAACGACGCATCCATTCCGACGTTCAGCGCCACGCCCAATCCCGGCCCAGCCTGCGGGACCGTCCTGAACCGGACCCAGAGCAGCGACCGCGCCCGCCGCGGTCCCGTGCCCAAGCACCGGCACGCCGGGCATTCCCGCGGCATCGCAATCGGTCGCGTCGAAGCTCGCGAGGACGTCGGTTCCAAATGTTTTCTCAAAGGTCTCGCTCACCGGCCCCCACCCGAATTTGGCGTAGACACTCAATCCCGCGACGACTTCACCCGAGAGATCGAACACGCAGCTATTACTCAACTCGCCGATGTGAATGCGACCGTCCCCCGGCACGGAATCCGTATCATTAAGAGAGGCTTCGAGATTACCGACGATGCCACCGCCCACTCCCACTTCGGCGACGACCACGTTGGCCGCGGCAAACGCCTCCAGATGGGCCGTCAGCGTGGCCTCGGGGCCGGGCTGATCCACCACGTAAAAGCCTTTGAAAATGTCACCCGGGTTGCCCGATGACGCGAATTGCGTGACCCCCGTGCTGTCGTAGCCGATATCGAGAAAGGCGTGCGCTTCGACGGTCGCCGTGAAATGCACTCCGAACGGACCGAAGATGCGAAAGAACTCATCGAAACCGAGACCATTCACATCCAGGCCGGGCACATGGTACGTGAAGAAATCGACCGGCTTTCCGAAGAGCAAATTAACTGCTGTAGTTGGGTCCTCGATGATCGGAAACGACATTCCGCCCCCCGGCAACGAATCCCGGCCCGCGAGAAAGCCGTTCAGATCGCCATTCTGAGCGCCCGCGGCGATCGCGGAGCGGACCGATTGCGGAACGGCGTCCGCGAGCTGAAACAGCGGGTTGCGAGGATCCTGCCCCGACAGCGAATAGTCCCCGAGATCGATCCGCACTTCGCTGGGATCGTGAGGGATGGCATCGATGAAATCGATAAGGTGAGCATACAGCTCGAGCCGTGCTGCCGTTTCCGCATCCACCGCGCCGATGCCCCCCGCGACATCCAGCAGCGTGACATTCGATCCCGTGAGATCAGAAAGGAATCCAACCCGCTCGAGGAGCACGTCCACGATCGGTTGTAGCGGCGCCGTCAGGATCTGCACCTTGTCGAAAATCGGGCTCACGAACTGAGTAAAAAACGAACCGAGACCGACCGAGACATTCTTGAACGCAACAATCGGGACACCTCCAAACGCCTCCGCGGGCGCGGTCGGATCGACGACGGAATTGTTGAAGCTCCAGTCCACGTTTAAGTCCGTGGCGATATCCGGAAGCACCGTCGTGCCGAGGTTGCTCAACAAATGGAGCCGCACGGCCGCATCGCCACTCAGCGTGGCGTCGACGAGGTCGCCGCCGAGTTCGTCCGTCCGCAGATGACCGTCGTTGTTGGGATCTTTCAGCGCGACGGAAAACGCCGCGTTGAAATCGGTCGCATTCGGCCCGGCCAAATCGTTGGCCATGAACTTCAGTGGTCCCAGGTTCGCGTCCGCGCTGAAGCCGGGAATCTTTGTATCGAGCGTGATGCCAAAGTACGTGCTGCCCGGAGCCGTATTGAGGTAAAAGTCCGTCCCGCTCGCGCCGTCGAGGCCAACGGCAAAATCCAGCGCATAGTTCGGTGTCGAATGCGCCATCCCGCTTGTTTTCAAATTGATCCCCGGCAGCCCCAGCTTGGCATCGAGCGGCGTGTCGAAGGCCGCGAAGGCCTTGGTCGTGAGCAGCGAGAGTTTGATGTTGCTCGCATCCGAGAGGTCGAGATTCGGACCGCCGGTGATTCCTGCGGCACTGAGCGCGGCGAGCAGCGCCCCCTCGACCTCAGACTCCGTGTAGGTCGCCGAGCCCGTCAGCGTCGCGAGCCCACTGTCCAGAGCCGTCTTCAACCCGGTGACATAGTGCAGCGCCGGCGCCCCGCCCGCCGCTGCATCAATCAGGTGTGTCCCGAGCAGCGGCAAATTCTCGCCGAAAACCTGCGCCACCAAATTGGTCTCGATCGCCGTGAGTGTCTGGTCAAATCCCTGGGTCAACGCATCGACCTGCGCCTGCGTGATCGCCGTCGCAGGCCCGTCCGCCGGGGAGCGCCGGACGGCGCTAACGTGGCGCCCGCCTCCGCGGTGAGTAAATGCGATTGCGTCATTGTGGGGAGCGCCGAACTCACCGGCAAAGCCATCGTTTCGATTTGCGCCATGACCGTCGCATTGTGCGACGCAAACCAGCCGCTCCAGGCCGTTTCCGGCTGGACGCTGGAGAAGCCAACCTCTCCGGCGTGAAAACTGGTGGCAGACGCGAAGCTGTCCTCGGTCGTTTGTTCTTCGAGAATCTGACGTGGTTTCATGGGGAGTGAGTGCAAACGCTTCTTCGTCTTACTCAGGAAATCCGGCGTGCGATTACGCGATTTCTTCGACAGCCCAGGTGCGGGCGACCTGGCGCCGATCGGCTCGCAACATTCGTGTTGGGATCCGAGGCTCGTCCCGGGTGGAAAGCTGGCCGCTGCGGTCGGAGCCTCCCGATTCCTCGCTCGCGAACGAGCAGCCAGCGCGTATCATGCGAACGTGAACGCACATGGTGCCGCGACCAAGACCGACGAAGCGGTTCCATCGACCCCGCGCGATGGGCGCGCGAATCCGTCCACGGAGACCCGCGAGCTTTTTCCCTGGCTGGATGGTTCGGCCCGCTTCGCCACCACTCGTTGGGGCATGGTCTTTGATGCCGCGGCGCCGGGACCAGATCGACTCGCGGCGCTCGATCGATTCTGCCGGACCTATTGGTATCCCGTCTATGCCTTCATCCGCCGCCGCAGCGCCTCCGCCGAAGACGCACGCGATTTGGCGCAGGGATTTTTTGCCAAGCTCGTGGAGAGGGAGTGGCTGGCTGGAGTGGAACAGCGGGAGACCCGCTTCAGCACGCTATTGCTCACGATGCTGCAGCGATTCCTGGTTAATGAAGGTGAACGATCGCAGGCGGCGAAACGCGGGTCAGGCGTCGTGCCGATCTCGATTGATCTGGTGCTCGCGGAATCGTGGTTTGGCGCCGAGCCGCTGACTGATGAAACGCCGCCGCGCGCCTTCGAGCGCCAATGGGCGCTCGCCGTACTCGCTGCGGCGCTCGACCGGCTGCGGGCCGAACTTTCCGCCGCCGGCAAAGCGCGGCACTTTGACGTCCTGAGTCCGTTCCTTTCCCGCGAGGCCGAAGCGGGCGAGTACGCGACCGCCAGCACCACGCTCGAGGTGGCCTCCCGGACGATCGCAGTCGCCGTGCACCGACTCCGGGTGCGCTATCGCGAAATGCTCCGCGATGAACTCGCCTGCAACTCACTCGACGCCGCGCGGGTGGACGAGGAGATGTCTGCACTTTACCACGCGCTGGCGAACTGAAGGCTCATCCCGGGTGGGATACCATGTAACATGCCCCCCGCAAATCTGAGTACATCGATGATGCCCATCGAAATCATCCCCACCGAGACCTGCGCGCGGTGTGGCGCGCCGCGGCCGGTCGCCTGGGTCTCGGCGTCGTGCCCGTGTTGTCTCGCTCGCTTTTCGCTTGAGCCGCTCGAATCGACACCGACAGTCATCGGCGGTGAGTCGGTGGTGCTGGGGAATTATGAGCTGCTCGAGGAGATTGCCCGTGGTGGGATGGGCGTCGTCTATCGGGCACGACATCGGCGGCTGGAACGCACGGTCGCCATTAAAATCCTCGCCAGCGGAATGTTCGCCAGCACCGAGGCGCGGGAACGCTTTCACGTCGAGGCGGAAGCGGCGGCCCGGTTACAGCACCCCGGCATCGTTGCCATTCACGATATTGGCGAGACCGACGGGCTGCCGTGGCTGGCCATGGATTATGTGCCGGGAACGGACCTCGCGGCACTCGTACGCGAGCAACCGTTGCCCCCGCGCCAGGCGGCGGCTTACGTCCACTCGATCGCACTGGCCGTTCAGCATGCGCACGATCACGGCGTTCTTCATCGTGACCTAAAGCCATCGAATATTCTGCTCGATCATGATGCTGGTCCGCGTGTTACCGATTTCGGTATCGCCCGCTGCGCCGCCGCGGCCGAGCTAACGCGCACCGGCGAAGTGCTCGGCTCTCCCGGTTACACGGCGCCCGAGCAGGCTTTCGGCGGCCCGGTTGACGCTCGGACCGACGTCTATGGTCTCGGCTCGCTGCTCTATCATTTGCTGACCGCGCGTCCGCCCTTTCAGGCGCCGACGCTCGGCGCGATCCTGCTCCAGCTTCGCGATTGCGATCCGCTCGCCCCTCGCCGGCTCAATCCATCGGTGCCGCGAGACTTGGAAACAATCTGCCTGCACTGCCTGCGCAAAGTGCCCGCCAACCGCTACGAATCCGCGCGGGCAGTTGCGGACGAACTTGAGCGCTTCCTGCGGGGCGATGCCGTCCAGGCGCGCCCGATTTCCGCCTTCGAAAAAACGTGGCGCTGGTGTCGTCGGCGTCCGGCGACCGCACTGCTCCTCGCCCTCGTGGCCCTCGGCATGCTGACGGGATTCACCGCCGTTGAACTTGCCCGCCGTGCCGAGCGAGACGCGACAGTGAAATTGCGCACCGCCAACGGAAACCTCGCTGAACTACTCGATCGCACCGAACTCGAACGCGCCGAAGATTTGTTTCGAGTCGGGGAGACAACAGACGCGCTGACCCTACTCGCTCGAGTCGTGCGGCGAAATCCGAATCACCCGGTTGCCGCTCCACGGCTGGCCTCGGCCCTCTGGCATGGACACCTCGCGTTGCCGTCGCCGACGTGGTGGCGCGCGGGGGAACAAGTGCGGCAAATGAAGTTTCTCCGTGATGAGCGCACCATGCTCATCTGTACCAATCACGGTCTGGCCACTTGGGACGCTCCAACTGGGCGCCGGCTCACCAATTTCGAGCCCGTCGAAGTGAAGCTCGACGATGCCGTTCTCAGCCCTGACGAACGCACGGTCATTGCCTGGAAATCGCGCGACCAGGCTCGCCTGTTCGTTTTTGACCTGGCCACCGGGCGCCGCATTGCGGCACCAGCCATTGATGTTGGCTGGATCATTCGCACTCCCTTCTCTCCTGACAGCTCACAGTTCCTCTGCGTCATGACGAACTCGATTACTCGCGTCCGCGATGGGCGGTCGGGCGAACCGTCGGGCGCTCCCCTCGATCACCCAGGCATGATCCACGCCGGCGCATTCAGTCCGGATGGTAAAACCATCGCCACCTGCAACGATGACACGGTGCGGTGGTGGGACGGCCGCACACATCAGCTCCGGGGCGAGTCGGCACCGCTGGGAGCGCTGGGGAGGAATCTTTGTTTCTCGCCTGATGGCCGTTGGCTCCTGGTGACGCTCGCCGATGGTTCGATGCGCTTCCTGTCAGTGTCGGACGGCGTGCTGGCCGGTGCGCGCTTTGGGCACGAGGACGACGTCCGTTCCGTGGAATTCAGCTCCGACGGCCGGCGCCTGCTCAGCGCATCCGCCGACCATACCGCGCGAATCTGGTCGGTCCCGGGTGGCGAAGTGCTGGCCGAACCGCTGCGACACCGCGATATCGTAAATTTTGCAGCATTCAGTCCGGACAGATCGGCAAGTGGTCACCTGCTCCCGCGATAAGACGACCCGCCTTTGGAACGCCGATACGGGGCGCGCCATCTCCCAACCGCTTCGCCAAATCGAGCAACCTCTGGTCGCTGCGTTCGTTCCCGCCGGTGGAATGCTCTACGTCGGAGGGGCTGATGGCATCGTCCAACGTTGGGATTTGTCCATGTCCGCCACACAGAAAATATGCGTGGACGAGAGATTGCCGTCCCGAGTCAAAGCACAGCGACACCATCACCAGTCCTGACGGCGGCTTGTCGCTAACGGTCGGCGAAGGCAAAAGGGTTGTCTTTCCTGCAAGATGCGAAAACCGGAGCACAAATCAGCGCGCCGATGGAACACGCCGACAGTGTCATCGCAGCTGCGTTCAGTCCCGACGGTAAACTGGTAGCGACGGGCTCGAAGGCCGATGACGCACGCGTTTGGGAGGTTCCCAGCGGGCGCCCGATTTCGCCGCGAATTCGCCACGCGCGCTCGATCAGTGCGGTCGCCTTCAGCCCGGATGGGAAACGGCTCGCCACCGCATCGTGGGATGGCACGGCCCGTCTCTGGGATGTCATCTCCGGCGCACCGCTGGGGGACCCGATGCACCATGCCGACCACGTAAACGACGTGCAATTCAGCCCGGATGGAAAACGCGTTGCCACGGGTTCGAGTGACCGTACCGCACGCATTTGGGACACAGCTTCGGCGCTCCCATTGACCGAACCGTTCGAGCACGCCGGTCCGGTCTTTGACGTGAGATTTAGCGATGACGGACACAACCTTACGACACGCTGGGGCGATTCTTCAGCGCGGAACTGGGAAAGCCCGGAATTCCCGGGCCCGCCGCCGGCCTGGCTGGTGGAGGCAGCCGAGGCGATCGCCTCGGTGGGGACGCCCGGGGTCGACAGTAGACCCGGAGCGGTGGCCACTCCGTTCGATCGCGCCCGTGCGTCCGCCAAAACTAATCCAGGGGCGGGTGACTACGGCCGACTCGCTCGGCGCTTCTTTCTTGAACAGGAGGATCGCCAGCTTCCCGCTCGGTAGCTCCGTTGAATCGAAGGGTGCGCGAGCATCTGCACACACTCGCGTCGAAGGCGAACGACAGTTGGGCCGCCGACTCAAACGCCGGGAGGCAGCAGGTCAGGACGCTGGCGAAGGGTTTTGGCGAGGGCCTGGTCGTGGCGCCATTGAGCAATGGCGCCGTGATTTCCGCTGAGCAGCACGTCAGGCACACGCCAGCCGCGGAACTCGACCGGTCGCGTGTAGTGCGGAAACTCGAGCAAGCCGGTGGCAAAGCTGTCATCGAGGGCACTTTTTTCGTCGCCCAGAACGCCAGGCCGCAGCCGAACTACCGCATCCACCACGACCGCGGCGGCGAGAGCGCCGTTGGTCAGGACGTAGTCGCCGATGCTCAATTCCTCATCGACAAGATGATCAATGACCCGTTGGTCGATGCCTTCGTAATGCCCGCTGATGAGTATGAGTTGCTCGAGTTTCGCATACTGGCCGGCTACCGTGTGCGAAAAGACGCGGCCCCCTGGAGAAAGCAAAACGGTGCGAGTACCATCCGGAGCAGCCGAGAATTCGCTCCGCAATTGTTCCACCGCCGCGAAGACCGGCTCGCATTTCATCACCATCCCCTGCCCACCGCCATAGGGGGTATCGTCGGCCGTGTGGTGACGATCCGTCGTCCAGTCGCGTAGATTGTGATGGCGAATCTCGACCAAGCCACGCGCTTGAGCTTTCCCAAGAATGCTCTCGGCGAGCGAGGCCCGGGCGATCTCGGGAAAAAGGCTGAGAATCTCGATACGCACAGCGAAGCGGGTAGAAGGGAATGGCAGCCGGCGAAAGACGAAAAATGGCTGACACGCGCTTTGGCCTTTCGTCTGTTCGGTTTCGGCGCCAATTGTCGCCGTCCATGCCCGCTCGAAAATCGCGCCGAAAGCCGAAGAAGAAAAACAAGCCCAAGGCCCGCCACCGCAGTTTCCGGCGTTGGATCGGCTACGGTGCGCTCGGAATGTTCGGGCTCACCGCGGCGATCGTGCTGATCTACGGCTTCTGGGCCTCGACCCTCGACATCGATGCGGTGAAGGAAATTCCACAGCGTTCGACCGTCTACGACTACGACGGCAAACTCTATTCACGACTCCAGGGCGAAAATCGAATTGTCGTGCCGCGGAGCGGCGTTTCACCGCAATTCGTCGAGGCGTTGCTGGCCCGCGAAGACACGCGCTTTTTCAGCCACCACGGCGTGGACCCGATCGGCGTGGTGCGTGCAATCGTTCGCAATCTCACCGCCAAGACCACGAAACAAGGCGCCTCGACGCTAACCCAGCAGCTCGCGCGCAACACGTATCCGCTCGGTGGAAAAACGGTGCACCGGAAAATCCTCGAGGCCTTCGTCGCAGCACGCATCGAGCAGTATTATTCGAAACAGGAGATCCTCGAATATTACATGAATCGGATCTACTTCGGCGGCGGGGTCTATGGCGTCGAAACCGCGTCGCTCCGGCATTTCGGCAAGCACGCCAAAGATTTGACTCTGGGCGAGGCGGCGATGCTGGCGGGAATCATCCGGGCTCCATCTCATTATGCGCCACAGACGAATCTGAAGGGTGCGCTGGCGCAGCGAGATCAAGTGCTGACGCGCCTCGAAACGCTGGGAAAGATCTCACCCGCAGAGGCGGCCGCGGCGAAAAAGGCGAAAATTTCCATCTCCAAACGCGGGAAGCTGAGCCTGCAGGAAAACTACGCCATGGAAGCGGTGCGCGAGGATTTGGAGCGGCTGCTGACCGACGAACAACAAGCGGTGGGCGGCTTTCAGATCTACACAACGATTGACCCAGTTTTGCAGCGCGCGGCGGAAAGTTCGCTTGATACGCGGTTGCGAAAAATCGAACAGAGCGACGGATACGCCCACCCGAAACGCGCGAATTTCGGAGCCATGTCCGATGAGGATAAACAGCAAACACCGTATTTGCAGGGGGCGGTTATGGTCATCGACAATGCGACGGGCGGTGTGAGGGCGATCGTCGGGGGGCGCAACTACGCCGAGAGCCAGTACAATCGGGCGCGCGAAGCTGAGCGGCAGGTCGGCTCGACCTTTAAGCCGTTTGTTTATGCCGCCGCCTTTGGACGCGGAATGCTGCCCGGCGCTCGCATCAGCGACAACCGACTCGAACCGGGAGAGATCGCCGCCGCGCCCACGTGGAATCCGGGAAATTCGGATGGGAAATTCCAGGGACTGATGCCAGCGGCAGCGGGGCTGATCGAGTCGCGTAACACCATGAGCATTCGCGTGGGCGAGCGAGCGACGCTGAACGAAGTGGTGCGCGTCGGCCGCGCCGCCGGGTTGCCATCGGTGCCCGCGCGCCCGGGCATCTACCTCGGCGACTTTGAGACCACGCTTTGGGATTTGACCTCGGCCTACACAGTCTTCCCGAATCGCGGCGTCGAGCGCCCCGCCTACCTCATCGAACGGATTGACAATTCGCTTGGCGAAACCATTTACCAGGCGCCCCGGGTGGCACCGCAGGCACTCGATCCCGGCGCCTGCTGGCTCACCACATCAGTCCTGGAAGCCGTCATGGAACGTGGCACGGGCGCATCGGTGAAGGCACTTGGATTTAAACGGAACTGCGGCGGAAAAACAGGGACAACGAATGAATACCGGGATGCCTGGTTCGTCGGCTTTACCACCTCGCTGACCTGCGGCGTGTGGGTGGGACTCGATCAACCGAAAACGATCGTTCCGCGCGGTTACGGAGCAACCCTCGCCTTGCCGGTTTGGGCCGACATCATGGGCGCAGCCTCGATCCGCCAATATCCCGCGAAAGATTTTTCGCCTCCCGGAGGTTTGCGGGAAGTGGAGGTATGCTCGATGTCGAATGAACTGGCGACCAGTGCGTGCGAAGGCGCCGGCACCGCATATCGAACGGAGCTTCCGCCTTCCCGCGTGCCGAACGATCCCTGTCACGTGCACCAGGGCTCCGTGGTTTCGAATCCACCGCCCCGCGCCACGAAGGCTCAAAATCCGGCCCAGGGCTTGTTGCGCTCATTTCGTAAATTCTTCGGCGGAAAATAGGTCGGGACGGAGTTTGGGATCGAAAATTTTTCCAAAAAATGATGTTTGGCGAGGCAGATGCTGAGAGACTCACCTGAGTTGCCGAACCGATTTTCACTGATCAGCTGTTACGATTACGTAACAATCGGAGTTGCAATCCCCAGTTCTCCCTTTTAACAAACGCCGCCCCACCCCGCCTCCCGCAACGTGAGTTACCGCCTCGATCGTTTTGAAATGAAGTTCGTCATCACTGGCGAACAACGGGCTGCTTTGATGCCGGAACTCCTGCCGAAAATGCGCGCGGACGAAAATGCGCTCGACGGCGCGTACTACCCGATCGTCAGCCTTTATTACGATACGGATCGCCGGGACTGTTATTGGGAGAAGGAGGAGAAGGTGCCCAGCCGGCGCAAACTGCGGGTTCGGGTCTATGGGTCACTGGACGGGCACCTCCCGCCGACGTGCTTTGTCGAAGTCAAACACAAATGCGAAGGCCGCGGTGTGAAGCGGCGCTTGCGTCTCCCGCTCGAAGAATGCTTCGAAATCGCAGCGGGACGAAATGTTTCCAAAACTTTCGGTCTGCTGGATCGGCGGACGGTGGAAGAAGTGCACAAGCTGGTCCATGACCGTGGATTCAAGCCGTGCTGCGCCATGCGTTACGACCGGCTCGCCTACACGGATCGGGACCCCGAATCAGATCTGCGCGTTACTTTCGACACCGGTGTCGCCTATCGCATGGACAACCTGATACCGGTTCCGGACGACCGCCGCTTTACGCAGTTTTTGCTGCCCGAAGGCTACGCCGTCATGGAAGTGAAGGTTACGGGCACCGTGCCGTACTGGCTCACGGTGCTCATTGGCGAGCATCACTGCATATTGCAAAGTCACAGCAAGTACTCGAACGCGCTCGAGGACGGCGACCCGGTCCTACACCAAATGCTGGGTGGTCGTCCGGTGAAGCCTCATTATGGTCTCACACCCCACTCCCTGCCTGCCGCAACCTCGAACAATCATGTGCCCGATTCATCCCTGGCAGCCGCATCCTGATCTTCGCCTTCTTCCTTCATGAACGATATCCTGCAATTCTTCGCCGACGTAATCGGCTTCAATGAGCCCGGGCCTCCGCTGCAGGAAATCGTTTTCGCACTTCTGCTCAGTTTCTCGCTAAACCTGCTGGTCGCGACGGTTTATCGGACGACTTATCGTGGTGCTGATCTCTCCCAGGATTACGTCCACACCCTCCTGATCCTCGGGACCGTCGTATCGGTGGTCGTCATGGTCGTCCGCGTGGACAAGGAACACGCCCAGGCGACCGCCTTCGGCATCTTTGCCGCCTTTTCCATCATCCGCTTTCGAACCAACGTCGGGCAGTCGCGGGATATTGGATTCATCTTTCTGGCCATGGCCGTTGGCCTGAGCGTGGGTGCGCGCGCGTATTGGATGGCCACCGCGACGACGATCCTTGTCTGCGCCATTATCTACATTGTCTCGGCCGTGGATGCCTTCGCGCCACTGCGCGCGTCCCATCGGCTGCGCATCCGGGTCACGAACGACATCGATCACGACGTCGTTTTCCGGGATATCTTCGCCCAATATCTCCACGACTACGATTTGGTCTCTCTGGAATCAATTCAGGCTGGAATGATGACCGAGCTGCGCTATCTAGTTCACCTGAAGGAAAACAGCAAACCGGGTGAGTTCGTCGCTGCGATTCAGCAGATCAATGGAAACAACCGGGTTATGCTCACTTCCACCGCCCCGAACCGAGTTCTGGGAACCTAGATTTTTGAATACCCCTCCGATGCCAAAGTTCCACTCCTCACGCCACCGCCGGTGCACCGGTCTCACCCTTATGGAAGTGCTCGTCGTCGTGGCGATCATCCTCGTTCTGGTCGTAATCACCGTCCCGGTGATCAACGTCGTCAAGAACCGAGCCAACAAGGTCAAGGCCTTGAAGCTGATGCAGGCACTCGGAACCGCCTCAGGCTCGTATGTGGCCGATAACGACGGCATGCTGCCCAAGGAAGACGCCAAGGGTAAGGACACCTGGAGCAACGCGGCTGATCCCGACAGCGCGGACGCTTGGTATAACAAGCTACCGAAGTACTTGGGCGGGCGGTCGGTCGGCGAATACGCCAACGATCCCAAGGCCTTCTACACCGAGGAAAACCCGCTTTACGTTCCTGGCGCCACGTATCCGGAGTCCGACAAAAAGCTCCGGCAACCTCTATTCGCCATCGCCATTAATACCAAGCTGCAACGCAAGAATGAAGACAAAGTCAAGCCGCGCCTTCGGCTGGCCAACATTCCTGAGCCGTCAGTAACTGTCCTCTTCCTGGAACAGGGTCTGCCGAGCGAAAAGAAAACCAATCCGGTGCAATCCAAGTATGACGGCTCGCCCAAAGGCAGCGCTAAATCCTTCGTCGGACGTTATAGCGGGCAGGGAGTTTTAACCTTCGTCGACGGGCACGCGGAAACCGCGGACCCGAAGGCGATGCTGAATGAAAACGGGAGTTTCCCGTTTCCCCCGACAGAAGTGGTTTGGGGGAGTTCTCGCGAGGAAGACCCAAACAAGTAGGCAATTCCGGGACCATCCGGTTCAGGACCGGATAGAGCAGGCATTATTTTTTCCCGTGCCGTTTCGCGCGAGGGAATCTGCGCACGCCATTGCCTTCGAAGTTTTTGCGTAGGCGGATTCAGCGCCGATTCATCCTGCCCGCCGGACTCGATGTCGAAAGAAGGAGATGTGTTTGCGCACATCGGCATGGAAATAGCTCAGCTCATTTCCGCCGTGCCCATGAGTTCGACCATTGCACCCTTACCACCCGAAGAGCAGGAACAGCTGCTGCAGACCATCGAGATGTTCGAGGTCATCGTTCAGGCCAATCCGCAGGATTGCCAGTCGATGGAAATTCTTCGAGATGCTTATCAAAGCCTCGGGATGAAGAAGGAGATGGTGGCGATGTCCAAACGCCTCGCCACCTCGCTCGTCGAGCTCGCGCAATATTCCGCGGCCATGCTCGAATTCGAGGCCCTGGTCAGAGCGGAGCCCGATAATCCGGAACTCATGGTCGCGATGGGCGAAATCGAGGAGAAGATCCAGCAGGCTGCCGCCGCACATCCCGCACCCAGTTCAGGCGACGGAATCGATCTCGATTTTCAAGCAGCGGAAGCCACCTCCGGCACGCTGATGACGACGTCGGCCACCCTACGGCCAGGGGCAAACCTGGGAGCCAATCTGGGCCTCGATCGCGCCGAAGAAGTCGCGGCCTCGTTGGTGGAAGATGGCAATGAAGCCCTGGCCAATTTCCTCATTCAACACCGCCTGGTTCCGGAAAGCACCGTTAATGCGGCCCTCGCGCGAATCGAACGAAAGAACAGCATCCTGACGCCGGATCAGCTCGGAGCCTCTCTCATCGACGAGATCGTCACCCACAATGGCGCCGACCACGACACCTTGCTGTGCGGGATTCTAGAGCGCACAAAATTCGCCTATATCCCGATCGAATACTACGAGATCGATCGGCAGATCGTACGCATGCTCCCGGAATCGATCACACTCAACCGCCTTATCCTGCCGTTCGATTTGATGAGCCGGACCCTGATGGTCGCCACCGCCAACCCCTTTGATGTGCTCGGAAAACAAGCCGTGCACCAGCTTCTGGACTACAACATCCAATGGCATCTCGCGTCTCCCACGGCGCTCATCAAAGTCCTTTCCGATGTGTTCAAATCGCCGCCCGGCCGCGGCAACCGGTCCGCCCCGGCGCCGGCGGTGACTGCTGCTCCCGCGGCTCAGGTACTTGCGAACGAAGTGCCCGAATTGAACATCGCCACCTCAAACCAGCCCGCGGCGCCCGACCAGGAGGAACCGTCGGCGTCGCTGCCGGACACGTCTGCCTTCCGCCTTAACAAATGAGCATCAAATCTTTCGGAGAACGCATCGCGGATGTCCTGATCGAGGACGGCCTGCTCCTTCCCAGCCAGCTCGAGGAGGCGATGGGCCAGCAAAAGGATCAGGGCGGCCGGCTGTTGAAGATTCTCACTGATCGCCAATACGTCACCGAGCAGGACATGGTGATTTCGATGGGCCGTTGTCTGGACACGCCACCGATCAATTTGTCCCGCATCCGAGTCCCGGAAGAAATTGCGGACCTGGTGCCCAAGGACATGGCGCGTTCCTACAAACTCGCACCCGTCTGCAAGCTGGGGAACAAGTTGTTCGTGGCCATGGCGGACCCGCTCAACGTCCTCGCCCTCGACGATCTGCGCCAGCGCACGAAGCTCGAAATCGTGCCCATGATCACCACCGAGCGCGCGGTGAACGAAGCGCTCAGCGGGGTCGGCAGCGCCAGTGCCGCCATGGATCAGGTGCTCAAGGAGGCGAGCCAGAACGACACCGCCGTCGAAGAAGTTCGCGAAAAACGGGAAGATATTGATCTCGATCGCCTGGCCGTCGAATCCGAGGACGCGCCCGTGGTGAAGATCGTCAACCTGATCCTCGTCCAGGCGCTCAAGGAAAAGGCCTCGGACATTCATATCGAGCCTTTCGAAAAAGTGCTCAAACTTCGTTACCGCGTGGACGGCGCATTGATCGAGGCCAGTTCGCCACCGAAAGCCCTCCAGATGCCGATCGCCTCGCGCATCAAAATCCTCGCCGGACTCGACATTGCGGAGCGTCGCCTGCCCCAGGACGGACGTTTTCGGATTCGAGTCAGTGGCAAGGAAGTCGATCTTCGTATTTCGATTCTCCCGACGGTCTATGGCGAAAAAATCGTTATTCGTCTGCTCGACAAGGGCTCGCTGGCCGGCAGCATCGATCAACTCGGGATGAGCGACTACACCCTCGGCGTCTTCCGCAAAGCCGTCGATGCGCCGCACGGAATGATCCTCGTCACCGGCCCCACCGGTTCCGGAAAAACGACCACGCTCTACTCCGTCCTCGGAGAACTCAACAACCCGCAATACAACATCGTGACGGTCGAAGACCCGATCGAGTATCAGATCGGCGGCATCAATCAGGTCGCGGTGAAAAGCGATATCGGCCTCAGTTTTGCCGAATCACTGCGTTCGATTCTGCGTCAGGATCCGGACATCGTTATGATCGGTGAGATTCGTGACAACGAAACCGCCGACATCGCCGTTAAGGCTGCGCTCACCGGTCACCAGGTGCTCTCCACCCTCCATACCAACGATGCCGCCGGCGCCATCAGCCGTCTCGACGACATGGGAATCGAGCCCTTCCTGATTTCGTCGTCGGTCATCCTGACCTGCGCCCAGCGTCTCGTCCGCCGCGTTTGCTCGAACTGCAAGGAGGAGTTAATCCCCGAGCCGGAAATGCTCGGTCGATTGGGAATGGAAGAAGAAGGCGACACGATTTTCTACCACGGCACCGGCTGCGATCGCTGCAAGCGCCGCGGCTATTCCGGTCGGGCCGCCATCATTGAAGTCCTGCCCGTGAGCGAGACCATCCGCCGGCTGATCATCAAGCGCGCCAGCGCTGCCGTCATCAAAAACCAGGCGCTCTCCGAAGGGATGCGAAGCCTGCGAATGGTCGGCATTGACAAAGCCCGCGAGGGGATTACGACACTGGAGGAAGTCCTCGGGATTACCGCCGACGACACGTAACCTCTCTTCGACGTGGGCCTCTTTGATCACCTCTTCAAAAGCAATTCATCTGCGCGGGAGGAGATCAGCCAGCCGACCGGAGGCAACCCGGCCCCACCCGCCGCCGGACCGCGCAACACTGCGCAACCCGCGGGAAATCCGTCGGCGGCAACTCCCGCGAGCCATCCGCGACCGGCCCTCGTCCCTTCGCCGAAAGCGTATTCCCCGCGATCGCTCGGCACGGTGATCACCCCCGGCCGATCTCGCGCTCCCCATTTCCGGTCCGGCATGATTGAGCGACCCGGAGTTTTGCGCCGGGATCCCCGGTTGATCATCGTGACTGTTAGCGACGTCCTTCCTCGCATCCCACTGGAGCTGCTGAAGAGTGGCACGCATGACGGTGGGCGGGAACTGCATTTTCGACTCGACGAACTCAACACGGATTTTTCCCGCGGGCGGGTGGCAGTGGCTCTTTCAAAAATCGTCGAACGCGTGCCTGAACTTTTTCGGCAACCGTTCGTCGGCGAGCTGATGATTCGCCTTCCTCTGCACAAAATCATTGAGCAGTTAAGCCGGCAATCTGCCGACTCCGCCCGTCCCGAGCCGGCTCTCGCGGTGGCTGGAGAAGCTCCGGAGACGGTCGCTGCACCGGTCGCCACCGGAGAGGTACTGATTTCCTTGAGTCTCGCAGCCATCCTTCGCACCTGTCCGGCCGAGATTCTCAAGGCCGGGAAACCGCCCGTCTCGGATACTGACAAAGTCACCTTTCCTTTTGCGCCCATCGAGCGCCAGCTTCCGCACGGAAAGGTGGACGTGTCCTCCGCGCGTTTTATCGCCGCGCTGCCCCCCGACCTGGCGGCGCATTTCCAAGCCCGCAATGATATTCGCGTGCCGCTGCCGCTGGACGAGATTTTTCTGAATCTGCCCGCGCGAACTCCCGCAACCAAGCCGATGTCCGCCCCGCGTTCACCGACCGCGCCCGCTCCCATCAAAACTCCGACGGCTCCGACTGCCCTCGATTCACCCAGGGCCTGGCTCGAGGCCGAGAAAGCAAGAAAGCGTGGAGTCATGCTGGCAAAGGATTCAATTTTTCAGGGCATCGACGTTTTCAAGCGCGTGTCGCGTGCCACGAGCGCGGCTCCATCCGCTCCATCCGAGCCAGCGGCTGAAGTTGTTCCGCCGTCCACGTCTTCTGATCCTTCGGAGCCAATCGCGAAACAAGCTCCCGCTCCCGCGCCATCCCCGGATAGCAGCGTGGTGTCGGAAACACCGATTCCCGAAGCCGTACACGAAGCGACGGAAATTATCGCGCCGCCGGAGGCCGAGCCTGCGGCGGAGATGGCGGCGCCTCCCGAAGCGGACGTCGTGGCGCCAGAAATTCACCCGGAAGTCCCGGAAGAACCCGGATCAGAGGAGTCAGGGGAACCGGCTGCCGTTGATGAACTGGACGAGGAAACGGCGGAGCCATCGCCTCCCGGCAGCACCGATTCACCGGCGAAACCGACCGACCACATCGAGCCCGTGATCGGCGTCCCCGGTGAGGCGGCGGTCATGGACGAAACTTTGCCGGACACGGAATCGGACGAATCCGATTCGGAACCCACTGGATCGACTCCCGACCCGACTGGCGCCCCTCTCACGGAGAACGCGGCCGACTCGACCCCGGGTGAAGAGGCGCCGCCCTCCTCATTGCGGTGGGTCTTGACGGATGCTCCGCTTCGGCTGTCGCCTGAGGTGGCTGAACAATCGGTAGAATTTCTGTTGGCCGACGAACCAAGGCCGACGTCGCAGTTTCCGGTCGTTTTGCTCGCGCCACCGCCCGTTTTCGATGCGCCAGAGGCCTCCACTCAGATTACGGATCCGCAGATTGAATCCGTGCCCACGGCTGAACCGGAACCCCCACGCGCTCTTGAACTACAGGCCGCGGCCAACCTGCTCGAACTAACGGGTGATCATTCCCTGGCGACTGTCGCGGCCCATCTTGTCGGCCTGGCTGGCTTGCAGGGCTGCGCGCTCAGCGTCCGGCACGAATCCGCGGTCGCCGGACGCTGGCCCGACGGATTTGATGCCTCGGTGATGAATGAATTGTTTCCCGCCCTATCCCAAGCCCTGGCTGGTCGCGAGAAACGCCTGGGCGCTGGCCCCATCCAACACCTCACCCTTTTCGCCGACGACGGTTGCGTGACGATTTTCTCGAAGGGCTCGGCGCATGTCGCAGTGTTTCATCGTCCGCGTGTCTTCATGCCGGGTGTGCGCGAGAAACTCAGTGCTGTCCTGGAGCTCCCTGGCCGAGGCGTAGCCCGCAGCCAAATCCGCGTGGGTTCGTGTGCTCGGAACAGATTGAGTTCAGCAGCGCAGCAGCTTTCGACGGAAACAGAAGACCACCCCGGCCCAGAGCAGAGACGCGCAGCCTGGCTCCGGAATCGCATAAAGGACGACATCATTGCCGTCGCCGCCAGCATACGTGATTGAGAATTCTTGAGCATCGACCAGAAACCGATCCCCTTCATTCAAAGCAACTCCGTCAATGGCAAAGCCGGCGGGGTTGAGTCGGAATTCCACCGGGCTGGATCCGCCGTGCTCGACGAGCATGAACGAATCAACAAAATCGACAGGATCAAATGCGAGATCGAGATCGAGATCGGTGAGACCGTTGAAAACCACAGAGTCGAAAACCGTGAGGCGATCAAAGTTTGTCCGGGACGCTAATTCAATCTCCAGTTTGCTGTTCGGTTTGAAGGAAATGTCTTTCGCCGAAATGACGCCCACGCTCTCGCCAGGTGCCAACGTTCCTTCAAGTGCAATCAGGGTGTGAAAGTTCGCGTCACCAGCCAATACGGCGTTTACCCCGACGTCTGCCTGTTCAAACTCGCCAAAGCCCGTGAACACGCCGCCTTTCACGATTACGGATACTGTATTCGTTCCGCCGTCCCCGATTCGAAGGTTCCCCTCGCCGATCTTAAAAATTAATCCGCCCGCATTCCCGGTGATGGGTCCATTCATTTCAGCATCGAATCCTTCGGTATTGAAAGTCACGCGGCTGTTCTGCGCGAACTCCAAGGTCCGATTAGTGGTCCAATCGCCCAGCAAATCGATTATTCCGGTCCCATCGATTTTCACAACTTTTCCGGCCCCGAACGATGCATCAGACACGATGCCGACGCGTCCGCTGATTTGAGTCATGCCCGTATATGTATTTGCTGCTGCCAGAGTCACCGGTTGGATCCCATCGACGATCAGGTTTCCATCCCCTGAAATTACGCTGTTTATGACCGCGGGCGTGTCGCCTCGGTTGCCGATGCTTGACCCGTATCCGCTCAATCGAATGGGGCGGTGAACGTCATGCCCCTGAAAAACGATCCCGCCCCCATTTAGAACGATTTCGTTCGAGTCCGCCCCGATGGCGACCGGCGTCGCCAGCACGAGGCGGCCTGATTGGACGGTGATCGGTCCGATGATTTGATTATCCCCGGACAGAACCAAATCGGTTGAACCTGTCTTGGTCAGACCAGCAGAGCCATGGATCGTGCCGGTTAACGTTAGCGGCCCAAATCCGATGGTATCGACGGGACCTGGGACGAAAATGTTCGCGCTGCGCGTGCCAAAATCGAGGTCTGTCGAAATCGACGCACTGTTCGTTCCGCCCTTCATGATCGTCCCGCTGGTGATCGTGAGCGTTTCCGAACCTTCAATTGCACCACCGGCCAGCTTGAGCGCATTGATCGTTCGCGGTGCAGAAAGAGTTTCGGTAAATCCGAGGCGCACATTATTGGTCGGCGCAGCGCTTGCGAGGGATACGGCATAATCGGTCCCTTCGTGCAGAGGGCGAATGCCTTGGACCGCGTCATAAGTCACGAGACTGGATCCGTATCCCGCCGCATCGGTGTCACCAATCGCATACGGGAGGATGCTGGTATCAGGCCCGACTCCGCCGCCGCCGACCAGGTCCGCGGTAGGCGAAGTAGCGACCATGATGTTTGCAGCAGCAGTGCCCAAGTTCGTTCCGCGGAAGAGGAATGTCGCCCGCTCTTCGCGCTCGAGACCGGCCGCATGCAAGCTCACGTTTGTGAACCCCGCACGGGCGACGGAAACGGTCGAGTAACCCGTGCCATGCAATGCGCCGGTCGTTTCCGTTATCGACGTCGCGCTGTTTCCACTGAGTCGAAACTCGCTCTGATTGAGATAGACTGGTGCTGCATCGGGAATGCGCCCGGTCGCGCCACCCGAGAGAACCACCGTGTTATCGATTAGAAGCTGGCTTCCTGGAGCGACGCGAATCGCTGCCGTTGCGGTGAGTGCGCCTTTGGCGCCGGTTAACGCAATCGGTCCGGGCGCTGTCGAACCCAGTTCGTCGCGATTCCCAACGGTGCGTGTCTCACCGGTATAGCCAGCAGCAGACTGGATTTCGAGACCGCCTGAACCCCACACCTCGACCCCGCCCGCTCCATTTGCTCCTGCCCGCGGGCTCAAAATGGTTTGGCCGGTTCCCTGAAAGCGCACGTTCGCATTCAGCGTGAGCGGATTATTTATCGTCTGCCCTGAATCCGTAAAGAGTGCGCCTCCGTTTACGGTTAGCACGCCAGTCCCCAACGCGGACGGATGAGCCACTTCGAGCCTGCCTCCTTCGAGCACCACGCCACCAGCGAATGTATTCATTCCCGAAAAGCGGCGCAGCGCGCTATCATTTCCGGCGTCGCCAATGATCAAACCGCCCGTTCCAGCAATGGTTCCGCTGAAGTCCGTATCCTGGGCCGCATCGCCGATCGTCAACGTGGCCTTGGTAGTCGAGCCAATGTTCACCCGGCCATTTCCATGGAGTGCCCCCACGGAAGCGGAGGCGCCATTCAAATCGAGCACGCCGGCGCTCCCGACCTGAACAGCGGTGGATGCGAGCCCAGCATTTCCATCCGGACGAATCCTGCCCTCCTCGATCATCAATGGACCGTTCAAATCCACCGGGCCCAGGATGTGCAACGTTTCCGGACCGAGCTTCCGAAACGAATCGCCGGTGATGGCGGACGAAATCGTCGTCTCGCCACCCGTGTAGATCGTGGCCATTCCAGATCCAAGGTCGATAGTGCCTCCAGAGATCGACGGCTGGCTGCCTTCGCGGGCAAGGATGCCGCCGCTCACTATCTGCAGTGATTGCCCCGCCGTCAGATCGAGCCCCGCCGCAACTTCGAGCGTCAGCGAATTTATAGCG
This sequence comes from uncultured Verrucomicrobiae bacterium, assembly GCA_963798345.1. GTDB lineage: Bacteria > Verrucomicrobiota > Verrucomicrobiia > Chthoniobacterales > Chthoniobacteraceae > CAWCSW01. The sequence goes on along the minus strand of CAWCSW010000014.1, from coordinate 89,599 downwards.
TTCAACGCGCCGGTCGCGGTCGTGGGTCCGATCGCCAAAAAGTTTGCCGAGAGCGGAGTCGTCCCACCATTGGCAGGGTTTTGGATCACCGAGCCGGACGCGATTTCCGAAGGCCGCAAACCGCGGAAGCCGATCGTGCCTCTTGCGTCGCTCGTCGGATCATAAATGGCAAAAGAATGCGGGGTATCCGAGGTGGATTCGGAAAGATAAATCCCTGGGACAACCGGATTCGACGCATTTGGGTTAACCGAAACGACCAATCGTTCCTTTCCGCCAAGATCGTTCGCCCGGAGCAGAAGACTTGCGCCGAGTGGCATCAACGTGTCCAGCGCCAGCTTCACGCTGCCAGTGTCCGGTGCCTCCAATTCAATCGTATTGGCATTGGCATCCACCTGAGTCGCAATCGATCCCATCCGCTGGGTCATGTCATCGCCGGCATGGCCGCGCAAAAACAGGCGTCCACCGGTTAGCAAAACCGTCACGGTATCGCGGAGACGCGTGTTCGACGCCTGGGCGACGTTGTCGAGGGAAAGGATTGCTCCGCTCCCAACCCGAACCGTCCGGGTGCTCAATAGCCGGCCCTCATCGGCGAGCGCGAACGTTCCCCCCTCCACCGTCACGTCACCGGCAAAGAGGTTCTCGGAGGCAATGCGCAATGTGCCCTCACCCCCTTTGATCAATTCCGCGCTGCCGGTCAAAAGACCGTGCCAGTTTGCATCGAAGCCAGCCGTGTTCACGGTGCTGACCCCACTCACCGAAATACGCCGGGTAGCGTTCCAATCGCCCGCCAATGTGAGCACGCCATTTAATGCAAGATCGCCGCCGGCACCAAAAGACGCATCAGAAACGATGGTTACATGTCCATTGTCGAGAACCGTCGGGCCAGTATAAGTATTGGCGGCATTCAGGTGAATTTCGCGCGCTGGATTGGAATCAATATTCCCGAGGTATAGGCCGCCGACGCCGCTAATGACGCCATTTAATTGGAGCGAGCCAGCGCTGGATTGGGAACCCGCATCAAACCAACCTAATCCCGTGCGAACGTCCATCGGCCGTTCGATCACCAGCGGTCCAGCGCCCTCATATTGCAATCCTGCACGCGCACCATTGAGAATGATCGGCGACGAATCTCCCCCGAGATTCGCGGGTGACGAGAGCCGGATCAATCCTGAGTTGATGGTCAATGGACCGGTGAACGTATTTGCGCCACCGAGCTCGAGTGTTCCATTGCCCGACTTGGTGAGTCCGTTCGCGCCACTGATGACTCCGTTGATCGCTAATTCGTTACTGACAAATACGATCGCTTCAGTCGCTCCAAACGACAGGTCATTTCGGATGATGGGTTGTCCCTGCCGGCTGAATATCGTCCCACTCGCGATCGACAATGTGCCGGTGCCACCCAATATTCCGTTGGCAGAATCCAATAGCAGCGAATTCACGGTCAGCGCCGCATTGTTCGTCACACTTCCAGTCAGGCGGACATTTTGCGTGGACGTTGCCCCGGACAGGTTCGTCGTGAATTCTGTGTCCAGGTTGAGGGGACGAATTCCTGTTTGCTGGCTATAGGTTACGAGGCTTGTGAACGCGTTGGCGCTGAATCCTGTCGCGTAGGGAATGATGCTGGTCTCCGGCCCCGTGCCTCCGCCGCCGACCAGATCCGCGGGCGGCGTTTCGAGGAAAAAATGGTGCGTTTGATTGCCGGGCGAGTTCCCCAGCTGAAATCCCTCGAATCGAAACGTCCCGCGCTCGACCCGCTCGATCGACGCCGCAGTGATTTGAACGCTCCTGGAGCTCAGTGTGGCCGAGCGCATCGCCACCACGGAATAGCCCGCACTGCGAACGGCACCGACCTTCTCGGTCTGGGTCTGAGTTCCGTTAAAGACAAGATTCCCTGAGCGCAAATTCACCGGCGCCGTGTCGCTCAGCCGATTGTCGCTGAGTGGGTTGCTCGGGCCATTCTCGAGGACAAGCTGCGCGCCCGCCTGAATCTCATAGGACGAACTATTCAAGATGGAGCCTTTGCCTTTCAGGACGATTTGCGCCTGGGGATTGAAAACCGCCAGGGGACCGAATCCCATGACCGTCGGCCCGTCGTAGGTTGACGTGCCTGTGAGCGTCAGGGCGGTGCCACTGCTAAGAACGTTTAATCCCGTGCCGCTGGTTGCGCTCGAGATGACTCCGCTCAACGTGGCATCGTTGGCCGCGACGATGGTCAGATCGGTATTCAAAGCAAAGTTCGACGCCGTTCCGCCGCTGAACCTTACGGTGCCGCCATTGATAGTCAGGCTGCCGGACCCGGCCGACGCGCCGATCCAAACGTTGCCGGACTCGATGGTTGTCCCTCCCGAGTGAGTCGAACTTCCCAGCGACACGACATGGGTGTCGATGGTGCGCGCCGGCGCATCGATAACCAGGGATACGGGAGAGCCTCCAACCTCCTGCAATCGTTTCAACGAGAGGCCACCGAGACCGGTTCCCGCGATGGTCACAACCCCGTTGTCCGGCTGCACGGAAATGTCGCTGCTAATCGCCGTGGTAGAAATGCCACCGAATTCAATCCGGGGAGCGGAACCAGCGAGGCGAAATGAAGTTCTCGCCGGCGGCGCAATCGCCGCGTCCGCAATCGTGAAGAGCTGCGGGTTATTGTTCGTCAGATCGAAGGAATTTACAAAAAGCACCGATCCGATGTCGTTCGTCGCGGTAATGGGCTCGTCGCCCGAAATGTTGAACCGCAATCTCAGATCGTTCGCCCCGAAAACAGGCGGCGCCGAACCATCGAGCCAGTTGGCATAGTTCGAAAACAGCCCGGAGTCTGGTGCAATCCAAACCTCCTCCACCGCCTGAGTCGTGGGCGGCGCCATCCCCGCCAGGATCGAAAACGTAAGGATGGCGGGAAGTCGGTGCCGCAATCGAGGCCATCCAGAAACGTCAGGTCCGCGAGGAAATGTGTCCATAAGCTCTAACCGTGGGGAGGAAACATGGGCCGCATATTAACTGAAACCAAAGTGCAGGCAAGATTCGACATGTCGAACGCGGGGGCACCGGTGACCGGTCTAATGGAAGGCCCGGCCAGAAAATTCGACCGAATGTTTTCCGGCGAACGGTTTGGAATTCCGCACGATGGCTCGACAAGACGCCGTGGTCCGCGAGACTCGCGCGACCATGAAAGATGAAATGATCCTCGTCATCCGCCGTGCGCTTTTCGATGAACTCGGCGCGTTTCAAGGACTATGCTTCGACGTGGACCGCTACTTGCCCGCGTTGCTCGATCGCACGAACAACTTTTTTACCCCCCGTCCGCCCGCGGAGACGGATCCTTCGATGAAGCAGATCATTCCCTATGTGCTGCTCGTGCATGAAGGCCGCGTTCTGCACTACGTGCGCGGAAAGAAAGCGGGCGAGCAACGCCTGGTGGCCAAGGGTTCGATCGGTATCGGCGGGCACATGAATGATCACGATGAAGGGCTCTTCGCACTCGATCGCGATGCCTACAACGCGGGCGTGCGGCGCGAAATCGGCGAGGAGCTTAAACTCGGCGCCGCCTACTCCAATCACATCGTGGCGCTGCTCAACGACGACTCGAATGATGTCGGGCAGGTCCATCTCGGCGTGGTACACGTTTTTCTTCTCGAATCCGATGACGTGCAAAAGGGCGAAGCCATGATCACTGAGTTGCAGTTTCTCGATCGGGACCAACTCCGCGCCCGGCGCGACGCGATGGAAAGCTGGTCACAGTTTTGTGTGGACCGTCTCGACGATATCCTCGCCGCCGCCCATTGAACCTTTCGCATTGCCTCCCTGCTCATGGACCAGACGTTTGAAGCCATCCTCCGCGCCGCCAATGAAGCGGGCGCCTCCGATATTCACATCAAAAGCAATGCGCCCGTGATGTTGCGCATCGATCGGGAACTGACTCCCATCGACGCGCCCACACCCTCCGAAGCCTGGATGCAGACGGTAATGCAACAAGTTGTGCCCCCACATGCGCGGGAACGGCTGGAAAAGAATCACGAGGTGGACTTTGCGTTTGCGCTGCCCGATGGCGGCCGTTTTCGGACCAACGCGTATCAGCAGCGGGGCCAGGTGGCATTGGCCATCCGGCTCGTGAAGGGGAACATCCGCAACTTTGATGAGCTGCACCTTCCCAGCACCGTCGGACGCATCGCCACCGCCACGCGTGGCATCGTCATTATCGCCGGGTCCACCGGCTCGGGAAAATCGACGACGCTGGCGGCCATCATCGAGCACATTAACGCGACCCAGCGCCGCCACATCATCACGCTGGAAGATCCGATCGAGTTTCTCTTCGAAGACAAACAATCGATCATCGAACAGCGCGAGATCGGCCTCGACACTCCATCCTTTGCCTCCGGATTGCGCCATGTCCTGCGGCAGGATCCGGATGTGATTGCGATTGGCGAAATGCGCGACGCCGAGAGTGCGGCCGCAGCCATGAGCGCGGCCAACGTCGGGCATCTCGTGATCGCCACGCTGCACACGTCGGATGTCCCGAAATCGGTGCAACGGGTGGTCGAATTTTTCCCCGAAGGCGAACGCGACTACGCCCGCCGGCTTTTCGCCTCCACGCTCCGGGCCGTCGTCTGCCAGCGTCTCGTCAACGCCACGACACGCGAAATCGTTCCGGCCGTCGAAATCCTGATCACGAATTCCGCCGTCCAAAAGATCGTAACCAATGACGAAGCCGACCAACTCCTCGGCCTGATGGAACTTAACAACGGCGACGGCATGCAAACGTTCGACCAATCTCTGGTCAACCTGGTGGCAGAAAATCGGATCACGCGGGAGGAAGCCATCGCGCACGCCACCAATCCCGACACGCTGCGCATGGGCTTCCAGGGCGTGATTCTGAACGATTCCCGACGCATTCTCCAATCTCGCAAGTGACCACGGAAATCACCACGAACGAGCGCATCCCAACGATATGAAAATTGCCATCGGTTCAGATCACGCCGGATTTGCTTACAAAGAAAAGATCAAGCCGCTGCTCGCGCAGCTCGGGCACGAGGTGCACGACTTTGGGACCGTCAGCGAGGACCCGGTGGATTATCCGGCCTTCATTCGCCCGACCGCGGAAGCCGTGGCGCGCGGGGAGTGCGAACGCGGGATCGTGCTCGGCGGATCGGGTAATGGCGAGGCCATCGTGGCCAATAAAGTGCGTGGCATTCGTTGCACGCTCTGCTGGAGCCTCGAAACCGCGCGCTGGGGCCGCGAACACAACGACGCCAACGTGCTCGCGCTCGGCGAACGGACCATCCCGATCGAACTCGCCTTCGAGATCGTCCGCACCTGGCTCAGCACCGAATTTAGCGGCGGCCGGCACTTGCCGCGCATACAGCAGATCGAACCGTGAATTTTGGCGAACCCAACGCGAACCCTAACGTTTGCGACGGGCGCCGAAGGAGTAGCCTTTCAAGGTGCGACCGCCTTTCGCCAGACCACCCGGCGGAATTGCGTCTTCGTTAAAGAGAGCGGTGTAGAGGTAATCGAAGGTTTCGATTTTCAAGCGCGGGATTTTCATCCCGATGAAGCGTTCGATTTTGCGAACGTGATCGAGTTCCTCAGCGCAATAGAGGGTAAATGCGTCGCCGACTTTGAGCGCGCGACCAGTCCGGCCGATGCGGTGCACGTAATCTTCCGGATGGCCGGGCACGTCGTAATTCACCACATGCGAAACGCCTGCGATATCGAGTCCGCGCGCCGCGAGGTCCGTGGCCACGAGCACCTCGAAGCGCCCCGCCTTGAATCCATCCAGCGCTTCCGTCCGGTCGCGCTGAGTGCGATCGCTGTGCAACACCGCCACGGCGTGATTGCCCGTCCGCAACCTGGCCGCGACCATGTCCGCCGCGACCTTGGTCGAGCAGAAGATGATCGCACTTTCAAAATTGCTGCGCTCGAGCAGGGCGAGCAGCAGTTCGAACTTCTGATCCTTGGCCACGGGATAAAGTGCGTGCGTGACTGTCTCTGCCGGGCTGAAGCGAGTCCCGATCTCAATCTTCTCCGGATTCTTTAAGACCCATGAGGTCATGGTCTCGATCTCAGGTGGCAGCGTCGCGGAAAAGAAGAGCGTCTGCCGCTCTTTGGGACACTTCTCGACGATCTTGCGCACCTGGGGGAGAAACCCCATGTCGAGCATGCGATCCACCTCGTCGAGCACGAGATACTGGATGGTCCTCAAATCCACGTCCCCTTCGCCCATCAGATCGATCAGCCGCCCCGGCGTGGCGACCAGAACGTCCAGGCCCTTCTTGAGCGCGGCGCGTTGATTACCGAACCCGACTCCCCCATGGATGAGCCCGATCTCGACGTCCATGAAGCGGGAGTAGTCGCGAAACGCGGTCTCGACCTGTGCGGCCAGCTCGCGAGTCGGCTCGAGAACCAGGATTCGCAGGGAACCGTGCTTTTCGATCTTGGTGAGCAGTGGCAGAGCAAAGGCCGCGGTTTTTCCGGTCCCGGTCTGCGCCGAGCCCATGAGGTCCTTTCCCTCGAGAACGATCGGGATGGCCCGGAGCTGAATGGGTGTGGGCTCGCTATATCCCATCGACTGCACGCCGTGGATGACGGCATCGAGTAATCCAAAATCCTGAAATGACATGAACCGTTAGGGATAAACGATCGCGCCCTGTCCACAACACCCGAATTCACCGGAATTTAGGGAAAGCGAGGAGCCGGGCGTGTCTGCGAGCTGTTCAACCCGGAGCGACAACGGCCGCAGCGGAACGGACTTTCAAACCCGCGAGCGAACGGAATCGGCTTGCCTGCACCGTCGGACGTCCGAAGCCTTCACCCCCTTCAAATGTCCCATCACTCCTCATCTGCCGGCAGGCCCATTCTCGCCACGATGGTCCGGTTGCTGTGGCCGTTATTCTTCGTCTGGACGGTCCTGGTGGCAGCGGTGTGGGCTACGGGTTTTGGTGATTTTCGGCTCAAGGAATCGGTTGCGAATCCGGAACTGCAAGCGGCCTTGAGCGCAATCCTGAGACATCTCGATGGCGTGTGGCTGCTCCTGGCTGCCATCAATGGTTACCTGGTCTTGTGCGCGACGGAAGGGCTGGCCACGGCACGTCGGTGGACTGGACTCATCCTCATCGCGGGCCTGGTGATTCCCGGCGCGAGCGCGCTGGCCGGAATTCCGTTGGGGCCCGTAGCCTACAGCAACGCACTCGGATCGAAGCTCGGGCCGGTTTCGCTCGGCATTCCGCTGCTATGGTTTGTCGTAGTCGTCGGAAGTCGCGAGTGCGCCCTGCGACTCTTTCCGCGAGCGAATCACTTCGCGGTGGCCGGAACGAGTGGCCTCCTGATTCTTCTCACCGATCTGAATCTCGAACCGATCGCCTCCAGTTGGCGCGCCTGGTGGATCTGGTATCCGGGCGATCGTTCGCCACCCGCGCATCTGCCCGGGCAGAACTTCGCCACCTGGCTGCTGGCCGGTTTCGCCCTCGTCTATTTCATGCGTTCCCCGAGCGTCGTCGTGCGATCGAGCGCGCGACGCGGGCAGGCAGCGCTGATCCTTATTTCCATCAATGCCGTTTGCTTGCTTGCACATGCCGTGCATTTTTCGCGGCGATAACGCCCCAACCATGAAACCAGGACTGTTCAAGATCATTCAGCGCGCATTCGCGCGTGAGCCGAAATTGCATCCCGTGGAACAGGGAATGGCCAAACGATGGATCAAGCAGCGGCTCGTGCTCGTGTTTCCGGAACTGCGCCACAATCCAAAAGCGCTCGAGAAGGCTTATCAATCGCTCGGTCTCACACCGCGGGAGGGAACGGAGGAAGGCGACGCGGACACGGTATTCGAAGTGAGTCTCCCAACCGGACGGGAACCCGAACAATAGGCGGACGATAATCACTGCCAGCCCGGCTGGGCCGGGACGAATAATCGGGCCATGCCGCGGTGGCCAGATCGCCGGGCAGCAGCCCCGGAAATGGGGCCCCGTGAGCGAAGTCCTGATGCAAAAGAATCGTTGACCACATTGCCACATTACTTAAATATGTTAAGTACTTTGGAAGTTGGAGCCCGATTGCTTCCAATTCACCCTCATATTTTCGCCGCTATGAAACCAGACCTGACCCGAATCAAAGACGACCTCGAGACAATGCAGAAAGCCTTGGGGCTGGCCCCAGCCATGGGGCGGGATTGGATTCAATGGATGAAACGCGACCAGTGGGTCGGCCTGTGGTGGTCCCTGCCCGGATTGATTTTGATCGCGTCGGCCCTCTTGCCGCTCGATCGAACCGCACGGCATTGGGGGCTCGTGCCCGATCAGTGGGCCGGCCTTTTGGTCTGTGCAATTCTGCTGGCCCTGGCCGGGGGCCTGACCCGAAAAGTGATGGCCAACGATGGGCGCCCGGAGGAAATGATCCGGGAGGCCAAACGCGTGAATGGTATCAGTGGGCAGGGCCTGTGGTTTAATGCAGCGATGGCGGTGCAACTCCTCTGCTTTTTTATTTGGGGCAACCAATACGGGATTGCCTTCAAACCGTTCTGGGCCGGTCTATTCATCGTCATGGGTTCATCCCTTTTGGTCGGAGCAGTCGCCGCGCGAACGTGGACGTTGCTCGGGTGGGCCATCCCCTTCCTGGGCTACGGTCTGTGTCTGCCATTGGTGGAGGGCAATGGCACCCTGAGCGGCGTTTTTCTTGGGTTGATGTTTATCGCGGTCGCTCTGTCCTTTTCCGTCATCGCGGTTCTGGAGATTCGGATCATGGAACGCCGAAATGACTCCGATTGATTTCAATGGTCTGGACACGCATGTCCATGGACCCATTCGCCTGGGAATTCTGACCGCGCTCCAAATCGACGGTGCTCTCGATTTCACAACGTTGAAGAAGCGTCTGGAAGCGGCCGACGGCAGTCTGAACCTTCATCTCAAGCGCCTGGAAGAAAACGGCTATATCACCAGTCAAAAACGGTTTGTGGGCCTTCGACCGAAAACCACCTATCGCATTGCGGCCGCCGGGCGAAAAGCCCTGGCCGCGTATCTTCGAAGCATGAAGACCCTGATCGAATACTGCGAGGAACGCTGCGACGCGGACACCCAGTAAGAAGACGACGGATGCGGAAACCGTTGCACAGTGCGCGGAGGCGCCTCTAATCTCGCCGCCATGTCGCAAGCAGCCGCGGCACCGGAACTTCAACCGGTGCCCGCCCAAAATCGAGATCGCTTTATCGAAGCCTACCGCTGGATGCTTCTCGCCCGCCTCGCCGAAGAGAAAATCGCGGCGCTCTATCGGGGAGGAAAAATCACCGGCGGCGTTTTCCTTGGCCGGGGACAGGAAGCGATCAGTGTCGCCACGGGAATGAGCCTGCGCCGCGGCGACATTTTTTCACCGATGATTCGGGACCAGGCGGGCCGTTTCGCCTTCGGCGAAGATGTGCTGGATTTCACCCGCACTTACCTCGGCTCGGTGCTGGGACCGATGCGCGGGCGCGATGGCAACATCCACCGTGGGCGCCCGTGCGAAGGGACCTTCGCCATGATCAGCCATCTCGGCGCCATGGTGCCTGTGGTCGCCGGAGCCTTGCTCGCGCGGCGACTGCAAGGGCGGAACGGCTCTGTCGGTGCGACTTGCGTGGGCGATGGTGCCACCTCGACTGGAGCCTTTCATGAAGGCGTGAATCTCGCGGCGGTCGAGCGGCTCCCGATGGTGATCGTGGTGGCAAATAACCAATATGCCTACTCGACGCCAAACTCCCGGCAGTTTGCCTGCACGAGTCTGCTCGATCGCGCCGTGGGTTACGGCATCGAAGGATGTGCGGTGGATGGGACCAACCTCGAAGCCTGTTTGACGACCCTGGAATTAGCCGTGAGCCGCGCCCGCGCCGGGCATGGTCCGCAGATGATCGTCGCTTCGCTGCTCCGGCTCGTCGGGCACGGTGAACACGACGACGCCAGCTACGTTGATCCCGCTCTGAAAGCAGCGGATATCGGTCGAGATTGCCTGGAACTCGCACGGGCCCGAATCATCGAGGAGGCTTGGGGTGATGAAATCGAACTCGGCACCTGGCGCGCAGAAGCGGAAGAGCGAGTCGAGCAGGCCGTGGCCGCCACCCTGCGCGAGCCCCTTCCTGACCCGAACACTGAGACCTGGAATGCGTTGGCGAGCGAACATTTGCGGGACGATTTCGACAACGAATGATCACCTATCTCGAAGCGATCCGTGACGCGCAGGCACGCGCCCTGGCCGATGATCCGCGCGTTTTCATCTACGGACAGGACGTCGGAGATTTCGGCGGCGCTTTCAAAGCCACCAAAAACCTCGCCCTCGAATTTCCCGGTCGCGTGCTCGACGCGCCGATCAGCGAAGACGCCATCGTTGGGACGGCGATCGGCGCGGCGATCGAAGGGATGCGGCCGATTGTCGAAATGCAATTCGCGGACTTCTCGACCGTTGGCTTCAACCAGATCGTCAATCACGCTGCCACGCTCTTTTGGCGCACGGAAGTCCCCTGCCCCATCATCATTCGTCTGCCCAGTGGCGGCACAGCCGGCGCCGGGCCGTTCCACAGCCAGAGCATGGAGGCCATCTACGCGCATTACCCCGGGCTCGTGGTCATGACGCCCGCCACCGTGGAAGACGCCTATTCGATGTTGCTCGAGGCCGTGGCCATCGATGACCCGGTCATCTTTTGCGAGCACAAGTACCTTTACTATCATCTCAAGGCCGAATCCCTGCCGAGCGAGGCCATGCCGACCGGCAAGGCGCGCATCGCCCGTCCGGGGCGCGACGGCACGATCGTAACCTACAGCGCGATGGTGCATGAAGCGCTCGCCTGTGCGGAGGAACTCGCGGCCGAAGGCTGGAACATCGAAGTCATCGATCTGCGTTCGATCAAGCCGCTCGATACCGACACCGTTTTGGCGAGTGTCGCCCGCACGGGCCGTCTGTTGGCGGTCGGCGAAGCCTGGCCCTGGGGCGGCGTCACGGCCGAAGTCATCGCCCGCGTGGCGCAGGAAGGATTTGAGCTCCTCGACGCCCCACCCATGCGCTTGAACGCCAAGGACACTCCCGTCCCCTATCATCCCAACCTGTGGGGCACCCACCGCCCCACCGCACGCAGCATCACCGCGACGATGCGCCGCTTACTCCGCGCCTGACCTCTTATGTTTTCCAGCCTGCCCCGGATTCCCATCATCATGCCTCAGCTCGGCGAATCGATCGCCGAAGCCACCATCGTTCACATTCCGGTCAAAGCCGGCGATCCGGTCGAAGACGCCCAGGACTTGATCGAAGTCGAAACCAATAAGGCGACCATGGGTGTGCCCGCGCCGTGCGCTGGACGCGTGGCGGAATGGCTGGTCGAGCTCCAGCAAAGCTATCCGGTCGGCGCCACGCTCGGCTTTCTGGAAGTCAGCCCGGAAGACGCGGTGCGGCTGGGGTTCGATGTCACCGCCCCCGTGCCCGTCCCGGAAGCGGCGGGAAACTCAGCCCCTGCGGCGCGAACGGCCGCGTCATCCAAGAAACGGGACACCGTGCAACCCACCGTGCGCGGACTTCCCGTGCCGGCACACCCCTCCGGCGCCAGCTACATGTCGCCGCGCATGAAAGCGCGCATGAATGAACTCGGCCTGCACGCCGCCGATCTCGCCGGTATCGCAGGCAGCGGCGCTGCCGGGCGCGTCACCATCGATGATCTCGAAGCCTTTCTCGCCCAGCTCGATGAACACAAGCAGGAGCAGGCGTCCTCGATGCGCGTCGCCGTGGCGGATGCCATGCGGCGATCTTGGACTCGTCCCCTCGCAACCGTCGGACGCCCCGTCCGCATGGACACCATGCTCGCCCATCGAAAAAGTTCGGAGCAAAAGCCCGGCCCCGCTCTTTACGCGCTGCGCGCACTGGCCGTCGCTCTCGCAGAAAACAGCGCGCCCGCCGGCCGGCTCGTCGGGGAAAAAATCGTGCATCCGAAAAGCATCGATGTCGGCTTTGCGGTCGAAGCCGAGGATGGCGTGCTCGTGCCGGTTTTGCGCGAAGCCGATAAAACGCCACTGCGCGAAATGATTGGCCCCTACCAAAAGCTGGTCGAGCTGGCGCGGCAGCGCCGTCTGCCCCTCACCGACCAGGGCGGCTCGATCGCCACGGTGACCAATTTCGGCACGTTCGGACTGGAATGGGCGACCCCGATTCCTCTCCCGGAACAAACCCTCGTGCTCGGCCTCGGCGCCGGCCGCATCGTCCCAAATTGGGATGCGGAAAAAAGCGCGTTCGTCCCCGCCACCGAATCGCAATTGACGCTGAGCTTCGATCATCGCGTGCTCGACGGCGGCGCCGCCGGCCGCCTCCTCGCCCGGATCGAATCCCTCCTCCAAACCCCGCAGGACCTCTAGCTCGGCCAGTCTCCCTCTCCTTCTGAAACTGAGGTGTGCGATACCTCTGGACGCCAAGATCCGAGAATCAGGGACCATTAAACATCCCGTATCATGGATCAGCGCCCCGGCTCATTTGCACACAAATGCACAAATGCGCGGACTGACCCGCCACCATTGTCCTGACCCCGCCACCATTGTGGCCGTGGTCAGCCCCACCGACACCCTGCCCGATTCCTGAACAAACCCTGCAACGAAAGGATTGAACAAGTCCCATCCATGACCTAATCTTCCAGCCTAGATTTTCCATATCAACGTGGCCCTGAACGCGAAAGGAACCCACGGCGCATGTCCGGCCCTCGTCTCGCGCGTCGTTCCTGACGCTTCAGCCAAGCCCAACTCATCCCACAAGCCCGATGCTCCGAGCTTCACCCTCCATGCCTCTTGCCCTCCCGCTCATCGCCCTGCCAAAAGGCTCGATGTCCACGCCCTCGTTTCCGAGATGGGCGACAAATGTCGTAATTAAAAACGACATTCGTCGCCCAATATAACGTGGGCGGCGTTACCACGCGTGACGGCACTTAGGTTCAATTGTCAAAGAATCCATGAAAAAGCACGAAATTATATCCCTCAAGGCAGGTATCGCGATTCCATTAATCTATTTTGGCTCCGTCCTGGTCGCTGCGAGTTTCTATCCTGGCTTCAGCTTTACTCGCCAGTTTGCAAGTGAACTAGGGGCCGATGGTTCGCCTCTTCCTAACATTCTCAACGTCGGGCTCATGCTGGTTGGGGTCGCGTCTCTCATCGCCAGTTTCGGGTTTTGGCGCGCGCTTCGTCACCTCGATGCAAAACCGATCCCTGCCCGTCTCACCTGCTATTTCATTGCGATGTTCGGCGTCGCCATATTCATGGCCGGGCTCTTTCCCATTCCCAGCATTTTGTTGCATTCCGGCTTCGGTCTCAGCATGCCCATAGCGATTGGGCCGGTGGTATTGGCGACGGCATTGAAACAGCGCGACGACGCGCGGCCACTGCGGAACTTTCTTCTTCTCACGAACATTCTCATGGCTGCTTTTCTCGTGTTTTATCTTGCTGCCACACGCACGAAGTTTGTTGGACTTGGCCAACTGCTCTATTCCCTGACAGCGATTCCCTGGATGGGTGTCAGCGCGTATCTCCTCTCCACTTACGTATCAAAGAAGCACAAAGTAAGGCACCGAGTGAAGAACCGGAATCGAACCTATGCGACGGCTCTTGCCGTTTTGGCGTTACTCGCCATACTAAGTTCCGGCCTGCTTCTGTTCTTGGCTGGGGCCTCGGCGGGAGGGGCAGTTGATACTCATCTTCCAGAATGGTCGCTCCCTTGGGTGGCCTTGATCAACTTTGCCTACGCCTTTGCCATAATTTTCACGCTCTGCGCACGACGATTCAGCCCCGTGACGGGTCGGGCAATCTCTCGAGTTTTGAACTGGGCGCTTCTGCCAGCGTTGCCGGGCGGGACAATCGTCGGCCTCTACGGTTTGCTCAGAGCTGACAGAGAGGATCAGTGACCATGTCGCCCAACCAGCCGGCTGCACAGAACGGCGCGAAAGCGTCTGGTATCATTCCGGACGTCAGTGGCGCACCGTCTTGTGATCCGGAACGTTATGCAGAGAAATCGCAAATACTAAAGGAATGCTAATGCGTAAGAATCTAAGGATGCTGGGCCTCGGCTTGTCTATCGTGGGAACTATCCTTGCAGCGATTGCCATCATTGCGCTGCTAATTGGCCCAGGTCCCGATCCCACCGGAGCCGGTAAGGTCTACGATAAAGTGGTGGAAGAGTACAATAAACAGGCGAAGGAAGTCCAAGAGTCCAATCCCGATATGCCCGCTCCTGCACTTGGCAAGACGAGATTGCAAGCCCACAGAGAGGATGCAACATTCGGATTGATCCTGAATGCCTTGCTGGTTACCGGTGGCCTATTCTTGTTTTTCCGAATGCGGCCGGGAAACAAAGGCCGGGTTCAAAGCGAGGTGTCTGGCGAATAGACCTTAAAAAAGTATGATTGGATAGGGGAGTGGGCACAAAAAAGCTCGAAATGCCCGTGGATTCTTGGTTTGCTGGCGACGGTCAAAAGAAGTCAACAACCCAAAATAGAGCATTTCGAGTGAAACGGACCTATCCCAAAATCCTGCGCAACCGCAAGCGCCGAATTGAACGCCGGCTGGATCCCAAGCGGGCATGGGGCAACCAGTCCGAACCGATGATGAGCGCCGCCGGCAACATCACCTATGAGATGGCGGATCGGAGCCGGGCCATTAACTGCGCGGGCATCGGTGCGATCCATTTGATGACCGACCGGCTCGGCCTGCGGCAGGACATCGACGCGCGGCTTCATCTGCTCAAACGCCACCTGCCCTATCACTAGAGCGATCACGTGCTTAACCTCGCCTACAACGCGATGCTCGAAGGCGTGCGGCTCCAGGACATCGAGCTGCGGCGCAACGACGAGGCTTTTCTCGACGGACTGGGCGCTCAGCGCATTCCGGGAGCATGCATTCGGGGTCAGTGTTCATATTTTGACAGCATTTAAGGATTGGGTCAGCCGCCGGGTGATGATTTTTCCGTTGCGCGAAACACCGGGTCAGGGTGATGGGGTCAGATTGGTTGACAGATTTCAGCGTATTTGATCTCCCGATCTCGGAGACGCTGGAGGTGCTTGCAAGCTGACACTTCCGGCGGCCCTTCGGGACGCGATCATCTTGTTGGGCTCATCGTTCCGGTGGCTGACGCCCACCGGCTCATTTCCAGGGTGCCTCCGGCACCAATTCAGTGGCGTGGTCTGTTACCTGTTCGACATGCCACTGGGATGGCTCAGTTTCAGATTATTGCCGGACACTGAAGAGGGAGAGTTTGAGATGACAATTTTGTCGGCTCACCAGCCAGTGGAGCGAACCGCTCAGCGACCGACGTCGGAAACGCGCGGGCGGCTGCAACAATCGCTGACAAATCACCCGAACCGTCCGACTGCCCTCGCCGCTTCTTGAGGATTCCTCGCGCTATACCCCAGCGGCGGTGAGGCGCTTGACCACGTAGGAGTTTAGGCTGTCGCCATCGCGCAGGGCGCGCAGGGAGAGCGTGCGGTGAAGTTCCGGCGTGGTGCGGAGAACGAACTTTCCGCTGAAGTTTTTTCCCGCCAGCGCCTCGGGCAAGGGGCTGCCATCCTCGGCGGCGAGGGCGGTGTGCTCGTCCACGGCGGTGCAGAGTTCGGCATACACTTTGGCCCGATCATCCCCGTGCACGCCGCCGAGCATGAGTTCCGGGCAGCGACCGATCCAAACCTGATCCTCGTCACTCCATTCGACGAGGAGGCTGTAGCGGTGGGCAGCTTTCTTCGAGGTTTTTGCTTTCATGTTTGTGGCGGTGATTGTGTTTGTGCTTCGGCGATGGCGCGGGCTACGTCCCGCTCCTGATATCGTTTCGCATCGTCGCCATCCTGGCCACTGAGTGTCACGCGGACGGACTTGGGATGGACGAAATTGCGATGGCTGCCTTTTCCGCCGCGATTGGCAAAACCCGCTTTGGTGAGGGCCTTGACTAGTTCGCGGATTTTCTTCGGCACGGATGTATAGTATCGCGATGATACTAGACCGCCAGAACTATTTTGCACGGGAGGAAAAGATTTCCCTCAGACTGACCACCAGCGGATTTTGGTGGAGTTGACCATGAGCTGGACGATGGATCGGCCGGGGAGGTCGGCGATTTGGAGGAGGCCACAGGGGTCAGTCCGCGCATATGAGCAAGAATGCCGTTGACTAAGCAGAGGAGCATCGGGAAGACTGTTCCATCATGGCTCGCCAAGTCCGCATCGAATATCCGGGCGCGACCTATCACGTGATGTGCCGCGGGGATCGGCGGGAGGTGATCTTTAGGGATGACGAGGATCGCGTCGGATTTCTGACCACCCTGGGGGAAGCGTGCCACCGAACTGGGGCGCTGGTCCATGGCTACGTGTTGATGAGCAACCACTATCATCTGTTGCTGGAAACCCCGGAACCGAACCTGGTCGCAACCATGAAATGGTTTCAGGGAACATACACCCAGCGTTTCAATGCGCGGCATCGCCTCTCGGGCCATCTATTCCAGGGACGCTACAAGGCGGTGCCGATCGACGCCGAGCAGCCCGATTATTTCAGGCGGGTGAGCGATTATATTCATCTCAACCCCGTGCGCGCCCGCCTGCTCGAGGCGTCCCGACCCGATCTTTTGCGTTACCGGTGGAGCAGTTTCCCGCTCTTTGCCCAAAGCGCGCGTTTGCCGGAATGGATGCGGCGGGAGCGGGTCTTTGGCGCGCTGGAGTTGCCCGATGAGGGTGCGGGCTCGCGCCGCCGCTTTCGCGCCCGGATGGACCGGCGGATGCGTGAAGTCCTGGAGATTGTCGATCCGGAGGCAGAGGCGCAGGAATGGCGGGCACTACAACGTGGGTGGTATGTGGGCAGCGAGAGCTTCCGGGACCGGTTGATGGATCTGGCCAGCAGCAGCGTCGCCGGGCGCCGCCGTTCGTCGTATCGGAAGGAGGGGCTGCGCCGCCACGACGAGAAGGCGGCCGCGAACTTGCTGGCGACGGGATTGGATCGCCTGGGGTTGACTGCGAAAATGGTGCGGGCGATGAGACAATGCGATCCCCGCAAACAAGCGCTGGCGTGGCTGATCAAGACGCGAACCGAAGTCGGCGATCGATGGCTCATCGAACGTCTGGCCTTTGGCCACCGCAGCAACGTAGGCCGTGCGGTCCGGGTATTTCGAGCCCCGACCGACCCCAGCGCCAAACGAATCGCACGATTATTGCGCCAATGCGCGGACTGACCCCTTGCTGTTTCCTTGCTCGTTTGCTTCCGGATTACTCTTTGGGTTCAGGGGATGGTTTCGACCGTGATGTCTCTTGATCGGGATTTTCGGTGGACGAGTTTTCCGATGCCTTCGAGTGCGCGGGCGGCGGTGGTGGAGCGGAGACCGGTGGAGTCGTGACTTCGATCTTCGGGAGCGGCGCGGCCACGGGCGGAGTCGTGGCCTCAATCCTCGGTTTGGGAGCTGCCACCGGTGGTGTGGTTGCGCTCACGGGGGCGCCCGGTCCCGGAATTGCCGGCTTGGCAGGCTCGGCGGGTTTGTCAGCGAGCAATGCGGCGCGGTCCTTGAGCAGTGGATCGACGACATATTTCGCAACGAGGTAGGGCCGGCCTTCCATCTTCTCTTCCTTCGCGAGTTTCTCCCCGTGTTCCTTTTGCTTGAGCGCGAACTCGCCATCGAGACGCTTTTGATCCTCGGGCTTCTCATCCTTGCCGGGAGTACGCTCCTTGGGAAAGTCGGCGCTTACATCCACGAGCACCGGGTATTTTTCGTCCGTCGGTTTGCCGATTTTCAATTCGTAATCGAAGCCATCGAACGTCTCGATTTTCACGGTTGTGACCGGTTCTTCGAGCTTGGCATCAGCAGCGAGAACATCGGTGAACGTCGGCGACGCCAAAATGCTTTTGAGCGCCGCCGTCTTGCCCGCATCA
Source organism: uncultured Verrucomicrobiae bacterium (assembly GCA_963798345.1). GTDB lineage: Bacteria > Verrucomicrobiota > Verrucomicrobiia > Chthoniobacterales > Chthoniobacteraceae > CAWCSW01. The sequence continues at coordinate 71,732 of CAWCSW010000014.1, read as the reverse complement.
ATTTTCTCATCGGGATTCGCGTCAGCGAGTTTCCAATCGCCGGTCGCGCTGTCGCGAGAGACTGACCAGGTGTGTTCGCCGGTGACGCTGATGGCTTTGGGACCATCGATCTTGATGAAATCCCTGGCCAGCCAGTTCTCCGGTTTCGGTTGAACTTCATCGAGCGTTTCCGACACGAGCGAGACCCTGGCATCGGCGAGCGTTTTCACGTAACGCCCGGCGGGAATTCCGCCGGAGCCGCCACCGAAGTCCATTCCGCCTTCACCCTTGCGCAGATACTTTTTCCCGAGCACGAGTCCGCCCAGCGATTTGTCATCCTTGTCCTTGAGTTCGACGGTCGTGGCGGCCTTTTCATCCAGTTCCAGCCGCGGCAACTGTGAGGGTCCGACTTTCACCACCTGCACGGTCTTCAAGTCCCAGAGTTTACGCAGGAGGGACCCAACGCTCTCGAAGTTGGCCGGGAAATCGGCGCGTTCCTGCACCGTCCAGACGTCAGACTTCTTCACCAGATTCACTTCTCCGTCGGACGACTTGATCACGACGTGGGCCACATCATTGATCGGAAATTGCACGACCTTGTCCCCACCGCCAGCGGTCGACTCCGACCAGGAGGATTGGTTGCGCTTCGAGATGAAGAACCAGGTGCCGGCGAGAACGATGCCGAGGACGAGGAGGATGGCGAGTTGTTTGCCTTTCATAGTCGTGAGCGATTAGCGGGCCGCGCGGCGCTTGTGCCGGATGAGCGCCAGGCCGATACCCGCTCCGGTAACGAGCACGGGCATCAGAGCGATGTTCAGCCACTTGATACGGTTTTCGAGGGAATCGATGTCGGCGCGAAGTTTCTTGCGTTCCTCCTTCAGCTGTTTCTTCACGTCGCGTTCCTTCTCGCGGAAGTTGGCGATCTCCTGCTGCTGTTCGGGCGAGAGGATGAACTTCTGTCCGCCGCTCTCCGCCTTGGTGCGCTGCAGTTCGCTCAGCTTGGTCTGCAGTGTCGGCCAGGCTCGTTTCGAGGCTCTTGATTTTGTCCTGATAAGCAGCTTCCGCTTTGGCCTGCATTTCCTTGACGACGGTGAACTGGCGCTCGCGCGAGGCGCGGCTGCGGACGGCGATGAGATTGTTGTCGCCAGCGAGTTGTTCGATCGCACCCTGCACAAAGGCGAGGTTGCCATTGGCCGGCATGACCATGCGCTGGCCGCCGCAAAGGGATTCTGCATTTCCCGCACGGCGATCTGGTCCTGAATCATGTCCGAGTCGCCGACGAGGACGACCGAGGTGTCCTGCTTCGACTCTTTCAAAGTCTCGCCTGCCGCCGGCGGCTCGGGCTTCTTTTCTTCCGGCTTCTCGCCAGCCGGCGGCGTTGCGGCCGTGGGTTTGCCATCGGGAAAGGCGGTCTTGAATTTGCCGGTAAGCCGCACCGCCAGGGGATGCTCGATTTTTGAAGGGGAGAAATCCTTAATCATTTTCTCGGCGCCAAATTGCGCGATCATCGGATCGACGAATTGCGAGTTCGGCGAGGTTTTGAGCAGGACCGTTTCCTTCAGCCCTTCGGCAGGCGTGCCGGAGAATGCGCCCGCAAAGACGAGAAAGAGATTGTCCACGTCACCGGTCAGGATGTCGTCGCTGTTGACGGCCTTTTCGGTGAGCGCGAGCACGGCGGGCTGGCGGCCTTCCCGCGTGCGCCCCACGAAATCGAGATCGGCCACGACCTTGCTGGTTTCGAACTTCAGCCCCCAGGCCGTGAGAAGTTTTTCCAGACGACGAGCTGCCGGCGCCCACGCCCATCGGATTGGCCGCCGCCGTGCGATCGAGCACGCCAGCGGATCGAGAAAGGCGATGAGCTTGCCGCCCCGCAGGACAAATTGATCAATTGCATAATGCGCCGCGTCGCTGATGTCCTTCGGGTGGATGACCACCAACACCTTCACGTCGTCGGGAATCTTATCCGCAGTCATCTCGCATCGGCTTCACGTCGAAGTCCCGCTTTAGCTCGCTGAAGAGAACCCATGGGTGCTGGCCACGCTGGCCCATGTGCATCATCATGGGATTCATTTGCTGGCCGGCATACGGCAACGGACTCATCACGCCGACGACCGGTTTGTCCGCAGTCATCACGCGGGAGATGGCGCGGGAGATATCGTATTCCAGCAGCTGTTCGCGGTCCGGCGTGAGAAATGGCATCGTTTCCTTTTGGTCCAGCATGCTCACGCTGAGCCCCAGGTAAAACGGCTCGCCGCCGAGCTGGAGTTGCTGCCCTTCGATGCCGTCGAGCTGCGCGGAATCCTCCGCATCCGAGTCCGGCACGGGATCGAGTTTTTGGATTTCGATCTGCCCATGGGAAGCCTGTTTGTATTCACCGAGCAAATCTTCGATGTGCTGGGCATAGGTCTTGAGAAAGACCGGCATTGGGTTGTCGCCGCGCGTGCAGTAAAAGCGGATCTGCACGGGCGTATCGAGCTTCGCGAGAATCGCGCGCGTCCCGGGCGAGAGGGTGTAGGCGTTCTCCTCGGTCAGATCGATGCGCTTCTTCACGCCGGACGCGAGCGCATTGATGACGATAATGATGGCCAGCATCGCCACGACGCCGAGCGACGAGTAGAGCCAGGTTTCGAGTCCTTTTTTCTTCATGATGTCGAAAAGAATGCCGTCTAGCCGGCGCGATGCGCGCGGACGATCACGCTGGTGGTGAACAGGGAGAAAACGATAACCGACAGGAAATAGAGCAGATCCCGCGAGTCGAGGACGCCCTTCTGAATGCTCTCGAAATGGGTCATCACACTGAACGCGGCGACTCCGTCGACCAGCCAGGGCTTGGCCCACTGGACGAGGAGATCCGTCACGGGCGGATAGCCGGCGAGGATGAGGAACAGCGACAGCACCACCGAGACGATGAAGGCGACGACTTGATTGCGCGTCATCGCCGACGTCATCGCCGTGATCGCAAGATAGGCGCCCCCCATGAGGAAGCTGCCGAGGTAGCTCGCGAAGATCACGCCGTTGTCGGGATGGCCGAGATAATTGACGGTGATCCACACGGGAAAGGTGAGCACGAGCGCCAGCCCAATGACGGCCCAGGCCGCGAGGAATTTCCCGACAATCGCCTGCCACGGCGTGACCGGCATGGTGAGCAGCAATTCGATCGTCCCGAGACGGCGCTCCTCGCTCCACATCCGCATGCCGACAGCTGGCACGAGGAAGAGATAAAGCCACGGATGCCACGTGAAAAACGTTTCGAGGTTCGCCTGGCCGCGGTCGAAAAACCCAGCGACCATGAAAGTGAAGAACCCCGAGAGCAGGAGGAAGATGATGATGAAGACAAACGCGACCGGCGACGCGAAGTAGCCGCTCAATTCACGCTTTGCGATGGTGAAGATGGCTTTCATTTCGCTTCCTCCGTGGCGGCTTTGGTATCGGGCAGCGTGATGTTGCGGAAAACTTCATCCAAACGGCCTTCCTCAGTGTGGAGTTCCAGGAGCGCCCATCGCTCTTTCAGGGCCACGTCGCCGATTGCTCGCGCCAGATCGTCGCTGCTCACTTTTTGACGTGGAAACGCGCGGACGGTGACCGGCGATTCGCTCACGACCACACTTTCCGCGACCTGCTTCAGGCCGTCGATTTTCCCTTTACGTCGCTACGGCACCGCCTTCGCCGATGCGCACCGTCACCGCGCCGGCCAGTGCCGAACGCTGCTTCAGCTCGGACGGCGTCCCATTCGCCACGATCGTCCCGCGATCGATGATGATCGCCCGCGAACAAACCGCTTCAACCTCCTCAAGGATGTGGGTGGAGAAGATGATCGCCTTCTGCTCGCCCATCCGCCGGATCAAGCGTCCGCACTTCATGCTTTTGATTCGGATCCAGTCCATCGGTCGGCTCGTCGAGAATCAGCACCTCCGGATCGTGAATGATCGATTGCGCGAAACACGTTCGATGGCGGTAGCCCTTGGACAGCGTCTCGACGCTCTGGTGCAGCACGCTTTCGAGGAAGCACATCTCCACCACGCGCTCGACGGCCTTCTTTTGTTTCGCCCCGGTCAATCCCCGCAGATTCCGCGGCGAATTTGAGGAAGCCCAGCACCGTCATGTCCGCGTAGGAAGGTGCGTTTTCGGGCAGGTAACCGATCAGCCGTTTCGCCTCGATCGGCTTGTCGGCGATGTCATAGCCACCGATTGTCACTTCGCCTGCCGTCGGCGGAATGAAGCCGGTGATCATGCGCATGGTGGTGCTTTTGCCGGCGCCATTGGGCCCAAGAAAGCCCAGCACCTCGCCTTTTTCGACGGTGAAGGAGACGCCATTCACAGCCACCTTCGGACCGAATTCCTTCTTCAAATTCCGGACGTTGATCATGAGTAGGGATGGAAAACCCGCGCCGTTGCGTGGGTGCGGGTGTCGAAATGACAATGCAGACCCCCGACGTGTTAGAAGAAAAAATTGGCGCTCCGTAAAGCGGTCGCCGATCTCGATCCGGTTGGCGGCGAAGCTGCTCACTGAGAAAGCAGCCCCTACCCGGCAAAGACCCTTTGGCGACAGGACCGTAATATTCGACTGCGGAGCCGCGAATCACTGGGGCACGCGGGTGCACCTTCCGATCTGTCTATCCCGCCAGGATCAGCGCGAGGCATCATCACGACAGATTAGCCAAGCCAGGCGCCGGACGGCCGAAGACTTTGCGCATATTACTCCGGGTGTTGCGCGGGTTCCACGGTTCCGCCATCGCCGTAGCCAGCCACCATGCCACTTAGGTTAAAGGACTCGTGAGCCACTGGATCGATCACCGGACCGTCCTTCCCCATCGCAGCGTCCCCCCAGGCTCGGGCCTCCGCCTCAGGGACGTTCTCCCAATAGTTCCAATAGGATGCGTATTCGAAAGCAACGACGTCGAGGCGGCGGCCGGTTGCGGCGCTCGTGGTCGGCCACTCTTGATCACCTTCGTGCCAGTGGCGGCACTGTTCCCAGAGGTTGAAGAGAAACTGTTGCCGTGGTGTTCGGCCTCCGTTGTCCGACCCGTCTTGGCCCATGGCACCGAATTGAAACAGGATCCCGTGGATCAACGGTCCCACGGGCCGCCACGCAGCACCTTCGCTGGGAATCACACCCCCGTTTTGACCGAGTTCGGACGAACGACACGGAACGAAGTGGTCCGCCGGCAAATGGACATACCGCAGCGCATTTGGAAAGACTCGGGCCAGCCAATGCACGCCGCGTTGCCATTCCGCGGCCGGAATGTCCGGCTCCCACGCCAGCGCCACCACCCGGACCAGGGACTGCCACCGCGTTGAGCTGTAAATCGGGGTCAGGTCGCGCTCGACAGCCTCCCAGTTCCAACCGTCGGCGCCCATGTAATCGGGAGTGTCCGGTAGGGCAAAGTAGACGGGAATCACTCCGTCATGCCACAGCTCCGCCAAAAGGTCAGCGTATCGGTCCGGCTCCCCAATGCTGTCGAAAGGCGCAGCCGGATACTGATTGTGATAGAGCGGCGCTCTCCGCCCAACCGGCCCGATGGCCCAGTGAGTGTAGCCCCGCGATCGATAGGCCGCTCTCATGCGCGCGCGGTCCGAGGCTCCATAGACCTGGTACGTGGCGGTAAAAAACACATTGTTGTCCCGGCCCGGCCGGGGGCCGTAGGGGAGGTTTAATCTGGCCGTCGAAATTGCACCGCGGAAGGCGCGCAGCTGGTTTTCTGACACACTCTCCCAGGCCGGAACCGCAACCCCGGGGGTTGCTGAATCCGAGATCGGCACTGACTCGACAGTCGGTTCGGTTTCGGCGACGCCATCCATCGCAAGCGTCAAGCTGAGCAAGAGGACGACGGGGAATTTCATCGGCAGAAGTTATTAGCGAGCCATTGCTCCCATGCCCATTGTCTTCATCGAACCAGTCGCCGGCAGTGATCGGTCGAAGGGGATCGCAATGAATGGGTCGAGACGGTCGCTCGGCGCGCAACCTCCTAAGTTCGCAGGTTGGTCATCAGGAGATGCCGCACCAACGGAGGTTCGGCACCGCGGTGGAAGGCGAGGACGGCACGCTCGATGCGGTCATCATCTTTGGTGGCGCGTTCGTGCTGGCGAAGGTGCTCGGCCCAGGAGCCAACGAGAAAGGTTTCGCGGTAGAGGGTGGGATCATCGAGATCGACGAAAACGGAGCAGCGAAAAGCGCCGTCGCGGAGGCGGGTTTCGCGGAGGTGAAACATGGCGGCGCGAAAGGCGGGCGCATCAGCGGGATCGATGTGATATTCGATGGTGACGAGGACGGGGCCATCGGTGGCCGCGGGCTCGTTGGCCAGGGTGTGACTGGCCCAATGCCCGGAAGGTGAAAGGTCGAGCTGTTCGACATGGCTGATGGGCAGATGCCGGCTCAGGACGGCACTGAAGACGAGGCCGGCGGCAGCCACCGCGAGCGCGATGGGAGCTCCGAAATGGCTGGTCATTTGGCCCCAGACAAACGCGCCAATGGCGAACGAACCCTGCATGACGACAAGGTAAATGGCGGAACTGCGGGCGCGGACCCAATTCGGGAAGGCACTCTGGGAAGCGACACTGAAAGTATTCACACCGCTCATCCACGCGGCTCCGGCAATAGCGAGGACGAGACCCATGGCAATTCGGCCCGGGCACGATGGCGACGGTGGCGGTGGCGGAGGCGGAGGCCAGACTGGCGCCGAAGAGAACGTGGTCGAAGGAGAATCGGGCACGCAGTTTGGGCAAAGCGGAAAGGGCCATGGCGATGGCACCAGCACCGTAGCAACCCATAAGCAACCCGAAGTCCGAAGCACCCCAACCGCGGCCATGAACGATAATGGGTAGGAGCACGACCGGCGCAACCGCCGCGAAGATATGGACGCCACCTCGCCACAGGACAGCCTGCATGGCGGGAGCGTGGCGGGTGTAACGGATGGCGGCGGCCATGGCCCCGAGCATCTGTTCACGCTGCGCGCTGCGCGGGGCAGCTACGTAGCTGCCGGTGGACATCACGACAATGACCGCCACGAAGGAGAGCGCATTGAGCCCAAAGACTGGAGCCGGGCCGAGCGCGGCGACGAGCAAGCCGCCCGCGATGGGACCAAGGGCGCGGGCGATATTGTATCCGACCCCACTGAGCGCGATGGCCGCTGAAAGTTGCTCCCGGCCCACGATCTCCGGAACGAGCGCCTGCCACGCCGGCATGGTGAACGCCGCCGCGACGCCGAGTTGAAATGTCGCGAGCAGGAGCAGCGCGGCATTGAGGTGACCCGACCACGCGAGCACCGCCATGCCCACCGCGGTCAGGAGGGCGCCCGTTTGCGCCGCGAGGATCAGACGGCGACGATCGACGAGATCAGCAATGGTGCCGGCGGGCAGCGCCAGCAGAAAAAGCGGTAGGCTTCCCATGGTCTGCATGAGCGAGACCATCGTCGGTGACGCGGTCAGCGTGGTCATGGTCCACACCGCTGCCGTGTCGTTCATGGTTGTGCCGATGTTTGAAACGATGCTGCCCAGCCACAGCGCGCGAAAGAGTGGCAGGCGGAGTGGAGACCAGGCGGACATCCCCGCGGATTATAGCGGAGTCTGGCGAATTCAAGGCGACAAGGATGAATCCTTCAGAACGGCTTCAATCCGCGGGTCACTCACCCCTCAAAGAACGCGACCCTTGATCTGCGCTGCGCTCAGATTTGCGGCGGCGGATTCCGTTTGTGAATGGCCATCGAATTTCCGTCGGGATCGGCGATGAGGGCCATGCGGCAGACAGGCGAAGAAAAAGGTTCGGCGTAAAACTTCACGGCTTTTTCGCGGAGCCAGGAAATGGCCGCGTCAAAATCTTCCACCTCGAGCGCCACGCCGCCTCCATTCGGGCTTGGTTTCCAATCGGGCTGCATGTCGGTGATGGCGAGCACGTGCGGTCCGACTTCGTATTCAATCCAGGACTTGCCTCCGTGCTCGAACGTCGAGGCCGGCGTAAGGTTGAGCGTCGTTTCGTAGAACTCACGCGAGCGCGCCATGTCGGTGACGGAGTAGGCGGTGAAAGCGAATTCGACGACTTTGAGCATGGCAGTTTGGGTTGGTTTTTGGTTTGGCTAGTGAGGTTCGGGTGCCTGCCGCTCTTCTATCGCCCGCAGTTGCAGGACGGCGATCTTATCGCGCGGACGGTCCATCGCAGATTTGGCGGTAATCATAGCGCGGCGGCTGAGCATGCGGAGTTCCCCGAATGGAAGCGTGAGCGGAATGCTCTCCGCCAATGCGGCACGGTAGTCTCCAATGCCCAGGACTTCTCCGAGGAAATCCACGCGGCCAGAGTCCGTTCCAATGTCGAGATTGCGCAGCCCGTCTTCGAATCCGGCCGGAATAGCAAAAGGGCGCTTTTGCGGGGTCATCACGTGATACGGATGCAGATCCGCGACCGCAGCATGGATGCGCTCCAGGTTTTCCCGGGCAAAGTGCGTACAGACATCGACATCCTGCGTCACCAGCGAGACGCCATGCACCATGGCCGCATAACCTCCGGCGAGGACGCACTCGACTTTGTGCGCGACCAGCCGATCAAGGATCTTCGGGAGGGCCGCCATATTGGGCACGATACGCCTTCTTCAACATTAGCACCGTCTCCAGCGCGGATTGATGTTCCTGAATCCGCTGCCACGCCGTTTTTCGCAGCGACTCCTCCACCAGCGACATGTCCAACCCATATTCTTCCGCCGCGCGCCAGGCCGGTCCCTTCGTCGGAAGGGCGGGTGGTTCGTCGGCGGCGCGATCCATGACCCCTGACGTTACGCCGCTTTCACCGCGGCGACCACTTTGTCGGCGGCGTCGGCGAGATCATCGGCGCTGGTGAGCGCGAGCCCACTTTCGTCCAGCGTCTTCTTTCCCGCGGCGACGTTGTTGCCCTCGAGACGGACGACGAGCGGAATCTTCATTTGGGCCTCGCGCGCCGCGGCCACGATGCCGTGGGCGATGATATCGCAATCCATGATCCCACCGAAGATATTGACCAGAATTCCCTTCACCTGCGGATCGCTGAGGATGATTTTGAAAGCCGCACTGACCTGCTCTTTCGACGCACCGCCACCGACATCGAGGAAGTTTGCCGGCTCGCCACCGGCGTGCTTGATGATATCCATGGTGGCCATGGCCAGTCCGGCGCCATTGACCAGACAGGCAATATTTCCGTCGAGCCCGATGTAGTTGAGCGAATGCTCGGAGGCGGCCACTTCGCGAGGATCTTCCTCGGACTTGTCCCGCATGGCGACGATTTCCGGCTGCCGATACAGCGCGTTGTCGTCGAAATTGAATTTGGCATCGAGCGCGAGCAACCGGCCATCCGGTGTCACGACCAGTGGGTTGACCTCGATCATCGAACAATCCCGCGCCAGAAAGAGTTTGTACATCGCGGAGAAAAGCTTCCCGGCCTGTTTCGCGAGGTCGCCTTCGAGTTCCAGCGCTTTGGCGAGCTTGCGGGTTTGAAAGGCTTGCAGGCCGAGCAACGGATGCACGGGCTCGCGAAAAATCCGCTCGGGCGTTTTCTCCGCCACCTCCTCGATATCCATGCCACCCTCCGTGCTGGCGATAATCATCGGTGCGCTCGATCCGCGGTCGAGGAGGATGGCAAAATACAGCTCGCGGCTGATGTCCACCGCTTCGGCGATGAGCACCTTGCTCACGAGCTTTCCGTCCGCGCCGGTTTGCTTGGTGACGAGCACCTGTCCGAGCATTTTTGCCGCGAGTTCACCGGCTTCCTCCGGGCGCTGGCACAAATGCACACCGCCCTGGAAGCCGTTCTTGAACGTGCCCTTGCCGCGCCCGCCGGCATGAATCTGCGCCTTCACCACCACGGGACCGGTAATACCCCGGGCGGCGTCGAGCGCCTCGGCCGCAGTCGAGGCAACGCGGCCTTTCGAGGTCGCGACACCGAATTTTTCAAAAAGTTCCCGGGCCTGATATTCGTGGATGTTCATGGAAATTGAGTGAGAAAACGCGTGGGACGAATCACGTCAGATTTGAGGATGCAAGCGAAGGCGATTTTTTCCCGGCCACCTCGAACGGTGCGAAGGCGAGGCGACTGGCGAACCCTGACCAATCAACGCTGGTGACGGTCCCAAACGCTTATGAGCCGCCGACGTAGGCCGCGGAAAAGGTTTCGAATCGCGCGGTCTGACCGATCTGCGGAGCGCTTTCGACGTCGTAAACATTGTTCCCGACAATCTGTTCGGATTGCGTGTCCCAAATCATGACCGCCTTGTCAGCCTTCGGCGAGGTCTCCTCATTTTTCTCCGTGTCCACCGCGATGTAACGGGGACGTTTCCTCGGTTTGTATTTCTTCCCCTCACGGGTTGCGGCGGCGGCTTCACGCTGTTCCTGCGCCTTAAAGCGCGCCTGCGCCGCCCGAGCGCGCTCTTCGGCGACTTTCCGCTGCCGCGCGGTGGCCTGATGTTTGGTAATGACCTCCACGGTGGCGATCGCCACCGCGGTGACCGACGAGCCGGCGACCAGACCGCCCGTCGTGTTGGCGCCCGCCGCCCGCGCCATTGCTCCACCGGCTTCCGCACCGCCGGTGGAAAAGGGACCGGTCGTTTCTCCCGGCGGCAGCGTTTCGCATCCGGACAGGACGAGTGCAGCGGAGGCGGTGATCGAAGCGGTAACAATCGTCCGGCGGTTCATGGCCTCGGCTTAGAGGCTTCTCGAAGCCAAGTCCAGCGAACTGGCCATTCACGCGATTACAAAAAATCCATGCGAGGCCGGGTTCTCGGATTGCCCTCAGCCACACGAACGTGTAGTGTTCAAAGTTTCATGGCTGACTCCGACGAGCCCCTGCTAGAAACCTGCCACGCGTGTGCCGCCCTGATCGATATTTCAGACGCAGAGCCGCTCGCGCTTCTTCATTGCCCCGCCTGCGGGGCGGGAATGCGGGTGCGGAAGACGTTTGATAACTTTGAGCTCCAGGAAGTGTTGGGAGCCGGAGGCATGGGCGCGGTCTATCGCGCCTACGACCGAAACCTTAACCGCTCGGTCGCGCTGAAACTTTTGCGCCGGGAATACGGCGAGGACGAGGAGTTCGTGGCCCAATTTCAAAACGAGGCCTCGATCACCGCTTCGATCAATCATCCAAACGTGGTGAAAGTGTTTTCGGCCGGGAACGATCACGGACGCATCTACATCGCGATGGAACTGGTGGATAAAGGCTCGCTCGATGATCTGATGACCTTGCAAGGGCGGGTGGCGGAGGCGCAGGTACTGGAAGTGGGAATTCAAATCGCCGAGGGTCTGAACGCTGCTCTCCAGCGCGGACTGATCCACCGCGATATCAAGCCGGGGAACATCCTGTTCTCCGACGCGCACACCGCCAAGATCGTGGATTTTGGTCTCGCGGTTCTTCAGGAACACGCGGGCAAAGTGAAAGGTGAGGTCTGGGGGACGCCCTACTATGTCGCGCCGGAGAAGCTCGACAATCAGCCCGAGGATTTTCGCAGCGACATGTATTCGCTCGGCGCCACTCTCTTCCACGCCGTCGCCGGCCGGCCTCCTTTTGAAGCCGAGACAGCGTCGATGGTGGCACTCAAACACGTAAAATCGCAGGTGGTCAGTCTGCAGGCATTCGCTCCGGATGTTTCGAGCCCCACGACATTCGTGATCAACAAAGCCCTGCACAAGGACCCGGATCAGCGATATCAGAGCTATGGCGAGCTGGTCGAACACCTGAAATATGCACGCACCGAGCTGCTCAATCGCGCCCGCAAGCCCACGCCCCGCGCACGCATCGCCCTCGAACGCGAAAAAGAGCAGCGCGTCATGAGCTGGTTCACGTTCAGCATGGTTGCGCTCGTTGTCCTGGGCGGCGTGCTCGCCTTCACGATGCGGGACCGGCTTTTCGGCCCATCCAAAAATGCGAATGCGCAGCTCCAGGAAATGACCCGGCGGATTCAGGAATTGCAACCCGCTTACAATGATGCGCGCGCCGAATTGATCCGGAAGGATTTCCGGGGCGCCACGCGGTCGTTTCAAAGCCTCGCGGCTGATCCAACCACGCCGCAGCCTCTGCTCAACTGGTTCAATCTGCACGCCGGCCTGGCCATGCTGTTCAATGACGATCTCAATGGCGCGCGGCAGGAATTTGCCCGGATCGAAGACCGCAAGATGTTTTCCCAGGAACCAGCCGAGCGCCGCCTGGCGCGATTTTTCCTCGACCTCTCGAGCGCGGTTCGCGCCGAAGGCGATGGACCAAATATAAAGCCCACTGATTTTGACCCCTCGAACTATGAATCGATCGGCCCGCTGGTGTTGGGTCTCAAGGCGTGGAACGAATCAAAGATCGATCAGGCCGGCGTTCTGCTGAATCAATTTAAAGCTTCGACCCCACAGCCGCCCTATGAATGGATCGTGAAATACAAGGGGCTCCTCGAACCGTACTATCACGATTTAAGACTCTACCGCCAGGTCACCGAAGCCCTCAAGGGAGAGACGCCCGAGGAACGCAAAGCCGCCCTGGAAACCCTGCGCGACGCTCGATCGAAATTGACGCTCAAGGGCGGAATCCTGGCACGCGTCGAGGAACTAATGAAGCAGACGGAAGCGGAGACCTCGAAAATGGCCGCGGAACAGGGAAAAATGCAGGGGGAAATGGAGGCCAGCGACGCACCAAAAATTGCTGACCTCAAGGAGCAGGTCCACAAACTTTTACTCGAGTTCAAACTCGATGAAGCCGCCAAAGCACTGGCTGATACGGAGCTGGAAAGCGAGAAGGGCAAGGCCGACAAGGCGGCCCTCGAGCAGCAGGTCGAGTGGATGATTCGCCTGCGCCAAAACCTGGTCGCAGACCTGGAAAAAGTGGAATCGAAATTAGCGGTGGAACGCAAGAGCGGCCAGCCGGTTCCACAGGGTCGGGTCAAGGCGACCAGCGAACGCGTCGAAATCTGGTTGCCTCAGGGCCGGCTGCCGATTCCGTGGGACGACGTGAAATCCGAAAGCATTTTTGCCCTCGCAAAATCGCAATTCGAAAACGAAATCCCGCCGGACGACCTGGCCGATCGCAAATGGGATCTCGGCATCTATGCCATGATCCTCGGGCGCGATGAGGAAAGCCGCGAACTCACCAACGATGCGGTGGTCCTCAAAGGTACCTATCAGGAAAAAATTCCCGTCCTCGAGAAGTTGCGCGGGGGATAACCGAAAACGCCAGGACGCGGATGGACGGACCGCTCGCGCCTATTCGTCGCAGAGCAGCGCCACCGAAGCCGTGTATCCGTGCACGAAGGATTTTCCGCCCACGGGACCGATTTCACCGTTGCAGAAAAAGCCAGCGCTCGGGTGCTGGCCCAGCGTGTCCTTCAGCACCGTCGCATCGTGGTGCGGCTCGCCAAACAAGTTCCGTCCGCGACCCGCGCAAGAGAAGACCAGAGAGGCAAAGGGTCTTCCGCCCGTCGCCCGAGCCGCGGTCGCAATCTGCCGCAGCTCCGCGTCCGCACTCCGCGCATTGCGCAGTTGAAATTGCAGTGTTTGGCCTACCCGCGGCTGCGCCCCGATCGCCAGCACGCCACTCTGCTGATCGCCGCCGAGGAGGTTGCGGACCAGAAAGTCGCCGGTCTTGAACTCATCCACGTACTCGGACATGGCCAGTCCGACGAAAAGGTTGCCCGAGGCGATTCGCTTTTCCTCATCCGGGAGCGCCCCAAACGTTTCATCCAAAACCTGAAAAGCCGGGCGCGAACCGAGCGCCGTCACGAGATGGCCTTCGGCGCCGGTGATCGTCAAGGGCTCGCCCACCGGCCGGCATCCCTGGCTGACCAGCGTCTGCACGCGCAGACCGCCCTTAAATCCGAACGCGACTCCGCCTTCCACGATTTCGCGATCGAGGAAGACAAAACAATCGTCACCGGTACGACCGCCACTGCCAAGCCCGCCGAGCGTCGGAATCCCGGGCCAGGCGGCATTCCAGGCCGCCAGCCAGGGTTCGACCGCAAGTTGAAACGGATTCGCCACCACAATCCAGGCGCAACAATTCTTTCCCTCGGATCCGACGAGAGCACGAATTCCCGCCTCGTCGAAACTCTCCTCCTCGGCCAGGACGGGCAGCCGCACCGGCACGACTTTCGTGTCGGGGAGATTGAGCAGCAGCAACGAGAATCCCGTGGCGCCTTCCGCTTCGAGGGCCGTGCCGATGAGACCGACGCCGCTGCTGCCACCGAGAATCGGCACGTGCCCGTGCAACTGCACCAGTTCGAGAAAATCCGGAAGGTGCCGCCGGTAATCGGAGGATACGAAGACAAACCCGCACGTGACCTTGCCGCCGACTTCCTCGAGGGCATCGCGCGAAACACGGGCGACCAGTTCCTCGGAGAATGGTTCGAGAACGATGCGGGAAGCGGCGTGATTCGTCATGCAGGCAGTGGTCCGCACACTATAGCTCGAAACCGTCGACATCCGTCCGGAAGGGCGACGCCGGCAATCCGGCTTCGTTCACGAGGTTGCCCTCCGGATTGTCCGCCCAATCGTAGCGCACAGCCACCGGTTCCTTGACCTCGGGACTGCTCACCAACACGTGATCCCCATCGATCTCGACTTTCGCCCACACAAACTTCCCGTCCTGACCCGCGATCGAGAAACCCTTGATCTCACCGCCGTCAGCCGCCTTCATCCCCTCCCCTTGGCGAAAGCTCAACCGGATGTGGTCGCCCTCCACCTGCGAGCCGGCAATGATCGGCCCCGAATACTCGGTTTCGAGGTAATAAACGGTGGCCTCCGCGGCGAGCGCCAGGCGGCGGCCGACCTCCTGTTTGTTTTTCGGATGAATGTCGCTCTCCTCACCGATATCGATCGCGACCGCCATGGCGGTACGCGGAAGTTGCAGCGTGAGAAGCTGGGCCTCGCGCAACTCCGCCCAGGAACTCTCCGCAGGCTGATCTTTCCGCGCCATAAAATTGGCCAACTGCACGTAGAGAAATGGGAAATCCGGATTGTCCGAAGCCCCAAGACCGGCCTTGGACCAAGCGGCGCGCCAGCTCCGGATCATCATCGGAAACAACGAGCGATAGAGCTTCGCGTCGCTCGAATTGCCCGCGTTGCTTTCGCCCTGATACCAGATCGCACCCTGAATCGTGTAGGGCAGCAGCGGCACAATCATGCCGTTGAAAAGGGAGCCGGGCGAACCTTCGGGCGTTCCACCTCTGGGCAAACCCGGTTGTCCCGGCGCCGGCTGTCCATCCGCTTTCGCCTTTTCAACAGCGGCCTTCCAGTCTTCCATTTGCTGATCGTAAGCCTCTTTGGCTTTGGGATACTCAGCTTTGATCTGTTCCCACGGAAGCTGGTAGCGATCTTTGAAGGGCGGCACCGCCGCAATCACCTCCGCGGGTGTCCAAAGTTCGGCACCGGTTCCGCCCCAGGAACTGTGAATAAGCCCGATCGGAACCTTCATTTTCTCGTAGAGATTGCGCCCGAAGAAATAGGCCACCGCCGAAAACGTTCCGACCGTTTCGGGCGAGCAAATTGTCCATTCTCCCTGCATCTCGCTGGTGGCTGCCTCGGCCGCGACACGTGGTACTGTGAACAATCGAATCTCCGGAAAATTCGCCGCCGCGACCTCCTTCGCCGCGTCATTCGCACCCGCCACGGAAAACTCCATGTTCGATTGCCCGGAGCAAACCCACACCTCACCGATCATCACATCCTTCACCGTTACGGTGTTCGATCCCTGGATTGTCATCTCGCCCGCCGGACCGGCCTTCACGCCCGAAATTCGGACGTTCCAGTCGCCGCGATCGTCTGCGGTCGCGGTCGCCTCAAAACTGGCGAGCTTGACCGTCACCTTTTCGCCCGGCGCTGCTGTGCCCCAGACATTCGCCTGCGCCTCCCGCTGCAGGACCATGTGATCGCTGATCAGCGCCGGCAGCTTGACCTCAGCTCGGGCAGCCGGGGCGAGGCACAGCGCCAGGGCACCGGCGGTGGCAAGGACAAGTTGGGGAAACGTGAGGGATTTCATGGATGGCATGTGGTTAGCGGATGACGCAAGGCGCGGGCCAGAGATTTCGCGTCAGCTTAAAGTTGCGTGCGCGTCGTTTATTGATCGACCGCCGGGGAAGCCTTGCTCGCCGCCGGCTTTTCCCTGGCCGCCGATTTCATCTTCTCAAGGGTCGCCCTCATCTCTTTCAAGGCGCGCTCGGGGACGGAGGGAACCGCCTGAATCGCCACCACGGCCGCCTCCTGCGCGATGACCGCCTCGGCGTAATCGCCCTTGCGAAAGCGAATGTCCGCCAGCACCGCCAACGCGCCGGGGCTTTTGTAACCCGTCAGCTTCCCGGACTGCTCCGCTAATGCCACCGCGAGTTCCATGTCGGGCTGTTGACGCGATTCAGACGCGATCGTCTGTGCCATTTGCGCGAGCGCGTTCGGGTCGTCCTTGAGCGCGCCAGCGGCGAGTTCACGGGCGAATCCGTAGGCCGCCTTTTCATTCGTCGCGATCAGCAGTTGAAAATGAAGCCCATTGGTCTTGTCGCCGTAGGTTGAATTCTGGGCGATCAAATCTTCCAGCGCGGCCAATGCCTCCGCATGTTTTCCCCCGCGCGCCAGGAGTTCAATCGGCGCCAGCGCCTCACGCGCCTTGGCCGCCTCGTCCCGCTTTTGCTGACGCTCCACCGCAAACCCACCGGTATCGAAAGTGCCCGCCACAACCTCGCCCAACGCTTTCTCCAGCTCCGGCAAATAACCGATCCAGGCAATCGTCCCCTCCCCGTTCACGATGAACGCTGACGGCAATCCTTCCTGCCCGGAATTATTCATCCAGGTCTCACCCATCGTACGGTCAGTCGAATCCGCCGCCACCGGAAAACCCACCTTGTCGCCGAAGCCATTCACGAAATCGCTCACCGCTTGCAGGCGCGCGACATCGTTGGGCTCGTTTTCAAATACGCTCACTCCCAGAAACTTCGCCTTCCCGTCGAACTTTTTGGCCATCGTCGTGAGGGCCGGGAAGGCCGCACGGCATGGCCCAGACCACGTCGCCAAAAACACCACCACATAAATTTTCCCCGGTGCAAACCGCGTGACTGGCGCGCCCTTCATCCACGCGCTGACCTTGATCGGCGGCGCCGGATCACCGGGATTCAGCGGCACGCTCGGCTCTGCGCCGAACAATGAGCCCGAAATGACCAGCGCCAGGCACGCGATGAGGATTTTCATGGCCCTCGTTTTCGTAGCGCGCCCACAAGCGGTCAAGCGCGCGACCGGCTTCCAAATCAGAATCCAGGGATGAATTCCGAGCCGGGAAGTTGGTCGCTCGAAAAATTATTTAAAAATAATCGCCCGAATTTGGCCCCTCGGAGGACGAAATTTCGCATGTGGGAGTGAAGCCGGAGTTAAAGCGCCTTTTCGGGACGCACGGCTGGATAGCGAAAGTCTAACCCCATTTCTCCAATTGGCCCATTTACCCGTCCCCGCACGACCAAAGCGCTATCGCCCATGCCACTCGCCGCACCCACGGCCCCATGCCCTGAGCCCCGAAGGCAATCCCTGTCAGTAGCAGTAACCATGAAAGCAACCGCAGTAACATTAACCTAACTCGTTAGACACCATGAACACGATAAACCTAATTCGCTCCGCTGCATTCGGCGGAGTCTTGCTCATGCAAGCCGGCACCCTCCATGCTCAGGTCGCAACCTACGATTTGCATCTGCAGCCCAAGAAATTCACGATCTATTCTGATCCCTACAATGGGAATGAGATTAAGATTGGCGGATTCTCCGGCCTCTACCCGGTGGCCGGCAAACCCGATAAATTCTACGTCGTCACCGATCGCGGCCCGGCGCCTGACTTCATCGATGCCGATGGCAGAGCCTACAAAACCTGGGCCACTCCGAACTTCGGCCCGCAAATTATTACCGTGCGCCTGTCGCCGAGTGGCAAAGCGATGATCGAGAAAGTCACGCCGCTTACGCGGCCCGACGGCGCTGTCATCACGGGACTGCCCACCTCGCTCCCGGCGACCGATGTACCGTATGACTTTAATCTCAATGTCCTGCCTTTTGACGAAGACTCACTAGACGCTGAGGGAATTACGATCGATCCGTGGGGCAACTTCTGGGTCTCCGAAGAATACAAGCCCAGCGTCGCCATGATCGCGCCCAATGGCCAGGTGCAGATGCGGTTGGTCCCGGCGGGCACTTTGACCGGTCTTGAAGTGGTACCTACCTACGAGGTACTGCCGGGAGTGCTGGCCAAACGCCGCAACAACCGCGGGCTCGAGGGGATCGCGGCTGCGTCCGACGGCATCCTCTACGCCGTGATGCAACGACCGCTGAACAACCCCAACCGCACCGCTGCCGACGCTAATGGCAACGCTCGCCTCGTGGCCATCAATCTCAACACCCTGCTCCACGGCGGATCAGCGCCATTGGTTAAACAGTATCTCTATCAACTGCCACCGGCCAGTGGCAGCGTGACCCTCAGCGACCTGTTCTCCACTGCACCGACCAAGCTGCTCGTGCCTGAGCGCGGCACAGACAAACTGTTCGAGATCAACGTAGCGGGCGCGACGGATCTCACGCCGTTGGAGGATCCCATCACGGGCAAGCTCATCTCGGATCCCATCAAGACCCTCGAACAACTTAATCCCGCCGGATTGGCTGCTCTCGGCGTCGTGGCCGTCAGCAAGACGGTGGTGATCGATTCGATGACGGCCATCAACCCGTTGCTCGAAAAGGCGGAAGGCGTGTGCCAGGTGGGCAATAACATCGTGTTCACCTACGACAACGATTTCAACGTCGGGGATTTCGGCAGCATCCCGGCCAACCCGAACCCGAACGGGCCCTTGGTCCAGTTGGAGTTGCTCGGCGCAAACTATCCGAAGTTCTTCGTCGTTCCGCGCCCGTAAAGCTCTGGAGGAGGAACCACTGCGTTCGGGCGAAGCACCACGCGACGCCCGGACGCAGCCGGTTCTCTGGCCCTCGCACCCAAAATTCTCAACTGCCCCAAAAGGGCTACGATCCATCCGCCCAGGGTAACACCCTGGGAAACCGAAAACCGTAATTCGTAAAGCGGGGAGGACCTATCCTCATCCATCCGGGTATTCCTCTGTTCCCTCTGCTACCTCTTGTTTGCTTCTGTTAATTCAACTCAGCGGTTCGGTTCATCGAGCCAGTGGTTTCCAACTGGCGCGGCTGCCGTCGATGGCCATTTGGTAGTGGAGCGGTTCGATGAGGGTCGCGTCCTCGCCGTTCGGGCGGATGACCCACACCGGACGTTTATCCGCGGGTTTGGTGGCGTAAATCAGTTTCATGCGCTCGGGGTTGCTCCAATAGCGTTCGTCGGTCTGGCGGAAGGAAATCCATTTTCCATCCGGTGACCACGCCGCGGGGGTGCAGATGGTTCCGCCGCCAAACTTCGTCAGCTGGCGTTCGTCCGTGCCGTCCGCATTGATGATGAATAATTCGAGCGCGTCGCCGACCGGGAAGGAATAGACGATCTGTTTCCCGTCCGGCGACCAATAGGGAAACGTGGCGCCGACCTTGCTCATCCCCGACACCACGCGTTGTTTGTTCTCGCCGTTCCAGTCCATGACATAAACAGTGACGCCACCTTCGGGCGGATGGCCCGTGAAACAGATGCGCTTTCCGTCCGGGGAAATCGTTGGGTCGTGACCTTCGCCGAGCATCTGCAAATCGGAGCCGTCCGTACGGATGCTCGCCATTTCCGGTTTATCGCCGTGCATGCCAAAAATGATCCGTTCACCATCCGGAGTCTTCTGCCAGCTCGGCATATAGCAAACGGATGGTGAATCCACGAGCCGCTGAACGTTCGTGCCATCGGCATTGGCCAGATACAGGTTGGGGGTTCCGCTGCGATCGCTAATGAAGGCAATGCGTTTGCCATCCGGCGACCAGCAGGGGTAGCGCTCTTCGGATTTGGGCGCACGAGTGACGTTGAACATGTCACCCGTCGTTGGGTCGGCGATGAAGACTTCGGTGTCCGAAGTGCGGACCGAGGTCACGAGCAGTGTGTAGCCGGAGAGATCGGCAGCCGGGAGTCCGACGGCAAAGGCCAGAAGAAGCAAGGAGAGCGACTTAATCCAGGCGCGTCCTGCATCCAAACCTGAAAAATGAAAAAGGGAACGGCGATGATTCATGGGGTTGTCGCATGCTTATCAAAATCAATTTCCCCCGCGCTTGAACAAACCGCTCAATGATTAGGACGAAATGCTCGCTCGCCCCTGGCGCCTACCCCACACACGCGATCGATCAGCCCAGAGTTGCCGCGCCTGCGCAGCTACCCTGCGGTCCATCGGAGAAATGGCTCAACCCTGACAGGTTTGCATCACCGATCGCCGCGATTCAACCCATTCGGTTGATGAGGCTGGGATGAAACTACCCATTGTAGGCGCTCCGGCGTCACGCCAACCCTGGGCTCACTGACGGAACACCGGTGGCGTTCGCGGCGAACCACGAATTTATTGAGAATGTTCTCACCCGCTTTCCTTCGTGCCTTCGTGGTTCCATCATCACGATTGCAGCCCAGCCGGCTACCGCTGATCAGAACTCAATTTCACCGCCGTGCCGCTGATTCTGTCGTCCGAGCCTTTGCGAGTAATCAACACTTTGCCGTCGATTCGCTTGCGCTCGAACTCGTCGAGATTCGTCACCGTGTATCCTTGCTCAAGGCGGCGGACGGCTTCGAGACAACCCATCTCGTGCGCGTCTTCGGCTACTTTGCGGTAAAACTCGAGACTCCCTCCGAGCCCAACATCGGCCATGAAATAGCGGACATTCACTTCGGGATACGGCACGTCGGACAGGAGTTCGACGAGCGCGCCATCGATCGGTTGGTCATTCCCCTTGATGCGCAACGGGCGTGATTCACCGTCGCCGCTGTCCGTGAACAAATGGGCGTTGGCAGCGCGATCACCCAGCGCCCAGCGGCGCAACGCCTCGGCAATCGCAGGGTCCGAGGCGCGTCCTTCGTAATCCTCCGTGCCACCACTCAAAGTCATGTCCAGCAACGCCAGGCGCAGTGCCGCCTGTTGAAATGCACCATCATTCGAGAGAATCACTTCATCGCCAAGGATTGTGCGCGAAGTGCCCTTGATCGTGACGCGAAACGCGCGCCCGTCTTTGGCCAGGGCATTCCCGAATCCAACCCGCGATCGAAGTCCGCCATATTCAGCACGCGCACACCGGCATCCCAGCGGCGAATGGCTTCCCGCGAATCCGGATCGCGTTCCTCGGTGGCATACTTGCGGTACATCTCGACCTTACCGCCGCCGGTCATGTCCGCGAGGAGGTAGCGCACCTGGGGTTCGCGAAAGACGACTTCGGTCCAATCGGCGGATTGTGCGGCGGCGCGTTGAACCGTCACGAAGGTGGCGATGCAGCAAAGGATGGTCGGGAGGATTTTGTTCATGTGGTTTTCGGGAAAGGACACGCCGGTCACGGATTTTGAGTGCAGTCAAAATATTGCCTCCAGAAGCGGGCCTTGTGGCAATCCACTTCGGGGTAATGGAGGCAATCGAGGGCAGCAGGTGTTTTGCCTGTCGCTTTCGCCTGAAACACGTCAAGGTCACGGGAGCCTTTTTTTCCACCCCGGAGGCCGACAATCCGACTGCCGTCGCTCCCGTCACCAAACCCAGACCATCATGAAGCCATTTTATCTCTCCCGCCGTGAATTTCTGCGCCGCACTTCGTTGACCGCGGCTGCCACAGGCCTTCCGTCCTGGTTTACGGCCCAAAACCTCGAAGGCGCGGAACCAACCAAAGTGCTCTCGGCCAATGACCGGCCCGGAATTGCGCTCATCGGTTGTGGAGGCCGTGGGCGCGGCATAGCGAAGGAGGCATCGGAGTACGGCGATATTGTGGCGGTGTGCGATGTGGACGCGACGCACGCCGCCGAAGCGGCGCAGCAGTTTCCCGGCGCCAAAGTCCATGCTGATTTCCGCAAAGTGCTCGAGAGTGACAATGTGCACGCGATCGTCAATGGCACGCCGGACCACTGGCATACGCTGGTGAATCTGGCGGCGATGAAGGCAGGCCGCGATGTCTATAGCGAAAAGCCGCTTACCCTGACGATCGATGAAGGGCGCCGCGTCGTCGCCACGGCGCGCGAAACGCAGCGCGTTTTCCAAACCGGCAGCCAGCAGCGGAGCGATCCGCAGTTTCGCCTCGCCTGCGAACTGGTGCGCAACGGGCGCCTCGGAAAATTGCAGCACGTCATCACGTCGCTGCCCGCGGGGCCAAACGAAGGGCCCTTCCCGACCGGGCCCGTGCCCGAGGGGCTGGATTGGAACGTTTGGCAAGGTCAGGCGCCAGCGCATGACTACGTAAAGGAACGCGCCCATTTCTCGTTTCGCTATTGGCTCGATTACTCCGGGGGCACAATGACGGACTGGGGCGCGCATCACAACGACATCGCGCTCTGGGGCCTTGGTCTTGAACGCAGCGGGCCGGTCAGCATTGAAGGCCGGCGGCTCGTCGAACCGATTGCCGGCGGATACGACGCGCCCGCTGAATATCAGGTCAATTACGTTTACGAAAACGGCGTCACGCAACGCTGCCAAAGTACCACGAACAACCGTCCCGATGGCTCCGTGCGCGGCACTCCACGCGGGGACGAAATCCCGCACGGAGTCAAGTTCATCGGCAGCGACGGCTGGATCTTCGTCACGCGCGGAAAGATTGAAGCCAGCCGCCCGGAACTGCTGAGCGAGCCGCTCACGAACAAGACCGTCGAGCTGTATGTAAGCAATAATCACATGCAAAATTTCTTTGATTGCCTCCGCTCGCGGAAGGCGCCGATTTGCGACGCGGAGATCGGTCATCGCTCGGTGTCAGTTTGTCACCTCGGCGTTCTGTCGATCCGGCTCGGACGGAAATTGCAGTGGGATCCGCAGGCGGAACAATTCCGCGACGACGCCGAAGCCAACGGCTACGTCTCCCGCACCCAGCGCGACCCGTTTTCCTATCAATTCGTTTCATAGCGAGAACGTTCGTTTCCGGAATCCATGCGGCAGGATCGTTCACTTCTTGCCAAACCAGACGGTTCGATAGCTCCCGGGCGGTGCGCGATCCGGATCATCAGTTTGCGCACCTCCTGCGCAACGTGTCTTTGCCTTCAGCGGTTGAACGGGATTCAGAATCGCGCGCCCCGGAAGCAATATCCTGACGGGTGACGGTAGCCGCCCAAACTTTACCCTGTTGATACGGATCGAAATCGATGAGCTGAGTAATGTTATCATCGTTCTTCATGTTGTTCCAAGTGTGCTGGCCAAAGAACCAACAGACTCCGCCCCCGTCGCCAAGGTCCGCATAGTCCTGCCCGGCCCAGGACGCCTTCCATTTCCTGATCGCCTGCCCCACAGCATCGTCTTTCAAAGAATCGATCATGGCCTGAGTGATGATCGAGGGATCACCCGTTGCCTTGGGCGATGGCCACCAGTGCTTGTCAGTCATCCCGACATATCGAATATGCGCCTGCACCACCGCCCGCGCGTTCTGATCAACTCCATTGAACCCGTATGGATCCGCATGAAATACGATGATGTTCTCCGCGATCGTCGGGTCCAGCAAATACGCCGCGGCGACCGTGCTCAATTGCCCGCCCACATTAATAAATAGCGGCTTCTGCGGCGTGCATTTTTTTGCTTCGCGGATGATCAAGCGAGCGCCTTCGGATTCCACAGCGTCAGTCAGGCTGGTCAGGGTATGTGGCGAGCCTTCGACCGGGGCGGGACAGTTTTTCCATCCGGCGTTGAGCAAGGTCTGATGAAAATCGGTGAACTCACCCCAATTGGAATCGATTTTTCCATTGGAGGCGTGAGCTTCAACGGTGCAGATCAGTCCCACCACTCGCGCCTTGCCAAGGCTGGCCATGGCAAACGGTAGATAGGCGTCGCAAACGTCGCCCATGTAGTCGTTATCCCAAATGATGGGATTATCAGGATCGGTGGGATTGATGCCCTCGATGTGGACCTGCCCGTCAACGACACTCCAGTTCACGTAAAGAGCATTCGCCGAAATGCCGGGCGAGAAGAAGAGCAGGCTGAACAAACTAAAGTGTTTAATGTTCGCTTTCACAGTTCAGGAGGAATTATCGGATTTCATTGGTGCCGATTGGACTCTAATAAGTTTTGTTTGCGACCGGACGCAGGCGGCGACAATTCGACTAGTTGGCTCCGGTTTTTTTGTCTCGCAGAGTTCCTTCCTTGGGCTCGGCGTGATCCGTCGGCGCGGATGTGGCGGCGCCCTTCGGATTCCATCGGGTCATGATCACCAGGTTGTGTCCAGCGTCCTCGGTGAAGAGGACATATTCGCCGTTTGATCGCAGGTAGGCGGTCATGCCGTGTGTGATGTCCACCTGACCGCCACCCCCATTAAACCCATGCAGGCTCGGCTTGATCGTGCCGAGATAAGCGCCGCTGTCCTTGTCATGCACGCGAATGTAACCGAAACCGTATTGGATAAAGACGTATTGACCGACCTGACGCACGGAGAGCGCCCGGCCTGCGCCGTAGCTCGTTTCCGGCGTATAGCTCTTGTCCTCGTAGGGAAGGTTGACGTCCCAGATTTTGGTGCGGTCTCCAGACCAGTTGTCGTAACGGCATAGTCGAACGACAGCATCCTCGACGGAACCACTCGACTGTCCGCCGAGATACATGATGTCGTTCCTGGTATCGTAAACCACCTTGCGAAGCGAGCCGAACTCCGGCGGCGCTTTCCAAGTTTTGGAAGTTGCGGCGGAATAGATCGGATTGCCCGCACTGTCGAGTCCCTGGCAGGGGTAATATGTGATCGTCGGCGGACCGGCCGCTTCGCCAATCCGGCAGATGCCACCGTCGGGCGTAATGTCGAAATATTGATAATAGCCGGGAGCACCCGGGGCAGTTTCGCCAGGGTCGAACTGTCCATTGCCATTGGCATCCCGCGAGATCTTGTCTGGATTGGCCCCGGAAAAGGCGACGGAGGGAATGGCCACCTCGCCATCCACGCCGGGATTAAAGCGAAAGATGTGGAGCGGGTAACCGTTTTGATCCGTCTCCGCTATGAATAGTTTGCCGGCCACGCGGAAGGTCGCCACCCCAGCGCGGAATCCGCCATCGAACGTGACCCGCGGATCATGCGGATACTTGAAGCGATTGACCGTGAAACCCTTGAAGGACCATTCCTTCCCGTCGGATTTGCTCCAATCGAATTTGAAGTGGTGCTGGTGATCGTAACCGTCCGTATCGGACTCCGGATCGAGCGCGACACATTCCACGTAATCAAAGCCATGCACTTCCCAGAGCAGTTTGCCTGCGCTCGTGTAAGCCTCGATGGACTGGCCCCAGGATTTCGCACCATACATCTGGCAAACATAGATATTCCCCGAACCGTCCACACCCAGTCCTCGGATCTGGTGAAACTTCAGCGGCTCATGCAGACCCGGTGTCCCCGAGAAAATGCCGCCTTTAGCGCCGAAGGTTCCCGCAAGCGAGGGCGTGCCATTCAAGTTCCCGTAGATGCGAACTTGACTGGCCTCATCCAAACCACCCACCAGAAGTTGATTCGAGTTATCGACCGCGATGGCCAGTGGATTCTCTGCATCCGTGATCGCGGGTCCGGGAGCACCGATGCTCGAGAATGACAGGATCTGCGTGCCGGTGAGAATGGTATTCGGATCGCTACCCTCGGCATATTGGATGACCCACACGCGGTGATTTTGATCCACGGCAATTTTTCCGGGGCGCGTGCAGCTCCATTCGCGAGACTGCGTCATCGTTTTGGTGTCGTAAACCCGGATCAAGTTTTTCGAATAGTCGCTGATGTAGAGTTCACCTTCCTGATAGGCGACACCCGTAATGCTGCTTCCCTCCAGAACCGTCAGATTGGGTGCGTTGCTCGATGCGAAGCCGTAGCGTTGGACACCCTTGCCTCCGCCCCAATAGACGTTTGTTCCATCGGTGGTGACCGCTTTCACGGGATCGCCGAAACCCGAATTGAAGCCGCTGTATCTCCCGAAAAAAGCGCCATCCTTGATCGCGAGTCCGCTTCCCCCGGCCTCGGCGTATCCGGCCGTGAAAACGGTTCCGTTACTGCTAACGCAAAGGTCCCGCACCTCATCGGGCACCCAGGCTTTCGCGCTGTGATTCATGAAACTGTTGCCGACCCATGAGAAATCGAAAGTTCCCGGCAGCGTTTGGGCCCGCAGCGGCGGGTTGAATGTCTGGACAACCGCGAGTGCGAGCGCCGTAGCCAGGGGAAGAAAGTTTGCGGAGAGGTGAATCGGTTTCATTTCAATGAGGAGAAATCAGCGGGCACGAGTTTGCTGGCACTGACGCCAGCGCGAAGTTTACCGCCCTCTTCGGTTTCTTTCTCGACCTGTTGCCATTCCGGGTCGGCATGAAAGGCGGTGATCGATTTTTGGATTGAGTCCAGGCTCTCGCCGGCGAGCAGACAGACAAACTGGTCGTTCCCGTCGGCGTCCTTCTGGTCCACAACCCACCAGCCGATGCTATGCAGGCCGTGCCGTTCATAGATCGGCACCGCGTGGTCGCGCCAACGACTGCGAAAGACATCAAGCTTGCCCGGCAGCACGGAATAGATGCGCAGGTCGAACGCGCGCGACGTGTTGCTCGTTTTGAAATCGAACTTCGCCGTCGGGTCCACGACGAGAGGCAGTGACACGATCCTGTCTACCGTCTGGCCGTGTTTCTGGTTTGAGGCGGCGTAGCCTTCCTTGAATTGCGCATCCGCGCCGAATTCCGTCTCCTGCTTTTGCAACTCCTCCTTGCTCGGCGCCGCCATCAGGTAAACGAATTTTTCGCCTTCCTTCGACGCCGCTGTCCAGTAACCGACAGTGTTGATTCCATGCCGACGCCGCACGGGCTGGACAGTTTCGCGGAACCGATCGAGGACCGCCTCCATTTTCTGAGCCGTCACGTCGTAGAGACGCAGCTCAAAATACGCGGGCTCCTCAGCCTCGCACGCGAGACACGACAACAATAAGGCAAGCAGGAGAAAAATCTGTTTCATAGTCAAGGTGGCGACGTTTTGGGGTTTGATCAAGACAACTGATTCCCGCCGGGTGACGTGAAAGCGTTCATTTGATGCCGGCTGGTTGAGGCTCACCTTTGAGCGAGGCGAGATAGGCGACCAGATCGGCGAACTCTTCGAGCGAGAGCGCGGCTTGCAGCCCGTCGGGCATGAGCGACAGCGCGCTGTTATGGCGGGACTTGATCGACGCCCGCGGCACCTTGTGCTCGACACCGGAATTGTCCCGCAGAGTCAGAGTGTCAGCCGTTTCGCCCTTGACCACGCCACTGATCACCTGGTCGTCATCCATTTCAATTATGACCTGTTGATAGCCTTCGCGGACCGCTTTGCTGGGATAGAGAATGGCCTCGGCCAAGGTCCGCCGGTCGAACTGTGCGCCGGCGCTCGAAAGATCAGGACCAATCACATTGCCCTGGCCCGCGACTCGATGGCAGACCGTGCAGTTCACGCCTCCGGGCTCGGCAAAAAGCTTTCGCCCACGCTCGGGATCGCCCGAAAGTTTCACTGCAGCCTCCAGGTATTCCTCCAGGGCAAAATGTTTGATCTGCTTCGCGAAGATCGGGCCTGCCTCCGCCTGCTTGTTGCCGGCGTAGATGTGGCGCAGTTCGGTCAGTGCTTGCGATGACAGCAGTCCGGCTTTCTCGTTCACAGCTTCGAGAACCTTGTCTTTGATGCTCCGTATCGCCAGATGCGCGGCGTTGCGGTCCGTGGGATTCCGCGAGGAAAGCCCGTCAAGTAATGCATCAATGGCCCGCGCGTCCGGAGTGCGGGTAAGCTCGGTGAAAGCGTCCGCGCGCAGCGTCTCGTCCGCGTAAGCCTGAAGCAGCGCAGGTACGGCGAGGTTGGATTTGAGATCGCCCAGTGCCTGCACGACCGCGTGGCGAACGTCAGGTGAAGGATCCGTGAGGCCGTCTTCAAGCGGGCGCACGGCTGCTTCGCCGCGCAAACGACTCAACGCGCGATAGGACGCCGCCCGGACGGCAGCGGCAGGGTGCGCGGTCAGCGGTTCGATGGCAGCAGTGGCGGATTGCGCCCGCAGCCCTCCCAACGCCGCGACGGCTGGGGCCAGCGATTTCGCATCGGCGTTGGGAGAACTCAAGAGCACGATCAGCGCCTGGATCGCCTGGTCGCCACCGATCTCTCGAGCCGCGCCAATCGCGGCTGCGGTTGTCTCGGAATGACTGGGTTGCTGTAGTTCGCTGGTAATTAAGGCCACCGCCCCTGCATCCTTCATGGCTCCCAGCGTCCGCAGGATGGTGGCACGGCTGACGGGATCCTTTTCCCGCGGATAGATTTCGCGGAGCGCGGACACAGAAACGGTATCGTGCGCGACCGCGAGACCTTCGATGCAGGCGCGGCGCAGGTCGGGATCTGATTCGCGCAATCCGTCACGCAAAGTAGCCAGAACGGTGTCAGTGCCGGGCCAGGTTTCCGTTTTCGGCGGCGGCGGCTCGAGGGCAGGATGATAGGCCCACCACTGGCCCTTCCAGGCCGGAACCCGATGGTGCAGGGATGCCATCAAATCCAATGCCTGGCGGCGCACGGCGGACGGTTGCGTGTTGTCTTTGAACAACGCCACCAGCGCAGCCAGCAATTGTTCGTCGTAGGTTTCGCGCAAGGCATAAGCGGTCCCTTCGCGAACACGGCCCCGCTCATCGGCCAGTCCTTGCACGATGGCCGGCCACGCCGAAGGCTCGCCAACGCCGATCCGATGCAGCGCAGTGAAGACTGCGTAACGCGCAAACAAATCATCTTGCTCGAGCCCGGATAAAAGGTCCGGAATCGCCTCGGCATCACCGATGCGACCGAGCGCCGTCGCGGCCTGAAAACGCACGGAAGCATCCAGATCCCGTAGCGCCTCGCGCAGACCAGGCACGGCGACTTTCGTCTGCCGGGCGCCAAGTTGTCGAATGGCCTGGCGTCTGACGACCGGATCTGAATCCCGACTAACGGCAATGATATCCGGGCGGGCAATCCGGCCGCCGTCGATTGCGTCCAAAGCCCAGAGCGCATGGGCGCGCGCGAGCGCCGGCGCCGAAGTGTCGCGCAGCAAGGCCAGCAATTCTTGCGTCGCGCCGCGGTCGGCGAGCCGGCGCTGTGCCGTCAGGCGGACATTGCGCGAGGGATGCGAGAGTCCGCTCACCAACTCGCTCGTCGTCGCCGCAAACGGCTGCCCCGAAGCCGCCGGCACATACCACGCCGGCTTTGGTGCGCTGAGATCCTGGCCGGTCCAGGTCAGCTTGAAGAGGCGACCCACGCTGACTTCCTCCTTGTCATCGAGATGTTGCCAGTCGCAAACGTAAATGCTCTTGCCATCCGGGCCGGGTGTGATGCCAACGGGACGGAAATCACCCGGAGGATTGGGAAATAAATCCTGCTTCGATACGACGCGGTAGGTGCCGCCCGCGCGCTCGATCCGCACCCGCATGATCTGGCGCTTGCCGAAGTCGGACAGAAAAACGTTGTCCTGAAATTCCGGAGGCAGTGCGTCTTCCGTATTAGCAAAAACTCCGCACGCCGCACCCGCGCCGAAATCATCCATCATCCACAAGGTGTAAGGCTGCTGCGGAATGAAATCGTGCGGATAGCCGTAAAAGCCACCATCCACCATGTGCGTGAAGCGGCCCATCCAGTCATGTTCATCCGTGTTGTCGTAGGTGAACATTTCGTCCTCGGCGTTGAGCGCCACATCGAGAATGTTCCGCACCCCATCGGAAACCACGCCGAGTTGCGTGCCGTCCGGTCGGAGGCGAAAAATGCCGCCTGTGAATAACTCAGCCTCCGAGCCGTCCGTGCCCTTTGCCCCGTGCAGCCCTTTATCCCCGCTCGCAAAATAGAAAAATCCGTCCATGCCGAGACGAAAATTAGCCGGGACATGATCGTTCCAATTCAACGCCGACGGTTCCGGCAACGTTTGCTTGATCAGATCGCGACGATTGCGGCCCACACCGTTGTCGTCCTCGAAGACGCTGAACTTAGGATTGTGCAACACATAGAGTTTGCCTTCGAGGTATTGCATACCGAAAACAGCGTAGAGTTTGTCGGCAAACACCGTCACGCGACCGTCGGGAAACAGACAGACAATGCGGCCCGCGGCGGCATCCGCCTTGGGCAGACTGATATCCATGGGGTCTTCCGCCACAAAGATGCGACCGTCCGGAGCGCACGCCACCACCGTTGGGTGGGTTATTTTTGGCGCCTCGGCGACCAGTTCCATCTGCCAACCGGGAATGGGCTCAGGCAGTGAGGATGCGGCGGACGCGGGCGGACTGATGACGGTCGTCGAGAACAGCGCGGCGACCGCAACTGACGAAATCCGAATGGAAAAACCGGGAGGGAACCCGAAGCCGAAGGTCATCACAATTCTTTCACCCGGAGGTTTCGGTGACGGACAGTCTTGCCGTCGTTGTAATTCTGCAGGCCAATGAAGCCACTAAGTGTTCGACGAGTCGGGTCCGTCCAGGTGTTCACCACCTTGCCGTTGATGCGGACGGAGTAGTCGTGCCCGCGACAAACGATCTCATAGCTGTTCCATTCGCCGACCGGTTTGGAATTTGCTTCGATGGACGCGTGAAAGGGATAGATCGAGCCTGTGCGCCACGTCGGCTTCTCGGGACTGGGATCTCCGATCTCGACCTCCTGACCACTCTTCACGGCCGCCCAGGGGTCGTTTCCTGGGTCTGGAAAGCGCAGAAATACACCGGAGTCCGCGATCTCCTGCTCCTGCAAGAATTCGCCGCGCAAAACGAAATTCGCGAACTGCCGGCCGGAATACCACCACAAACCCATGCCGCCCTCGCCCGATGCGATGCCATCGGCAACGGTGAACCTGCCCGGCCCGCATTGTTTCCAATCCTTCAACGCCGCATCGCTCAACAAAGAAATGAATCCTTCCTCATCACCAACCGGCGACACGATCTGGTCCAGATATTCCGCTGGCATTTCATCCAAACGACGGACCTCGGCGCGGCGGTAGAAAACTTCCGCCCCCTCGGATTGCAGCTGGATTTTCCCGTGTGAGAGCGCCCGCCATTCTCCGCCTTCCTGGTAGCGCGGATTGAAGGCGACGAGATTCACATGTCCGTTCAGAATATGAATGCACTGGCCGCCCCAGAAGACGACCTCGACCGTGTTCCAATTGCCAAAGACATTCTCGACATCAAACGGCGCGGTAATTCCATTCGCACTCGTGGCCGTAAGGCGCTGGCCCCCTTTTTTCCACACGATGTTCTTCTCGCCGGCGCCTTCCTTTTTGTAGGGCACGTAAAGTTCATTCGCCTCCGTGACCCACTCGCCCTCGCAGTCGATGATCGCACCGTTGACGCTCCACCACTGACCGACGCCTTTTTCCATGATGTTGTTCTCGACCGAAGTAAGCCAGCCCGTGTGGGGATTCGGTTCGCCGATGCCGCAATAGAGAATCCCGCTGTCACGGCCCACATGGGCCCGGCCACCATAGCGCGCCAGGCCCCACTTGAACTGCACTCGGAAATGGAAGTTTGTGAACTGTTCCTGCGTGGTGATGGCGCCGTATCCGTCACCCGAAACGTGAATAACGCCTTCGCCATCGAGGTTCGTGACGGTGAAGACGCCCTTGGGATCAATATTGGGCACAAGCGGCGCATCGCCTTTTTCCACGGCGAGAAACTTATCCCATCCTGCGAGGTCCCGGCCGTTAAAGAGCGCTTTCCATTCGGACGCGGGCGGCGTGGAGGTAGGTTCAGCAGCTCGTATTCCGACGGCGAAAACCAGGAACGCGAGCAAAACGAGGAATGGGTGATTCGTTGTTTTCATGGTGGGGAAATCTTTTAATCGCGGTGCAGGGTGGAACTTTGGAGTCAGAACAATCGATTCAGTCCGTCTAAATTTGCCAGTCGGCATTCCCCATTTCGTAGTCGTTGCGCTCCCGCGTTCACCTCTTTGCTTCCTTTTTCTTCTTCGGTTTCGATCCCGGTTCGCGCACACGGGTCAGGAGCTGGTCGAGCACGGCCAACTGGCAAATGCGCGGCGCAATGGCGAAACTGCCCGCCGGACGTTCCACCGTTTGCGTCGGCAGGAGCACGTTCACTGCGCGAGCCAGTTCGCTGCCCGGTTCATTGGTCAGACCGATCGACTTCACACCGGCCCTCTTCGCTTCCAGGACGGTGTCCAATGGAAACCGTGTTTCACCCGAATGGGAGATAGCGATCAATACCAGGCCGTCCACTGGTGGCGTGAAAGCAAAGCCGGCCATTTGCGCATCGTGAACCGGCAGCGCCTGTTTCCGCATGGTGAAGAGCACGTCCGTCAGCACGAGCGCGATGCCCTGCGAGGCACCCACACCCGCCAGCACCACCCGTGAAGCCTCCCGCAGCAAGTCCGCCGCCGCCTCCAACGAGTTCTCGGCGGCCAGCACGCTCGCCGCGATGTCACTGCCATAATGCGCCTCGCCATTCACTGGAGGCTTCAATTCAACGCCGCCGGTCAGCTCGCGCAGGACGTGATACTTGAGATCCTGAAAGCCATCGAAGCCCGCCGCTCGACAGGCGCGCACCACCGTCGTGTCGCTCGTCTGGCAACCGGCGGCCACCTCCCGCAGGCTTTTCTCCGCCACCAATCCCAAATCGCGCAGGAGCCGCCGGGTGACCTGCGCTTCGCTGGGGCGCATGTCGGAAAGCCGGGACTGCAAAGTTTGGTTGACGGACATGCAACACGTCTACAATATTCTGTTGCATACACAACAGAAAAGCTTTCTTGTTTTTGGTGATGACCGCCGCTCCTGCCCTTCTGTCCGACGACGCCCGCCTGGCCGGGCTGGTGGCGAGGCAGGCGGCGGGCTGGAGCCTGGAACAACCTTTTTACACCGACGGGGCAGTTTTCGACCTCGACCTGGAGCGCATCTGGCACCGGCAGTGGCTCTTCGCCGGGCACGGCAATGCGATTGGCAAACCCGGCGATTACTTTCTCCTGCCAGTGGGTGGCGAATCCCTGATCATCGTCCGGGATCATCAGGGATTCGTGCACGCGCTTTTCAACACTTGCCGCCACCGCGGCTCGCGCATTTGCACGCAACCCGCCGGCAACGCCCGCAGCCTCGTGTGTCCCTACCATCAGTGGGTTTATGCCCATGATGGCAGCCTTCTGAGCGCGCGACTGATGGCCGCGGAGTTCGACAAGGCGCGCTTTGGCCTGCGTTGCGCCCACGCCCGCGAAGTCGAAGGGCTGCTCTTCATTTGCCTGGCGGAGGAGCCGCCGGAGTTTGCGGCCTTCGAAGAACTCATCGCCCCCCGGCTGCGTCCGCACGCGCTGCCGGCTGCGCGCATCGCGCACACGGCCGAATATGAGATTGGTGCAAACTGGAAGCTGGTCGTCGAAAACTCCCGCGAATGCTACCACTGCGGGACCGGCCATCCGCAGTATTGCCGGGCAGTGGGATTCGCCGCCGGAATTGGCTCGCACGCGCTGGCCGAGGCAGATGTGGAGCTGCAGCGCCAGCGCCACTCGGAGCTGGCGGACGCCGGAATCGACCTCGATGCGGTTTCGTTTGAATCCGCGGGCTGGTTTCATTTTCGCCGATTTTTCCTGCGCGACGGCATGCGCACGGAGAGCATGGATGGCGAACCGATCGCCCCGCTCATGGGAACGGTGCCGGGCTACGAAAGCGGTGTCTTCGCCATCGTGACACTGCCAAACTCGCTGCTTGAGGCATCACCCGATTACGTGATGACTCTTGCGCTGTTTCCGATTTCACCCACCCGCACCCGCGCCCGGGTGACCTGGCTCGTTCGTGGCGACGCGCAGGAGGGCGAGCATTACGAGATCGAGCGGCTCACGGAATTCTGGCGCCTGACCAGCGAACAGGATTGGAAGCTGTGCGAAGACAATCAGGCGGGCGTGAACTCGCGCTTTTACATGCCCGGCCCTTATGCGCCCGACGAGCGCGGCGTTGAACATTTTGTCCGCTGGTATTTGAAGTCCCTGGCATGAACCACCTCGCCCCCCCCACGCGTGTTGGCCTCATCGGCTGCGGAAACGTGATGAGCGCCTACCGCGCCGCCATCGACAAACTGCGCGCGCAGGGCCTCGCAGAGGTGACGATCGCCTGCGGGCGCGACTCTCAGCGCGCCGCCGCGGCCGAGGCACTCGGCGCCCCCCGCTTCACCACCGAAGCGGAGGAACTCATCGCCGCACCGGAGGTGGAGCTCGTGCTCATTCTGACCTCGATGTCCGAGCATGCCCACCTCGCCCGCGCCGCGCTGGAGGCAGGCAAGCACGTGCTGGTGGAGAAGCCCCTAGCGACCACGCTCGAAGACGCCACCGCCCTGGTCGAGGTGGCGCAGCGCAGCCCGGGACATTTGATGGGCGCGCCGTTTACGATTCTGAGCCCGACCTTCCAGACGCTCTCGCGCCGCATTCAATCCGGCGACATCGGTAAGCCGTGCTCGGCCCGCGCCCGCTACGGCTGGGCCGGACCGGACTGGACTGAATGGTTCTACCGGCCGGGTGGCGGCTGCCTGTTCGATCTCGCGGTTTATTCCCTCACGAGCTTGACCGGCTTGCTCGGTCCGGTGCAGCGCGTGATGGCGATGACCGGCGTGGCGATTCCCGAACGCGAGATCAATGGCCGTACCATTCGCGTCGAAGCGGAGGACAATGCACAAGTGCTGCTCGATTTCGGCGACAGCGCGTTTGCAGTCGTTACGAGCGGTTTCACGATGCAGCAATACCGGGCGCCCGCCCTCGAAATTTATGGCACGACCGGCACGATACAGATGCTCGGCGATGACTGGGATCCGGATGGCTACGAGCTCTGGCAAAACTCCGCCGGAGCGTGGCAGCTGTTCCGCGAAACTGCGCCCGACTGGCCGTGGACAGACGGATTGAGCCATCTCGTCGATTGCATTCGCAACGCGAAGCAGCCGATCGTCACCCCTGAGCACGCGCGACACGTATTGGAGATCATGTTGAAGGCGCAACAATCCGGGCGCGAGGGGCGGGCGTTGCTGATCGACAGCACCTTCGCGCCGCCCGTTTTCGCCGATGGCACTGAAGCCAAAGCCGCGCACCTCGTGCACGATCGAACGAGGGAACACTAATGCCGCGCTGGCTGCTCTATTCGATTCTCGCCGTCCTCTGCTGGGGAGTCTGGGCCGTGATTTCCAAGCTGATCGGCGACGCCGTCACGGCCGCCCAAAGCCAGGCGCTCTCGACGCTCGGACTATTCCCCGTGATGCTCGCGCTGCGCACGTCGAGATCGCTGACCGCCAGCGGAAATCGCCGACGGGGATGTCTCACTGCCTTCGCCGCCGGCACGATAACCTGCGCGGGCAACGTCGCCTACTACCACGCCCTCAATTCCGGTGCGAAAGCCGCCACCGTCGTTCCGCTCACCGCACTTTATCCCCTTGTTACCATCGTTCTCGCCGTGCTGCTGCTGCGCGAGCGGCTCAATGCGATCCAGGTCGGTGGCATTGCCATGTCCCTGACGGCGATCTACTTTTTCAACATCGCCAGCGTCGAAGGAATGGCTTCTTCCTCGCTCCTTTACGCGCTCATCCCCATCGCGCTGTGGGGCGTTTCCGGGCTGCTGCAGAAGATTTCGACGAACGACATTTCCGGCGAGCTTTCGACGTTCTGGTTCCTCGCCGCTTTCGTGCCGGTCGCTGCGGTCATCCTCGTTTTCCAGCCCCTGCAATCGGCGCTTACCGTAAAATCATGGCTGCTCCTGGCCGCGCTGGGCTTGTTTTTCAGCGCCGGCAATTTCGCGCTGCTCGCCGCGTTCGCCAGGCAGGGGAAAGCTTCGATTATCGCGCCGCTGGCTGGCCTCTACCCCATCGTCAGCGTGCCGATCGCCATTACCTTTCTCGGCGAAAAAATCGGTCCGCGCGAAACCGCTGGCATCGTCCTCGCACTCGTCTCGGTCGCCGCGATGGCCTGCGAACGCCCCGCCATCAAAACTCCAAACCAGCAACCCATATGAAACCCATCACGGAACTTATCACCGACGGCATCGCAATTGGCGACGGCGGGTATTTGATCGAACTCGAACGCCGCGGCTACGTGGACAGCGGCTCGAAGCGCGAGAAGGTTGGAACCGGGCGGGGCAGTGGCCAGTTCACGCCCGAAGTTGCGATTGAACATCCGGATGCGCTGCGCGAACTGCACCGGGAATTTCTCAACGCCGGCTCGCAAGTCCTGCAGGCGCTCACCTTTTTCGGCACGCGCGAGAAGCTGAACCGGGCCGGATATGGCGCGGAAACCGAGTCGATAAACTTCGCCGCCGTGAAGCTGGCCCGCGAAGTCGCCGGCGACCACGCGCTCGTGGCCGGCAGTGTTTCGCGCACGCAGCTCACTGAGCGCGAAGGCATGGAATCACTCGGTAAATCGCGCGACCACCTCTCCGAACAAATCCGGCTCCTCAAAGCTGCCGGCGTTGACTTCCTGATTCTCGAAACATTCTTCCACCTCGCGGAGATGAGGGCCGCGCTCGAGTGCGCCGCCGCCGCCGGGTTGCCAGCCATCGCCACTATGAGTTTCCGTCCGCTCATCTCGAAGTGCACTGACGGCTACACACCCGCCGAATGCGCCGAAGTGATGGCTGATCTCGGAGCCGTCGCGGTCGGCGCGAACTGCGAACAGGACCCGAAACGGATGCTCCCGTTGCTCCGTGAAATGCGCGCGGCGACCAAAGTGCCACTGGCCGCGCAGCCCGCCGCGTTTCACACCACTGACGAATGCCATTCGTTCACGCGGCTGCCCGCCTTTCCCGACGACCTCGAAACGATTCAAGTTTCGCGGCGCGAGTTCGAGGAGTTCGGGGCGGCCGCAGGGAATGAAGGCATCGGCTATCTCGGTGGCTGCTGCGGCTGCAATGCGGCCTACATTCGAGCGCTCGCCCGCGGCACCTCTGGGGAATGAATCTGTCCGTTTTTAAGTCCACCGACGCAGCGAACGCCGCTGCCGCCACCCGGCTCGTCGACTGGCTCACCGCACCCCAGACACGCACCATCATGGTCGCCGCCGGCAACACACCGATCGAGCTCTATCGGCGCATCGGCAAGCGCGGGCTGAACCTTGCCCACCTGCACGTTTTCGCGCTCGACGAATATATGGGTGTGCCACTCGATGAACCACGCAGTTGCGCCAACCTGCTGCGGCGTTCGGTTGGAGCCGGGTGGATGATTCCGCCGGCGCAGTTTCACGTCGTCAGCTCATTGGAAGCCGGCGCGCTCGAGAGTGTGTTGGCGCACGAACGCATGATCACCGAAGCCGGCGGACTCGACGTCGTCGTCCTCGGACTTGGACAGAACGGACATCTTGGGTTCAACGAACCCGGCAGTGCGGAAGATTCCGGCGGACGATCGATCGAACTCGAACCCATTTCCATCGAAGCGAATCGCAGGTGGTTCGGCGGAATTTACGCACCCCGCAAGGGAGTGACCGTAGGAATGAAAGCGCTTCTCGCCGCGCGGCACATCCTCATCATGGCCTTCGGCGCGCACAAATCTGCCGCCGTACAGGCAATGATCGAAGGCCCGCGCAGTGCGCAGTGTCCCGCGTCCTTTCTCCAGGGGCACCCCGATGTGCACGTCGTCCTCGACGATGCGGCGGCGCAAAATTTGGAGCGCGCCGCATGATCGCGCTCGGCATCGATGTCGGCGGATCCAAGATCGCCGCCGGCCTGGTCACATTTCCGGATGGCCAGGTGAAAACATCGCGGATCATTCCCACGTTGCCCGCGCGCGGCGAGGCCGCGGTTCTCGCCGACCTCGATCACCTCGTCTCCGAGTTGATGATCGAGGCCTCCACGGCACCGATCGGCTTGGAGGCAATCGGCGTGGGAGTTCCCGAACTCGTGGATCGCTCCGGCAACATCGTCAGCTCGAGTTGCCTCGGTTGGAATGGTGCTGCGATGCGGGAGCGGTTTTCGCGGATCGCACCAACCGTCATCGAAGCCGATGTTCGCGCCAGCGCACGTGCCGAGGCAATGTTCGGAGCCGGGCGCGGCCTCAAAACCTTCCTCTACGTTTCCATTGGCACCGGCATTAGCTCGTGCCTCGTCATCGATGGCGAACCTTTCGTCGGCGCGCGCGGTGCGACCGGCACGATGGCGAGCGGGCCATTGCCAGGCATGGCGGAAACTCCCGCCCCAGCGCTCTCGCCAACTCTTGAGCAATTGGCCTCTGGACCCGGACTGGTCTCGCAATTTAATCAGCTCGGAGGCCACGCCCGCACAGGCCAGGACGTGTTGGCGCGGCTGGCGGAAGGCGACGCAACGGCCGGGCGTGTCGTGCAATTGGCAGCTCAGACAATCGGCGGCAGCATCGGCTGGCTGGTCAATGTGCTCGATCCCGAGCGGGTAATCATCGGAGGCGGCCTCGGCCTCGCAGAAGGGCTCTATCGCGACATCCTGATCGACTCCGCGCGCAGACACATCTGGTGGGACGGTCATCGCGACCTGCGGATCGTATCCGCTCAAACCGGCATCAACGCCGGACTGATCGGTGCCGCAGCGAACGCGTGGAAATCACTCTGCGAGCAAGAGTAGATTTGCCTCGGAGGCGTTTCTGGTCAGCCGCGGAAAGTCACACCAGCAGAAGCCGCTACTTCTCTCATTGCCCCTTCCCTGCCAGCTTGCTTAGCAGGGCGACTGGCACTTCCCCGTCGAAAGCCACGACACGATAGCGCAGCACGGCTTCGACATTTGCTTTCAGCACCACCGTCTTCACGTTGCCTTCGCCGGTAAAACGTGCATCACGGGTGCCGCCGTTGTCGCTGTGGAAGACGATGAGCGTGTTCTCGCGCATCTCCTTTTTGTCGAGCGCGGCGAGCACCTTGCCGATCTCGTCATCCATGCACGCGATCTGGCCCGCGTAAGTGCGCCGCGTCTCGTCCCCGATGCTCTTGAAACGCTCAAGGTATTCCGCGGGCGCCTGATACGGCGTGTGGGCCGCGGTGAAGGCGAGATACAAAAACAGCGGCTTCTTCCCGTCGTGCTCGCTGATCATCTTCACCGCATCCGCGCCGAGCAATTGCGTCACGTAACCTTCCTCGCGCACCGGCTGGTTGTTGCGCTGCCAGTCGAGCACGTCGTGTGCGGAGTGGGTGAAGTAGTCGATCTCCCCGAGCACCGCGCCGTAGTGGTAATCGAACCCGCGCTGCCGCGGCCAATACTTTTGGTCTGCGTGGCCGAGGTGCCACTTGCCGATCATCACCGTGTCGTAGCCCGCGTCCTTGAGCACCTGCGGGAGCAGATACTCGTCGGTCGCGAGCCCGTAGGTCCCCTTGCTCGGGACCACAATAGTTTGCAAACCATACCGCAGCGGATAGCGCCCGGTCATCAGCGCCGCGCGGGTGGGCGTGCAAAACGGCTGCACGTAGAAGCGCTCGAGCCGCGCGCCGCCGGCGGCGAGCTTGTCGAGGTTCGGCGTCTGGAGGTCAGTGGCGCCGTGAAAGCCGACATCTTTCCAGCCGAGATCGTCGGCGACGATGTAGAGGATGTTCGGTTTTCCGGCGGCGGCCTTCGCTTCGCTACGGCTCACATTTGCCGCGCGTGAGGGCTCGAGCGCGACCAGACAACACCAAAGGACGGAGCGGAGGACGTGGAATTTCATGTTTAACTTGCAAGGTAAGTTATTTCCCGGGGCTTTGCCGGAGAAACTTGTGGCTAGTCAGGGGCGGCTCCGTCTTTCCTCCCTGAGTCAGATGGGGCGGAGGAATGCATGGATACCAGGCGCGAGATCAGCACGGCCATATAGAAAAGTCCGGTGATGCCTTCCGTCACCGCCAGCATCCGGGCGACTTTCGAGGCGGGCGTGACATCTCCGTAACCGATCGTACAAAGCGTAATGTAGCTCAGATAGAAAGCGTCGAAGCTGCTCAGAGTGGCGGGCGCGCCCGCACCTGAGGGCACGTTGATCGCGGCCGGATTTAACCGGGCCACGAGCAAATACGCCGGTGTCCAGAGCAAGCCGAGCAGGAGGAAGCCCGCGAGGCCAGCGCACAGGACATTGGTGTCCACCCGGGGAGCGCGCACGATGAAGCGGAGGAGGTGCACCACGACAAAACCGAAGAAAAGGATCGCACCAGTGATAAACACGGCCGGATGCACCAAGTCGGGGCGGAGATGATTGATCCATTTCGCCGCCAACGTCGGAACGACGAGCGCCAGTGCGATCAGGTGAGCCCGGCGACTGCCACCCACCGTCCGCACGGCGGCAATCATTACCAGCGTCACCAGCACCGACTCGATCAGATCACCGCGCGGCAGATCATCCACGAAGGGCAGGGCGACAAACAGAAGAGCGAGCGCCAGCAGCAACCGGACGGCGGAATTGTGGGACGAGGTTAGCACAGGATTCTCGTCCGCCTCATTTCACGAGCTGGTTCAATGCATTCACCATCGGCTCGCTGGAAATCCGAATGGTGCCGCGGAGGGGTTGGTCGAGTTCCATGATTAGGAAAACGGCGCCGGCCACCGAGACGGCCGCCGCGGTCAGGGCCATACCGGTCGTGGCATTTGGCGGCGCGAGCAGGCTGAAGCAGAGAAAGATGATCACCAGCCAGCAGCCCACCATGATCAGCAGTGGCCTGGGAATCGAAGGCACCGCCTGCGCCACCATCAGCGTGCGCAGTTCGCCCAAGTCTGCGGCCAGCTTCGCCGCCTGCGCCTTCCATCCGCGATGTACGTCGTCGCGCGGGGAGAGTGCCTCGATGGCGGTATAAATGCGGTCGCCCCCTGCCGTATCGAGGTTCAACTGAGCAGGTGTGCCCGCTTCGTCCGGCCACATGCGGTGTATGCCCTCAGCCACCCCATCGCGAAACGCGTCGCGCGCCCCGACCGCTTCCGGCCCGTAGGCAGTCAGAACGCGACCGAGAAACGCGACCTTGGCTGACATCTGGATCACCTCGGTGCGCTGGGTGTCGTAGGTCCCCTTGGCCGAACTGACGAGCAAGCCCAGAAGCAGGGCCGTCATGGTGGCGACCAGGCCCATGGCCAGCTTCACGGCGTCCTTCGAGTCTCCGCTCAAGTGATCATCCGGCAGGTGCCGACGGCAGCTTCGCCCGAGCAGGACCGTGACAATGAGGGAGAGTAGCAGGATGCTGGAGGTGAGAGCGCTGTTCACGAAGTCTGGCTGGCCACCGTCGTGGCACCGTTCACCGCTTACGTCGATTATGAAATCACGGGCCTCCTCGTGAGAGTCGGCCGGTGCGTTTCACGGGCGAGTTTCGTTCACCTTTACGATCCCCGGTGCCGCGCACCTTCCTTCACGGGCCGGGTCCTTGGTTCCGTGCAGTGCAATCCGTCGCGGGAGGCTAAGGCGAAGGTCGGTAAATGCGCAGTTCCGCGTCCTGGCCCGAGGGGCGCTGCGGGACTGCGAGATACACGCGGTCGAATGCCGGGGAGAAAAAACACGTCCGCGCACCGCTGCGCGTGACCTGATGCGCGACGCGTCTGAGCTTGCCGTCACCGTCCACCGTCACGGTATCGAGATACCCTTCACCGCAACTGACGTAGACGCGGCTGCGTTTGCCGTCGAAAAAGAGATCATCGGTATCGCCGCCGATTTCACAGTCGCTGAGCACACCGCCGCTGCGTGAGTCGATCATCACGAGTCGGGCAGGGCTGCGGCATCCGATAAAGAGGCGACCGTGTTCCTCGTCGAGACTCATCGGAAAGTTCGCACGCCACCGGTCGAGCGGCCAAGTGGTGATCGGCGCGAGCTTCTCCAGATCGATCACGGCGATGTGCTTCGCTCCAGGCACGTTGACAAAGGCGCGGTGGCCTTTGCTCTCGACCTGAAAGGATTCAGGGTGGGCGGCGAGCGGGATTTTCGCCAGCATTCGGTCACCGGTTTCGCTCAGCACCGCAAGTCCGCCCTCGCCGAACCCGACCAGCGCCCGCCCGCGCGCCGCGTCTGCGCGCAAATTGTCCGCATCGTCGAAGCCGGCCAGCTTTCCCACGGGCTCAAACTTCGCCGTCTCAAACGCGCGAACCGTGCCGTCGTCCCCATTCGCCACGAGCAGGCGAGCTTTGTCCGGCACGAAGATCACCCCGCAAGGTTTCGCTTGTCCGGTGAGGCTCGTCAGCCGGGAGCCCGCGGCGAGATCGAAAACTTCGACGGTATTGTTTCCCAGCGCGGCGACCGCGAGACGCTGGAGGGCGACATCGACAGAAAAATGATCGAAACGCCCGCTCACACCCGGCAGCGGGATGGTCCTTTCGAGGATGAGCGGATCTTCGGCCACGGCGATGGCACCCGCGAGGAGTAATCCAAGGGTAAACGCTCTCATCGGCGCAGGAAAAAATGACGAACAACTGCGAGCACGATTCCGACGAGGCGCGACCACGACGCGGGCTCGCGGAAAAGCACGACCCCGGTGACGACGACCGTTAGTAAACCAGAACCACGTGGACATAGACTTGGATTGTTACGGGTTCACTTCAGGCGCCGGAAAAGCGCCGTTCGTTCGTAATTCCTCCAAACCGTACCCGCAATTCCCGTTTTTTACCAACGCGATCCCCTCACCATCGCGAGCCGCGTGCGTACGAACCATCACGCACGTTCCAAAATCGACGTCGATCGAGCGGGCGGCGTCACTTCGACTTCGCTCCGCTTTTCGCTGCCCACGCCAACAGGACCGTCAGGACGGCGTGCAACACCACGGCGGGCCACAAAATTGGCCCAACCCAATGGCCTCGAAAGCCGAGATACGCGAGATACAGCGCAACAGCCGCGCCATAGGTCAGCATGCCGCAGAGCGCCGTGCGCCCGGGCCAGCAGGCGACGCCCAAGGCGATCAGGGCGATGCCGAGCACGCCCGCCACGGGGATGGCGACGCCGGTCAGTTCCGCACCGAGAAGGAATCGCCCGACGAGCGAGGGCACAATCAGCAGTGCCAGCCCAGTCGCCGCTTCGGCCACGGCGGCAATAATGAGTAATATCTTCATAGGGCGACGGGTGCGGTTGGCAGGTTGGTTTTCACGTTGCGAACGCCGCGACGCGCTGGATCAACCAAAACGCGGCGACGCTGCCGATGGCATAGGGAGGCACACGCCAGGCCCAGGGTGGCGGCGAGAAAGCGAGATTCTGTGCGATCTTTCTCCCCAAGGCAATGACC
Source organism: uncultured Verrucomicrobiae bacterium (assembly GCA_963798345.1). Classification (GTDB taxonomy): domain Bacteria; phylum Verrucomicrobiota; class Verrucomicrobiia; order Chthoniobacterales; family Chthoniobacteraceae; genus CAWCSW01. The sequence goes on along the minus strand of CAWCSW010000014.1, from coordinate 28,665 downwards.
ACCAGCACGAACGCGATAAACAGAAGCTGGCCGGCTTCCACGCCGAGATTAAAGAACAGGAGCGCCACGGGAATGGCGTTCTGAGGCAGGCCCACTTCGTTCAACGCGCTGGCGAAGCCGAATCCGTGCAGCAATCCGAACGTGAACGCGACCAGCCATGGCCAGCGCTCCGTCAATCCCGGCCGGCCCTGACGCGAGTGCACGATCTCGCAGGCAACGAACACGATGCTCAAGGCAATCGTGGCCTCGATGGGCGCCGACGGCAGATGCACAAAACCAAGGGTCGCCGCCGCCAGCGTAAGGCTGTGGGCAATCGTGAAGGCCGTGACGGTCGCCACGAGCCGACGCGTGCCTTTGACCACAATCAGCAGCGCGAGGATGAAAAGGAGGTGATCGATGCCGCCCCAAATGTGCTCGATGCCCAGGCGCAAATACGCGCCGGCCACTTGCAGCTTCGACTGCGCAGGCGCCATCTCGACCCACGGCTGCGAAGGGCGGGCAATGGCCGTCCACTTCGTGCCGTCCAGCATCTCGGCGCGAACCAGCACGTCGGTGATCGTCAATTGCAGTCCTGGAAACTCGACGCGCATGCCGGCCAGCCCATCCGGCCCCGCGTCGATCGTGCGCCGTTCGAGCAGTGAATCCGCCAGTTCCTGGACGATGGGCTCTTTCAGGTTCCTCACGCTATCGGGCAGCTTCAGCGCGATCGGCAAGCGCATGCCCGCCAGGACAGGAGTGCGCCACAACACACTAAACTGGCCAGGCGCGATTTCCTTGATTTCAAGATACGCGGGTCGGGACTCGTGGGCTGGGGCCGTGCTGGTCAGCACGAGGATTCCTGTAATACACCAGAACAGGCCATTACTGAGAGAAGGCAAAAAGATGGAGGCAAAAAAATGGGGATTCGTTGAGTTCATCTATTTGCCTCCATCTTTTTGCCATTTCTCATCGGAATCATTTTGTCAGCGTAACGAACTCGATCTGTTGATGCGCCATATTCATCCACTGAACAGCGCGAAGCGGACTGTGACCGAGCAAAGAAAGGAGTTGCTGTTCGTAAGCTTCCGTGCCGGAGGTCAAAGCTGTGAGCCGGAAGGCGGTTTCCGGCCCCGCAAAATGGAAATGCTGGCCACCAAGGGGCACACCGTTCCGCGAAAGCGGCACTGTTTGGATAACCTTGTCCTCGCCTCCGCAGAAGTGGATCAGCGCATCCAGATAAAGGGGGATCTCGAGAAACGCGCCCCAGTCTTCCAGCAGGCCGACAAGAGTTTCTCGCAGCACTTTGCAGGAGTCATCCGCTTCCCGCCACCGAGTCGTGTTGATCTTCAGCCGCCTTCGCGCCTGGGGAGTAAGTCCGGTGTTGATGAACTTCGTTTCAACCTGTCGGGGGCGGAAGTTAATGAGTTTTCCATGATGGGCGCCCTTCAGAAAAAGATAATTGAGGAGTTGGGAATCGTGCTCGGGCACCAGACAAACTGCGGTCTTCAATTCGTAGATGGCCGCATCTCCAATGACGAGGTCGAGAAAATAGGTCTTGGAAAAGTCCCTGTGGCTAACGGTCACTGGAACTTCCTTTCGGATTGGCCCAAGCCCGGCTGTCTCGAGGCGAAGGGACAGGTCGTTCTGGTAAATGACCTCATCACAAAGCCGCCCCATTTCGTTTTGCGAATCGAAGGCGTGGCGCATCACGTGAAAATCCAGCTTCGCGAACTCCGCTTGTTCGATTACGCGCAGGGGAAACGGGGAAGTGATCGGCATACGCATCAACACCCGCGGAGTTTAGGCAAAAAGATGGAGGCAAAAAGATGGGGTTTCCAAGAGGCGTTTATAGGAATCATTTTTTTGCCTCCATCTTTTTGCCATCCGCTTCCGGCGGTCTGGGCAGCAACACGGTGTATTTGGCGCGCATCTCTTGATAGGCTTTATCCCAAGCCAGCACCTTCTGCTCGGCGAGCCAGGCCGTTTTCACATCTTCCTCGATTTCCTCGAAAGCGGGCACGCGCCCGGGGATCGCGGTGTCCACAAACACCAGATGCCAGCCGAAGCCGGACTCAATCGGCCCCTGCCATGAACCCTCGGGGAGTTTCTCCACGGCCAGGGCGAACTGAGGTCCAAATTCCTTCCCGAGATAATCCGTCGCGCGGTCGCGGTAATACTCCTGAAACATGAACGGGTCCGCGGACCCCTCGGGGAGCGTCACTGCCTCTGGCTCGCCCGCCAATTGCGCCAGCACTTTCGCGGCGTCTTCGCGTGCGTTAGTGCCGCGCCGATCCGGCGAAAAGTAGAGATGCCGGAAGCTGACGCGTTTGGGCATGGCAAATTTGTCCGTGTTCTTCGCGAACCACGCCTTCAATTCCTTAGTGGTCGGTTCGCGGGCGGCGGCGACATCCTCGGCGAGGAATTGCATCTTCTGCGCCATGCGGCGTTTGACGATCTCGTCGTTCTTGTCGAGGCCCAGGGCCAGCCCTTCGCGGTAGAGCACTTCGGATTGCACCTTCTGCTCGACCAGGCGACCAAACTCTTCCGTGGTCGGATCGCGCCGCCATTGCGACTGAAACAACACGGCCAATTGCGAGAGCTCGTCCACTGACAGTTGAATCTCCTTCGACGATGGCGTCGCGCTGCGGGCGGGCTTCAAGTAGTGGTAAGCAATGAAAAGCGCGACGCCGATGAGCAGGAAGTGAAGCAGGGGTTCGCGCAGCAATCGTTTCATGGAGTTATCAAAACCGCTCAGGCAAAAAGATGGGGGCAAAAAGATCGGTCTTCCAGAGGCTCACTTTTCGTTTCTCACCGTCATTTTTTTGCCTCCATTTTTTTGCCAATTCTTCCGAAGGCGGGCGGCTGCGATGGTTTTCAACGTTCCGCTTTGCCGTCCGCGGGAGCAGCTTCCAGCGCTGTGTCTGCTGTCGCGGCCTCCGGACGCTGCTGAAGGTACGCCAGGATCGCCAGGCGCGACGGATACTGCTGCCGGACTCTCGACCGGATGAGTGCAACGTAATCGGGCGCCGCGTCCCAATATTGCCAGGCCGCGAAGTCCGGCGCGACGTCGCCAGCGATCTCCGGGTGCGCTTTCATGAACACCCGATAGGCCTGAATCACCCGCTCGCGCGGGATGGCGCCGTTGGCGGTTGCCATGGACGGATAGCGCGAGCAGCGCCGCCTTGATCTCTGGCGACGTGCGTTTCGCGTCGGCAAGATAGTTCGACTCGATCCATGCGACACGCAACGCACCGCGCAACTCCAGGTCCGCGGCCAGCTGCGAGCTGACGTTCGCTGCGTCGCCCAATTGCCATTCCGCCTGCAGGCGCTCTTCCAGCGTAGCGGCGTCCTGCGCGTTGCCGGCGATGCCCAGCAGCAGCAGGCACAGCGGATGCCGCGCAGCGAGCGCCGGATCCGCCAGACACCGGCGAAGTGCGGCGACATCGAGGAGGGGCTTCGCGGTCCGCAGCGCGGCATACGGCGCGGTTCCGAGCTCGGCGGATGCGAGTTCAGCGGCCAACGGCTCCGGGTCATTCAGATGGGGAACGGCCAGCGCGACGCGGGCGGGCCACTCTTCCGGGCTCCTCTGCGCAGCCGGCTTTCCCGCCGCAAGCGCCCGCAGCCAGTCGGCGCGAGCAGCGTCGATCGCGCCGAGGATGACCCAAGTCGGCAGCGGATCGTCCCGCACGAGGAGCAGCGGTCGGGCGTTCGTCGGGGGCGCGTTGTCGGGAGCGGGACTGTTGCGGGGGTAGTCACCTTCGACCATACCGTCCGCCGGACGCTCCCCCTTGATGACCTGGATCACGCGGAAGCGGCCCGCGTCCGCAGTCGGAACCGCCAGCACGGCCTGCGGAGTGGCGACGAGCCGCTGTGCCGTGGAGGGTCGGCCCCACCCCATGCAGAGCGGACACGCCACTGCGTCCACGGCCAGCAAAAGGAGCGCGGCGATGGGCAAAAAGATGGAGGCAAAAAGATGGGGAAGCAGGAGACAATTTTTTTGCCTCCATCTTTTTGCCAAACTTCGCGGCGGCAATTCTCCGTGAAGCATAGCCTCCACCTCAGTGCCCGATCCACGCACCTTCCAGCTTCTGTTTAATCTTCTCCAGATCCTGCTTCATCTTCTCCAGCTTCTCCTCGGCCGTCCCTTCCAGTTTGGCGCCGATCTCGTCCGCCATCTTCACGAGCATCCGCCGCCGCAACGATTCGCGCATTTCCTGGAACTTCGGCTGTTGCTCCGCGTTGAGCAGCGGCTTGATCTTTTCGTCGATCGAGACGCCGGCCTGCCGCAGCTTCTCGATCTTCTGCGTGCCGCTAAGTGTGGTGTCGTCCTTAAGCGCCTGGAGGTTCTTGATCTCGCCGTCGAGGATGGGGATGATTAGCGCCTTCTGCTCCTGGGTCAGTCCCAACTCGATCGAGAACTGGTTGGTGATTTCCGTCAGCGGGTTCACCGCGATTTGCGGCGCCGGGATGATCTCGTAGTTGGCAAAGCCGAACTCGTTGCTCCGGGCGAGGTAGTAAGTGTCGCCCAGTTTGTGGAAGGTCCACGAGTAGGGATCCTGCGAGACCCAGGTGATGAGCTTGTCACCCTCGATCTGGTAGTTGCTCGTCTTCCCTTGATAGCCATCGCGCGCGACGTTGCCGAAGCCGCTGGGCATGTCGGCATTTTCGCCGACGCGGAACACAATCATCCGACCTTCTTCCGTGAAGTTTTCGCTGAACTGCTCTCCGGTCACATTGTTGCGCAGCCAGAAAGCTTTGCCGACGATGAGATCCTTGAGCGCCGCGTTATCCAGCGCGGTGGCGCCTTTTTCTTGAGGCTGGCTACGGTCATCCCGGCGGTCGCGTTCTTGCGCGCCTCGGCGGACGGCGCATACCAGATCGGCGAACTCCAGGCGCGTTCCTGCCCCGTGAGCGGGACGGTGTCGGGCGGGGGAATCCCGGCCTTGACGGCCTGGATGAGCGTCCACCGCGGCGTCGGAATCTCCAAAACGCGCGCGTAATAAAAGGCGTGCAGGCTGGCGTCGAATTCCGGATCGCTCCACAGCGTCTTGAGTTCCGTCGCGCCGACCGAGTTTTCATAGGTCGCCTTCTCGATGTTCACCGTGCTCTGGATCGCGGGCACCCGGCCGGACCACTTGTCGGGCGTGCGGTCGCCCGCCCAGGCCACGTCGAAAATCTTCTCGAAGCTCTGCCCGTTCTTGGTCCAGCCCTTGACGATCTGGATGCGGTCGAGATTCCCGAAGTCGGATCCTTCACCGCCCAGACCACAAATTTCGGCGCCGTGCCTTTTCCGCCGTCTGGCATGGCTGCCAGATCTGCGCCCATCGGCACGCCGCCCGCGTAGGATTTTTTCACCCAGTCGCCGCCACCCAGAATGCCCTTGTCATAGTCCCAGCCGCCGAAGAACCGCACCTTGATGTGCGGGCCGCTGGCGCCGAAGGTTTCCTTGCGATACATCGCGTCCCAGATCGAAGCGCGGGTGTTTTCCTCGGCCCACACGCCCGTCAACCCGCCGGGATTTTCCAGACGCACGTCCATGGTGCCGCCGATGAGGACGCCGGCAAAGCGCCGCTCGACCGATCCGTCCGCGTCGGCGTGAAGGCCGAAGAAGTTGTCCTGGCGGTAAGGACTTGCGGAATTGTGCGAGTCGGAGCCGCCCGCCATGCCGAACTTATAGGGGTTGTAGCCGCGAACATCCTGCATCGTCAGGCCGTCCTTCAACGCCTGTCGGGCATAGCTGCCGGTGATGTGATCCACCCGGCCCACGTTGGCCGGGAGGCCGAGGATGGCCTCGAACATCTCGTAGCCGGCGAATTCGTCGTTCGGCGACAACAACGGATGCGCTTCCGATTGGCCTTTCCCTTGCTTGATTTCGATCAGTCGCTCGTTGCGCATGCGGGCGCGGCCCACGCGGCGTCGATCGGCCGGCCGGTGGTGTTATCGATGTCGATCGGATACATCCAGCCGTCGCTCACATTGGCATTGTGCGAGATGGCGAGCAGTTCATTACCCGCCTTGCGCTGGGTGTCCATCCACCGCCAGAGCTCCGTGGGATCGGTCGAGTCGAGCGAACTGAACGGCGCAGGCGGCACCTTGTCGCCACGGAAGAACACATTGCGGTGCAGGTTGCGCATGCCGGGCATCGAAGTCCACTCGTAGGAGCGGAAGGCGGTGAACTTGCCGGGCTCATTGGCCTCGTCCGCGAGTTTGCAGTTTTCCGCCCACACCGTCTCCGTGATCTTCGGGTTCATGAACGCCTTGACCGGTGCGCCGGAGTTGAGCTTGAGCAGATACGAGAAGACCCGGTTTTGCTCCTCCTTGCTGTTCGGGTCGTTCATGATCAGGGGTTTCGCCTCCGGCAGCTTATTCACGTATGATCCGGGAATGTTGGCCTGCTTGGTGACACCGACATACTCCGAGTGGTCGGTCACGCCCATGAAGTCGAGCGGCGTGTCGATCTTGATCTCGAAGCCCATTGGGTGCTTGATGGCTTCGCCCTTCGCATACTTGTAGGCATCGGCGGGGCCGGTGATCCGATTGCCCATGACCCAGGCGTCGACCGACCAACTGGTGTGAAGATGCGTTTCCCCGAAGTAGGCGTTGCGTTCGGGATTCGGATCGGCGAGGGAAGACGCCGCGGCGGCGAGGCAGACGACCAAAGCGGGAGTCAGCTTGTTCATCGTAATGGATTGTCAGTTTATCAGTTCAGAAAGCAAGGCGGCTATGAGTATGGGCAGACCGTAGATGAAGCCGTCTTCGGCGATGGCTTTGGTTTCCTCGATGGACGGGGCGGCAATGCCTGCCTTTTTGTCGGCCTGTTCCGCGGAGGAAATGGCGTCGCCTTTCTTGTTGCAACTGGTGAAGGCCAGCGTGCCCAGAAGCGCGACGGCGAGGAGGTTGTGCTCTGTTTTCATCGTTGTCTGTCGGCGTCTCAGTGATCGGATTGTTATTTTTTCCCGGTGCTATTCTCTGCTTTCTTCAAATACTGATCGAGCGGCACCAGCAGGTTCTTCGCGCTGCTCAATTCTCCGGAGAGCGTTTGGGCTTCGGCGACCATCTCAGGCGTCAGGCCGCGAGTGCCGGTGATATTCCGTTTGGCATTGTTTTCAGGTGAAGGATCCTGGGTGGCTGACATCAGGAGCAGCGCCACGCCCGCGACCTTGTTCTCCTTCACTCCGTCTCCGCGCACATACAGCATGCCCAGATTGCCGATGGCCAGCGCATCCCCCTGCACCGACGCCTTGCGATACCACTCATTCGCCTTGGCAAAATCAACCGCTGTGCCACGGCCATTTTCGTAGAGCACCCCGAGATTAAATTGTGCGGCTGAATTTCCCTGCCCGGCGGCTTTGCCATACCAAATCACCGCTTCCTTTTCGTCTTTGTCCACCCCGATGCCTTTCTCATACATCAAGGCCACATTGAATTGGGAATCGGCGTGACCTTCTTCGGCCGCGGCGAGAAACTCTTTGTAGGCCAGTGGCAGGTTGTTGTTTTGATACGCGGCGATCCCGGCCTTGAAATGGGCATTTTCTTTGGCCGGAGCCTGAGGCTCCGCCGCCGAGGCCATGGTGGCGAGGAGGCATGTGCCGAGCGCGGTGAGAATCGGATATGTGGTTGATCTTGTTTTCATGGTGTCGGTTGTGGTGCTTTTAGAGATCATTTCATTCGCGGGTGAAAGCGCGGCCCGGTCCGTGAATGCCGGCCCGCAGGTTTCAGGATCGAAGGATGTTACTTCACCATCTCCAGTTTCGGAGCCGTCCACGAGCCGTCGAGGGCGGCTTCCGCCGGCCAGTAGAGGCGCATATACGTGGCAAACGGCCCTTTCGGCGCGGGCAGCCAGTTGGATTCCAGCTCCTTGCCCGGGGACTCGTTCTGGATGTAGAGCGTGAGTCCGCCGTCGGCATTCTTTTTCAGCTCCGGCAGCATCGGCGAGTTGATGAGGTAGCGGTTGATCGGATTGGCCACCAGCCAGCTTCCGGGAAGTTCATACATGGTGAGCGACCAGAACGCGTGGACGGGCGGCAGCTTGCCTTTCGCGAAGGTCAGCGTGTATCGGTTGGCGCCGCTCAGCTTCTCGCCGGCGGCATCGATGCGATAGACCGGATACATCGCCTCCTGCTTCGAGTTGCCCCAGATGCCGATGGTCGCGAGCCAGCGATACAGATAATTGTTCTTCATCGACTCGCGGGTGCCGAAGAGATCGCCCGACGTGACCTTCCCTATCGTCGAGAAGCTTCACGCCCCCGGCGAATTCCTTCCAGGCGTCGCCGATGCCTTCCTCGAAGGCCTTCTTCATTTCGGGCGAGAGCTTGGCGGGATCGAAGGTCTTTCCTGCGCCGATGCCGACCTTGGCGAAGCGCGCCATGAGTTCCGTTTCGGTCGGATCGGTCGGGCAGAATTGCAGGACGAAGTTCAGGATCCTGAACACCTCCAGCGAGGTCTTTTCCTCGTCGTGCGTGATCGGCTTCATGTAATCGATGGCCGGGGCGGCCTCGGGCGCGGCGGTGCCGAGGAAGGCCGAAGCGGCTGCACCTTGTAGCCCGCCTGGACCTTCTTCACGTTGTCGATGTCGGCCGGGATTGAAAAGCTGCGTGCGATAGACGGCGAGGGTCATCTCGGTTTCGCAGTGGAGCACCTTCTTGATTCCCTTGGGCGTCTCGCCTTTCCAGCCCGGGCCGGCGATGAGGAAGCTGCCGCCGTCGTTGCCGGTGGTGCGGCTGCCGAGGTAGTCCCAGTTGAAGGTGTAGAGATCGGTGAACTGGACGCTGAAGTAGCGGCTCTTCTCGATCACCGGCATGGTCAGCACGATCGGCTCGGCGCGCAGGTCCATGAACAGCCACGAATACGGCGTGTCGGAATTGGGCGTCTGGATCGCCTTGTCCGCCGGGGTGTAAACGCGCGGCGTGTTGTGGATCTCGTTCCACGGCCCCTTGTATTCGGGGTCCTTCTTGTCAACGAAGTAGCCGTATTCGATGCGGTAGCTGTCCACCATGGGATAGCCGTAAATGTAGGCTTCCTTGGCGATGGCGCGGGCTTCCTCGGGTGTCACGTCCTGCGCTTGTGTCAATGCCGATAGGGTTAAAGCGGTTGCAATCGCGAGGAGTTTTGGGATGAAGAATAGTTTCATAAAAATACGTAGATTGAGTGATTGAAATGCGCTCGAAATGCGCGGGCCGCTTGCTTTCGAAGCGGCCCGAGCGTTTCACGATCGGGCTGACTAGCAGCCTGTTGAAAAACTGGATTTCGCGCGATAGGGCGGTCGCGCCGCGACCGCCGCCCCTCTTTGAAACATCGGTTCAAACGCCGCGGCGCGGCGTCCCTACCGTTTTTCAACAGTACGCTAGCTAAATGATTACTCGCGGCCGGACTCCGATCTTCTTCAAGGCTTCCTCGAACTTCTTGATGTCCTCGGGCGACAACTGCGGGCGGTCCACCTTGATCGTCAGCTTGTTGAGCTTGGCGGTCAGCGGGAACGGCGGCTTGTAGTCCGCGTCGTTCACGCCGGTGATCGTGTCGGAGCCGATGTCGAAGCTCTCGTCCCATTGCAGGATGATCGGGATCGTCTTCTCCATCTTCTTGGTCGCAACCACCTTGCCGTCCACCTTGAGCGTGCCGGTGCCCGGGCTGGCCGATGCCGCGAGAAGTTGTTGTACGCCATCGTGCCCACGCCGAGGCCGTCATACTTGAAGTCGAACTCCATGGTATGCTTGCCGGGCGCGAGTGCGTCCGGGCCTTCCCACTTGAGGCGCTCCAGATCGAGCAGGTTCCAGCAGAACACCGGCTTGCCCTTGAGCAGATAGAAGCCGAAGCCGGCGAAGCGCCCGCCCGAGGTCACGATCATGCCCTCGGCGCCGCCTTCGGGAACGGTGATGTCCGCGGTGATGGTGTAGGAGGTATCGAGCAGGATACGGCGCATCGCCCTGCGGCAGACCCGTCATGGGCTGCGTATAGACATACTCGTTGCGGCCGGCGGTGAGGCTCGGACGCGGGGCCGCGACGCGGGCACCGACCGACGCATCCAGCGGCAGGACCTGATACTTCTTCGCTTCCTCCAGGAACATGGCCCGCATTTCCTTGACCTTGTCCGGGTGCTGCGCGGCGATGTCGTCGGACTGGTTCCAGCTCTTGCTCAGGTCGTAGAGCTGGAACACCTGGTTGTTCAGCGGGTCCGGGTTGGCCGAGGAAAATGCATCCCACGGCGCGCGGTCCACCTTGGTGCTCATCAGCCAGCCGTCGTGATACATCGCCCACTGGCCCATCATCTCGAAATACTGGGTCGTATGCCTGGAAGGCGCCTTGGCGTTGGCCGCGTCGAAGGTGTAGGCGTAGCTCGTGCCTTCGATCGGCTTCTGCTTGATGCCGTCCACGACTTCGGGCGCCGGGATGCCGGTGACTTCCAGGATCGTCGGCACGTGGTCGATGACATGCATGAACTGCTCGCGCAGCGCGCCCTTGTCCTTGATGCGCGCCGGCCACGAACCACCATGTTCTGGTTGATGCCGCCGAGCCGGGAGGCGTTCTGCTTGAACCAGTCGAACGGCGTGTCGAAGGCCCAGGACCAGCCGGCCGACATGTGGTTGTAGGCGAACTCGGTGCCCCAGGCGTCGTAGAACTTCATCTGCACATCCACGGGCGGCTTCACGCCGTTGAAGAACGCCACCTCGCTGAAGGTGCCTTCCGGCCCACCTTCGGCGCTGGTGCCGTTGTCGCCATTCTGGTAGATGATGAGCGTGTTCTCGAGCTTGCCCAGATCCTCGAAATGCTGGATCACGCGGCCGATCTCGTAGTCGCTGTAGGCGACATAGGCGGCGAAGACTTCGACCTGGCGGATGAAGAGCTTCTTCGCGTCGTCCGCGAGCTTGTCCCAGGGCGTCAGCATTTCCTTGGGCCAGGGCGTCAATTTCTGATCCTTGGGAATGACGCCGAGCTTCTGCTGGTTCTCGAAGATCCGTTCGCGCAGCTTCTCGTAGCCATCGTCGAAGAGGTGCATCGCGTTGATCTTGTCCACCCACTCCTTGGTCGGATGGTGCGGCGCGTGCGTGGCGCCGGGGCAGTAGTGGAGGAAGATCGGCTGGCTGGGGTCGGTCTGGTGAATCCGGTCCATCCAGTCGATGGCGTCATCGGCCATCGCGGTGATCAGGTTCCAGGAGCTCTCCTTGCCGGTGACCGGCCAGATTTTCGCCTTCGGATCCGAGCGATCCATCTTCAAGGTGCCCTCGTGGCCGATCCAACGGATAGATCTGCGTGGTGTTGCGGAACAGGTTCGGCCCCCACTGGTTCGCGTCGCCGCCGACGAAGCCGTAGAAGTAGTCGAAGCCCATGCCGGTCGGCCACTGGGTGAACGGCCCGGCCTGGCTGGCTTCGTAGGTCGGCGTGTTGTGGTTCTTGCCGAACCAACGACGTCGCGTAGCCGTTGTCGCGCAGGATGCGGCCGATCGTGGCGTTGTCCGCGCCGATGACGCTGTTGTAGCCGGGGAATCCGGTGGCCTGCTCGGCGATCACGCCGAAGCCGACCGAGTGGTGGTTGCGCCCGGTGATCAGCGCGGCGCGCGTCGGCGAGCAGAGCGCGGTGGAGAAGATGCGGTTGTAGCGCAGACCCGCCTTGGCGATCCGGTCCATCGTCGGCGTCGGGATGACGCCGCCGAAGGTGCTGGGCACGCCGAAACCGGCGTCATCGGTCAGGATGAGCAGGATGTTGGGCGCGCCCTTGGGCGGCACGATGCGCGGCGCCCACCATTGCTTGGAATTCAGGGCGTCGTCCTTGATCACGCCGCCGAATTTCGGCTGTGGCGCGGGAAGTTGAGTGCCTGGAATGGTGGTCGTGGCACCCGGTGAACCGGGCGTGCCGGTGGTCTGGATTTGCTGGGCCTGCGCGAAAGGCGCGGCCGCCAGCACGGCGGCGAAGAGCATTCCGCTCAGGAGGATAAGTTTGTTTGTTTTCATGGGTTCGTTTTGGTTTTCGCAGCACCCCGCACATGAGTGCAGTGCGTCGAGAGAGGTTTCTGGAATTAGGTGTGGAGATGGATGGAACGCGATCTACCAGCGCCGGACGAATCCGGCGTGCCCGCCGTAGGGGCCGGAAACATAGCCAGCGTGGAAGCCTCCCCCGTAGACTCCGTGATAGCCGCCGCCGCTGTAGTGATAAGTATTTCCGTAGGCGCCGTGAAAGCTTCCGGAGCCGGAATGATAGCCGCCGTAGTAACTTCCGGAGCCCGAGTGGCTGGTGGTATAGCTATTGCCATAGCGGCCGTTCCAAGTGGTGGAGCCGGAATGATTCCAGCCACCGCCGCCCCAGCTGGTCGAGGAACTGTGGCTGGCGCCCCAGGCCTGAACCTCGCTGGGAATGAGGAGGATTGCCGCCGCGGAAACAGCAGCGCTTAGAATCAACGTTTTGAGTTTCATAGTTTTCGGAGGTTAGGAAGGTTTAAGTTCGGTTTACTTGACGCGCTTCATTTTGGTGGCGGGCGCGGCCGGCATCGCTTTGCCGTCGAGGGTGCTTTCCTTGGCTTGCCAGGTCAGACCATCCGCACCGCTGCGCTTCGCGGTGCTGGTGGCGGTGGCCTTCTTGCCCTCGGGCGTGATGGTGACGGTCTTGATCGTCCATTGATCGCCGTCCTGGCTCCAGACACTTTCGCTGACGCTGCCATCGGAGGAAAAGGCGCGGGACTCGATCTGCTTGCTCGCCGGATTCCACCCGATCCATTCGGTGACCCGGGAGATGATGGTGTCGCCGTTGGACACGGTCTGCGTCGAGACGAGGAAGTTCTGGTCAGGCGTCCATTCGAAGACCGCCCGACCGACGTTGCCGTTTTCATCTTCGTCCACCCATTCGCCGGTGACCCATTCGAGCGGGCGCAGTTCATTGAAATGGCTGGGCGGGACGTAGGCCGCATCGCGCACGCTGGCCAGCAGCCACTTGCCGTCCTGCTTCACGAGCACATTGGTATAGCGGGCCACGGTCGGCACACCACCATCTGCCGGGATGACGACGGTATTGCCATCTTCGACAGCGGTGTCAGGAGTGAGAACATTGAGCGAAGAAGATTCGATCCCCAGCTTGAGTCCTTTGTGAGCGGCAAACAACTCCGCGAAGGAAGCCTCGATGGCGGCGCGGCCTTTGAGCACACGGCCATCCTGCTGCACGTAATCGCCGTCGGGCGTCCAAAATGCGGCCACGGCCTTGGCGTCGCCCTTGTCAAAGGCGTCGATAAACGCCTGGGCAGTTTTGGTGATCGAAGCAATCTGCTCGGCGTCGGGCGGGGCGGCCTGCAGGGCGGAGACGGGGCGCAGGGTGAACGTGAGAACAACTGCGATAATGGAACGGGTCAGTCCGGTAGTTTTCATGATGCGGTGGGTGAGTTGGAATTTTGAGGTTCACGCAAGAGTGCGCACGGCGGCAAGGTTTCGTTTTCCGATCCGCGAATGCGCGGGCCTGGTCGGAAACAATCGCGCTACACAGCAGATCGGAACGAGCAGCGGAGGACCGATGCGGCCGGGCGTGGTCAGCGGCAAGGGTCGCCGGACGATGAAATCCGACGACCCTATCAACCAAGGAAAGGCCTTTTTCTAGAACACGAAGTTAAAGCCCGTCCGGATCAGACCGAACCGAGGAATGCTGTCGTTGCGGCCATTGATCCACAGCTGGCGAGCGTCGGCAAACATCCCAAGCTTCTGGGTGAAACGGTACTCGATGCCGGCGCCAAAGTGGGCTTCAAAAAAGCCCTGGTCGCTGCCGTAGAGAATGCCCAGACCGGTAAACAGATAGGGCGCCCACTGGCTGCCTTCGCTCAGCGGAGCGCGCAGATAGGCATTGAGGGCGGTACCCCAGACTGGCTTGCCCGCATCGATGTAGGTTTGATCCAGACCCAGACCAAAATTCCGGGTGAAGAAGTATTTGCCTTCCAGATCCGCGCCCCATTGGGTGCTGTTCGAGAAGGTCGAATTGCGAGCGAACGAACCGCTGCGCACGGCCAGCGCCGCCGCGACGCTGAGACTGAATTCGTGGTCGTGGTAGAACGATTCGGGCACGTAGGGCACGGGATTCTTATCAACAGGCATCATGGGTTGCCCCGCGATGGCACTGATACTGAGCGCGGCAAGGGCCGCGAGGGTGGTGATTCTTTTCATTTCGTTATGTATCGGTTCGGTTTGTGTCTTTTGCTTCGTTCCGGGGAAAGTGTCGCGAGCAGGAGATTCGGCAGGAAGTGAAACGGAGGCTGAGGATAGAGGGTCGGCGAATCCAGGGTTCGTGGAGAATGGGATGGAGCGTCTGAAAACGGAAAGTGCCGAATAAGTTAACTTATCGAAGATTCTGGCCGGCGTTGCTCACCCCAAATTTGGCGGATCCTCGTCGCGGATTGCTGATTTTCGCGGCGTTCAGGATTCCTCGCCATCGAAAAAAGTGACCCATCTGGGCTGGGGCGCGGATATGAGCCATTTCTTCAAGAAGCACATGATTGTCGCAATCGACTGCTCTTCTTGCCAGCCAACGGCCATTCACGGCAATTCCAATCCATATCCCAAAACCGCAGTGACGGGGCTTGCCTCGGTCTCGGATTGCCATGCAAATTACCCGCCGTGGATCCGCCTCTTCCAACCGTCACCGCACTGCGAACGGCAGATCCCGAAATGGTCCGCACTGCCATTCGGAGCGCGACGATCGAGCCCTGCCAGCTCAGCGCGCGGCCCGCGCCGAGTCGATTCGCCCGCGTGACCTGCCCACAAACGTGCTTTGACGTTGTCGCGCTCGGTCCGGCGATGCTCCTCTCTGGCGTCATGCCCGCCGACTGCTTCACGCTCATCTTTGTCTTCAACTGTCCTGAGAAGGTTCATTCCTTTAACTTCGGTCTCGAGCACACCGATGGCTACATGGGTTTCTTTCCACCCGGCGCCCCGCTGGATGCGAGAACGTCAACCAACCACGGTACGGCAACGCTCACCATCCCAACGGCGGTCTTTCGCGGCGCCCTGGCGCGCCACTTTCCTGAGATTCCCGATAAAGTGCTGGCCCAGGGTGCCGGCGTGAGAATCGAGCCCAAGGACCAGACGCGCGTGCGCGCCCTAATCGCGGGGATCAAGGAGATCGTTTGGAATCACAGCGACGTTCTGGACGACGCTCTCGCCCGCCGCCATCTTCAGAACGAACTGATCGAGGTGTTCCTCGCCGCCTTGCGCAGCGGTTGCGGTAATCTCATGGCACCCGGAACGCTTCGACTTCCTGGACGCCTAAAAAAATTGCGGCAAGCCCGCGACTATGTCGCAGCCCATTCCGGTCAACCGATCCATCTCGACGACATCTGCGCGGCTGTCGGACTAAGCCCGCGCGGTGTGGAAAACCTTTTTCACGACTTCCTTGGCGTCGGTCCGAACGCCTTCCTGCGCCACCAGCGCTTGCACGCCGCGCGCCGGGCGTTGCGTCGAGCCACGCCCGAACCCGGTGTGGTGAAGCAAGTCGCGCTGGAATCGGGTTTCTGGCATCTGGGCCATTTTGCCAATGAATATCGGACGCTTTTCGGCGAGACCCCAAGCGGGACGCTGGCGTGGCCCAAGGATCACTAATTCATCGTTGCCTATTGCTCCGGCCACCGGCTGAGGGAGGCGTGACGCACAGCGAGGTCCAGGCGCCGCTCGATCACCCTATAATCGTCAATTCCCTTTACAGTTTTCGACGCTCATAACAACTAGCCTTTACTTCGATCAGGTACACTTAAATTCTTGTAACATGCTTATCCCGTTAGTTTTATAAACTAAACAGTCACTTAATAAATAACGATTGGCACGATAAATGGTTACGCTAACGAGCATGTGCGGAAAATTCTGACATTTGGTGTGACGACAGCGCATGGTCCGGTTCGCCCGTTTGGTTGATGTGCGCCTGAGTCCACACGGCTTCGAGCAACAAGATTCTCACTTCGATGATGAATTCCGCTCGTATTCGTGCCGTCGCAATCTTTCTCAGCGCGGTTGCTTGCTGCGGGGGTTCTGCCTTCAGCTCCGGAGTGCTTCGATTAGAGTTTCGGCCCTCGTGGGACGGCGCCCCGCTTGTTAGTGAATCCCCGACTCCCGGCACCCCCGAGATCACAAGGTTGGATTGGCTCGTCTCCGACCTCGCCCTTCAACGCAAAGACGGTTCCTGGACCGAAGGGCGTGATTGGCACGGATTCTTGAGCGCGATCGAGGGGCGACTCCACGTCGATGCCGATGGCGTGCCCGCCGAGGACTTTCGCGCCATCCGCTTTCGCGTCGGAGTGGATGCTGCGACCAACCAGGGCGATCCCGCGCACTGGCCGCCGGAGCATGCGCTGAATCCGGGCGTCAACCACCTGCATTGGGGCTGGCAAGGTGGCTACGTGTTTCTCGCGCTCGAAGGTCGCTGGCCAGGATCCCGAAAGTCGGCGACAGCCTTTTCCTATCATCTGGCCGGCGTGTCAGAACCGATGGTCGTCGCACTGCCCGTGGAGTTTCGCGGTGGCGGCCCGATTACTATTCGGATTGAGATCGACGCGGCGAAGCTGCTCGACGGCGTCGATCCCGTCCGCGACGCGAACGCAACGCATTCCCGGCCCGGAGACGCCCTGGCGCAGCGGATGGAACGGAACGCCGTCACCGCCTTTCGGGTCGAAAGCATTCGTCACGATCTCCTCCAGCCGGTCATCGCCAACGCCGCGGGCCGTGCGCGGCCGCCAGGAACCCGGGCGTATCCGCTCGAGATCACGCAGCGCTTCCCGCAGGTGACTCTGCCATCAGACAATCCGCTGACAATCGAGGGCGTCGAATTGGGTCGCCGGCTGTTCAATGAACCGCGCCTTTCGGTCACCGGCACCCAAAGTTGTGCTTCATGCCATGATCGCACGCACGCGTTCGCCGAGGCGCGCCAATTCAGCGTTGGCGCAGAGGGGCAGATCGGAAAGCGGAACGCGATGCCACTGTTTAATCTCGCGTGGGGGACTTCGTTTTTCTGGGACGGCCGCGCGAAATCGCTCCGGGCGCAAGTGTTGGAACCGATTCAGGACGCGCACGAAATGAATGAGCGCGTGGACCGCGTGGTGGCCAAACTCGGGGACGACGCCAACTATTCCGCAGCGTTCGAGCGCGCCTTTGGCGGGCGGGAGATCACGGCTGACCGGATGGCGATGGCGCTCGAGCAATTCCTCCTCACGCTCGTGTCGCAGGAATCGAGATTCGATCGCGCGGTGCGCCAGGTCGCGGAACTCACCGACCAGGAAAAGCGCGGCCTCCAGCTCTTCGTCACGGAATTCGACCCGGCGCGCGGCCTGCGGGGCGCAGATTGTTTCCATTGTCACGGCGGCACGCTGTTCACGGATGAACAATTTCACGACAACGGGCTCGCACTGGCCGAGACGGACGTGGGTCGCATGGCGGTGAGTGGACTCGAGAGCGATCGCGGAAAGTTCAAAGCTCCATCCCTGCGCAATGTCGCGGTGACAGCGCCCTACATGCACGACGGGCGATTCGCGACGCTGGAAGAAGTGATCGAGCATTACAACTCGGGCGTGCGGCGGAATCCGAATCTCGATCCGAATCTCGGGAAGCATCCGGCAGGCGGGCTGGGCCTGACCGCGGACGAGAAGCGCGCCCTGGTCGCCTTTCTCAAAACGTTGACCGACGAACCCTTCACCCAGGCTCCTTCCGACCGCATCCAACTCGTCACGCAAACCGACCGACCCAACAACCGATGAATCGCACCCGTTCCCTCCAGCGCCTGCTCCTGTCTGCGCTCCCCGCGCTTCTCGCCATTGCCACTCCGGCTTTGGCCGATCCCACCGACCATGCCTTGGACGATCAACTCGCCGCCGAGGCCGCGGCGCTGGCGCCTCCCTTCGTCGCGCCCGCGGCGGTGGCCACCGATCCGACCGGAGCGGGCTCATGGGGACCGGTCATCCCGTGGACACCCCACATTCCCGTCACGGCGGCGACTCTGCCCGATGGGCGGCTCCTCACGTTCGCCTCGAACCAGCGCACGACTTTTCCCAGCGGTCCCGAGTTTACCTATGCGGCGGTGTGGGATCCCGCGACCGGTGCGTTCACGGAAATCAACAACACCCGGCACGATATGTTTTGCGGCGGGGTCGCGATGCTGCCGGATGGGCGGGTGGTGGTGAACGGCGGGCGCAACACCACAGTGCTTTCGAGCATTTTCGACTACCGCACGAACCAGTGGAGCGCGATCCAGAACATGAACGATCCGCGCTGGTATAACACGTCCGTCGCCCTCAGCGATGGCACCGTCTTCACGGTCAGCGGCAGCGGTGGCTCGAACACGGCTGAGCGCTGGGATCCGACGTCCGGTTGGCGCCGGCTGACAGGCATCGGCTGGGGCGCGGTCACCAGCCAGCCCGGCTATATTAACATCTGGCACCCGTTTCTCGCCGTCGCGCCGAACGGCAATCTTTTCCACTTTGGGCCCACCGATATCATGGATTGGGTGAACCCGGACGGCGCGGGCTCGCTCACGCCGTCGGGGCAAAATGTTCCCGGTTCGCACTACCCGAAGGAAGGCGGTTGGGCGATGTACGAAGAGGGCAAAATCGTCGTCGCTGGCGGCGGTGCGGACACGACGCCCAATCCAAATGACTCAACCACCGGCACGAGCACAAACATCGCTTACACGGTCGATTTGAACGGCCCGACTCCAGTGGTCGCGACCGCGGCGTCGATGCAGTTCCCACGACAGTTTGCCAACACGGTGATCCTCCCCAGCGGCGAAGTGATGATTGTCGGCGGCAACACCAGCGGCCTGAAATTTAATGACACTGGCTCCGTTCTCACACCCGAAGTCTGGAACCCGCGCACCGGGCTGTGGCGCACGCTCGCGGACATGGCGGTGCCGCGCAATTATCACTCGGTCGCCCTGCTGCTGCCGGACGGCCGTGTCTGGTCGGGCGGCGGCGGCCTCGGAGGAAATTCGGCCGACCACCGGGATGCGCAAATCTTCACGCCACCCGCGCTTTTCAATTCCGACGGTTCGCTCGCGACGCGACCCGTGATTTCGCAAGGTCCCGCGCAGATCGGCATTGGCTCACAGTTCACGGTTCTCGCCACGCCGGGTCTGGCGAAGTTCGCCTTCATCAAAATGTCCTCGCAAACGCATGCGATGAATACCGACCTGCGCTACCTCGAACTCGGGTTCACAGAGCCGACGCCAGGCAGCTACGAGATCACCGCGCACGCGAATCGAAATGTGCTGACGCCGGGTTACTGGATGCTCTTTGCCTTGGATTCCGCGAGCGTTCACTCCGTCGCGAAGATTATCCAGGTCACGGCTGACAACGCTCCGACCATCACGTATCCAGGCGATCAGATCACGGCTCAGGATGCAGCCGCCAATTTGCAAATCTTCGCTTCGGTGGGAGGTGGCGGCGTCCTTACCTTCACGGCGAGCGGACTGCCGGAGGGCCTGAGCATCGCGGCCAGCACCGGTCTCATCGCCGGCACCATTTCCGCCGCGCCCGCGGTTTATCCCGTGACGGTCACCGCCACCTCCTCGACCGGTCCGGCCGTGAGCACTGCCTTCAATTGGACCGTGCTTCTGCCGAATCTCGGCAGCGGACAAATCCTGCGTGAATGGTGGCTGAACATTCCCGGCGCCACGCTCTCCGCTCTCACCAGCAATCCGGCATATCCCGCCAACCCCACCGGACGCGACCTGCTCACGAGCTTCGAGACGCCGACCAATTGGGCGGACAATCTCGGCCAGCGCGTCCGCGGATATGTCTATGCGCCAGTGAGCGGCCAGTATCGTTTCTGGATCGCGGGCGACGACGAGTCGCGCCTCCTGCTCGGCTCCAGCGCGAATCCGGCCAGCGCCACACAGATTGCGCGGGTGCCGTCCTGGAGCAACTCGCGCGAATGGACGAAGTTTCCCGAGCAAACCTCGGCGCTGATCACACTTGTCGCCGGCCAGAGCTACTACATTGAAGCCCTGATGAAGGAAGGCGGCGGCGGCGACAATCTCGCGGTGGCATGGGCGCTGCCCGGAACCAGCGCACCGGAAGTGATTCCCGGTCAATTCCTCTCGCCATTCCTTATTCGCTCACCCTCCATCGAAACGCCGGGAAATCAGACCAGCGTCGTGAACTCGGTCGTCTCGCTGGCCCTTCAGGCATCCGACCCGGATGGCGATTCCCTCACCTTCTCCGCGACGGGACTCCCGCCCGGCCTTGCGATTTCCGCACCGTCCGGCGTCATCTCCGGGTCGCCAACGAGCGCGGGCAGTTACTCCGTGACCGTCACCGCGACCGACGGCGTCAGCGCGCCCGCGGCGGTTTCGTTTTCGTGGACGATCGTCAATGGTCTCACGCTTTCGCCGCTCAGCGGGACGCCGCAGGTCAATGGAGCGGACGTCAGCCTCACGGTCAGCGGCACGGGCGGAACGAATCCACGCTACACCTGGAGTTTTGGCGACGGCTCGCCGGACACCGGATGGTCGAGCTCGCCCGACGCCACGCACACCTTCCCCGGCCCGGGTCGCTACATTATCACCGTCACCGCGACGGATGACACGGGACGGGTCGTGAGCGCGAGTTTCAACCAGGCGATTCATGCGCCGCTCACCGCGCGCAAGCCGTCCGTTTCGAGCAGTATCGCGTATGAAGTACGAGCAGTCGGCAATGCGCGGGTGTGGGTCGTAAACCCGGACACGAACACCGTGAGTGTATTCGATGCGGCGACTCGATCGAAGCTGGCCGAGACCGCGGTGGGCACGGCTCCGCGGGCGCTGGCGATCGCGCCCGACGGCCGCGTGTGGGTGACGAATGCCGAAGCCGCGACGATCTCGATCCTCAGCAATTCGACTTTCGCAGTCGCGCAAACGATTGCGCTCCCACGCGGCTCCCGCCCGTTCGGGATCGCGTTCGATCAGGCCAATGCGTGGGTCGCACTCGAAGCCACGGGCCGCATCTTGCGGCTCAATTCCGCCGGCGTGCAGACCGCAGACATTGATGCGGGCTTGAATGTGCGGCATGTCTCGGTGAGCGCAGACGGTGCCCAGGTGTATGTCAGTCGCTTTATCACGCCGCGTCTGAGCGGCGAGGAGACAGCCACGATCGAGACGACGAATCAAGGAGGCGAGATCATCGTCATCGGTGCCGCTACCCTCGCCATCGAGCGCACAATCATTCTGCAACACAGCGAGGAACTCGACACCTCAATTTCCGGCAAAGGCATTCCGAACTATATCGGCGCCCCCGCGATTTCGCCCGACGGACTTTCCGCCTGGATTCCGTCGAAACAGGATAACGTAAAACGCGGCGTGCTGCGTAGCGGCCAGCAGCTCACGCATGAAAGCGCTGTCCGATCCATCGCCTCGCGCATCGATCTCGTCGCCCAAGCCGAGGACCACGCCGCACGCGTCGATTTCGATAACGCCGGCATGCCGAGCGCGATCTGTTTCGATCCATGGGGTATCTATGCCTTCACGGCGATCGAGGCCAGTCGTGCCGTCGCGGTGATCGATGTATGGAATCAGCGCGAGATCGTGCGCTTCGGCGTCGGTCGCGCACCGCAGGGCCTCACAATTTCGCCGGATGGCACCACGCTGTTCGTACACAACTTTATGGACCGGACGGTGAGCGTTCTCGATGTGAGCGGAATCGTCGGGGGCAGCGAGCTGCCGGCCACGATCGCGGCAACGCTGAACTGCGTCGCCACGGAAACATTGTCGCCGCAGGTACTGCTCGGAAAACAGCTCTTCTACGACGCGAAGGACAACCGCCTCGCCTTACAGGAATACCTGTCCTGCGCCGCGTGTCACAATGACGGCGGGCAGGACGGACGCGTTTGGGACTTCACCGGATTCGGCGAGGGTCTGCGCAACACGATTACCCTCAAGGGACACGGCGCGCACGGCGTGCCGCATTGGACCGGGAACTTTGACGAGGTGCAGGATTTCGAGAATCAAATCCGCAACTTCGCCGGCGGGACGGGCCTGATCACGAACGGTGCGCCGAATCCGCCGCTGGGCGCGCCCAACGCGGGCCGCAGTGCCGATCTCGATGCCCTCGCCGCGTATGTCGGATCCCTCATCACCTCCGGCGCCAGCCCCGCGCGCGCGGCTGCCGCCACGCTCCCGGCCGCCGCGATCGCCGGGCGCACGATCTTCAAAGCGCAGAACTGCGCGAGTTGCCACAGCGGCGCGCCATTCACCAACAGTGCCCTCAATGTTTTCCGTGATGTCGGCACCATCCGACAGCCCACCAGCGGCCAGCGTCTCGGCGCGGCGTTGCCAGGTTTCGATGTGCCGACTTTGCGCGGCCTCTGGGCGACGGCGCCGTATCTGCACGACGGCTCCGCCGCCACGATCGGCGAGGCCATCCGCGCGCACAGCGGCGTGTCGCTCAGCGATCCTGACCTGGCGAATCTCGCTGCCTATGTCAGCAACATCGATGACGACATTGCGTCCGCGCCTTCCCAGCTCACACTGCTCCTGAGCACCGCATCGGCAAATGTCGGCGGCTCCTTCACGGTCAATGCGGCATTCAGCGGCCCGGCGACCGGCTTCGCGATCGCCGACATTGCCGTGACGAATGGAACGGCTGCGAACCTGATGGGCACTGGAGCAAACTACAGTTTCACGGTCACGCCGGGCGTGGTCGGCACCGTGAATGTCTCCGTCGCAGCCGGTCTGGTGCTGGATGCGGATGGCGACACGGGCCTGGCGTCCAACGCCCTCGCGGTCAATTACGAGCAAACGAATCGTCCGCCGATCATCAATGCAATTGGCACTCAGACCACCGTCCGGGGACAAGCGGTGAACCTTCAAGCCCAGGCCAGCGATCCCGACGGACAGGCGATGACCTATTCCGCGAGCGGTCTTCCATTGGGTCTCTCGATCAACGCAGCGGGTCTGATCTCCGGCACCGTCAGCGCGGGCGCCGCGGCGGCGAACTCAGTGACCGTGACGGTGAGCGACGGCAGCCTGAGCGCGAGCACGAGCTTTATCTGGAACACCATCGCGCCGCCGGTGCTGGCACTGACGGGACGCGATATCGGCTCGCCGGGCAAGGCTGGGAGCAACTCCGTCTCGGCGGGGATTTACACCGTGAAAGGCAGCGGCGCGGACATCTGGGGAACGAGCGACAAATTTCGCTTCGTCTCGCAGACATTCACCGGCGACGGCGAGATCATCGTGCGCGTCACCTCGCAGACAAAAACAAATGCCTGGGCCAAAGCAGGCATCATGTTCCGCGAAACGCTCAACGCGAATTCGCGGCACGCCATGATGGTTCTCACTCCATCCAACGGAACAGCGTTTCAATATCGCTCCTCGACCGGCGGATCGAGTTTGCATGTCGCCGGCGCCTCGGTTGCCGCGCCAAATAATTGGTTGCGTCTCACCCGCCGTGGCAACGTCTTTACGGCCTATCGATCGAGCGACGGCGCCAACTGGACCCAAGTCGGTTCAGCCACGATTCCGATGGCCGCTGCCGTCAATATCGGCCTCTGCGTAACGTCGCACGTCAATGCAACATTGAGCACCGCGAAGTTCGACAATCTGCAGCTCTTGCCATGAGCCGCTTATCCATCGGATGAAAGCCAGATCCATCGCCCTCGTCCTATCAGGAATCGCCGCGTCGCTAACATTCGTGTTCGTCGAATGGCCACGTGGGAGCAGCCCGGGCGCCGCACCTGTGGTCGTACGTCCGGCATCGACTCTCGGCACCCAGGCAGTGCAACCGAAACCGACGGTGGAGGCGGACGACCAATCGTCAGCGTCCATCGCAGATCTGCCTCCCGGGGAGCCGCCGATCCCGCTCCTCGAAATCGCCACAGAGAAAGACCCGACGGTTCAGTCTCGAATGATCGACGAATTCGTCGCGAAAATCGAAGACCCACAACGCTCAGAGTTTCTCGCCCAACTCGGAACCCCGTCTTCCGAACTGAGCGCAGAGGTCCAGAGCCGGGTGGTCCGCGCCTGGAGCCGGGCCGAGCCGCTGAAGGCAGTGAACTGGGCAATTGCGCTGCCGCCGGGGGTAGCGCGCAAGGCCTTGCTCGAGCAGGCCGTCCTGGGCTGGAGTGACGAGGATCCGGACGCAGCGATCGCGTGGGCGAACCGCCTGATCGATGAATCCGCGCGCGCGCAGGTGCTGACGACGCTCGCCTTTGAAATTGCGCGCTCGGACGCGGTGGCCGCGCTTTCCGTGGCCGCAGGCCTCCCGGCCAGCAGCGAGCGCAACGACCTCTGCCGGCACGCTGCCAGCCAATGGGCGGTCTCGGATCCGCACGCCGCGATTGCGTGGGTGCAGGAAATCTCCGACCAAGCCCTCCGCGCGGACTTGCTGCAATCAGTCGTCACCGTCTGGTCAGCGTCCGAACCCGCGGAGGCTGCCGCGTTTGCTGCAGTAAAGCTCCCGGCCACCGGGCAACCGGACGCCGCGGCAGCGATTGTCCGTGAATGGGCACTACGCGACCCCCCAGCCGCCGCGGCGTGGGTGGGGAAATTTGCCGACGGGGCGATGCGCCGTTCGGCCTCGGAAGGCCTGCTCACGATCTGGGCCGCGCAGGATCCCACCGCCGCCGCCGCGTGGGTTGAAGGGCTCAACCGTCCGCAGTGGCGCGATGCGGCGAACGCGTTTCTCGCTCAGGAGATTGCGACACGACACACCACCCTCGCGCAACAACTGGCCGCGAGGATAACCGACCCGCGGCTGCGCCAGAAAAGCATTGCCCTGATCGCCACGCGAGAGCGGTAGCGCGCAGATCAGGCGGACTGGGAAGTGTCGTCGGTCGATGGGAGGGCCGAGGGCGTTGGTCGTGTCGGCAATGCTCCACGCCGATCTCCGATCACCGGCCGGCTTCTCCGTCCGGGCCCGGCGGGGTGGCGAAACCGGGTCGATCTTCACGGATTACCCGCGAGAACTCCGGGGATTTGTCCGCAGCCTTCGCCACGTCGTTGATCAGGGCGCGCTTCCGGAGTTCGGCAAACGGCAGGCCATCGGTGATGATGCGGTGGCGCTCATACATCATCTCGTCCCCCTTGCCATTGACCAGCATGCGCCAGTCCCACGGCAATCGCTCCTTGGCGGGATGCTGGGTGCGGATGCTCGTCGTGCAGTTGGTGGTCACGGCGTTATACCAGCGGGGGTGTTCGCGGATCTGGTTGAGCGAGCGCAGGTATTCGAGGAAGCGTTCGCGGGCCTGCGCGGGGGTCATGACGGTGCGGTAGAGATAGATGTCTTCGCCCCGGTAATTCGTGCGAAGGCGGATCACGTCGCGCTCATCGGAGACCAGATAAATCAACTCGAATTGCCGGTAGAGGCCACCGATGGCGGAGTAGGTTTGGCCGACTTTCTTTCGCGTCTCGATCGAGAAACAGACCGGCGGCGCGTCGGCGAACTGGAAGCTGGCGATGGGATGCGCAATCCACGGTGAGCCCCAATAGTCGATCGCGAGGTCGACCCCCGTGATCTGCGAAAGGCGCACCGTGCGTGTCTCCCAGTGCGGGGTGTAATCGGTCTCGGTGCGGTAGTCGCAATTGCGGACGTTGTGGAGCGTGACTTCGTCGCCATTGATTTCGGCCCAGGCGGTCTGCGCGACATCGGGCAGCCAGGCGGCGGTATTGGTCGGCTGAAGGGTGAGCCACCAGCCGAGGACAATCACGAACGCTCCGAACGTCGCCCCGAGTTTTCTCCCCGCTCCGCGCATGAAGATGATGGCCGCGATCACCACCAACACGAACACCCACGCGCCCACACTCTTTCCCACGGGGAAATCGTAGCGCAGCGCGCCAAACGCCCAAAGGGTGCAGCCGAGCGCGACAAACCAGGCGAACGCCCACCCGAGCCATTTCAGGCCGCGCAAAATTATGGCCGCGGCGCCGGTGCGATGACGATTCGGCGAAGGAGCAGGGGCGGGCATGAATTAGTTACTCGAGGTCTTGAGATCCAGGTGCAGGATGCGTTTCAGCTCCGTGATTGATCCCGGATAGTCATAGCAACCATGTGGACCGGGGACAATGACCTCGGATTTCGCGTAGTCGAGATGCGAACTCCAATAAGGCACCACGCCATCGGAACTATCCGCCAGCGGACCGGGTTTGCCGCGGTTGCCAATGATCGAGTGGGAGGGCGGCTCGACCTTCTTCGAGGCCATCACGGCCAGCGTTGGATTCTTGGGTGAGAGACTGCTGACGCTGTCGGGAAGATGCTTCGAGCTTCCGGTGACGAGGGCAACGCTGTTGCCAAGCGTTTTAGTGATGGTGCTGGTGACGGTGAGCGGCAGGCGGATCAATTTCATGGCCAGTTTACCGATCCCTTGGTCGGCCATCTCGGCGCCCTTGTGGGGTGTGGCGATGAAGACGATGCGACGGGCTTTGGGATTGGACTCGAAGACGACGGCGCGGCGAATTTCACTATCCGGCGAGAGTTTCGCGAAAAAAGCGTCCGCTTTTGCCCCCATCGTTTTGTGCCAATCCGCCTGGGTGATCGTCTCGGTCTGTGCCTGAGCCAGGAGTCCGCCCATGCTGTGGCTCACGAGGACAAAGCCGCGCGGCGTAGGATAGCGCTTTTGATAGGCAGCCAGGGCTTCGCGAAACTTCAACGCCGAATAGAGAAATGGATTGCCCGTGGGATAGGCGAAGACCACCGGTTCATATTTCGCGCGCAGTTCCGGATCCTCATCGATTTGGTTAATCACATCCCGCCAAATATAGGGCGAGGAAATGAGGCCATGCACATAGAAGACCGGAATGCGCGATGGGTCGTGGGGCTGCAGCAGGTAGATGCCCTCGTAATCGGCATATTTCCCCGGATGAAGTCCCGCCATAAGCCCAAACCAAAACTGATTGATTTCGGGATAATAACAAAGTGGTGCAGAAAAATCAGCCGCCAGCGGGCGCGATTTACCGTCCACGCGCACGGTCGTCAGTTTGGTCGGATCGTTGAGGGTCAGCGTCGCCGCGTTGCCGTTAAACCCAACCGTGGCGGTCACCGCACCGGCGATGCCGCGCAGAGGAGCAAATTCCTCACGGGGATCGGTCTGTCTGACTCCCACCAATACTCCGCCCACGCCGGCCCGATGATTCGGTGTCTTGACCAGCTTTTCATCGACCTGGCTGGTGAGCTTGAATTCCGTGAAGTAATCCGGCGCCCAGACGCCCTTGCTGCTTCCGGGTTGATACCGCAATTGATAGCTGGCGCTTCCGTCTGGAAGCGTGAGCGGTTTATTCCACAGGCGCCCGCCGTCGGCCGAGCGCAGCAACACGGTCAATTCCGCGGTCGCAGCATTGTAAGTCTCGCGAGCGGCAGCCCCCTCCGCACCCGAACCAAGCCGCGGTGCGCTCGTCGCGGCGGCATGCAGATAAAGCGCGGCGCGATGTTCGGCCGTGGCTCGAGCGGAGCGCGCTGCCTGCAAGCTGGTCGCCGCGTCCGTCCGCTGCGGTCCAGGAGCCGAAGGGACCGACGCGCAGCCGGCAAAGATGACAAAATAGAGTCCGGCAAGCAGCGTCCGGTGATAGGTTATCGATGTAGTTGGAACGCGCATAGGATGGTGGTTGTGTATTTTTTTCAGGAGCAGTGGCCGAATCACGAATCCGCCCTCAGCGCTTCCACCGGTACACCCAGCCAGTGCGCGGCGTTTTCAACCTTTCGGAAGATTTGCACATCAATCGGCGACCCCTCCATGAGCGCGGCAAACATCCGGGCGGTCCCGTATGCCGGCCGGCTGATCGCAAGAATCGCCGCCTTCACCGGTGGCCGCCCTTCATACGCGGCGCGACGGACCGCCGCGATGTTGGCCAGCTCGACAAAATCGAGCTGAATCCCCGTGAGGTTCGACAGATCGGCGAACCGATTGAATGGCTCGTCGAGGACGCGCTCCTCAAAGGCGACGGACTTGGCCATGAATTCAGCCGTTCTGCGATCGAGCACACCCTCGGGATACCAGGTTTCAAGATTCAAATCGGCGTGGAATCGCGTTTTTGTGAATGGATCGAGCATTGGAAATCGGCCTACTGGCCGACGGCGTTGTTGGGATCTTCGGTCGGGCCGGTGTATTTCACGTCGGTCTTGTAGATGGTGCCGTTGAATTTGAAAGGCTTTCGGTCGAAGTAGTCGAGTGAGACGGGCGAGCCGAGGTCGCTGCCGAAGTCGAGACAGTCGTTGGCGGTGAAACCAATCGGGGCGGTGATCGGCACGCGGCCTTGCGCCACCACCTGGCCGTTGACTTTCAGGGTCACATCCATCGGCGTGCCGGGTTTGGGCGCGACCAGCTTGGAAACGACGTCGATCTTCACCTTGCCGACCGGCAGTTTGTCCTTCGCCTTAATCTGCGTGCGCCAGATTTCGAACATGTTGTATTCGTAGCAGAGCGCGCCGTCTTTGATGTAGCAGCTCAAGCCGCCGGAAAATGAACCAAGAGCGTAGAGCACGCCGTTCGCATCGGCGGGCACGTCCACCGACATGCTGACGGTGTTATCACTTTTTCCAAGCTTCGGCGCGGTGAATTCCGGCATCCCGATGATGGGGCCATCAAAGGTCCATTTCGTATAGGGGGTGGAGATGATGTCCTCCGGGTGGAGCACCAGGCACCACAGCCCGCCGCCGATCGGCAGATCATGATTCTTCGCCGCCTCGAGCAGGAAGACATTCTTTAGGTAGGCGAGCTTGTCCGGCATCTTGGCAGCGAGATCGTTGGCTTCGCTCCAGTCCTCGTCGAGATGGTAAAGTT
>CAWCSW010000013.1:0-36596 GCA_963798345.1 uncultured Verrucomicrobiae bacterium | reverse complement strand
GACTCGGCCATCACTGGATTCGGATCCGGCTGACCGGCACGCGCGCGAATCGCGACGGGATTGGAGCGTGGGTGACTGTTCGTGCCGGGGGCCGGACTCTGTCACGGCAGGTCATGCCGACACGCGGTTACCTGTCCCAATCGGAACTGCCGGTGACCATCGGTCTGGGTGCGACTGACCACGTGGACGAAGTGATCGTCACCTGGCCCGGTGGCGAGACCCAGAAGGTGAGCAATATCAGGATCGATGGGGAAACCGAGATCGTGCAGCCGATCAAAGCCGGCGAGTGAGACTCGGAGGGAGAGATAGCCGCCGAGGTCTGTCCCTATGGGATGATCTCATCGATCGTGAGCGTGACGTCTGGAAAGGCAAGGGGACTAAGGGATTCACCAGCGCCGACGCGACTAGTCTCAGCGTAACTTTCTCCAGTCGGGGCGCGAAAAACTTCCATTACGTTTTCCTCGAGATTGAAAATCCAAAACTCGCGAATGCCAACTCTGGCGTAAGCGCGCATTTTGTCGCGACGATCATAACGCAACGATGAATCGGCGACTTCGACGATGAGAAAAACGTCCGCTGGCTGGGGATGACTATCGCCAGCTTTGCGCCGCCAGGGCACCAGAACGATATCGGGTTCGGGCTCGGACATCTCATCGAGCCAGACCGGATTCTGCGGCGAAACCATGAATCGCCGCCGCGCGTGCTCGGCGAAATCCATGTTCAAATTGCAGACGGCCTGGGCGTGACGTTTTCCGATGGCGTGCATGACGATGAGTTCTCCGTTGAGCAGTTCAATGCGGTCATCTTCGCCAAAGAATCCAGCATCAGCGAGTTTGTGATATTCCTCGACGGTGAATTTATAGGTCGGCGCCAGGACGCTCATGATGAGAAAAACGGTGCATGAGATTCACGGGGAAAGAAAGCGCGAAGGCGCGGCACTTTCAATTTGAACAGAGACGGATAAGCTGCGCACGCCATGTCCTCACCGAAGATCGATCCTGCGCTCCATCAGTCTCGCAAGCCTGACTGGATCAAGGTGCGTCTGCCCAACAATCCGGTCTTTTTCTCGACCAAGGCGCTCATTGCCGATCTGAACCTCCACACTGTGTGTGAGTCGGCGCAATGCCCCAACCGCTGGGAATGCTGGAGCGCCGGCACAGCCACCTTCATGATCGCGGGTGATCGTTGCACGCGCGCATGTGGTTTTTGCGCGGTGACGACGGCGAAACCGTTCGCGCTGGAGGCCGATGAGCCGCACCGGGTCGCGGAGGCCGCGAAACGGATGAAGCTCAAGCATCTCGTCATCACGGCCGTGGCGCGGGACGATTTGAAAGACGGTGGCGCGGAGCATTTCGCACGGACCATCGAAGCTGTGCGCACGGCGGAGCCTGAAATGATCGTCGAGGTGCTGACCCCGGATTTTCACGCGCAGGATGAATGCCTTGAAGCGGTGGCGGCGGCCCGGCCACATATTTTCAATCACAACATTGAGACCGTGGAGCGCCTGACGCCACTCGTGCGCTCGCGGGCCAAGTATCAGGTTTCACTAAACGTGCTGCGACGGATGAAGGAGATCGCGCCGGATATCGTGACCAAGAGTGGACTCATGCTGGGGTTGGGCGAAACGGAGCCGGAGATTTTTCAGGCGATGGACGACTTGCGCGAAGCGGGTGTGCAGGTGCTGACCATGGGCCAGTATCTCCGGCCCTCACAGCAGCATTTGCCGGTGGTGGAGTATGTCCATCCGGACACATTCATCCAGTATCGCGAGATCGCGGAACGGAAGGGGTTCGAGCATGTCGCCAGCGGTCCTCTCGTCCGGTCGAGCTATCACGCGGCGGATTTTCAACCGGTCAAAAAATGATGAGGCGTCGGAATCTTCACAGGCCGATGGCATTCCAGCGGCTTTAGCAGCTGAACGTGATTGATCGAACCAACGTTGCCGCCCTGATTCCCGCTTACTTCGAGGAGCAGAAGATAGCGGACGTGGCTCGCCGCACCTGTGCGATGCTCGATCAAGTGCTGGTCGTGGATGACGGATCGACTGATGCCACGGAAACCGAGGCACGAAAATCCGGGGCGGATGTCATTCGGCATCCGGAAAACCGGGGCAAAGGGGCCGCGATCAAGACCGGCCTGAGGGAACTGACGGCTCGTGCGACCGTAACCTACATTTTGGTGCTCGATGGCGACGGTCAGCATTTACCCGAGGAGATCCCGAATTTCATCGCGGAAGCCAATCGCTCCGGTGCCGAAATGATCGTGGGGAATCGGATGGCCGACACGCGGGCCATGCCGCTCGTGCGAAAGCTCACGAATGTGACAATGTCGGCGATGATCAGCGGGCTGGTCGGGCAGCGAGTGCCGGATACCCAGTGCGGGTTCCGCATGTTTTCCAAGGCGCTTGCGACCGCATTTCTGGATACGCCCAGCAGCAAATTCGATTTTGAAACCGAAATGCTCTCGATTGCCAGCCAGCGTGGATGCCATATCGCGGCCGCCCCGATTAGCACCGTTTACGGCGACGAGAAGAGCAAGATTCATCCGGTCCGCGACACGTTGCGCTTTTTTAAACTGATGCATCGCCTGCGCCGGGAGTTGCGCGGAGCGACACCGGCGCAAGCCTGAGCGAGCGACGGTCATATTACACCTTGCCGAAAGCCAGGCGGCCGGGCGGTGATGCCGGTCTTTCCGGCATTGAGCGCGCCGCGCGCGAGCTGCGCAAGCTGGTTGAGCCCGTCGCAAGTGTAATACTCGTCCTGCTTCTGCGCGTCGCTGGCCACCAGGCTGTCGTGCCACTGCCGGTTACCCGGTCGAACCCATACTGGATCGTTCGAGCTCGACAAAGGGCGGGCCGTTCGGCCGAACCCAGCGCAACTCGCTCACCCGGTTAAACCGGTCGCGCCCGGGGTATTGAGCACTCACTTTCGACAAGAATATTCTCCAGACCCCTTTGCGCACAGTAAAGCACCCTTTTGACAGCAGCATCGTCGAGGCCGTGGGCCGATTAACCCGCACCCGGCGTTCCCCATTTAGTGCCCGCCGCTCTTCATTCACGCTTATTCTCCTGACCCCTTTCGGCGTGTGCTGACCCCTTTCGGCGTGTGACCCCTTTCGGCGTGTGTGACCCCTTTCGGCGTGTGTGACCCCTTTCGGCGTGTGACCCCTTTCGGCGTGTGACCCCTTTCGGCGTGGTGTAGCAGGCTTTCTTATTCCGCTCGAATCGCATCGCAAGAACGCGTTTCGTCCTACCCGCCCCGTTACCGTGACCCGTCTCCGGGCGCGCTCGCGGAGATAAGATCTGCGCTCGGAATGATGACAGTAAACTCATGGCCGTCACTAGCGTGTAGAGTTGCCAGATACCACTCGTTCGGGCGAACAGGAGTATTGGACTTGAACGACTGTATAAAGCCAGGCGGCGTCCTCATGATATAAAATGAGAAACCTCGCAACGGAACACGCTCGCGCGCTACGGCCTGCCAATAAAGAGTTCGTTTGGCATCGTGACCATCGCTAATATGGTAGAGATTAACATCAATCACCGATGAGTTACGCCGACTCGAAACGACATTGGCCATGTATAATCGTTTCCTTTCCTTGGAATCGTGCATCAAACCTTCATAGTAATGCCTGACACCGAGCACGCATCCCGCCATAATACTTCCACCTATTAGGACTACGACCGGCCATTTGTATCTGGATTTATGATGATAGTCCACAGAACCTCCCGAGGTTGTCGGCTCCGATCTCTCCTGCTTGAATGGGAGAACGTGTCAGCAAACCCACTATTGGCAGGAAGAGCGGCCCGAGCGTGCGAGCCTGACAAATATGACCACACTCATGTGCAAATTCGCCTGTAGCGCCTTCTGAATCTGCGCGTGCTGGGTTTGATGGTGAATTCGGATTTCGATTTTGCTCATCCAAAAGTTGGTTCACTCTGTCGGGGTAGCTGTGCACTGTCGAAGGGCCAAAAGTGGTTGAAGTGTTGATCAACCTGTTAGGATTGTTGCGAGCGGGAATCGACCGCAGCTTCACGCGGACCAAATCGGGCTTGCAACCGCAACAACATGTTATGTAGATCGTGGTTTTTTCGTTTGAGGGCAGATGCCCAACGGCAACATTCCCATTGGGATCGCTTCTGCTTGCGGGTTCGTTACCAACGAATGTGTGGAGATTTGCGTCCTTCCCCCCATACCCAATTGGATCCCTGGTCATCCACGTCCCTACCCGCGGGTGCAGATAGCGGTAACGCATCTGGTAGAGCCCGGTCTCGCTGTCCCAGTAGGCGGCGCCGAAGCGGAATTCCCAGTCCTGGAGCGCGGCGGGAGGGTTGGTGACCACGTAGCTGGCGTTCATCAGGCGCGCCAGACCGTAGCCGTCGTAACCGAGCCGCATTTGCACATTGGCGCTGGTGTCCATCACGGCCGTGACGTGCAGGTAATCGTGGAGCACCCAGTAACGGGTGGCGTAGCTGGTGCCATTGTGGGTGAGCCGGGCCAGCAGATCATCCGGGTAGCGCAGGCCCCACACGAACATGTGGCGCTTGGCGCTGCCGTTGTAGTCATCCAGAACCTGCCATTGATCGCTGTAATAGTAGTCGTGGTTGCCGGCGCTGGCCGAACTCTTGTTGATGCGCCGATCGAGCCCATCGTAGGAGTAAGTGCCGAGAACGGTGCCGCCGCTGGCGGTCACTTTGACCAATCGATTCCAGGCATCGTATTGGCAGGTGGAAGACGTGCTCGAACTGCCGGGGGTGGGCATGACGGTCATGTTGCCCGCCTTATCATAAGTGGGCGTGGCCCAGACCGCGCCCGTGGCGGCGGTAAAGCTCAGGATTTCGTTGGCCTTATTGTGCGTGCGATCCTGGTCGAGCCCGATAATGTTATTGGTTCTTTGGGTGTAAGCGCCGCCCCCGGTGCCGTTGTCATACCAGTTGCCGGCGGAATCGAACTTCCAGTTCTCCTGCCAGGCAGGCGTTCCCGTGATGACGTGGCTCGCATCGAGCGTGCCGCGGGTGAGCTGCGAGAGTTGGCTCAAGCCATCGTAAGCGTAAGCCTCATCCTGCTTCTGCGTGGTGGCCACCAGGCTGTCGTGCCAGGTGCGATTGCCCGCGCGGTCGAACCCATACTGGATGCGTTCGAGTTCGACAAAGGGAGGACCGCTCGGCCGAACCCAGCGCAACTCGCTCACCCGGTTAAAACGGTCGAGCCCGATGTATTGATCGTTCACTTTCGGTAGGAATATTCTCCAGACCACTTCTACCCCTTCCTGGCCGGAGAAACTTTACTTCTTCGGAGATAGTGGAACGTCAGACTTCTCCACAATCAGCAGTGTTTCGGTATCCCACCACTCCCAAGCTCGCTTCACCAGAAAATTGTTTGATGAGTTCGACTTCTCGGCCACCTGAACATATACATAACGTCCATCATTTGAAATATCCCCAATTCGTTCGATCCATTTGTTCTGCCTCTCGAGAACTGTCTTGGAAAGAATTGGGAGAGTCGGTGTCCAGGTGGAATTCTGTTTCATAAAACTGCATATGAAAGCGTAACCGAACCCTCGTCCTATGTCTTCTGTCACCACAATCGAGACGATTTGTTCGGATTCGGACATCGCGATGCAGTGAATGTCAAAAGGGGAACGAAGCTTCAAGATAGTTTCCCCAGCAATTGAGAGGAAGGTGGTGTTGGGTTGCTGTTCAATCTTAACTTGCACGTATTTCCCGGAAAGAGTCCCTCCTTGCCTTCCAATGAGCAATGAGCGAGAAAGGTTAGGTAAAGCTTCAGCATAAAGTTGTCCAAAAGAAACAATGAAATATAGTGATATGTGCGCCTTTAAGTATCTCATGGAAATCGTGGGGTTAATGTGGTTCGAGATGATGTTTATAGTCAACATATACATCCGTCAGAATGAAATCAGGATCGCACGGGCCCTCGCAGTATTCGCGAGAAGGGAGAAGTCCTTTCCGAACAGTCACTGGACATGCTCTTGGCTGCACAGGCAACAAGGTGCATCGATAGACGCAGACTGATGGATTGCTCTCCGTTAATTCACAATAATAGTCACAGCGGGTAACATTAAATAATCCTAATGGGTCCGCTTCATTCGATGGCATTCCGGAAAATGAGCGATCTAAATTGGCGTCTGACGCGTTCCCAATTGGATCCCTCGTCAGCCACGTGCCCACGCGCGGATGCAGGTAGCGGTAGCGCATCTGGTAGAGGGCGGTCTCACTGTCCCAGTAGGCGGCACCGAAGCGGAACTCCCAGTCTTGCAGGGCGGTCGGCGGGGTGGTGACCACGTAGTTGGCGTTCATCAGGCGCGGGAGGCCGTAGGCGTCGTAGCCGAGCCGCATTTGCACATTGGCGCTGGTGTCCATCACGGCGGTGACGTGCAGGTAATCGTGGAGCACCCAATAACGGGTGGCGTAGCTGGTGCCGTTGTGGGTGAGCCGGGCGAGCAGGTCATCCGGGTAGCGCAGGCCCCACACGAACATGTGGCGCTTGGCGCTCCCGTTGTAGTCATCGAGAATCTGCCATTGGTCGCTGTAGTAGTAATCGTGGTTGCCGGCGCTCACGGAACTTTTGTTGATCCGCCGGTCGAGCCCATCGTAGGAGTAAGTGCCGAGCACGGCGCCACCGCTGGCCGTGACTTTGACCAGCCGGTTCCAGGCATCGTATTGGCAGGTGGAAGAGGTGCTCGAACTGCCGGGCGTGGGCGCGACGGTCATGTTGCCCGCCTTGTCATAAGCCGGCGTGGCCCAGACGGAGCCCGTTCCGGCGGTAAAGGTCAGAATCTCATTCGCCTTGTTGTGCGTGCGATCCTGGTCCAACCCGATGACGTTATTGGAACGTTGCGTGTAAGCACCGCCGCCGGTGCCATTCTCATACCACTGCGTTTCCGGCGAAGCCGGCGTCGTTGCCTGCGCCGGAGGCCTTTTGGCAGGTCGCTGGCGGCGACAATTGCCGGCGGAATCGAACTTCCAGTTCTCCTGCCAGGCAGGCGTCCCCGTGATGATGTGGCTCGCATCGAGCGTGCCGCGGGCGAGCTGCGCGAGTTGACTCAAGCCATCATAAGTGTAAGCCTCATCCTGCTTCTGCGTAGTGGCCACCAGGCTGTCGTGCCAGGTGCGATTAGCCGCGCGGTCGAACCCATACTGGATGCGTTCGAGCTCGACAAAGGGCGGCACGCCCGGCCGAACCCAGCGCAACTCGCTCACCCGGTTAAACTGGTCGAGTCCGGTGTATTGATCACCGCCAGAGCCGCCGGGTTGTCCCGCGGGATCGATCAAGGTCAGCATCGTCGAGGCCGTGGGCAGATTCACCCGCACCCGGCGTTCCCAACCCAGATAGGTATAACTGGTCGAGCTGGAGCTTTCGATCAGCGACGCCGGCCGCGACAGCACGTCGCTCATCGAACTCGAGGAACCATAGCCGTAGGTCAACGCCGAGCCATTGGCATAGGTCATGCCCGTGCGGCGCACGTTGTTATTCGTCCCGGTGGCATAGATGTATTGCACTTTTTTGGAGGTCGCGGTGTTGACCGCTCCTGCGTCCTGGTATTCGATGGTCATCTGCCGCTAGGGTTTGAGGTTTCTCTGCATATTTCTTGTCCCTTTGTCTTTTATCAAAGCGCTGACTCCAGAGCGCTGACGCATCTTATCAAAAACTTTTGTTAAGCAGGTAATTAGCGGCGATATTTGTGCCAACAGCCGCTACGGCAATGGCCATTGTTGCTAGGGATCGATTTGAATATGAAAGGAATACTCGTCCATAGCAACCCCATACTAGTAGGACGGCGATTACGATCGGGAACACTTGACGAACGGCAACATCGGAAAGCAAGTAAGACAACTGCCACACTAGCCAAAAGGGCGAAGTGATCTTTAGCCAAGCGAGTCCGATAAGTCCTATTAGCAAATTTCCGAGGATTATCAAGTTAAGGGCGATGAATGCAATAGTCACACCTTGAAAGAACTCATGCAGATTGGAGTCAGTATCACTACCACGTAAGCACAGCGCGGCTATTGGCAAAAGCAGAATTACTGTGACCCATACCAGTCGCAGCTCAGCCGGGTTAGACATGGTTAATAAGGACCGTAGTGATCCATGTATGGCCGGTATTGTTTACCATGGCGTATTTGGCAACGGAGGATCGCCGACATCGGGACCGCATGCTATCCAGCAAAGGGCATGAGCCTCTGGTCCACCTCCCCCTGAAGAATAGCTGCAAGTAGCGGGGTTCCAGTAGGCCAATAGACAACCCCTAACGCACTGAGCCCAAGAGCCGTTTCCTGCATGATTACAGATAGCCTTCAAACATGCGTTGCAGTTGTAGGCGTTGCAGGCCGCCCCTGATCGAGTGGGTTTACCGGTGTTGGGAGGTTTTTGTGCTCTAAGGCCCGAAGGGTCGGCCTGAGTCGTGGGATTATTCGCGGCATACCAAGATAGAGACACACCTCCTTGATACCCAATCGGATCCCTGGTTAGCCACGTCCCTACCCGCGGGTGGAGATAGCGATAGCGCACTTGATAGAGCCCGGACTCGCTGTCCCAGTAGGCGGCGCCGAAGCGGAACTCCCAGTCTTGCAGGGCGGCTGGAGGGTTCGTGACCACGTAACTGGCGTTCATCAGGCGCGGCAGACCGTAGCCGTCGTAGCCGAGGCGCATTTGCACATTGGCGCTGGTGTCCATCACGGCGGTGACGTGCAGATAATCGTGGAGCACCCAGTAACGGGTGGCGTAGCTCGTGCCGTTGTGGGTGAGCCGGGCGAGCAGGTCATCCGGGTAGCGCAGGCCCCACACGAACATGTGGCGCTTGGCGCTCCCGTTGTAGTCATCGAGAATCTGCCATTGGTCGCTGTAGTAGTAGTCGTGGTTGCCGGCGCTGGCCGAGCTTTTGTTGATCCGCCGATCCAGGCCATCGTAAGTGTAAGCCTCATCCTGCTCTTCCGCATCGCTGGCCACCAAGCTGTCGTGCCACTCCCGGTTGATGCCTCTCATGAATGTGCACTCATCCCAAGATTAGTCCGATGACCCTTTATGGCCATTCGTTCCCTTACTTCCGTTTGTGCTCGTTCGATGCGCCGGGCGCAATTTTTTGAACGACGATTGATGCCAGCACCAGCAATAGCGATACGATCAGGGCGACCCAAACAAGAGTAGCGGCAAATAAAAGGTGTGGGTTGTTCGCATTCGATCCGTTAATTGCGATCAAGAGGAGGACGGTGATGGTCAATAGAAGCGATAGGCCCAAAAGCCATCGCCGTATTCTCATTAGTCGCTTTGCATTCATTCTATGGTAGCTTGCCTTCACAACAGCACTCACAAGAATCCCGAAACCAACGGGTAATATTTCCTAGACCAACATATGTTTCGAAACCCGCACACTCCAGGCCGACGTGATTATTTATAATATCATATAAATGATTACTAAACTCTGGTGGCAACCCTCCTGGTAAAAGCTCGATGGCTAAAGTAATCGCTTCAAAGCCATAACCCGCTAATGCGCTTAAAGGAGCTCCACATGTCCTAGCCATTGTGCAACTTGTATAGCAATGTCGAAGTTTCTGGTCGTGGGGATACTTGTTTAGTCCTGCAAAATAATGGGGAAACCCGCACGCCACAATGGCTCCGAGAATCGCCACCAGAGCGGCTACGGCAGGTGCTATTAGACCAGCGGGGTCAGCGAAGCCAGCAGGATTACCATTTGCAAATCGGTAAAGGTTAGTGTCGGTGTATGATCCAATCGGGTCCCTAGTCATCCACGTGCCCACGCGCGGATGCTGATAGCGATATCGCATCTTGTAGAGGCCGGTCTCGCTGTCGTAATAGGCGGCGCCGAAGCGGAACTCCCAGTCCTGCAGGGCGGCGGGAGGGTTGGTGACGACGTAGTTGGCGTTCATCAGGCGCGGGAGGCCGTAGCCGTCGTAGCCGAGCCGCATTTGCACATTGGCGCTGGTGTCCATCACGGCGGTGACGTGCAGGTAATCGTGGAGCACCCAATAACGGGTGGCGTAGCTGGTGCCGTTGTGGGTGAGCCGGGCGAGCAGGTCATCCGGGTAGCGCAGGCCCCACACGAACATGTGGCGCTTGGCGCTGCCGTTGTAGTCATCCAGAACCTGCCATTGATCGCTGTAATAGTAGTCGTGGTTGCCGGCGCTGGCCGAACTCTTGTTGATGCGCCGATCGAGCCCATCGTAGGAGTAAGTGCCGAGAACGGTGCCGCCGCTGGCGGTCACTTTGACCAATCGGTTCCAGGCATCGAATTGGCAGGTGGATGAGGTGCTCGAACTGCCGGGCGTGGGCATGGTTGTCATGTTGCCGGCCTTGTCATAGGTCGGCGTGCTCCAGACCGAGCCGGTTCCGGCGGTAAAGCCGAGGATCTCATTCGCCTTGTTGTGCGCGCGATCCTGGTCGAACCCAATGGCGCCATTGGTTCGTTGCGTGTAAGCGCCGCCCCCGGTGCCGTTCTCATACCAGTTTCCGGCGGAATCGAACTTCCAGTCCTCCTGCCAGGCAGGCGTCCCCGTGATGATGTGGCTCGCATCGAGCGTGCCGCGGGCGAGCTGCGCGAGTTGGCTCAAGCCATCGTAAGTGTAAGCCTCATCCTGCTTCTGCGTGGTGGCCACCAGGCTGTCGTGCCAGGTGCGATTGCCCGCGCGGTCGAACCCATACTGGATGCGTTCGAGTTCGACAAAGGGCGGCCCGCTGGGTCGCACCCACCGCAACTCGCTCACCCGGTTAAAGCGGTCGAGTCCGGTGTATTGATCACCGCCAGAGCCGCCGGGTTGTCCCGCGGGATCGATCAGGGTCAGCATCGTCGAGGCCGTCGGCAGATTCACCCGCACCCGGCGTTCCCAGCCAAGGTAGGTGTAACTGGTCGAGCTGGAGCTTTCGGTCAGCGACGCCGGCCGCGACAGCACGTCGCTCATGGAACTCGAGGTTCCATAACCATACGTCAGCGCCGTGCCGTTGGCGTAGGTCATGCCCGTGCGGCGCACGTTGTTATTCGTCCCAGTGGCATAGGTGTATTGCACCTTTTTGGACGTCCCGGTGTTCACCGCCCCGGCATGCTCCTGGTATTCGATGGTCATCTGCCGCCACGGGCTGAAGGTCCGGCTGATCTGGTTGAGAATCGAAATCGCGCCCAAGGCCGGGTCGCTCAACGTCGTGATCTTCGAGACGCGGCCATTCGCGGCAAACTCCCGCGCCACCTGCTTCGCCGTAACTTCGATTCCGCTTCCGAAAGTCGTGACGCGATCGGCGATCCAGCGACCGAGCTTGTCATAGTTATAGACGTGCACGGTTCCAAGTTGATCGGTGCGCTGCTTTAGTTCGCTCTGCCGGTTCCAGGCAAACTCGACGCGATCGTAGTTGGAACCGGTGCCACTACCGTTGTCACTGGAATCGGGGTAAATGACTGCGCGCAGCAGATCGGGCCGGGAAATATCGGAAGCGGTGTAGGGCGCGCCATAAAGATAATTTGTTTCCTGCTTGGTGGTGGCAGTGTTTGGCGCAGTGACCGTGGCGGCGTTGACGACTGAGAGTTTGGTGACCAGCCCGCCAGCGGAATATGCCCATTCGACGGTCTTATTCGCATCGGGTGCAGTGACGCCAACGAGATAGTTCTCGATGAGGCTGGTTAGACGGCGCCCGGCATCAAACACCATGCGTGTCACAGTCCCGCGGGGATCCGTCACCGTCTCCGCTTCGCCGACATCGTTGTAGCCCGTGCACGTGACGAGGATGAGGTCGCTCGGGAGAGGAATGACCGCGGTGGGGGAAAAACTGGTGCCGCCATTGGTCCC
The DNA here is from genome assembly GCA_963798345.1 of uncultured Verrucomicrobiae bacterium. Taxonomy (GTDB): domain Bacteria; phylum Verrucomicrobiota; class Verrucomicrobiia; order Chthoniobacterales; family Chthoniobacteraceae; genus CAWCSW01. The sequence continues at coordinate 24,787 of CAWCSW010000013.1, read as the reverse complement.
ATAATCAGCGACGGCCACGGTGCGCCCGAGAGCGTCCGGATAATAGCAGATCGAGCTTACGCGCGCCTTGGGGCTGATGGTGGGCGTCTGGAGCGCGTTGGTGCCCGTGGCGTCGTGAAACCGCTCGCGCATGACGCTGGCGATGATGCTGCCGGCTTCATCATAGACGTATTCATTTTGGTGCAGGACCGTGTCGTTCGTCACCAAACCCGCATCTGCATACGTCGTCTCAGCGAGATCATAGCCGTAGTATTGGAACGTGATCCGGTTGAGCGCGTCATAAGTGTATTTCTCGAACGAACGCCGCCCCCGCGGCTGGAACTTGAGCAGATTACCCGCGGGATCATACCAGAAGTTGTCCGTCAGCGAGAGCGCCTGCTGGGCGCCCGTGGTTTGGTCGATGCCATAGCGGGTGCAGCGAAACATCCGTCCGAGGTTGTCGAAATTTAAAAGCCGGCGAGCCCGCAGATTGCCGCTGTTTGTATTCGTTTGATAGACTTTGAAGTCGGTGAAGAAACCAACGTTGTTGTAGAGGAAGGTCGCGACGTATCCCTCGGGAGCTGTGACCTGCGTGCATTGCTGGCGGCCATCGTAGGCGAAGGTGGTTATCCGGTCATTTGCAGTGACGGTGTCGGCGTGAAGTGTCGTCTTGGTGCGATTGCCGTTTCCCCCGGCGGCGTTGCCGTCATATTCAAACGTCTGCACCTTCTTCATGTCGTTTCCGCCCGCGCCACCGCCGCTCGGATCGGTCGGGGTTGCGCCACTATCATTCGAGCCCTGCCAGACGCTCAACACCCATCCCCTCGCGTGATAGACCGTCCTGGTGATGACTCCGTCGGCTGACTTGGTTGCAATCAGCCGATTGGCGTTGTCGTAAGTGAAAGTTGTTTGCCCGTAGTTCACGCCCGCCTGGCCGTCTCCTTCGATTTCCGGCGGGATCAGGAAATAGTTGCGCTGCCATTGAAGGGCGCTATGAGAATCAAAGCTCCAGTTCTGCCAATGCCGCCAGGTGGATCGATCAAAAGGCGAACTCAGGGCGGCACTGGTGCCGTCTCCGATAGCCGAGATGAGATCGAAGAGGCCGCCTTCCGGAGCAAGGCGAATGATCTGCACGGGATTAATTACCGTTTCCGCCGACGTGGTGACGTTTATGAAGCCAGTGCCCGTCCGCTCCTCGTGAATGTAGTCATCATAGAATGTCCAGGTGGCGCGACGGATGGATGTTGCAGTGCCCGCCACGTCGATGGTGTGTTCCGGCCCGAGTTCGAGAATCGTGCGACCGAATTCGTCGCTTGTGTAGTCGGTGATCAGGTGCCGGCCGAAACCGACGTTCGGCACAGTGACCCAACCGGTGGGCAGTCCTGGTGGCAGTGGCGAGATCCCCGTATTGACATCGTCGATGCGAAGAGAGACTGCCGAGTCTTCGGAGGTCCAACTGCTGTAACCAATGACGCCGCGTTCGTCCTTGCTCCAGCTGGGAAAGCCGAATTCATCGAAGAAATCGATGCGCTGATTGCCGGTTGCGCCGCCGGCCCCGTTTTGCGTGGTATCGATGGCCGGCCAGGTGGTGGTTACCTTGGTGGGGGCAAATTGCGTGAACAAATACCCGTAGGTTACGTCAATTCGCGTTGACGCGGTGTGCAAATATGCTGACGCGCGAGTGACCAAATTGATAAATCCCCCGCCAACTGCGCGGGAACCGTAATTCCACTCGTAGAGCTTTACGACTGTGCCGCCCGATCCGTGCTTATACCCAATGTATTCCAGCGCGCCGACGAGCGAGTCGGTCGTATAATATGAGTAAACCCAAATGAGACCGGTCGCCGAATTGAGGGATACTGCTCCTGTGCCCTCATTGATGCCGGAGATCGCCGCGGATGTTGCGCGCAAGACCCCGCGTCCAGAGGTGTCGTAGGCATAGTGCTCGAACCATTTCGAGGTGCCAGACGTAAAAATCTTCGCGGTCACCTGATTAGCAAAATTGGAAAACACTTTGAGAGAACCGGTGGGCAAAACCTGCAACGTTACATAGGTTGCCGTGTTATAAGCAGGAGGCGCCGCGATATTCTGATAAGTATAGGTCTCAGCCGGGGTGCGCGCTTGAAAAAGCTGGAGAGACACACGTTTGGACGCATCATACTCGAGGTAGCGATCGGCGTAGTCTTTCAAGACGCTGTCGGCTGCCGTTTCCGGGGTAATCCCTGCCGCCACCATGCGCCCATAAGCGTCTGGACCAACCTCCAGCTTGAGGCCATGGGCGAAACCGTTGGCGTCGCCGCTGCGATAGTAGCGGTAGTAACTATTGCGCGTCGCGCTCCATGAGCTGGAAGTCGAGCTGCTCGATGATTTTTCGATGGTCGCGGTGCGGAGATCACCCGTCGTGCCCCCTGAATCGGTGGAAGTGTAATAGGTGTAGCGGCTGCGCCGGATGGGCACTCCATTGACCGAATGGGTGACCGTGGCGAGGCGGTCAGCGTTTTCTCCGCCGTCGTCCACATACGCGTAGGTCAAAGCGGAACTGTAACTGCTCGAGCTGCTGCTGCTCGATGATTGCGTGAAAGACGACGGGCGATTGTTCGCATCGTAACTGAGCGAACGAACGTGACCGTAAGGGTCAAGACTCTCTTTCAACTGACCCCGAAGCGCCGTGGTCGAATGGCTGAAGCCGAAGAACCGCCACCGGCGTCCCGTGGTATCGAGATACTCGAAGATTTCCGAGTCGCCCGTGCCAGAGCTGGTCAGTTGCTCGCGGATGAAAAATTGCGGGGTGTATGGGCTCGCGGTGCCGGAGAACCACCGGGTGTCTTGCACGACGCCAATGACGGCATAGGTGGTGCCGTCCTTGACCAGTTGGGGCAGCTCACCGATGAACCAATTCTCCCCGTTCCAGTTCTTGGTCGCGGCTGCAGTGTTTGGCAGTTGATTCGAGTAGCTGCGCACATGGGCCAACGGGCTGCCAAAGCTTTTTACTGAGAAGTCGGAGGCCGCGACCGCGACCGCGCCATTGGCGTATTGAGTGCCGCTGGGTGATTGCGATGTCGAAGAGCACGTCGTGCAAGACGGACTCTGCGATTGGGAGCTGGTGCTGCTGCTGCATCCGGGTTGCGGTGGTTGTGGTGGAGGCGGCGGATTTCCCCCTGTGTCACCCGGACCGCCCGGACCACCCGGACCACCCGGCCCTGCTGGCCCACCCGGGCCACCCGGGCCGCCCCCACCCAAACCTCCGGGCGCTCCGCCGAGCGTTGGTCCGGCGCCGGCCGAGCCGGTAAAGCCTGCGCCGCCGCCGGGTCCCCCTCCGCCAGTTGGTCCGATCGGACCGGGTCCTCCCCCTCCGCCGGGATTCCAATCCCCGCCGAGAGGCGAGGCGGGGTTTTCGCCGAAATCGTTTTCTGCATCCCAAGCGAACGCGAAGGCGGGCTGGCCGGCCATGTTTCCGGCGAGTGCGGGCAGGGCGGGCTGGCCGGAAAACCCGTCCGGGGCAAAGGCGTCTGGTAGAGCCATAATCGTGAACCTCCTGGAATAGTTGTTTGGGGCGTCGTCGGGGAGGACGAGGCGGCCAGTGGAAACCGCGCGGGACCAGAGCGATGACTGCTCAAAGGAGCCGCGTAGGCTTTTCTGCCGGCAGTGGCAAGCCCTATTTTCCTCTTTTTTTAAGCAGCGCCAATTGGCGAATCGACATCGGGCATGTGCGGCTGTATCCGGTCGTTTCGATGGCCGCTGAACGTCCCCGCGTTTACCTCTTCAACTGGCCCTCGCATGTCGGAGGCGCTGATACCAAATGCGTCCATCTACTGCGACTCCTGCATCGCGAAATTCGCTTCACGGTCATCCCAAATGACGAGGGCCGGCTGCACGAGCGCGAGTGGCAGAAGTTTCTCGATCGGCTCGGCATTCGCGCCGCGCTTTTATCGAATCTTCCCAAGCAACTCGACGGCTGCGGACTTTCGATGTCGAACACGCGGTTCTTTGTCGATCGCATCGCCCATCGAGCAAGGGAGCGTGGGCTGAAAATCATCTGGTCGAGCGAAATGATGTGGCATCACGAGGGCGAGGCGGAAGCGGTGCGCGAGGGAATCATCGATCACGTGCTCTATACCTCGGAGTTTCAAAAACGGACGCTGGAGCCGGGTTATGGCAGCGTGCCAGGCACGGTCACCGGAAACTACATCGACCCTGCGCTGTTCCCATTTTGCGAGCGGCGGCATGCGACCTTCACCATCGGACGGCTCTCGCGACCCGCGCCGGAAAAGTTTCCGGAAAACTTCCCCGTTTTCTATGAAAGCCTCGAGCTGCCGGACACGCGTTATCGCGTGATGGCATGGAGCCATGAACTCGAGGAAAAGTTTCGCTGGCACCGGTTCGGATCCGAATGGGAGCTGCTCGGCGCGGCGGAAGAGGACGCCACCGAATTCTTACAGTCCCTCGATCTATTCGTCTATCCGCTCGGACACACCTTTCGCGAATCGTGGGGGCGCTCAACCGTCGAGGCAATGCTCACGGGCGCCGTGCCGCTCGTGCCGCGGGGACACCATTTCGCGGAATTGATCGAAGACGGAGTTTCGGGATTTCTGTGCGAGGATTTCGCCGAGTGGCGCGAGCACGCGCAGCGGTTGCGGATGGATTTCGCTTACCGGCAAAGGATCGCCGGTCAAAGCCACGAGCACGCCGTTTTGCGTCTCTGCGACGCGGATGAGCATCGGCGCATCTGGAGCGAGATGTTCAAGAGGGTGCGCGAAAGCTAATCGCGATGCGTGAAGATTTTTGCTACTGGAGCGTCGCGCTCGGCGAACGCATGCACAAAGCCGCGGCGGAAATGGTGCGCAGCGCGCGGGCCGTCGGAGTCTTCAAAGAATTCCACATGTGGTCCGCCGCCCCGATTGAGGACGCAATTTCGCACCCCTTGGGAGAGTGCGATCCACGCGGCGGACTGTATCGGCTGACTTACCTGCGCGACGCCGTTGCGCCGCTCGAGTTCACACACTTTGTCTGGCTCGATCCTTCCACGCGATTTGTGCGCGACCCAGGCAGCGTGCTCGGGATGCTGGCGGGCGCGCCGATGCACGTTCCGCTGACCTTCGACCTCGCGACACCCGAGTTCGCGGGGCGCGATTGGAATGGCTGTCCGTGCGGTGAGTTGGCAAGACTCATGCGCGAAGGGGGTGTGCTTGAGCGCGCGATTTACGCCGCGGATGCAAGGCTCTACATCGTGCACCGCGAGGCGGTTCGAACGCTGTTTCTACTCGCGTTTGACTTTTGGGAACGCGCCGAGCGCGCAGGTTGGACATTGCCGGTCGAGCCCCTTCTCGCCTACGCAATGCAGATGTTCTGCGCCGATCGGCGCAGACACGTTGCGGCGGCCATGGGAGCAGTTTCTAACAAGTATGAGAGACAAATGGGTAAGTTTTAACATCCAGCTTCCGATCAGCGGCTGACTCTCCGACGCTCATTACCCGTTTCGCACCTTTCTTTGCGTCTATTCCGGCAGCGCGGACCCGGGCCACCGGATTTTTGGGGCCGAAAAGGACCAGCGCTCGTGTCAGTGCTAGTTTAGTTAGCGGTCCGGCGACGCCGAGCGCGGCTTTTCGGGTGCGGGAGTGGCAAACTCGGTCTTGAGATTCTCGATCAGCGCTTTCAATCGGTCTTTGCGCAATTCGTCCATCTGTCGGCGCAAATCCTGTTCGATCTCCCGCCGTAGCTCAGAATACCGCCGTGCGAATCGTCGTTTCTGCTCGTCGCTCAATTCGAGTCCCGACTCGTCGACCGCATCCTGAATATCCTTGCGAACCCGTTCGCGGAAGGTTGCCTGGCGATCGAGGAGCGCCTGTTTTTTTTCCGACGGCATGTCCTGCCAGCGGCGAAAGTTATTCATGAACTCGCGACGTTCTTCAGGAGACATGTTTCGCATCGCATCACGCACCTTCCGGACATCGGAGGGATTGTCCGGTGGGCGGCGCTTGGTTTTTTCCGCTTCGCCGTCAGGTCTGGGTTCAGGGCCGCGGTCGCGACGGTCCGGAGATGGGCGTTTGGGATCGTCCGGATTTTCCGGAAGCTGCGCGATCGCGGCCGCGTGGGTGGCAAGCCCTAGAACGAGGAAGATGAATCGTCGAGCCATGCCTCATTTGCCTCCCAGGCGAGCAGATTATCCAGGTTTTCGATGACGTTGAAATCAGGACTGGCCGCCACTTCTGCTGCGGCCTCGTCAATCGGATCGATCGACGCAGTCACCGCAGTCGGTGACGGCGTGCGTTCCAGTTGGCCTGACGACAGCAACAAAACCGCAACCGCTGCGGCGGCTCCGCCCGCCAACAACCCGCGCCAAGTCAGTAGCCCGTGAAGCCACGTCTGCGGGGTTGATTCCTCCCGGATGGCCCTGAGAACATTGCGCGAAAAAAAGGGCGAGACTTTCGGCACTCGGGCATTGCCGAGCAGCTCCCAAAGATCGTCATGTTCGTCAGATTTCATGAATGGACGAGGAACCCAGAAACCTGGCGAAAGTTGCGGGAGGTTTGCGAAACGAGCGGATCAATCGATCCCAGCTTGTAAAATGGGGCGAAAGTGCGCTTACGCTTCGCTCGCTTCGAGAAAGCCTTCGAGCTGCCGAATCCTGGTCGGATGCCGCATCTTGCGCAGAGCTTTGGCCTCGATCTGACGAATGCGCTCGCGCGTGACCTTAAACTGCCGGCCGACCTCCTCGAGGGTGCGGCTGTAGCCATCGACGAGCCCGAAACGCTGTTCGAGCACCTGCCGTTCGCGTTCCGTCAGGGTATCGAGCACGTCGCGAATTTTTTCCTTCAACAGCGTGATGGCCGTGACGTCGCTTGGGTCTTCGGCGGACTTGATCATCGAATGAAATCGCCGAAGCTGGTGTCGTCGCTGTCCCCGACCGGGCTTTGCAACGAGATGGGCTGTTGCGCCATCTTCAGGACGGCCCGCACCCGCTCCACCGGCAGATTGCATCTCCTCGGCGACTTCCTCGGGCGTCGGTTCGCGCCCATAGTCCTGCACGAGCTGCTTCTGCACGCGCATCAGCTTGTTGATCGTTTCGATCATGTGCACCGGAATACGAATGGTGCGCGCCTGATCGGCGATGCGAGCGGGTGATCGCCTGCCGAATCCACCAGGTGGCGTAGGTCGAAAATTTGTAGCCGCGGCGATACTCGAATTTCTCGACCGCTTTCATCAGGCCCATGTTGCCTTCCTGAATCAGATCGAGGAAGGAGAGGCCGCGGTTGGTGTATTTTTTGGCGATGGAAATGACGAGGCGCAGGTTGGCTTCGACCATCTCCGTTTTGGCCTTGAGCGCCTTGCGCAGCCAGGTCTTGAGCTGCTTGTATTCCTCCGCAAACTCTTCCGAGCTGAGCCAGGAGCGGACCTGCAATTCCTTGAGCCGGGATTCGTGATCCAGCCGGCTATTGGCTGCCGCTTTGGACGCTTTCTTCTGCTTGTTCAGTCCATCCGTATGGATGCCGATCATGCGGTGGTGTTCATCCGCCAGGTGCACAAACTCTTCGGTGACCTTCTGTTTAAAGTAGAACTTCGGGTAAATCTTTTGAATCCCCGTATGCGCTTTCTCGAAGTCCTGGAAAGACTTGGTATCGTGGTTTTTGCCCCCGCGTGACAGGTAGAGTTTATAGGAGCCGATGCAGGCCTCCCCGGAATCTTCGAGCTGCTTCATCAGCTTCGGGAGCTGCTTCATATAACGCTCGCGGCTCTCGATTTTCTTATCGAGGATGACCCGGTCGAAGCGTTCCCGGCCCTCGAGGAGCTTTTGCGCGAGATCGAGGTAAGCGCGGGCGATGAACCCAAAACGGTTCATGAATTTCTGCACGTTGAGTTCCGCTTCTTCGATGCGCTTGGAAATCTCGACTTCCTGCTCGCGAGTGAGAAGCGGCACCTGCCCCATCTGCTTGAGATACATCCGCACGGGGTCATCGAGAATATCGAGCTTCTGCTCGACCTTTTCCTCTTCCTCCTCGGCATCATCGGACTTTTTCCCGTCCTTGTAGCGATCGACATCCGACGCATCGATGATGTCGATTTCCATCCCGCGGAGCCGGCCCATGATCGTCTCCATCTCGTCCGGATCGTTGACGTTGTCCGGCAGCGTTTCGTTCAGGTCGTCAAAGGTCAGGTAGCCCTGTTCTTTGGCCAAACGAATCAATTCCCGCAGTTTTTCCTGCACTTCCGGCTGATCGAGGACGCTGATGACTTTCAGAGGTGCGCCGGGTTTTGCCCCGTCAGCTGCGGCCGCGGGGAGGTCGTGGCCGTTCTTTGCGTGTTTGGTCGAAGGAGATTTTTCGGCCTTTTTCGCGTTCGAGCGGGCGCCTTTTTTTACGACACGCTTTTGCTTGGCCGGTGCCTTCCCCGCCTTTGCTGGAGATGGTTCGGCAGATTTTTCTTTCCGAGCTGGGCTGGTTTTCCGCGTGGACAGGGTGGGTGCTTTGGAGGCAGCTTTCTTGGTGGTTTTGGGCATACCCAGGTAGTGGAGATGGTTGTCCCCGCACTTGTAGGTCAATCAAACGCTACAGGGGCGGGGATAAGGGCCGCGAAATGTTTGAGAGGTGCGACTTCAAATCAAGGACTTCTTTTTGAAGTTTTCCGACCGTTTCATCGGTGACGCCGGGCGCGCGCAGCTGGGCATAACGCTTTTCGAGCGCCCGCCGCACCTTTCGGCACTCCATTTCCCGCCATCCGTCATGGGCAATGGCCAGGGCGTGCTCGGGAGCCTTTTCCTCCAGAAGCATCGTGGCCGCAGACTCTTCCTCGGCCGTTAGGGTGCTCAAAAAGCTCCGCACCGTGGCCGGGTCGCTGGGCGAAAAATCGCCGCCGAGCAAGGTCATCAGGAATTCCGTGCCCGGTTCATCCTGCAGAAATTCCTGCCACGGTTCTTCCAGCATCCAGGCGCGTGCGGTCTCATCGTGCAAAGCCACGAGGCTCAGGAGCCGGACGGTAGGATCGAGTTGAATCGCACGCGAAGCCGGTGGTGAAACGGCGACCGGCTTCGATTCCCGATGGTCGCGCCGGGGGAGCATGCGCATGAATTCCTCGGGCGCAATCTCGAGCCGTCGGGCCACTTTGGAGGCCACGGTGGAACGCAGGAGCGAATCGCCGATCAATCCGACGGTGCCGGCGAGGCGGTGCGCGGTTTGGACTCGGCCGCGAGGGGTGGCAAAGTCCGCCCTGGCGGCTGCGCGATCCAATTGATGATCGAAAAAATCTTTGGCCGATCGCACGACTTCCTGGAATGCCTCCGCGCCGCGGTTTCGGATCAGCGAATCCGGATCCTCCCCGGGCGGCATCGCGACCACGCGAACCGTAAGATTCTCCGCCAGGAGCGATCCCAACGAGCGTTCCGCTGCTTTTTCCCCGGCGGTATCGGCGTCAAAACACAAAAGCACTTCATCGACGAAGCGGCGCAGAATGTGAGCCTGCTTCTCGGTAAACGCCGTGCCCTGGGGTGCGATAACGTTTTGAATGCCGTGCTCGTAGGCGGTGATGAGATCGAGCTGGCCTTCACAGACGATGGCCGACGATTTCTCGATCAGGGCGCGTTTGGACTTGTGGAGACCGAAGAGCACGGCGCCTTTGGTGAAGAGCATTGTTTCCGGCGAGTTCACGTATTTCGCGGCCTTTGCGTCCGGCGCCAGTACTCGACCGCTAAAGGCAATGACTTCCTCCGTGTCGTTACAGATCGGAAACATCACGCGGCCCCGGAACCGATCGTAGAAATCTCCGTGCGGCTGGTCTTCATCGCGCAGTTTCACGAGGCCGCTCTGGACGATTTCCTCGCTCTCATAACCGCGTCCGTGAGCGAAGGCGGTGAAGGCTTCCCAATCGTCCGGCGCATAACCCAGCTTCCAGTTCTTAGCGATGTCCGACCCAATCCCGCGCGTCTTCAGATAATCACGGGCCATTTGCGCTCCCGGCTTCTTCAAGAGCTGCCAGTGGAAAAAATCGGCGGCCTCAGCGTGCAGCGCCAGCAAGCGCCGCCGCATGGAAACCCGCGCCTCGTCTTCCGGGCTCATCTCCTGCTCGATCACCCGAATGCCGGCCCGCGCCGCGAGCTTTTTGGCTGCGGCGACAAAATCGAGCTTTTCATACATCATCACAAAACGGATGACGCTCCCGCCGACCCCGCAGCCAAAGCACTTGAAAATCTGCCGCTGCGGATTGACGGAAAAGGACGGCGTTTTTTCGTCGTGAAACGGACACGTAGCCTTGTAAAGCCCGCCGGCCCGCTTGAGTGCGAAGTAACTGCCGACGACATCGACGATGTCATTGGCCGCGACAATTTGATCGATCAATTCCGGCGCGAGACGGGGCATGGAGGCCAAGCAGTGAAGCGGGCGCGCCGGGAAGCGCAAGCATGCGCGGAACCGGACGTCCGTCGCTACCGGTCGGCGGGTGCATCGTGGAGTTGCTGGTTTCACGGAACGGAAATGCGCTCGGACCGCGTTCGCTTTTCCGTCAATGGCTCGACAGAGACCGACCCGCTGCATGTGAGGATCGAGCGCCGCCCAGTTTTTAATCCTCCCCTTTTCCCCGCGTGAAACGCACCTTTCCCGGGCACGCAAAACAATTCCAATGACGAGCATGAGAGTCTGCTACCAAATTACCATCTACCTCGGATCGCTCGCCCTCGTTCTCCTCGTCGGGAGTGAGTTTAACTTTGCCTTTTGGCAGGGGCGCTTTCAAGCGGAGAAACTCCTTCGGAACGTAGACCGCTTCCCGTACTAACCGAATTGCTCATGGATCATCATGCGTTCCATTGCTCCTCATGATGCTTCCGTGGCTCGGGTTTGCCGGTGTACCTTTGCTGACGTTGCTCCGCAGCTAGCGATTATTGGCGGCTGGATTTGTTCGTCCTTCGTTTTCTCGCCTCGCTCTGTGCGAGTCGGTGCCACTTTCTGCTTCATCGCCGCTGGGCTGACTCTCCGTTTCTCACGCTTTACGCGGATGCTTGAAGTGGCGGGAACCAAAGCATGCCGGAATTCGATCTTCGCTGGGTGATAGTCTGGGGACCGCCGGCATGTTCATCGGGCTGGCGATCAAATGGTGTGCGACAAGTCCGATCGGGGAACAGGCTCGATTGAGAAAACCGTGGTGACCGGCGCGTTCGCCTACGCGAACACATCCAGCACCGGTTCGCCGTTGGCGATCCGGACGGGGCGGTCGGTGGCGGTGCGGACTTCGGTGGTCGGATCGATGCCTAGTGCGTGGTAGATGGTCGCGGCGAGATCTTCGGGGCGGACAGGGTTTTCGGCGGGATAGGCGCCTTGCTTGTCGCTGGCGCCATGGACATAGCCGCGCTTCGTTCCGCCGCCCGCGAGGAGCGTGGTGTAGCACTGCGGCCAGTGGTCGCGACTGACGTTTTTGTTGATGTTTGGCGTCCGCCCGAATTCACCCATCCAGACGACCAATGTTTCCTCGAGGAGGCCGCGTTCTTCGAGATCAATGAGCAACGTCGGCAGGGTCTGCTCGGTGATGGGCAGATGGTATTTCTCGATGATGGGATACATGCGCGTGTTATTGAAACCATGCGTGTCCCAGCCGCCGCTATCGGTTTTCTGACCGCCGATGTTGTCGGAGAAATAGACGGTGACGAATTTGCTGCCAGCTTCGACCAGGCGCCGGGCGAGGAGACAGCTTTGGCCATAAGTGGTGCGGCCGTAACTTTCGCGGACCTTCTCGGGTTCGGCGGACAGGTTGAAGGCCTCGCGAAGCTTCGGGCTCTGGAGCATGGCCATGGCTTTTTCGTAGTAGCCGTCCATGCCACGAGCGGCGGCGGAATATTCCATCATGCGCGATTGCTGATCGACGAGTTGCTGGAGTTCGCGCCGGGCTTGTAGTCGCTCGAAGGGGATCCCTTCAGGCAGGCTCAGTTCGGGCAGCGCAAAGGCGTCGGAATTTGGATCCTGGAGGACGAGCAGGGGATCGTGGTTTTTCCCGAGAAAAGAGGCGTGCTGGCCGGGTGTGGTCGAACCGTCGGCGATGATATGCGGATACGAGATGGCGGTGGGCATTTCGCCGGAACCAGGGGCGAGAAGATCAACCACGCTTGAATAACCGGGGAAGAGATCGAGGGAGTCGCGCAGACGCTGGTCGTCACTGGGTGGCGCGTGGCCCGTCAGAGCGTAATAGCCGGCCGAGTTGTGATTCTTCATGGTGTGCGTCATCGATCGGATGAGCGTGACCTTGTCCATGATCTGCGCCGTGCGCGGGAGCTTCTCGGATACTTGAATGCCGTCGGCTTTGCTGGACATGGGCTTGTGCGGACCGCGAATGCCCTCGGGGGCGTCGGGTTTCATGTCGAACATGTCGATGTGCGACGGGCCGCCCCATTGGAAGAGGAAGATGACCGACTTGGCGCGAGCCTTGATTCTTGCCTCCTCGATCTCTTCGGCGCGGAGGAGGCGCGGCATGGTGAGACCGAGCAGACCGAGTCCGCCGAGGCGAATCGCGTGGCGGCGGCTGACGAGAGCGTTGGAAAAGGTGGAGCAGGCGTGAGTGGGCATGGGGCGTGAGTTGGATTTACTGCTATGGATCCGGGTCCTTCGACTTTTGGGCGCGCGGCGCGCCCATCCGCTCAGGATGACTTTTAATGTTGGAAGAGGAATTCTTTTGAGTTGATGAGCGCCCAGGCGACGTCCTCGATCTGGCGGCGCGCGTCGGGGCCGGAAGTGAGGTATTCGGTGAATCGGAGCTTTTCCGGATCGGTTGGGGGGCGTTGGAGGACGGTCCAAATGAGCTCGGTCACGATTTCTTCCTGGGCCTTTCCGGAGCTGACAAGTTTCGCCAGGCGGTTGTCCGGGCGCGTGATCATCGATTGCACCACTTCGCCGCCGATGAGCTGGAACGCTTGCGGGAGCGTGGTCTCGTTGTTGCGTTCGCAATCGCTGGCGATGAGGCGCGGCGGCTTCCCGAAATCGAGCGAAAACCGATCAAACGAATTCTTCAGCGGGCGATAATGTTTGCGGCCTTCGGGAACCTGCGCGAGCCGGTGCGCATCCGGATAGCCATCAATCTCGATCGGTGCGCTCAGAACCTTGCTCATGCTATCGACAAGCTGTTCCGCCGTGAGCCGGCGGACAAGGGCATGCGATTGATTTGCCTCATCGGACGCATTCGACGCGTTGGGCTCGCTCGATAGCTGATAGACGCTTCGAGTTCATGATGGTGCGGATGAGATGACGCAGGTCATAACCGTGTCTGCACAAAATCCTCCGCCAGCGCCTCGAGCAGGGCCGGGATGGGAGGGCGGGTTGCTGGCGCGGAAGTCATCGACGGGATCGACCAGGCCGCGGCCCATGAGGTGATACCAGATGCGATTGACCTGCATGCGCGCGAACATCGGGCGAGCGCGACAGCCAATCGGCGAGTTCGAGCAGTTCGTCGGAATCAGGGCCTGGCTTGGCCGGGCCACCGCCGAGAAAACGCGGTTGGGCTCGGTCACCGGTGCGCGGATTGATGACTGATTCCGAGCCCTTGATTTGCACGATTTGATCGCCCTTGAATTCCTGTTGGTCGTTCTCGTCTTTCCGTTTGTTTTCGACAATTTTGTAATCGATTCGCGCGAAGAGGCTGCTCCAGCTATAGTAATCATCCTGGGTCCAGCGCTCGAAGGGATGGTTATGGCACTGGGCGCAATTCAACTGGGTGCCGAGGAAAACGCGGGCTGTATTTTCCGCACGAATGACCGGGGTGCGATTCGCGCGCCACCAATTGGCGGGCGGATTTTCGTAGGTGCTGCCGCGCGCGGCGATCAGTTCGCGGGCAAATTGATCGAGGGGTTTATTCGCCGCGATGCTGTCGCGAATCCAATCGTGGAACACCTGCATGCCTTTCGGCATCGAGCTGGCGCTCCTCGATCTTCAACAAATCCGCCCATTTCAAGGTCCAGAAATCCACGAACTCCTCGCGCTCGAGCAGGCGATCAATGAGACGCGCGCGCTTGTCGGGAGAGGTGTCCGCGGCAAATGCACGGGCGGACTCCGCGGTCGGCACGACGCCGAGAAGATCAAGGTAGGCGCGACGAAAATAGACCAAATCTGAACACACTTCCGAGGGATTCATGCGCAGATCCTGGAGTTTTTGGAAGACCTGCTCGTCGATGTAGTTTGCCGCGGGCGGGGCCTGCCATTTCCAATCCGCTCGGGCTGGGACAAACGCCAGATGCACAGGGACCTGTTGCCCGAGGTAACGAACGAGAATCGTCGTTTCGCCAGCCTTCTCCGCCGTGACGACCCCATCGTGGGAAACTTTGGCGACGTCATTGTTCGGGTCGAAAACCGCGAGGTCGGTCACGTCGCGTTGTTCGCCGTCGGAGAACGTGGCCCGGGCCGTGATGGCGGTGGAATTCTGCGGGTCGATCAGCACCAGATCGGATGGCGTGACCTCGAGTCGTTCCAGCTTCTTTTCCGTGCCGGAATCGATCGCGCCGGCTCGAAGCCAGCCCTGCACGAGATGATACTCGGGTGAATCGACGGCGAAGCGCGCGCCACCTTCGTGCGCGATCGAAGCGGTTGCTTTCAGCAAAATCAGGCTGTGATCGGGCTCGATCATGTTAATCCGGCGACCGCTCTGTTCACGCGTCAAAGCGAGCCAATCCAAGTCGGGATCCTGTCCGCGCAGCGAAAGCTTGAACCCTCCTTTGCCTGTCGCGTTGCCGTGGCACCCACCGGCATTGCAACCCGCTTTGGACAGTACGGCCATGACGTCGCTGCGGAACAGTGGATCCGACGCGAGCGCCGACGTGGCCACCAGCAAGCTGGCCAGCCAATAGCGAAGGAAGCGGGATTTCAAGGTCACGAACTGGAGAAACAACCCCAAGCGACTTGAAATGCTAGCCGCAGCTTCGTGGCTGGTGGTTCACGTTTCACCCAGGCTTTGCGCCGCGCTTCGCCGCAAAGATTGCCAGCGGACCCAATCGTAATCAGGCGCCCACGTGATTTGTCGGAGCAGACTACGCCATTCGATCAAGGCCCTTTCAAAATCGCCGGAACGCAGGTCTTCCGTGAGCAGTTTGGAGCGTGGAACCCCATTTTCGAGATGGGCGCGAATGGCTTCACTGGCACCGGCGCCATAATCGAGCGGTACGCCGAGGGTGAGATAGCCGGGAATTTCTGCGCGCAGAAAAGTCTCGGCACATCGGATGCCGAGCCGGCCTCCGTAAGGCGAATCGTCGCCGGCAAAGCGAGGTCCGGCGCGCAGGTTGGCGAGGTCATAGGTCAGGTCGGGGATTAAATACGTCTCGTCTTCGAGCGCCGCCGCGATGGCGAGACCTTCGCCATGATGGAAGAAACTGAAGATCGTCCCGCGCCGAGTCGGCACGCCATTCGGTTCGATGAGGCCGAGGCGCCGCCAGGAGTCGGCGGGCGAGAGATGAATATCGACGGATTGGCACCAGGAAAGTTCCGGGCAACCTTCGCAAACTGAGGGGCGGGAATTTCGAACCGGTGGATCGAGCAAAGGCGCGCCGTAAGCATCGACCCACGCAGTCACGCGGTGTTGATCGAAGGCGAGAATCGCGAGGAGGGAATTGCCATTTGGAATGACCTCGATCAAACGGCCGCCCGTCCAGCCGCCGAGCCGCGGAAGAATTTCGGCGGCGAGTTCTTCGGAAGTGGCGCGTGGTTGTCCGAGGCGGGTGCGCAGCCAGGGAGCCAGGGCCAAACGCCCGTTGCGATCACGATGCCCGAGGACCATCTGCCGCCCATAGCGTTTATCCTGACCGGTTCCGAGCTTGCGCAATTCCCCCTGGCCGATCCCATCCAGCGTTGAAGCCACCGCCAGCGCCGGCCGCCAACGCGGATTGGTGGCGTCCGTTGCTGACCGCGACGGTGCCACGGCGAGCGTTGTCCCCAATGGCATTTCTTGCGCCTCCGACGGACGCGGTTGCCATTCGCCCCGCGAGTTCTGCATTTCCACGATCCCACGCCGGACGAAACGCGCACGCTCCATATCGATGCCGATTCCGCATGGCATTGGGCCTGTCTCCCGCGAATGTTCGATGCCGAGAGGAATGGCGCGGGGCGTAAACAAACGGCGATTGACCTCGATCGCCGCGTTAAAGGGATCACTGCCTTTTTCCGCCGCCTCCCGCATGACGGCGATCAAAGTGGGCCAATCCAATGGCTCGGCGCGACGAAGCTGCAAAGGGCTGGCATCGAGCAGCCGCGGTGGCTCGTCGGTGATGAGGGCGTATCCGATTTCATCCAGACCCCGCCGTCCGGCCCGGCCATACATTTGGAGCAGTTCATCGGGACGCACCTGCCGTTCGATGGGTCCGGCGCGATAACTTGTGCCGGTGACGACGACGGACCGCATGCTGAAATTGATCCCGGCGGCGAGACCCATGGTGGCGACGACGACCCGGAGCTTTCCTTTTTTGGCCAATGGTTCGATCAGTTCGGCGCGCTGCGCGTAGCTCAGTCCGCTGTGATGAAAAGCGATACGCTGGCGGAGGAGTCGGCCAAGCAAAGGACCGGCCAGAACCTGTTCCTCCGGGCGGAGTGGAAGCGGCTTCTCGGCCGGCAACGCGGCGGCGAGCTGAACCGCGAGATCTTCCGCGGCTTTCCGACGCGGTGCGAACATCAACACCGGTCCGAGATCGGCGCGCAGAGCATTGGCCATTTGCCGTGGCCACCATCCCCGAATACTCGCGGATGCACGGTCGGGCAGCCGACTGAGGTCGGCCTCTTCGAGGGGAACGGGCCGCTCTTGGTGTTGTACCATTGTCGCCCGGCGTCCCAGACGGGTGAGCCATTTCACGACATCCTCGGGATTGGCCACGCTGCCGCTCAGCAGCAGGAGCTGCGTTGTCGGTGGCGCGGTGGCGAGGGCGAGTTCGTAGTTCGCACCACGGCTGGGGTCGCCAATCATTTGATATTCATCGACCACCAGCAGGGCGGGGCCTTCGTGACGCAGGAATTTTGCTCGTTGTGTTTCCAGCGTGGCGACCACGATTCGTTCGTCGAGTCCGTGCGCGATGTCCCCAGTGCAGATGCCGACTTTCCAGCCACGCGCTTTCCATTCGGCGAGTTTGTCATTGGCCAGGGCACGCGTCGGCACGGTGAAGATGGCCTGTCCCCTCAGGCTCGGCTCGAACAACTCGAAGACGAATGTTTTTCCCGCTCCGGTGGGCGCGTCCACCACGACGTCTTGGCCGTCCCGGAGGGCGCGCACCGCGGTCTGCTGCCAGAGATCCGGCAGCACGAGCTGACTGAGCGGACCCGGCGAGTTGGAGGATTGGAAGAATGCGTTAATGCGTTCACATTCGACCGAGGGCCGCTGGCCGCCAACTGTGATTCGATTCTCTCATGTCTTCATTGCCTGATCTGCCTTTGACGGAGGTTGGTCGTTACGCGCGGTTTTCCGAGGCCCAGGAACGCGGGCTGGTCGCAGCGGCGCAGGATCAGGCGTATTGGGTGGTGCGTGAGGGCCCCGATTTTCGGCTCTACGTCGAGTCGGCGGCTGCGCCTAAAATTGCCGAGGAGCTGGCGCGCTTTGAGGAAGAGCGGGCGGAACGAAAAGCCGAACTCAAACAGTCGCGGCGTCGGTTACCGAAAATCGAGACCTTCTCCCTGTTCGCGGCGGCTTGTGTGCTCAGCCTTTTTTGGGCCTGGCAGAACGTCGATCCACGATTATTGCAAACCGGTCCGTCCTACAATTTCCGCATCCTGCATTATGGGGAATGGTGGCGGGCGGTGACCGCTCTGACGCTGCACAGCGATCTTCTCCCATCTGGCGGCGAACATCGCGACCGGATTGCTCTTTGGGGCGTTTGTTGTGCCGCAACTCGGCGGCGGAGTGGCGTGGCTGGCCATCCTGCTCGGCGGAGCTTTGGGGAATATCGCCAACGCCTTGTTTTATCGGTCCGAAATGCATGGAACGATCGGCGCCTCGACCGCAGTCTTTGCGGCTCTTGGACTGCTCGTGGGCAGTGAATTTATCGAACGTTGGCGGCGCCCAGCGGCGCGCACGTGGTGGCAATGGGTGGTGCCCATCGGCGCTGGTCTCGGGCTGCTGGCCTTCCTCGGAGCAGGGGACGGGAAGGGGACGGATCGGGTCGATTACATGGCGCATTTTTTTGGTTTTTGCGCGGGGATTCCACTCGGTGCCGCGGCCAATGTCCTTCGCCTGCGCGACAGGATCTCTCGTGGTGGTCAGTTGCTGGCCGGATGGTCCGTGCTGGGAATTCTCACGCTGGCCTGGTGGCTTGCCCTGCGCAGCAGCTGAGGCGCGGAAAAGAATGATCGCGGCATTGGGAGAAACTCTCGAAGTCGTGCGGCTCCGGACGCAATGCGCACTCTGCGAAATTTTGGACTTCGCACTTTCGCCGTGGCGGAATTTTGTCCGAAGTATGCGAGTGTCATTCTCAACCCAAATCCTTTGTGTCCAGACGATGCCCTGAATGTAACCAGATCGGACGTCACGCTCCCGGGTGCAGACTCGCCGGAAGGCCATCCCGGCGCCACCGGCGCTCCCGCAATGGGGGACTCACCGCGTGCCTCCTCCTCAACATCGCCTTTGATTGCTTTAATGCGATTTCTGCGGTGAACGTGTTTAAAACGATCCAGAACATCGCGCCCGGTTCTGCCCCGATGAGTTTCGCCGTCATTGCCGGCATCTTCGTTCTGCATGCCATTTTCTGCTTCGCCGTCCTTCAATGGAAGCGATGGGGCTTTTACGGGATTGTCATGACCTCCGCTGCCGTCCTGCCGGTCACCATATCGACCGGCTGGGGCGTCGGGATGGCCGTGGTTTCGATCGTGTGGATGGTGGGTTTGCTCGTCCTGCTAAACCGTGGCGGCGACGAGCAGCTCTGGCTTCAACTCGAGTGAAGCCAGGCCCATTTACGCCCGCTACGTGCCGGTCTTTGCGTCACGCCGTTGCGGATTCCGACTGAGAAACTCTTCGGCCAGGGTCCGATAAGCCGTGGCTCCGAGTCCATTGGGCTCGTATTCGATGATCGTTTTGCCGTGGCTCGGCGCTTCGCTCAGCCGCACGGTGCGCGGGATAACGGTTTTGAAAATGATGTCCCCGAAATGAGTCTGGACTTCGTTGATGACCTGGTGGGCGAGGTTGTTGCGCATGAACATGGTCATGAGAATTCCGGCGAGGTTGAGGTCTGGATTCGCACCCGACTGCCGGATTTGATCGACCACCTGCACGATCTTCGAGAGACCCTCGAGCGCGAAATATTCGCACTGCAGTGGAACCAGAAGTTCATCCGCCGCGGCCAGCGCGTTGGTCATGAGGATGCCGAGCGAGGGCGGGCAATCGAGGAGGATGCAATCGAAGGTCGCGTCCTGCCGGAGCGGTTCGAGCGCGGAGCGGAGGCGGGTCAGGTGATCCGGCGCGCGGGCGACTTCGACTTCGGCGCCGGCCAGATTCAGGTCGCCGGCAATCAGCCAAAGATGTTGCATGCGGGTTGGAACGACCATTTCGGCGACGTCCCCGGACCCGAGCAGGGGACCGTAAATGCTGTGCCCTTCGATCGGCTCCAGACCGAGCGCGCTGGTGGCGTTCGCCTGCGGATCCAGATCGACGAGCAAGACCCGCACGCCGCGTGCGGCCAGGCAGGCGGCGAGATTGACCGAGGTGGTCGTCTTTCCGACGCCGCCTTTCTGATTGGCCACGGCGATGATTTTCATGTGGGGCGCGCAGTGTAGGGGTGAAGCGGCCGATTGGGAATGAAATCTTGGCCAGAAAAGCGCCTGTGCGGGAGGGTTCCAGGAAATTTTGATTTTCTGAACTCCTTCACAGGGGCGCTGAACGAACTCGAGCCAGGAGTTTTGGTTTGGTTGGGCGGATCACGGCCGCAAGGCGCTGCGCCTGGCCTGAGCCGGGCCTACTCACCGCCGCTGGGAGCGACGACATCTCGATGCTATATCTCGACCAACCGGAAGTCGGTGTTTGCTGGATCGAGAAGGACATCGTTTTTTTCGGGAGTGAGCGCGAGGACGGAGCTGCCGATCTTCGCCCGCCCGATGATTTCGGCGGTGATGCCGAAGTGATCGGTCGAATCTCCCGCACTGCCGATCGCCGCGCCTTTGATTGTGATGCGGGCGATCTGCGCGATCATCGATGCGCTTCCGCCAGAGATCGGCGCGTCGTTCCGACCGAAGCCGTCCCCCGTCGCATCCGCAATCCCGGCGACGAGGTCGCTCGCTGTCCACGTGCCGCGCACGCGCACCGAACCGATCGATGCATCAGCGTTCGCCCCGAGGCCCGCGAAGTCGTAGCCGGCAAGGATGCGCGAGCCGGAGACGTCACCGCCGATCGTCAGTTTCCGCAGCGCGACGGCCTCCGCCGCCTTCACGGGTGCGAGGATCCCAAGGGCAGTGATCGTCGCGCCATCGAGATTCCCGCCGATGATCCCCGTCCCGAGCCGGCCCTCGACCGCGAGCGTGACGCCGCTGGCGACATCTCCTTTCACCTTCAATTTCCCGAGATCGCCCGCAAGTGCGCCGTGCAAACTTGCTGTCGCGGCGTTTTGAGTGGCTGTGCCGTGCGTGCCGAGCGAGCGGACCTTGAGCAATGCGAGCGCCGCCCGGGCCGGATTGCCATCGCCCGCGTCGATCTGGCCGAGGTCGCCGGCAATTTTTACTTTGCCCAAGTCCACGCCCGTCGCGTCGATCGCCCCCACATTGACCGAACCGTCTCCATCGGTCATGCCATCCTGGTTGGCGTCCCGCTGGATTGCGGAAAAGGTGAGGTTCGTCTTGGTGAAAGTGGGGTTGGTCAGCGTGAGGCTCTCGAGTTGAAAGCCGAATCCTTCCTTCCGCATCACGAACAATTCCGGGGTGAAGATCCCCGCGCTCGTCGTCACGGTCACCTTGTCGCCGTCGGGATCGGTGTAGGTCGCGCTCATCCCGCTTTGAGCGATCTTCAATCGCCCCGGATCGCCGCCGAAGACGACGTAGGCGGTCCCGCTGAAACGTCCGCGTGTGCTCTCGCCGTATGCCCCGATGACGAGGTCGGTAAAACCATCGCCATTGACGTCCCCGGCGCCGCTTACCGGAAAATACGGTGAATGACCTCCTTGGATGCCGCGAATCTTGAATCCATTGACACCATTCAACGCAGTGATCACGAGACTCGATGGGAACCCCTCTTGCGAACCGAAGACGACGTAACTGGCACCATTGCCGTTCGATCCGTCATAGGCGCTGATGATGATGTCGGCGATCCCATCGCCATTGACATCGCCAGCGGCGCTTACCGACTTACCAATTCCAGAGTCGTATCCCTCATCGGGACCGACGACGGTAAAGCCGTTTAGGCCATCAATCGTGGAAAGATCGAGGTTGGCCGGAAAAGGCTCGGTTCTCCCGAAAATAATGTAGGCCTTGCCGCGGAAGGCCCGATATGCTCCAACGATTAGATCGTCAAAACCGTCGCCGTTCACGTCACCGGCTCTGCTCACGGAAATGCCCGCGGAATCGTATTCATTCTCGCCACTCAGTTTGAAGCCGTCGGTTCCATCGAGTTCGGCCAAGTTCAAGTTTGCAAATCCGGTCGCCTTTCCGAAGACGACATAAGCATCGCCAGGGCGCGGGCCGCCCACCAATGTAGGAGCTCCGATAATCACATCGTCAAACCCATCGCGGTTGATGTCACCCGCGCCGCTCACCGATGCTCCGGTCTGTGCGTTGATCACCGTTCCCGCCATTTTGAAGCCTTCTTCGCCATCGAGGCTTTCGAGATCGATGAAGGCGGGGAAGCTATTCGCTCTGCCGAACACCACATACGCGGCCCCCGCTTGGTTCGGTCCTGCATAACGAGAACCGACGATAATGTCGTCTAAACCGTCGCCGTTGACATCTCCGGCTCCCCTCACTTCCTCGCCGCGGGCGCGAAAATATCGGAGCTTAAAGCCATTGTAGCCGTCGATGGACGATACATTGAACGTCGCGGAGAACCCGGATCGAGTTCCAAAGATTACGTAGCCGGCTGACTCGTCTCCGTCCCCAACGATAATGTCATCTACGCCATCGCCATTCACGTCTCCCAAGCCGCTGACGGCGCGTCCCAGCAAATCGCCGTCCATGGCACCGACGATTCTGAATCCGTTTCGGCCATTCAATGCCGAGACCTTGAAATTAGGAGCAAATCCATTGGCTTTCCCGAAAATCACATACGTTGCTCCGCTATCCGTCACATCCCCGTCCGCTTTGTCAGCTCCCACGATCAGGTCCGAAAACCCGTCGCCGTTGACGTCGGCGGCGCTGACGGAGTGGCCGAGTAAATCCTTAGCTTGCGCGGCGCTCAGTTTGAATCCGTTGTGGCCGTTAAGCTGCGCGAAGATTCGAATCACGGAGACGGACGCCGGCGCAATCCGCGCCTCCAGAGTTTCGATGGAGGAGGACTACTGATATCATTGCGCGCTTCGATAAAACTCGAAGTAGTCCAATGCGGATCGGTCTCGGATACGAGTCTTTCGTGGGGATGACCTTGATCGGAACCCGTGGCTCTTCAATCCAATTCTCGATTTGCGAAGTCCCGCAGGCTCGTCGTCAATCTGCGCCCTCATGATCCAACTCACGGAACGGCTCCTCAACGACGCTGGCGGATGGCGGGCCATGAAAGCCGCGCGCGCCATCGCGGCTGCGGGTCGGGTGAGCGATGCGGCGTGGGAAGAACCGTGGTTGCGTGGCCGGGTCCGGGAAGGGGAGACGGAATACCGGGCGGGGCTCAAGATTTTGTCAAAGACGAACGTGGAGAATTTATGCACGTGCCGGGTGAGTCGGCAGCACGGCGCGATCTGTGCCCACTCGCTGGCGGTGGGCCTTGCGTGGCTGAAGCCGCCGGTCGAGAAGGTCGAATTGGCGGAGCCGGAACCAACACCGCCCCCGATCGGAGCCAACGCCAGAATCGTGGCTGATCGTGGAGTCGTATTTAATTGTGAAGAATCTGCAGAGGATATCGTTACGGTCATTATTCCACCAAAAGTAGGTAAAACATTTGAGCGTGGAGGGGCGACTGTGGCGGTCGAGGTTCAGCTCGGAGCCAGGTCGGTTCCGGCGTCGGAACTTCCGTCTTCGTCCACTCACCGCTGCTCAATTTCCGATGGGCGGATGATCGAGTGCCTTTTGCGGTTCACCGGGGGGAAATTACCGGGGATGGTTTCACTGGGGCGCGGTGACGTGCTGCAACTCTTGAAGGCAGCCGCCGGGCATTCGACCGTGACGCTGGTCGGGGAAAAAGGGCGGAAATCCGCGCGGAAGCGGCCCGCCCGAGGTTGAACGCGCAAGCTCTGCCAGGTGGCGACTTGCGACTGTTCCTGACGCTGCCAGAAAACGCATCGCTCCTCGCAGATGGCTCCGTGGCATGGCTGGTCCGCGACGATTCCATTTTCGAGCCGATCGCGCCTGAATTACCTGCTGCCTACGCAGCGATCTTCAAAGGCGATGTCGTCATTCCAGCCTCCGCTGTCGCTGGATTTCTAGCCCGGGAAGCGCCCCTGCTGGCGCTGCACTTCGATTTTGTGCCACCCACGGCGGGAGCTGGTGAAACCATTCCGAGCGCGGCCTTCAACGTGGCCGGGCCGGTTCCCGTGACCTTTCACCTTAAAATCGAGGGCTCCCTCAATTACCTTGGAGCGAAGCTGGAAGCGGAGTCTGTCGAATGGAAAAATCGAGTTGACGGCGCGTGGCAGCCAGCCGCGGAATCGGCGAGAAGCCGAAGCTCTCGCACGCCTCGCGGCGGCGGGTTTTTCAGGCCCCAACACACAGAATGAGTGGTCGTTGAAAGGCGAGCCGAACATCCTACGCTTTTTCGCCGCCGAACTGCCGACGCTCCACGAGAGTGGAAAGTGGCAATCGGCCCCCGGTTTTCGCAGCTGTCGGAAAACGTCGATCGCTTGCAACCGCATTTGGAAGTGCGAGGATCTGGCGAGAATTGGTTCGACTCAGCGTCGAACTGGTCTCGCAGAGTGGTGAACGGTTTTCGGCGTCTGAACTGCGGCGGTTGCTCAATTCCGGGCAAAGCTCCGTGCGGCTGCGGAAAAATCGCGGCTCGCGCTGAGTCCCGACGTGCTTGATGAATTCGAGTCCGTGTTGCGCGACTGCAATCCGCAGCAGAAACAACCGGGGCTCTATCGATTTGATCGCCGCGACGGCGATTACATCGCGGCCTTCGCCGAGGAAACCGGTGCGGCGCTCGATGATCCCCAGGGCGCCGCCAAATCACTTCCTTCAGGATCCGACAAGCCGTTGGATTTTGGCCCATTGGACACCGTGCTCCGTGATTACCAAAAGGAAGGGGCGAAATGGATCCACCGGTTGGGATCTTATGGGTGCAGCGGGATTTTGGCGGACGAAATGGGATTGGGGAAGACGCTGCAGACGCTGGCATGGCTGCGGCATTTGCCCGGACAAACCTGGTCATCTGTCCATCGACGCTGGTCCTGAATTGGCGCCGGGAAGCCGATCGATTTGCACCGGACCTGGAGGCCGTCATCTCGAAGGCGCCGACCGTCGGGAAGTATTTCGGTGCGATCGAAACCATCGCTTGATCATCACGAGCTACGCCTTGCTCCGGCGCGACCTCGAGTTCTACCAGAAGAAGAAGTTCAGCGCTGTGGTCCTTGATGAAGCGCAACACATCAGAATCCCGACAGTCAGGTGGCGCAGGCGGCGTTTGCGCTCAAGGCGGAGCATCGTCTCGCGCTTTCGGGCACGCCGATCGAGAACTCGGTGCGCGATATTTGGTCCACCATGAATTTCCTGATGCCGGGGATCTGGGATCACGGCGGATTTCCGCGAGCGGTTCGAGAATCCGA
>CAWCSW010000012.1:0-136700 GCA_963798345.1 uncultured Verrucomicrobiae bacterium | reverse complement strand
AGTGAGTGCCGTCAACGGCAGAGCGGCGCTGGCAGCTGCATCCAGCGATTTTGGTCGGAGGGCCGCAATGCGGCAAATCCACCAACTGCTCTTGCGCGTTGCTGCCCGACCGGGTGACGTCACCCGCGTAGTAAACCGCATCGCCCATTTGAAAGCCAACCGCCTGCTCGCCCAGACCGATGACGATCCCCGCAGCGTCGTAGCCGAGCACCTTTGGATCTTCATCGGCTTTCGGCCTGACCTTTGTATCGACCGGATTCATGCCGACCGCCTCCACCGCGACGAGCAAGTCGTGGCCTGCGGCGAGCGGCGACGGAAGTTCCACCTCACACGCGGTCGCGCTTCCGCCATCCCTTGTGGATTGGATCTTGATCGCTTTCATCACCCCGGAATCCTGAACGGCCCCTCGGAGTTAGGCGAGCCGGCAATGACGCGCATCTCCGGTCCCTTGCCGCGAGCGACCCGAAGCGGCGCCGATCCGTCGGAGATACCGCCGCTCCCGAATGGCCATTCTCGCGCTATTCGTCATTCGCCGGAAAAGGTCCTCCGGTTCACTGTCGACCGCGGGGTTGATGGCACGGTCCAAACCTGAAGACTCCGAAATGGAGAAAATAGAAACTGGATGGATCCTGATCTCAAACGGCGTGGCGTCGAGCAACCTACAATTGCTGATACGGCATCGAGAAGGTATCGCCATCCTCGATCCTGCCACTTTTGAGTCCCTTGATGAACCACCGCATCCGTTGCTCGGATGTTCCATGAGTAAAGGCGTGCGGCATTACCCGGCCCTGCATTTTCTTTTGGATCGCATCATCACCGATCGCATCGGCGGCACGCATCGCTTCCTCGATGTCCCCTCGTTCCAAATATTTCTGTGAATGGTTGGCCCACACTCCCGCATAGAAATCTGCCTGCAGTTCCAATCGCACCGAATATTCGTTGTAGTCTGGCCGGCCCTGCATCGCGGCCACCTTGTCCGACACTCCCAGCAACTTCTGCACATGATGCCCCACCTCGTGGGCGATGACATAGGCTTGCGCGAAGTCGCCCGGCGAATTGAAGGTCTGCGCCAGCTCATCGTAAAAGCCAAGATCGATATAAACCTTTTGATCGGCCGGACAATAGAAAGGCCCCATCGCGGCGCTGCCATTGCCGCATCCCGTACGGACCATGCCCCGGTATACAGCCATCGACGGCAAGACGTATTGCCTCCCGATCCGCGCGAATTCCTCCGTCCAGACGTCTTCCGTGTCAGCCATCACCACTTTGACAAAGTCGAATCGCTCCTGCTCTTCCGGGGGCTCGCCTGCACCGGCTGCGAACTTGAAGTCGTCGTCCCACTGCCCAAGAACATGCTTGGATCGACGATCCCCAGTTTCCAGGCAACCAGGCCGACGCCCACGGCGATGAGAATTCCCTTCAATCCAAAAATCCTGCCAATCAGCATCAGGAAACCGAAACCACCGCCGGTCCCTCCCGTCGTTCTTTGACCGCGAACATCCTCCACGTTGGCGCTTTCTCTACGTCCTTTCCATTGCATGGCTGTCGTTGGTAAAAATTAGAGGAAGTTGATTGGAACGCGCGGTGTCAGCGAGGATGCGGTTAAACCCGCCTCAAATCGCAATGCCACGCACGGAGGCAGCGTCTATATCGGAGCCCGGGCGGCGGACAATCCCAAATCTCCATCGCTTTCGACGGACCCGCCCTGGGAACCTTGTCATCCCATGATCCTCGCTCTCCGAACGCCGCACCCGACTGCCAAATCCCGCCGCGTACGCGTCGAACGAGAACACCCGAGCGGGCACGCTGCCAACTATGAGGTGTCGTTGCGGGGCGCCCTGAGATTTGGCAATCAATCGTCCAGCCTGACCATCATGATCCGCTCCAGCCTCCGTCTTTTCATCGCACCGCTGTTTTCCGATGGGAACAGCCGGTGCGATCGTGCGATTCCGCGCCAAGCGACCAAACGCAGGTGCAGAGGCTTCTTGAGTCTGGCAGAGGGCAGCGCAACGATGCCTCCGTGCTGAACACCACAACGACTTCGTCTACCGCAAAAAGAGACCGCATGGGGGAAGGGCAGCGCTGATGCAAATAGGATTACCAGTGCTGGCCATCCTGATCGCGGCGGCGAGTCTGTGCGCGGGGGAGAGCCGCCGCGGGTGCTGATGCTCTTTGCCAATGACCGGCTGCTCCCGGCGAATCTGCGCATCGACGAAGGAATTCGCCGGAGCCTCGATCCCGAAAGGGAATCAATCGGCGGTCACGATTTTCACGGAGTTTCTCGATGTCGTTCGTTTCACCGGCCCGGAGCACGAGCAGGCGATGGAGGAGTATTTGCAGAAGCGCTATCGGGACATGCCTCCGGATGTGCTGATCGCGCTGGGGCCGGAGGCGCTGGACTTTTGGCTCGCACGGAGGGACACCCTTTTCCCCGGCACCCCGGTGGTCTTTGGCGGCGTGGGAGAGGAAGAGCATCGGTCGCTCGAAGGGGTGTCCGGCGTGACCGGTCTGCCGATGGAATTATCGGTGGTTCCAGTGGTCGAGTCGCTGCTCGCGATGCGCCCGCAGACGCGGGAGATCGTGCTGGTTCATGGCGCTGCGGCTTATGATCGGATCTGGCGCGACATCGCGCTCCGGCAGTGCGCGCCATTGGCGGATCGGGTGACGATCGCGGCCCTTCCCGAAGCTGCCCATGGAGGAGCTGAAAGCCCGCCTCGCCGCGCTCCCCGAGAGACACCGCGGTCATTTATCTCGACTACTTCCAAAGCCCCACGGGCGAAACGTACACGCCGGCCCGCGTGGCGAAGGAGATCGCCGCCGCCTCCGCGGTCCCGGTGGTCGGGACCTTTCGACACCTACATCGGAACCGGCGTGCTCGGCGTGTGCGTTTCGACCTTCGAGAACGAAGGGGTTGCGATCGGCGAGCTGACACGGCGGGTGCTTTCGGGCGAGCGACCGGAAAGCATCGGCATTTTGCCGACCGCTGCCCGCGCGTCTGATGGTGGATGAACGCGCGGTGAAGCGATGGGGAATCAAGACGCTGCCGCCCGGAACAGAGGTGCGCTTCCACACGCCGACCTTGTGGGATGAGCATCGCAGGCTGCTCATCGGCATCGCGGTGATCGTCGCGACGCCAAGCGGCGCTGATCGCGGGATTGCTTTTGCAACGGGCGTGGCGGCGGCGCTCGGAGCGCGAAGTGCGCGAGCTGCGGCAGGAACTGACGCACGCGGGGCGGGTGTCGATGCTCGGCCAATTGTCCACTTCGCTGGCCCACGAACTGAACCAGCCGCTCGGCGCGATCCTGCGCAATGCGGAGGCGGCGGAACTTTATCTCCAGCAGGAGCAGCCGGACCTCGCGGAAATTCGCGAGATCGTCACCGACATCCGGAAAGATGACCAGCGGGCGGGGACCGTGATCGATCGCCTGCGCGGCCTGCTGAAGCGGCGTGAAGTCGACTTGCGTCCCGTGGATCTCGGCGAATTGATGGAAGACGTGCACATGCTCCTGCACGCAGACCAGGCCCGGCGCCATGTCGAGGTCACTGCTCGACTTTCCGAAAAACCTTCCGCTCGTGCATGCCGATCGGGTCCATCTGCAGCAGGTGTCTGCTCAATCTCAAGATCAATGCATTCGATGCGCTTTCCGAGCCGAAAATGCCGAACCCAAAATGATCGCGGTGCGCGCTCGGGCCGTGGATTCACGGACGGTGGAAATCACGGTCGAGGACAACGGCCCCGGGATTCCGCCGGACAAAATGCGAACGTTTGTTCGAGCCGTTCTTCACCACCAAGGGACACGGCATTGGATTCGGGCTCTCGATTTGCCGGACGATCATCGAGGCGCATCATGGGAAGATTTCCGCGGAGATTCGCGAACCGCATGGCGCGCGTTTTCGGATCACGCTGCCGGTGGAGAGGGACGAGGGGCGAGGGGCGAGGGAGGGAGCGTCGTTATGAGCCAGCGTTCGTTGGAGGAATTTGGGGGTTATCGGAAGGCGCTAGAGCTTTTTGACCTGGTCATCGCCGACATGAACTTGGTGCGACGCGAACCGCTCTGCTTCAAGTTGGTGTCGCAGCAAGTCGGCAGCGCCGATTCCATCTGTGCCAACATCGAAGAAGGGCACGGACGCCTGAGCCGTGCCGAATACGTTCGCTTCCTCGATTTCGCTCGCGGCTCCGCCCGTGAAACGCGTGGTCGTTACCTGCGAATGGCCAGTTGGCTCGGTGACGACGTGGTTCGCGAGCGCGCGGCGCTGGCCGATGAGATCATCGGAATTCTCACGGCAACGATCGAACGACTGCGAACTCAACCAGGACCGACCACCACCGCAAAGATTCGCGAAGAGGAAGGCGACTATGGCCAGTGATCTACACCTCCCCCGTCGCCCTTCGCCCCTCCCGACGGTTTATCTCGTGGATGATGACGCCTCGTATTTGCGGGCCACAGCGCGCGTGCTGAAGGCCAGCGGATTCGAAGTGCGGGCTTTCGCGTCGGCCCGCGAGTTTCTCGCGCAGCTTCCAGCGGACGCGGCGGGTTGTGTCATCGTGGATCTGCGAATGCCGGAGATGGATGGACTCCAATTGCAAGCGATACTGGCGCAATCTGGTCACGAGCTGCCGGTCATCTTTCTCACCGGCGCGGGAGATATTCCGTCCTCGGTCCAGGCCATGCGCAGTGGCGCGGAGGATTTTTTGGAAAAGCGAGCGCCCAGGGAGGCATTGCTCGCGGCGGTCCAGCGAGCGCTCGACCTCGACGTAGAGCAGCGGCAGACCAAACGAGGGGCCCGCGGAGGCGCGCGCTCGGTTTGCCGCAATTGAGCGAACGCGAGGCCGAAGTGCTTCGCCACGTTCTGCGCGGCGAGTTGAACAAACAGATCGCCGGCGATCTCGGCATCTGCGAGCGGACGGTGAAGCTGCATCGCACCAATATCAAAGCGAAGCTCGGGGTCGCAGTCGGTCGCGGAAATGGCAGCCGCTCGCGCAAACCGCGGGTACCTTCCCCTAAGGGCAGTAGGCAGGAAAGGGGCCGAAGGGATACAAGGATCGCCCCGCCCGTGAAATGGACTCGCACCCACCCATCTCTGTCGCCCTCATCGATGACGATGAGAGCGTCTGCCGTTCGCTCGGGCGGCTGTTGCGCGCAGAGGGAATCCAATCGGTTGCCTACGCTTCGGCAGAAGCTTTCCTCGCCGACGATCACCGGCCTCGCCTTCGATTGCCTGGTACTCGATGTTCAGCTCGAAGGGATTTCCGGCCTCGAATTCCGCGACCGGCTCTCCGCCGAAGGCGACCGCACGCCGGTCATTTTCATTACCGCCCACGATGAACCCGGCACGCGCGAGCAGGCGCTGGCGACCGGGTGCGCCGCCTATTTCCGCAAGTCCGATCCCGGCGATGCCGTCCTGGCGGCGATTCGCCAGGCCGTCGCTCGGTCCGGACCCCGTTCAGCCATGAAATTTTGACGACCCGTCTGACACGGACCGCTGGGATCGATCCCTCCCTGCTCACGGTTTCGTGCACCAACTCCCCGAGCAGAAATTAGCCAAATGAATCAAAGCATGAAAAAACAAGAAAAAACCTGGCGAGTCCTGCTCGCCTCCGCACTGGCCCTCGTGGTCAGCACCGGGGCTGCGTTCGCGCAGTCCAAAAAGCCGAACATCCTCGTCATCTGGGGCGACGACATCGGCACCTGGAATGTCGGCGCCTACACGCACGGCATGATGGGTCGGACGCCGAACATCGACTCGATCGCGAAAACCGGTGCGCTCTTCACCGATCACTACGGCCAGCCCAGTTGCACCGCGGGGCGCGCCGCGTTCATCATCGGCCAGATGCCCATCCGCACTGGTATGACCACCATCGGCATTCCCGGCTCGACGCGTGGCATTCAGAAGTCCGATCCGACGCTGGCGGAGGTGCTCAAGTCCGCCGGCTATGCCACCGCGCAGTTTGGCAAAAACCATCTCGGCGACCGCAATGAATTCCTGCCCACCGTCCACGGATTCGATGAGTGGTTCGGCAATCTCTATCACCTCAACGCCGAGGAAGAGCCGGAAGAACTCGACTATCCCGGGCAGAAGAACCCTGAATATAAAAAGAAGTTCGGCCCGCGCGGCGTGTTGCGTTGCAAGGCGACGGACAAGGACGATCCGACTGTGGACCCGAAGTTTGGCAAGATCGGGAAGCAGACCATCGAGGACACCGGCCCGCTCACCCGCAAGCGCATGGAGACCGTGGACCAGGAAGTGACCGACGAGACGCTGAAGTATCTCGATAAGGTCGGCAAAGGCGACAAGCCTTTCTTCGTCTGGTTCAACACCACCGCGATCCACATCTGGTCGCACCCAACGAACAAATATGTCCAGATGGCTGTGGATGAAGGCCGCGCCGAGGAAGACGTCGTGCGGGCCAAGATGCTGGAACACGACGAGCAGGTCGGCTCGCTGCTCAAGAAGCTGAAAGACCTCGGCGTGGAGGACAACACCATCGTCATTTACAGCACGGACAATGGCTTCGAGTTCATGATGTGGCCCGACGGCGGCTATGCGCCCTACCGCGGGGAAAAAGGCACGACGTGGGAGGGTGGCCTTCGTGTTCCCTGCCTGATCAAATGGCCCGGCCACATTGCAGCCGGGCACCGACCTCAATGGGCTGCAAACCCACGAAGACCTCTACGTGACGCTCGCGGCCGCCGCCGGTCTGCCCAATCTCAAGGAAGACCTGCTCAAGGGTTATGAGATGAACGGCACCACCTACAAAAACCATCTCGATGGCTACAACCAACTCGACTACTGGACCGGCAAATCCCGAAGTCGGCTCGGCGGGAAATGTTCTACTACGACGAGACCGACCTGATGGCTGTTCGCGTGGACGCTTGGAAAATGCACATCGGCGTCAAGCACAACGGAGACTGGTTTGATGAAAAGGCCTTCCCGAGCGTGCCCTACATTGTGAACCTGCTGATGGACCCGCTGGAGAAAGTGACGCCCGATGCTCCGGGCTATGAGTATGCGGGCCGCAAATTCGTGGCGCAGAAACTCTGGGCCCCGACGGCCGCGGGTCCGTTCCTCGCCGCGCACCTCAAGAGCCTGAGGACTTCCCGCCGAGCCAGGGCGCCGACACGCTGAGCATGCGAAAGGCCGTCGAGGAAGCCATGAAGAAGATGGAGAACCCGGACGGAAGCAGCAACTGACGCATTCGAATCGAAGGCCGCGTGCGTCCGATCCGCGCGCGGCTCTTGCCTTTCGTTTCGCATGAAAACTTTCCTCATCTCCCTCGGCTGCGTCTTTCTCGCTGTCCCCGCTTTTGCCGCCGATCCGCTCCCCTCCTGGAACGACACGGCGCCGAAGAAGGCGATCATCGAGTTTGTCGAGAAGGTGACCAAGGAAGGCTCGCCCGACTTCGTCCCGGCGCCCGAACGCATCGCCACCTTCGACAACGACGGCACGCTCTGGAGCGAGCAGCCGATGTACTTCCAACTGTTCTTCGCTCTTCGACCGGGTCAAGGCGCTCGCGCCGCAGCATCCCGAGTGGAAGGACAAGGAGCCCTTCGCCTCGCTCCTCAAGGGCGACGTGAAAGGCGTCGCTGCGTCCGGCGAGAAGGGGTTGCTGGAAATCGTCGCCGCCACGCACGCGGGGATGACCACCGACGAGTTCGAGAAGATCGTGACCGACTGGATCGCCACCGCGAAGCATCCGAAGACCGGGCAAGCTCTATCACCGAGATGGTCTACCAGCCGATGCTCGAACTGCTCGCCTATCTGCGCGCCAACGGATTCAAGACCTTCATCGTCTCCGGCGGCGGCATCGAGTTCATGCGCCCGTGGACGGAGCAGGTCTATGGCATTCCGCCCGAGCAGGTCGTCGGCTCGCAGCATCAAGACGAAGTACGAGATGCGCGACGGCAAACCCGTGCTCATCACGCCTGCCGGAGATTGAACTTCATCGACGACAAAGCCGGCAAACCGGTCGGCATCAACTCGCACATCGGCCGCCGGCCCATCGCCGCCTTCGGCAACTCCGATGGCGACCTGCAGATGCTCGAATGGACCGCAGGCCGGCAGCGGCGCGCGGCTGATGATGCTGGTGCATCACGACGACGCAAAGCGCGAGTGGGCCTACGGAGCAGACATCGAAAATCGGCACTTTCAGCGACTCGCTCATGGCCGAGGCAAACAAAAGCGGCTGGACCGTCATCAGCATGAAGGACGACTGGAGCGTCGTCTATCCCGCAGCTGCCAAATAATTCCGCCGGTCCCTCAGGCCTTTCCTCACATTGGCGGCCGAGTCGCCGAACATGGTGCGATGTAAGGGATGACAACGCATCATTCACTTTGTCACAATTCATCCGACCAAATCTATCCATCCGATGAACAAGACCCGCGTCACGATCCTTTTGCTACTTCTGACCCTTACCGTCGCGAACGCGGCGAAACGTCCGGCGAGCCACACCCAGGGCAGTCCCACAGGGAAACCCACCGGACCGCTGAAGCCGGGCGAGTACTGGTGGAATCCGAAAGTTTCGCCCGAAGGTCCGGTCGTCATTCTGGTCAGCCTGCCGCTCCAGACGGTCAGCGTTTATCGCAACGGCATTCTTGTGGGTCGATCTTCCGTCAGTACGGGGACGAAAGGACACTCCACGCCGACGGGTGTGTTCACCATCCTCGAGAAGGAGCAGACCCATTACTCGAAGACCTACAATAACGCTCCGATGCCCAATATGCAGCGCCTGACCTGGAGCGGCATTGCGATGCACTCCGGAAATCTTCCCGGCTACCCGGCCAGCCACGGCTGCATTCGCATGCCTTACGATTTCTCGAAGCTCCTGTTCTCGTTGACGAACAAGGGCGGCACCGTGGTCATTGGCGACGACGTCAGCAAACAGCCACGCTTCGCCGCCAACCCCGGCGTAATTCTGGCGCCGAAGGATCTGACCGCCGAGATGCTCAAGCCGCTCGCCGACGGGGAATACCAGTGGCTGCCGGAGCGCAGCACCGAAGGGCCGATCACCATCCTCGCCAGCGGAGCCGATCGCGCGCTCTATGTTTATCGCAATGGTGAGCCGATCGGTCGCGCGGCCATCGAGGTGCAGGGGAAACTCGGCGATCATGTCTTCACCATGCTCGAAGGCGTCACGGGACTGGCCAGCCCCTTCGCCCCGGGTAGGCCGTCACGTCAATGGATGTGTGTGCAGGACGGCGGTGGACGCAAGGCCGTCGCGCCGCGTGATCTCGCCGACCAGATCCGGATCTCCCCCGAGTTCGCGGGGAAGATCTACGATGAGCTCCAGCCCGGCGCGACCATCATCGTTACCGATGAACCCGCCGTGCGAAAAGCCGTCCGGGACTTCACTGTGTTGACCAACTAGTTCGAAAGGCGGCCCACGGAACGGTCCCGCTTCGCAGTTACGTTTGCGTGGGCACTGCCTGCGAGCGGCGGTGCGCCCGATCTTCGGCCATTTGCTTCAGTGCTGTCCGGTTCACCTTGCCGGTGGCCGTAAAAGGCATCGACTCCAGGACGACGATTTCCTCCGGAGCCTTGTAACCGATGCGCTCGCGCGCGAATCGGACCAGCTCCGGAATCGCCGGAACCGGTTCGCCTTCCTTGAATGTCACATACGCGCGGACATTCTCGCCATGCACCAGGTCGTGGATTCCCACGGCGCCGACGAACGCCACGCCCGGGTAGTCGCCAAGCGCGTCCTCCACCTCCTGTGGGCAAGTGTTCGAGCCGTCGTGAACGATGATCTGCTTTTTCCGTCCGCGGAACCAATGATAGCCATCGGCGTCCGCCGTCATCACGTCACCGCTATCAATCCACCCGTCGCGAAGCACCGTCGCGGTCGCCTCCGGATCCGCCCAATATCCGATCATCTGCGAGCGGGACTGCATAAACAGCTGACCGTCGTTTCCCTCGGCGACTTCGGCGCCATTGCTATCGCGGAGGGAAAACGTGAAGCCCGGAGTTGGCCGGCCGATGGATCCTTCCTTGATCCGGCCCGACGGCGGATTCATGGCCGCATGCCCGATTTCCGTCATGCCGTAGCCTTCGTCGATGACCCGACCGGTGAGGGCGGTGAATTCCTTTTCGAATTCCGCCGGCACCTTGTCGCCGCCCGCGTGGCACAGCCGCAGCGACGAAAAATCCGCGCTTGTCGCGCCGTGATCGCGCACCAGCATGATCAGTGCGGCGGGGAGCATGCACAAAACCGTGGGACGATGGTTCCGGAGCAGCGGCAGAATCTCCTGACCGTCGAAGGTCCGCGCCACGACCACCCGCGCGCCGATCGCCAGCGCGGCGAACGAGAACACGATGCCGCCAAGGTGCGAGAGTGAAGATCCCGGCAGGGCCACGTCCGCGCGCGTGTACTCGAACCCCTTGGCGGCGCTCGAGAACATCCAGCCGAGACCCGCAAAGGAATGCGTGACGCCCTTCGGCGAGCCGGTGCTGCCCGAGGTGAAAAGGATTGTCGCTGGATCGTCCGGATTTGTAGTCGGGAGTGAAACATCGGGTGCCGCGTGTTCCGCGAAGTCCTCGAAGCGCGGATGTGGCGCGCTGTTATTCGCCTGATAGGTGATCCAGCCGCACCGCAGGTGGCGTGCACTCTTGTTGTCCGCCAGCTGGGCGAGCCGCTCGCCATGGACTAACGTCGCCATTTCGGCGGTGTTGCAAGCCGCACCGGTGTCGCTCGAGGACGCCAAGCTCGTCGGCGACGAGAAAATCACGACGCCTTACGGCGAGGTCGACATCGAGAATAATTTCATCACGAAGGGTTCGCAGACCCTGTTCGACGCGATGGACTTCCAACGCGCCTCGCAGGCTTACATCTGGTCCACCCCGGCAGTGTCCTTCAAGCAATGGCAGGTCGAGCAGGTGAAAGTCTTCGACGCCACCAAATTCGGCGAGTTTGTCGTTTACAAAACGCTCAAGGAGAAGCGCGGCATCGTCACCGCGAACTTGACCACCCCGTATGTGATCAATTTCCTCAGCCTCAAGGACGGCTCGATCAAAGTGAAGGTGCCGCCCGGTGCCATCGCCGGGATGTTCCTCGACCTCTGGCAGCGCCCGGTTGCAGACATTGGCCAGACCGGCCCGGACAAGCGACCCCCGATTTCGCCGAACTCACCAACACAATGGAACCCAGGCGCTTCACAGCCACAGTCCTAGTTCCGGTCGGTTCCGTTTTCCCGCCGGGCACTCACGCCGCCGACTGGTCTGACTGCCCAAGTCACTCGAGGGCATGCGTTGGCGGGACTGCTCGAAGGTCGAGCGCGGAGGAGCTCGTCAAACCCGGCTCCAAGTTCGCCGCTCCGCTCAGGATGACTGACAGTGCGGTTACTTCCCGGCGAGTTCCTTTTCCACCGTGTCGGCGACCTCGCCCATCGGCCTGCCTTGGTGATCCGTCGCGTCCTTGTAAGTCGTCTGCAATTCTTCCAGCAGCACCCGGGCCTTCTCCTTCTCACCTGTCTCCCAAAGTGTCAGTGCCAGCACATAGCGCCCGTAGCCGCCGACCTGGCAGCCGTTGAAGTAGTAACAGTCGCTAAATTTCTCGACGGCGCGCGTGAGGTAATCGAGGCGCTCCTGCCCCGTGCTCATCTGGCCCATGTAAAGCGTTGCGCAGCCGGTGCGATTGGCGCGGTCATACTTCTCGAGCAGCTTCTTGAGGCTCACGCGCGCTTCGTCGGTGCGCCAGTTCCGGTTCGCCACCTGGTAGAGCGATTCGATCTCCGCCAGCTCTTCCGGCTTGTAGATCTGCCGGTCGTCCGCCGCGCGCAGCCGTGCCAACTGCCGATTCCTTTGCACCAATTGTTCCGCGCGCTCGACCTCCGCGGCTTTGCTGGCTGGAGCAGGTTTCTCAGATTTATCGGGCAAAGGTTTGATGGCTACTTTCTGGACGTTGGCTTCACGGCACACACTGAGCACATCGTTGATAATCTTGTAATGCACCTTTGCCTCTCCGCAGATAAGGACGGAGTGATCGGTATCCTGCTGCGTGAGCGCCTTCAGTTTCGCACCCAATTCTTCGAGCGAAACAACTTTACCATTCAGCGAAATCGAACCGTCCGCAGCCACGTTGAGCACGGTCTGGTTTTCGTCAGCTTTCGGTTGCTCCGCCGGTCGCGCCTCGAGCGCCACCAGCGTTTCCTCCAGCGTCTTGCGAAAATCGCCGGTCACGCCCGGCTTCGCGAGCATCGCCTTGAGCGCTGGTACCTGCGCGGCGCTGCCGTATTGCGCGCAAACAGCGCAGTGCTTTGCCACGCAGGTAGCCGTCGCTCCGCGCCTCGACCACCTTCATCATCGCGTCGGCCACGAGCGGGAATTCCGGTCGCGACGACGCCCTGCTGCAGACCCCACGCCGAGCGGCCGGCGATGTTGGTCGTGTCGGGATGAGCGAGCAATTCAATCAGCCGTTTACACGAGGCCTCGCTCTTGTTCGCCTGCGTGCTGAGCGTGCCGTAGAAGAAATTGTAGCCGACGTCGCTGTTGCTGGCGTGATCAATGCCACGGACGAACTCCAGCACCTTCGCCTCGATCTCCGGGCGAAAGTTTCACCCCCCACATCGCGTGCGCCACGCTGCGCGAATCGCGCGGAAGATTCGCCATGAGTTTCAGGATCGCATCGCTCGCCGCCTTCCCCGTCAAATCTCGATTGGTGAGCTGGACGATGACGCCAGTCAGATTCTCGCGGACTTCCGCGGCCGGATCGTCGGCGAGCGAGAGAATGCGCGGTAAATCCTCCGCGTCCGCGCCCGTCATCGTGAAAGCGCTCGCGGCAGCGGCGCGCGTCGGGTTGTCTTCAGAGGCGAGCAGCGCCCGCACCGCCGGACGGAAGGATGGCTTATCGAACTCGATCGGTCCCAGCTGAAGAAACGCCGTGATCCCGGTGCGCGACTCATCGACATTGCCGCTCGTCATCGCCGCGCGAATGCGCTCGATCGCCACTTCGCGTTTCGCCGCGTCGTCGAGTTGGAAGGCATCGGCCACCCACGTCTTCGCATCGTCGTCCTTGCGGGCGGGCGCTTCCGGGGCTTGTGCGGCGGGCTGCTCGCCCGTCGTCGAACCAGGTGCAGGCGAAACGCCCTCGCGAACCAATCCACCGATTAGGACGGGGTGGCCGTCGAATAAGCTAACGCTCGTTGTCACGTTGCGCGTGGTGACAATAGGCGGCTCGTTGGTTTTCGCCAGCGATCCTGTGGTGATCGGGCCGCCATAATTCACGGATCCGTCAAAGTCCACGCTCTGCGGAACGAGCGACAATGTGAACGCCCTCATGGGCTCGATGGCTGGTTTTGCGCCGACCAATGCTTCATCATCCCGTGCACCTGTCTTTGCTGGCTTCTGCACATCATCGGCCCGCCCATGGAAAATCGCGATGAGGGCGAGGGCGGCGAGGAGCAGCGGCACGCCGAGATTCCAGCCGCTCGCCGTGGCCTCGGCCGGCACGGGGTGCACGATCCGCCGGATGCGCGCGAGCAGGCTTCCGCCAGTCGCCGCGAGGGCGGAGGAAGTACCGAAGCGGAGTTCAGCGAGATGGGCGAGAGCACCAGCATAAACTCGGCGGTCAGTGCAAACGGCGAGAGCGAGATCGTCGGCGGCATTCTCGCGTTCGCCGCGAGCGCAGCGGCCGATCCACCAGACGGCGGGATGGTAATAGAGCAGCGTCTCGATGGCGATCTGCGCGAGATGGCTCCAGGCATCGCGGCGGACGAGATGGGCGAGCTCGTGCGCGAGGATGGCCTCGATTTCCGCCGCGCCCAGACCCGAAACGACGCGCAAGGGCAGCAGCACGGCGGGCTTGAAAATGCCAACGAGCATCGGCCCGGCGGCTTCGGTCGATTCGAGGAGGCGCACTCCGGCGCGGCGCCCAAATTTTTGCAGCAGCCGCGCGAAACTCCGTTGCAACTCGGGCCTCGCGAGATGACCGCGCCGCTGCCAGGCGCGCAACCTCCGCCAGCCGAGGAGGTGTCGCAGCGAGAGCAGAAAAACGCCGAGCATCCACGCCACAGATATCCGCGGCACCCACGGAGCGAGATGCTCACGCCACGGGTGAGGAAACGTCAGCACGGGCGCGCTCGGCGCGGAGGCGGCGCGATCCATCGACGGCGCAAGCCCCGGCGCGGTGTCAGCCGTCGCCGCGGGTTCGGCGCGGGTAATCTCCGGCTCAGATCGAAGCGCGGTGTTGGTCGCCAAGGTCTGTGCCGTGACGGAAGAGGGCTTCACCGGAATGCGCCACGCCGTTCCGACGACGCACGCTGCAAGGGCAATGAGGGCGAGCAGGCAGGCCGCGTGACGCGAGGCCGCGCTCCGGTTTCTCAACATCTGCAAAACGAGCGCCAGCACGACCGCGACCAGCGCGCCCTGCCACAGCGAATGGAGCAGCGCCCAGCCGAGGCGTTCGGCGAGCGCGAGGAGAAAGTCCGGGGACGTTTTCATCGGTCTAGGTCGTTGAGGAGTTGGCGGATCTCGCGGAGTTCGGCGACGGAGACTTTGCCGGCCCCGAGTGCCTGGAGAACCAGTTCGTGCGCGGAGCCGCCGAAGGCGCGATCCATCAGGTCGCGCACCATTTGCCGTTTTGTCCGCTCGGCTGGCACGGCGGGCGCGTAGATGTGGCCACGTTCTCCATCCGCGCGAGAGACGAGATTCTTGCCCAGCATGATTTGGAGGAAGCGGAGGACCGTGGTGTAGGCGAGTGGCTCGGGGCGCGCGGCGTTCACCGCCTCGAGCACTTCGCGGACACGGCCTGGCCCGCGCTGCCAGAGGACGCGAAGGATGGCGAGTTCGGCATCGGTGGGACGCGGTGGTTCAGGAAGAGAGACGGATTTCCGGGACACGGCGGCCTTCTACTAAATAGTTGGTAGCACGTCCACTAAATTCTTCGTTGGCAATGCGGGCACGTTTGACGCTTCAGCATTGATCGACGAGGCACCGGCGAACAATTCTCGTCTGCATCCGTCTTTCCCGATTTCCTGATGTCTTCCACCGAACTGCACTTGCCGGATGAATTAGTTTTGCTGCGAGCTCTGGTCGATGCCGTGCCCGATCCGATTTTTTGCAAGGATCTGCATGGCCGCTACGTTTTTACCAATCGCGCGGATTCCGAGCGCTGGGACACGAAGGAAGGCGGTCTGGTCGGCCGCACCGTTTTCGAGGTGCCCGGTTTGCGCGAGCACGCCGAACTGTATCACGCGGATGACCTCAAGGTCATGGAGACGGGTGAACCCATGCTCAACCGCGAAGAGCCCTTCGTGGATCGGGACGGAAATCCCGGCTGGTATCTCACCTCGAAATTTCCGCTCCGCGACGCAACTGGGGCCATCATCGGCCTCGTGGGAATCGCGCGTGATATTACCGAGCGAAAGGAGGCCGAGCGGCGACTCGCCGATGAGCGGCAACTTTTGCAGACCGTTCTCGACGCCATTCCCGACCCCGTTTTTTTCAAGGATCGTCAGGGACGGCACGTTCTTTTCAATCGGGCCAACGAAGAAATGTTCGATCTGCGGGATGAAAATTATCTCGGCAAGACACCGCTCGAACGCGAAATCCCACGCGAGTTCGCGGAGGGCTACATGCGCGACGATCAGCAGGTGCTCGAGACGGGGGAGGCGATTGTCAATCGCGAGGAGCCGTATCAGGATCGTTATGGACGGCGCGGCTGGTTTTTGACTTCGAAATTTCCGCTTTCAGACGCCTCCGGCCAGCCCATCGGGCTCGTGGGTATTTGCCGTGATGTCACGGAACGGAAAGAGGCGGATCGAAAGATTCAGGAAGAGCGCACGTTTCTGAAGACTTTGATCGATGCGATTCCCGACATTATTTTCTTCAAGGACCGCGATGGCCGCCACCTGCATATTAATGCGGCCGACCGAACAATCTTCGGAGTCGAAGAAGGCGTTCACCTCGGGAAGACGGTTTTTGAATGGCCGATTCCTCCAGAAATTGCCGCACAATACGCAGCCGACGACCGGCACGTCATCAACACCGGCGAATCAATCGTCAATCGGGAAGAACCCTTCGTGCGCGCGGATGGAACGCATGGCTGGTTCCTGACCTCGAAGTTGCCGATTCGCAACGCCGAGGGCGAAGTGACGGGGATCGTCGGTATCGCGCGTGACGTCACGCAACTCAAACTCGACCGTGAGGAGCTCGAACGCACGCGAAGCCGGTTGGTCGATCATGTCGAAAACTCGCCCCTGGCGGTGATCGAATGGCGGGATGGATTCTATTTCGATCGCTGGGCTGGGCAGGCCGAGGCGATGTTTGGATGGAGAGCCGCGGAAGTGCTGGGCAAGAGCGTCAGCGATCTGCCCTTCGTTCACCCGGACGAATTGGAGGCGGCCACCGCGCGTGCCAAACGGCTGGTCGATGGGCTGGAAGACCGAACCATATCCAATCTCCGAAATCTGACCAAGGATGGTCGCACGATTCACTGCGTGTGGCACAATTCCGCCCTGCGCGACGCCAACGGTGGATTGGTTTCCGTCCTCTCGCTGGTTCAGGATGTCACCGAACAAGTGCAGGCTCATGAAACCGCGCGGCGAGCCGAAGCCGAGCGTTCGGACCTCGAACGGCAATTGCTCGAGACGCAAAAGCTGGAAAGTTTGGGCGTGCTCGCGGGCGGGATTGCGCATGATTTCAACAATCTCCTCACCGGCGTCCTGGGGAACGCGACGCTGGCCGCGGGTGAACTGCCGCCGAATTCACCTTTGCATTCCTACCTCGAGCAGATCGAAGCCGCCGCCATGCGGGCAGCTGAGCTGTGCAAACAAATGCTCGCCTACTCAGGACGCGGTCGATTCGTGGTGCGCCAGCTTTCCCTGAACGAGTTGGTCGAGGAAACAACGGGGCTGCTCCGCTCTTCGATTCATCACACGACGCAACTCACCCTCGATCTCGAGCCTCACCTTCCCGCGGTGCTCGCCGATGAAACGCAAATGCAGCAAATCGTGATGAATCTGGTGATCAATGCCAGCGAGGCGCTGGGCGAAAAACCCGGGACGATCCGTGTTCGCACCGCGCGAATTCATGCTGATCGGAAGTGGCTTTCCCAAGCCCACGCCGCCGCGGACCTGCAGACCGGGGCGTATTTGCTGCTGGAGGTTTCGGACAGTGGCGCGGGAATGAAGCGGGAAGTCATGGCGAGAATCTTCGAGCCGTTTTTCACGACGAAATTCACCGGGCGCGGTCTCGGCCTGGCTGCAGTCCTTGGAATCGTCCGGGGCCATCACGGCGCGATACGCCTGACCAGCAAGCTGGGGCACGGCACGAAGTTCGAGATTCTGCTGCCGATCTCGGATGAATCGGCCGAACCAAGATCCCCATCGGTCGTGCCGAGCACGTGGCGGGGCACCGGGCGCGTCCTCGTGATTGATGACGAGAAGATGGTGCGTTCCACGTCATCCCGGATGCTGGAGATGCTGGGCTTCGAACCGGTCACCGCCAGTGGTGGCGAGTCCGGACTCAAGAAGTTTCGCGCCGATCCCGCGAGCTTCCGAGCCGTCCTGCTCGATCTCACCATGCCGACCTTCGACGGAGAGTGGACTTTTCGCGAAATCCGGAAAGTGAAACCGGATGCGCAGGTCATTCTGATGAGCGGATTCAACCCGCACGAAGTGGCTTCCCGCTTTGGTGAGGTGAGTCCTGCGGCCTTCATCGAAAAGCCGTTCAAAGTGGCGGATCTTCGGACCGCGTTGCAGTCGGCCCTCGAATAGCGGCGCCTCAAATCGCCCAATCGATCTTTCCTTTTCACCGCGCACTCCCTCAATATTGCGCCATGAAACTGTTTGCCTCATTCGCCTTCGCGATCGTTGTGCTTTTGGCGTTCCATGCCCCGGCGGCCAATGCCCCGTTCTATGTCGGCTGCTACACGAAGCCGGATGGCAGCCGCGGAATTTACCGGTTTCAACTCGATCTCGAGACGGGTCAGGTGACCGGTGGGGATCTGGCGGCGGAGGCGAATAGTCCCTCATTTCTCGCGGTCGACCCCTCGGGTAGCTACCTCTACTCCGCCAATGAAGCTGGAACCGAAGGCGGTGTCGGGGCCTATGAGATTCAGGAGGACGGAAGTTTGAAGACGCTCAATACGCAGTCCTCAAAAGGCAGCGGCGCCTGCCATGTGTGGGTCGATGATGCGGGGAAAACGGTCCTGGTGGCAAACTATGGCAGCGGCAGCATCGCCTGCCTGCCGATCAAGGACGATGGCTCGCTGAGGGAGGCTTCGACTTTCGAGCAGCACGTCGGTTACAGCGTCAATCCCCAGCGGCAAAAGGAGCCGCATGCGCATTCGATCTACACGGGTCCCGCGGGCCGTTTCGTCTATGCCTGCGATCTGGGGACCGACAAGGTTTACATCTATCGCTTCAATGCCGAGGAAGGAACACTCAAGCCGAACAATCCTGCTTTCGGAGCGGTCCCGCCCGGTTCGGGTCCCCGCCACCTCGCGATTCATCCCTCCAATGGGCTGGTCTATGTCATCAATGAAATGGCCAGCACCATCACGACGTTCAAGCGCGATGAACAAACTGGGGCTCTCGAGGCCGTGGACAACGTTTCCACGCTGCCGAAGGGGTTCGAGGGGAACAGCAGCACCGCGGAAATTTTCATTCATCCCACGGGCCGGTTTCTTTACGGCTCGAATCGTGGCCACAATTCGATCGCCGTTTTTGCCATTGACGGCGATTCCGGGAAACTGACTCCCATCGATTACACACCCACCGGCGGCCAAACACCGCGAAATTTTGCCATCGACCCGACTGGAAAGTGGCTCATCGCCGCCAATCAAGACTCGAATGACCTGTTTGTTTTCAAGATCGACCCCGCGACGGGAAAACTGGCCCCTGTGGGCCAACGGACTGAGTTGGGCGCTCCCGTTTGCGTGCTTTTTCCACCGCGCAAGTAGCCGGGACCAAA
The DNA here is from genome assembly GCA_963798345.1 of uncultured Verrucomicrobiae bacterium. Lineage (GTDB taxonomy): Bacteria > Verrucomicrobiota > Verrucomicrobiia > Chthoniobacterales > Chthoniobacteraceae > CAWCSW01. The sequence goes on along the minus strand of CAWCSW010000012.1, from coordinate 117,793 downwards.
TGCAAACATCCAACATTCAACACCCAACATCGACCATCGATGAGTCGCAGTTTGCACGCCACGGGTTCTGAGGCGCGGAGCCGAATGGATGTTGGATGTTGAGCGTTGGATGTTGATGTTTTTCTCCTCGGCCCCATGCCACTCGACCAAGCAACTCGCACCACTCCCTTGTCGCCGAGCCAGCTCCTTGCGTGTCACGATTGCGATGCGCTCTTCGAGTGCCGTCCTCTCGAAGAAGGCGAAACGGTCATCTGCCCGCGGTGTCAGGCCAAGCTGCACTCCTGCCGGAAAAACTCGGTGCATCGCTCAACCGCGCTCGCCATCAGTGCGTCCGTTCTTTTCATCGTGGCCAACCTCTATCCATTCCTGACGCTCGAAGTCAGCGGACAACTGAGTGAAATCAGTCTATCGCAAAGTGTTTCCGAGCTTGAAGCCCGCGGGAGCCCGTGGCTGGCGGCCGGCGTCGCCATCTTCATCATCGGCTCACCCTCACTCATGCTGCTGGGAATGCTTTACCTGCTGCTTCCCTTGTTGTCGGGGCGCCGCCTGCCCGGAGCGCTGGCCATCTGCCGCTGGGTCTACGGCACGGATCCCTGGAACATGATCGAGGTCTTCCTGATCGGCGTGCTCGTGAGTTTGCTCAAGTTGGGTGACATTGCGAAAGTCAGCCTCGGCACATCCTTCTGGGCCTTCGCCGGAGTGATCGTTTGTCTGACGGCCTCGCTGGGTTCGATCGACCGTCGGGAGTTGTGGGATCGGCTGGAGGTGGCCGGGAAATGAACGCGCCGGCTCCCATCACGGCCGCCGCCCGTGGTTTGGCCATCTGCCATGCCTGCGGAAAAGTGCAACCTGTGGCCCGGCAGCATTGCAGTCGGTGCGAAGCGGCGCTGCATCTGCGAAAACCGCATAGTTTACAACGCACCTGGGCCTTCACGATCGCCGGTGCCATCATGTATTTTCCCGCGAATCTGCTGCCAATCATGCGAACGGAGGGAATCGGCGGCGGCGACAGCAATACCATCCTGAGTGGAATCGTGTTGTTTTGGGAACATGGCTCGTATCCGGTGGCGATCATCATTTTCATTGCCAGCGTGGTCATTCCCATCGCCAAGCTCATTGCCATCGTTGCCCTTTGCCGTGCCACTTATCACTGTCAGAATCCGGTCGCCATGACCCGCATCTACCGCGTTACCGAATTGGTGGGCCGCTGGTCGATGCTCGATGTTTTCGTCGTGGCCATCCTGGTCGCCGTCGTGCAACTCGGTTCCATCATGTCCATTGATCCCGGTCCCGCCGCGGTTGCGTTTGCATCGGTCGTGATCCTGACGATGCTGGCGGCCATGGCTTTTGACCCACGGCTGATTTGGGATGCAACCACCCGCGTTCCCGCCCCACAGGATAATCGCGCATGAGCGGCGAGGTTTCCACGCCCCACCATGAAGCACTGCCACCGCCGACGATTGTGCGGAAAAAGCGTGGATTCTCGCCGATTTGGATCATCCCCATCGTGGCAGCGCTGCTCGGGCTCTACCTCGTCTGGCAGCATTACATTGGTCAGGGACCTCTCGTTGAAGTGCATTTCGAAACCGGTGAAGGAGTGGCCGCCGAAAAAACGCCTGTCCTCTGCCGCAACGTGAATGTCGGTATTGTGGAATCGGTGCAACTGGCCGAAAACCTCACGGGCGTCGTCGTCAAACTGCGGATCAAACACAGCGACGAAGATCTGCTCCGCATGAACACCCGCTTTTGGGTGGTGCGCCCGCGGTTTGGAGGCGCTGGCATTTCCGGTCTCGGCACGATCGTTTCCGGCACGTACATCGAACTCGACCCCGGCACCAAAGGTCCGGGGCGATACAGTTTTCAGGGACTCGAGAATCCCCCCGTGACGCCGTTGGGGGTGCCGGGATTGCATCTCACGTTGCTGGCCGATCAGGCGGGTTCCCTCAGCGCCGGCTCGGCGATCAGTTACAAAGGCATCCAGGTGGGTCGAATCGAGAGCCGACAGTTCAATCCCAAAACCTCGAAGGTCGAATTTGGTGCGTTCATCGAGGCTAATTACACACAGTTGGTCAACAGCCGGACGCGCTTTTGGAATGAGAGCGGGATCGAACTCGAATTGAACTCCGCCGGCCTTCGCATCCGGACGGGCACGCTCGAGTCCATTCTGGTCGGCGGAGTTACCTTTGAAACGGCCGAGGGTGGTGCACCGGTCGAGCCGGTGAAGGACAAGGCGGTGTTTACGCTCTATGACAGCTACGAGGCGACAAAGGAAACAACCATCATTCCCTCGCTCACCTATCTGCTGCTCTTTAAGGAGAGCGTTCGCGGGCTCAGCCTCGAGGCGCCCGTCGAATTTCGCGGTATTCCCATCGGCATGGTGGCCGATATTTCTTTCGATTATCTGCCGAACGATCCTGAAAGGCGCATCCCGGTATTGATTCGCATCGATCCCGGTCGCATTGCCGATTTTCCGCGTGATGATCCGGAAAAGAGCGCCGAGCTGATGAAGGAAAGCGTGCACGAAGGACTGCGCGCCAGCCTGAAAACCGGCAGCCTGCTCACCGGCCAGCTCTACGTGGATCTGGATTTCCAAAACGACCCGTCATTGGCCCAGGTCGGCCAGGCCGGTGGTTACCCCACCCTTCCGACCATCACCACTGGCCTCGCCCAGTTGCAGGACAAGTTCGCGGCCGTGCTGGATAAAGTGCAGGCGCTCCCGATCGAGACCACGGTCACCAACGCCAACGAGACTCTGGCCCAGTTTAAGGAAGCGGCGAAGAATCTCGACAATCTGCTCGCCTCCGACGCGACCCAGGGAATTCCCAATGACCTCAAAACGACGCTGGCGTCCCTCAATGAAACCCTCGCGGGCTTTAACCAAAACTCGGCGGTTTATCGCGACCTGACCATCGCCCTTCAGGACATGAGCGACGCCCTGCGCTCGGTCGATTCGCTCGCAACCACGATTGAACGGAAACCCAATTCGCTCCTCTTTGGTCGGCCCAGCGGCGTGGTTCGCCCGCCCCGCGGCACTCCCGCTTCCCGCTAATGAACCGCTCGTTTTTATTTCTCCTCGCACTCGGTATTGCCGCCCTTCTCAGCGGTTGCAGCACCGAACCCGAACGCTACTACCGTCTTTCAGCCGAAGGGGCCGTGCCGACGAATACGAATCGGTTCTCGCTCGGCGTTGGTCCCGTCACCCTGCCCGACTATATCGACCGCGCCGAGTTGGTTTTTCAGGCGGGCCCGAACCAGTTCGAGGCCCCGTACGAGCATCGCTGGGCGGGCAACCTGCGCGATGGCTTTACGCAGGTCCTCGGCATCGATCTCGCCCGCGAACTCGGCACTGGAAATCTGCACACGTATCCCTGGGATCCGGGCACGACCCTCCGCTACCAGGTTCCCATCACCGTGCGAAAATTCCACGCGGAGTCCGGCGGCGTCGCCGTCCTCGAAGTCGGCTGGACCGTGAACGATGGACAGACGCGGGAAACCCTCGTGCGCCGCGCGGAAACGTTTTTCGAGCCGATTCAAGGCAACGGATACGAACCCATCGTCGCCGCGCAAAGCCGCCTCGTCGCCAAACTCGCCCGCGCAATCGCCGCCTCGTTTCCCGGGCACTGAAGCCCACTCTCGCGTTACTTTTTCCGGCCCCGAACAGCCGCCGCCTTTTTTCCACTCTTCCCTTTCCGCTTCCCACGCTCAGCGTTCCGCGTTCCGGTCTCCCCTTTCCCCGCTCCGCTTTCTACTTTCCGCTCTCCGCCGAACCGGATCGACGCTGACCGACCATGCGCGCCGAGCCCTTCCATGGCGCTGAATTCTTCGATGATTGGCACCGCTTTGCGAAGCGAGCTGGCATCGAACTGAATCAGGCTGGTGCGCCGCTGAAACATATCGGCCGTCAATCCAGGGAAACTGCGGCCGGCACCGCCCGTGGGCAGCGTGTGGCTCGGTCCAGCCAGAAAATCACCGGCCGCCACCGGCGAATATCCGCCGACAAAAATCGCGCCCGCAGTGATGCACTGTGCGGCCAGCTTTTCCTCATCGCGAGCCACGATCGAGAGATGTTCGGGCGCGAATTGGTTCGCCATCGCCACGGCGTCCTTCATCGACTTCACCAGCACCAGCGTCGCACCGTGATCTAGCACTCCCACCAGGTGTTCCTGCCGCTCGAGCATCTGCATCTGCGCCGATATCTCCTTCTCCACCGCCGAGAGCAACTTTGCGGAATTCGTCAACAGCATCATCAGGCTTCCCTTGCCGTGCTCAGCCTGGGCCAAAAGATCCGCGGCGACCCACGCCGGGTTGGCGCTGGAATCGGCCAGCACCAGAATCTCGCTCGGACCCGGAAGTAGATCGATCGCCACCGCCCCGACCACCTGCCGCTTGGCTTCCACGACGTAAGCATTGCCCGGACCGAAAATTTTCTGCACGGGCGCAATGCTTTCCGTCCCGAAGGCGAGTGCGGCAATCGCCTGCGCCCCGCCCACGCGGTAAACCTCCGTCGCGCCCGCAATTTTGAGCGCTTGCAAAAGCGCATCGTTGATTCGGCCGTCCACGCCCGTCGGTGTAGTCACCACGATCTCGGGGCATCCCGCCGCCTGCGCCAGCGTGCACGTCATCAAAGCCGTCGAGACCAGCGGTGCGGTGCCACCGGGAACATAAATCCCGACGCGCTGGAAGGGATCGAACCGTTCCCCAACCCGCGCTCCCTGCGCGTTCCTCATGCTCCAGTCCGTGCGCAGACTTTTTTGCGCGAAGCTCAGAATGTTGGTATGCGATGCGGCCATCGCTTTCCGCGCTGTTTCGCTCACCGACCCCGTCTCGGAGACCCGCAGCTCTGCCGCGGTCAACCGGGGACCGCCGAAACGCTCGGTAAACTCCAGCAACGCAGCGTCACCTTCGTCACGCACGGCTTCCACGATCTTGCGCACCGTCGCCTCAATCTGGGGATGCGGCGTGGCTCGACGTGGGAGACTCTCGAGGGCGGTGGAATAATCTGGGTCGTCTGGGCGGAGGATTCTCATGCCGAAAAAGTGGTGCCGCTAAGGCTGCCCACAGAACTTGAACAAGAACAATTCCGATTCGTTCCCATCGGTGTAGTAAAGGCGCAGGGCTCCATCGCGATTCTTCACATCGAGCGGCACCGCGCAACTCGCGCGACGGCAATGAATCTGATGCACGCCCAGGTGATCCTGTGCATAAAGATCTCCCCAAACCTCCGCGCGCACTGCACGTTTGGCTCGCTCGATAAGCAGATCTGCAAGTGCTTCCTGTTCGTAGTGCTCGTAGAAAACGTTCATGGCCGCTTCGATCAGGGCATAGTCCTGGCCGGGCTCTTCGGTCAGTGCCGGGGCGGGTTTTTCACTCCAAGTGCTTTTCACGATGCCGACCCGCACTCGCGCATCAAATCCTCCGGCCCGGTTGAGGCGCGACATCGTATTGATGGCCGCACGCAGGCGGCCGTAAGGCGGCACCTCGATTGTGATCCACACGTGATCAATCTTGTCCGGATCCGTGTTCAGTTCGCGATCAACGAAATACGGCACGCCCGTTACGTGCACAAACTTGGGTGGCGAGGTACGGATCTTTTCGAAGAGCAGGGTGCGGGCGTCGGCGCGTCGGGCCATGTGGCAGGCAGGTCAGTTTCTGGATTCCAGGATTATGGTCGTTTCGTCCCGGTCACGGAACGTCCAGAACGGCCGCGCTTCGGTTTCTTCGATCGATCAGGTTTTTGCACGTCAGTGCGGTGGACGATTTTTTCGACCTGACCGCACCGAAAGTATTCGTCCCGCAAGGCCGCGTAGGCCGTCTCGCGCTGATCATAAAGTCGTTTCAGTTTCCGCGGGGCCGCCTTGGTCAGCGCGTAGGCCGTGATGATCGGCAGCGTAATCGTGGAATCCGCGTAGCACACGACACAGTCCGGCAGATTCTCCGGATCGACCTTGCCCCAGCTCACGGCTTCCCCCGGCGTGGCCCCGCTCAGCCCCCCCGTGTCGGGACGCGCATCCGTGCATTGCAAAAAGTAATCGTGCCCCCGCTCCTCGATACCCATGACTTCCTGAATTTGCGGCTCGGTCTGGAGCATGAAATTTTTTGGTGAACCGCCGCCCAGGATGAAAACGCTCGAAGTGGACCCGCGCTTCTTCGCGTCATAAACGATCGCCGCCGTCTGGTTCACGTCCCGATTGACGTCGATGAGCAAGGCTGAGTCGCGCAGCGCCATGGCCGCGACATTCATCCCAATTGAACTGTCGCCCGGGGAACTCGTGAAAATCGGGACGCCATACCGGTAGGCGGCGCTCAGCATGCTTGTTTCCTTGATCCCGAGCCGCTTCTCGCGCTCGTACACGTATTTCCCGAGGAGATGATGAAACTCATCCGTAGCCATCGTTCTTTGAAACTCCGGACCCTGGATCACCTGCCGCACGAACGCGTCCGTATCGAGCAGGACGTCATAGTCGAAGAGCACATCGTAGATGCGAATGATGCCTTCGTGCCGCAGCTCGACGTCATCGAGAAAGGGCGAGCCGGCATAAAGCGCCATCCCCAACCCGTAATGCATGTCGTGGTAGAGGTTCGCGCCGGTCGAAATGATCCAATCGACGAACCCCGCCTTCATCAAGGGAATGATCGCGGCCTTCCCAAGTCCGGCGGGCGTCAACGCGCCCGTCAGCGACATCCCGACTGTGCCTTCGCCCGCGATCATTTTTTCGGTGAAAAGCCGGCACGCCTCCGCGAGACGACCGCCATTGTAGGCCTTAAAAGTCGTGTCCACGAGCTCAGACACCTTCAATCCTTTGCGGATCGGCTCGGGCAGGAGCCGCGGAAACTTCTTGTTCAGCGAAGACATTGGGGCGCGGAGACTAGCGCAGGAAACCGGGTGGTCAACCGCGCTCCGGTCCATGATTCCGGAATCGATTCAATGAACGCGTCTTTTGAGGAGCGCAGCGTTTGGATTCAGCTTGTCAGTATGTCGCTCATCTTGGGCGGGTACTTCTTCGTCGCCTGGCGAATGTTGTCGCAGGGGGTGACCGCACTTCCTCCCTATGCCTTCGTGTTCGCTGTCGCGGTGGTTCTCATGGTGATCGTGATGATTGCCGGATACACAGCCGTCGCCATTGCCAGCCGTCCTGAGGGACGCGACGAGCGGGACCGCTTGATCGAGTGGCGGGCTGAGAGCAATTCCAGCTGGCTGGTCGGCGCGGGGGTGCTGGCCGGGATCACCGGCATGGTCCTGGCTATCCCCAATGTCTGGATTGCGCACGGGTTGCTGTTGTCGTTGTTCCTGTCCACAGAGCTGAAGCTGGTGCTACAGCTCGTTTACTACCGCAGGGGAATGTAGCGTGGCGACCGCGATCACCAACCAGATCCGGGTGCTCCGGTTTCACCACGACGAGATGACGCAGCAACAATTGGCGGCGCAGATCGGCGTGACCCGGCAGACCGTCAACGCGATCGAGTCGGGCAAGTACTCACCGTCGCTGGAGGCGGCATTCCGGATCGCGCGGGTTTTCAACAAGCCCCTGGAAGAGGTGTTCCAGTTTGTCGAGCCGTTCCCTTGACGTGTCCCCGTTACGAGATGGCACTGAGACGGCCCGTCGAGTCACCGTGGCGTTCGAGGCCCTGGACGCCCATCTGGTCACTCATGGTGAGGAAAAGATTGGTGAGCGGGGCGGACGGAAGCTTGTGGTAACGGCCGGACTGAAAGGCACCGCTGGCCCCACCGGCCAGAAGGATTGGGAGATTGGTGTGGGTGTGTCTGTTGCCGTCGGCGTTGCCAGAACCATAGACGATCATCGAGTGGTGAAGCAGCGATTGCCCGTCGGCTTCTTTGGTCTGCTCCATCTTTTCCAGGAATTTGGCGAGCTGCTTTACATACCAAAGATCGATCTGCTGCACCTTGTCGATCATCTCGGAATTGTTCCGATGATGCGTGAGATTGTGGTGGCCTTCGGACAGGCCGATCTCAGAGAAGGTGCGGTTGCTGCCTTCACCCGCGAGCAGCATGGTGGCCACCCGGGTGGAATCCGTCTGGAAGGCGAGCAGCAGCATGTCAAACATCAGAGCTATGTGTTCCTCGTAATTCCCAGGAATGCCGGCCGGAGCATCGATGCCAGGATCAACGACGGGCATGCGCTCGCTGCGCTCGATCCGCTGTTCAATCTCTCGGACACTGGTCAGGTATTGGTCGAGTTTTTGCCGGTCGCGTCCATTGAGCTGGCGCTGAACGGCAGCGGCGTCATCGAGGACGAAATCGAGGATGGATTGCTGCTCGGCCTGGCGGCGTTTGAGATTCTCGGCGCGCTCACCCGGCGCGCCAGTACCGAAGAGACGCTCGAAGACGAGCCGCGGATTTGGCTCGGGAGAAACGGGCTGCGTCGGGGATTTCCACGCAAGGTTGTATTCATAGGCGCACGAATAGCCGGAATCGCAATTACCAGCCTTGCGGACAGAGTCGCAGGTGAGCTCGAGCGAGGGAAAGCGCGTGAGGTGGCCGACCTGCTGCGCAACCACCTGATCGATGGAAACACCTGCGTAGATGTCGGAGCCCGCGGTTTTCTTAATCCGCACACCGGTCAGGAATGTGCCGCCAGCCCGCGCGTGATCGCCGGCACCATCGGGCCCGGGCTCAGCATTCACGTCGTCAAGACCAGAGAGGATTTGCAATTGATGCCGCACATTTTCCAGCGGTTGCAAAGTCCGCGGGAGTTCGAAGTCCGTGCCACTTTCGCCGGTCGGCCACCACGCAGACGGGATGGTGCCATTGGGCACGTAGAGAAAGGCCATGCGCAGCGGCGCGGCAGTGGCAGCGCCGGTGGTTGCTTCGGCGGCGACGGCGCGGATCGGGCGCAGCGAAGCAAATGCGGGCAGCGCGCAGCAGGCGCCGAGACCGCGCAGAAAATGCCGGCGGCTCAGGCTGGACGCACGTTCAGCGGAGAGATTGCGATGGAGCAACGGATTCGATTTCATGGTGCGGAGGCAGTGGTGGCGGCAGTCGCGTGGGTGCGTTGTTTTTGGAAAGGTGTGGATTCGACGATGCCGGTGAGCAGCGCGGAAAAGCGGCCATCATTCTTGTCGAGACGGCTCACGATCTGATCGACGGTCTCGGTGTCATAATACTCGAGACCGCGGCCGATGGCGAAGGTGAGCAGTTTCTCCGTGAGGCAACGGTAGAAATCGAGCCGGTGTTCCGCTATTAGAACGCGCTTGAGTTCGCGCACGCTCTCGAAGGTCTCGCCGGTGATCAGTTTTCCGGCCGTGTCAATCGGCTGACCGCGTTCCTTTTCCCTCCACATTCCCAGCGCGTTGAAATGCTCGAACGCGAGTCCGATGGGATCCATGCGATTGTGGCAACCAGCACAGAGCGGGGCCTCGCGGTGGAGGGCCAGGGCTTCGCGGAGAGTCGGCTGGTGATCCTTGATGTCGTTCTCCGCGGCTTCGAGAGCAGGAACGTTGGCCGGAGGCGGCGGGGCGGGGGTTCCGAGGAAATTATCCAAGACGAACAACCCACGCTTCACGGGCGACGTCCGGTCCGGGTTCGACGTCACAACGAGCACGCTACCCTGGGTGAGCACACCGCCGCGCGGACTGTCGGGCGACAATTCGACGCGGCGCATCTCGGACCCGGACACGTCCGGGATGCCGTAGAGCTTCGCCAGCCGTTCATTGAGGAACGTATAATCGCTCTCAATCAACTCGTTCACGCTCCGGTCTTCGCGAACAATGTAGGCGAAGAAGGATTCGGTCTCCTGCTGCATCGCATCACGGAGCTCGCCATCGAGCTCGAGCTGCGGGCGGCCGCCAAAACGCTTGCGGAATTGCTGCCGCAACTCGTCGATTTCCGCACTCTCCTCGGCCGTGCGCAACTCCTCAGGAATGGCATTGATTTCACGAAAGCGCAGACGCTGGCGCTCGAGATCGCGATCCTCGCCCCGGTCACGGGCCAACACGGCACGGGAGTTGATTTGGATGCCATCGACATCACGCGCCTGGAGCCACTGGCCGGTAAAATTGCGCACGAGGCTCATGGCGCGATCGTCCGCCAGCATGCGGCGCACTTGTTCGCCGAAGTGCTGCCGCAACTCCCCTGCCCCGGCGAGACGGATCAACTCATCGTCCGGCATCGTGGCCCAGAGGAAGTAGGACAGCCGTGAAGCGAGCGAGTATTCGTCCACCTCGGCAAACACCGCATCGTCCGGCGTGCCAGGCGCGCTTTCCTCGATTCGGAAAAGAAAGCGTGGCGACGCGAGGACGGCGACGAAGGCATGGGCAATCCCGGACTCGAACGTCTTGTCGGGCTGCGTGTAATAACTCTCCGCCAATTTCGCGAGCCGCTCGACGGTGTCGTCGTCCACCGGCCGTCGGAACGCTTTCGTGGCGAACTTGCGCAAAATCTCACGAGCCTCCGCGGCGCGCGCCTCAGGCGTCTTCGGATCTTCATTGGAAAAGAACCGCTCGTAGTTTGGCGGGCGCTGCCAATGGTCCTCCTCCATCGGTCCGCGCACCGCCAGTGAGACGAGGTGGAGGTCGAGTGAGTTGAGCTTTTTCTCGACCGGGACCAGCGGCTCGAGCGTTAGCGCCAATTCATGCGCCCCCGCTGTCCACTGCTCGTCGAAGTCGAAGGTGAAGGTTTTGAAATCGTGCCAACCGAATTCCTGCTGCAGGACTTCGCGCCCGTCCACCTTGAATGCGACGCGGCATTTTCCCGGATCGAAGTCGAATGTTCCCCTCACCGCGAGTTCGAGCCCGAGTTGATAGCGACCAGGGACGGCGGCGTCGAACCTCGCGGTGACAGATCCAGCTTCGTAGTAGGACAGCGACCGCACGGTTCCCCGCCGTTTTTCGCGCCCGCCTTCTCGTTCTTCCTCCGCATCGCCATTGCGAAAACGCCTACCAGGGATCGTGGTCACGGGCATGACCCGCGCAACGGTCGGGACGGCTTCGGTAACGATGGTCCGTGCGGCGGCGAGATACTTCTCGAGGAGCATCGGCGAGACCGAAAGGACGTCACCGATGTTATCAAAGCCGTAGCCCGTGTCGTCCGGCGGAAATTCGACTTCGGAATGGAAATCGATGCCCATGAGATCGCGGATCGTATTTCGATATTCGACGCGATTCAGTCGCCGGACGGTCACCCGGCCGGGATCAAGGTTCTTGGGATCGATCCCAAATGCCTGATACTTGATCCAGTTCTCCAGCTGCTGGCGCGCCTCCGCCGTCGGCTGCGCTTTCTTCTTCGGCGGCATCAACCCCGCCCGCACATTCTTCAAAACCCGCAGCCAAAGATCGTGAGCGCCGACCAAAGCGTCGTCGGACGGAAATTCATCGAAAACAACGTCTCCCTTTTTCTCACCGTCGCCGTGACAGTCGAAGCAGTAGTCACCCAGAAGCGGCTCAATCTCCTGTCGGAAATGCGTGGCCGCGCTTTCACTCTCCGCCCGTGCGCCTGCGCCCGCCAGAGCGACGGCGACGAATGTCAGCGTTGGTGATAAAGCGATTCGCGAAGGCATTTCGAGGCAAACGATTTAAACCGGAGAATGCACCATGGGTTGCCCGATAAATAACTCAACCCCGGATCACGGGTGTGGTTCACGCTGCCGGATCCACCCGGTTCCGGGAATTGAGCGCTGTTCGAACCGGCAAGCACACGACCAAAGTGACAGGAAATCGATTCAATCTTACAGCATTCGGAAGATGTCGGTGCTGCCGGGGCTGCGCTCGCGCCAGAGCCAAATGCCACCACGCATGCCGAGGTCGTTTGAGACGAGGCTGCAATCGTCGGGGAGTTCAAATTTCACGACCCTCGCGTTCCCGCCACCGATGTAGAGGTGATCGAAATTTGTGAGGATCCGGAGCACCTTGATCGCGGCCTTGACACGGCGGTTCCACTTTTTCTTCCCGACGTTTTCGAGGGCCGCATTTCCGAGTTGTTCCTCGTAAGTTTCACCCTTGAGGAAGGGGTGATGCGCGAGTTCGAGATGCGTCGAAAGACGGCCGTCCTCCGCGAGACTCGATCCGAGGCCGGTACCCAGCGTGATGACCATTTCGACTCCCCTGCCCTGAATGGCGCCGAGGCCCTGGATATCAGCGTCGTTGAGGACGCGGACTGGTTTGCCCAGCGCCTTCGTGAGCGCCAGGTCGAGGTCGAAGCCCCGCCACAACTCGTCCCCAAGATTGTGCGCCGTCATGACTTTGCCACGACGCACGACACCGGGGAAACCCACAGAAACGCGGTCGGCCGGAGGCAGCGGCGCAACGAGTTTTACGAGGGTTCGCACCATGAGCGCCGGCGGGCACGGATGCGGCGTGTCAACGCGCACCCGCTCGGTCAGCATTGCGCCCTCGGAGTCGAGCACCGCGGCCTTTAAACCACTGCCACCGATATCAATCGCCAGTGTTTTCGGGTCACCTTTAGGTTGGGAGCGCACTCTGGCCTTCTTCCCGGGGGCGGATTTCGTTTTCATGGGCGGATCCGGATTGAACACGAAGACGGCATTGTGGGGGAGGACTTTTGTCACCGATAGTGTATGCAACCCGCCGTGCCCGATATTGTTCTGACCACGCTCAACGCCCGCTACATCCATGCGGCGTTCGGGCTGCGCTATCTCATGGCAAATCTCGGGGACCTGCAACCGCGCGCCACGCTTATCGAATTCGATATCAATCAGCGCCCGCTTGAAATCGCCGAGGCCATCCTCACCCACGAGCCTCGGATCGTGGGTCTCGGCATCTATATTTGGAATGTCGCGCCGGCAACCGAGGTCGTAGCGCTGCTCAAGCGGCTGCGGCCGGGCTTGATCGTGATCCTCGGCGGACCGGAGGTGAGCCATGAGATCGATGGACAGGAAATCGTTCGTCTAGCGGATCACGTCATTACAGGCGAGGCGGATTTAAAATTCACCGACGTGTGCCGCGGCCTTCTGCGCGCCAATCGCCCGACATATCCGAAGGTCATCCCGGCAGAATTGCCGGCGCTGAATGCACTCGCGTTGCCCTACGATCTCTACACCGATCACGACCTCGCGCATCGCGTGCTCTACGTTGAAGCCTCGCGCGGGTGCCCGTTCACGTGCGAGTTTTGTCTCTCGTCGCTCGACATTCCGGTGCGGGCAGTGAACCTCGAACCGTTCCTGGCCGCGCTTGATCGATTGCTCGCCCGCGGTGCCACGCAGTTCAAATTTGTGGATCGCACGTTCAATCTCAACCTTGCGACCAGCCGCGCGATTCTCGAATTCTTTCTCGCGCGCTGGCGCGCCGGTCTGTTCGTCCATTTTGAAATGGTGCCGGACCGGCTCCCCGAGGGTCTCCGCGAGATCATCGCGAAGTTTCCGCCCGGCGCACTGCAGTTCGAGGTCGGCATACAGACCTTTGACGAGGAAACAGCTCGCCACATCAGCCGTCGGCAAAACTACGCACGGCTTGAAGAAAATCTGCGCTGGCTGCGCACCCACACCGGCGTCCACGTCCATGCGGACCTCATCGCGGGCCTGCCCAGCGAAAATATCGAGAGCTTCGGGCGCGGGTTCGACCGGCTCCTTGCGCTGGGTCCACAGGAAATACAAGTCGGCATCCTCAAGCGGCTGCGCGGCACGCCAATCGTCAGGCACGACGCGGAGTGGGCGATGGTTTACAGCCCGATGCCACCCTACGAAATTTTGCAGAACCGGCTCATCGATTTCCCGACCATGCAGCGTCTGCGCCGCTTCGCCCGAGTCTGGGATTTGGTGGGAAACAGCGGGCACTTCCGCGAAACTCTGCCGCTGATCTGGGAAGACCGGACATCGCCGTTCGCGGAGTTTCTGCGTTTCAGCGACTGGCTGGCCACGCGAGCCGGTCGGCTCCATTCCATCGCGCTCGCGTCACTCGCCGAACATCTCTTTCGCTTTCTCTGCGATGATTGCGCTCAGCCACGCGAACGGGTGGCGGCCAGTCTGGCGTCCGACTGGCAACGTGGACATGGCCGTGAACGATTGGCTTTCCTTGAGACACCGACCGCAACGCCAAACGCCATAAAGTCGTCGCGCCGCGCCCAAGCACCGAAGCGTCAGTCCCGGCATTTTGCGACGCAACGTTCATAGCGGATGGGGGACGATCCAGCCGTCAAGATCCAGAGTGCCTAAGCGGTCGATGGAGACCCCTCACGTAATGATCGTAACTTCGAGCTCTCTGCCAACCCACACGCCCGTCCCATGAGCATGCGCCTTGAGATGCTTCAAGTGGCGCGCTTGGCGCCAAAAGCGCTGGGCGACTCCGCGGACCTCGTGCGAACTTTTTTGCAGAGCCAGCTCACCGCGAAAGGAGCAGGCATGGATCGCGACGGGAACCCCGACCTTTATTACACGATCTTTGCGCTCGCCGGACTGCAATCCGTCCAAGCGGAGGTGCCGGTCGATCGCGTGGCCTCCTATCTTGACCAGTTCGGCGACGGTGCCGATCTCGATTTCGTCCACCTCAGCGCGCTCGCACGTTGCTGGGCCGCGATCGGACGCGAGCGGTTGCCAAACGATCGTGCGGCGGCCTTGCTCGCACGAATCGAACGTTTTCGCGCGGCCGACGGCGGCTATGATGGCGATCCAGGTGCTCCCAGCGGGAATGCCTATGGATGCTTCGTTGGCTTTGGCGCTTATCAGGATCTCGGACACGACCCGCCTGAGCCCCTTCGGATGGTGCAATGCCTCAAGCTGGTGGAAACTCCGGATGGCGCGTGGGGCAACGCCCGGGGCCTGAAAGCCGGCTCGACCAACGCCACCGCTGCCGCCGTCACATTGCTCCACCAGCTCCGCATGCCCATCCACGAACGGGTCGGCGATTGGCTCCTCGCGCAGATTCATCCTCAAGGCGGCTTCCTCGCCATGCCCGCCGCACCACTGCCTGACCTGCTTTCCACTGCGACGGCTCTGCATGCACTCTCATGTCTCGAACGTCCGTTGCCCGCTTCGGCACAAGAGCGGTGTCTGGATTTCGTCGATTCTCTTTGGAATGCTAAGGGCGGATTTCACGGGCATTGGGCCGACGATCATCTCGACGCGGAGTACACCTTCTACGGGCTGCTGGCCCTCGGCCATCTTTCGGTCAATTAGTTCAAAGCGCGCGCGGTGACCCATCTCCTTCTCCCTCGTCCTCTTCCTCTCCCTCGCCCACTTTGAGATGCACCCGCCGCGATTGACGTTGCAGATTTTGTCGCGGCAATGATAAGGCGGGTCCATGCCTGCTTCCGCCCCCGATTCCGGTCCCGCGGGCGGACCACTTTTTCTCACCACGCGCTGGAGTATAGTGCTCACGGCTCGCGGCGACGACACTGCGGCCCGCGAAGCATTGGCAAAACTGTGCACGGCCTATTGGTTCCCTCTTTATGCCTTCGTGCGACGCGAGGGCCATTCGCCGCACGATGCCCAGGATCTCACGCAGGAGTTTTTTGCCCGCCTGCTCGAGAAGGGCTGGCTAAGCGCCGTGGCGCAGGAACGCGGGCGCTTTCGTTCGTGGTTGCTGGTCTCGATGCGCCATTTTCTCGCCAACGAATGGAACCGCGCCCACACGCAGCGCCGGGGCGGCGGCGCGGCCATTATCTCAATCGACGAAGCCGCGGCGGAGAACCGGTTGGGTGAGGGACCTTCGACAGGCGCAGCGGCAGAGACGCTCTATGATCGGCAGTGGGCCGTGGCGCTGCTCGATCAAGTTATGAAGCGTCTGCGCGAGGAATATCACCGCTCCGGACGTGGCCCCATTTTTGATCGTCTCAAAGGCGCGCTCTCCGGCGAGATCGGGGCCTACACGGAGGTGGCATCTGACCTTGGGCTCAGCGAGGGCGCGGTCAAGGTGGCCGTGCATCGATTGCGCGACCGCTATCGCACGCTCATCCGCAAAGAGATTGCGCAGACGGTCGAGCATCCGTCCGAGATCGAGGACGAATTGCGGGTGCTCTTCGCCGCTCTTTCATGAGAAAGTCCGTAACCTCCCGGGAAGAATCTTTCTTCCCACAGTGTCATGAATACTCCATCTCCCACACCCAACTCGCCGAAGACCTGCCAAAATTGCGGCGGCCCGATGGCGGGCAGTTCACCGGAAGGCCTGTGTGCGCGTTGCCTCCTCAGCGCGGCGCTCAAGGAACCAACGGGAGCCGCGGGGACCGTTCCCGACGCGCCGTCGCCGGAGGAAATCGCCCCGTTGTTTCCGCAGTTTGACATCATTGCGCTGCTCGGCCGTGGCGGAATGGGTGTGGTCTATCAGGCCCGGCAGCCGCAGCTCGATCGCATGGTGGCGCTGAAGATTCTGCCGCCGGAAACGGCGGGCGATCCAGCCTTTGCCGCCCGCTTTTCGCAGGAGGCCCGTGCTTTGGCGCGACTCAGCCATCCCAATATTGTCGCCGTGCACGACTTCGGTCAGACGGGTGATCTTTACTATCTGATCATGGAGTACGTGGACGGCACGAATTTGCGGGAATTGATCCGCCGTCGCAATCTGGCACCCGAAGGAGGCGCTCGCCATTGTCCCGAAAATTTGCAGCGCGCTGCAATTTGCCCACGACGAAGGGATCATGCATCGCGACATCAAGCCGGAGAATATTCTGATCGATAAAAAAGGACGGGTGAAGATCGCGGATTTCGGGCTGGCAAAATTGCTCGGGCACGAACCGCTCGATGCGCACCTCACGGCCGCCGGCGCGAGCGTCGGCACTCCCTCGTACATGGCTCCCGAACAACTCGAACACCCGGAGGAAGTCGATCATCGCGCGGACATTTATTCGCTGGGTGTGGTCATCTACGAGATGCTCACGGGGGAGCTGCCGCTTGGGCGCTTTGCACTGCCGTCAGCCAAAGCGCAGGTTGATGTGCGCCTCGATGAAGTGGTCTTGCGCTCCCTCGAGAAGGACGTGACGCGACGCTATCAGCACGTGAGCGACGTGCAGAACGATGTGGAGAATATTTCTGGCGTTCTCGACCGGTTGCCCGCGGGCGTGCGTAATCTGATGGGTTTCGATTACAAGTCCAGGCAAACGCTCTTCGGTCTGCCGCTCGTTCACATATGCTCCGGCCGCGACCCGGTTACGGGAAAGCGGCGCATTGCCCGCGGCATTATCGCCGCCGGGGATATCGCACAAGGCGTGGTCGCGTTTGGCGGACTGGCGATGGGGGGATTCACCTTTGGAGGCGTGGCGCTCGGCGTCGTCAATTTTGCCGGATTGGCTTTCGGGCTGCTCAGCATCGGTGGCGTGGCCATCGGGTTGCTCGGCGCTTATGGCGGACTGGCGATCGGCACGTTTGCCCTCGGCGGACTGGCAATCGGTCTCTACGCCGCCGGCGGTGGCGCCTTCGGGCTCCACGTCATCGACGGTTCGACTCGGGATCCCGCCGCCCGCGAGATGATTCTGGCGTGGTCCAAACAGTGCATGATTCTGTTTTGGGTGCTGTTCGTTCCGGGGATGATTGGTAGCTTCGGCTTGCAGTGGTGGGGCCGCAGCCAATCGCAAGCTGCCGCATCGTCATCCTGAGTGGAGCGGCGAGGGACGAGCCGCGGAGTCGAAGGACCCGGCTCCAATGAACCTCCACGCACTGCCAGGAGAACACTTCGACGGAGAGTTTTGTCGCAGGACGGCAAGCGACATTGGAGCCGGGTCCTTCGACTCCGCTCAGGATGACTGACGGGCGTTGCTCCCTTACGCTTCGAGCAGCGCTCCGCCGCAACTCGATCCGCATCCGGCGGTGCATCCGAAACAATGCAGGCCCGTGGCGATCTCGCGGTTTTCAACCGTGGCGGGGTCAATGTCCCAGAGGAAAAGTGGCTTCCCATTTTTCCACTGGAGTTTCAGCTGCTGATTGAAGTCGCAATCGAAGACTTCGCCCTGCCAGCCGATGCTCAGGGTATTCCGGCACATCAGGCCGTCGATGGTCGCGGGATTGAACGCACCAATGAGCGCCTCCATGTACGAATCGAATTCACCGCGATGTCGCAGGTAGCTCGCAAAGCGTGCGATTGGCATGTTGGTGATGGTGTAGAGACGGTGAAAGACGATGTTGAAACGCTGTTCAAGTTCGGCGTGATACTCCGGTTCGAGGTCTGCTTGTGGCGGCGGGAGTTTCGCGCCAATTGGATTGTAGACCAGGTGCAGAGGAAGGCGCGTCCCATAGCCAAGCGAATTCAAAAGCTGCAGTGCGCGAATGCTTCCCTGGAAAACGCCATCGCCGCGCTGCGCATCTACATTGTCTTCCAGATAACACGGAAGCGACGCCACGATCTCGATTTCATTGTCTGCCAAGAACTCCGCCATGCCTTCGTAACCGGCCTCGAGCAATATCGTCAGATTGCAGCGATCGATGATGTGCCGGCTTGGTGTCATCGCTTTGAGGCTGGACACCAAATACTTGAAATCCGGGATCATTTCCGGCGCTCCACCGGTGAGATCGACCGTGGAAATCTCGGTGCCTTCGAGCCAGGCGAGAATTCGATCGATGGTACTGCGCGTCATGACTTCCTGGCGCGCAGGACCGGCATTCACATGGCAATGATTGCACGTGAGGTTGCACAACTTTCCCACATTGATTTGCAGGACTTCCGTCCTGGCGCGGCGCAAGGCCAGGCCGCCGGCCTCGAGTCGCGCAGCGAAGGAATTCATCTGCGGATTCAGCAGCAGGCGCCGTTTCCGCTCTCGCAACACGCGCGCGGTTCGCCTTTGAACGCCTGGATGGTAACCGAACGGAATTCGATTCCGCGAACCGTCTGCCAGGCTTCATCACCAACATTGACGAACTCGATGCCGTCGAAGCCGGCCTCGACAAACGCGTTCCGAAACGCGTCCTGCGTCATCGCGCCCGAGATGCAGCCACTCCAAAGCTCCGGATCATTTTGCATGTCTTCGGGCACGACTTCGTCAGCCACGATGTCGGAAATCACGGCCCGCCCTCCGCGGTTCAAGACGCGGAAGATTTCGCGGAACAGCTGCTTCCGAGCGCGCGTCTCGACCAGATTCAGCACGCAGTTCGAGACCACGACATCGATCGAGTCGCTGGCCACCATCGGATCGTTTTCGCGCGATTCTTCTGCGTGATCTTCGGCCGCGAGAAATGAAACCGCGTCCACGACGGGACGAATCTTCAACTCGGCGTCGAGCTTTTCCAAATCCAGCGCCAGATCCTGAATGCGTCCCTTGCGAAACTCGACATTCGCGTGGCCGATGCGCTCCGCGACGATGGGCGCATTTCGGCGCGCGACCTCGAGCATCTCATCCGTCATGTCCACGCCGATGACCCGGCCTGCCGGACCGACGACCTGCGCCGCGATAAAACAGATTTTTCCCGTGCCCGACCCGAGGTCGAGCACCGTCTCGCCCGGCCGCACATGTTTCGACGGATCACCGCAGCCGTAGTCCTTCTCGATCACCTCGACCGGAATCGCTTCGAGATAGCGGGCGTCATATTGGATGGGGCAACATAAGGCGGCCTCGGGAGTTTTGGCCGCGCTACGATAACGATTTTGAACAGCAGACTCGGGTTTCATGAAAGCGCCCTATGAACGCCGGGAATCCCAAATTATTCCATGAACTTTTCGCTGTCTGCGACACCCGGGCGATCATCCGATGAGTTGACCGGGTCGGCCAGCGCGCGGCTGGCCGCACTCTCACGGCGATCGGCAGACGGAGCTTGCGGAACCCCCGACTCGTTCCATCATCGCGCCGCCATGGAATTGCTGAAGGTCCAAGCATTGTTTAAGGCATTTGGGCCGATTCGCGCGGTGGACTCCGTGAGTTTTGAGGTGCGTTCCGGCGAAATCTACGGCCTGCTCGGACCAAACGGCGCGGGCAAGACCACCACCATCTCCATGATCTGCGGTCTGCTGAAGCCGGACGCCGGCGAGGTCATCGTGGCGGGCACGCCTTTCTGGTCTGATCCGCAAAAGGCCAAGCGCATCATGGGTGTCGTGCCGCAGGAACTGGCGATCTACGAGGAACTCACCGGGCGCGAGAATCTGGAATTCTGGGGTCGCATGACAGGCTTGAGTGCGAGCGATGCGAGAGCGCGCGCCGTAGAACTACTCGAAGCCCTCACTCTCACCGATCGGGCAACGGATGCGGTGAAAACCTACTCCGGCGGGATGAAGCGCCGCGTCAATCTTGGTTGTGCCCTGCTCCATCAGCCCAAGCTGTTGCTGCTCGACGAGCCGACCGTGGGCATTGATCCGCAGGCGCGGCTAAACATTCTCGAATTCATCCGCAACCTTCGCGACTCCGGCACGGCGATTCTTTACACCACCCACTACCTCGAAGAAGCCGAGGCGCTCTGCCAGCGCATCGGCATCATTGATCACGGCCAGTTGCTCGCTGAAGGCACGCTCAAGGAATTGCAGGAGCGCTTGGGCGGCGATCGTTTGTTCGTCTTGGAAGCCGACCTCAAGGATGCTGCTCCGGACTCGTGGGATGGATTTCTCACGCGATTCCGCCTCCTTCAGAAAACCGATCGGCAACTGGTCGTGGCCGCGATCGGAACGCGCGATCCGTCCGAGTGCCTCAGGGACTTGCTCAGCCTGCCGATCCGCGTCGAAAACGTGGCGCTCAAACGGCCCAGTCTGAATGATGTGTTCCTCCAACTCACCGGCCGCGAATTGCGGGAGTAGCCATGCTGCGCGTTCTGCTGGCCAAAGATCTGCGTCGCGCGTGGCGCAATCCGCTCCCCCTGCTGATCAATCTCCTCATTCCGCTCTGCATCACGGCGCTGGTCGGCCTGGCGTTCGGTGGCAAGTCGGACAGCGGCGCGCTGGGCCGCATCCGGTTTGCCCTGGTGGACGAGGATCAGACCATTCTGTCAGACTTTCTGCGCGGCTCGGCAAATCAACGTGAAGGTGGCAAGTATCTCGATCCTGTGGTGCTCGAACGCGACGAAGCGTTGCGCCAAATCAACGACAATCAAATTAGCGCGGTCTTGATCATCCCGGCCAATTTCACGCGCGACTACTTGACCGGCCGAACCGGGATCAGCCTCGAGCTCATCAAGAATCCCGCACAGTCCATTCATCCGGCCGTGATGGAGGAACTTTTGGGAGCTCTGGTCACCGGGTTGAATGCCATCTCGCGCAATCTCCAATCCGAGTTTCCTGACTGGCAGAAAGTCATCGAAGGAAAAGGAGACTACAAAGAGGTCGCCGCACTGATCGAACGGGGTGGCAACAAACTCAAGCAAGCCGAGCGCTTCATCGATCCACCGCTCATTGTTTACGAAAAGGATGCCCCGGCCGAATCGTCACCGGACAATTCGACAATCCCGGGCGCAGCCAAAGAATCAGCTCGGAAGACCGATTCCCTTTCCAATGTCTTCGGCTACCTGCTGACCGGCATGGCCGCGACGTTCCTCCTGTTTCTCGCGAGCAATACCATGAGTGATCTGCATCGCGAAGTGCGCCAGCGCACGCTCGCGCGCTACCACACTCTCCATCACCACCTGACGCTCTTTGTGGCGGCAAAGGTCCTGTTCGCGGTCGTGATCCTCCTGATCTGCAGTGCCATCCTGCTCGGCGGTGGCGGCCTGATCTTCCGCGTGGCGTGGCAGGAACCGCTGGCACTTGCCTGTTTGGTGGTTGGTTACGCCGGGTTTGCCGCCGGCTTGATGGCCGTGCTGGTGGCGTTGATCCCCGATGAACGGAAAGCGGGCGCGCTCACCACGGTCATCGCCATGGGGCTGGCGCTGGCCGGCGGTTGCATGTTCCCCACAAACGCGCTCCCGACCTTCCTGCGAGAACAGGTCGCGCCGCTGTTGCCAACCCATTGGTTCGTGGACACAGCGCGCAATCTTCAGTTCGGCGGCGGCGAAGTCGCCTGGGTCGCGACGCTAATCAAACTGCTCGCCCTGGGAGCCGTGTTGCTGGTCCTGGCCGCTCTGCTGTTTCGCCGGCAATTCCGAACGGGCACGAGCGCATGAGACGAATTCTCGACATCGGCCACAATGATTTCCGGTTGTTTCTAAAACACAAGTCGGCCTACATCTGGCTGTTCGCCGTTCCGCTGGCGTTCATCTATTTCATGGGCTTTGCCAATCGCGGACCGGGAGACCCCTACAATCGCCAGCCGCCGGTGCTGGTGGAAAACCTCGACCCCGATTTCCTGGGGCGCGTATTCCTCGATGAACTCGGCGTCCAGGGCATGCGGGTGCTCGGCCCGGCGAATCACGAATCCGCCGCCCGCACGATCCGGATTCCCGCCGACTTTACCAGTCAGGTACTCAGCGGCAAGCAGAGCAAGGTGGGATTCTTCCAGCGCGACGGTTCGGCCGAAGCGGATGCAGCCATCATTGAAGTGCGGCTCGTGCGCGCATTGATCGCGATGAACAGTCATCTCCTGGAAGCCGCCACCCAGGCGAACGCGCCGGAAACGATTACCGAGCAGCAACTCCGCGCGGTCATGAAAAAACCGGATCCGGTGAGCCTCAAATCAACGTTTGCCGGGCGGAAACCGGTGCCGTCCGGTTTCAATTTCTCGCTCCCCGGCAATCTGGTGATGTATCTGATGTTGAACTTGATGATCTTCGGCGGCGCCAGTGTGGCGGCGGAACGACGAAACGGTGTGATCCGCCGAATGATGGTGCATCCGGTGACGAATCTCGAACTGATCATGGGCAAAATCTACGGCCTGCAGCTGCTGGGAGCGGTGCAAATCCTTTTCTTCCTCGCCGTGGGTAAATTCGCGATGGGCGTCAATCTCGGCGCCAATTTGCCGGCTGTCGCGCTGACTTTGCTCATGCTGGGCTGGGTCGGCAGTTCCCTCGGGGTTCTGGTCGGCTCGGTGTTTACGTCCGATGACCGGGTCACGGGCGTGTGCATTCTGGCCAGCCTGTTAATGGGCGCGCTGGGCGGTTGCTGGTGGCCATTGGAAATCGCGCCGTCCGCGCTCCAAAACATCGCCCTCTGCCTTCCCACCGGTTGGGCGCTCAAGGCCCTCAATCAGCTCATTAGTTTCGGTAGCGGATTCTCGGCGGTTTTGTTGCCGCTCGGCGTTCTATTCGTTTTCGGAGCGGTCGCCAATTTGCTGGCCGCGCACGTCTTTCGCAGTTGAACCGCACGTTTCGGTAACGGCCAAGTGGGACTTGGCACCCGCAACTACGCTAACTGATATGGTTAACATGATCGGGTTACCCGACCGCCGATAGAGCCAGATTGGGGCTCAAATCTCGTGTTCGAGCCACTGCGCTTCGCGAAAAGTGCCGGCGGAGGGGATCGAACCCACACATCCTTGCGGATACCAGATTTTGAGTCTGGCGCGTCTGCCAATTCCGCCACGCCGGCTTGGAAAGCGGGCCAATCAAACAATGCTGTCGAGGCTTTGCAAGCCTCGGGGCGCACCTAAAATCTCTCGCAGAAGAATGGCTTTCCTCAATTCCGCGGATGATGGGAGCAACCTGGCGGCGCGCGATGGCTGGTCGCGCCGCGGCACATCGCTGTCGGCATGCAGATGCTCGTAGGAGAAGGCTGCGGCCTCGTGGTTCTTCAAATCATCCGTCAAAGCAACCGTTTCAATAGCAGCAGCGAAGGCGGGCTGCGGCGGTGGCTGGAAGGCCGACGCGGGAACCGAAACCGGTTCGACTCGTTTGGCAGGACGCGGCGGTTTGACTTCCGGACGCGGCTTGCCGTGCGCCGGAAGGTCTGCCCGCACCTTGGGCAACGGCGGCGGATTGACGCGCTCCGGTGACATCCGGGGTCGTGGCGCAGGCGGCGCTTGATCCTGGGGAATCCCGAGGGCCTCGAGAAACTTCCGCAGTCGTTCCTGTTCCGGGTCTGGTTGATTCGTGCCGACGGACCGCGGCTCCGGCGCTTCCGGTTTCGAGTCGCGCGGTGGTTTGGCCTTTTTCGCCGCCTTTGATTGAGCGATCCAATTGATCAACGCGACCGCCGCAAAGATCACGAGCCCGATGATGTTCCCTTCGATCGAGGCGGCGAGCATGGCAATCACGATAGCGAATGTGTGTTCTGACGAACGCTAGCGATTTCCGGACTCGGACGTCGGTTGCCCGGGTCCGGCGAGGCTGCCGCGCATTTGCGTATCGGCTTCGACGTTCTTCATGCGGAGGTAATCGAAAATGCCCAGATTGCCGCTGCGAAACGCTTCGGCCATGGCCTGCGGAACCTGCGCCTCGGCCTCAACAACCTTGGCCCGCATTTCCTGCGTGCGCGCTTTCATCTCCTGCTCGACCGCGACCGCCGCCGCCCGGCGCACTTCGGCTTTGGCCTGGGCCACCCGCTTGTCGGCATCGGCCTGTTCCGCCTGCAATTTGGCGCCGATATTTTCGCCGATATCGACGTCGGCAATATCGATGGAAAGGATTTCAAACGCGGTGCCGCTATCGAGACCGCGGGTGAGGACCATTTTCGAAATCCGATCCGGATTCTCGAGCACGAGCTTGTAGGAATCGGCAGAACCAATGGCACTGACGATGCCCTCACCCACGCGGGCGATGATGGTTTCTTCCGTCGCGCCGCCGACGAATTGCAGAAGATTGGTACGCACCGTCACGCGTGCCTTGGCTTTCACGCCGATGCCGTCCTTGGCCACACCATCGATGGTCGTTTTGCCTGAGGCGGGATTCGGGCAGTCGATGACTTCCGGGTTGATGCTCGTCTTGACGGCATCGAGCACAGTCTTGCGGGTCCCCTTGGTCGCGAGATCAATCGCCCGCGCCTGGTTGAGACTGAGAGAAAGCCCGGCTTTGTCGGCCGCCACGAGGGCGAGAATGACCTGATTGACATTGCCACCGGCGAGGTAATGAGCTTCCAGGTCGTCCGTATCGACCGGCAGGCCGGCTTTCACGGCGGTGATCCGGGCGTTGACGATCTGGGAAACCGGGACGTTTCGCAGTTTCATCGCGATCAGCGACAGCATGCTGACTGGAGCTCCCGATACTCGTGCTCTCAGCCAGGTGCTGAAAAAACTGAAGATCACGATGCCGACGACAAGGACGGCGACGCCGCCGAGGATGAGGAGGAGATTTCCACATAAGGCTGCCGATCATAGAGTCCCACACGGGGACGGCAACTACGCGGTTGGAAGTTTCCGCACGACGACTTTGGCCCCTTCAATCCGCAGGATCTCGAGCGGCTGTCCCGCCTCGATCCAGTCGCTCTCCGCCACCACATCCGTCCGGCACCCATCAAACTGCGCCGCCCCGGACAAATGCAGCGGAGTGACCGCCACGCCTTTCTGTCCGATCAGCAAAGGAGCCTGGGAGTCACCCGTGCTGCTGTGGGCGTTGATTTGCGAAGTCAGGATCCAGCGTTTCCCCAAGCGAGTTTCCGGAAATGTGTGCATCCACCATATGGAAAGCACGATCCCGCCCAGCGCCATTGCAGCGAAGGCCGCATTCCCGGCAAAAACGCCGTACTGCAGATAGATCAACACCAGCGCAACAATCCACGCCACGCCTCCCGCGATGCCCGCAATCATTCCCGGCAGCCACATTTCGATGAGAATCAAAATCAGTCCGGCAATGAGAAGGGTGGCGATCATGCGGCGAGAGAATGCGGGGTGTTCGCAAACTTCAATCGTCGCCGGAGAAAAAACGCTTCAACTGATCGCCGCGACGCTCCATGCGCTTTCCCAAGCGATGGAAAAAATCGGGCACCCCACGAAAGGGTTCACCGGGGCTTGACCATTTCGAATTATCGCTGGGCACCCTGGCCGGTGACGGCTGGACATCCGCGTTGGCAGAGGGCGGGCGCAGGTAGTCGCGATCACTCGAGTAGTCCGGAGTTGGCGGATTCTGGGCGATGGCGGTACCCGTTTTGCGCTGGGTGATTACGGCACCGGTGTCGGCGGAGATTTCCATATCGGCCACCTTGCCGTGGGTGCCATCATACATATCGACAAACCAAATCGGCGGAGTCCGCGGCGCGGAACTGCGAAGCGTGTAATCGATGCGATCGAATGGGATACGCAGCTTGCGCATCTCCTGGTTCACGATGGTGAAGGCGCCATCCGAATCGAGATTCAGATCATTGAGATTCAGCGGCGCGGTCGAAGCGCCCTGCCGGCTCGCCGAACGTTCGGCGATGACCTTTCCCCGTTGGATTTCCACTTCCCGCAGGCCGCCACGGGCTTTCGGATCCAGCGCGATAATCTTCCATACCGCCGGTTGCGGCGAGCCGCTGCGGCCCCGGACTTCGGTGACCTGATTCAGGGCGGGCTCTCCAAATTTCTTTCCATATTGGCGGAGGGCTTTGTAGGCGGGATCGTTTTCGGCCTGCGCCACGGTGGACAATGCGACGATCGCAAGGGCAAGGAAGGCGGGTTTCATGGGAAACACGATGAAACGATCATCGCCCGTTTTCCAGTGCGGATTCGTCACGGTCGCACTTGACCTTCCTGGGCCAAGTCCGTGTCTTGTCCCGCATCCGCGCATGACTCCCGAACGGCTCCAGCATCAGCTCGACCTTTACAAAGGTCTCGTCGAGGTGAGCGCCCTCATCAATGGCATCACTGCGTCCGCCGAATTGCTGCCCGCCATTCTCGATGTCGCACGCCGGGTCATCGGCACCGAGGCCGCCTCTCTATTCCTGGTCAACGACAACGGCGATCTGGAATTGGCCGTCGCCAGCAGCGACGACAGCGTCGACTCAGGGCATCCCAGGAAGTTGATTGTTCCGCGCGGGCACGGCATTTCCGGATGGGTGCTGCAGAATGGGCAATCACTCCTCGTGCCGGACGCTTACGCCGACCCGCGCTTTTTCCGGGACGCGGATCGCCAAACCGGCTTCCGCACACGTTCCATCCTGTGCGTTCCATTGGTGCGCGATGGCAAGGAAATCGGCGTCCTGCAGGTGCTGAATCCGCTGCAACGCGATTCGTTCGATGTGGATGATCTGACGGCTTTCGAAGCGTACGGCACCATGGCCGCCACGGCGATCTACAAGCTGCGGGCGATCGAACGGCAGCGCGAACGCGAGCGGATCGAGCAGGAATTCACTTTCGCCCGCGACATCCAAAAAAGCTTCATGCCCCAGACGCTGCCGGAGCGGGACGGAGTTCAGTTCGCCACTGCCTACCGCCCCGCGCGATTTGTCGGCGGAGACTTTTACGATGTGATCGAGGTGCGGAACGGGCAGTTCTTTTTCGTGATCGGCGACGTGTCGGGAAAAGGAATGCCGGCCGCCCTGCTCATGGCGCAGGCACTGAGCACGCTGCGCCTCATCCTGCATTCCCGGATGAACCCGTCCCGGGCGCTTAACCGCTGGAATGATCTCCTGTGCGAGCAAACCATCCGCGGCATGTTCATCACCGCTCTGTTGGGCCGGGTCGATACCACGCAACGGCAGGTCGAGTTGGCCAGTGCCGGCCATTGCCAACCGATCTGCGCCCGACTGGACGGGCCGCCGGAAGATATTTCAGTACCCGGCGGTCCGCCGTTGGGCATCGCGCCCGGACGGATGTATCACAACGTGACCGCCACCCTTGGGGAGGGCGACTGGCTGATCACCTATACCGATGGCTTGAGCGAATCCTTTAATGCGGCGCGCGAGCCCCTGCACGCCACCGGTGTCAGCGCACTGCTGCATGGCCCTTTTGCCGAGGCAGCCGCTGTGGTCTGCGCTCTCGAGGAGGGAGAACGCCAGCACCGTGGTGATGCTGATCCTCACGACGATCTGACCATGCTGGTATTTGGATTCCGATGAAAACCGAGATCGAATTCGCCAGCCATCCCGGCAATCTTGGCCTCGTCCGTGATTTCGTGCGGCAGTTTTTGAAATCGGTGGCCTTCACCGATGCGGAAAAGGATCTGATCGTGCTGGGTCTCGACGAAGCCTGCACCAACGTCATTCGCTATGCCTATCATCACGAACCAAATCACCTCGTCGTGCTCGTGTGTGAGCGCCGTGAGAAAGGTGTGGTGTTTCGGCTGCGCGATTTTGGCACGCAGTGCGAACCCGCGATGCTCCAGGGCCGCCCGCTCGATCTCGTGCAACCCGGCGGCCTCGGCATTCACCTGATCAAACGCGCCTTTGATCAAGTCGACTACAACCTGAAAAAAGAAGGCACGGAACTGATCATGCGCCGAAATTTCCCGCTCGAAATAAAGAAGCGCACACGCCGCGCCCGCCCCAAAGGATAGCGGGTGCGCTCGATTCCGGACGGTCCGAAACAAGAATCCTGGGCGTTCCGTCACCCGACACAACTGCGGGTCGCCTGGCGCCGCTAAAATCCCGGCCCGGCACCGCCGGCCTGAGCAGCGATCTTTTTCAGAAGGGACTCAAATTGTCCCTGCCAGAGGCCGCTCAACTGGTGCTTGTCTTCAATGCCCAATTCTCCCGCGCTGTTCACGCTATAGACCCGCGTGCTGAGCCGGTAATTGTTCGTGCCCGGCAGCGGCGTCATCGAGAGGCGAACCCGGATCGTCGTCTTTTCGTCGAAGCCCCCCCACATCACCTTTCCAAATCCGCCGGCTGGTTTTTCAAAAGCGATCCAGGAAGGCGGATTCACGGGGCCCATCGAATAGCCGGATTGAGCAAAGACATTCTGCGCCGCGGAAGTGATGGCGGATACATTCGTATTTTGGACGGTCACCGCGCCCATTCCGCCGGAATCGGAGGTCGGAGTGGTGAGGCAGCCGATGGAGACGAGTGCGAGCAGGCAGGCGACGGACGGGAGGAGCAGCGGTTTCATGGCGCGCAGGTAATCAATCGCGCGCAATTCTGACAACTCCAACGATGACGGACTCACTTATGCTCAAAAAGCGGGAAAAAGTAGGGCTCCGCAAACAGCACCACGACGGCAAGGATGATGGTCAGGCCGAGGCCGACGCGCACAAAATCCATCAGGCGGTATTTGCCCGGTCCATAGACCAGGATGTTCGAAGGCTCGAACGGCGCGATGAAACTCGTCGACGCGGCCAGCATGATCGCGATGGCAAAACTACGCGGGTTGGCGCCGAGTTGTGTGGCCGTCTGCAGCGCCACCGGCAGGACGACGAGTGCAGCGGCGGCATTCGACATGGGCTGTGTAAGGAGCACGGTCACGGCGATAAATCCTCCGAGGATGGCCGTCGGTCCAAAGGGTGAAAACCAAAGGACCAAATGATCCGCGAGATACGCCGCAGCCCCGGTCGACTTCCATGGCCCGACCGAACGCGGTCATGCCGCCGACCAGGATCAGGAGCTTCCAGTCCATCATTTCGTACGCCTTTTCCGCGGTGATGCAACGCAGGAGCACGGTGACGACAGCGGCGCCCAGAAAAGCCACCGAGAGCGGCACCTTAATGTGAAACCACGTGTGAAATCCGAGCCCGCCCGAAAATGTCGGGTAGCCGATTGCGATGCCGCCGAAGGTTCCGATGATCACTGCAGCGAGGAACATGACGACCGTGATGAGACCCTTCTGTGGATCGTAAAACGGCTGCGTTACTTCATCGAGGACCGCCAGTTCCGGACTGCGGTCGGCGGAGGCAAGCCGGTTCTCCGGACCCTGCACGAGGAGCACGTCACCGATGCGCAGGATGGTGTCGCTGACTTTTTCCACCAGGGCCTGACCCGGCGCGATTGAGCGCCAGGACAGTCAGGCCGGAAGTCTGGCGAAAGTTCGCTTCCTTGAGCGTGCGTCCTGCGAGATCACTCGTCGGCGTCACGAGCACCTCGGCGATCCGCAGGTCCGTGCCTTCCAGATCACGATCGCCGAGCGTGACGTCAGCCTTGATCTCGATGCCCTCAATCTTCTTCACCTTGATCAAGGTCGCCGCCTGACCCTCGACCAGCAGCGTGTCGCCCTCCTCGATAATGACGCGAGAGTCCGGCACGAGTTCCTTGTCGCCCCGAACGATCTTCAGGACGCGAAACCCAAGCACGTTCAAATCCGAATCGTAGCTCAGATTTCCCACCAGCGGCGAACCCGGCATGACAATGATTTCGCTGAGATAATCACGCATGGCGTAGCGCGTGGTCAGGTCTGCCTCCGAATGCGCGGGGAGCAACCGGATGCCAACCAGCATCATGTAGGTAATGCCAACGCCCACGAAGACGAGCCCAAGCGGGAGGAACTCAAACAGATGCAACGGCTCCATGCCGGAGTGCTTGATGAATCCGCTGACGGCCACATTCGTCGAGGTGCCGATGAGGGTGCACGTCCCGCCGAGGATCGAAGCAAAGGCGAGCGGCATGAGGAGTTTCGAGGGCGCCATCCCGGCGCGTTTTGCCAAGCCGACGGTCGGCGGCGTGAGCATCGCGGTCACGGCAGTGTTACTCATGAACGCCGACACGCTCGCCGCCGTGACCATGAGCGCGAGAGTGATGCGGGTCGGATTATTGCCCGCCACCCGCATAAGCCGACCGGCGATCACATCAAGAACACCGGTCTCCCGCAGCGCGCCGCTGATCACGAAGATCGACCCGAGAATGATCAGGATGTCGCTGCTAAAGCCCGCAAAGGCTTCATCCGCGGACAGGATGCCGCTGGCCACGAGCGTGATCAGTAGAATCAGGGTAATGAGATCAACCGACAGCTTCTCCGTGGCGAACATCACCACGAGCGCGAGCAGCAAAAAAAGCACTAAGCCGATCTGAAAGGTCATGCGGAAAAGCCCTTTCTCTTAATCATGCTCCTGCTCCTACTCCCAATCGAAAAGCTCGCCTCGGGACGAGTAGGCGCACGAGCAGCATTGGGATTGGGAGCCATCGTTCAGCGGGCGTGGGCAAGCAGGGCCGCCTGCATCACGGCCAGCGGCGCTTCGCGATTGAACCAAATCTCGAACGAAAGCGCGCCTTGATGGAGCAGCATGGAAAGACCGTTGGCCGAACGCGCGCCAGCTTCGTCCGCAGCCTCCATCAGGCGTGTGCGATTGGCCGTATAAATGGTGTCGTAGATCAGCAAATGCGGTTGGAGCAGCGCGCTCGGGAGAGGCGAGGAATCGGTCCGTTTCATTCCGACCGAGGTGCAATTGATGATCAGGTCGGTCTGCGAAATCTGCGGACGCAATGCGGATTCCGTCCACGGGGCAATTTCGAGCCGTTCGCCGGGACCAACGAGACGCGCCCCAGCGAAAACGGGGGCGAGTTCCCCGGCCAGTGCCTGCGCCTTTTCCAGGGTGCGATTCACCAGCACCAAACGCTCGCATCCCTCCAAACCGCATTGCATGGCGATAGCGCGTCCCGCTCCTCCGCCCGCCCCGAGGATCATCACGCGCAGGTCGCGTAAATCGACGCCAAATTCCGCCCGCAGCGCACGCACCAGACCGGGGCCATCCGTATTGAATCCGAGCAACTCACCATTCTCGACCACGACGGTATTCACCACTCCGATGCGGCGAGCGTGTTCGTCCGAGCCATGGACCAGACGCAAGGCTTCGACCTTGTGCGGAATGGTGCAATTCACCCCAATGAAGCCATTCTCCGGGAGCAGCCGGAACGCTTCCTCGAGTTCCCCGGGGCGGATGTGCAGGCGGCAATAACGGGCGTCGATCCCGCACGCCTCGAGCGCGGCATTGTGCATGGGCGGCGACGCGGAATGGGCGACCGGGTCACCAATGACGGCGAGCTTGAGCGGCGGTTTTTCATCGCCCACCGCGGTTTTCCATTGCCGCAAATCGTCGAGTGAATAAACGTCCTTCATGGGGTTTGGAATGTATCGAGCGTGCGCTGGAAGCGCGCGAGAACGCGGTCTTTCCCGAGCACTTCGAGCATGTGATAGAGACTGGGACCGACGCCGCGTCCGCTCGCGGCCACGCGCGCCGGATGAATGAATTCCGCCGGCTTGCAGCCAGCCTGACCGGCCAGCGCTTTCAGCTCCGCTTCGAGATGCGCGCCTCCCAGGGCTCCACACCTCGATAGTGATCCGCCAGCTGCGCCAGGCGATCGAGCGCTCCAGGTTTTCGCAATGACTTTTCCACGGCAGCAGCATCGTACGGATACTCCTCATTGAAAAAAAATGTGATGCGGTCCGGGATCTCGGTCAGGTGCGTCACCTTCATTTTCTCCAGTTCGAGCACCGGATCGACTGCAGCCGACTCGGTCGGAAGACCGGCTTTCGTCAGCAACGGCTCCGCCAGTTCCCGGTAGCGATCGATCGGCATCGCCTGGAGGTATTGCGCGTTCAGCCAGTCGCATTTCGCGAGATCAAACTGCGCGCCCTTGCGGTTCACATTGGCGAGGTCAAAGCGTTCGACAATTTCCGCGAGATCCATCTTTTCCTGATCATCCTTCGGTGACCAGCCGAGCAGACACAGATAATTCGCCACTGCCTCCGGCACGTAGCCGCCTTCCATGTAGCTTGTGATGCTGGCGCCCTGATCGCGCTTGCTCATCTTCGATCCGTCGGGATTCAGAATCAGCGGGATGTGCCCAAACCGGGGCGCTGTCGCACCGAGCGCCTGGTACAGCTGGATGTGTTTCGGGGTGTTCGAGAGATGGTCTTCGCCCCGAATCACGTGGGAGATGCGCATTTCGAGATCATCCACCACATTCACAAAATGAAAGATCCACGAGCCATCCGGGCGGCGGATCGTCATGTCCGGTGACGTTTCGGCCTTGGTGAAATCGATGGCGATCGAACCGCAAATGAGGTCGTCGAACTCGACTTTCTCGCGCCGAAACCGAAACCGCCAGGCACCTTGATCTTCATAGAGATGCCCGCCCGCGCGCAAAGTCTCGAAGTGCCGGAGATAAATGGCTTCGCGCTGGCTTTGAAAATACGGCCCGTCATCGCCGCCTGCCCCTGGACCTTCATCCCAATCCAACCCGAGCCAACGCAGGCCATCGAATATCACCCGCACGGCTTCCTCCGTGTTGCGCGCCTGGTCGGTATCCTCGACCCGCAGAACGAATCGCCCGCCGTGGTGCCGGGCGAAAAGCCAATTGAACAAAGCGGTGCGCGCCCCACCCACGTGGAGATAGCCCGTGGGCGAAGGAGCAAAGCGAACGCGGACCGTGGAATGCATCGGGCCGGGACGTTGCCTTGCCCGATGCGGACATGGGAAGCGAATTTCCGAGGGATGATGGGGTTGAACGCCAGATAGATCTTCCCACCGGAGCGATGCGGGGCGGACCTCCGACCGTCGGCGGGTGGTTCCAGATTGGGGTAGGAGTGGGGATCCTCCCAGAACCCCCGGTATTGCTCCTCTTACACCTCTTCCAACGGCGAATTCGCATCACCGAAGCTGCCGGGGCGGACATTGAACTTGTCCATGATCGAGAGATACAGCCGGCACATCTGACGTTCGGGTTTGCCCGTGTAATCCAGCACCCGCCCACCTTTCACCCGTCCGCCCGCACCGCCCAGCATGATCACGGGGAGCTGGGTGGCATCGTGATTGCCGGTCAGCATCGACGAACAGAACAGCAGCAGCGAATTGTCCAGCGCCGTGCGTTCGCCTTCCTGGATCGCATCGAGTTTGCGCGCGATGTAGGCGAGCTGATCGAGGAAAAAACGGTTCACCTTCAGCCAGTCCGCGCCGTCGCTGTGAGAGAGCAAATGATGGATCATGTAATCCACGCCGAGGTTCGGGAAGCGCAGGGATGAATGGTCGTTGTTCAGCTTCAGCGTGCACAGACGCGTCGTATCGGTCTGAAAGGCGAGCACCAGAATGTCGCTCATGATGCGCATATGCTCGCCGATGTCCTGAGGAATGCCGTCAGCCGGACGCGGAATATTGGGCTGCTCGAGCGTCGGCCGCCAGCCCTGCACTTCGCCGCGCTGACCCGCATGTTCGATGCGCAATTCCACCTCGCGCACCGAGTCGAGATACTCATCGAGTTTCTGTTGGTCCCGCGCGCTGACTCCGCGCCGCAGGTCCTGGGCATCTTCGAGGACGGCATCGAGGACGCTCTGATCGCCGCGCTGGACTTCATCTTTGAACAGCCGGTCGAAGGCGAGCGCCGGATACAGTTCGAGCGGGGTTGGCGTCGTCGGGCTGCTCCACGAAATATGCGAGCTGTAGAGCATTGAATAGTTCTTGTGCACGCTCGGGTTCGATTGCTCGCAACCCAGCACCAGGCTCGGGACCTTGGTTTCGCGGCCGTAGCGTTGCGCCAGCGCCTGGTCGATGCTTGTGCCCGAGCGAATTTCGCCGCCCGAGGCCAGTGGCGCACCGGAGAGCAGATTGCCAGTCTGTGAACTGTGGATGTTCCCTTTCAGCGCCTCCGCATTGAAGAGGCCGCGGATGAATAACATCTTCTCGCGAACGTCAGACAACGGTTCGAGCACCGCTCCGAGTTCCATCGCCTTGCCGTCGCCCTTCGCCCACCACTCCCTGCTATGAAAACCGTTCCCGGAAAAAAGCGCGGCGAATCGCAGCGGGGCCTCACTCGCCGGCTCCGTGCCGCGCGGTTCGTCACCCCAAACCGTCATCGATTCCATCCAAGGCAGAGCCATGGTGACGCCGAGACCCCGGAGGAATGTGCGGCGGCTGAAGCGATGAGTATTCATGGTGGCGATTGGGACCACGTTATGTGGGCCGTCTTCGTAGGAAAGCCGCATTCGGGTGAATGTCTTTGGTCGATTGAAAATATTTCGAGTGATTGGAATGTCGCTGGCACTCGTGATTCCCCGCTGCTACGGGCCCTTAAAGTGTCTTCTCCCCTATGAATTCGATCTATTCTGGCCCCGAAGCCCTCGAGACGCGGATTGCTCCGGCGGGGCTGGTCACCGTCACTTTTTCCCACCATGGCGTTCTCGAGCTGTCCGGAGACGCGGAAGCCAATCGCATCGATGTCATCAAAACCTCTGGCGCCCTCCAAATCACGGATCTGGGCGACGGCGATACCCAGTTCAAATATCGCGGTGAATTACTCGACCTCGTCACCATCAATTCACCAATCAGAAAGTTCGAGGTGCTCGCAGAGTCGGGGGTGGCGAAAACGCTGTCCGTCCACGGGCTCACCACGAGTAGATCAGTGGGCATTGCGCTGGCTGACGGGAGCGAGGTAACGCTCGATTCCGTCAATATCGGAGGCGCCCTCGGGATCGGACCGTCGGGTCACCTCGGATCACTCAGGCTGACCGGGGACGTCGTGAAAATTGGGGGCGTCTTGAGCGTGGAAAATGTCGGCTCAGTCATCGCGGATCCTCGCGTGCTCAATGTGGCCAAAGCCATTACGCTGCTGGATTCCCCCGACGTCATGCTAATTCCGGAGCAGAAACTCAAGGTGGTGCGTCATGGCCTCCAGTTCAGCCACCATTCGGAATCGGCCAGCCTGACCGTCAGGACGGACCGCCTACGGATCGCTGAAGATATTCAATTCTCCTACAATCCGAAGTCGGCCCGCGAAGTCAGCCTGGCGGTGGAATCCCGGCTGGATGGCTCGGTGGGCGGGATTAAAGTTTATTCAGATTCGCGCCGCGTCGGGCGGCCCGATCTGACATCAATTTCATTTCAACTCGCCGGAAATATTTCCGTTGGAAATATGACCCTCGTCGGCACCGAGGGCGCGAGTTCCATGGAACTGGCGGGGGCGATCGATGTGCGCGGCGATCTGAACGTGAGCCTGGGCCATGGCGCAACGACACTCGAAACGAAAGGCCTGAAATCCCTGCGCGTCACCGGCGACACCCAAATATTCGCGAGCGGCGACGGGAAAGCCCTCGAGCTTACGGCTCAGCAATCGCTCGATTTCGGCGGCAAATTCTTCGCCGATTTTCAAGGCGGTGATTTTTCGTTTCTGGTGGCCGCGCCCGCGATCGCGACGCACGATCTGGCGAAGATCGGCGGTAGCGCGAATTCGCTGACGGCGACGATCCGCTCGGATCAGCTTGTGATGGAACAAAGGTTGACCTTTAGAAATGACCACGACTCGTTGCCAGCGGCGAGTGAACTTCATCTTGAGTCGTCGGAGCTCACGCTCGCGGGCGGCCTTCGATATCGCGGAACCTTTAGTCGGGAGCCGAGCGCCGGCGCGGATCGGGTCTTCATCGAGACGGCCAACCTGTTGCAAGCAGGGCTGGTGGATATGAAGGCCGGGCAAGCCATGACGGAGTTTCACTTTGACGCGGCGCGGGGAGAAAGTATCGATCGCCTCAAGTTTGTTAATCGGTCCGGCGAAAGTGTCGTCGCGCTGGGGTTGAATGTGGCGGACGTCGGGCCAACGATATTAAAACTGGGTGGTGGCGCCGCCTCGGTATCCATCGACAACGGGGGTGCTGCCGATCGCGCCCACTTCGCTGGACTCCTCAGAATCGAAAGCGCAGGAGACACCGACATTAGGATTTCCAATGCTGAGATTGCCTCCGTCCGCATCGATGGCGGGAACGGGACGGATCGAATCTCAATCGAAGGCAGCAAATTCCTCGGCGCATTCGTCGCCACTTTGGGCGCGGGTGACGACTCCTTCGTGGTGGAAACGGAAGACCAGCTCGGCAGCACGGCTTTTCGCGGTCTCGTCCTCGTGCATCTCGGAGACGGCGACGACACGCTCGCGCTCGGGAGCGACGCTCCTCGCAGCGCTCTGAAATTCGTCGGGCAGGCCTTCTTCGAAGGCGGAGCGGGGCTCGACACCGTCGGATCGATTTCCTCCGCGATCAAAGGCATCGCACCCGTGATTGCCGGCTTTGAGGTCGCGCCCTAAGCGCCGCCTCACGGCCCGGTGCTCTCGGGTCATCAGTTCTGCGCCACGTCATCGAAAGCCACGGCCTGCCCGCGAATCTCGCGAAATTGACGGCTATTGACGATCTCTTCGATGGCGATGCTCACGCGCCAGCCGTTGGCAGCAAGACGTTCCTCGATTTTTTCGAGCAGCGGCTGATCGGAAAGGATCACCCCGCGGCCGAGCGCGTAGCCAAGAAGCTTGCGGCAGAATTGCCGGACGAAGGCATCGCGTCGTTGATGGAGAAAATAGTCGCGCAGTCCATCGAGGCCATCGAACTCCGTGCCGTCGGCCAGTTTCACTCGCGTATCGATGACGCGGCCAGCGGCGTCGGTTTCACGGAAGCGCCCGATGGCGTCGAAATGTTCGAGGGCAAATCCGAACGGATCAATCCGATCATGGCAGCGCGCGCAACTCGGGTCGTTGACATGCTTTTCGGTAAGCTGCCGCTCGGTCAATTCGGCGGTGGCACCCGCATCGTCGGGAAGCACGGGAACGCCCTTGGGCGGACGCGGCAGACGTTCGCCGAGGAGTGTTTCGCTGAGCCAGTTCCCGCGCAGGATGGGGCTCGTGCGCGAAGCGCCTGATTGCTTCGCCAGCACCGCACCAAACCCGAGAATCCCGCCCCGGCCACGAGCGCGCACTCCCTCGACGCGACGCCATTCATCGCCGCTCACGCCATTGAGGCCATAGTGATTTGCGAGCGTTTCATTGACGAAGGTGTAATCGGCATCGAGGAGATCGAGCACCGACCCGTCGCGTTGGAAAAGGTCCTGAAAAAAGCGGATCGGCTCCTCATTCATCGCCACCCGAACGCTGGCAAAGGTGGGGAACACTTGTTCGCTCTTTTCGTCGAAACGATCGAAGCCGTAGGTGTGCAGCCAATGGCCTGCAAACTCGCTGGCCAGGCGCTCGACGCGAGAGTCCGCCAGCAGCCGGCGCGTTTGCGCGAGAAGAGGGTCCGGTTCGTGCAGGCGGTTCGCCGGCGGCGGCCTCCCGCAGTTCAGCGTCGGGCGTCGAAGACCACAAAAAATAACTGAGTCGCGCCGCGAGTTCCCAGTCGTTTACCGGCGCCTGCGTCGCGCTGTCCGCAGGTTCCTCCATTTTGTAAAGAAACTCCGGGGCGACAAGAACGCGCGCCAGCGTGAGCCGCAGCGCCGCTTCGTGAGGAAGTTCCTCATCGCGCAGCCGCCGATAAAGCCCCTGCAATTCCTGTCGATCCGCGTCCGTGATGGGCCGCCGCCACGCCAGCGCAGCGAAGTCGAGCACGCTTTCGAGCTGGCGCGGCTCAGCCGCCGTAAGCCGCTCTTTGAAGGCCGCGGCGCCATCGCGGATTGGCTGTCGCAGCGGTTCGAAGACTTTGGGGTCGGCGTCCTGAGTGGCGTATTGCCAGAGTTGATCGAAGACCGAGACCATCGTCAGGGCGTCCTGGCTGATGAAACGCAGATCGTCCCACATCCCATC
Organism: uncultured Verrucomicrobiae bacterium; assembly: GCA_963798345.1. Classification (GTDB taxonomy): domain Bacteria; phylum Verrucomicrobiota; class Verrucomicrobiia; order Chthoniobacterales; family Chthoniobacteraceae; genus CAWCSW01. Next base: position 79,801 of record CAWCSW010000012.1, on the reverse strand, counting down.
GAGCTCCACCTTTTCCGCGTCCCCGAGCATGAGTCGGCACAAAGCGTCATCTTCGCGATGGAAGAGGATCAGCGTGATCACCTCATCCACCGGAACGATCTTTGTGTAGCACAGCGCGGCCGGAAACAGTTCGCGGAACGCTGCAAATGCCGATTCGATGCGGGCGCGCGTCGGGCTACCGTTTCGCGCAATGATCGGCACGTCCGTGGCCATCGTCGTGAGCGCCGCCGCCGGGCCGATGACCGCCCGTAGTTGTACACTGCCGTCAGCACCCGCCTGCTCGTGCAAAACCCCAGTCGTGACGAACTCACAGCCTTCCACGAGGTCCGCCGGCAGATGGATCTCGATCACGTCCGGGGCCTGCGCACCCAGACTGGCGGGATCGATCGCAGTGCCGTTCGGCATTTTCCCAAATCGATCGGCGGCTAGCCCCCACTTCCCTTCCACGATGTCCGATGATGGCGTTGCTTTGAACGCATCGTTGAACAGCGGACCCCGCAGGGATGCAAGTTGGCGGTAGAGCGCCGCATCCGGAGAATCTTTTGCCGCTGCTGCTCCGCCGCTTTCCAAGAGCTGCTGGACCGCTTGGGCAAGCCGTTGCTGCTCGTCGGCCGTCGCCGCCGACTGCCACCGCGCCAGCACCGAGCCCTGCGGAATAGAACCGATGTCCTCGCCGGTAGTCGGCTCACTGTAGAACGTCCAAACTCCGGCGCGACCTTCGGCATCGGCGTGTGGATTGCCCGCCAGAATGTTCGGCGAAATCTCCCGCGCCAGATCCCAGGTTTGACCACCGCCACTGATCGTCAGGTCGATCGCGGTAAGGTCGCAGGAATGGTTCCCGTCGCGCGGACCGATGACGATCGAGATCAGATCGCCGGCCTGAATGGCCACGTTTTCGATCGGGCCAGCCTGGCCCTCATTCCCGCCTTGAGCCACGCCTCCCGCCAGCCGCTGCCGCGTCTGACCCCGGCGCAATTCCAGCGACCAGGTCACGCCATTTCCGCACTCCGGATGCGCATGCTGAATGTGCGCGGAGATTTTCATCGCCGCGGCAATCGGACTGCGCCAACCGACAGCCACTGCGCGCGCTGGCAGCGGGTGCACGGCGATTCCGTGCGGCTTCATATTGCCAGGAATACGGACGTGCTGATCGGAAGAATTGGCCAGCACGCTCAACGCATCATCACCGCCCCAACCCTTGATGAAATCAAACTCCGTGGACCTCGGGATTTGCCGTTCCAACAGGGAATCGATCGTTACCTCACCGCTCGAGCCGATGCCCAGGTAGCCGAGCCAGGCCGCGAGCACGTCCGTATCCACGCCATGGCGCTCCGCGAGATCAGCCACGTTGGCACTGCCTCCATTCGCACTGGCTTCAGTGGCGGCGGCGAGGCACTTGGCGGCACTGGAAAAGATGCGCGCACGGCGTTGTTCAAAACCTTGGGCGATGGGCCGCAAATCCCGCAGGAGCAAATCAGGACGACCGGGTGCGACCAGCCGCGGCTGTTCCCATACCACGGCATCGTGATCACTACCGTCGCCCGCGGTGCCAGCTTGCAATGAAATGACGACCTCGTTTCCCTCGGATGCCGCCGGCATTTTCAACCGGATTTCCTGGCGGTCAGTTACGGGATCTACCGGTTCCATCCACGCTTTCGGTCCGCCGGTCTTGCCGATTTGTCCGACGCTGGAAAACTTCCAAAGCGCTTTCTGGAAGACAGCGATGTTCGCGGCCAACTTTTCCGCCTCAGCCGGTCCGGCGGCGCGCCAGGCCGCACGCAACTCGTCGAGCAGCAGCGAAGGTTCCTCGCTCTGGAGCGTATTCCAAAGCAGACCGAGATACTTTGCATTCAGGCTGTGCTCGCGCGCCACAGTTTCGATGGTCTTTGCGCCGTTCGTCAGCGCATCACGCTCCGCCAGGGTCGCTGCGAGATATTCCTCGACCGGCAACCGTCCGCCGCCATTCGTGTCGAACACCACGCCTTGCAAATTCACTTTCTGCGCCCCGCCCGAGTCACTGTATCGCGCGTAGAAATTCCGAATCCGCGCGAGCATTTCGTCCGTCCAATCACGCCGCGTGGTCTTCTCCGAAAACCGAATTCCGTCGGGCAACAGGACCGCGTGTGCGGCGATATCCTTGGCCGCGTCGAGATACTTGGTCAGCGTGGCCGGAGACATCACCAGCGCGGCGCCGACATTGGAAAAACCTTCGCCCGCGGCACCATCGACGGGAAATTCCCGCGCCGGATCGAGGGACGCAATGCCAGTCAGATCGCGCACGGTCCAGGTGTATTCGGCATTGGACAGCCGGCGCAGGACCACCGGACCAGGGTCACCAGCGCGTTCAAGGGCGAGTTTCCCGAGCACGCCGTGCACCCAGGAGGCCAGACGCGCTTTGTCCTGCGGGGACGGTTGCGGTTTTTCCTTGGGTGGCATCTCGCCGAGCCCGAGCTGCTCTTCGACACTCTGCCAGACTTTGGCGTGCCGCTTTACTTCCTCAAACGTGGTAAAGCGCTCCAGATCGAGATCGCCCTTCTGCTTTTCGGTCGAGTGACACTTCAAACAAAACTCGTTCAGGAGCGGGCGAATCGTCGTTTCGAATTCCGTGGTGCTTTCCTCCGCTCGCACGCGCCCCACCAGCAGCAGGGCCATCGCCGGAACAACAATGCAGGTGGTGCGAAAATTCATGGAGAAAACGGAGCGGTCGCGACAAGGATCGGTCGCAGACAGTAAACCCGCTTCAAGTCGATTCTTAGCGAAGCGCTCTTCCCATTCGTCGAGGCGTTGCTTCCGCCGAAGCGGCGCCATCATTCCCCAGGGGCAAATCCTTAAATCGCGGGATTTGCGCCGGCGCGTTCGAACCGATACATCATGCGCGCATGACCAACCGCTGGCACGGCCTTTCCCAACACGCACAAAACGCACTGAGCACCCGCGATTATTCGGCAGGCTCGCTGGCGGAACGGTTGGGCACTGCTGGCGTCGAAGCTGGGGAACTGGTCGGAAAACGGGGCGAATTGCTCGAGGCCTGGATTCCCGGCGTGGAGATTTTCGGTCGCCGGGTCTTTCCGCAGCGACATCGTGGTTTCTTTGGCGAATTAGCCCGGGAGTCGGACGGACCGCTGGCCGCCATCTCGTTCTGGCCGCGACAATGGGCCACTGCCACCATGTTCGTCGGCACCGCGAAAGGCTTTCATATTCATCCTCCCTTCATCCCGAAAGACGCGGCGCCTGAAGAATGGTTCAAACGGTTGTTCCTCGACCACTCGGCCGATTTTTCGATGCGCCCCTACGATCGCGAGCAGTGGGACGCCATGTTTTTTGTCCGCGGAAACATCGAAATGCTGCTGGTGGAAGCGCGAGCGGGAATGCCTGCACGCACCATGCGTTTTATCATCGAGGGCGACGACACCCGCGGCTCAAACAACGTCGGCGTCGTGATTCCGCCGGGCGTCGCGCACGCTCTCCGCGTCGAAGGCAGTACTGATGCCATCATGGTTTATGGCACTTCAACTACGTTTGATCCCGCATTCGAAGGACGCATCGCCGACGACGTCGAACGCGCGCCGCTGCCCGAGGCATGGCAAAGCTATCTCAATTCGCAGCGCTGATCTTTCTTGTCGGCGCGACTGTGGTCCGTGCTGCCGGGGTCGACGACGACCTGCCGCAACACGACGGAAGCGGCCCGCTCGAGTTCGAGCCCAGCCTTCAGCTTTATGATGTGAAACCCGATGAAGGCGGGCCTGCACTGCCCGATCTGGAATCCGCGGAAGCCGACTACGAGCGTGCCAAACGACGCGAGGAACGCTGGCAGAAGCTGCAAAAGGCCGGCGTCATTTCCAAAGTGGAAGTGGAACAGGCCATGGGCCGGACAGCCGCCGCGTCCGTCCGCCTCGCCCGGGCTCGCGTGGTACATTGGCGGCAGCAAGTCGAGCAACTCCAGGCCCGCGCGGCCAAAGGCGATGCCAATCGCGAAATCCTGACCACGGCGGAGGCTTCACTCCGGCAGTCCGAGCAATTGGCGAGCGAAGCCGAGGCCCTCTACCAAAAGCGCCAACTGGAATTTGCTCAAGCCAACCTCGAGCGGCAAAAGCAACTCCTCGCGGCGGGTCTGGCCACGAAAGCGGACGTCGCGCAAGCCGCGGCCCACCTCGAAGCTGTCAACGCGGGCAATAACGGCCGGGCCAAGTGATCGAGGCGCACCCAATTGCGGTCATGGTGGGCGGAGCACAGCGGAGTCGAACCACCCGGCTCCATGTTTGGGTGACACCCTGCCACCAAGCGTTCGATCGGGGGCTTCGATTTGTCCCCGATATGCCATCGCGTGCAGTGAGGTGTTGAGGTGAGGGTGCAACCGGCAGTCACGCAGTTCCGACTGCTTGTTCTCACGTCAGCGTTGGGCGGGTTTGGAGAATCGAAGGAAGCCCTTCGGGGTTGAGGGTTGAGGCTGATAGCTGACGCGAAGAATGCGAATATTGAACAAGAAAAGGACGAAGTCTTTCGCAGAAAGCCCGTCGGAAGCATGAGTGAACGAGTGTCTTGCGCTCCGTCGTGCACTATGTAAGCTGCCCTCCATGAACACTTCCACGCTCACCATTCGTATTCCGAAAGAGCAACGGGCGGCGTTGAAACGGGCGGCGGAGGCGGTGAAGAAGACCGAGTCGGAGTACATTCGTGATCTGCTAGACCGTGATCTCGATGCTCGAACCTTTGGGGAGCGGGTCGGGCATCTGGCAGGGTCAGTCGATTCGTCAGAAACAACCGGAGCACCCCATCCTCTCAAGCAGCTTATCCGTGAACGGAACTGGCGGACATGAAGCCGATCATGTTGGATACTGGTCCCATCGTGGCAATCCTCGACCGTAGCGATCCGCATCATGGGTGGGTCCTACCTCGATTTCAACCATTGCAGGGGCGGCTAGTGACAACAGGAGCCGTGGTTACGGAGGCTACCTTTTTCCTCCAGGACGTCAGGGATGGCATCCAGCGCCTTTTCGAGTTCCTCGAAACTCCACGGATCGACATCTGCGACTCGTTCACTCATCCGCGACTTCGATCAGCCGGAATGCTGATGGCCACTTACGCTGACACGCCGATGGACTTCGCAGATGCAACGTTGGTCATCCTGGCAGAGGATCTGGAAACTGATCAAATCGTCACCTGCGACGAACGTGGCTTTCGGGCTTACCGGTATGGCCGAAACAAGCCGTTTCGGTTGCTGCTCCAGGATGCTTGAGGACAGGAGGAGCCCGCCCCTTGCATGATTCGAAAACGTCCGCGAGATAAGGAGCGCCGATGCAAAGAACATGGATCACTCGTTGCTTCACTACCGCCCTGGGCTTGCTATCAGGCGGATGCTCGCGAGCCATGGACTTTGAGACCGCCCGCGCGAAAATGGTGAAAGCGCAGATCGCTGCTCGCGGGCTACAGGATGCACGTGTGCTGAAGGCCATGCGCGAGGTGCCGAGGCATGAATTCGTTCCCGAGCATCTGCGCGCTTACGCCTACCAGGACTGTCCGCAACCCATCGGGCACGGGCAGACCATTTCCCAGCCATTCATCGTGGCGTTCATGACAGAAAAGCTGGCGCCGAAGCCAACGGACCGGGTGCTCGAGATTGGCACGGGATCGGGCTATCAGGCGGCGGTACTCGCGTCGCGGGTGCGGGATGTTTACACGATTGAAATCATCGATGATCTGGCAAAGCAGGCCACGCGGACGTTCGCCCGACTCGGATATCAGAACGTGCACGTGCGCTCCGGAGACGGCTTTCGCGGCTGGCCCGAGGAAGCGCCGTTCGATGCGGTCATTGTCACGTGCGCACCGGATGAAATTCCCCAGCCACTGGTTGAGCAGCTCAAAGATGGTGGCCGGATGGTCATCCCCGTCGGCGACGACGCCAGTCAGACTCTTTACGTCTTCGAAAAACAAGGCAGTAAGCTCGTGCAGAAAGAAGTCCTGCCCGTACGATTCGTCCCCATGACCGGCGAAACGCAAACCCATTAATTCATGAAGCGAAGCACCAGCAGCAATATGCAATCAACATCACTCCTGCGAACCGGTTTCGTCCTTTTCGCTCTCGCCCTCGACGTCTCCGCCGCTGATAGCGGAACGACCGGATCGCCCTTTCTTCCGACGGTCGAAAACAAAACGCAGCCATCCGGAGATCCGCCGGAGGGGATGGTGTGGATTCCCGGCGGGGAATTCTCGATGGGCACCAACGCGGAGTGCGAAAGTTTGTGCGCGCAGCCGGGAGTGACGCGGGACGCGCAGCCGGTTCATCGCGTCAAAGTGGACGGGTTCTGGATGGATGCGACGGAGGTTACGAATGAGCAGTTTGCCAAGTTCGTCGAGGCGACAGGCTACCGGACGATTGCCGAAATTGCCCCGACCAAGGAAGAGTTTCCGACGGCACCGCCAGAGAATCTGGTTGCGGGCTCGACGGTCTTCACGCCGACCCCGGGACGAGTACCGCTGAATAACATGTTTCAATGGTGGCGATATGAGAAAGGCGCCAATTGGCGTCATCCGGAAGGGCCATCGAGCACGATCGAGGGCCGCGAAAAGTATCCGGTCGTGCATATCGCCTATCCCGATGCGGAGGCATATGCGAAGTGGGCCGGCAAACGGCTGCCGACGGAGGCGGAGTGGGAATTTGCCGCGCGCGGCGGGTTATCCGGTCAGATTTACGCGTGGGGCAACGATTTCCATCCCGATGGAAAGCCCATGGCCAATACGTACCAAGGGCAGTTTCCGGTGAAGGATTCCGGTGCGGACGGTTTCGCGGGAATCGCGCCGGTGGCGCAATTTCCTCCCAACGGCTACGGCCTCTATGACATGGCGGGGAATGTCTGGGAATGGTGCAGCGACTGGTATCGACCCGACTATTATGCGCGGCTGAAGCTGGCCGGGGTCGAAGTAGCAGAAAACCCGCAAGGTCCGGAAACGCCGTACGACCCTGTTGAACCTTCGGAGAAAAAGCGGGTTCACCGGGGTGGCTCATTTCTTTGCACCGACCAGTATTGCACGCGCTACATGGTCGGTACGCGGGGCAAAGGCGAAGTCACCACAGGGAGCAACCACGTCGGCTTCCGTTGCGTGAAGCCGGCAAAGTAAAGCGTTCGCATCGCGGGAATATCGAACCGGGAGCAGCCCGAAGCGCGAGACCACAGGGACCGCTGCCAATGGTCTGATTGCGCTCGAGACGGCGGTCCATTGGGATCCCGCAATGGTCGGGATCGACATCACCATCTTTGGAATTAAATGGTCCCGTTCAACCCGTCCGGCTCTGCGCCGGATATTTAAAACCAACCGGAATCAACCTCCAAAACGAATACCGCGTACTCCCGGTTCGTCCCAAGAATATAACCTTCAAGACCATTGCTCAACGCTTGCGGCCCCTGACTCTGTCAAATAGTTGACTTTGGAACCAAATCGAAGCGCATTAAGAGACGTCGAATATTCAACGCACGCCTCCCATGCGCCGCCTTGCGCCGAAGCGACCGACGCCAATCACGCCATCAAATCTGACGCCCAGCCGGCGTCGACCGCCCGTGCCAAAACCGCCCGCCACTCGCTTCTTCTGAACCCGTAAATCGATGAAATGGACTTTGCACTTTGCATTCTGTCGGGGCTCAGGGACGGACATGGACCGCGCGCCGTCGTCGGGAATTCGAGGAGAAAAAGGAGAATGTATTGCCGGAATCGGATGCCGTTGTTCATCCTTCCGCTCTGCGAGGATCTCCGGGCGCTGCCGCCCGAATTCTTGAAAGTGACCATACCGCAGGATTCTTTTGAATCTGCCCAGCGCCATTTTCACTGATCGGACCCTCGAATTCGCAGAGCAGAACAAACAAACAAACAAACAAAAGCCAAAACAGAAATCCTAACGGACCTGACACGCTAACCATGAAACAAACACTAAGTTCACTTAAATGCCTGGCCGCCGCCGCATTGCTGACGCTGCCCCTCGGTTGTGCCAGTGATACGCAAAGCAAGGAAAACCTGGCGGTTGCCGCCGGCTTTAAAGTCATCACCCCGAGCACACCGGCCCAACAAGCGCGGCTGGCCACGCTGCCCGCTGGCAAAGTCAGCCAGGTCAAACATCAGGGTAAAGTCTATTACGTCCTGCCCGATCTGGCCAATAACCAAGCCTACATCGGTGGTCCCAAACAATATCAGGCTTATCAGCAACTCCGCCTGGCCAAGCAGTTGAGCAATGACAACCTCATGGCTGCCGAGATGAATGAAGATGCCTCCATGAACTGGGGCGCCTGGGGCGGCTGGGGCGCCTGGGGCCCGGGGTATTTCTGGTAGAAAATCGTCCGATCGATCTCCATTCGATCGTGAATCCCGCGAGCCGCCGCCCAACCGGCGGCTCGCGACTTCACGGGCGACGCAACCGATCTCTTGAAAAGCAAAACCCGGAAATAGAAACAATGAACATGAAACACAAAAAACACATCTTCGCCGTAGGACTGCTCAGCGCGCTGCCACTTGTGAACGCAATCGCCCAGTCAAACTCCGCGATCCCGCCTTCGATCCTCACCCCGGACATCGTCGAAACCGGCATCGGTAAACTCACCTTCAAGGACGGCGCGCCATCGCCGGAAACGGCCAAGACGGTGGCCGACGTGCTCCTCTTCACGAACGGCCTGAGCGTCTATAACAACAGCTTTCGCGGAGCCTCCGCCTACGCGATCCAGAAGGGCTTCCAAGATGCCGGCGCGGCCGACAACACGGTCGTCATCTTCTCCGAGTTGATGGATGCCAACTCGCTCTTCCTGACCGCCAATGCCGACACCGTCTATTACCTCGCCACGGTCGATCTGACCAAAGGGCCGATGGTCATCGAACAACCGCCGAAGAGCGTGGGCACCATCAATGACATGTGGTTCTCGTGGATCATCGATATCGGCTTTCCCGGCCCGGATCGCGGTGAAGGCGGAAAATACCTGCTCGTTCCTCCCGGCTATGATGGACCGCTCCCGGACAGCGGTTTCCACGTCGCCCACTCGAAGACCAATCGGGTCCTCTATGCGGCCCGCGCCTACCTGGTGGACAGTAGCCCTAAACCGGCGGCCGAGATGATCAAGAAGACCATGAAGATCTATCCTTACACTCCGGGCGGTTACGGCACCAGCATCGCCACTGCGCTTGATGGCGACGTGAGGCTCGAAGTGAATCCGCCGGTGCCAGAGACCAAGTTTCTCGAGTGCAGCGGCAAGGTGATGAACACGATCCCGCCGAGCGACTACACGTTCTTTGAGATGATCAACGAAAACGTCCAACAGGAGCCGGCCACGAGTTACGACGTCGAGCTCGCCGGTCAGCTCGCCGCCATCGGCATCGTCAAGGGCCGGCCCTTCAAACCCGATGCCAACACCAAGCAGGTGCTGACCGACGCGGCGAAGTTCGGCAACGCCACCGGCCGCGTCCTCAACTGGCGTAGCGGCGACATGCATCCCGATTGGTTCTACTATAAGAACTCGATGTGGGGAAACATGCTGTGGGAAGGCGGCGCCAATTTCGAGACGCCGCCACCTATGATCACCAAGGAAGGCACCTTCAAGCCCTTCCCGCCGACCGGCGCACGCACGCTCGATTCCCGGACCGCCTTCTACTTTGGTTACACGCTGGACTCGCCCGGCATGATCATGCGCGTCCCCAAGGTCGGCTCGCAATACTTGATGGGCTTCCTCGATGCCGACGGCAATCCCTACGACGGCGGCAAAACCTACAAATGCACCCTGCCGAAGGACATTCCCGCCGCCGCCTTCTGGTCGTTCACCCTCTATGATAACCAGTCTCGCTCGATGCTCGCCACGCCGCAGCGTTATCCGCGCGCGGGTAGCCAGAGCTACCCGTCACCGGCCGCGGTGCCGAGTGCCGATGGTTCCACGACCATCTACTTCAGCCCTGAGCAGCCGAAAGGCGTCGAGCGTGGCAACTGGATCCAGACCGTCCCGGGCAAAGGCTGGTTCACTATCCTCCGGCTCTACAGCCCGCTCGAAACCTTCTTCACGAAAGAATGGCGCTGCGGCGAGATCGAGTTGGTAAAATAGACAACTGCTACCGTTTCGAAACGTTCGGGCCGCATCTCCGTCAGGTGCGGCCCGACTCGTTTTTTCGCTTCCTCGACCCTGGCCGACATCTTCTTCCCGTAGAGGCTTCGGCGCAGATCGCCTAAGTTAGGATTTGGCGGCGATCATTCCGCTCTGCCGGGCGTAGTTAAAGATGCCGCCCGCGTCGATGACGGGACGCACTTCGCCCAAAGGTTTGAGCGAATAGGTCCGGCCATTCACGGTCAGAGTGTCCTGATCGAAATCGAGGGTGGCCTCGTCACCCGTTTTTACGACGTCACACAGGCGCTCCGGCGAGTCGTAGGGGTAGAGTTCTCCGGTCGCGACGCAGTTGCGAAAAAAGATGCGGGCAAATGATTCCGCGACCACCGCCTGCACGCCGGCAGCACCAAGGGCGATAGGTGCGTGTTCGCGCGACGAACCACAGCCGAAATTTCGCCCAGCGATGATAATCTGATACGAAGTTTTCAATCCACCCTCGGGCACGAAGCGCGTCGGGTAGAGGTCATTGGGGAGGCCGATCAATGCGTAGCTGCCGAGCTTTTCGTATTCCTCCGCAATGGTTGGTACGAGAGTAAGGTATTGCGCGGGGATGATCTGGTCGGTGTCGATATTGTCCTGCACGACGTAGACGGGGCTGGTGATGGTATGGGCCATGGAAGTGAACCGGGATTTAGGATTTAGGATTTAGGAATTGTGAAGTGTTTATTCCGCGTTGCCGTCCGGTTCCTTTGTTTCTGCGGGCGGTGGCGGTTTGGGAGTCGGGTTGACCCGAAATTTGGGACTCTTCGGCGGCTTCTCAGACGTCTTTTCCTCTGATTTGTTCGGCATGGGTAGCGGCACGTCATCAATGTCGAAAAGCGGGTCGCTGGGAATGGGCTGCACGTCGCTGCGCTTGATGGGTCCGGAATATGTGCGTCGCTTTGTTCCGGTCGAGGCCGGCTCGAGTTTCTTGAGCGGTTCGGGCGCGATGATATCGAGATCCTCGGTGGCGACGTAACCCGTGACTCCTTTGTCGGTCATGACGCGATAGTAGCCGATCGAGCGTTCGATGAGCGTCACTTTGGTGCCATAGTTCAACGTGTAATCGGCGCCGAAACTCTGCGCGGGCCCGTATTTGTAGACCGGCGTTTGCGGGGCATTGACCACGAGCGATGTTCCCGGCGGAAGCAGCGGCGCATTCGTCGCACAACCGGCCAGCGACAGGGACAAGCCAAATAGCAGCAGGTGAATAAAGGAACGAACTCGGACGGACATGACGGGCGCGCATGGCGCTTCCGCGCCGGAACCGCGAACTCATTCAACTGACGAATTCGCGCGGATCGGTGATGTGGCCGGTCAGGGCGCTGGCGGCAACGGTGTAGGGGCTCGCGAGAAAGACCTGCGATTCCTTGTTTCCCATTCGACCGGGAAAATTGCGATTGGTCGCGGAGATGCATTTCATGGGCGTATTCAGGCGCCCGAAGGTATCGACCGGACCGCCGAGACACGCGGCGCACGAAGCATTCTCGGTCATGCGTACGCCGGCTGATTCCAGAATCGACCAGACGGTCACGCCATTCCATTGTGTGTCCTTCAGTTCCTGCACGACTTTCGTCGTGGCGGGAACACCGAAGGTATCGATCTTTACCGACTTCCCTTGCACCACGTGGGCGAAGGCCAGAAAATCGCTGGTCTTGCCGCCGGTGCAGGATCCGATGTAGGCGCGATCGAGCGTGACGTCGTTCATCTCGCGCGCGAGCTTTCGATTCCCCGGATCGGGGTGGCAGGCGACGGTCGGTTCGAGTTTGGAAAGATCGAAAACTTTGTCGTAGATGAACGACTGCGCCGCATCGATCTCGACGGGTTCAAAGTCCGCCTGCGTGCCATTTTCCGCCACGCGCTCGCGAACATACGCTCCGGTCTTTTCGTCGTAAGGAAAGATGCCGTTCTTACCGCCGGCCTCGATCGCCATGTTGGCGATGGTCATGCGGTCATCCATGGACATCGAGTTGACGCCCGGTCCTTCCCACTGCATCGCGCGGTAGGTGGCGCCGTCAAACCCGATGTCGCCGATCACGTGCAGGATGACGTCCTTGGCCATGACACCCGCGGGTAATTCTCCTTCGAGATAAAAGCGCATCGACTCGGGCACCTTGAGCAGCAGCTTGCCGGTGCCGAGGATGAAACCGGCGTCGGTATTGCCAATGCCGGTGGCAAATTGATTGAACGCCCCGGCCATGCAGGTGTGGGAGTCCGTGCCGAAGAGGATTTCGCCGGGCCGCGTGTGACCTTTCCACGGCAGCGTGGTGTGGCAAACGCCGGTGTAGTTCGAGCCGTATTGCTTCTTGGTTTGTCCTTTCGTGGCATCGAAATGCCAGTGGCCGTTTGGATCATCGATGACGTCGTAAAAATACTCGAGGCCCTGCTCACGGACGAAATCACGGAGAATGTCCACATTGCGGTTCGACATCGAATCGGCAGTGAAAATGTAGTGATCCGGGATGATCACCACTTTCCGCGCATCCCAAACTTTGGCGTCCTGGCCAAACTCGCGTTTGAACACGCCGATGGTGCCCGGCCCGCAAACGTCGTGAGTCATGAGGACATCCACGTTTACCCAAACATTGTCGCCGGGCTGCACGTGCGCCTTGCCGCTGGCGCGAGCGAGGACTTTTTCGGTCAGAGTCATAAGACGCGGAAGATGCCGGCGCGACCGGTCTTCGGCAAAGGGAAAGTGCGGCCATCCCTCAAGACGACATCCGTGGGGTTGCCGAAGCAGCCGTGACTCGATCAGCGCGTGACCGGCAGTTTTTGGAGTCGATCCAGGGTCGCGTAGAGATCCTGAAGGTCACCCAGGCGAATGGCATCAATCGCCTGGACAGCTCGACCGTAGTTCTCCGAAGCGCGGCCGCCGACGATGATGTGTACCTCCCTGGGCAATAGGCGGCGGAGTTGTTCGAGTTGCCTCGCGACTTCCTCATCATTTTCGGGATAGACGATACTGAGGGCAACGGCGCGTGCATTTCGGGCCAGAGCGGCGGCGGCAATATCCTCTGCTGGAAGCGCGGCGCCGAGATACGCGGCGCGCCATCCGTGTGAATGCGCCGCGGCGGCGACGAGCAAGGCGCCCAATTCGTGCCACTGTTCGGTCGGAGTGGTAACGATGAGGCACGGAGCATTCGTCGATGTACGGGGTCCGCGATCGGTCGGTCCGAGAAGTGTCCGGAGCTGTGCCGTCACAAAGTGCTCATGCGCGATCTTGAGGCGCCCTTCGCGCCATTCCATTCCGATCCGTTCCGCAAGAGGCGCGATCACGTGGCGGAGCAAGGCGGCACGCCCGAGGCGCACCGAGGCATCGTCGAAAACTCGCCGCAATTCGTCCTCATCAAAATCCTGAGCGGCTTGGAGCGCCCGGTGCACGTAGTCATCCGGTGTCGCAGAATTGGCCCCGTTGATTGTGACGGAGGGAGCGGCCGTTTCCGCGGTTTGCTCTTCGATCAAGCGCCGCTGGAGTTCGAGAAAAGGCAGGCGCGCAATCTGGCTGATGGTGTGCCCGAGGTGCGTGAGCTCGCGCATTTGAGTGAGTCGGGCGATGTCCTCGCCAGTGTACAGCCGGCGGTTGGATGCCGTGCGCGTCGGCTGCACAGCTCCGTAGCGACTTTCCCAAGCACGGATGAGCTGTGGAGTCAGACCGGTCCGCCGGACGACGACATTGAGCGGAAAGCGGGATTCATCCATTCGGGAACAAAACTTATACAGTGGGAGGAACGGCCGTACAGAGAACCATGAAAGTTTTTTTAAAAAAATAGAGCCATTTGAATTTCCTGTGCGATAAACATGTACACAACTTAAACAAAACATGTACAACCGCAATCCTGCGTGAGACGGTTTTGGTGAAGTTGTGAGAATCGAAACACAACAACAATCCTATGAAAAAACTCCTCACTCTCACTGTCATCGTTCTAGCGGCCACCTTCAGCACTGGCTCTCTGCAAGCCGGAGAAAAGCCGAAAAACATCGTCGAAGTCGCCGCCGGAGCGGAAGACTTCTCCACACTCGTCGCGGCTGTCAAAGCGGCCGGCCTCGTCGAAACCCTCTCGGGCGACGGTCCCTTCACGGTTTTCGCTCCGACCAACGCGGCCTTCGCCAAGCTGCCGGAAGGTACTGTGGCCAGTCTCTTGAAGCCTGAAAACAAGGAAAAGCTGGTGGCCATCCTGACCTACCACGTGATTCCCGGCAAAGTGATGGCGGCCGACGTGAAGACAATGAAGGCCAAGACGGTTAATGGCGCCGAAGCCAGCATCACCGTCGGCGATAGCGGCGTAATGATCGACAAGGCCAAGGTCGTCAAAACCGATATCCCGGCCAGCAACGGTGTCATCCACGTGATCGACACTGTCATCATGCCGTAATCTCGCAATCTGGGAGAACGGGCGGGGCACTCCACAGTGAGTGTCCCGCCTTTTTCTTTTCACGCTGAGCGCCAGGTTGAGAGAATTGGAAGATGGACGTTGATCAGTTGATTGAACTCGAAGTCCGCGCCCGTGAGTTGCTCACGCAACTCGAGACGGAACTCGCGCGCGACAATCCAGAAGCGGAAGCGGTGGCGCCGGACGCAGCGATCGGACGGCTTTCCCGCCTCGACTCAATGCAGCATCAGGAAATGGCCAAGGAGGCGCAGCGTCGGAAAGAGCAGCGTTTGCATCTCCTGCAAGAAGCCCTGCAACGGATGGACGACGGCACTTTCGGTACGTGTCTTCGCTGCGGGGAAGAGATGGGATTTGCCCGGCTCAATGCCGCCCCGGAAACCAAATTCTGCCGGATCTGCGCCGGCGGCTAATCCCGAGAGGCGAAAGCTTCCCGGCGTTGCCGACGCCGCGACCTCAACGCAAGTCCGGCGAAGATCAAGGTTGCAAACGTGCCCGGTTCCGGAACGGTGAACGTAACGAAGTTCGCTCCCTCGACACCCGTCCCGGGCGGAACGAAATTGCCGAGCGACGCTCCGGAGAGGCCATCGAAGCGAGCTACTTTGCTGTCATTGAAACTCGCCACGTAGAGTGCCCCATCCGGTCCGAAAGTGAGATCGATGGGCAGGCTCAATCCGCCGGTCTCGCTGCTGACAAACGCGCCCAGCGAAGCTCCAGTGACGCCATCAAAACGAAGGACGGAATTCGAGCTGCCGCTGACGACGAGCAAATTCCCGGCGCCATCAAATTCAATTCCGAACGGCTGATTCAGTCCCGCAGTGCCCGGCACAAACACACTCATCAAGGCGCCCGTCGCGCCGTTGAAACGATAAACCTCGTTTGAAAATCGACCGGCGACGAACAGATCACCGGCGTGAAATTTGATCCCGGATGGACCATCGAGTCCTCCCGTGCCGGGTGGAACGAAGACATCGATGAACTGTCCGGTCACGCGATCGAACCGCAGGATGCTGTCGTTGAGTTGGCTCGACACATATAGATTTCCATCCGGACCGATTGCCTGATCCACCGGATAATCAAGCACGCCCACGGCGAGCCCCTTGGTGCCGGGCGCGATGAATGCGTCGATGAAGGCCCCGGTCGTTCCATCGTAACGTAATATCTGGTCATTTCCGGCGCTGGCGACGTGGAGGTTTCCGTCATCACCCAAAATCGAACGATGCGGCAGGCTCAATCCACCGCCGGAAATAAACGGACCGCCGCCAATCACGGCACCGGTCGTTTCATCGTATCGATAGACCGTGCCGTTGCTGAAACCGCTGACAAACAAATCGGCAGCCGCCGTGGCGCTGACGGCAGCCGTTGCCATGACGAGATACAGAAGGCGCATTCGGCCATCCAGAGGCAAAGGTCGTGCCGTCACAACGGGCTTTTTCGCCGTCCCTTTGCCGCGGACTTCCACCGAACACGAGCGAACAGCGTCCAACGTGGAACGAAATCGCGGCGTACCTGAATTCCAGGAGCGCTGGCGTCCTTGCCGGCCTGCGCGACCAACAGCTTGCAGCAGGATAAATGAAATAATTTGGGCTCAAAAATGCGCCGGCCCCCGGCGGCGGGCGGAACGCTCCACGTGCAACAGCCCCGCCCCACCCCGCCCCGTCTTCCAACTCGTCTCGCAATGCGCACTGCACCTTAGTCCATTTGACTAAGTATCACGCTTCTTTACTCTTGCTCGATGGAGACGATCTCCACTCACGAAGCGAAAACCCACCTGTCACGCTACCTGGCCGCGGTTGAGGCTGGTGGCGAATTCATCATCGCCCGCGGTCGCAAACCCGTGGCCCGGCTCATCCCGATCAAACCCGAGCCGCGTCCGAAGCGGCCAAAGGTGGGCAAGACCTTCGGCCCCACCGTAAAGATTCCAGACGAAGCGTTGGCGCCGCTCACCGATCAGGAACTCAAGGCGTGGGGCCTGTGACGCTTCTGCTCGACACGTGCGCATTCCTTTGGCTCACCAACGAGCCCCGGAAGCTTTCCCGCGTGTCCACGGCTGCGATTAATGACCCGGAGAACGAGATCTTTTTGAGCGACACCAGCGTCTGGGAAATGGTGCTGAAACACGGTGTGGGAAAACTCCCGCTTCCCGGAGCGCCACGGGAATGGATCCCCAGGCAAATGGCGGCGTTTCACCTCACACCGCTGACGATTCGCCCCGAGGCCATCTATCGCGCCGGGGAACTCCCGCCGGTTCACACGGACCCCTTCGACCGCCTCCTCGCCGCTCAAGCGTTGCTTGGCCCGTTCCGCTTCATCACGCCGGACCCGCCCTTCCGGTCCTACGGCGTGGACTGCGTTTGGTGACTCCAGACTCCCAAGCGTCAGTGTTGAGCACCCCAGCGTGCCAAACGCAGAATTTGTCACGCGCGAACCAAATGATTCGAACAACAGGCTTCAGCGAGCCCGGGAGAAAGAAAGTTTTCGGGAGAGGCGGCGCCAGAATTCCCGTTTCCCTCGCAATCGTTCACCATTCAGGCAATCTCCCCGCTCTCCGAAAACCATGACCCTGTTTCGCCTGTGAGATTCTGGAATTACTTTTTGCCCATTCTGCTCGTCATCGCCGGGCTCAATGCCTCCGCCGCCGCCGCAGGACCGGCCGCCAATGACGCTCCCGCCGATTTTCCGCTCCCGATCGAAAAATACGACGACGGCGGCATCGACGGGGTCGGGGCAACGCTGCTTCATCGGATCAAGGTCGAGCCGTTTAATATTGTCGGGACCGCGATTTTTCTGGCCGCGATCATTCACACATTTCTGGTCGCCCATTTCCGGCGACTCTCCCACCGCTACGAAGAACGCTACGACGAATTCGAAAAAGCGGCTGATCCTCACGATGAAAAATCGAAGGACGAACTTGATCGCCTGCAATTTCGCTCCGTCATCTATCATTTTCTGGGCGAGATCGAGGCGGTGTTCGGGATTTGGCTGGTGCCGCTGTTTGTCGCGATCGTCGCCACGAAAGGATTCAACACGGGGGTGCATTACGTGGACGGCATCAATTTTTCCGAAGCGATCTTTGTCACGGTCATCATGACGATGGCGGCGTCACGACCGGTCATCGCGTTTGCCGAACGCTGGCTGGCGCGTGTGGCGATGCTCCTCGGCGGATCACCCGCGGCGTGGTGGTTGACCATTCTTACCGTGGGTCCGCTCCTCGGCTCATTCATCACGGAGCCAGCCGCCATGACGCTGTGTGCCATGCTGCTGTCGAACCGGTTCTATGCCATCAATCCATCCGCGAAACTCAAATACGCGACGCTTGGGCTGCTCTTCGTCAACATCTCGGTCGGCGGGACGCTCAGTCACTTTGCCGCTCCACCCGTGGTGATGGTGGCCGAAAAATGGCAATACGACCTGCCGTTCATGTTCATGAATTTTGGGTGGAAAGCCGTGATCGGAATTCTGATCTCGAACGCACTCTACTGGATGAAGTTCGGAAAAGAATTGCGTGCGTTGAAAGAGCCACCCGCAACCGAAGATGGCCGCCGACCAGTCCCCGCCTTCCCAACGTTCGTTCATCTTATGTTCCTGGCGTGGACCGTTTATAATGTGCATCACCCGGGCCTGGTCATCTTTGGCTTCCTGTTTTTTCTGGCCTACGCGGAGGCGACGGATCGGCATCAGCATGGAACCGCCATTCGCGGACCGCTGCTGGTTGGCTTTTTTCTCGCGGCCCTGGTTGTGCACGGCGGGTGCCAGCAATGGTGGATTGAACCGGTTTTAAGTTCGCTGACGCGGTGGCCGCTCATGGTCGGCTCCGTTGTGCTGACAGCGTTCAATGATAACGCGGCGATCACCTATCTCGCTTCGCTGGTGCCCGGCCTCAGTGCCGAACTCAAATACGCCGTGCTCGCCGGCGCGGTCACCGGCGGCGGCCTCACCGTCATCGCGAATGCGCCGAACCCCGCGGGTCAATCTCTGCTCCAACGCCACTTCGGCGACGAAGGCATCTCGCCGGGAAAACTGTTCCTTTCGGCCCTTGTTCCGACGATAGTCATGGGTGCGGTTTTCATGCTGCTGCCTTAAACTGGGGGGGTCATCCAAAGGCCTTGAGAAATGCGCATTCGATCGCGAGCTGTTCCTGCACACTGCGATTGAGATGGTCGTGCAGTTTTTCCACAGCCGTCGCGCGATTGAGGAGATCGCCGGAGGGAACGCCATCGGCCAGCAACCGACTCCGCGCCGCGTAGTCTGGATGATCCAGCGAGTCAGCACCGTGCTGCTGCCGCAGGGCATCGGCAAACCATTGCTGAACGATGGCGAGTAACGACTCCCGGGCGCCTCGATAACGCGCCTCGACGAGCGCTTTAAAATAATCCTCCCGGCGTTCAAGTCCGTCCGTGTCCCCCACTTGCTTATATACCGTTTCCTCCGATTTCAACTGCGCGTCGACGGCCTCCTGAATTTCGCTTTTCGCCTCGGCCAGCAACGCCATGAATCGTTGCACCAACGAGAACACGCTCGCCAGATCGGCTCGTCCGGGCGTGGGCGCAGCCGCGAGCACATCGAGCAAAGCCAGTTCACGTTCCTTCAAGGGCGGTCGTTCGACCAGGCGCAACGCAACTTCCAAGCAGCGGGAAATAATTGTTTCGAGAAGTTGATCGGGCTGGCTGCTGACCAGAATCAAATGCGAATGGGCCGGCGGCTCTTCCAGCGTTTTGAGAAATGCGTTGGCCGCACTTTCCACCAGACGATCGGCTTCAAACACGATCCCCAGCTTGGCCCCGCCCAGGAATGATCGCATTTGCAAGTCGTGTTCGAGCTGGCGAATGCCATCGATGGTGATGCGGCGCGATTTGCTTTCCGGCTCGAGGATGTGCGCGTCGATGTGCTTCAACGGCGCTTTGGATTCTCCCAGGATCAAACCGGCAAGCTGCTCGACCAGTCGGCGTTTTCCGCTGCCCACCGGACCCGTGATCAAGTAGGCATGCGACAGCCGCCCCTGCTGGCATGCCTCGCGGAGGCGCTCGAATGCTTCGGATGCGGTAAATGGCACGGCGCTGACTTAGCGAGAAGCCGGCTCCGGCAGAAGCGCAAAACCCAGCTTCTTGACGCCACCACTTTTATCGACTCGACGCGCTGTTGCCGGTGGACATCTTCCCACGGCATCTCGAATCGCTTTCGTCCTTCGTCTGCGTGAGACCGCTTCGCATTTCTCGATGACCCGCCTGCCTGCATTCGCTCTCGCCGCCACGATTTTGATGGTGGCGGAATCATCCGCCGCGGACTCGGCGCGCCCGGTAATGAAGGATTTCATGGGCCTCTGCGGCCACACCGTGCAGTTCAAACCAGCGCTTTATGCACCGGTCACGCGTCTGGTCCGCGATTATCATCCGTTGAATTGGGATCTCGGCACCGACACGAGTTCCAAACTCACCTTTCCCATGGCCCAAAATGGTGTGGACTGGAAGCAGGTCTATGGATCCTGGGTCAAGGAAGGCCTTCGTCCGCATGCCTGCGTCATGTTTGATGATTTGAAACCGGACGCCTGGCACGATTTGCCCAAGGACGCCTTCGCCTACGGCCGGGCCATTGCCGCTGCCTTCGGTCCAAGCGCCCCGGAACCACTCCTCGAGGCGGTCGAGATTGGAAATGAACCTGGCCTCTATTCCGATGAAACGTATCATCAGGTTTTCGAAGCCATGGCTCGCGGCGTCCGGGAAGGCGATCCCAAAATGCGCATCGCCACCTGCGCCGCCAATCTCGGCACCAGTGGGCGCTACTCGAAAAGCGTCGATCTCTTCACCGGGCTCGAGTCCCTTTTCGACATCATCAACATCCATCTTTACGCCGAGGTCGAGGGCTGGCCCACGTGGCGCAGGAGTTACCCGGAAGATCCTGCCACTCGGTTTATCGAACACCTGCGTTCCGTCCTGACCTGGCGACGCGAAAAGGCGCCGGACAAAGAAATCTGGCTGACAGAATTTGGCTGGGATGCCTCGACGCAACCCGCGCCGACGACCGGCGATTTTGCCAAGTGGGAGAGCAGCACCGAGACCCAGCAGGCGCAATGGATCGTGCGCGCCTACATGCTGCTGGCCCGGGAAGGCGTGGACCGGGCCTATCTCTATTTCTTTAACGACGACGATACCCCGCACGTTCACGGCTCCTCAGGCTTGACGCGAAATTTCCAGCCCAAGCCGTCGTATTATGCGGTCGCGTGGTTGCAAAAAACTCTCGGGGAGTTCCGCTTCTCGCGCATCCTCAGCGAGGACCCGGAGAAGGGATATGCCTACGAATTCGTGCATGGCGACAAGCCGGAGCGCCGCATCATTGCCGCGTGGAAACCCGACGGAACGATCACGAAACTCACCGTGCCAGTGGAAAACGCGGTGATCACGGGCGCTGAACGAATGCCGCTCAGCGCTGATCTACCGGCGAAAGTGAACGTGCGGGTCGAAGACCAATCGATGACCATCGAGATCGGTCCATCCCCCATTCTCGTCATGCTCAACTGACCGATCGGCGCGGGCAGCGTATGGCCGAGTCCACACGCCGTACGCGAATCTCTTTACCCACCCCAGGTGCGCCGACGAAGCCAGATGTCGATGGGCAGAAGTGCGAGTGCGACCATCAAAAACCAATTGGTCAAGTCGCGTCGTTGCCGGGTCGCGGTCTCCGGACGCTTCCAAACGTCCGCGCTCGATGGCTCAAAGACGCCACCGTTGATTTCCGAAATTCCCCGCATCAACGTCGCGTTGGTTTCCGTGGCCAGGAATTCGCGCGGATAGCTGCGGGTGTGCCCGAAGGTGTAGCCGCGGTCCGGGAGGTCCGGGGACGTGATGGCAAAAATGGTGGTGCCTTCCGCCGAAAGGTTGAACGTTGCGCGATAGGCACCGGGAGCCGTTTGCTCGGGGACGACCGTCGTCGTTTCGCCGTCTGGACCAAGGGCATTGATGGTCAGCGGAAGCTGATTGCGGAACGATCCGTCGTCCTTCACTGCGTCAATCCGCAATGTCAGACGATCTCCCTGCTCACTGGTCTGCACGGCAAAACTCGATTGATCGGTCTTTCGCATCAGGCCGCGAACCACTTGGGACCAAAACTTTCCGTAGCCATCCCAAGACAGCCATTCCGAGGCCCAACGGCTTTTCGCATCGCTGGTAAACACACCCGCCTGGCCCAGACCATAGCGCCAGGTGGCGAGGAGAGGTTCGCCGCGTTCGGTGGCGAGGAGGACATCGGAGCCGGGTTTGGGTTTGGTTGTATTGTAGCCCAGAAGCAGCGGGGCTTGTGCCCAATCGATACCCGCGACCATCGGCGCCGTGCGCGTGAGCACGGGCAGAAATGGTTCCTCGACCAGGCTGGATTGCGCCACCTTCATAGTCTCGGTGCTGAAGATTTGCGGAAGCGTCGTGGCGTCACTGGTGAGATAAAACCGCCCGTTTCCGCGCTCGGCGAGTTGTCGCAAAAAAGCAGTGTCCTTGTCAGTATCGAGGCCGAGCGCGACGACTGAAGTCGTGATTTTCGAGCTCAGCATGGCCGACGCGAGATCGAGCGAAGTGCCACCGCCCGCCGTGCCGTCGCTCATGTCGCCACCATTCTTTTCCTCAGCATCCGCCGCGTCGGAAAAAATGATGACGTGCTTGATGCGAGCAGGCACGTCCCGAATTTGCGCGAAGGCCTCCACCAGCGAGGTGTAGATGTAAATGCCGCCGCCGCCCGGAGCCACGGCCATGATCTTCTGCGTGGCGGACTCCCGCGCAGCTTGTTGCGCCAGCGGCACGATGGGATGCACGCGCACATCCACCGCCAGCACGCCGAAGTAATCGCGCGGTTGCAGCACATTCAACGCGAAGACCGCGCCTTGATTAGCGAGCGACATCTTGGTCTGCCCCTGCACCTCGGCACTCATCGAACCGGAACGATCGAGCACAATGAGCAAGGCCACGCTGGGCAAATCCTGACGGTCCTCGTGTTCCGTCCGGATCGGTAGCATTTGCTCGATTGGTGTGCGGAAATAGCCCCCGACACCGAAGCTGTTTTCGCCACCGAGCATGAGGAAGCCGCCGCCGAAATCCTGCACCCAGCGGCGATACAACTCCATTTGCTCACGCGTCAGATTGAAGGCCGAGACATCGCTGAACATCATGAGGTCGAACTGCTGGAGGTCTTCGAGCGTCTTCGGCAGACCCGCCGTGCCGCGCACTTCGACCGTAATTTTCTCCCGGCGCAAAACATCCGCCAGAGGCCGGATACGCGCTTCATCGGGATCAATGACGAGGACCCGGGGTTCGCCCCGCAGGCTCGCCGTGGCTTGCGCGCGATTGTTTTCCAGCACGGTGTCCCGGGCGGGAATGACCTCGACTTCGTAGGTAATAAAGCTGCCATCAGCCTGGAGATTGGCCGCTTCGAAGCGATTATCGCCGGGCTGTAATTCGAGATCGCGTTCTTCGATTAGGAATTGATTTTGGTAAAGCTTCACCTTGGCGGTGGTGGCGACGTTGCTGCGAAGATTGGCCTTCAGGTCGAATGGTTCACCGTTCTTGAGTGCGTGTGGCACATCCACTTTCTCGACCAGCACTTCGGGACTGGCAGCGTGTTGCAAAGGAACGGTGAAGATTTCCACCCCCAGCGCCTGCGCCGCCTCGGCCGCTCGATCCGCGGTGTCATTGCCGTCGCTCAGCAGCACGAGACGGCGATGCTTTTCCGCAGGCAGCATGGCAGCGGCAAATTCGAGAGCGCACCCGATGTCGGTGTGTTGAGGGTCGCCAGCTTCCGGCCACACATCCGGAAGCTGAGGCATTGCACTGGCCGGCTGCCAAAGCGCGGCTTCACCGGCAAACCCGACCACCCCCGCCAAGTCGTCACCCTCGCGGTGGCCAATGCTTTCGCGCACGAAACGGTCCGCCACGGCGCGGGCGTCCGAAGAAATGCTGGCGGAATGATCGAGCACGTAGATGACCGCAAGGTCGCGCGAAGGGAGCAGCCAGCGCACACCGACCAACGCGAGAATGAGAACGAGCAGGAGCAAAGCGCGGAGCGCCAGACACGCCCGACGCTGCGCAGGGGCGAGTTCGGCCAGCGAATGACGCTGGGCCAGCCAGATCCACGGCAGCGCAAGCGCGAGCAGGAAAAACCAGGGATGCGCGAACTCCATCATTCCGTGCGTCTGCGATGAAAGAGCGACCATTCGGCAACCAGCAGCGCGAACGCGGCCAGAGCGAGATAGCGCCAGAACGGCCAGGCCGTTATGCTGGCCAGGGAAACCAGCGGCAGCATGACAGGCTCCGGATAAGCCGCCGCGTCGGCGCGCCAACGGAGGTCTGACTCGGCATCGTTGAAGGTATTGACCGCAATCCAATCGGTGCGCCCAGCGTGGGTCCGCTGATAGAAACCCTGCTGCATTGGCTGGAAAATACCGCCGGTCATTTCCGAAGGTTCATTTTCGTCTCCAGCCGGCCGCCGAGCCACGCGCGTGTCGTCCGCGAGTTCCGTCGTTTCACCCGCGAGCAACGACACCGGCGCCTCAGCAACTTCGCCGGCCAGCCAGTGAAGTGTGTTGGAAATCAGCAGCGGAAAAGCAATTCGTAGCGGAAGATCAGAATCGGTCAGCGCAAAGCTGAAGGCCGTGACGCGTGCGAGCGGCACGGCAGGCTGGCGACGTTCGCCAGCCAGGATGAGCGCATGTTCAAATGATTGCAGCGGTGCCTCGAAGCGCCACCCCGGATCAGTCGGCGGCACCAGACTGGCGGCCCGTAAAAAAGTGACGTTTTCCACTTTTACCAACCGGAGGAGCGGACTTTGGTTGTCCATCTCGGTGACGATCGGCCGTTCCAGCGGAGGCAAATCGGGTTGGTTGAACGGAGTCTTCCCGACGAATAATCTCCCGCCTTGAACCTGGTCGAGCGCAAAGCTGTCCGGCACGAAATTGTCCATGATGACGACGTCGAATTTTTCGGCCAACGACGATTGCCAGGCATCGGGCGTGATGAGTTCGAAGCTAACGGTGGCATCGGCCGCGAGCAGTTTTTCGAGGAAAAAATTACCTGCGCTCACGAGCAGTACCCGAGCGATTTTGGGCGGCGGGAGTACCGCGAACGCGACGTTATCGAGCGGGAGCGCGTCCGATTGATCGAGCTTCGCCGTGAGCCAGCCACGGGCGGACCGTGACGGGCGTGGGACCGAGGGAAAGACTTCCAGTCGCCGTGCACCGGGTTCGAGTTGGAACGGTTTCACGTCGAGGAGGTGCTCGTCGTAGCGGAGTTCCAGGTTTCCTTCGGCCGGCTTATCACCAAAGTTTGCCACCTCGAGGAGCACCTCGGAGGTTTGGGGACTATTCGGCAGCGGTCGGGTGGCGAAGCGCGTGATGGCCACATTATTTTGCGGTGTACCGACGGGAATGAAGCGCGTTTCGACGCCATCGGAGCTGGCGCGCACAGGCTGCGAGCGATCGGTCAGGACGAATATGCGGCGATCGCCTTTGCGCGCGGCAAGCAGATCATGGGCGCGAGCCACCGCCTGTTCGAGATCACCCGAAGTGCCCGCCGGCCGGAGAGCATCGAGCGCGGTTTGCAGCAGCTTTTCATCGCCGCTGAATGGCAAAGCGACGGACGGTGTGTGCGCCGCCACCATGAGAGCAATTTCGCGGCCAGGGCTGGCCTCTCGAACGAACTCCGCCGCTCGATCCCGGGCGCGGTCAAAGCGCGTCCGCCCGTCACTTTCGATCGCCTGCATCCGCGCGCGAGCATCGAGCACAATAACGACCGACGCACCTTCACGGACCAGCCGATCAAGCGTGGGTCGGGCCAGCGCCGCCACGATGAGCGCGAAAATGAGGAGATGCAGCAGCAGCGAGAGAAAGTTGCGCAAACGCTGAAACAGCGCGCGCCGGCGGCTTTCCTGCATGACCCGTTGCCAGAACATGAGCGTGGAAACCGAAGCCGGCCGCCGCTTCAGTTTGAGCAGATAGAGCAGGACAATGATCGGAATGCCGGCGAGGAACCACGCGGCCCAGGGCTGGAAGAAGATCATGGGGCCGGGGGGAGATGAGGAAAACGTTCAACGTTCAACGTCCAATATTCAACGTTCAAGGACGCTGGCGGGCAGACAGATGCCACCTTGGATGTTGGACGTTGAACGTTGAACGTTGGAAGTTTTCCCTTGCGACTCATTTGAGCATCACTCCATCGCGCAGGACTCCAAGGACCAGATCCTCGAAGGGCACCGCCGTGCTGGCCTGGGCGTAGCCAATGCCACGGCGCAGGCAAAACGCTTCGAGATCGCGGAGGAAACTGGCCATTTGTTCGCGATACTCGGTCAGCAAACTGTCTGTGGCGGTGATTTCATAGACCTCGCCCGTTTCGCATTCTGTGAGACGCAAGTCACCCGCGACGCCGGGATTCAATTCAACCGGGTCAAGCACCTGGACAACGTGAACCTCGAATTGGGAATGGCGCAGGAGCGAGAGGGCTTCTTCGCCGCCGCGCGGATCAAAAAAATCACTGAGGACGAAGACGAGTCCGCGGCGTTTCATGCGTTGAGCGAAGGCGCGCAGACTCGGCAGCAATTCCGTCGAGCCCTCGAGCGCGGGCGCGGTGCGCAGGAAACCAAGGATTTTGTGAAACTGACTTTTGCCGCGGACGAGACCGAGATCGCGGTCCAGCCCCGACCCGAACCAGATGATGTTGACGCGGTCGAGATTCGACAACGCGATGTAACTGAGCGCCGCGGCGACCCGTCGAGTCTGATCGAATTTCGATCCCCTTCCCGCGCGGCCACTCCCTTGATTGCCGGAGATTCCGTCGCCTCCATCCGGGATCCAACGCATCGAAGCGCTGGCGTCGATCAGGAAGTGAACGTCGAGATCCTGCTCCTGTTCATAGAGTTTGATGAAAAGGCGATCGAGCCGCGCATAGACGTTCCAGTCGATGGCACGGAGATCGTCACCGAACGCGTAATTCCGGTAATCGGCGAATTCGAGGCTGGAGCCGGTCTGCCGCGAACGACGCTCGGCCCGGTGTTCACCACGGAACAGCTTGCGCGCGAGCAGATGGAGTTGCTCGAGCTTGGCGAGAAACGCGGAATCGAAAAGAAGCGGCGCGGGTGGATTCGGCAAAGCGCGGGCAAGGTGAAGGGCGAGCGGGCGTTAGGCAACCGCGACGTTTGGTGCGAGCGGCGTGCTCGCCGCGCTCTACTCGGGATCCGCCGTGTCGTCGTCGTCCGCCGTGAAGCCGCGAAGTTTCCCGTGGATGAAGGCGTCAATATCACCGTCCATGGTCGCGTCGAGATTGCTTGTCTGCACGCCCGTGCGCAGATCTTTGATCATCTGGTAGGGCTGAAAAACGTAGCTCCGAATCTGGCTCCCGAAGGCGACATCCGATTTTTCCCCGTATTGCCGCGCGAGTTCGGCGCTTTGCTTGTCCGCTTCGATTTGCTGGAGCTTGGCCGAGAGGAGCCGTAGCGCGAGCACCTTGTTTTGCGACTGGCTGCGCTCGCTTTGGCATGCCGCCACGAGCCCGGTCGGGATGTGCCGGATGCGCACCGCAGTTTCAACTTTGTTCACGTTTTGTCCGCCCTTGCCGCCAGAACGATAGGTGTCCACCTCGATGTCCGCTTCATTGACTTCGATCGGCGCACTGTCGGGGAGTTCCGGCACGACATCCACGCGCGGCGAACGAGGTGTGACGGCGTTTATTGGCATCGAAGGGCGAAATGCGCACGAGCCGATGAACGCCGCGCTCGCAGGCGAGGTAGCCAAAAGCATTTTCCCCAGTGACGCTGATGGTGGCCGACTTGATCCCCGCTTCGTCCCCGAGTTGGATATCGACAATCGCGGTCTTGAACCCGCGCCGTTCGCACCAGCGCTGATACATGCGCAGCAGCATGTCCGCCCAATCCTGAGCCTCCGTGCCACCGGCACCCGATTGGACGGAAAGGAAGGCGTTATTGCGATCATTCGGACCACTGAGCAGCGTGGCGAGTTCGATCTCATCAAGCGCGGCGGTGATGGTCGCATGCTCGGCCGCCACCTCCGCCGCTGCCTGCGTCTGATCCGGTTCCTCGGCGGCGAGTTCAACCAGCACCTCGAAATCCGCGATCCGTTTCTCGACCTCGAGCAACGGCTGAATCTTCCCGCGCAGCGAAGACACCTCCTCGACCTCAGCCTGGGCTCGCTCTTTTTGGTTCCAAAAATCGGGATCGCTCATCCGCGCTTCGATTTCCGCGAGGCGCGCCTGGAGTTTGGCGAAGTCAAAGAAACCTCCGCAGGTCGGCCGCGCGGGCCTTCAATGCGGAGGGGTCGGTGGAATGGGAGTTATCGGACATGGAAGAGGGAGCTATAGAACACCCAACGCTCAACATCCAACACCCAACATCCAATTTTTGAGTCGCCGCGTCGCGTCGATTGGGCGTGCAGGGTACATCGGCCCGTGACGCGCGATGGATGATCGCCCTCGTCCTCGTCATTATCCTCCTTCTCGTCCTCGAACCCATCCGTACCGCCGATCGAGGACGAGGAAGGAGGAAGACGAAATTCGATTCCACGACTACTCCACGCCCCCATCCGCAGTCTACCAGTCACCAATCCCCCACCCCACTCATGAAATATGCTGACGAAAAACCGCGAATGTGATTCACGGCTCCCACTCTGCCCTCGGACCTGTATCCTGCGCCGGTGCTGTCCTGGAATCGAACTTTGTCCCTGGCGCGGGACCGCTGGCTTGAATTTCGGGTCCCAACCCTTTACGATCGACGCCATCGTGCGGAGCTACTCAGACATCGATGAGGAACGTGAACGTTTAATGGTCACGTTTTCTCGCAATTTGCGATTGGACGACATTCGAGAAATGGTCTCGATGTCGGACAAAGCCGGCATTCTTCACTATCAACTTCTGGTCGATGCCTCGCGGGCGTCTCTGGCGGACCTCGATGGCGACCCGACCGAATTCCAGGAATTGCTGGCCACCCTGGCGCGCATCTCCCGCCTGGGAAAAACTGCCGTCTTCGTCGGCAACGAGGCTGATCTCGAGATTGTGAATCGACTCTCCGCCGCGGCGCGCGAGTGGTGTGAAATCAATGTCTTCCTCGATCCGGAGTCGGCCAGGGACTGGCTCGGTTGGGGAAAATCATAGGAGACGCGGACCTCGATTCCGATTCGCGACGGATACCGATCAAATCACCGGGGAAGCGGGTCGCCCTTTTTGCGCATCGGACGGGCGGACCGGCGCAACTTTCACCACGTTCTCCGCGTCGTAGTCGATGAGATGGAGCCAGTCTTCGGTGATGTCGCTCGGCGGGAACAGGTCGGTGGTGGAATACTCCGCCTCGAACGCGAGCCGCAGATCGTTCTCGCTGATCCCCTCCTCTTCGCCGCTCGCGATGGCGCGTTTGATGGCTGAGCCTTTGGCCCGCTCGACAATGCTGGCGATGATGGCACCGCTGATCATATCGCCCCGGAAGAGCGTTTCTTTGCGACCGCTCCGGAGCGAAATGGACAGCATCTTGTTTTCCTCGCGATGGGAAAATGACAGTTCGACCATTTGATCCACGAGCGCGTCAACGGCGCCGGAAACATTAGTGTGGCGCCGCACCAACTCGGGGTCGTAAGGAAGCTCTGCCGAAAGATAGATACGGAAAATCTCGCGCGCACCCTCCCGGTCAGGGCGGTTGACCTTGATTTTGCGGTCGATGCGGCCGGGGCGCAGGATGGCTGGATCAATGAGATCAGCGCGGTTCGAGGCCAAAATGATGACCACCTCGTTCAACGATTCGATGCCATCCATCTCAGTGCAAAACATCGGCACCAGGGTGGAAAGAATGCTCGAGTAGCGATTCGCCCGACGCGTTCCGAGGATGCTTTCCGCTTCGTCGATGAAAAGAAAGGGCAGATAGCCTTCGCGCCGTTTCTCGCGCGCGGTGGCAAATATTTCGCGGACCATGCGCTCACTTTCGCCCACCCACATGTTCAGGATTTCCGGGCCCTTGATGTGCATGAAATACTCGCGCATTTCCTCGCCCGTCTGCTCCTTGAGCTGCTGGGTGAGGT
This sequence comes from uncultured Verrucomicrobiae bacterium, assembly GCA_963798345.1. GTDB lineage: Bacteria > Verrucomicrobiota > Verrucomicrobiia > Chthoniobacterales > Chthoniobacteraceae > CAWCSW01. The sequence goes on along the minus strand of CAWCSW010000012.1, from coordinate 50,267 downwards.
TAAAGGCCGTGGCTTTGCCAATCAACGTCTTGCCGCATCCAGGCGGACCGTAGAGCAGAAACCCTTTCGGGGTTTGGTGCTGGAACCGCTGGAACAATTGCGGATGCAGCAGGGGAAGCTCGATCGCGTCGCGGATGGCCACCAGCGCTTCGCTTTGGCCCCCAACTTTTTCCCACGGAAGTTCCGGCACACTGTCGAGGAAGTATTCATCCGAGTGCTGCCGCGCCAGCACCTCGATCGCCACTTTGTAGTTGGGATCGACGCGCACGTCGTCACCCGCCTTGAGTTTCTCCTTCATCAGCAAGTCGCCCCGCTGCAGCACGATGGATTGCTGCCCGTGCTCGGTCCCAACGCGGAGCCGATCCGGCCCCAGAATTTCGCTGACTTTGACCACCGGCCCCGAGCGGTCGAACCCGAGATCGCCCACGACCACAAACGCTTCATTGACCAAAACCCGGGTCCCACGGCGCAGCGATCGCACGGGGACACGCGGATCCACATTCGAAAGATATTCGCTCCCGCCGACCACGATTTGCACCGTTTCCTTTTCCACCGGGGCCAGAAAAGTTCCGATGCGGTTCGCGGGAGCGCTCAGCTTCTTCACCACGGCGTCCAGCTTCTCGATCGTTTGCCGGGCCTCGAGATTGATCTCCTCGACTTCGGCCAACTCGATCCGCAGATCGATCAATTCCGAGCGCACCGGATCGCCCGGTGGCAATGACGCCATGAGTCGATCCAACCTCTCGACCAGCCCCTGGGGCTCGTCGCCATCGGAATCGAAGTGGAGCGTGTGTTCATCCATCGCGGCGGCTGGCGGACCATACGCTGCCTCGCCGAGCTGGCAACCCATGCTCCTAAACTTCCTGCGTTTTAAGTTCCAAATTCTTCTCGATTTCGGGCCGGGGAAGGTAGGCATCCAGTTTTGCGATTTCCTCCGCCGCCTTTTGCACCGAGGTGTGAATTTCCCGGGCGCCCGCGCGGCGCAACCGTTCCTGTTTCTTGTCGCTTTCCAAATCCAGCGACGACCAGACAGCAACCATCACCCCGAGGTCCGGCAGCCGGGCCTTGATCCGCTTGATCAGCGAACCCGCAGCGAGGATGGAAGTGGGTGGCAGCGCGGAAATGACCACGAGGGGCGGATGCTTCTCGACCGCCTTCTCCACCAATTCGCCCGCCAGCAGACGCGACGAGAGGGTCTCAGTGCGCACGCCACGACGCCACAATTCCGCGGCCAGCATGAGACCCGCCGTTTCATCGCCAATATGGTTGGCGGGAATAATGAGCACCGGTGTTGATCCGGCGGAGGGCTCGATCGCTTCCGTGAGCTCAGCAATGATCCGTTTGAGCAGGCGATAGATTTCATTCCGCGAGTCGTCCGGCAGAATATCTGCCCGGTAATCCTTTTCCACCTGGTGAATCGCCGGCAGCAATACCACATCGCACAGCTCCGCGAATGAGTGTGCCGCGATGAATTCCTCGGCGAATTCGGTTACTTCGACGTCATCCTTGCCCAAAAGGCGCTGATACATCAGGTCGGCCGGTGCAATCGGGGGATTGGCGCCCAGGAGCACATCGAAAAAGGAAAGGTTCGGAATGTATTTTCCGAGCACGCACAGGCACACCGTCAACGGTGTCGCCATCACCAGACCAATCCCGCCCCAAAGCCACGTCCAAAACATCGCGGAGACGATGATGGCCACGGGCGACAATCCGGTGCTCGAACCATAAAGCCAGGGTTCGACCACATTATTACTAATGAGCTCGACCACCACAAACAGACCGACGGTCATCAGGGGCAGCGTCCATCCGGCTTCGAGAGCCAGAGAAAGCGCCACGGGAAACGAGGCGGCGATCCACGGTCCGAGATACGGAACGAATCTCAAAACGGTGGCCATGACGCCCCACAAAAAGGCGTTGGGAATGCCCAGGACCCAGAGCCCGAGGCCGATCGGCACGCCATAGGTCAGATTAACAAGGAGCTGAGCCCCCAGGTAACGGCTGACGCGATTGGCCGCTTCATCGATCGCTTGCGTGGTGGTGCGCAAATGGCCACGCCCAATCAAATGAACGAAGCGATCCCGCAAGTCTTCGCGTTCGATCGACATAAAAATGACGAAGACAATCACAACCGCGGCGGTTCCCAGCGGCCGGAGCAAGCGTTCGAGAAATCTTTGCGCGAGCCCCAATGTCCCCTCATCGCTCGGCACCATCTCCACCGGCACGGGGTCCGCTTTTTTGGGCTTCGGTGCCGGCGCGGGCACGGATGTCGAAGTGGCCTCCGATTTCTCCTCCGGCTCTTTCTTAATCTCCTCGCTCAGCTCCTTGATGGTATCCTTTGCCTTGTCAAGCGTGCCCCCGCCCGCGGGATGCATCCACTCGATCTTGGCCTTGAGGTTGGCCTTGTATTTTGGCAGCTCCGTCGCTAGGTCGAGCACTTGTCCGGCCAGCAGATACGCGAGAAACCCCAAAGCGCCGAACGTCAGCAACGCGGCACAAATGACGGAGAAAATTCGACCCAGGCGAAGGCGCTCCAATGCGTCGATGAGAGGCGCGAGGAGAAAGCTGATCAGGATTGCCAGCGCCAAGGGCAGGAAAAAATCCTGGCCGAAATACAACGCCGCTATGGTGGCGAGAAAACAGAGAAAGGCCAGCGGTTGGAAACCGGGACGGCGGGCGGAAGTGGCCACAGCAAATTCAGGATGGCGGACGAGGGCGGGGAGGCGCGAGGGGCAGAAAGGAGAAAGCCGGACTCGAAGGTCGGATCCGGCTTTCATCACCTCAGATCGGAAAGGAATCACTTCGCTTTCGCGGCTTCCTTCTCCGTTTTGTCGATCTCCTTGCTGTAATTCGCGATGGTCGGCTTCCACTTTTCGGCGACAGCCTTGATTTCCGGGGCCTGTGATGATTCGGCGCTGTCAAAATTCCGCACGAGGCTCTTGACCTCACGGTCGGCGATTTTGAGGAAATCCTTATCCCATTTGGCACCTTCCGCCTTCTTCAGCCGCTCAGCCTGGCTCTTGTCAGCGCCTTTGAGTTCGCTCGGCAGTTCGATCTCATTGGCCGTCGCGAGTCCCGCCACATCGCCCCAGACCTTTTCCAGTTCACCGTTCATTTTCTCGCATAGCGCTTTCACCTCGGTGCCCGTGGCACGGGTTTTCCCCTGACCAAGCAAGTCCAGCAGGTAGTACATGCCGGTCGTCGAGTCCTTGAGGAATTTCTTGTCGCTGGTGGAAAGCGGCTTCGGCTTGTCTGCGGCCGCTTGAGCCACCAATTCGGGAGTGCCGGTGAGAAGGGAAGCGACCATCAGGAGGGGAAGGATTAGTTTCATGGGCAGAGAAGGTGGAACAACCGACTATAACGGAGCAAGTCACATCACTGGATGTTGAGGATTGCACGCCGAGCCCTGGGAATCGAAAACCTCTGGTCGTGAAACGCACTGTCTCCCTCCTGATCTGGCTTGCCGTCGCGCTGCTCGGCGCGTTTGCGTATCTCACCATCGCCTTTCAGCGCAGCGAGCCAGTCAATTCCGCCTACATCCTCACCGCGGCCCTCTGCACCTACGCCATCGGCTTTCGCTTTTACGCCAAATGGATCGCGGCGAAACTGCTCGTGCTCGATGATCGCCGGGCCACCCCCTGCGAGGTGCACGAGGACGGAAAGGACTACGTCAAAACGAACAAGTGGATCGTCTTCGGTCACCATTTTGCGGCGATCAGCGGTCCGGGTCCACTCGTTGGACCGGTGTTGGCCGCCCAGTTCGGTTTTCTGCCCGGCACGCTTTGGATCCTGATCGGCGTCGTCCTGGGTGGTGCGGTGCAGGATTTCGTGGTGCTGGTGGCCTCGATGCGCCGGGATGGAAAATCCCTCGCCCAGATGGTGCGCGACGAACTCAACAACCTCGCGGGGGTCATTGGCGTCATCGCCATCCTCTCGATCATGATCGTGCTCCTCGCCGTCCTGGCGCTGGTTGTAGTCAATGTGCTCGCGGAAAGTGCCTGGGGCGTTTTCACCGTCGGCGCCACCATCCCGATTGCACTCCTCATGGGCGGTTATCTGCGGTTCGTCCGTGTGGGCAAAGTCCTCGAAGTTTCCATGATTGGGGTTGTGCTCCTGCTGGCCGCGGTGTGGGGCGGACAATTTGTCCATTCGCATCCCGCGTGGTCGGCGGCGCTCACCATCGGAAAAATGCCGCTCGCCTGGTCCCTGATCATTTACGGACTGGCGGCCAGCATCCTGCCCGTCTGGCTGCTGCTCGCGCCGCGGGATTACCTCAGCACTTTCATGAAATTGGGAACCATCTTCGCGCTCGCGCTCGGCGTGCTTCTCGTCTTGCCCGATTTGCACATGCCGGCCGTGAGCACCTTTGTGGACGGTTCGGGTCTGGTCATTCCCGGAAAGCTGTTTCCGTTCTGTTTCATCACCATCGCCTGTGGAGCGATCAGCGGCTTTCACACGCTCATCTCGAGTGGCGTAACCCCGAAAATCATCACCCGCGAAACGCATGCGCGACACGTCGGGTATGGCGCCATGTGCCTCGAATCGCTGGTGGCCATCATGGCCATGATCGCTGCGTGCACCCTCGAACCGGATGTTTATCTCGCCATGAACGTCGGTGGCACGCCGGAGAGCATCACCCAGCGCGTCAACGCTTCGGGATTCACCGCCTTTGTCGAACAGCCGGGTGAGAAGGCCGGCTACACATTGGCGCCCGTCACGGTCAACGCGGCGCGGATGACCGGTCTCGCGGATGAAGTCGGCGAAAGCACGCTCTACGGACGTGCGGGCGGCGCGGCTACACTGGCTGTCGGCATGGCCGCGATTTTTGGGAAGCTCACCGGCGACCGCTGGCTGGACCTCTGGTATCATTTCGCGGTCATGTTCGAGGCGTTGTTCATTCTCACCACCCTCGATGCTGGGACACGCGTGGGCCGCTATCTCTTGCAGGACGCGCTTGGCCATGTCTGGAAGCCAATGGGCGATTTCCGCAGCATGCCGGCCGGCATCCTTTCGAGCGCCATCGTCGTGTTCCTGTGGGGAACCTTGCTCGTCCTGAGCGTGCTCGATCCTCTCGGCGGCATCAAATCGTTGTGGCCGGTTTTCGGCATTGCCAATCAACTTCTCGCCGCCATCGCGCTCTGCCTCATCACCACCATCCTTCTTAAGATGGGTCTCCGCCGCGGGCGCCACGCCTGGTTCGCGCTCGTCAGCCTGGTGCCCTTGCTTTGGCTCATGACCGTTTGCCTGACCGCCGGCCTGCAATTGATCCTCCATCAGGAAACTCGCCCGGGTTTTCCAAAAATCGGGTTTCTGCAAAAGGCCGATGATCTCGAGGCCGGAATTCCGATGCTGGAAACGGCGAGGACGAATGCGTCGGACGAGGCATCGCGTTCGCGGGCGGAGAAAGCGCTGCGGGATCAAAAAGCGCAAATCTTCAATTTCAAACTCGATGCCGCGGTGGCCGGCGCCTTCATCACCATGGCGACCGCCATTTTCCTCATCGCCCTGATCGAATGGTGGAAACTGCTGGTGCGACGGCGCGAACCGGACCTTTCGGAAAATGAACCGATCTGGCTCCCCGAATCATCCATGCGCTCCACGAATCCTGTGGCTCTGGCCAGCGTGGCCACCATCGGGTTGGCGCTGCTGAAAGAAGTCAGCGGCGAGGCGGATATCAACCGGGCACAAACAGCCGCAGAGCAATGCGATTGCGCCGCGGCGCAAACGGCGCGCGGACGGCAGAATGTTTTTCTCAGCGTGACGAACGAACGCTACCAGGGTATCCGGCGCTGCTGCTGAAAGTGCCGTGCCGCCCAACGGTGTCATCCGCAGGATGACTCGTGGTCCCCGGAGGCACGGCCACCACCAGTTGGCCTCCGAGTTCAACAACACAAAGGGTGACCCGGATGGATGACAATCCGGAGTCTGGCTGCTACTCCTGCGCGCCGATGCCCAAGAAAAGTTGCCGACGCTGGATTCGCCCGTGCCTGCTGGTGGGCAATGTGGCGGCCCCGCTGGCGATGATCAGCACCTGGTTCCAGGTGCCGTGGCTCATCGCCGCCACCATCATCGTGCATGCCTGCTTCTGCTACGCGGTCGTCGCGCCAAATTGCGATTGGTTCGGCCCGGTGGTTTCGCGTTTCAGCACGGATCAAAAGCATGTCTGGCTGACGATCGACGATGGTCCGGCCGGTTCGGAAACGACCCGGCTGACCGAGGGTTTACGCGCCCGGAGAGCGGTCGCGACCTTTTTCGTGCAAGGCCAGCGACTCGAACAAAACCCTCGCGTCGTCAGCGAAATCCGGGCGGCGGATTGCACGTTGGCCAATCACACTCAAACACATCCGGCCCACGCATTCTATTGGTTGCGGCGCCGTTCGCTCCGTCAGGAGATTTCAGCGTGCGCACGCGCGCTCAGTCTCGCCGGCGTCTCGGTTCAACAATGGTTCCGCTCCCCGGTCGGTCTCAAGCATTTCTGGCTCCATCGCGAACTCGATCGGGCGGGCTTGCGTTTGATCGGCTGGAGTGTGCGCGGACGCGACGGTGTGCGCAGCGATCCGGAGACGGTCATCCGGCGCGTTGTTTCTCGCATTCATCCGGGGGCCATCATCGTCCTCCACGAAGGCAAACCGCGGAGCGTCGAAGGTATCCTCGGCGTCGTGGACGCGCTGCAGGAGCGCGGCTACACGTTCGTCGTGCCCGCGGATCATCAGCTCATCTGACCCGTACATAACTGGGTTCGTCCGCTTTCCGGTCCGCCCGGCGTTTTGGCTGACGAGTCGTTCGCGGGAGCGTTCACCACGACGCATCGAGTGATCGCCAGGGGATGTTCCGTCTCAAAATGGCTCCCGTCGCCGACGCGGAAAAGCAGCTCATTTTTCTCGAAAACGAAACCCATCCGGCCCGGCATCCTGGCCTCGCCGCGAGTGTGCCAAACGTGGGCGCAGAACCGCGGCCCGACACGAGGAATTGCTTGCGCCCCTGTCCCTTGACGCATCCAAAGCGGTCCGCTAAATGACCGCCCGCCTGACCATGCCCCACGACGCCACATCGCCGCCGAAAAACCTGGAAGATCAACTTCTGGCGCTGGTGAGCGAACGGTTGATCGAAGCGCGACCAGGATTCGATCTGGACTCGAATCTCTACGAAGCCGGTCTGGATTCCATGGCCATCATGCGATTGCTCGTCCTGGTCGAAGAAGAGTTTGGCGTCTTTATCCCGGAGAGCGAGTTGACGCGGGACAATTTCAGCAGCGTCCGGCACCTGGTCCATCTGATAACCGAACGAAAGAAAACCGTGATCTAGGCGCCATGCCCGCGGAGTGGGCTCAGCACCGCGTCCCTTTGCGGGCATTTCTGCACGTCATTAAAAGGACGGACGGCAGTGCTTTCGCCGGCTTGGCCCGGTCGCATCTAATCCTCGATGGCAAGGGCGCGGAATCATCAGTTTTGCCGGTCAAAGGGCCGGTCGCAAAATCCACGGGCGCAATTCATCGCTTCTCGAATCTCAAAAAAATCGGAATCATTTCGCTGGGCGGCCCGGGACCAGCACCCGGGCGATGCTCGTATCAAGCAATCACTTTGTCGGAAACAGACTTTTCAACCCTCGCCCATCGCGTCGCGCCATGCACCGGTGCCTTGTTTCCCCCGATGTCGGACTTTGATGTCGTCGTCGCGGGTGGCGGAAGTGCCGGCCTCGCCGCCGCAGTGGCGGCCGCGCGAACCGGCGCGCAAACGTTGCTGGTGGAAGCCGGAAACGCGCTCGGAGGCGCGGCGCCGGCCGCCCTCGTGCACTCCATCTGCGGGCTCTACCACATCTCGGATCACGGTCCAGCAAACTATGCGAATGCAGGCTTCGCGCGGGAATTCGCGGAACGTTTGCTGGCGGCAGGTGGCGCCCTCGGCCCGACTCGAATGGGAAAAGTCGAAGTACTCCTTCACAATCCTGGAGCTTTCTCCGAAGTCGCCGCCGCCATCGCTCGTGAGACACCGCGACTCGAGGTCCGACTCGACACTCAGGTCACAGCCGTGACCCATGCCGCCCGCAAACTCAGCCTCGAAAGCGGCAGTCGGCGATCCACGGTCGCGGCCACCACACTGGTCGATGCCTCGGGCGACGGCGTGATCGCAGCGCTGCTCGACGCGCCCTTCGAACAGGAAGATTCAGAGCGATTGCAGCGCCCGGCTTTTGTCTTCTCTTTGGCCGGTCTCGCCCCAGACGCCCTGGCCGACAAACGCCGTTTCAAAATCGCCGGGCGGATCGTTGATGGCGTGCAACGCGGCGACCTGCCACCCGGAGCGATGGGCGCCGGCCTGCGGCAGGGGATTCATCCGGGCGAAGCGTTTGTGACCATCGATCTCGCCGGACCCGAGGGCTACAATCCGACCGACGCCGCCACCTTAAACTCGCTCGAAATCGAGGGCCGTGACCTCGCCTTCCTGCTGGCCAGCTACTTGCAGAAAAATGTCGATGGATTCGAGAATTCATCGATCGGCAGTTTACCCTCCCGCATTGCCGTGCGCGAGAGCCGGCGCATCGTCGGACGTTACCGGCTCGAAACCGAAGACATCGAGCGGGGCGCGCAATTCGACGATGCTGTCGCCCTCGCCACCTGGCCCATCGAATTACGAGAGACCAACCGCGGTCCGCGGCTCCGCTTTTCCGCGGATGATCGTCCCTGCGAAATCCCGCTCCGCTCCCTGCGATTCCGGGATTTTGATCACCTGTTCATGGCTGGCCGCTGTCTGTCGTGCAGCCATGGTGCCCAAGCCTCGATCCGGGTCATCGGCACATGCCTCGCCACGGGAGAAGCAGCCGGTCGCGCCGCGGCGTTGCTGGCCGCAGATCGAGAATGCACCGCGGAAAATGTGCGCGCGCTGGGCGCGCATTCCAATCCATGACGAATATCGTCGAGCACATCTTCAATAACGCGGATCGATCCGCGCCGGCGCTCATCCGCGGCGATACGGAGATTTCCTACGGGAAGCTTATCGATCTCGCCGACGAAACCGCGCGCAAAATCGACCGTTTGCCGGCAGCGCGAGTGGGTCTCGAGTGTCCGAACGGAGTGACCCACGTGGTGCTCGCACTCGGTATCGTGCGCGCGGGCAAATGCCTGGTGCCGATCGCCGGCGAACTGGCTCCGCCGGAACGCGAACGCCTGCTGCGCGAAACCGGCATCGAGGCCATTGTCCGGGAAAATGGATCGATTGAATCGATTCCGTTGGCCGAGGAGTTGCCTTTCGACGAAGCGGCGCTGGCGCAGTTGAATCCCGCCTTCGTTCGCTTCAGCTCTGGCACGACTGGTCGCAGCAAAGGAATCGTGCTTTCACATGCGAGCTTGTTCGAGCGGGTCACCGCCGCCAATCGCGGACTGTGCGTTTCTCCGTCGGATCGCGTCCTCTGGGTGTTGCCGATGGCTCACCATTTTGCGGTTTCCATCATGCTGTATCTGCTCCACGGCGCCGCCACGGTCATCGTCGACTCGCACCTGCCCGCCGACATCCTGGCGGCCGGGCGCGCCCATCGCGGGACGGTCCTCTACGGGGCACCCTTTCATCACGCCGCCTTGGCCGCCGAAGGGTCCGCGAATCCATGGCCTGATTTGCGACTCGCCGTTTCCACTGCGGCCGCACTCCGGGAAGAAACGGCGCTTGCCTTCCTGGCGCGCTACGGCCTTCCGCTCACCCAGGGACTCGGCATCATCGAGGTCGGCCTGCCATTGCTCAATCTCACCTCCGCCCTCGAGAAACCGCAATCAGTCGGAAGACCGATGCCGGGATACGAAGCCGACATCCGGGACGGTGAACTGGTGCTGCGCGGTCCTGGATTGCTCGACGCCTACCTTCATCCCTGGCGCACGCGCGATGCCATCCTCGAAGACGGCTGGTTCCACACCGGCGACCTCGCGCGCATGGATGCTGACGGTGATTTCTTCATCGAGGGCCGCGCCCATTCCGTGATCAACGTGGCGGGCTTAAAGTGTTTTCCCGAGGAAATCGAACACGTCCTTTGCCAGCATCACGCCGTACGACAGGCGCGTGTTTTTGGAAAACTCAACACACGCGTAGGTGCGGTTCCGGTCGCGGAAATCGTCCCCATTGATCCCGGCACACCGCCGAGCGCCTCACTCCTCGCCGCGCACTGCCGGGCCGCGCTGGCGGGCTACAAAGTCCCGGTCGAGTTCCGCGTCGTGGAGACCCTTCCGCTCACACCGAGCGGAAAAATCAAGCGATGAGCAAACCCGTTTCTTCCGCAGCCATCATTGGCGGGGGGACGGTCCCGGCTCGCAATCCAGCGTTTCAGCGGCGCCAGCTCGCCCTGGGTTCGTAACGCCCTTTGGAAGCAGCGCACGGTGAGGATCGCAGCACTGTTCGGCATTTGCCCTCCGGCGCAATGTTCTTGCGCGCCGGGGAGCGATGGAGCCCTTGTCAGAATCCCATTCCGGGCGGCAACCCGAGCCCGCCGGTCAGTTTGCCCATCTCCGCCTGGGCCATTTCCTTTCCTTCCTCAATGGCTTTCTTGACGGCGGTCAAAATCAAATCCTCGAGGAATTCCACATCCTCGGGATCGATCACTTCCTTGGCGATCTTGATCGAGAGTACATCCCCGGCGCCGTTCGCCACGACCGTCACCTTGCCCCCTCCGGCAGTCGCCTCCACCGTTTTTTCCGCCAGTTCTTCCTGCGCTGCCGCCATCTGTTCCTGCATCTTTTGCGCTTGCTGCATCATTTTCTTAAGGTTCATGGCGGTATCGGGTGATTGGGATCAGTGAAGGTGAGAGTGACTTAACGAACACGTTGGCCTCGGCAACGCACGAAAAAAGTAAGGGGCTCGGAGTGAACTCCGGGCTGAACCGATTTCATCCGGTCGGCAGAATATGCGCCTTGAAAAGCTCGAGCGCTTTTCGAATCAGCGGATCGTCCTTGAAGGCCTCCATCGGATCGACCTCAACCGCCGCCTCGGGAGCAGGTTCACGAGCAGGAGGTGTAACCGTGAGCCCTTCCCGCGTGACGCAACGGAGAGCGACATTACGTTGGGAAAATTCATGCAGAAGCTGTTCGACGAAATGCCGGTTATTGGGCGAATCGAGAAGATCGACGGCGAGTGTCTGGTCGGGTGGAAAGCCGATCACAGCGCTATTGCCAGTGAACTCGAGCAAGGCGCCGGCTTCGACGCAACCAGCGATGAGCGGGCGTTCAGCCCGGGTCCGCCGGATGACCTGGTGCCAGAGCGCCGTGAGATCGAGCTCGGGTGCAGGGGCCGGCGCGGCTTCCGGTTCGGCGACGGTTGGAGTTTGGGTGACAGGTTTTTTGGCAGAGGGAGCCGGCGGATCTTCGCGGTTGGGAGCGGGGTCGTTCCGTGAAGGCGCGACGGTGTCGTTGGAGCCGGGTTTGAAGAGCGCTCCCGCGCCGGCCCATCGGGCTCGCCTTCCGCCCGATCCGTCTCACTCCGTTCGGATTTCGACTGTGCGCCACGAGCGGCACTGCGCTCAGGATGACTGGCAGCGGATTTTGTGGGCACGTCGGAGCGCTTGGGAACAGAAGCCGGTGGTGGAGTACCGCTCCGCATGGCCGCAAGGGTGTCGATGACTTCGGTCAGCGTCGCCTGGCTCAGGGTCTGGATGGCGCGAAGGATCGCCACTTCCAAATACAGCTTCTTGTTGGGCGCCCACTTCATGCGGCCTTCGGCGCTGGCGAATTGCTCGATCAGTTCGAGCAGGCGCGCCATCTCGAGACGCTCAGCCTGCGCCGTCGCGATGGCGATGGCTTCCGCGCTGAGTTCGTCGTCCAGGGCGCCAGCGTCGGCTTTGGCAATGAGCAGATTGCGGAGATGCGAAATGAGATCACCGAGCAAGCGGAGTAAATCGCGACCATCTTCGGATTCCTGGTGGACCAGGCGCAAGGCGGCCGGCGCGTCGTGGTTTAACAGGTGATCGCACAATTCCGCCACCGTCTGCTGCGAGGTGAAGCCGAAAACACGCAGCACGTCAGGCTCCGCGATCTTTTGACCGCAAAACGCGACGAGCTGATCGAGCATCGATTCTGCATCCCGCATGCCTCCTTCCGCTCCGCGCGCGATGGCTTCCGCGGCGGTGGTCTCGAGCGCGACTTTCTCATTCTTTGCAATCATCATCAGGTGATCACGCACCAGTGGCGTCGGAATGCGCTTGAGATCGAAGCGCTGACAGCGGCTGAGAATCGTGGTCGGCACCTTCTGCGGGTCGGTGGTGGCGAAGACGAATTTCACGTGCGCCGGAGGTTCCTCGAGCGTCTTGAGCAGCGCGTTGAAGGAAGACGCCGAGAGCATGTGAACTTCATCGACGATGTAGAGTTTATACCGCCCGTGCGCTGGCGTGTATTTCACGTTGTCGATGATGATCTCCCGGATCTTGTCGACCTGCGTGTTGGAGGCGGCGTCGAATTCGAGCACGTCCATTGAATTTCCCGCCGCGATTTCCCGGCACGAAATACATTCGCCGCACGGGTTCACGGTCGGGCCTTTGACGCAATTGAGCGCCTTGGCCAGAATGCGCGCCGTCGAGGTTTTCCCCGTCCCACGCGGGCCGACGAAAATGTAGGCATGCGCCAGCCGATCCTGCTCGATCGCATTTTTTAGCGTCTGCGTGATATGATCCTGTCCGACGACTTCGTCGAACGTCTGCGGGCGGTATTTCCGGGCAAAAACCGTGTAGCTCACGGGCGGAGTGTTCAGCGCCTCCCGGGGTGTGTCGAGTGGGAAGGCGCGCGATCGAAGTTTTGCATCGACGCTCCCCTCTCGGCACCGCAGAAGAACCGCGAAATGATCGGGCACCTCATCGGTCCAGAAATTCAGCAACTGATTGAGCGTCGCAATTTTGCGGCGCTGCGGGAGGTGCTCGTCGATTTCACACCGGCCGATATCGCCGAAATCATCAACGACCTTTCCGAGAATGATCAGGTGGTGGTGTTCCGCCTCCTGCCGCGGGCGGAAGCCGCGGATGTCTTCGAGTATCTCGAGATCGAAGAGCAGCAGGCTTTGCTGAAGGCGATGGGGACTCAGGAGGCCGCCCGCATCCTCAACGAGATGTCTCCGGACGATCGTACGGCGCTCCTCGAGGAACTGCCGGGCACAGCCGTGGTCCAGTTGCTCCAGCTCCTCTCGCCCGAGGAAAAGCGGATTGCCCAGTCACTGCTGAATTATCCCGATCACAGCGTCGGCCGCCTGATGACACCTGATTTCATCAAAGTCGGGCCACGATGGACGATTGGTCAGGTGCTTGAATATATCCGTAGCCATGGGCGGGATTCGGAAACGCTGAACGTCATTTACGTGACGGACGAGCGTGGACATCTGATTGATGACGTCCGCATCCGCGAGTTTCTCCTGCGCCCCCTCGAAACCAGCGTCGACGAAATTCACGACGCGGCGTTCGTGGCGTTGCATCCCACGGATCCGGAAGAGGAGGCACTCGCGCTCTTCCGGAAATACGACCGGAATACGCTGCCGGTGATCGATCGCGACGGAAAACTGCTCGGCATTGTGACCATCGATGACGTGCTCGATGTGCACGAGGAGGAGGTGACTGAGGACATTCAGAAGATGGGTGGCACGGAAGCACTCGCCGAACCTTACATGGATGCCCCCATGCTCGAGTTGGTACGCAAACGGGCACCGTGGCTGGTCGTGCTCTTCTTCGGGGAAATGCTGACGGCCACGGCGATTGGCTATTTCGAACACGAACTCGAACGCGCCGTCGTGCTCGCGCTCTTCATCCCGCTCATCATTTCCAGCGGCGGCAATTCGGGTTCGCAGGCGTCCACGTTGATCATTCGCGCGATGGCACTGGGCGAACTCGAGTTGCGCGATTGGTGGAAGGTGATGCGAAAAGAGATCCAATCGGGGCTTCTCCTCGGCGGAATGCTCGGAGCGTTTGGGTTGGGTCGGGTCGTGATCGTTGGGATGGTGAATCCGGTGACCTACGGTCCCCACGCGTGGATGATCGGTTTGACACTAGGACTAACCATAATGAGCGTTGTCCTGTGGGGGACGCTGTGTGGATCAATGCTGCCTTTGATTTTGCGAAAACTCGGGCTCGATCCCGCCACTTCGTCCGCACCGTTTGTCGCGACCCTCGTCGACGTGACCGGACTGCTGATCTATTTCTCCGCAGCAACGCTGCTCTTGCGCGGGACGGTGCTGTAGGGGAAACGCAGAACGTCCAACATCCAACGCTCGACATCCAACGTCCAATGACGCTGGCGCGTTTGTCAGCACATCATTGGATGTCGTCCCTCATCCTTAACCAACGCGGCGTGACAGGCGGACATCGATCCACACCGCCGCGATCAACACGGCACCGCGGGCGATGTATTTGATCTCCGGGTTTACGGCCATGAGCGTGAGGCCATTGATCAGGCATGCCATGATCAGCGCACCGAAAAGTACGCCCAGCACCGAACCGCGTCCGCCACGCAAAGACGTTCCACCAATGACGCAGGCCGCAACGGCATCAAGTTCCATCAGGTCGCCAACCGTCGTCGTGCTGGCCCCGCCGTAGGCGGTCTGCATCAGGCCGGTGAGCGCCACAATCGCTCCCATGGCGGTGAAAGCGGTAATGGTGACGCGCGCGGTGGGGATGCCGCTGATGACCGCCGCTTCCTCGTTTCCACCAATGGCGTAGAGATAGCGTCCCCACGGCGTGTGACGAGTCGACAACCAGACGGTCCCGGCGACCACCCCAAGGATCATGGCGGGTAGTGGGACACCGCGAAATTGATTGGTAATGATGACAAAGAGAAAGACGAGTTGTGCGGCGAGGAATACTTTTAGAAAGGTCATCTCCACGTCGTCCGCGGCCAAGCCGTCCGCGAGTCGCGCCATCCGACTGCGAAAAACCACAATGGCCACGGCAGCAACGATTACGCTTGCCAGGACAATGCCAGCGGTTGGTGGCAGATAGTAGGTCGTCAACATCGAGTACAGATTCCGCTGACCACCGACCGTCACAGGCACGGTGTGATTCTGGATAATGAGCCAGAACAATCCCTTGAAAACCAGCAGCCCACCGAGCGTGATGATGAACGCCGGGATTCGCTCCCGCACCACGAGGGTGCCGATCCCAAACCACAGCACCAGAGCGACCACGAGCGCGCACGCCATCGCGGCCGCGGCCGGCCAATGATGGTTGGTGATCAGAACGGCGGCGATTCCACCCGTGAGCCCCACACCACTGCCGGCACTCAAATCGATGTGCCCCGGCAGAATGACCAACAGCATCCCGACCGCCAGCGTCGCCGTGATCGCGAAATCAACCATGAGGAGCGAGAGATTCCGCGCTCCAATAAAGGCGGGATCCATGACCGAAAAAAACGCGCCGATGGCGATCAACGCGAAGAGCAAAGCGAGAAGGCGGTTATTCATGGGAACGAAGGGGAAAAAGGCTGGTCATCCTGGGCCGAGGCGCGCCATCGATGATCGGACGCCTTGAACGTTGAACGTTGAACGTTGAACGTTGATCCCGCCGTCGGCGCCTTTCCGAGATCCCAATTCCCAAGTCATACCGTCGCCCCTCCCATCGCCGCTTCCAGCAACCGTTCCGGCGTTACGTCCGCACGTGAAAACTCCCCGCCGACGCGCCCTTCGTGCAGCATCAGAATGCGATCGCTCATGCCTATGAGTTCCGGCAATTCGCTCGAGACCAACACGACTGCTTTGCCAGCGTCAGTCAGCTGATTGATCAGCTCGTAAATTTCGATCTTCGCACCCACATCGATTCCGCGTGTCGGCTCATCGAGGAAAATGACGCGAGGTTTCGTCAGGAGTGCTTTTCCCAGCACGATCTTTTGTTGATTTCCGCCCGAAAGTTTTCCCGCAACCACTTCGAGATTTGGCGCCTTGACCTGGAGCGATTTGAAGATTCCTGCATTGCGCGCGTGCTCGCGGCTGGCATCGATGAACCCGCCCCGGGTCGCGCTGGCGAGCGAACTCAGCGAAAGATTGAACGTGATGCTTTGCTCCAGCACGAGGCCATAGCGGCGCCGGTCTTCACTGACGAGGGCAATGCCGCGCCGCAGAATCTCGGAAGCGGGCAAGGGCGGAATCGTTTCGCCATCGAACATCACCTTCCCCGAGAGTCGCCGACCCCAGGTTCCGAAAAGATGCATCAGCAATTCCGTCCGTCCTGCACCCATGAGTCCGCCAAACCCGAGCACTTCGCCGGGAGCGACCGTGAAAGTGATGTCGCGGAGAAAATGTTGGCCGGTGTGCGGGTCGGCGACATTCAGTGCGTCCACCCGCAAGATCGGATCGCGTTTTCCCGTCGCACTGCGGCGCGGAAACAGATCGGTAATTTCGCGTCCGACCATTTGACGGATGATTTCCGCGGGCGAAGTCTGCGCTGTTTCTTGCGTGGCCACTGATGAACCGTCTCGCAGCACCGTGATCCGATCCGCGATGGCAAACACTTCCTCGAGCTTGTGCGAGATATAGATGCAGGCGATGCCACGCTCGCGAAGGTCGCGCAGAATTCTCAGAAGGGTTTGCACTTCGTGCTCAGCGAGGGCGGCCGTCGGCTCGTCGAGGATCAAGAGCCGTGTTTCCTTCCGCAGCGCTTTGACGATTTCGACCAGTTGTTTTTGCCCGACCCCGAGGCGGGAACAATGGAGATCAGGATCCAGCGCCACTCCAAATCGGGCCAGCAATTCACGAGCTTCGCGGCGCATGCGATTCCCATCGATCAAAAGCCCGCGCCGCGGTTCCGCCCCGAGAAAGATATTCTCCGCCACCGTCAATTCATCCACCAAGGCGAGTTCCTGATAGATGACCGCGAGCCCTGCGCGCTCCGCATCCGCCACTCCGCGAAAGCGCGCGCGCTCGCCATTGACGATGAGATCTCCGTCGTAGCTTCCGTGCGAATGAATGCCGCTGAGCAGTTTGATCAGCGTCGATTTCCCCGCCCCGTTCTCACCACAAAGCGCGTGGATTTCGCCCGGCAGCAGATCAAACGAAACGTCCTTCAGAGCCACCACACCCGGAAAGCGTTTGGTGATGTGTCGGGCGGAAAGAACGGGCGCACTCATCAGAAAAATAGGCGCGACTGGTCATCGTGAGCGGAGCGCAGCGTAGTCGAACGACCCGGCTCGAAGTCTGAATACCCACTGCCACTAGCATCCGCCGCGGAACCCCCAGACCCCTCATTCTCCCCTCGCAAAACTCGTCCCAAATCCTCCCATCGCGGATTCAAATTTGCAATCAGTGTCTCCTTCTTCACCCGCGTCCACCGTTTCAGCTGCTTCTCCCGCGCAATAGCATCGCGCGGGTCCGAGAAATTCTCGAAGTAGATCAGCGTGTGGACGTGGTATTTTTTCCACAAAGAAGAGTTCTCTGCCAGGGCGTGCTGTGACACCCGTCGCAACAGTCCACTCGTGAACCCGATGTAGAACACGCTTCGGCGTTCATTCGTGAGGATGTAGATCCAGTAGTCGCCGGTTCCAGGGGGCAGGTCGCGTAAACGCAATGGCGCCGGGTCGTTCGACTGCGCTGCGCTCCGCTCACGATGATCGTAGTGCGCACGGCTTACAGCCATGTGGCGGTGGCCAATAACGCGTTCGAGCGGGCGCATGATCATCTATTTCTCTCCAGCGCCTTGAAACACCGCCGCCTCCTTGTGAAATCCGTCCGCGATCACCGTCTCGCGCAGGTTGTCCTTTGTCACTGAAACGACATCCAGGAATATGCTCGGAACCTCGATCTTGCCGTTGTCGAGTTCGGCTTTCGCGACGACGGCACGCCGTTGCGCGAGGCGCACCGCAATCTCGGCGGCCTTGGTCGCCAGTTCCTTGAGCGGCTTATAAATGGTCATGCTTTGCGTGCCAGCAACGATTCGCTGGCACGCAGCCAGTTCAGCATCCTGACCCGTCACGAGAATCTTTCCCGCCAACCCCTCCTCAGTCAGTGCCTGGATCGCGCCCCCCGCCGTGCCATCATTACTGGCCAGAATAGCGTCGAAAGGCAGCGCACCGGCAGAGGCACCGGCTTTGGTGATGGCCGCGTTCGCAATCTTTTTGGCGTTCTCGGGCTTCCAGTCCTGCGCCCAATCTTCGTGCACGACTTCAACCTGCCCCGCTTTCACCAGCGGATCGATCACCCGGTCCTGGCCCGCCTTGAAGAGCAACGCGTTATTGTCGGTTTTCGATCCGTAAATCCGAACCAACTTCTTTTTCCCCGGCGAATTGGCCCAGGCATCGGCCAGAAACTGCGCCTGCAACTCGCCCACCTTTTCATTGTCAAACGTCATGTAAAGATCGAGGTCGCACCCGGTGATCAAGCGGTCATAAGCCAGCACGGGAATGCCCGCTTCATGCGCCAGCGCGACGGCCTTCGCGCAGGCGGCGCCGTCGTGGGGAATGATCACCAGGGCGTCCACCTGCTTGGTGATTAAAGCCTCGACATCCTTGATCTGACGATTGTCGTCGCTATTCGCGGACAGGACTTCGACATCAGCTCCGAGTTCTTTTGCCCGGGCCACGAACATATCACGGTCACCCTGCCACCGTTCCTCCTTGAGCGTATCCATGGACAAGCCGATCACCGGGCGCTCCCGATTCGCCTTCGATCCCCCACCACGTCCCCCACCCCGGCTGACAACGAGTCCGAGGAGAACGCTGAGGATGCAGGAAACGATGACGAGGGTGAGGCGAAGCTTCATGTCGGGAGGAATCGAAAGCGCGCGAAGCTACTGAGACTGGCTGGCCGTGCCAAGGCCGCAACGCGTCACCAAAAGGCACGGCATGGTACCACTCGGAATTCCTGCAAAAAAGATCATGACCAAATGGCCGTCCGCAGCGATGGCTCAGACTGTTCCAAAAAACGGCCGGTTAGATTTCGGCCCCTTCCGTAATCGTGAAAACTTCCGCCACAGCTCTCGTCCTCGTTGCTCTAGCGATGCCGGGAATACTGACAAGCCATGGCGACGCCCAAACCCCAACCGACCTGCGGCTGGTTGCTGGGGCCACGCCGCAAAACCTTTCCCTCCGGTTCACTGATCCGGCCAGCCGCACGTGGACCTTGCAACGCTCCACCGATTTCATGACGTGGGATGACGTCGGGAACTTCAAAGTGCGGAACGGATTTTACCGGTTCACCATCGCTCGGCCCGGTCCGGAGAAACCGTCGCTCTTCTTTCGCATGAAGCGCGCCGCCCCGGAGATCGTGATTCCGAACGGCGTCGCCGATGCCCTGGCCATTCCACCGCCGCCGATCGATTACGAACATCTGAATCTGCCGCTGCACCTCCGTTTTCCGGTGATTCAAGATCAGGACAATACGCCGGACGATAATCCCGTCACCAACGCCGGCGCACTGCTCGGGCGCGTGCTCTTTTTCGATAAAAGACTGTCAGCCAACGGCACGATCTCATGCTCATCATGTCATCAGCCCGAGCACGGCTTTGCTGATCCCCGGCGATTCAGCGTCGGTTTCGCGGGTCTGAAAACAGCACGGAATGCGATGGGGCTCACGAGCGCGCGGTACTATCCCCGCGGCCGGTTTTTTTGGGATGAACGTGCGGCCACGCTCGAAGCTCAGAGTGCTGCAGCCGATTCAGGACCCGATCGAGATGGGGCGTTCGTTACCGGAGCTGATTGACGAGCTCAAGGACGAAGACTTCTATCGCGAGCTGTTCACGGCCGCCTTTGGGAATGATGACATCGACGCGGAACGGATCGCGCGGGCACTCGCCCAATTTGTTCGGTCGATTGTCTCGAAGGACACCAAATTCGATGAAGGTGTGCTCCGAAGCTTTTCGACCTTTACCGATGAAGAACGGCTCGGCCGTCTGATTTTTCGCGGTGAAGTCGGCAATGCTTCCTGCGCGAATTGTCACGGCACCGATAACTTCATCGTGACCGACGTTTTCAACAATGGTCTCGAATTTCCATCGATCGATCCGGGCGTGGGCGGCGTGACCGGGTTGCCACAGGACATTGGAAAATTCAAAGTGCCCTCCCTCCGCAACATCGCTCTCACTGCTCCCTACATGCATGATGGTCGATTTGCGACGCTCGAAGAGGTGGTCGAGTTTTACAATTCGGGAATCGTCGACCATCCGAACCTGGCCCCGCAACTGCGTGCGCCACCGGGACCACCCAACTCGCCACCACCCGGCCCACGCCGGCTGAATCTGACCGCCGAGCAGAAGGCGGCTCTGGTCGCATATCTGAAGACTCTCACCGATCGCTCACTGCCGACAGACCCGCGGTTTCAGGATCCGTTTCGGTACGAGGATTGATATACAGCAGAAGTGACGGCTATTTCGCCGGGTCCTTCAGCCACCGCACAATCTGTTGACCATCGGCTGTCGACACCAACCGCAATGTGTCGGCCTTGCCCGCCGTTTCATACGCGGCTGTGACGAGATCCGGTCCGATTTGCCCCTCGCCGACCAGGAATAGTTTTCGCGGAGCACCCAATGCGAGCAGACCGGGCAAATCTCCATACTTCGCACCTCCGGGCAAAAAAATCGGATCTCGAATGTCCGGCACGTTTAGGAAGCGGAAACCCTCCGTATCAACGATCAGCGCATTCACTTTGCCGGAATCGAGCGCAGCCGCGGCCGCAGCGATCGGTGCCATCTCCGCGCCTAACGCAATCACACTCACATTGCCTTCGTCGTTTCGTGCCGACAGTCCCTGAATGAGCGTGCGCACGTCTTGCACTCGTAGTGCGACATCGGACAGATTGTAGCCAAACGTATAGGCGGCCGCTTCACGCGGATTGGCCACGCGCGGCGTCTTTCCTCCGTCCATGGTGTTGTTTGGATGTGATGGCTGATTCCACAAATCCGCGCTCCAGACCTCGAACCCCTGAGTAACGAGGCTGGCGCACAAGGAATTGGGGTGATCGCCATCGAGGATGGATCGTGATCCGTCGGGCGAAAGAACAAGGACGGGTTTGCCCATTCCCACGCATAATCCTGAGACTTGGGTGTTTTCCGAAGTTTCCCGCGCAATCCAATTCTTCACCTCAGTCTCATTTGTTCCGTTTCGAACTTCGAGAACAGCTTTTCCGGACGCAGCTTGCGGATCGAGCAGCGCGCGGATTGCGGGCCGGGCCACTTTTTCAAACGCCGCGACGCTCGTCTGCATTTGCTGCTGTGCGTCTTCATACCACCATTTCAAGAGTTGCTTTTCAAACTCTGCCCCACCCTCAGGTGCAGGGTGTCGGTCGTCCCACACGGCAAGTTGCTCGCGGGTGAGCGGTTCATAGTCCCGCTCTTTCAGCCGCTCCTCGGGCAGGCCAAGTTTGAGGTGTTCATTAAAGAATCCGTAGATGTGCTCGCGGGTGACGATGTTGTAATTGTGCGGGAATTCCGGGTGCGCGAAGAGCTTCACGTTTTCCGGAGCTCCCATCATGGCCCAATGTTTTTGAGCGCAGGGAAGCCTTTGGTGGGCAGGTCAATGGTCCAGTCATTCGCCGTGGTCATGGCCATGGGTTTCGGGGCAAACAGCGCGGCGAATTCGATATTTCCGGTGCCGACGCGCAGTAAACACGCGTTCTCACACGTGCAGCCGCCCTGCATCGCGGTACTGACCATGACGCACGGAAAGGCCACCGCGAGCCGCGGATCAATCGCTCCAAGGATCATCGTCTGCGTGCCGCCACCGCTGGCGCCGGTGCAGGCGAGGCGCGTGGGATCGACCTCCGGGAGCGACGTGAGGAAATCGAGTGCACGGATGCAATTCCATGTCTGGAGGCCCATCACACTTTGCAGATTCGACTCGGCTTGCGGTGAATACAGGCCCCATTTACCGGGCTCGGGACTGATCATCTCCGGGCGCTGCTTTTTGAATCCATGGGCAATCTCCGCGCTGATTTGCTGCGAGTCCGAATTGCCGAGCATGTCGATGACGAAAGCGACGCAGCCCATGCGCGCGAGTTGCACGCCGATCGATTGAAACGCGCTGCGGCCCCCGTTCTTGAACCGCTCCTGCCCGCTATCGATTTCCGCTTTCACCTCGGCATCGTCCTTCAAAGAAACGCGTGCATCCTGCCAGTGACCATGTGGGCAAAGCACCGCGGGCACTTTCCCGGACACGTTTCTCGGACGAAACAATGAGCCCGTGACGAAGAACCCCGGCATCGATTCGAAATAGACCTTTTCCACCGTGTAATCGTCGCGCTCGATCTTCCCGTGAATCACGGCGTTGAGCGGCGTGCGCGTGGGTTCGGGCCAAAGTCCAAGCGCCACGCGCATCTGGATCCGCAAATCATCCGCGCGTTTTTCCCAGGCTTCCTTTGACGGAAACGGAGTCCATGAAAAATCACCGTTGAGATCCTTCAACGGCTGCTGCCGGGGGTCCGGAATTGTTTCAGTGGAAAACGCGGTCGAGCAGAGCGAGAAGACGAGAGCGCAAATGGGGAGAAGTTTCACGCCTCGAAATTGGCACCTCCAGACCGCTCTGGCGAGTGCGGCGATTTAAGCGACGACCTGAAAGTTTGCCCGTTCGCTTCCGCCCGGACGCCGCACTTCCGGCGTCCCGCAGAGACGCTTCGACAAATCAATCGACTCGCCGACGTGAACGGAATCCGGATTGATCTGATAGGACCACACCTCGAACCACGTGAGTTGCGCCGCCCCATAAAACGTCGAGATCGCACAGGTCGCCGCGTCATAGCCCGCAGCGATGCGCACGCGACCAATCCGGGGTGTGTTGAAACGGGCATCAAAGGTTTGCCAACGCCCACCCATGAAGACTTCAAAGTAAGCGTGGAAATCCATGGGTGTGCCCGGATCCCAGCAGCCAATATCGGAGACGAATCCGCTCACGTAACGCGTCGGCAGATTGAAGGTCCGGCAGAGCGCCACGCCGCAATGCGCCAAATCGCGGCACACACCGTAGCCGCGCTGGATCACATCAAAGGCTGAGAGATCCGGACTGCCCGAACCCGTGCGGTATTCGATGTGGTGGTGAAGCCAGTCGCAGATCGCCTGAATGCGTTCAATCCCGTGCCGGCAATGTCCGAATTGTTGCCAGGCGAAATCGCGCAACCGATCGGAATCGCAATAGCGCGACGGCAGTGTGTAGCGCAGCAACTCCGCCGGAACGCTTTCCGCGGGAATCGGGGCGTCCAGATGCGCAAAAGATTCCGCTTCTGACGGCACACGCGCGATGGCGTCGTAGCAAATATTGTTGAGGCCGGGTTCGAGCGCAAAACGAAGCACGTGATTGCCGTGATCGTCCTCAAAATTCGCGACCTGGGCGGGGTGGCCGAAATCCAGGCGCTCTTCGACGATTAACTGGTGGACGTCCTGCCGCGGCTTGATCGCGAGAAGGGCCGGCGTCTCGGCGCTCGTACAATACTGCAACTTGCAGCCGACTCGCACGGCGAGATCCAGGGGCACTTTGGGAAGTGAAGTGTGTTTGGTCATGGATCGAAAGTTGTCAGCAAATCGGCGCTCTTGGGGCCTGTGGTTGCGTCCCGACGAGAGCCTTGAACCCGTGCGAGAGGATATTCCGAAAGCGATCAATGCGACTGAGACGTACCCACGCCGGCAGGAGGCCACACATAACCTCGTCGCAATGAATCCGCTGCGCATCGAGTCATTGGCGAACGATTTTGGCCGCAATGTCGGCACTGCGGACACGAAATTCCCGAAAAATATTTTTCGGAAATCCTCTGCAGACGCCGAAAACGAGTGGATTCCCTGACCCACACGCGATTCTCTCCCGCCATGATTTTTTCCGACGCCGCCCGACGCGCTGAAGCTCATCTGCCGGCGACACTCAGTTTTCTGCAGGATCTGGTTTCCATCAATAGCTTCACGACCAATCTGGCTGGTGTGCGAGCCGTCGCCGAGCGCACAGGCCGGCAATTCGATGGCATGGGATTCACGAGCGCTTTTTTTGACAATGCCGATTCCAGCCTGGGATCGCATCATGTGGCGCGCCGCGAATCAACCAACGCCACTCGGTCCATCGCGC
Organism: uncultured Verrucomicrobiae bacterium; assembly: GCA_963798345.1. GTDB lineage: Bacteria > Verrucomicrobiota > Verrucomicrobiia > Chthoniobacterales > Chthoniobacteraceae > CAWCSW01. Next base: position 26,308 of record CAWCSW010000012.1, on the reverse strand, counting down.
TGATCTCGCACCTTGATACCGTCTTCACGCCCGAGGAAGAGATCGCGCAAAAATTTCACTTTCGGCGCGAGGGCCGCCGAATTTATGGCCCCGGTGCCAATGACATCAAAGGCGGAACCGCCCTCATCTGGCTGACACTGCAATTGATTCGTGAACTGGCCCCGGTCGAGTTTGAAAACACCAATTGGTTTGTGCTCCACAACGCGTGCGAGGAGGTCATCTCGACGGATTTCGCGAAGCTCTGCCGCACGATTTTGCCCGCCAACACGCTGGCCTGCCTGGTCTTCGAGGCCGATGGCGGTTCCGATACGGATTTTTCGCTGGTCGCCGCGCGCAAGGGTCGGGCGCTTTTTCGTCTCGAGGTCGAGGGACGCGCCGCGCACGCCGGTTCGCAGCATCAAGCCGGCGTGAATGCCATCGTGGCACTGTCCCATCTCGTCGCACGGCTGGCGGACCTGACTGACTACGCGCGGAAAGTGACAGTGAATGTCGGCATGGTCAGCGGCGGGACGGTCGTGAATCGCGTTCCCCACGAGGCCAGCGCGGAGTTGGAAATGCGCGCCTTCGACGCTCACGTGTACGAACAGACCAAGCGCGCCATCCTTTCCCTCCCCGACACCGCCGCGCTCCAGGCGCCGGCGCGAGCCCACGTGCGCGTGCTCGATCAAACCGTTCCCTGGCCGCACAATGCCGGTACGGATCGTTTGATCTCCATTTGGGCGGAAGCCGCAGAATCACTTGGCCTGCCGCTACGATCCGAAGAGCGAGGCGGCCTCAGTGACGGCAATCTGCTTTGGGACACGTGGCCCACGGTCGATGGTCTCGGGCCGCGCGGTGAGAATTCGCATTGCTCGGAGCACCGTGAGGACGGAAGCAAGGAACAGGAATGGGTCGATGCGGATTCTTTCGTTCCGAAAGCAGTGCTCAACACGCGCGCGATTCTGCGTTTGCTCGCAGAGTGAGGAGCTGGGCTGAGGGCGCCCGTCCGCCGCGCTATTCTCCGCTCTTGAATTCTGCAAACTCCGTTTTCGCAAACGCCTCCCACTCCCGATTGATCGCGGCTGGCTCCGGTTGGCCACGGTGAACGTAAAGTCCGTAGCGGAGACGAAGTGGACTCCCTGGCTCGATTCTATGCGCGCCGGAAAAGGTCAGCGCCGCTCCCATCCAGCCATCGTCCCGCACATGAAACGGCACCGGATGATTCAGATTCATCGGATGATCCATCAGCGTGATGCCCTCGATTGCCTCGCGGGTGATGGGACCGGAGTAATCAACCCAACGCGCCGGCTTTCGAAAACAACCCGCTTCGTCCACCCCACCCTCCGAATTGCGAATCGTGCCCCGGCCAGCAATACAAGGAATGCAACGGTGGCGAGAGGCAACGGATGCATGCGCATGATCATCGGGCGATGACTACGTACGCGACGATTCACATTATTCCGCCGGCTTGGGGGCGGCCCGCTTGGCGTCGATGGGTGAGAGACCGATCTTCGCCGCCGCCGCCACCACGAGCTCAGCGATGCGCGCTCGCAGCTTGCGCGCCCGGATCCAAAGGATAACCACAAAGAGCGCATACGGAGCGTAGAGCCAAAAATCCGAGTTGCTCGTGAACGCGCGGCGATACAGGAGGATCGATAGAATGACCGCATTCACGATGAAAGTAGTGGCCACCATGGTCGTGCGCAGGCGCACCCGCGTGAGGCACTTCGGGCCACCGTGATATTCGGTTACGGTCGAGAGGCGGACGCTCCACCAAAAATTTCCGTAGATGGCCACATCCCAGTTTTTCCAACCGGTGTCACTCGAGTAGCGCCATCCTTCGTTCTCCAGGAGACTGAATATTTCCTCGATCAGTTTTTCACGGCCCGCGCCTGTTTCGTTCCAGAAGTCGAGTCGCTTTACGTTCCCTGGTCGCCGCCCCGTCTCATATTTTTCGTGTGACGCAATCACCGCGCGCGGCGTGCGTTTGCCGTTCAGCCAGGTAAAATAGCGGGCCCAACCGCGCACCAGCGGTTGCGTGAAGGCGAGAAAACCAACGAGGATCCGCGCCGGAATGATGTCGAATCGCGACTCGATCCGGACATTGGCCATATAGCTTAGCGCCACCATCACCGTGCCGAGCAGCATCAGATAGGGCACGATCCGCAGTCGCTCGAGAGGAATGCAAAGCACCGCCATGAAGAGGGTGAGCGCCAGCCATTCGATCGAGGCCAGGTAACCCGCGACCGCGCTCTGCGCCGCCGGATAGATCGACTGGAAGAAGCCCTGCCCGAAAACGCCGTGATAGATGACCGGTTGATTAAACAACCAGGTGAACCGCGGCGCACCGTAGATTTGCCCCTTCCACTTCGCCTGTCCCGTCGGTCCAAAAAAGATGAGGTGCTTGAAGCGCAGCATCGCTTCGGCTTCTCCGTAGCCCTCCTGCTGCCGGCGAAATGCTTTCAAAGTGAAGCGCCGATAGTGCCACACGATCGCGCTCGGACTGAATGCCACCACCCCGCCGTCCCCTTGCAGACGCCAGCAAAAATCCACGTCATCCCCGGCTTTGCGAAACTCCGGATCAAACCCGCCGACGCTCTCGAAGGCCCAGCGATGAAACGCCATGTTGCATCCCGGCACATGCTCGGCCACCACATCGGTCAGCAGCACGTGACTCGGTCCGCCGGGCGCCGCCGCCACGGCCGCCTGCACCCAATTCGCGGCTGGCGGTGGAATGTTCGGTCCACCGACGCCCGCGTATTCGCCGCTCAGCAGCGTGCCCACCAGGTAGTAAAGCCAGTCCGGTTCCGGCATGCAGTCGCTGTCCGTGTAGGCAAAGATTTCACCGCTCGCCGCCGCCGCACCGGCATTGCGCGCATGGCTCAAACCCATGTTCTCCTGCTCGACCAGCACCAATGCCGGCTGTTCGCGCGCCCCGCGTTCCGCCTGCCACTTCTTCACGACGGCGAGGGTGTCGTCCGTTGATCCGTCGTCGACGAGGACGATTTCAAAATCCGGATACGCGATACGATCGAGCGCGCGCAGACAGTCCGGCAAGGTCGCCGCGCCATTGTAGCTGCACACGATCACCGACACTTTTGGATAACGATCGAGCTTGATGACTGAAGTCACCGGCTCCGTGATGCCAAGAAGTTCCTTGAGAACGTGATACGCCTGCTTGGGCTGACGATCACGCGTCACCAGACCAAAGGCCCAGTCCTCGATCTCGCTACCGCCCGTGAACCATTCATCCGTCCAGGAGAAAAAGATCGTGCCCGCCGTGCCCGCCTTCACCACCACCTCGAGATGCCAGGCCAGCACCTCCGCCTGCATCGCCTCTCCCTTGCGAATGGTGTCGAGCCCGAATTCTCCGAGGATCATCGGCTTTTCCTCGGCGAGGTTTTGCAACCGCGCGACGTACCGCTCGAAGTCCGGCCGCCGCTCGAGATAGACGTTGAAGCTGTAGAAATCGACGTTTGTGGGCAGCACGTATTCCGTCGGCGGATAGCTCGCGTAGCTGTAGAGCGGGCGCGGATCGGCGCGTCGCGCCACCTCGATGAGTTGCTCCAAAAACTCGATCGTCCGCCGCGCCCCCAGCCAGCGCACCATCGTCGCTGGCACTTCATTGCCCACGAAATACCCGAAGATGGCCGGATGGCCTGCGTTCCGTTTCACCGCCGCGCGAATCACCTGAACGATCTGCCGGCGCAACTTGCCGCTGTTCAAAAACTCGACGTGTTGCGTCCACGGAATGGAAATCAAAACACGCACTCCAAAATCGAGGGCCAGATCGAGCAGCCACCGCGGAGGCACGTGATAAACGCGGATGAGATTAATGCCCATCGCCTGCATCAGCCCGAAATCCTCCCGCGCACGCTCTGGCGTCGAGATCAAATCGCCGTCCGCGTTCGGCCGAAACGGCCCGTAAGTCACACCCTTGAGGAACCACTTCTTCTCGCCCTCGTAGAAAAACTTCGCCCGCACGCGAATAGGCTCGAGCACCGTCGAATCGGCAGGTGCCGTTGTGGAGATCGATTGGCTGGCTTCAGCGGGAGCGGGCATGGACGCCGCGTGATCTACGGTGGCGACTTCATTCCCGCAATCATTCCCGCCGCCTCGCCGTCAGTCCTTGTTCAACCGCGGGACGTGGGGAGTGGCGCGCCATTCGATGCGAACGCATCGGCAGCATGCACCACCCCGTCCCTCTCTGCCGCCGTCCATCAATCACAAGCCTGCACAAATACACGGACTGCCCCCCCTGCCCGCTCAGTCTGCAAAACCGCTCGTCTTCCCGGACGAATGAAACCGCTCGAAACTCCTGATATGAAAACAGCCAAAGACAAACTCAGTTTGTCTTTACCGTTCAGCCGCGCAAGCCCGGATTCGGCCGCATCACCCCAGATCAAATCCCCACTGCCCGCCGACTCTCCTGAAAGCAACCCTTGCCCGGTCCATCGATCGCCGTATAAAGTCCGCTTCATGGAGCAGATCCCGCCAATTCACCGATGGCCTGAAGGTCTCGGCTAATAAGAATGTTAGGCCATTCTACACGCGCCATGAGAACTGCGATGCTTCTGCTATCTCTCGCCTATTACGCGAGTGCAGCGGATACGCCAATTATCCTCCCGAAGAGTCCGGCTGGCTACACTCTCGAACTCGATCGTCTTCCGCTTCCAGCAGGCACCAAGCTTGAGGGTGCCCAACGCGATGATGAGGGCATTCTTACGATTCGTCTCCTTGCACCAGACCCGGCAAAAAATTCCAAGGCGCTTACTCTCCCATTGCGATTCGCTCCAGAATCGCAGGTCGGCGACGTTCCTGCCGCATGGTCGGAGCGTGGCTCCGCTATCGCCTTCATTCTTTCGTGCTACGAGTCTAGCAAGGCAGACGAACGCCGGCTTTTCGTCTTTTGCACCCGCCACGGCGAACTACGCCCAGTCGCATTGCCGGACCTTTACACTCATCTCACAACCAAGCGTCAGGATTTTGCGTGGCTAGCCATACACTATTCTGGCGCCGACTGCTTCGGCTGGGTTGGCGATGACCTGCTTATCGTCCAGTTCAACGGTTCGTGTGCGCTTTCGCGCGACGTTGGCGACACGGAATCACGCGAAATTTCGGGCTACGCCGTTTTCCAACTTGCCGACGACGGCACAATCAAAATACGTGAGATTCTCAATCTGCGAGTCCAGGGATGAATGGCCTAACCAACCCTGAAGTTTCGTTCCGGCGGAGCCCGGAATGAAACTGATTGTTGAACAAGGCCGGTGGGAGAAGAGCGGGGCCGGGGCTTAGGAAAAAGCTTTTGGGCTTTTGTAGACGCGGGTTGGCGGGCGATGGCGCGTGTTTTCTCGCTGGGATCGAGCGGTGGCGCCACGAGGGCCGGCCGCTCCAGCGGCCGGCCCTCGTCTGGGAGGCGATGGCAAGCCGTGGCGCGTGCGAATTGCCGATGACAGGGGCGTTTTCGGGTCTGTACAACCGCCGAAGGGCCGGGATGAGGCATGGAGGGAGCGCGGGAAGCTTGTGACTAAGTTTCCGGACGTGAGGTTAGCTAATGAGGTGCGAGTGAAGATCGTCATGGACGCAGATGGCGGCGGCTCAGCGGAGGGCCGCGCACAGGCCGGATCCGGCCCAGGCAGTGCAACTCGCCCTGGCAGTTCGGACAGGTGGGTGGCGTTGACTCGACGATCGGGCGGCGGGCCGCGCCGAGTCCGAGCAGGAAACGGATGCGGGCATAGGCTTTGTGCGCCGCTGGACTGAGCCATCCATAGTGGCGGATGCGGACCAGCCCTCGGGGCAGGACGTGCAGCAGCCAGCGGCGAATGAGTTCCATCGGTTCGACCAGTTCGATCTTCCATTGTCCGTCGGCGCCGTCTTGCCAGGCAAAGCGGATGCGCCCCGTGGCGTCGTAGCCGCAGAGGCGCCGATCGCTAAAGGCACTCTTTTTGACATAGGCAGCCAGATAGCGCAGGGCCTGGCGACCGCGTCCGGCCGGCTGGCAGTCGACCACCCAGTCGCGCGAGGAACGGCTCAGATCGATCGTGGCCGCCAGTTTGGGGTGCTGCTCGCTGAGGGCCGCGGCAAAGAGCTTGCGGGTCTGGGCCGCGAGGGCCGCTGCGGGGATCAGAAAGTCTTCACTTTTCGGATGGACCAGCGCGCAACCATTGGCCGCCAATCCCAGCGCCGGTACCAGCAGGTGGAGGTGCGGATGATGCTGGGCACGGCGGGTCCAGGTGTGGAGCACAGCGATGAAACCGGGTTGGCCGCCGAGATGACGGCGGTTCTGGCAGAGCTCGCGCAGGGCCTGCGCGCTGGTGGCAAACAACAGCGCATAGAGTTCGCGCGGATAACGCTGGATCAATCGGCGCAACGGGTCGGGGACGGTGATCGTGATGAGATAATAGTCGACGGGCAGCAACCGGGCTTCCTGGGCGCGAGCCCATTGCTGCTGGTCGGCCTCGCCGCAAGTCGGGCAGTTGCGGTGGTTGCAGCTGTGATAAATGAAATGCTCCCGGCCGCACTCCGCGCAGCGGTAACGGTGACCGCCGCGCCGTGCGGTGCGACAGGACAAAGCGGCCTCCACGGCGCGCCAGTGGCGCGCCGGGATGGGGCCGGGCGCACGGGCCACGTAATCGGGCCAGTGCGCCGCCAATACGTCGGCGAAACGCAAAGCGTGAAGAACTCTGCGCGTTCGCTAATGTCGGCTCGGCTCGCCGAGCACTTCCTCGAGCAGCGCGGCCTGCACTTCCCGCCCACGAGTGTCACTCAGCTCGGTGACATGCAGATAGATGAGCGTGGACGTCAGGCTGCTGTGACCCAGGTAAGTGCTCACCTGCCGCACCGATACGCCGTCCTCGAGCAGATGCGTGGCAAAGCTATGCCGCAGACTATGACAAGTGGCCTTCTTTTTGAGCTGCGCACTCTGCACCACCATCCGCATGGCCATTTGCACGCTCGAGACACTCATGGGCCGATCCCCCGCGGCCATGGCTTCCCGCAGCGTGTGCGAGCGTTCTTTCCAACCGCGTCCGACGGCCGGGAACAGCCAGTGGCGATTGCGATGAAAAGCCCAGTAACGGCGCAGACGCACGATCATGGCCGGAGCGATCGGCACTTCGCGGTGCTTGCCGCCTTTGCCATCGACCACCCGCAACACCGCCCGCCCGGCATCGATGTGTTCAGGCCGCAGCCGCACCGCTTCGCCCACTCGCAGGCCGCAGTGATAGATCAGGGCCAGCACCGCCTTGAAGCGCTTCTCCCGGCACGACCGCAACAGCGCCCGCACTTCCTGCCGGGTCAACACCAGCGGCAGCGGTCGATCGCGCCGGATCTCAAACTGCCGCCACAACTGCCAGTCGCGACCGAGAAAATCGCGGTAAAACATCCGCAGCGCCACCAGCGCCTGATTGAGCGTGGAGGGCCGCAGTTGCTCCTGGTCGCGCAGATGGATCAGATGATCGAACACCATCCGCTCCGAGAGCTGCTTGAGTGAACGTTGCGGGTGCCGCGCCGCCAGCTTGCGCACCTGGCGCAAGTACTCGGCCCTACTGCGGGCACGCAGCGCTTTTGATTCGACGAAGACGACGTAGTTCTGATAGATTTTTGACTGATTAGTATTCATACGGGGGAGCAGGCTACGGCCTCTCCCCCAACTCCCTTTCCACTCCATCGCTCCAACGATCAGTCCACCGGACCAAAATCACCCACCTTCCCCCAGCCTCACCCACGCTCACCACCCGCCCGTGCCACATCCTCTACACGCCCATCTCACCGCCGCGCCAGCGGCTTGGTTCAACCATGCGCTGCAGCGCCTATGAGGGTTGTCAATTGGAAGTAGGATATTCGAGTTAGTTTTGGCGTTGGTTAGAGGTGGGTGGGGGCCGGGCCGCGCGGGGCCCGGGGTGGTGTGTTGGGGAGTCGGCGCGGTGGATTTATTAGTTCCCCCCGAACCGGCGCCCGCGGCGGAACAATCGAGCTGGTTTGACCCTCGCGTGCAGACAGGTCCGAGGCCTTGGCGGGATCGGAAGAGTGGCTTCCGACACAAGCTCCTATCCGGACTGCCCGGCGAGTGCCGGACGCCCAAGGTGTCATGCCCGCGGATCGACCAGGCCTCGACAAGGGGTGCGCCCCATCTAACAGACGAGCTGTGCGCCAAGCTTTTAACTCCTTGGCCACGCTCAGCTGCAGCGCCGGGCAGCACCTCCCTGTCTCCACGTTCTGGATCATTGTCATCATCCCGATCGCTCATGCTTCAGGTGCTCATGTTTCGGGAGTTCATCGGTGAGTTCATCGCAAAGTGGATCGGTCTGTGTTTGTCATGCACCGTGGATCGCGTCGGCGCCGGCTTCGACGGTGATGAACCCGAGCTCTTCGAGCCGGCAGCGCCCGGTGCGCCAGCGCCACAGATCGATCATCAGTTGCCGGGCCAGGGCGACCACGGCCTTTTTCTTCTGCGCCACGCTGTCGCCAAGCCGGCTCTGGAGCTTGCCCCGCGCGTGCCAGTGCGGTTGGTAGCGCAACAGTCGCCAGACTGCTTCGACGAGTTGCCGCCGGATGCGTCCGTTGCCGTGCCGGTCGATATTCCCATAGCGTTGGCTCGCGCCGCTGCTGTGTTCGCTCGGGCAGCAGCCGGTATAGCTTCCGGGAGCTTTGCGGTTTTTAAATCGCTCCCAGTGGCAAACTTCCCCGTCGAGCACCGCCATGGTCAGCGCGCCGAGCCCCTTGGGTAAATGCTGGCCGGCCACGCTTTGCTCGAGTTGCGCGCTCAGCGTGTCGATCTGCTTTTGGAGTTCGAGCAGGAGCGTGCGCAGATCGCTCAGGATCGCCGCCAGCCAGGGATCCAAGGCCGCGGCCAGCCGTTTCCATTTGCGCGGACCCCACCAGCGGGCTGAGAGCGTTTCGTGCTCGTGCTCCAGACGCAGCGCTCGCCCGTGATTTTCCAGGCGCCGCAATTCTGCCTGGAGAAATTCGCGGCGTCGGCCCAGGGCGCGCCGGCGTTGTTCCTCGACGCTTTGAATGCGCACCGGGCGCAATTGATCGCGGTCCCCATCCAGGTAGCGGCTCAGGCGCAGGCACAGCGCGCGGGCATCGAGCCGATCGGTCTTGCGCGCACGCCCGCTGGGTTCCAGCCGCACCGGGGTCATGACGATGCTCAAGGCCCCGGCCGCTTCCAGTTCCCGGTGGAGCACAAAACCAAAGCCGCAGCTTTCCTGCACGCACGCCACCCGCACCCCACGCTCGACCTGCCCGCGCACCAGCGCCAGCACTTGCGCCCGGCTCAGGCGCCGCGCAGCCTGCGGCGGTTGATGGCCTTCCTGGATGACCACCACGATGCTGGCAATGTGCACGTCCAGTCCGAGCTTGACCAGCGGCACGTCCGCCGCCGTCACCGCCCCGCGGATCGCGCTTTGGTCATTGTGGAATTCAGTGCCTTCGGATAATTGATCGGTTGTCATGAGTGGGTTGTGTTTGTTCATCAATCTCTTCGAGCACCGAGTGGCGCTCGTTGACAACCCTTCATGGCATCTAACCGCCGCCCCGCTGGGCAGGCGGACGGTGCGGATAATTTGTCAGCGATTGTTGCAGCCGACCGGGCGTTTCCGGCGGCGGTCGCTGAGCTTACGTTAGGCAGAAGAATACCATGCGCCCGCTTATCGAACACCTAAAGACCCAGGGTGCGGTCGTGTCCGGCAGCCACACAGTCGCCGAGATTCACGCAGCAGAAGCACAGTTGTCCATTCGGCTTCCGACAGAATTCGTTGCCTACTTTAGCAGCTTCCGGAATTGTCAGTTTCCCGACTCGCGCTGGGATTTCTTTAACATCCCGACCTGTATAGACCGGACGCTAGTGCATCGTAAGCACTATCGGAGAATTCATGGATCGGGATTCGATGTGCCCATCGAAAGCGTTTTTGCCTTTTGTGATTACCTGATTGATGCCCCGACTTACTTCGTTGTAGCCGAGCCGACAAATCAGTTATTCGGTTTTACTCTCGGCACCCACTCAGAAGACGGATGGATTGTCGGAAGGAACTTATCAGAATTTATTACGGCATTCGAGCGTGATTGGGATTTCGGAATAATCAGCAATGAAAAATGAGCCTAACGAAACAGTCGAGCCAACGATCATGGCTGTCACGGAGTGTGCTCCAAGCAGCACACTCCGCGTCAGCCATGATCGCGGCTCACTTCTGACGTTGGGCAAAATAACATGAACCGTGCGGTGACACTTCTACTTCTCTTAGTCAGCGTTCTTCACGCAGAAGATGCATTGCTTCCGGGCGGCACTTCGCCGGATGAGCGCTATCAGATCCGAATATATCAGACGGATTCTAGCGATCCCTCCGACTACTATTACGGTGTGTATGATGCAAAGAGTAATGCGCTGCTGAAGAAACTCGATGAAGGAGGGGGATACTCCCGCTATTCGAGCGCAAAAGAGATTTCAAAGGTATTCTGGCATTCAACGAGCCGCTTCTTTGCGCTCACTGACCACGGAACCAAACATTCCATGGAGATGTATATCTATGAGATCACCTCCGAGAACAAAATCATCCTGATTGACCAACCGGACTATTTTCAGAATGCCCTCGGACGGGTGAACTCCACTGAGGCATACATGACCGCAGTCGTGAAACCAATCAGTTGGAAGGAGGATTCGCTCACCTGCAATCTCTTCTATGATGCGAAGACCCCTGAATCTCCCCGATCAATGTTTTCAGTCGATTTCATCCTACGTTTGCGCCACGGTGCACAGCAAAGTTCTGGAATCGAGTTTACTTGGATGGGAACACCAAAGAACGAAGAATGAAAAAGCCCAACGAGCCAGTCGACCTAATCCCTGTCCCTGCGGGACTTTCGGCATGCCTCCTGCTGATTCCGCTTCGCGGGCAGGAGGAATGCCGAAAGCAAGCAGGGATAGGTCACTGGGGACGTTAGGCGACTGAGCACACGACCCATGAAGAGCCATCTGTTCATTCTCATTGTCTGCTGCACGCTCTTCTCCGCCTGTGTTCCTCTCACCCAGATTCGCTATCGCAGCACTCGCGGCGACATCCGCATCTGCCCGGACACCCCGCTGAGTGTGAACCTCCACACTCCGACCCAGAACCGAAAGGAACAAGGCGAGCTAGATACGAAAGCAAGCTTCGCGACGCGACCGGACGGCCGACGGTTTTCGCTCATCGCGGAGAAAATTCCTTACGTCGAGAACTATCCGCAGCCGTCATATTTCCTTACTCGCAATCTCTATCTCGTGTCGTCGTCTGGCACGCGGCACCGTGCTTGGCCACATGGCGATTGGCAGGTTCACATCGAGCGCAGTTCCCCGCGCGGACGGGAGACTTATGACACCAGTTTCGAGCTTTATACGCTGATATGGACTCCCTTTTTGGGGACCGCCCAACTAATGAACCCAACGTCGCCTAACCATGCGCTGCAGCGCCTATGAGGGTTGTCAATTGGAAGTAAGATATTCGAGTTAGTTTTGGACGTTGGTTAGGGGTGGGTGGGGGCCGGGCCGCGCGGGGCCCGGAGTGGTGTGTTGGGGAGTCGGCGCGGTGGGTTTATTGTTCCCCCCGAACCGGCGACCACGGCGGGGCGATCGAGTTCGTTTGACCCTCGCGTGCAGACAGGTCCGAGGTCTTGGCGGGATCGGAAGAGTGGCTTCCGACACAAGCTCCTATCCGGACTGCCCGGCGAGTGCCGGACGCCCAAGGTGTCATGCCCGCGGATCGACCAGGCCTCGACAAGGGGTGCGCCCCATCTAACAGACGAGCTGTGGGCCAAGCTTTTAACTCCTTGGCCACGCTCAGCTGCAGCGCCGGGCAGCACCTCCCTGTCTCCACGTTCTGGATCATTGTCATCATCCCGATCGCTCATGCTTCAGGTGCTCATGTTTCGGGAGTTCATCGGTGAGTTCATCGCAAAGTGGATCGGTCTGTGTTTGTCATGCACCGTGGATCGCGTCGGCGCCGGCTTCGACGGTGATGAACCCGAGCTCTTCGAGCCGGCAGCGCCCGGTGCGCCAGCGCCACAGATCGATCATCAGTTGCCGGGCCAGGGCGACCACGGCCTTTTTCTTCTGCGCCACGCTGTCGCCAAGCCGGCTCTGGAGCTTGCCCCGCGCGTGCCAGTGCGGTTGGTAGCGCAACAGTCGCCAGACTGCTTCGACGAGTTGCCGCCGGATGCGTCCGTTGCCGTGCCGGTCGATATTCCCATAGCGTTGGCTCGCGCCGCTGCTGTGTTCGCTCGGGCAGCAGCCGGTATAGCTTCCGGGAGCTTTGCGGTTTTTAAATCGCTCCCAGTGGCAAACTTCCCCGTCGAGCACCGCCATGGTCAGCGCGCCGAGCCCCTTGGGTAAATGCTGGCCGGCCACGCTTTGCTCGAGTTGCGCGCTCAGCGTGTCGATCTGCTTTTGGAGTTCGAGCAGGAGCGTGCGCAGATCGCTCAGGATCGCCGCCAGCCAGGGATCCAAGGCCGCGGCCAGCCGTTTCCATTTGCGCGGACCCCACCAGCGGGCTGAGAGCGTTTCGTGCTCGTGCTCCAGACGCAGCGCTCGCCCGTGATTTTCCAGGCGCCGCAATTCTGCCTGGAGAAATTCGCGGCGTCGGCCCAGGGCGCGCCGGCGTTGTTCCTCGACGCTTTGAATGCGCACCGGGCGCAATTGATCGCGGTCCCCATCCAGGTAGCGGCTCAGGCGCAGGCACAGCGCGCGGGCATCGAGCCGATCGGTCTTGCGCGCACGCCCGCTGGGTTCCAGCCGCACCGGGGTCATGACGATGCTCAAGGCCCCGGCCGCTTCCAGTTCCCGGTGGAGCACAAAACCAAAGCCGCAGCTTTCCTGCACGCACGCCACCCGCACCCCACGCTCGACCTGCCCGCGCACCAGCGCCAGCACTTGCGCCCGGCTCAGGCGCCGCGCAGCCTGCGGCGGTTGATGGCCTTCCTGGATGACCACCACGATGCTGGCAATGTGCACGTCCAGTCCGAGCTTGACCAGCGGCACGTCCGCCGCCGTCACCGCCCCGCGGATCGCGCTTTGATCATTGTGGAATTCACTGCCTTCGGATAATTGTTTGGTTGTCATGAGTGGGTTGTCTTTGTTCATCAATCTCTTCGAGCACCGAGTGGCGCTCGTTGACAACCCTTCATGGCATCTAACCGGCTCCGCGGTCACGGCACCTGCTTCCACCGCCGCCTTTCCGCCCGCCGGCAGGTGCCGCGCCGCGCTCCGCGGTCGCTGAGCTTACCTCTGAGGTGATCCGGCAAGGTTTTTTTTAAAGTTTTTCACGGGTTGGTTTCCTTCGGTTTCGAGTGGAGTTTGTTAGCTAGTGGACTGCCGGCACGGGCGAGGGCGGCGAGATAGCGTTCTTCGTCATAAGGGGTGCGATCCTGCCAGCAACGCCAGATGATGCGCTGCCATTTGTAAGCCAGGCTGCGCACGGCGGCGTGATGATGGCTGCCCTTGGCGCGCTGCTGCTCATAGTAGGCCGCGGCCCAGCCACTGTGCCGGACGCTTTCCCGCGCAAACTCGTGAAAGCTTTGCCGCAGGAACTTGGCGCAGAGGTAGCGACGATGAATGTGGCATTTGCCTCCGCTCTGTTTGGTGACCGGGGCGATCGCGCTGAAGCTCTGCAGGGCGCTGGCGCTGGCAAAGCGCTCGCGGCGGCTGCCCAGGGCGCTCAAGAGTCGCGGTGCCAGCACGGGACCGGCCCCGGGGAAACTGCCAAACACTTCGTGATCAGGATGCGCCGCAAAAACCTCGGCGATTTTCTGGTCGTAATCGCGGACCACCCGGCCGAGGGCTTGCAACTGCCGGACCACCAGTTTGACCCGCAGTGCATAGCTCTCGATCAGGGCGCTGTGCTCGCTCAGCGGCACGGCCTGGAGGATGAGTTCCAGGCGCCGTTGGAGGAGTTTTTGACTGCGGCTGCCGTGTTGATAGTAGAAGGCGGTGACGGTCTCGGGGCGCGCTTTGCGCACGGCTTGGAGGCTGGGCCATTTGAGTAAAAAGTCCGTGGCCAGAGGCCGCCAGAGCTCTTCGCCGCACAGTTCCAAGGCCTGGGGAAAATAGTTCTTAAGCAGAGCCTGAAGTCGATTGGTCAGGGCGGTGCGCTCTTCGATGACCGCGCGCCGATGCTCGACGAGCATCGCCAACTGGCGGGTCTGGGGATCCTGCGGCTGCCAGCGGGGCAACTGTTCGTGGTGATGCAGGAGCAGCCTGGCCAGATACTCGGCATCGGTGGCGTCGTTGTTGGCCCGACTGGTGACAAAGGCTTCGCGGAAGCGCTTGAGGCTGATCGGATTGATGGCGTAGAGATCCACCCACTCGGCGTAAGTCTCCAGCGCCAAAAGGATGGAAGCGGCGGGTTGTTCGAGGCAGACCGCCAGGCGAGCCCCTGGGAAGCGGGCGCGCAGGCCGTGCATCCAGTCTTGGAGCGCTTCGGGAGTGGTGGCCACCTGGTGGCGGTGCTGGCAAGCGGTGGCGATTTCGATCAGGTGCAGATCGACTTTACGATCGGAACGATCGAGCCCGAGGGCCAGATCGAAGGGCGGAACAGGAGTGAGGGTAACAGGCATCGGTAACGGAGGGTGAAGGGCCGAGCGAATCGATCAGCCCGGGTGGACACGGCAGGTTGATTTGGCGGCGGTGGTGGCGGACCGGCGCTTGACCCTGCGACGCCAATATAGAAGAGTCTCATCGTGCAAAGAGACCTCCTCTGAGCGAGTCGTTCAGGGGTCAAAGTCGGTCCGCCCGACGAGCCGGTCTTTAAGCTCAAAGTCGTCCCGGGCTTTAAAGACCGGGCGACGGGTCGTTAGAAGACCTGGCTCGCCGGAGCGGAAATTAACGCAAAGAACCAAGCCCACCCCAGCCCAAAGGAAAGCAATCCGAGACCACGTCATGACCGCAGTCCCAGCCCCTTTTGGCCCGGATCGGGCGAAGTTATTCACCGCCGGCTCGCCGAGCTGCCCAAGGGCTCCGCTCCCCAGCGATGAATAACTTCGGATCTCCTATATTGGGGTCGTTAGGCGACTCGCGCGTCTCCGCAAGTCACTTCACAATCCAAGCTCAACGAAGTACACTCGTTTCACCCATGGAGCGATTCCACCAGCTCTCTCTTTGCCTGTGCAGCACGTCTCTACGCGGCTTCCAGTTCCTCGCGGCAGCTACGTTTTGGCATCGCTTCGTCTGTCGGACGGCTCGTAATATCGCGGTCGTTCTACTTGAACTTGGTGCGGATTCTTATACCGTTGCCTTTTATATGCAGCGCCGTCGACGGCCTCTCGGGCTGGGCAACGTCGACTTCCTAGCAATTTGCTGCAAGTTCAATGTCGTCATGTCTTATTCCGCGAGCATCTGGTTCACCGTTACCGTTACCGCGTCATCGGCACTTGCACGCCGCGTCTCGACCGGAAGCAGCGCATCATTCGTATCGGAGACGGTTCATCGAAGCTTCACTTTGTGTCTCCATCGACAACTGCTCGTTCAACCGGAATTCGCCTTACCGACTCGTCTCATCCAAATGAACCCGCAACGCCTAACCATGCGCTGCAGCGCCTATGAGGGTTGTCAATTGGAAGTAAGATATTCGAGTTAGTTTGGCGTTGGTTAGGGGTGGGTGGGGGCCGGGCCGCGCGGGGCCCGGGGTGGTGTGTTGGGGAGTCGGCGCGGCGGGTTTATTGTTCCCCCCGAACCGGCGACCACGGCGGGGCGATCGAGTTCGTTTGACCCTCGCGTGCAGACAGGTCCGAGGTCTTGGCGGGATCGGAAGAGTGGCTTCCGACACAAGCTCCTATCCGGACTGCCCGGCGAGTGCCGGACGCCCAAGGTGTCATGCCCGCGGATCGACCAGGCCTCGACAAGGGGTGCGCCCCATCTAACAGACGAGCCGTGCGCCAAGCTTTTAACTCCTTGGCCACGCTCAGCTGCAGCGCCGGGCAGCACCTCCCTGTCTCCACGTTCTGGATCATTGTCATCATCCCGATCGCTCATGCTTCAGGTGCTCATGTTTCGGGAGTTCATCGGTGAGTTCATCGCAAAGTGTATCGGTCTGTGTTTGTCATGCACCGTGGATCGCGTCGGCGCCGGCTTCGACGGTGATAAACCCGAGCTCTTCGAGCCGGCAGCGCCCGGTGCGCCAGCGCCACAGATCGATCATCAGTTGCCGGGCCAGGGCGACCACGGCCTTTTTCTTCTGCGCCACGCTGTCGCCAAGCCGGCTCTGGAGCTTGCCCCGCGCGTGCCAGTGCGGTTGGTAGCGCAACAGTCGCCAGACTGCTTCGACGAGTTGCCGCCGGATGCGTCCGTTGCCGTGCCGGTCGATATTCCCATAGCGTTGGCTCGCGCCGCTGCTGTGTTCGCTCGGGCAGCAGCCGGTATAGCTTCCGGGAGCTTTGCGGTTTTTAAATCGCTCCCAGTGGCAAACTTCCCCGTCGAGCACCGCCATGGTCAGCGCGCCGAGCCCCTTGGGTAAATGCTGGCCGGCCACGCTTTGCTCGAGTTGCGCGCTCAGCGTGTCGATCTGCTTTTGGAGTTCGAGCAGGAGCGTGCGCAGATCGCTCAGGATCGCCGCCAGCCAGGGATCCAAGGCCGCGGCCAGCCGTTTCCATTTGCGCGGACCCCACCAGCGGGCTGAGAGCGTTTCGTGTTCATGCTCCAAACGCAGAGCCCGCCCATGATTTTCCAGGCGCCGCAATTCTGCCTGGAGAAATTCGCGGCGTCGGCCCAGGGCGCGCCGGCGTTGTTCCTCGACGCTTTGAATGCGCACCGGGCGCAATTGATCGCGGTCCCCATCCAGGTAGCGGCTCAGGCGCAGGCACAGCGCGCGGGCATCGAGCCGATCGGTCTTGCGCGCACGCCCGCTGGGTTCCAGCCGCACCGGGGTCATGACGATGCTCAAGGCCCCGGCCGCTTCCAGTTCCCGGTGGAGCACAAAACCAAAGCCGCAGCTTTCCTGCACGCACGCCACCCGCACCCCACGCTCGACCTGCCCGCGCACCAGCGCCAGCACTTGCGCCCGGCTCAGGCGCCGCGCAGCCTGCGGCGGTTGATGGCCTTCCTGGATGACCACCACGATGCTGGCAATGTGCACGTCCAGTCCGAGCTTGACCAGCGGCACGTCCGCCGCCGTCACCGCCCCGCGGATCGCGCTTTGGTCATTGTGGAATTCAGTTCCTTCGGATAATTGATCGGTTGTCATGAGTGGGTTGTGTTTGTTCATCAATCTCTTCGAGCACCGAGTGGCGCTCGTTGACAACCCTTCATGGCATCTAACCGATGCCGGGATCTTTTGGACTCGCGATTACGAGAACCATGGCAACAGTTACATCGGTAATGTCGGATTTGGAATCGATGAGGGCAGCCCGCATTTCGACATCGAATATATGTCCAGATCAGGGAAGGCGGTCGGCAAGAAACGGAGTGATGCCGGCGAGCCATGGATTCCCGCACGTTGGTCCGGCGGACCCGTTTCCTCCGTTCTACCAGGAGATGCGCCGGTTGCATTTGGAGCGATCAGTGATTCATCGCAGGTCTTTGGATATCCGGGGAATCCGTCGTCGATTCCAACTCTGTTTCCGCATTTGGATCCAGACGCGCAACATTTCTTCATGCTTTCCGGCAATACGGTTACCGATTTTTACAACATCTTGCCCGCAGCCTATCGAAATCACATTTCGTTGCGTGCACCTGCAAATCTCGGGCCAATTTATGCAGCCTTCAGTTCGAATGGTGACCTCCTGTTTCCTTCAGAGATTGCCGACATCGATGAGGATGGTTCCAAGATTTGGCGCTCAACGATTCTTCGGTGGAAGCAAAGTGATCAACTGCTTATAGAAGTAGACACACCGGTCCCATCAAACTCAAACAAGCTCAACAACGACGGATTGGTAGTCGAAACACAACCCATCCCCCGATCGAACAACCCGGAAGATGTCTATTTTCCCGCGTTCCTGCTCCTGCCTATAGAGATAGCCCCTGACGTGCTTGCGGTGAACTCCGATTTTGACGAAGGCCGTGTTGATTCAACGACCGGTTATCCGATTCCGGACTGTGACGACATGGCCGGGGTTGATCCCGAGACTGGCGCAGGAAATACGATGCTTAGAATCGATACCGAGCGGGAGCATCTTGACGAACGGTTTGCTAACGATGAGCGAGTCACCGAGGACATGCACAAGGGTTGGTTCGGAGCAAATCCCAACCTCTTCGATGATGAGTTCTGGGCAGGAGCCACTGTCACCATTCGCAAACTGGACAAGACCGATCCGGAGACCGGAGATAAGGAAACTGGGCAGGTTCGATTCTACGCCAAGTGGGGCGACAAGTTCGGTCCGTATTACGGGATCACGCCTTACAATCTTGAAACTCTTGAGCCAACAAACCTTGTGACTGGCGGAATCAATGGCCGACCAGGCGAGGGTGTTTATGGTTCAACTTCCACAATCCCGGAAGACGTGCAGTTCTGGATGGAAGGTGTTCGACCGGGAAAGATTACGTTGGAATGGCGTTTTCAAAAAGCGAATATCGACGTCAAGCACGAGCAGACCTTCTTAGTTGAAACGCGATGGACCCCCGAGCAGTGGAAGCGAGATCTGGCTTATAAGATAAGGCTCGATACTTCGAATGACCCAAGCGAACAAATCGATGTGTTTGTCGATCCAAGGGGCACAGAAAGGGACTACTGGGTCACGGTTGAGCGGATGTCCGAGTATTACGACTACTATCGTGAGAATTATTTGACGGATGACGATTACCAATGGAGTGGAATGGCGCGCCTTGCAGGATCGCAGGTAATTGCAGGCATTAGCGATGGATACTGGGTAATTAAGCACAGCGCACCTTCCCACGCATGGACGGTAGTAGATATGCTTATAGACGCACTGAGAAATGGCGGCTATGACATTTTTGATTCCTTAGCCTGGCAACACCATGCCTATCGAAGCTCGGGTATCAGCGCGCTGAAATGGACAAATGAAAATGCTCCTGACCCGGATTTAGACCGTGTTTTCGATGCTTGGCTAAACTTTGACCGAGCGAAAAAGAATGATGATAGTAATTTGGCCTTGGTTGCAGCGAAGGCTATGACCGACCATGAGCAGAACAGCGTAATCGTCCCCACTTGGACTGAACTAAGCCGTATTCGCCTAGAGAACGGTGACGTTACGGATACGTTCACAATCCTTGCCGAGAATGTGATGAAGCCAAACGGTGACCGGTTTACGGTCGCAGTGGCAGGCGGAAATCTCGGAAATACCGCAGATAGGTGGAAATGGATCGATGATGCTGCCAGCGGCTCGCCAAACGGCATCATCGGCGCTTGGAAGGCAGCCGGAAAATCAGGCCAACGTCCGCTTGTGTCGAATACAATTTTTGAAGACGGGAGGCGCTTTTCGCTCGTTTTCCAGACTTTGGGTTCAGACCTATACGTTCGCGATCATCAGGATGTGCCATGAGACTTTTTGCGTTAATGCTGATTCATTGGGTGTTTACGGTTATGCCTTCCGTCGCGGGTGGAGCTATACTTAATGTTGATGAACCGCTTACTTGGAAATCTGTATTCGATGCTGGATTTAGGCCTTCCCGTGTTAGAGATGGCCTCGATAAGTGCCGCCAACTCAATGTTCACGTAAAACTAAAGACCTCCACAGGCGCGGAGGTTTTAGATTTAGGAATAGGAGATGTGGAGTTTTCGCTGCGGGACGGACACCTGCTTCATTTGCTCACCTTCTACGGACGTGAATATAGGTCGGTGGCTGAGGTAGAGGAGAAAAGCAGAGTATTTTGGCGGATGTTTGGCGGCAAAGTGACACGCAAGGCCCAGATTGGCTGGTTCGAAGTAAAAAACACTATTAGTTATAGCGGAAGGCCAATTGACCCGCCTGAGATAACGCGGGTCGTTGACGACAAGAACGCTGTTAATCACGCGAAAAGTGGCGATGCGTCAATTTTTTACAATTTTCATTCCGCAAATAATAGAGACAAGCCAATGCTTGAGCAGTTGTCTGTATCTCTTAAATCGGAAAAAGCAATGACTGCTGGGCGTCTCAAAACTAAGATAGAACCTCCGGTTGGCTACGAGCATGTCTCCTTGGAACCGGCATTAGCAGAAACCACCCCATCACCGACTGCCACGCCAGATGAACCCGTAACGCGGACACAGTCGAGCCCAACGGTTGGCCCCGCTAAATCTACTCCATCACCAAATCAGCCTACCGCTGAGAAAGCCACCGATGAGTCACCCAGCAACTTCCCGTGGGTTTGGATCATCGGCGCAATCCTTCTCTTAGCCGTCGTAGGCGGAATCCTCCTCAAACTCCGACGCAAATAGTCCAATCCACACCGAGCCGCTGTCGCGCGTGGCAACGAACGCCAACCCTCCGTCAACTCCCGATGAACCGCTCCGTCACGCCTCCTGCTGATGGGGGCGGAGTGCGGCTGTCGCCGATTTGATCGAAACGCCCCCGCAGGAGTCGCGCCGTCGCTCACGCCCTCGACGTTCGGGCGGCGGTCGCTAGTCTGGCCTGTCACGGCATCTGCGCGTGGCGGCTCGTTCCTCGCACGCCCCGGCACATGCCGCGCCAGTCCAGCCGCTTCCTTGGGTGTGCCGTAGCCGCCCGTCGGCAGCTCCCTCTGCCGTGCAAGCACGTCAGCCGCAGCCGCAGACCCTTCCGCTTCGCTCCAGGGCGGGCTCGTCCGCGAGGCTGCGGTGGGGCGGGGCCGGCCTGAGGTAAGCGTCAGGCGGGGTGCCACTGGCGGAGGAGGCGGAGAAGTCAGAGGATGAGGAGCTATGACATCTCTGAGATCGGAAGTAGAAGTATTGAAGCAGGACGAGCGCGGGCGGGTGCGGGTGCCGCGAGAGCGGCGGGAGTCGCTGCTCGATGAGTTTGAAGCGAGCGGGACAAGCGGAGCGCGGTTTGCGCGTCTGGCGGGGATCAAGTATTCGACCTTTGCGGCCTGGTGGAGAGACGGCGCAAGGCGCGGGCTGCGCAGAGCACGGGTGGTGATGCTGGGATGCATGGGCTGGTCGCGCCTGGCGGGGTGGTGCGGTGGTTTGAGGCGGTGAGGGACGATGAAGCGAAGCAGGCCAAGAGCGGGGTGCCGGCAGCAGGGTTGCGAATCGAGTTGCCGGGAGGCAGTCGGATGGTGGTGGAGTCGCCGCTGCAGTTGGGGCTGGCGGCGGAGCTGGTGGCCCAGATTGCACACAGCCTCCGCGGGCGATGCTAAGTTTCAGCGGCAGTTTGAAGGTGTTTGTGGCGCTGGAGCCGGTGGATCTGCGCAAGAGCTTCAGCGGGCTGGAGGGGCTGGTGAGCGAGCGGCTGGGAGAGGATTTGCGCCAGGGGGCGCTGTTTGTCTTTACCAACCGGCGGCATACGCGGCTGAAGATGCTGTATTTTGACGGGACGGGGTTGTGGCTGCTGATCAAACGGCTGGAGCAGGGAACCTTTGCCTGGCCGAAGGCGCTCGAGCCGCAGAGGACGAAGCTGAAGCTGACCCCGGAGGCGCTGGTGATGCTGACCGATGGGATCGATCTGCGCGGGGCGCGGCTGCGTCCGTGGTATGAGCGGGAATGAGCTGAGGCGAATCTTCAGTTTATGCATGAATAGCTAACAAATGTCTTGCCGCGCGGAGGCAGGTTAGTTAGTCATCATGACCGTCTTGATGACCGAAACCCAAGCCACGCAGCTCATCGAAAAACTTCAGGCCGAACTGGCGGCACGCGAGGAGCGGCTGGCGGCGCTGGAAAAGGAAAACGAACTGTTGCGGCAAAAGATCGACGCGCTGCTGCGCAAACATTTCGGGGCGAAAAGCGAGCAGATCGATCCGGGGCAGCTCCTCCTGCTCTTACAAGGTTTGGATGAGCCGGGAAAAGCTCCCGAGCCCATGGTGGCGGAGGTGCCACGGCGCTCGAAGGTTCCATCGCCTCCGCGTGAGCGCAGGCCGCGGGTGCCGGCGCATCTGCCGGTCATCGAGGAGGTGATCGAGCCCGAGCCGGTCAAGGTTGCCCCGCAGGACTGGCGACGCATCGGTGAGGAGATCAGTGAAAGATTGGACTACGAGCCGGGGCGCTTTTTGTGCCGGCGCACGGTGCGCCCGAAGTATGTGCGGCGCGAGACGCTCGACGCCGTGCCGATCGTGGCCGCGCTGCCCGAGTCGCTCCTGGAGGGAAGCCTGGTCACGCCGGGTCTGCTCGCGCAGATCGTGGTGAGCAAATACTGCGATCACCTGCCGCTCTACCGGCAGGAGTCCATCTACTGGAGCCGGCACCAAGTCTGGCTGCCCCGGCAAACGATGGCCGAGTGGGTGGGCCTGGCCGCAGAATGGCTGCGACCGATTTACCAAGAGATCCAAAAGGAAGTGTTTGGGTGCGGCTATGTGCAGGTAGATGAAACGCCGATTCGCTATCTGGCACCCGGACACGGCACGACCAAGCTGGGTTATCTATGGACCTGCGGACAGCCGCAGGGCGACGTGCTTTTCCATTGGGAGACGAGCCGGGCGGCGGCGTGTCTGGATAAGATCATTCCGGTGGACTTTGGCGGCATCATCCAATGCGACGGCTATGAAGCTTACGACTGCTTTGCGCGGCAGCGGGGTGAGCGAATCGTGCTCGCAGGCTGCCTGGCCCATGTGCGGCGCAAGTTTTTCGACGCTCGCGCCCAAGCGCCGAAAGTGGCGGGCTGGATCCTCAAGCACCTGGCGAATCTTTATGCCGTTGAAGCCCGACTGCGCGCCGCGCGAGCCGGTCCGAGGCTACGGCAGGCTATCCGCGCCAGCCAAAGTCGGCCGGTGCTGGAGCGGCTGCATCGCGCCCTGGTGCGATTAAAACTAAATCATCGCTTTTTACCTCGCAGCCTCATGGGCAAAGCCATCGCCTATGCGCTCGGCCAGTGGTCTTCGCTGCTGCCTTCCTCGAAGATGGCCGGCTGGAGATCGACAATAACCTCATTGAAAACGCCATCCGGCCGACCGCCATCGGCAAGAATTATGTTCAGTGCGCAGTTATGCGGAGAAGGCGGAGGCGGGCGGTGATTTTTTGCTCCCCTCTCAGGGCCATTTAGGATAGGAGGAATAATGGCGAAGTCTTGGGAACCGCTGGGTTCGAAGGCGCCGCCATGATCGAGACTATCTTCAAAAACGCATTGGTTCGCCGCCGGATGGCGGGCAGCCATCTGGGCATAATGTTGCTGGAGTTTGTCGTTGACCTGAAGTCGCGAGGCCACGCGCTGAGCTGCATCCAAGCCTACGCGCAGGTGGCCGAGCATTTTTCCCGCTGGCTGGGGCCGCAGCAGCTCTCGTTGTCACAGATTGACGAGAGCGTGGTCGAGCGGTTCGTGCGCGGACATTTGCCGCACTGTTTCTGTCCACGTCCGGCTCCGAAGGACGCCAGGAACTGCCGGGCCGCGCTCGGCCGGTTGCTCGCTTTCCTCTGCCAACGAGGACTGTCAGGCAATCGATCTTCGGGCGGCCATTCCGTGATCGACGATTTGTTGGCGGAGTATGATCGGCACTTACGGGAGGCGGCCGGTGTGGTGGCCTCGACCCGGCGGTATCGGTGCCGCTACGCACGTGAGTTTCTCCAGACGCGTCGGCGCGGAGGTCGGCTGCTGTGGAGATCGATGGGAGCCGCCGACTTGCTCCGCTACATTCAGCTTCGGGCGCCTGGATTAAAGCCGTCATCGCTTCGGGTGTTGACTGGCGCACTTCGTGACTTTCTGCGCTTTCTGCACCTGACGGGTCGAGGCGAGGAGCACTGGGTGGCCGCCGTTCCAAGACCGGCGCCGTGGCCGCGAAGCTCGCTGCCGCAGACGCTTTCCCGGGAACAAGTGCGGGCCTTGCTCACTAGCTTCGAACGCACGACGCGGACGGGGCGGCGGGACTATGCGATGGCATTGTGTCTCACGCAATTGGGGCTGCGGGTGAGCGAGGTGGCGGGGCTTTCCCTGGACGATATTGATGGGCACCGCGGCACGCTGCGATTGTGGCGGACCAAGCAACGTCAGGAACGGCTTCTGCCCTTGCCGCCGGACGTGGCGCGGGCCATCGCGAGCTATGTGCGTGGTGGCCGTCCGTCCACGGAGAGCCGCGCATTGTTTGTGCGGCATCGCGCGCCGCTGGGCTGCGGACTGGCGGCGCATCATGTGCGCGGGGCGATGCGCCGGGCTTTTGCCCGCAGTGGGATTGGGGTCACGAGGGTCCATTTGCTGCGGCACACCTTGGCGACGGCGCTTCATCAAAAAGGAGTCGGCCTCAAAGCGCTCGCAGACGTGCTCGGTCATCAGTGCCTGGAGACGGCGGCGCGCTATGCGCGAGTGAACTTGCGGGAGTTGCGGCAGGCGGCGCAGCCCTGGCCGGAGGTTCGCTCATGAACCAGTCCATGCTCTCACGCGTGCGAGCGTATCTGGAGCACCGGCGGGCTCTGGGTTACAAGCTGCAGACGGAGGGACGGATGCTGCTCAACTTCGCCCGCACCGCCGATGCCGCGGCACATCGGGGCCCACTGACCCGGGCGTTGGCGCTTCGCTGGGCCGCACAACCGCCGCGTGCAGATCGCCTCTATCACGCGCGCCGCCTTGAAGTGCTGCGGGTGTTTGCCTGCCATCAGGTCGCGCTCGAGCCGGCCACGGAGATCCCTCCGCGGCACTTCTTTGGGCCGGCCCATCGTCGCCAGACTCCGCATCTCTACACTTCGGCCCAGATCCATCACCTCCTTCACGGCGCGGCTCAACTTCAGGGCCGGCTTCGGTCGCTGACCTATCAGACCTTGATCGGTTTGCTGGCCTGCACGGGGCTGCGCATTTCCGAAGCGCTGGCGCTCGAAGCAGGCGATGTCGATTTGATCCAACGGGCTCTGCTGGTTCGAGACAGCAAATACCACCAGGCGCGATGGGTGCCGCTGCACCCGACGGCGGTGCCGCCTCTGCGTTTGTATGTCCGGGCGCGCGCGGAGCTTTTCCCGGCAGCGCGGCACTTCTTCGTTTCTGATCGTGGAGAACGCTTTGCCTATTCCACCGTCCGCAGCGTTTTTCGTGAACTCGCGCACGAGCTGATCCCCAATTCCGGCCGCCGGCAAGTTCGGCTTCACGACCTGAGGCATACCTTTGCCTGCCAGGTGCTGCTGCGCTGGCAACGCAGCAAGCGAGGGGCTACCGGGCGCCTCCTCATCCTTTCACGCTACCTCGGTCATCTTCAGGTCCGCCACACCTACTGGTATCTGAGCGCCACTCCCGAACTGCTGCGCGAGACTGCCCGGCGCTTCCACCCTCCTGCATGACGAAGACCTTTGACCTGGCCGATCTGCTGCCGCGCTTTTTCAGCGAATATCTCATCGAGCAACGCAACGTGAGCCCCTGCACGGTGGCGGCCTATCGCGATACTTTCCGGCTGTTCCTGCGTTTCCTCAACGGCAGCCGCCGGACCGCCCCCGCCCGATTGCCTTTGCAGACCATCACCGCAGAGCGCGTTCTGGCCTTTCTGGCCTGGCTCGAAAATGAGCGCCACAACAGCATTCGCAGCCGCAACGCCCGGTTGGCCGCCCTGCGCTCCCTGATCCACTACCTCAGCGACCTGCTTGGCCCCGAGCTTCCAGCTCCCACCCGCCGCATCCTGGCCATTCCCAGCAAGCGGCACGACCGGGTGGTCCTTGGATTCCTGACACGCCCGGAAGTTCAGGCGCTGCTCGACGCCACCAGCCCGTCGTGGACCGGTCGCCGCGATCGACTCCTCTTCCTGCTGCTCTACAACACTGGTGCCCGCGTTTCCGAAATCATCGCCGCCCGTGTGCGCGACGTGCAGGCAACTCAAGGCCGCCAGATCCAACTCCACGGCAAAGGACGCAAGCAACGCGTGGTTCCTTTGTGGCCCGAGACGCAAAAGCAGATCCGTCACTGGATCATGGAAAACGCTCTCGCTGCCGATGCTCCCCTTTTACCTAATCGCTTCGGCCAACCTTTGAGCCGCTCCGGAGTGGCTGCTCAGTTGCACTATTGGCTTCGCCAAGCCGCGCCGCACGCCCCGTCCCTGAACGATCGTCGCATCTCGCCTCACACCCTTCGGCACACCACGGCGATGCACCTGCTGCAAGCAGAGGTGGCACCGGAAATCATCGCATTATGGCTCGGTCACGAAAGCCCCGCCACGACTCATCTCTATGTGGAAGCGGACCTCGAAATGAAGCGGCGCACCCTCGACGTTGTGCAACCTCCCACGAGCAAACGCCGATCGATCAGACCCAACGACGCTCTCTTGCGCTTTCTGGAGAACCTGTAGTTATGCTGACTCTCCCGGCGCTCGATCCCCTCGCAAGCATGATTCCTCCAGCCGTCCACA
>CAWCSW010000011.1:0-166482 GCA_963798345.1 uncultured Verrucomicrobiae bacterium | reverse complement strand
CAGCGGAGCCTTGCTGCGCGTGGCCGAAGGCGATCTCCACATCCATGAAAGCAGGCTCTTCGCGCGGCTTTGGCACGCGCTGGAGCCCGCAGATGTCATCCTCGCCGACCGCGGCTCTGCTCCTTCTTTGCCCTCGCTTCCCTCCTGCGCCAAGGCGTTGATAGCGTTATGCGTTTGCACCAGGCCCGCGCCGTCGAGGCTCGCAAAGGCAAAGTCCTTGGCCCCGGCGACCGGCTCGTAACCTGGACCAAACCCGCCCAGCGCAGCGCCGCCTGGCCCGCCGCGGACTTCGCCGCGCTGCCAGCCACGCTGACGCTGCGGCAGATCACCCTCTACCTTAGCATCCCCGGCTATCGGACCCACAAAGTCATTCTGGTTACCACCCTGCGGGACGCCGAACTCTACCCCGCCGAGGATCTGCGCGCCCTCTATGCGCAACGCTGGAGTGTGGAGCTGCATTTTCGGGAGATCAAAACCCTGCTGCGCCTGGACGTGCTGCGGTGCAAAACCCCGGCCATGATCGAGCAGGAACTCTCCCTCCACCTCATCGCCTATAACCTGGTGCGCTGCCTGATGCAGCAAGCCTCCATCATTCACCATGTCGATCTGAGTCGCCTGAGCTTCAAGGGCAGCCTCGACACCCTGGCCCATTTTGCGGACGCGATTCACGCCTTGCAGCACCGCCCCCGCAAGCAGGCCGTGATGATGGCAGAAATGCTCGCCATCATCGCCGCAGACCCGCTCCCCATCCGCCCCTTTCGCAGCGAGCCGCGCGTGAAAAAACGACGCGCCAAAAACTATCGCTTGATGACCAAACCCCGCCACCAAATGGGCCCGCTGCCGCACCGCAAGGACGGCGTCGAAATTCATCCCAAATCCGCCTTATCTTAGTGCCATTCGGGTCAGGGTGCATAAATCAAATTGTGTGCCTTGCGGTAGCCCGCTCCTTTTGTATCCAGCGGCGCAGGGCGGTCGGCAAATGCATTCCCTCCTCCTGCTCGCCCTTGGTGCGCAGCAACTGGCTCATGTTGGCCGCGCTTCGCATCGCGAGATTCTCCGCCAACCATTGAACCTAAAACCGAGAATGGAAAAAGCGGGAAAAGAGAGCAAGGGGCTGATTGAATGAGGGATGCTTGCTGCTGCGCCTGTGATGTGCACTCACCCTGCGGGTGAGAGATTTTTTACCCCCGAGAGCCGCCTGCCGGCCTGGCCGGTGGACACGCCTGGCGGGCGTTATTACGCGGAGTTCGATGTGGAGGCACCGGTCACGCGCGAGGGGCAACTGATCTTCTTTGCACAGTTCCTGCACAGCGGCGGGCGCTGGGCGCGGTTGCTGGCGGGATGCCCGTTGCGCTACGAGGGCAACCGTGGCAGTGCGGTGGTCGATGTGCTGGGCACCGCCGCGCTCTCGGTGCTTTGCGGGCATTGGCGCTATGCGCACATCAACGCGGTGCGCGGCGACCTGGTCAATCCGCCGCTGCTGGGCATGAGCGGCACGGTGAGCGAGGACGTGGTGCGCCGGGCCATGAAGCGGATGGACCCGGAGTGCGGGTCTGGACTGGCTGCGAGGCGAACTGCGCGCGTGCCTTGAGCCGGTGCTGGCCGTGCCGTGGGTGCTGGATTTCGATGCCACCGTCAAGCCGCTCTACGGTCACCAGCAGGGAGCCGCAGATCGGCTACAATCCGCACAAGCCGGGACGCCCGAGCCATTGCTACCACAGCTACTTCATGGCCGGCACGCGGCTGTGCCTGGGCGTGGAGGTGTGCGGGGGCAAGGAGCACGCCGCCCGACATGGGCTGCCCGGCCTGTGGAAACTGCTCGACGCGCTGCCGCGCACGCATTGGCCCGCGTTCCTGCGCGGCGACTGCGGCTATGGAAACCAAGCGCTGCTCGTGCAGGCCGAGGAGCGCGCCGTGCCGTATTTTTTCAAACTGCGGCACACCGCGAAAGTCAAAGTGCTGGTGGCGCAAATGCAGCGCACCGGCGCCCGCTGGCAGTACGCGGGCGAGGGGTGGGAAGTGTGCGAGTCGAGCCTGAAGCTCAAGGGTTGGAGCTGCGCGCGGCGCGTCGTGCTGGTGCGCGAAGTGCCCGCCGTGGCTCCCGTGGGCGAGCAGGCCCGTGGTCGTCGCGACCATGCCCAGCCCATGCTCCCCGAGACGCGCGGCTGGGTCGGCGGTCCCGCGCCCTGGGCCGGCAAAATCGCCGTGCTGGTCACCAGTCTCGATGAAGGCGCCTTTCCCGCCCTCGCACTGGCCCGGCTCTACCGTGAGCGAGCGGACGCCGAGAACATCTACGACGAACTCAAGAACCAGTGGGGCTGGAACGGCTACACCACCAAGAAACTCGCCCCCTGCCGACTGATGGCCAACTTCATCGCCCTGCTCTACAACTGGTGGAACCTCTACGCGCGGCTCTACGATCACGCCCACCACCGCGAAGCCATCACCAGCCGCCCTGCGCTGCTCTGCGGCGTGGGCCGGCTGCTGCGCCACGGCGGCCAGCGCACCGTCAAAGTCAGTTTGCAGCACGAAAAGAGCGACGCCATCGCCCAGTGCGTAACGACAATTAAAATGACCCACTGACGACAATTAAAATGACCCGCGAATGCGGGTCGGGTTTTCGAGTCGAAGCGGGACAGAAAATGGGAGGGCCGCCGGGCCCTCTCTTTTCTGTTCGGCTGGGGCCGATGATCACACTTCGTCAGATAAACCGACTCCTGATGGAGTTTAACCAGAAGGGTAATTTGACGATGAGCGCAATGAAGGCGGGGATGACCCGTAAGACAGCGGCCAAGTATGTGAAGCTGAAGGATCCACAGGATCCCCCCAAAGTCCCGCATCGCTGGCGCACGCGGGCCGACGGTTTTGCCGAGGTCTGGCCGGAGGCGCAGGCGATGCTCGCGGCGGCTCCGGAGCTGGAGGCCAAGAGTATCTTCGAGCATTTGGCGGAACGCTATCCGGGACGTTTTGAAGAAGGCCATCTGCGCACTTTTCAGCGCCGGGTGCGGCAATGGCGGCTCATGCATGGACCGGCCCGGGAGATCCACTTTGCCCAGGAGAGCCGGCCTGGGGAAGTCATCCAGACGGACTGGACGCGGGCGGCGGAGCTGGGGATCACCATTGCAGGGGCGCCCTATGCGCATTTGCTCTGTCATAGCGTGCTCATTCATTCCAATTGGGAGTGGGCCACGCGCTGCGCCAGCGAATCGCTGCTCTCGCTGCGCAGCGGCATTCAGGCGGCGCTTTCGCACCTGGGACGGGTGCCGCGCATCTGGCAGATCGACAACTCTTCGGCCGCCACCCATCAGCTCAGCCGTGAGCGCAAAGAGCGCGGTTTTACCGATGATTTCCTTTTGCTCGCCGCGCATTTCGAGATGACGCCGCGGACCATTAACGTCGGCTGTCCGAACGAAAACGGCGATGTGGAGAGCCTCAACGGGCATCTCAAGCGACGGATCCGCCAGCATCTCCTGCGGCGTGGCAGCCCCGAGTTTGCCAGCCTGGAAAAATACGATGAGTTCCTCCTGGAGGTGCTCCACAAAGCCAACGCGACCCGGAGCCAAAAGGTCGCGCTCGAGCTCGAAGTAATGCGCGAACTGCCCTCCACGATCCTGCCCGATTACCAGGAGTATGAAGTGCGGGTGGGCTGGCAGAGCACGATCCGGATTAAAAAGATGGCCTACTCGGTGCCCTCGCGCCTGATCGGAACCAAGGTGCGCACGCGCGTGAGCGAGACCCGGATCGAAGTCTACAGCGGGCGCGAAATCGTCTGCACCCTGCCCCGGCGGCACGGCTGCGCGGGAGCCGTGATCGACTTCCGGCACGTCATCGCCGACCTGGTGCGCAAGCCCGGCGCATTCGCAGGATGGCGCTATCGGGAGTCGCTCTTCCCCGGCGTCCTCTTCCGCAAAATCTACGATCGCTGGGTGGCCGAGCTGGGCGAACAGCGCGGAGAACGCGACTACCTGCACCTGCTCAAACTCGCGGCCGACACCAGCTTGAGCGAAGTCGAAGAGGCCCTGGAGCAAATGAGCGCCCGCGGCGCCCACCTCACGCTGGACACCATCCGCCGCGCACTGCCCGGGAGCGGATTTGAGCCGATGGACCTCGTGCAACCCGTGGCGAACTTGAACGAATACGACCTCCTGCTCGAATCCGTGCGCGCCGCCGCCACCGCCGATCGAGAAGACGAAGACCTGCGCCATGCCAGCTAAAGACGAAGCGCTCTGCCTGCTCCTGCGCAGCTTCAATCTCTCGACCATGGCGCGGATCGCCTCCGAAGCCCTGGCGCAGGCCCAGACAGAAAACTGGAGCCATCGAGAACTCCTCCTGCATCTGTGCGAAAGCGAAGCCCAAGAACGCAGCGAGCGCCTCACCGAACGGCTGCTCAAAGCCTCCGGATTGCCCGCAGGAAAAACCCTGGCGACCCTGGAGGAAGCCGCGCTGCCCGAGCGGGTACGCCGGCAGCTTCCCGCGTTACTGGCGGGCGATTTCGTCGAGCGGCACGAAAACCTCCTGGCCTTTGGCTTACCCGGACGCGGCAAGACCCACTTCCTGGCCGCGCTCGGGCGCGAACTCATCCTGCGCCACAACCGCCGAGTGCTCTTCATCCCGACCTTCAAACTCGTCGGGCGGCTGCTGGCGGCCAAAGCGGCCCACCAGTTCGAAGAGGCCCTGCAGAAGCTCGACCGCTACGAAGTGGTGATCCTCGACGACATCGGCTACGTGCAACAAAGCCGGGAAGAAATGGAAGTGCTCTTCACCTTCCTGGCCGAACGCTACGAGCGGCGCAGCCTGCTCATCAGTTCAAACCTGGTCTTCTCCAAATGGGACCAAATCTTCAAAGATCCGATGACGACCATGGCGGCCATCGACCGGCTGGTGCATCACGCCACGATCCTGGATTTTTGCGGCGACAGCCACCGGGTCAAAACGGCCAAGGCAAAAAGCAAAAAATAGCGCCCACCCCTCAATGCGAACTTTTTTCAGCGCTCCGTTGCGCCCTTGCCGCTACGCGGCAGCCCTTCGGGCCCGGGCTCCACTGCGCACTGAAAAAAGTCACCCCGTCCGCCCCCGAAATCCCCCCAAACATCCCCCCAAAAAGCCCCCCATTTCGCGGGTCATTTTAATTGTCGCTGAAGGGAATTATAATTGTCGTTGACCACCGTGGGCCTGAGCGGCCACAGTTATTACGCGCTGCCCCAGCCGCTCTACGTTTCCGGCGGTAATTTCAGGAACGTCCGCGCCACCGGCAGCGCCACCGCCAGCTTCGATGACGTCCTCGTCACCGGCCCCGGCAGCGGCAACGTCTCCACCCGGCTGCGACTGCACCTCAGCGGTTTCCTCGACACCACCTCCAGCCCCAGCCCTGAGATCGATGGCGTCATCGGATCGGCCGCCATCTCCTTTGGCATCAGCGTCAACGGCGACTTCGTGGCCTTCGGAAATCTCGACCGCAACTCCAATAACGGCGGCTCCCCCCAGATCAGCGCCAGCGGGCGCTTTGTCGGCTTCAGTGGCAACGACGTGGTGACCACCGACACCTTTCTCGCCCCCCTGAACACTCCCATCACTATCCAATTGCGACTCCAGTTCAGCCTCCAAAGCATCCTCCAAGACACCGCCAACGGAATCGCCTCCGCCACCGGCAGCTTTTACCAAAGCCTCAGCTTTGCCACCGATGGCCCCGTCTTTGAGCTCCCCGTCGGTTACTCCGCCAACTCCCCCACCGGCGGCATCGTCAACAACAGCTACGTCCCGACTCCCGAGCCCGGCACCGCCGCCCTGCTCCTGCTCGCTGCCCCCACCACCCTACTCCGCCGGCACCGCCGCGCCACACCGCGGCCCTGAATCCCCTCCGTCTTTTCCCCTCGTTTCCAGGCCGGAAAGGGTCAATCCGCGCATATGTGCAAGAGTGCCGTTGACTGAACGCAGAGGCATCGCAAAGGCACCTCGACCATGGCCAGCCACGGCCGCATGGAATATCCTGGCTCGCCTCCCACATGGTGTGCCGGCGGATCGGCGGGAGGGGATCCCGGTCACGGATCTAACGATTATTGCACAAATGCGCGGACTGCCCATCGGACTCTCACGCAAGCTAAGGGCTTGGGAAAGCGCTTGCAAAGTGGAAGCCTTGCTTCGCGGTGGGGGAGGAGTCCGGTGGACGAGGGGTCGGTTCTAGAATCTCGTACGTCGGGTTTTACGATGGGTTTAGACCGACACCGGTATCGTGACCAGCGCGGCT
This sequence comes from uncultured Verrucomicrobiae bacterium, assembly GCA_963798345.1. GTDB lineage: Bacteria > Verrucomicrobiota > Verrucomicrobiia > Chthoniobacterales > Chthoniobacteraceae > CAWCSW01. The sequence goes on along the minus strand of CAWCSW010000011.1, from coordinate 160,238 downwards.
TTCCGGGGCAGCGGGCGTTTGACGCGCTGGCTTTCAGTGATTTCAGCGGCGACGAGTCGGGAGAGTTCACGATAGACCTTTTGCTCATCGGCACCGTGGCAGACGCCGCCGATGAAAAGGTCGGGACAATAACCGACGAACAGTCGATCGGGTTCACTCCATTGCACAAACTTGAGGTAATCAGATTTCATGTTCGGATTTCGCGGACGGCAGATTTGACGAGCTTTTCCTGGTAATGATGAGCGTCAGCCCCACTCGCGCCACTAAGGACGACCTTACGCCGCGAGCGAGGATGAGCAAACTTTCGATGACTTCCTTTTCCGCCGCTCTCGACGCGCCAACCGGCAGCTTCCAATTCAGTGATCAGTTCGCGAATTTTTCGAGGCATCGGGTGAAGGAGGAAGGTGTGTCAGTCTGCGCGCTTGGCTTTTCGTCGTCGAGCGGTGACTCGCGCATTTCACCTCCGCAGCATCCGACCGACAAACTCAAGCAGCCGGAAGGGGTCAGTCCATGCATATGTGCAGAGTATCGGCACAGAACCGGGAGTCAGTGTTCAATTTTGACAAGAGACAGCTTCGATTCAGGGCATCACGAGGTCCGAGACGCTTTGGACGATCCGATCGCGTGCGCGGCTGAAGCAAGCCAGCATCTGGGCTTATTTCTCGGGATCAAATTTGGGATTGGGTGTGGGCAGTTGCGCCCCTACCTCCTGACGCCACGTTTCGAGCTTAGCCCGCAGCTCGCTCGCTTTGGCCGATTGGCTTTCCGCCAGATCATGCTTTTCGAATGGGTCACTCGCGAGATCGTAGAGTTCCAGGTGATCGTCTTCAAAAAACTCCACCAGACGGAAGTCGCCCTCGCGAAGAGCTGAATACGGGGTGGCACCGCCGGGATGATAGTGCGGATAATGCCAGGCGAGGTTCCGCTTTGCGATCGAACCGCCCTCGAGCAGCGGCAGCAGGGACACGCCATCACCGGGCAATTTGGCGCCCACCGCTTCCGCGATCGTGGCCGTCCAATCCATCGTGATCACCGGCGCGTTTGAAACGCTTCCGGGTTTCGTCACGCCGGGCCAAAAGACAATCGCCGGCACGCGCACGCCGCCCTCGTAAGCGCTCCCCTTCCCCGCGCGCACATCGAGATTCTTCGTCACCGGCAACAATCCACCATTGTCGGAGGTGAAGATGATTACCGTCTTTTCGCTCAACTTTAACGCGTCGAGTTTGGCGCGGAGCGAACCCACGCTGTCATCCACCGCCTCGACCATGGCCGCATACGTCGCGTTGTTTTGCGGCGCACCATCCTGGCGCAACCTCCGATATTTTTGAATGACCTCCGGCTTTCCACCCAGCGGCGTGTGAACCGCAAAGTGGGCCAGATACATGAACCACGGCTGATCGCGGTGCGCTTCGATGAACTTCTCCGCCTCCTCGGTGCAACGCGCGGTCAGTTCTTCACCCGGCGGCCCGTCGCTGAGGTTTGGATTCTTGTAAGGCACCAGATAGCTCGCCGGCTGACCCCGGCCGTTGTCCGCAATACTGACGTCGAACCCATGCTCGGTGGCCGGAATGGTCAGGTGCCACTTGCCGATGTGCGCCGTCGCATAACCCCGCTCTTTCAGCGCGGTCGCGATCGTCTTTTCGCTCGTCGGCAATTCCATCGTCCATTCTGGGACCGACAGCTTTGCATACGGCCGCTTGTGTCCCTCAATCCAGTCGGTGATGTGCAGGCGCGCCGGATATTTGCCAGTCATCAAGGCCGCGCGTGACGGCGAACAAACCGTGCAGGCACTGTACGCCTGGGTGAAGCGCATCCCCTCTGCGGCCAGACGATCGATGTTGGGCGTCTGGTAAAACTTCGAGCCATAACATCCGAGGTCAGTCGAGCCCATGTCGTCGATGAAGATCACGAGGAAGTTCGGCCGAGAATCCGCCGCCGCCAATTTCGACCAGGACACGAGGAGACAAACAAGGGCGAGGAGGAACCGGAACATGCGCCGATCTAATGATCTACACCGCCGATCGTCAAACGCCCCTGATCATCCTCTTCTTCCCCTTCTCCTTCCTTCTGCTCGTGCCGAAGAAGATAATGCATCGCGCGCTTTGGCGGATTAAACATGGTCATGACCTCCCGCCGAACCACCTTGCGCTCGCTCGCCGCCGCCACGCTCGGCCTTTCCGTAAAGAGTCTGGCCGACGAAGGCGATCAACCCGCCTTCAAAATCACCCAGGGCCGGATCAAGCAGTCAGTCGTTTCCTGGTGTTTCAATCCGATGCCCGTCCCGGAATTGGCACAAGCCGCTGGGGCGCTCGGTCTGCAATCCGTGGAACTCGTCGATCCCGAGCATTGGCCGATGCTGAAGGAACGCGGGCTTACCTGCGCGATCGCAGGTTCTCACGGTTTTGCCAAAGGCTTCGCGCACCGGGACGAGTGGGATGAATGCCTGGCCCGTCTCCGCGAACGGATCCCGCAATGCGCCGACGCCGGTGTCGAGCGGGTGATCACCTTTTCCGGCATTCGCCGCGGATTGAGCGACGACGAGGGAAACACGAATATGGTCGCGGGTCTGAAAGAAATCGCACCGCTGGCGGAAGCGAAAAAGGTAACCGTCTGTCTCGAGATGCTCAATTCGCGCGTGGACATCACCATGAAGGGGCATCCCGATTACTTTTGCGATGACATCGAGCGGACCGTGGACATCTGCCGGCAGGTCGGCAGCGAACGCATTAAAGTGCTTTTCGATCTCTACCACGTGCAGATCATGCATGGCGACGTCATCAGTCGGATCAAACAGCATCGGGATTACATCGCGCACGTGCACACCGCGGGCGTGCCGGGGCGCGGCGAAATCGACGGGACACAGGAACTCAATTACCCACCTCTCATGAAAGCGTTGCTCGACATCGGGTACGCTGGTTTCGTTGGTCAGGAATTTATTCCGACGTGGGAGGACAAGATTGCTTCGCTGACTCAGGGTGTCCGGATTTGCGACGTGTGATCGAAGATTTCGAGTACGCGTGGTGATTACAACCGTCGCCTGCGGCGCGCTAAACGTTCAACTTTGCAAGCGCGTAAGCGCGCGGGCATTGGGCAGTCAGTTTTGAAAATGATTCCGCAGCGCGCGCAGTTTCCGGGTCCGGAAAAAATCACGACTGGGACGCACAGGAATGGGGAGCACAGGCGTCCTCGCCTGTCGTGGCCGGCGTCCCGCCGGGCACATCGGACGTCGATGGCGCGTAGAACGCCCCAGTGAACCCGACGTGAGGGATCGCTGAGAAATCGGGAGTCAAAGGTGATCCGATGGCTTCGGCGAGGACGCCAAAGCCGACAGGCGGGACGCCTATGCTCCCCAAAACTTTTCGCCGCCCGTCCTGATAAAATTGCTCCATTCTCCCGTGTGCTTGGTTTCGGCTCCGCAGAGATGAATATTGGAAGGTAGCGCGTTGGACGTTGAACATTCAGCCGCCCGCAGGGGCACCACCGCCGCTCACCGGCGATGTTCCGTTGAAATCGCCCGCATCCTTCTCCACCGTGCCAGCCTTTCCATGACCATCCTGCTTCAAATCGTCATCGCCATCGTCACCGGAACCGCCATCGCGCTGGCTTTGTGAACCGCTTCCGTTACGCGCGCGATCCGCTCTGCCTGATAGCCTGCGCACTTTACGTGGCCAATCGCCTCGCTCTCAAGCCGCACCTGCATAGCGGCTTTCTGCACGATCACTTCGATGATTTGCTCCTCATCCCCGCCGCCCTGCCATTCGTCCTCTGGATCCAACGCCGACTAGGTGTGCGCGAACACGACGTTCCACCCACCACCGCCGAGATCATTCTTCATCTCGTCATTTGGTCGCTCCTTGCCGAGGCGATCATTCCCCTCTTCTCGACCCAAGCCACCGCCGATCCGATCGATGCCTTCTACTACCTCCTGGGCGCACTCTTGAGCGCTTTGTGGTGGCACCGTCCCGTGCGCACGACTTTTTCATCGTTGAACGTTGGACGCTGAACATTTCGGGAGGACATGGCGCCGCGACTTGTGCCATCCACTTCCGAAACGACGGATGCATTTCATCACACGCGCTTTCACCTTTCCGAGACGAGTTCCGACTTTCATCGTGAGCTGATGAAATTCGGAATCTGCAACGAAATCTTCAAGGACTGGTCGATCGAGGACACGTTCTCGTTCTGCCACCGGACGGGCTATGATGTCGTCGAGATCGCGCCCTTTACTCTCGCGCCGGATGTAACGCATGTGCCGGCGACGGAAAGGCAGCGCATCCGCGAGCTGGCGGAGCGGACGGGGATCGGGATCAGTGGGCTGCATTGGGTGCTGGTGCAGACGGAGGGAATGCATCTCACCTCACCCGAGGAGGCGGTGCGCACGCGGACGGCCCGCTATTTCCAGGAATTGGTCGCCTGCTGCGCGGACCTCGGCGGCACGCGGATCATCGTGGGTTCGCCCAAACAGCGAAACGTCGAGGACGGCGTGACGCATGAGCAGGCGTGGACGTGGGCGACGGAATGTTTTCGTGACGCAGTGAAGGATGCGGAGGATCGCGGGGTGGTCATTTGCTTCGAGCCGCTGGCGCCGGCGGAAACCAATTTCGTCAACACTGCCGAGGAAGCGGTGCGGTTTGCGCGGCAGTTTTCCAGCCCGGCAATGTCGATCATTCTCGATGTGAAAGCCATGAGTTCGGAGGCGAAACCAATCCCGGAAATCATCCGAGAAACGGGAAAGGAGTTCGCTTATTTCCACGCCAATGACCGCAATCTCAAAGGACCTGGATTTGGTGACGTGGATTTTCATCCGATCGCCGCAGCGCTGCGCGAAGTCGGCTACGACGGCACGGTGAGCGTCGAGGTGTTTAAGTTCGAGGAAGGGGCCGAGACCATTGCCACCCGCAGTCTCGAATATCTGCACCGGGTCTTCGGCCGCTCATGAAGGCACCCACGTTCTCCAGACCGATCGAACTCCGACGCGTCCGTCACGCGGTGATCGATTTCGATGGCACACTTTCGCTGCTCACCGGCGGCTGGAGCGACGTGATGACGGATCTTTATACCGAGCATTTGCCGATGCTCCCGGATGAGGATGCGCCCCGCCGCCGCGACCTGGCACGGCGAGAGATCCTGGCGCTCAATGGCCGTCCGAGCATTCACCAAATGGTGCGACTGGCGGAACTGATTGTGCAACGCGGCGGCGCGGCGGAGGAGGCGGACCAATATCACGGGGAGTTTGTCCGCCGGCTGGCGGAAGTCGTGCATCAACGGCGCGACGCGATCACCAACGGGCAGCAGGCGCCGGATGCGATGTTGGTGCCGGGCGCGCGGGAGTTTCTCGCGCTGCTGCGGGAGAACGGGTTGGAGATGACTCTGCTCAGCGGTTCGGCCCATCACGTTCTGGAAAAGGAAACCGCCATCCTCGAGATCGCGGAATTCTTCGGTGAGCGAATCATTGGTCCAAGAAATGACGCGCTCTCGTTTACCAAGCGCGCGGCGTTCAACGCGCTGGCCGTCGAGCACGGATGGAAGCCCGGCGAGCTGTTGGCCATCGGCGATGGCAGCGCCGAGATCGAGCACGCGCGGGCCCTGGAAGGCGTGGCCATCGGGATTGCCTGCCGCGAGAGCGAACCCGAACGCGGCCTGATCGATGAGCTGAAACGCGAGTTGCTCCTTTCCTCGGGCGCGGATTTGGTAGTGCCAGATTTTCGTCCCTTGCTTCCGCTCTTCCGTGAAGCCTGAGCCTTTCTCCCATTCCCAATTGCGCGTTCAGCCGCTGGCGGAACGCCATTCGCTGCTGCGAGTGGACGACATCCTGATCGATCCCGAAAGCCCGTCAGCCGATCTGCCGGCGGCGCGCACCGCCGCCGCGGCCATTTCGCGAGCGCGATCGCGCGGGGCGGGCGTGATGTTAATTTATGGCGCGCATTTGATCCGCAATGGCGCGGCACCCATTCTGACCGCCTTGATGGAGAACGGATGGATCACGCATCTCGCGACCAATGGCGCAGGAGCGATTCACGATTGGGAGTTTTCTTTTCTCGGACGCTCCTGCGAACGAGTGGAGGAGAACGTGCGAAACGGGACATTCGGAGCGTGGGAGGAAACGGGCCGCAACCTTCACCTGGCGCTCCTCGCGGGTGGAATAAATGGCGACGGATTCGGCGCCAGCGTTGGAAGATTCATTCTGAATGATGGCGCGGAATTGCCCTCGCTCGAAAGCCTGCGGGAGAATTTGGGTCGCCTCGATCACGGCCTTACACCGATCGCTCATCTCCATGACGCGATGGTCACCCACGGATTGGCGGTGGGCCGGCACGTGGTCGAGCACCGCTGGAAGCACGCCTCGATTCTGGCACAAGCGGCGCGCCTCAGTGTCCCAGCCACCGTCCATCCCGGCATCGGATACGACATCATTGCCTGCCATCCGTTTTTTAACGGCGCAGCCATTGGTCATGCCGCGCAGATTGATTTCACGCGGTTCTGCCAGAGCGTCGACACCCTCGATGGCGGAGTCATCCTGTCGATCGGCTCCGCGATCATGGGACCGCAAGTATTCGAGAAGGCATTGAGCTGTGTGCACAATGTTCGTCTGCAACACGGCCGGCCCCTAGTCCGCGATCACTCGATCTTCGTCTGCGACCTCCAGGATGGCGGCGGCTGGGACTGGACCCAGGGAGAACCGCCCGCCAAAAGCGCGGCGTATTATCTGCGCTTTTGCAAAAGCTTCTCCCGCATGGGCGGCGAGATGCATTACGTGCAGGCGGACAATGCCGCATTCATCCACGCGCTCTACCAGGCGCTCAAATCCGGCCCCCCATGACTCCGGAACGTTGCCGCGAAATTACCGACCGTTATGCGGGGCTGCGCCTGGCGGTCGTGGGTGACTTCTGCCTCGATCGCTATTTCGAAATTGACCCGGAGCGCGGCGAAACCTCCCTCGAAACCGGTCGCGCCGTGCATCAAGTGACCCGGGTGCGCAGCCAGCCGGGAGCAGCCGGCACCGTGCTCGCCAACCTCTCTGCCCTCGGTGTCGGCGAGATTCACGCCATCGGCATGTGCGGAGATGATGGAGAAGGATTTGAACTCGAACGCGCCCTGCACCGCATGAGAGGAGTGAAGTTGTCGCGCTTCGCATGCACCGCCCAGCGTGCCACTTTTACCTACACCAAGCCGCTCATCTGCCGGCCGGATCGCCCGCCCGAAGAACTCGAACGCCTCGATATCAAAAACTGGTCGTCCACCCCGCCCAACCTTTCCGCGATGTTTGTTGAGGCTCTCATTGATGTCGCCTCCGAGATCGACGGCATTCTGGTCATGGATCAGGCCGGCGCGGATGGCACGGGCGTCGTCACCGGCGAAGTGGAAGAAGCACTGGGAGAACTGGGTTCACGACGGCCCGACCTTCTCATCCTGGCCGACAGTCGCTCAGCCACCCGGCCATTTCCGAACGTCGGATTGAAAATGAATGCGGGTGAATTCGCACGCCGCACCGAAAGTGAGCCGACGCCAGAGACCGTTTCACAAGTGGCCAACAGCCACGGACGTCCGGTTTATGTCACGTTGGCGGATCAAGGAATTCTCGGAGCCTCGCCCGGCCACGGGGCCGAACACGTCCCGGCCCGGCCGGTCCGCGGGGAAACGGATATCGTGGGCGCCGGTGATGCCGTGCTGGCCAATCTCGGCGCGGCCCTGGCCGCCGGGGCCTCGCCGCACGAAGCGATGATCCTTGCCATGGCGGCAGCCTCGATCGTAATCCATCAACTTGGCACCACCGGAACCGCTCGCACGGCTGATTTGGTGAGCGCCTTTTCGTAATCAGCGCGTCACCCCACGCCTGGAAATCAGTGCGAACGCGGGATAACGCGCTTCTTCACTGACCCGCAACCACACCCGGCGTCACAGCTCCCATCGGCGTTTTTCCGGCGCCGAAATTTCAGCGCAAAAAAAATCAACGCGCCACCGACGATCAATCCGACGAGAACATTATCGAGGAGCGGATTCATAATTCAATGAAAGCCTAGCAGTCGTCCGCCCTGATACACCACAAACGCACCGAGCCACGCCAGCGCGGTCATGTAGGCGAGTTGAAACAGCGGCCAGCGCCACGAGTTCGTTTCCCGGCGCACGATCGCGATGGTACTGACGCATTGCATGGCGAGCACAAAAAACACCATGAGTCCGATGCACACAAGTGGAGTGAAAACCGGCTGCCCATTCGATCGGCGCTCGCCATGCATGGTGTCTCGGAGCGGCTCCGTCGTTTCATCCGCGTCCTCGATGTTATAGACAATGCCCATCGTGCCGACGAAGACTTCTCGCGCGGCGAAAGATCCAATCAGTCCCACTCCAATCTTCCAGTCGTAGCCCAACGGTCTAATGAGCGGTTCGAGCGCATGACCCATTCGACCGCCGATGGATTGCGCGATCGCTTCGCCGGGCGTGGCCTTGGAATCGGACGGCTTCGGATAGGTGAGCAGCGCCCAGAGAACGATCGAGAGCGCGAGAATCACGGTTCCCGCGCGACGCAAAAAAATCAGCGCCCGCTCCCACATCCTCAGCACAATCGTCGTCCACGCGGGCCAGCGATAGGGCGGCAACTCGAGGAGAAGCATCGGTGTCTCACTGCGCAAAATCGTGCGCTTGAACAACCACGCCATGCTGAAAGCCGCCACGATCCCGAGCAGATACATCGAGAGCATGATGCCCGCGCGAGCCCAGACGCTGGCCCCCGGAATGAGCACGGCAATCATCAGCGTGTAAACCGGCAGCCGCGCCGAACAGCTCATCAACGGGGCAACAAGAATTGTCACCATCCGGTCCTTCGGGTTCTCGATGGTCCTCGTGGCCATGACGCCTGGAATGGCGCAGGCAAACGAACTCAGCAAGGGGATGAAAGATTTCCCGTGCAGGCCCACACGCGACATCAGACGGTCCATGATGAAGGCCGCGCGCGCCATGTAGCCGCTGTCTTCGAGCAGGCCGAGGAAGAAAAACAGGACGAGGATTTGCGGGAGAAAAATCACCACCCCGCCGACTCCCGCGATGATTCCGTCGGTAATCAGACTGCGCAGGTCGCCATCCGGCATGACGGATTTAATCCAGTCCGCCAAGGCGCTGGTCTGGGCATCGATCCAATCCATCGGCACCTGCGCGACCCAAAAGATGGCGACGAACATCAGCGTCATCACACCAAAGAACGCAGCCCAGCCGAAAAACGGATGAGTGAACCAGCCATCGAGGCGGTCTGTCAGGGACAACGCCGGCTGATCGGGATGCCGCACCGCGGCGTTGCAGATTCGCGCGATCCACTCATAGCGAGCTTCGACGGGCGAAGACACCGGGTCCAGTCCTGCGGACCGAATCCGCTCGCGTGCGGCCGTCACGGTGGAAAACAAATCCGCGTCTCCGCGGGTGGCCTCACGCACATGGGTTTCATCCGCGAGTGTGAGGAGCAGCAGCGCCTCGGCTTTCGGCGCGGATGAGCGATTTTCCAACCTCCTGGCCAGCGCGACGGTTTCAACCTCGATCGCCGGCGGCATCTGTGCGTGAGAAGCCGGACATGGAACCGTTTTCGACAGAGCCTGTCGGAGCTCCACGAAACCGGTCGCCTTCGTCGCCACCATCGGCACCACCGGCACGCCGAGTTTTTCACGCAATGCCGGCACATCGATCACCACACCGTTTTCCTCGGCCACATCGACCATGTTCAGCACCACGACCAGCGGCAGCTGGATCTCCATCATCTGCGCCACCAGATAAAGGTTCCGCTCGATGTTCGAGGCATCGACCACGCAGATCACCACCTCCGGCCGTGGCGTGTCTTCCCGGCGCCCGAGGAGCACGTCACGGGCAACTTCTTCGTCCGGCGAGCGCACCTGCAAACTGTAACTGCCGGGCAGATCGAGCAGGTCCATCGGTTCACCATGCGCACCATGAAAACGTCCTACCTTCTTTTCCACGGTCACGCCCGGGTAGTTGCCTGTCCGCTGCCGCAGGCCGGTGAGCGCATTGAAGATGGTGGTCTTCCCGCAATTCGGATTCCCCGCGATGGCGATGTGTCGAATGGCGATGGCCGGCGACGCTGTCATTTCACCGGGATAAGATCAAAGCCGCTGCACGCGAATGCCGGCGGCTTCATGTTTGCGCAGGGAAAGGTGATAACCTCGCACTTTGACATCAATCGGGTCGCCGAGCGGCGCGAAACGGACGACCTCGAATTCGGCTCCCGACGTCATCCCCATCTCGAGCAAGCGTTGGCTCTGACGCGGCGGGAGATCAAACCCGAGAATCTTTCCGCGCTGCCCGGCTGTCAGGCTGGCCAGCGTTTCACACGCGGCTTGTTCATCCATCACCGGACGCGTTCGACGAGCACGTGGGCGGCGAGATCCGCGCCGATGGCCACGCGAGTTCCAGCGAGCAGGCAAATGCACGCACCACGCTGCGTCACTTTGCAGAGCTCAGCGGACTCGCAAAAACCGAGTTCGCGCAGCCGAACCGAAGTCGCGCAATTCCGGTCGACCGTCACGACGCGAAGGCGTTCTCCACAACGTGCCTCGAGCAAGCTCACCTTTGGGGAAGGTGTTGAATGCGGAGTAGGTTGGGCGGCTGACATGGCTTGTTGCGAGTAAGTCTCAGGTGCATATCGCAACTTTTACTCCGTTGCCAACGCGTATTTTGAAGATTTTTGGGTAGGTGCACCTCGCCACAGCCCCGACGGAGAGCGGAGCCCTCGTTACTCTTCTCCTGGAATTTCATCGGCTGCTTACCCTTTCTCAAATTCATCGTACCCACATTCAGACGTGGCTTGAAGCTTATCCACGCCTGCTATGCTCGCCCGAATGGCAGCCGCTCTTTATCCCGCGTTTCGTCGATGAACTCTTGGAAAACGTTTTTCAGCCGTATCGAACACTGGCTCATGGCGAATCCGCTCGGACGCAGTCAATGGATTGCGCTGACTGGCTGGCTGGTCGTGGTCGCGATCTGGATGGTGATGCTCGGTAACCACATTGCGGGGACGACCAACCAGGACATGGAGCATTCAGACCAAAAGGCGTACCTGCTCGTGACGCTTCAAAACCGAAAGCTGGTTTGGCCGGAAGCGACGGATGGCATACGCAATCCTCTGTTCCCGTGGTTGCTGGCGCATACAGCCCGCGGAAAAATGCCGGCCCTCTTCGTGGCGGGCAAAGCACTCAACATTCGCTGCGGAGCACTCGTGCTGCTGGCTTTTGGAATTTGGGCTGGGCGACGCTTCGCCTGGCTGCCGGCGGTGACTTTTTCCACCATCGCAGGGCTCGGGGTGCTGCTCCCCATCTCGACATACGTCGGCGCGGAAGTCCTCTATTACGGCCTGTTTTTCTTCGCCTGGATGACCGCGTTTGCGCTGCTCGCCCGCCTGACCTGGTTTCGCTGCGCGCTGCTTGGGTTCCTTCTCGCCCTCGCTTACCTGGCCAAGCCCGGCGTCACCCTTTTCTGCGGATGCCTGGCCCTCGTCGTCGTGGGGCGCTGGATCTTTTCCCGCCACAGCAGCACCACCAGCGACGACGGGTGGAACGGCTGGCGTCCCCTCGCGGGAGCAGCCGTCGCCATCGCCGTGGCGGCACCGATGGTGTTGCCTCGCGCTCTCCACGCGCAGGAACGGTTCGGGGATCCTTTCCAAAACACGGCCACGCGCTGTTTTTGGGAGGATGACTGGGATGCCTGCCTGCCCAAACTGAATCACCTGAACCCGCGCGAGATCGACCAAATCAAACCCGAGGATCGCCCTTCGCTCCGCCGCTACTTTTCAAAGCACAGCCTGGGCGATGCGTTCCATCGGCTCACGAACGGAATGGCGATGCAGTTCGACAACCTGATGGGAGGGGGAAAGAAGAGCCTGTATTTCAGCCTTCCACCGTCGGAGAAGCGGCCTGTGAAGCGAGTATTTCCCTATCGGGGATGGATGCTCGTGCCGCCAGGATTGCTCGTACTCATTCTCCTGGCCGCAAACTTCCGATCTCGCTCTGCTCCACGATTCACACCCACAACGGTGAGCCAGCTGGCCTTCACCGTTTTGCTCCTGGGCGTGAGTTTCGCCGCCTTCGGCTGGTACTATCCAATTTCGCCCGGAGCCCGCTTCGTCATGGCGCTTTATTTGCCAGCTCTGGCCATCCTCGGTCTGGTCGGAGAAAACCTTCGGCTCCGGCTCGGCGCGGTGTGGAGTGATCGCGCCAGCCGGGCCACGTGGACCGTCATGCTCGTCGTCTTTCTCGCGCACATGGTGATCATCTCGCGCCATCCTGAGTTCACGGAACTTCGGACGGCTTTTTAAAAGAAATCCGAGCCCGGAAATGGCAGGGGCAAGGCACCGTCCAAGTGCGGCTTTCGCGTCGAATCCGGGAACTACATGAGGTCGAATCGGTCAAGGTTCATCACCTTGTTCCAGGCCGCCACGAAGTCATGGACGAACTTGGACTGCGCGTCCGCATGTGCCGTAAACTTCCGCCAAGGCACGAAGTTGGGAGTTCGAACCGAAGACCAGATCGACCCGCGTGCCGGTCCACTTGACTTCGCCTGTTTTGCGGTCGCGGCCTTCAAAGACATCTTCGTCCTTCCCGAGCGGCTTCCACTCGGTGCCCATGTCGAGCAGGTTCACAAAGAAGTCGTTTGTCAGCGCTTCGGGCCGCTTGGTGAAGGCGCCGTGCGAGGACTGGCCGGCATTGGTTTTCAAGACTCGCATTCCGCCCACGAGCACGGTCATTTCCGGCGCAGTGAGCGTCATCAATTGCGCCTTATCGATCAGCAACTCCTCGGCCGAGACCGAGAACCTGGTCTTGAGATAATTGCGGAAGCCGTCCGCAACGGGTTCAAGCACCGCGAAGGACTCCACATCGGTTTGCTCCTGCGAGGCATCCATGCGTCCGGGAGTGAAGGGAACCGCGACCTCGTGACCGGCATTTTTTGCCGCCTGCTCGACGCCGGCGCAACCGGCCAGAACGATGAGATCAGCGAGCGAGACCTTCTTCCCGCCAGTTTGAGCACTGTTAAACGCGCCTTGGATGCCCTCCAGGGATTTGAGCACCTTGGACAGTTGGGCCGGCTGGTTGACTTGCCAATCCTTCTGCGGTGCCAGACGAATGCGGGCACCATTTGCACCGCCGCGCCTATCGGAGCCACGGAAAGTAGATGCAGACGCCCAGGCGGTCGTCACCAGTTCAGAGATCGTCAGACCTGAAGCGAGAATCTTGCTCTTGAGATCGGCAATGTCCTTGTCGTCAATCAGCGGATGATTGACCGCGGGGATGGGGTCCTGCCAGAGAAGTTCTTCTGCTGGAACCTCCGGCCCGAGATAACGCTCGCGCGGGCCCATGTCGCGATGGGTCAGCTTGAACCACGCCCGGGCGAACGCGGCGGCGAACTGATCGGGATTCGCGAGGAAGCGCCGCGAGATCTTTTCGTAGGCTGGGTCGAACCGCAGGGCGAGGTCGGTCGTCAGCATGGACGGTGCGATCCGCTTGGAAGTGTCGTGGGCATGCGGCACGGTCCCATTGCCTGCGCCATCCTTCGGCCTCCACTGATTCGCTCCGGCGGGGCTCTTCGTGAGTTCCCATTCATAGCCAAACAGATTCTCGAAAAAGTTGTTACTCCACTTCGTCGGCGTGGTGGTCCAGGTGACCTCCAGGCCGCTGGTGATGGCGTCACCACCTGTGCCGGTGCCAAACGTACTCCTCCAGCCCATACCCTGCTCCTCGAGTCCGGCCGCTTCCGGATCAGGCCCCACATTGTCCGCGGGGCCGGCACCGTGAGTCTTGCCGAAGGTGTGGCCACCAGCAATGAGCGCCACCGTTTCTTCGTCGTTCATTGCCATGCGAGCGAAGGTCTCTCGGATGTCCCGCGCCGCGGCGACAGGATCAGGATTGCCGTTCGGACCTTCCGGATTGACGTAAATCAAGCCCATCTGCACGGCCGCGAGCGGATCTTCGAGATCGCGGTCGCCGGAGTAACGCTTATCGTCCAGCCAGGTGGTCTCCGTGCCCCAATAGACATCCTGATCCGGCTCCCAGGTGTCCTCACGGCCGCCTCCAAAACCGAATGTCTTGAAGCCCATCGTTTCGAGTGCGACGTTCCCCGTGAGGATCATCAGGTCGGCCCACGAAATCTTCCGGCCATACTTCTGTTTGATCGGCCAGAGCAGTCGACGCGCCTTGTCCAGGCTCACGTTGTCCGGCCAACTGTTGAGCGGCGCGAATCGCTGCTGCCCCCGGCCGCCACCGCCACGACCGTCACCCGTGCGGTAGGTGCCGGCGGCATGCCACGCCATGCGAATGAACAAACCTCCGTAATGGCCAAAGTCCGCCGGCCACCAGTCCTGTGAATCGGTCATCAGCGCCGCGAGATCTTTTTTCACCGCCGCGAGGTCGAGGCTCTTAAACTCATCCGCATAATTGAATCCTGCGCCCATGGGATCGGATTTCGAGGAATGCTGGTGCAACAGTTCGACCTTCAACCGGTTCGGCCACCAGTCGCGGTTCGAGGTGCCGCCGCCAGAGGTATGATGGAAGGGACACTTGCCTTGCGAGATTTCTTCGGGTGGGACTGCGGAGAGTGCGATTTCGTCTGACATGGTAAGGAGTAGTTGAGCGACGGGGAATGCGGCGCTGGATCCATTCTTGTAACCGATTTTGGGGTGATAGTTGAAATACTTCCTCCCTACCGCCACCATAGGCACTCCCTATGGAGATGCATCAGCTTCGCTACACCGTCGCCGTGGCCCGTACCGGCAACTTTTCCCGCGCCGCGGAACAGTGCCGCGTCGCGCAGCCGTCACTGAGCCAGCAAATCCAGAAGCTCGAAAACGAGCTCGGTGAACGGCTCTTTGACCGGTTGAAATCCGGAGTGAAGCTCACCCAGGCTGGCGAAATTTTCCTCCAGCGCGCCGCACGCATCCTCGAGGAGGTGGATACGGCCACCCGCGAAATGCACGATGCGCATTCCCTCGTCCGCGGCTCGCTGAACATCGGTGTGCTGCCCACGATTGCACCGTATTTTCTCCCCCCGATCATCGCCCGCTTTAGCGCGGAGTTTCCCGGCGTCGAAGTCGTGGTCCACGAGGACACCACGGCCCGCCTGCTCAAGCTCGCCGCCAGTTGCGAAATCGATCTTGCGGTGCTCAGTCTGCCAATCGACGACACCACTTTCGAAACACGAACGCTCTTTACCGAGGATTTGCTCGTAGCCCTGCCACCCGGCCATTCCTTCGCCACCCGCCGCACCCTCCGTGCCGCCGATCTGGAGAGCGAACGCTTCATCCTGATGAAGGAGGGTCATTGCCTCGGTGATCAGGTTTTGAGCTTTTGCACACGGCGCGAAATCAGTCCGAAGGTGAGCTGCCGCAGCGCGCAGATCGAAACGGTACAGGCACTCGTGGCCTCCGGTCTTGGCATTTCGCTCGTGCCCGCCATGGCCTGCCGCGAAGGCGGCGGCGACGGCCCCATTTACCGCCGCCTGGATCGCCCTCGACCCACCCGCACCATCGTCGCCTCGTGGCCAAAGCAGCGCCCGCCGAATCGCGCCACCGCCGAATTTCTGCGCTGCCTCAAAAAGCGCTGACCGAAACGCCGTTCACTTCCAGCGCTCAACGAACTCGACCAGGGTCCGCACCCCGAAGCCCGTGGCCCCGCGGGCACAATCGGGCCGGTCCTTGCCGATGTGGGCGACGGGGGCGATGTCGAGATGCGCCCACGGCGTGTCTTCGGCGAAGGTCTTCAGAAAGGCGGCGGCAGTGCTCGCGCCACCGAGGCGGCCGCCGCTGTTCTTGATCAGGGCGACATCACTTTTGATCTGGTCCTCGTGCTCGGGGAAGATCGGGAGTGGCCAGAGGCGTTCGCCGGTTACCTCCGCCGCCGCGAGGAGGCGTTGCCGCAGCGTTTCGTCACTATCGAAAAGGCCCGCCGCATATTCGCCGAGCGCCACGCAGCAGGCGCCGGTGAGCGTGGCGAGATCGACGATCGCTGCAGCCCGGCAATCGCGGCGCGCGTAGGCGATCGCATCGGCGAGGACGACGCGACCCTCGGCATCTGTATTGATGATCTCGATGTGCTTGCCGTCGTAAGTTGTGACGATGTCCCCGGGCCGGTAGGCATTGCCGCCGGGCATGTTTTCGGCGCTGGCGATGAGACCGACGACGTTACGCTTCACGCCGAGTCGGGCGAGCGCGGACATCGCGCCGAGCACGGCCATGCCTCCGCATTTATCGAAGATCATGTCCTCCATGTTCGCCGCGGGCTTGATGGAAATGCCGCCGGTATCGAACGTCATGGCCTTGCCGACGAGCGCGATGGGCGGCTGCCATTTTGGACCGCCGAGATGCTCGATGACGATCATCCGCGGACCGCGCTCGCTCCCCTGCCCCACCGCGAGCAATCCGCCGAATCCGCCGGCGCGCAGCTTGCGCTCATCGAAGACGGTGACCTTGAGCTTGATTCGCGCGCGAGCTTCAGCGGCGCGGGCGGCGAGCGTCTGCGGGTAGAGAATATTGCCGGGAAGATTGCCGATTTCGCGCGTCGACGTTGGTTGCGTCCGCGACAATCAGCGCGCGTGCGCCGGCAGTTCGGACAGCAGCGAAATCTTCGGCCAGCGCGAGCAGATGCAACGCTCGCGAGCGGCGCATTTCCGCGCGGTGGCGAAGCGGTCGAAACGGTAATCGGCGAGCGCCACACCTTCGACGACGGCACTGGCAAATTGCGGCCACGTCTTCCACGTCCACTGCGAGCCGCGTGCGGCCGATTTTTTTCGAGCGCCATCGTCGCGCTGCCCGCGGCGCTGCGCAGCGTCTCGGCTTTCACCTTGGCCCGCCCGCCGAGACCGACGAAGAGCGTTGACTCGTGCGGATGATGCAGGAGCGAGCCGGTCTTGCCGGAGAATTCTTTTTCCGAAACGTGCGGCAGCAGCTTCACCCGCTGGTCGCGCAGGACGAAACGGACGCGCGTGGCACCCGCGACGGCCTTTGGCGGCTGGGCGGCGAAGACCAGCTTCAGGAGGTGACGATGGGGGCGGTTGGGGTCAGTATTCATATTCCGACAAAATTATTTGTTACGGTTCCCCCACCCGCGGGCGTTACTGGCAAGCGTCGATGGCGGTCAGGAGTTCACGCATGGTGGCGGGCGTCTCGTCGCCCATGTTCGAAATGCGGAAGGTTTTTCCCTTCAGCTTTCCGTATCCTCCATCGAGCACGAAGCCGTACTGGTCCTTCAGCTTCTTGAGCAAGTCGCGGCAACATCGATCCCCCGGTTGTTGGCGACGCAGGTCAGCGATTTCGAGCGGAAACCTTCGGCGGCAAAAAAATCGAATCCGCGCTCCCGCACCCAGGCATGCACGATATCATTGTTTTCCGTGTGCCGCGCGTAACGGGCTTCGAGCCCTTCGGTGAAAATTTCGTCGAGCTTCGATTGCAACGCGTAGATGTGCGAAATCGACGGCGTGCTCGGCGTCATGTCGTCGGCCTGATTCTTTCGGAATTCGAGGAAATCGAAATAATAGCCGCGCGTCTCGATGGTCGCGGAACGCGCGAACGCTTTCTCGCTGGCGGAAAAGAGCGCCAGCCCGGGCGGCAGCGCGAGGGCCTTTTGGCTGACCGGTCAGCAGGACGTCGATGCCCAGTTCATCCATCGGAATCGGCACGACGCTGAACGAGGACACGCGAGTCCACGATCAGCAGCGTGTCCGGGAACTCGCGCATGACCTCGCAGATCTCCGCGAGCGGTGACATGACCCCGGTCGAGGTTTCGTTGTGGATGACGGTCACTGCATCGAATCCGCCCTGGACCAGCTTCGCGCGCAGTTGCTCGCCGCGGATCGGCTGGCCCCACTCGACCTGCAGAGCTTCCGCCTTCCTGCCGCAGCGCTTCGAGACATCGAGCCATTTGTCGGAAAACGCGCCGCACATGCAGTTCAGCACTTTCCAGTGCCGACGAGATTGCGGATCGAACCTTCCATCACTCCCCAAGCCGATGAGGTGGAGAGAAACACCGGCTGTTTGGTCCCGAACAGTCGCCTGCAGCCGCGGATGAATCGAGGCGTAGAGTTTCTTAAAGTCGCCGCTGCGATGACCGATCATCGGGTGGCAAAAGGCCTCGAAGGTCTTGGGTGAAACCTGAACCGGGCCGGGAATAAAGAGTTTGTAGGACATGGTCGAAACGGACGGATGGATGAATTGGAACGTGCAACAGCCCTGCGGGGAGCGCGGACGCTAGCCGAAAATCCGCCCGCGCAAATCCAAAAGTCGCACGCGCTGGACCAGCCCCGTTTCCCGAACAATCCGCCGTGACTGATCGCTACGGCGCGTGCTCGGCTTTGACGTGTTCGCCGAGCGTATCGTGACCGAAATCATGAGCAAAATCGCGCCAGAGGCTGTGGACGTGGTTGGCGTTGTTCTGGGTGTTGTCGTATTCGAGGACGAAGGTCGCGCCTTGAACCCGGTAGTAATGCGGTTCGCCGCGTTCCAAGCCACCCGCCCAGGCGAAGGCGATCTTGCCCCAGCCAGATTTATTGATCGTTGCCCATTCGATTTCGGCCACATCCGGCCGCGCGCGGAAGAGATATTCTTTGACCAGCTCCGTCAGCAGTTTGTTTTGTTCCGGCGTCAGTTTTTCGGCCGTGATGCCCTCGGGTTTGGTGGGATCGACGCGATCAGGAGTATTGAAGACTTCTTTCGGGGCCTCGGTGAGAATGACCGCCGCTTTGCGCTGCTCGGCATCGAGGGATTTGATGAGCGAGCGAGCGATCTCTTCCTCGGCCTCGAGGACACGCATGCCCTTGAGTGGTCCTTGCATCACTTCACCTGGATTCGACCCGAGAAAGTTGGGCGTCATCGATGGCGCTTCCCCACCGGCAGACGTAAAATTGAGAGAGAGATGATGACCTTCCAAGCGCCAGCCCCACGGGTCGTTTCCCGGCGTGCCGAAGATCGAGATGAAGTATTGCTCGGGATCACGCACCGGACCGCTGCCCTTCTCCATTTCCGCCAGGATGGCTTCGAGACTCATGATGGAGACCGCCTTTTCGTATCCCTGATGGCTGAGCGCGGTAGCGAGAAGCGCTTCACCGAGCAATCGTTGCGCGGGTTTCATTTCCTTAAAGGGGAGTCCCTTGCGGGCACGCGGAATGAAGTGCCAGTTCTCGCGTTCCTTGTCCGCGAATTGGAATTCAGCCTGCGCTTTCTGCTCAGGTGAAAGCGAAGCCAGGAACCGCTTGGCCGCGGCCGCCATTTCGGTACTGGCGTCGTGGGCGCGTGAGGCAAACGGGAGAAGAAGGGCGACGGCAAAACAAACGTGGAACGCGGAAGGCGGAATGCGGAAACGAGATTTCGCGCTGCGAAACGCAGAGCCAGGCTGGAATTTCGAGAGGTGGGGTTGTTTCATGGGAGTGGTAAGTGGCGAGGGGTTAAGAGGCGTGAGGGAGCTATTTGTTAGGGAGCTGCCAATCTTCATTGAAGAATCCGGCGGCAACGACCCCGCCGGGCGATTTTTCGGTGGGTTCGACCGAGACATCGATCAAAGCCCAGTCGGGCAGTTTCGGGGTTTGTAGAGAATTGGAAACAGTGGCGCCTTCGCGAAAGGTGAAGCTGCTATTGAGGACGATGTAGCGTTGCGGGTTGAGGGGATTGGGGAATACGAGCACCGGGGCGTGATGCGCCGCATCGAGAGAATTTCCGGCGAAGCTGAGCTGCGATTTCGTCCAGGTCAATGGGAGCTGATCGAGAATCTGGGCGATAATCCTATTTGAACCCGGATCACCCCAGAGGATGAGATTGGCGCTGGCAGTTTCTGCGGGCGTGAGGTCGGTGTCGTTCTTGACGATGGCATCGCCGCGAAAGACCCGTCGCCATTCCACAATCGCCCTCTCGAGTTCCGATTTCGACCACGCCCCAACATCGGGATTCCAGGCCTGCCCGGTCGGACGGACGAAAATGAATCGGTCGGTGAAAGCGTCATCGATCGGGCCGGTGAGCCCGTGATGCTTGTGAATACCGGCATCGTAATCCGGCGGCTGGAGCTGCCACTTGCCATCCATCTGGCAGAAACGCGCCGTCCATTTCGCCACCACCGGTGGACCGGTGAGCTCCTGGCCATCGATGACCACGCGCGGCGGGTGCGTGGGATCGAGAGGCGGGGGAATGACCGGGAGCGAAATGGTAAAGGCGGCGACGTTTTTCGTCGTGACGCGAATCGTGCCTTCATCGACCAGCTCGGCGTCGACATCGGCGCGCTGCCAGTGTTCCGCGAGACGATCGATCTTTATCCACTCCATCGTCGGGTAGCGCAGCGTGTAGGTGCTGAAGCGCACGCGCGGTGGCAGCTCTTGGCGACCCTCCGCCATCCGCTCATCGAGCCACGCGGCGAGTTCCTTTTTGGCGCCCGCTTCATATTTGTGGCCGACGCCCGGACCGATGATTCGTTTCATCTCCACGCCCTCGGTCGCGCACGCTTTCTCCATGATATCCGCGGATTGTTTCTGCGGATCCTCACCGCCGGAGTAGGCGGTGATGGGGACGTTGAACAGGTTCGCGGCGACTTTGGTCGCGTCGTATTGCGCCCAGAGTTTTTGCTCCCAGGCGGTGGGCTCGGATTTGCCGGGAGCGAAGACTTTGGCATAAATTGCCGTCTCAGCAAAACCGGCGCCCGGAGAGGCGGCGCACCACAGGCCAGCGTGATGAACGGCAAGGTGCCAGCACGACGCACCGCCCATGGAAAAACCGGCGACAGCGATACGGTTGGGATCGATCCGGTAACGCTCGCGGACGCTGGCCATCGCCTCGAAAACGTCGGTTTCGCCGGCGAATTTCGTCGCATTGCACCAGCGTCCGTAGGGATGAAGGACGATCGTGTCTTTTGGCGTGAACTCACTTTTTCCACCGGCGCGTTCGTTGAGAAAAGCGAGCTCGGTCCGCTTGTCGTTGCGCCCCGCGAGCCAGACCAGAAGCGGAACTTTTTTGTCGGGCGTCCAGGTTGTCGGGACAATAACCCCATAGGGCTGCACGGAATCATCAATGCGCGAAACGTAGCCGCGAATGACGCTGCCGGTCTGGGTCGTCCATGGCGCCTGTCCCGAGCGCAAGTCCTTCGCACGATCGAATCCTTCGGCGAGAAACTTTTTCGCCAACCCGACGTGTTTGACGTCCATGAATTCGTCATGGCGCAGCGCCCAATCCACCGCCTTGTGGAAGACAATCACATCGGGCAACAGGGCCGCCTTTTCCCCGGACAGTTTCCGGCGGAGCGCCTCAATCTCGCGGCCCAGTTCCGCCGCGGAGTCGGTCAGCTCGAGGCGATCCGTGTCCGGAATCTCCACGCCGGGCGGGGGCGCCTGTTTGCTTTTAGCGGGCTGGGCCAGTCCACAACACGAGGCCACGACGAGCAGGACGAAGGACGCGAATCGGCAAGGCATGGGGCGAAGGCCAACACGGCACCCCAAGAACCGGAAAAACGCAATCGCGTAGAAAATCGCCGGATGCGGATGAAGAGTCTGCACCCGTTGACAAAGCGGGCGAGGCTTCTAGATACTTCGCACCAACATGAGCCTCGATTTGAATGATATGCTGCGGGACTGGCCCCACGAGCCTGGGCAGATCAAGGTCCGCAAAATTTTGGGCACCGACGGGAAGGAGAAGATTCAGCTCCGCATTGATCTCGGCCTGATCCAGATGGAGACGAGCGGAAGGCCCGATGGCTTCGAGCCGCACGGCTGCGAATCGTACTTCGACTACCACCGTCAGCGAGCGGCGCGCCGGGAAAAGCGTAATCAGGAATTTGAACTCAAGCCGGAGGAAATCGGCGAGCTGCAACAGGAAGGCATTCAATATTACCACCGCTACATTTCACTCTTTCAGTTGCAGGATTACGTGGGCGTCATCCGCGACACCGCGCGCAATCTCGAAATGTTTGATTTTGTGGACCAGCACGCACCGAACGAGGACCTCGCCTGGTCCGTGGTGCAATTCACACCCTATGTGCGCATGATGAATACGCGGGCCAAGGCATCCATTGCCATCGAGCGCGAAGACTTCGCCGAAGCGGCGCGCTTGATCGAAAAGGGGCGCAAGAAGATCCGCGAATTCTACGATGGCGCGGAGAATCCGGAGATGCTCGAGCACAGCCCAGAGCTGGCCTTCTTGCAGGAATGGCTGGAGGAAGTGCGCGCGAAACAGCCCGTCACCAAGTTGGAGCGGATGAAGCGGGAGATGGACCTCGCCATCCAAAACGAGGCCTACGAGCGGGCGGCGGAGATTCGCGATGCGATGCGCGCGATGAGTCGGAAGAAGTAACTCCCGAATCCGATTTTCTGAACTCCAGGCTTTTGACTTACGCAGACCGGGGCACGGAGGAGGGAAAGCGCGCCGCGGGACGCGGAGCGAAGAGCCCGGTGGCCACCGCGGTCCGCTCGAGCACCATCCTGCTCCTCATCGCGATGGCGGTGGTGCTGACGACTGCCTGCAGCAACGATCCGAACCCAGAGCCATTGCACAAAACCCGCCGGACGGCTCGCCCTGGGTGGTCTTTTACTATTACATGCCCGAGGAGGTGCGTTCGCTCGATCCGCAGGTGGCGTACGACACGATCAGCCGCCGCATTCTCGAAGCGGTACAGGATTCCTTGCTCCAGTACGATCCGATGAAGACGGATCCTTATGAGGTGCAACCCTGTTTGCTGGCGGAGATGCCGCAACGAACGAACAATCCGGACGGCACGGTTGATTATCTGTGCCGTTTAAAGCCGCAGATCTTCTACCATGACGATCCTTGTTTCCCCGGCGGAAAAGGACGCGAAGTGGTGGCCGAAGATGCGCAGTTTGCATTTCAGCGTCTGTGCGATCCAGCGATCCAAAGCCCGATCTTTGCCAATCTCGCAGAATACATCGCCGGGATGACGGAGGCGTTTGACGCGGCAAAGGCGGCCGGCAAATACGACTACGACACCATGCGAGTAAGCGGGGTGGAGGTAATCGATCGGCACACCTTCAAACTACGGCTGCTCAAAGTGTACCCCCAGATTATCTACTGGCTGGCCATGCATTTTACCGCTCCGGTCGCCCGCGAGGGTACAGAATACTACGATGGCAAAGAGCATCCGGATGGGCCGGGAGGCAGGATGGTGGTCCGTGACCTGTTCAAATTTCACCCTGTCTCAAATGGCCCATTTCAGATCGTCAATTGGGTGCCCAATCAACGTTTTCGTCTCAAGCGCTTTCCCGGCTATCACACCACGATTTTTCCATCGGACGGTTGGCCGCCAGAGAAGGACGCGCTTCTGAAACCATTGGCCGGAAAGGCGCTCCCCCTGGTGGATGAAGTTGACATTACCATTTTCCGGGAATTGCTCCCAGCCTGGGTCCTGACACGGCAGGGTTATCTCGATTGGTACGGGGTGATGAAGGATGCGGTGAATTCGATCGTCAGCACCTCCAAAGAACTCGATCCGGAACTGGCTGCCCGCGGTATGAAGCTGGGAAAGAAGACTGAGGTGAGCACCTTTTACATCAGCCTGAACATGCAGGATCCGCTCGTGGGCAAAAACAAGAAGCTCCGGCAGGCGCTTTCCTGTATCTACGATCCATCGGGCTATTCAGACTTGCTCTACGGCGGCGTAGCGCCCACGGCGCAGCAACTCCTCTCACCGGGTATCTATGGCTATCAAAATGACTTCAAGAATCCGTATGGTTTGAATCTCGAAAGGGCACGGCAGCTCATCGCCGAAGCCGGCTATCCAAATGGGCGCGATCCGCGCACCGGGGCGCCGCTGGAAATAACCATGGACGTGACCGCATCGGGAGCGGAGGAGCGCCAGCTGGCTGAGTATGAGCAACGGCAATTCGAGCAATTGGGCATCAAGGTACGCGTGGTTGAGAACACCTTTGCGCGCATGCTCGAGAAGGAAGATCAGGGCAATTTTCAAATGGCTACGGGGACCGGCTGGGGTGCTGACTATCCCGACCCGGAAAACTACTTTTTTCTCTTTTACAGCAAAAACTTTCCGCCCACGGGCAAAAACATCAACCGCTACCACAACGCGGAATTCGATCGGCTCTTCGAGCAGATGGCGACCATGGATAATGGCCCCGAGCGGTTGGCGATCGTGCACCAGATGAATGATATCCTGATCGAGGATTGCCCGATCCTGATGAACTTTCACAAAGCCTATTACACGATTGTTCAGCCCTGGGCACCGCTGGTGGCGGAGAATGCCATGCTCGAGGGCGGCCTTAAATATCGGATCGTCGATTATGACTTGCGGGCGGAGAAACGCCGCCAGTGGAATCGGAAGAAGATCTGGCCCCTCTTCGCCCTCGCTGGGATTATCGCGGCCGGCGCCACTTACGGGATTCGCCTGAATCGTCACCGAAATGTTTAGCTATCTCATTCGCCGGCTCCTCTACACTCCGCTGATCATTCTCGGCGTGATGCTGGTCACGTTCGTCATCTTCTTCGTCGTGCAAAAGCCGGAGACCATGGCGCGCAACATCCTCGGCAAACGCGCCACCCCGCAAACGATTTACGACTGGCTTCACACTCGAGGCTACGATAAACCCCTTTTCCTCAATACTGCCGCCTGGCGCGGGGAAAAACTCGTCCTCGCCAATGGCGAACCTTCGCCCAGCAGCAATGTTTTCGATTCCATCTTCTTCAACCAAATGTGGAATCTCATCACGTTTGACCTCGGCGTGTCCGACGTCACGGGACGGGATCTGAAGGAGGTGTTTGCCGAGGGAGCAATCCCTTCGCTCCTGGTGATGCTTCCGGCCTACGTGACCGGATTCTTTATTGCGACCGGATTGGCCCTCTACCTGGTTTTTGTCCGGAAATCCGCTCTCGACACGGCGGGAGTGATCGTCTGTGTGGCGCTCATGAGTGTGCCGCCCATGGTCTATGTCATCTGCGGCCAGGCCATGGTGGCATTGGGGTTTAACTATTTTCCCGCCTTCGGTTTCGAGTTGAATGGACTAAGTTCGGTCCGCTTTCTGGTGCTGCCCGTCACGTTGGTGATCATCATCTACCTGGGGAGTGATGTGCGCCTCTACCGCGCGGTTTTTCTCGAGGAGATCAGCCAGGATTATATTCGCACGGCTCAGGCCAAGGGCGTGGGCAGCACGGCGCTCCTGCTCAAGCACGTGTTAAAGAACGGAATGATTGCGCTGCTGACCTTTGTCATCGCCAATCTTCCCTTGCTCATCCTCGGCTCACTGCTGGTGGAGAATTTTTTCGGCATACCGGGCCTGGGAAACCTGCTCGTGAGCGCGATTCAGACAAGCGACCTGGCCGTCGTGCGTTCGACAACTTTCCTGACATCGATTCTCTACATCATTGGCCTGACCCTGACGGATGTTTGCTATGCGCTGGCCGATCCGCGCATTCGCCTGCGTTAATCAATGACGACCGCGCTCTGGCTTCAAAATCTCGTGGTCGTTGCCGGCCTCGGCCTCGTGGTGTGGACGATCGTTCGTGGAGCCAGAAGTGATCGCTGGCAGCGGGCCTGGGAGCGCCTGCGCCGGGACCGGATCGGACTGATCGCTGGTGGCGTGATCGCGCTGTATTTATTCATTGGCGCCCTGGAAGCGATCCGCTTGCCGATCGCCGGCGATGATCCGTCCATTCTGGGTTGGCTTTTGCAGAGGATTCCGTCCGAGAGCAGCTACAGCGCGCCACTGGCCCGTCACACCCTTTCGACCTCTGATCCGCAACCTTTGCGCGGCTGGCACCTGCTGGGCACGGATGCGCTGGGCAAGGATGTGTTTGTACAAACCTTGCGCGCCTGTCGGACCGCCCTGCTGATCGGCGGATTGACCAGCCTGATTTACATCCCGCTGGGGACGCTGCTCGGCATCATGGCCGGCTACTTCCGTCGCTGGGTCGATGATCTCATCCAATATGTCTATACGGTTCTTTATTCGATTCCGGAAATTCTGCTGTTGATCGCAGTGTTGATCGTGCTCGGGAAGGGCTTGGGGAACATGGCATTTGCCCTGGCCATCACTTCATGGGTGAACCTTTGCCGTTTGATCCGTGGAGAAACGATGCGGCAAACCGAGCGACCCTACGTGGCGGCAGCGAGAGCGCTCGGCCAAAGTCATTGGAAGATCATTACCCGGCACTTGTTACCCAACGTCATGCATCTGGTTCTAATCAAACTCGTGTTGGGATTCTCCTCCCTGGTCCTGGCAGAAGCACTGCTGAGTTATCT
The DNA here is from genome assembly GCA_963798345.1 of uncultured Verrucomicrobiae bacterium. GTDB lineage: Bacteria > Verrucomicrobiota > Verrucomicrobiia > Chthoniobacterales > Chthoniobacteraceae > CAWCSW01. The sequence continues at coordinate 134,028 of CAWCSW010000011.1, read as the reverse complement.
TGGTGTCGGCTCGCCGATTGGCACACCGAGCTGGGGCAATATGATCGATGGAGCACGCGGTGAACTCAGCCGCCAGCCCATTGTTTGGTGGACCCTGGCCGCCGCCACCAGTGCGCTGTTTGGCCTGGTCCTGTCCCTGAATTTGTTTGGCGACGCTTTGCGGCGCGCGTTTGATCCGAAAAGTCATTAACCGTTTCGTTTGTCACCATCATGTCCGCTCCCGTGCTTCTCGATGTTCGCAATCTCTCAATCCATTTTGCCACCGAGGGCGGCCGGGTCGAGGCGGTCAAGGGGATTTCATTTCACCTGACCAAAGGTGAGACCCTGGCCGTGGTGGGCGAAAGTGGGAGTGGAAAGAGTGTCACCGGTCTGGCGCTGACAAGGCTGTTACCGGAGCCACCGGCGGTTTACGACTCCGGAGAGATCCTGCTCGAAGGCCATGATGTTTTGAAAATGTCCACGCGGGAATTGAGAGCCATCCGCGGCGGGCGAATCGCCTATGTTTTTCAAGAGCCAAGCACTTCTCTCAATCCGGTTTTCACCATTCGCTCCCAGATCGCGGAAGCCATCAAACTGCACCGTCCCGAGGTTTCAGATATCGAGGCCGAGATCGTCAAATACCTCGATATGGTGGGGATCGTTAATGCCGGGCAACGGATGCGAGACTATCCACATCAACTCAGCGGCGGCATGCAGCAGCGGGCGATGATTGCCATGGCGCTCAGCTGCCGGCCGGACCTTTTGATCGCCGACGAACCGACCACGGCCCTCGACGTGACCATCCAGGCGCAGATTATCGAACAACTCCGCGAATTAAAACGGCAGCTGCAAATGACCATCCTCCTCATCACTCACAACTTCGGAATCATCAGCGGCATCGCGGATCGCGTGGCGGTAATGTTTCGCGGGAAAATCGTCGAGGAAGGTGAGACGGAGAAGGTATTGCGCGAACCGCAGCATCCCTACACCAGGGCACTCATCCAGTGCATTCCGCAAATCGGCCAAAATCGCGATCGCCTCACCACCATCGATCACGCCGCACTCGAGGCGGCCGGCGCATAGTCGGGCCGTCCTTACTTCGCCGGCGCCTTGCCGGTGGCGGCGGGTGCTTCTTCCAAGGCTTGCTGGATCTTTGGCACCACGACCGACATTTTCTTTTGCATGGCCGCCATGAGATTTTGCATAATTACGGGCTGCTTTTCGAGCATGGTTTTCCCGGCCGGCGTTTTGTAAAAAGTAATGATCGCGCGCACTTCTTCCTCGGTGAAAGCATCGGAATAGATTTCAGCGGTCATGGCCTTCAATTTCTCGGGCGACAGCTCTTCGTGCATGGTGGTCGCCACTTCCTGCGCCGCTTTTTGAACGCGGGCTTGCTGCTCCGGAGAGAGGTTTCGGCTGGCGATCGCCTGTTTGACCGACTGCATCAGCATGGCGTCATTTTGCGCAGCCATATTGGTCATGATTTTTTCGATCTGAATAATACCCAGCAACTCGTTGACCGTGGCGGAAGTTGCTTTGGTATCGGCGCCGCGAGCCGGGGTCAGGAACAGAACGGCAGCGAGGCTGAGAAGAATGGTGATCGATTTCATGGGTGTGTGACCGTGATGCATGTCGGCACATGAGCTTTGATTCAATCCCGGAATTCGCCAAACGGTGTCACAGCGCATCCCGCATGATGGCAAAAACGTCCGTATTCTCCATGAATCCCTCGAGCTTTTCTGCCCCATCGCCTCGGCCAATGGCAATCATATCCTCGACGGTGGGCACCGCGGCCGGAGTCAGCCACGCGGCCGGTTCGAGCTTGGCCCGCGTCGGTTGCTCCGCACCGGGACCATTCGGACCCGTAGCCCAGGTTATCGAGGGATAACCCGCCGGCGCCACGCCCAGCAGCGGAATCCCGCTATCCTGCCGCAGCGGAAAACCGTTCAAAGTCATCCCGCCGATGGCGTGCCGTCCAGTGACCAGGATCAGCGAATTGTCACCGGCATATTCCTGAGCGGCTTGAACAGCGCGGTCCAGGGCAAGCATTTCGGTAATGGTACGTTCGCCTTCATTCCGTTTGGCGGCGGCAGTGAACAGGGACGCGTCCACGACAAGCACGTATCCGCGCCGATCGTACTGCAGGAACTCGATCGCCCGCCGTGTCATGTCGGCGAGTGATGGCTGCCGACTGCCGGATTCAATCTGATCCGCATGGGCCATTTCACCTTTGCTGAAAAGCCCGAGCACGCCATTTGCCTGATAGGAACCAATATTTTCGAGTTGCGCTTTATTGCGCACAACAATGCGTTCATTGACGGCCAGCCCATCCGCGGAACCACCGCCGAGTGCCACTCTAAGCGAAGCGTTTGAGAATTGCGCGGCGACGGCGTGAGCATCGCTCATGTCCGCGGCATGAGCGTAGAAGGCAGCGACACCGGGATCGGTAAGTTTTCCGTTGGTGACGATTCCAGTCGCGCGCCCCTTTCGCCCAGCCAACTCGAGAATCGTCACCAGCGAGTTCCCATCCGGGTCCATCGCCAGATGACGATGGAGCGTCGCGGTGCCAGTGGCCAGAGCGGTCGTCGCGGCAGCTGTGTCTGGAACGGCGAAATCGCGACCGGGATTTCGCATGAGAGCCAGATGCGGAAAACTATCAATGGTGAGCCGATGGCCCGCGCCGCCGGCATAAAGGCGCGCCGCCGTGATGTGCCGCGGCACCATGCCATCGGTGATAAAGAGGATAATGGCGAACGGCTTCGAAACCACCCAGACGCGGATGTAAAGGACGCCAAAACCGAAAAACAAAAGCAGGCAGAAGAGTGCGAGCAGTTGGTTGCGGAGCTTCATCAAAAGGGGCGACTGAACCGGGCCACGAATAGTTTGGCAATGCTTTGGTGCGCGGGCGCAACATCGAGGATTTGGCCGCATCAAAGCGATGCGTCCCCGATTCGAGCTCGGGTCTTCAATTCAAGGATGGCTCCCAAAACGTTGTAGCGGGATGGAATATCCGCTGCTAGAAGGCGCGCCCATGCGACTTCTTGTGACAGGTGGCTGCGGCTTTATCGGCAGCAATTTCATTCGCTTTGTGCTGCAACATTACGGCCCCGCCATGGTGACGAATGTCGATGCGCTCACGTACGCCGGCAATCGGGCAAGTTTGGACGACGTGGCCGAGGCCGAGGCGGAACGCTACGAATTTACCCAGGCCGATATCGCAGACGCGGCGGCGATGGAGAAAATCTTTACGCGGCATCAATACTACGCGGTGGTGAACTTCGCCGCGGAATCACACGTAGATCGTTCCATCGATTCACCGCAAAACTTCATTCACTCGAATGTGGGCGGAACATCCGTACTGCTGGAAGCCGCCCGCCGGCATCAGGTCCGCCGGTTTGTTCAGATTTCGACGGACGAAGTTTATGGGTCGCTGGGAGAGGATGGACTGTTTACCGAAACTTCACCCATCGTCCCATCATCGCCCTACTCCGCCAGCAAGGCGTCGGCTGATCTGCTGGCGCTCGCGCACCACCATACTTATGGGCAGGAAGTCGTCATCACTCGTTGCTCGAACAACTACGGCCCCTACCAGTTCCCGGAAAAACTGATCCCGCTCATGATCACAAATGCGCTGGCGGACAAGCCACTGCCCGTCTATGGCGACGGACAGAATGTCCGCGATTGGATTCACGTCGAGGATCACTGCGCCGCGGTGCTGGCCGCGCTATTCGAGGGGAAACCCGGGGAGGTTTATAATGTCGGGGCCGACGGAGAATTGCGGAATCTCGAGGTGGTGCGGCTCATTCTCGATCAACTCGGGAAACCGGAATCGCTGATCCAATTCGTGAAGGATCGTTTGGGACATGATCGCCGTTACGCCATTGATTCGAGCAAAGCACGGCGCGACCTGGGCTGGAAACCGCGGCATCGGCCGGAACCCGGAATTCGCGAAACGGTCGATTGGTATGTCGCCAATCGAAGCTGGTGGGAGCCGCTGCAGCGCCGATGAAAGTGGCCATCGTCGGGAGCGGCGGCCGGCTCGGAATGGCGCTGACGCGAGAGTGGACCGAAGCCGGCGAGACGGTCATCGGTTTTGACCGAACCTCGCTGGATTTGAGCAATCCCGAAAAGGTGCGGGCGGCGCTTGGTAACGCTGATTTCGAGGTGCTGATCAATTGCGCCGCGCTCACGAATGTCGATTACTGCGAGTCGCATGAACCGGAAGCATTTCGCGTGAACTCCGAAGCCGTGCGGGACATGGCTGAATCATGTCGTCAGCGCGGAGCGCGCATGGTCCACGTGAGCACGGATTACGTTTTCGATGGAGAAAAACCCGAACCGTATGTGGAGGATGATGCGCCGCGACCACTGGGTGTTTACGGAGCGTCGAAGCTGGCGGGTGAGCAGGCGCTGGCAGATACCCTCAATGATTCACTGGTCGTGCGTGTGTCATGGGTTTTCGGGCCAGATCGGCCAAGTTTCGTCGATCAGATTTTGGCGAAGGCCAGGGATAATGAATCAGTCTCCGCGGTCGCGGACAAATGGGCGGTGCCCACTTACACGCTCGATCTCGGCCAATGGCTCCGACCCTTCCTCGGAGAAATCAAAGCGTGCGGAATTCTGCACCTTTGCAACTCCGGATCGTGCACGTGGCAGGAGTATGGCCAATATGCGATCGAGAGCGTTCGCCGCGCGGGCGTCCCGTTGAAGGCTGAAACGATCGCGCCGCAAAAAATGTCGGAGCTGAAAGCGTTTGTGGCCCGACGACCCATCCATACGGTGATGGCAACGCACCGCTTTTCCCAACTGACGGGACGGACGCCGCGATCCTGGCAGGAGGCCGTGGACGACTATGTGCGCGCGTTTGTCGTTCCGCAGCGGGCCAGCGCGGATTGTTCGACCGATCGGGGTTGAGTCAGTTCCAGAGGCGCTGCAAATCCGGATCCTTCTTGGCGCTTCGTTTAATCGCGGCGTTCAGTGAAATCGCAGTGTTCATGCATTGGTGCGCATTCTTGAGATCACCCAGTCGCGCCTCGTAACAGGCCAGATTGTAATGGAGGACGCCCGTTTTGCGCAGCCATTCCGGTGCGGAATCGAGAAGTTTGTGAGCCTGATCGAGGCGCTGCATTTGCTGCAGGGCAAAAGCTCGTTGAACCGTGAACTCCTCTTCATTCGGGTAAAGTTCATGCCCAATTCGCGCATTTCTTTCCGCTTCGTGCCAACGATGGAGATGGAGGGCAACCCGATTGCGGGCCAGCATGACGCCGGCGTCATTCTTATCGAGGGGAGAGACGGCGGCGAACTCCTTAAAGGCATCATTGGCCATGCCGAGCGTCAGGAAACCGTCCGCCGCGCGCAGGGCGCGCTTGGTTTCCGCCGAATAGTTGCGGGCACGGCTGGTGAGGTAAAGCATCGGATGTGGCGTTTGACCGGGAATCCACTTAGCAGCGGCTGTGCCATTGAGTGGCGACCGTAACCCGCTGAGACCGGACGGGTTCAGTGGCTCCGATTACCGGGCTCGGCGGGAACGGTTGAGATCCGAATCTCACCGAGCGCGGCCTTGTCCCTCCGTGAGCGGTCGCCTTCGTTGGAATTGTCCTTTGCGATCCGGGGCGCGATCTGGCAAACCTGTTCCCTCATCCCTCTATCTTCCCATGCGAAAAATCTCCGTCCTCGCTTTGTCGGCCACCCTCTTCGTCACGCTCTCACCGGCCCAAGGCGAAGGCCTCGGTTATCAAGACACGCCCAAGTATCCCGGTAGCAAATGGCACGTTCACGATGGTGAACGCCCTCAGCCCAAAATCGTGACACCCGGTGCACCAAGCACGCAGGAGAAAGCAGGCACGGCACCGAGCGATGCCACGGTACTTTTCGATGGCAAGGATTTGTCCGCCTGGAAGTCGGGCGACGCCGAAGCGAAGTGGAAAGTTGCGGATGGTTATTTTGAAGTGGTGCCCAAATCCGGCACGCTTTCAACAAAGGAGAAATTTGGACCGGACGTGCAGTTGCACATTGAGTTTGCGACACCGACGCCGCCCAGTGGCAACAGCCAGGGGCGCGGGAATAGCGGGGTCTTTTTCTACGACCGCTACGAGATTCAGGTGCTCGACTCCTTCGAAAACCCGACTTATCCCGATGGGCAGGCGACGGCGCTGTATGGACAGACACCTCCTTTGGTTAACGCTTCGCTCCCTCCGGGCAAGTGGCAGACTTACGATATCGTGTTTAACGCTCCGCGTTTCAAAAACGGCCAGCTCGAAACGCCCGGTTATGTGACGATCTTTCACAATGGGGTCTTGACCCAAAACCACACCGAACTGCTCGGACCCACGCCGCATCGGCAGGTCGGGACGTATTCCCCGCACGACGAAAAAGGGAGCATCTCGCTGCAGGATCACGGCAATCCCATGCGATTCCGCAACGTGTGGATTCGGGAGTTGAAGCCCGTCGATTCTGAGTAGGCGGATTTTTTCTGCCCTGGCAGCCAGATCGCAATTCGGCCGGGTTTGTCCCTCGCCCCATGCCGCAATCGACTGATCCCTCGACGGCGGCCGGCGGCATCTGGATGCTCCTGCGCTACGTGCGACCGTTCCGGGCGCGCTTTGCCGCCGCGGCGGTGGCATCGATCATCTCGATGAGCTTCGGGCTCGCATTTCCGTGGTTGGTCGGACGGTTACTCGAGGCGGCCAGCCCGATGATCGAGCACCTGCCCAAAGCGGATTGGATGCGCGATCCAGACACCGTAGCCTTGGTGCTGGTGGTCACACTCGCCATCCAGGCCGGACTCACCTTCCTGTCTTCGTACTGGTTCAATCGCGCCGGAGAAGCCGCGGTAGTCAACCTGCGGGCGGAACTTTACGAGCGGCTTCTCCATCTACCCATGCGCTTTTACGGCGAGCATCGGGTGGGCGAACTGGCCAGCCGATTGTCGAACGATCTGGCGCAGATCCAGGATACGCTGACCTTCATCGTCGCCGCGGCCATTCGCCAGACGATGATGCTCTTCGGCGGCGTGGTGATGATTGCGGTGACAAGCGTGCGCTTAAGTCTCGCCATGATCTCGACGTTTCCCGTGCTGATTGTTATCGCCGTCGTGGTAGGGCGGCGGATTCGAAAACTGTCGCGCACCGCGCAGGATCGCCTGGCCGACAGCGCGGTCGTGGTCGAGGAAACGCTGCAGGGGATCGCCAATGTCAAGGCGTTCACCAACGAAGGTTTCGAGGGGCGCCGTTATCGTGCGGCATTGGACGCGTTTTTCGTGCAGATCCTTCGAACCGCGCGCAACCGGGCGGCCTTAATCGCATTTATCATTGTGGGTATCTTCGGAAGCATCGTCCTGGTCCTCTGGTATGGCGCGCGGCTGATGAAAAGCGGTCAACTGACCCATCCTGAGCTGACGACCTTCATGCTCTACACGCTGTTTGTGGGCGGGGCAGTCAGCAGCTTTGCAGAGATTGTCAGTCAGGTGCAAAAGGCCGTGGGCGCGTCGGAGCGCGTGCAGGAATTGCTCGAGGAACCGATGGAAGCGTCATTATCAGGAGACGAACAACGGGTTCAGTTGAGCGGCCGGATCCGGTTCGAGAATGTCTCCTTTCGCTATCCGTCGCGGCCTGACTTGCCGGTCCTGCGCAATATCTCGTTGGAGGCGAAACCGGGCGAAAGGATCGCACTGGTCGGCCCGAGCGGCGCCGGCAAGAGCACGCTGGTTTCGCTGTTGCTCCGATTTTACGAACCGGACTCCGGTCGCCTCATCCTGGACGACCAAGCCGCGTCACCGCTGCCAATCCGTACCGTTCGGGAGAATATCGCCATCGTTCCGCAGGAAGTCATCCTCTTTGGAGGAAGCATCCGGGAGAATATCGCCTATGGACGCCCCCAGGCCGACGAGCGGGCGATCCGGGAAGCGGCGCAACGCGCCCATTGTGCAGAATTCATCGAACGGTTTCCCGAGGGCTACGACACGCTGGTGGGAGAGCGAGGCGTGAAATTGAGCGGGGGGCAGCGGCAGCGCATCGCCATTGCTCGCGCGTTTTTACGCGACCCCCGGATTCTGATCTTTGACGAGGCGACCAGTTCGCTGGATAGCGAAAGCGAGGCCTTGATTCAGGAGGCATTGGCTACTCTGCTCGAGGGACGGACGGCCCTGATCATCGCCCATCGCCTGGCAACCGTGCGGCGGGTGGATTGCATCTACGTGCTCGAAAACGGCGAGATTACCGAAAAGGGGCCGCACGACGAATTGATGGCCCGCGAAGGCGGCACCTATCGGCGACTGGCGGAACTGCAGTTCGGAACGTAGGGCGTCAGGAACGCGCCTGACCGGGGCCCGAAGGCCGGCGCTCATTCGGATCGGGCGACTCGCTCTCGAGGGCTGAAAGAATCCGGGCAAAGAAAATGCCGGATCTTTCGACCCCGGCATTTTCAAACGAATCGATGTGGTCCTTTAGAACACGAAACGAAGACCCAAACGGCTGTTCGAGAAGTCGTTATTCTCGGCCCAGCTGTAGCGTCCCTCGGCGTAGATGCCGAAGGAATGCGTGATGCGGAACTCGAGTCCGCCGCCCGCATACCAAGTGCCGTAGTTGGTGCCGTCGGACAGGATGCCACCGCCGGCGAACGCGTAGGGAGCCCAACAGAAGCTTCCTTCAATCGGATACCGAACGATCAAGCCGGCCGTGTTGTTCCAGACCGCGCTGTCCGTGCTGTCGCGGAGTTCGCTCGAAAAGCCAACACCAGCGTACCGGCTGAAGAAGTAGTTGAGACCGAGACCGCCACCGAAGCCATCACCGTACTCACTCCGGCTAACCACATCCGTGTAGCTGCCGAAGAGGTCGAGTTGAATTTCGACGTCCTTGAAGCAGGGCGGCGGAGGTGGTGGCATTTCTTTGTAGCTGACTTCAGTTCCGGCAAAGCTGGTGACAGCCGCCGTGAGAGTCGCCAATGCAGTAATTGCGAGTTTTTTCATCAGTTGTTTTCCTTGGTTTGTTTTTGGTTTGCGGGGAGCGTTCCACTCCCGCGCGGGCGCACAGATAATGAAGGCACCCCCCTGCGCGCAAGTAGTTTTGCAAACTTTTTTTCGTCTCAACTGGTGCCAAGTGAGGCGGTTGCATCGCCTGATCCGGGTGGCGGATTCAGGAGAAAGGAAGCCCAGATGCGAGCGCGTTTTCGAAGGGAAAATTCCGTTTGTGTTTAAGAAAAGCGCCCCTACAGTCGCGCTCCCTTTTTCCCAATGCTTTTCCGCCACCCCGAGCTCAAGATATTTTCCGGCTCCGCGCACCGGACTTTGGCTCAGCGGATCTGCGATTTTATCGGCATGCCGCTGGGCGATGCCACGGTGGCGTCATTCCCGGACGGCGAAACGTTTGTCAAAATCAATGAGAACATCCGCGGACGTGATGTCTTCATTGTTCAGCCCACATCGCCGCCGACGAATCAGCACCTGATGGAGCTGCTCATCCTGGTCGATGCGGCACGGCGGGCCAGTGCGGCGCGGATTACGGCGGTGATTCCATTTTTTGGGTACGCCCGGCAGGATCGCAAGGATCAGCCGCGGGTGCCGATCACATCGAAACTGGTGGCCAATCTGCTCACCTCGGCCGGCGTGGGACGCGTGCTGACGATGGATCTGCACGCGCAGCAGGTGGTCGGCTTTTTCGATATTCCCGTGGATCATCTTTACGCCGCTCCGGTGGTGCTGCGACATCTGCGAGCCAAAAACCTGGAGGATTTGCTGGTGGTATCCCCGGACGTGGGCGGGTTGAAGATGGCCTCGGCGTATGCCCAGGCGCTGAACGCGGGCCTCGCCATTGTCGCGAAACGACGCAAGAGCGCCACGGAGGTTGAAGCCGAAAGCGTGATCGGTGATGTGGAAGGCAAACGGGTGCTGCTGGTCGATGATTTGACGGAAACGGCCGGAACTCTGTGCAGCGCCGCGAAAATTCTGCGCGAACACGGGGCTACTGAAGTTTTTGGCTGCGTTTCCCATGCGGTCCTTTCGGATCTCGCCATCGAGCGCTTGAAAAGTTCCGATATTGTCGAACTGATTACCACCAACAGCGTGCCGGTGCGGGACGGAGAAGGCTTTCCGATCACCGAGCTTTGCATCGCTGAATTGCTGGGAGAAGCCATCAAACGCATTCACGGTGACGAGTCGGTCACTTCCCTATTCAACGTTAACGAAAACTAAAATCCAACCATGGCCCAACAACTCAAACTCAAAGCTCAAATACGGACTGGAATCGGACGGACGGCCGTCAACAAGCTGCGCCGGCAGGGACTGGTGCCCGCCGTGATTTACGGTGGTCAGGACCCGAGCCTCCCGCTCTCGGTCGAAGCCCGCGAATTTAACACTCTGCTTTCCCATCTAGCCAGCGAACACGTGCTCGTGGATCTTGAAATCACCGACGGCGAGAAATCCTCCAATCGCCTCGCACTGATCCAGGAGGTGAAACATCACACGCTCAAACGGCACGTGATGCATGTGGATTTTCACGCCGTGAAGTCCGACACAAAAATCCATGCGGAAATTCCCGTCGAGACCGTGGGCGAGCCGAATGGCGTCAAAAACTTTGGCGGCCTTCTCGAAATCGCGATCCACAACATCGAGATCCAATGCTTTCCGAAGGATCTGCCCGAAAAAATCGTTATCGACGTCACGGACCTGAACGTCGGCGATGCGGTTCACGTGCGCGACATCACCTTCCCTGAAGGTGTGACCGCCACCGCGGCACCAGACCTCACCGTCATCCGAGTGGCGGCTCCGAAAGTTGAGTCCGCTGCCGCTGCCGAGGTCGCACCCGCCGCGCCGGAAGTGATCAAGGAGAAGAAAGACGAAGACAAGAAATAGGCTGACCGTCGTGAGTCATCCATGGCTGCGAGTGTCGATTCCCGGACCTTCCGGCTCATTGTCGGGCTCGGAAATCCCGGGACGGAGTATCGCGAGACCCGGCACAATGTCGGCTTCATGATCGTGGACCGAATGGCGCAGTCGATGCAGGTAACCTGGCGTCTCGAAAAAACGTGGCGCGCGGAAGTGGTGCGCACGAGCTCGGTCTGCCTGTGCAAGCCCACGACCTATATGAACCTGAGTGGTGAAGCGGTCGCCGCCGTGGCGAAATTCTACAAAATCGATCCGGCGGAGGTCTTGGTCGTGTTGGACGACATGGCGCTTCCGCTGGGAAAACTGCGCCTCCGCACGGGCGGTTCCGCCGGCGGCCACAACGGCCTGCAATCCGTCATCGACCACTTGGGGACTTCCGAAATCGCCCGCCTGCGCGTCGGGATTGGTTCCGCTGAGGCCGGCCAGGCATCGAATCACGTGCTGGGACGATTTGCCTTGGAGGAAAGGGACATCCTCGAACAATCTCTTGCGCGGGCGACCGATGCGATCGACTGCGCGCAAGCTCGTGGCTTTTCCGTCGCGATGAATCTTTTCAACCCATCCCAACCACCACCTAAATCGAAAGAATGAAAAACCGTTACGAAGGGCTCCTGGTTCTCAACCTGCAAGGAAATGAGGACGGCGCCAAGGACACCATTGAACGCCTCGAGAAAGACTTTGCCAGCGTCGGCGCTGAAATCGAGCAGGTCCAGAAAATGGACAAACGCCAGTTCAGCTACGTGGCTGGTGAACTCGATCACGGCTACTACGTAAACTTTGTCTTCCATGGCGAGCCGACAGTGATTCAAAAGCTGAAGGATAAATTCCGCCTGGATACCCAGGTTTATCGCCAGAATTACCTCAAGGTGAAAGCCCCCAAGCCAAAGAAAGCCCGGAAGCTGCCAACCACCGCCTGATCCGTTTCTCCACCTCGCTCCACACCACATCATGGCCAGCTTCAATCGCGTCATCCTGATGGGAAATCTCACCCGGGATCCCGAAATCAAATACACGCCGAAAGGAACCGCGATCGCCAATGTGGGCCTGGCCGTGAATCGGGTTTACTCCAATGATTCCGGCGAAAAAATCGAGGAAGTCACGTTCGTCGATGTCGAACTCTGGGGGAGAACAGCCGAGATCGCCGGCGAATATCTCAAGAAAGGTCGGCCCGCGTTAATCGAAGGTCGCCTCAAACTGGATACTTGGGATGACAAGCAGTCGGGGCAAAAACGGTCCAAACTCCGCGTGGTCGGTGAGACCCTGCAATTGCTCGGCGGCCGCGATTCCGGTGGTGGCAGTGGCGGTGGTGGCGATTCCGAGGAAGGCCGCCCATCGAGCCCGCCGGCGCGACGCGCGACTCCCCCACCCGCGCGACCTTCGGATCCGGATCTCGACGCTGGCGAGGACGACATTCCGTTTTAAGCCGCGGGATTCAGAACCGTCCGAATCTTTTCCGCGTGGTGCGCCACGTTCTCCTCCTCTGGTCCCTCGTCCTCACGTCCTCCGCCGGGACGGGTCCGTGGGATCTCGACCACCTTATGCAGCCACGCGAAGGCTGAGTGGGGCTCGACACAGGAGCTCACGCAGGAAGTCTGGTATGGAGGCGAGCCCTTCCAGGGAAAGCCCACGCGGGTTTTCGCCTACACCCCAGGGAACCGCCATTCAGGCCGGTTCTATTTGTAGGCTGAAACTGCCTTCGGAACGACGCCGAGTTCCTCGTAATTAAACCCACTTTCGAGCGGCTCGTACGTGCCGACGATGTCAACGCTCCGGGTGGGAGTAATGGCGGATTCCATTTCCATTCCCCAATAAACAGCGTTGATGATCAGCCGGCGCAGTCCGGGATTTTCGAGATCGTTGCCGCTGCCCATGGTGGATTGAAATACGCGTGCGCTTTTGCCTTCGCTGGTCTGCCAGTTCTTGAACCAGGCGACTGGCAGCGGCTCCAGTTTGGGATTCGGTGCATCGTCATGGTTTCGACCCATGAGGGGTTGCCCCCAGACCAGGGCGGTGCAGCCCTCGGGCAGGCTCGTTCCTTCCTTGTAGGTCCGGTAAACGTCCGAGTTTCCCCAGATGTCGGTCACGCCGATCAGGATGGGATGATCCTTTTGCTCCGGAACGATGATGCCGCGTGTCGAGTCGGCGTGCCACCGCCCATGATGGCCCATGAATGTTCCGCCCAGCACATCTTCGCCCCAGCGAACCTCCTTGCCGTTGATCTTGTAGGGCAGCGCCCCGTAAAATCCGTGATTTCCCGTCCGCAGCGAGATAATGGGTTTGCCCGAATCGATATACTTCACGATGAGTTCCCGCTCCGACATGGGGAGCGTCAGGAGCCGGGAAAAGAAAATGACGAGATCGGCAGAGGCAAGATGCTCCAGACCGGGAATGTGGTGCTCTTTGAACTCCTTACCCTTTTCCGGATAAACAGGCATCGTCGGATCGACCTCGCCCTTTTCGTTGACTGCGAAAAGCACGGTGCAGTCAAAGCCGTGATGCTCGCTGAGAATCTTCGCCATCATCGGCATCGATTGTTCGCTGCGATACTCTTGATCGGCCGCGATCAAGACGATGCGCCTGCCTTTGCCGGGCCCGTCGGTGCCAGGGTAGGTCAGCCACTGCGGGCTATCATCGGCTGATGCTGCGATGCAAGTTAATCTAAGCGCGACAGAACAGAAAAGAAGGTGGAGTCGTTTTGGCATACTGTGGCTTGGAGTGGCAACCTAGTTTTTCGGTATCTCGTTTACGGTGTAGTAGGCCTTGTTGTGGACAAGATGCCTGCCGTCCGGCGTCGTTACTTTCGCGAGATCAAAATCGTGAATATGGTCCTCGGTGATTTTCTCCAAATAAACCATCACGGAAAGCCCGTCCGCCGACGGGACCGCCTGGGTCACGCGGGCCGTCGTCTGGTCCACCTCTGGACTGCCGTATCCAGCCTGATAGATGTGGGTGTAGGTGGTAATAACATAGGTATCGGGTCTGGCGGCGATTTGCTTGTCTATGGGCTTGGTAAAGGTGACCAGAAAGCCATCCTTTTTGATATTGATCTCCTTGATCTCGAAGGGGACAACACCATTCCAGTCGATGCGCTGGATGGCAAATGGCTCTGTCCCGCGCACGGGCCACTGCGAGTTCGTGGTGAACCCTCCGACGATGAGTTGGCCCTTGGGTGAAAATTCGACATTCATGATGCCGGTGGCGAGCCCTTCGCGGAACGGATAACAGGCACCCTGCCACACCCCGTTGATCTGCTCGGTCGTCGCGCGCATGATGATGCTAAGCGTGTAGTCGCCGAGGAAAATCTGGTTGTCGAAGGGGCCGAATTTTCCGCCGGTCCGGTTGAGCCGGAATCCGGAAATCGAGCGGCCCATTTTAATATACGGAAAGCACACTGCGGGCGGCACCAGCTCCTTGACCCGCTTCTTTTCCACCGCCATCCGGGAGTCGCTGTCCGGGACCACCGCGGGTGCTTCCATGCCGGGAACGAAGGGATACCAGTTATAACTGGCGGGATGCCCGAGGAAGGCGCCCTCCTTCAGATGCTTCAATGAACAGCATCCGTTCCATGGTCCCTGGCTCTCGATGACAAACATCGCCCCCTCCGCGTTCGGGCCGACGCCCGCTGGGCTGCGCAGGCCGCTGCAAACGGGGATCATTTTGCCGTCCGGCGTCACTTTCACTGCCCAACCGCGGAAGAGATTGTGCGACTCATACGAACCGCTCAGGCCGAGCGCGACCCAGATATTGCCTTCGGGATCGTGCTTGGAACCGAACGCAAATTCATGACCTTCGGCGTAGCCCCAGTTGTTGGTCAATGTCTCGTAGGTCTCGGCGACGTCATCGCCGTCGGTGTCGGAAATGCGGGTGACTTCGCCGAACTGCGGTTGCGGTCATCGCGCCGTCTTTCCAAGCAAGACCGAAGATTTCGTCCTGACCACTCGCGAAGAGGTGATACTCGGGCGTCGGCGGGGATTCGAATGCACCCTTGATGAAATAGATATCGCCCCGCCGGGTGCCCACCGCCAGACGTCCGTCCGGCAGAATCTCGAAACTGCCCGGCCGCATCGGGATTTCGGACGGGATGGGGATGTTAACGATGGGATAGTATTTCGCCTCCTCCGCAGCCGTGCCCCACATGCCGCCGAGATCTTCGTCCGCGAAAACGAGCGACGTGATCGAAGAGGCCACAAGAGCGATGATGGAACGCGCGCCTACCATTGGTATTCGAGTGTGAGCGTGGATCGGCCTTTCGGCAGTGTGAGCGGGATGAGCAATTCCGCAGGATCGCCTTCCCGCACCACGCCTTTGTGGTCGCTGGTAATGCGAAGTTGGAGCTGGTCAATGCGGAATGCTCGGTCGGATTGCGCGCTAATATTCTTTCCCGAAGCCGCGCGGAAGGAGAAGGGCTGCGGTGCTTCCGGCGCGTCAAATCGGAAGGTGCGTTTGAAATACACCGAACCGTCCTTCTCGACCACATCCTCGAAGAAATCCTCCACCGCGATATCTCCGTAGCGGTAGAGGAAAGTCGGCCTCCGCTTCGCATCCAGATGGTATCCGCGGAACTGATATCCGTGATCTTGCGGGAAGGCGTAATTGGTTTTTCCTTTGTAAGGCCAGTTTTCCTCCATGGACTTCAGCCGGTAAAAAGGAACGCCGGGCGGAAACGCAATCCGATCACCGCCACGCGCGCTAAAAGAGCCGTTGTCGATGTTAGCGAACTCCCCTTTCCAAAGTAAGCGCAACGCCATTTCCTCCGAATCAAAAGCGAGACTGATGCGTCCCGGATAACCCACGCCGATCCCGCGATAGCCAGCCGTGCCGCGGCCACGGCAAATCTCAGCCACGTCGGTCACGCGGAGTTCGTTCGACTGCCGGGATAAACCGACCGGGTTCTTCGCCCGCGTCCCATCCTCCAGGTAAGTCCATAGCGCCTCGATCTGTTGCGCGGTGTCGCCACCGAGAATGTTCGGACGAATCGACTGACCGCCCGGCCAATAGGTCGGCATGATCACCGTCGGGTGAAAGCGCGAAGGCTGGCGCATGTAGAGGTAAAACCAGTTTTTCTTCACCCGCTCGGTCACATGCACGATGTCGAGCGCGCCAGCTCCGCCGGCTCGCTGGCCATTGAAGTCGTGGCAGGCGATGCAGCTAAATCCATTCGCGCCGATCATCTCGTATCCCGCACTCTTCGATTCCTGAATGTTCGCGATCTTCGGAAAGGTCACCGCTTCCAGCTCATCGACTTTGCCGAACAACTCGACGAGATGCCCGACATTGGCCTCACCGAACTGCGGCATCGCGGCGTCCAGATATTCGCGCTGGCGCTGACCGTGCAACAGGACCTCCGCGATCCATGCCGGTTGCAGCTTTGCACCCACGTGCGACAGCGGCGGCGGCAGCCGACCTTGATCCCCGAGCGCCTCGCGCGTTCCGGTGAAGAGCGCCTTCCGCTCCGGCGCGATCCCGCCGAGACCCTCGCGCTCGTGACAGCCGATGCAATTAAAAGTCACCAGTGTCTTGTCGAGCAGCTGCCGATCCGTGAGTTGCATTCCTTCCACACGCGGCAGCGCCTTCGCGATCAGCTCGCGCTGCTCCGCGCTCAGATCGAAATGCGGCCACGCTCCGACAGCCCCGCTCAGGCATCCCCGGGTCGGATCGAGCTTTGCGAAAGCCGGCCCGCCTGTGGACGGAACGCCGAGATCATCGTGGCAATTGGCGCAACCGAGCTTGCCGAACTGCTCCCGCCCGCGCGCCGCCAGGTTCGCATCCACCTTCAGCGGCTGGAAGGTCGGAATGGGATGGTCGGAAATCGACAGCATCGACGATGGAATCGCCCCGCGCGTGAACAGCGGACCCTCCATTTCCAACGAGAACTTTGGCTCCTGCCCCGTGTGAAAATACGTCAGTTCAATCTTTCGCCAACCCGCCTCCAGTTTCACCGCGCCTTGCAAATCCTTCACGCCACGCCGGTCGCTGGGTTCCTGCCGGACGAGTTCCTGGCCATCCACCTTCAGCGAGCCGCCATTCATTTTGAGGAAGAATGTGTAACTGCCCGCGTTGGGGACGTTCAGCCATCCTTCGTATTTGATTGCGGTGTGGTGCTGAATCTTGCCGATGCTCTCCAACGCAAAATCGTCCACGTGCCCGGCCCGTTCCGGTGTCACGTTTTCGCTCTCCAATCCCTCCCAAACCTGCCCGCCATACAGCGTGTAGCCGAGGTGACCGGGGACCTGCGTCTCGCGCAAAAGGTAATGAGCGATGCGCTCCACATCCTGTCCCGGCAAACGCATGTCCGGCATCCGCCCGGATGGGCGGCTCGTGTGCGGCTGTCGCAGAAAATCGACGAGACTCGTGAAGCTGTATTTTTTCTCCAATGCACCAAGCGGAGCGGACGTTTTGGGCAGCAACTCCACACCGTTCGCATCGCGTGGCGAATGACACGCCGCGCAACCGCGCGAATGGAAAAGCCGCTCCCCGTCCCTCGCCGCCACCGCATCTGGCGGCTGAAGCGCGAAATCATTCTTCTTCCGCGAAAGCAAAAAGTGCGTCAGCGAAACCGCCGTTTGCCCCCTTTCCTCTCCGCTCATTTGGGAAAGCACGTCCGGCATGGTTGTGCCTGGCTTGGTCCCATGGGGATCGCGGATGAATGCCTCGATATAATTCGGGTTCACGCGTGACCCGATATCAGCCAGGCGCGGTGCTTTCTTTGAGCGGGCGACCAGCGACGCATCACTCGGGTGACAGGCCGCACAGTTTAATTCCTCAATCAGAACCTGGCCCTTGAGTTCCGGCTCAAGCTGGCTGGACACGAGTCCGGGGACAATCGTCTCCGCGAATGCAGCCGAGACCACACTGAACAACAGCATGATCGCGAGGGTTGGGAGGGAGAGAATCTTTAACACAGGCGTAAGCCAATCTGACCGGGCAGATCGTGGTAAATTGGATTTATTGCGGGGAAATTACTTTCGCAACCACGATACCGGAAACCGTAGAATCCATGGATTCAGTGGGACCGGGAGCAGTTTCTCGCCGGTTTCGATGCATGTCGCGACGGCGGGAAGGAGCGCACCGAGTCACGTGGTCGCGTTTCGTTTTGGGGCTGTGGACGATTTCGACGAGAGGCGGTTGGATAATGAGTGATTTCCAGATGGCCGCGAAAAGCTCGGGGAGTTTCTCCATCCGTTTCTTGAGCGCCGCCTCGCGTTTGGCCTCGATCTCCTGCTGGCTGAGTCCCAGAAAATCCGGCACGCCGCCCGCGAACACGACACCGCGGAAGATCTTGTCGTGAAAGAAATCGTTCTTCGCCTTGATCGCCGTTCGGACGGCTTTCACCTGACCCGCGATTGGCCCGGTGGCCAGCGCAGGTGCCGCGATGTTCATGCCTGTGTTGAGTTCGGCGGCGGAGCCAGGATATAAGGCTTGGAAAAGGCTCAAAAAAGCGGCGGTCGTTTTCAGAGAGTTCGTCATGATTGTTAAGTAGGTTTCGTGCCTCCAAGGCTTTCCCCATCGCCATACATTTGGAAAATATTGCCCGTCCGGTCACAGGTCATTTTCCACGGGTTCGGCGTGTTGCTTTGCCACTCGGTCTCGACCCGCCCGGTGCGCGGGTTCAGCCGGTAAGTCGTCGCATCGATGCCGCGCACCACGCCGAATGGCGTCTCCAGCGTCGAGCGGTGGAAGACGCCATCGGAGAACAGCACGTGGCCGATGGGATCGGTCGCGATCATTCCGCCAGTGGGAGTCGGTCACGTCGATGCCGCGGAAAAGCTCGCGCGTATCAGCCCTTCCGTCGCCGTTTGTGTCCGCCATCAGCCACAGCTTTGGCTGTTCGGAAACGATGACCCCGAACTCGGTGAATTCGACACCATCGAGCGCGTCCAGGCCCTCAGCGAAGGTCGTGCACTGGTCGGCTTTGCCGTCGTGGTCGGTGTCTTCCAGGACGAGGGTTCTGTCCTGCGGCGGCAACCACGGCAGCGGGATGTCCGCAAAATTCTTTCCCGGCGATGCCGCCAGTTCATGCACGACGGCTTCGGTCGCGGCGATCATCTGATGGTAACGAGGTATCTCTGCCGCGAATTCCTCCGGGCGTCGGCGGATGCCGTAATAGAGGTCCGCGTTCTTCGGACGGACGATCTCGGCGACGTAGTAGGCTTTGCGCGCCACAGCCTTTGCTAGCTCCGGCACGCGGGCCGGATCCACTTTCTCCACCGCTGCATCGCCGAGCAACGCGCGGGCGATGACTTGCGCCATCCCGTGATTGCCCGCGCCGTTCAGGTGCAGGCCATTCGTCGTCAATCGCTGACCTTTCGCATACGCGTCCCGGCTCGCCGCCAGCAAATCTACAAACATGGCGCCTCGCGCCTTCGCGGCCTCGCCGATGACCTGGGCATAGGCCACCACATCGCGATTCCGTACATCGACATCTGGCACCTGCCCGCCTCTCTCCACCGCGGTCGGGGAAAGCAGCACCAGCTTCGCATCGGGATGCAACCGCACGATCTGATTGAGATATCCACCCAGTTGCGTGCGAAAATCCGCCAGACCGGCCGCACCCTCAAACGCCTCGTTCATCCCAAACCCAACGATCACGACCTTCGCCGGCCACTCCTTGAGGAGCAACTTCATGTATTCCTCGTAACCCTCCGGCCGCAGCCGATAGCCGACCTCATCACCCGTCCACGCCAAGCTCCGAAAGTGCAGCTTCTGGTCCGGATGCGCGAGTTGGATCAGGGCCTCCAACTCGCCCTGTTCGCCCAAGCGCTCGACCATCGAGTTGCCGTAGAAAAGGACCGTGTCATCGGGCTGGAAGGCAATCTCGGCCCGCGCTCCGGCTGGCACCAGGACGCTAATGAGGACGATGTTCAGAAAGTGGGCGAGGAATCTGGCCATGGACTGGATGGGATGCTCGGTGATCGTTTGCAACGAGTCGGCCTTGGCTGTGAGTGTCGCCGATTGGAAGTGGGAGGCGGTGTCGGCGGCTCTCCGCACTGCCAATACCATGCCTTCCGGAACGATCCCTGGCGCCTCTACTTGTTGAAATCCGGGTGTTTCGGATCACCCATGGATTCCAGGAACGCGAGCAGGTCAAGAATCTCGTCCTCGGTGCAAGTGCTGAGCAGCCCCGGGGGCATGATGGAAACCTTCGACAGTTCACGTGACTTAATCCCGGCTTTACTCACCGTGCTGGTGACGGCTGCGTCGAAGGGATTGGTCATCACCGCGACCTTGTCATCCGTCTCCTGCACGATGCGACCAGCGACGACCGCGCCATCAGCCATCGTGAAAACCGTATTCATGTATTGCTCGGAGACGACCTTCGACGGCTCGGTGATGGATTCCAGAATATCCTGCCGCTTGAACCGGGTGGACACCGTGGTGAGGTCCGGGCCGGTCGCCCCACCTTGATCGCCGTAGTGATGGCAGAGAATGCATTGTGCGGCCTCGAAGGTCGCTTGGCCGCGAGCAAAATCCCGCCCCTGGCCGACCTTGTCGAGCAATGGCTGAAGGTCGGCGGTCGTCCACGCCTTGACAAATTTACGCGCTGCGGCCGGAGCCTTGGCCGTGGGCTTGAGCTTGGTGATGTCTCCCATGGCCGCAAGTTCGGCGGGTGTCATCGTGGCCTCGGCATCTTTGAGCGCGTTGTTGAGGAATCCTTGAAAGCTCGCGCCATTGTTGAAGTTGATTCCAGCATCCGTGAACCACTGCACGACCTGCGCCGGGTGCTGACTGGAACGACCTGCATTCCACCACGACAGATACTCCCGGCGCAATTCGTCGGTCCATCCCGTCTTGATGTTTCGCAATGCCATCGCATAGGTCACCTGTTCCTCCTGCGTCGGCGCGGCCTTCAGCAGCGCGACCGTTTTGGCCACGGCTTGCGGGGCGTCGAGCGCGAGCAGGATCTGGCACAATTCCCGATTCATAAACTCCGTTTTGGCGGGATAAAGCGGGTCCAGATCCGCGATCACCTGATCGGCAATCTCGCCGGTCGGGACACCCTGGCGCGCAATCGACACTTCGATCACTCGCAGTTTGTTGAGCGCCTGTTCCTCCGTGAGCGTTGCAAAAGGAAAAGCCGTAACCGCTTTGAGGATCGCGGGCTGCGTGTTGACACTCCCAAGTCGGGCCAGCGCCAGCAACGCGGTGAACGCGGCGTCCGGTTGCTTTTCCGCGAGCGCTTTCGCCTCCCACTCGGACACCGGATTCCGCTCGATCGCCATCCGGGCGGCGTAGCGAATCCAGCGGTCAGGGCTGCTCAGGTGCGGCCACGCAAACGCGACGGCAGCGGGATCTTCTTTGACGTTGAAAGACTCCAGCTTGCGCCGCAGCTCGCGCGCCTCGCTCCCGTCCTTGTCGCGCAACTGAACCGCGGTGAGCGGCGCGGCGGCTTCGGTGCCGGTGTAGGTCACGCGGAAGAGATTCGCCTGTGTGCCGCGACCGCCGACCGTGAAGTAGAGCGAGCCATCGTCTCCAATCACAACATCCGTGAGGTTCAACGGGATTTTTCCCGTCTTGGCTGTCAGCGATTTGGGGGCGACGAAATTCTCCCACGACCCGCTGTAGCTCGCGCCATCGGGTTTCAAATGAACGGCGATCAGACGCCCGTAGGTCCAGTCGCAGATGTAAAAGGCTTTCTGGTATTTTGCCGGAAACTTCGCGCCGGTGCCGAAGACCACGCCGGTGGGACAGCCGATGCCGATGTTCACCGCTGCCGGCAGGCTGTCAGCGTAATACTCTGGCCATTTCGCGCTCCCCTCGCGGAATCCCTGTTCGCCCCCGCGGACGGAGTGGAAAACGCGGACCGGGCGATACCATGGATTTCCCCAATCCCATTCCATGTCGCTGTCGAACCCAAACAATTCACCGTCCGCGTTGAAAGCGATGTCGTAATTGTTGCGCTGACCCGCGGAAAAGAGTTCCGCGTTCTTGCCGTCCAGATCCATGCGCACCACGTAACCGCCCGGCGGTTGTTTGCCCGCGCCGAATCCGTTACCGTCCTCAATCCGCTTGAGCGCCAGGTCGTCTGCGTAGTTGCGATGCGGCGAACTGGACACAAGGTCATTGGGAACGTCGGTGAAATTTCCGCACACCGCATAGAGCATCTGATCCGACCCCAGCACGAGTCCGTGCGCACCGTGTTCGCCCGATCCTCCCTGCCACTCGCGGAGAAACTCCACGTCGTCATAGCTTTCATCCCCCTTCGTGTCCTGGCAGCGATAAAGACCAAACCCGCGACTTCCGTTACCATTGATGTAGAGGACGTTGTTCACGAACAGCATGCCCATCGTTTCACTCACCGGGATGTGCAGAATCTCCTCCTTCGCGACCTTGCCGTCCTGGAGCGTCACGCGCGTGATTGGCTGGCCGGCTTGCCCGCCGAGCAGGAGCCGCCCTTTCGGGTCCTTCGCCATGGAGATCCACGACCCGTTCTTCTTCGGGTCAGCGGTGAGAACGTGTTCGATCTTGAAGCCGGGGAGAGTGTCCAAAAGTTCACCCGGATTCTCGGTGAGGACACCGTCGTTCGCCGGCTTCGACCCATCCGCCGGTCCATAAACAGCCTTGAGAATGACGAGTTTCTGCCCCGCCGGCGCCGCGATCTCAATCTTCCCGTTCTCGGGCACGTCGCGCGCAAGCTTCGCCGCGCCGATGCTGTATTCGACACGCAGTTTCTTCGGAACACCCTGCGCGGTATCGCCGAATTTGTCGTTGCTCGCCGAAATGGAAAGCCGCTCATTCTTGACCGCGGCGGCAACAACGGCGGTCACATCCGTCGGGTCCTTGGCTCCGAAGGCAAAGTCAACTGCCGCGAGATACGCGAAACCGACCACGAGAATGGTAGTATTGAATCGAAACCAGGGCTGAAAATGACGGGCGGGATTCTTCATGGGGTTTTTACGGATAGGTTTGCTGAGCAAAGTTCATTGAGGCGGGTCAATGGTCTGATCGATCATTCATTTGAGGAAATTGATCAAGCGGCCGACAAAATTTCCCTTTTACGACGCCTGCCGCACTCGATCGCGAAACGATTTTCCTGCTCGCCGTCAGGCCGAAATCTTTTTCGCGTTCGCCGGAAGTGAGTTCGCGGGTTGGTCCGGGAAATCAGGATGGGCGGCGAATTGCTTTCCGCTAGCTTCGTACCTTCCACGTCACGCCCCGTCATGCGCTCATTCCTCTGCACTCTTGCCATCACAGTCCTTTTCCTCTCGTGCGCTCGCGCGGAGGCTGCGGTAAATCCGGCGGTCGCGCCGGTGCCACAGCCAGGAATGGAACAGCGCCATGCGGAGAAGGTCGCAGCGATCAAGGCGCATCCTTACGACCTGCTGCTGATCGGTGATTCGATCACCCACAACTTCGACCGACCGGAATTCCAGGCCATATGGGATCAATTTTTCGCGCCACGGAATGCCATCGACCTCGGCTATAGCGGCGGGCGAACCGAAAACATCTTGTGGAATCTTGCCAACGGCGAGCTCGACGGGCAGACACCGAAGGTAGCCGTGGTGCTCATCGGCACGAACAACTCCGACGATGCCAATTATCCGGTGGTCCATACTGCAGAGCAGATCGCCGAGGGCACGGCGGCGATCGTGAAACTGATCCGCGAACGCACCCCCGACACGAAGATCCTGCTGCTGCGGATTTTTCCCCGGCGCAACGTCTATCACAATCCCGACGGCAGCGAACGCGGGGACGCGGTGAAGCGATTTGCCATGAACCAGGGGGCGGGCGAACTCGTCGCTCAGCTCGCGGACGACAAACACGTCTTCTACCTGGATGTGAATCACGTCTTTACGCGCCTCGACGGATCGCTTGATCCGCAGCTCATGCCCGACCTGCTGCATCCGTCGCCTGCGGGAGCGCTCATGTGGGCCGAGGCGATGGAGCCGACGCTGGCGGAATTGTTCGGCGACGAGCCCCGGATCGAACCGTCGCCAAATTCCGCGATCGTGCCCGCGCCGAAGCTGGAGGAGGATTTTTACGACTGGTGGCAGCGGCACGACGCGATTTTGAAAATCAAGGACGAGATGAATCCCGAGATCGTCCTGATCGGTGACTCGATCACGCACCTCTGGGGCGGGCAGCCGGAGTGGACGGGACGGCCGCCCAACGGGGCGCGGGCCTTTGCCGCGACTTTCGCCGGCACACGGGTGCTAAATCTCGGCTACGGATATGACCGTACCCAGAACGTCCTCTGGCGGCTCGATCACGGCGAATTCGAAGGGCTGCACCCGAAGTTCGTCGTCCTCAATATCGGCACCAATAACTTTGCCACGACGGCACATGCACGGGCGAATTCTCCGGCCGAAATTGCCGAGGCCATCCGTGCGATTCTCCTGCGATTGCGGGCCAAAGCGCCGGAAACGCGGATCATTCTCATGGGGATCTTCCCGCGCGGAGAAAAGCCGGAGGACCCGATGCGCGCGAAGATCGCGGAACTCAATCGCCTGATCGCGGACTTCGCGAACGCGCCCGGCATCACGTTTCTCGATATCGGTGCCAGGCTCACGCAGACCGATGGCACAATCTCAAAACAGACTATGGGCGACTTCCTGCACCCCTCCGAATCCGGCTACGCGATCTGGGGTGACGCACTGCGGGCCGCGATGCGATAGCGTCCGCCTATTCATTCGCACGGTGCGTCAACTGCAGCAGTTCGCCGCAGCGAATTCAGTGCCCGTGATTCAAGCAGCAACCCTTACGTCCTGAATCGTAGCGACGAGATCATCGATGCTGAATGGCTTGGGTAGGAAGTGACGAACGCCAAGATCAACCAGCCGCGAGAAATACGGGCTCAGTACATTTCCACTGATGGAAATCACTTTCAACAATGGGAACTGTTTTTTGAGCGCGTTGATCGTGGCCGGCCCGTCCATGCCGGGCATTTTCAGATCAACAATGGCCACCGCCACGCGATCTGTCGCCCGGTCGCAGACCATCATGGCCTCGTCACCGCTGCATGCCTTCAGAACGCGGAAACCGTATCCTTCCAACAACGGCTCGACCGCCGCCACGAGAGAGACATTGTCGTCAACGAAAAGAATGGGCGGGCTGGGCTTCATATTTCCCGTGCCCTAGAGAGCCATTTCCATGCCGTCTCATTAACACCCGTCGTCGAAGCTACAAATGATGAAAACGGTCCGAAGTTCTTGCGTGTCGCCCCCTTGCAACAGGCGCAGGGCAGGATCAGGGCCGATTTTGATTCGTGCTCACAGCTTATTGCGCCAATACCCGGCGTCGCCCTGTGCGCCAGAGCAAGACGGCGAATCCGGCCAGGGCCATTGAGGACGGTTCGGGAACCTGGTTCGGAAGTTTGAGTGGCACGCCAAAATCGTCGGTAAAGGCGAGATACTCAGGGCTCTCCAGCCCGGTGTCGGCAAAGATCGAGCCGACACCCTCGGGGGTGAACTTTTCAATCGTGCTCTCGCTTTGATTGGCCACGTAAAGATTTCCCCCGCTGTCAAACGCCAAGCCCACGGGATTGCTCACTCCAGTGCCGCCCGAGAGTCCAGTGCTGGCAAAGAGGGAGCCGACTCCGTCTGGGGTGAATTTCTCAATCGTCGCGTTGCCATTTGACACGTAGAGATTTCCAGCGCTGTCAAAGGCCAGGCCGGTTGGGCTGGCCAATCCACTGTTGGCAAAGACAGACGCGACGCCGCCGGGCGTGAACTTCTCAATCGTGTTACCATTCCGGTTGGCGGCGTAGAGGTTGCCAGCACTGTCAAAGGCCAGGCCGAAGGGACTGTTTAGACCGCTGCTGGCAAAGACGGAACCGACTCCGTCGGGCGTGAACATTTCAATCGTGTCGTTGCCCCGATTCGCCGCGTACAGATTTCCCGCGCTGTCAAACGCCAGACCGAGCGGGGTGCTCAACCCGCTACTCGCAAAGGGCGAGCCGACGCCATCGGGAGCGAACGTCTCGATCGTCCCAGTAAGCGCTTTTGCCACGTAGAGATTGCGCTCGCTGTCGAAGGCCAGGCCGGTCGGAGCGTCCAATCCGCCCAGTGTAAAATTCGCGCCTGCGCCGTTGCTGTCGAACTTTACAATCCTGCCGCTGCCGGCGTTTGATACGTAGAGGATATCCGCGCGCACGGGCGCGCCCAGCCAACCAAGCAGCAGTGCGGTGCCGACGGTAAGAATGGAGCCGATGGGTGTTTTCATGGGAAGATGGATCGTTTCGCTGGGATTGGCTGGTTTTCATTCTCTCCGTCCTCCCCGACGAAATGGGTTGGGTGAGGAGGAGAGAATGACGTCGCTTCAGGCGCCGCCCTTTTGCAGTCGATGGACATCACTGGCGCGCAGTGTCTGACCGCCGATGCCCCAGTTGCCTTCCTTCACCTCGTCAATCTTGACCCAGGTCACTCCGCGCAGAGCCTCGCCTTCGATTGAAACCATGGCATCGGTGATCTTGGCGATCATGTTTTGCTTTTGTTCAGGGGTGAATACGTTTTCGATGATTTGCACGTTTACGAGTGGCATGACTTTACTTTCTTTTAGGTTTGTTTTCTTAACGGGAAATTCCTCCCGTTCGGTCCGATCACGCTAAAGAGCCGGTAGGTTCCCATCCACGACACAGATAGTAGCAATCCACTATCGTTTCTGTAGTATCTGGTTCGCCGCCAATGAGCATCCGCTATGGTCAATTCTGCCCGGTCGCCAAGGCCGCCGAAGTCCTCGGTGAGCGCTGGACCATCCTCATTGTCCGCGAACTGCTGATGGGAACAACGCGCTTCACGCAGTTCCAGCGCGCCCTATCCCAAATCTCTCCCACACTCCTGACCAAGCGGCTCAATCAACTGCAGGATTGCGGCATTGTTCTGCGCAAGACTTTGCCGGACCAACGCAGGACCGAGTATCATCTGACGGCTGCGGGCAGGGAACTCCTCCCAGCGGTCGTTGCTCTCGGAGAGTGGGGCATGAAGTGGGCGCGCGGCCAGATGAGCGACGACGAACTGGACGTGGAGTTGCTCATGCACGATTTCAGCCGCCGGATCGACGCATCACAACTCCCGGGCGGACGAAACGTGATCAAGTTTGTCTTCTCCGGCCTCGCTGAATTTGCAACCTGGTGGATCGTGCTGGAAGAGAACGGTGAGCGTGAACTTTGCGTCGACAATCCGGGCAAGGAAGTGGATGTGCAGATTCGCTCGGACCTGCGCACGATGACCGAGATTTGGGCGGGCGATACGGAGATCGGGAACGCGAGAAAAGACGGTCGGCTGCAATTGAGCGGAAATGCGCTTTTGGTCCGGACGCTTCCATCCTGGTTGCGCATTGGCACGTTCGCACACGTGAAACGTGCGACAGGATAGCCTCGCGAGAGACGCGCAAGGACATTGATTCCGGACTGGTCGCGCGAGCCGCGCGGCTAAACGTTTCCTATCATAAAGCAGCAATTAACAATTTCGGGCGCGCAGAATTCACGAATCAAAGCCTTACCTTAACCCTTCTGCACGACGCAAAAATCGTGAAGATCGCACCTACCCCATAAATGCGACCTTGAGGCGTACTGGACCGACTCTCCTGTCTTGCCTCAAGCCTCACCGAAGATTGAATGGCAAATTCCCCATTAGACATTCTGTCCGTCTATCCCACGGGTTCAATCTTCCACCCATCGCGATACGGTATCGTGAGCAACCGTTCAGCTTCCGGGTGATTGGGGAAACGCATGGACTCGGCGTCCCAATCCAGTTTCTGGCCGGGAAGGCGCGTGGCGACGTTCCCGAGTTGCACGGTTTCGTTGAGCGGCGCGGCATAGTGAAAACCGTCGCTGGTCCGCTCGTTGGCGAGCACAGCCTCGACCCAGACGTGATAGTGATTCGCGCCGGGGACCTTTTCAATCTTGAAGTCGGCGAATTTCTCTGCTGGATACAGCGTCGGCATGCCCACGTGCGGCAAAACGAGCGTACCGTCTGCGCCGACGAAGAGTGAACCCGCGCCGGGTAATTCTCCGTCGGGTGGCATTTGCGCGAGCGTGGCGTCGGGCCGGCGTCCGCCATCATACCAGGTAACTGGCAACGTCGCGTCCGCGGCGAACTTCGTCCCGGGGAAGATGTACTCGATGGTCTCGGCACCGGGCCACGTTTGCGGATTCGTGCCGTCGTTTTCCACCTGGATGGTCAGCGGAGCGGTGAGTTCGAGCGCGGTGAAGACGGGGTCGAGAATGTGACAGCCAAAATCGCCGAGCGCCCCGGACCCGAAGTCCTGCCAGTCGCGCCACTTGAAGGGATGATAGACGTCGTTGGCAAAATCGCGCATGGGCGCCGGTCCAATCCAGGTATCCCACGCCAGCGTCTCGGGCACAGGCGCCGAGGGCGGTAGCGCGGTGAGGCCAGTGAATTGGTTGCCGCGATTCCCGATCCAGGAATGCACGGATTTGATCTTCCCGATCGTGCCGTCGCGCAAGAGTTTCACCGCAGTGCGATACGCTTCATGGGAATGGATCTGATTTCCCATTTGCGTGATCACCTTCGATTTCTCGGCCTGGAGCCGCATCTGGCGCGATTCCCAGACGGTGTGCGTGAGCGGCTTTTGACAATAGACGTGCTTGCCCCGCCGCATGGCCTCGAGTGCGATAAAGGCGTGTGCATGATCCGGCGTCGAGACCTGCACCGCATCGAGGGTGTCACCCAGCTTGGCAAACATTTCACGGAAATCCTGGAAGTTCGCGACGCCAGGGAATTTCTGGTTCGCTGGCTCGAGTCGGGCCGTATCGACATCGCAGAAGCCGACGAACTGCACGCGGTCATGCGATCCGATTTCGCTCAGATCGGAAAGACCCTGGCCGTTCGCTCCCACGACCCCGACCTGAAGTTTGCTGTTGGCATTGAGGCCGCGCACGACGGCGGGAAAGCCAAGGGCGGCGGTGGCAGTGGTGCGAAGAAAGGCGCGGCGCGTGAGGAACATGCTCGGACAACCCGGACTTACGATCGGACTTGGGACACAAACTCGTTCATGCCGAAAATGACGAGTAGCGAGACCCAAACTCGATCTGGTTACGGACGTCCGCGGCAAATCAAGCGAACCTGGCTCGCTAAACCGGCTCGCGCTTTGACACTGTTCCAGCCGGCTTCACGGCAGTCATCACGTAATAGCCGAATCGATGGCGGGCCATTCCGACGATCGGCGAAAGGACGCAGGCAAGGATGTGTCCCCACCGCACGCGATTGAGGCGGAGTCCGTTCTGCAGAAGTTGCGATACGAGAAAGCGAATCGTTACCCACGGGATGTGCATCACCGACGGGGCGATGCGCCACGAGAAGTCGCTCACTTCGATGACTTCGAATCCTTCTTTCCGCAACCGGGCGGTAAACACGTCGATCTCGGCAAACGATTCGAGGGCCCAGTTCGCACACACTTTGTGGAAACACCAGGCCAGGAGCGGATGCATCGGCTGCAACCCGAGTTGGAATCCATCCGCGACGACGAGCCGCGATCCGGGCTTGAGCAATCGATACGCTTCGCGCACGAACCCAGCCTTTTCGAATCCCGCATCATGACACGCACTTTCAATCGCATAGATGCCATCGAACGATCCGTCCGCGAACGGACT
Organism: uncultured Verrucomicrobiae bacterium; assembly: GCA_963798345.1. Lineage (GTDB taxonomy): Bacteria > Verrucomicrobiota > Verrucomicrobiia > Chthoniobacterales > Chthoniobacteraceae > CAWCSW01. The sequence continues at coordinate 104,620 of CAWCSW010000011.1, read as the reverse complement.
GGCTGTGTAGTCTCCGCAAACAAAATTGACTCGTTCGGCCACGGATGAGTTGAGAGTCAGCCGCCGTGCTTCTTCAGCCTGCCACGAGACGAGCGTGATGGCGTCAATCGTGAGTTTCGGATCGTTGGCGGCTGCGAAACGTGCCGGAGCGCCGAGGCCGCAACCCATGTCCAGCACATGGGAATTCGAGTTGGCGGGCAAATCATTCCGGCGCAAAACCTGCGCCGTCATTTCATCGAGCATCGCTTCGAGAGCGAACGGATTCGCTCCAAAACGATAGTAGCCGAAATGCATGTTAAACTTCCGACTCCACGCGCGGTAGTCCCGGGTCGTTTCAGAATAATACCGAACGACATCGGCCCGAGCCGCCGCGGCGCGATCACTTGCCACAGCGCCAACATCGGTCGTTGGTGGGCATTCCTTAACATCCCGAGGCGTCGTCGTATCGCCGGCCAGCATCAAAATTATCTTATCCGCACCTGGCCGTGGCGACCAGACATTTCACTGTATTGTCGAGTCCGACGGAGTAGCTGCTTGTGGTTGGAGTATCCGCATTGGGAGCCTGGCGTCGCCCGCCCTTCAACTACGCCCAATTCGTCATCCTGAGCGGAGCGGCGCGAAACGAGCCGCGGAGTCGAAGGACCCGGCCCAATGCGCGCTCGACCGGCTGCCGCCGAGAAAACCCTTCGGCGAAACCCGATGGTAGCAGAGAGCAAACGACATTGGATTCGGGTTTGATGAGCGCCCCCGCGCTCACCCTTCGGGCAGGCCTTCGGCCGGTCCGTCTCGTTCCACTCGGCTTTCGACTCCATGCCTTTCGCTGCGCGAAGCGCCATTCCGCTCAAGATGACCAGCGGCGCTGTAAATTTCGCACTCAGGGACATCGGGCGCCGACTAACTATCGGCGAAAACTTCGTGACCCGCGACGAAGGTACGGGTGACGCGGAAATCGTCATCGAAGATGACGAGGTCGGCATCGGTGCCGGGCGCGAGGGTGCCTTTGCTTTTTTCCAGGCCAAGGGCGCGAGCGGGATTGGCGGAGGCCATGCCAACAGCTTCGCTCACGGTGGCGCCGGCCAGTTGCACCATGTTTTTTACGCAGCGGATCATGGTGGCGGTGCTGCCGGCGAGGACGCTGCCATCGGCAGTCATGCCAACTTCGTCGTGCACGCGGCAGTCAATGGTGAGCAGATTGAAGAGCTCGCCTTCATCGAGGCCTGCACCCCCACAGGCGTCGGTGATCAGGGCGATGCCGTCCGGACCTTTGGCCTCGAACAGGGCGCGCATCAACGTGGGTGAAACATGGCGACCATCGGCGATGAGTTCGCACAGTATTTCCGGTTCGCTCATGCTGAACTCGAGCAGCCCGGCGACGCGGAACGGGCCGCGGCGGCGGGCCGACGACATGCAATTGTAAGTATGGGTGACCTGGCGGAGACCGTGGGCAAATGCGGCGGCGCAATCTTCGTCCCAGGCATCACTATGTCCGCCGCTGGGGCGAACGCCCGCCGTGCAGAGCGTTTCGATCAGTTCCAACGCGCCGGGAAGCTCCGGGGCGATCGTCATCTGGGTGAGCCGAACGGGATGTTCGAGCCAGCATGACCACTCCTCTCGGCGTGGATCGCGGATGAGATCGAGTTCGTGGGCGCCTGGTTTCGCGCGGGAAAAATAGGGACCTTCGATGTGCACCCCAAGCACCGCGGCTCCGGAAGCGGGTCCCTTTTGGTAATCCGCCACCGCATCGAGCACGCGGATGATGTTCTCACTGGCTAGCGGTGACAGTGGTCAGCGCCAGTGCCGTTGTTCCGCCCCTCGCATGAAAGCGGCAGATCTCGGCGAAGGCATCGGGCGTCGCTTCCATCGTATCCCGGCGCAAGGCACCGTGAATATGGAGATCGATGAAACCCGGCGCGAGGAACTGCCCACCGAGATCGATGACCTCTTCCCCGGCGCGAGGTGAAAGATCGGGAGCAAGGGCGGAAATCCTTCCGTCCTCGGTCCGGAGGCTACCGGTCAGGACGCGATCGGACAGGACGAGGCGGGCGTTGCGGTAAATCATATCCGCTGCCAGTCCGGTTTGTGGTCGTAAACCCAGCGGTAATACTCGCGCTTCACGAGTTGCGCCGCAGCGGCTTCGTCAATGATGAGCGTACATTTGCGATGAAATTGCAGCGCCGACGCGGGCACCATCGCGGTGATTGGCCCCTCGACCATGGCTGGCGATGGCCGCGGCCTTGTGCTCACCCGTGGCCAGGACCAGGCAGTGCCGCGCGTCCATGATCGTGCCAACACCCATGGTGATGACATGATGAGGAACGTCCTTTTCACTGCCGAAGAAGCGCGCGTTGGCCGTGATGGTGTGCGGAGTAAGGGTCTTGATCCGGGTGCGGGAACCGAGCGCCGAACCCGGTTCATTGAATCCGATGTGGCCGTCACCGCCGATGCCGAGAAGCTGCAAATCAATGCCGCCCGCGTTGATCATGGCATTTTCGTAAGCCGCGCAATGGTTCGGAATATCACAAGCGAGCCCGTCCGGGAGATGGGTGCGCGGTGCCTCGAGGCCGACTTTCCGAAAGAGATTGGTCTGCATGTAGGCGTGGTAGCTTTGCGGGTGGTCCGACCCGAGACCCACATATTCGTCGAGATTGAAAGTGGTGACCCGCGAAAAATTGATCAGGCCCGCGTCGTGCAGGGCAATGAGTTCCTGGTAGAGCCCGAGCGGCGTGCCACCGGTGGCCAGTCCGAGAACGGACGCGGGCTTGCCTTCGATCTGGCGCCGAAATATTCCGGCCGCCTCCTTGCTCACGGCCGCGGGGTCGGATTTGATGATGACTTCCATTCGTGCGCCCATGAAAGCGTCCTCGGATTTCCAAGCAACCAAAATGGCGCATCTCGCTGCGCTCGACCTCGAGGAGAAAGACTTCGAGGAAAAGTTCGCGCGCTCATCCGGCCCCGGCGGGCAACACGTGAACAAGGTTTCGACGTCGGTGACGCTCCGCCACGTGCCAACCGGCATCTCGGTCACCGTGCAGGATTCACGCTCACAGGCCGCCAATCGCCAGACCGCCTGGCTGCGTTTGCTGGGGACCATAAAAAAGAATCGGGAAGATGAGCGGGCCGCCCGCAAATCCGAACGGGAAAAAAAGCGGCGCCAGAACGCCCGGCGTCCGTGGGCCTTAAAGCAAAAGATCCTCGATGGGAAAAAGAGACGATCCGAGGTCAAGAAAATGCGCGCCAAGGACTGGTGAGCCGGGAATCGGCGCGCGCGGTCCATTCCACGAGCCTTCGCAGGAAAGTTTGCATTGCATTTCAACGCCCAACCGATAGCAGTCGGCGCCTCACGACATCATGGCAGAAACAACCCCCCTTGGTCCCAGCGACGGCGAGCACCATACGCTCGCCCATGTGGATCAATACTTACATATCGGACAAGAATCCGACGCGTCGGACATCCATCTCAGTGTCAACACCGTTCCGCATTGGCGCCGGTATGGGAAACTCGAGCCCATTTGGTTGCAGGCGGATACCTTGAACGCCGAGGATACCGAACGCCTCGCCTACGGATTTCTGACCGATCCCCAGAAGGAGCAACTCGAGGAACGGGGGGACGTGGATTTCGCCTACGAGAACCCGCTCGGCCGCTTCCGCGCGTCCGTGGTGCGGCACCGCCTGGGGCTGGATCTGGTGTTTCGAATCATCAAGACCAAGGTCAGCTCGATGGACGATCTCGGCCTGCCGGAAATTCTCAAGCGCCTGACCCAGTTTCACAATGGTCTCATCCTGGTGACGGGTTCCGTGGGCTCGGGCAAATCGACAACCCTGGCCGCGATGGTGGACTTCATTAACGAGCATCGTCACGACCACATCATCACGCTCGAGGATCCGATCGAATACATCATCGCCTCCCGAAACTGCCACGTGACGCAGCGGGAAGTACACACCCACACCCTGTCCTTCGGCGCCGCGCTCCGCGGTTCGCTCCGTGAAGATCCCGATGTCATCATGGTTGGTGAAATGCGCGATTTGGAGACCATCCAACTCGCCATCACCGCTTCGGAAACGGGTCACCTGGTGCTCGGCACGCTGCATACGGGAAATTCCTCGCGAACGCTTGATCGCGTGCTTGATGTTTTCCCCGTCGATCAGCGGGAGCAGATTCGCATCATGGTTTCGGAATCGTTGCGCGGGATCGTCTCGCAACAGCTCATTCCTCGAAATGATGGCGGTGGCCGCGCGCTGGCGCTCGAGATTCTCACCAACACCCCTGCCGTCGCCAACGTCATTCGCGAGGCCAAAACATTCATGCTGCCCGGCATCATCCAAACGGGACGCAAGAACGGCATGAAGCTGATGGACGATTCCCTGATGGAACTTTTCGATGCCGGGATTATTTCCGCCGAAGAAACGCTCGCCCGTTCCGACCAGAAGATGCTGATGAAACAACACATCGCCCAGCAGACCCGTCACTAATGGCACTTCCCCCTCGACCGCAACTTTTCTAACTCACCTCCCCGTTCCGTGGCCTACATCGATCAATTCTTCGAAGTGCTCATCAATGCCGGCGCTTCCGACCTTCACCTGGGCGAGTCGCAACCGCCCAAGATCCGGCGTCATGGCGAAATCGTACCGATCCGCAACGAGGTTCTCACGCGAGACGAGATGGCCTACATGATGAGCGAAATCACCGGGCCCTCGCGCTGGGAACGCTTTAATGAAACCGGCGATCTCGATTTCGCTTACGAAATGGATGAGCACTCGCGGTTTCGGTGCAACTACCTCAAGCAATCCCATGGCTACGGCTGCGTGTTTCGTCTCATCCCGACGAAAATCATGTCGCTCGACGACCTCGGAATTCCGCCCGTGGTCAAGGAATTTGGCCATCTCCGAGGCGGACTGGTCCTGGTGACGGGGCCAACCGGCTCCGGCAAGTCCACGACGCTGGCGGCGCTGATGGACTACATCAATACGAACTTCCAGCGGCACATCATCACGATTGAGGAGCCGATCGAGTTCGTGCATTCGAACAAACGGTCAATCATCACCCAGCGGGAGGTTCCCGAACACGCGACCACGTTTCCCACGGGCTTAAAAGCGGCGCTCCGTGAGGACGGCGACATCGTGCTGGTCGGCGAAATGCGCGATCTCGAGACCATTCAACTTGCTCTCACCGCCGCGGAAACGGGCCTCCTCGTTTTCGGCACTCTGCACACGAACAACGCCCGCAAAACGGTTGATCGCATGATCGACGTTTTTCCTTCGGACCAACAGGCCCAGGTGCGAACCATGCTCGCCAATTCGCTGCGCGGCGTGGTGGCGCAGTTGCTTTTGAAACGAAGCGATGGCGGTGGCCGGCTGGCCGTGAACGAAATCCTTGTCGTCAATTCCGCCGCCGCCGCGATCATCCGAGAAGGCGCCACGCAGAAACTCCAGGACGTGATCATCGGCGGCAAAGGCCAGGGCATGCAGTTTATGGACGACGCCATCTGGCACGTGATGCAGCAGGGCTATGTCTCCTCGACCGAAGCCTACATGAAAGCGATCGACAAGAATCGCTTCCGCATGTTCCTGCCGCCCGACGAGCAAGTGCTCTAAACCGATGGCCAGCCGACGACCCTCTCGGCATGTCCGAATTGCTCCATCGCTTTAGCTTTTCCTCGGCATCATGGAACCGTGGAATCGGAGCCGCTGCTCTGATTTTGTGGGTGGCCATTGTCGCGTGCGCTATCTCGAGCATTCGGGCGCAGGATCTCTCGAAAGGGCAGCGGCGCTTTTGGACGATCGTCGTCGTCTGCGTTCCCATCGTCGGGCTGCTGGCGTACTTGCCATTCTCCATCCCCCGAGACGAAGAACCGCGGGCGTCACTTTACGCGCCGCGAAAGGGGCGCGCCGCTCGTCAACGATCCGCGAATCAGCGGCCTTGATCGGCTAAACGTTCCCAGCGCTAACTGGCCGGGCATGCCCACTCGCATCCTTGGTCTCTCCGCTTATTATCACGACAGCGCGGCTGCGCTCGTGATCGATGGCGAGATCGTGGCCGCCGCGCAGGAGGAACGCTTCACCCGGATCAAGCACGATCCAGCTTTCCCGGTGCATGCGGTCGATTATTGCCTGCGGGAAGGCAAGATCGCGGCGGGCGATCTCGATCATGTTGTCTTCTACGAAAAACCGCTGCTCAAGTTTGACCGGCTGCTCGAAACGTATCTCGCGTATGCGCCCGCCGGGCTGCGGTCGTTCATGATGGCGATGCCGCCGTGGCTGAAAACGAAGCTTCATCTGCCGCGCGAAATTCGCAAGGCGCTGGGCGGAGATTTCACCCGGCAGATTGCTTTCACTGGCCATCACGAATCGCACGCCGCGTGCGCGTTCTTCCCCTCACCCTTCGATGAGGCGGCCATCCTGACCATGGACGGCGTCGGCGAATGGGACACCGCGAGCATCGGTCATGGCAAAGGTGGGCGGATTGAACTGCACCGGACGCTGTCATTCCCCCACTCGCTCGGTCTGCTCTACTCTGCGTTTACGTATTTCTGCGGTTTCAAGGTGAACGCGGGCGAATACAAATTGATGGGTCTCGCGCCCTACGGATGCCCGCGGTTCGCGGACCTGATCCTCGAGGAATTGCTCGATTTAAAAGACGACGGTTCATTTCGCCTGAACCTGGCGTTCTTCGATTTCACCCATCGCCTCACCATGACGGGAGAAAAAATGGCTGCGCTTTTCGGGGGACCGCCCAGACAGCAGGAATCGACGATTACCCAGCGTGAGATGGACCTGGCGGCATCGATTCAAAAAGTGGCAGAGGAAATCGTGCGGCGCATGGCGCAAACGGCCCGAGCGCTCACGGGTTCGAGGAACCTCGTGCTGGCTGGCGGCGTCGCGCTGAATTGCGTCGCAAACGGTGTTCTGCTCCGCGAACGAATCTTCGATCGGATTTGGATTCCGGGACCGGCCGGCGATGCTGGTGGCGCGCTCGGAGCGGCGCTGTTTGTCCAGCATCAGCTGTTGGAATTTCCGCGCACGATTCGCACGGATGACTCGATGAAAGGCTGCCTGCTCGGGCCGCGTTTTGAGTCTGCCGAAATCCGGGCCGAACTCGATCGCCAGCAATTGATTTTTCATTCACCTCCTGACGAGGCGGCCCTGCTCAAGGACACCGTCGCTGCTTTAATCGAAGGCAAGGTGGTCGGCTGGTTTCACGGGCGGATGGAATTCGGACCGCGCGCCCTCGGCGACCGCAGCATTCTCGGCGATGCCCGAAATCCGGAAATGCAAAGTCGGATGAATCTGCGGGTCAAATTCCGCGAAAGCTTCCGGCCCTTCGCGCCGAGTGTTCTGGCGGAAGACGCGAGCGAATGGTTCGATCTCGATCAGGAATCCCCTTCCATGTTGCTGGTGGCCGAGGTTCTCCCCGAGAAACGCCGCAAACTCTCACCAGCGGAGAAACAAGTCGAAGCCGATCCGGATTTACGGAAGCGAGTCAACGTCCCCCGGAGCGAAATACCCGCCGTGACCCACGTGGATTTCTCTGCTCGCATCCAGACGGTTGATGAGGCACGGCACGGGCGGTATTACCGACTGCTCCGCGAATTCAAGCGCCAGACGGGCTGCGGCGTCATCGTCAATACGAGCTTCAATATCCGCGGCGAACCCATCGTCTGCACCCCAGCCGACGCAATCCGCTGCTTCCTTGGTTGCGAGATGGATGCGCTCGTGCTCGAAGACTGCATTCTCTACCGGGACGAACAGCCTCCGGGCGACCGCGTCGAGCGAGAGCGGTATCGTGAAAAGTTCGGGCTCGACTGAGCGTCTGTTTATCCGAGCCAGCCGCGGATCTGGTCGGCGTCGTGCTCCGGACCCACCACCGCCACGCCCAGTCGGCTGTGATTCAGGCAATGGCAGGCACAACGCTGAATCTCGGCCGGCGTGACCCGTGCGAGAGCCATTTCCACTTCCTCCGGATCGAGAATTTTCCCGTAGCCGATGATCGATTCACCCATCCACATCATCTGGTTGCTCGTTGATTCGAGCCCCATGCAGGTCTGGCCGATGGTGTAGTCTTTCGCCTTCTGCAATTCAGCGAGCTTCGGTGCCCGGTGGCAGATGATTTCCAGCTCGCGCAAGATCATCCGCACCGCGCGCTCGAGCTTCGAGGGATCAATCCCGGCGTAAACACTGAAAGCGCCGGCGTCTTCCAGCGTCACGGTGCTCGATTGGATGGAATAGCAGTAGCCGTGGCGCTCACGCAGTTTTTGAAACAGCCGCGAGCTCATGTTTTCACCCAGAATGACCGAGAGGAGCTTGAGCGCAAAACGCCGTTCGTCGCGGCGCCCGAAGGCGTGAAATCCGAGCGCGAGATGGGTTTGCTCAGTCTCGTGCGAATACAGCCGGACTCGGGCCGACTGACCTTCCTGCGTCCGCGCGCGGACAAAACGCGGGGCACGGCCTTTGGGCAGTCCACCGAGCAGCGGTTCGAGAATGGCCACCGCCTCCTCGTGCTCGACCTCGCCCGCCACGGTGACGACCGTATTTCGGCCGCAATAATGTGATTTGCGGAAATCCATCATCTCGTCGCGGTGCAGCCGGGCCACGGATTCGATGGTGCCCGTCAAGGGCCGGCCCAGCGGATGTCCGGGCCACATCGTTTCGGTCAGCAACTCCTGCGCGTGCTGCGCCGGCTGATCGCGATACATCAGGATCTCCTCCCGGATCACCTCGCGCTCGCGTTCGATTTCCACGGCCGGAAACGCGCTTTCCACATACATGTCGGCCAGCACGTCGCACAGTTTCGGGAGATGCTCCGCCGCCGCCTTCGCGTAATAGCAAGTGTGGTCTTCAGTGGTGAAGGCGTTCAGATAGCCGCCCAGCCCTTCGACGTCTTCTGTGATCTGTCGCGCGTTGCGGCGCTGCGTTCCCTTGAAAAGCAGATGCTCGAGGAAATGCGCGATGCCGCCCTGGCGCACCGATTCGTGCCGACCACCCACGGCGGCCCAAAATCCAACGGCCACCGAGCGCATGTGTGGCATGAGTGCGGTCGCGATGCGAACGCCGTTAGGCAGAGTGGTCAGGCGATAAGGAATGTGATTCACGACGTCTTGAGCAGTTTTTTGGGTGTCTCCTTCCGGGCGCGCAATTCCATCACATGCTCGGCCAGTTCGAGGTCGTGCGGATACGTGATCTTGAAATTCCAGTCCTCGTTCTTCAGAAGAAAAATGCGTTTGCCGAGCTTCTGCACGGCGCTGACTTCATCGGTCACCATTTCCTTGCGAGCAATCAGCGACGCATACGCCTGGAGGATCAGCCCACTGGCGAAGACCTGTGGGGTTTGCATGGCCCACAGCCCGCTCCGCTCGACGCTCTCCTGCACCATCTGCTCGACGCTGGCCCGTTTGACGGTATCAGGAATGGGCGACGCGCAACAGGCCGAGCCGTGAATGCGCGCTTCCTCGATCGTGCGTTCGATCAATTCCGGCGTCGTCATTGGCCGCGCTCCATCGTGGATGGCGACATATTCGCTGCCCTGGCTTTCGATGCTGCGCAGGCCGTTCCAGACTGACAAATGCCGTTCGGAGCCGCCGGCGATCACATCGCGAACCTTCTCGAATTTCGCCCCTTCGACCAGCTTCGTGAATTCCTCCACCCGATCCGGCTGCACCACGAGCACGATTTCCCCGATCGACGGCGTGTCGCTAAACGCTTTCAGACTGTGCCAGATGACGGGATGTCCGCAGAGCGTGGCGGTGAGTTTGTCGAATCCCATCCGTCGGCTGGCGCCGGCTGCAACGATAATGGCACTAATCATCGGTCAATCAGGAAAGTTGCTTCGCGGCCTCCGTGCTGATGGCTCGTCCGTCGGCCCGGCCTTCCGACTTCGATACCGTGAGCCGAATGACCGCACCCATTTGGGCCTTCGAAGTGGCACCCGCTTCGCGAATGCTCTCGCGCACGAGCGCGGCCAACTCGGCGTCGCTCAAGGGTTTCGGCAAATAAGTTCCAAGAATCTCCGCTTCGCCCTTTTCTTTCTCGGCCAGTTCAGGCCGACCCCCTTTTTGAAAACTCTCGATCGCATCCTGGCGCTTTTTCATTTCCTTGCGCACCACGGCCAGCGCTTCCTCGTTGGAAAGCGGCGTCTCCGCCCGCCCCGGTTCGAGTGACATTTGGACCAGCGCACTCTTGAGCATCCGTAAAACGCTCAATTTCCCGGCCTGCTTCGCCTTCATGGCCTCTTTGAGGTCGTGATCGATGCGGGCTAAAAAATCCATGCGGACCGTGGACCGTACCCGTGGCCTCCTTATGTGCAAATGCTTTGTCGGAGCCGACGATCCTCATCATCCATCGTGACGCCTCGTCCCGGCTTTCACCGGATCAAAACCCGCTTCGAGCGTGAATCGAAGCGCTTCCCCCGCATCCGTCTCCGCGTTCCTGTTGCCTTGCGACATCGCTGCGCGGGCGGACCACCCGCGTAAACAGCTAACCTGCGTCCATGAGATCCGGTGCGGGCTTCTCTGGAGATGGGGACGGGTCACGACTTTTCTGCCAGGTCTTGTGAAAGCCACCGGACCGGCGGTAATGCGGGAACTCGGCCGCAAGCGCGTTGTCCTTCGTGCAAAGGAAGCTTCCGCGGATGAGTCTTTCGTCGTGGCTGTCGCGATTGTGGTCATTGATCCAATCGGTCTCGTCAGTCCTCAGTCCGAAGGTAGCAAGCAAGTCGATGAACCCTTTCCGATTGAAAAAGGTGACGCTTGATCGCTTCCACGGGTGGTCTTTTTTTAATGGACAGAAAAGTAGCGCGCGTTTGTCTGCATCGGCGAATATGACGGTTTCGACGATCATACGGCCGCCCTCGGGGTGTAGATCAGAGAGCGTCTTCAAAGCGCTGAATGGATGTTTGTTCAACCATTTCAGCATCCGAAATGGGATAGACCGAGTGCCGCGAAACGTCGAGCACCGCGACGACCAAACTCGTTAATGGGCTCCTCGATGTCAGACCAAACGACAGCTTTGGCGTGGGATTCTACTCCAGCGGGACTAGCGATGACTTGAAGAAACCGTCTCGCACGCCACCAATGGCGCATTGGACATCCGCGACGAGAAAGGAGTGGAAGTCTTTTACGACTTTGCGCTTACACCTGCGATCCGGGTGATCCCGAGCTATCAGCCCATCTGGGATCCGCTGTTGGCCCAAGTCGAAACGAGGGACAATGGCGCCGATGCACTTTTTGTACGCCTGTCCGTAGCATGGTAGCTCTTGCCGTCTGCAGCGCAGACGGTTTCTCGCCGTTGGGGAAGATCGGGGGGACGGCGAAGAGCCAGGCCCCACTCGGGCACCGCTGCGGCCTGGGGCTTTTGGTAAACCTCATGTCGTCGCCATCGAACGCACGGTGGAACCGTCGGTTATCGTCCGCCCGACGAAGAATAGTTTGATCCCCAGCAACGGCCCATGACCCATGCTTCGGATAACCGCGACAATCCGCTGACGTGGGAGACGCACGCCAGCCCCGCACATTATGACGGGCTGAATACTATCGCGCCGGTTTTGGTCGCAATGCGAATTTCGCCATCACACACTTGGCACGCCGCGGAGGCGTTTCTCCTGCTGCCATCAGACTCCTGACGATCGCCCATGAGATTCTCCACTCCGCTTCGTGCCATCCTTTTCTTGTCGCTGACGATCGCGCGGTTGTCGCTTGGCGATGACACCGCCCTGCGCGTTGATTTCTCGGTTCCTGCCGGGACCATTCGGGCGCTAAACGGAGTGAACAAAGGGCCGCTGGCACCGGGCGGAATGTTCGATGTGATCGCAGGCCAGCGGAAGTTGAAAATTCCGTTCACGCGCCTGCACGATTGCGGCTGGCCGAATCCCTATGCCGTCGATCATCACGCGGTTTTTCCCAACCCCGACGCCGACCCATCCCTGCCTGCGAGCTACGATTTCAGACTGACGGACGAATACATCGCCGCCGTCCGCGCCACGGGAGCCGAGCCGATTTACCGCCTCGGCGAAAGCATCGAGCACACGAGCGTGCGCCGTTTCACGCATCCACCGGCGGACCCGGAGAAATGGGCGGAGATTTGTCTCGGGATCATTCGCCACTACAACGAAGGCTGGGCCGACGGTTTCCATTACGGCATCCGCTATTGGGAGATTTGGAACGAGCCCGAGAACCGGCCCGCGATGTGGAGCGGGACTGACGAGGATTATTTGCGGCTGTATCGCACGGCGGCGAAGGCGATCAAGAAGACGTTTCCCGAGTTGAAAGTGGGTGGGCCCGCGCTCGGTGCGAGCGGAAGTTTTGTGGCCGGAGAATTTCAGCCCACCGAATTTGCGGCGGCCTTTTTGACGATGTGCCGAAAGGAGAATGTGCCGCTGAATTTCTTCTCGTGGCACTGCTACACAAACGACCCGTCGGAGTTGGCCGCACGCGGGCGGGCGATCCGGCGATTGCTGGATTCGCGAGGCTTTGATGAAACCGAGAATCATCTGAACGAATGGAATTTTCTCCCGGAAAACTCGTGGAAGCCGCTCTCGCGCGGCGCTCCGGCGGAGGCGCGGACACGGGCATTTGACGAGATGGCCGGCGCGCGCGGCGCAGCCTTCATCGCGGCCTCGCTGGTTGAACTCCAGGATGCGCCGATGGATGTGTGCAATTTATTTCACGGCGAATGCGGAGGCTTCGGGCTCTTTTCCGAGCAAGGCATTCCGCAAAAGGCGTGGCAGGCGATGCGGGCGTTTCGCGGTCTGCTCGACACCCCGCGCCGCGTCGAAGCCAGCGGTCCAGTGGCTGGGAAACTGGACATCGCCGCCGGGCTCGCCACGGACGGGCGTGAGGCGTCGATCCTCGTGAGCAATTTCGCCGATCCGCGTTCCGAGGTGGTTTTGACTTGGAGTGGCTTTGCGTGGACGGGCGGCGTCACGGCGGAGATTCGCGTGGTTGATGAAAGCCGCGATTTTCAAACCGCGCGAACAGAGACGATGGCCGCGGACGATGGATTGCTGCGACTAAAACTGCCCGCTCCCGCCGTGGCCTTGATTAACTTGAAACCGAGCACAGGAGCGGACGCGCGGCCGACGGTCGCGATCACTTCGCCGGCTAATCGGCTCGTTTTCCAACGCGACTTATCCGGCAACGCCACAATCCCCGTTGCAGGAAATTGTGCGTGGCCGGGAGCCACGGTCGAGGCCCACCTTGTCGATGTCGCCACTGGAAAGGCTGGCGACTGGAGCGTCATTGGCACCGCGCAGCCCGACTTCACTTTTCGCGGAACGCTGAACGCGCCTGCCGGTTGGTATTCGCTGGAGGCGCGGGTCAGAGGTGACGGGATCAAGTTTGCGACGGCGCGCGTGCAGCGGGTTGGTGTCGGCGAAGTTTTTGTGGTCGTCGGACACTCGGTGGCGCACGGCGGGTTGATCAATTTGCCGGGTGCGGAAGATGATCGTGTTAACACAATCGCGTTGCCAACGGGCGATCCGCAAGTGCAACGCCGCTACAAATCCACAGGCGATCCAAGCCTGCTGCCGCCCGTCGTGGGCCGGCATTTTGATTCGCTGGTTCAGCCCGCCCCGGCGGGAAACGGCACTTACTTTTGGGCGACGTTCGCGGAGCATGTGGCCAGGGCCCAGAACGCGCCCGTGCTTCTGCTGAACGCCGCGTTTGGGGGAACGAGCCTCGAACATTGGGCGAAGTCGGCGCGCGGAGAAATGTTCGAGCATCCGTTTGTGAAGTCGTCGGCGCGGATGCCTTACATCCGGCTCGAACACGCCCTTAAAAAATACTGCGCGGTCACGGGGCTGCGCGCGATTCTGGCTGATCAAGGCCAGAACGACTGGCCGGAGCGTGACGAGGATAGGCTCTTTGCGAACTACAAAGCGTGGATCGAGCAAGCGCGAATGGACACGGCTTTTCCCAAGCTCGCGGTCGTAGTCAACCGGCAATCACCACCGGATGGCTTCGGTCAGATTCGCCGGGTGCAGGAACGGGTGATCCGCGAGGACGCCCACTGTTTTCCCGGCGCGGATTACGACACGTTCGGGAGCGACGACACCGTGGACAAAGTGCATCTCAGCGAAGCCGGCGAGCGGAAGGCCGCCCACATGTGGGCCGACGCACTCGACGCAAACTTCTTCAAAACCGCCGAGCCTTTGCTTCCCGCCGCAGACGCTTTAGTCCCACAGCGACCATAATGAACTTCGATCTTTCAAAACGCGGTTTCCAGTTTCTGACACCCGCACTCTTTTGCGCGACGCTATTTGGTGCCGTTGCGGGTTTACGGGCCGGGGAACCGTTGGATTACACGGTCACCTGGCTCGGCAATTCCTTTTCCGGCGCGGACGGGAAGTGGGTACAGAACTTCTTCATCCACACAAAAGTGCAGCCGGATGGGACGGTGAATACGTGGAGCCATTGGGATGAGGGCGGGAAGAAATTTGGCGTGTATAAGGATGGTGATGTGATCGGCAACGCAGACGTGGGAGCGAATAGCCTGGAGGTCACGGACAAGGCCGGGCGGCGGTGGAAGCTCATCGTCGAATACACCGACCCGAAGCACAACGAGTGGGAATTTGTGCCAAAGGGAATCGAGTGCGATGGCCAGCGCATCACGTTTCCCGAACTCGACCAGCCGACCGCGCTCTCGTTGGCGATTGACGGGCAACTGATGGTGGCGGATTCGGGCACAGGCTCGCGGCAGCAGATTCTTTTCTACGACATCGCAGATCCCACCCGGCCGAAGCTGATGCGGGCCTTCGGCGAGCGTGGCGGAATTGCGTCGGGCACGCCGGGCGAAGTGACGCCGCTGAAATTTTGGGGAATTCGCGGCACGGGCATGGATGCGGCGGGAAACATCTACGTCGCGATGAGCGAGATGGGCACGGTGCTGCGGAAATTTTCGCCCGAGGGAAAGCTCGCGTGGGAACTTGTTGGCAACTTTTTCGTCGATGTCGTCGCGCCGGATCCGGCCACGGATGCCACCGACGTATGGGGCGTGCAGGAGCATTACAAAATGGATTTCTCGCGGGGGCCGGGCCACGAGGCAAAGTGGGTCGGTTACTCGCTCGACCGTCACAAATATCCGAACGATCCGCGCGGGCTGACCTTCGTAAAACAGCAAGGCGAGCATGGACTCACGTCGCCGCAAATCGTGTGGCTGGAAGGCAAACGTTTCCTGTTCGTCGGCGGGATGTTTGCGAGCAATTTTATCAACATCTTCCGCTACGACGGCGAGATCGCGGTGCCATCGGGACTCATCCTGCAATGGGGCAATGATCTCTTTAACACCGACTTGAAATGGCCGCCGAACAAACCAAGCGGAACGTCGATCTGGCGCGATGTGAATGGCGATGGCGACTATCAGGCCGATGAGTTTTCAGCGAACACGGAGCACGTGAAACCGGGGCCATTTTGGGTCGATGCGAGTGGCAACATTTGGATGGCTTACGGATTTTTCCGCTACGATTTCCAAGGGCTCGATGCCAGGGGCAACCCGATCTATCGCGCCGACAAAGTCACGGTGATGGAGCTGCCAAAAGGAGTGCAGAAGGTCGCGCGTGTTTTTTACGATACCGCCCGCGACCTGCTCGTCATCGCCGATGAAGGCAGCGACATGCGGCACATTTCGCGCGTCTTCATTTGCCAAAACTATCTCGCCGGAAATCGCGGAACCGTTGCGTTCGCGCCGGGTGCGGGCGCGGAGACTGGGTGCATGGCCGTGGCGGGCGATTACGCTTTCAGCGGCGGCTGGAAGGCCCGTGGAAAAATCTGGGTGAACCGCCTGAGCGACGGCGCGGAAGTCGGCACCTTCGATCCCGGCCCGACGGTTGGGGGCGTGGAGAACACCGGCTGGATCGACCTGCTCACCGGCATCACCGCGCACCGGCGCGCGGATGGCGAGTATCTGATCTTCGTCGAGGAAGACTACAAAGCGAAGGTGCTGCTCTACCGCTGGAAACCCTGATCGCGGCTGCGCGGACTAATTCGCGGCCGAGACCAGCTTCACCGATCAAAGCCACTTCACCCGCTGCTTCCGCAAATCCACCGGCCCCACCCCCGGCCAATATCGCGAACGTTTCCAGCATTGAACGGGTGCTCTCCTGCACTAACCGAACCCTAATCTCGCCGATGGCTTGTCAATGCCTTCGGATTGCTAAAACAATCACTGACCACTGCGCATTGAAATGAAACTGTTCATTCACCGGAAGTCATCCGCCATCACCTTCGCGACATCGGTCGCCCTTGGTATGGGTGTCGCCGCAATCGCGGCAGAAATCGGGAACTCTCTCGGGTTAAAGCCGGTCGCCTCCACTGGCTCAGGACTGCTCCTCGAACCACCGGTCGATTTGTCGAAGTTCACTCATGCGGACTTTGTCGCGGCCAGCTCCACCGCCGGACCGGAGAAACTCAATAGACCCTGGACCAGCGCCATTGTCCCTCTGCCTCCGCATCCGCGACCCGACGTGAAGGGGCTCACGACCGCGGAGATCCAGGACTACATGCTTCAGGCGCGGCGGCTTTTCGATTCCGGAGCCGCCGTCCCCGTTTCCGATGTCGGTCTCGTCAGCACCCAGGAGGATGTGATTCGCCGGCCGATGCTCAATCACGTCTCCGGATTCTCCAACGCCGTCGCAAACGTCTATCTTCTGGTCCAGAAAACGGCTCGCGATGACGGCTGGGGATACTTCTCGATCGTCCAGGATCTCACCACCGATCCACCCATCGATTACTTTGCTGAGATCAAAGGCGCGGAGATCAAGATGGAAGCGGTGAGCTGCTACAAATGCCATGCCTCGGGTCCACTCGCGATCCACCCGGCGCGCGAAGATTTCATCAATGATCCGGCGCTGCTGCGCGCCTTCAACAAGCACATCGCCGACCAACCCATCCCAGTCATGCATTATCCCGAGCACGATCCGGCCCCGCCTTATGGAGAGCCGCTCAAGCTCAAGGCCTGCGCAAAATGCCACGCCGATGACAAGGACCGTGCGCCCCTCTTCAAAGCCCACGCCCACTCCATTCGGGTGCTTGTCGATTTCGGCTATATGCCGCCGAAGCGAAAGCTCACTCCTGCCGATCTTGCCGAACTCAAAGCCTGGCTGGAATCCAAGCCCTAAAGCCGCGCTGGAAGCGTGGGGAAAACGTGACAACGAGGCAGGCTTTCCGGTGGAAAAGTGGAACGCATTGAGGTCAAAGAGGAGAGCATCACGCTCCCCAAATAAGAGTTCCCGGCCACCCGGCATTGCGTGAATGCACGGTCCTGTTGCGCGGAGGAAGCTGATGACGCATTCGATCGACGTTACCCCCGCCAGCGCGCGGTGCCGGATCGAAGTCAGCGACGCATTTCGCTGCCCTCTGCTAACTCCGGTTTACCGGGTTCGGTTCCACGTCGTCAGCCTGCCGGATCATGTCGGGGCGAAAACCCCTTTTTGAGCCATCGAGAAATTGCGCTGTCACCCACAGGCTGGGGAAACTGTCTCGACGGCGATGATCCGGCAGAGTTCGTCCGCAGCGGCCGTGGCTTCTCTTTGTTTCGTCAATACCATCAAGCGGCGCCCAAATAGACGCTGATATTCCGAAGCGTTTGTGAAATGGGCTGGGCTGTGACTCTCCGGTGGCGCATCGGTTTCCATGGCTAAACCTAACGGGGAATCGAAGCGGGCGACAGGGATGTTTCTGATCAATGTTCAATCATTGGATTCAGCCAGGTTCTCATCCGGTCGCCCAGGTTGGGAGGGATTGGTTCGCAGACGCGGATTGGACGCAGCTGTTGCGGGGCCGCTCCGCAAACATTCGCGGGTTCAGAGTCGATGATCCATTCTTCCATCGATCGCTTGTAATTGCGCGTGGTTCTGCGACGGCTGGAACCATGTCCTTATCCTCTTGCCCAGTTTGCGGCTATGCGGTTTCGACCAGCAATGGGGTATGCCGCCATTGTCCTGCTCCCCTTGCGGGCTTTACGGGACTTAAATGGCGCGATGCAGGGCTGCGGTGGAAAATCGCCGTTATTTCGGCTGTGGCGTGCGTGGTAATTCTGCTGCTGGTCGTCTTTTATTGGGGCATGCCATAGCCAGCGTGAAATGAAGCGCAGCGACCGCGGTCGACTGTCACGCCGACGAAGCTGCGGGTCTGGACAAATATCTCGCCGTTACCGATCCATTCGATCGTGCAAGTTTCCCGCGCCGGATCTAAGTCTATTGAGGACTGAATGTGACTTGATCAAGCCAGCCGCGGTCACTTCCAGAGGTGCCGGCGCCACCGGTCACGTAGCGCCAGGTCAAGGTGTGAACTCCGGCCGGAATGGAGAAAGATCTGAGCTCCCATCCGACTTCACCGGAGATTGTTGCCTGTGACACACCATTTCGGAGAAAACCGAGATTATCACCACTGTGCGAAGAGACCTTCCACCTGAAGGTAAGTGTTCCAGGGCCGGTGACGACAGTCTGCAGATATGAAGTCTGGCCCTCTCCGATCGGTCCGCTTCCAGCAGCATCAATCGAATCCGCAGCGGCAGGATCCATTTCGCCAAGCCACGGCACAGTACCGCCGGTCCACCAATTCAGGTTCTCCGCGTCAAGAGCGGCGCCAAGCGGGATTGAGTGAAGTGCAACGATCGTATAGTTCCCGTTCATTGTCAGATTGAGCGGGTTGTCGAGGATCGAATCTGCGAGCGGAAAATTGGCATTGTCATCAAAATGCCCTTCGCTCCAGCTATACGTGAGGAAGTTCAAGGAATCGATTAGCCCCATGATCGATTGCCGCGCAGGGGTGGTTCCGGCAAGCAATCCGTCCGCGATGGAAAGGCTGGTTACGAGGGCAGAAGAAGCCTGGACTTGACGCACCAAAAAACCGGGAGTGGCAACATCATCCACTACCGTTTCCACCGCGAGACCACCATTGGGAACATCTCCGACGAGACGGAACTCCGGCCCGAAACTCGTGAAGGAGCCAAGCGCCGCGAATAACTCGAGACCTTCGCCATCCGCCCGCTCGAAGGCAGTCAGCTCGATCGTATGCGTCCCTGCGCCGAGATTGATCTGAGCAAAAGTATCGCGGACATCATGACTGGTATTGTCTGTCAGATAGGCAACGCCATCCACTTTCAAGCGGGATCCATCTGCCGCATTCACCCCGAATGTCCACGTCCCTGCAGCCGGAATGGTTATGGTTCCCGTCGCCGATATCGCAAAATTGTCGCCATCAAATGGCCCCCCTGTCCATCCAATGAAATCATAACCCTGGGTGGGAATTGTCTCCAGCATGACATGCTCGCCTTTATCATACTTTACCTTAATCGGACCTGCGCTGGCTGTTCCATTCTTCGCCACAACGAACAGCGAATACTTGGCGGAATTTGTGTCGGTTGGCACCGTCCCGTCGGCGAACTCCGCTCCATTGCTGGAGCCATCGTTGTCAGCGTCCCCAGCGGGGGTCTGGCTCAGGTTTCCGAAATGCAGCTGCTCCCATGCGTCCAGCAGTCCGTCGTTGTCCTCGTCTTCAGTGAGTGCGGTTTTTCCGTCCATCGCAAAGGTGATGGATTGACCTGACGCTGCAGAGTTTGTGAAGCACACGTAATAAGTCTGCCCGGGAACCCAAGGCCACGAGGAGACTGAGAGCGCCCGATTCAAGGATGAATTGGCCAAAGTACTAACGAAATGCTGCGGCCCCGAACCATTTGGAACTGTGCCTTGCTCAATTCTCACGCTGATCGCGGAGGGATGGGTCGCTGTGTACTTGAATCGCGTTCCATTCGCAGGAACAATGATTCTGTGGCTAATCGAGGAATTGGCAGGCACCGTCGTCGTCACAGTGCCCGACTCGAAGTCGAGTGCTGGTGCCACATCAATCGCTCCGTCCTCCGTATTGCTCTCGATCGCAAATGTCGCACTGTTATTGGATCTCATTCCCACATAATAGACGTGCCCTGGGCGGAGAGGGGGCGTCGAAAAGGTATATGATCCGGGCAAGTCGTATCCGGCCAGGTATGGGCCCTGGTTCTTTGCATCCTTGGCCCAATCTGCGATGTCGGAAGCAGAACGCGTATTGGAATCAATCTGCCCTGGCGGGACGGTATCTCTCACCCACATCACCACATCGCCCACCAATTGGTTGAATTTCACCGTCCAATTCTTGGGTGCAGCATTAGGAACTACAAAGCGGAAATAGCGCCAGTCGTTGTCAGGCAGGGCCACTTCCGCGACTGCGTTCGGGAGTTGCGGTGTGCTGCCCGCCGGATCCAGGGAAAGGCTTTGCACGACGCCGGTTGAGGCGATCAGCCGATAGCGAACATTGGAGTTTCCACTCGCGCGGACGCCGAGATACCACCGTCCCGGCCTGAGCCGGGTTTCGGTCTTGCCGGCAATTGGAACCCAGTTCCCGTAGCTTGTAGTCGCTCCGGTAAGGTAGCGTGGGGCCAAAGAGGCGCCGCTTCGACCGTTGGATCGGTGATCGATCGTGGGAACCCCGTCTTCCCGCAGATACAGATCAGGATTTCCACTAATCGCCTGGATCTCCGTCTTCAGAAGCCCCTGATTGTCTTCCGGGACATCAATGGCATAAAAGTGCCAGTAGCCCTGCTGCAGATCAACGCCACGATCGCCGGGCAGCGGGTTCCCGGCCTCATCGTAGCCGGAGTCGCCGAACGTTTGATTGTGAGCGGAGGGCATCGCCCATGGCGATCGCTCCAGGGTAATCGGCCGACTCGTTATTCGATAAGTTGTCAAACCGTTTGCTTTGACCCGGATATACCACGGCTCATCAAACGTTAGAAACGGAGGTGCCAAGATGGCCACCCCGATCGGAACCGTTATTCCGCTCGCTGGATTGGCGAAGTCCTTATACACTTCGAGAGATACCGCTCCCTGCAGGATCTCCGTGTTAATCATCCAACCCAGGACCGGCTTGCCGTCCAAAGCCGCCGGAACGGGAACCTGGTAGATATTGTACTCATCTGCAACTGCCTGGCGGGTGTCCGTGTGCGTCCCGCCATTAGAATTCAATGACTCCGCAAAATTCAACGGGAGGTTGGGCTTGCTTCGGATGGTTAGATTTCCGGAGGCATTCGGAAAGAAGGCATCCGCAGGGGCTGCGGGAATGGCGGGATCATGCCTTGCTCGAACCAATATCGTCCACGTTCCGGCGGCCGGGCTCGGAACGGTATGGATACTGACGGCCTGAACTCCAGCGGTTCCGCCATCGAATCCATACTCTGAATGGGGAGAAGTCCCGAGAGGCGACAGCCCCGGAGGGATCGGAAAGCGATTCCCCGCAACGACGCGCATTGCTGGAAATCCCCCGGTGCCCTCGAGACGGATCTCGAGGCTGTCCGTATCCGGAGCCACCGTAAACTGGTAAGCTTTGATCTGTCCTCCGAGCAAATCGATTGGCTGTTCAATTCCCGCGACGGTGGCGGTTCCGAGATCAACAGCCACCAAATTTCCGTGGCTACTGATCGTTCCACTGCTATTGCCAGAACCGGATTCCGTTGGACGAGGATTAACTCCTTCACTGACGGCCGCGAAGTAGTAATCGCCCGCCGGAATAAAGTCCTGATTCACATTGGGGAGGAGAACATAACGGTCGCTTCCCGCCTTCTTCATCTTGACCGCGCCGTTGCTTGAATAGATGTTTCCCGCCCGAACGGCTGTGAAGTCAGGAATCGCACCCGAACGCACGACGAGGCCCATTTCGCCGACGTTCGGATCAAGGGACACTTCCCAGCTCGGCGCATTGGCCGGAACGTTGACTTTGAAATACGCAGCATCCCGGGCCGGCACATCCGTAATCGCGCCCGAACCTCCCGCGAAATTCAGTTCCGTGACCGGAAAGGTTCTTCCGTTGCCTATACCGCGACTTTCGACCGTATAGCTGCTGCTCGAGAGTTTGTTATTATAGACCCCAACGAAATAAAAACCCGCTTCAAGTGGACGACCGATGCCGGCGACCAGCCGGGGCCCCACCGTCACCCCGCCCGGGTTTGTTGGATATTCAGTCCAGTCGATGCGTCCAAGCCATTGGTTTCCGATCGGCCATGAGATGGCGCTTTCCGGGGCCCAGGCATTGGGAAGGTTCCCAGGGATCAGATTCACAGGCACGGCGGGGAGTTCACCCCGGCGGACCATCATACTTGGTACCGGACCGGCGACATCTCTGACGCGGATATCCCATCCCGCTACGCCCTCCGGAACCTCAACCCCGAAGTAGCGCCAGGTGCCCGGCTCCTGAGCACTCACCGAAGAGGTTCCACCATCGTAGGCGAGCGGGATCGTTGATAATGCCGTGACCACGAGATTCCCGGACGCGGTGTTGAATGCATACGGCGACGCAAGATCATGACCGGCCCTGACAACTACCCGCCAGTCACCCGGAGCGGGATTGGCTACAGTGAGAATTCGGACATTCGCTGTTCCGGCTGTCCCTCCATCGGCCCCATAGTCATTGTGGGGAGACACGCCAATTACTGGCTGTCCAGGCAGCGGCTCCCCGGGTGCACGCGGCAGTCGAGTGCCCGGGGCAAGGCTGACCCAGGCGACGCCGGCAGTATCGTCGAGTTTAACCTCAAGGCTGTCTGTCCCCGCTGGGACTTGGAACGAGTAGGCCTTCGCCTGGGCTGGTGCCAGATCTACCTGTTCGACAGTTCCAGCCGGGTTGGCGGTTCCGAGATCTTTCATTGGCAGCGCCCGGCTCTGCAGCTTTCCGCTGCTCGACCCAGAACCAATCGTTGATCCCGCTGGATTGAGCCCTTCGCTGACTATCGCGAGATAGTAGTCTCCAGGGGGAATATAATCCTGGTTCTGAGGCGCCATCAGAACATAACGTTCCGGACCCGCCTTCTGCATTTCCACCTCCAAGCCGTAAGATGCATTGGCATACAGAGATCCGCGATTGCTGGCTGCAAAGTCTGGAATGGTTCCGGCCCTGGCGAGCAATTCCAGTTCTCCCACATCGGCCGAGAGCGTAACTTCCCAGGCTGGAGTCGCGGATGGAATAGCGACCTTGTAGTACCGTGCTTCTCGCGGAGCGAGATCATCGATATTGACAGGGGCATCCCCGGAAACATTCAGTGCGCGCACAGGGTAGGTCATCCCATCTCCAATCCCTCGGCTCTCAAGAGTATAATCAATGGCCTGGGTCGAACTGCTATTTGCCACGCTAATGTAGTATCGGCCCGGCTCGAGCGGGCGGCCGACTCCGGTCACGAGTCGCGGAGGAAGGGGGGTGCCGCCGGGATTCTGAGAATACCCCGTCCAGTCCGTCGTGCCCTCCGTTTGATATCCGTTCGGCCATTGGTCGAAGGTCCAATACGGCCAGCCTGGGGTCACCAATCCAGGCGGCCCTGGCACGACGTCACGTCGAACGGACATTTTTGGCATGGGGCCGGAGACATCGCGCATGCGGAAATCCCAGCCTGTCGCACCCGCGGGCACATCCACATAGAAATATTGAACGGTCGCTTGCTGGTGTGCGGTGACGACCGTCGTCCCGCCATCAAAGTCGATTTCGGTGACACCCAGAACCTTAATAAACAACTCGGCCGCCGCGTCCTCAACAATGCCGGCATTCAGTGCAATGCTCCATTTGCCGGGAGTCGGGTTAGAGACGGTAAGAACCAGTGTATTGTTCTCAGAAATGTTGATCGGAGTTCCCCCGTTCCCGCCATCCGCACCATATGTTGCTGCAGGCTTGGGAATGAGATCTCCGGGGATGACCACCATTGCGGATGCACCAACCCGCTTTTGCAGCCGAATTTCGAGGCTCTGCGCGTCCTGCGGCACGTCGAAATGGTAGGCAGTGATCTGCCCCGCGAACAGGCTAACTGGATGAGTGATTCCCGATTGAGTTGGAGTTCCCAACTCAGTCACGGGCAACGGACCGACACTGGTTAGGACTCCACCGCTAGTGCCGCTCCCAATGGTGTTTCCTGACGGGCTCTCCCCGGCCCCGATGACTTCCACATAGTAGTCACCCGGGGGAATCGTGCTGGTGCCAAGCGATGGGAGTAGAACGTAGCGTTCGGGCCCCAGCTTCGCCATCTCGATCTCTCGATTGGAAAGATAAATGTCTCCACCGTTTACTGCTTCAAAATCGGGAATGGCACCACGCCGGACGACAAGCTCCGACTCACCAGTGGTTGTCTGGAGAAGCAACTCCCAGCTCGGTTGATTGTCCGGGATGGTGACTTTGTAATAGTTTGCTTCCCGTGGTGCGAGATTATCGAAGGTGTCAGAGCCCCCCTCGTAATCAATTTCGGCCATCTGGTAAGTGAGGCCTGTCCCAATTCCCCGACTATCGACTGTGCATGAGAGTTCCTCACTACGGCTCGGGTTGTAAACACCGACATAATAGGTTCCTGCCTCCAGCGGCATTCCAGTTCCTGAGAGCAGACGGGGTGGCGCCAGTATTGCAAGGCCACCCGGAACGGCGGCCGGATTGTTGTCCAGATCGGTCCAATCGATGCCTCCATTCCTCTGAGAACCGGTCGGCCAGGTCGTCTGGGTGGAGCCGATGAGCGTGACTTTAGTAAGCGCTGGTAGAAGGTCGCGGCGAACGGATAATTTTGGGTTCGGTCCACTGACGTCTCGAACCCGGATATCCCAACCCGCGGCACCCGCTGGAACGGTTACGCGAACATATTCCCAATATCCCGGCTTTAGGTTTTGAATGGTGCGAGAGCCGCCATCGAAAGAAGCGGATGGAGGAAGGATGGGATGCGCATCGAGAGTGAAAGCCCCCAACGGCTCGGCCGGGGAATACACCCCGACATACCACACGTCAGGTTGATGAAACGGATTTTGAAGAAATCCCTCGGTTCCAGAGAGGTCCAGTTCCTGGGATTTGATGATGGTGGATTGACCATCCTTCCTTGACCGCCAGCGGCTGGGCACTGCATTCCGGCGAAGAGCGATTTCGGTTCCGGGAATCTGATTGGTTAGCGCCAACTCCCAGCCGGGAGCGCCGAACTGGCTCGGGATATCGGACAATCCGTAATAGCGCCAACCGGTGCGAAGAACCTGTCCATTAGTCTTTGTATCCGTGAAGGCTATCGGTGTGACGACAGGCGGTCCATTTCGGAGATCGAAGCCGTAACTGCTTTCACCATAAACGGTGATGAACCAAGCGCCGTTGGTAAGGAACGGAGGAACCAATGTTATTCCATCGGTCACATCACCCGGCACCTCTGAAAAGCCGTCGTTTTCGAACTCCGCAGGGACGAGATTGCGCCGAACCGCGACGTTTGGGTCCCCCGAGTTTCGCTTGGTGCTGACGTCCCACGCGATTTGATCGACGGGGACCTGGACCCGATACACCCGGTATGGAGCGCCGGGAACCTGCACATCGTTTAACGTGGTATCATAGGGGATATCCACTACCTCCTGAATGCGTGAGTCCAAATTGATTGGATCGCCCGGATCGCCGGCCACGCTTAGGAAATAGGTTGTGGTTTCGCTTCCGAGGTACGGCGGGACGACGAGCATTCGTCCGGCCTGCTTTGCGTCGTAAAGGTTTTTCGCGGATGGGAATGGGACGAGGGCTTTCCGAATTGCGATGTCCTGATTGCTTCCGCCAAGCCACAAGCTCCACCCCAGCGTGCCGACCGGTACGGTGGCCTTATAGAAGCGCATGCCTTCTCCTTCGATCACTTGATTGGCTACAACCGAAGGGATGGCCGGTTCGCCGACGTTATACGTGCCGCTCATGTCCGAATCCGTCCATCGCAGGGCGCCAAGGTCTTGAACAAAGGCGCGTCCGGTGAGGAACGTCCATGGGGTTCCGGGATCAGCATAGACCAGTGCGATCCAATCTTGCGAAGGAGCAAACTCGGTCGGGTTGAGGACGAAACCATCGGCGCCAACCCGGGTGGACCGCCGAAGCGAGGAGGTCGTGCTCGGCAGAGTACCGCGGGAGAGATAAAGGTCGGCTTCGCCGGACGTGGGGTTCAGCCGGGATCTCCAGGCTCCAATGTCCGTCTCCTCGGTTCGGATCTGAAAGTAGTGCCGGCGCCCTCGGGCGCGCGCATTAGTATAGACTTGAGTGCCGGCGTCTTCGAGGCCGGGATCCCAAATGGCCGTGATAAAGATGGGCTGCCATTCGCTCAGAGTGACAGCTGTTTCCGAATAGGTGATCTTTAGACTGCCGAGTTCGTCGGGAAGGAACACGCGACCGCCGTTTTGAAGTCCGTCAAACGTTCCAATGATTGCGCCACCGTTAATGATGGTAAATGTCTGGTTTGGAACGATCAAATCCTCGAAACCATTGATGCAATCGACCTTTAAAGTGCCGCCCAGCGTAACCGATCCCGACACACTAAGATTTCCGTAGGTCGATCCTTTGCCCGTGCCCCCCAAGTTTACTTCGGTCGTCGATCCAGCTTGGAGATTGAGAGCGCCAGTGACTTGCAACGGTCCGGTTCCCGAAGCGCCCGGTGACACGGTTCCAGCCACATTGAGGTCACCACTGACAGTGCCAAGGAAGTGGAACCCACCGCTGGCCGCGATGTCCACCGTCTGAGCTTTTACGGTTTGGGCGGCTGACGATTGGAACGCGCCCGCTTGGATGACGACGCGGCCCGTGCCCGAATCGATGGCGGCTCCTAATGTGAACGGCAAGGAGGTGTTGATCGTGATATCGCCGCCGTTTGTCGTGATGGGGGCGTTTATTTCCCCTCCCGCTCCCGATTCAAAAGTCACTGAAAGCGTCTTTTTTAAACACAAAATGGGGGTCTCCAAGGTGGCGGGCCCCTCCGACTGGAATGTGAGCGTGGCATTCTTTCCGCGCTTCTTGGTGATCGGCACCGCGATTCGGAGGATTCCTTCCGCAGTTGCATTGCTCTCGGTTCGCACAACAACGCTCTTGCCGGTATTGAGAGCCGACGTAATTGGACCCTTCCCGGCCGTCGCGGTCGCCTTTTTAGGAGTGAATACCTTTGGATTCTTTCCCTTGAACCCGCCCCCTTTCGTGATTTTTGGGAGCACCGAAACGTCGCTGGCCGCTTCGGACGAACAAAAGAGACACAAAGATGTGAGAATAATGGTGAATGCCTGTTTGAACATCGAGTTTTGGTCGCCGGGTCTTGGAAATCAGCGCGCCGTGGTGCCGGCATTCAGACACCAGGACCGCTCCTCTTTTGGATGGCCAGATGGTCAAACGCCGCAGGAACGCGACGTGCTGTCTCAAGCACGAGCGATGCCAGTACATCGGTGGTTTACAGATCTCACCTGCGAACCGCCCACGTGGAACGCACATGACAGGACAGGAACATGAGCGCCCGGATATTGCCGGATCTCGTTCGACGTTTGGCCAAATCTCCGGGTTCGCGGCTCGAAGAGATCCGCGGCCCAAGGTTAGCCGTCAACCAACGTCGCGACATGGTTTGACCGGTGAGCGCCGCCGCCTAATCTCGCGCGCATGTCTCTTCGCAACGCGTTCTGCCTTGCCCTCCTCTTCCACACCTCGCTGGGCGCCATCGACCCAGAGGTGCTGGTTCGCGGCGAAAAAATCTACGTCGAGAAATGCTCGATGTGCCACCAGTTCACGGGCACAGGCGTGCCCACCGTCTACCCGCCGCTGGCGGGCAGCGAATGGTTCGCGCGGGATCGATCTCGAGTCATCAAAGCTCTGTGCGAAGGGATGTCAGGACCGATCGAAGTGGCGGGAAAAAAGTATGCGGGGATCATGCCGGCGCAGGTACTCGATGACGGGCAGGCGGCTGATGTACTGACCTACGCCGCGCGTTCGTGGGGGAATGACGCCGCGCCGTTCGCCGCCGAGGATGTGGCGAAGGTCCGCACGCAAACGCAGTTCAAGACCTATGCCGAACTCTTGCAGGCAACCGCATTTCAACCGCTCCCCTCACCCCCCGACGGGTGGACTGTTCGCACGGCCGCGGAATTGCCGGAGTTCTGCACGCGTCTGGCCACGAGTGGTGATGGCGCTCCGGTTTACGCCCTGGCGACCACCGGAAATATCTACCTGCTCGATCGCGCCAGCAGCGCCGTACAACAAATTATTCGCGCGGCGGACTATTTGGTTAACGGGACAGACGACATCACTGCGCTGGGATTCCTATGCGACGCCGAGGGACGGCTTTGGATCGTAACAAATCAACGCCGCGAGGATGGCGACGCGTTCGTGCAAAACGAGGTGATCATTTATCGAACGACGTCCTCGGAAAATGGACCCCCGGCGAATCCGAAGCCGTGGTTCAAGGTCCGGTATCCATTTGGCGTCGGGCCCTACAATCACGGCGTCGGCCATCTGGCCATCGGCCCGGATGGGATGCTTTACGTCAATAGCGGGGCACGCACGGATGGGGGCGAGGAAGGCGAAGATGCGCGGTTTTCCAAGGAGGGCGAAACGGACATCACAGCCTGCGTTTGGCAGCTCGATCCCAAATCGGACGAACCGAAAATCAAGGTCATCGCACGCGGAATTCGCAATGCCTTCGGATTCGCGTGGGATGGAGAGGGGCGGCTGTTCACGGTGAGCAATGGGCCGGACGCCAGCGCGCCCGAAGAGATGGATTTTATCGAGGCAGGCGGCCATTACGGTTTTCCGTTTCAATTTTCAAACTGGCCGGTGAAACCGCGATTCCCGTACGAACACACGCCCCCGCCACCAACCGCCGTTGATTTCACTCTGCCGGTCGAAAACCTCGGACCCGCCGGAGGCGGCAGCGCAACGGGTCTGGCCACTTTTGACGCGCACTCTTCCCCCGGCGGTATGATTTGGTGTGGCGAAGATTTTCCCGAACCTCTGCGCCAACGGTTTCTGATCACGCGCTTTGGCAATCTGCTGGGGCCGCCAGCCGCGCCCAAAGACGTGGGCTTTGACGTCCTGTCGGCAAAAATGAACCGGCGCCATGAAGGCACCTGGGAAGCGCGGGTGGAAACGGTGCTGGCCCCGCTGGGTCGGCCGCTTGATGTGGTGCGGACGGGACCGGGCCGCGCGCTGATCCTCGAATACACGCGACCCACCAATTTCCGAGACCGACTCGGCTGGTTGCCGGGAAGGGTGATTGAATTGGCGCCGGCCTCCCGGTAGCCTCCGCGCCGCCTCACCATTCCGCCCCATCGATGTCAACTGAACCTCACCATCACACTCATCGGAAACGCGCCGCGCGTTTTTTCCTCCTCGGAATTTTTTTCCTCCTAGCCATCGCGAACCTGGCGCTCTTCAGTTACGCGGTAAGTGAAATCAATCCCTGGCGCGTGCTGATTGGAGTACTGCTCGGATATTCACTTTCAGCGGTCCTCCTGCTGGGGGCTATCTGGCGCCGGAGGCCCTGGGCGCGTTACGTCCTGATCGGGATGCTGTGGCTGATGATCGCGGGATTCTCGCTCGTCGCGCTCATCCTCGGGAGCCGACCGGAATTGAATCCGAAGCGAAGCCTCGTGCTCATCACCGTGGGGGTGATCCTGATGACGGTGTCGAATGTATGGCTGATCGCTTCGAGACGGATTCGCTACCTTGCGTCGCTGCCCGGCAGCGGCGGTTAACTTCCGCAATCGATTGAATCCTCCGAATTCGCCACGGCGAAACTCGGATCAGAATTCGATGGGCGGCGGCGGCTCGAGATTGATGGTTGGCTCCTGCCCAGCCATTTTTTCGGTAACCCCAACCGGTTCGGCACGGCGCACTTCGGGTTCAGCGCCGACGACTTCCGTCGGTGCTGGAATGTCCGCCGAACTGCTCACTGGCGCGACCTGACCGGTCAAGGCGCGGCGGGCGTAGGCATTGGTCGCGGCCTGAGTCGAGTTCCAGGGATCAATGTCGCCCAGCACGGTCGGCGACCGCATCTTTACGGGTTCGTGCGCGGTGACATCGACCGCCAGCGCAGCCCGTGGCCATTCCCCGGCCGCCCGCGTTTCCACGTGGGTGCGCGGGATGCCGCTGTGCAAATCACAAATGTCTTTCGGGGTCTGCTCAGCGGTTGCCATTTCCGAATGCGTCGTGCGGACGGAAATCCGCTCCCCGGTCTGTGGGTTGACGGAGTCCTCGAGGCATTTCGGGCAGGCGCGCAAGCCTGTGATCGAGCAAATCTCGATGTTGCTCAAACCCGGTGGCCGCTCAATTTCAGCCGGGCGGTAATCCTCGAAGGTGCTTTTGATCACGCTGGCCCAGACGGGGAGTGCGAGTTCGTTGGAAAAGGCTCCGCGGTAAATGGTATTGGGCTTGTCGAATCCCATCCAAACGCCGCAGGTCACGGCACTGGAATAGCCCGTGAACCACGCATCGGTGAATCCGTAGGCCGTGCCGGTCTTGCCCCCGAGGTCAAATTTTTTGACGCCGAGATCAGTATATGTCCGGTCAGCGGTTCCCCGCTCCAGCACTTCGCTCAGGCACGAATGCACTTCGTAGGCGGTGGTCGGACGAATCACGCGCTTTGTCTCGATGCGCGCTTTGTAAATCACGCGACCGTCCGCATCCTCGATCCGATCGATGATGCGCGGTTTGAGCGGGCGCCAGCCACCGTTGGGAAAGATCGTCGTGGCCAGCGTCAACTCGAGCAGGGTCACTTCGCTCGACCCGAGAAACGTCGCGGGATATTCCCGCAGCGGACTCTCAATCCCCGCGGTCTTCGCGGTGGCGATGACTTTATTGAGGCCATCCTTGAGGTCCTGACCGATCGACATGCCCAGCCGGACGGTCGCGGCGTTCTTGGATTTCACCAAGGCGTCGCGCGCGGAAATCGGTCCCTCGTATTTATTGTCCACACGTTCCGGACCCCACTCACCGAGGATGCCCGTCATGCCACCAATCATCACCTGGCGGTTGTCCATCACCTCATCTTTGACCATCGTGCCCGGAAACTTTCCATCCTCGAAAGCGGTCGCGTAGACGAACGGTTTGAAGGCCGTGCCGGGGGGGCGCCGGGCGAGTAGCGCGCGATTGTATTCGCTGTGTTGAAAATCCCGCCCGCCCACCAGCGCCAGGAGCCCACCGGTGGCATTGTCGAGCACGACGACGGCGCCTTGAAGATATTCCGGAGGAGCCAGCGCGGGCACTTCGCCGTCGGGTCCCGGTGCCTTCCGCGCGTGCGCCCGGAATTTGGCGTCGTATTCCGAAAAGCGCTGGTGCTCGAAGCCTTCGTGATTCTCGACCACGCTCAGGCGCTCTCGCAGGGCCTGCTCCGCCTTCTTCTGAAGGTTGACATCGATGGTGGTGAAGATCCGATAGCCGTCGCTGACCGCGCTGTCCCGCCCGACCAGCTTGCCAACCTGCTGAGCGACGAGATCGGCCGCGTAACTTTCCTGATGAATGGGACGGCGATTCTTGACGATCAGATCCTCCTTGATCGTCCGGTCATATTCTTCCCGAGTAATCAAATTTGTTTCCAAGGCGCGATCGAGGACGTGATTTCGATTTTCGATGCAGGCCTGACGATTGCGCCAGGGGGAAAGGTTACTGGGGCTTTTCAACAATCCGGCCAGAGTCGCGGCTTCGGAAAGATTCAAATCTTTGGCGCGCTTGCCAAAATAACCGCGGGCAGCCGCCTCGACGCCGTAGAAGCCGGAGCCAAAGAAAACCCGGTTGAGATACAGCTCGAGGATTTGATTCTTGTTGCACCGTTTCTCGACTTCCCGCGCGACGAAGATTTCGTAGATCTTGCGCTCGTAACTGCGGTCATTGGGCGGCAGTTCATTCGGAAACGTATTCCGCGCCAACTGCTGAGTCAGAGTGCTCGCCCCCTGTCGCTTGGCTCCGGATTCGAAATTACGCACGAACGCACGCACGATCCCGATGAAATCCCAACCATGGTGCTCGTAAAAGCGCGTGTCCTCTGCCGCCACCACCGCGGTCAGTACCGTCGGCGAAATCTCACTCAGTGGGACCTGATCGCGATTCTGAATAAAAATCCGCCCGAGCACGCCGCCGTTGCGATCGTAGATAATGCTGGCCGACTCCATTTCGGTCAGTTTGGAAAAATCCAGCGCACGAGCCTTTCGTTCCCACTTCTCCTTTTGCACATACCCGAAGACCCCGCCGACCAGCGCCAGCACGGCGAAGAGCGCGAGGAAACTCAGAAACCAGGGTTTTCGATAAAAGGGTCTTCGTGGACGGACAATATCCCACATGGGCGTTGCGAACTTCCTAACTCCCATGAATCGGGAAACGGCGCAAGCGGGCATTCCGAGGCGTCAACGCGATCTGAAAGCCGGGCGCTTTATCGAAGATTTTACAGGCGCTGGAGCGAGATCTTCGCTGCTACGATTTTTGCATGACACCGGACCCCGACCCCGAACTGCACAATCGCTTGCGCGAAACGATTCGCACGCGTGGACCGATGACGTTTCGGGAGTTCATGGAACGGGCGCTCTACGAACCGGATCTCGGTTACTATGCCACGGCCCATCGACCGATTGGTCGCCAGGGGGACTTTTTTACCAACGTGTCTGTCGGACCATTGTTCGGCGCCCTCGTCGCACGACAGATGGCAGAAATGTGGGAGCGGCTCGGTCGCCCCCGGCCGTTTCAACTCGTCGAGCAAGGCGCTCATCATGGCCAACTCATGGCCGACGTCGTTCGCTCCCTGCGCGGATTTGCTCCCGCATTCGCCGAATCCGTGGAGTGCATCATCATCGAACCGCAGCTCCATCTGCGCGCGGCACAACAGACAGCCCTGGCTGAACTCGCAGAGACCAACTGGGTCAATTCACCGAGCGATTTGCCATCCTTTACCGGCATTCATTTTTCCAATGAATTGGTGGATGCCTTTCCAGTCCACCGCGTGGTTTGCCGCGGTAGCAATTGGTTTGAGCAGTATGTCGGATGGCAGGGCGACCGTTTCGCTTTCGTGGATGGTTCCATTTCCACGCCCGAATTGTCCGCCGCAGTGCGCCGATTGGGTCCGCGCCCGGACGGATATGAGACAGAGCTCAATCTCGTCGCAGCGCCCTGGATGCGAGAAGTGGCGGCCAGGTTGGTCTGCGGAGCCGTGCTGGTCGTCGATTACGGGTTCTCCCACGAGAAGTATTACCGGCTCGATCGCAATCGCGGCACACTTCAGGCCCGTGGAGCGCATCGCCTCGCCGAGAATCCCCTCGCCAATCCGGGCGCGCTCGATCTGACCGCGCATGTTGATTTCACCAATCTCGCGCAGGCTGGAGTCGATGCCGGACTCGAATTGGCAGGCTACACGGATCAACATCATTTTCTCGTCGGCCTGTCCCGCGAACACTTCGTCGAAGGCTCCGTCCCGGACCCGAAAGAAGCCCGGGAGTTTCAGACGTTGATGCATCCGACACTGCTCGGACGAGCATTTATGGTGCTGGCGATGACGCGCGGTGTGGACCTGAATCGAGCGCTGGCGGGCTTCGCATTCGGGGGTGATCCCCGCCAACATCTCGATCTCCCCATTTCACCCGCAGACTAACCCGCCGCTCTTGGAAATGAACGGCAAATCATGCGCGGCCCTCCCATGATGCAAATATCCACACCGGTCCTTTGGCCATGGCGTGCGTGCACATTGGAAACAGTGCGGGCGTCAATTGTCCCCTGCCCTCCGTGGAGCCAAACGCTCATTCCGACGGGTCGGATCGACGATTTTCCCTTACGGCTTCCCAGGCGGCTTCAGGCGCTCCGGCAATGTGCGCAGCCGCTCAGATTCATCGATTTTGGTGGGCCGCGGTATTTCGCGAATAATTTCCTGCGCGGGCTCTTTCTCGGGCCACCATCGGCGCGCGCGGTCGGCGGCCAGCACGATGGATACGACGAGCGCCAGGAAGAGAATGATATACATCAGAAAATCCGGAATCAACTTCCCGGGCACGGTCGCGACACGCCCTTGATTCGAAGCGGCCTCGATCGCTTCCTCCAACCGTCGATGGATATCCGCGAGCGGTTCCGTTCGACCATCCGCACCTCCGATCCGGAACACCTTCTTTGCTGGATCGACCCAGACACTCACGCTCCCGCCCTGCGCGTAACGCCGATAGTGCATGAGGAACGTGTTGCCCCCTCCCACCCAGACGACGTTGCCATCCCAGTCCCATCCCATCGACAAGATGCGCTCGTTCGTGGCCGCCCAGACAACCGTCGGCTGTTGAATCACATGCGACATCCGTCCGTCGCGTTCCTCCCAATCGACTCGGACGGAAGCGTCTGGCGAGAAAACGGGATCCATAAATGATTCTGACGACCTATGATAGTAAGCCGAGGACCTCCCACGGCAAGCTCGGCTCTCCGAGGATGAAAATCGAAACTTTGGGATACGATCGATCGGGAACCTTGTTTTCGCTTGTTCTGGAATCTCACGCCAAGGCGGACGGGGTCTATGAATGGATGGCGTTCATGCGCCGCCTGCGCGATTGTGCATCATCGGCACGTGAGAAGGACGTTTGAAAGGACGGTCCCGCTACCCGCGCCGGTTCGGAGGAAGCGGCCGTTTGCGCAGGGCCACGAACGCCACACCGGCAACAATCAAGGTAACAGCGGCCGCACTAGCCATCGCCATCGCCACGCCTTCGACCATGGCGGTGTCCGCCATGGCGTCCAGACGCGCGGCCATTTTGGACTCAAGTTCTTCCCGCAGCGCGATGACACCACTTAATGAGCGCTCGACGCTAATTTGCTGGGACGCCGTCAGGGAAAGTCCAGAAAACGACAAACGATTTCGATAAATGACGGCCGCCAGTGAACCCAGAATGGCGACGCCCATCGCGCCACCGATCTGACGCGAAACCATGTTCACTGCCGAACCGTCACCGGCCTTGTCCTTCGGTATTGCCACCATAATGGCTGCCGTTGCCGGGGCGACGATCATGCCAAAACCGGCGCCAAACACGCAGAGGCCGGCAAGAACGTTGGACAGTCCTCCCCAGAAGGGCAGCAATGCGAGCACCCCGAGACCGCCGGCCATCAACACCAGCGACACCATGAGCATCGCACGCTGACCATGGCGATCAACGAGTCCGCTGCTCCGGGGCGAAAGCGTGACCAACGCCACTCCAAGCGGGCACATCATCAATCCGATTTGTACACTGGACAGATTCCTCACGTAGCTCAGGTACTGCGGGACTAACAGCTGGATGCTGTTCAAGGTGAAATACACCAACGCCATCGCGATCGCTCCTCCGACGACGCGCGAGTTATTGAACACGCGCAAATCGAACAGCGGCGCCTGGCATCGCAGCTCCCAAACGACGAAAGAAACGATGCAAAGCAGCCCGATGGCGAAAGGCACGAGCACGACCGATTCGCCCCAGCCGCGCTCCGGGCCTTCAATTACCCCGAAGACGACTCCACCGAGGCCAATGATCGAAAGGAGAGCTCCAAGCACATCGATCGGTCCATCCTGCAAGCGGTGCGATGGCGGGACGATGCCGCCGATCGCGACGATCGACAGCAGAGCCACCGGAACGAAGACGAGAAATGCGGCTCCCCACCAGAACCATTGAATAAGGATGCCACCAACCAGCGGCCCGCCAGCGAGCCCAAGGGCCGAAATTGCGGCGAATGTCCCGATGGCCTGCGGTCGCTCTTCCGGCGGGAACAACGCGCTGATGATCGAGAGGCAAGCCGGGAAAACGAAAGCCGCGCCGAATCCTGAAATGGCCCGACCAGCGATCAGCACGTTCGGATCTGGAGCAAAGGCCGAGATCGCTGCTCCAGCGGCAAAAACCAACATGCCGAGCTGAACGAATCCCTTGCGCCCATAGCGTTCCGCCAGACCGCCCCCAAGCACGACAAATCCAGCCAGAACAACGGTAAAGGCATCAAAGACCCACTGGATTTGCGACGCCTGCGCCCCAAGACTTTCGCTCAGCATCGGTGCCACCACGCCGACAATCGTGATATCGAGGGCGATGAGGAAAACGCCCATGGATACCGCTAGCAACGCCAGCTTGCGGTGCTCGAAGGGCGCACCATCTTTCGGAAATCGAGGACGCGGAATCCACTGCCGCCACGGAATGGTATCGAATGCCATCGGCAGAGAATGCGGAACCGCCGCGGGTGATTCAATATCCTTCCCGAAGCGCGCCATCAATATTGGCGAGCCACCAACGCGGTGGCCTTTGGTTACGACGACCGATCCATCGAGCGTATCGATGGTGGCCCTAACCGACATACTGATGGATCGAAGAGGATCGCGCAGGCGTCACCGGGGCAGTTCGTTGCCAAAGGCACCTTCCTCATCGTGAATTATTCAGGCCGGTCCGCGTTCGCCACACGGAATCCTCACACTATTTCTCCACCGGCTTTGGCTCCACGTTCACCGTTTTCTTTGGGTCGTAGGGCGGCGCATCGAAGGTAAGCAACAGTGCCTTCTCGCCCGGCGCAACCACATCGTAACAGTGGCGCACGCCGTGCGGGATAATGATGAAATCGCCCGCAACGCATTTCGTCGTCGTCGCGCCGCACGTCACGAGGACCTCGCCTTCAAGCACGTAGAGCCGATGATCGGCATCCGGGTGAAAATGGAGTGGCCCCCGGCCCGTAACCTCGAAATAGTTCATGCGCGCCTCGGGTGTGTTGAGCAACGGCCAGAGATGTTTTCCGCCGCCGCGGTCGTGCAAAACGTCAGCGCGATGCTGGACAGTCGCTGTGCCCTCCCGCTCGCCGTTGGGTTTTGCATCCGAGTCCTTCCCGTTTGGGTCTTGGGCGAAGGCGGTGAGGGCGAGTGAGGTCAGAACAGCGAGTGTTGTCTTCATATGCGATCTTGGGAATCCCGTCGCGGCACTGTCGACGCTTGAATTTGTCAGGGCGCCGGGCGGGTGATCGGCGCACCGCCGACACAAGCGCCGCGCTCGCTTCCATGGCACCGAACCAGCCTCCTGACGCAGGGTTCGCGTGCTACGGAGCGGCTGAGCCGGTCAGCAATGCCGTGATCTTTTCGAGTTGATCGCAGTAGCCGTTGAGCACTTCCCCGATCACCACGGCGTAATGCTCCGCTTCCGGCCAGCGCCGATCCTCGATGGCTTCGCGAACGCCAGGCAGTGTCTTGGCACCGTATCCGGTCTTCAGGCCCGGCGCATAGATCATGTGGCGAAACCATTCGCGGCCCGGCAAGCCCTCCACGTGAACCAGCGACTGCTCCATTCCTTGCAGCAACACCGCAAGCTGCGTGCGTGGTGCGCCGCCGAGTTGCGCGGCGCTTTTCATCGCTTGATCGCAGGCTTTCGCGCTCTTCTTCAGCCGGAGTACCGCGTTGTCGAGTGGCGCGAGATTGAGCACGGGCACAGCGGAATCGCGCTCCGGCGGCAGATAAGTCTTCGTTGGATCGGCCGCGAGCTCGAACTGTTTTTCGTCAAGCATCTGGTGCTGTAACTCAGTGCTCTCACGCATGGTATCGGCGAGCTTGTGAATTTCGTCCAGGTAGTCGGCAACGCGGTCGGCAAAATCGCCAAATCGGAGTGGCAGCACATCAGCATTGGCGGTGCGCAGCACAACTCGCCCGGCGGTTTTTGCCAGCGCGACACCATAGGTAAATCCGGGATCGCCGAAGCGTGAATAATGGTCGAACGAGTCGTAAGCCGAATGGTAAACGCCGTTCGTGTCGTCCTCACCGCCGTAACTAAGGTTGAGCGATGCGATGCCGAGGTGGTCGATGAAGACGGTGTAATCGGATCCGGAACCGATGGCATCCAGGGGCGGCGGAGCACCATCGGAAACCAATTTCGCGAGTTTCTTCGCGTCGTCCTCGGCACCTTTCTTGTTGCCTTCCACCATCATCCTGGCCCGGCGGCGAGCGAGCGCACTCACGCCGGTCTCCGGATCGTTCACGCTCGCCGCCACTTGATTGACAAGCGATTGAAAGGAGTGGCTGCCGCTGGCATTGAGGAAGCCGCGCCCATTGCCGTCCGTGTTGACGTAAAGCACCGCCTGGCGGCGCAACTCGTCCGCGTGCGTCTCGGCCCATTCGGTTGAGCCGATCAGGCCCGGCTCCTCCGCATCCCAACTCGCATAGACGAGCGTGCGCTTCGGCCGCCAGCCGTCTTTCACCAGCGCGCCGATGGCCTTCGCCTCCGCCATCAGCGCGACGTTGCCCGAGAGCGGATCGTTTGCACCAAACACCCACCCATCGTGATGATTTCCACGCACAATCCATTCGTCAGGAAGCTCGCTTCCCTTCATCACCGCGATCACGTCGTAACATTTCACCAAACTCCAGTCGGACTCGATCGTGAGGTGAACTTTCGCCGGTCCCGGCCCAAGATGATACGTGATCGGCAGGGCGCCACGCCAGGCGGACGGTGCCACCGGGCCTTCGAGCGCGCTGAGCAGTGGCAGCGCGTCGGCGTGGGAAATCGGCATGACGGGAATTTTGAGCACCGTCTTCGCGTCTTCGAGCGCTAGCCGTTTTGCCTCCGCGATCGCGCCGACGCCCGGCGTGAGCGGATCACCCGGATAAATTGGCATGTCCATCACCGAGCCACGTTGCACGCCGTCGGCCGGCCGGAAGCCGCCCTTCGGATACGCGTCGCCTTCGCCATAGCCATCATCGCGCGGGTCGGAGTAGATGATGCAGCCGATCGCGCCGTG
The DNA here is from genome assembly GCA_963798345.1 of uncultured Verrucomicrobiae bacterium. Lineage (GTDB taxonomy): Bacteria > Verrucomicrobiota > Verrucomicrobiia > Chthoniobacterales > Chthoniobacteraceae > CAWCSW01. Next base: position 66,155 of record CAWCSW010000011.1, on the reverse strand, counting down.
CTCATAGGCAAGCTTCGGTTTGAGCCCGCGCCAGCCACCTCCGTAACGCGCAATGACGATTCGGCCCGTCACGACGATTCCGTGCCGCGCGAGTTCCTTGTAGTCGTCCGGCATGCCCTGGTTCACGTAGACGAGCTCGCCTGTCACATCGGCATCCGCACCGTAGGCATTGTAAGGCGGCAACTCGTCCGCGACCTGCACCGACGTCCGATCGCCCGCGACCTCCGGCTCCCGTAAGCGCGCGGTGAACTGCGTCGGAGCCACGAGTTCCAGCACCATTTTCTTCGGCGTGGGATAGAGCACGTCGAATGTCTCGATGCGCGCGTCCCAGCCCCACTCGCGAAACAGGCCGAGCATGAAGTCCGCGTTGGCCTTGTCGTGTGGCGAGCCGACATGATTTGGTGCCGACGCCATTTGCTCCATCCACGCGCGCTGATCATCGGGCTGCAGCAATGCGTCGAACTTCGCCTCCAGAGCCGCCTCTCCCTTTGCGCGCACATCCGTGAAGCCGAGCATTTGCACGTCCGACTCTTCTGCCACAGACATTCGCGGGAGGACTGTTAACCCAGTCACTCCCAAGACGACCAACGGACGCCAGATGTGAAAGCACAGGAAAGACGCTGATTTCATGCCCCGTTGTGTCGCCGTCCCAATTTCGGATCAACTGCTATCGCTCGCTGATCGCCACCGTCAATTCTCCGAAACCGTAGCACGGGCTCGACTGGCTCGGGCTCATTACGGAATTCTTCCGCTCGGCCCGTATCGCAGCCATCTCGATTTCCTCATCCAAATGCATACATGGTCGAACTGCGCGTCTCGTCTGGAGCATGGAGATTCCGTCGCATGGGCTTTCCAAATCCCGAAATGACCCGTTACTCTCCGCCACATGCCTTCCCGCCCCTTTTCCGCGCTCGTGTTTTCCACGCTCACCCTGCTCTCCGTCTCGATCCCATCGGCATCGGCCGGTGATTGGCCGCAGTTTCGCGGGGCTGACCGCACTGATGTGTCGACCGAATCGGGCCTGCTCAAGGAATGGCCTGAGAGTGGACCGAAACAGCTCTGGCTGTTTAAGAACGCGGGCCAGGGCTACTCCGGACCGTCGATCGTCGGCGACAAGCTTTTCACCATGGGCACACGCGACAGCGGGGAGATTCTCATCGCATTGGACGCTGCCAAAGGAACGGAACTTTGGACCGCGAAGATGAGCGCGATCTTGGAAAACAAATGGGGCGATGGTCCCCGCGGCACACCTACCATCGATGGCAACCGCGTCTATGCCCTCAGCGGACAGGGCACGCTGGTATGCGCGCAGGCTGCCGATGGCAAGGTGCTGTGGACGCGCTCCATGGAGGAGGTGGGTGGTGAGCGTCCGGGGTGGGGCTACACTGAATCGGTGCTCGTCGATGACGCGCAGGTTGTCTGCACGCCGGGAGGCAAGCAGGGCACCGTCGCGGCCTTCGATAAAATGACCGGCAAAACGCTCTGGCAGAGCAAAGACGTCACCGATGGCGCCCAGTACGCCTCGCTCGTCCCGGCGACGATCAACGGCGCGAAGCAATACGTGCAGCTGACCCAGCAGTCAGTCTTTGGGGTCGCCGCGAAGGATGGGGCACTTTTGTGGCGCACCGATTTTCCTGGACGGACGGCCGTAATTCCAACCCCGATCGTGCGGGACAATTTCGTCTTCGTGAATGCCGGTTACGGGGTCGGCTGCAAGCTGCTCGAAATTAAACCGGGTAACGAAGTGGCACTCGTCTATGAAAACAAGACGATGAAGAATCATCACGGCGGCGTGATCCTCGTTGGCGAATATCTCTATGGCTATAGCGACGGCATTGGCTGGCTATGCATGGACTTCAAAACCGGCGCGCAGGTCTGGGCGGAGCGCAAGGAACTCGGCAAAGGCGCGATCGCTTGCGCGGACGGAATGCTCTATTGCCTCGATGAGGGCAAAGGCACGCTGGTGTTGGCGGAGGCCTCTCCGAAAGGCTGGACCGAACACGGTCGCCTGACTCTGGATCCGCAGAGCACGATCCGCAGCCCGGACGGCCGCATCTGGACACATCCGGTCATCGCGAACGGACGACTCTATCTCCGCGACCAGGACCTCATCTACTGCTTCGATGTGAAAAAGTAAGGGCGACGTTTCCTCGATGGTCGAAGCTTTTCTCCTGGTTGATTTTGAAAACGTCCGAGAGGTGACGCTTTCGTTGCTGCCCGATGCCTGGCGGGTAAAAATATTCATCGGTCGGTCACAGAATAGCGTTCCGTTCACGATCGCCAGCGAGGCCCAACAGCTAGGCGATCGGCTCGAATGGATAAAGATTTCCGGCGACGGCCGGAATAATCTCGATTTCCATCTGGCATTCCATCTCGGGCGACTCACGGCAGAATTCCCCGCCGCGGAGTTTGTGATTCTCTCACAGGACAAGGGCTTCGATGCTCTGTTAAAGCACACCCTGGCGGGAAACATTCAATGCCGCCGGATCAATGACTTCGCAGAGATCGCCGTGCGACCCGCTGAGGCGGAGGATCCTCAGTTTGCGCGCGCATTCGCAGTGCTCTCCAAAATAGAAAAAAAATCGCGGCCCCGAAAACGAAAGACTCTGACCCAGCACATCGCCTCGATGTTCCAAAAGAAGTTGTCGGCGGACGAAAATGAGCGAATCGTGGCGGCGTTTTTCGCGAAGGGCCTGATCACTGAGACCGATCATTCCCTGACCTACGATTTTTGAGCAAACGTGTTTGTGAAATCCGATCCGTATCCGACCGCCCGGCGCCGAACAGAGCCCGGAGTCCGGCGGAGCCGGCGTCAGTCCGCGCATATGTGCAAAAATGCCGTGCCGGAGAATCGAGTTGCCTTTCCCTGTAACGCGAATGCACTGTCTCACCGACTTCGTCCTGCCCATGCGCCGAATGAAATCTCTGAGCACATTCTTGCCCCTATGCGCGGACTGACCCCGGGCTGCCCCACCCTGAACTTGATCACAAATCCCCGTTCTAAAGTCCTTGCCGGTAGCGCGGTCGTCGCTGTGCTTAGCGTTGTCACATGGCATTTTTGGGATTTACCAAAAAGCAACAGCGCATCGGAACCTGCAAAGATTCCGGGCCAAATTGTTCCAACAACCGAATTAGTTACGACCGGAACGTCGGCGACGGTTCCGCCAGTTCACACGGAAAGGTCGGAAAACTGGCACTTCATCGCTCGGCAGACAGATCTCCAAGTGGTTTCAGCGTCCCTCACAATACATGAGGATGTGATTAAACTTTTGGGGTTATCTAGTGCGCAAGCCCAACATCTGAATGAGATGCTGGCGAGCTTCGTGGAGCGATTACGTTCAGAGGAGATATCGCACGCCTATGTAAGCGTCTCACGTGCCGGTGAGGAAGAGATTGTAGTCCCTGGATTTCCGGTCTTTGATCGGACCGATATCCTTACTCGATTTCGGGATGAGGTGGCGAGCAAGCTTGGCGCGGACATCGGTGCCTTTATTGCCGAGGAAATATCTTGGGACAATACCTTGGCCGTAGGCAATTTCGAACTGCGGCTTCGTGTCGAACGAGGGGATGATGCGCTAGATCGGCTTGTTGTAACCCGGGAAGTACGCGCGCCGGAACAATGGGGGTCGCTATCAGTAACGCCGGACGGATTCAAAGTAAACCATGGCGCCACGGTTCGAATGACCGCTACGAGTATTCTCCAGCTGGGAATCGATCCTCGTTACACACATCTACTCTCTGCGATGCAAACTTTACCGAAGCACCCGTTAACCAAGTGAAATTCTATGGTAATGGAGCCGAACGGGGCAGTCCGTGCATGCGCGCAAAAATACCGTGCCGGAGAATCGACTTGCCTTTCGGTGTAACACGGATGCACTGTCTCACCGGCTTCGTCCCGCCCACGCGCCGCATGAAATCTCTGCGCACATTGTTGCACATATGCGCGGACCGACCCCTTTGCCCTTACAGACCCCTTTGCCCTTACAAATTCAGGCGCTTTTCAACGGGCTGCTACCCCCCTTACGGAATGGACAATGGAGCGTCATCGTGGCAAGGACGTCGATGTGAAGGGGAAGAATGATCTTATGCCCAGTGCCTCTTCAAATCCATCATGAGACGAAAGTTGAATATTCCGGCGACTGCATTCGCCGCTCTCGTTCTTTGCGCCGGGATTTTTTTTGTAATGCGATCTGGCGAAACGCTTCCCCATCTGCAACTCCGCGACGGGAGCGAGTTCCGAGTCTTCCAAATTCGATACACAGCACCCGGTGAACCGGAGGGTCAATATCTCGGGAGCTCGCTAGCCCGCTGGTGGATATATCGGCATTTGCCGTCAGCGATTCGGAAACGGGTTCCGGAACCGAGCCGGGGGATTGGGGATGAATTTGTACCTGACCATTGGGTACTTTCCATCTGGTTGGCGCAGATCAATGCGGGGACACACGAACCGTTACTCGGCGAAGCTGGAGACGTGTTGATGGCGGTCGATTCTGGCCAGCAAACCAATCTCGGTTGGCCCTACTTTGCGGACGAATATCGGAAGATTATGGTCGTCGATCCGCCAACAGATTCGAAGCGTCTCACGTTTGAATTTCCCTTAGAGGGAAATCCCGTCCACTTTAGCATCGATAACCCCGCCTACCGGCCCTGAAGGAAGTGCAAAAATTGAGCACAGAAACAAGGGTCAGGGTGCATAAATCAAATTGTGTGCCTTGCGGTAGCCCGCTCCTTTTGTATCCAGCGGCGCAGGGCGGTCGGCAAATGCTTTCCCTCCTCCTGCTCGCCCTTGGTGCGCAGCAACTGGCTCACGTTGGCCGCGCTTCGCATCGCGAGATTCTCCGCCAACCATTGATGGCTCGCGATCGTATGCGCAGCGATCAGCCGAGTATGGGGGGTCAGTGTGCAAAACTTGACCGGTTATCAATGAGGTGGGAGGAGGAAGGCAAAGGGCATGATCACTGGGATCAATCATTCCCTGACCTCCAATTTTTGTGGAAATTCTTTTCTGAACTCCGACGCGATTTCGTCGCGATTGAACCATTCATTCCCAGATCTCGAGCCGCATTCCCGGAGCGGCGGGAATATTCAAATTGTGCGTCGTCCTGACGATTGCATCCTACTGTCCCCACCCTGCCCCATGAACTTTCGAACAATTCTCTTTCTTCTCCCCTTCGCCGTCGCGATCCCCGCGGCTCCGGCGGAAAAGCCGAATGTCCTCTTCATCGCCGTCGATGACCTGAAACCTCTGCTCGGCTGCTACGGCGATGGCACAATCAAGTCGCCCAACATTGATCGGCTGGCTGCTCGCGGTGTGCTTTTCGAGAGTGCCTATACCAATCAGGCTGTCTGTGCGCCTTCGCGGAACGCGCTCCTAACCGGGCTGCGTCCGCAGACGGTGGGCATTTATGATCTCGGCACGAATTTCCGCGCCGCCACGCCGGATGCCATCACGCTGCCGCAGTATTTCAAACAGCACGGCTATCGTGCAGAAGCGATGGGGAAACTTTTTCACGTCGGGCACGGCAACCATGAAGATCCGGCGTCGTGGAGCGTTCCGCATTGGCAACAGAAGACGGTCGCCTATCTTCTTCCGCAGAGCGGCGCGAAAGATGGGCTCACCCGCGAGGAGGCGTATTTCGCCAATGCGAAAGTGGATGTTTCCAAGCTCCCCCGCGGTGCTGCCTACGAGTCGGCCGATGTCGCTGATGATGCTTATCCGGACGGCAAAATCGCCACGGAGGCGATTCGCCGTTTGCGTGCGGCCAAGGAAAAGCCAGACCAGCCGTGGTTCATCGCCGTCGGCTTTCTCAAGCCACATCTCCCCTTCTGCGCACCGAAGAAATACTGGGATCTTTATGACACGGCATCCTTCGAACTTCTGAGGCTCCAAACGCCGCCGGAAGGTGCGCCGAAATTTGCGCCGACGAATTGGGGCGAGCTGCGCCAGTACAGCGACATGCCGCAAACGGGACCGCTCAACGAGGAACAGGCCCGGACGCTCATTCACGGTTACCACGCCGCGGTGAGCTACATGGATGCGCAGCTCGGACGCCTGCTCGATGCTCTCGATGAACTCGATCTCGCCCGGAACACCATCATCGTCCTGTGGGGCGATCACGGGTGGCACCTCGGCGACCATGGTCAGTGGTGCAAGCACAGCAATTATGAGCAGGCGGCGCGCATTCCACTCATCGTAGCGGCGCCCGGAGCGAACGCAGGTGCCCGCACGGAAGCGCTCGTCGAGAGCGTGGACCTGTACCCGACGCTTTGCGAACTCGCCGACCTGCCCGCACCGGCCGGACTCGATGGTGTCAGCTTTGCCAAAGTCTTGCGCGATCCCTCCGCGCGCACCCGCGATTCGATCATTCACGTTTACCCCCGCGGCGAACGGATTGGTCGCGCCATTCGCACGGCGCGTTATCGGCTCGTGGAGTGGAAGAAGCCGGGTGAACCCGCCGAGACCGCGATCTTCGAACTCTATGATTACGAAACCGATCCGGAGGAATCGAAGAACCTGGCGGATGAGAAACCGGAGGCAGTCTCGCAATTGCGCGCAATCCTGGCGCAACATCCCGAAGCCAAACCGCAGATCCGACCCAAGTCCGCCACCTCCCAGCCGGCGAAAAGGGATCGTGCCACGGTGTTCGCCCGTCGAGACCAGGACAGCGACGGCAAGCTGACGCGCGAGGAATTCCTGGCCAAACAACCGGACCCCGAAGTGGCGCCAAAGCGATTCGATCGGTTCGACACGAACCACGACGGCTCGCTCAGCCGCGAGGAATTCGTGAACATGGGAGCCGCACCAAAGTGAGAGGCGGGCTGGCGAATCAGGTTCGCCGGTGACTGATCGTCCGCAGGTTCGGAGATGGTCCGGCAGTGCTGAGGCGCTCGACTTCCACCGCCACGAGGCAAACGTCGTCGCTAAATTCGTCATTCGCTGAAAAGTTCCGAATTTCCGCGAGTACTCCGCTGCAGATTTCGTCCGTGGTTAAATGGGCGCGCCGGCTGACGGCCTGCGTCAACGATTGTTGATCGAACAGTTCGCCGTCCGCACCTTCGACTTCGAACAATCCGTCCGTAAAGAGCAGCAACACGTCGTGCACGGAGAGCGGGGTCCGGGATGTCTCATAAGTGGCCTCCGCGAACATGCCGAGGACCGGTCCGCGCTTGGCGTGATTGAGGTTTTCTGTGCGCCGGACCGTGCCTTCCTGGCGAATGCAAACGGGGTCAGGGTGTCCGGCATTCGCGTAGCGCAACTCGCCTTTGGCCAAGTCGGCGACAATGTAGAACGCGGAGACGAACATTGGAATTTCCGTTTGCTTGAGGATGGCGCATAGCTTTGCATTCAAGCGCTCGATGAATTTTCCAGGAGTCCCCGCGATGCTCCGCATTTCCTCCATCAATGCGCGCACGATCGCGGCCACCAGAGCGGCCCGCACGCCGTGACCCATGACGTCGCAAATAAAGATGCCCGCCGAGGTATCGGACAAGGGCAGGATATCGAAAAAATCGCCACTGACCGCCGCCGACGGATTAAAGAAGTGCGAGAAATGGAGGGCGCTTTCGCGCGGGATGGCATCGTGCGGAAAGCACGGGTATTCGCGCGGCAGCAGAGCGTCCTGGAGTTCGCGAGCCATGTGGAGGTCTTCCTCGAGATCCTGGTTCTTGCGGCGCAATTCCTCAGCATATTGCGCCAGACGCGCTTCCGCCCGACGCCGCTCGGTGATGTCGCGCGACAAGCCGAACGTTCCAACGATGCGTCCGGTTTCATCCTGGAGCGGCATCTTGGTGGTTGAAACCCAAGTCTCATGGCCGTCCGCCCAGGTTTCGCGTTCCTCGACATTGACCAGGGGCTCGCCCGTCCGAATGATTCGCTGCTCGTCCTCGAAAGCCGGGCGGGCATGCTCCTCGCGGAAGAAATCGAAGTCGGTTTTGCCGAGCACATCCGCCGGATCGGTGGTGTTGAATTTCAGCAACGTTTCGCGGCTCGCCCAGATGAATCGGCTCTCCGTGTCCTTGAAATAAATCTTGTCGGGGATGTGCTCGGCCAGCGTGCGCAACAGAAATCGCTCATGAGCCAGTTGCGATTCGACCAACTTGCGCCCGGTAATATCCCAGCAGGCGCCCGTCAGGTGGGCGCTGCCATCATGGCTCCGAAAAGCCTGTCCGCGGGCATGCAGGTAATGCACGGATTGGTCCCCCGGCCAGACGACCCGGAACTCGCAGTTAAACTCCTCGCCCGTCGCGACACTACGATCGACCGCACCCTGCACGTACTCGCGATCGTCGGGATGGATGAGGCCATCGAGGCTGCCGCCGCTCGCGGCGAATGGCCCCGGCTCTCCCCCGCAGAGCTGGTGCGTCGTGGGATCGCCACTGAGGATTTTCGACTTTACGTCCCACTGCCAGATCCCGACCCGCGCGGCTTCGAGCGCGAGCTTCGCCGGGAGGACGAAGTCGTGTGGGTCAGGAGCGGAGGATTCGCGGGGAAGGTCAGGTAACATCCGAATCGCAACCCCAGCTTGGCCAATCGATGACCACGGGCAAGGATGATTGTTGATCCGGAGCGCGGCTGCGCGGGCTTGAAATGCGACCCATGACGTCCGCCAAAACACCTTTCCAGTTTCTTCTGCGTTTTTGGCGACTGCCCGGTTCACAAGGAGTCCGAAGCGCCACCCGCAGCCAGGCGGCGCTGAGAACCCCATGACGACCCCCTCATCACATTCTTCTGATTCGTCCGCGAAATCTGAACGCCTCACCTCCCTCGATGCCTATCGCGGGTTCATCATGATCCTCATGGCGTCAGCCGGGCTGGGCGCCTCGCAGACGGCCACGCATTTTCCCGACAGTGCGTTCTGGCGCTTCCTCGGCTACCTGTGCGACCACGTCGAGTGGACCGGCTGCTCGTTTTGGGATCTCATTCAACCCGCGTTCATGTTCATGGTCGGCGTCGCGCTCCCGTGGTCCATCGCGAATCGCCGTGCGCGCGGGCAGGGTTTCGGACAAATGTTCGCGCACGCTGTCTGGCGCGGTGTACTGCTCGTGCTGCTCGCCATTTTCCTCCAGTCCAAATCAGGCCACGAGACCGACTGGACCTTTCCCAACGTCCTGGCCCAGATCGGCCTCGGCTATCCGCTCCTTTTCCTCATCGCATTCACGAAATCGCGCACCACCTGGATCGCCGCCGCTGTCATTCTCGTCGGCTACTGGCTCGCTTTCGCGCTGCATCCCCTGCCCCCTGCCGACTTCAACTGGCAGGCCGTCGGGGTCCCGGCCGATTGGCCACACCTCACTGGCTTTGCTGCGCATTGGGAAAAGAACGCCAATCTCGCCGCCACGTTCGACGTGTGGCTCCTGAATCTCTTCCCCCGCCAGGAGCCATTCCTCTTCAATCCCGGCGGTTACCAGACGCTGAACTTTATCCCTTCACTCGCCACCATGACCTTCGGCCTCATCGCGGGCCGCCTCCTCCGCCGCGACGTCCCGATGCCCACCAAGCTCCAGCGGCTCACGCTTGCGGGCCTGGCCGCTGTTCTCCTCGGCGCGCTCATCGCGTTCTCCGGGCTGTGCCCGATCGTAAAGCGAATTTGGACACCGAGCTGGGCCATTTTCAGCGCCGGATGGGTGACGCTGATGTTGGCGGCATTTGTCGCCATCATCGATTGGCGCGGCTGGAAAAAATGGGCCTTTCCCCTTGTCGTTGTTGGCCTGAATCCGATCACCGTCTATTGCCTCTGGCAGCTCAGCGGCGGCTTCATCCGCCAGCAATTCCAAATCCATTTCGGACAGGGGATCTTCGACACCTTCGGTGAAATGTGGACCCCTGCTCTCCAGCGGGGAAGCGTGCTACTTGTTCTCTGGCTCATCGCTTGGTGGATGTATCGACGGAAGATCTTCCTGCGAATCTGACCGCGCTTCGGCTCCTTCGGGGCAGCCCGGCGACCGCTGCTGTTCCCGGGGAATGCGCCTTGCGCAACATGCGTTGTCGGCGAATTGCCACGCTTCCGTCTCCAGACTTTAACTATTGAAGCATTCTACGGCGAAAGCCTGACGGCTATTGGAAGCGGCTCTATGAAAGTCCACCCCATTCTAGTCTCCACCGTCGCGTCCCTGCTCATGGGCGCATGTCCCGTCTCCGCCAAGTCAAAGTGGCCTAAGCCGCAAAGCATCGAACTCACGCCCATCGGCACCGTATCCGCCGGCCCTGACAGTTTCGACAAGTCGGCCGCGGAAATCGTCGCGCACGATCCGGAACATCAACGGTTGTTTGTCGTCAATTCCCAGAAAGCGCGCGTCGATGTCGTGGACATTTCCGATCCAACCGACCCTAAAATCGTTAAGTCTGCGCTGGATGCCACGTCCTACGGGAAAGCCGCCAACAGTGTGGCCGTAAAGAATGGATTAATTGCCATCGCAGTCGAGGCCACGGTTAAAACTGATCCGGGAACGGCCGTTTTTTTTGACACCGATCTGAACTTTCTATCTGCGGTGCCCGTCGGGGCGCTCCCGGACAATATCGTTTTCACGCCCGATGGGAAAAAGGTGCTCGTCGCCAATGAAGGTGAACCGAATGACGACTATTCCATCGATCCGGAAGGCACGGTCAGCATTATCGATGTCTCGAAAGGGGCTGCTGCCTTGACGGCGGCTTCGGTGAAAACGGCCGACTTCAAAGCCTTCAACAATTGGATTCCACGAGGCGTTCGCATCAGCGGCCCGAATGCCACCAACGCGCAGGATCTGGAACCGGAATTCATCGCCGTCTCCGAAAATTCGCGTTTCGCGTGGGTGACCCTCCAGGAAAACAACGCCGTCGCCATTCTCGATATCAATGCCGCCCGCGTGATTTGGATCTCTCCCTTGGGAACGAAGGATCATTCGCGCAAAGGCAATGGTCTCGATGCCAGTGACAAGGATAAGGCTATTAACATAGCGACCTGGCCCATCCGCGGACTGTATATGCCTGACGGAATCGCCACTTTTCGCCACGGACCTTTCGAGTTGCTGATCACGGCTAATGAAGGTGATACCCGCGATTACTCTGGTTTTTCCGACGAGGGACGCATCAAAGACGCCGTGCTCGATCCGAAAGCCTTTCCCAACGCGGCTGCTCTCCAGGACGACAAAATGCTCGGACGCTTGAAATACAGCACGGTGGATGGTGATCGCGACGGCGATGACGACATCGACACGCTTTACACCTTCGGCGCCCGATCCTTCTCGATCCGCACCACAACTGGTTTTCTCCTCTATGATAGTGGCGACGACTTCGAGCAAATCATCGCGGAACAGGCGCCGGAAGCCTTTAACGTTAGCAATGACAATAATACGTTTGATAATCGCAGTGATGACAAGGGACCGGAGCCAGAGGGCGTCGTTGTGGGTGAAGTCGGCGGTCGCACCTATGCTTTCATCGGCCTGGAGCGTGTCGGTGGTGTGATGGTGTATGACATCACCAATCCAGTCCGGCCGGAATTCGTTCAGTGGGCCAATAATCGCAACTATGTGAACGAGGATGGCTCGGAAGCGGATCCGGAGGCGCCGGAGAATGGCGATCTCGGTCCGGAAGGCCTCGTCTTCATTCCGGCTGCGCAAAGCCCGAACGGCAAACCATTGCTGGCGGTGGGTAACGAAGTGAGTGGCACCACGACGATCTACGAGATCAATCCCGCGCCCGGGAAGTAAGCGGGGCACATCAAGTCAGTATTCTCCGGACCGCCTTCCGGCCACTTCGGTGAGCCGGAAGAGCGGTCAGGGAAGCGAGGGAGGCATATTTCATACTTTCAAAGGCACGCCTGACGGCTTGTCTGCTTCTTCCTCTTCCTCCTTTGCCGAGGTGAGGTGTTGAGGAGTACGAAAAACGGGGAAAATAAATCGCAGAGACGCAAAGGCGCGGAGGTCGCAGAGGATTGGAGCAAAACGCGGATCCCAAAGCGCGCACCCAACATGTAGGTGAACTTTCTTGCCTGTGCGAATCAGCTTCAACTCTGCGTCTCTGCGTCTCTGCGTCTCTGCGTCTCTGCGTCTCTGCGTCTCTGCGTTAAAAATCCCTATCCCGTGTCAGTATAAAACGGCGGGCCGGACCGGATGGTAATCTGATCTGGCAACAGCCGGGGCGGAAAGGTGCGGGGTAATTAAAAAAGTGTTCTCTTGAACACTTTTATGAGCGGCATCATCTTCCCCCCGCCTCATGCCGTCTTCTGCAAAAATCATCGAGCTGCGCCAGCTCATCCAGCGCCATCTCACCACCCCGCCGGTGCGGCCGGCCGCACCCCTGGTCACCAGTGTGCCGCAACTCGACGACGCCCTCGAAGGCGGACTCCGGCGTGGCGGCATCGTCGAACTCATCTGTTCACGGCCCAGCTCCGGAGGCACTCTGCTCATGCATGCCATCCTGCGCGGGCTCGCCGGGCAAGGCTGCTGGTCCGCGCTCATCGATGGACGTGATAGCTTTGATCCTCAAAGCGCCGGTTCTGGCGTGCTCGCGCACCTGCTTTGGGTCCGCTGCCACACCATCGCCGAGGCCATCCGCGCTGCCGATCTGCTGCTGCGCGATGGGAATCTGCCGCTGATCTTGCTCGATCTGCACGATCACTCGGCCCGCGAACTTCATCAGACGCCATCTTCGACGTGGTATCGTTTTCAACGCGTCCTCGAGCCTTCCTCCACCGCCCTGCTCGTGCTCACGCCCAGAGCGACCGTCCCCTGCGCCGGCATTCGTCTGGAGCTGGAAAAGACCTTCACCCTCGCCGCGCTCGATTGTGAAGCGGGCGAGCTCCTGGAGAAGATCCTTAAACATCAAACATCCAACACCCAACATCGAACATCCAAGGGACCTCGCGGACGTTCGGCAGACGCATTGGAAGTTGGGTGTTGGAAGTTGGATGTTGGACGTTTCTCCTCCTCTCCCTCCCTCGCCCGCGCCGGATGAATGCCCGATCCGTATTCGCCGTCGTCATCATCCCGGAATTCGCGCTGCAAGCCGCCCTCCGCCATGAGCCCGAGCTGCACGAACGTGCGGTGGCGCTGCTGGATTTGGCCGCCGGTCATCCTGAGCGGAGCGCCGGTGGGCACAGGGGGTACGGCGCGCAGTCGAAAGATGACGAATCGCGCTGCATCCAACATCGAACATCCAATGGCCCGCTGATCCACGCGGCAGCGTCATTGGATGTTGAACGTTGGACGTTGAACGTTGGACGTTCCCACGAGGATCAACTCCGCCGCGCCACTATCCTCCACTGCACGCCCGCTGCGCGCGCCGCCGGCATCACCCCCGGCATGACCTCCTCCCAGGCCGAGGCCCGCCGCCGCGAGGTGCTCGTTCGATTCCGTTCGCCGGACGCGGAACGCAATGCCCAGGCCGCGCTCATCGAAAGCGCGTTTGGCGTGTCAAGCTTCGTCGAGGACACCGCGCCTGGCCTTTGCACGTTTGAAGTCATCGCCTCCGCCAGCCGGGAGTTTTCTTCCGAGCAGATCGCGCGGCAACTCATCAACCATCTCGCAGTCTTGCATCTGCGCGCGCAAATCGGGTTTGCACCCAATCCTGATCTCGCCCGGCTCGCCGCGGAAAGCGCAGCTCCGATTCGCCACATCCAACGCGCATCGGAATTGCACGAACTGCCTCTCACCACGCTCGCGCCACCAGCGGCCATTCTCGATATCCTGCAACGCTGGGGCATTCATATGCTCGGCGCCTTTGTCGCTCTGGGACGCGAATCGCTCGTCGCCCGGCTCGGTCCGGAAATCCTGCCGCTTTACGATCGAGCCGCCGGCCGCGTGGTCCGGCCGTTGCGTTGCCTTCAACCCGCGGAAACCTTCGAGGAAAGCATCGAGATCGAACATGAAATCGAAACGGTTGAACCGCTGCTTTTCCTGCTCCGGCGTTTCCTCGAGCAAATCGCCCGGCGTCTCGAGGCGATATATCGCGTAGCTGCGGAACTGGTGCTGCGGCTCGGGTTGAGCGGAGGCGGCGTCTATGAGCATGCTTTTAAAATCCCCTCGCCCACGTGCCAGGTGGACACGCTGTTTCGCATGCTCGAGACGCATCTAGATGGTCTCACCACCGATGAGCCCATCGTGCGTCTCCAATTGATCGCGCATCCTGCCCGACCCGTGCGGCAGCAGTTCGGTTTGTTTGAAAGCGCGCTGCGCGATCCGAATCAATTCGCTGAAACCCTGGCGCGGCTGGTGGCCATGCTCGGCCATGAACGCGTCGGCACGCCCGTGCTGGAACCCACGCACCGGCCCGATGCGTTTCATCTGCGTCCGGCGGATTTCACCGCCTCCACGCGCTGCGCCTCGGCGGCCGCTCTGCCGCTCGGACTGGCCTTGCGACGCTTTCGTCCGCCGATTCCCGCGCTGGTGCAATGCGATCCCGGCCCTGTCTTCGTCCATGCCTCCACCACCGCACGCGGCCGCATCACCGCCGCCTACGGACCGATGCTGCTTTCCGGCGATTGGTGGGCCTCCGCAGAACAGGCCTGGAGCCGATGCGAATGGGATGTGCAACTCGAAGACGGTCCGCTTTGCCGGATCTTCGAGCAAGGCGGCTCATGGTTTTTGGAAGGCTTTTATGACTGAAACCAAAACGAAAACACCCTGGAACGGCTGGAAAACACTGCGTCGGCTGCTCGGCCTGACGGCTCCACCGATTAACGAACAAATCGAATTGCCGCTTCGACTCGAATCTTCGCTCCCCTCATCGCCGCGAGGAGGTCCAAAGCCCAAGTCACCACGCCGAACCAGCATTCGGCGCGTCCGAATTTAGCAAACACGGGACAATTGAACCTTTTGCATCCAAGCGAACTTTTCAATTCGCTGCCGAGTCATGCCATTTTTGCTTCCAGTCCTCCGGCACGTTCGCCTTCTCAAGCCAGGCCCGAGCCTGCCGAGACTTCGATTCCGATTTTGCATCGAGGGCTCCTCCAATCACCGTCTCGAAGACGTCGTGCCGGAGGACGGGATCCTGAATCTCCATGATCAGATCCCAGCGGCGCGTGTCCTGAATGGCCCCCGACGAGGAATACGAAAGCGGCGCACTCTTGACGTAGCCGACCAGGAAGGCATCCCGATCGCTTCCGGTGACACCATCGGGAATGACAGGCAATGACCATCCCAGAGTCTGCCACGCGCGCTCCCGAACGGGTCCTGCCGGAAGGGTGGCGCACCACGCCACACCTTCCTCAGGATTCGCGCTGAATCTCGAAGCGACAACGCCGGCTCCCCAACTGCGGCTTTCGGCGGGAAGTAATCGAAAAAGGTCCACGGCCATCTGTGGATCCAGTCCGAGAGTGCCGAGGGCAGCCGAGGCCATCGACGTGCGTTGTGATTCGTCGGTCAGATTCGCGATCCATCGCGTGACCGCCACGGGATCAGCGGCCATGGCTTTCGTCAACACGGAAGCACCCATCGGCATCGAAGTGGACATGCTTCCGTGTCCCAGGGTCGTCTGCTTGGGCCGCTGAGAACTCAAGGGAATGCCCTTTTCGATCGTCCACTCCAGGGCTTGTATTGGTTCAGTCCTCGCCCACTCCTCTGCGAGGAACGGCCCAACTACAACGAGGGTTTCAGCGTCCAGGTTTGCGGCAACGTCGATGCCCCGGCGCCAATCGCTCTTCGCCACGCGGCCCATCAGCTCGATCAGCAACTCCGGCTTGTCCATCTGCAGACGCTGATACGCATCGATCGCCTGCTCGACTTGCTCGGTCGGCCACATTTTGAAAACGAAGCCTAACGCTCGCGAGCGCTCGATAGGGTTTTCGAGGCCATCGGCGCAGGCGAGTGCTTCCGCCGGATTGGAGCTTCCCCAGTTTGCGAACAGCGTTTCCGTCAGAGCTTTTCGGGCGAGCCCCGGCGGCAAGTCCGCAAAAACGCTACGCATCTTTGCCAGCTTTCCGTCTGCGTCATCGGCAGACCAATTCCAAAAGACTCCTTGGAGCAGATGTTTGGCGAGATCGCTCCGAGAGTGCTTCATGGCAAAATCGGCCGCTTCCTCGGGAAAAAGTTTTACCCACGAGTTAAAGAACTTTTCCCGCAAGGGATCCCGGAAAATTGGATCCGATGCGGACATTAGCAACCTTGGGCGAAGCCAGGCCCTCGCCGCCTCGGGATCGCGCTTCAGCCACGATTCGAAGATGGAACTCGCAAGGCCCTGGCTCTGCCCAAACTCTCCCGCCTCGAGCCAGTCGAGGAGGTTCGCAATTTCATCCGAATCGAACCCGGAGATCTCCACGCTCACTCTCGCCAGATCGCGCAGTCCATCGCCACCGCTGAAGACCCGTTTGGCTTCACCGAGGCGCGGGGAATCATTTTCAGCCTTTCGTTCTGCCGCTTCGTGCCCCGCCAATGGAAACTCACGAACATCGCGATCCTGCAGTGTTGAAGATGAACCGAGGACAAAGCCAAGGATCAGCCCGGCGGCCATCAGGAGATACGCACCGGCCTTCATGGATTCAGCCGCAAATAACGCGCGGCCCATTCTGGATCAACTCCATTGAGTGACTCAAGCCACTGTCGAGCGGCGTCTTCATTCGAACGCCGCATCGAGCTATAAACGTCCAGCGCCGAAAATTGTCGGAGCTCAGGTTTCTCGATTCGCTCGACCCATAGTGCTGCAGTTTGCGGATCGATGTTTGCCGCGGCGCCGACGAAGAGCCTCAAAACACGGTCGCGTTGCGGGCTGGGAGGTAAAGACTCGACAAATTGCCCGACGGCCACCGGATCTTGCTGAAACCATTTTGGCACCGTCAGAGAAAACATGCCGCTCGTCGCCACGTTCGGCGGTTGAGTGACAATGAATCGAACGGCACTTCCGGGATCCAAAACCGCGAGTTCCTGCGCGATGATTCCCACCTCGTCGTCGGTGCTGCCTGATCCCGTCCGGATCGTATAGCCGTTGAAATCCGGAGGCGCTTCGCCGGCTTGAGGACGGAACAGTTCGACCGCTTCGTCGATTTTGCCCAGATCGACTGCGTAGCTGCTCAGGGTCGTTCCGATTTCATCGCGAAGGGACGACTCCGGCAAATTGCGCCACCAGCCGAGCACCTTTTCCGGCTCACTCACAAACCACCGGGTCGTCGCGGCGGTGGCGGCAGCATTCATCGGCGCCGTGCGATTTCCGGGATCGCCATGAGCCAGCGCCCACGCGACGGCGGCCTCCGGTTCGTTTCTCGCCCAGGCTGACACCAGCGCCGCCGCAACGGCTCCACCCATGCCCGGCGGAAGTTGGTTGCATCGGCGCAAAAGCGTCGATCTTTCTTCCGGGCGCAATCGATCGGCGGCGTGAAGCATCTCAGTTGTCGGCTCACTCAATTCCGAGTGCTCTGAACGGTCTTTGAAGCCAGTCACATCGTCCGCCAGATTTGGGTTCTGCAGAATCAGAAGGGGGAGGGTGGCGGAACCCTGATCCATTTCGCTGGTCGCGGCAATGACCTGACGCAACATGCCGGTGCCGATCTTTCGTGCAGCTTTCAGAACGGGATCGATCGCATATTTCAAATCCCATTCTCGAGCCAGGGCGAGCGCCTGGAGCGGATCCGTTTGGGCAGCCCCGGCGAAAATAGCGCGCCTCAAAGTATCAACGATCTCCCGGCTCTCGAACTGACCGAGAATTGCGCGGGCCTTATTCACGTCTCGTGTGGCGAGGCTTTCCACCGCTGACGCCACAAACACGTCAGGACCGCCATCGGCACCCAGCAATGGAACTTCGGCCAGCATGCGCTCCGGTTCCGCTCTCGCGGCCGCTCGCAACAGTTCCACCGAAACGCCACGTCCGTCGGACCCAGCTTTTTCGCGGAAACCAACCATATCCGTCAGGGCGCCTTCGGGATCTAAAACCAGCCACCGCTCAACGATCGCGTCGCAAACCGTTTGTCGAAATTGTGGATCGAAGCGGTAGAAATCCTTTGGAAGCAGAATCGACGGCGTCTTTAAAGCTTCTTGAAAGTCCTCGCGCGTTGCCTGATCGAGCCACGCCATCACCCGCGGCGCGACCGTGAGCGGATCGCTGTCGGCCATTGCTTCGGCCAGATCTTTTGGTGCGCTGGCGGTGGATGCCGCCGCATGCGTTAAATCCGCTCCGGGAATTGGCGGCGCATCTGCGACCGGAATCGTGGCGTGCGTATCGTGTGCAGCGTTTGCTTTCGGGGAATGGTCAGTCGCAAAGGTCCAGCGCCCCACGGCAAAACCGAGGAGGGCCGGAAGCAGACACATGGCCAGTGCGCGCATGGCGGCGACTTTCGATCCGGATCAATGGGTGTCGAGCGAAGAGTTTTGCCAGCTCTAACAAATGTTCGCTTGAACACTTTCTGATTAGCTTCAACTTTTGGCGTCATGCCATCTCACATTCGACCGGCTGCCCGCAGTCTTCCTCCTGCTCTGCTTCTGCGATTCTCCAGAGACGATCAGGAGCAGGAGCAGGGTTAGGAATGATTTGTCATGCCGATGAGGAAGTCAGGCGTCAGGAAAGTAGGAACGACGACTCCACCGGCGCTCGCCGCCTTGCTACCGACCAAGATAGCGTCGGCGCAGCGCGGAGATCTGAAGATTGCGTCCGCCGAGATCGGCTGGCCAATCGAACTGATATTTTCCGGCCAGCGTTTCGACAAAACGAAGGCGGCAAGATCGCAGATGCGTGGATCTTCATACGCGACCTCATTGAAATGCCCCTTCAAACCCGTGCGGCGCCGCTGTCATCGAGTGCGGAAACGAGCAAATGTTCGATGGCTGCCCCCACCGAACCTTCCGGCAACGCCGTAATGTCCGCATCGACATGCACGCCCGGTCCTATCCCGGACGATCCGGCACTTTTCGGCCAGGGTAGAAAGACGCGCACAACGGCAATCGCACTTCGACCGGACATCGCGCACAGTTCCCGTGCAAGCGCTTCGATTGCACGAAGATTATCGCTCTTCGCGAGGAGCGTGATGATTCGGCCGACCTTGCCGTAAGCATCGTCTTCGTTCGCGCGCAATTGCGGCTGAATCTGCAGCCAGGCCGCGATCATTCCAGGAACAGCTTCGGGGTGGCCGCGGCTGAAGAGCGCTTCCGCTGCGCGCATCCGCGAATACATGCCGTTTCCAGGCCCGAGCTGCGAAATCAGGAATGGCACCGGCGCATCTCCCGGCAGCTTTCCGGCCGCCTCGATCATGCGTGAGCGATACGCATCCACCGTCGCCGCTTTGACTCCGGCTTCGATCGCCGTCAGGCGGTGCCGGGATACTTTTCGACCAATAGCCACGCTGCTTTGCAAGCGGCTTCATCACCAGCAGTCGTCGCCTCGATCAACTGCTGTTCCTCGCCTTTGCTTTGCATTTCACCCCACCACGCCCCCGCTTGTTGTCGAGTCGTGCCATCGACAAGTCTGCCGTCATCCGTCTTTCGCGCGTAAAAATTCCGCCCCGACAAATGCTCGAGAATTCGTTGAGCCACGTCCCCCACACGCATATCTTTCTCGTCGAAAACGAAATTATGCCTGGGCACCATAGAGCGCGTGAAACGGCGATCATCCAAAGCCTCGATCAAAGGTGGAATGGAAGCTGGTGCCAGATCAACCAGTCGATGCACTGGCGTAATCACGTCTTCACCGCCGCTCAAGCGTCCGTCGATGGGATAGCGGCTATTCATGATCCACCAAACGTGGCCGAGATTGCGCAACTGATAGATGCACTCGGCGATCTCCTCGGAGGGCGACATCTCCGCCACAGGCTTCGGATGATGCGCCGCCTCTTCGGCAATCATCATTCGCAATAGTTCAGCCGATTCGCGCGCGTAAACGGCTCGTGGATGGGAAGGGAAACGCACATCGGAATTTTCGAAATCCAGCAAAAGCTCGGAAAGCGAGATCTCCGGATTTCCAAAATTCGCCTCCGTCTCGGTCAGGATGGCATTACCCATATCCCGTTGCAGCAGCTCGCGAAGCACGCCGGATCCCACTTTTCCAGTTTGCTCGTCGGGAATCTTCGCTGCAACCTCGAACAATTGGGTGGCGATTTCTGAAAAGCCTTTTTGCAAACAGGCTCGGGCGAAAGCAAAGATTCGAGCGCGGTGCGAAAGCGGTTTTCCCCACCGCAGTCCGTCGATTGACTTTGCTGATTGGGCGCGAACTCGCTCCAGCACTTCGGAAGCTGTTTTCCCAAAATCCAAAACTTTATATTCGATGCGCTGGTGAACAGGGCCGTCCGTTTTTAGCAGGAAGCGAACATTCGTTAGCGGTTGGAGCGGTTCGGAAAAGGCCGAGAATCGCCGCGCAAAATCGGGCACGCTGCAAATGAAAATGGTGAATGAATCGCGCTCGTCCTCGATCAAAAACCCTTCAACGAACCGATTCTCGGGCGTTTGATTCCCAGCCTTGGTCCAGAGCCCCGTCGCCACGCGCACATAGGGAAGATCGGTTACGTCCGGATAACCGAGGGATTCAAACCACTCGAGGGCGACACGCGAATCCGCGTCAGCGGGATCGGCACCGGATGACACCCACGATCCCAGCAAGACAAGTGTCATCGCAAAGTAGGGAACACTACGCATCGCCCAAGGATGACGTGCGCGATCTCGAAATCAAGATCGGCCAGCGGATTGAAATGGGTAGCGCGCACTTTCGAGCGTGCCGGGTTCGGCATCCTGCGGAACCGCTCGTGCACGGCCACCATCTTCAAGCGCCGCGAAGAGTGGGAATCGGAACGTCGTTAGTGCCGGAGCGCGAAATACGTGATTTCCAATCGGCAAGGCTGGCGGAATGGCAAAGAGTTTGCGTCTGGCAGGCACGAGCCCGGCGGCAAGGATGCCGCCGGGAACACGCTGGAAGCGCGTGCTACCCTTTCCTTTCGGAAAACGGGGGCATTGAAGCTGCGATGATTTGTCGCGCATTTCAGACCCGCTCCTCTTGATTCCGCCCGGCCCGTCACGGACTCTGGTGGGTTTTGATTTCGCTCAGGGAGCGCATTTGAATATGTCCTTGTGAACATTGGCACGAACACTTCAGGCAAAAGGAGGGCCGAAGGCCAGCTCGGAGCCACCGGCATTCGTTACGCGCGGCTTGAAGTGGGTGATGTTTTTTCGGAGCTGCCAATAGTCACCGTGGGCCGCGAGTAGCTTTCTGCTTGCGCTGAGACGGTAGGGGCGCGGAAAACGGATCGATTGGCGTCAGGAGCGCTTTGGCTTTTTCCCTGGCGGTTTTGGTTTCGCGCGGCGGATGGGCTCTTTTTTTCCCGCGGCACGCGGGGGCTTCTTCTTGGGCGGCTTGGCCGGTGGCTTTTTCGCCGCAGGCTTCTTTAGCGTCCTCGGTTTCGCGGCGGGGCGCGGCGGCGGCGCGGCTTCACCGGTGTCCATCTCGACTCCGAAGATCGCGGCGAGGTCGGCTCCGGCCAGTGCGCCGGCATCGGCCGCGGCATCGGCGAGCGGCGCGGCGGCGGCGGCTCCCGCCGCGGTGATGAGTTCCTCCATGTCCAGGCCGCGCAGGCTGAAGAAGAGGTCCGGCTTTTCATCGAGCCGCGCGCCCACACCGTAAAGCGCGGCGGCGACGTGTTTGCACATGCCGGCCCAGTCGGGGCAGGAGCATTTGAGTTTGATCTCGGCGGGCGTAGGGAAAAGGCCGGCGCCCCTGGCCGTGATGTCGGCGAGGATGTCCTTCGACAGCCGGCCCTGCAGGAGGTCGAGCAGGTTGGTCACTTTTCCGGCGCATCCTTTTTTGAATGCGTTCCAGCGATTCGCGGCAAGGGCCGTGATGGAAATCTCGATCTCGTAAAGCTCGGAGCCGTAAACGAGCGCTGTGATTTTTCCAGCGGCGATCTGCAGGTCGATCACCGAGCCGTTGCGCGCGTAATTGCGTCCGCGCGGGAGGCGGTTTTCATAGTCGCTGTAGGACTCGAGGTTTTCGCACCAGGCCTTGCCCCAAAAGGTTTTCGAGATGGCGCGCCCTTCGATTTGGATCGGAGCAAAAATGCGGCCCTGGGCGGCCATCTTTTTGGCGAGCTTTTCGGCCTGGCGACGGCGTTCTCCGACGGTAACATAGGGGCGGTAATCGAACATTTGAGATGGTGATTTGGCTATTCGCCGACGGCGGATTTTAGATCGAGAGCGACGAAGCTTAGCAACTCGTCATTCGACATTTCGGTGAGCTGCGCCTCGGCGCCGGATGCGGCTCCGAGCAGGTTTTCAGCCAGGGTTTTCTTTTCGGAAATCAGGGCGTCGATCCGCTCCTCGATCGTGCCGCGGCAGACGAATTTATGCACGAGCACGTTTCGCTTTTGACCGATGCGAAACGCGCGATCGGTCGCCTGGTTTTCCACGGCCGGATTCCACCACCGGTCGAAGTGGATGACGTGGCTCGCGGCGGTGAGGTTCAGTCCGGTGCCGCCCGCCTTCAGCGAGAGCACGAAGAAGGGCGGGCCGTCGTCGCGCTGGAAATTGCGTCGACCAGTTTCTGCCGCTCTTTCACCGGCGTGCCGCCGTGCAGCACGAGGCCCGGGCGGCCGAAGACTTCGCGCGAGGTGGGCGGCGAGCGGGTCGGTCATCTCTCGAAACTGGGTGAAGACGAGCGCCTTTTCCTGGCGGGAGGCAATCTCCTTCGCACAGTTCGGCGAGCCGCTGCGAACTTGCCGCTTTCATCGGGCGCGAAGTCGCCGTCGCCGAGCCAGTGGCCGGGGTGATTGCAGATCTGCTTGAACCGCATGAGAAACGCGAGGACGAGGCCGCGGCGCTGGATGCCGTCGGTCGCGTCGTCGAGCTTTTCCGCCAGTTCGCGCACGCTCTTTTCATAAAGCGCGGCCTGCTGTTTCGCCGAGCGAGCACCACGCGGTGAGTTCCGTTTTATCCGGCAGATCGGCGATGATGGCGCGGTCGGTTTTCAGGCGGCGCAGGAGGTACGGGCGGCACAAGGCGGCGCAGCGGCGCGAAGTCGGGAGGCTGCGCGGACTGCAAGCGCCTTTACGCAGCGGCCGAATTCCGGCGCGGTGCCGAGCAGGCCAGGATTGAGGAAATCGTAGAGCGACCACAGATCGCCGAGGCGGTTTTCCACCGGCGTGCCGCTGAGGGCGATGCGGGCACGGGCGCGCAGGCGCTTGATGGCGCGGGTCTGGCGGGCGCCGGGATTCTTGATGGCTTGGGCTTCGTCCAGAATGGCGAGGCTCCACGTCGCGCCCCGCCAGCCAATCGAGCCGCGCGGCCTGCGTCGTAGGTGGTCACGGCACGACGTCCTGGTCCGCGAGGAGCCGGTCGGCGGCGGCGGCGCTCGCGCCATTCGGCTGCGGGCGGTTTCAGACGGATGCATGAAGACCGGCGCGCAGGGTCGGCGCGAACCGCGCGAGTTCGTTTTTCCAGTTCGCCAGCAGCGATGCCGGGCGCGACGATGAGGGACGGCAAGGCCGCGGCGCCGCCCGCTTGTCGACCGCGCGTTTCTTCCGCGGACGGGCCATGTTTCACGCACAGCAGGAGCGCGATGACCTGGATGGTTTTTCCCAGACCCATGTCGTCCGCGAGGCACGCGCCGAGGCCGAGGCTTTGCAGGAGCCAGAGCCATTTCACGCCGGTCGTCTGGTAGGGCCGCAGCGGCGCGGTGAGGTGTTCGGTTCGGATCAAATTCCGCCGCGCCGTCCGGCTGCGCGCAGGCTGCTCCAGCGTTTCCCGCAGCCAGCCGCCGGCGCACGACTTCGCTCCAGTCCGCCGTCCTCGGCGCCGGCATTTTCATCCGCCGCTCGCGCCGAGCCGAACGCCGGCCAGCAGCCGCATCGCCTCGAGAAACGAAACGCCTTCGCCCGCCGCGCCCGCTTTCGACGTTTTTCCAATGATCGAGCACGCCGGCGAGCTTCTCGCGATCCACCTCGACCCACTGGCCACGCAAGGAAACGAGCCCGTCCTGCGCCGGCATCAGCGTTCGCCATTCGGCGTCGGTCAGCGGTTCGCCGTCGAGCGTGATCCGCGCACGGAAAACGCTCAGCATGGCATCGACGCCGACTCCGCCGCCGCGGCTTTCGCCCACGCTGCACGCTCACCTTCGGGCGGGGTCCGCGCCCGCTCTTTCCACCAGTCCGGGATGCGGCGACGATGCCGCTTTCCTCGAGCACGGGGACTTCGCGGAGAAACGCGTGGGCCTGCGGCCGGTGTCCATGCCTGCGGCTGAAAGACGCGGCTGCTACTCGAGCAGCTCGCGCGTCCACGGCGCTGGACTCGGCGGCCTGTCCGCATCGGGTTCGAGCAGCGAACGCAGCGCCGCCCTGGTTTTTCGTCGCCGGCGTATTCCTGCAAGCGCGCGCGCGAGCGGCAGGTGCAACGGGCTTTTCCTGCGCCGAAAGACGGTGCGTGTAGGTCGCCATGAAAGCGAAGGGCGTCTCCGGCGAACGCTTGTTCTCAGCCAGATGAAACGTGACGCTTGCCCGAGCAGGTGCAGCGCGGGGTTGATCCCGACCGAGCCAGAGCGCGCACGCCGCCGCGCCGCGGCCGACTCCGCGCGCGCGAGCGTCATTCAACTCCGCACCAGAGCGCGGCGAAAACCTCCGGCGTGGCATACTCGGCTCCGCGCATCGCCGGAATTCGCAATGTGCAGTTCGAAAGCCGCGTTCCGGCGGCATCGGAGTCCTCGGGCTGTCGCCGGCGCGGCGGAGTCGCCGGACGGATCTACGCGGAGCTTCACGCCTGCACGGCATTCAGCTTTTTGCGCGGGGCTTCGCAGCCGGAGGAAATGGCGGAGGTGGCGGCGGAACTCAAACTGCCGGCGGTTGCGGTTTGTGATCGCAATGGCATCTACGGCATGGCGCGCTTCACCGGCCGCGCGGAGGAACTCGGTCAATCCAGACCCATCGTCGGCTGCGAGCTGACCATGGAAGACGATTCCGTGCTGCCGGTGCTGGTGCGGGATCGCACGGGCTACCACAATCTCTGCTCACTCCTGACCAAAGCGCATCTCCGGGCAGCGAAAGGTGAGGCGGCTGTGACTTGGGAGGAATTACCGGAGTTTGCCGGGGGACTCATCGCGCTGACGGGCGATGGCGAGGGACCATTGCGGCGCTCTTTGTTGAATGGGGAGCACAGGCGTCCCGCCTGTCGGCTTGGGCGCCCTCGCCCAAGCCATCGAGCCACCAACAAATCCCGACTCTCACTGGCGTCCGATGCGCCCGGCGGGACGCCGGCCACGACAGGCGGGACGCCTGTGCTCCCCATGCTCACCGATTCCCACACACGCACGCCGGACACAGTCATCGAACAACTCATCCGCACGTTTGGATCGGAGAATGTTTTTGTCGAATTGCAGCGGTATCGGCTGCGCGGCGAAAACCGGATCGTCCGTCAGCTCGCCGCGCTCGCGGAGGCGCACCGCCTGCCGCTCGTGGCGACCAATGGCGTTTGTTACGCGGCTCCGGAGCGCCGTCCCGTGCTCGATGTCTTCACCTGTCTCCGACATCACACACACCTCGATCTCGCAGGGGCCTTGCTCAGCCCGAATGCCGAGCGCCGACTCAAATCGCCCGCGGAAATGGCAGAGTTGTTTGCCGACCTTCCCGAGGCCATCTCCAATACGATCCGCATCGCCGAGCACTGCGAATTCCGACTCGAGAATCTCGGCTACGAATTCCCGACCTACGCCACACCCGATGGCTCAACCCAGGAAACGTTTCTGCGGCGCGCGGCGTTTGAGGGCGCGCAGCGGCGTTATCCGCGAAAGGTGCCGGAAAAGGTTGCCCGGCAAATGGATTTCGAACTCGCGCTCATCAACAAACTCGGGTTCGCCGGTTATTTCCTCATCGTCTGGGACATCGTCAATTTTTGCCGCGCAGAAGGCATTCTGGTGCAGGGACGCGGCAGCGCGGCCAACAGCGCGGTCTGCTTTTGCCTCGGCATCACCGCCGTCGATCCAGTGCAGCACGAATTGCTTTTCGAGCGCTTTCTCAGCGAAGGGCGCAAGAGCTGGCCGGACATCGATCTCGATCTGCCGAGCGGCGATCGGCGCGAACGCGTGATCCAGGAAGTCTATCGTCGGTATGGTCGTTTCGGCGCGGCCATGACGGCCAATGTCATCACCTATCGTGGACGCAGTGCGGCGCGCGAAATCGGCAAGGCGCTGAATCTTTCCACCGAGTTGAGCGACCGTTTTTCCTCGCTGTTTGCCAGCGGTGATTTTCCGCACACGCTCGAGCTGCGCGAACAAATGCAGAAAGCCGGGCTCCCGATGGATCACCCGCGCACGCCGGCTTTTCTTTCGCTTTACCAGGCCATGCTCGGATTGCCGCGACACCTCGGGCAGCACTCCGGCGGCATGATTTTGTGCCCGGGAAAACTCGGCTCAATTGTGCCCCTGGAGAATGCCTCGATGCCGGGCCGCAGCGTCGCGCAGTGGGACAAGGATGACTGTGAAGATCTCGGCATCATCAAGATCGATCTGCTCGGGCTGGGCATGATGGCGGCGATGCAGGATACCGTGGAATTGTGCGCCGCGCGCGGACGTCCGATTGATCTGGCGACGATTCCCAAGGATGATGATGCGACCTACGATCTGATGTGTCGCGCGGACACGATCGGTGTTTTTCAGGTCGAAAGCCGCGCGCAAATGGCCACGCTGCCGCGAATGAAGCCGCGTTGTTTTTACGACGTGTGCATCGAGGTCGCGATCATCCGACCGGGCCCGATCCAGGGTGGGCTGATGCATCCGTTTCTCCAGCGCCGCGCAGGGAAGGAGCCAATCACCTACATCGACGACCGGCTCGAACCGGTGCTGAAACGCACGCTCGGAGTTCCGCTTTTCCAGGAGCAGATTTTGCAAATCGCCATGACGATGGCGGACTTCACCGGGAGCGAGGCGGAGGAATTGCGCCGTGCGGTCAGCTTTCATCGCTCGCATGAGCGGATGGAAAAAGTGGTGGTGAAACTGAAAACGAAGATGAGCGCAAAAGGCGTCGCGCCGGAAAAAATGGAGCAGATCATCGCGGCGATTCAGTCCTTCGCGCTCTATGGCTTTCCCGAAAGCCACGCCATCAGCTTCGGGCTGCTGGCTTATGCGAGTTGCTGGTTGAAAGTGCATCGTGCACCAGAGTTTTTCGCCAGCCTGCTGAATAATCAGCCGATGGGCTTTTACTCCTCCGCTACGCTGGTCCGGGACGCGAAGCTGCGTGGCATTCAGGTGCGGCCCGTGTGCGTGGTGCGCAGCGAGTGGCATTGCACGATCAGCCCGGAGGATGACTCGATCCGGCTGGGGTTGTGCGTGGTGCGCGGGCTGCGACGGGAGCACGGCGAAGCGCTGCTGATCGAACGCGGACGGCGGGCCTTGGGATCGATCGATGATTTGAAACGGCGCGTGCCGATTTTGCAAAAGGACGAACTGCGCGTGCTGGCGGAGATCGGTGCGCTCAACTCACTCACCGCTCACCGGCGCAGCGCGCTGTGGGAAGCGGAGCGCGAGCTGTTACCGGAGGATGATTTGTTTGCGGAGCGCAACGGTCCGGGGAACACAGGCATCCCCGCTTGTCGTGGCCGGCGTCCCGCCGGGTACGCCGAGCGTCATTCCCAAATTGAACTCGCTCGTGACGCCATGGCTTCGGCGGGGACGCCAAAGCCGACAGGCGGGACGCCTGTGCTCCCCGGATCCAATCCCCTCCCCGTCATGTCCCCTGCCGACCGTCTGCAGGCCGACTACCGTGGGACGGACCTCACCACCGGTCCACATCCGATGGCACTAGTGCGCGCACAATTTCCTGACCTGTGGCGGGCCATCGATTTGCCGCAGGCTCGATCTGGCGCGATCGTCCGCGTCGGCGGTGCGGTCATTTGCCGGCAGCGCCCGGGGACAGCGAAGGGCTTTGTTTTCATCAGTGTCGAGGACGAAACCGGTGTGGCCAATGCGATCGCCGAGCCCGCTTTTTTCGAAGCGCACCGGCTTACCATCACCCACGAGCCGTTTTTAGTGATCGAAGGCCGGCTGCAAAACGTCGAGAGCGTGATTCACATTCGGGCCACCCATGTCGAGCCACTGCTGACCGGTGCGTTGGTCACAACCGCATCGCACGACTTCCATTAAAAAGCGGCCGCAAACCCCTGATTTCGTCGGAAATCTTTACAGAATCAGCGAACTGCGACCCACCCAAAGGTAGATATTGAATCTCATTACTGGCTGAAGGAGAGTTACTTGTGCTATCGTATTCATATTAGAAAGAATTAATGGTATATATTATGCTTACCATAACTAATCCCCTCAGACTGAAAATCCATCACTCGAAAACCAAACAATGATTCAACTTAGTCCTTCACTCCGCACCCTCCTGCCCCTCGCCGTCGTCGCCCTGAGTTTGCACGCATCTTCAGCCCACGCCGCGAGCATTAAGATGGATACCTTCCATTCTGGAGCGGGCGGCAATTACAGCTTCCTGCCCATCGCCGGCCTGGACACCTCGACTTACACCCACAAGGATTCCAGCGGCTGGATCGGAACGTTCTGTCTCGAGAAAAACGAGTACTTCACGCCGAACGGCACCTACGACGTTGCCCTATCAAGCGGCGCCAAGAACGGCGGAGTGGACAACCACGACCCAACCAACACCCCAAACTTTGATCCGATTTCCGATGGCACCGCCTTCCTCTACGAACGCTTCGCGCTGGGCACCCTTGCCTCCGATGGTTTTAGCTACACCAACTCCTCGCTCAGCTTGCAGTTGCAGAACATGATCTGGTTCCTGGAGGACGAACAAAACACTTGGGGCAGCCCAAACATCTTTTCGAACCTGCTTCTGACCAAATACGGCGCAACTTGGGAAAGCCTCGCGAAAGCGTCCTACGCCGGTTCGGCTGTCCAGGTCATGAATCTCACCACCAACGGAGGGCGGGATCGGCATCAGGACCAGTTGTATTACTCCAAGACCGAGGGTGATCTCCGGCAAGTCCCCGAAGGCGGCGCGACTCTGGGCCTGCTTTCGCTCAGTGTCCTCGGCCTGGGCCTCGTGGCGCGGAACTATCGCGTCGCGACCGGCGCGACCGCCAATTGATCGATCCGACCCGCTACGCGGATTTCGGTTCGGTCAATTCCTGACGAAGCACATTTAAGGGCGCCGGGGTGGCGAGCACATCGGCCACCACGGCGCCCAGAGCTTCGATTTCGTAGGGTTTCGCGATCATCGCGCAGAATCCGTAGTCCCGGTAGGCACTCATGACCGGGTCGGTGGCATAACCACTGGACACAATCGCCTTCACCTGCGGATCGATTTCCCGCAGCCGTTTAACCGCTTCGCGTCCGCCCATTCCCCCCGGAATGGTCAGATCCGAAATAACGACGTCGAATCGTCGTCCCTGCTCCATTGCTTCCGAATACATTCGGATCGCACTGGCCGCATCATTGGCCTCCGCGACCTCATAGCCGAGCGGAGCCAATGCACACGTCACGAGCGCGCAGATCACCTGCTCATCATCGAGCACCAGCACGCGCGCACCCCGGTTTTTCCGGCGCTTGGAACGCCCCCCACCATCCGGGACCGGACGTTTTGAGATCGTCTCCGCTTCGGCGGGCAGCGCGTTCGATGAAGCCGGCAGGAACAAATGAAAACACGTCCCCGAACCCGGACGGCTGACGACATCGATAAAGCCGCCATGATTCTTCATGATCGAATAGCTGGTCGCCAGACCGAGGCCGCTGCCTTTTGGCTTCGTCGTAAAATAAGGGTCAAAAATCTTATTTAGTTTGGATTCAGGGATGCCGATGCCCTCGTCCTTCACCGAAATCTTGAGGTAACGACCGGGCGTCAAACCAAGCCGGGAATGTTCGGCAGCCAGCTCGAAATTGGAGCAGGAAACGCTGAGGGTTCCTCCGGCAGGCATGGCCTGATCGGCATTGATGGCCAGGTTCTGGATGACCTGTGAGATTTGTCCCGCATCGATCTCGGCCGGCCAGAGATCATCCGGAATCTCGAACTCCGAGCGCACATTCGACCCGCGCAACGAAAACCCGACGGTGTCGCGGATGAGTTGAGCCACACTCGCGGTGTGCTTGATGGGAGCGCCGCCCTTGGCGAAAGTGAGTAATTGTTGCGCGAGATCCTGGGCCCGGAGGCTCGCCTTCTTCGCGGTGGTAAGGCGTTCTACGATCTCGGAATCGAGGTCCGGCTTGAACAGTGACAGGGAAAGATTCCCCAGGATTGCCGTCAGCAAATTATTGAAATCGTGCGCGATCCCGCCGGCTGCGACACCCAGGGATTCCAGTTTCTCGGCCTTCTGCCGCTCTTCGACGATGCGGTGCCGTTCGGTGATGTCACGAAAGACGAACACCACTCCGATCTTTTCGTCCGCGGGATCACGAATCGGAGCTGCGTTGGTCTCGATGATGCGCTCGGTCTCGTGGCGCGAAACGATGACGGCCGGACCCAGGATGTCGACATTGCTTCCGGTCTCGACGATTCGCCGCAAGGCCTTGCGTCTCGGCCGACGCGTCCGCTCATCGATAAGCGAAAAGACATCACTGACCTGGCGGCCCACTGCTTCCTCCTGGGGCCAACCGGTCATCGCTTCCGCCACCGGATTCATGAGCAAAATCGTCCCGTCGTTATTGATGGCAACGCACCCGTCTCCGATCGAACGCAGGGTGACCGCCAGACGCTCCTTTTCTTCCGCCAGATCGCGTTCGTAACGCTTTCGCTGCAACTCGGCCGCGGCCCGCGCCCCAAAAATTTGCAGCGTGCTTTCCACCATCTCGACCTGATCCATGGGCCGATGGTCGATCACGCCGATGATGCCCGTGTAGGCGCCGGATTCATCGACCAAAGGCATGGCGACAAAGCTTTCCGCTTCGAACGCAGCCAGCATCCAGTCATCGGGATAAGCAGCGCGGACGCCGGTCAGCCACGCACAAAAGCCGCTGCGCAACGTTTCCC
This sequence comes from uncultured Verrucomicrobiae bacterium, assembly GCA_963798345.1. Taxonomy (GTDB): domain Bacteria; phylum Verrucomicrobiota; class Verrucomicrobiia; order Chthoniobacterales; family Chthoniobacteraceae; genus CAWCSW01. The sequence goes on along the minus strand of CAWCSW010000011.1, from coordinate 35,322 downwards.
CGCAGGCCGTGCCCGCCAGCCCGCATTCGCCACTCCCGCAGACGATGCCGCGCTCTGCCATGGTCATGATGTGTCGACCCGCTGGAGAACCCTTTTCGAGTTCGATGAGGAACGCACAATCGAGCAGCAGGGCATTGCAAAGTTCGGAGACAAAGCTTTTGACGAAGGCCTCACCCGTCGCGGCGCTGACGCCCAGGCCAATGTGGCGCAGAGCCGCTTCATTGCGCCGACGCTCCGTAATGTCGCGCACCAACGCCACGTAACGCCGCTCACCGGCGATATCGGAATGGCTGAAGGCGATCTCGACCGGAAAACCATCGTGCGTGGAGTCCATCCGGCGCGCGTCAGCCGTTATCGTTTTACCCCCGAGGCGGGCCAATGGTTCGGCGAACGCGCGCTGAGGAAGAAGCTCGGAGATGTGCCGGCCGCATATTTCGGCCGCCGGCGCCCCAAACATCCCTTCGACCGCCGGATTCGCCATCAGAATCACGCCATCGGCATTCGTTGTAAGCACACCATCGAGCGTGGAATCAATAATCAAACGCGTCTCCGCCTCCGTGCGTTCGACCCGTCGCACATGCCGCTTCACCGTCCACACGGCATTGCGACTGGACGCCACCAACAGGACAATGGCCAGGATCACCAGGATCATGAAGCCGCCCGTTTGCCACAGCCGGACGCGTTCCAACCGCCGTTGCACATCACCAAAAGCGTCCGCTTCCTGCGTACCGAATCGCGCGAGAGCGAACCGGATGGTTTGAATGTCCGGGACATCGGAAAGGCTCTTCGGGATCGAGGCCGGATCGCTCCCCGCCTGGCGCAACGCGATCTGCGGCAATGCGACCCGGCGCACCCATTGATCAAAGTCCGTACGAATGTGTGCCAACGTTTCCGTCTCGTCCGCGCTCACGTCGATCGACCGGGCGACATCATCAAACCGGTAGTCCAGGGCCGCCCGTCGCCGGCGAAACGATTCCAGGTAGTGGGGTTGGCCGGTCTCGAGGTATTCGCGGTGTGCGAGTTCCATATTGGCGAGATCGTTGGTGGCGCGATCGGTCAGCCGCAACGCGCTCAGAGTCTTTGTCCGGAGTCGATCGGCCGCTCTCTCCTGCGCGACCACGACCAGAAACATGGCGGCGAGAAGCACAATCACGCAAACACCCGCCAGGGCGGACCCGAACAGGGCCGGGGTCAGGCGCCCTTCCATCTCGCCTTTGGGAGGCACCGAGCGGAAGAAATTATAGATGCGTTCGAACACGATTTGGCCCATGCCGGGGCACGCGAGAAAGCTAGGGCCGTGCCCTTGCCACCGGTTCGCCCTCTCAAAGGGGGACTCGGACCGGAAAACCTGTCGTCAGGCCGATCCAGATTGCTCACTCCGAGCCGGTTCCTCCTCGAAGCCCGGATCGACGATCACTTCGGTTTCCAGACCCACCCGATCATAGAGATCGATGACATCGAGATTGCTCATCCGAATGCAACCCTCGCTGGCGGGAATCCCAAGCTTGGATTCCGCATTCGTTCCATGAATATAAACGTATCTCTGGTAAGTATTTACATTATCAGGATTCACCCCATCCAGCCAGAGAATCCGGGTTTGAACGTGGTCTTTTGGGTCGCCCTCCGTTCCCATTTCACCCGTTGGCTTTCGACCGACAAAAATCGTCCCGGGTTCCGCCCCATCGCCATGTTTCTCGGCGATGCGAAAACGCCCGATCGGGGTGCAATTTGATCCCTCGTCGGAACCAAGGCCATGCCGCGACGTGGAAATCGCGTAACGGCGAACGAGTTCCTCGCCTTCGAGCAGGTCGAGGGTCTGGGATGGGACATGGACGACGATGCGCATGGGTCAAACGAAAGGAGGAATCGGAAATGCGAAGAATGGAAAGTAGAAGGGCTTCCTTTTCAAAAGATCAAAGGCGATTACAGTCCGCGGCCCAATTTTATGAGCAACCCTTTGCACGTAGCCATCGTCGGAGCCACCGGCGCGGTCGGAATCGAGATGTTGAAGACTCTCGAAAAGCGCAAGTTTCCCGTGAGCAAATTGACTCTGCTCGCCTCCGCGCGCTCCGCCGGCAAGACGTTGCCGTTCCGGGGCGAAGCCGTTCCCGTTCAGGAATTGCGCGAGGATTCCTTCGCGGGAGTCGATGTGGCGCTCTTCAGTGCGGGCAGCGGAATTTCCCGAAAATTTGCCCCACATGCCGTCGCGGCCGGTGCGGTGGTGGTCGATAACTCCAGTGCCTTCCGGCTGGACGCTGATGTGCCTCTCGTCATACCCGAAATCAATGCCGCCGACATCAAGCGAAACCGCGGTATCATCGCCAATCCGAACTGCACCACGGCCGTAACTTTGATGGCGCTTTATCCGCTGCACATCGAGTTTCGCGTGCGGCGCATTTTTGCCTCGAGCTATCAGGCCGTCAGCGGAACCGGCGCGAAGGCGATTGAAGAACTGGAACGTCAGGTCAAACAGATTGCCGCCGGCGAAAAAGTCACACGCGAGGTCTATCCGCATCAGATCGCTTTCAACGTCCTGCCGCATGTCGATTCCTTCCTCGATTCCGGCTATACCCGGGAAGAGATGAAACTGCAAAATGAAGGGCGCCGCATCATGCACCATCAGACTTTCAAGGCTTCCGTCACCTGCGTGCGAGTGCCCGTGTATCGGGCGCACAGTGTGGCCGTGCATGCGGAGTTTGATCGCTCCGTCTCGCTCGACCGCGCGCGTGACATCCTGAGCAAGGCGCCCGGCCTCGATGTCGTCGATCATCCTGCCCTCAATGAGTATCCTCTGCCCCTCGACGTGGCGGGCCTGGACAATTGCCAGGTCGGCCGCCTTCGCTACGATTGCGCGCTCGATAACGGCCTCGCCTTTTGGGTCTGCGGAGATCAATTGCTCAAGGGCGCGGCGCTCAATGCCGTCCAGATCGCTGAACTCATCTAATCCGGCGTCCGAGTCGTGAAACGGGCGGGCTGGATCGCAGGCATCTGCCTGCTCGCTCTGGTTGCTGTAGGCTGGTGGTATCGATTTGCGACCGCCTTGCCGAACGGCGCGCCCCATCTCAATCAGCCCTGGACCAATAGCCTCGGCATGAAATTCGTCCCAATCCCACACGTGGCGCCGCTCGTCGCCGTCCACGAAACGCGTGTTTCGGATTTTCGGGAATTTGTCGCGGCGACGAGGCGCTCGTGGCCTCAACCGGAATTTGCGCTCGAAGCCGATTACCCGGCTGTCAATGTAACCTGGGATGATGCAGTCGCTTTCTGTGAATGGCTCACTGCTCGTGAACGGGATGCGCAACGACTCGGCAGACATCAGCGGTATCGATTGCCCACCAGCGGAGAGTGGACCCTGGCCGCCGGGATCGAAGACGGACAGACATTCCTTTGGGGAAACGCATGGCCGCCGCCCGCTGGCACAGGCAATTTTGCGGGTGAAGAGGCGCCCGTGGATCAGTCCAATCCCGACACGCATATCGAGGGCTATCGCGACGGTTTTCCACGGCTCGCTCCGATCGGAAAGTTTCCGTCGAACCGTTTCGGATTGTATGACCTGGCGGGCAACGCGCTCGAGTGGTGCGCCGACTGGGCCTCGCCCAAAAAGCAGGGTCGCATCATGCGCGGTGGTTCGTGGCTGAATGGCGATCCCCGTAGCCTCGCCGCCGACCATGCGACCGAGATTCCACCGCGCGCGGGATTCGACGTCACGGGTTTTCGCTTGGTGCTCGACGTGGATCGTTGATCACCACGCTGTGCTCGCGGTGCACCGCCCGTGTGCCAGCCATGGCAATCCGCTCGAGCAAGAGCAGCCGTTGACGCTCGGCCACCTCGTGCCAGAGCGGCCTTACGGCCACCGCGAGACTGGCGGCCTCACGCACCAGCAGACCCCAGCCGTCCGGCAATTCATGCGGGTGTACGACACCCGCCTCCGCCACCACATACAGCAAATTCGCCACGCCGCGTTGCGACAAATCCTCAAATTTCGTCTGCCGGTGCAATTGCCGGCTCAGCGTCGCCACGTTCCGCAACAGGCGCAGATAAAGCTTCATCCCCGCTCGCCGCAAAATCATGCGTTTCATATTCCGCAAACAGGGAATCGCCATTGCGAAGATGAGGATAGTGGAGCCGCAACACTTCCTCCATCCGCTCGCGACGCACGTGCAACCGTTCGAGATGCGCCAGCAACCGTTCGCTCCGTCGCGAATCCGTGAGGAAATCCGACCGCGCCTGTTTGCACTCGAACAGCGCCGTCGCTCCGGGACGCCGAGCCTTCCCACGACGCTCCGAACGATACGCCGCCACATCCACGACGGCCCCAAAACTTGGTAGAGAAACCTCAGCTGCCGCGGCGTTGAAACCCGCCTCACCCGCCCACGCCAACGCCAGTCGCTTCAACTCGCGATGACGGGATGTCTCGAGGGATGGCATGGTGCAGAACTTATCCAGCATTCGTTACCCATCGTCGATGATTCAAGAGTTCATCGCCTTTCGGGCTTCACGATCCTTCGGTCGCCACATACCTTTTCAATCATGTCGCACTCGACCGAGCCTTTGATCATCGCGGGACGGGAATTTCACTCCCGGCTCCTGACTGGCACGGGCAAATTTTCCTCGAATGAATCGATGGCGGCAGCCCTGGCAGCCAGCGGGACCGAGATCGTGACGGTGGCCCTCCGGCGCGCGGATCTCTGACCGGAAAGGGCGATCCGTTTGCCAACATCCTCGAATTCATTGATCCCGAAAAAGTACCTGCTCCTGCCGAACACAAGCGGCGCCATGAATGCGGAGGAAGCTGTGCGCCTCGCGCGCCTGGCCCGTGCGCGCCGGATCTCCGAATTGGGTGAAGCTCGAGATCCATCCCGATCCGCGCTACCTGCTACCCGATCCGATCGAGACGCTGAAAGCCGCCGAAATCCTCGTGCGGGACGGTTTCACGGTCTTGCCCTACATCAACGCCGATCCGGTGCTGGCCAAACGCCTCGAGGATGTCGGCACGGCCACGGTCATGCCGCTCGGTTCGCCGATCGGCTCAAATCGCGGTCTGGAAACTCGCGCCCAAATCGAAATCATTCTGGATCAATGCACGGTGCCGGTGGTGGTCGATGCCGGGCTCGGCGCCCCGAGCCATGCCGCTGACGCCATGGAACTCGGCGCCGCCGCGGTGCTTGTGAATACGGCCATCGCCATCGCGCCCGATCCCGTGCGGATGGCCCTGGCTTTCAAAAGGCCGTCGAGGCCGGACGCGAAGCCTACGAAATTGGCCTTGGCGAGACCCTCGACACTGCCTCGCCGACGAGTCCCATCGCCGCCTTCCTGCAAGCCAACTGAACCCATGCGCGCCCTCGCCTCCCTCATCCTGTTTCTCCTCGGCACGGCCGTCGCTCACACCGCCACTCCGGAGGAAGTCGCCCGCGGATATATGGACGCGATGAAGGCGGGCGATCTCGATCGGGTCGCCGTCTACATGCACCCGGCGGCGCTGGAGAAATTCAAGGAGATCCTCGAACAGTTCGCCAAACGGCTCGACGAAATCGGCGCCGATGAACGATCCCAAAACCAAATCGGCGGCGCGTGTGCTTTTCGGAGCGGCCGGACCGGCCGCTGTTCCCGGCACCAACGCAAAAACACTCTTCGTGCAATTCCTCGGCGCGATCCAAAAGGCCGCGCCGATGATGCAGCAAGTGCTCGCCAGTTCGACCAACGAAATCATTGGCCACGTGGACGAAGGCGAAAACCAGACGCATGTGGTCTATCGCGCCACGATGACCACTGCCGGCGCCGAGGTGACGAAGGTCGACGTCCTGACTTTGAAACGCGACGGCGAGCAGTGGGGCGTGATGTTGACGGGCGACATCGAACGCCTCGTGGGCGGGGTCAGCCGGCAGTTTGATAAAAAGTGACCGCGCTACGCTCTTTGAACGTTGGAAGTTGAACGTTGAATGTTGGACGTTGAGCCCGCCGCAAGCCCGTCTCAGATTCACCCCCCGGGGTATTCCAAAATCCACTGCGCCCTGCGGGCGGCTAAACTTCCAACGTCTTACATTCAACTCTCAGCTGTCGCCGCCTTGACACCTGGCGCCTCAACCCCGACTTCTCCCGCCAATGCCGCTCCTTGAAGTTCGCCACCTCCGCACCTGGTTCCCGGTCCATACGGGCGTCTTTCGCCGACACACCGACGACGTGAAAGCGGTCGATGACGTCAGTTTCGATATCGAGCAAGGCACCACCGTGGGCTTGGTGGGCGAAAGTGGCAGCGGAAAAACGACCATCGGACGCACCATCCTCAAGCTCGCACCCGCCACCGGCGGAGAGGTCAAATTTGACGGAAATGACATCCTGCCGATGAGCGAATCGCAATTTCGCCCCCTCCGCCGGCAGATGCAGATGATCTTTCAAGATCCCTTCGGTTCGCTCAATCCCCGGCACACCATTTTCGGTATCATTTCCGAGCCGTTGGAAATTCACTTCCGCCAGATGAACCGTAGCGAACGCGAAGCGCGGGTGGCTGAGTTGCTCCAGCAGGTCGGTCTCAAGCCCGAGATGATGCATCGGTATCCGCACGAGTTCAGCGGAGGGCAGCGCCAGCGCATCGGCATCGCTCGTGCGCTGGCCGTGAAGCCGAAGTTCATCGTCTGCGATGAACCAGTTAGCGCGCTCGACGTGAGCGTGCAGGCGCAGATCGTCAATCTATTGCAGGACCTGCAGGAGGAACTCAATTTGACCTATCTCTTCATCGCCCACGATCTCGCTGTCGTGGAACATGTGAGCGACCATGTACTGGTCATGTATCGCGGCAAAATCGTCGAAAGCGCGAGTGCGGATGCCATCTACGAAAACCCCCAGCACGAGTACACGCGCACGCTGCTCGCCGCAGTGCCGAAGTTTGCCTGACCCCGTCGCATGACTCCCCTGATCCGAAAACTGCTGGGGCTGAATTGGGTGCTCGTCGCCTCGGCTTTGGCCCTGTCGCTGTTCGGCATCGTGGCCGTTTACAGCGCGACGTATTTCCGCACGGAAACCTTCTGGCACAATCAGGTGAAATGGGTGGCCGTGGGCGCGGGCGTCTTTTTGGTCACGAGCCTGGTGGATTACCGCTGGACGAAATGGATCGCCCTCCCGCTCTATCTCGTCGGCATCGCGGGCGTGATTCTTACTTACACCAGCCTCGGCAAGGAAGTGGGCGGAGCCAAGTGCTGGCTGACCGTCCCGGGTGTCGGTTTGTTTCAGCCTTCACAACTCGCGGTGGTGTCCGGCGTCCTGGTTGTCGCGTTGTTCCTCAGCCAGTTCAAGCGGCTCCATCCATTTCTGAAACTTTGTTTTGTCGGCGCCATTGTCGGCGGTCCCATGGTCTTGATCCTCAAGCAGCCGGACTTCGGAATGACCATCGTTTGGGTGCCCGTCATCATGGCCATGTTGTTCCTCGGCGGCATCCCCAAACGCTATTTGATTTCTATCATCCTGATCGGAGTGGCCGTCCTCGGGATCGCGATCAACTTTGCGCTTAAGGATTATCAACGCGCCCGCATCGTCTCCTTCATGGATCCGGAAATCGATCCGAAAGGTGTTTCGTGGGCCATCAACCAATCCCTGATCGCCATTGGCTCCGGGGGGTTGAACGGCAAAGGTTTCAAGGCGCCCAACACCCAGGTCGAGCAGGGATTTCTGCCCGGCACCACCGTGCACACGGATTACATATTCTCAGCCATCGCCGAGCAGTTCGGTTTCATCCGCAGCGTGATCCTCATCGGGGCCTTTGCCGTCCTCTTGCTAGCCATGCTTTTCACCGCGTACCAGGCCGCGGACGAATTTGGATTGCTGATCACCGTCGGCTTTACCGCGCAGATTTTCTTTCACGTCTATCAAAACATCGGCATGACTCTCGCCCTGATGCCCATCACCGGCCTCCCGCTGCCGCTCGTGAGTTACGGCGGCACATTTGTCATCATGGTGATGTTCGGCCTGGGCCTGGTGAACTCCGTCTGGGTCCACCGCAAGGAACTGCCCTGACCAAAAACGATGGTGCCGGCCAAACACGCGAGCCCGACACGGACCCATATGAATGTCCAATTCGGCTTGCTTGTCCTGATCGTTTCCTTCGCCATTTCACGCGCCGCAGACTATGCGCCTGATGTAACAAAGTGGGTTACGATCGAGCGCCCACCCGAAGCTTTATCCGACGCGTATTGGGCATTTTTTGATTCTGCCAGCAGTTCGAAAAGCGAGTGGAGTGTCTCACGCGAGGGCGATACCGTTACTGCCCACCTCGCCGAAGACGCAAAGCGCAAAATCGAAGTGCCGGAATTCAGTCTGACTGCAGAGGAACCTGACAAGGACGTGGAATCCACCAAGCACATTCTCCGCGTGAACGATGGGTGGCTCGTGGGCTACAACGCGGGGGAGTTCGGCGCGTCCCTGTGGTGGTATTCGACCGATGGTAAGTCTCATCGCAAGATTTCCGACCACCAGATCAATCAATTCATAACAACGCAGAACGGTATTTTCGCGGTCGAAGGACTAGCGCACTTTGAGACCAGAGGGTCTATGATCCGGTTGCTTCAGGACAACGGTAAGTGGACGGCCAAGATATTCGTCCCTCTGCCTCAGTCAGCCGAGGCAATCGCCGTTCTCCCAGATGGAGCCTTTGTAGTTGTCACGACTGATATGCTTCTTCGCATCACGCCTGAGCGAGAGATCTGCGTCCTCGTGAGCAATGGCGCCTGGGGCGGATTTTACCCCAACTCGGTTGCCGTGAGTCCTGCTGGCCGAATTTATATCGGGATGCGGCAGTTTGTTGTGGCGCACGATCTGTCAGACAAAGACCAAAAGCTGGAGTTTCTCGTACCAGATAGTTCCTTTTTGCACGTTGAGAAATGACGCAGAGCCAACGGCCTGAAAAAGAAATATCCCCCCGTGGTCCATTACCGCGTTTGTTAATAAAATCGATCGCCCTGCCGGGCGTGAACACAGTTCCCGCGTCGAAAGCCGGACAGACCAAATGACCGCTTGTATTTACGCTCGATGAAAACGCTCGCCGCGATCCTGCGGGAACGAAGTTTGCCGGCGCCGTATGCGCAGAGCCGTCCGCTCGTGATCGAGGAGTTGGACCTCGACCCGCCCGGACCGAATGAAGTGCTCGTGCAAATGGCCACCGCCGGGCTTTGTCATTCGGATTTATCGGTCATCAACGGCACCCGGCTGTGGCCGCTGCCCATCGTTCTCGGCCACGAGGCTTGCGGGAAGGTGCTCGAAGTCGGCGATGGCGTGACGGACCTGCGCCCTGATGATCCGGTGGTGTTCTCCTTCCTGCCAACCTGCGGGCACTGCCCGATGTGCGCGGTGGGAAGATCCGCGCTCTGCGAGCCGGGCGTTGCGGCCAATCGCGCGGGCACGCTGCTCCGTGGCGGGGTGCGCTTTTCAAAACCCGATGCCGGTCCCGTCCATCATCATTCCGGCGTCGCCGGTTATTCGCAGTTCAGCGTCGTGGCGCGCGAATCCGTCGTGAAAATCGATCCGGACATTCCAATGGAAACTGCGGTGCTCTTCGGTTGTGCGGTAATGACGGGCGTCGGCGCGGTGGTCAACACGGCTCGCGTGGCCGCGGGCACTTCGGTCGCGGTCTTCGGTGCCGGAGGCGTGGGACTAAGCGCCATCATGGGCGCGAAAGCCGTGGGCGCATTTCCCATCATCGCCGTCGATCGCCTCGACTCGAAACTCGAACTGGCGCAGCGGTGCGGCGCGACGCACGCGATCCATGCAGACATCGACGATCCCACCGCGGCGATCCGCGACCTCACCGGCGGCGGAGTCGAGACGGCCTTCGAGGCGGTCGGCGATGAGCGCGTCATCGCCCAAGCATTTGCTGCGACCCGGCGCGGTGGCCGCACGGTAGCCATCGGTCTCATGCACCCCGAGCGCATGCTTACGATTCCTGCCCTCACCATCACTGCTGAGGAGCGCGTGCTGATGGGCAGCTACATGGGGTCATGTGTCCCGCAGCGCGACATCCCGCGTTTCATCGCCATGTATCGTGCCGGCCTGCTGCCCGTGGATCTGCTGCGTTCCTCCATCATTGCGCTCGAGGAAGTGAACGCCGCTTTCGATCTTCTCGACCGCGGAGAAGTGGCGCGCCAGGTCATCCGGTTTTAGCAAATTCGTTTCCTCCCATGATGATCCGCAAAACCTTTGTCATGTCCGTGCATTCCGGCCAGGAGGCGGAATACGAGCGGCGTCATCGCCCGATCTGGCCCGAGCTCGAAGCCGTGCTGAAGGCGCACGGCGTGCACAACTATTCCATTTTCCTGGACGCGGAGACGCGCCAGCTTTTCGCCTACGCCGAGATCGAAGACGAAGCGCGCTGGGCCGCGATCGCGCAAACGGAAATCTGCCAGCGTTGGTGGAAACACATGGACCCGCTCATGCCCGGTAACCCTGACCACAGTCCCGTCAGCCGCGATTTGCGCGAAGTGTTCCACCTCGACTGACGCCGGACGACCGCCAGACAGATCCTCTCGCGCCATCTTCCTCTTCCTCCTCACCTCCTCCGGTCCCTACGCCCATCAGTCGAAATTCTCCAACCTCCGGCCAAGCCGGCGGCTTGAAGAGTTGAACCGCTCAAAGCGGATCACTGGAGGACCTTCTTCATCGTGACGGTCACCTTGGGGCCGTCGACGTGAAAGATGAGGTAATGGTGGAAGCCGCCCTGACTCGGCTTCACCCAGATGGGCGCACCGGCACCGCCGGAGACGAGATAGCGCGCGGGCTGACCGGCCGTAAAGGGTGGAACGTCGGTCAGGTTGGAGGGAGATTGAGGGTTGAAGTAGAGGTGCTCGTGGGACGCGAGGACGTAGGAGACGTTCGGATACTTCGCGAATAACTCGACGAGCGCGCGGGCGGTGCGCGGCGGATAAAGTTGGTCGATCGCAATGAGCGGCTTCAGCGGGTAGTGCATGCCGATAAAGACGTGGGTTTTGTCCCGATTGGCATCGAGATCGGCCCGGAGTCGGGCGAACTGCCGGGGACTGAGGTAGCTAAATTCCTGGCCCATCTGACCTGGCGCCGCTTTCGGCGGGGGCGGCGTGCCGGGTGGCGGCACTTCAGAGGTGTTTAGGGCGATAAAGTGCGAGTTGCCATAGTCGAAGGAGCCGTAATCCGGCCCGACAATTCTTTCGTAGATCTGCAACATCCGAGCACTGGGAATGTCCTTCACGTCGTCCAGTTCATGATTACCCAGGGCGTTGAAAACGGGAACGCCGCCAGTGCGGGCGATGCGCAGAAACGCACGCAGGTTTTCGGCGATTTTCCGGCAGTCGATGGGTTCGGTAGGTTCGCCCTGGATGATGTCGCCCAGCGAAAAAGCAAAGGCCGGGCGTGGCTGCATTTCGTGGATTTCACGAAAGATCGTGCGGAGAGTCTGCGTCGGCTGCGGAGTCTCCATGGGGTCACCAAAGGCGACGAAGCTGAACCGGTCGACATCCGTCGCCGCCGGGAGTGAGCCGGTGCCGGGAATGGGGTCGAGCGTCGGCAAGCGCGCCCCGGAATCTCGCAATGGCCCGGACGCACACGCGGTCAGGAGGACCGCAGCAGCAGCCCGACACAGGGTGGTAGCGGAAAACACGGCGGTCATAAATGTCGGATGCGGAATGCCGAAGCAATGCCGGAGCGCGGCAGTCCGATGCGCGACACTCCGCTCCACGAAGCCAGGAAGAATTGCAATCGAGCGAACAATCGCGACGGGCAAATGTTCTGCTTACACTGCAAACCTACGGGGGCACGCACGTCGTGAACGAACTCGCGAATGGGCCGATCCAATCGGATGCGGCACTAACGAGCCGGCTGCAACAACACGTAGCCATTCGGCGCGATCCGGAGAAAAATCTCGTCCGGCGCGGGATTCTTAAGCGGCTGATAGATCTCCAAGCCCGTGGCGGAATCCTTTCCGACAGACTGCATCTGCGTGTCGCGCAGTGGACGTTTTTCGAGATTACGCGGCTGCCAGGTCCGGCCTCCATGCACGATGGAAACACGGTCGCTCGACGGAGTATGCACGTTGAAGAATGAATCATCGCCCACCGCGGACACGTGGGTGAAAGACTCCAACTTTTCCTCCTGGCCGTGCTCTCGCCACGTAAAAGCCGCAAGGGCCGCAAAGCCGAGAATGAAGCCGACCGCCAGCAGACTGGCGACGCGAGCACCGAGAAGTTGGGAGGTGGCGCGGGAGTCGCCCCCGTCAGAATCAGACATGCTTCACTTATCGGGACGCATCGCCGGCGAAACAAGCCCCTCGTTCTGCAACCCATCGCCCAACGAAAAAAGCGCCATTCGCAACGGCGAATGGCGCCTTTAATTGGCTGGTGGCTTGGCCACGGCGTCCGATGTCTCCCTCAAGTCATCAGCACCGCTTAAAGCTCCATGCCCCCTGGGTCCCTGGAAATCTATGCAATCAAGGAACCGCAGTCGTGTTACCAATTTGTTACCGCCTGTATCGATTTCCGTGATTTGTGGGCGGCGCATCACTACGGGAATTCCGTCGCTCATCGCCCACGGTCCTTCCCTCACGACGCGACCCGTGATCTATTGCGTCCGAGCCCATGAGCCGACTCCTTGCCGCCACCGGAAGTTTGATTGATCGCATCAGGATTAATTCGCTCTCGCGTGAGGTGCGTGACGGGCGTGCGCTATGGATTAAACGTCGGACCGCCACCGCCAGCGCAATCATCCACGCCGCGAACGGATTTTTTCGCCTGGTCGGCAACCCGGTTTCAGTCATCAACGAAGCGCGCGAGTGGCAGTGCTGGGAGATGGAATGGTTCCAACGCTTGCATGGCGACGCTTTTCATATTTTTGCCGAGGGTGCACTGACGGTGTGCGCGGAGGAATTGCCCGGCACCAGCCTCTCCGCCCATCTCGATGCCGGAACCCTGACCGAACCGATGCTTGCCGCCGCCGCTATCGAATTGCTGCGAGCCCATACCACATTTTGCCCAACCCTCGATGGACCGTGGTCGCATGGCGATCCGCATACGGGCAATTTTCTCTACGATCCCGCTCAGCGTCGCGCGCGGTTGATCGATTTCGAGGTTCGACACTCGCCGGATCTCGATGCCGATTCCCGCCACGCGGATGACCTGCTCGTTTTTCTCCAGGATTTGATCGGCCGCGTGGCTGGTGATCGATGGCTCCCCTTCGCTCTGGCGTGGGTGAATACTTACGACCGCCCGAAAATCCGATCGCTGCTGGCCGACCGCCTGGTCCGGCCCCGGGGTTGGTCGCGCCTGTGGTGGGCAGTCCGAACCACGTATCTAACGCCCGCGGAATTGGGCCGCCGCGTCGAGCAGCTGCGCGCCGCGCTGGCCTGATCACAAAAGGAAATGAATTCGCGTCGGAAGCGGAATATCCATCCGGCCTGTCACTCCCAGCGATCATGAATCTCGTCGCGCGCGCTCGTTCACTCTATCAAGCCTTGATCCGTTTCAGCTCGCTGCTCCAGTCGCCGGTCTTGCTTTTGATGCGTCTGTATTGGGGATGGAGCTTTTTCCAGTCGGGAAAGGGAAAGCTGCTGCACCTCGACGATATCGCGGCGTATTTTTCCGACCTGAACATCCCGCTGCCGAAGTTGAACGCAATTCTGGCCGGATCGACCGAATGCGTTGGAGGTCTGCTCTTGTTGGTCGGGCTTGGCTCGCGGCTGATTTCCATCCCGCTCATCTTTACGATGCTTATCGCCTATTGGACCGCGGATCGCGAAGCGTTCACGGGAATATTCAGCAATCCGGATGGGTTTCTCGAAGCAACACCCTTTCTGTTTCTGCTGACTGCGATTCTCGTCCTGGCGTTTGGGCCGGGGGTCTTTTCCCTCGATTGGCTGTTGGGAAAAATCCTCGGGACGAAACCGCGCTCGTCCGAGAGCTGAAATGCGCGCCTTTACCTATTGGCTCCCCGTCACCTTCTCGGGCCTGATCACCCTCTCTGCCGCCGAGAAGCCCGGTCCTGATATCGATTGGCAGCCCTGGTCTGCGGATTTATTTCAACGCGCCACCGCGGAGCAAAAGCTTGTCCTGCTCGATCTCGGAGCCGGCTGGTGCCACTGGTGCCACGTGATGGACGATTTGACCTACGAGGACGCCACGGTCGCCAAAATCCTGCGTTCGCATTTTATCGCCGTGCGCGTTGACCAGGACACGCGGCCGGATCTGGCTCATCGCTACGAAGACTACGGCTGGCCGGCGACCATCATTTTTAAATGGGATGGTACCGAGCTCGCCAAACGGCGCGGCTACATTCCGCCCAAACCCATGGCGTCGATGCTGCAGGCTTTTGTTGATGAACCAACTCCCGGCCCATCGATCGACGCCCCGACCACCTTCCAACCCGCTGACCGCAGCACGTTGAGCGAGGCCCAGCGTTCCGCCATGCGTGAGCGATTTGTCGCGGCATTTGACACCGAACGTGGCGGCTGGGGCGACGTGCACAAATACCTCAATTGGAATGCGCTCGAATGGTGCCTTCTCGAAGGCGCAGCGGGTGATCATGAAATGGAAGCCCAAGCGCACCGGACGCTCGACGCCGGACAAAAGCTCATCGATCCCGTCTGGGGCGGTGTCTATCAATACTCGACAGATGGCGACTGGGACCATCCGCACTTTGAAAAGATCATGCCGTTTCAGGCTGAAAACATGCGGATCTTCGCCCTGACGGCCACGCTTTGGCAGGAACCAAAATGGATCGAAAGCGCGCAAAACATTCACCGCTATTTGCGCGCGTTTCTTACCTCACCCGAAGGCGCTTTTTAACAACACGAGCTGTCGCTCTGAGTCGTGCCGGATGAGCTCGATCAGCACATTCCGCTCAGCGGATCCTCCGAGAGTCTGCCACTGCTTTTTTAAGATCTCGCGCTGGCGACGCAGATATTCGAGCTCGCGCCGATGGTGGCGGATTCCGCCAATCTCGGGGTCTTGCGGTGAGCTTGAAATGCGCGCCGACAGCTCCTGGCCTACATCAGCCAGCGGAGCAGGATGGCGGTGGCAAATCCGCCAGCGACAATTTCCAGGGTGGTTTGAAAGTCCAGGGAGCGGACGTTGACGTGCGGGAACGAGAACTGAGGGCGTTTCATAGGGGGTAACTACTTACGGACAGTATTCCATACCTTGCCCACCCCGCGCGTGACAATTTAGAAAACTTCCGCGTCGTGCGGCAACCCCGAATCCGTCCGAATGCTCTCCAGGCGCCGCCGTTCGCCACGGGCCGATCCGGGTCCGTTGATCGCGTGAGTCACCGTGTCGATGATCGCCGGGAGCGCGACCAGCGCTCCGATCCCAAGCAGGGTCGCAGCTGTCATCTTTTGCGCCGGCCGCGTGATCTTTCCGGCCAGCAGAAGACCAACGGCACAGCCGGCGGCGGTCTGGGTAATGGACAAAAGGCTGCGATTCAGCGGATCTGAGGAGGGTGCAGGTGACATGTTTCTGGGAGTGAGTATTGCCGATGGCCCGGCGATGACAAACGGGAATCGGCGTGGTGATGTGTTCCAGCCGTGTAGTAGCACTTTTCTCGCCGTGCGCTTTCCGGTATGTGATCCCCCCTCATGTCACGAACCGACTCTCCGCCCGTTTACGCGCTGATTCTTGCTGGAGGCAGCGGGGAGCGTTTCTGGCCGCTCAGCCGGCGCCATCGTCCCAAGCAGCTCCTTTCCCTGTTCTCGAATGAGACGCTGCTCGAGGCGACGCTGAGACGACTCGAGGGGTTGGTGCCACCGGAGCACATCCTCATCCTCACCAATGCCGATCAGGAAGCCGGGGTCCGCGCGATTGCCACCTGCCTTCCGGCGGAAAACATCGTGGCCGAACCGGCCAAACGTGACACGGCAGCGGCGATCGCGCTCGGCGTCGGCTGGATCTCTGCCCGCGCTCAGGATGCGACCATGATCGTTCTGCCGGCGGATCACCTGATCCAGGACACGAAGGGATTCCAAAGGACGCTCGCGACCGCGATCAATGCGGCGCGGGAAACCGGTGATCTCGTGACCATCGGCATCAAACCCTCGTGGGCCTGCCCGGCATTCGGCTACATCGAAATGGGCGCGCCGCATCCACTCGCCGAACAGTCCAGAGGCGCATCAGTTTTCGCCGTCTCACGATTCCGGGAAAAGCCGAGCGCGGAACTGGCGGAGACATTCCTCACGCAGGGCAACTTCCGCTGGAATGCCGGCATGTTCGTCTGGACGATTTGTTCCATTCACGGAGCCTTCGAACGGCACGCGGTTCCGCTTTCAGAATTCGTGCACAAGCTCCATGCCGGCGGCGATTTCACCGCCATGTTGCGCGACGTTTTTCCGACCCTGCCGAAAATCTCGATCGACTACGCGGTCATGGAAAAGGCCGCGCGCGTCCTGGTCGTGGAAGCGGAATTCGACTGGGACGACATCGGAAGCTGGCCGGCCGTGGCCAAGTATCTGCCGGCCATGAGCGATGGAAACGCGGCCAACACGCCGCTGCGCCTGCTCGAAGCCGGCAACAATATCGTCTTCTCCGAAACCCGGAAAACGGTCGCGTTGATGGGCGTGCACGACTTGATCGTTGTCGAAACGGCGGATGCCTTGCTGGTGTGCCACCGGCACGACGCGGAGAAGCTCAAACAAGTGGTCGCTCAGTTGCCACCCGAATTGCAGTAGAAACGGGCTCGGTTTGCGCGCCGCGGCACGGCATTTACTCCACATGCAGGCCAAACTATTGCTTCAGCCATGATACCACGCGCCCTCGGAATCGACCACGGCGAAGCCCGCATCGGCCTGGCCGTTTCGGATGAGCTGGGCATGCTCGCTCACCCGCTCGAGACCATCGTGCTCAAAGATGTGACCGATCCCGTCGCTCGCATCTCGGAAGTGGTCGCGCGGGACAAGATTGGGACCATCGTCCTGGGGATGCCGCGCAACATGGACGGCACCTATGGTCCGGCGTCGGAAAAAGTGAAGGTGTTCGCGGAAAAACTCCGCGCCGCGGTCGGCTGCCCGGTGCGGTTATGGGATGAGCGCCTGACCACCAAGGCCGCGCAGCGCTCGTTGCACGCGGCGGGACGCAACACGAAGCAGGGGCGCTCAGTCATCGACCAGGCAGCCGCGCAATTAATCCTCCAGGGATGGCTCGACTCCCAGGCCATGCTGGGGTGAAAACCGAACGGCTGCGTCTGACGATCGCCTACGATGGCCGCGTCTTCCGCGGCTGGCAAAGCCAGGCGACCGGTGACTCCGTGCAGGATCATCTCGAACGCGCGCTGGCCACTCTCTGCGGGGAGCGCGTGATCGTTCATGGCTCCGGGCGGACCGACGCCGGGGTGCATGCGCTCGGACAGATCGCGCACGTGGACGTGCCGAAAAACCGGCTGCCGCTTCCGCGCTGGGCGCCCGCATTGAATGCCGGCCTGCCCCCGCAAGTTCGCATCACGCGCCTGGTGCGCGCCAAACCGACATTTCACGCGCGGTTCGATGCCGTTGGCAAAACCTATGTTTATCGCATCTGGAATGCGCCGGTGCTCCATCCACTGGAAATTGGGCGGGCGTGGTTTCTGCCCGGCGAACTGGATTTGCCACTCCTGCGAGAGTCAGCCGCGTTGCTGGAAGGCACTCACGACTTTGCTTCCTTCGCCGCCCATCGCGCGCCGCCCCGGCATCGCCCGGTCGAATCAGACACGGTGCGTACGTTGCACTGCATCCAGATCACGCAGCGAGGTCCACTGATCACCCTGCGATTTCAAGGCAGCGGATTTCTCTACCGCATGGTTCGACTGCTCACCGGAAGCCTCGTCCGGGTGGCGCAACATCGCGCGCCGGCCGCCTGGCTCACAGAACTCTTGCAAAGCAAAGGCGCGACGAAGACGAGCTTCGCCGCGCCGGCAGAAGGTTTGTATCTGGCGCGTGTCCTTTACTGACCAGGCGCCTTGGAATCGGTCGTCGCCACGGTGGCTCCTTTCGGACTCACCATGACGGCGAATTTTTGGAAGTCGAAACGCGTATTGGTCAATTCGCCGAGGTAACGAATCGCTTCGGATGCGGGAATGTTGGTCAAATTGAGCGTGACGGTCATTTTTTGATCGACGCTCGGCTGGACCACGAAGTTCACACTTTGTTTGCCGCCACTCACTTCATCCACTTTCGTCTTCAAAAAAGCGAGGGCGCTGTCGAAGGTCGCTTCCTTGAACGCGAGCTTCGGAATGATGACTTTAGCCAGCGCCTTTTCCTGCGTGGCACCGGCGGTGTTGCTGTTCTTTTCCTGGATGGCAATCTGCTTGAGCAACCCAATGGCCACGGGATTGCGCGGATCCATGCGATAAACGATTTCGAGATTCTTTTTCGCCGTCGCGATGTCGCCCTTTTGCATCGCGACCTGACCGGCGGTGAGGAAGTCCCTGATGTTTTCTCCATGGGCGACGCCAGCCAAAGCCAGCAGGCACACGGACAGTGCTATGAATGGGAGGAGTTTCATGCCCGCATAGTGGTCCCATTTCGACCGAAAGGAAAGGGTCGAAAATGATTTGTCAGTGGCGCGGTGAGAATCGCCTTCTTCTTCTTCTTCCTCGTCCTCGCCTTCTCCATCGAGATGGAGAAGAAGACACAGAGGCCGGTCAGCCTCGCCTAATCGTCCGAATCGCGTTCGTAGGCGCGCGTTTCAAATCGCGTGAACTCTTTGAGAAACGTCAGCGGCACATCGCCCACCGGACCGTTGCGCTGCTTGGCAATGATCAAGGTCGCCTTTCCCTCGGCGGCTTTTTTGTCTTCATCGGTATCGGCGTAATACTCCTCGCGCACCAGCAATCCCACCAGATCAGCGTCCTGCTCGATGCTTCCGGATTCACGCAGATCGCTCAGACGCGGACGGCCTTTGGCGTTCGCCACTGCGCGATTCCGGGATTTCGATTGAGCTGAGCCAGGACCAGATCGGGACCGCCAGTTCCTTGGCCAGCGCCTTCAATCCGCTCGAGATTTCGGCGATTTCAATTTGCCGATTGTCCTGCGCGCGGCGGCTGGTCGAGCGAAGCAGCTGGAGGTAATCGATGAAGATCGCCTGAATATCGTGCTGACTTTTCAAGCGCCGCGCCTTGGCTCGCAATTCGAGGATCGAAAGCCCGCTGGTGTCGTCGATGAAGATTTTGGATTCCGCGAGCTTCGAGGCTGCGGTTTGCAAGGCCGGAAAATCGCGTTCGTTGAGAAAGCCATTCGCACTCGCGCCGAGATTCACTTTGGCGCGGGAACAAAGCAGCCGCTGCACGAGCTGCTGCGTGCTCATTTCCAGGCTGAAAACCGCGATCGGCTTTTTCTAGATCCACCGCCACGTGCTCGGCGATATTCATGGCCAGCGCGGTTTTGCCCATCTTGGCCGCGCCGCGATGACGATCATCTCCGCACCGTGCAAGCCGTCGGTCATCTTGTCGAAATCGCTGAAACCGGTGGCCAGTCCCGAGATTTGCCCGCGGCGATTATAGAGCTCTTCGATGCCGGTGATCGCTTCCACGAGGAGCTTTTTCAGGTTCGGCGTCCGATCCTGATAGCGATCCTTGGCGATCTCATAAATCTGCCCCTCGACTTCATCCAGGAGGTTCGGCACCGACTCGGTTTCCTCATACGAACGCGCCGGCGTATTGCGTGCAGATGCGGATGATTTCCCGAAGCGTGTGTTTCTCCTGGAGAATATCGATGTAGTAGCTCGCATTGGCCGCGGTCGGCAGAAACGCGAACAGTTCGGTGACAAAGGCCGCTCCTCCGACCGCCTCGAGCTTGCCAGTATCCCGCAACGCCTGTGTGAGAATGATGAAATCGATCGGCTGCGCCTGATCCCAGAGCTTCATCAGCACGTCGAAAATCTCCGCGTGCGTAGGCAGATGAAAGTGCAACGGCGTAACGCCTTTCTCCGCGCACAACCCGCCGATTTCGCGCGGGGCGAGGAGGAAAGACGACAGCACGCCTTTCTCCGCGTCGAGGCTCTGTGGGAGTAACCGGTGAGTATCCGGTAAATAAGTCACCTTCCGGCGCAGGTCTGCGGCCGAATCATCCGCCGATTTACTGGCGGGCTTCCGATCGCTGCGACTGGAAGCCTCCTCTGCCATCGCGGGCCGCTACTTGGCGTGCTTCGCCTTGGGCTTCGCCTTGAAGCCCTTTTCTTCCTCGGCCGGAGCCGGGGCCGAAGACGCATCTTCCGCCGCGCCATGCGCTTTGATCAGGATTCGGAGCGTCGCCGTCACTTCCCCGTGAATTTTGATCGGGATTTCCCGCTCGCCGCTGTCCTTGATCGGACGATCGAGCTGAACTTTGTGGTGGTCGATTTCGACGCCGCCACCGAGTTCCGTCGTGAGCCGTTTGGCGATGTCCGTGGCGGTGATCGATCCGAATGCCTTGCCTGTTTCGCCGGTCTCGAGTTCGAACACGAGCTTCATCTTATTGATGCGCCGCGCGACTTCCTGGCCTTCGTTGAGCTCGGCAGCTTCGCGTTCCGCGCGCTTGGCCTTCAAGGCATTCAGACGCCGTTCAGCGCCTTTTGTCTTCTCGAGGGCAAACCCACGGGGAAATAGAAAATTGCGGGCGTAACCGGCGCGAACCTTCACAATATCGGCTTCGGCGCCGAGATTCGGAATTTTCGCGGTAAGAATGACTTCAGTGGTGGCCATAAAAAATGGATAGAAAACGGGTTTCCCGGCTCGTGCGGGGTCGGGTTGTTAATGCACAGGACCTTGCTTGTCAAACGTGCGCCCGAGGAATTTGTCGCCCTTCATTTTTGCACAGCCAGCCTCGGAAAAAGCAGCCCCGAGTCAACCGTGTTCAATGAAAATAATGGCCGTCGAACATCCCCCAATTACCAAGCTCGAACCAGCAATCCTCTACGGTTTCCGTGCCAAGTAGACGGTGCTGGCGGAATCGCGTTCGAGCAATGGGTTGTAAAATGGAACGATCCGCGACTCGGCGGTGTCGAAAACGGAGCGGAGTGAGATGAGGAAATCCTCGTCCGGCGGGTCGTCAGACCAGAGCGCAAAAACACCCCCAGGGTGCAGTTGGGCCGCGAACTGGCGGAGACCTTCAGCTTCATAAAAAGCACCGTGCCGCGGGTGCAGCAGGTTTTTCGGCGAGTGATCGATATCGAGCAGGACCGCGTGAAAAAGGCGGCCTGCGTTCTCCGGATCGAAGCCGCGGTCCACAGTCGCCGCGAAGGCAAAAAAATCGCCGTGGACGAAGCGGCAGCGAGGGTCGGCGGTGAGTTGGAGGCCGAGCGGGACCATCCCGCGCTGATGCCACTCAATCACTGCATCCAGAGCTTCGACGACGAGGAGCGAGCGAAGGCGCGCATGCCCGAGCGCAGCAACGGCGGTGTATCCGAGACCGAGCCCACCGACAACCACATCGAGTTCCGGCGCCTCGAGTGCAGCGAGCCCAAGATCGGCGAGCGCGACTTCCACCTCGTGGAAGAGGCTCGACATGAGAAAGGCATCGCCGAGCTTCACCTCGAATACTTCCAGTCCATCGAGCGCGGCGACACGGCGGCGGCGGAGGGTCAGCTCACCGAG
Organism: uncultured Verrucomicrobiae bacterium; assembly: GCA_963798345.1. Taxonomy (GTDB): domain Bacteria; phylum Verrucomicrobiota; class Verrucomicrobiia; order Chthoniobacterales; family Chthoniobacteraceae; genus CAWCSW01. The sequence goes on along the minus strand of CAWCSW010000011.1, from coordinate 13,785 downwards.
CGGCGTCTGGCGGTAGTCGAGTTCGGCGAAATCAGCGCTCACTTCGGCCCGTTCATCAGTTCCAGCATCGCTTCGCCCATCGCCTTGCCGATGCGGTTGAACCAGATCGCGCTGCCGAGGTAGTGGTAGGCGTGGTCGCCGCCGGTCAGCTTCCACTGCTCGACATTCTTCTGCCAGGTCGGGTAGAGTTCTTCGGCGGCCTTGTCGACCAGTACGTCCGTGCGGATCGCCTTGACGTTGCCCTTGAACTCCGGCACGTCGTTCATCGCGAGCTGCGCCTTCTGGACCGTCAGCATCGCGCCCTTGGCCGGCTTCGAGCCGTTCTGCCCCATCACGCCGATCACGAACGGCAGCTTCGGCGCCTTCAGATCCTTGCGCACGTCGTGGATGAAGTGCTTCATGTTCGACGCGTATTCGTTCTCCGCCCCGTACTGATCGTTCCAGCCCTGGAACCACACGAAGCCGGCCAATCTCCAGCTTCTTCCCCTTCAGGGCCGGGAACATCGTCTCGGCGTAGTTGTCCATCACGTCCTTCACTTCCGCCATCATGTTGCGGTACGACGACGCCGTAGTCCTTCTTGATGTCCTCCATCGTCGGCAGCGGGTCGTTCTTCTTGTTCTTCTCGTTGTTCTTCTGTCACCTCCGCCTGCGCCTGTCCGAGTTCCTTCTGCAGCACTTCATCGGCGGGCAACCCGGCCGAGGGCGAGCGGAAGCAGCTTGAACAGCGAGTGCCCGCCCCACGCGGCCTTGATCAGGATCACCGGTTCGTCGAAGTGGTCGCCCATCACGGTGCCGAACTCCAATTCGACGCCCGTGCGGCCCGGCGAGCCGTAGCCGATGGTCAGCGGGCCCTTGCGATCGAGGTACTTGATGAACACGTCGTCGCGCACGATCCACTTGTCCGTCCTTGCGCAGATGGGCGAACAGGTCCTTCGTCTTCGCGTCCGTGGCCTGATGTTCGAGCAACGCGTTGGGCGCCTTCCCTTCCATGTTCGACTGCCCGGCGAGGATGAACACCTTCACGGGAGGTTCCGCGGCCGACAGCGAGACTACGGCCGTGATATAGAAAATGAGCGCGAGAAGATTGGGAGGCGTCATCGAGTTCGCAGGAAGCTGCATTTCAAGAAGGTAATCAGTACACGGTGGCGGCAGGGCACCCGCTGTCGAGAAGTTCCTTGAGTAACGGTCCCGGCGGTCCCGGCGGTCCGGGTGGGCGCGAGGTGCGCCGCGGGAGTGGAATGCCAAAACAGAATCTTCGGCAAAAAACTTTCCGACACGGCCGCTTTTCAGCAGATTCCCTCAATGTCGTCAGCAATCATGGAAATTCTTCAAGGCCGGGAGGTGTGCCGCGTGGATTCCGGCCAGGATGTCATTCAGCAGGGCGGGAATACCGACCGCCTGTACTTCCTGATTGAAGGAGAAGTCGAGGTCTTAAAGGACGACGTGCCGGTCGCCGTCGCCTCGCAGCCTGGCGTCGTGTTTGGGGAAATGGCAGCATTGCTGGGTGGACCTCACACCGCCACGGTGCGCGCCGTAAAGCCGTGCGCCTTTTACATTGTCGAAAAGCCGCGCGAGTTTCTCAAGGAGTCACCCGCCATGTGCCTTCATGTGTGCGAACTGCTGGCGCGGCGACTCGATTCCCTGAACAAATATCTCGTAGACGTGAAGAATCAGTTTGAAGGGCACGACCATATTGGGATGGTGGACCAGGTTCTCGAAACGCTCCTGCACCGCCAGCCACGCGCACGTGTCCGCCCCAAGGAATCAACCATTCGCCATGGTGAGTTCCCGGGCTGATAGGCCCTCGAGCGAAATCCATTCCGCCGACATCGTCTCGAGATCGAGCGCGATATAGGTTGGGCACGGGCCGATTTGCCGCCCGGGATTGAAGACCCATGTTTGGTCGATCTGATCGACCCACGCCCCTTCGGCATAAAACGGCGAATTATGAATATGCCCGCTCAGCACGATGTCCGGTTTGAAACGTTTGATCCACTCGAGCAATTCCTCGTCGCCCCCGAATTTCTTGCCCGTCCAGCACACGGGCGAACCGGCCGGCGGGGCATGATGAATCCAAATCCACCGGCCGTGCACCTTTTGCGCTTCCTGTTCCAGGAGCGCTTCCAGCTCCGCTCGGGACTCCGGACCATCCCACCACGGGCAGATCGTGACTCGGACTCCCGGCAAATCCAAACCATCCCCATCCACGAACAAACCGTCCGCCTTGGAGTCACGAATCCATTGCGCCACCGATTCATCCGCCGCGCTGCGGCTGTCGCCATCGTGATTCCCGGAACTGACCAGCAAACGCGCCTTTTGCCGGATGAGACGGAGGTATTTTTCCACCACGACGATCTGCACATCGACATCGAGGTTCGAGGCTAGGTCCAGCAGATCTCCCCCAATGACGATGGGATCGAAATTTGCCGCGTTGGCGACCAGCCAGTCGAACTGCTTAAGCGTGTAATGCAGGTCCGCCACGAAAAGCATCTTCATAGGAGGGTCACGCCTTGTGACTTAGGGAACCCGACCCGTCGATCTCAAAAAGCGGGAAAACAACAATCGTTCCGTCTCGCCAGCGTTGGCATCGATCGCGGTATCGAAGGCTGTGACCGTTTGCCTTACGCCAGCAATTGCTCGATCACGTGCCCGTGCACGTCAGTCAGGCGGCGATCGATTCCATTGTGGCGCCACGTGAGTTTCGTGTGTTCGAGACCAAGCAGGCGGAGCATGGTGGCGTGAATGTCGTAAACTTCCGTGGGATTCTTCCGGTCGAGCGGTTTGTAACCCCATTCGTCGCTCTCGCCCACGGTGATGCCACCTTTGATGCCACCGCCGCACAGCCAGTTTGTGAAAACGAAAGGATTGTGGTCGCGGCCCTGGCCGCCCTGCGAACTGGGCATCCGCCCAAACTCCGTCGTCCACAGGATGAGTGTGTCCTCGAGCAAACCGCGCTGTTTGAGGTCCTGAATCAGGGCGGCGGTCCCACGCGCCATGCCATTCGAGAGGGGGCCGTGGTCGCGATGAACGTCCTCGTGGGAATCCCAATTGCGACGCGGGAAACCGTTGTCATTGCCACTCCAAACCTGCACGAAGCGCACCCCACGCTCGATCAGCCGTCGGGCGGTGAGACAGCGCTGGGAGAAATAGAACGCCTCCTCTTCCTCGTTGATTTCTTTCGCCCAGGTCTGAGGTCCGCGATCAAGGCCGTAGAGCTTCTGGATGTCTGCCGGCTCGCTTTTCAAATCGAGCGCCTCCGGTGCCGCGAGCTGCATTTTCGCGGCGAGTTCGTAGCTCCGGATACGCGCTTCGAGCCGTGGGTCATCCTCACGCGTTGCGGCGTGATGGCGATTGAGGGCGGCCATGAGCGACTGCGCTTCCGGCTCGCTTTCGGATGTGATGTAAGTTCCCGCCTTGTCCGGACGCAGGTCGGCAATCGGCGTCTCGCTCCCGGGCTGAATGACGGCGCCACTGTGCTGCGAAGGAAGGAACGCGGCGTCCCAGTTTTTCACGCCGTTGCTGGCGAGTCCGCGATGATCGGGCAGGACGACAAAGGTCGGTAAATTCTCATTCAGCGAGCCGAGTCCGTAGCTGACCCAGCAGCCCGCACCGGGAAAGCCTGGTAGAACAAAACCGGTCGCCTGCAATAGCGTCGCCTGGGAATGGACGCCGGATTTGCTGACGACATTGTGAATGAAGGCGATCTCATCTACGTGGGCACCCAGCGGAGCGACGGTCTCGCCCAGCATTTTTCCGCATTGGCCGTGGGGCGAAAAATCCCAGACCGGCCGAAGCCACGGACCGAGTCCATTTTGAAAGGCCTCGACCGGCTCGCCAAAATCACTCGGTTCTCCGTGATGCTTGATGAGGGCCGGTTTGTAATCCCAGAGATCGAGATGGCTGGCCGCGCCGGACATGAAGAGCTGAATGACGCGCTTCGCTTTCGGCGGGAAGACGAGGGCGGGACGCGGATCGTTGGTGGCGGCGGACGCGCGCGATTCGCCGGCCAACATCGACGCCAACGCCACACCGCCGAGCCCGCCACCGCTGCGCCAAAGGAATTCGCGGCGGGTCACCGCCGGACCAGCCTCACGTTGATGAAAGGGCGAATCGTTACGCATGGTCAGTCGACAAAGGTAAATTCATTGAGGTTGATGAGGACGCGGCAGGCGTTTGGCAGACCGTTTTTTTGTGCGAAGGAAACGAGCTGAGCTCTTTCATCCGGCGTGGGCAGGCGGCCAAGAGCGAGGCTGTGGGCTCGATCGATTTGTGCGTCGAGATTTGGACCGGCTTCGGCTTTCACGCGCTCCGCGAAATGTGCGGCCTGGGTGACGATGAAGCCGTTGTTTAACAGCGCGAGTGCCTGCGCGGGAGAAACGCTTTCATTTCGCTTCGGCACGCGCATAGACGGGTCGGCGCAATCCAACGAAGTCATGAACGGTTGCATCTGTGACCGGACGATGAAGCGGTAAATCGAACGGCGCCAGGTCTTCGGATCGTCCGGGTCGGCCAGGTCGTATCGGTAATGTGGCGAGTGTTCAGGATGCTGCACGACGAAGTCCTGCCAGCCCGGACCGCCCGCCGAGAGGTCGAGTTTTCCGCTCACCGCCAGGATGGCGTCGCGCACGGCCTCGGCCTCGAGTTTGCGGGCGTTGGCGCGCCAGAGCAAACTATTGCCGTTGTCGAATTCCGCGGCCTTTTCATTCCGGCACGAAGACGATTGGCGATACGCAGCGCTCATTACGATCTGCTTGTGCAGCGCCTTGAGCGAGCCGCCCCAATCGTCGCGAAATTTCACCGCCAGCCAGTCGAGCAATTCCGGATGCGAAGGCAACGCACCCATGCGTCCAAAGTCACCCGGGGTGTCCACAATGCCGCGGCCGAAATGATGCTGCCAGACACGGTTCACGATGCTGCGCCACGTGAGGGGGTTGGCCGGATCGACAATCCACTGAGCGAGGGCGGCCCGGCGCTCGCCCTCGGGCGCATCGACCACGAGGCCGAAATGCGCCGGGATAATCCCATCCAGCACTTTCAGCGCGCGCGGATGCATTTCCTCTTTCGGCGAGGTGACCTGGCCGCGCGCAAGCAGATGAATCGAACGCGGCCGGCCATTCGTGCCGCAAAAATTACCGGTGCCGCGATACACGGTTCCCGCATAAACCACGTGCGCGGCCGGCAGCGCCGCGAGTTCCTTGGCCGTATCCTCGATCGCAATGGCGTTACGGGCGCGGGCCATTTTTTCGACTTCGTCGAGCGCCCGGTCCGTCATCGCATCCCGCTGGCGGCGCAGTTCCGCGAGTTTTTCGCCGCCTCCGGTGGCGGCAGGATAAATGCCGTCGGTCAGATTCTTCCGCGTCCAGCGCACCGGGGCCTCGATGCTATCGATGCTGGTCACTATCGCGCCCGACGCCGCGTTGTTCCCCGCCGAGTCGAAGGCCTGCAATTCGGAAAGCGCGAAGATGAAATCGTCGCTTCGCGGCGCGAGCTTCGTCGCCGTCACGCGGATGTATCGCCCGCTCTTTCCGTTGGCCGCGAAGGTCTGCGGGGCGGTTCCCGGATTGGGGAAATCTTCGAGGTCATGGGCGGCGATCACGGCCGGGACGCCTTGAAATTCCGGATCGTCACTGGTTTCGATGCGGAAACGGACCGGAAATCCGAACCCGGCTCCGATGCCATTAAAATCATCCCACACGCCGGCCAGCACCACACGGTCCAGCTCAACGGTCCGGCCCAGATCCACCTGCACCCATTTGCGCACATCCGCCGCATTTTCGATCCCACTGTGCCACCCATATTCCGGACGCACGCCCTGCGATGCCGCCTTTTCCGCGGTCGCGATTTCCGTTTCGATCCGTGCCAAATCCGGACCCGCTTTCATCTTCACCTCCGCCGCGAACGCCGATTCTTTCTCCTCCAATTCATTTTTGCGCGCGGTCAACTCCGCGCGACGCGCTGCGATGGCCGGGTCAAGATCATACGCCTTGTCCGCACGATCGATCGCCGCGAACACGGCCTGGAGCGAATAATAATCCTCCTGAGTTACCGGATCGAATTTGTGATCGTGGCACTGCGCGCATTGCGCCGTCAGGCTCGTGAACGTCCCCATCGCATTTCCAACCATGTCGTCACGATCGAGATGCCGGGCGATCTTCCCGTCAATTTTCTCTTCGGGCACCTCAGCATGACCGATCAAATCCCACGGTCCGGCGGCGATAAATCCGAGCGCTTCGATCCCATCGCGCGTGCCGCCAAAAAGCACATCGCCCGCGAGCTGCTCCTCGACAAAGCGAGCATAGGGTTTGTCCTCGTTCAGGGCGCGGATCACGTAGTCACGATACGGCCAGGCGTTGGGACGAGGCTGATCCTTATCGTAGCCATGCGTGTCGCCGTAGTGGACGACATCGAGCCAATGCCGCGCCCACCGTTCGCCGTAGCGCGGCGACGCCAGCAGGCAGTCCACGAGCCGCTCGTATTTATTGGGCGCAGGATCGGCGACAAACGCTTCGAGTTCCTCGGGAGCTGGCGGGAGTCCGGTGAGATCGAAATACAATCGCCGACACAACGTCCGCGAATCCGCTTCCGGAGCCATCGCCAGACCGTGCTCCGCGAGTTTGTTCGAAATGAATTCATCGATGCTTCCGCCTTGCGCGCTCAGGGGCCGAAGGCTCCACCAATCCAACGGATCGGCCATCTTTACGCTCGCTGAGGCTGGCCACACCGCACCCTCATCGATCCAACGCCGCAGCAATCCAATTTGCTCCGCGTTCAGCCGCGCGCCCTTTGGCGGCATTTCGATCTCGTCGTCCAAGCCGCTCACGAATCGCAGCAACGGGCTGTCCTCCCCCTTCCCCGGGACGATATTCGGGGCGTGCTCGTCGCCCCCCTTCAGCGCCACGGATTTCACGTCCAATCGATACCCGCTCTTCTGCTTCTCGGGTCCGTGGCATTTCAGGCACTTCGATTCAAAAATCGGTGCGATCTCCTTTTCAAAATCCACCGCCCGTTCACCCGATGATGACACCACGAATCCGCACGCGAAACTCGTGGTGAGCAGGAAGGTGGCGGAAATCTTCACGACCGAATCATAACCCGGGAGGCCGGCCGTCCGATAGTCGCGTAATTCAAGGCTTTGAAATCGCTTCGGTCCGGGCGCCGGGGCCGCTCGGAGACGGATCACCAGGCGTCGGATGTGTGTCCGCCAGCCGGGCAAATTCCGGCAACGTTTCGCGCAGGATTTCCAACACCGCGGTCCGATCGCCCGCCGTCAAAGCAGCGAATTGCGAATCCGGATCAGCGCCGGTCAGAATCGCGAGCAACCGCTCCAGGAGCCGTTGACGCATGATTTCAGGCATCGAAGCAAATGCTTCCGAGTAGACGAGAAAGCTGCACGGGAATTTAAAGAGCCTGGTTTTTAAATCGAAGTCGCGCAGCGAGCGCCCCTTCGAATCGTGGGGACCGCGCGCGGTGAATTCCGCGGCGAAGGCCGAATTGCCGTTTACGGGCGCGGTCAGAGGCGCCTCCTCCACCATGAGCAAGTACCGCAGGAATGCATCTTCCTGACTCTTCAGATACTTGATGTGACCATACATGCTCATCATCCGCTGGGTCTCGAAATTCAGCCGGGTGATATAATTGTGCATGTGGGCCTGATGCTCGAGAACCATCAGCGCCACGATGTCGCTCGTCGGCGCGAGATACTTTTTGAGATCGATGAACCTGCTCAGATCGGTGACGTTACCGGCAAAGTTTGGCTCTAATTTCGCCCGCTCAAAATCAACCGCGCCGACCAGGTTTCCGCGATGCGCCTGATCACCATGCGTGCCGCTCACATACCATCCCGCCCAGCGATCCACGAGCGGCGTGCAATGATCGATGTCGTTCACTTCGGTCAATGGCTCGAGTTCTCCCGTCAGATCCGTGCCGATCGATCGCATCAAATGTCCCGGCACGCCCAGGGTGCGATTCGATCCGTGGCAGCGCAGGCAATCCGCCTCGCGAACGAACTTCGGTTTGCGCAGTTTTTCATTCTCGAAGCGGTAGAAAATTCCGCCCAATTTCGGGTCCACAGCGGATACCTCCAGGGCCGGTGCCCCCGGCACGAAGCCGACGTAGATGTCATCATTGAAATAGAGAGCCCGCGGATTCTCCGGAGTGATGAAGGTGCGCTGGAGCGATGTTTTGGAAAAGACCAGCATCTGCGATGAACGCGGGATCTTCAGTTCATCGAGCAGCGCGGGCAGATAGCCGAATTCGTTGTCGAAGGTCAGCTTCACTTCCCCCGTGGCCAGGCGATGCTGCAACTGGGCCACCGCGTCCGACGGCGTTTGCTCGAAGTACTTTATCGGCTCGCCCTCGTATTCGAGCTTGTGGGTCGAGCCTTGAAAGTCTTCCGCGCGGACGCTCGCAGTGCACACGGCGAACGCAAACGCCAACGACAGCCGAAAACTCGATCGCCCGCCCGGCTTCAAATCCCTTTCAAACGGATGTTACGAAAAGCCACCGGATCGCTGTGCCCGGCCAGACCGAAGTATCCGGACGTCCGATCCTTTCCCGGGTGCGGATGACCGGCCATGAAGGTGGCCGGATCGACCTTTGACAGATCGGTGTCGAGGATGACGGTGCCATTCAACTCGACGCGAATACGCGATCCTTTGACCAGTACTTCTTCGAAATTCCATTCGCCGTTCGGACGCTGGTAGCCGCGCTCCGCCGCCACCATGCCGTAAGCGGAACCGTGCGCCTGCCGCGGATCGATTTTGCCGCGCACCTTTTCATAATTGTCGTCCAACACCTGCAACTCGCACATGCCTTCGTAAGCCGTGTCGCCGTCGCCCGGATACCGAATGGCCAGCCCATTGTTTCCGCCTTCGGGAATTTTGATTTCCATCTGCGCCGCGAAATCGCCGACTTCTTCGTTGTAATAGATGGTGCCGCCCTGGCCTTCCTTGCAACGCACCGAATTCTCCACGACTTCGTAATTATCGGTCGGGCCAGCCCAACCCTCGAGATTGCTGCCATTGAAGAGCTTTTTCCCGTCGGCGGCCGCCCCCTTTTCCGCCAGAATTTTGTTCGCCTCCTCGGCGCCAATTTCGCGGATGAAGATGTTGCGCCAGCGGATTTCATTGCCATGTGTTTGCAGCGAAATCGGCCCGGTTTTCGGCACCGGAGTTTTCCGGTCGTAATAGTTTTCGAGGATCGCGTTATCGACCACGAGCTGGCCATTCAACCAGACGCTCACCCGCGAACCAACCATGACGATGCGGAACTTGTTCCATTCGCCAAACGGTTTGTCCGCCTTCACCAACGGATCCTTTCCCTTGGCGCCGGGTGAATTATTCCACAGCCCGCCCGAGCCCTTGTCCGCTCCGATACCAAATTTTTCTTTCTCGGTGTAATCCCAGATTTGTACCTGCGGCACGCCGCGCAAATAGATGCCGGAGTCCGCCAGCGGCACGGTCTTGTACTCCACCAGCAACTCGAAATCGCCGTAATCCTTTTCCGTCGTCGCGTAGGCGCCCTGGCCATCATTCACCAATTCACCATTCTCGACGGACCAATGTTCTTTCATGGACTTCGTCCAATCCGCGATCTTCTTGGCGCGCTCGGCCTCGGGCATCGCCATCAATTGACGATGGTCGAAAGTATCGCCCCCGCGAAACCCGGAGAGATCCTTCCCGTTAAATAATGCCGTGAACCCGGCGGGCGGCTCGTTTTGCGCGAGGGCCGCAATGGTGAGGGTGAGACTGACGATGGCAGCGTAAGTGAGGAGCTTCATAAGAGGGGTGGTTGGTCGGGGATGGTTTTCCGGGCACGCAAGATACCGCCCGTGATCCCGGTAAGAGATCACGGCGCGATTTCTTAAATGGAAAACGCCTGTTCGACGAGATTTTGCTGCTCGATGTCACTCAAGCCTTTCGATCCCACCGACGGACTCGCGGAAGGTTTGCGGCCCGCGTAACGGAGTTTGCGGTCGGCGTGCCCGGCCGCATCCAGATCGTCGCGCAGGCGCGGTTGAATGAAATTCCACGCGCCCATATTTTGCGGCTCTTCCTGACACCAGACGAATTTTCCCGCCTGCGGATACCGGGCCAGTTCCGTCCGCAGCATTTCGTGATGCAATGGATAGAGCTGCTCGACACGTATGATGGCGGCGTCTTTGATCTTTTCCTCGACGCGGAATTTCGTCAGGTCGTGGTAAACCTTGCCCGAGCACAAGATCACGCGTTTCACATTCGACGGTTTCTCGACGGTGTTATCGCCTATGATTTCGTAAAAATGGCCACGGGTAAAATCGTCGAGGACAGACGTCGCGGCCTCGAGACGCAGCATCGATTTTGGCGTCATGAGGACGAGCGGTTTGATAAACGGTCGCAACATCTGACGGCGCAGGAGATGAAAATACTGCCCGGAACTGCTCAAATTGCAGACTTGGAGATTCTTCTCCGCACAAAGCTGGAGAAAGCGTTCGAGCCGCGCCGAGGAATGTTCCGGGCCCTGACCCTCGTAACCGTGCGGCAGCAACAGGACGATGCCGCTCGGGCGTTGCCACTTGGATTCGGCGCTGGCGATGAATTGATCAATGATCACCTGCGCGCCATTGGCAAAGTCGCCAAACTGCGCCTCCCACATCGACAGGAGTTTCGGGTAGTTCAGTGAATAACCGTAATCAAAACCCAGCACGCCGGTCTCGCTGAGCAACGAGTTATAGATGCAACAGCGCGTGCCGCCTTCCTCCGCCAGCGTCTTGTGCGGACTCCAGCTGGCGCGCGTTTTCTCATCGTAGAAATACGCGTGACGCTGGGAAAAAGTGCCGCGCCGGCAATCCTGCCCGCTCAAACGAATGGGAATCCCTTCGACGAGCAGTGATCCCCAGGCCAGCGCTTCGGCGAACGCCCAGTCGAAGCCTTCGCCCTTGGCAAAAACCTGCGCGCGCTTATCGAGGAAAAAGCGTTTCAGCTTCGCGTTCACTTGAAAATCCGCCGGTGGCGTGGTGAGCACTTCGACGAGGTGGGCCAGCTTTTCCCTGGACACTGCCGTATCGACCACCAGATGCGAATAGTCCGGCTGGCGCACCGCGGTTGACCCCGTGAATTTGGTCGCTTCCAGATCCTTCGATTCATCGAATGCTGTCTCGAGTCGGCTCGCAATCTCCTGGCGAATGGCTTCGACGCCCTGCTCGGTCAGCGCGCCTTCCGCGATCAGCTTCTGTTGGAACTGCTTCGCCACGCTCGGAATCTCCGCGATCGAGCGATACATCTGCGGTTGAGTATAAGCCGGCTCGTCCGCTTCATTGTGGCCGTAGCGCCGGTAGCAGACCATGTCGATCACGACATCGCGTTTGAATTGCTGGCGAAAATCGAAGGCGAGTTCGGCGCAATACCGCACCGCGACGGGATCATCGCCATTCACGTGAAAGATCGGCGCCTCAATCATCTTGGCGACATCGGTGCAATACTTCGTCGAGCGCGCATCCTCGGGCATGGTGGTGAATCCGATCTGATTATTGATCACGATGTGCACCGTGCCTCCGACGCGATAGCCCTGAAGCTGCGACATATTGAGCACCTCCTGCACCACCCCCTGCCCGGCGAATGCGGCATCTCCGTGGATGAGCACAGGCACCACACGCAACCGGTCATCGGTATCCTTGCGGATGCGCTGGCGCGCGCGCGCCATCCCCATCACGACGGGATTCACGGCCTCGAGATGACTTGGGTTGGCCGACAGGCGCACCTCGACTTCCGCGCCGCTCGGCTTGACCACCCGCGTGTTGAGGTAGCCGAGATGGTATTTCACGTCCCCGTCGCCGTAGACAGATTCCGGAACGTAGTTGGGATTAAATTCCTTGAGAAACAGGCTGTAGGGCTTTTTCAGAAACTCGACGATCACGGCCAGGCGCCCGCGATGCGCCATGCCCATGCAGATCTCTTCAACCTTGTGGGCTGGACAATTCTCGAGCAGTCCGTCCAAAGCGCAGATCAAGCTTTCGCCGCCTTCGATCGAAAACCGCTTCACGCCCTGGTAGCGCGTGTGCAGGAAGTTCTCGAACATCTCGACTTTCATCAGGTGGCGCAAAATGCGGATGCGGGTTCCGGAATCGATCGACCACTCGCCGCGGTTTTCGATCCGATCCCGCAGCCAGTTCCGCACGCGCGGGTTCTGGATGTGCATGAATTCGAACCCGATATTGGAAGCGTAAATCGTATTCAGCTTCTCGAGCATTTTCCGAAGCGACATCGCCGCGTTATCGAGGAAGAACTTCGAGGACACCGGCAGTTCGAGATCCCGGTCGTCGAAGCCAAATTCACTCAGCGCGAGGAGCGGATTCTCTGGCCGATGCCGGGCCAGTGGATCGGTATGCGCGATGGTATGGCCCATCGTGCGGTAGCCGTAAACGAGTGCGTCCACCCGCGTCTGGAGCGGTGCCTCGGGCGATCCGTCCTTACCCGCCGCCCCGCTGCTCGCGCCGTTGCTCGATTGCGCGTTCCCGAGTTCGAAGCCCTCGAAAAACGCAGCCCAGGTTCGGTCCACGGAATCGGGATCGCGCCGCCACGACCCGTAATTTTGCTCGAGCAGATCGGCGTTCGAACGATTCGCGAAGGATAGGGACATAATTTACGGAAAATTGGGCCGGACAGTAGATCGGGTCGCGGGATGCTCAACGGTAATTCAGGACATTGAATCGAACGGGAACGAAGCCGCGCGCTTCTCGATCGCCTCCCTCTCCGCATCTTTGCCATAACGCTCAGCGGTCGGCGACGAAGAAGTCATGGGACAACGGGAGTGCCGTAGAGGCTGAACCCGCTCGAGCGCTCGATGTGCACGTCAAAAACCTTGCCCACGTGCCGATCTTCCCCGTCGAAATTCACGATCTTGTTGCCGGGAGTGCGACCCGTCAGCCGGTCCGCATTCGTCTTGCTGGGGCCTTCGCACAAAATCTCGATCTGCTTCCCTACCAATTCCGCATGTTTGCATTTCGCCGCCGCGTCCACCACCGCCAGGAGTTCGCGGTTGCGCTGCTCCTTGATTGCGTCCGGTACCTGGCCTTCCATCGTCGCCGCCGGAGTATCGCGGCGCGGGCTGTATTTGAAGACGAAAGCATTGTCGAACTCCACTCGCTCCATCAGTTCGATCGTCGCGGCGAAATCCTCTTCCGTCTCCCCGGGAAAACCGACGATCACATCCGTGGTAAATGCCATATCTGGTCGCGCGCCCCGTAGCTTTTCAATCAGGCCCAGATATTTCTCCGTCGTATATCCCCGGTGCATCGCTCGGAGGATACGGTCGCTTCCGCTCTGCAACGGAAAATGCACGTGCGGCATGAGCTTCGGCAGGCGCGAGAAAGCGTCGATGAGATCATCGCGAAAGCCGATCGGATGCGGGGAGGTAAAGCGCAACCGGGCCAACCCCTCGACCTCGTGCACCGCTTCGAGCAATTGCACGAAGGGGGATTTTCCGTCGCGCTTCCCAAATTCGTGCCGTCCGTAAAGATTTACGATCTGCCCGAGCAGGGTCACTTCCCGGACGCCTTGCGCAACCAGGGACCGCACTTCCTTGACGATCTCCTCGATGCGCCGCGACCGCTCGGCGCCGCGGGTCTCCGGCACGATACAAAATGTGCAGCGCATGTTGCAGCCCTGCATGATCGAGACAAACGCCGTCGCCTGCCGATGCTTGAGAGTATGCTCGCGTATCGTTTCCTGCGATCCAGCCTCCTCCTCGACATCGACGATCGAAAACCGTTCATCGTCCATCAGGCGCTCGCGCAGCGCCGATTTGCG
>CAWCSW010000010.1:0-184385 GCA_963798345.1 uncultured Verrucomicrobiae bacterium | reverse complement strand
CAGGAAGAGCAAGAAGCGTCTTGTGGAATTTAGTTTCGGAACAGATCCCTCCTCGGATGCGCAACCTCTCCGCACTCACACGAAAGTGTTGTGGAACGCCGAAGGCGACGCGGTCGCTATCCAGTTTCAAGAGAGGCATTATTCGCACTTGAGCGTTTATCGCCTGAAGGGCTCTCTCACAGTCCCTGAAGCCTTTATTTCATGCCAGCTTCCTCCAGACCACGAAATCATCCAGAAGATGGTGCCGCGATTCAAAGAGTTCAGATCGCGATGGTTTCAGCATCCCGACGCTTGGATTGATAGCTACACACTGCTTTTCACAGCGGGGGCTGGCGCGATCCTCAATCCGAAGACGAAGCCATCTGAAGACGGAGATGACATCAACTTCATGGCAGGCTACCGCTTCTATGTGGATTACCGCGATCCCGAGACACCCATTATCAAGCGTATTGAGTATGCAGTCGAAAACTAAAAATACCGAACAATGCGATCGACCCAATGGCTACCGTGTCACGCTCCGTGCTGGTTCCGCTTCGCTCCACTGGCACGGATCGCGCCACGGGCAGCCATCGGTGATCGCGGACGTTCGCCAACAATCAGAATCATACGACATGAGCCAAGAAGCCATCATTTGTATCCCCGGCCCATGGGCTGATCGCAGCGAATTTCTACGAGCGATTATCACCCAAGAGCCAGCAGGTGAGTTCATGTTTGCAGGGGGGATTCTAGCCACCCCAAAGGCAACGATCATGTGCCTCTGGATTTTTGCGATCCCTACGCAGAGATGAGAGAGGCATTTCGTCTCGCTGGTCAGGGGCGACTCTCAGATCTGACACTTGACGCTGTTGGAAGTCACCATGGCGTTGCCTATCTTCACTTCCCTGTTGGTTGGCTCGAGCAGCGCCACCGCCTCACGAAGTTCACTGAGGTCGTTCAGCGAGCTGGCGGCGTAGCAGTGAAGGTCGAGTCGTCTGGAGTAGCACATGAGTGGGATCGTTGGTTTTCCCTGCTCTCTGGAACCACGTTTGACGCTTATTGCATTGCCGTCACACTTATTGCTGACTCCGAGCGTTACTATTCGTGCGGCATGCACCACTTCAGTTTGCCAGAGTGTAGCATGCCACGCTCCATCGACATTCGAGAGGCCGCCGATCTCATGAACCGCTTCAACATGTATCAGATCGTCGAACATCCGCAGCTTACTTCGGGACACACCTTCAGTCTTGATCCTGACTCTCCACACTTCCGGCTCATCCTGTCCGCCGACGCTCGCCATGATGCCGACGACCTTTTTCACAATCCACACGGTTTATGGGATCTAACTCCGAAGCAATGAGCACCGACACAAAAACCAAGGCGAACAAGACGGTAGTGGCAACGGCGGGCAACGTCTCTCTTTCGCTTCGCTCTGGTAGCCCAATCTCCGCCGTGCCACACCTTTGCTTGGTGTTGAAGCGCCGCGTGAACGTGTTCTGCAGCCATTTCATCCCCTCGACCAGATTCGCCTCGGGCGTTTCCATCATCAGATGGTAATGATTGTCCATCAGCACCCAGGCGTGCACTCGCCAGCCCGTCTTCGCACACGCCTCGCCCAGGGTCTTCAGAAGCCACACCCGGTCCTCGTCGCCGAAGAAGATCGCTTCGCGCCGGTTGCCGCGCGCCATGACATGGTAGAACGCCCCTGGAAACTCGATGCGGATACTGCGTGCCATGCCCAAGAGTTCAAGTGTCCAAGCCATGCGCTGTCACGATTTGTCTTAGGCACCCTTACCCCAACCTCTGCTCAAAACCCCCGAAAAGCCAAAAAAGCAGAAGTGATCGAAAGCTGGGACCGCTGGCGTCCCCGCCGGCATGCAAATCCACACCGTTCCACTCCCCGCTGCCGTCAATCGCCATTCTGCACATATGTGCGGACCCCTCTGCTTCACATTGAAGGTTGAATGCAAAGACCTGACCCCGATGCCGCCCTCTGACCCCGATGCCGCCCTCCCTGACCCCGATGCCGCCCTCAGACGGCAGTCATTCAGCCTCCTCCAAAAGAACGATAAAACGTTCCGAGTATCGGCCGGCTGTGACCGTCAATTTAACCGGCGGGATGAGAGGGTCGGGAATCTCGATCTCGGGACGCGCCCACGAAAGTCGAAAGTGGCCCGGGCGTGTTGGAACGGAAAAACGCCCGTGTTCATTCGTATATCCCGTCGCTGAAAAAGGCCGCCGCTTTCCGCGCGGAACAGAGGCCGGGATTTCTTCGATTAATACACGCGCCCCTACAATCGGCTCCGTTTGCGAGATTCCCGTGATTGGATTCGGAAGGGAAGTCGTGCGGGAAAAGTGCAAGCGGATTCCAGTATCCCCTTCCAGCAGCCTCTCTCGCCCGATGACCTCAAAGATTGCGGAAGCCCCCGGCTTCTTGTCCGCCAGCAGGGTCGCCTCGACGCGATAGATACCCGGTGCCAGCGGCACTCCATCGATGGTGAGCGGGATCCGCAAGGTCCGTCGCCATTTCCCGCCAGTTTTGAGCGCCGCCCTTGTTGGGACGATGGGTTCGACCAGCGAGAGGCCCGAAAACCACACGACCCTGTCCTGGTCGTCCAGCAGATTAAAATACCAGTGCGTTTCCGGACTGCCTTGCTCGCGAAACTCAAAATCCACCGGCGCACGGCTGGCATTGGTCACGCACGCACTCACCACGATCGAAGGGGCTTCATCGAGGTCCGACCCCTTCTTATTCTTTCCGCGGGCCGCGTTCCCCGCCTCGGTCGCCGGCGGCGGCACCGCCTGGAGCACCTTGTAATGACTCAGCGTCATCGAAACCGACAGTCCGCCCCCGCGAAATTCATCCGGCAGAGAACGGCGGTTATCGGCCGCGCGCGCGGGACCGGCAGCAGCAAGAACCGCAAGAACCAACAGACTCCACAGATAGGATGGGGAGCACATAAGCGTGATAAGGTGAGGGGTGAAGTCGAACGGAGAATCTGGCCCTCCTGCTAGCAGAATTCCTTCCCTAATCCAGCCGATAATCATGGTCGGCGCTCGGGGTCAGTGTTGGGTCAATGTTCATTTCCGGGTTTCAGGTATCGCGAGAAGCCGCTGGGCGAGAATCCCTTCGTCGTCACGACCGGAAGCGGTTGGTCAACTCGAAAACCCCGTTTCGTTTCACCCGGCCATGCCGTTCTCAATTGACGGCCCGCGCCGTCAACCCAACCAGTCACTGCCGGGCACTTCGACGTGCGAAGTCAGGTTCACGAGGCGCTCGTTGCTGACCCGCAGTCGCTGGGAAACTTCCACCAGCATCGCGGAGACGATCCGGTAACCGGCGGTCGTGCAGAGGCATTCGCAGAGGCATTCGGGGTCACAGAGGCATTCGGGGTCAGTGTTCATATTTTGACAGCATTTAAGGATTGGGTCAGCCGCCGGGTGATGATTTTTCCGTTGCGCGAAACACCGGGTCAGGGTGATGGGGTCAGATTGGTTGACAGATTTCAGCGTATTTGATCTCCCGATCTCGGAGACGCTGGAGTGGCTTGCAAGCTGACACTTCCGGCGGCCCTTCGGGACGCGATCATCTTGTTGGGCTCATCGTTCCGGTGGCTGACGCCCACCGGCTCATTTCCAGGGTGCCTCCGGCACCAATTCAGTGGCGTGGTCTGTTACCCATGCGGTCGTCTCACCTGCAAGTTCTCCTTCTCCCTCTTCCTCTTCTTCTCCTTCCCAATCGGATGCCGCTGATTCCTGATTCGGAATTGTGCCGCCGTTTCACTTCGCCAGCCCCACGATGGGACCGGCGTAGCCGGTCAGCTCCATGCGCTTTCGGCGAGCGAAGGGGTCAGTCCGCGCATACGTGCAATTGTGTGCGATTGAACCGGGGCGCTGATTCATGCTTACGTGATGTCTCGATCCATCTGTTCGAGGTGCGCTACAAAGCGATTTCGATTGACGCGAAACCGCTCTGCTCACATTCCCCTTCCAACGCCACTTTTTCGAGGAAGAGTATGAGGACGAGGACGAGGACGAGGAAGGGCTTCAAAAGCCTGACTGCCAGCACCCGGCTGACAAATTTTTGACAATCCGCGCAGGCTCGCGTGACGCCACCACGCCCGGACTGTGCTATGCACGTGTTCTGCCCCATGCGAAAAAGCGCCATCGTTTTCCTCCTCGCTGTGCTCCTCCCCAGCGCGGTGCTCGGCTGGCTGGCGCTCCGGAATGCCGAGGAACAGAAGATCATCTACGAGCGGCGCACGGCCGAGCTTTACCAAAAGGAAGTGGACAATCTCGCCGAAGCGGCCCGCGCCGTGGTGGACGGGCAGCGGCGGGCATTCGCCGGCGTCGTCCGTAAGTTGATCGCGGGCGAACGGGCTGACGAAGTAGCCGACCATTTCGCCACCAGACTCGCAGACGTCTGGCCGCGAAAGGCCGTTGGGTTTGCTCTCGACGCGGACGGCCGGCTCGTTTCGCCGAGTCCACGCGCGGCTGAAAAGCGGCCGGATTGGCAAAAATTCCTGTTCGACCAGGGCGCCTTTCTCGGCGGTCGCATCACGGCCTCGGTTTACACCGTGCCCGTGGATGAATTGGTGCTGCCTGATGTCACGCGCAAGCTGCGGAGTCAGCGGCAAGTACCCGAAGCCCCGCGCGAGGCGCTCGCTCTGGAGGTCCGAAAGTCGATGCCAGCCCCGGCCAATGGTGCCGCTCCGGGAGCCGATCAAAAGCTGCGCATGCGGCTCGAGTTTCCTCCGGCCAAAAAAGAGCTGGCACCAACGGCGGAGGCAAAGGACGAACCCGAACGCACGGCAGCGGTGACGAAAGCCGACGCACCCGAACCAAGCGCACCCCCTGCCGACGAACTCGCGCCCGATGCCGCGCAACGGGAAGTCCCGCCACCTGCACCAGCGGGTTCGCGTGCCATGGCCGCGACTACTCCGATATTCGATGTGGCGTCACGACCGCCGGCAGAGGATTCGGCCCTCGCCGAACGCCGACGCGCCTTGAAATCGCAAGTCAGACCGGCAGCGCCGTCCGAGAATTTCCGCCGTGCGGCGCGCGCGCAGAAGCAGGCAGATCAGGCCGCCGCGCCCGCGCCAACCGCCCCCATCGCGGCAGAGCCGGGTACGATTGCCGATGGGATTCCTCCTGTGACCCAGCCCGCTCAACCGCCACCATCCTCGGCAACCGCGGAACTCATCAGGCCAGAGCCCGCTGAGGAAGACCTCGCGAAGTTGCAGCGGGAAGCCGTGGCTTTAGCTGAACGAGAAGCGACGCGCCGGCAGGAAGTGCAGGCGTTGCAATTGCGAAACGTCCGCCCGCAAAAGACGCGCGTCATTCCCGAACAACCGGCCTGGTCCACCTTGCTCCCGGAGAATGTCGAATTCCGCACCCTTTGCGCCGGGCGCGATGAAGGAATCATTACCCGCTTCGTCCAGGACCGTCTGTCGCTGATCTTCTGGCTCCGGCCATCGCAGGCTCCCGAGCTGATCTTCGGCTGCCTGGTGGACGTGGCTGATCTCGCCGATTTGTGGCCTGCGGCCATGCCTGATCTCAACGCGGATCGCTCGGATTACGTTCTGGCCTTGCTCGATGACCGGGCTCACCCGGCCGCCGTGTCCCCGCCGAACGAAACCAGACGCGACTGGAAACGCCCTTTCGTAGCGTCTGAAATTGGCGAAGCACTGCCGCACTGGGAAGCCGCGCTTTATTTGATGCGCCCGGAACAATTGCAAGAATCAGCCCGCGGCGTGCGTCGCACGCTGACTCTGCTCATCGCCGGGATGGTCGGTGCCATCGCCCTCGGTGGCTGGATGGTGGTGGCTGATACGCGGCGACAACTCGTGCTCGCGCAGCAAAAGACGGATTTCGTTTCGAACGTTTCGCACGAATTGAAGACACCGCTGACGAGCATTCGGATGTTTGCCGAACTGATCCTGAGCGGACGCGGTGAGACCTCGGCCAAGACGCCGCAGTATGTGCGCATCATCATGGTCGAGGCCGAGCGGCTGACACGTCTCATCAACAATGTGCTCGATTTCGCCAAGCTCGAGCGCCGGCAGAAGCGCTTCGACAAAAAGCCGATCGACCTGCACGAAGTCATCGAGCGCATGTGGGAAGGACAGGAATTGCACCTGCGGGACAGCGGCTTTGCCACGCGTTGGGAAGCCGCCGCACCTCCCTACCCCGTCATCGGCGACGACGATGCGCTGGCGCAGATTCTCGTCAACCTTCTCTCGAACGCAGAGAAATACAGCACGGGCGAGCGGAAGGAGATCGAGTTGCACTCTTATCTCGATGGCAACGCGGTCTGCGTCAGCGTGCTCGATCGAGGCACGGGAGTTCCCGACGGCGAGGAGGGCAAAATCTTCGAAGCCTTCTACCGCGCGCACGATTCTCTGTCGTCGGGAATCCAGGGGTCAGGACTCGGCCTCACCCTGGCGCGCCGCCTGGCGCGGGAACATGGCGGTGACATCACGCACTCCCGGCGCAAAGATGGCGGCAGCAATTTCACCCTGCGTCTCCCTCTTTCACCAAACTCAGATTCCAGCCCCGCCTGATGGCCTCCCGTTCTCTCATATGAAAAAACACGTGCTCGTAGTCGAAGACGACGCTCACATCCGGCTCGGACTGTGCGATGCGCTGCGCGATGAGGGATTTGAAGTCACCGAATGCGGCACCGGTTCGGAAGCCCTGCCCATCGTCAAACAGCAGCATCCCGATCTCTTGATTCTCGACATCATGTTGCCGGGCAAAAGCGGGTATGATCTGTGTCGCGAAATCCGCGCCGGCAAGAGTCGAGTGCCGATATTGATGCTCTCGGCCAAGGGTCAGGAGATCGACAAAGTGGTGGGCCTCGAGCTGGGCGCCGACGATTACGTCACCAAACCATTCAGCCTGCGCGAACTGATGGCCCGCGTGCACGCGCTGCTGCGCCGAGCCGAACCCGGCGTCGAGGGCGTCGAGATTCCGGAGACGATCGACTTTGGTCAGGTGCACATCGACGGCAAAGCCCTGCGCGGCCATCGAGACGGCGAGCCCATCGAACTGACTCCGCGCGAACTAAAGGTGCTGGCCTTGCTCTATCGGGAGAAAGGAAACGCCGTTTCGCGCGACACCATTCTTAATGAAGTCTGGGGCATCGAATATTACGGCACCACGCGCACGCTCGATCAGCTCGTGGTCAAGTTGCGCCAGAAAATAGAAGAGACACCCGGTGATCCGCGTCACCTGCTGACCGTTCACGGCCTCGGCTATCGGCTCGAGGCGTAGTGGAAGGAGAAAACGCTCAAAGCTCAAAGCTCAAAGCTCAAAGTTCAACGTTCAACGTCCAAGTGCCCGCCCACGGCCGACAGGCCAGATGAACGTTGGAAGTTGAATGTTGGATGTTTTCTTCTCCGTAACGGCGTAACCTTTCCCGCCCCCCTTCCGTCTGGCGGGGTGTTCATGAACCTGCGCCCCGCGCATGACTGCCACCTGCCTTCCATTGCCATTCATCCTGGCCGCCGATAATAGCGAGCCCATGTCCGAGCTCGGAGAACCGACCGACGAGGCGCTCGTGGCGATGGCGCGCCGGGGCGACGACCATGCCTTTGCCCAGCTCGTCAGCCGGCATAAGCGCCGCGTTTTCGCCACCGCCGCACGCTTTGCCCGGGACGATCATCAGCTCGATGACCTGGCTCAGGAAATCTTCGTGCGGGTCTTCCGCAAGCTGGACCAATTCCGCCAGGAAGCTCCGTTCCAGCATTGGCTGGCGCGGATCACCATCTCGACTTGCTATGATTTTCTCCGCAAAGAGCGCCGGGTGCGCGAACAAGTGGCACTCGATGCCGTCGAGTTTGATCTGCGCGATGTGTCCGTCGAAAACGCCGCCGCCGCCGGGCATGCGCGCGAGTTGCTGGCCTGGGCCATGCGATCCCTCAGCGCGGATGAACGTCTGATCCTGACCCTGTGCGAGATCGAAGAACGGTCGGTGAAAGAAGTGGCCAGCCTGACCGGTTGGAGCGAGAGCAATGTCAAAGTCCGGGCTTTCCGTGCCCGGCAAAGTCTGAAGAAAATCCTCGAAAGCCGAAATGAACTCTAACGACCCTTCGTCCCTTGACGACGCTGAACTCGACGCCCTCTTTCGCGCCGTCCGGTCGGATGTGCCAGACACCGGGCGCGTGGAATTTGCCTTCGAGACCCGGCTCATGAGCCGTCTGCGCGAACAGCGCAGCACGAGCGTATTTGCCTGGGCCTGGCGGCTCACGCCGTTCTTCGCCGCCATCGTCGTCGCATTCGGCATCTGGAATCGCGCTTCGACTTCGCATTTGGAAGCAACCGCCTCGCTCGTCGCCGACGCGATCCGGCATCATCCGGATCGGATTCTTCTCTCGCTGGTTCCGCGGGACCGCTAAATGAAACGATTCAAAGGCTGTCTCGGCGTCTTCCTCATTTTTTTACTGGGCGTGATTTTTGGGGGCATTCTCGCCTCCGGCGCAATTTACGCCAAGGTCTGGGGATTGATCGAAGCCGGACCCGAGAAGGTGGCTGAATTCAGTATCCAGCGGCTCAACGACGAGTTGAAACTCGACTCCCTCCAAAAACGGGAATTTCAGCGGATCGCCGATCGAACTCGGCTGCGCCTGCGCGCACTTCGCTACGCCGATCAACCGGCCGTCGATGAGATTGTGGATGAAGGCGAATCGCAACTGCGGGCCATTCTCAATGCCAAGCAGCAGTCGAAGCTGGACGAAATGATGAAGCGCTTTCGCGAAAAGTGGCGCGCGGAAATGCCGACCGAAAAGATCGAAGCGGATACGCCGCCCGACGGACCAAACGAAACCGTGCCGGCGCAAAGCCCGCCCGAAGCGGATGCTCCCACGCCGACGGAAGCCCCTGCGCTCGACGTCAAACCCGCCGAGTAACGTTTCGGAACGGACCGATCAACCCATCCCCCGACGGAGCAAACTCACCGGAGCTTCCGCGCATGGCATTTCGCCGCGCCGTCGACGCTTCGCCGAGAGCACAACTCCAATCGCCGCTTGACGCCGCCGGCACAGCCTTCGATACGGCTGCCCGTTCATGATTGAGAAAAAACGCATCCTCGTCACCGGTGGCGCCGGCTTCATCGGCAGCGCGCTGGTTTGGGCGCTGAACCAGCGCGGCCTCGAAAACATCCTGGTGGCCGACTATTTGAAGGACGACGAAAAGTGGAAGAACCTCGTCCCGCTGCGGTTCGACGACTATATCGAAGCGGATGATCTGCGCCGCCTGGCGCTCGACGACTCACCCCGGCTGCACGATATCGGCACGGTCTTTCATCTCGGTGCGTGCAGCGCCACCACGGAACGCGACGCCGGCTACCTCATCCGCAACAACTACGAGTTCACCAAGGAACTTGCTTCCTGGGCGCTCGCTCGCGAAGTGCGTTTTGTCTATGCCTCCTCGGCCGCCACTTACGGCGACGGCGCACAAGGCATGAGCGACGGCGCCGATCTCAATACACTGCGGCCGCTCAATATGTATGGCTACTCGAAGCACCTCTTCGATCTCCATGCGCGCCGGCACGACTTCCTCGATCTGATCGTCGGTCTGAAATACTTCAACGTCTTCGGCCCGAATGAAGATCACAAAGCCGACATGCGCAGCCTCGTCCACAAAGCCTACGGGCAAGTGGTGGATTCCGGCGTGATCAGGCTCTTCAAAAGCGATCGTCCGGACTTCCAGGATGGCGAACAGAAACGCGATTTCCTGTACGTCAAAGATGCGGTCGAGATGACAATCCACCTCGCGGAAAATCCGAGTGCGGGCGGTCTGTTCAATCTCGGGAGCGGCGAAGCGAATACCTGGAATACGCTCGCGCGCTCCATCTTCGGGGCCCTCGATCGCGAACCCAATATCGAATACATCCCGATGCCCGACGTGCTAAAGGCGAAATATCAGTACTTCACCCAGGCCGACATCAGTAAGCTGCGCGGAAGCGGATACAATCGCGCCATCACGCCCCTGGCGGATTCCGTCGCGGACTACGTGCGCAATTATCTCGTCCCGGACACGCGTCTCGGCGACGAACCATCGAACGGATAACCCCGTGGGCGAAGAGACGAGGAAATCGCATTCCACTTCGCTCGAACGGCACTTGCATCAAAGAACCGAATCAGCGATTCGGCACCTGCCGCTCAAGGCGGAATCTCACCGAATCCTTCGAGATTGCTACCAAACACCTGAGCTTCCCTACCAAGGAAAAATGAACGCCACGCCCGTGTTGGGCGAAACTGTGAGCGTGGAACTGGGGCCGCCGCTGCACGTAAATGCGGAATCCATTGCCGCCATTTCAGTGACATCCCCCCACGCGTCACGCAATGGACTGGACAGGTGATGGGCCGAGAGCCGGGGGTTGCGGTTCGGCGAGCAGCGCCCAAAAGGTGTAAATTGCGAGGGCGGTGCCGAAAGGAAAATTCAGGACGTGAAGGGCGCCCAAAACGAGGACGAACGGGCGTCCCCAGGAGCGCCCGGTCAGCAGGGCCCATCCACCGATGATTCCGGGCAGGGCGAGGACGGTAAGGAAGCAGCAGAGCGCGACGGTGATGATGCTGAGGATGCCGGCCGCTTCGCGCTCGCCCTGCGAAAAAGCAAGGGTGCCGGCCAAGCCCATGAACGCGAAGAGGGCAATCGCGGCGAGCAGGGCCAGTACGCCCATGGCAATGTGGAGAACGGCGACGACCTGGATGTGTGTTTTCATGGGCGGTGTGAAATTGCGACCGCAGGGCGATTCTGCCCAAGCGGGCGTTGGTACAGATCTATCTTTCCGATCGCGGTGTGGCAACTGCGCCGTCGAATCCTGCGCCGTCGAATCCTTTCACCGCAAAACGATCGCGGGATTTGAACCGCGAGGACGCTGCCGGCTCCCCGGCAATCAGCGCGCGAAGGGGTCCGCGGCGATGGGTTCGGCGCAGTAGAAACAGCGCGGACGGTTCTTGATCAAGGTCCGCTGACATTTCGGACAGGACCGCGGCGGCGTCTTCTCCTTCCGGCCATCGAGCCGCCCATCCTCGAGATCGATGAGAGTGATTTGCTTGATCAATTCATTGTCATCGCAGCCATGCTTCTCCTTGAGGATGCGCCAGAGCGCCTCGGTGATCATGAGCAGTCGCTCAACCTCGAATTTCAGTGATTCGATGTCGCTGGTCGGAACGCGGGGAGCCGTCCCCTTGGGCGCAACGGCCTGGAAATCGGCCATGTCGCTGGCAAGTGAAGTGAAAAGCATGCCCCGCAAATAGCCGCCTTTGTGCCAGTGGCGACTGATGTGGGCTAATTTAGCGGGCGCTGGCCGATAAAAGAGGGATGCAATTGCGCGGCTCTGCCGTAGCATCGCGCCTCACCTCCCTCTTAAACGAATCATGAATCCAAAATCCCCATTGGTCACCCCGGTGACTCGTCGTTCCTTCGTCCAGAAAACTTCCGCCGGTGTCGCGGGCGGCGTACTGCTTGGCGCTTTGGCGCCCGAACGCTTCGCCCTCGGCGCGGGCAACAGCGACGAACTCAAAATCGCGCTCGTCGGCTGCGGAGGCCGAGGCTCCGGAGCCGCAGATCAGGCGCTCAGCACCTATCAGCAGGGTCCGGTCAAGCTCGTCGCCATGGCGGACGTGCACGAGGATCGGCTCAAAAGTTCCCTGAAGAACCTCGAGAATACGCACGGGGCGCGGGTCGATGTCCCGAAGGACCGTCAGTTTCTCGGCTTCGACGCGTACAAAAAGGCCATCGAAACCGCAGACGTGGTCATCCTCGCCACGCCCCCGGGATTTCGTCCGATCATGTTTGAAGAGGCCGTCAAAGCGGGCAAGAACGTCTTTAGTGAAAAGCCGGTAGCCACGGATGCCGCCGGCGTGCGGAAATTCCTCGCGGCCGCCGAGGAAGCGAAAAAGAAGAATCTGAAAGTCGGCATCGGCCTGCAGCGACACCACCAGGACGGGTACATCGAAACCGTGAAACGGCTGCACGAAGGGGCCGTGGGCGACATCGTTTCCATGCGTTGTTACTGGAATGGCCAGCGGCCCTGGCAAAACAAGCGCGCGGACCTCGAGAAGCAATACGGGCGCAAGCTCACCGAACTCGAATACCAGATGCGCAACTGGTACTATTTCTCGTGGATCTGCGGCGATCACATCGATGAGCAACACATCCACAACATCGATGTCATCAACTGGGTGAAGAATGGGCATCCCGTAAAAGGCCGGGGGATGGGCGGCCGCGAGATTGACTATGGCGGCACCGACGACGGCAATATTTTCGACCACTTCGCCTGCCAATTTGAATATGACGACGGCTCGATTTGCTTTAGCGAATGCCGCCATCAACCCGGCACTTGGAATAGCGTGAGCGAGCACGTCCAGGGAACCAAGGGACGGTGCGACGTCAGCGCCTACAAGATCTATGGCGACAATCAATGGCGCTTCAAAGATGAGGGTGCGAAGAATCCTTATCAGCAGGAGCACGACGACCTCTTCCGCGCCATCCGCAACAACGAGGAATACAATGAAGCCGTGTACGGCGCCGAAAGCACCATGACCGCTCTGTTCGGCCGCATGTGCGCGTATTCGGGCAAGGAACTAACCTGGGATCAGGCCTTGAATTCCAAGGTCGAAGTCTTCCCGTTCTACAATAGCAATGGGAATATCGCGTGGGATACTGACGCCGTGCCGCAACCCGGTCCGGATGGATTCTATCCCCGCGCCATCCCCGGCAAAACAGAAGTGATTTAAGCGCGGCTCGCCCAAACGAAATCAAACACCCCGCCTCGCTTTCGCGAGCGCGGGGTGTTCGGTTTTCAAATGGAATCGGCGCTATTGAGCTGCGGGCTTTTTCTTGAAGAAGCTGTCGAAGTAATCGCCCGAAGATCCGCTCGAGGACGCACCCGTGGTCGGGGAAGCGGCTTTGGCCGCCGCGAGCGCCTCGGCCGAAGGCGGATTGGCCTTCAAGGTCTTCTCGATATCCGCGAGCACCTTTCGCGGGCCCACGTACGTCGTGCCTTCGTAGGAATCCGAGATGACCTTGCCTTGGTCATCGATCAGCACGAGACAGGGAATGCCGCGTCCCGCGTATTTGGTTATGCTGCGATTGGACTTCTTCTTGTCGTAATCGAGCGCGGGCCATCCCATTTTGTCCTCTTTCATGTAAGCCGCCATGTCCCCCTCGCTGTGGTCGCTGCTGACGAAGATCAGCTCGAAGTTCGGATATTTGGGTTTATTGCGTTTATACCAGGACACGAGATCCGGCGTGAAAGCGCGGCAGGGACCGCACCACGAAGCGGAATAGTAAATGCCGTAATATTTTACCGGCGCCAGTTGGGCATCGTCGAATTTCTTGAGCTTCTTTCCGCTCGATTCGACGAGATCACCTTTGAGTGAAGCCATGATCGGAGAAGTTTCCGTAGTCTCGGCGAACGTCACGCCCGTCGCCACGAAAACACTAATGCCAGCCAGAAGGAACGTCTTCATGGTCGCGAAATTGCACCTCTCCTGCCGGTGAGGCAAGCCCGGAAAACCCGGACGCCGGCCTCCCGGAAGCGCGTTCTCCAACAACTCGGAGATGCGGTGCCCGACCTGGTTTTCCACAAAGCGGTTGTCGCGCGCGCGGCACAGGATACCTTCGGCGCCCTTTTCTCGACGATGCCAATGAATCAACCAGTGCCAGGACAACGATGGGTCAGCGACAGCGAGCCGGAGCTCGGGCTTGGCATTGTGCTAAAGGCCGAGTTCGCCCGCGTCGAGCTGTTGTTTCCGGCCGCCAACGAACACCGGCAATACGCGACCAAAACAGCGCCGCTCCGGCGCGTGCAATTCGCGGTCGGCGACCACATCAAGCTGCACGGCGGCGAAAGCGCCGTAGTGACAGAGATCGAGGAACGAGCTGGGTTGCTCGTTCTACAAAGCGGGGCCGCGCGAGATCACGGAGGCCGAACTTTCGGACACCATTAGTTTCAGCAAACCGGAAGATCGCCTGCTCGTCGGGCAGGTGGACGAATTGGGCACCTTCGATCTCCGGCTCGAAGCCCTGCGCCGGCGCAGTGAAATGCGCCAATCGCCCGTGCGCGGTTTCCTCGGTGGGCGCGTCGATTTGCTTCCGCACCAGATGTATATCGCCGGTGAAGTGACATCGCGCCTCTCGCCGCGGGTTTTACTGGCGGATGAAGTCGGGCTCGGAAAAACGATCGAGGCCGGCCTCATTCTGCACCGGCTGCACCTGACCGGCCGTGCCGACCGAGTGCTCATTCTTCTACCCGAGCCGCTGATTCATCAGTGGTTCGTCGAACTGTTGCGCCGGTTCAATCTGCTCTTCAGCCTGTTCGACGAGGAGCGTTGCGCGGCCATCGAGCTGCACAATCCCGAGGCGAATCCGTTTCTCGACAGCCAACTCGTCATTTGCGGGATCGAATTCCTCGCGGAAAATCCGGAGCGCGGCGCCCAGGTCCGGGACGCGGGCTGGGATTTGCTAATCGTGGATGAGGCGCACCACCTCGAGTGGCATCCCGATGCGCCCAGCGCGGCATATTCACTGGTCGACTCGATCGCCCGGCAAAACGCCGGATTGCTGCTCTTGACCGCGACGCCGCAACAACTCGGCCCCGAAGGACATTTTGCCCGCCTGCGCCTGCTCGATCCGGATCGCTACGCGGATCTCGGCGAATTCCGCGCCGAGTCCGAACATTATGAGCAGGTGGCGAAAGCGATCGATCGCCTGCTCGCTGGCAAGGCGCTGACCAAAAAGGAGCGCACCCTCTTTGCCGAAAAATCGGAACACCTCCGCCGTTTGTCCGATGCACTCGATGGCGGCGACAAATCGGCGCGCGATCAACTCGTCACTCAGCTCCTCGATGAATTCGGCACCGGCCGAGTCATGTTTCGCAACACCCGCGCTGGCCTCACGGGTTTTCCGGAACGCCAGGCCCGGCTTATTTCGCTCGACCCGGTCAGTGTCGAGATGGATGTGAAAATGAAGTGGCTCGGCGATTTGGTGCGCCAACTGAAGGGAGAAAAAATTCTGCTCATCTGCCGCACCCGCGAACTCGCGGAGGAAATTCATCGGCGTCTGCCGCATGAAATCAATGTCAACTGTGGCGTCTTCCACGAAGGCCTGACTCTCTTGCAGCGCGATCGCAATGCCGCCTTTTTTGCCGAGGAGGAAGGCGCGCGCATCCTGGTCTGCTCGGAGATCGGCAGCGAAGGTCGAAACTTCCAATTCGCTCATCACCTCGTACTTTTCGATCTGCCCGAAGATCCCGAATTGCTCGAACAACGCATCGGCCGTCTCGATCGCATCGGGCAAACTTCGACCATTACGATTCATGTCCCCTACTTGCGCGGGAGTGACGGCGAAATTGTCGCCCGCTGGTATCACGAAGGTTTGAACGCATTCGAAGCGAATCTCCACGGCGCGACGGAACTGCTCGCGGCCTTGCAAAAAGATCTCGCCAGCGTCCGGACCAATTTTGCGGAAGCCCCCCTCGGACAACTGATCGAGAAGACGCGCCGACTCCGCGCCCAAGTCGCGAAAAAGCTCGAACGCGGCCACGACCGTTTGCTCGAACTCAATTCCTGCAAACCCGAAATCGCCGCCGACATGGTGAAGGCGATCCGCACCGCGGATGATGACGTGGCGTTTGAAGAATTCGTCCTGCGGTTGCTTGATCATTTCGGCGTGGCAGTCGAGGATCTGGGCAGCCGCAGCTATCTGCTGCAGCCGGGGCATCTCATCACGGATGCCTTCCCCTCCCTGCCCGAGGAAGGATTGTCCGCGACCCTCGACCGCACTCGCGCCCTCAGCCGCGAGGATTTGCAGTTCATGAGCCAGGATCATCCGGTGGTCCGCAGCGCGCTCGATTTGTTGCTGGGGTCAGAAGCGGGCAATTCCGCGTTCGGCGTCTGGCGCGGCGGCGGTGCGGAGGCCATTCTCCTCGAGGTGATCTCGGTGGTGGAATGCATCGCGCCCGCCAGTTTGCACGTGGATCGCTTTCTGCCCGCGACGCCCGTGCGCGTCGCCGTTGATCACGCCCTGGCCGATCTGTCGGAGGACGCCGCGTTGCAGGGCGCCACTTTGGAGAAAGGTGACGTCTTTCGATTGCTCGACAAAGGCGTAGTGAAGCGAAAGTTCATCCCGTCCATGCTGGAGAAAGCAAACACCGTCGCGGAGGAGAAATTGGCCGCAATCGTTATGAGCGCTTCCGGCCTGATGAGCCGCCAACTCGACCGCGAGATCGAGCGGCTCGAAGTTTTGCGAGAGATCAACGATCACGTCCGGCCCGAGGAGATCACCGCCACACGGGCGCAAAAGGAAGCCCTGCGCACCGCCATCACCGGGGCGCGCCTCCGCGTCGATGCCGTGCGCCTGATCTTCCGCATGCCTGCGGTGTAAGCAGAGTCATCCTGAGCGAAGCGCAGCGGAGTCGAAAGGACCCGGATCAAATGTCGTGAACAACGCTGCCACCGAATCCCTTCGCCGAAGCCACTGGTTGCACGGCGCGATCGACATTGGAGCCGGGTCCCTTCGACTTCGGCGCTCCGCGCCTCCGCTCAGGATGACGATGCGGCGGCCGCCGGGCTGCGGCATTGCGAATCAGCCTCGCGTTTCCTAGCCTCTCAATCCCTTGCGAGTTGTTCATCATTGTTCCACCCCTCGAAGGCGTCGCGCCAATTGGAAGGTGAAAGCCGTGTTCACTGCGATGATTGCTGGCCTCGTCCTCCTGCCGGCGCGGGCGGAAAGTTGGAAAACGTACGAAGGCTGCCGTTTGGTCGAGCATGCCTATTTCGATGGCGATAGCTTTCACGTGGATGCGCCAGCGGGTTCGCGGCGGCATACCTACATCTTTCGACTCTATGGCGTGGATTGCCCTGAGACCGATCGCCGCTATCCGGCCCGCATCGCCGAACAGGCGAAGGCGTTTCGTCTTCCAGCTTCAGAGATTCTCGTTTGGGGCCAGCGTGCGCGCGAGTTCGTGGAGCGATTCCTCAGCCGGCCGTTTACGGTTTACACGCGTAAATTGAAGGCGCGTGGGAAGAGCGACCAGCCACGCTACTACGCGATCATTGTCGGTGCCGACGGCACGGACCTGGCCCAATCCCTCGTCGCATCGGGCCTCGCACGCGCCTTTGGGGTCTTTCCCCGTTGGCCACCCAATGCCAGTCCGAATCGATATCGGCAGGAACTCGATCGGCGCCAGACCGCCGCGGATCAAAAACAGGTGGGAGTATGGGCGCGATCGTCGCGGCAAAAGGTGCTTAAACGTTTTCGTCCCCCCGGATAATCTGCCCCTCAACGCGCAGACCATGAATCGTCTCCCTTTCCCCGTTGGCTTGATCGCCATCGTCGCTTTCGCTGCTGCGTCCGCGCCGGCACAGGATTCTTCGTCTCGGGAAAATAAAGTCGCTCTCGGGGTGGACGGCTCGCAGTTCACCCTCAACGGCGTCCCAACGTTCCTCCTCGGATTCAGCTACTACGGCGCTCTCGGCGCACCCGAAGCGTTCGTCGAAGAGGACCTCAAACAGTTTCAGCAACTCGGATTCAACTGGCTGCGCGTGTGGGCCACGTGGTCTGCGTTCGGGGAAGATATTTCGGCCGTCGATCAAAACGGTGACCCTCGGAAACCGTATCTCGACCGCTTGCGGGCACTCGTCGCGCGAGCCGAAGACCTCGGCATGGTCGTCGATATCACGCTCAATCGCGGCGAAGCATTGCCCAATTTCGCTTCCCATCAGCACGCCGTCGAAACCCTGGTCAGGGAACTAAAGCCATTCCGGAATTGGTATCTCGACCTCGCCAACGAACGGGACGTGGGTGATGCCCGCTTTGTCAGCGACGATGAATTGCGACGGCTGCGCGCCCGCGTGCGCGAACTCGATCCGCAGCGCCTCGTGACCGCATCTTTCGGCGGCCACGATTTGAGCGAGGACGACGTGCGGGATGCGATCGTGGAAATCGGTGTCGATTTTCTCTGCCTGCATCGACCGCGTTCACCCCATTCACCGAGCGAGACCGAAGCAGAGACGAAACGGTGCCGCGCCTTGATGGAAACACTTGGTCGAACGGTGCCGGTCCATTACCAGGAGCCATTCCGGCGCGGCTACACGGATTGGCAACCCAAGGCGGTTGATTTTCAGACCGATCTTCGCGGGGCGCGCGCGGGCGGCGCGGCGGGCTGGTGCTTTCACAATGGATCCACGCGCGGCGTCCGCGACGAGCAACCGCGTCGCTCTTTTGATCTGCGACAGCACCGGCTCTTCGATCAGCTCGATGACGAAGAACGGGCGTTTGTTTCGAAGCCGGGAGGGTAACGGGTTCAGGAAGAAGAAGGAGAGGAGGAGGAAGAAAGTGGGCGCCAAGCGCTCATAATCGCGTCTCTACGGGGCGAGCGGGAAATCCGCGGACGCGCGGCGACGGAGCCGTTGACTCAAGGCGAAAAGGACGAGGGCGACCGGCGGGAGCGCAAGGAAAGGCCAGAGCCCAGCCAGGCGACGAGGTGGAGCCGTGACCGGCAGGGTGCAGGCGACGGTTGCCGCGGCGCCGTGATGAATCGTGGCCTGCAAGCGCCAGTCGCCGGTCGCGGGCAGGAGAACGCTCGCGGCATAGAGGAGCTTGTTAGTGGCGCGAGCGCGGGTGGCCCGGATGGCGGGTGATGGATCGAGAGTGTCGCCGAGGCCCAGGACCACCGTGTTATTGAGCGGCCCGCAGAGGCTGCGATTGATTTCAAGCTTTGCGTCGGGCGGAGGCGTAAATCTGAGGTCCACCGCCGCATCGAGGATCGCTTCGCCAGTGGTGCCGTTTTGGACCAGAATGGTCACGTCGGCGGGGATGGTGGCCGCGATTTGTGCGGGCGTGAAAACGCTGACAACGAAAGGTCCGGTCGCCTCTCGGAGGCGCACGATGCCACCGTCGGCAAGCGCGCCGCACGGCGCGAAAATCAGCAACGCGATGGCGAGTGCGGGCTTCATCGTCACATGGCGGAAACCATCATTCCGCGCATTTGCATGGGCTGAAGGATGATCCAGATGCCGATCGCATACAATGCCAACGCGGTGCACGCCCACGGCGCGAGCAAGCCAAGAGCAGATCGCGGTTTTCCGGCGATCTCACGAGCAATGCGCCAGCACAAATAAAGCGTGAGGAGCAAGCCGGCATCGAGGAGCAACGTTTGCAGAACGAGCAATGTATCGGCACTCACACCCATGCCGGAGATCGCCCAATCGGGCTGTCCGAAAATTGGGACACCCAGGTGGGAAGCGATCTGCTGCAGAATCGGCCAGGCCGTGCCGTAGCCGGCGAGGAGGTGAAAAACAAAATGCGCAGCCCACATCGCGGTGCCCAGCGGAACGAGGGCAAGCGAGAAGCGGCCAACCGATTCGCGCAGCGGTGCATCGGTCCGGCCGCCCCCGCGACTCATCAGAACGCTTCCACCAACAGTGATGATCGGCGCCAGAATCAACGCCGCCATGAAGAGCAACGTTTCGACAGGCAACGGCGAACTCAGACTCAGTTCTGTCATGATGCGGTCGCGCCATGCGATCATCGGAGCCGTCATCGCCGCCGCACCGGCGAAGGCAGCGAAGACGAGCACAAGGGCAAGGGCGGTGATATCGAGACGGCGAGACAGGCGCCCCAGCCCGGCGCGCTTTGGATCATGCAAAAGTGCAGCGCCGGGGACCGCCGCGAGCAGGCCGATGTTGTCATGCGGACAGGCGCGAACGCAATCGAGGCAGAAAGTGCAATCCAGATTGCCCACCTTGCGCGGCAAATAGAGTTCGGTTTCGCAACCGCGCTGCTGCTCATTTCCACGCAGGCAATCGTGCGTCCGACAGCTCGCACAGGCAGCAGCGTCCCGCACTTTCACTTCGAGGGGTGAGACCAGTGAACTGACAAATTGAAACTGGCCGATGGGACAGACGTATTTGCAAAAACTGGCTTTGCGAAAAAACGTGTCGACGAAAAACGCGGCGGTGAAATACGAGGCCAGCAGCCACGCCGTCCACGCCGGACGGTCCCACCAATCGAACGCTTCATAGGCCCAGAAAAACAGCGCGAGCAAGGCCACGGCCAGCCACTTTGAGCGCAAGGCCCGTGGCCACGATCGCGTGGCCCAGCCCAGCCGCCGACCCAGTTCACGCGGCAGCATGAACGGACAGGCCATGCAGAAAAAGTTCCCGGCGACGAGCAGTGCGACCACCGTGAGACCCCGCCAGTAAATCCACGGCAGCACACCCGCGAGATTCATTGCGCTGACGGGAGAACCAAGCCAGCCATCGAGCATGACGACCAGAGCGACGACGAGGACCGCGGCTTGCATGAGCCGCCGCCCGGAACTCGAGCGGAGGAAGCGCCCGACGAATGGAACGGCGAGCAGATCAAATCCAGAACGACGCTGATTTGAACGCGAGGAAACGGAAGAAGCAGAGGTCGAAATAGGAAATTCCGATGTGCCGGGGCCATGTTCGAGAGACGCCGGCTGATCCAGAGCCGGTCTCCCTTTCCTCCGTTTCCTCCCGTTCAAAAAGTCCGATGCTCCCGGACGAATCATCGTTCGAGCCGGCGAAAGATACGTCGCGATCAGCCACACCGCCGGTGTGAGAAAAATCAGCGACCCCGGCACCCACATGATCACGCCCGCCGCAATCTGATCGCTGAGCGCGGTCGTGCCGAAGAGGCGCGGGACGGTTTCATAGACCGGATAAAGAACGCGCTCGGAAAACGTGAGAAGCGCGCAAAGCCCGGTGTTCACCACATCGAAGGCGAGCAAGTAGAGCGGAATCGCCCACAGCGGCCAGTGCGACCGACTGGGAAACGGCCGCACCACCGGCCACCAAAACAGCAGCGAAGTGCCGAAAAAGCAGGCGTGCTCGAATTGGTGCCAGCCGCGTGAAGCGAGCGCGAGTTGAAACGCCGCCGGCACATGCCATGCGCACAGACTGATCGCGGCTGCGAACCAGCAGACGACCGGATGCGTAAGCGTGCGGCCGAAGTCCTGCAACGCCGGCCAGGTGAGAAACGGGCCGAGGCCGTCGTGCGCGAATGCCCGCGGCAATCCGCGCAGTATCGGAAGAAAGGGCGCGCCGAGCAGGATCAGCGGCGGCGCCACGGACAGGAGCAAAAGATGTTGCACCATATGCGCCGAGAGCAGCAGGCCGGAAAAGGCATCGAGGGGCGACGCGATGGCGATCCAAACCGTCAACAGCCCACCGAGAAACGCGACCGCACGCCAGGCCGGAAAACGAGCCGGGCTGATCCGATGGAGCACTCGCCAACCGCGCCCGTAAATCAGCGCCGTGACCAGCAACGCGACGACCAGCTTCGGGTCCACCGACCACGAACCGAAGGCCGCCTGCGCACCGGGTGACATTTCGGCTAACCGTCCCGGCGGGTTGTTTTCAGATCGCGATCAGCGGAGCGCGTCAGGGCTGAGTGAAAGAGCGACGCGCCAGCGTTTGCTGCAGTGCGCCTTCGACCGGCCAGCCTGGTTGCGAAGTGAAGATGGTGGAGGTTCATGGCGGACGTCCGTGAATCATTTCACGTGTCCGCGGGAGAAGACAACCTCGGTCCTCCCCATCTTGGAATTCCGGAGTGCATCGCCGGCGCCGAGCCATGCCGCCCTGAGCGGCTGGAAGGCGAAGCCAGCCGCGCTAAAACTTCACACCCAGCCCAAGGAAGGCACCATCCTCAGTCATATCGTAGAGAAAGCCGCCCTGATTGTAGTCGGTGTAGAGGTAGCGGTACCCAAGCTCCGTGTAGATGTTCTTGTTGAAGTTGTAACCGAACGTGGCTTGAGCCAGCCAGGTGAGACGCGAGCTGGCTCCAAAACCGCCGATATCCGACTGGGCCGCGAAGAAAAAGCGATCCGTGATGTTCCATTGCCCGCGCAGACCGATGAGAGGATCAACCCATTGTTTGTCCGCGGATTTATGCGTGGGCAACGCGTCGAGGAGCTTGTCGTTGACGGCGTCCGAGAGATTCTTCTTCGCTTTATCGACTCGTTTTTGGGCCGCCGCAATTTGGTCGGGTGGCGCTGAACTCAAGGCGGCGACGGCGTTCGCGAGGTCGATCCGCTTCCGGTCCAGCGCGCGCGCAATCCTCGAGAGATCGCTCCGGCTGATATCATCCGGAGCGAGATCACGCAGTGCGACAGCGAGAATGGCCCGATTGGTGATGCCGGTCACGACGCGATCACTTACGTTATCGCTGACCTTTTGCACGCCCGCCCGGTCGACACTTCCGTAAATATCGAGGCCGAGATAATTGTACCGACCCCCGGCGTAAATATCAATGAACCCGGCCTTGCCTTCGAGAACGCGATAGGCAACGGCGAACTCGACGATCACCTGCTGCAAATCCGCGCTACCGCTGGCATACAACGGACCGGGAGGATCGCCCACCGTGCCCAGCTTCGCATAGAATCCATCGGCCATGACCCCCCAGCGACCTTTGCGCACCTCGAGCTCCAGGGCGGCCGCGAAGTCCAGATGTTTGAGGATTTCGTCAACGCCAACGTTCACGTTGGCATCGAATCCATTCACACCGGTCCTGCCATCAAGACCCGTTCCCCAGCCGTAAAGCTCCATTCGGAATTCCCAGGGAGGAGGTGGCTCGGCGGGTACGATGATTTCTTTTTCCGTGTGACCGGCAAACGCAGGCGTGAGCAGGGCTCCGACAACGGAAAGGGCAGCCGCGGTGACTGAGGTGAAAGAACTGTTAATCATGGTGGTTGGGATGGACGGAAGTAGATGACGCACAGGAATTGGCAACGAGGACAGGGATGATGGCAAATCAATCCGGGAACAAAATGAGGCGGAGCGGTTCATTCCGATCAAACGAAAGGCAGGCGACCCGAATGGACCGCCTGCCTCGAGCAGTCATCCTGGGATGTTAATCAGTCGCTTTGGCGACGGCTTCGGCAGCCGCCTTCCTCTGCTCGGCTGTCATCTGCGAGGGGCCGAGCTTAAAAGTAAGCTTGTCGATGGTGCCCGTGAATTTGAACGGCAACTGGTAGCTATCGTCCACGCCGGTGCGGGTATCGAGACCCACGTCAAACGTCTCGTCGATCGACATCAGGATCGGGATGGTGTGCTTGATCTCCTTCTTTGCCAGCTCCCGGCCATCGACCGAGAACACTCCGGTGCCACCCTTGCCGGGTCCGGGTCCGTTGTATTTGAAGTCGAAAACAAGGGTGTGTTTCCCGGGCTTCAGCTCCCGACCGAACCAGTCCTCGCCGATGAGCCCACCGATCCCGCCCTCCCAACGAAATCGCTCCAGATCAAGCAGGTTGTAAACGAAGACCGGTTTGCCCTTGTCGAGGAACATGGCGTAGCCGCCAAACCGCCCGCCCAACGTCACAATCATCCCGTCGCCGCCGCCCTCAGGAACGGTAATCTCGGCGGTAATAGTATAGTCTTTGTCCAGAATGCTGGGGGCATTACCTACGGGAATGCCGACCTTCTCACCTGTGTAGGTGAAAACGTTCTGCCCGGCGACTGCGCTCGGCCGCGGTGTGACCAGCCGCGGGAGGATTGAGTTATCCAATGGCAGGACCTGGTATTTCCCGGCTTCGGCCAGGAAAAGGGTCTGCAACTCCTTGAGCTTGTCCGGCATCTTCGCCGCGAGGTCGTTATTTTGCGAGTAGTCCTCCGTGATATTGTAAAGTTCCCATTTGTAGTCGTTGATCGCGGGCATCTTGGCCGTCCCCATGAGCCAGGGGGCGAAGGGTGGCGTGGTGCAGGCGTACCAGCCGTCGTGATAGATGCCGCGGTTGCAGAACATTTCGAAGTATTGCGTATCGCGCTTCGAGGGCGCCTTGGCGTTCGCCGCGTCGAAAGTGTAAGCCATGCTCACGCCTTCGATCGGCTTCTGCGGAATGCCGTTCACAATCTCAGGCGCCTTCACGCCGGTGGCATCGAGGATCGTCGGGACAATGTCGATCATGTGATGGAACTGCGTGCGGATGCCGCCCGCATCCTTGATGTGACCGGGCCATGAGATGACCATGCCCTGCCGAGTGCCGCCGAAGTGAGACGCCACCTGCTTGGTCCATTTGAAGGGCGCGTCGAAGCACCAGGACCACGCCACCGACATGTGCGGATAGGTCTTTTCCTGGCCCCAGCCCTCGTAGTGCAACATCTGCTCGGCCTCGGGCAACGTCAGGATGCCATTGTAAGCGGTCATCTGGTTGAATGTTCCCTCCACCGTGCCTTCGGCGCTGGTGCCGTTATCGCCGCTAATATAGATGATAAGTGTGTTATCCAGCTTGCCCAAGTCTTCGACCGCTTGAATGACCCGCCCGATCTCGTTGTCTGTATAGGCAGCATAGCCGGCGAAGTTCTCCGCCTCGCGCGCATAGAGTTTCTTTTGGATCAAGGAAAGCGTGTCCCACTTGGGCAGGCTATCGCGGCCACGGAGTGAGTTGAGTGCCCTCGGGGATCACACCGAGCGCTTTCTGGTTGGCAAATATCTGGTCGCGCGTCTTCTCCCAACCCTGATCAAACTTGCCCTTGAACTTCTCCCGCCATTCCAGCTTCGGCTGATGCGGCGAGTGGGTGCCACCGGGCACATAGTAAAGGAAGAACGGCTGGTCCGGCGCCGCCGCGTTCAAGTCGCCCAGGTACTTGATAGCCTCGTCCGCCATGTCCGTGATGAGGTTGTAATCCTTCCGGCCGACAAACGGGAAGATCTGCGTGTGATCGCGGAACAGGTATGGCGTCCACTGGTCGGTCTCGCCGCCCATGAAACCATAGAAATACTCGAAACCCATCCCCGACGGCCACTGGTCGAAAGGCCCCGCCACGCTGTACTGATAGGTGGGAGTATTATGATTCTTGCCAAACCAGGAGGTGGCATAGCCATTGTCGCGCAAGATCGTCCCGATCGTGGCCTTGTCCGGAGTGATGACGGAGTCGTAACCGGGGAACCCCGTGGACATTTCGCCGATCACGCCGAAGCCGACCGAGTGATGATTGCGCCCCGTGATGAGCGCGGCCCGCGTCGGGGAGCAAAGTGCCGTGGAGTGGAATTGAGTGTAACGCAATCCCGCCTTGGCCACGCGATCCATGGCCGGCGTCGGGATGACGCCACCGAAGGTCCCCGAGACGCCGTAGCCCTGATCGTCGGTCATGATGAGCAGCACGTTCGGCGCACCTTTCGGTGGCACGACGCGTGGCGGCCAGTAGGACTTGGAGTCCGGGGCGGTTTCCTTGATCACACCGCCAAACTTCATCGGTGGAGGCGGAAGTTGTTTGCCATCGAGCGTAACGGTGGCGTCGGGTGAACCGGGCGTGCCCGTGATGGTCTGAGCCCGGGCGGAAGGTGCAATCGCCAGCAAGGCAGCCGCGAATATCCCGCTCAGGAGGATGTATTTTTTGTGTTTCATGCCTGTCGTAGCTGGCTTTCCGGATTGCGTGGCTGATTGTCGAGGAGAATTCAGGTCTCGCTCTTAAATTCTTGGACGGTCTTGCGGCGAGGCGGCTTACGCGCGACTCAAATGAAGGGTCCTACGGCTCTCCGGTCACGGCGTTGTCTTCGGTCGGAATGGGCGCAGGGCCAAAGATGCCACTGAAGACGGCTTGCATCGCAGCCTCCATGAAGAGTGGCTTCGCCGACTCTTTCGCGAGCTGCTCGATGCGCGCCTGCAATTCCTTTACTTTCTTCGGCTGCTTATCCGCGAGATTCGTCTTCTCATAGGGATCGGCGGCGAGGTTGAAGAGTTCAACACTCGTCGGCAGCGTGCTTTTCCACACGAGCTTCCAATCGCCCTGGCGCACCGCGCCACCGAAGGGATCGACGTTATACACCACCTCGTCGCGACCGGAGGGTCTGCCCTCGGCGATCGCACCCCACACGTCGTGGCCGTCGAGGGGTTTGCACTTCGCCGTCGAAGCACCCGCGACCATCGCGAGCGTCGGCAGCATATCCACGACGTGAATCACTTCCTTGACCTCGCCGGGCTGAATGTGGCCGGGCCAGTTCGCAAACGCCGGCACGCGTGTGCCGCCCTCATAGAGCTGACTCTTGCCGCCGCGGAGCGGGCCGTTGTCGCACGGCGCCGGGCGCGGTGATGGACGGATTGAGCATCCGCAGATCGCGGTGGTTGTGCCACGTGGTGACAGGGTTCCGGGCATCATTGACCACCGCGACACCGGCGGTCGCGCCCTCCGGTGTCTTCCATGTCGCGGCGTACCACGGTGCGGCGGGCCAGTTGGTATCCGGTTTGTCGTGCGACGGATTTGGCAGCGTCATGATGCCATTCGGACGGTGAACGGTAACGTCCCCGAGCTTCGGAAAACGCACGCAGAAGCCGCTGAACGCCCAGCGCGCGAGCGTGGTGTCGGCCTCCGGCGTGAGGCGGTACGTGAGGTCGAGCACATTAGCGTCAGCGCTGAAATCTGCTTTTGCCGTCAGCTTCTCGGTGAGGATCAAGGTGTCGCCAGCGAGCCACTCATTCGTCGCCGTAAAGCTGCCCGCATCTCCCAACACCACTTCGCGATTAACGATGCGCCGATCCTTGATCGGGGCGTGCTCGCCCCATCCCCAAAAATCGGCATCCACCGCGCCGTGCATCTCGACCCACGCGAGAAAGACGCCTCGATGATGCTTGTGGTCGGGCGGCACAAAATCCGTGACCACGGCGCCGAGGGGCGTCGTGAACGGGTGAAAATAACCTCCCGCCTCAACCGGCAACCCAGAGTTCGGCGGCGGCACCAGGTGATAGACCGCCTTGGGTCTGTCCACCGGGCCAAGAATGAGTGCGTCCGGTGTGCGGGTGATTTCGTTCTCCGCCAAGGCGGAGGAAAGAATCGCAAAGGCGATGGTGATCAAGCCAGGGTGGAATCGGGGAGTTCTCATAAAAGTCAGCAAACCCTGATGTCACCAAACTTCGCCTTTGTCATGCCGCCGATACGCTCCGCCCCCGAAAAGCCTTCGATTGACTGATCCCTATTCGAGAAATGCGGCATCCTTTTCAAACGGCCCCTACCGGCGGCGATGAAAGGCGACCGCAAGGCCGATAAGGCTCAGAAGCGCGGCGCTGGGCTCCGGCACGGCAGGAGTGACATCCGCAAACGTGTCGCCGAGTCGAATCTCGTCGAGAAGGAATCCACCTTCGGCATTGAGACCGACCGCCTGGAGACCGCCACCCGGACCGGTAAAAGTTCCGTTGGGAAACGGCTCGGCGGCTCCCACGATGGGATTGACGTAGAGGTCAAAGAGACCGGTGTCCAAGTCCATCCGATAAACGAGCAGCGTGGCATCCGAGGGGACGTCCGCAATCGGTGCCGCCGGCCCGGTGGCGTTGTCGTTGACGTCGCCCGTATTGCTGTAGCCGAGAAAGCCATTTTCACCTCCATTGTTATCGCCCCAGAAGGACAGCCCGCCATAGCCGCTGGCTGAGGGGTTTTTGGCGATGAGAAAGCTAAGGTAATAGACCCCCGTAGCCTGGCCCGGGTCAAATAACTCGCGATCGGCGAACTCATAGTTGGGCAGGCTTTCCAGCGCACCACCTCCCACTGCCAGCCCCGTGTAGGTGAGCGAGTCCGCGACAACGTTCGCACCGTTGAGGCCGGGGTTATAGGTGGTTTGTGGAGACCACGCGTTGGCAAAACCAAAACCGCCATTCTGGCCGACAATGGAACCAACGGGATAATCAATGCCATCATAGGCGAGCAGTGCGGCGGTAGCTGAGCTCGTTCCCAGGCCGAAGGCGGCGAGAACGGAAGCAAGTGACGGGATAACGAATTTCATTTGGATCACCGAGTGAAGGTTGATTGTGGTTAAGGGGAACGGCCACGAGTGCCGCGACCAAAAGGGATGGACGAGAATTCGCGGTTGCTTCGCAAACCTCATCTCCGGCCACAACGCCTCGAAAACCGGCCACTCTTAACCCCTGCTCTGCTCGCGGAATTCACGCGGCCCGAGACCGACCATGCGCCGGAAGAAACGACTGAAGTGCGAGGCATCGGAGAATCCCAGGTCGAATCCAATTTCCGACACCGTCAGCGTGCCATGCGCGAGAGCTCTCCGGGCTTCGAGTGCCACTCTTTCTTCCGTCAACTGGCGCACCGATTTTCCAAGCGTTTCCACGGTCGCCGCTTTCAGCACACGAGCGGTCACCCCCAAAGTTCGCGCGTATTTTTCCGCCTTATGCCATTCCCGAAAATGCTCCTCCAGTTCCAGCAGAAAGCGCCGGGTGAGCTTTCGCCGGATGTCTCCGGGTAATTCCAGACCCACGTTTCGGACCAGCCGAGCTGCCTCGCACAGGATGATTTCAAGTTGCGCTCGGAGAATCACTGGATCGCGTCCGACCGGGCGGAGGAATTCGGACTCCACCTCGTCCATGAAGCGCGCCATCCGCTTCAGCTCGGAAGCCGGAAGGTCAATTTGAGACTCGCCGGCTGGCGCGAAGAAAAAAGGCAGCTCGTGCAGGAAATGCGAGTCGCCGCACTTGCCCCACAGCTCGGGGCCAAACGCCAGCACCATGCCCCGGACCTCTTCGCTGGCTTCCCATCCATGCACTTGACCCGGAGATACGAAAATCATTCTCCCGGGGCCGAATGGGTGGCGCTCGAAATCGCAGAGATACTCGCCGCATCCGCGCAGCATGAGAAATACCTCGTGAAAATGATGACGGTGCAGGGCCCGCCTTTGCGGAGGACGCCGCAATTCCTCCTCGAAGCGACCACAGAAAAAATGAGGCTCGGGTCCACCGACATTGCGCGGATCAGCAATCCCCAAAAAGGGAATGGGCTCGGTTTTTTTCATCTCGCGATCAATGAATGCATGATTCGAGCGGGTTCAGATGCCTGCCACGGCATCTTCGTCGC
This sequence comes from uncultured Verrucomicrobiae bacterium, assembly GCA_963798345.1. Classification (GTDB taxonomy): domain Bacteria; phylum Verrucomicrobiota; class Verrucomicrobiia; order Chthoniobacterales; family Chthoniobacteraceae; genus CAWCSW01. Next base: position 155,583 of record CAWCSW010000010.1, on the reverse strand, counting down.
CGGGATACAAAGTTTGTGAAGCCATGAGGGCCATTCCGCCGCACCCGCAACGCGAACCCCAGTCTTGAATCGTAACAAGGCACGGGCCTTTAGTGATTCCGCTTCCACAAATCGATCGGCTTTTTGGCATCGGTGTGGAACGGCAGCTCGATCTTGCGTCCCGTGCGCGCGGATTCATAGGCAGCGAAAATGATTTCGAGCACCGCACGCGCATCTTCGCCGGTGACCAGCGGTTGTTTGTCGTGCTGCACGCACTCGACGAAATGCGCCATCTCCTGGTGAAAGCCGTAGTTCCAAGCTTCTTCGTAGATCGTGAATGACCAGCCCTTCGTGGAACCGGCCTTTTCCACGGCATAATCATAGCCGTCGAGGCTGTAGGTTGCGATCGCGTTGCCGTGGAGCAGATCGGCATAGGCCACGCCTTTCGATCCGTGGACCTCGGCCCGGTCGTCCATGCCGCCGAGCTTGGTCCAGCTTTCCTCGGCCAGCGCGATGACACCGTTCGCAAACTCGAGGATCAGCAGCGCGTTGTCTTCGCCTTTTGTTTTGTCGTGATGAACCTGCGTGCTCATCTGCGCATAGACGGATTTCACCGGTGGACGCCCGAGCATCCAGCGGAAGAACTCGATCGCGTGGCAGCCCATGTCCATCGTCACGCCGCCACCAGAGCGTTCGACATCCCAAAAATGCGGTGCGTGCGGACCGTCATGTTTTTCGGATTGTTTGATCAGCGTGGGCTCGCCGAGCGCGCCGGAGTCGAGGAGTTGCTTGAGCCGGACATATTTCGGCGCAAAGCATAGCTCCTCAGCATACATCAGTTTCACCTTCGCCTGCGCGCAGGCCGCGATCATGCAATCGGCCTCGGCGAGATTCAGGCACATTGGTTTCTCGAGAACGATATGCTTGCCCGCCGCGGCCGCGGCCAGAACGGTTTCGCAGTGCAGATGATTCGGAATGCCAATAACAACCATGTCGATCTCCGGCATCTCGAGGAGCTTGTTGTAATCGGCAAAGTGATGCGGAATCCCGTGCGTCCGCGCGAATTTCGCTGCATTCCCCGGAGTGGGCGAAGCCACCGCGACCATCTCCGCGGCGGGGCAGTGCCGCAGCGATTCCGCGTGAATGGCGCTGATGAATTGCGACCCGATGAGGCCAACTTTGACTCGGTTTTGCATAATGTGGGGAGTCCGGTGATCGCCCATCCATAGCAGTCGAGGGCCTTGCCCATTCAAGGCTGCAATGCGACGTTGCTTCGTTCTCGTTCGGGTCTCCTCCCTCGCTCCATCATCGACTCAAGCGACGCCGACTGAAATGCAAAGGTTTCATTGCGGGCTCGGCTTTCACCCAAATTGTCACAGGCGACCACTCCATAGGGGGCGGCCCATGGAGCTTCATTTGTGCGGCTTCAAAACTGCGACGTAATTGACGGTAGCGGGACTTGGCATCGCGGTAGATCGAGAGCGCTCGCTTGGCTTTCGCGGCCTCGCCCTTGTCGTCTCCGTCCAACCCAGAAATTTCGATCACGGCCTCGAAGTGATCCGGATTGGGATCGATAATGCGTTCCCGCTCGCGCGTCGCCGCCAATTCGTCGAACGCTTGGTGCATGCGCTTCTTCGTCACCTCCGCCACCTTTCCCAATTGAGCAAGCGATCGGTCTTCTTGCGCCACAAGCTCCTGCAATCGCGCTTCATTGTAATCGACAGCGATCGTGTTCGCGATGTTGGCCGCGAGTTGCGGATCACGATCATAAGCTCCAATTTCCAACAAACCCGTCGGTGAGACGTCGTGAAATTCGAGGGATCGGAGCAAACGGTGCTCCACCTCCTCGATCGGCAAACGCTGACCACCCATTCCCCAAACCTTGGCCAGTTGGAGATCGTCGATGACCTGATCCAGGATCTCCGGCGAGCGCATCCGTTGGATTTGTTTGTGGATGAAATCCAGAAAGGCTGGACGCAACTGTCCCGGATCGGCATCGAGATCGCGAATCTCCATCGTTGCCTCCGCAAAATACACAGGTGGCAACAGACGATCCGCCACCCATAATCCCACGCCAATTCAGAGCAGCAAGGCAATGGCCTCCGCCAGCGCACGCTTCCAACGGGGACGGGATGAATTCATCGCGACCGACTCTTGACGGTGGTGATGCGTTGGAAACCGTGCCGGCGAGCTGTGACGTTTTCGTGCATACGAGGGGAGTCCGATGAACGGCGAAAAATAAACGCTGGTCTGATAATTCATTCAAGGCTGCAATGGGGCGCGGGCTCAGCTTGAGGCCCGATGTGTGCCGCCCCAACAGGGCTCGGATTATTCCTGTGGCTTTCCCAGGACGTTGCCCCATTGGCGCTAACTTGTTGCACCGAGGATCGCCACCGGGCTTGCCCCGGTGGAATCACGATTGTCAGTCCAGTCAGACGCTCCCTCCAGCGCCGCCACGGTCCTGCTCGTCAGGATCGGGCGATGATTGGGCGCGCAGACCTCCGAAGGCGTATTTGCGCACGGGGCCGATGAAGGCGCCGCACTGATAGACTGGCTGCATGCCCTGCGCGAAGGCGAGATGGTTGAGAAAGCTTAGGATGGCATCTCGATGGGCGCCCAGGAGAGGGGGAACGAGAAGACGCAGTTGGCTGGAGTGTAAAGGGAGTGTTCGTTCAGCGGCGTCGCGCACCTCAATCATTGTTCCACCGGGACCAGCCCGGTGGTGACGCCCGAGTAAAGAGAATCGGTTTCTGGAGATCAATGTGGAAGCTCCACCGGGGCAAGCCCGCTGGCCTCAACACAAGTTAGCCCCAATGAGGCATTGCCTTGGGTCGTTGTATAGTAGCCCCGTTGAGGCTCCGGTCCTCGCTTCGGCGTATTGGAGTCCGCGAATCCACGACAATAATGGCCGATCGCGGCTGGCTGGTTCACTTTGCGTCGCTCATTATGCGGTCGAGTGGGCGCTGGATCTGCAGCGCGGCAACCAGATGCCGCATTTCATCATCGAGGTCGGCGGGATCGTGCAGGGTTTGTGCAACCTCGGCGCGAACGATCGCGCGGAAACGGCGGCGGAGGCGATGGACGGCGACTTTCATGGCGCCCTCGCTGAGGCCGAGCGTGGCGGCGGTGTCGGGTTGGAAAGCTTCGGAGGTCGCGGGCATGAGCCGCGGCTTGAGCGCGGCGAAATGAGCAGACTGTCCAGCGGCGGTGCATTCGGCTTCGATCAGGGTGAGCGCTCTCTCGATAATGGCCAGCGCCCACTCTCGGTCGAACGCGACGTCGGGAGTGAGCGCACCCGAATCGGTCACGTCCACGCCGGGTGACGTGTCGGTGCCGTGGCCGAGTGCGACGTGCACCGCGCCGCCGCCCCGTTTTTCGCGCCCGGAATCGCGGCGTTGATTGGCCAGAAAATGCTTCACCGCGCCGAGCAGATAGCTGCGGAAACGCCCGCGTTCGCGCTCGGCTTCGCCGAGCGATTCGTCCGCGAGCATCTTCGCGAAAAACTCGTGCGTCAGTTCACGTGCCGCATCCTCCGCTCGCCCTTCGCGGCGGAGGAAAGCGACGACAGGCGCGTAGTAAGCAGCGCACAGTTCGCTCAGCGCCTGGCGTGCTTCCGGCGAAGTGCCGCGGGCTTTGCGCACAAGAGTCCAGCGCGTGGTGTGAAAGGCGTTTTCTTCCGGCACGAAGCAAAGCACCCCATGTTAAAGCCCGAAGGCGTAACGGATGCGACGCAGGCTAAATGGCAAGGGCTGGGTCGGCGGCTCGGCTCTTTCCCAAATCTTGGCCATTTCGTGATCGATTCCCTTATCCAAAAGGTCGGTGGATAACCTGACCTGTGCGGCTTCAAGAATTCGGCGCGCCTGCAGGTAACGGTTCTTTGCTTCCAGATAGGCATATATTCCCTGGTTAGCTTTTGTGTCTGCGTTGGGATCCACGGTGATTGGCCCAGGGACATCCCTGCTTTCTCCTACCCTTTCAGGGTTGGGATCCACAATCTTCTCCTGATCTCGGATATGAGACATGATGGCGTAGGCTTCCTCGGTTCGCGTCCGTTGCTTTTCGATCTCGTCCTGCAATTGTATCAGCTCTCGGTCTTTTGCATCCTGTCGGTCACTTAAACGTTGTTTTTTGTAAATGACCGCGAGAGTGTTCGCGATGTTCGCCGCCTCGTTCGGATCTGGTCGATAGACGCCGATCTCGATCAAACCCGTATTTGGGATCACGCGCAGTTCCAGCGAGGCGAGCAGCGCGTCATAGGCCTCCTGTTCCGGCAATCGATTCCCATCCTTCAACCAACGTTCGTTCGAACCAAGATCCCGGTAAACCGCGCCCAGGATCCCCCGAGTGCGCATGATCTGACACTGTCGTGCGATGTAGAGAGGAGATTGGGCCTCCTCCGTTGGTTGGCCCGCTTGATCGATCGTTTTTACCTCCATCGTCGCGCTGGCAAAATAGACTGGGGGCAGGAACAGGTTCGCCAGCCACAATCCGACGGCGATCAAAAGCAGGCACGCGGCTCCGATCTCGAGGACGCGCTTCCATCGGAACGGGGTGCTTTTCGCCGGTGCCGATGGCGACAGCCAGAGGCGCCGACGGCAGCGATAGCGTTTCCACCTGCGTCCGCATTTCTCGCGCGCTTTCCTGGCGGCGGTCGCGCTCCTTTTCCAAAGCCTGCTTCACGATGGCGTCCACGCGAGGATCGGCGGCGCTGAGTTCGGAAGGCGGCGCGAATTTTCCCACCGGCAGTTCGCCGGTGAGCAGTTCATAGAAAACGACGCCGAGCGAGTAGATGTCCGCGCGATGATCCACGTCGCCCGGTGTGGTGCGCTGCTCGGGCGCCATGTAGCTCGGGGTGCCGAGCGTGGCGCCGGTTTCCGTCAGGTGCTCAGAATTCGACGCCCCGGGCTCGGCGCCCCCGCGTTTCCCCTCCGCATTTTTGCCGATCAGCTTGGCGATGCCGAAGTCGGCCAGTTTCACGCGGCCCCTGGCATCGAGCAGAATGTTCTCCGGCTTGATGTCCCGATGCAGCACGCCTTCTTCGTGCGCGTATTGCAGCGCCTCGCAGATCCTCGGCACGATCGCGAGCGCCTGGGCCGGCGTGAACCGGCTTGCCCGCGTGGCCTGGCGCAGATTCACTCCATCGACGAACTCCATGAGCAGGAAGAAAAAGTCGCCGGCCTGCCCGTAGTCATAGACTGAGACGATGTTCGGGTGGCTGAGCTTCGCGAGCAATTGGGCTTCGCGCTCGAAGCGGCCCGCAAACGCCGGATCACCCGCGAGTGAAGCCGGCAGAAGCTTCAACGCGGCGAAGCGATTCAACTTCGGCTGCCGCACTTTGAAGACCGCACCCATCCCGCCGCGACCAATCGCCTCGATCACCTCGAGTTGCGGGAATGCTGCGGCCACATCCGCGAGTGCAGGCGGCGATTTCCCGGCCAGAGGCGCGGGTTCACTGGGAGCTGCGGCCGCGAGCATCAAACAACTGGCGCAAAGCCCTTGCGCGGAGCCCGGCGTGAGCGGCGCACCGCATTCGGGGCAGGTGGATTCGGATGGGGATGGATTCATACAATGGCCTTCTGAACCGTCGCGGGCTCAAGGTTACAAAAAACCGGCAATGATCGAGGCTCAAGATTGGAGCCTGGTTCTTTTCCGCTGCTTCACACCCCGCCTCGCGGCCACGCGATTACTTCACCGTCTCAGCCGGGCAACGGTCCCAACTGGCCGGGCTCTTTCACCGCCTGCACATATTCCGCCGCAGCGCGCTGCACTTCGCTCGCGACAGAGGCACGCGGTCGAACGAATCTCGGTGTGAACCACGGAAAAAAGCCGATCAGATCGTGCGTGACGAGCACCTGACCGCTGCAATCGGATCCGGCGCCGATACCGATGGTGAATGTCTGGCAGCGCTCGGTGATTTCACGTGCCACATCCGGTTTCACGAGTTCGAGCAGGAGCGCAAAGGCACCGGCGTTTTCCACGGCCTCAGCGTCCGCGAGCAAGGCGGCGGCTTCGGCATCGGTCTTGCCTTTGATCCGATAACCGCCCTCGATGCGTACGCGCTGCGGCTGCATTCCGAGATGGGCCATCACGGAAATTCCATCATTCGCCAGTGCTCGAATTTGCGCGGTGTGCGAGGCGCCTCCTTCGAGTTTCACGGCGTGGGCACCAGCTTCGAGAAGATGCCGCGCGCTGGTCACCGCCATTTCTGGCGTATCAAATGTCCCGATGGGCAGATCCGCGAGAATGGGCACGCGTTTCGCCCCCCGGGCCACGGCGCGGGTGTGATGCAACATTTCGTCGAGAGTCACGAGCGTCGTGTCCGGATAGCCGAGCACAACCATCCCGAGCGAATCGCCCACCAGCAGCAGGTCCACCCCGCTTTCATCCAGCAACCGGGCCGTCGGATAATCATAAGCCGTCAGCACCGCGATCCGTTCACCGCGTTCCTTCATTTGCTGCAAACCGGTGAGACGTTCGTTCACGAATTCCAGTCTCCTTCGTACAGACGCACAGCCGCGGGGTCATTCACATCGGCCAGCAGTTGATCGATGCCGCAATGAAATCCCGGGAGGACCAATTCCGGGCGGATGTCGGCCAGGGGCCGCAAGACGAAGCGGCGGAGCGCCAGCCGCGGATGCGGGATGACAATTTCTTCGTTCGAAAAGGCGAGATTGCCGAGATACAAAATATCGAGATCGATCGTGCGCGGGGCGTTGCGCGGACGTTTCGAAGGTCGGCCGAGGGCGGCTTCAATCGCCTGAAGTTCATCGAGCAGCTCGAGCATCTGGCCGTCGAACTCGACTTCGATCACGGCGTTGAGGAAGGGCGGATCATCGCGATCCGTACCGACCGGGTCCGTTTCATAAATGCGTGACGCCAGCGACGGCCCGGACACGGCGGAGAGCTTCTCGATTTCGGCGCGTGCGCGGCGGAGATGATCGAGCCGCGGGCCAAGATTGCTGCCAAGAGCGATGCCGGTGCGCATGGGCGGCTCTATTTCAAGCCCAGCACGTCCTGCATCGTGTAGAGACCGGCGGATTGCGTCGCGCACCCACTTCGAGGCACGAAGCGCGCCGCGGGCGAACGTGTCCCGGCTCGAAGCCTTGTGGCTGAGTTCCACCCGCTCGCCCTGGGCGGCAAAAATGACCGTGTGATCACCCACCACATCGCCACCGCGGATGGCGTGCACGCCGATCTCGCCATCCGTCCGCTCGCCGACGATGCCTTCGCGCCCATGCCGGGCGTCCGTTGCGTAATCGAGCCTGCGCACTTCCGCCAATATTTCGGCAAGCGTTTTTGCCGTTCCGCTGGGTGCATCCTTTTTCAGCCGGTGATGCATTTCCACCACCTCGAGATCGAACGCCGGTCCCAGAATTTCCGCCGCCTTGCGGGTGAGCCAAAACAGCGTGTTGACGCCGGTGCTGTAATTCGAGGCAAAGACGATCGGGATTTGCCCGGAGGCGTGCCGAATGGCAGCGATCTCGGCCTCGGTGTGGCCGGTAGTGCCGATGACGATCGGTTTTCCGTTCTCGACGCAGCGCGCCAGCACGGGCTCGACGGTCGAGTGATGGCTGAAATCAATGACCACGTCGCAGCCGGGAACCGCGCCGGCAAAATCGTCGCCGATATCCACTTCCGCGGAGACCGTTAATTCCGAGTCGCCCTGAGCACCGGCGATCAGCGCCTGGCCCATACGACCGCGGGCGCCATTGATGAGCAATCGGGTTACGTTCATCACGAAAGCTGGGCGAAGTCGCGCAGCAAGTCTTCGAGTTCCGCTGCGTTGGGTGGCGACATGGCGCAGAGCGGCAGGCGCACGTCCGGCTGCATGGCGCCGCGCAAAGCCAGCGCATGCTTGATCGGCACAGGATTGGGTTCAACGAAAAGCCCTTTGAAAAGCGGGTGCAGCTGCTGATGCGCCAGACGGGCCTCATCCCATTTTCCCGCCAGGGCCGTGCGCACGAAATCACTGACCGTCTTCGGCAGGAGATTCGACGCCACGCTGATCACGCCGCATGCGCCCACGGCCAGGAACGGCAGCGTGAGCGAGTCGTCGCCCGAGAGAATTTCGAAGTCGTCGGGCAATGCGCCGCGCAGGGCACTGACGCGTTCGACCGATCCGCCCGCTTCCTTGATCGCCACGATCGTGGGACACGCCTCCGCGAGCCGCTTCACGGTCTCGACGCCAATCTCGATGCCACATCGGCCCGGGATCGAATAAAGAATCACTGGCAGTTTGGTCGCTTCCGCGATTTTCGAGAAATGCAGGAAGAGGCCCTGCTGCGACGGCTTGTTGTAATAAGGCGCGACTTGGAGCGTCGCGTCGGCACCGGCTTTTTCAGCGGCGACAGTCAGTTCAATGGCTTCGGCGGTGGAATTCGAGCCGGTGCCCGCGATGACTTTCACTCGCCCGGCTGCCACCTGCGCTGCGAGTTCGATGACTCGCAGATGTTCATCGTGATCGAGGGTCGGCGATTCGCCCGTGGTGCCGACCGGGACGATACCCTCGACGCCGCCAGCAATCTGCGTCTCGACGAGTTGCGTGAACGCTTCTTCGTCGAAACGGTCGTCGCGGAAAGGCGTGACGAGCGCCGTGAAAGTGCCGGAAAACATAAGGGCGGCGTTTCTAAGCGAGCCCCGCACGAAGAGCAAGGGGAAGGCGGTCGATCACCGGCGGATGGGGAACATCCAACGTTCAACCTTCAATGACGGAACTTTGCGGGGAGAGACGGGCAAGCGCGGCCCGAAGGTCCTCGACTTCGATCGGCTTTGTCAAATGCGCCACAAAGCCGGCAGCCTGTGAGCGCCGGACATCTTCCTCCATCCCAAACCCGCTGACGGCGATCCCCGATAAACCATATCGCGCGCTCAGTTCCTCCATCAGTTCAAATCCGGTCCCGTCCGGCAAACCAAGGTCGGACACGACGGCATCGAATTTGGAGGCCGCCGCAGCCGCTCGAGCCTCGGCGACACTTGTTGCCAGCACGACGTTGTGCCCTCCCTTCGTGAGCAGCCGGCACAGCACGTCAGAGGTGGACTTGTGATCCTCCACCAGCAGCAAACGCAGCGCGATCTGGGACTGTGGCCGGACGGGTCCCACGTGGCGCTGATCGGTCTGGGCTCCCTCGGTGGGGGCGGAGGCCGTAATTGGGAGTTCGATGGTGAAGGTGGCTCCCTCGCCGTTACCGTCGCTGGTCGCATGAATCTCGCCGCGATGCGCCGTGACGAGCATCCGCGCAATGGCGAGACCGAGACCCAACCCGGAAGTGCTCTCAGCGACGCCGCTCGCCTCCTGTTGAAACGGCTCAAAAATTCGGTCAGCCATCTCAGAATTGAATCCGTGGCCGTCGTCCCGGATTTGGATGCGGACGCGCGGTTCTGCGGAATTGCCTTCGGTGGAGGATCGAACGCGAATGTGTCCGTTCGCCTGCGTGTATTTCACCGCATTCCCCAGCACATTCCAAAAAATCTGCTGCAAGCGGGCGGAATCCCCGGCGACGTGAAAACGCTCCGCCTCCAGTTTCACATCGATGGCGATGTGTTTCTGCTCCGCGTCGTCGCGAACCGTGGCCAGGGCAAATCCAAGGGCTGCGTGAACGTCACACAGCTCGCTCCGCAGCGAAAGTTTGCCCTTTTCAATTCGAGTCAGGTCCAAAAGGTCGTCAATCAACCGCGCTTCGAGCGAAATGTTTCGCACGATCATCTGAGCGCTCTGCCGAATCGTGTCAGAAAGCTCCATATCCTGAGCCATGTCGGAAGCCGTCATGAGAACCGGCGTCAGCGGCGTCCGCAGCTCATGAGAGAGGGTGGCCAAAAAATCGTCTTTGGCCCGGGACGCCTGTTCGGCATTCACTTTCGCCGCGCGAAGCGCGTTTTCACCGCGGATGCGCTCAATCGCAGAAGCCAATTGATGAGCCATGGTCTGAGCCAGCCGAACCTCGTCAGGTTCGAAGCGGTGCCTCTCATCGTGGTACGTCATCAAATCGCCGATTAAGTTGCCCTGGAAAATGAGCGGGACGACGGCCAGCGCCTGGATTCCCTCCGTCGTCAGTTCGTCGCGCATCGGATTCCCGAGCGCGGAATCCGCGATATCCTCGATGGTTATCGCGTCGGCGTTCAACGGCTCCCGATCCCACGGACCGTGGCCGGTCATCCGGCATTGATAGTCCGCCGACAAGCCACGGCACGCGACGACTTGTGTGCATTCGCTTTCATCGAAGAGGACGATTGCCGCCCGATCAGGTCGAAGGGCTCCGAAAACGTGATCGAGCGCGGCCGCGAACAATTCGTCCCGGGATCGAACATTGTTGAGGTGCGCGACAAACTCGAAAAGTTGTGCCTGATGGCGGGCATCTTTGAGCAGCTGCCGCTCCATCTCCCTTTGCGCGGAAATATCGTGCATGAGAGTCGAGGCGCCGGTCACAATGCCGCTGGCATTTTTAATCGGAGAGACACTCACGGCGACCGCAACATGTCGTCCGTCCTTGGCGATGCGTACCGTTTCGATTCGTTCAACCGTGACGCCTTGCCGCAGGCGGTCGAGAATCTCCTGCTCTTCGGTGAGCCGATCTGGCGGAATCAGGACGGTCATCGGCTGACCGACAATCTCGCTGGCGCCATAACCAAACAATCGCTCCGCACTCCGGTTCCAGGTTTGAATAATGCCGTCCAGATTCTTGGTCGCAATCGCGTCGCCCGAGTATTCGATAATTGCCGCCAACCGGGCCTGCGCCTGCTGCGTCTGGTAATCAGCGCTGATGTCTCGGAAGACAAGAACGACCCCGAGGATCGGCCCATCCCCGTGACGGATGGGAGCCGCACTATCGTGAATCGGCCACTCCCGACCATCCTTGCTAATCAGAATCGTATGATTGGCCAGCGCCACAACAGATCCAATTCGCAACACCTGATCCACCGGATTGTCCGCCGGCTGCCGCGAGCGCTCGTTGACAATCTGAAAAATGCTGACCAACGGCCGGCCGACCGCTTCGGCACCCACCCACCCCGTTAGTCGTTCCGCCTCAGAATTTAGAGAGCTGACACACCCGCTCACGTCAGTAACGATCACTGCGTCGCCGATGCTTGCCAGCGTCGTGGCGAGTAACTCTTTCTCCTGCGCCAGCGTGAATTCCGCGTGCCGGCGCGCGCGCGATTCATCCAACATCCGTGCATTCGCCGAGTGCATGAATTCCGCGAGCAAAATGATCGTTCCGCAGGAAATTGAATAGCCCGCGAATCCAACCAGGTCCTGTCCACTTACGGCGGAATCTCCGCGCATCGTGACGAATATGAATTCGATCGCTGCATAGCCAGTTAAAGCGGCCAGTGTTGCCGGAAACCAGCCGCTGACCCACACCGCGACAGCCACCGCACCGAACATTGTGACCAGACGCAATTCCTGGCCCAAAATTGGTTCCAGCATCCATCTGGCCAATACAGCAAGCACCACACAGGCGAGCGCTACCCCGTATCGTAAGGGAGCAGACCGTTGATGAGGGATTTTCTCTGCGCTCTTCATCGATTTGCCAGATAATCGAAATCTCAAACTGGATTGCGCGGCGACGTGTTAATAGCCGGATGGTTTGGGCGGAACAGATAGGTCGGCCGCAGCATCACGGGAAGCGCGAACTTCAGACGGGTTCACGAGGGGCCATCACGACCGAACTGCGGCCACTTCCAGATGGTTCGCGAGGCTGCCGAGCCCCTGTGGAAATCGAAAGGAGTTCCACGGCCGGAGCGATGATTTTACATTCCCTTCCCGCCCGAGGCAGCCGTTCGGCCACCTAAATTCATTCCGCACACGATCGCCGCTCGGGTCCGTATATCCCGGTCCTGGTAGCGGCTCATGACTTAGATGGACACGGTGCCGTCGAAGACGAAGTCGGCGGGGCCGGTGAGGGTGACTTTGGAGAAGGTTTCGCCATCGCGGACGAAGCCGACTTCCAGAGGATCGCCGCCGCGGACGGTCACGGTCACGGGAGAAGCGGCGCCGGTGAGCGCGTGGTGGATCAGGGCGGCGGCGCAGACGCCGGTGCCGCAGGCCAGGGTCTCGTTTTCCACTCCACGCTCGTAGGTCCGAATCGCCAATTCCGAAGGGCCTTTCACTTCCACAAAATTCGCATTCGTGCCCTTCGGCTGAAAGTGTTCGTGATAACGAATCGCGGGGCCGAGCGCGCAGAGATTGACCCTGGCGAGGTCCTCCACAAAGACCACGGCATGCGGCACGCCGGTATTCACGGAATGGATGATCACATTTTCACCAGCCGCCAGCAGGCTGGTGCCGAGCACGAGATCGCGCGGCGCGCTCATCTGGAGACGCACGTTTTCGCCGAGCAATTCCGCCGTCACCACGCCGGCGATGGTTTCAAATCGGACCGCGTCATTTCGCCCGGCGAGCTTCGCGGCAAAGCGCGCGAAACAACGCGCACCATTCCCGCACATCTCGGCTTCGCCACCATCCGCATTGTAGTAACGCATGCGAAAGTCCGCGTCGCTCTCCGGCGGCTCGACAGCAATGAGCCCATCCCCACCCACACCGCGATGCCGGTCGCACAGATGAGCGATCTGTTCGCCCGAGAGCGACCATTTTGCATCGCGATTGTCGATCATCACGAAGTCGTTTCCGGCACCGTTCATCTTGGTGAAACTCAGCATAGGGCGGTGATGTAACACGCGCCTCGCGTTGCGTCCAACCTCTCGCCATTGTGCGCGGCCGCGGCTACAAGAACCAGATGCCTCGCTGGATCCTTGCGTTTCTCACCCTCACAACAATGCTTTCCGCCGAACCGCCCCACGTGAACACTTTCTCCATCGTCGCCTTCGATCCAAAGACCGGCGAATTCGGTGTCGCGGTGGAGAGCAAATACTTCGGCGTGGGCACGGTTGTGCCGTGGGCGAAAGCCGGCGGCGGCGCCGTGGCCACGCAAGCCATGGGAAAACTCAGTTACGGCTTCGATGGCCTCGAGCTCATGGCTGAGGGGAAGACGGCACAGGCAGCGCTCGACGCTCTGACCGCCGCAGACAAAGGAAGCGCCGGGCGGCAGGTCGCGATGATCGATGCCAAAGGAAATGTCGCCGCGTTTACCGGGACGGAGTGCCTGCATTGGGCCGGCCACCGCAAAGGTGAAAACTATTCCGTGCAGGGAAATCTGCTCACCGGCGAAGAAGTCGTGACCGCGATGGCCAAAGCATTCGAGTCGGCCCGCGCCTCGGGTCAAGGTGGGCTCGCCGAGTGGATGATGGCCGCCTTGCAAGCCGGCCAGGCTGCCGGTGGTGATCGCCGCGGCCAGCAATCCGCCGCCCTACTCGTGGTCCGCAAAGATGGCGGTCCCAACGGCGAAACCGACCGCTCCATCGACCTCCGCGTCGAGGATCACAAAGCACCGATCGACGAACTGGAGCGGCTGCTGAAAATGCACCGGGATTTCTACGGCGCGCCTACCTCGAAATGAGAACCAGAGACTCGAACCGTCCGGTGTTATTCCGCGCCTCGGCGAAATCCGCCGGGGCAATCATCCACCTTCAATCGTGGATGGACTATCACTTCCGAAATTGTTCACGCCTCGGCGTAGCGGTCATTCGGAAATTCGGTCATGGGGCTCGGGTTCAACCGCCGGAATCTTGGCCAGGATGGCATCGATATCGACCTTCCGGCCGCGTTCGGCGCGCTCGTTTAAATAGCGCTCCGCGTCGAGCGCAGAGAGCTTTTCGGCGAGCGCGCTGCTGACCAGTTGATTGACGGACACTCCCTCTTCGCGCGCCAAACGCTTGGCGTGTTGGTGAATGGAGTTGGGAAGTCGAATGCTCAGTGTGCTCATGGTTGTGAGGATGGAATGCGTGCGCGACCTGCAGATGTTCTCGATGGTATGATTCCGAGTGAGGATGCGGCGACGCATCGTAGGTTGCAAGGTGGGACCGGCTTATAACTCATTGTGAGCAATTGCAGCGAAGCGGATGGAAGCAACGCACCCAATCCTAAGCCACCGATTCCCCCCAGCCCACCCTGCGCGCGCGTAATTCTCGGTCTATTTTGGAGCAGCTTCCGTGGCATAAGGGTCAGGTGCGAGGAACTCCCGCCCCTGAATGCAAACGACGTTCTGTCCTTCGATTCGCCAAATCATGCGCGTGCCTTCCTGGTCCCAAACCCGGAACTTGGGATGAGTTGCATCTGGAACCCATCCAAGGTGGGTGTGACGACTCACTGGCAAGGTCGTCTGGTGCTTATCGTTGACCAAATTGGGTCCGAACACAAGCAACCGCAGTTTGCCGTCAAGCGGATGAACGTTCCGGCCCTTGAACGGGAGCCCCATGGCAAAAAACTCGTTGGAAGCGCTTTGTGCGCGGAGATGTGAGTTTATGGTCGCCCTGCCAAACACAGCGACGGCGATGAACGCTCCAGCTGTGGCGAGCAATCCGCAGCCGAAAAGTATCAAGAGAGGTCGTTTCACTCGACACGTCATGGATGCCCTTTATTGATGTTGGCATTGCCGTCAAAGGCTCTTGGACGGTGCGCGCCAGAATTCATGCTCCGAAACGATGCGCACGTCCGTGTCACCGGAATGAGCGCGGCAAAAGTCGAAGGTTCCGTTTGAGGAGTTCAAAATTCTTGTCCGCCAGCGTTCGGATCCCGTCTGGAAGCCGCCAATAGCGGAACCAGAAGTCCGGGTCGGCGAAGTGGTTCAAATCGGAGTGCAGCGACCCGCCTCGTAGTGATCATCGGCGCGTTTCAGTGCAGCATCGAGGCGGCCCGCCTTCACGTCCGCCTCAATCTGGCGATCCCACTGGTCGGCAACGAACTCCTCAAACCATCGAGCAAATCGGGCGAGTTCGGCAGGCGAAAGACCGGACACGACGGATTCACGTTCTTCGACGCTCGTTGATAAATCATACCTGGGATGCCTCGACGTAAAAAGCTCACGTTTCCTGCTATCGGTGGCCCGGCCGGTCGCGTCTCGAAGGCGGAAGCAGGGAAGCGCCTCAAATCTCGTTTGCACTGACAGTCGTCCGCAGGTGCGACTCTCTGTTCCGATGACTCGCCAAACGGACTTCCGCCCTTCGCGCGCCCCCCGCTCTTGCCACGAGCGTTTGCGGTCCCTACGCTGCGCGGCCTTTTCACCATGAGTAAGACTGCCGCCCGTCCTCCCGCCAAAGCGAAAGCTGACGCCAAGAAAAACTCGCTCCATCGCCATTGGTCTTCGCAGGTCGTCGATGGATACGAGCGGGCCGCCAGCCGGGCGATGCTGCATGCGGTGGGCTTCACGCGGGATGATTTCCGGAAATCCCACGTCGGCATCGCCAGCACGTGGTCGATGGTGACGCCGTGCAATATGCACATCGATCAGCTCGCGCGGCAGGCCGAGGCCGGCGTGAACGCAGTGGGTGGCAAGGCGGTGATTTTTAACACCATCACGATCTCGGATGGCATTTCGATGGGCACCGAAGGGATGAAGTATTCGCTCGTCTCGCGCGAAGTGATCGCGGATTCGATCGAGACGGTGATGGGTTGCGAAGGGTTCGATGGCCTGGTGGCGATCGGCGGTTGTGACAAAAACATGCCCGGTTGTCTCATGGCCATCGCGCGACTGAACCGGCCCGGCCGTCTTCGTCTATGGCGGCACGATTCTGCCGGGCTGCATCACGGGTGAATTGGCGGCCCGGCGGCTGCGTAAAGAGCAGGCGGAGCGAATCGCGGGGAAGAACCTCGATGTCGTGAGTTGCTTCGAAGCGGTCGGCCAGCACGCAAACGGTGCCATCGACGATCGCGAACTGGCGCTGATCGAAGAGCAGGCGATTCCGGGCGCGGGCGCGTGCGGCGGAATGTACACCGCGAATACCATGGCCAGTGCGATCGAGGCGCTGGGAATGAGTTTGCCCAACTCAAGCGCGCAAAATGCCATCTCGAAAGAGAAGGCGATGGATGCGCGCGCGGCAGGCAGCCAGGTCTATGAACTGATCAAACGCGGCATTCGCCCCAGCGACATCCTGTGCAAGGAAGCCTTTGAAAATGCGATTGCCGTGGTGATCGCGCTAGGCGGTTCGACCAACGCGGTGCTGCATTTGCTCGCGATGGCGCTATTCCGCGGGTGTGAATCTCGAACTTGATGACTTCACCCGCATCGGCCGCGAAGTGCCGGTGCTGGCTGATCTCAAGCCGAGTGGCCGCTTTCTCATGAGCGAACTGGTGGCCATCGGCGGACAGACGCCCTTGATGAAAATGTTGCTCGAAGCCGGCCTGCTCCACGGTGACGTGATGACCGTGACGGGCAAGACGATGGCGGAAAACCTCAAACGCGTGCGGCCGTATCCGAAAGGTCAGGAAATCGTGCGCGGTTTTGCGGAGCCGATCAAAAAGAACAGCCACCTGGTGGTGCTCTACGGAAATCTCGCGCCCGACGGTGCGGTGGCCAAGATCAGCGGCAAGGAAGGGCTCACCTTTTCCGGTAAGGCGATCGTTTTCGAAAATGAACAGACTGCGCTGGCGGCAATCCTCGACGGGAAGGTGAAGGCCGGCCACGTGATTGTGATTCGTCACGAAGGCCCGGTGGGTGGACCCGGCATGCGCGAAATGCTTTCGCCCACCAGCGCCGTAATGGGCAAAGGGCTGGGGAAGGAAGTAGCGCTGATTACCGACGGCAGATTCAGTGGCGGCAGCCACGGATTTGTGGTCGGTCACATCACGCCGGAGGCGGCGCTCGGGGGTCCGCTCGCCGTGGTGAAGAACGGCGACGTGATCACCATCGACGCCGAAAAACGCACGCTCACGCTGGACATTCCGGCAAAGGAAATCGCCGCCCGTTTGTCGAAGTGGAAAGCGCCCGAACCTGTCTATGAAAAGGGCGTGCTGGCGAAATACGCGCGCGTTGTCTCCAGCGCGAGCCGCGGCGCAGTGACAGACTGACGAACGCGGAACTCGGAACTCGGAACTCGGAACTCGGAACTCGGAACTCGGAACTCGGAACTCGGAACTCGGAACTCGGAACTCGGAACTCGGAACTCGGAACTCGGAACTCGGAACTCGGAACTCGGAACTCGGAACTCGGAACTCGGAACTCGGAACGCGGAACTCGGAACTCGGAACTCGGAACGCGGAACGCGGAACGCGGAACGCGGAACTCGGAAGGCGGAACTCGGAACTCGGAGCGCGGAACGTGAAAGGCGGAATGCGGAAGCTGGAAGGCGCAACAGGCTCGCCCGCGATGCTCTTTTGCCGATGCAGGTCTCCGGCGGAACGCCGCGTGAACGACGCGGCGAAACGCTTTGCGGTGACTTGACCGATGGAGTGGCGATCCGAGGTAGGATTGCTTGCCCTTGCAGCAGTCCGTACCTATAGACGCGGACGTGGATATTACGAAGGCTTACTTGGATGAGCTCATTTCCGACGGAGTCGAGGAGCGCAGTGATCTCGAATACAAGGCAGCCGAGGCCCTCAGTCCGGAAAGTAAGATCGAAATCACGAAGGACGTTTCCGCCTTCGCCAATTCTGCCGGAGGAATGCTCATATACGGGATTCGCGAGCATAAAGTTCGCGCGAAGAAGCACCTGCCGGAGGAGTTCGATCCTGTGAACCAGTCGAAATTCCCGAAGGAGCGGCTTGAACATTTTACGTCATTGATCCAGCCCGTAATTCGGGGCCTGCGAATCATTCCCATCAATATTGGTCCGGCAACATCAGACTTTTGCTTTGTCGTTCAAGTGCCGAAGGGAGAAACAGCTCACCAAGCCCTTGATCGGAAATACTATCGTCGTCGGAATTTCGAATCGGTGCCGACGGAGGACTACGAAATTCGCGAGGTGATAAACCGGCGAAAGCATCCGAGAATTGGTGTCCGTGTCCGCATTGACAACAAACCGCCGATGGCAACGTGGATTCGCATTGAGAATCTCGGCGAGGTGATGGCGCTCCACTACCGCGTTAACGTTTTTATTCCATATCAGTTGTCCGGAGGTAATTGGATCGTTCCCGCCAAGGGAGAACTACACAAAACTGAGGACCTCCGCATTTGCCACAAGATTACGATTTCAAACTTGGATGGAATCCCTCTATTTCCGGACAGCGTGGAGTGGGTCAATGTGGGACTAAAACCGCGGAAAAAGCTCGCCGGACTTCCGCCAGATCGACGCTTGTCCGAGATCAGCATTACGGTCCATGCAGACAACATGCCGGCTATGAATCTCACGAAGGATGTCACCGAGGTGGAGCGAGGCCTGACCTGAGGTGAGGATTGTAAAGGACGGAAACCCGTTGTCATTTCCGGCAGAGCGTGTAGGACCTGCGCAAACGACTTCGAAGCAGAATAGCGGAAAGGGCGACGAGCATGATGACATGCGGCGAAGGCTCTGGCACCTCGGCAAAGGTCAACTGAGTGATGCCGGTTTGCGTGCTAACCACGACGCCGTCATTGGCGGGCAGCAATTCCACCGTCGCATCCTGAAAGCTTTGCAAACCAAGGGCAGTGTTGGCGGGCAGCGCATCGCTCGTAAATGCCGAGTGGGAACTATCGTTGAAGTCAGCATGGAAAGAGACACTTCGTCCGCCCAGAGTTGGAAACAAATCGACAGCGTTTATGTTGATGTCGATGGCATGAACCCCCAGAAAAGTGATGTCCACGGCGCTGAAAGGGCCGAAATCGTCTGGGGTTTCAATGGTCACCTGATAGTCCCCGGCTCGATAGCTAAAGAATCTCAAGGCCGGTATGATACCGCCGTTGGTGAAGCGACCGAAAGTCGGGTCAGCGACCCCTGTTATCTCGAAATCCAGATCTGGCGCGGCTGTGTCGTAAATCAATTCGAAAGTCCATGGAGTGCCGGCGGGAATGGTGGTGTCCGTGCTGCTGTTTGCGTTGATGGTTCCAGAGGCCGACACAGAAATGAGCTCGGGACGCGCCGGAGCCGCCAGAAACGCTAGCAGGGCGAGGACGGAAAGGGTGACGGTCGGTGTTTTGAATTTAATGAACATATGAAGCAGTGAATGACGATTGGACTCTTCACCGGATTGCGGCTTTGCTTCCGGTGAGAGGCAACCGCTTGTGCGCGGCTTGCTCCACATGAATAGCGCTTCACCCAGCGTCCGACCATGGGACGAAAGCCCCAGTGCAGTGTCGTCGCCAATTGGCAACAATCCCTCCATGTTTCAGCTCCTCTTCGAGCGAAGTGCGGATGCGATTTGGCTATTCGACCCGCACGCGGGAGTGTTTGTCGATTGCAATGCGGCGGCGGTTGAACTCATGCGCGCGGGGTCCAAGGAAAAGCTTCTGGGGGCGCGTCCCGAGGACCTCTCCCCATTTTTGCAAGGTGACGGCACGACCAGCCGCGAGAAGACGACGCAGATTATCGCCTCGGTCGAAGCGCGCGGCAGTCAACGGTTTGAATGGCTGGCCCGGCGTTTTGACGGCTGCGAGATCCCTTTGGAAGTTTTGTTGACTCCTATTCAGGCAGGTGATCGCACATTGCACGTTGTGGTGTCGCGCGAGATTACGGAGCGCAAAAACGCCGAAAGAGAACTGTTGGAATTAAATCAGTCGCTCGAACGTCGCGTCGCGGAACGAACCGCCGCGCTGACCACCAGCGAAGCGCGGTTTCGCGCACTCGTCGAACACGCTCCGGAAGCGATTGTGGTCTTTGACGGCGACACCGGAGGATTTCTCTTCGGCAACGAGCACGCATCTGTCCTTTACGGCGTGCCCATGGAACGACTGACCGATTTGACTCCGGCGGAGGTGAGTCCCGAATTTCAACCGAACGGCCGGCTATCCAGCGAACTGGCGCGTGAAAAAATGGATGAAGCCCTGGCGGGCGGCACGCCGATTTTTGAATGGATGCACCGGCAGCCGGACGGGCGTCTCGTTCCAACCGAAGTGCGGCTCCTGCGCCTGCCGGCGGAGGGCCAAAATCTGGTTCGCGCCAGCATCATTGACAATTCCGAGAGAAAGCGCACCGAGCAGGCTTTGCGCGATTCGGAGGAAAAATTTCGCGCACTTTTTGAAGGCTCGAGTCAGGGCGTCATGCTTCAGGACGAGCACCAATTCCTCGAAGTAAATCCCGCCGCGGTGCGAATCATGGGCTGCCAAAGTCACGAGGAATTGCTGGGCAAAAACCCAAGCGATTTGTCGCCCCCGCGGCAACCGAACGGCCAAAGCTCCGCGGCGCTGGCGGGCAAATACGTTGGGGAATGCATGGCCAATGGAAGTGCGCGTTTCGAATGGGTGAGCAGCACGCCGCAAGGCAGGAGAATACCGCTGGAGGTCGCCTTGACCCGGATTCAGTGGAGCGGACGTCAGGTGATCCAGGCATTCATTACGGATATCTCGGAGCGTAAGGAGTCCGAGCGCGCAGTCCACGAGGCGAACCTTGAGTTGCGCCGGGAAATCGAGCAACGGATCCGCGCGGAGGAGTTGCTCACTGAGCGCGTGCGCACATCGGCATTGAGCACGGCGGTGGCATTGGCCCTCAACGCGAGCTCGGAACTGCGAGCCATGCTCCAAAAATGTGCGGAGCTGGTGGTGCAGCATCTGGACGTGGCTTTCACCCGCATCTGGACGCTCAACGAGGCAACGCAAGCGCTCGAACTCCAGGCCAGCGCAGGGTGTTACACCCACCTGGATGGGCCACATAGCCGCATCAAGGTGGGTGATTTCAAAATCGGTCTCATCGCTCTGGAAAAGAAGCCCCATCTGACGAATGAAGTGCAAACCGATGCCCGCGTGAGCGACAAAGAATGGGCAGCACGCGAGGGCATGGTTGCGTTCGCTGGCTATCCGCTGCTGCTGGAGGGCCGAGTACTGGGGGTTTTGGCGCTGTTCGCTCGCCGCGTGCTGGCTGACGACGTGTTGAACGCGCTTGGTTCGGTCGCGGATTCCATTGCGCTGGGGATTGAACGCAAGCGCTCGCAGGCCGCACTGGCGGAAAGTGAAGCGCGATTCAGCGCAGCTTTTCAGGCCAGCCCCATTTGCATTGCCCTGTCCCGCATGAGCAATGGGGACTTCGTCCTGGTGAACGATGCATTCGTCCATTGGTCGGGCTACTCCCGGGACGAAATCCTGGCTCGAAACACCCTGGATCTTGATACGTGGGAATGCCGTCAGGATCGCGAAGCATTTTGGGCCGAACTGCGTCACGTCGGATCGATCCGGGAAAGGGAGTGCCGTCTGCGAAATCGCACCGGAAGACCGTACACCATGCTGGTGTCCTCGGAAGTCATCCAACTCAATCACGTGCCGCACATGTTGAGCATGGCGTTGGACGTAACCGAACGGACACAGGCGGAAGCGGAATTGCGGGCCAGCGAAGCGCGGTTGCGCGAAAGCGAAATGAGATTTAGCGCAGCCTTCCATGCCAGTCCGGCGTTTCTCGGAATTCTTCGTTTGAGCGACGGGAAATACATCCTGGCGAATGAGGCCTATCTGACCTGGATGGGCTATCCCCGGGAGGAAGTCCAAGGACACACCTGTCTCGAGTTGGGTATGTGGGAGAACCCGAGTGAGCGGGACTCACTTTTAAATGACATGCACAACCTCGGGTCGATTCGCCAGCGAGAATGCCGCTGGCGAAACCGTGATGGTGGGCTGTTCACGGTCCTGCTTTCGGCTGAAACCATCAGACTCAACGATACACCGCACATGTTGATGATGGCCCTCGATATCACGCAGCGAAAACAGGCGGAGCTGGAAATGTCGAAAGCACTGGATCGGGAAAAGGAACTCAGCGCGCTCAAAAGCAATTTTGTTTCCATGGTGTCGCACGAGTTCCGCACGCCGCTCGGCATCATCCAATCCTCGGCGGAACTCCTTCGCGATTTTCACCAGAAAATGCAAAGCGAGGAACGGGAGGAGCACTTGGAATCCATCACCAGGAATACCCGCCGAATGGCCGACATGATGGAGGAGATCCTCGTCCTCAGCCGTCTGGACGCCGGAAAACTCAGCTTTCAGCCGGCCACAATCGATTTGAACGCATTCTGCGGCCGCGTAGTCGATGAGGTGTTGTCGGCGACCAATCGGCGTGGTCACATCGATTTGTTCTTGCACCACGTCCCGCTCGAAGCCGAGGCGGACGACCGATTGCTCGGGCACATCTTCACCAACCTCCTGAGCAACGCCGTCAAGTATTCCGAGCCGGGAGCAACGGTACGGTTCAGAGTGGAACGGGATGGGGCCGAGGCCGTGTGCACCGTTTGCGATCAGGGGATCGGTATTTCGGAAGATGACCAGCAACATTTGTTCAAGGCGTTTCATCGCGGGAGGAACGTCGGATCGCGACCCGGCACCGGGATCGGGTTGTTGCTGGTAAAACGTTGTACCGATCTGCACCGCGGCCGACTAACGCTCCAAAGCAGGATCGGTGAAGGCACGACGGTAACCGTCCGCCTTCCCGCATTTGAAACACGTCATGAAGAAAATATTGATCATTGAAGACGAACCGGAAATGCGCCGGAACATAAGCACCCTGGTGCGATACCTTGGGTACCACGCCATTGCCGCCGAGAACGGGCGCAAAGGTGTGGAGCTTGCTCAGCGAGAAACGCCGGACTTGATTCTCTGCGACGTGATGATGCCCGAACTGGATGGCCACGGAGTGTTGCAAGCATTACAAGAGGACGGCGATCTGGCAGTGATTCCGTTTATTTTCCTCACCGCCAAGGGAGAAAAGGATGACCTGCGAAGCGGCATGAATCTTGGTGCCGACGATTACTTAACCAAACCCGTGGCCAACGCTGATTTGGGCCGGGCAATCGAAGCCCGATTGCGCCGTTCTGAACAACAGGCCCGGCAGAGGTTCAAACCTGATTTTTCCTCAACTGAACCTCTGCTCAAACTTGGCCTGACGGCACGCGCGACCGAAACGCTCTTGTGGGTGGCTCAGGGCAAGACGAACCCCGACATCGCCACCATTCTTGGCATCACCGAATCCACCGTCAAAAAACATGTGCAGGAAATATTTGAAAAGCTCGGGGTCGAAACTCGCGGCGCAGCGGCTTTATGCGCGCTTGAAGCGCTCAGTTCGCGGACCCGCTCGGGGAAGATGCTCAGTACACGATGAAGCTCGCGACCATTCTCATTATGGCGCCACGGCACTCGCGACTCAGCGTGACGCTGAGTCCGCAGTGCTCATTGAGGCATCCGCAAACGCTAACGCGTGACTGACCGCCGGAAAGGAGTTCCATTGGGATTGCGCAGATAGACTAAACACACAGGCCCGCGCCCCGCGGCCGGATGCTGGCCGGATTGATCAATCCATCAGCACGTGGGTTGCATGGGTGACGGCGGCCCCCGCCCGCAGCGATGCGGCGACCATGGCCGCCTCTGTCAGTTCCGCGTCGGTGGCGCCCGCCCGGCGCGCGTTATCGGTGTGGATGCCAATGCAGTATGGGCACTGCGTGGTCAATGCGACACCGATGGCAATCAATTCCTTGTATTTTACCGGGATGGCGCCTTCGGCCATCGCTGCCTGATCAAAGGCCCAAAAAGCCTTCATTAGTTCGGGCGCAAGGCCGTTCATTTTCTCGATTCTTGCCAGGTTTGTTTTGTTATACATGACTTATATTTGCATAATATCCCGTTTAGTTCGTTGCCGCCGTCAAACGCGACGGCGGCCCCAATGTGAGTCGATTCACGCCGCTCGTTTCCAGCCGCATCCCGGTACTAAAGCCCCATGCTCCGTATCTGCACTGCGAGAGCGCTGAGAGCTGCGCTTCGTCGGCCCGCAGGATCTCCCGGAGCTGCGCGATACCTCGGGCCACGCGCGATTTGACCGTTCCCACCGGCACGTCAAGGATGATCGCGATGTCCTTGTAGGCGTGATCTTCGAGGTAGAAGAGCACCACTGCGTCGTGATAAAGCGGGTTAACCCTGGCCAGCGCCGAAAGCAGCTGTAACGAGTCCACATCGTTGGAATGCGGCGGGAAGACGGCCGGCACCTGCTCGATGACTTCATCCCAAACCTGATGGGGAAATCTGCCCTCCTTTCGCCGTGCCCGAAGGAACGCACGATGCAGCGTTGTGTACAGCCACGTCTTTACTTTAGTTGTGTCGCGTAATTGGTGTCCTTTCGTCGCCCAGACTTGGAATGTGTGCTGGGTCAGATCCTGTGCGTCCGATTGCATCCGCGTCAGGCTCATTGCGAATCGAAAAAGCGGAGCGTAGTGCTCGCTCACAATTGCTTCAAATTGGGCGGCTGAATGGTTGACTAGTTTTTCTTCACGGTGGCTCATAACTTTGGAACGCCATGTCTGCCATCGCAAGAGAGACGTCACAATGGGACGAAAGAGCAGTGCGGAATTCCGGAATCACACTTTATTCCGGGAACCAATCCGATGTGACGCGCTCTGATGAGCAACCCGGGTGGATTTTCCTGGTTAGCCTGTTGAGAAGCTGCGGCGGAGTTGGCAGAAAGTTGATGCCCCTTACCGCTTCCACTGACTCACGCCAACGAGATCATTCGGACAATTAACATAAAACCTAATTATAAGCGACATGTGTATGAAAGACAAAACAACTAAGTTGACGAAAACCAGGCTTCCTCTGAAGCGCCCACTCAGTTTGCTGCTGGCCATTTCCAGCATTACGCTGGCGTGCCCGCCTCTGTGGGCGAATGATCATTCGTCCGGGCACGATCAGGAAGGGATGGAAACGCATTACGAACCAATCGATTTGGTGTCCGATATTGCCGGCGTTGCGCAATTGCAGGACCTCAATCTGGTAAATCCATGGGGCGTCGCCTTCGGGCCAACCGGGCCGTTTTGGATTGGGAATAATGGCACGGGTACAGCGACGCTCTACGCCGTTACCAACGACGCTTCCGGCGCACCGCACGTAACCATCAATTCGCGGATCGTCACAATTCCGGGCAACGGTGGCGTGACCGGCCAGATCTTTAATAGCACTCCGGCGTTCAACGCAGACCTGTTCATTTTCGTCAGTACCGACGGGACAATTTCGGGATGGCGGCCAGCGTTGGGCAACGCGGCCGAGGTTCTTTCGACGCGGAACGGCGCCCTTTATACCGGCATCGTTTCCACGACGCACAAAGGGGCCAACGTCCTTCTTGCGGCCAACTTCAGCGAAGGCACACTCGACGAGTATGACTCCTCGCTTCACCTCGTGGGTCAATTCGTCGACCGTCATGCGCCGGGTGGATACGCGCCATTCAACGTGCAGACCATTTCCGGAAACCTGTTCGTAACGTTCGCCAAGCAGGACCCCGCAACGCATGGCGTCGCTCGCGGCCGCGGGCGCGGGTTGATTGACACGTTCAATATTACGGATGGCAAGTTTCATCGATTCGCCGCCGGCAAGGCTGCGGGCGGAAACATTCGAGAGATGGACTCGCCTTGGGGCGTGGCCTTGGCGCCGGCCAGTTTCGGCTCGCATCGGGACGAGTTGCTCATTGGAAACTTCGGCAGCGGCACGATCATGGCGTTCGAGACAAACGGAAGATTTCGCGGCCTGCTGCGTGGTGCGGAACAGTGCCCGATAACGATTGAGGGTTTGTGGAGCCTTGTTTTCGGCACCACCGGCAACGCGGGTGTGGCCACGGATCTCTATTTCACTGCCGGACCAAACGCCGAGCAGCATGGTTTGTTCGGCGTTATCCGACCGTTGGATGACACCGATCCCGACGACGGAGTTATCTCCGGCGACGAGGACTATTCCGGGCACCGTTAATCACGACGAACGCCACTACTCGGATTACGGCAATCGCCAGTGTCCCCTTTGCCGCCGGTCGGCGGCGATGGTCGGGGCACTGGCTTTTCCGACGAGACGTCCCAGCGGGTCCATTGAGTGGAATCCCGACGCGAATTGTTCAACGTGAGTGTCAAAACAGGGCTCTTGAGTCGATCGCGGCAGGCTCAGAACTGTTCCTGGTTTTTGTCCGGCGTGCCAGTT
Organism: uncultured Verrucomicrobiae bacterium; assembly: GCA_963798345.1. Taxonomy (GTDB): domain Bacteria; phylum Verrucomicrobiota; class Verrucomicrobiia; order Chthoniobacterales; family Chthoniobacteraceae; genus CAWCSW01. The sequence goes on along the minus strand of CAWCSW010000010.1, from coordinate 129,724 downwards.
TACCGCGTGACCACCGAGCAGACGAGCTGGATTGCCGCGTCTGCATTTGCCGTTCCCATCCGGGGAATGCTTGCGGAAGCGGGACCGCGGATTTGGGTTTTTGTGGCGTTAGTTCTTATCCGCCTCGAAAACAAAAGGATAAATGGCAAGGTGACGAGTAACATTGCGCCTACTGATGGCTCCGGCACAGTGGCAACATCTGACCAAGTAGTGCCCAGCCGAAATTCGTCGAATTCGCTCGAATTGTAGCGCGACAAAAGCTCTACTCGGTTCGTCCATGAGTAAAGCCCCGCAGGGATGATCGTTTGAGTAATCAGCGGTGTCGATGCAAACTCGCTGCTCAACGTAGGATTGCGCCAGAGCTTTACAGTAGCATTTCCACTGCCAAACGAATACTTCGCAACGTAAAAGTCTTTCTGGTCTGATGTAAATGGGATCGCAGTTGATTCTGTCCCACCATAAGCAATCGTCATTGTGCTACTATAATTATAAAACCAAATTGCCATATTATTCAAAACGTGGAATTCAGAATAGCTAGGTCCGCTCTCATCTATTAAAAAGCTGAAGTAAAGATTATTGCCAGGCGATCGGTAGCTGGAAAGGTCTTGAGTGTCTCTCCATAATAACCCTTTGTTGCTCCCAGTGTGGACGATTCTCTGCCCGACTGTCAGGAGTGAGTGATTGTCGGCGTCACTATACGAGAAGCCTCCACTCTGAACGTCATATTGATCGAAACTGGATGCTGACCATGTGCCGCTCCATAATCCAAGTCCGCCTGCGTGGCCCGCGGCGTCGCCGATGGAGTAATCAAATCCATCGTAGAGCAGTTGAGCGCAATGTGCTGACGAAAAGGCAGTGGCTAATGTTACAATCGTGATTGCGAGGGATTGCGATGTCATGGGTGGATGTTAGTTAACGCCATATCAACGTCGAAGTCCTCCTACACCTGCCCGAAGGCGTGGGTTCGACTTCGGTTTAAAGTTTGAACGGGCATGAAGGCTGGAACTCGCGACGGGGTAGGTATTAGGAGCGACGCCTTGTTTTGCACTGCTGTGATCGCGACCGTCTCGAGCACAATGCGATCCCGCCAAATACCGTCATGGCGGCTCCCGAGGGTTCAGGCACGCCGTAGATGGATTGAACATGGATACCAACCTCATTGGCACCCTTCGAATAGTCGAAGGAGAATCTCATCCCGTCGACAGAATCTGCAATCTCTGCCGGTAGTGAGGCCAATGGAAATGTAACACGCGCCCTCACATGGTCAGGGAACTCCACCTGACCGACAGCGTTCCATGTGACCCTGCTGGATGTCAGGGTCAAACCGTAGGCCACTGCTCGATTGAAAGCACTGTCGACGTCGATGACGAGTACCGCAATTCCGGAGCCATGAAGGTTGACATTCTGGTCAAATCCGTAGGCCAGTGTCCAAGGCCCACTGAGACCAAGGTAAAACTCACCGCCTCCTACTGTTGAGAAATCTCGGTCCGAACCTGAGTAGGTGACCGTTCGGCTCCCCGTCCCAACATTTCCCATGACTACGTCATCCAGCCTCAAGGAACTTCCAGATCCAGCCCACAAGGAGAATTCACCGTCGGTAAAATCGTCGATGATTAAGGTTGCAGCGGCCGATTTCCCAACAAAGCCCATCACGAGTAAATATGTCAAGGCGACGAAAAGCACTTTCACGATCGAGTAGCTGCATTGTACATACATCCTGCGCAAGCCAAATCAATGTGCTCTTTCCCGATGCTATCTGATGACCATACCTGCGATGACGATGATTTCGGCTACGACCCAACGCAACGGCTCGGCAGCGCTGCTACCTGCGACGACGAATTCCGGTGAGTTTTCCTGCTCCGCGCCCGGCGACAAGCTGGTCTCCTTCTCCGGACGTGTGCTCCCCAGGCTGGAAGCGCGGAGTAAATCGAAGCGTTCGATTTTGACCCCTCTTCTGCCGTCGGTCAGCGAATGAGCTGGGACATCGGAGAGTCTTGCCGATCGTCCTTGAAACGGTTACGCCGAACAGGACGATTCCCGGCCGGCGTCGGAGATACACGTCAGCCCCGGCGAAGGATCACGCTCTCGGCCTCCCGCGCTTTCTTCCACGCGAGGAGGAACGCGACCGGCACAGTCCATATCCACGCCGTCTCCGCGATCCTGGGCGCTCACAAATAGAAGAAGCCGCCGAAAGCCGACCCAGCGAAACACCCGATGCCGAGCGTGAGGGCAAACGTCTTCCAGAATATCAGCGCCGCCAGCCTCCGCCAGAAAGCTGCTTTCGTTTCGTCCATCCCGTGATGCTCATGCGTCGCGGAAGGCGCTCAACCGCGTGTTTAGGCGACTTTCGTGGCATTGGGAGTTGGGTCTCTGCGAGCGAAAGCGGGTAGCAGACCGCCAGCGAGCATGGTGATGCCCGGATACGTAAATGAAGGATAATGCTGAATGGCGTCGGAGGTGGTTTCGCATATCTCCTTCTGAATGTCCTCGCGGGAGTAGGTCGCATCTGGAGATTTTGGGAGGCGTTCGTAATGCGCGAACACAACAGCGCGGGCGATTGGCCAAATACTAAACGCCGACCAGCAAAGCCATGCGAAACCGCCGAAGAGTAAAGGAAGGCCAACTATTCGCATTGGTCCGTCGGGCTTTTTTTTGTGTGGCAAGTCGTCAACGACCCCGATATGGGAGCTGCAGCGCATAGATGGCGCATTCACGTTTTGCCTCCAAAGTAGAAAACCATTTGGTCGGACGGTCGAACGAAAATCAGTTCGGCAGCGGAAGGCTGAACGCCGTGGCAGTAGATGCTCCAAGGATAAACGTAGAACTGGGAACTGCGAAGCTCGGTCTCGCTGGGAAACCACGGGAACTCGTGAAGCCAGCCGCCGACAAAACCAACCGCGTCGTCGAGAATCTTGGGCAACTGGTCGCCGCGATACCAGCGTCCGCGAAAGTCGTCGCTCTCCTTCGTGAGTTCGGCGAGCTCGACGTGAGAAATCTTAATGGCGTAGGCGTCGAGATGGTCGCCGGTGAAGGAACGGGATGAAACGTGGCTGTGGAGAACCTTCTCGATTCGTTGGTCGCCGAGTTGGCACCAATTGAGGACAAAGCGCACGTCATGTGGCGATGCTGAATCCGTCTTGTCGCGGTTGCCGGGGCCGAGTTGGTAGGCCGCCATCGAGGCAACAACGATGACGGCGATAAGCGAGAGTGCTCCCCAAATGACTAGACTCCATTGTGCAATTGCTAGAATGCGCGTTCTCATGCGCCTATCAGGGAGTAGGCTTGATTTTTGAAGCAATGGCCGGCTGAGTTCAATGTGCTTCGAGTGGCGCTCATCGCCTCGAAGGGGGAAAAGATGGGCGTGAGAGCTTGCGCGCGAAAAGATAGGTCAGGGGTCCCAGCAGCGGGGCGAGTATGATGACCAAAAGCCAAATGAGCTTGTGGTTGCTTTCTTTGGATTCATTGTTGAGGCAATCACCGATCATCCAAAGGGGGAAACCAACGAGGACGACGATGAGGAGAAGCACAATCGTGTCCGCGCCGACCAGAGAGAAGGATGCTGCGACGAACGGATTCATAACATCATAATGCTCATCATCGTGCCCCTGAGGAATTGGCAAGATTATGCCATGACGCTCACGAGTCCGGTAGAGCGGTTCGCGCAGCACATTGGCGACTTCATTTTGAGTTCGTCGGCGCTTCCTGAGCTGTCACGACGTGAGCAAAGTTGAGCCAAAGGACGTTTGTTTTGGTTTTCGGTGTTGCGTCGGCGTTAAAAGAACGAGAACCGGTCGCTCCGAAATCAAGCTCGGTAAACTCGACTCGAAACCATCCGGCGCCGACAGCCTCGATAATTTTGGCGGTGCCCGTGCCGGTGGGGAGTCGCAAAAAGTAGCTCTTGCCGGCTTTAAGAAAGGTTGGGGAAGTCAACGCTTGCAGCGGTGCATTGGTGATTTTCACGCTCGGTGTATTCACGACGGAAACCGCATCTTGCGAGACTCCAAATGAAACTACAGCGAGGAGAGGGAGGACCAAAGTCGGTGCTTTCATATTGGTGTTTTGAAGTGAACTGAGGTGTAAAAACGCGCCTGAGATCGCTTAACAACGAGCAGGCTTCATCTCCGCAGTTAAGTCCGGCAGCGTGCCCGCGCGCCGGACCATTGGCAAGCCCGTGGTGGCCGCACCCCGACACGCGCGCGAGGTGCCGGAAACCGCCGAGGATCACCTGCCGGCGGAATCAACGAGGCGGAGGAGGTCGCCGATTTCGATCCGGGCTTTCTGGACGGCGCGATTGAGGGCGAGGAGCGCGTGAGGGAAGCGAGGGTCGTGGTCCGGATTGGTGAGAAAAGGGCGGACTCCTTCGATGGCATTCTCGAGCTGCTTGATGTCGCGGCGGAGGTGAAAGATGGTCTCCCCGACCGCCTGACACAGGATTTTGCCCTCGACCTCGAAACGAGGCGGGCAGGCGACAGGGTGCATGTCGCATTCTCCCACGGATGTGAGCAGCCGCCGGATCTCCTGCAGGGCGTCCCAAGCGCGCTGACGGCTTTGGATCGAGGCGCGGAGGCGGGCATGAATGGAGGCGTCACTCGGCATGTGTTCACGCGAATGGGCTATCGCTTTAGCTCCACAGCGTTCTACTCCGCCGACTCGTTGGGGGTGCCTGCGATCTTGGTGTAGGTCACTGGCTCGGTCAGGACGGCTTGCTGAAGTAAGCGATAGAAGAGCAATCCCCTCGATCGTGAGGTTCGGCGATGCGATCTTGCGCGCGTGTTTCGGCCTGCTCGTTCGTCGCGCCGAAAATGCGGACACGTTTGGCAAATCCCCGGCGCTTGGAAAGCGAAACGACCCAGGCAGGCTTGCCGTTGAGTTTGGTCCGTTGGGCCTTCACAGGGGGAAATACCTGGCAGTTACTGCCAAATCTCAAGGGTATTTCGCACCTTGGGGCACGAGAGCGCAACGGAGCGCAAGCAAACACAATCGCCCGCAAACACTCTGTTTAAGCCACACACTTTTCAGAGTGTGCGCCCGACGGGGGTCGAACCCATAACCTTCGGCTTCGGAGGCCGACGCTCTATCCAGTTGAGCTACGGGCGCTCGAACGACGCGGACAGTAGGAGCGCTCCCAACAAAGGGAAAGGGGAAAAGTCGAACGGATCTCGCCCTCGACCCGGAACCGCTATTGCGGGGCGGTCGCGTTCTTTCGGTAATCGGCCACCACTTTCGGAGCGAGCCCGCGTTCGGCCAGAATCTTGTATTGATCGATGCCGTCCACGATGGCTTCCGCCAGGTTTTGGCGCCAGGCAGCGCGATTAATCTCAGCAGCTTCGATGGGATTCGACAGGAAGCCGCCTTCTACCAGGATGGCCGGACGTTCGCTCCGGCGCAGGACGGCAAAACGCGCATGCTTGATCCCGCGATCGACCAGGGGCATGTGGCCGAGCATCGAGTGATAAACGGTGCCAGCCAGGACGGCGGACGGCATTTCCAAGGTGTGGCCGGGCTCAGCCCGGACATCGCTGCGAGCCGGCTCTTTCTGATCGGTCGATGGTGCGCCGCGCGGGGTAATGGAAAAAATCTCGAACCCACTGGCCGCGGGTCGCCAGCTGGCGCCATTGAAATGAACACTGACGAAAATTGATTCCCGAATGCGATTGGCGATGGCGGCCCGTTGCGAAAGGGGAACGAATTTATCGGTCGCCCGAGTCAGAACCACCTTGTAACCCGACTTTTCAAGCAGTGGCCGCATGCGGAGACACACGTCGAGCGCGTAGTCCTTTTCCTTGCCCAGCCGGGAAGCAGTACCGCGGTCGTGTCCGCCATGCCCGGGATCGACCACGACAGTGCGCACGGGTTCAAACCCGCGAATCAATTCCGGGCGGAAACGCACTTCCACGGATCGTGAGACATCGAGGCGGGAAATCCACAATTTTCCTTCGGAATAGAGAACCGGAAAAGCGAGCCATTGCTGGACGCCGTTAAAGCTGGCCGCACGGGAGTTCGCGGTGAGGGTCATCTGGCGCTTCCCGGAATCCAACGAGACGGAGAGCGGCGGGTCGGTCGGTGTGGGTGGGGTCAACGCCGGCGGCGCGGGCAATTCGTAGAACGCGCAGACGCTTTGCGCGGAAACAAAGTCCCGTCCTTCGAGCCGCTTCAGTTCCCAGGCAAATCCCTCAGCGCATGCCATTCCCGAACCGGCAAGGAGCAAAGCCGCGAAATCGGAGAAGCATCGGATTCTCATTCAGAAAGAATGACCGTCGATGCGACCACGACCTCGCGCAAGGGACGGGCTCCACCCAGACCAGATTGCCGGCTGAGCGCGGGGGAACGGACAGATTTCATTTCGAACCGTGGCATTGGTGTTGCTCTCTCACCACGTAACAATCGTCCGTGCCACGGGGGTATGACTCGTGGCGCGTTGCGCTCATGAAATCCGACAATCCTATTATTCTGTTGGTCGAAGACTGTCCGGTCACAGCAATGCTGATCGAGCGAAGTATCGTGGCGGGCCTCCCACACTGCCGCCTTTTTTGGTCACGGACGATTGAAGAGGCCAGCCAGCGCGCCGAGAATTTTTCCGTGGATCTTTTCATGATGGATATCGGGTTGCCCGACGGTAACGGGCTCGAGTTTCTCTGGCGCATGTCGTCGGCCCACCCGAATGCCAAAGCCATCGTGCTAACGGCGACGCCGTTGCCCGAATACCAAATGAGTTCCGCCGCGCTGGGAGTGCTGCATTTTTTGGAAAAGCCGATTAATCCCGATCAATTGATCGAAATCGTCCGGTGTTCGCTGAGCTCCGAGCAGGTGCGGTCGGATGACGAGGCGTTTCGGGCCACCCTCGAACAGGTGATGCCGGTGGACATCATCCAACTCAAGTGCCTGACCGGGGCAACCACCGCGATTGAATTTCGTTCCGGCACCGATACGGGCGTGGTTCATTTTCGCGACGGGGAAGTGGTGCACGCCACCGCGGGACGCCGTTCTGGGGCGGACGCCATTTTTAAAATCATCGGCTGGCGTTGTGGACGCATGTCCGAACGGGCAGACCTTTCGCCGAGCGAAACCACAATTTCCTGTTCCTGGCAGATGCTGCTGATGGAAGCGGCGCAACGCCTCGACGAAGCTCCGGCGTTGAAGGCGGGCTGACGCTAAAAAGCGACGCCGAAGGAAAAATGGAAGGCGCCTCTGTCTTCATCCGGACGCGGATCGGGATTTAACCCGTAATCGAGGCGCAGCGGACCGATGGGTAGTTTGTAGCGCAAGCCGAGGCCGATGGCGTAGCGCATGCCACCCTGCACATCAAAGTCTGCCGCCGAAACACTCCCGGCATCAACGAACGCGGCGCCTTGCAGGGCACCGACCAACGGGAAGATCAGTTCGGCATTCAGCACGCTGTAAAAATCGCCACCGAGCGGATTACCTCCAGAATCCTTGGGCCCAAGTTCGCGCTCGGCAAAACTCCGTACGGTGGTCGAGCCACCATTGAAGAATCGAATGTCGATCGGGATTTCCGCCGTGTCGGCAGGTTGGATAAAGCCGGCGCGCGCTCCCAGCGCGAGGAGCAGTTTTTTCCCGATTGGCTGGTAGATGGAAAGACGACCGAAACCGCGAATAAACGACGCGCCGGTGTCGAAGCTCAAATAGTCGATCGAGGTGCTGAGAATCCAGCCGCGAGTCGGATTGATCTCATCATTTCGGTAATCAATGGTCTGCGTGCTTCCGAAGCTGGTGAGCGTGTAACTCGTTGGACCGAGAAACTCTTCCTTGATCGACGAATCCGTGATTTTGCCGATTTGTTGTTCGGCAAAGACGCCGACCTCGAGATGCGGGAGCAATTTCCGCGAGACATCGACGCGGCCACCCAATAGATCTTTCGAGTAGCCCTGTTCCTCCCGCGACTCCGAATAGAGCCGTGCGCGCATGGCAAAGCGGGTGTCAAAAAGCCACGGATTAATGTAGAGCAATTCGCCGCGCGGACCGCGTTGCGAGTATTCGAGAGCCAGGCTCAAAGGCCGTCCCCGACCGAAAAGGTCTCGATCCGCGAGCCGGATCCCGGCCACGCCGCCATCGTAGGTGCTGTAGCCAAGGACAAATCCGACTTCCTTGGATTTGGCTTCCTCGATTTGAAAATCGAGCCGCAATGTGCGGTCGGACAGCGGAACCGCGGTGTAGCGGATCGAGCTGAACAACCCTGTCCGGAGCATTTCGCGATAGGTCTCATCCAGTTTCTCCGGATCGTAGATCTTTCCGTTGAGATGACGGAAGCGCTTGGGCAGGAAATTCGGGTGCAGTCGGGCTCGGTCCTTCGTGTTATTTTTCACCGTGACCCCATCGAAGCGATAGATCGGCCCCGGGGTGACGGTGAAGCTGGCCGAGACCTTGCCGCGCACCGCTTTCTGGGGATCAGCCACGGTTGCCACTTCTGCCGTGTAATAGCCGCGCGCCTTGTAGAAAGAGACAAGGTTGCGACTCATATTGGTGATTTTCGTGTGCGAGTAAGGTCCATCGGTCGCCTCGCCGAGTGCCGCGATCAATTGGTCGCGGGGGAAAACTGTCGTACCGGAAAACGAAATCGCGCCGAAAGTGTAACGGGTCTTTTCCTCGATGCGTATCGTCACATACGCGGCCGTGCGGCCGTCGGTAAATTTTACCGCGGACGGATCGACGATGACATCCAGGAACCCTTCCGAGACATAAAGTCCGCGAACGCGGTCTGCCCCCTCCGCAACGGCCGCTTCGCTAAAGGGAAAGTCTTCCGGATGCCTGGCCATTTTGGCCGGATCCGCACCGAGCATGTAATCGTAGAGTTTAGCGGATGGAATCGAAGTATTGCCGATGAAGCTCACTTCGCGGATCAAAGTCCGCGGGCCTTCCTGGATCTTCACCACCACGATGCCGTTTTGGATCGAGTAGTCGGTCTCGACCTGGGAAAAACCGTTCTTCCGGTAGAAGGAGCCGATGTAGAATGCGGCGTCGTCGGCGCGCGCGGGCGTCGCACCTTTCTCATTGATTTCCCGCACCTGCTCCCCAATGGCGGTGCCCAGTTCCGATTCGGTGTAGCTGTGCTGGCCCACGAAATGAATTTTCGATTTTTCCGCCCCCGTGAGCATGGCCGCGAGCGGTCCTCTGGCAGCCTGCCCGGTTCCGGCACAGGCCAGGAGAATTGCGAGCGGGAGGAAACGGGACAATGCGGACATCTACCGAAATCGAATCAGATACTTGAGTGATCCTGTGAAATGACCCTGGGTGTCGAGTTCACCGAGGATGAACGTCTGATCCGTGACTTCGAAGCGAGCATTCACTTCCTGGGCGCCAGTTTGAGAATCCACCGCTCCGATTTCCACGTCGAATCGGTCCAGGAAATTCTCGTCGCTGTTTTTCGGGGGCGGCGCGCCCTTATTGAAGAGCTTTCGGTAGAGCGATTTGATGGCAAGGATCGCCGCCTTGCTGGCGAGGACATCGGCATTGCCACCCAGTTCACTGGCTGTGGTGCCGGTGGCCAGCAGAGAGACGATGTCGGCATGCGAGAGCGGCGGTTCGCTCGTTAATTCGATCTGTGGGTTGAACGCGGTGCCCTCGATAAAAGCCCGAATGGTGTAATCACGCATGCGCGACTCGGCCTGAATATTCAGCGAAGGTTCAAAGGGCACGTCTTTGGTGAAATAAACGTAGCCCTGCGTGATATCGAGCGTGCTGAACGGCAGGCTGGCCTTGAAATTCTCGACCCGCACCAGTCCATCCAGCCACGGCTTTAAGCCAGTGCCGCCAAATTTCAGATCGAGGTGCGCAGCGCCATTGGCCAGATTTCCGATAATCCGAAACGGATCATTCGGCCGGGTTTTGATCGCGACATCGAATTTCCAATCGCGCAACGGAGGATTCGGAAAGGAAATGTTCACCTCGGTCGGAGCGCTCTTGGGCACTGGTTTGGGACGACCGGGCAATCCGATCGGGAAGAATATCGATCTCCTTAAAGAAACGGCTTTGCACGACCCAGACGGTGCCGCTCGCGCTCGCCGAATTGAGCGGCCCTTTCAGAGCCAGATCGGCGTCGGCGCGCACGGTGATGGCGTCGTTTCGCATCCCCAAAACTTCCCGGGCCTTGAGTCGCAAGTCGAAGATCGGATTCTTGAGATTCGCGAGTCCGATGCCGCCGCCGAGATCGAAAGTACCGCCGCCAACCGTTCCGCGGAAGGTCGTGAATTTCAGATTGTCCCGCGTGAAATCCAGGTCCGCCTTAAAATCCCCGATGGCCGGAACGCTTTCCGCAGCCATCCGCGCTTCCTTCAAACGGAGCGAAACTTTTCCGGCAAAAAATGGCTTTTCGAACGTCCCCGTCGCCCGGATGTCAATTCCCGCCGTCCCGTCGATCCGCCGGATGGCCGGAACCAATTTCGGAAGAAAGGCGAGGGACGACGGTGGGAGGATCAAGCGTGGCGTCGAGCGGAGTTTTCGGGTTGATCCCTTTCTTCGTGATGATGGCCTCGACATCGAGTGGCGCCGCCCCGGCGATTTTCAAAGGCTTGATCAGCGGCTGCGTGAGGGTGCCTTCGAGTTCGACACGTTTCTGCGCCAGATGCAGCGCGAGATCCAGTTGCGCGGCGTCAAACTGCGCCGCCGCCGGCGATTTTAGCCCAGTCGCATTGACCGCGAGGTTGACGTTTGGATTCAGGATGGTTCCGCTGGCCAGCAGTTTCCAGGTCAGTTTTCCCTCGACTGGCGGCTTTTGCCCAAGGCTGGCGAAGAGCTGGCTCAAGTCGAGGGCGTTGGCATTAAGGTTCACCGCGATCCGTTGGTCGAACGGCACCGGGCCCTTGGGATTTCCCAGCTCGAGCGGCATGATGATGAAGCCAGTGAGCGCCTGCTGATCGCCCTGCCGCAGGTCGAGATTCTGCAGCCGCAGCTTGCCGTCCTCCCATTCAATCCCTCCATCGAGCACTGTCGGCCCGATCACGACATGAAAGGCGCGCGACTCCGCTTTCGCCGGCGAATAGACACCACCGAGCCTGACTTCCTTCACTTTCAGGTCTCCAAATGCCACGTTATCGACATCCAGATTCATTTCTCCGGAATGCTGCGCCGGGTCGACTTCGCCCGTGCCCGACCATTTCAACGCCACGGCGCCGCTCAATTTTTTGTCCATTTTCATCGCGTCTAGGAGCGGTTGGAAAATGGCGAGGTTGCGGATGCCAAGATTGAGCGAGCCGTCGTAAGCGAACGGTTTTTTCGTCCCGACTTTGCCGGTGATCGACACGCGATCCTGCTCGTTGAATCTCAACGCCAGACCCTCGACCACGGCATCATCGCCCTCGAGGTCAATCTTGGCGCTCAGCCCTTCCGCTTTTCCTCCCGCATATTCGAGATTCGACGCGTCCAGCTTGATCGTCCCCGATTGCTTTTCGCCGATGGAATAAGGTCCCGCGAGCGTCAGTTCCTGCAACCTGGCGTCGCCGAAAGCGAGGCGTCCCACTTTCAAATCAACCGTCCCCGCATGCTGCATCGGCCCCATCTGGCCCTGCCCTTTCCATTGGACGTCCACCGTACCGGTGACCTTTTTGTCCAACTTCATCTCGTCGAGCAGCGGTTGAAAAATGGCGAGATCGCGGATGCCGACATCGAGCGCGGCGTCGTAGGCGAACGGCTTTCGGGTCCCGATTTTGCCCGCGATCTTCACTCCGTCCGCATCATTAAGCTTGAGCGCGAACTCTTCGATCATCGCCGTCTCACCCTGCAAATCGATCTTCGCGGTCAGCGACTGCGCTTTGCCTCCCGCATAGTCGAGGTCCAAACCATCCAGCGAGATCGAGCCGCTCGGAAGTTCATTCTCAAGATGCACCTTTCCGCGTCCTTGCAAACTGCCGTTCAGCGACCTCCCCTGCCCGCCCAATCCGAACTCGGCCAGCTTCGGAAATGCGATTGTGAATTCCACATCACCGGTTGCCTTCGCGATGTCCGCCAGTTTTTCCGGCATGGTAAAGTGTCCGTGGGCCGAGACAGAATTCTCACCGCGCAAAACCTCGAGCGTTGGCAAAGAAACTTCACGATCACGCAGGCCGACGGTCACGCGTGCCGAATCGAAGGCAAACGTGCCCGCCCGCATGGAATTGAGACGGATGGAAAGATCGGCATTGGCACCGGCAAGCGGGTTCGGACCTTTGAACTCCGCCGGCATGGTGCCTTGCAACGAGACCTGACCTTTGTCGATCGCCTGTCCGCCGACTTCAACGCCATCGACAGATGCGCTCACATCAGCGCCGAGTCGACGGTCTTTCAATGTGACCTTCGCCACCATCGAAACATCGCCTTTCCAAGACTGTATCGGCTGCAACTTTTCGCCGACTTCCGCCAGCTTCGGCGCCGTCAATCTGATCTCCGCAGCCACCGCACTGGCGGAAAATTGTTCAATCGTCGGCGGCAGGGAAGCGGTCGCTTCGATCCGCGCCTGGTTGCTGGCAACGGCGGCCCCGGCCCGCAATTTCGCTTCGCCATTCCTGGCGTCGAGATTCAGCTGAATCGCCCGAATCGGCAGCCCGCCGGCCGTGAATTCGTCCAGCGCAATTTCCGTCGTCGTCGTCCAGGTCGCTGGCCTTTCCGGTTCGCCGGTAAAGTCGAGATCGATCTTACCCAGCTTTCCGATCGGCAGTTTCGGGGCGCCAAAATATTCCGCCGCTGCGGCCACATCGATGCTCGAGGCGTTCAACACCAAATGGGTCGAGTACGCCTGTTTCAGTTTCTCGCCCGGCGCATCCAGTTCCTGCCCGCTCAATTCGAGATCGAGTCGTCCACCGAAAACTTTCGCCTTGAGCGCAGCGGATCCCGCGCCGCTCTCCCGATTCGAGGCGTCGAAATTGATCTCCTCAATGACCAGTTCCGGCGAGAGCGCCAGACCGCGGATGAACAGATTGCGGTTTTGATAGCTCGTGGTCGCCGAAATATTCTCCCACACGGGGACGCCCGGCGCCTGGACGCGCCCGACGCGCACGTAGCCCTCCTTTTCCGGATCGAAGAGAATGTTCACCGGACCGACGAACGTCTCGGCCGTCGGCGAATGCACCGCCACCGTCACATTGTCGATCAGGGCCCGGTCCGCGTACGCTGCCGGTTGCGCGAGGATCGTGTAGAGCCGCTGCGCGATGGTGACCTTCTCCTTTTTTTCCTCTTCGGTCGTGCTCGGCAAAGCCACGAATTCGAGATCCGCATCGTGCAATTGATAGCTGCTCAGAAGATACCCTACCCCATTCCTGATCAGCGACGGAATGCTGTAGTGAAACTCCATTGCCCGGATATCGATCTTCTGCACCGGTGTGGGCTTGGTGCCCGTCGGTGTCACGTGAACATCGGTGATACGGAGATTCGTGACGATCGATCCCGACAGCTTGAAACTGACATCCAGGTTTTGCTGTTTCGCGATCAGCCTGGCCAGCGGCGGCACTCCGTAATGGATCAGCGGGCGATGGAAAACGATCAGAAAGAGCAGAAGCCAACCGGCCGCCCGTAGGGATTTGTTTATCCATCCGCGTTTAGATTTCTTGTCTTCGCGGGGCGACTTCGGCTCGGACATGGGCGGCTGACAGTAGCCCCCCAAACTCAATCCGCAAGACACGGCAAAGTTGTCGCCGCGGTTTTGGATCGTTAGTCTCGTGCACTCATGAAATTTGCTCAGCAGGTCTGGCCCGCGATCACGCGGTTTTGCCGTCTCGCCGGCCGCGTGGCGTGGCGCGCGCTGACCAAATACGACGAGACAGATGGCGAGCAACGGGCCGCCTCGTTCGCCTACTACGCGTTTTTCTCCATTTTCCCGCTCATGATCTTTTTGATCAGCATCGCGGCCATGTTCTTTGGAGACCCGGAATATGCGCAAGCGGTCGTCACCCGTCAGGTCCACGAGCACCTGCCGGTCGATCCCGAAACTGCGGATCGCGTGCTGCGCACCGTCAAAAGCGTCGTAGAAAGCCGAGGCCGGGCGAGCATCATTTCCTTTCTGGTCTTGGTTTGGAGTTCCATCCGCTTTTTTCAGGCCCTGGTTCGGGGAGTAAACCGGGCCTGGGGCACAAAGGAATTCTCGTGGTGGCGCCTGCCGATCAAGAATCTCGCCATGGTGGCCATCCTGGCCAGCGCCCTCGTCCTCGGCGTGCTGGCGCCCGCGGCCCTCGAACAGCTCGAGTATCTCTACACGCGTTATTCCTGGGAGTTTGGCGTCGATTTTATCTTCGTCTATTCCCTTTTCTCCGGCGTTAAGTCGCTCCTCCCACCGCTCGTGCTCTTTTACGGGTTCCTGATGTTTTTTAAGTTCGCGCCGCAGCGGCGAACCACCTTTCGCGAGGTGTGGGTGTCAGCGGCTTTCGTCACCGTCGGGCTCGATTTGCTGCAACGCCTTTTCGTGCTCTACACCAAGAACATCGCGAATTTTAACACGGTGTATGGAACCTTCGGATCCGTCGTGGCCTTGCTCATGTGGATCTACCTTTCCGGGAGCCTCATCATTCTCGGGGGCTGTCTCGCAGCCGCCCGCTACGAAATCGCCATGAGTCTGACGGACCAATCCGAACCGTCGCACCCGCGCTGATCCTGGGACCGCTGGCATCCCTGCCGGCAAAGCGTTTCCGTATTCTTTACGGCCCAGCCAACCATTCGTGTTTCCAGTCTTCCGGCAGATCAGCCGTGTTTTGCAGCCACGCGCGCGCTTCGTTCGGACTGCGGTCGAACCAACTGTAAACGATGCGATCCAGCGAATCGCGCCGGAGATTGGGGTCGGCAATGCCGAGAGCCGTTTCTATCGCGCGTCCGGCGTCATCGTCGATCTCTCTCCCTGCGATGCCGGCGAGCGCTCCGTCGCGCTCGAAGCCGGCAGCAACGACGCTACAAATAACAATCGCCACAGATGTGGTAGTGCAGCGGGGCGAGGGCGACGGTATCGAGGAGCTGGAGGCACGGTTGCCGTTCATGCTCTGTGGACACTCTGCACCGCGTCGCGCAGGACGACGAACAAGCCGGGCCAATCCTGCCCGCGAACTGCCGGAATGCGGCCATAATCCGGGCGTGAATCCGCTGCTCGTTTGGTTGCCGCAATCGCACCACCAGGATTCCGCAATGGTGTTCATCGCGGTGCTCGGAGAAACCCTTGTCGGTGGTAACGAGCATCCGCCGCTCGCCCTGCGAGAAAGGCCAAAGCTCATCGTCGAGCATCCCCTGGCGCTCGGTGCCCCGGATGTCGAGAACGTCGTGTCCCAGCGCCCGGAGTTCGTGGACGGTGATGTTCGGGATGTTCTCGTCCACCAGAATCCTCATTGAGCGAGGACGACATCATCCAGCGGCGTAACCTGCTCCTCAGCGAGCGAGGCCGCGTAGTCGAGGCAGGCCAGAATGTCCTCGCGCGTGATGGACGAATACGCGCCAAGAAGTGTGTCGATACCGTCTCCGTGGGCGAACATCCGAACGATCTGGTGAACGGGGATGCGTGTGCCTTTGATGCAGGCCTGGCCGTGACAGATTTTTGGGTGAATCGAGATTCGATCGTTCATGCGGGACAAAGTGTCTGAGAACTCCGATTGGAGCAAGCGATCGCAGGTGGCTTCGCATCGAACCAGGTTTCATGCGGAAAGGGGACGGGATACTAGTTTTGCACATCCACCCCGTCCTCGACGACTTCAGATTGTTCTCCCGACCCGTTTCGGCGGGAAACACTCCCAAAACGAGAGGCTTGGATGCAGAGCGAATCTGGTGCAGCTCGACAATGATCAACCGAGCGAATTGATTATCTGGGTAGGATTCGCTGCGGGAAATCACGACAACAGCTTCATGTTCGTGTTCGACAAGATTGATCGCGATTGGAAGTGCATTGGGAGGTTGCTTGGCAGCACGCCGTCCTTAAGCAAGAACACCACTAATGAATACGTGGATATCACCACCATATGGCACGGTGGAGGCGCGGATATTGTTCTGACAACATACAAATTCGCAAATGGCAGGTATGGCAAGAGCGACTCTGAGAAACGCAAGATTCAGGGCCAATAACCCGAACAATAAAGGGTGTAGCGGAGGCGAGGAACGAGCCCTCTGACTACACCCGTGGTTGAAAAAGCCCGGACGATCGGATGACTGGTTCAAGAAGATCGCTCGGGTGCGCTCTGGGCGCAGGGTTTAACCAGTATTCGGCCGTCGCCACTCGGGATCGAAGTCCTGGGCGGGGTGCTGGGGGCCGGACCAGGAACTTTCGCCGCCGAGGTGGTCGACCAAGGAGGGGACGTGGTAGTGCAGCGGGGCGAGTTGGGCGGCGAGGCGGGCGAGGGCGATGTCCTGGCGCCAGGCGCTGGGGGCGGAAGACCCCATCCACGCGCTCGGGGCAGGTGAGGAGGAACGCTCGGAGTTTCATAGGGCGGCCGATCCGCCGAGACGAGGTCGCTTCAAAGTCCAGACATCCACTCACGTTTCCAGTCCTCTGGCAGATCAGCCGTATTTTGCAGCCACGCGCGCGCTTCACTCGGACTGTCGTCGAACCACCGATAAATAATGCGGTCCAGCGAATCGCGCCGGAGATCGGGGTCGGCAATGCCGAGAGCGGTTTGCGCCGCCCGTCCGGCGTCGTCGGTGAGTTCAACCTTGGCGATTCCCGCCAGCGCGCCATCCCGCTCAAAGCCGGATGGGAATTCCTCCAGCATCTTGTCGCGGTTGCTCGCATTCGCACTCATCCGATATGAGACCGCGGCCTCAACCGCCGCTGCGCGCAGCGGTCCGTCGGGTAAATGCGCGGTCCACACACGCACGTCTTCGATCTTGCCTTTGTGCCCGCTCGTCCAGCCGAGGTTCGAGGCTGCCCGCTCTTGCGCATCCGGCGGCAATCGATCGAGCAGCCCGGCTACCATTTCCGCAGTGGCATCGCTGACCGGCGGAAACGTCAGTTTTCCCCCGTGTGAGATCGCGCCTTCGAGCCAGGCATCGCGTTCGGTTCCGGGCGGCAACGCCTGCACCCAGCTCAAGGTTTCGAGCGGACTCTTTTCCATCGCTGCGCCGAGCACCGACGCCCAGCTTGCACTCGCATCCACGCCGTTGTCCCGGCACCAGGCGAGCGCGGCGAGCGGATCGCTTTTCGCCCACGCACCGGCCACGAGCGAATAGGCCACGGCGCCACGCTGCTCCGCAGGCAGTCCATTCAGCCAGGCCAGTGCCGCTGGCGGATCTTCCTTCGCCAACGCTCCGGCGACCAACGCGATGGTCGCGTTTCCGTTCACCCCGGCGGGCAGATCCGAAAGCAACGCCGCCGCTTTTTGCGCCGCTTGCGCCGGATCAGTCTCCGCCCATCGCCGCAGGATTACGTCATAACAACTCGTCCGCAGACCTCCGGCGGGGAGGGACATGGTAAACTCGAGCGCTCCCGCCGGATCCGTCTTCGCCCAATCGGTGACCGTGGCTCCGAGCACACGGTCGCGGGCAACGTCGCTGGGCAGCGCGGCCAGTCTCTCCGCTTGCGCCTTCTGATCCGGGCCAGCCAGCGTTTCGATCGCGCGCTTGAGCATGGTCTGGGTGCCGTTGGCAAGCGGATGGCGGCTCGCCTCGGCCAGCGCGGTTTCCGGCGACTTGGCGCCCCACATTCTCCAGTACTCGCTATGATCCGGGCGCTCGCGCACCCACGCTCCCGCGCGCTCGGAATCCAACTCAAACCATCGTTCGAGCAGCGCGTTGACTACATAAAATCGTAATTCCCACGGCAATCGCTCGGCGCGGTCAATCATCGTCGCGAGATCATCCGTGCTCAGCCCGCCGATCGCCTCATAGAGATCGTGCCGGCGTTTCAAATGCGAGCCGCCCATCTGCGTTGAAATGAGGTGTCCGAAGCGTTCCTCGCTGGTCTGCTCACGGACGCGGACACCACGATTGCTCGCGTTTTTGCCCGGGACCATCGGCAGGTCCGCCCGCAAAGCCTTTCGGAGCGCGTTGTGCCCGCCGCGCCGAGCCAGCAAGGCGCCGACGGCAAAAGTCAGCGCTCCGCAGATGAGGACGCGAGTGAGCTTGTTCATCAGCGAGCGGAAAGCAGCGCGTTCTTCACCGAGTCACGCACTCCGGGGAAATTCCGGAGCCACGCGCGCGCGCTGGCCGCATCGGCAGTGAACCACGAGTGAAACACCTGTCCTGCTGCGCGTTCGCGAGCTGCGGAATCCTGAATTTGCCCAAGCCAGTCAACCGCCGCCGCGGGATCGGCGCCGGCAATCGCGCCCGCGAAAGCACCCGTCGCAGCGTCCCGCGTCCCACCCACCGGGAGACCCTCGATCCATTGCGCCGCGGCCTCCGGCGCCCGTGCACCCCACGCGCCAGCCAGACCCATTGCGGCTTCCGCTTGCGCCGGACCCGCGGGCAGCGTTTCGACCCAGCGCGCGCCGGCACTCGGATCCTCCGTCCCGATCACCCCGCCGAGCTTGCGGGCTGCCTGCATCGATTCGTCGCCGGTCGCTTGCGTTGGATAGTGGGAGAGCGCTTCCTTTGCTCCGCCGCAGCGAATCAGCGAGTCCACGAGCGCGAGTTCCGATCGGTTCCGCGTATCCCCGACCGGCAGCGTCGCCACCCAATCGGCAAAGCGATCAGGTCGCCGCAGCGCGGCCGAGTCCAGAGCCTCTGGATATCGCAAGCCTACATCCGGCGGTTGCGTCGCGAGCCAGTCGATGAGGGTGTCGGGATGTGATTCGCTCCACTTCGTTATCGCCGCGGTCCGCAGCGCCGGCTGCCGGTCGTCAGGCAGCGAATCAATGAACTCCAGCGCCCGAACCGGATCGCTTTGAACCAGCGCCCATACAAAACCGTCCGCGGCCGAAGCGGGTTTCCCATTGACGGCAAATAGTTCCGGATCGGCCGCCGCACGATCAGCCAGCCACGCGATGGCATCGCCGCCGGTCGAGCCAATTGTGGCGGCCGCGAACATGGTCAAGTTTCGGGACTTCTCTGGTTCGACCTTCCCCAGCATTTCACCCGCGAGAGATGGCGACGTCGCGGCGACGCGCATGATCAGATCGTCGAGTAACCGCCCCCTTCGATCGGGCGGAACATCGTCATCGGACCTGGCCATCTCGAAAGCCCCGCGCGGATCGCTCTCCGCGAGTCCATTTACATACGCGGAGAACATCCCATTCCACTCCTTGTTCCCTCGAAACGTTTCCAGCCACTCGCGCGCCTTCTTAGGATCGCGCGCCGCATCCGCGGACATCAAAACGTTCATCGCGGTCTCACGTCCGGTTTTCTGTCCGAGTTTGTCGATCTGCTCATGCATCCACTGCGGCTCCCTCATGGCCAGTATTTCATACGCCATGCCGAGATCGCCTCCGCCCATCGGCGGAAGCTTGACCGCGTCCAATTCGACGATCCCGCGCACGAGCGCGAGCGTGCGCAAGGCGCCGTCGCGATCCACCTCGAGCCAGCGCTCCATGCCGGCCTGAATCAGCGCCGATCGAACGTCGCCGCTCATGGTCGCGAGATTTTGTCCGAGGGTCGGCAGGTCGGCGACCGCAGCCAGAAAGTCACCGGGCTGCATGTGCTGGATGGCTTCGTAGAGCGCGTGATCGCGGGCCAAACCGGACGGACGCGCACAAAGTTCGAGGAGCCACCGAACGCGCTCCTGCGGCGCGGCGTCCTGCAAAAGATTCTCCTCGTGGATCTTTTTCGCCGTCTGCTGGAATGATGCCTCCGAGCCGTCCGTCAACGGCTCAACTTTTTTCCAGCCCGGTTGAAACACGATGAATCCAACCAAAAAGGTCACCGTGCAAAACAGCGCCGGGAGCAGCCAGATTCGATAAAAGCGGATCATCTGGAGAATCGAGCGGGGACATCAACTCCCCAAGTCGCAGCCTATTTCTTCGGCGGTTGATCGAGCGAATTCTGATACTTGTCCCACATCCAGCCGCCCGGCTTGGGCGTGGGTTTCGGTTTCGGTGTGGGAGCTGGCGTCGGGGTCGCTTTCTCGGCATCGGATTTCAGAAAATCGGGCTTCTCACATCCGACGCTCAGAAAAAGGGAGATCAGCAGCAAGGCCACGACGCGTTTCATGGAAGCCATATGCGGTTACGCTTCGATGATTTGAAACTCAAAAATAGAGGCCGTGGCCGGATCGAGGTCACCCAATTCAATTCCGTCGCCGATCGCGAAGATGCCCGGGGCCGGTCGTTCCTTTAGCCGTTCCGTAATGCTGACGCGGGTCGTCGCTCTCAATCGGATAAAGTCGATCGCATCCAAGGGAATCTGAACCAGCACCCGTTCGAGTGTTTCCGTGGGATGCAAATTGGCGATCACGAGCAAACGCTGCCCGCTGGAGGCATCAAACCGGAGGAATGAATACAACCAATGTCCGCTGGCCGATTCACCGGGCATTCGGCCAAATCGGTCATTATCCCGATTGGCGCTATTGAGACCGTAGTATTCGCCGACTCGGAACGCCGGCTCGTCCATCATCGCCAGCAAACGAGCGTAGGAAGATCGCACGGCCTTCTGTTCAGTTGAGAGCCGCCCGCCATCGTAACGATGATCATTTACCCATTTCGCAAACTCCGGCATGGACCAGTAGTCAAAGATCGAGGTTCGCGCATTGTCTGAACTGAACCCTTCGTCGCCTGACGCCGGTTCACCCGTTTCCTGACCACTGTAAAAAAGGATCGGACCGCGTGAGAGTCCGTAAAGGACGGCCGAGACGGCGCATCCCACCTTCAGCCCGACATTTCCCCACTGGTCCTTTCCCGCCAGGCGCACTTCGTCGTGATTCTCGGCGTAACGGAGTGAGTTCTGAAAAACGAATTCACGACCCACCACCCCAAGCGCTCCATCCAGATCGTTGGCCCAGGCCGAGCCGTCATATAGATTCTTGAGAACCTTGTAACTTGGGTCGTCATAAACAGCGTCAAATCCCGCCGCCAAAAGTGCGGTCATAATATTCCCTTCGCAGACCTTCATCGGGTCATTGTCATAGGCTTCCGCGGCGAAATAGACGGTCGGATCGCGGCGTCGGGCGCGCTCGAGTGCCCACTGCCAGAACTCCGGCGGCACCATGTGCGCCATGTCGCAACGAAACCCATCGACCCCAAACTCCTGCCAATAGGCCAGGACCGCGTCCATCTTGGTCCACGTATCCGGGATGGCGGCGTTCCAGTCCTCGAGGCATGGGTAACAATGACGGCCCGTGGTGAAGTCGTAGCCGTAGTTTAGTTTCACCGT
Organism: uncultured Verrucomicrobiae bacterium; assembly: GCA_963798345.1. Lineage (GTDB taxonomy): Bacteria > Verrucomicrobiota > Verrucomicrobiia > Chthoniobacterales > Chthoniobacteraceae > CAWCSW01. The sequence continues at coordinate 108,535 of CAWCSW010000010.1, read as the reverse complement.
TTCATACCAGTCATTTAAAGAAGGCCGCCAATGCGCCACATTGTTTCCGGTGACTCGACCTGTAGTCATTTCGCCGGCATACAATCCATCACCGCTTCCGAGCACACGGCACGTCGGCGAAATGAGATGTCCGTCATCATCGACGGTCGGTAAACGCAAAGGGGGACCGCCTCCGGGTGAATCCGGCTGCAACCAATAGAAGTTGTTGGCCGGCGAAAAAAATACGGTCTGATCATCGTTCCGGCCAAAGGTCAGGTCTGGTTTGATGAGCGACCGATAGCTTCGGGCGACATGGTTCGCCACCAGATCGATGATCACCTTCATGCCGTGATCGTGGATACGATCGACGAGAGCCTTGAACTCCTCGAGACGCTGGGCGGGATCAACCGCGTAGTCCGGACACACGTCGAAATAGTCGCGGATGGCATACGGAGAGCCGGCGAGTCCTTTCAATAAATCCGGGTCTTCTCCCGCCATGCCGAGTTCAGGATAGGGCGTGGCGGACCCCTGGGCCAGAATTCCGGTCAACCAAATGTGGGTGCACGACAATTCCTTGATGCCGGTCAGAGCTGCATCGTTGAGATCGGCAAATCTCCCAACACCGTTTACGGCCAGGGTTCCATTGCGCATCCGCGTTTCGTTGGTATTTCCGAAAAGCCGGGGCAACAGTTGATAGATTCGCACGCGCGGTGCTAGGTCGCGATCATGCCGGAAGGTAATCCGAGCGGGCGTTGTCGCGGAATCGAATACGATATGCCGTTCCAAGAATTGGTCGTTGCACGCGGGGCGAATACCGAGCGCTTCGTCAGCGACGAGGGCACCCCAGCCGTCGTTCCGATCCATGTCCTTCACCCAGATCGCCAGTTTCAATGGATAGCGCTGATCGGGGACCGAGATCGAGATATTGACCAGTTGGTCCGTAATGCGCGTTGTGACTTCCCTCGGAGCCGTTGTCCGTTCCGTCCAGTGACTCTGCGAGCAATCGCGTCGTTCGATCCGGGTGATTGATCGATCCTGGAAGTGAATGCCGTACAGCCGGCTGGCCTGGAACGGGAGGAACACGGTGGACCCTTCGTCATACTGTCCGTGCGGCATGCGGGCCGAACCACCAGCCGCACCCATTCCAACCCCCAAAAAAATCGCGGCGTGCCCACGCGAGACGAGAGCGGCCGGCAGACGCACCGCCAGGGTGCTACCATCATGAAAGAACGACTCGATGTTAGGCACTGAGAATGTGGGCTCTGAGTTAGTTTTTTTGCGCTGGACTCAACGCCGGATCATCGAGTTCGAGACGATAGAGAATTTGGTTGTAGTCGTACCGTGGAGTCTTGGCCGGGCGATCCGCAAACTCCGCCGTATAGGTGCCTTCAAAAATGAGGATAGGCGAGTCGCTGGCCGTAAATTCCGGATGCAACCTGGGATTGTAAAACGTGTAATTATCGTGGCTCAGGATCTTTACTGCTTTGCCCCAGGGACCCGTCGGTTGATCGGCTTCGGCATACCAGAGTTCGCCAAATGCGGACGGCTTGCCAAAGGCCTGCATAAATACCGTGACCCAGCGTTGGCGCCACGGGTTCCAGGCAATTGACCCTGAATGCGGCTGCACCGGTGTCCCATCTGCGGCGGAGACAAGTTTATCCTGTGGCATCAATTCTTCCCATGTCTTCGGTTTTTGCCAGGCCTCGAAAGTCGCCGGGCAGCGCAAGCGCGGCAGCGGATCCCCAAAATAGACCCACTGTTTCCCCTCCGCGTCAGTCCAGAAGGCAGGGTGTCCATCGGGAATCCGCGGTGCTTTGGGTGACCCGGACGTCTTGGTCCAGAGCGTTTTAAAGTGTTCGAATGATTCATCACCATCATTCCAAACACAGAGCCCGCTCTCGTAGGCTTCAAGGTGGTTGCGGATCTTAACGTAGGTCGCCACGAGACGGGGTTCGCCCGACTTACTCGGAAGGCTAACATATCCACTCAACCAGGTCGGTCCATCGCCGGGCATTTTCGCCACGCCTCGGGGCCGACCATTGGCATCGCGGAAGTAGTCATAAGCGAGTCGGAGCGGTGGCTCAAAACGATCGAGGGGCTGGAGCGGCGTGGTCGCGCTGGTCATGTGAAAGATGCCCAGCGGGTAGGAAGCGAGCGTGGTGTCGCCCCAGGCCCAAAATAATCGGCCGCGATGAACGGCGTTTTGGACACTGTCACAACCGACGATCCCCGATTCCTTGTCGTCGGAATTCATCCCAAACCGCTGACTCTCCCCCAAGAGTCCCGCCCCGGTGAGGCGACCGAGGCGCCGGGCGATATTGGTTCGTTGTACCTCGATCTGCAGGGCGCCACCCGGTCGCGGCGTCAGCCGAACTCCGCGCATGCCAAAGCCGTCTGGGGCAACCTCGTAGCCATGTCCGAGGACGTCGAACCAGGTTTCCTGATTCATGAGTTCGGGCAGATCGAAGGCGATGATCCCCGCGTTATCGGTGACAAAACGTTCCTGATGCGTCGTGCGCAGTTCCACCAAGGGCACCGGCCAGCCGGAACCTTTCTCGACGACTTCAATCCGGCACGGCGCGAAGGGTTTCGTCGCCGGATCCGTTTGCGCACGGCCCTTCGCGAGAGCCAACTCGAGGGCGAGGGAAATCGCGACGATGCTGATTCGAGAGATGACGGGGAAAGTGAGCACGAAAACGCGGATCCGTTTAAAGGGATGCGCGGATTGGGCACAAGCTCGCAGGTGGTGTCGGAAAGTTTGCCCACGTTCCGCTTGCCAGCTGACATGCCGCATCTGAATCCTCGGACCATGTTTGACCCAGTTTTAGCAACCATCTCAGACCCTGCCAGCGTGGCTCTGGCGCACGGAGACATTGGCAACATCATCGGTGTTTTACTTCTCCTGCTCGGACTCGAACTGGTGCTGGGGGTCGACAACATCCTCGTGATTTCGATCCTGGTCTCGCGCCTCGATCCAGCCCAGCAACAGCGGGCCCGTCTGATCGGTCTGGTGCTCGCATTGGTCGCGCGCATTGGACTGCTCTTTGGCGTCACGTGGTTGCTCGGGCTTTCCACACCGCTGGGGGAAGAGCTGCCAGCGCTCGCCTCCGTCCCGGTCTTGGCCACGATGTCGATCAAAGATGTCATCCTGCTCGCGGGCGGCCTCTTCCTCATCTACAAAGCGGTGACCGAAATTCATCATGTGGTCGAGTTTCAGGAACACGCAGGTGGCGTCTCCGTGCGCGACAAATTTTGGGCGGTGATCACGCAAATCGTCTTGCTCGATATCGTCTTCAGCCTGGATTCCGTGATTACGGCAGTGGGCATGATCAATACGCTATGGGTAATAATCACGGCGGTCGTACTGGCCTTTGTCGTCGTCTTGATTTTCGCCAAACCGATCGGTGATTTCATCCTCGCTCATCCGGCGTTAAAAATTTTGGCGCTTAGCTTTCTGGTGACCATTGGCATCACGATTTCCATGGAAGCTTTCCACCAGCACGTGCCTAAAGCCTATATCTACCTGCCGATGGGTTTCGCCCTGGGCGTCGAAATCCTGCAAATGCGCTACGCGAAAAATCGGCGCAAAGCAAAGGCCAAAGAGAACCAGCGCCGATAGGTTCCGTGGCCTGCGCCTCGATTTACCGTTTGACCCGGCCCCCGTGGCCACCGGCGGCGAGGGACTCGATTTCGGCCACCGAGACCAGATTGAAGTCTCCGGGAATGGTGTGCTTCAGGGCGCTGGCGGCGACGGCGAAGTTCACGCTCGTCTGGGAATCGTCGCCACGCAGTTGCGAAAAGATCAGTCCGGCCGTGAGACTATCGCCCGCGCCCACGCGATCAACGATATCAATCTCATAGACGGGCGAGTGGAAGATTCCGTCGCTGGCGACAAACGTCGCAGCCCAAGAAGTGTGACTGGCGCTCTGGGAGGCGCGCTTGGGCATCAGAATCGAGCGGAAACCATATTGCTCGCGCAGCGCGACCGCAGCGGATTCTTCATCTCCGGGTGGAATGCCAAGGATGCTCTTCGCTTCGCTGGCGCCACAGACGAAAATATCAACATTAGCCATCATGGGTTTGAGTGTTTTGGCTGCGTCTTCGGCGCTCCAAAGTCGGGCGCGATAATTCATATCAAAGCTGACGGTCAACCCGAGCCGACGGGCGGCGGCACACCCATCGCTAGCCATCTGACGCGCCTGATCTGACAAAGCGGGAGTAATTCCCGACCAGTGGAACCATCGTGCACCGGTCAGTATGGTTTCCCAATCGAACTCCCCTGGATTCGCTGTGGCGAAAGCGCTTAACGAACGGTCATAGATGATTTGGCTGGCTCGCTGGCTGGCGCCGTGCTCGAGAAAATAAAGACCAACCCGATCACCGCCCCGCGCGACGGCATCCGTGTTGACGCCATGCCGACGAAGGTCGGCCAGGCAGCGGTCGCCCAATTCATGGTTGGGCAAGCGACTGACGAAGCGACTCCCCGTTCCCCAATGGGCCAGCGCGACCGCGACATTCGCTTCCGCACCGCCAATATGCAGATCGAACTGAGACGCTTGCGCGAAACGTTGATGCCCGGGCGGGCTGAGGCGGAGCATCAGTTCGCCGAGCGTGACGACAGTGGACTCTGGAGTGAGGCGAGGGGGCATTGGATACGCGGAGGCAGAAATTCGGAATGCGGTCCGAAGTTATACGAAGTGCATCGGAGGATCTTCCGCTTCGATCATTTGCCATTTTGCGACCAGCGTGCGGAAATGCGCGAGGCCATTCTTCTCCGCGCCACCGAGATCAAAGTGAATGTGTTCAGTGAGATAGCGTCGCCGGAATGTCTCATCGCCGAGAGGTTCGCTGGAAATGATTCGTTCGATTTGCGCCAAACCGTGGCTTTTGAGAGCACGAAAGCCGTCGGCGACAGCAGCGACTTTCTCCAGGCCAGGGCGCAGAGCCCACACTGCGAACACGAATGGGAGACCGGTCTGGCGGTGCCATTCTTCGCCCAGATCCATCCATGACCAGCCGGCATCCCGGGAGGTTTCAGCAGCACGAAACTCGATGGCCTGGTTCCCGATGATCATCATGGATTCACCATCCTTGCGAACTTCCGGTTGCACTCCGTAAAATTCCGCCAGCAGCACTTTGAGCAAATGCACCGAGGTCAGCGACGCCGGATCAAGAGCGACCGATTGGATCTGCGTCAATGGCCCCCGATAAGCGAGCACAACGCTGTGGACCGGACCACGGCAGGCGATCGCTACTTCATCGACGACGGCATAGACAGGATTCCGCAGAATCTCGAAAACGGGCACCAGTGCGGCGTCAAGCCGGCCAGCGGCCAGTTCGCGAGCGAGCACGGAGGGGTGATCGAAAATCACTTCGCCGTCGTAGCCATGGATGAGCGGCTTCGAGTTGAGATATTGCACGCAGCCAATTCGCAGCGGGTGCAACGCTGCCCACGGTGTCTTCACCCGCGCGCGTATACAGGTTCGAGGGTGGCGTTCGGTTCCGGCGTCCGCTCGCGCGTCGGCGCCAGACGGCGATACCACGTATCGCGCTGCCTCGGTTCCCGGCCCGCTTCCCGAATCGCTTTTTCCAGCGCGCTCATCGTTTGCGATTCCGGCGTCTGGGCGCCAGCCATGTGGAAGATCTTTTCCTCCATGATGGTTCCGTGCAGGTCGTCCACCCCGTAGTTCAAAGCCAGGGCAGCGGTCGGCAATCCCAAGCTGACCCAGTAGGCCGTGATGTGGTCGAAGTTATCGAGATAAATGCGCGAGATCGCCAGGTTCTTAAGCTCCTCGAAAGCGGTCGCATGGCGGATTTGCTGGAGCGATGGCCGCGCGTGGCCGGGTTCGAAAGCGAAGGGCACAAAGCCCGTAAAACCGCCCGTTTCATCCTGCAATTCACGCAACCGGCGCAGGTGATCAACCCGGTGTGCATAGGTTTCGATATGTCCGAAAAGCATCGTGGCCGTGCTACGCATACCCATTTGATGCCAGGTACGATGGACTTCGGCCCATTCTTCGGCGCTTTCCTTCCCCCGGCAAATCTGCTCCCGAATTTCGGGATCGAAGATTTCCGCGCCTCCGCCGGTGATCGCGCCCAGCCCGCATTCCCGCAAGGTTTCGAGCGTTTCGCGAATCGATAATTTGAACACGCGCTCCGCGAGGTGACGGATTTCCACAGCAGTGAACGCTTTGATGAAGAGCTGTGCGTCAAGCGCGCGCAACCGGGAAATCAGTTCGAGATACCAATCACTGGTCAGCGTCGGATGCAACCCTCCGACCATGTGAATCTCCGTAATGCCCATTTTCAGCGCGGCACGGACTTTCTCGACGATTTCGTCGATGGTAAGTTCGAAGGCGTGCGGATCGCGTTTGCGCGCCCCAAAGGCGCAAAACTGGCAGCTGAGCAGGCAGACGTTGGCGTAGTTGATGTATTGGTTGTGAATGTAGGTGGCGACGTTTCCGTTTTTTCGTTCGCGCACCACATTGGCGATCGCCCCGAGCGCATTGAGATCATTCGATTCGTAGAGGCCGAGCACTTCCGCATCCGTGACCCGTTCGCTCGCCACGACTTTATCGAACACGGGCCGCAAAGGAGGCGGCATCAGTTTGGCAGAAAGCGACATCAAGTTAAATAAATGCAGCAGACTGATAAGAGCGGGTGCGGAGGTTGGCAAGCGGAGCGCGCAAAAGGACATGCCACTCGATGTTCCGTCGCCGCGTCGATTCCTCGTCATCAACGGCGAAGGCGGCGTCAGCAAGAGCTTCTTCGCCACGAACTTCGTCCTACTTCTCAAGGACCGCACCATCGCCCATCGCGCCATCGACAGCGATCACGAGAACTCGACGCTCAAGCGATTCCATCCAGAGTCGGACTTCATCAAACTCGAGAACCGCCGCGAGATCGACCGGATGTTCATCGCGCCGGAAACTTCTGACCTGGTCGTGATCGACTGCCGTGCGCTCTCGACCGACCTGTTCATCGATTTTTTTCGGCGAAGTGGGCGTGACCCAAAGTCCTCCGCACGCGTGACGCGCAGCTGACCGTCATCTGTCAGCCCGCGCACTCCCCAACCACCGAAAGCCGCCCACCGCCGCTCAACGTCGTCGATGTCGGCCACAGCATCGAACTCCAGGAATTTCGAAAGACGCAGGCCTTTCCCCGGCGCGATCCGCGCTAACGCGCAAATCAGTCTCGGACCGGCCGATCGTGGTTCGGGGATCACAAAAATGTTCACGTCACAGCAATGGATTCTCGACGGGACGCTCTTCGTGTCGATGCTCACGCAGCCCTCCATCGGTTCGGCTTGGCGCCGGGTGCGGGTAAATTACGGCCGCGGAAACGAGGAGCACAAGAGACCACGCTTCATGGCCTCCATCGGTAGAGCAGATTCTTGCCGCGCCAGTCTTCCTCCACGAGAACCAGGTATTCGCCGTTCGTTCGTCTCATCGCCTGCACCGCGTAGGGCATATCCTCCCAGCTCCCGTTGCCGCCGACCTCCGGGCCTGGGAACATCGTCCCCACGTAGCTGCCATCGCTGACAGACAAGATGTGAAGCTGCTGCTTGCCGTCTTCGGGTTTCACCATGCCGACAAAAAGATAGTCGCCGGCCACGGAAAGTGACGATGGCGAAAGCGGTTTACCTTCGTCAGTGCCCGTCGGATTCACCGGTAGCTTGATCGTCCAGCGCTCCTTTCGCTCGCCCTTCACCCAGCCGTCATAGCGGCGCAACGTCTTGCCCGTGACACCCCATGAATCAATCTCTTCGCCCTTGAGATAACCGCTCAAGTAGAGCGTGTCGGTCGCAGGTTCGTACATCACGCGGCGGACGTTGGCGAAGTCATCCGGCCACGGCCATTGATCCGGCTTCTCCATCTCAAACCGCGGCTTTCCGTCCGCTGCCCAGCCCAGGAACGGGAAGCGTCGGATGACGCCGCCTTCCTTTCCCCCGCGCCATAAGTCGCCATGCCAGATGTCGCCCTTCGCATCCACGTCCCACGCCCATGTCTCGCCCTCGACGGTGATGTGACCCACAGGCTTTGCCAGATCGCCCTTCGCTTCGTCGAAAGCATATAGCCGATAACCTCCGCCGTATTGTCCGATCCCATAAAGCAAACGCCGGCCATCCAGATGTCGAAGATACACCGTCATCGGCGAGTTCGTGCGGGGATCGTCGGGGTAAGTGACGTGATCGACCGTGGTCGCTCGCTGCTGCCAGATCATGCCCGCCTTGGGAGGGTCGAGATCGAGATCGAAGATGGCGGTGCGGCTGTAAACAATCTTTCCATCGGAGGCCGGATCGAAACCGTAAGTGTCCACGAACGCATGATTTGCCAGCTCCCATCGCAGCTTGCCATCGGGCGTGAAAGAACGGAGGACCAGCGTGCCGACGGGCGCGCCGTTGAAACCCAGCGCGACAAAGAGATTGCCCGCGGCATCCGTGCCCGCGCCACGCGGGGAATAAAGCTTTGTCGGCGCGGATTCCCCGGGCGCGCCCGCGCGAAGACCGCCCTTTTCCCCGAAGGTGGAAACCAACTTCGGCGCCGCGCCGCTCACATCGAAGAACTTGATCTGCTGGTCCGGGCCATCATCGCAAACCATGAGCCGTCCTTCGTTGTCAAAGGCGAGTGCCGTGGGTTTGCCAACGCCCTCCACGCTGCTTTCGATTCCTTTGCCTTCTGCCGTGAAATGCTTCAGCCCCGTCCCCGCGATCATCCAAACAGAGCCGTCCGGCGCGATGACCACGTCTTTCAGGTCTGCCACGGGGAAGTTGGCGATCACGCCGAAATCCTCTGCCTTGCGCAATTCCACGCGGTCCGGGTAGGCCACCGCCAGCTTTCCGTCGCGCGCGCTCAGACCCACCGCCTGTTCCGGCATCTCGAACTCTTCGACGAACTTCGCCGAATCCAGATCGCCCGGAGTCCAGCTAAAACGCAGCAATCGCTTTCCCTTGTTCGCGATGAAGATGTTCGTCCCCTCCACCGCGATCGCGCTGTTTCCGGTGCTCCAGCCCCAGGCGGATTCTTCGCCCGTCTCCTTCTTGAGCAGCACCCGGTTCATTTTGCCGTCCTTGTAAAGCCCGGTGCAACGGCCCGCCTCATCCCAGTCCGTCCCGGCGATCACCGTGCCATCCGGCGTGACCTCGATTTCGTCCGCGCCATTCTGCACCCAGTAGCCAAACCCGTTCGCTCCGCCGTCACCTGGATACGAATTTCCTACCCAGCTCGTGGTGTAATGACCCGGCGGAGGTTTGACATTCAAGTCTGAACCACGCGTTTTGACGATGCCGGCTCCAAAAACCGTGAGGCCGGCAAGAACAGCGATGAAGGCAATTGCTCCGCGGATTTTGAGAGGTTTCATCACTTCGTCGGTCCCCCTGCTGTATTCAATTTGGAAATTTCGTCTTCGCTCAACGCGCGGTTGTAGAGTTGCGCCTCGTCGATCAGCCCGTGGAAGCAGTCCACCCACTTGTTCCCCAGCGTGTTGGTGTTACCGCCGATGATCGTGGGGTTTTTGTCCGCAAAGTGAAATGGCACTGAGCAGGGTGCGGACTTGACGAGTGCGCCGTTCACGTAAAGTCGGAACTCTTTGTTATCATAACTTCCTGCCAGATGGATCCACTCTCCAGCAGGCAGGTCTTCGCTACCCTTAATGTTCTGGTAATGCGCGCCGTCTGGATCAATCGAGAACAGGGCTTTGTTGTTCACCACGGCGAGGCCGAAATACTCGGAGGGGCCGTCCTTTACTTCGCGGGAGAGGATCATATTCCACGTTGCGTCGGCGTCCCGCTTCACCCAGGCGGAAACGGTGAGCCCCGCCCCGAACCCATCCAACGTCGGCGTGTGCGGCACTTCAACCAGCGCGTCCTGCTGGCAGGCGATCGCCCTGCCCTTCCTGCCGGGAACACGTTCCGCGCTCAAGAGTCGCCCCCCGTTATGATGGCCAGAACTGTCCTTTACTTCGGTCCCGCCAGTCTCGTCAAAGGCCCAGTAGGCCACTAATCCTTCAGTCGGGCCGTCCACCGCGACGAGCTTCGGACCGAAGGCCGTAGCCACGAACCACAGGGCCGCGCGCATGATTGATAGGTCGATGGTCTTTTTGTTCATAGTGAGTGCCGTGAGGAAGGGGAGGGTGCGCTTGATTTTCATGGAGGGAACTGGGTGGTGATCATTGGAACAAGCGGGGATCGCCGAGAACCCGGAAGAATTCCTCCCGGCTGGCTTTCAAGTCTGTGTCGGCTTTCGGGATGTCCAGCACATCGGCGGTCTCGCCCGTGAAGCTCTTTGTGCCTCGGCGACAATCAGCCGACTGCCATCTGTGGGTTGAGGTGTCGTGTCCTCGATCCGACCGCTTTCAGGGCGCGACAAAACGCGGTCGGAACCTGGCGTCGCGTCGGGAATTTTTTTCAGGCCGGAAGCGCGCGCCAACTCAATCGCCTTGGCCGCGTCCTTCACACAGTCCTCCATTTTGTAGAGGTAGCCTTTTTGCCAATCCCACATGTCTCGCGAGACGATATTCCCGCGCAACTTGGCGTGACCGAGGCTGGCCTGCGCCCAGAGGTAGTTATTGTCGAAGACATCGAACCACCAGTCATTGTCGTAGATGATTGGATTGTCGGGGCTGACGTTTGCGAGTTTAACCACCCCGTTTTCGACTGAATAATTCGGCAGGCTGGCCTGCGCAGGGGTCATGCCGACTAACACTCCATAGATGACAGAGAGGGCGCGGATGGCACCCATCGGAGGATGATTGAACGAATTCCTTAACATGGAGAGACAAGGATTGAGTTTCGATTGGTCGCGTCTTACTCGCCCGGCGGCGTCCATCGAAACATCATCACGTGGTTCAAGCCGGCGTTTTCCAGGAAGAGGACATACTCGCCGTTCTTGCGGAGGGTGACGTTCAGGGCGTTGTCCGAGTCGACGCAACCGCCGCTGCCCTTGAAGCCGTTGATGTCCGGCCGGATCGTGCCGACGTAGCCGCCGTCGTCCAGCCGGTGGACGCGAATGAGGCCGTAGCCATAGGCGACGAAGAGGTATTTGCCGCAGGCTTGCATCGCCACGCGGCGAGCCGCCGCCGTAGCCGGTGTCGGGAGTGTAGGACTTGTCGTTGAGCGGCAGATTGATCGTCCAGCGCTTGGTCCTCTGGGCCGGGTCGGACCAATGGTCGAAGCAGACCAGCAGGTTGCAGGCGTTTTCCTCGGTGCCGGGCGAACCGCCGGCGATCATCACGTCCTCGCCGGGGATGTAGAACAGCCGTCGAAGCCGGTCGCCGGTGAACTCCGGCGGGTACTGGTAGGAAACCTCGGAGGCCCGGCGATAGATCGGGTTGCCGCGCGGGTCGATCCCTTCGCAAGGAAGATGGAAGATGGTCCCGTCCCCCGAGCATTGCCAGATGCCGGCGGCGGCATCCAGGTGCATGAAGCCCCAGCGGGGCTTCCGCTCCACCGACGGCGAACTCCGCGGGGTCGGGCGCACCGTCGCCGTTGCGCGTCGGTCCAGATGAAGGTTTCGGCGTCCTCCGGCCAGCGCTTGCCGTTCCCGGGGCGCCAGGTGATGGCACCCGCCACATACCCGCACGGCGCCGCGACACAGCCCTGCTCGCCGAACTTGTAGATCTCCAGGCTGCCGGTGCCCTGGCCGCCGCAGTAGAGGAAGAGCTTGCCGCCGATCCGCCGCACGCCGTTGATCAGGCGATGGCTCGGGCCGTGGCCGTCCGTCACGCGGCTATCGCGTGGGATACTTGAAGCGATCGACGGTCAGTCCAGCCAGCGACTGCTCACGACCGGGCGGCCGGCTCCAGTCCATGCTGAAGACGTTCTCCTTGGTGTAAACGATGTTCTCATCGGCTGGGTCGGTGCAGGCCGTGTCCAACCAGTTGCCCAGGCCGTAAACGTCCCAGAGTCGTTGACCCGAGGGGAATAGGCCTCGATCAGAGCGTTATACCAGGAGCCGAAGACACCGGCGACGTAGAGATTGCCGGCCGCGTCGAACCCGAGGCCGCGGATCCAGTGGAACTTCTGGGGCTGGTATTGTCCCGGCTCGCCCGAAAAGATGCCGCCCTCCGCGCCGAAGGTGTCCACCTTCTTCGGGTTGCCCGAGACATCGTAGATCCAGACCTGGCTGTGCCGGTTCAACCCGCCCACCAGAAGGCGGCCCTTCGGATCGAACGTCAGCGCACAGGGATTCTCGAAGTCGGTGATCTCCGGCCCGGGCTGACCCTCCTTGGAGAAGGAGATGATCTTGAGGCCGCCGCGTGTCGAACGGCTCCTTGCCGGGCTTGCCTTGAATGACCCAGATCCGGCCGTCCGCACCGACCGCGATCGGTCCCGGGCTCGGGGCGGCGAAGGAGCGGACCTCCTTCATCGTCGCCGTCGCCAGGACGCGGATCTCTGCCGGCGTCGGAATCGCTCAGGTAAAGCTCGCCGTCGCGCAGGGCCAGGCCGTGAATGCTCGCCGCTCGGTGATCGGCGTGCGGTTGTACGCCTCGTCCCCGAGGCGCGTGCGGAACAGGCCGACCCCGGTGCCGATGTAAACGTACGCGTCGTCCGCGGCGACCGCGGACGCGCTGCTGCCGAAGCCGCTGTCATAGTCGTACTTGGTGACGAACTTGCCGTCCTTGTACGAGGCGACTCCGCCGTAGCCTTCCGCCACGCCGGCCGAGAAGACGGTCCCATCCGGTGTCACGGCAATGGCAATTGCGGTGACCGGCACCGATTGATGCCCCTTGTCCCGGCTGAACGAGTTGGCCAGCCAGGAATGGATCACCGATCCTGGCAGATCGCCGCCGACCGGGAGCTGCGCAGCAACCGGCTTGTTTTCGGCGTGAAGAGCCAGGCCGGTGAAGATCGAGAGGCAGGAAAGGAGAAGGTTTTTCATTTGCTCAAGGCATGCGTTCCAGGGGGTGGAAACCCTTTCGCCGCATCATCCAACACGAGCACCCAGTCCAGCGCTTCGCCGGGATTTGGCGGCGTGAACTCTCGCTCGCCTGTGTTCTCAAATTCACCGATCGCCGCCGCTGAGCCGTCGCGCGGATTGAACCACCACGCCTTCACTTTCGGTCCGGTGATCTTCTCCATGCGCACGCTGAATCTCCGACCGACTGGCGCATAGACCATCGCGTAGCTACCGGACTCGTCGCGCGTCGCGACGAAGCGCCGCGTGCCTGCGCCGGGCATCGCGGTAGGAATCTTCGTCTCCACGATCACCGAGTCATCCGGCACGCGTGTGAGGAAAGGGCGCGACTCCAGCAAGTGCCAAGCGTGTTGCATTTGCGCCGCGCCCGGCTGGTCGATCGCCTCGCTCCACGGCATCAGCGGATTGTTGATCGGCCCGCGTCCCGGCGTCCACATCTGCCACACCGAATGGTGCCCGTAGGTGTGTCCGCAAGCCCCGCTGAACAAATCCCAATACAACGGACGTCGCACGTCCGCAGCGACGGAGTGACCGAGGTCCTTTGCATTGAATGAAACCGGATGGTCTTCGTAGATCGGCTCGCCGTCGATCACTGGCTTGGCCGGAGTCCGGTCGTAGTCCTTGCGGGTGTTGTCGTAGCGGCCCGTGAATTCCGGACCGTGGCCGTTTTGGCGCAGGTTGAAATCGAGCCAGGCATCGTCGTGAAACCATGTCGAGGAGCCGTTGCCGCCGGGCGGATGCAGCGTAATCAGGTGCCTGCCGCCATCGCCTTTGCGCAGCCCGCGCGCCATTGCGCGGATGATCTCTTTCTGCTTGTCGGTATCCAGACTGCGGTCGCCGCCGAGAATCCAGACAATGCCTGCATCCTTATACCGGCGGCCCAGCCACTCGCCATAAACCTCCGCATTCTCCGCGGTAAACAGGGGCTTTCCATCCTTCACATTATCGTGCCAGTAACGGCCCCAAGTCGGCAGAAAGCCGATCGTAATCCCGAGTTCGTTCGCCTTCTTCACGACGAAATCGACGTGATCCCAATAGTCGTTGTCCGGCCCGTCTTTCACCGCTGGCTTGGTGGGATCCAGTTCGGTCAGCGGGAGAAATCCATACGGGTTCGGATCGGTATGTCCGTCGAGTTCCGCGATGGCCACGGCCTGGACGACATTGAAGCCAAGCTTCGCGCGGTTCTCCAAATAGCGCGTGGCGTCCTCGCGATTGAGCCGGTGAAACAATTCCCATGCGGTATCGCCCAGCCAGAAAAAGGGCGCACCTGTTTCGGTGACGAGAAAGTGATGGTTGTCGCTCACCTTCAACTGCGGGGTGGCGGCGAAGACGGCGGAGCAAGGCCAGATCAAGCCTGCGAGAGCGAGACGAAAAAGTCTGGAGGGAGACATTGAAGCCACTTTGCTCCAGGCACGTGGAACCGGCTAGGAACCTCTGCTCGAATTTTTGGACAATTCTTACCCCGCGTCTTCGAGCCGAATTCTTCGCTGGCCATTTCGCTACGCGCCCTGTCGAGGAGGAAGGCGAGGACAATGATTGCGCTGGTGAGGAGCGGGTAGAGGCCGGGTATCCGCGACACCCTCGCATTTCGATTGTGCAATCCTAATGTTTGAAGAAAACCTAAACAATCGGATTACGGCAGCGGGACGATTTGCCAGCCCTCGGTGCCGAGTCGCAGGTCGCGTTCGACGAATTCCCAAACCACCACCTTCGTTCCCTCGAGAAGCTGCGGTCGGCGGAAAAGTTCCTGGCGCACGAGAGTTGAAGCGCCGCCGTCGTTGACCAGACTCTTGACCGGGCGACCGAGCGCATCTGCGAGATGGGCAATGAAGCCCGCGCCGCCGGGTTCATCCTGTTGGAAGATGCGCAGGAAGCTGTCGCCCAAAACGAGTACGTCGGACGCGGGATCATCGGAGTAACGTTCACCCGTTTCGCGGCGGACGACTTGCGCGCAGCGAATGGGCTCTGGAGAAACCCACGCCTCGATTTGCGGTGAGCGCATCATCTGAATCAAGTCGCCGTGACGTATGATGGGCATTGGTTTTGTGACGAGGGAAGAGTCGCCAAGACGTCCGATCCGCCCGGCTACTGCGTCCGCGGCGAGACGCAAGCCGGCCGGTGACCAATGGCTGTCCTGAGAGAGATAGAGTGGCGGACCGCTTCCCGCTCGATCCGCGCGGAAGAGGGCAAAGAGATCGACTGTTTCCACGCCGCCACTTTTACAACCAGCAAAGAACTTTCGGGTTTCGGGATTGAGGATCCTCGTCGGCGGCAGAGCACCACCCGTGAGCCGGTCGGGATAGACGCTCTCTTTGTTGGGCGCGGGCATCACGATCAACCGAATCCCACGCTCGTTCAACGCATCGCGAAAATGAATTACCACGGAGACTGCCTCCTCGACGGTGCTCTGGCCGGACCGCGGACGCTGGGTGATCGCGTCAATTCCCGGCTCGTAGAACAGCCACCCACTGCGGCCCGTCAGCGCTTTGCCGCCAGCATCATGCAGCCCAAGAAATTCCACGGCCTGGACGCACGGTCGCAGAGTGCGGATGACGACGCTCGCATCCTCGGTCGCCCGCTCGAACGCACGGAGACCCTTTTCGGTGGGTCCCTCGGCAAACAAATCCAGCACGGCGGGAAGACTTCCTCGCTTGATCTCTGCGACCGTCTGGATCGTCGGCACGCTCAGGAGGAACGCAACGAAAGTTGATGTGAGGAACAATGCGGGCGCGTTTTTCCTCATCAGAATTGGAAATAGAGGAACGGGTTCGCGCTTTGGGAAAACATGGCCGCCAGCGCCAGAGCAAACGCGGGTGGAAGCAGGACAGCCTTTCGCCAGGTCAAACGCTCCGTCCACTCGTGGGCTTGACTCGGGAGCATCAGGATGCAAATCGCCAACCCCATCACTACGAACGATCCCGTGTTGTATAGTTGCGCTGAGAGAAGGGCCGTGGTCTCATCGACAGCGCCTCGGCCCAACATGGCCCGGAAGTAAGTCAGCGCGTCACGGAGTGTTTCCGCGCGAAACCAAACCCAGGAGCCCAGCACGAGCACAAACGTCCCAGCCACACGGAAAGGGCGCGGAAATGGCCTCAAGGCGATGTTTCGGGCCGCCCATCTTTCGGTGATGAGGAATGCGCCGTGCCACGTTCCCCAGACGATGAATGTCCAGTTCGCGCCGTGCCAAAGCCCGCCCAACAACATCACGATCGCCAGGTTGGCATAGGTCCGCGCCGATCCGAACCGATTTCCACCCAGCGGGATGTAGAGATAATCACGCAGAAACGTGCTGAGCGAAATGTGCCAGCGCCTCCAGAAATCCGTGATACTGATGGCTCGATAGGGCGCATCGAAATTCTTGATGAATTCGAATCCGAACATCCTCCCGAGACCGACCGCCATGTCCGAGTATCCACAAAAATCGAAGTAGATCTGAAAAGCATAGGCGAGCACTCCGAACCACGCGCCCCCGGCATCGAGCGCCTGTGCCCCAAAGGCCGCATCGGAAACATTACCCAGGGGATTGGCGATCAGCACTTTCTTGGCAAACCCAAGGATGAACAGTGCCACGCCCGAGGAAAATCCGTCGAGCGTCTCATGCCGTTCACGCAAATCCTGAGCGACACTTTTGTAGTGAATGATGGGACCCGCGATCAGTTGCGGAAAGAGCGCTATGTAACAGGCGTAGTCGAGGAAGGAACGAGCCACCGGGGCATGTCCGCGATAGACATCGACCGCGTAAGTCAACGCTTGGAAAACATAAAATGAGATTCCCACGGGCAGGACGATTTTCCAGATGCCGATTGGCTCCGCACCGATCACCGCCAGCACCCCATTCAGATTGCCCTGCAAGAACCCAAGATATTTGAAGAAGCCCAGCGTGCCGAGACACAGAACCACAGTAATCACCAGACTTCGCCAACGTTGGCGAGGAGTCGTATTCGGCCGCGCAATCATCCTCCCGCACCCATAGGTGACCAGGGTGATCCCGAGCATGAGGACGCACAAACCTGGGATTCCACCAGGCGTAAAAAACGTAGCTCGCACCGAGCAACCACGCATTCCGCCAGGCCGGACGCGCGGGCAGAGCGAAATAACCCGCGAGGACTAGCGGGAGGAAATAGAAGACGAAGATGTAGGAACTAAAGACCATCCGCCTTAGTCCGCCGCATTCGTCCACATCGCCCAATACACCGGCGCCTCGTGCTGACCAAAATACTTGTCCACGATTCCGCCCATGAAATGGTCATCCATCGGCACCTCCAGGGCCATGCGATGCAGGTCGCCGGCGCGAAACTGCTGGAGATTTCCTCCGACGTTTTTGGCCCTCTTGTCCGCCGCTTCCGAGCGGGGCTTCCACGGATCATAGTGGCCGACATAGATGACCGCCCCCTGGGGCACGTCGCCGCGGTGAACCGTGACGACCTCATATTTCAGAATGGTGGCATAGTCATACAGATCGCGATGAAAGATGGCTCCTTCGGGCATCTTCCATGAGACGGGCCGTGACCTCCACCGCGCCGAGGGTTTGCACTTCCGTGTCCGCGCCCGCGTTCGACTTCGTCTTGCAGGCGGCAGGGGAAAGAACGAGGCCGATGAACGAGCGAATGTCTCCAATAGGTTCATGGGGCTTTGGGTCGACTTCATTGCGCAGCCGGCTTGATCTCGGCACTCTTCCAGTGCGGTTCCCATCCTGGTCCGAGATCAAGCCGCATCGCTGGTTTCCCGTCGGGAAAACGTCTCCGAAGTGCCGCGTCTTCGTCACCGAGCATTGGGGTGTCCGACATCCGAATGATCGCCATCGTGGTCTTCCTGTGATCGACTTTTCCCAGATCTTCCTCGCTGCGCGTAAAGAGAAGATACCGCCCATCGGGAGAAGTGGCGGCTCCGTAAATATGCCGGCCTGCCTCCGCATACAACATTTGGCGATCACGCCCGCCGGGAGCGGCGATCCAGAGCTCGGCGCGGCCGTCACCGTCGGATTTGATGCCCCGGGCATAGACGACGTGACGCGAGTCTGGGGTCCAATCCGGCGTGCAATTGTAGCGATCCGTTTCGCTCGCCGCCCCAAACCGCCCACCCGAGGCCTCGAGACAGCCGATATTCCAAAATTCCCCCAGACCATTCGCCGTGCCGGCAAAGCTGCGCCCGTCCGGTGACCAGGCGAGCTGCTGCACCAGTCCCTTGCGCGGCACCGTCCGCAAGACCTTCCGTGTCGTGACATCGACAATCCGAATGCCTCCCGGCGTGAGAGCGGCGAAGCTTTTGCCATCGGGACCCCATGTCGCCCACGGGAAGTCGCTGCCAAAGCTGACCGCGTTTTCACCCTTGGCGTCTGCCATGACTAACTCAAACGTTCCGTAGTTATTGTTGTCCACCGGTTCCAAGACGGGCTGTCGATAGTAGAGTAGCCGTTTCCCATCCGGCGAAAAGCGGAGGCCCGTTTCATTGAACTCCCGCGTATCAGTCAACCTGCGCCGGTCGCTGCCGTCCGGTCGCATGATGTATAAATCCCACTCGCCGGCATCGGAAGCCGCACTGTAACCGATCCAGCCTTGGCCATGCAGTTCGTTGGACAGGGGAGTCGTATCTGCCGCGCCGGTGATGGCGGTGGAGCCGATGAATAGTAATTGGATGAGACGCTTCATGGTTTCTTGAGTGCTCCGGCGGGCGCTGATTTTTCATTGAAGGTCCAGCATGGCTCCCAACCCGCAGGCAGGGTCAGGACCGGACCGGTCTTCGCCTTCGGATGCAGAGCCCGCAGTTCTTTGCTTTCACCGGTAACTATTGGCGCGTCGGAAAGGCGCATCAGGCCCATGGGTGCCCCGCCGTGTTGTGGATCACCATCTTCCTTGGGATTGCCGGTAAAGAGCACATACAGGCCATCGGGTGAAACATGGCCACCGTAAATATGCCGTCCGTCTTCACCATAGATCAGATGCGCATTCCCGCCGTCCGCATCCGCCATCCAAAGCTGCGTCCACCCCTGGCCGCCATTGCCTTTCTGACCCGGCGACCGGCTCGAATAAATCATTCGTTTTGGATCGGGAAACCAATCGGGCGTACAACAGTCAACCTTGCTCACTGCGGCGGCGGCTCCGCTCACGGCGTCCATCCGGGCAACGCTCCATCCGGTGCCGAAGGAATTCGACACGCCTGCGAGCCACTTGCCATCGGGCGACCAGGTCATTTGTTGGAAAAACCCGTTACGTGGGAGCGACCGTGCGATCTTCCCGTTTTCGGGGTCCACAAACGAAATCCCTTTGATGCTCAGGCACGCGATCTCCCGACCATCGGGGCTCCAACTCGCCCAGGAAAACTCGCCCTCACCACCGACCACCCGCGCCCGGGAACTGTCACTATTCGCAATCACCAGCGCCCCCTGCTCTCCGTAGCGGTTTCCATCAATCGTCTCCTCGCGGCTCAATCGCCGATAGAGCAGTCGGACACCATCGCGGGAAAACTGCGGCGCGGCCTCATTCCATTCCGGTGTTTTCGTCAGGTTTCGCTTCTCGGAACCGTCGGGACGCATCACAAACAGATCCCAATCACCAGCCTCGGACCGCGCCGAAAACACGATCCAACCCTTTTCCCGTACCTCTCGGGCAAGTTCCGCCACATCGGGGGAAAACTCGGATGCGCTCGCACCGTGCACGAGGAGCGCGACGAGGACGGCAGAAAATGCGACTTTCATGGGGCGGCGATCGGGAAAAAGGCTTGCTCGACGCTTTATGGCAAGACTCCGCTTCGTCTCAACGCCGTTCTGGCGCGATCAGTTCATGGTTTGTCACGACACGTGCTGGGAGAAGTCTGGGAAATACATTCCAGTGGAATTCAAATCCTGGGCATCCTCTCGTCAGAACACGCATAACAATTCCTATTTTTGCCCTAAAATCTCGACGCCGGAATAGTCAGTTCCTCCGCCTGCCCTTTTAATGGGAATGATACTTTTTAGATCAACCGCTGTTCCGAGCCCTGGCTCTCCCATTCTCGCGCCCGGGCGCCGTGAGATGCGGATTTTCCTTCGGGCCGCCGCGAAAGTATTGCTCGGAATTGGCTCGCTGACGGCAGCTGAACTGCCGGTCGCAGCCGCCAGCTTCGATGAAGTGATGCAGCCATTTCTCGAGGAGAACTGCATCCGCTGTCACGGGGCGAAAAAGCAAAAGGGTGATTTGCGACTCGATACGTTGTTGCGGGATTTCGCCGCGCCGCTCGCGGCCTCGCACTGGGCAGATGCGCTCGAGCGGATCAGCGCCGCGGAAATGCCACCAGAGGATGAGCCTCAGCCCAAACCGGACGAGGCCGCGCGCGTGGCCGAATGGATCGCGGAGCAACTCAAAGATGGTGAGGCCGTGCGGCTGGCGCAGCGTGAACGCGTCACATTTCACAAGCTAACCCGCGTCGAGTATGCGAACACGATTTACGATCTGCTCGGCGTGCATTTCGACGCCACGGATCCGACCGGGCTGCCCGAGGACCCGGACTGGCATGGGTTCGAGCGAATCGGATCGATCCTGTCGCTGTCGCCGGCGCACGTGGAAAAATACTTCGCCGCCGCAGACGCGGTCCTGAATGAAGCGCTGCCCGACGCCGCGCCCAAGGCGATGAAGCGATTCCGCGATCCCTTCGAACTGCGCTATCACGGCTCGCAGAAGCAAAAGGCGGAGAAACTCGGCCTGGCCGACCGGGCGCGCGTGGAACTCTGGCCGCACGACGGGTTGGATGTGGGCGATGAGTTTCCGGTTTCGGGCGACTACCGGATGAGGATCAAATTGAGCGGAATGAAGCCGCCCAGGGGACGTGCACCACATCTCTCGGTGTATGCCAAGGGGCTTGATCGGATGCTGTTTGAGGAGGACGTGGTCACGGCGGAGGATCAACCGCAGACGATTGAGTTCACGTTTCACGTGCCAGCCGGACATCACGACATCCGGCTGACCTGCGAGGCGCCTGGACCGTCGAATCTGCCCCGGCACGGTCGATTCGATGCCGGACGCTTTTTTACGACGATCAAGGAATCGGCCACGGGGCGGCAGCCGTGGCAGTGGAAATTGAGCGACGAGGAAGGCGTGCCGCTCCGGCCGTTTCTTATTGTGGACTTCGTGGAAACGATCGGTCCGCTCCAGACAGCGTGGCCGACCCCGCAAGAACAGGCGCTCTTGCTGCCGGGCACCGGCGACGTGGCGCAGGCACATGAAATATTGGCTCGATTTGCGGAACGTGCTTTTCGCCGACCGGCGCGTCCGGAGGAAATCGAGCGTCTGGTGAAATTGGTGGAAAGCGAGATGAGCAAGGGGGAACGCTTCGAATCGGCGGTGAAAGCGGCGCTTCTGGCGACGCTCTGCGCCAAGGACTTTCTCTATTTGGTGGAGGGTTCCCCGGAGCATGCGAACCAGCGGCTTGACGACTGGGAACTGGCCTCGCGTCTGTCCTATTTCCTGTGGAGCACGATGCCGGATGACCAACTCTTCGAGCTCGCGCGGACGAATCGCCTGCACGAGCCGGAAGTCCTGCGCAGCGAGGTGGCGCGGATGCTCAGCGATCCAAAGGCGGAGCGCTTCACGACCGGGTTTCCTCGCGAATGGCTGCAACTCAAGCACGTCGGCATGTTCGCCCCGGACTAGAAGCTGTATCCAGACTATGATGCGCATTTGGAGAAGAGCATGATTGCCGAAGGGACGGCGTTTTTCCGCGAAGTGCTGGAAAAAAATCTGAGCGTGCGCGAATTCCTCGACTCGGATTGGACCATGCTAAATGCGCGACTTGCCGAGCACTACGGTATCGCGGGCGTCGAGACGGATGGGTTTCAGCGCGTCGCATTGCGGGCGGAGGATCATCGCGGCGGACTGCTCACGCAGGCGGGCGTGTTGAGCCTGACCTCGGATGGTCAGCGGCACCGGCCCGTGCATCGCGGGAAATGGGTGCTGGAAGCCATCTTCAACAAACCTCCTCCGCCTCCACCGGCGAATGTGTAGCCCATCGAGCCAACGCCGGCGGGACAGCCAAAGGCGACCCTGCGCATGAAGCTCGAGGCCCACAAAAGCGACGCGAATTGCGCCGCCTGCCATCGGAAGATCGATCCGCTCGGCCTCGCCTTCGACAACTACGACGCCATCGGCCGCTGGCGGACCGAGGAAGTGGTGAGCGACGGTGAAGGCCAGAATCCGCCGGTGGACGCGAGCGGCGAGCTGCCCGATGGACGCAAATTCGCTGACGCGACGGAACTCAAGCACCTGCTCGCCGCCGACACCGACAAGTTCGCCGCCGCCTTCGTCGAAAAGCTCGCCACGTATGCGCTGCGGCGGGCAATGACGATTGACGACCGCCGTGCTCTGGCCACGCTCGCCGAGCAAAGCAAAGCGCTCGACTATCGGCTCAAAGAAATCGTCGAAGCGCTCGTCACGTCCGAACTTTTCCAAACCCGCTGAATCTCAACCAAAACCATGAGCAATATCCTCACTCAACGCTGGCTGCTGAATCGGCGGCACTTTCTGCGCGGTCTCGGCGCCACGGTCGCCCTGCCCTTGCTCGACTGCATGAAGCCGCTCCACTCACGGGCGGCCGACATGCCGGCCAAACCGCGGCGCGCGGTTTTCGTTTACATCCCGAATGGGGTCAATGTGCTGACCTGGCAGATCACGAAAGCTGGGCGCGATTATGAGTTCAGCGTGCCGATGCGTTCACTGGAAAAGCATCGCGCGAATCTCACTCCGATCAGCGGGCTGCATCATCCGGGCGGGCTCGGCACGGCGCATGTGTGCGGCGATCTGTGGCTCACCGGCGCGAAGCTGAGCCAGGAAGGCGGCGCGTATCGCAACAGCGTCTCCTGCGATCAAATGATGGCCGAGGTCGCGTCAGTCGAGACGCGCTTTCCCTCGCTCGAACTTTCCGTGGCCAGCGGCACTGGGACGCCAGGCAATGTCATCAACACCCTGTCGTGGTCGCGCGACGGCGTTCCTTTGCCAGCCGAGGACAATCCGCGCAATGTTTTCAACCGTCTCTTCGGCGAGGAGAAAGGCGGCCTCGATGCTCAGCGCCGCAAGCTGAATCGGCGTCACAGCGTGCTCGACACCGTGCTCGAGGATGCGCGTTCTCTGCGCCACGGATTGGGCGGGGACGATCGCACCAAGCTGGACGAATACCTCACCGCGGTTCGCGAGGTCGAAGTCCGCACCGAACGACTCGACGCCTGGCTTGATGTTCCAAAACCAAAGCTCGACGAATCAGTCACCGGTCATTTCCAGCGCGAAGTCTCGAAGGCGCAGGCCGGCGAATACTATCGCACGATGTATGACCTCATCGTCCTCGCGCTGCGCACGGATATGACGCGCGTCATCACCTACATGAGCGGCACGGAGGGCAATGGACTGTCCATTCCCGAAATCGGCATCACGCAGACGCGGCACGAATTATCGCATCACAACGGCGACCCGGAAGTGATGGCGCGGCTGAGCAAAAGCGACGCCTTCATCACGGAACAATTCTCCTATTTCCTCGATCAACTCACCGAGACGCGCGACGGCGACGACGCGCTGCTCGATCGCACGATGGTGCTCTTCGGCAGCGGCATGAGCTACGGGCACAGCCACGGCAATGCCAACCTGCCAACCATCCTCGCGGGGGGACGCGCCCTGGGTTTCAAGCACGGCCAGCATATCGACTACAACCTGCCGAAGCTCGGCGCCTACGATCTCGCCAATGCCGGCGGACACTACGGCATCTGCGGAAAGCCGGTGAACGACCAGGCGCACCTGAGCAACCTGCTCCTGACCATGCTGCAGAAAATGGAGGTCCACGCGGAGACCTTCGTGGACAGCCTCGGGCCGGTGTCGGAGCTGGTGTGAACATCAGGACGACGACGAAGATCCGGATGAACGCAATTCGTTCCGGCCTCGGTGCCTTCATCGTTGGCTGTTGCACAATCGCGCTGGCCGCGCTCGCCGCCGATCCGGAGCCAAAGCCGGCGCCCTATGAACTCCAGCCCGGCCAATTTCCGCCGGAAGGTTCGGCCCACTATCTCGCTGGCGAAATGATCCAGATGGATCACGTCAACCGCACCGGGCAGCTCCGTCCCGATCGCCGGGACGATCAACGCACCGACGACTACGATCGCGCGTTGCTTTTCACACTGCTTCCGTATGGCACGCTTCGTTACCATGGGGCGCCTGCGGAGTTGCGCGACATTCCGATCGGCACGCATCTCCATGGACAATTCTATTGGGATCCAAAGGCGGGCAAAAACGGGCGCGGGGACTTTTCGCAAGCCTTTCTGCTCGAGGACGACTTTAGCTTCTACCAGCGCGAAAACCGCTTCTGGCGCGTTGATGCCGTGCAACTCGACAAAGGCACAATCACCGTGACCGGCCTTTCACGGGAGGATCAAAAACCGGATGAAAAGCCGACCGTCTTTAAGGTAAATCCCGCCACCCGCGTTTGGAAAGGCAGCGGTTTCGGTGCCCTCGCGGACCTCGCCGAGGGCCAATCGATTCTCCTCAACATCACGGTTGCCACGCTCAAAGGTCCTGGACGTTGCACTGATATCTGGATCGATGACGAAAGCCGCCAGCTCGCCGCCGCGCACCAAAACGAAGTGCATCGCGCCTCCGAAAAAGCGCATGGACTCCCCGGCTGGATCGACTCTGTGGACAATGAAAATAGCCTCGTGACCGTGACCTTGTTCGGCGGCTTTGATCGGAAGCTCGCGGACGATTTTCAGGTCAAGGCCCGCGTGGCAGCGCTCGTGGCCGAGGATTCCCTGCGCACCTACGATCAGATCAACGACCGCATGTATTGCGAACTGCTGGAAATCCGAAACGTGCCCGCCGCTCCCGGCAGCAGCGGTCTGCAGCTCGTGATCAAACCCGAAAACCTGCTCGAAGGTTTCCGCCCCCGGCGCATCGTCCGCCTCCTCCCCGAGAAATGGGGCCTCGACGATCTCCCGTGGGAAGAGATGCTCTGGCCTGCGGACAATCGGGTGAAATAGCTGCCCGCGTCACTATTTGTCTTTGAATCCTGCGAGAAGCGACGGACGGATACGTTCAGGAATTGGCGGAAAATGTGAAGCGCATGATCGTCTTGAAAGATTACTTTCGGGATCATGGCCAAGTTTCATCGCAGTCTGCCCTCCCTTCTCCTCTCCACCCTTCTCACACATGCGGCACTGGGTGCGCCGATCGAGCTGATCGTCGATTTTACCAAGCCCGAAGGGAAATGGGACATGCCTGCGCTCGCTCTCGGACAAGGCGGTTTGCAGAGCGATCCAATGCTTGCGCCCCACATCAAGGAATTGCGTCAGCTTCGACCCCGCACCATCCGGCTTTTCCTCGACGAGTTTTACCGCATCTATCCGGCGCACGACACGTTTGACTTTACCAAGCTCGATCGCGAACTGGACGCGATCGTGGCCACAGGCGCGAAACCCTCGCTCGCGGTGGCGATCAAGCCTCCGGTGCTTTTCCCGGAGGTCGATCATTTCAAGGTGCATCCGAACAACTACGAGGAATGGGAGCGCGTCTGCGAAGCCATCGCGAAGCATTGCCGGGAAAAAAACTATCGGGTCGCGGCATGGGAAGTCTGCAATGAGCCGGACATCGGCGAGGGGGGAGGGACGCCGCAGTACTTCACGAAGGCGGAAGACTATAATACCTTCTACGATCACACCGTGGCCGGGTTGCGGCGGGGTGATCCCGATGCCTTCGTTGGCGGTCCCGCGGTCGCCAATGCCAACAGCATCCTCGTCGAAGGGCTGATCAAACATTGCGCGGAGACCAAGGCGCGGTTCGATTTCCTATCATGGCATCTCTACTCGGATTCGGCGGAGTCGCACGCGAGCAACATCGGCAAGCAACGGGAACGCCTGGCGAAGTATCCCGAACTCAAGAACGTGAAGCTGTTCATCTCGGAGTGGAACATGGATCTCTCGAACCCAAACCTGGCTCCCGGATTCCAGCCCGCATTCGTCCTCGAAACGATGCGCCGCTTTGCGGAGGCCGGCCTCGACATGGCGGCCTACTATCACATCCGCGACTGCTTCGTGGACCCCGCGGACTTCGATTGGATGTCTCCCGGCGGGGTCCGCTTCATGGCGCACTGGTGGAACACCATGCCGCAATACAGCGCGCTTTTCGATCATCATGGCCGGGTCCGACCGTCGTATTATGCCTTCCGTTTTCTAAGTCGGCTGGAAGGAGATCGCTATCCGGTCACCGGAGAACAGGGAGCCATTCGCGCGCTAGCAGGTGACCGCGATGGTTATAAGAGCGTCCTGCTCTGGCGCTATGAAAACGGCGGAGCCGAAGAGGTCGAGGTGCGCGTGAAGTTGGTCGGCCTCGGCAATCGCTTCACTCGAGTTGTTGAGCTCGATCCCACCGCGCCCGTGAACAACATCAAGGTCGTCAAAACCGTCCAAGCCGACAAACTCGGCGAGGTTCCCATCAAACTAAAGCCGTGGGGCATTCGCTGGATTGAGATCGAATGAACCTTCGCCTGCTGTCGCTGAAAGCCGCAGCCGCTCTTGCGCTGGCATGACACTCCTCTTCCGTGAGGGCCGGATGCCCTGAACGCTCCCTCCAATTTTCTCTCACTTATGAACCTCAATATTCTGCGCAAGCTTGGCCTCGTCGCCGCGCTGCTTTGTCTGACTGGCACGCTCAATGCGCAGATCATCGAGTTCTTCCAGACCGGCGAGGAGTTCGCCGGGCCTTTTCCCAGTTGGAAAAATGTCCGCACTGATTACGGCGCGAAGGGAGACGGCGTGGCGGATGACACGGCGGCGATTCAGGCAGCGATTGATGACCTGCGGAATGTGTCCGGCAACGCGTGGAGCACCCTTTATTTTCCGGCGGGCACCTACCGGCTGACGAAGACGCTGCGCAACCAGCGCCAGGAGCACAACGACTGGCTCGGCTGCCAGATCATCGGCGAAGATCCGGCGACGACGATCCTGCGCTGGGACGGCGAGGAGGGAAAGTGGATGTGGGGACTCGACATGTGGTATGGCAAGATGGGTCGTATCACTTTCGACGGACACGGCAAAGCGGGCACGGGTCTAATGCGCTGGAATCAATTCTCCACCTACTGCGAGCTGAGTGACCTGTGGTTCAAGGACATCCCAGGCAATGGCATTTGCCTCGGCAGCAGTTCCAACAATCACGAAGGCCAGGCCGAGCACGCCATCGAGCGCTGCCGCTTCACGCGATGCGGCACGGGCATCCTGACCTCGGATTGGAACACGATGGATATCTACGTCTGGTTTTGCCTCTTCGAGGACTGCCGACGCGGCATCTATAACAACACCGGTGGCTATCAGGCGTTTGAGAATGTCTTTCTCCGATCGACCGACTGCGACCTCGGCAGTTCGAATAACCACGTCTTTAATGTGGTGAATAATGTGTCGGTTGGCTCGCGCCGTTTTCTCGGCGACTTTCATGCGCGCATTCACGTGCAGGGCAATCGCATTTACGACCCGCTCGACGCCGTGGTCATGCGCGCGCCGGAGACCTGCATCGACAATGTGATTCGCAGCCGCGCGGGCCAGACCGGCCCGTGCATCGAAGCGCCAACGGGCAGCCATCTGTTTGCGGGCAATACCTTCACCGTCGCCCATCCCGTGGCGGAAGGCGGCGGACGCGTGCGGCATCTCGACCAGAAGATCGTGTCGCCCGAGGCCATGCCGCTGCCCGCCACCCTGCGCTTGCCGGGACCGCCCCGCCGGGCGCAGGGCAAAGTCTTCGAGGTGCGTGCCGGCACCGGCGACGACGCGGCGGAACTCCAGCGGCAGATCGACGCCGCCGCCGCGGAACCCGCCGGCTCGAACCCTGTGGTCCACCTGCCCAAAGGCAAATACGCCCTGCGAAACACCGTCGTCTTTCCCGCAAAGGTCGCGCTGCAACTCGTGGGCGACTGCGCGAGCGAGCACGGCTCGATCATCCGCTGGGAAGGCCAGGGATCGGGGCCGGGCCTGCGGTTGCAGGGGCCGAGCCGCGTCACCTTGCGCGATCTTTCGCTCGCCTTTTCAGGCAGCGGCGCGGACGCGGTCGTGGTGGAAAACGCCGACCAGCCGGGCGGGCGCGTTTTCTGCGATCAGGTGCTCTGCGGCGGCAACGATGCCGGCAAACGCTGCGCCGCGGCCATCGAGGTGGACGGACTGGAGCAGAGCGACGTGACGTATCTCAATGGCGGCTGGGGGGAGTTCACGCGCACCGGGGTGCTCGTCAAAGGCGGGCCGCAGCGGGCGGCGGGTGGCACCGCGCCCGGCCAGGTCGCTCTCCTGCTTGGCGCGCTCGGCAATAACGAATACCGGCTCATCGACGTGCAGACGGGCGGAGAGGTGAGCGCTTATGGTTTCCGCGACGAAACGCCGAAGCCCGGCGCACTGCTCGACCTCGGTCCGGACTCCGCGGGCACGCTGAGCGTGGTCGGGATGAGCTGGGCGGGCACGCCTTCCGCCACACAACCTTTCATCAACGTGGATGGATTCAAAGGCACGCTCGCCTACGTCGGGAATGCGATTGGCAGCGGCTACCAGGAAAACGACGGCTCGCTGTTCGTCCGCATCGCCGGCCACGGCGCGAACGCGCGCGTCCTCGTCGCCGCCAGCGAATTCACCTCGGAGAACAGCATCACCCTGCCCAAAGTCTGGCAGGATCACAGCGACCCCAAAGCGCGCGCCATTCTTCTCAACTGCGTGGGCAGCGGTGTGAACAAACCCAAGCACGACATTCCCAACGTCGTCGCCCAACGCAAAGGCGCCGAGCCGGACGACGATGAACTTCGCGCAATGCTCGAACAAATCCGCGCCCTGCGCATCGAGCCGCCGACAGCCCGCGCGGCCGGCGTAACGGATGTGCAAATCCACCGCGTCATCATCCGCGCCTGCCAGGAGCGCACCGGTCTCATCCTCCGCCGCTGAAATCGCGATCCCCATCACGATAGTATCTGAAAAAATGAGCGGGAAAATTTTCATCCGCAATTGGATCTCCGCCGGGCCGGCGCAGTTGCTCGGCCTGTTCGCGGCGGGGGTGGGCGTCATCACTCGAGCGCCGGCCTCACCGTGAAAAAGATCATCGCCATTCTGCTGGCCGCATTTTGCGTGATGGGGGCAGCGCGCGCCGCTGCCGCGGGATTCTCCCAGCCGGATGCCAAAGCGCAGCCGGACCTATTCCTCTGGACGGATACCTGCAACGTCTGGGTGCTGCGCGAAGGCGAAGCCGCGCTGCTCATCGACCTCGGCGACGGCAGCGTGCTCGACCATCTCGCGGAGATCGGCGTGCAACGGGTCGAATGGGTGCTCTTCACGGAGCATCACCGCGAGCAATGTCAGGGCGCGCCGCGGCTGGCCGGGAGTGGGACGAAATTCGCCGCGCCCGCCGCGGAGCGCGCGCTGTTCGAGCGGCCTACGGATTTTCGGAAAATGAAGGTGCGGCTTGGCGATGCCTATACCGTCCATGGCGCGAGTTATGTGCGTCCGCCGATCCTGCCCATCGCGGTGGAGCGCGCCTTCGAGAAGATGGATACTTTTGCGTGGCGCGGCAATGAGTTCTGGTGTGTGGATACGCGCGGGAGCAGCCCCGGCGGGATGTCCTATTTGCTCCGCAGCGGCTCGCGCTGGCTGGCCTTCACCGGAGACTTGATGCTCGAAGGTGGGCGGTTGCACACCTGGTTCGATTCCGAGTGGGATTACGGCTTCGCCTCTGGGGTCTGGGCGCTGGCGAATTCCGCCGCGCAGGTGGCTGGTTACGAGCCCTCGTGGCTGCTGCCAGCACATGGTCCGGCGATTCCGGAGCCGACCCGGCAGCTGGCGGATTTTCAGGAAAAGCTCGTCAAGTTCGAGCGCCTGCTGGTGCGCGGTTATCCGGTCACCACGTTTGCTGGCGCGGTGCAGGATCGCGTTTCGCGTCCCACGAAAGTGCCCCACGTCTGGCAGGTGCTCCCGCATGTCTATAAATTCCGCGGACCGGATTTCTTCCCGAACTTTTACCTCATCATCGCCGACAGCGGCCACGCCCTCGCTGTCGATTGCGGCCTGCTCACGCCGACGGTGTTGCACGCGGCCATCGCCGGCATGAAGCGCGAACTCGGGCTGAAGCAGATCGACGCCATCATTCCCACGCATATGCACGGCGATCATTTCCTCCAGGCGCCGCTCCTGCGGGAGAAATACGGGGCGCAGATTTGGGGGCTCGACCGCATGGCCGCGGTGTGCGCGCACCCGGAGTGGTTCGACTACGCGGCACCCATCCAAGCCTACGGCATCGGCGTCGATGGGGTGCAGTTCGACCGGCTTTTTCGCGACGGCGAAAAGCTGTATTGGGAAGGTTATGAGTTCACCGTGGACTGGATGCCGGGGCAGACGGAGTTCGCGCTGGCGGTGCAGGGCGTGATCGACGGGAAACGCGTGATCTTCACCGGCGACAACATTTTCGGTGACCCTGCTGACCCCACTCAGAGCGGCCACGAGGCCATGGTCGCGCACAACAGCGCGGTGCTGGAGGAGGGCTATATTTACGGCGCGGAATATCTCGCGCGGAGCCGGCCCGATCTGCTGCTCGGCGGACACTCGTATGTCATGCCGGAGCCGGCGGCCTTCATCGAGCGCTACCGCCAATGGGCCTACGCGATGCGGGAAGGCTTCCGCGGGCTGAGCAGCCAGGCTGACTACCGCTACTGGTTCGACCCGTTTTGGGTGCGGGCCGAACCGTATCGCTCGACCCTGCGCGCGGGCGAGACCATCGAACTCGCGCTCCAGCTGCGAAATTTCAGCACCGACGCGCAAACACAACGCGTCGAAATCCACACCCCGCCGGACCTCACCGCCGAACCGCGAGTCATCGAAGCCGCGCTTCCCGGTGAGGGCCGCGAAAAGCGGACCTTCAGGTTAACCGCCACGCGTGACGCCAAGCCGGGCGTGCGCCTCATCGCCTTCGACATCACCCGCGACGGACAGCGCCAGGGCCAGCTTTTCGATGCCATCGTCGAGATCCAAGCATCCGGTCGTTAACCTTGCACTGGGACGGGACCACTTCGTCGATGTGCCTGGCAAGTTGCGTCGCTTCGAGGTTAGGCGCCTGGCGGGTTTAATAGAATTACCGGCAATGACCACGCCGCCGCGGTGCCAGGAGCGACGGCGCAATGCCTGGAAGGACATGATGGCAATAACTAATACCGCGCCACGATCTGATAACTCGATTCCTTCGGCGTAGGAATCACAACCCATTCTTTCGCGGGATCGAAGTCTTTCCAATCCCCCCCATTCACCGTGACGCTCTTCATCGGTTTCTTGCCCGGATGGCGGAGACGAACGAGTAGCTTCTCCGGCCGGCGGTCGCTTCGGAACTTAATTGTCGCTCCAATTGCCCCCTGCTCTGTCGTGCTTCTGATGGTGACATCGACGGGACCGGACCAGGTCTGGGCGCGCTCGACGACGATCTTTTTTCCATCCTCCAGCCATGCCCTTGGCGTCGCCTGTCCGACGATGAGCGCACCGTCCAGCTCGCCGACAATCATTCGCCGCAACTGCTCATACCACGAGCCTGTGGTGCTGGGCGGACCGCTGTATTGCCCATGGGCATATAGATGTTCCAGCGGTTCGAGTTGGCCGTGCGAAAATGCGCCCGCCATCATGCTATAGAAGGAGCGAATCACCGCTTCGGGTTCATCACGCATAAGATACGCCGATGCCTGCTGGTTATAGACCGGTTCATCCGACGCCCCCTGGAGGCGGAAAAACATGTTGTCTTCGTGATCATTCACCATGGCAGTGGTCAGCCATCCCTTTGGGTCCAGGGCGGACAGGCGGGACATGTGCAAAGGGCCGCAATCCACGTCGGTCGGATACCATTCCTCGAGCCGCCTCCGCGGCACGTCCGCGGCAGTCGGGACGAAATTGCTCCAGGTATTGTCGCGCAGGCGCACGATCGGTGATTTCACACTCGCGCGGGCAAAGGCGCGCTGGATGTCTGCTTTCATCTTGGCGGCCACCGCGTTAACTTCAGCCGCGCGCGGATGGCCGTGGACGGCGAGCGCCTGGCCAAACACGTCGAGTCCCGCGACAAAGTAGCCGTTGGGAAACGCCCACTGCTCCTCGGAGTGGGTCAGGTCGTTAAGCGGAGCCTTGATCAATCCATTACCGCCTTCACGGTTCGCCGTGGCGACCTGTCCCAGGATCCAGTCCAGGGTTTTGAGCGCATCCGGCAGCAGTCGATCGAATGACTCGCGGTCACGGGAAAGGAGATAGTTCTGCGCGATCGCGTAGAGGTGGCCGGGAGAATAGACGCCCCACTCGGCAAAGCCGCCGATGCGACCACCTGCACGCATCTGCGTCTGGTTTACGGCCTTGAACTCCGCTTCCGCGACATCGAAATAGCCTTTGAGTCCGTGGATCATGTAGTCCACATAGACTCCCTGATTAATCGGCCAATCCGCATTATATTGGCCGTAGGCAACGTTGGAATACGGAAGATCGATGCGATCCACTCCTTTTTCCGTGCGATGCCGCGGCAACGTCAGAGCCTGCCAGACCGCCGCCCGGGCGAGATCATTCACAGCCGGTTCCGGCACCTCGAGTAAAGTTCCCTTTGCGATCCAGTCCTCCCAATACTTGATCGTAGCCGCACGAGCCGCGTCATAAGTCATCGAGGTTAGCTCACCCGCGCGTTCCTTTGGCAGCTTCGGCGACGCGAGCCGCACTTCAATCTCCGCAGCCGC
This sequence comes from uncultured Verrucomicrobiae bacterium, assembly GCA_963798345.1. GTDB lineage: Bacteria > Verrucomicrobiota > Verrucomicrobiia > Chthoniobacterales > Chthoniobacteraceae > CAWCSW01. The sequence goes on along the minus strand of CAWCSW010000010.1, from coordinate 75,938 downwards.
ATTGGCTTCGAGCTGGCATTCGATGGCAATTTTCACGGCCCGTGAAGGCTCAGAAGCTTCCGGTTTCAACGTCAATCCCGGCGGAACGTTGATGGTCATCCATACATCCTCCGTCGCGGCATCAATGATTGCCCAATGGTCTCCGATCATTATCGCCTTTAGTCGAATGTCATCCGAATCACTGTCGAGTCGGAACCCGAATTCAACGGGACCAGCTTTCCCAGTCAGCCTCACCCTGGTAAAAAAACCGCTGAGAATATGTCCTCGGTCGGCATTCTTCCCCGGGGTCAGCGAAACGCCAAACTGTTCGATCTCCGCCTGCTGACCACCTTTCTCAAAGGCCGTGTGAATGATGGGGAGTCCATCCACAATGCGCTGGCTCACCCAATTGCAATCGGGCCAGAGCGGACTGAAGCGAAACTTGTGCGGCGAAGCAAAATCCGGAACAACGGTTGCCCACCGATCGATGGCAAACTTATACAGTGATCCGTGCTCGGCGACCGTGACAATGAGGTGGCCTTTCGTGCCCATCCAACCCGTCTCCCACCAACGGTCATACGCGACATTTCCATAGTCCGGCCAAATTTTCCGGAACTGCTCCAGGCTCGCCTCCTGGCTGGTCTTCGCTTCGTCGAGAATGCGCATACCCGTGAGCGACTTGACGTGATCCTCAAAACTCACCGGTGCATCCGCGAGTGTAATGAAGGCGTCCTGCTCAGGGAGCCACATGGCTTTGTGTTTAAGTAGTTGTTCAATGCCGATGGAAAATCCGCGCGTACCATCATTCGCTAGTTGCACAGTCAGAATCGGAGCATCCGAAAATGCCCCGGGATCCTCGATCAATCGTTCGATTTGGCCGGGGTCACCCTCGGTCAGCACATGCTCCCAAATTCTGGCTCCGGCATGATCCTCCCGGCGAAACGGACGTCGCTTCGCCGTCGGCTTCGGCCAGGAAATATGCGCCTCCAATTGATCCACATCCCCCGCGCCCGCGGAGAAACCACCGATCGTTTCGCCACTCTCCAACCCAACGCCGGCTGTCTTTTCCACGGTCATACCAGGAGACCCGGCGATGAAGGACGCCTGGCGAGCGGACGCCTCTTTCGCCCGGTGCCCAAAGGAAACCCTGACGGTTGTGGATTCGGCTCCTAATCCAAAACCCGCTGAAAAGCACCCAATAAGGATCGGCGCAAGCGTGCTGAGAGTTCGGGAGTTTCGCATGAAATTTGGCAGCGGCAGACCGCAGGTGAGGTCTTGCTTACGACATTGATCCTACTGCCTATCCGCTCGAAATGGTAATCACCTGACCCGCCAAAAGGTGAACCGATCCGGCCACGGATGATGACCGCGACGCACCTAGTCGGTGCGGGAAGTTTGGATCCAGAATGCAGTGCCTGTCCTGTATCCTGTGCAGCACTGCACCGCGACGATGATCGTTTAGAACCGCTCCCCGGAAAACCGGCCGCCGACGTGCCGTCATCTGTTTTCCTGCGCGACAAACCGGATCGCGTTGGGGCACGGGATTGCCTGCCGGAAATACGCCGCGGTCCCATAGCTGTGTGCGGAGGCACGCAGCTCACGCCGCTGCAGCAAGTGGCCCGAAAACTATTTCCCGTCGAACCCAGCGAAATGGACAGCACGGTTGAAAACAGACCGATCGGGCATTCAGACGATTTGGCCGAATCGGTTCATGGTTTGGCGGGCGGTGTGTAGGGAAGTGGCGACGATAACGGTTAGCCTTTACAAAACCCATTCGCCCGGATCTTTGCTCCCATGATTGTTGACGTTCACACCCACGTCTTTCGCCCCGATCTCGATTTCGGCGAAAGGCTCCGGACCGACATGGCCCGCTGCGGCGTGGATCCCTCGGCGTGGGGCGCTGTCAGCGAGCGGCACCTGGAGACGACTTGCGCGGCCGATGTGGCAATCGTCTTTGGTCTGCAGGCGGCAGCGACGGGATGGAACATTCCCAATGATTTCGTCGCAGCGCACGTCGCGCGGGCGCCCGAGCGTTTGCTGTTTTTCGCGGCGGTCGATCCGGCGAGCGACAAGTGCATGGAGGAACTCGAACGTTGCCACCGCGATCTCGGCGCCGTCGGAGTTAAACTCGCGCCGCTATATCAAAACGTGCATCCCTGCGATCCCCGCTGCCTGGAAATCTATCGTTACAGCCAGCGGAACAGATTGCCGATCCTGTTTCATGCCGGCACCTCTTTCGTCGGCCGGACTCCGCTGGAGTTTTCACGACCCATTCATTTCGATGCCGTGGCCAACGATTTCCCTGAACTGCGAATGGTGCTCGCCCATCTCGGCCACCCGTGGGAGGGCGAAACCATCGCGGTCATTCGACGGCGTCCGCATGTCTTCGCGGATCTCTCCGCCCTCTATTATCGACCGTGGCAATTCTACAACTCGATGCGCCTGCTCGTGGAGTATCGCGCCGACGCGAAAGTTTTCTTCGGCTCAGATTTTCCGTTTACGACCACAGGCGATTCCCTCGCCGGCGTGCGCGGCGTTAACGCCATCCTCGCCCAAAGCGGACTCCCCTCGGTGCCGGAGGAAGTCGTGGAAGGAGTCATTCATCGCGATGCCTTTAACCTGCTCGGTCTCGCTCCTCCCTCTGCATGAATACCCCGGCTACCACGATGGCGGCACTGCAAATGCGCGGGCTCGGCGACATGGTGATGACCACGCTGCCCGTGCCCGTCCCGGGGCCGCGCGATGTCCTCATCCGCACCTTCGCGGCGACCATCTGCACCTCGGACCTCAACGATCTCGCGCGCAATCCGTTTGGAATCCCTCTCCCTCGCGTCCTGGGTCATGAGTCCGCCGGCGCGGTGGTGCAGAGCGGTGCCGAGGTGCGTGGCATTCGGCCCGGCACCCGAGTGGGCGTGCATCCGGTGGTCCCGTGCGGTGAATGCGCGGAATGCTCGCGCGGGTTCGGTCATCTCTGTTCGCGAATGGGGCACCTCGGGGGTGATCGCGACGGCGCGTTCGCGGAATTCTTCACCCAGCGCTACGACCGCGTGCGGCCTCTTCCGGATGAGATGTCCGATACTTCTGGTGCGCTTCTGGAGCCGGTCGCCGTGTGCCTGCAGGCCATCGCACGTGCCGGCGATTTGCACGGAAGAAACGTGCTGATCGCGGGGGATGGACCGTTTGGCAATATCATCGCCCGACTGGCTCGGCGGGCCGGGGCGGAGCACGTGACGGTAGCCGGGCGTGAACCATTTCGGCTCGGAAAAATCCGCGGTGCCAACACCGTGACAACCGCTGATGCATCATCCGCAGACGTGGCCATCCTGGCTGTAAATTCCGCGGAAGCATTGGCCTCGTGCATCGCCGCTTTGCGATCGCGTGGGCGTCTGGTGATGTTTAGCGCCTTGCCCGATGGCGCGCCGCTGGACTGGACGAGGCTCCATCTCCGAGAGCTGGAGATCGTCGGCGCCTGTAACGATGAGGAGCGACTTGATGAAGCGCTGCACTGCCTCGCCGACCCGGAGCTGGCTTTGAACGAAATCGTTACTCATGCGCTGCCCTTCTCTCGATGGGAGGAAGCATTCGCCCTCGCCCGGGACGGGCACGATCGCGCGCTGAAAGTAGCACTCACCTTTTCCCAGCCAGGATGAAAATCACCGACGTCGAAGCATTCATCCTCGAGTCTCCGCATGAGAACCGTCCGCCCGAAGGCAGCGATGAGGCGCATGGGGTCAAACACTGTCTGCTGCTTAAGGTGAGTACAGACGAAGGACTGATCGGGTGGTCGGATGTCGAGACCGCACCTCATGTGGCAGCGGCGGTGGTCGGGGCGCCGGACAGTGGCTCGGGAATGTTTGAAGGGCTGCGGTCACTCGTGGTCGGTGAAGATCCATTTGAGGTCGAACGGCTGTGGGACAAAATCTATCGCGGCACGATTTACTTCGGACGCCGCGGCGTGGCCATGCAGGTGCTCTCCGGCTTCGACATCGCCTGCCATGACCTCATGGGAAAGGCGACCGGGCTTCCTTTGCACAAGCTCCTGGGTGGAGCCCGGCGGGACCGCGTGCGTGCCTATGCCTCGACCCTCTTTCGCTCAACCCCGGACGCCATGCGCCGCGCGTGTGACTTTTATCGCGGAAAGGGATTCACCGCGGTAAAGTTCGGCTGGGGCATTTTTGGCCAGGATCGAAAACAGGACATCAAGCTCGTAGCCGCGGCGCGCGAGGCGCTCGGACCCGATATCGATCTTCTCATTGATCCAGGTTGGATGGTGACTCGGAGCGCGGGTGATGCCGTCGATTTGTGCCGCGCCCTCGAGCCTTTCGATATCTTCTGGCTCGAAGATTTTCTTCATCCTGAGTGTTATGATGGCTACGCCAAAGTGAAGGTCGCCGGGGTCAAGATGCGGCTGGCAGCCGGAGAACAGGAAGCAACAGCATGGGGCTTTCGCGAACTCATCGGTCGCGGCGGAATCGATGTCGTGCAACCGGACCTCACACGCTGCGGGGGTTTTACGCAGGCCCGAAAAATCGCGTGGGAGGCCGAACACGCGGGGGTGGATGTCTGCCCACATGCGTGGCTGACTGACCTGCTTTCCGCGGCCAGCCTCCACTTCAACGCCGTGCTCCCCCGCGCACTCTTCCTCGAATACAATGTCTGCGAAAACCGAATGCTGCGCGAGATCATCCGCAATCCGGTCACCATGGACGCCGACGGCTTTATCCCCGTTCCAAAAGGCGCTGGCTTGGGCATCGACGTCGACGAAAACGCCGTGCGCCGTTTCTGTGTGAACCCGAAATGAAAGCCATTCTCGACCAGGCACTCGCCACTGACGAAGCAGCACTCTGGTGGCTTGGGCAGGCTGGTTACATATTCCGCGCGGGCGACGTCACTGCGGTCATCGATCCCTACCTCTCGGACTCCGCGGCGGAAAACGCGCCGCAGTTTACCCGCCTTTTCCCGCCGCCGATCGCGCCGGAGGAATTGCGCGCTGATCTCTATCTCATTACGCATGATCACCTCGATCACCTCGATCCGGAGACCATCCGGCGATACGCATCCAAGGAGGAGACGTGGTTTGTGGCCCCGCGCCTTGCCGCCCGGCGACTCCCGGAGCTGGGCGTTCCGGAAAACCGCGTCGTGCGATTGGATGCGGGTGAGACACGGACGATATGCGGTGTATTAGTAAGCGGAATTTTTGCCCTGCCCTCGGGAACGGACGTACTCGATACGACCGGGTATCTACTCACCTTTGCCAATAGCCGCAGTGTCTATCACACGAGTGACACCGCATATCACCCGCTGGTACTCGCCGCCGTGCCGCGCGAGCCCGAGGTGATGCTCGTGCCGATCAACGGCAAATGGGGCAATCCAAATCCCGAGCAAGCCGTGGATCTGACCGCCGCCGTCAACCCCCGCTTCGTATTCCCGAATCACTACGATTTGATGGCGTTGAACGCGGAGAATCCGGACGTCTTCCGCTGGTTTTGTGAACAACGAGGGCTTGGAGAACGCTGCATCATCGCCCAACACATGACCCCTTTTATCTGGAGCAAGCCCTGATCATGGAAACCAACCTGACCTTCAAGACTGATGCGGAACGATTCACATGGATTCGCGAAAATCTCTATGTCCCGGCCGTGTGCGATGTGCTCGATGGATTGGGCGCACGCCAACGCGCCATGCACCAGCGCTTGCGGCCACTCGATCCTAACCATTGCACAATCGTCGGACGCGCCCGGACTTTTCGCTGGATGGAGACGGATTATGTCATTGAGGACGATCCTTATGGACTGGAGATTGCGGCCATGGACGCGCTCGGGCCGGGCGACGTGGCTGTCCATTCGACCGATGCGGGCGGCACCAACGCACCTTGGGGCGAACTCATGAGCACCGTCGCCAAACGAAACGGGGCGACCGGTTGCATCTGCGACAGTAATATCCGCGACTGTCGAAAAATCATCGCCATGGGATTCCCGGTCTTCTTCACCGGCATCCGCCCACTCGACAGCATGGGTCGGGGCCGGGTCATGGCCTACGATGTGCCGGTCCGGTGCGGGGACGTGCTGGTGCATCCCGGCGAACTGATCTTTTCCGACTTCGACGGTGTCGTCGTCGTGCCTCGTGAATTGGAGGATCAGGCACTCGCGCTTGCTTACGAGAAAGTGCACAAGGAAAACCTCTCGCGCCGCGACCTCATCAGTGGCGATTCCCTCCGCACCGTCTTTGATCGCCATGGCGTCCTCTGATATGAATCCAAACCCGCTCAACATCATCGCCGTGGTGGCGCATCCCGACGACCACGAAATTCTCTGCGCGGGCACCCTGGCCCGCTATGCGGCGGACGGCCATCGCGTCTGGATGGCAGTGTTCACCAGCGGCAACATGGGCGATGCTCATATCCCTCCCGATGAGCTGGCGGTCATGCGCGAAAAGGAGATGCGCGATGCCGCGGCGCTCATCGACGCTACCCTGCTGTGGCCGGCGATCGATGATGAGCACGTCTTTCCGAGTGCGGAGCAGCGTCGCGTGATGATTGACCTCCTGCGCGAAGCCGATCCGGATGTGATTCTGACGCACGCTCCGAATGACTATCACCCCGACCATCGCGCCGTTTCGCAGCTTGTCTTCGACTCATATTTCCAAAAGGGGCTGCCGCACATTCCGCAGCAAACGAAGCTCGCCTGCCGGTTTGGAACTGCACAGGTTTACTATATGGATAACCTTGGGGGCATCGGTTTTGACCCGACCGAGTACGTGGATATTACGACGACGATGGAGGTGAAGCACCGGATGTTGGCCTGTCACAAGAGCCAGTTTTCAGCGATGACGGAACTCGCACACACTGATCTCAGGGAAATGGTGGAAGCCCAGTCGCGCTTCCGGGGAATCCAGGCCGGCTGTCGCTATGCCGAGGGATTTTTGCGTTGTGATGCCTTCCAACGGGGGCTGACCAAACGCGTGTTGCCATGATCATGGACCGCGTGCAGTGGAGGGACTGGGCAGCCATCCGTTGTGTCGCGGGGGCTTGCGAACTAATCGTTGGCGTATCGGCCGGACCACGCATCCTTTCGCTCCGACGAAATGGCGGGGAAAATTTGCTCTATCTCGACACAACGAATTTTCGAGTCGGCGAGTGGAGGCTCCACGGCGGCCATCGCTTCACCGTGGCGCCGGAAGGAGCTGAAAGCTATGCCCCAGACAATGCTCCATGTGATGTCATGTTGGACGACTCCGAGTTGCGCGTCGCCGCCGCATGGGGCGTAAACGGCATGCAGCGCACGATCGTCATCCGTGCAGCGCTAGACGGTGATGGCTTTGATATCGAGCATGTTCTGTCGAACGACGGGAGCAACTCGTGGAACGGTGCGCTTTGGGCAATCACCTGTGTGCCAAATGAATTGGGGATATTCGCGCCAATCTCGGATTCGCGGATCCATTTTTGGCCCGGCACGGACGAATCCTGCTTTTCAGTTGGAATCGATTCGCTCCGCGCCCAGGCGGTCGGGGCGCCATCCAAGGCTGGCTGGCACAGCAGAGATGCCTGGATTGCCTCGTGTCAGTCGGATGCGACGCTGGTGGTGCATTGCCCGCAACCCGCACCCCTCGAGCAATGCGTGGACGGCGGATGCAACGTGGAAGTGTTCATTTGCCCGAATTATGCGGAACTGGAAACCTTGAGCGGTGCGCTGACCCTCGCGCCGGGTGAGAGCGCATCGCACCTCCAGCGCTGGCGTGTGCTCGATCGATTTCCGGCACTTCCAGATCGCTGGCTAATCGCCGAACAGGTCGGCAGCAATCCCAAGTCGGTCATGGCGGCGAACCATGCCCGTTGAGTCCTTTCACCTTTCCGCCCTCGACGTGGTCATCATCCTCGCCGAGACGCTGGCAGTCGTCGTCATCGGCCTGCTGGCGGCGCGAAAAGTTGAACGCACGACGGATGGATACTTCCTGGCGTCCGGGTCGATGCCATGGTGGCTCATCGGAGCGGCGTTTGTTTCCACCAGTGTTTCCAGCGAACAAATCGTCGGGACGATTGGGGCGACTTACAAGGGCGGATTGGCCATCGCCAACTGGGAGTGGTGGTGTCTGCCGACCTACCTGCTAATGCTTACATTCTTCATTCCGATGTATCTACGGAATCGGATCATGACTGTGCCGGAATTGCTCAACCGCCGGTTCGGTCCAGCCTGCGGCGGGTTTTACAGCTTGGTCATTCTGTTTGGCTATGTCGTGATCTTCCTGCCCCCGGTTCTCTACGGTGGGAGCCTCACGCTTAGTGAACTCACCGGATGGCCGCAATGGGCTGTGCTCATCGGAATCACCCTGCTCACCGCCAGCTATACCCTGTTGGGCGGACTCGGGTCCGTGATGTGGACGGATGCCGTGCAATGCGTGATGCTCGTCGGCGGAGGCATCGTTCTCTTTTTCGTCACCCTCAATCACATCCCCGGCGGCTGGGCCGAGATGGTCGCTGCGGCGCCGGAGCGCTTTCATCTCTATCAACCGCCCGGCGATCCCGAAGCACCCTTCGCCGGGCTGATCCTCGGTTCCTTCGGTGTCTTCCTATTCTATCAGTCCACGAATCAGGTGATGATTCAGCGCGTGCTTTCCGCCCGCAGCACCTGGGATGGCATGATGGGTATCGTCTTCGCGGGATTTATCAACCTCATCCGTCCCCTGGTGACCTGCCTGCTCGGGCTTATTGTTTTCCATTGGCTCGACGTATTGCACCGCGACCCCTCGCTGCTTCCGGATCGCCAGGATCAGGCGTTTCCGTATGCCCTGGCGAACTTCGCGCCGTCCGGTCTGCGTGGCGTCATTCTCGCAGGCTTTTTCGCTGCCGTCATGTCCACCGTCAGCGCACTGGCCAACGCTGTTTCCACCATCTTCTCGCTGGATGTCTATCGCCGCTTTTGGCGAAACCAGGCCCGGGATGCGGAGCTCATCATTGCGGGACGAATCTCCGGAGGGGTGGCACTTACCCTCGCCGCGACCCTGGCGCCGTGGGTGGCTGGAGTCGGCTTGTTCAAATACTTCCAGACGGGAGTCACCTACATGGCGACACCCTTCATCTCTGTTCTCCTCCTCGGCATCTTCTGGCGCCGCACGAGCTATGCTGGCGCCATAACGGGGTTGATTGGCGGCCTGCTCATTCAGATCGCCCTGGCCATCACCATTTGGGCCACCGGTTCGGTCCTGCATTGGCTTTACGTTGGAGCCATCGCCCAGGCCCTGACCATGGGATTAATCATCGCCGTTTCCCTCTGCACTGTCCCACCGAGCGCCGGGCAGGTTGCCCCATTCCTGTGGCGACGTTCTTGGTTGGCCACCTACGACGAAGGTTCAAAACCCCGCCCCTGGTGGCAGCAGGTGAAACTATGGTTCGCTGCCTACGCTCTGGCCTGGTGTTATGTCTATTGGCGGTTCTGGTGAACCAAAACGTTTCGATGCCGCAGACCCCGCGGGACCGATGACCGCCGGCGCCAGAGACCGAAAAGTTTGCCGGCGCCAGCCAGCAAGGTCCCGCTGGACGGCTCAGGGAGCGCGATGAGGGCAATATCATCAAAAACGACATCGCCGCTTCGCGCCGCCAGAATCACTTCAGGAAAGCCGCCATCAAAGAGAGGGTTGTCACCGCTGACATAATGAGTTCAAAGGGGCGAGTTCGCAATATCCGGGTTGGCTCCCCTTTCTCACCTCATTGATGGTTTGGGATATCCTCGATCATCCGCTACACGCTTCGCGTCAAACGATGAACGGATCCCGGCCCGACGGGCATTACTTGCACCCGCATTACGGCTGACTAATTTCCAGGCGAAGGAAGCGGCGCCCACTCGATGCCTCCTCAACGGCAATATTGTCTTGAACGGTCATGCTCACAGTGCCGTCGCCTTGCGCAGTGGGACCGCTAACGATCGTGGTGTCCGGACTCCATGTCGTCAAATCGCTTGAAACCTTCGGGGCCACGCTAACGTCAACCGTACCCTCACGAATGCGATACGTTGCGCGAAGGTAATGCGTGGAGGGATCAGCCTCAAATTCTGAGACCACAGCGAGCGGTCCGTCATCGGTCGATATTGGTGAGCCGCGCAAGGCAAACTCGACGAGGTTGGTGTCACCATCGAAATCGGGATCGGCACGATCGCCCCAGAGCGTGGGTTCCTTGGCCGGATCGGCCAGTTCCGCCGCGCTAAAGTAGCGCATTCGCCAGTCCGCCAGCGTGAGGACATCCACCGATGACCCCGGATTACCTGCGTTGCTGTAGCTCGCCCTCCAATTTGTCGCCACGGCCGGATCGAGATTGGATGCCTTGAGAATCAGCGCCGGCCCCTCCCCGTCCGCAGCGAGGGGCCAAGGAGCCACATCATTATAGGTAAACAGGGCGATCACCGAGTCCGAGCCATCACGAACGCGGACGGTATCACCGTCGTCACTCAGATTGCCGCCAAACTCACCGGCGAGAAGCCCAGCGGAACCGTAACGGGCCGCGAAAGCCGCGGCATTGGAGGCCACGCAAATGCGGGCGCCCGGGGCAAGGGAAGCGACGGCCGCAGTGGCAAAATCGAATGTCACCGCGACGTCGATCTTCACACCGCGCAGGTCCAATGTCTCCGCGCTTACATTTTGGAACTCAATATACTCAAAGTCTTTCGCCGCGGTGTACCCGGCAGTGATTTCGGCTTCGGTCGGCGGAAGCGGATGATAGTGGACTTTACTGACGATAAGATCGCCGGCCCGGGCTGGCGCAAAAGTGGTGAAGTAAGCTCCGTCCAACGCGCTCCATTCGCCGGCGTCGCTGCGAAACCGGGCGCGCACCAGCATCGGGTCATTGATGGTAATGGGTCCGGAGTATGCCGTTCCGGCCACCGCACCACCAATCGCGCGCGGGTCCGAGCCATCTGCCGTGAAATAGATCGTGCCTCCCACCGCAGCCGTCAGCACAAGTTGAAAGCCGGCGGAAACCTGCCCGCCCCGTTGCGAAAACACCGGTGCATTGACACTCGGAAAAAGGGCAAACCCTCGCCACGCACTGGACCGGAGTTGGGTAAGCACAGTCGCCGTGCGCGTCGGAAAAAACTGCGTGCGAACCCGGTTGACTTCCGCGTTCCAATTCGCCTGATTTTCGCCGGTCGTCTGCCCCCAGCGCAGCGATTCGCCGATCACTGCCTCGTTAATCTGCGCGGCGAGCGCATCCCAGTAAGGTTGCGAGGCTCCCTGCGTAAATGCGCCATCGTTGAACAGGAGTCGCTGCACCACATCCGCGAACGCGATCCGATACTCCACATTCGCGAGAAGGTCTTCGTGCATCCATTCGGGATTACTGTAAGTGATGTTATTGCGGTTCAGGCTGCCAAGATTCACGGCGTTCGCGCGATTATTGAACCAATCGTTGGCGAGCACGCTCGATTCACCATCATGCACGAGGAAATGCCATGGATCTGTCATCCCGCGGCGGCGCAGTGCCCGAAAATTATTCGGCTTTTCCCAGTTGAAGGACACGGAAAGCGGCTCGTCGGCGTGCCCAGTATAGTAATGGAGCAACATGTAGGCGGAAAGTTCATGGGGATCGAGCAAAACCGGGAGCGCTGGATTCGGAGACCCATCCGCATTACGTCCGAGCAGTTTGAAATAATTTGTGTTGGACGGATTCGCCTTCACTGCGCGCGCTCCCGTCCAAAGCTGATTCCACGCGGTGAGATCCCCAGCGGTAGAGATAGTGACCAATTCCGGCAGCCCGCTGGCAGCGACACCATCATACTCGGAGGGATTGCCACCAAAATACGTCGCCCCAAAATCCTCCTGCGCCCGTTCCTGCGTTTGATAAAGGCCCCAATACTGTCCATTGAGCAGCAGGTGGTAGTAACGCGAGCGGGTTGAAGCATAGCCCGCAGCTCCCCACAGATCGCGACAAAAAACGTCTCGCATCGCAGTGAACTGCAGCCGGTAGTTGATGGGAAACGGATCCGCATAGGCATAGCCGTGTTCACAGCGCAACGAGATCGTGTCGAACTCCTGGGCGCCATCGAGCCCGAACAGCGGGTATTTCAATTTCGACGGCCCATATTCGCTGCGAAAGAAGGCATTAAAGGAATGCTTTGGGAAATTGGCACCCCGGCTCTGCCCACCTCGAATCCGCAGGCCGGCGTCAATTTGAAATCCCGGGATGTTGTTCGGATTGATGAGTTCAACGGAAGCCGCCTTTTCCAGCCCATCGATGGAAGCATTGACGTAGATGCCACCGGAAGCGGCGGTCAGGTTCGCCTGATCGGTAACAATGCTGAGAGTCGGAATTTGCGTCAAACCATTGACCATCTGCGTCTGGGAGTAGAGGGGAAGGAGCGAGCCATTGATTCCATAACGCAGCACCTGCCCGTTCACCGCCCCCGAAGGCCAACCGTAGGCCCGCGTTGTGGCAGGCGTCTGCTGGAGCAGGTCGGCCGCAAAGATATAGGTGTTCGTGTCCGTGTTTGTCGGCAGGAACCCTTCCTTGAAAGCCCGCGCCCGCAGCGTTGTTGTCGCACTGATGGTCAGCGGTCCCGTGTAGGCGGGACTGCTTTCGGTGGGAGTGGCTCCATTGAGGGTGTAGTGAATCGTCGCCCCGGCGGTGGCGGACGTAATCGCCACTTGAGCCGGGGATGTCAGGAAGGCCCGCTTCTGGCTAAATACCGTGTCGCTCACAAAGCCCGCGAAGGCGGGACCATTTGGGCCGTTCGGCGTGGGTGGAGAAAAGTAGCCAATGTTTCCCGCGAAGCCACGGCCGTAGGAGTAATCTGCTTTCTGATTGGGAAAGGCGGGGGCGAATTCGCTAATGATCGTGCCTGTCGCATCCCTCAGGGAAAGGTATTCGCCACCGTTCTTAAGACTAAAGTTGGTGTGGAGCGGCTGGGTCACGCGATTCTTGCCGGAGGCAAAAACCACGAGGAACTGCTGCGCGCCCAAACTCGTCGGAGGGAACGTCCATGTCATCGAGCCGTCTGACAATTCATAGCCGCCAATTTCCACCGGGGTGCCCTTGGGGTTATACAACTCGATCCAGTCCGACGTATCGCCGTCCTCATCCTTCAACCCTGAATCATTTTCCGCCAGAAATTCATTGATCCGCACCGGCGCGTCGGTCGGCGGTTCGCCGCCGTCTGGCAGAAAGACAATGTCCCGAAGGTAATTCGATCCTTGAAAGGTGCTGGTCGGACGCGCACCCGTAGTCGTGCTGAAAACACCAGCGTTCGCAGGATAAGTGAGGTTAATGCCATTGCCGCCTGCGAGGGCCACGTCGCCTTCGAGAATGGGATAATTGCGCCCGTCCCCGCCCGTCGTGACGACCACCGTGTAGATAGTATTCTTGACGATGGGCACGTCCGGAATGTCCAGGGTGATCCAGCCCGTCGTCCCTCCGTACGTCCACGAGTAGGGACCACCGACCACAGAGCCACCGCCGGTATTGTCCCAAAGTCGAGCGGTATGAACGCCGCTTTCAGAGGCCAGGGAATAGACGCGCAGGTGCGTCACCTTTCCGTCCACTGCCGACCGGAAGATCGTTCCCAACTCATAAGGCGTGCCCTCCGGTCCCGAGTCATTACCCGCCTTGGTGGCCGGGAAAAGGCTTTCCTCAGCGCCCGCCCCGACGGTTGCCCAGAATAGGGTGAAGGCAACTGCTCCTACAGTCTGAAGAATTCCCGTACCGATTGCGCGCGATATCGCCACGGTCAAATTGCGGACTGAATAGTCCGACGACGCCGGCGCGATATTAGCAAGGTGGACCCCAGGAAAACGACTGCCCCGGTGCCCGGCTCGGGCACGGAGTAGAGACGGATGTCGTCAAAAATGGAGTTTGTCCCGGCGTTGCGGGCGCCAAGAATGATATCGGGATCCGACAGTATGGCGGGGTCAAATTCGTCTCCAAGAAAATGAGTGCCCGCCTCGTCATGCTGGAACAGGAGGATCGGATCCGTGAACGCGCCCCCCGCAGTCAAATCACGCCAGCGCACGTCATAGGTCTGTCCAAGAAGATCGAAGCCGACAATAAACTGAAAGAGGTGATCCGGAATATAAAAACCGATATCGGTCTCGAAGGCCCCCAAGACGTAGGCCCTGATTGTCGTGTCATGAATCAACACAAAATCTGGTGTGCCACCATTGAACCCATCTTCGGAGAGACCAAAGGCCCCCGTGCCCGTCTCACCTTTCTGAAACAAAATCGACAGCTCGAGATCATTGCCATCCCCCTGGTCAAAGAAAACGTCCAGGAGCCCCAGCGAAATATCGTGCGCGGTGGAGAAATTATCGGCACCAGCGGCTCCAAGAAGGCTCACCGATTGGAACCCAGCGATGGCCCCGTTGGCCACGATATTGGCATTCTCGAAGGTGTCGCCGTTGGCGCCATAAGAGTTTGACGACCACCCATCCTGACCCACGATCGGACCTTCAAAGTAGACGGGACTCTCGAAGTCAATAAACGTATCTGCCGAAACAACGGCGGCTGAGAAACTGAGAGAGGTGAGGAGGCGGATGAAGCTTTTCGTCATAAGTTTGGAGCGGTCTGCTGCGGTCACTCTCGCTGCCAACGACTGGATCTCTGACGTTCGTCGACCTCAAGAGCTTTGTATTGCCCAAAAAGGTAACCCCCAAGTGGAAAAGGACTACACGAGTTGCGCCAATGAATGAACCGATCCCGCCTGCGTGAAACGGTGTCCGCACGATGTTGCATCCGCCATTCTGTCGGGAACGCTTTCTCCCATCGCAGGAAGCTCTCTCAGACTGACGCATCCGAGCGTTCCTGGACGGCAGCAGGATCAGTCCTTTGCACGGTACGTTCGCACGGGGCGATTAGCGCGATGCGTTCATGGTTTGGCGGCAATGGTGTAGTCGGAATCCACCCGATCAATAAACCTCGCCCCATGAATCCGCCCAGCACTCTCACCTTTCCTCCAAACTCACAAAGCTGCCTTCACCGACATGGGTGGACCATGCAAACTTTGCTTGCTATCGGAGGTCTGGCTCTCACTCCGCAATCGCGCGCGGTGGACCAGATGCCACGCGATCCGATCGCGGCCTATCAATTCGACGAAGGCTCCGGCACGACGACCGCTGACAAATTCGGCGCCATCACCGGGACGCTCCAAGGCCCCGCCACTTTCAGCTCTTCCACACCGTTTTCCTATGCGGGTAATTTCTCGCTCGATCTGAGTGCCATCGGAAACGACTTTGTCGATCTCGGAGACCAGGCTAGTTTGTTCTTCCCGGATTCCTTCTCCCTCTCGGTATGGATTCAGCCCTCGGAAACCGTTAGCAACCAATTCGGGACGTACATTGTGTCAGACTATTCTGCGAGTGCGGACATGTCCTCCTTTTCGATTCGATTGCAGGGTACGAATGCCGGCGCCAACACCGGGCGAGCTGGGTTTTTCTGGGAGAACCCGGCGGGAAACGCCATCATTGCAACATCGACGACGGATCTCGATGAGGGTCTGAATTCTTGGTATCATATCGTCGCCACTTGGGATGGCACCACCCGTTCCGTTTACGTCAATGGAGCGTTGGAGGGCACAGAGTCCACCCCGCAAGCCCGAGCAGACATCGGTGGCAACACCGCCATTGGGCGTGCCGGCTCCTTCGATGCTCAGAATTTCAATTTCAACGGCCAGATCGATGACGTCGCTTTCTTTGATTACTCGTTGAACGCGGACGAAGCGTCCTGGCTGCACAACAACAGCATCGCAAGCATCCCGGAGCCGGCTTCGTTCAGCTTGCTGGCGGCCGCCGGAGCCACATTGCTGGGTTCGCCCCGTCGGCGGCATCACGCGCGCAGGTAGAAAAACTCTGGAACCCGCAGATCGACAAGATCCCGCATTTAGAGGCATCGTTGCTTCGCATGGGAAGGTGTTATTTACGCGATACTATCGCGGTCCTGAAGCTCTTTCAGGAAACTGCCTTATCGGGCCGGCGGCGCCACATGGCAAGTACAGTGCCCGCCAACAGCATGACGCCCGTGGTTGGTTCCGGGATGTTCGTCACACTGAGGTTGTCAAAAGCAGAATCCCCAATGCGAGGCGCGAGAATGTAGTCTGGCGTGCCGCCATCAACGAATCCACCGTCCTGAGTAATGAAAGTCACGGGCGAACTGAAGTCGCTACCGGCGGTCACGTCCCGAATGCTCACCGCGAAGGTTCCACCCGAAATGTCAGCCGTGACATTCCATTCGAGAGTGTTGCCAAGAGTATAATTTCCGACGCTTTGGTAATCGCCACCCCCTTGCCACACCTCGGCGTTCCCGCCGTCAATCCGCAGGAGGATTGGGCTGTTGCCATTATTTCCATCGTTACTCAGGGCAAAGGCACTCCGGCCACCGGATGTCGACATTGTCTGAAGAAAGGAGATCGCAAAGTCGTCGCCAGGACCCGCGTCGGAAAAACTCTGGCCGGTAGATTTCCACATATCGCCAAAGCCATTAACATTGGCAAACGCTGCTGACTGCAAGCCAGCCAAGGGCGAAGTGGTGGTTACGTTGGAAAGGTCACCCTGGTTATTGTAAGAGGTTGTGGCCCAGCCATTCCCGAGCGGTCCGTCCGCAACGTAGTCTGGCCCTTCGAAATCGATAAAATCCGCTTTGACGGACATCGAAAGCGCTCCGACGGCAGCCACACCGAGCAGCGTCCCGACAAGAGGACCGGAAAGACTTTTATGCGATGAAGGTCGAATGGAAGTTAAATTTTTCATCTGACGAGTAATGGATGGTTTTAGAGCAGGATGTTCGAGCGCATTGACCCTAATGCCACCCGATGGAGACAAGGACCTGCGTTCTATGATTGAGAAACATAGCGATCGGTGGCTCTTCAGCTACACGTCCTGCGCCAAAGCCCGAACCGATCACGCCATCGATTGCAGTGCGGCAGTCCGATCAAGGTGAAGCGAGTTTCTTGATTGCGTCATCCGAAAGGGCACGGCCATAGATCAAAACTTTATCCATAGTCACATCGCCTTCGCCACCACCAGGTCCCAGGTCGAGACCGAGACGGTTGCTGGACTTCGTGCGACGGGTGAGCTTGCCAGTGCCGATGAGTTTGCCATCGACGTGCAGCCGCTGGCCTCCTTCGCCGACGGTCGTGACGACGTGATGCCAGTGGCCGTCGTTGAGCGGGGCTGGCGTCTCGATGGGCCGGTCGTCCTGCAGGCGGAATTGCAATTTGCCGCCTTCGATTTGCACGACGTGGTCAGACCATTTGTTGTTGTAGCTGGTGTAGCGTCTGGCTTCGCAAAGGCGGATGTTTTGCGCCGTAGTTTTGAACCAAAAAGCGACGGTGTAGTTGGTGTCGGGCAGGCGGAGTTCTTCATCGATGGGGAAGAGCGCGGGTGCGAATTCACCCTGCGGCGCGAACTCGATAGCGTTGCCGATTTTGCCGGGGACGCGGCGCGTGTTGCCGGTCAGGCGTCCGAAGATTTCCAGGCCGGCGCGGCTGTGTGCGAGAGCACCGCCTTTCTCCTCGAAGCCGAACTCGGCAATGACTTCGGGCCGGTTTTCCAAGGGGAATTCGGGCTTCCGTTTCGGCCCCGGCTCCGGATGCAAAAACTCCGGCATGATCGCGCGGCGATCCACACCGGGGGTATCGTGATTGAGCGCGATGGCGGCTTTGCCCTTTGCAAACCCGCATTCCATCCGTAGATCGAGCCGCTCACCGGCGCCGAGCTTCACGCGCACGCTGCCAACACTGCTGCCATCTTGATTAAATGCCCCATCGCGCGCGCTGACATCAGCCGTGGAGTCGAAGATCAGCTCGCCGCCGAGCCAGAGCTTCGACCACAGCGGGCGGCCCTTGTCTCGCCACGGGAAGCTGCCCCGAATCTCGAATCGCGTGTCTTCATTGGTGGCCGCCTCATAACTACCGCTCCACCGGACGCTGAAGGTGTCGGCAGTGATGGCCTTGTCCGGCGGCTCCTTGGCCCAGTTGAAATAGATGAGCTTGTCCGTGCGGGTGAATGCGGGTTCGCCGGAGCAGTCAGCGTTGTTAAAGTACTCGGCTTTCAAACCAGTGCCATCGCGTTTTGCCGTGTTCGTTGCGGCGGCACCGAGCGTGATCTTCCCACTCGCGCGATGCCAGCCATCCCAACCGGTGACGCGGTAAATCGGCGCGCCGCCACCGGAATTCAATGCGTAGTAAAAAGTCTCGCCCGTTTTCACGTCGGTGTAGAGGTGCCCTTGCGGATACTCGTTCGTGTTATCCATGCCGTAGACCGCCTTCGGCAGGTCGTCCGTGGGCACGCGCAACAGCTCATCCACGTAAAGCCCGTCTTCCGTCCACACCGTCGGTCGACAGACCTCCTCATCGGACGCATCGCCCCACACGATGCAGCCGTGCGTGAGCCCAACCATGCCGCGCGCCATCGCGGTCGAGCCGGTCTCATGGTCGTTGTCGGGACTGTGCCGACCCACGCTCCAGAGCGGCTTCCAGTCTTTGTCCCACTTCACAAGGCGGTCGATCGCGGAGCAGGAATTGTAATACCACGCGCCGTGATTTTCGCTGCCGTCATGCGGATTCTTCGCGCTCGCGGCGAAGCTGCCGAACCAACTCCCATCCTCGCCTTGCCGGAAATCGAGCGGGTAAAAGCTCTGGCCGTTTTCCTGCCAGGGCGAATACCTGCGGGCTTCGTTCCATTGATAGACCGGCGTGCCGCCGGCGGTGAAACGCGCAGGCGTGAGCAGGTGGCCCGGCTGGTAGTCCGTCGCAAAATCCGTGGTGAGCAGCGTCATGTCGCGCGGGTTGATCCAGCCGCCGAGCTTGGTGCGCTTGAGCCACTCGACCTCGTCGTCCGTTGCCTGACCGTCGTCGTTGAGATCGTTCCAAAGATAGACCCGCTTCTTGTTGTCGCGTGACTCGCTGGCGTTGCATGGGCGGATGCGTTTCGCCACCTGATCGTAGATACTCAGCGACATCCCACTCGGCTGCACCGCTCCGCCCTGGATGTAAATGCGACCATCCCGCGCGAAGAGATACGGTACCATCGGCACCTCCGCGTATGGGTTATCCGTGAACACGTCCTGATAGATTTCCACCACGCGCCACGACTTCTTCGCGTAGTCCACTTCGCAGCGCACGAGGCCTGGTTTGTCAGCATTCGCACGGAGCCACACATGCGCTGGGTCACCCGGCTCCGGGCAAACGACGACGCCATAGTGCTGCGCGCCATACCACTCGCGGAGCAGCTTGCCGTCGGCATCGAAGCGTGCCGATCGACGTGGCGGCGTGTGCCTGCCCTCGGTCACCACAAAGCCTCCATCCACATCCGCCTCGATGTCCGTCAGCCCACGAAAATCCGTCGGCACATACACACCATCCGTGCGGCCTTCCGGCTTGCCGAAAGCCTTCACGAGCGCTCCATCGGCGGTGAAACGTTTCACCTGATGATGCCGCGTCGCGCCTTCGCCCCGGCTCGCGGCATCGCTGTTCTCCGCGACGAAAATATCGCCCGACTTCGCGCTAACGCATAGCCGCCACGGGTTTTGCAGCTTCTCCGCCGCAATGATCTCGCGCGGCGTCTTGTTCTCCTTCGAGAATGCCACCACCGCGCCCTGCGAAATCGCAAACACCGTCCCATCCTTGCGCACAGCCACGCCCGCCAGACTCGCGAGTCCTTTCGCCGAATCCACTAGTTTCCCATCCTCCGCCGAAAACCACGCCACCGCGTCATGCTGCGGAAACGCCGCCACCAACAGGCCATTCGCCGCATCGCCCGCGAGATCGCGCGGACTCTCGGCAGCGCTAAGCTTCCGCTTCGCCCGGTCACTCGCCTCCGGCGGCGGCTCGAACCCCTCCCAGCGTAGATTCCACGGCTTCGAATCAAAATCGCCACCCGTGAAAACGCGCCCTGTCGTCGAGCGGTAGCCATAAACGTGACCATTCGGCAGCAGTTCAAACAGTCGTTCGCCCACCAGCGTCACCGCCATTGTGCTCTGCACAAACGGATCCTTCGCCCAGCGATCATTCGTCCAAACATGCCGTCCACCGAGATCTGTCTTCACGCCCCAATGCGCGCCCTCATTTGTCGCCCCGATGCGATACAATCCCGTCGCATCCACCGCCACCGCATTCGGCGACTCATGATTTCCCGTCGCCTTCTCCCACACCGGATCCACATTCTGCCCCACCTGCGTGATGAATTCCGCCCGCAACCCCTCCGTCGCCAGCAGCTTCCAAGTATAGTCACCCGCAGGCTGCGGCACACCATAACGATCCAACCCATCCCACGTGACCTGGCGCAGCCCTTTGCTCACCGGCTTTCCCGTTGCCAGCGTCCGCACCATCTGCCCGTCCTGGTTGTAAATCGCAATCGACACGCGCCCATCGCGCGGGATTTCCACAGAAAAGGAAACGTCAGCCGCGCAAACCTTCGGCACGAGAATGGCGCACAGGATAATGACGGAATGCAGACCGCGGATATATTTCGTGTTCCAAGTTATCATGTCGGAAAAGCACAGCAACTGAGCAACGTTCATAGGCTCCGTGTATTTCCAAATCCGGGCCGAAACGTAACAAGAGGTTCTGCCTTTATGTGAACGGCGAATGCCAGCCGCTCACGCCTTAATCCACACCTGCTCGACGACGGCTGCAGCCTCGCTCCGCGGGAACCGCCATGCTGGCCACCGGGCGCGGCATCGTGCATCCGGACGCCTGGACAGCCATCCGCGCTCAAGACCACGGACGGGGGGAGAGCGAGCGGTGAAGTTATCGGGCGTCCGTGTTCACCGCGCCGGCGCTCCCGTGCGGACTTCGTAATTTGTGTTATTGGCCAGTTCCGCATCGGCTTCGTTGATCAACAGTCCCGGTTTGGTGGCGACGTGGCGATTGTCTCTCACGACCACTTTCTCCGCTGGCCAGCCCTGCACGCGGATGCCGTTGGTGTGCGTGACGTTCTTCACGATGGTCACGCGCTTGATGGGAAAGTTGCCGGGCTGCTTGTGGCGGGCCGCCGTGACGTAAATGTCCGAGTCGCCCGCCTGCGTCGCGATGTCGTTGCCCTCGACGTGCAGGCCGTCGATGGCGCCGACGTGAAAGAGTGACAGGTAACTGTTGCCGCGATTATTGACGAGGCGGCTGTCCACGATGGTCGAGTTGCAATGGTCCTCGTGCATCAGCCCTTCGCCGTCGTTGATGCGATACTTGCCATCCGAGCACAGATTGCTGTGCACTTCGTAGTCGTTGTCCTCCACCACCCAGCGCCAGCCGCGCATCTCCACGGCGCGATTGTCATTCGTGGAGGAACCGTAGCTGCAATGCACGCCGGTGACCGTGGGTCGCACGAGTCCTTTCGGAAAGCGAACGACGTTGCCCGTGCAAAACACACCGTCGCCGCTGAAGCCGATGGCGCAACGACCGGTGTTGAACACATAGTTATCGCGAATGACCGTGCCCTTGCGGAAACCCCACGGATGCGTCTCCGGTGTGCCGTCGTCGCCGCTGCCGCCCGCCCCGCCGATGCAATGATGGTTCACATAAATGCCGGGGCGATTGTCATAATCAAACTCGACGTCGAACGCCACGAGCTTCTTCTGCCTGTCGAGCAGCGGGTAATCCTTCATCGTGAAATTGTCATCGCCGCTCTTCGGAATCCGGTTGTTCGCCACGAGCGCATTTTCGGCGGCATGGACACGGATGGCCGGGCGGAACTTGTGCGTGTAGCGGAGCCAGGCCGGTTGGTTCTGTTGGGTGTTGGGAACCTCCGCCATAACTCCGGCGGCATTGCGCAGGACGCAGCCGAATACGAGCCGGTTCGCGCCGCAGCGATGCTCCTCAGTTTCAGCGAGTGCGATGCAGCCTCGATTGATGGCCAGATGAACCACACCGCAGTTCGCCGCTGTCGCCGGATCGGCCAGCACGATGCCCTTGAACGCGGTGTCCACCGGCGTGCCGCTCCCAGTGAAGCTCGACGCGTAGCGCGGAAACTCCAGACGCGACGCCGGAGCAAACCGCTCGTCGCGCGCGGAGGTTCCCACTGCCGGTTCTGAGCCACGCAGGATGACGCCACTGCGCAGCCGAATGTCCTCGCGGAACCGATACGTTCCCGCCGGGAAGAACACCACGCCGCCACCTTTTTCCGTCACCGCCTGCTGCGCGCGTTCCAATCGCTCATCCCAGAATTCGTCGTCGTCCACGACGCCGGTGAGGTCCACCACAGCGTCCCAGCGCAGCTTGTCCGTCCAGGCGAGACGGAGCGCCGCGGTAGGATTCGTCGTCGGTGCAGACGCCGCGCGCACGATGCCTGGCAGCCAAAGTCCCGATGCGCCCAGCACAAAGGTGGACTTGATAAACTGCCGGCGCGCAAGCCGGCGGCAACGCGGTGAATTCATGCGCGCAGGGCTATATTGCAGAGCCAAGTGAGACGATGGCAAAAAGAAGGGAGCGCAAAGGGATGTCCCGCCGGTCATTCCGTCTGCCTGCTGATCGATATGGGCGCGACGACGAGATCGGTGCCGGTTTCGGTCGTCCCATCCGGAACATAGTCGAGAGCGCTGGCGAAGAAGCGATCCACACCGCGGAGCACGCCAGCAGCATCGCCGACGATCAGGACGTGATGGCGGGTGGTTCTGATCTCGAACTCTCCCGCTGGAATCTGATCGGCCTCCATTCCTTCGGCCTCTGCCTGCGTTGAATCACCGAGAATAACCGCGGGTCCGGCCGCGGCTTCCTCCACTACCGGGAGTAAAGTTCCAGTCGCCCGCTTGAAGCCATCCTGAAGCCGAACCACGGCTGCCTGGTTCAGACCGTCGGCGCCGCCTTGGGTTGCAATCACACCGCGGGCTTGTCGCGCTTCGATCAGCACGATCGGCCGTTGACGCCGGGGCTGGCCGGCCGTGGCGCTGTTGGCTTGTCGGTCTGGAATTGGCTTTGCGGTTTCGGGACTCGTTGCAGAACCGGTAAACGAGATGCCATGGACAAATCCCAACACCTCGACGCCCGGGGCTGTCGCCGTTACGGATTCATTGCTTCGCGTAACATTTTCAAAGCTCACATTGGCAACCGCGTGATCGGGGCCGGGACCACTGATGCGAATGCGACCGGGCATTTGGCCTGCCGGCCCGGTGAACGACACATTACGGAAGACCACGTTTTGAATCCGGCCCGGCACGGGCTTCCGCGCCCATTGTGTGACCTTCGGACGCACATCAATAAAACCTCGCTGGCCAGTGGTGCGAATCCGGATGTCCTCGAACAGAAAATTCTCCAGGGGCAATTCGTCGCTCGGTTCCAGGCTGATACAGAAAGGCACTTCATCAGGCGTCCAGAGATCCGGGAAGTGGAGCACGTCGATATTGCCGAATATAAACTGACGCATGGCCTCGGCGCGAGATTCGCAGCCGATGCGCCACACGTGCGCGCGATCCGTCCACAGGATGCAATTCTCGACACGCAGATTCTCCAATGCCGCACCGTTGGCTCCCTCGCCGCCGTTCTCCGGGCGGTAGTAGCTCTCCCAATTCACACCCATTCCCTTCGGCGCAATGCAATCGTCATCCGAGCGGATGAATGAATTGGTCAGCGTGACGTTGCTGGAATTGACCGGATCAAAGCCGTCGCCGTTCTCGACCCTGGCGCAGAGAATCTTGATGTTATCGATGCGTCACCCCGTCGCAACCGCGCGGCACGAGCGACCAGCTCCAGCCGTCCTTGATAATGATGCCTTCCATGGTCAGGTCGCGGCACTCGTCGAGCAGCACCGGGTAGCGGGTCGGGCCTTTCATACGCGGATACGAATTGCCATCGAGAATCCCGCGTCCGCGAATCGTTATGTTCTTTCCGTGAGCGTGGATGCCACCCCGCACCACCGCGCCGGCCGCGAGATAGAGTGTCTGGTTGTCGGTCAGTTCGATGGTTCCCGCGTCGTGAACGCCCGGGCCGAAGTATTTCACGTCGGGGCCACCTTTGTCCGGTGGTGCCGATTCGGGTGGGTTGGCAAAAATCATCAACGCCCCATTCTTCCCGTCCGGCTCAAAGACCGTCTGTCCCGGCTGAGTAAGTTCGATCACAGCCTTCGTCCCGCTCACCGTCCCCGCAACGCCACGCGACTCCGGCAACACCACCAATTTGTCCAGCGGGCGCATCGTCGTGATCTCGACGCTTGTCGGTTCAGCCATATCCAACGAGCAAAACCAATACGGACCACCGTAAGATGGAACATAGCCGGGTTCCCAGGTGTGCGCGCGGTAGATGGCAACTGGATCGCCGTTAATGGTCACCCGGTACGGCGAATCCGGGTCCGTCCCGTCTTGAGCCATTGCGCCGCGCGATGCTGAAATGAGTAAAAGTATCCCGGAGGGAATGGAGAATCGTTTCATCGCAGGAGATATGGAGTTGAGACGTGCACGCTACTGGAGTAACAAAAACGACTCTTTCCGATCCGTGTAATACCAGGTTTGAATGTGGCAGATGCCGGGATTCGGCTTGGGTTTATCCCGCGAACTCTCATGGATCGGATAAGGGAGCTTCGGATTAGTCACGAGGCGAAACTGGAAGGCATCCGCGTCCCATGCCTTCTCCGCATTCACCTTCGGGTCATGCCGGTTCATCATCGGCGTCGGATCATTCATCTCGCCGCTGAGATAGAACGCGTCCTGGTCATACATCGCCGCGATACGTGCGCCCTGCGTGTCGAAGCTTTCACGCGTCACATAGATGTCGATCGGCCCGGACAAATCCCAGTCGTCCAGCCTCCCGTCGATCACGACCGGCCCCGGTGGCGGCACGATGAAGAGGTGTTTGTTCCGAGCTCGCGCGCCCTGATCCTCGGACTCCGCACGAACAAGCAGCGAGGCAATAAGACACAGAGGTAGCAGAACGGCTCGTCTCATGATTGTCAGCGGAAAAAAGCACGTCCCCACGTCGCAGCCCGCTCCCACGTATGGATGCGCAGCGGTTCCGCGGCATTACGGATCTCAACGAGTTGACCGCGCCAGAGCCGTCCGCCTTTATCGCTCCAGTGCGCCGTCCACGACATCGCCAGCTCGTCGCCGGACCGCGGCGGATCGTTGGCCGCGTTCAGCACCGACCACGGCACCGCGTATTCGAGCGTGTAGCCACGTCCGTCCGCATCCAGGCGGAAGGCCGCACGATAGCCGGATGGGTTCGCCATGCCGCCGTGAAAATCCATTCCGTAATCCACATGCAGGCAGCCCTGCTTCGTCGGCGCGTAATACCACATTGTGAGGTGCGCGAGCCGGTTACTGGTGGCGTTTGCCAAATGCGTGGCGTCCGGCTCCATCCGGCGGAATTGGTAATACGCGGGAGCATTCGCATCCACGGGCCAGCCCAGCGCGCGATCAGTAGCGAGGCGCACCTGCAAGCCGCCGCCGCGCCAGCCCAGCTCCGGATCGGTCGCCGGATCGATCACGCTTTTCATCGGCGCGGGATCGCCGATGTGCGCGCCGATGTAGAGGAACTGGTCATCGTAGCGCATCCGGCCTTCGACGAATTGCCTGGCGGCATCGCTGCCCTCGCGCTGGGCGCGGAACGCACCCTCGTCGCTCCATTCCGACAAGTCACCGTCCGCCACGATCGGCTGCTCCGGCCGCGATACGACGAGTTCCTCGAAATGAGTGGCATTGAATTGCAGGTCAGCATTCTCGGTGAGTTCGATGGGACGATCGACTGGGAGCCGGCGCACGAAACGCTGAGGCGCGTATTGCAGCGCGCTTCCGGCGGCATTCTCGCCCGGCGCAAAGCGGGCCGCATTTCCCGCCGTGATCCGCTGTGGAAAACTCCCGGACGACGCGACGGAATTCGCCGTGGTGACCACCACGCCCTCATACACCTGCACATCGGTGCTCAAGCCCGGCCCAACCTTCACGCCAAACTCGGTGCCGAGGTCCTCGACGTTCGCGGCCGGCGTTTCCAGTTGGAATCCCTTCGCATTCTCCGGCACGCGCACGACCGCCTGTCCGCTGCGCAGGGCGGCCCGCATCGGCGTGAGCAATTCCAATTCACCCGGCCCCTCAAAAACCACGCGCACGCCATTGCTGAGCAAAAGTTCCATCGCCCCGGCGCTCAGCGTCACCCGCCCGCTCGGGAGCTTTTGTCCGGTGCGATAAACCGCTGCGTCCGCCGCGATCGCACCGCGCGTCAACGCGATGTTCGCGATCCACGGCGGTGCCGCACTGCGCTGCAACCAAACACCTGCAAGCGCCAGCAACGCGATGCACGCCGCCAGCGCCAGCCATTTGCGCCAACGATTCGCGCCACGGGCGGAGGCCGATCGTTGCGCTGCCACAAACGGCTCCGCCGATTCGCGCACCGCCTCCGCCTCCACGGTCTCACGGATTTGCTGATCCAGAATGACCGCCTCGGTGAAGATACGCAGATTCTCCGCATCGGCGCGCAGCCATGCAGTCAAGTCCGACCGCTCCGCTTCGCTCAGCGAATCATCGAGATAGGCCGCAATCAGCCTCTCCGCGTCCATTACGTTACGCTCCTTTCCGCGTCCATTTGCCGCGCGATACACTCCCGCAACTGCTCGCGAATGCGTTGCAGCATCACGCGTACAGCTGCTCCATTCGACTCTGTGCGCTCTGCGATATCCACCGCCGTGAGACCTTCAAAGTATCGCATCTGCACCACTTTCCGCGCCCGCGCCGCCAGCCGCCCAAGACACGCCTGCAGTGCGCCCGCACGCGCCTCCGCCACCGGCGCGGACGCCGC
Source organism: uncultured Verrucomicrobiae bacterium (assembly GCA_963798345.1). Lineage (GTDB taxonomy): Bacteria > Verrucomicrobiota > Verrucomicrobiia > Chthoniobacterales > Chthoniobacteraceae > CAWCSW01. Next base: position 49,278 of record CAWCSW010000010.1, on the reverse strand, counting down.
CCACTGCGCGGTGAAACGCTCAAACAAGTCCGGATCGAAGGTCAGAAAACTCCGCGCCGCATCGCGGTGAAACCCCAGCACCTGAAATCGTGCCACTCCCAGCGCCCAGCCGAGGAACGGCCGCTTGCCATCGTACTCCGCAAATTTTCGAAACAGCACCAGCGCCGTCTCCTGCAGGACATCTTTCGCCGCCGCCGCATCCCGGACCACGGCGCGAATGTAGTTCGAGACGGCAGGCTGCGCCCCCGTCCAAAGCTGCATGAATCGCTCTTGTTCACGTTCGTCGAGCATGGTGTGCCGGGTATTTCCACCGGAAGCAGCGACCGTAACATGAAACGATGACCTCTTTTCGCGACTGCCGAAGGCGGCTCATTTCTCGATCTCTCGCGATTGCGCCAGCCGCCACTCCGTGGGTGACGTGTTCTCCAGGCGGCGAAAGATTCGGTTAAAGTGCTGCACGCTGCCGAACCCGCACTCGAAGGCGATCTCGGCGCAGGTCAGCGTGCCATGCTGAAGCAGCTGTCTCGCCCGCGCGATGCGACGGCGGAGCACAAAATCCACCACACTGCACGACACCTCGCTGCGAAAAAGACGCATCAACGTCCGCGGTGAACATCCCGCCGTTTTCGCGATCGTCTCGATCGTCAGTCGCTCCGACAAATGCGTCTCGATATAAGTCATCGCACGACCGAGCGCCGCCTGGGCCGGACCTGGTGACATGCGAAGCTCGCGCTCGTCCGCGTGGGACAACCGCCCGGCAATGAGGGTAAGCAACTCGAGCAGATCGTCCTGGCGATCCGGTTGCAAGACGCGCGCCTGCTTATAAAGCACACCCAACTCTCGCGAAGGAATACCCGCGCTCTGCAGGGAAGCTCGCGCCTTCGCCCACTCCGTGGGCGACGGCGACCGATCATGAACCTGCCCGCACTGCAGCAGCGCAATAATTTGCCCATCCCGAATAACTGGAATCACGAATTCGGTCAGTCCAGCGTGGCAGCGGTAACGCAGCGATCTCCCATCCCGCCGAGCCTCGAGAAACTTCGATTGATCGCACATGGCACAAAGCTTCGGTCCGCCCGGATAGCTCTGGAGCCGGTGGCAAAAAGGCTGCGCCCGCTCCTTTATCTCAAAAATCACCAGTCGCTGGCCATCGGCCGAGACCAGCGCTGGATTCACTCCAAATGTCCTCCAGGCCAGGTCGAAAAGGCGTTGCAGGCCAGGCACGGCGAGCAGTTGATCGAAGGTGTCCATGGACATGGCATGAGCAATCTCAGACGATCGAAGTCGAGCGCAAGCAGCCTTTCGCGATGGCGCGATACGTTCATCATTCGCCGAGCCCAAGCGCGCGAGAAGTTCTTCGCAGCGCGTCGCGCCGCCACGGTGAAGGGGAGTTTCTCTACGCCGGGGCAACGCGCGAGTGTGTTTGCGCTGGAAATGGACTGACCAAAGCCGCACGAAGCAAGCCGGCAACGGCGCCCCGTCGACCGATTGTTACCGGCGAACGAGAAAGGGGGAACAAGTCCCGCGCCCCGAAAAAGTCTGGGCTGAACACCCAGCGCGGCGATTCTCGCGCGTAGCTTGCCGCGCGCCGGCAAACTCGGCTGGCCATAGACACCACCAACGCTCCTCCTTCCGGCGCGTGTCGCCATTTCCCTCACCCAAAACAATGCCGGGGAGGGGACTCGAACCCCTACTCCTTGCGGAACCAGATCCTAAGTCTGGCGCGTCTGCCAATTTCGCCACCCCGGCTTCTCTGCGAATCGTTCCCTTTTCGACAGCCAATGTCGCGTCTGTGCAAGGAAATGTGGTCGAGAATTACTCCAGAATGAGAAGGAATCGCCGCAGTCGGCCAGTTTGATCGTAACGCGACCGAAGGCATTTTCGCCTCGGGCCACAATGAATGCCCCCAAACGGATCTCATCACTGCGGCACCCGACGACGTGGATCGGTGAAGGAATGCCCAGGCTCATCGCCCGCGAGGGCGTCTCTCTGGAACCCAATTCCGCCGATGCCCATGTTGACGCCGCAAGTGAGGCATGACTTCGTCCCCAGAACTTGAACGGTTCATTGATCCCAAAGGCTTCAAACACTTTTTCGGCGCCGAAATCACGCCTTCCTGAACTTGGCAATGCGATGGAGTGAGCAACCGCATTCCACCGCGCGAGGTGTGGCCAAATACACTGCCGACCCACCCCGGGCTCGAGGAGCCACGCAAACATCTTGGCGCGCACATCCATTTGCTCTCCGCTTATGGTAGAGGGAGAGTCTGGGGAGCGAAATGGCGGGAACTACGTAATAGTGAGTTCCTTGGTGATATTGAAACGCTCGATGCGCTTGCGTAGCGTGGCGCGCGTGATGCCGAGTAGCTTGGCAGCACGCACTTGATTTCCCTTGGTCACGGTCATGGCATGCAGCGTGAATTCGCGCTCGAGCCACGGCAGAAGTTGCGTATTAGGATCCGCAGACGCGGCGTTCAGTAGAATTTCGATCGCGCGTTCCGTGGTGATTTCACCGGACCTTTCGGTGGGAACGGCCGGCACATTAACGGCCCGGGTGAGACCGAGTGGAATATCCTTGGGCAACAACAAATCGGTCGAGGAAAGAACGCAGGCGCGCTCGACGGTATTTTCGAGTTCGCGCACGTTGCCCGGCCAGGAATGGGTCTCGAGCAGCCGGATCGCTTCCTCGCTAATGCTCATCTTCGGCAGGCGCTTTTGCGTGGCCACTTTTTGCAGGAAATACTCGACCAGAATCTGGATGTCTTCGACGCGCTGACGCAAGGGCGGCAATTGTACGCGGACGACATTAAGCCGGTAAAACAAGTCCTCGCGAAAACGCTTTTCGGTGACTTCGATTTCGAGGTTTCGATTCGTGGCGGCGATGATCCGCGCGTTGCTGGTCAGGACATCGTTGCCGCCGACGCGCGAGAATTGCCCGTCCTGCAGGACCCGCAAAATCTTGCTCTGAAGCGACAAGGGCATGTCGCCGATCTCATCGAGGAACAGAGTGCCGCCGTGGCTCTGCTCGAACCGCCCCGCGCGCTGGCCGGTTGCGCCGGTGAAGGCGCCCTTTTCATGACCGAAGAGCTCGCTTTCCAGCAGGTGCTCGGGAATCGCGGCGCAATTGATGGCGACGAAACTCCGTTCGCTGCGCTGGCTGTAGTGATGAATGGCCCGCGCCACGAGTTCCTTGCCGGACCCGCTTTCGCCCGTGATCATGACGGCGGCGTCGCTGTGCGACACGCGTCCGATCATTTTAAAGACCTGCTGCATGGCAGGCGATTTGCCCACCAGCGAGTCCTGATGTTCCTCGACCGTCAGACGCGGCTTGAAGGCTGTGGCCGCCTTCATCTCCGCCTGCGCATTGAGCGCGGCATCCACGACGACCTTGAGATTAAAAGGGAGCGTCTCTTTCCGAATGAAATCGAAAGCGCCGAGCTTCATCGACTCGATGACAATCTGCGTGGACCCGAACTGGCTGGTCAGCACGACCACGGCATTGGGTGAGCGGCCGCGCACCTTGACCAGGAGTTCCATGCCACTGAAGGGCGAGAGATGGGTCTCAGTGATCAGCAAGTCAGGCTCTTCGCGGGTCCACAGCTTGAACGCGTCATCGGCCGCTGTAGCCGATATGACGCGCGTGGACGGAGTCTCGAGCTGGCGTTTGGCCCACTCGAGAAAGTCCGTCTCGGGATCGACGATGAGGATGGTTTGAGCTTTGTCCATCAGGGCGCGGACAGTGACACCAGTGCGTCAAATTGCGAAACGAAAAACCAACAAGCGGGCGATCAATCGGAAGGAGTCACCTGTCACCGAGTTCCATTAAGAAGCATTCCTGCAAAAATCCGTAGAGATGAATTTGGAAAAGGGCGAGGGCGCGCTCGCCATCCTCGAACGGCAACCGGCCTTCGATATCGTCCTCGTCAAATCCGTGGCGGGCGGCCAGCGCCAGGCGGGCCTGATTCAATCCGTGGACCCAGGCTTCGAGGTGGGAAACGGGCAACTGCAGGGTATGGGTTTTTGCGGAATCGTCCGCAGGCGGGACGTCCGCCAGGTCCTGCTCCATGATCTCGAGACTGCTGGCAAAAAGGTGCTGGAGATCAGGACTGACATACGTCTTCCACTCCTCGTCGAAGTCTGGCTCCCGCTCTCCGGTTGGGCTCGGATAAAGACGCGCCGTCGAGGCGTCATCGTCGTCACGCGCGATAACCGGGGCCTGGTGCAGGAGTTCAATGGCGAAAACGTCCAACGGACCGACGCTGACGGTCTGATCATTGACTCGGAGGACGCGCACTTAATCTACTTTCTCGAGGGTGGCCAGCAGCAGGTAACCGTGCAGCTGCTGGACGTAGGATTCGGCCGGTTCGCGATTGCCACTCCAGACGATGCTCCGGCCCAATTGATGGACTTCCATCATGTGATGCTCGGCGGTGGCGCGGGAAAAGCCGAACACCTTCATAAAGACTCGCGTGACGTAGGTCATGAGATTCACCGGATCGTTGTGAACCACCACATTCCAGGGCAGCTCGGTGGCCGAGGCCGTTTCTGATTCCTGGACGACGAGCGTATCGGCCATGTTTCCTCGCTACGGCGACGCCGCGCCTCCCGTGGTGGCCGGCGCCGATCCCGGCGGCGCCTCGGTTTCCGGCGCCGCTGGAGCCCGCAGGGCCGGGGCCGGAGTCAGCAGCGATTCGATCTCAGCAATCCAGTTGCCGGCATTCGGATGCGTTGGATACGTTTTCAAGACCATAAACATTTCAGTTACGGCACGATTACGCAGGCCCAGATTCGCGTATTCGTGCGCCTTGTTCCACAGGAGTTGCGGGCGGCGTTCATTGTTAAACTTATCGAGATCGTAGGCGAGCTTGGTCTTCTGCGCCTTCTCACTCTCGCGCTTGATTTTTATGTCCCAGAATTCGATCACCCGAGGGTCATTCAGGGCTCGGAGTTCCGGCAGAATGATGGACTGAAACATGCCGTCGAGATTGCCCGGGTTCATCTCCCAGGCTTCCGCATCAAGCAAATCGCCAATGCCGAGCGCTTTCACGGGAGGACTTCCCGGGAGAGGCTGCAGCAGGATGTCGTCGTGCATCCGCTTGGTATTGCGGTCATCACCCCGTTTTTCGCGGGCGCCGCGTTTGCCATCCTTGGCCTGTTCCTCCTCCCGTTTCATGCGGTCTTCGAGGTTTTCCATGGCCACCTGATCGGCCTGCAAGTCCTTGGTGTATTGAACGACAGTCGGAAGCAGCTCCCGAATGGTGGCACCATTGGCGCGCTGCAACGTCAGGGCCAGCCAGCGGAAATAGAGTTGGAGGGCGCTCTGGCATTCCTTTTCGCTCAACGCGTCTCCCGGCCCCGCTTTCCATTCCTTGAACGCGGTACCCTCCTTGGGCATCCCCTCGAATTGCACCTGCCGCACCGCATCTTCCCAGGATGAAGCCGCCGTGGCAGCACTCGCACCGGCGGTCCGGACGTCACGCATCGCTTTTTCGCGCTGAGATTTCTTCTGCTTGACCTGCTGCTCGCGGATCATGCGGAGGGCCTGTAGAATCTGGCTGGCATCCGGGGGCGCGGCGTCGCGAAGCGGTTGCTGCGCCGGTAGGAGACTGACGGAAAGAAGCAGGGGCAGAATGAAATGTCGGCAATTCATGATTTTCAAGGGTGAGGGAGTTGCGAGCGGACAGCGCTCAAGATGCGCTCTTGAAGGCGGCGCATTTTTGCGGCCGCGCGCGGCTCGAGATCATCGAAGCCATTGAGGTGAAGGAAGCCGTGCACGCTGTAAAGGGCGATTTCCACCTCAACTGGGTGGTTGAAATCCCGCGCCATATTCTGCGCTGTCTCCGCGCTGATGACTATTTCCCCGTGCTGAAAGGTCAGAACGTCGGTGGGACCCGCGATTCCCATGTAGTCCAAATGCATCCGGGCCATCGCCACATCCGAGACCAGAACGACATTGATCTCCGGAAGTTGCCGGAGGGCACCCCCCCCATCGCCCGAGGATTCCGCACACTGCGGCAGCGCGAGAGCAAGGGCCTGGCGAAGCCAGGGCATGCGAACCGGCACGCGACGCTGCCGATTGAGCAGGACCGCCTTCATGCACAACGAGCATCACCTCGAATGACTCGCTCAGCGTGGCCCCCGCCTCCGTTGCAGGCGCCGGAGTTCAAGCCGCGGTGCTGGCTTTTGTCTTCGACGTGGGCGGCCGCGATTCCGACTTTTTCTTTTCCTCCGGATAGGCGATGCGGCTGTGCATCATGCTCTGGAGTGTGTTTCGAAAACTTTCCGCCACGAGCTCGAGTTCCTTCATCGTCAGGTCACACTCCTTGAGCTGTCCATCGAGGATACGCTTCTCGATCATGCCCGTGATGAGCTGGTCAATCTTCTGCGGCGTCGCCCGCTCCATGCTCCGGGACGCGCTTTCGATTGAATCAGCGAGACTGATGATGGCGCACTCGCGAGTTTGCGGGCGCGGACCGCTGTAACGGAAGCTTTCCTCACGCACTTCCGGAATATCTTCCTCGCGGATATTCATGATTTTCCCGCCGGCCCGCGCGTCCTCCTGCTGCTGCAAGGCGCGCTTGTAAAAGTAGTAAACGAGGGATGTACCGTGGTGCTGCTGAATGACATCAATCACCTCCTGGTTGAGCCCGTATTTGAGCCCAAGATCCACGCCTTCCTTCACGTGGGCGATGATGATGAGAGCGCTCATGGTCGGCGCCAGATCGTCGTGCGGATTGCGCCCGTGCCGCATGTTTTCCGTGAAATACTCCGGCTTCACCAGCTTGCCGATATCGTGAAAATAGCTGCATACGCGCGCCATGGTGGCGTTGGCGCCGACGGTTTCGCAGGCCGCTTCGGCCAGGGTCCCGACGACGAGGCTGTGCTGATAAGTGCCGGGCGCTTCGAGCATCATCCGCTTCAAAAGCGGGTGATTCAGGTCCTGCAATTCGAGCCACGAGATGTCCGTGGTGATGCGAAACAGCGATTCAAAAATTGGGAGTGATCCGCTGACCAAAAACGCCGTGATCACTCCGCTGCCGATGCAGACCATCGACTCGAAGCCGATCAATTTCCAACTGGTGGCCCCGAGGGTGGCGAGTTGGCTTACCGGAATCTTGGCGAAAAGAATCGCGAGCAACCAGCTGGCCAGACCGACAAAGATTCCCGCCCGGATGAGGCGGGAACGGCGCCGGACCTGCAGGGTGACGAAAACGGCGATGAAGCCAGAAATCAGGCTCATGACCAGAAATTTACCGTCAATGCCACGATAAATCATGGACCCCCAAAGGCTCACATAGATGGCGGCGAAGATGCCATGGTTTCGGCCCAGCAATACTGACATGAGCAGCGGTGCCAGTGAGTAAGGCAACGCCAGCAACCATATTTCCCGGCGCTCGAGTCCCGTGAATGTTCCCGGCAGGTCCTTGGCGGTGGCGTCCGCGGCAACGAGCATCAGCTTCACAATCCCCAGGTGAAAGAGGCACACGCCGAACATGAGCAGCACCCTCGAGTTCCGCGCGAAGGTGTTCGGATGATTGATCCAGAGCTGCGCCAGGGCCGTCAGGAAGACCAGGCCGACAATCAGGATCTTGTCCACCGGTTGCGGCAGCGAATCCGGATAAATGAGCAGCCAGGACAGCCCGGCGATGAAAAGCACGCAGACGACGAACTTGCCGAAGCCGCCGTATTCCAGCGTCTGCAAGATTTCGCTCTCGGTCCGCCGTCTCCGTTGCTTGGAGGCGGCGAATCCCTTCTTAACGAGGCGCTGGCGTTCGAAGAATCCAAACATGCGACAAGAGCAGAAACTGTCGGAATCCCGACCGGGAAATCAACGCTTGTTTTCGGCCTCCCCGGTTCCGCGGTGGCGCCGATAAGCACGAACAATGGCCTGGACCAGTTCGTGGCGAATCACGTCCCGCTCGGTAAAATGGCAAAATGCAATGCCGTCAATCCTGCCCAGCGCCTGGAGAGCCTCGACCAGTCCGCTGCGTTTATTGGAAGGAAGATCGATCTGGGTCACGTCTCCGGTCACCACGCATTTGGATTCCGACCCGAGGCGCGTCAGAAACATGAACATCTGCTCGGTGGTCGTGTTCTGTGCTTCATCGAGCACCACAAAGGCGTGATTCAGGGTCCGGCCGCGCATGTAGGCGAGCGGCGCGACTTCAATCACGCCCCGCTCGAGACAGCGCTGCATTTCCTCCGCCTCCAACATGTCGTGCAGTGCATCGTAGAGCGGGCGCAAATACGGCATAATTTTTTCCCGCAGATCTCCGGGCAGAAATCCGAGAGCCTCTCCCGCTTCCACCGCGGGCCGCGTCAGGATGATGCGGGATACCCGCTCCTTTTTCAGGGCGGACACGGCGGAAGCCATCGCGAGATAGGTTTTGCCGGTCCCGGCGGGGCCAACGCCAAAAACCATATCGTGATCATGGATCGCCTGAATGTAGGCGCGCTGGCCGGCGGTCTTGGGCACCACGGCGGCCTTCTTCGGAGAGCATTGAATCCGGGTTTCGGAAAGCTCATCGAGCCCCGGCGCGTCGTTGTGAGAAGCCGCGTGCAGAGCGTAGAGGAATTCCGACTTGCGAATGCTGGCTCCGTTCTGCCGGGCGCCGTCCAACTGTCCAAAGAGCCGGCGCACGCGTTCCACCGGTTGCTTTTCGCCATCCACCCGCAACCAGCCATCGCGCGTGGTCATTTGCACGCCCAGAGTTTCCTCCGCCCGTTTCAGGAGCGTAAGATCATTGGCGTAAAGTGACGCGAGAACGCGCGCGTTTTCGAACTCGAGGGTCAGCGTCTCGCTCATTGGGTTGGGCTCGAGAAGCGCGAGTACCCCGGCCGAATACCGCCCGAATTTCGTGCGCCCGTGACAGGCAGAGTCGCGCTCAAAGGTGACAGGCTCCGGGGAGCTTCACTTGAATCCGTAGGCCAGGGCCCAATGCGTCCGCTCCTTGGGCGAGCTTTCGACCTCGACAATGAGGTAGTAGGAACCGGTTTTTTTCGGCACGACGCGCGCCAGGGCGCATTTTCCACCGGTGACGGCAAGTTGCTTCGATTCGACTTCCGCGAGGTTACCGTCGCTATCGTAAATGTGAATCGAGATCACCGCCTCTTTCACGTCGGTTCCCATCCAAAACCAATATTCGTTCCCCTTGAAAAGCTGGTGCACGATGGCCTTGGTGGTTTTGACCGGAAGATCGCCGCCCCAATAGTCTTCACGGACACTGAAGCCCTTTTTGACGTAAGGATCGGCAGCTTCGAGCGCGAAAGAAAGCGCGTCGTCGATGCTCGAATACGCGCGGACCGGCGCCAATAAAAATGCCGCGGCGAAAATTCCGAAAAGACAGCGTGTGAACATGGTCTCCGTTTCCTATTTGGCGTTGGAGTTGATCGACTTTACCAGACGAGACGCCACGTCGCCGATTTCTTTCACTGTTTTTTCCGAAATCTGTGAACCGTCGTTGAGCCCAATCAGCGGACGGATCTCCAACAAGCCGGCGTGAACTTCGCCCACCAGCGGATTGCTCTTCTCCTTGGGCTTCATCGTCGAGATTCGCCGATCGAAATAATCCAGCAGGACGGGTTGATGAAGGAGTTCAGCACCGTCTTTGGAGTAGCTCGAAGCCACGACTTCGGTCAGCGCCTCGGTGCCGCGCAGCCAACCCCCAAGGCTGACCAACTGCGACAGCGCCTCACTGCCGAGTTCCATCATCGCCTGCCGGACGTCCTGGAGGGCTCCGTCCAGTTCCAGGCGCACCGCGGGCCAATTCTTGGCATCCGCGCCATCGATGATGGCCTGCGCCCGTTCCTGCACCTGCTTTTCCACCCCCAGCGCCTTGGCCAGACGGCGTACATTTCCCCCGATGTTTTTCACCTCGACCGGATTCTCGGCCTCGACCGCGATAAATCCCTCCGCGATCACCGTCCCCAATTGGAGCGCAATGCGCGGTGAATCCGTGCCGATGGGCGAATTCCCGTTTTTTTCCGCACGCAAGACCTTGGACCACGGCGGCTTGCCCAGTTTGTCGAGAACGCCGAAAATTTCGCTCGGCACCGGCACCACCACATCGTCGATCATGGTTGCCTGCGCGGGCAAGGCGGAGACATCGATTTTGGGTTTGGGAGTCGCCGGCTTCTGGGCAACCCCGGTGGCAGCGAACGTCGCCGTGGTGAGCAACAGGAAGAGTATTTTCGTCATAGGTGAAGCACTATGGTTATAGAGATCGTGGGAACTTCAAGCAGAGGACGTATCCGGGCCGCAAGCCTTCAATCATCGTCCCAGGTCCCGGCGCCGCCGCCAACGGTTCCGGAATGTCATCCAATATTCACAATCTATGAGTCGTGAAAACCCGCGCTGAGGCCGATTCAGTTCCTGGCCTTCCTTGCCCATCCCTTTCGCATGGACCTCCAAACCGAGACGTTCGACCTCGCCACACGTCACCAATTTCGGATCGCCCGGCCACGACGCGAACCGCTGCAAAACATTTTCCTCTCGCTGACGCACGAGGGCGTGACTGGCCTCGGCGAAGCGTCGCCCGCAGAATTCTACGGTGAATCCGCGCGCGGGGTGTTGGATCGAATCGCGGCCGCCAGCAAATGGTTGCAATCATTGAAACTTCGTTCGCAAGGGGACATTCAACGGGCCTGGAAAGATGGTTGGGAATACGTCGCCCCTTCGCGGGCCGCCCAATGCGCCATCGATCTCGCCCTGTGGGACTGGCTCGCGCAACGGGAAGGTGTGTCCGTGACGGAGCTCGCGCTGGGCACGAAACCAACCTCCGTCACCACTTTCGGCACAATCGGCCTTTCTGCGATGGACGAGCTGCCGGTCAAATTTGCCGAGCTCGAGGGCTTTCAGGCGATCAAAATCAAGTCCGACCACACCGCGGACGTGGGCTTGGTTGAGCAAATCCGGGGGCGCTTCGCGGGAACCCTGGCCGTGGATGCGAATGGAGCCTGGGGAAAAACCGACCTGAGCGAACTATGCCGGCGGCTGGCCGCCCTGCGGGTAAAATTTGTCGAGCAACCCTTCCCTCACGACCTGTCGCGTGCACTCGACGAGTTGCATTTGGTTCTCCCGATCTTTGCGGATGAGAGCTGCGTGATCGAGGAAGACGTCGGTGCGCTCCCGCCCAGTTACGTCGGATTCAACATCAAGCTGGTCAAATGCGGCGGCCTGACTCCGGCCTTGCGCATGGCGCGTCACGGTCGCGAACGAGGACGCCAAACCATGGTCGGTTGCATGCTCGAATCGAGTGTGCTGATTGCGGCCGGTTGTGTCGTTGCGCAAAAAACGGACTTCGCCGACCTCGATGGCGCCTGGCTCCTGGCTCACGATCCCGCTGTCGGCTGGACAATGGATCATGGTGACCTGCGGCCGCCAACGACGGCGGGTCTCGGTGTTTCCCGTCGCGCGTCGGTGGAATTGGCTGAAGCAACCGCGTAACGCTCATTCCAGCCGACGCGAATAAAGATTTTGATTCCGTTCGGAAGGGATCGCAGGCGCACCGTCTGATGCCTTTGGGCTTAATTCTGTCGCTCTTGCTTAGCCTCACGTCGCTGGCCGTTCTGGTCGTCGATCCACTTTCCGTCCTGGTGGCGCCGGACAACGAATCGTTTCGCGATGACCTTGCCGCGACCCGGAGTCACCGAAGCGCGACGATCGAAACAGCGTCCACGGCGACGGAAGCAAATCTCACGAATGCGCCTGCTAACGACTCGCTGTTGCCACGGGTGCCGCTTTTGGCACTTCACGCCCGCGCTGTTCGATCAAGGCATCGGCAATCGCGTCGGCCAGGCGTTCGCGATGCTTCCCCGAAGCTGCCAGACTGCCTTCGCTCCGGTTGCTGAGATAACCGCACTCGACGAGCACCGCCGGGTACTCGTTGTTCCGCAGCACATAAAAATTTGCCGACTTCACGTAGCGCGCAGAACAGTTCGGCTGCGCATCGATCTCCGCCAGAATCCGCTCGGCGACCGGTCGGGAAACCGGCGAGCGGTAATAGACCTCCGTCCCGCGAATGCTCCGCTTGGGACAGTCATTGAAATGAATGCTCACAAACAGGGCGTTGCTCTGCCGGTTCGACACTTTCGCGCGTTTGCTCAAAGCAATGAATTCGTCGCTGTCGCGAGTCATCACCGTGCGAAAGCCTGCGGCCTGGAGTTTCGGTTCGAGCCGTTTGGCCACGTCAAGGTTTGCGCTTTTCTCCCGCCCCGCCCAGCGCGAACGCGCACCGCTATCGTGGCCGCCGTGGCCCGCATCGATCACAACCGTGTCGAATGTTTTCGTCGTGTCCCTGACCCGAACTCCCGACGCGCACCCGGCGAGGCAGCACGCCACGCCGAGCAGGAATAAACCGGCGAGCGCCTTGCGCTGTTGGGGAATGTCACTCACGGTCGAGGCGATGTTACTGCGCATTTTCATGTCGTCGTCGCTGAGATGGGTCGCGTTAGTCGGCGCAGCAAGCGCCGCTTGTCAAGCAACTGAACCTTCAAAGTCCGTGAAAGCCGAATCCTTTACCAACCACCTCGCCAGCGAAAAATCCCCCTATCTTTTGCAGCATCAACACAATCCCGTGGACTGGTATCCGTGGGGGGAAACGGCGTTTCGAAAGGCGAAAGAGGAGAACAAGCCGATCTTTCTCTCGATCGGATATTCCACGTGTCATTGGTGCCACGTCATGGCGCACGAATCGTTCGAGAATGCGGAGATCGCCAAAGTGATGAACGAACATTTTATCAACATCAAAGTGGATCGCGAAGAGCGACCGGACGTGGATCGCGTCTATATGACCTTTGTCCAGGCGACGACGGGCGGCGGTGGCTGGCCCATGAGCGTCTTTCTCACGCCCGACCTCAAACCCTTCGTCGGCGGCACCTATTTTCCGCCCGAAGGCAAATTCGGACGACCGGGTTTCAAGACGGTGCTGGAGCGGGTCGCGCGCGGCTGGCAGGAAGATCGGAAAGGGATTGTGGAGGCTGGAAATCAAGTCGTCGAACAACTGCGCGAGTATGCAAAAAACGAAACTGCGGACAGCGGTGCCGTCGATGCCGCGGTGCTCGAGACAGCGCTGGCGCAGCTCTCGCGGACATTTGATGAGGAATGGGGCGGCTTCGGCGACGCCCCAAAATTCCCCCGACCGTCGACGCTGAATTTTTTGTTTCGGATGGTTGCGCGTGAGCGAGCCAAAGCTGCCGGCACCGCAATGCCGACCGCCCTCAAGATGGCATTGCACACGCTCGACAAAATGGCTGACGGCGGCATGCACGATCACCTCGGTGGCGGCTTCCATCGCTATTCAGTCGATCGCTTCTGGCACATCCCGCACTTCGAAAAGATGCTTTATGACCAGGCTCAACTTACGTGTTCCTATCTTGACGCGTATTTGATCGTGACTGGAATTGCCGCGGGCAGTGGACCGGACAAAACGGCAATCGATGCCGCACGCTACGGCGCCATTGCCCAGGATATCCTCGACTACGTTCAGCGCGATATGACGGATCCAAAGGGCGGTTTCTATTCCGCCGAAGACGCCGATTCGCTGCTCGCACATGGCCAACCCGCGCACGCCGAAGGCGCGTTTTACGTCTGGTCGAAATCGGAAATCGACGAAGCGCTCGGCGACGACGATGCCAAAGTTTTCAACCGCTTCTACGGCGTCGAAGCGGACGGGAATGCACCCGCCGGCAGCGATCCGCACGGAGAATTCAAGGGGAAGAATACGCTCATTCAACGCCTGACCGTGGCTGAGGCGGCCAATCAATTTGGCAAATCGGAAGCCGAAACTAACGCGATGCTCGATCGATCCCGCGCCAAACTCCTGGCCAAACGCAAGGAACGTCCACGGCCGCATCTCGATGACAAAATCATCACAGCCTGGAATGGCCTGATGATTTCCGCCTTCGCCCGCGGAGCCCAGGTACTTGGCGACGCGGCGTATCTCGAATCAGCCCAGCGCGCCGCGAAATTTATTCGCGGATGAAATGTGGAAGGATGGACAATTGCGCCGGAGCTACCGGGACGGCGCGGCTGAGGTGAAGGGATTTGCCGAAGACTATGCCTTTCTCATCCAGGGACTCCTCGATCTTTACGAGGCCGATTTCGACGTGGCGTGGCTCCAATGGGCCATTGAGCTTCAGGCCAGGATGGATGCGACCTTCGCCGACGAAACCGCCGGCGGCTACTACAGCACTTCCGGCGATGATCCTTCGGTGCTTCTGCGTATGAAGGAGGATTATGACGGAGCAGAGCCGTCACCCAATTCCATCGCCGCGCTCAATCTTTTGCGCCTCGGCCAGATCATGGGTGACGAAAAACTCGATGAACGCGCACGCAAAACGATCCGTACCTTCACGCCCCAGCTCACGAAGCTTCCGACCGCCGTGCCGCAAATGTTATGCGCGCTCGACGCTTCGCTGGTAAAGCCGCGCCAGATTGTCATCGCCGGCCAGCGCGACGCCGACGAAACGAAGAAACTGCTCGCTGTCATTCGGTCGCATTTCATGCCCAATCGAATCGTTCTGCTGGCTGATGGCGCCGACGGCCAGGCCTGGCTCGGCCAGCAACTCGACTTCATCAGGACGGCCGCCCCGCGAGAAGGGATCCCACAAGCCTACGTGTGCGAAAACTTTGTCTGCCAGCTCCCCACCAGCGACCCCAAAAAACTATCCGAACAACTCAACCGCTAGCGCATTTCGTCAAATCTGCATCCAGGGTTCGTCTCTAACGGACGCCCTCACGGAACCGTCGGCGGACCGGCTACTGACCTGCGGATTCAGGCGCGGGACCGGATGCATCTTCACTCGGAGGCGGCGTCGGACTCTCCTCGGGGGCTGGCTCGGGAGCAGGCTTGGCCGCTTCTTCGGCGGGTGCCGGAGTCGGCGGGGCTTCCTCCGCGGCCGGTGATGGTTGTGGCGCCTCGGTTGGCTTTTCCGCGTCAGCCGGAGGTGCTGGTACCGGAGCAGCATCCTCGCCGGGCGGGGCCGGATCCGGTTTGCCTGCGGGCAGCTCAGCATCCTTCGGCGGTGCCGGAGTCGGCAATGCGTCCTCGGCCGCCGGTGGTGCGTTTGGCTTTTCCGCGGGCACTTTTTCGGGCATCGGCGCCGCCTCCGGAGCGGTCGGCGGCGGAAGTGGTTCAGCCGGCTCCGATGGTGCGGGTGCAGGCTCGGTCGGGAGCGGCGGAGCCGATACGGGTGGTGTCACCGCTTCGATTCTCGCCTTCGGTTCCTTGATCTCCGTACCAGGAGCCGCGGCCGGATTCGCCTCGGCTGGCTTCTCGCCCGCTGGTTTCTCGAGTAGCGGCAATTGCAACGCCTCCATGTCCGGATTGCTAACAATAAAGGTTCCGTTCAAACCGTCCGCGCTGGCAGTCCACATGTTATCCTTCGTCTGGCTCCCCACTTTCAACGACCGTACTTTGTCGCCGCCCGCCTTGTAGGAAACCGTCAGAGTCGGTTTATCCAAACCGTCGCCTATTTCTGTTGGACCCACCCATCGCACCGCGCGGAGTTTCGAGAGCGTGTTGACCAAACTCTGGATATTCGTTTGATCCAGCTTTCCGTCTCCCTTGGCGAGCTTCCAATTCTTTTGCTCATCCCGATCCAGGCTCAACGGTGGTTGTCCGGCGTTCATTAGCTCGAGGCTGATGACATCTCCCGGCTCATCCTTGAAGATAGCCAGCTCCTGCAATTGGATCGGGTCGGTGACCAACGAATCCAGAATCGTCGCGGGCATTGAAACGATATACGGTTCGCTGTCGACCTTGGCGTATAAATTCGACCCCTCTGTTTTACCGATGAGGAGCGTTTCGATTACCTTCTCACCAGCCTGGGTTTCCGAGGTGTTTTCGCTCGCGAAACTGGAAAGGGTGATTTTTAGCTGCGGTTCCTGAAGCCCATACTTTTCGAGGTCGGTGGCTACATCCGAGGCGAAATCTACGACCGAGGCGGCCTTGAGTTCACTCAGAATGCGACTGACGACAGCACCGTTCACCGGCTGATCCGTCTCGCCTTTGAGCGCCCAGTTCTCTTTGTCGCGTGCCAGCACGAGCTTCGGTTTCCCCGCCGGCTCGATCGTCACGCGGTCCACAATGTCCATCTCAAAACGCAAGACCTTCCGGTCGCGCAAGTCGTTCGGTTTGATCTCGATCAATGATTCGATCGCTTTGGGAACCAGCACCGTGGCCTCGCGGGTCGAGAGGCTAACATAGATATCGCCCTTCGTTTTTCCATCCGTGGCCGCATTGCCGATGTTCAATATCGCCGGCTTTTCAGCGGCGGCCGTAAACAGTGAAACGGTACCACGCGGCATGTCCAGACCGGTCGTCGTGGAGTTGGTGGTCTCCTTGACAAACTCATCTACGCGCGCCGTCGTCGCCTGAGAAATCAAATCGCCGATTCTCGAATCATCGCCGCGAGCTGTGATCGGCTTAACCAGCGACCAATGGTCGTCCTTTTTTTCCGCCTCGATTTCACCCGCCGGGGTTTTGAAAACGACTTTTTGCACGTCGGTGACGGAGAGATCCGCCAGCTTCCGGTCGCGAAAATCGTCGGGGCTTTTTGAAATCTGGGTCTTGAGATCATTCGAGATGACGTAGACCAGGTCCCGGCCGGCAAGTTTGGCGTAACTCTTTCCCTCGACCGCCGCGTCCTTGCCCAGCACGAGTTCGATCGGTTCCTTGCCCCCCGAAATCTTGATACTCGATTCACTACTATCCAGGCCGAACTCCTTGAGCTGTTCTTTCGTCGGAGCGTCCCCTTTGTTTCCGATGACGTCGTCATACTGCAAACCCTCGAGGGTCGTAAAGAGCTGGCTCACCTCCATGGTATCGGCGCGGTCCTTAAGGGGCGCTTCGATAACCCATTTCCGGGGATCCGTTTTGCGCAGTTCGATTTTAGCTTCCGGATTCTTGATGGAAATGACGTTCGCCTGTTCGCGATCGATACTGGCGATTTGCCGGTTGTTCTTTTCCGCGTCGGCAGTCGTTTGCTGATGCTGCTCGACGAAGTAGATGTAACCGCCGATACCCACGGCGATGATGATGAGGATGAGAGTGCTGCGGAATTTCATGATACTAGTTTAATCAAAGAATTCATCAGGACCGACGGACCCAGCAGATGATGATGCCAAAGATGGCCACCACCCCTGGGATTCCCAACATCAACGCCAGAGCCAGATTGCGAATCTGTTCCTCGGAAAGGCTCAGGGACACGGCCTTTTTCTCCTTGGGAGCGATGCCAGCCGTGGTCTCCTGCCGATTAAGGCTCCAATTCAGCGTATTAAGCGCGAGGTCGAGGCCGACATCGCTGTTGCGAATTCCGTCGTCGGTCAGGAAGGCGGCGTTCCCGAAAATGGACATGCGCCCGGTTTCAACATCGACCCTCGGATCGGTCATGGCCCCGCGCTCGACCACGACGGCCAGGGTGAGCGGTCCTTTGTGATCGACCTCGGGATTGAACATGACGGGCTTGTTCTCGCCGCGAGTAAAAGCAGTCTCCCCCCACCAGACGTCTTCTGGGGTTTCGACGAGCTTGGTGAAGGTTAGTTTCTGAATTTGCTCCTGGCTTTGTTCGATCGCCAAAGATTCGGTCGCATCGAAGAAAGGCATGTCGATCCCGGCCAAATCGCGCGTGATGGACGTGCTTTGCGGAAGGATTTCGCCCGTCGGCGAGAGGATGACCGCATTCTGAAGCGCCGGTCGCCCGGAGGCGTCCTGGGTAAAGACCTTGCCGATGCGCAGGACATAGTCTCCTTGCGGCGTAACCCCGACGGAAACCAACCAACCGTTCAAGCGCAGAGTCCTGGCTTCCGGATCGAGGAGGATCATGAGCCGCCCATTTTTCTTCCAGTAATCATCCAGACGTTTGACTTCGAGTTCCGAATAATCAACCTTTGGCCCGAAAACCATGAGCGCGGAGGCGTCTTCGGGAATGGCATCGACATCGTGGAGTTTCAAATCCGCCATGCCTATATTCTGCCGTTTGAGGTGATCGCGAAAGGTGCTGATCTCTTCGCTTTCGACACCTGGCTCACCATGCCCGGTGACAAAATAGACCTTCTTCTGCTTTTCCTCGATGAGTTGCATCAAGGTGCTGGTGAGGACGCTCTCGCCCTTGAAGGCCTTGATCTCCGGAGGCATCCCCATCATGGGATTGCCCATATCCATCTCGACGAGATCAGTCGCGTTGACGAACTTTGATCGACCGTCGTAATCGAGCACGACAATGCTTTCGTTCGCGCCGAAATTATATTGTTTCGCCAGATCCCGAGCCCGGGTCAGGTTGCGATATGGGTCGACGATCTCGACCGTCAGTTTCTGGTCGGAAGCGTACTCGTATTCTTTCAGCAGTCCGAGCACGTCACCGTAAATCTGTCCGGCCATCGGAGAGGCGACGTTAAAGAAGACAATCGCCTTGACCGGTTTGTGCAGGTTTTTGAGGAGGTTGGTGGTTTGCGAAGCGAGCGCAAACTTTTGGTCACGCGACAGATCCCAGCGCTTAAAATGGCGGAAACTGATATAGTTCACGGCAATGGCAATCGCCGTCAGGACCAGGAGTTGAACCAGAACATTGAGACCGATCTGAAACCGTTTGATCTTGACCACTTTTCGAGGTGGCGGTGGGGAGGATTCTGCGGGTTGCTCGACAGTATCGTTAGTTTCCATGTGCAATCAGATAAAGGTGGGGATGAACGACCGAATCAGGTTTTCCATTTTCGGTATTGGAAAATCTGCAGGGTGAACGCGAGCACGAGTATCGTCATGGATAGATACCAGACGATGCGCCGGGAATCGATCAGGCCCCGGGAGAAATCACCCATGTGTTGCAGAGAAGAGATGTAGGTGAACATCTCGCGGATATAGGGATCGGAGATGCTGAGGATTTCCGGCAGCAATCCCACAAAAAACCAGATCGTAATGAAGGAGAAAGAGATGACGGCCGCATTGATCTGGTCTTTGGTCAGCGCGGAGGCCAGGCAGCCGATGGAGGTGAAAAACAAGCCCATCAGCGCGAGAAGCAGGTAGCTTCCCCAGTAGGCGCCGATGGCGTTGGCGGCCAATTTTCCGGTGATGGCCTGGAAGATGGCAAAATGCAGAAACGTGGGCGCCCAAAGCACACAGTAAAAGATGAAAGCGCCGAAGAATTTCCCGAGAACCACCATCCAGTCCTGAACAGGCGCCGTGGTTAGCATCTCGAAGGTGCCCATGCGATATTCATCCGAATAGGTGCGCATCGTGATGAGCGGAAAAATGAGCACGTAAGCCCACCAGAACGGGACCGTGTTGAAAGCCATCTCGACCACAGTCACTTCGCTGGGACCGCGATTCATGAACTCGACGCCGATGTAAAAATTAAAACCCGCCACGACGAGCAGGTAGAACATGACGACGTAGGCTATGGGCGCGTAAAAATAGCTTTTTACTTCACGGCCGAGGAGAGTGAGGAAAGTGGACATGAGATTCAGTGAGAAAAGTAGGTCAAATACGGAGCGCAGGGAGGGGTCACCCATCGGATCCGGCACCTAACGCCCGGTCTCGCGATAGACGGACCGTTGGGTTCAATCGTCAGATTGGGTCAATTCGACAAAGACGTCTTCCAGCGTGGCACGACGGCGATTGAGTTCGCGAACTTTCCATTTCCGTTCAGTGGCCAGCCGCATTACTTCCTCCGTCGGATCGGCATCGGCATCGAGTCGAAGGACGAACTTGCTAAAATCTCCATCACTCTCGATCGACACGTCCTTAACGCCGGGAATTCTGGCCAGGACCTCGGCGGCGGAATCGGAACCAGTATCCGCCTCGATCCGCATCGCGCCTGCGGCTCGATGCCCTGAGAGCAGATTCTCAGCCGTGTCACTGGCTCGAATGCGGCCCCGATGAATGATGATCACGCGAGTGCACATAATTTCGACCTCGGAAAGGATGTGGGTAGAAATCAGTACCGTCCGCCTCTGGGCGAGATTTTTGATCAGTTCCCGGACCTGGCGGATTTGATTGGGATCGAGACCAATCGTCGGCTCATCAAGGATCAAAAGATCGGGATCGTGCACGAGTGCGTCGGCCAAACCAACACGCTGGCGGTAACCTTTCGACAATGAGGAAATCATGCTCCGCGACCGATCGCGGAGGCTGCAAAGTTCGAGCACATCGCCGACTCGTTCCCTTACTTTGGATCCTGGCACGCCCTTCAGTTTCGCCCGGTAGCGAAGGTATTCGCCCACCCGCATGTCCGTGTAAAGCGGAGTGCTCTCCGGCAGATACCCCAAATGTTTGCGCGCCTCGACGGATTGCTGGAAGACATCGAATCCCGCGACGGAAGCCGTGCCGGCGGTGGCTGGTTGATAGCCCGTGAGGATGCGCATGGTGGTGCTTTTCCCGGCGCCATTGGGTCCGAGGAAACCAACAACTTCGCCTTTCTCGACTTCAAAATTCAAATCATTGATGGCCGTGTGACCCGAGTAGCGTTTGGTGAGGTGTTCAACTTTGATCATGCGAATGAAGGAAAGGGGCTGCCACTCAACCCTCGAGAAGAGCAATTCGTAGGTCGCAACTTTCGAGCGGCCCGCTTCGGGGTGAGCGAAAGGGGGGCGTGTGATAATGGCGACGAAGGCTCATGACAAGTCCCTCTTCACCGAGAGCGAGAATAGTTTTACGGCGGACGAGACAAAGCGATCGCATCGAAAGTGGCGGGGCGATCCATGACAAATCAGTCGGTGATTTGCTCAAAAAAATGGTGAGTGATCTCTAAGAGGAGTGCCGGCGAGCGAAGGCAGCGCGACGAGAAATCGAACGACCGGCTCGATTTTCGGATGGATCACGGCCGCACGTTGCCGCCTGCTCCGCTCGCGAGCGACCTGTTACGCGGGCATGTTGTTGAGGCCGTAAACGCGGACGGTATTCGATTTTCCTTTGAGCGTGCGCTCGCCAAAATCCTCGAGTCCGGCCAGGGCGTCGCTCAAATTTTCCGCGAAGTCGCTCGAGAGCACGAGGGCCTGGCCCAATTCCTTGGACACCGCCTCGAGGCGAAAGACGGTGTTGACTGCGTCGCCGATGATGGTGGCGTCGCGATCCGCCGCGACCCCAACATTGCTGCAAGTCACCTGCCCGTAGTGCAGGGCCAGCGCAATGCGAAAAGGTTCGCCCGTCGGCCAGGCGCGTTTGGCCGCGAGGGTCAGAATCTTGCGCGCGCTTTCAATGGCGACCCGCGCAATCCTGCGGCCCTTCATGGGCTGCTCCCCAGTACGCCAGCATGGCGTCGCCGATAAATTTGTCGATCGTGCCGCCGGATTTGGAAACGATGTTGCCGGTTTCACGAAACCAGGCTCCGAAAATTTGCGCCACGTCTCCGGGCGGATTGCGCTCGGACATCGTGCTGAACCCGCGGATGTCGCAGACCAGCAGCGCCACGGGGCGTGATTCGATCACATGGCTGAAGGATGTCCCAGCCACGGTCATCTGCAGATGCTCCTGCGTCGTGTCGGTGACTTCCTCGGTGAAGGTGATGGTGTTATCCGCGATGCGGATCTTGGCTCCGTCGGTCAGCGTCACGGGGACGACGACCCGCTGCTCATTGACGAAGGTTCCGTTTCGGCTTCCGAGATCGATGATCTGATATTGGTAACCGTTGTGGCAGCGGATGACCGCATGCTGGCGCGAGACCAGTGGGCTCAGGTTGAGGCAGACGGTATTTTCCCGAGTGCGCCCGATGGTGGCGGTATTGCCGATCGGTACCTCGAAAGGCTCGGCTTTTTCAGGCTGGACAGTAAGTTTGGCTCCCATTCCGGGTTGGTGAAGCGTTGCAGATTGCGCGAAGCCGCGGAAAACTGCAACGGTTCGCTGAGACTGATCGTTCGTTCGCCATGCTTTAGCCAGACCATTCATGCCTGATTCTCTCCGCTTTGATCATTACGAAGTCCTGACCCGGGATGATGGGTCACTCTTCGAACTCGGGCGTGGAGCCATGGGTATCACCTACAAAGCGGTGGACGTGAACCTGCGGACACCGGTCGCTTTGAAAGTGATCAATGCAACGTATCTCCACAGTGAAATCGCCCGGCAGCGATTCATTCGAGAAGCACGATCCGCCGCCCGACTGCGCAACCCGCACGTGGCAGCCGTCTACCATCTCGGCACCGAAGGCGACCACTACTACTACGCCATGGAGTTCATCGATGGCGAAACGGTCGATGCGCTCATCAAGCGGCAGGGTCCGATTACGCCGGCTCTGGCCCTGCAAATTTCCGACCAGGTCGCGCGCGCGTTGGCCGCCGCGGAACCGCATCGGCTGGTTCATCGCGATATCAAACCCGCCAACCTGATGCTGGTGAAGGAGGGTGAGGAGGTGATGGTGAAAGTCATCGATTTCGGTCTCGCCAAGGCGACGGTGCCGGGCGAAGGCGAGGAAAGCGCGACTCTTTCGCTCGGCGGATTTGTCGGCACGCCCCACTTTGCCAGTCCCGAACAACTCGAGGAAGGTGACGTCGATGTGCGCTCGGACATCTACAGCCTCGGGGTGACGCTGTGGTACATGCTCGCAGGGCAAACCCCGTTCGCTGGCTCGATGGCGCAGGTCATGAGCCAGCACCTTTCCGCCGCACCGCCGTTTGAAAAACTGCACGTGCCTCCGCCTCTGGCGACTCTGCTGCGGAGCATCCTGGAAAAGAAACCGGAACGCCGTCCGCAAACTCCGGCGGACCTCAGGCGCGACATCGAGCGCACGCTCGCCGAGCTCGGAGCCGATGCCGACGTGCCCGTCGCGGTGGATGGCACACCCGACGAGCAGGCCGTTCACGCGACGCGCCTCGATTCCGCGGCGCTCTTCGGGAAAGAGGCGACGTTCGAGGTCGGGACCACGCTGGCCGCGCGGTATCGACTGCTCGAGGATTTGGGTGACAGCAATGCGGGTGAAATTTTCCGCGCCCGCGACCTCAGCCACTCGCGCGATGTTCGGATCACCGTGCTGCGCCGGCACGTCACGGAAAATCCGACAGCCCTCGGTCTGCTCGAGCAGCAGGTGGAAAAGGCGGCAGCGACGCATCACGCACACCTTCTCCGTGTCGATGGCATTGAAGCCGTGGAAGGTGCGAGCTTCCTGGTGCTCGAATGGACCGATGGGTTCACGCTCCTGCAATTGTTGCGCTCCCGCCGCGAACTCGCAGCGGCGGAAGCCTTGACGCTCGTGAGCCAGGCCGCGGAAGCGATTGATCACGCCATTGCTCACCACGTCACGAATCTCGAAATCGAGCTGCACCAGATTTTCGTACACTTCGCTGAATCACCGGCCGATCGCGCGACCTTGCTTCACGCTCCCCTGGCGGAGTGGCCGGAGTTTTCCGTCAAAGTCCATCCGCTCGGAATCAGTCGCGAGTTGGGGGCGTCCGATACCATCTCCGGTCAGACCGTTGTCGGCAGCTTTCCCACGCTCGGCCCCGGGGAGGCGGCGCCGGGTCCGCGTTGCGTGCGCGCCCTGGCGGCAATCACGTACGAACTGCTGGGTGGAAATCTTTCGCCGCTCGGGTTGAGCGACGGGCAAATCCGTTATTCACCGCTCGCGGCCCTTTCTGAAGCGGGCAACGACGTGCTTCGTCGTGCCCTCGAGAACGAACCGCCGTTTCGGAATGCGCGCGAATTCCATCGGGCCTTGCTATCCCCTGAGAACGCCGACTTGCACCGCCACGAAACGCGCACCGCCACGGTGGTGAAATCGGTAACGGCACCGGCAGTTTCCCCGGCGGCAATCTCGGACACCGCAACGCCTCGAAACAGAATTCCGACCGCGTTCATCGGTGGATTGCTCACCGTCAGCGTGATTGCGGCGATCGTTTACTTTCTGGCCCACGAAACCCCAAAACAGCCTACCGGCGGGCCTGCAGCGCCAGCCGTTGTCCAGGAAAAGCCGGCCACCACCTCGCCCCCCGTGACCCCGGATGCGGAATGGATCGAGATGACGCCGGATGAGTCGTCCCCGGAGCCCCCGGATTCGCTGAACCTCGCGATCGACGAAGCGAAGCGGCTCGAACGCGCGCGGGACTGGCCGGCTGCCGTTGCCGCCTGGGTGGCAATTGCCAAAAACTATCCCGAATCGGACTCCGGACGTGCGAATCTCGAAGCCGTCATCGGCAGCCTGCGCGAGCGTCCAAATGGAATGAGTGCCGACGAATTCAAAGCGCTCGAAACATCGATGGTGGATGCCGCGCAACTCGATGTGCTGGCGGCGATGATGGCACTGGGCGACCAATGGCGTACGCCCAAGCCGACGGATTCATTCGCGTGGTATTGTGCCGCCGCGACCAAGGGCGACCCGGAGGCCATGGTGCAGGTCGGTCTCATGCTTTCCAATGGCATCGAGGGCGCCCCGGATATGACGAAGGCCCTCTACTATTTTGAGGAAGCGGCCGAGAAAGGGCATCCCCCGGCAAAAACCGCGCTCGGAGATTGCTATCTCCACGGCAAGGGCGTGGCGGCGGATCCGAAGCGCGGAGTGGCATTGCTACAGGAGGCCGTCGCGGGCGGTGAACGCCGCGCCATGGACCTGTTGGCCACGAGTTACAGTCAGGGGTTCGGGGTGGAAAAAAACGCCGCCGAAGCGGCCCGGCTTTATACCGAAGCCGCCAAGCTTGATTACTTGCCGGCCCTCGGAAATCTCGGGGTCCTTTACATCAAAGGCGACGGCGTCGAGAAAAGTTACAGCAAGGCGGTCGAGCTCTTCCGCGATGGCAGTCAAAAAGGCGACGGCTACTGCATGGCGTTACTGGCGCAATGCTTCGAATTCGGAATCGGTATGTCCAAAAACCTGCCGGAGGCGGAAGCGTGGTATAAACGTGCCGCCAAAGCGGGAAACGACCGGGCCATTAAATGGTGCAAAGAGAACCACGTCCCGATTCCCTGACGCTTTTCTCCTGCTCCTGATCGTCGAGAAAGAGCCAATCGCTCCGGATGGCGGAAACTCGCCCGCGCCCTGACGGACCGCGCGATTACGGATTGCGTAACGAGACGTTCGTAAAGGCGCCGGTCATGGTTTCGGTCTCGATATGCGAGGTCGCGGCCAGGCCAACAAATGTCTTCTCCGGCAAGCCTGGCAGCGTCTCTTCCCCATAGGCTGCCCAGACCTTTCCATCCGAAGAGTGGAAGCAGGAAATGCGATCGCCCTTGCGCACGAGCTTGAGCCAGCGCGGTCCAGAAATTCTGCCGTCGGACTGGGTCACGGATTCCGCATCGCGGGCGGGCCGCATCTGTCGCGAAAGCCCGTTTCGAGCGGTGACGGTGAACATGACATTTCGGGCGCCGGCCTCGAGTCCGTCACGCACCATCAACCCTGCCTTGGCCCATTCATGATTGGCGTTCAGAATCGAAGCGCGGGCGCTCAATTCAAAATCGCCGGTCAATTCCTGTTCGATGAAGCCACCGCTGTCCGTCGTCCCCCAGAAATCGACCCCGGCCGCCTGCACGGTAAATCCCTGGTTGACGTCGTCGCGCGCAACCTGAGTACCGCGGCGGACCGGTCCAATTTCACGAACGTTCCACTTTCCTTGGATCGACGGCACCGGGACAAATTTCCATTGCTGGTCTTCACTGCCGACGTCCTCCCATTGGATGATGTCGGCGCCGTTGTCCATCGAGCCGTTGGTTACGCCCACCACCTTGCCGCTCGCGGCAGAAACGATTTTCCAAAAACCGGCTTCATTGGCGGGCTCCAACTGCCAGCGCTCTGCGTCGGTATCGTTGTGTGACCATTGCGAAAGGCTGACGCCGTCCCCGGGTTCGCTATTCGGCAGATCAAGCGCCAGCTTGCTGTTTTGCGGGATGAGCCGGAAGGCGAGATCGCCGTTGGGCGCCAATTCCCAGCGCTGATTGGGCAGATTGGAATCCTCCCCTTGCCGAACGTTGCCGCGCTCGAGCATGCCTTCGCCCGGACCACCCAAATCCACTTCCATGACCTTTCCACTCCGGCGATTGACGATGGTGTAAATCCCCGGTGTCGGCAGCCGATCCATCGCGACCTGATAGGCCGCGAGCTCATCCTGGAATGGTTTGATCGCCTCTTGGGCCCGCTTGGCGAGGGGACCGTCAAACTTGGCCAATGTTGCCGCGACGCGCGCCCGCTCGGTATTCGTTTTCGCCGCCTGAAGTCGAGCCACTGACATTTGGAGGGCGGTCACCTGCTCGATGAACGACGACGCCAGAGGCTTCAACTCTTTGAGCCAGGCCGCGTCACTCTCCGGATTCGCCGAACGAAATTTCCGAAACATCACCGTTCCGTCTTCGATCTCGCCGAATCCCCAGTTTTTCAATCCCGCCAGCAACAGAAAAATCGCCTCGTTGCTGGTGGAATCGATCTGCGTGGCGCGCGCCGGAGTGATCGCTCCCTCTTTGATCATTTCGTCCGCAGTTTGGACCATAAACTCCGCCAGTTTCGGATCACGGATTTCACTGGCGACCGCCTGCAACTTTTGGAATGCGTCCCGCGCGGCCGCGGATTGACCGGCGGCGATTTCGGCTGCGCCTTCAAGCAACGAAGCCCAGGCGCGGTTTTCGGGGGAAACATTTCCGCGCCGAACCGCGGTGCGAAAGCTTTGCGCGGCACGGGGATCCCCCGCGGCAAGCCAGGACAGTTCTGTCGGGAAAGCAAAAGCTTGAAGCGCGCGGGCACGATCTGAAATGGCCGGCACGATGTCTTCACCCGTTCGGGGACTCGCCGGTGCGCCGGTGACCGGGCGCTCGTTCGCGACCTGGCGCTGGAGGGCAAAGAAACCGCCGATCAAAAACACGCACAAAACCAGCATCCCGGCGACGAGCCATCCGGAGCGCTTCTTGTCCTCGTCGGTTTCGAGCACCATTCGGGTGCGCGGTTGCTGTTGCCGCGCCGCGCGATTGACTTCCTCGAGCGCATATTCGAGATGCTCGAGCAGTTCGTCGTAGCTTTGATAGCGCTCGTCCGGATCCTTGAGCAGACATTTGTTGATGACGAATGCAGTCGCCCCGGAAACCCAGGGCGCGAACGTCGAGATGCTCATCGGATCTGATTTCAAATGCTTCAGCGCGACCATGGTTGCGGTCTCGGCCTCGAACGGTGGGCGGCCGGCGAGGGCATGGAAAAGCGATGCTCCCAGCGAATAAATGTCCGAACGGAAATCCTCCGGCATCGAATCAAGCTTTTCCGGCGCTACGTAATAAGGCGTGCCCCAGACTTCACCGCGCACGCTTTCCTCCTGGTCGATGAAAATCGCGAGTCCGAAATCCACCACCTTGGCCGTGTGCGCATCGGCGAAAAGAATGTTGCCCGGTTTGACATCGCGATGAAGCAGACCGTGTTGCAGGGCGGCGCGCAGCCCCTTCGCAATCTGAATTCCGACTTCGAGCACCTGTGCTTCCGCGACCCGCCCCTGGATCCGAATCAGGTCGTCCAGGGAACCGGCACTGACCAGTTCCATGGCGATGAAAAAGCGGCCTCGATCCGTGCCCGTCGAAAACAGATTCACCACGTGGGGATGATTTACCGACGCGGTGATGGCGGCCTCTCCCTCGAGCTGCTTAATCAGTGCCGCCTGATCCGAGTGATCCTTGCGCAGCAATTTCACCGCGATGAAACGATCGAGCACGGAATCGTAAGCCTTGTAAACAACCCCCATCCCGCCCTGGCCTGCCGCGTCGATTATCCGGTAATGCGCCACCTGCCCATGCACTTTGATCGCGCCACCACAAGCGGGGCAGGGAATCTGATCAAGCGGTTCCCATTCCGTGATATCGATCAAGGCCTCGCACGACGTGCACGCCTGAATCGGCGAGCTGGCGGGCAGGGCCAGTTTGTCGGAATCACTCAGTCCGACGGGTTGAGAGTCTGAGAGGGAGATCATGGCACGAATTAAAGAGCAGCTTGCGTGCGCACTCGGCGCCGTCCGTTCGCACGGGCCGAGGCACTTGCGCCTTTCCAGGCCACCCTCCGCCACGTCTATTCCCGTCCGTCCCGTGAGTGCAGATCACCGCTTTTCACCTGAACCTTCCGAAACCGGGGGCCGGCTCGACCAATTCCTCGCCGCCCGGATGCCGGAACTTTCACGCTCCCGCATCCAGGCCCTCATGAAACAGGGCCATATTCTTCGCAACGGAGCCACGTCCCGCGCCAGCGACACGGTGCGCCTCGGGGACGTCGTGGCCGTCACCATTCCGCTTCCCACCGCAACGGACACGGTGCCACAGGACATCCCGCTCGACGTACTTTTTGAGGACAACGACCTGATCGTGATCAACAAGCCACCCGGGCTGGTCGTCCATCCGGCGGCTGGAAATGAGGACGGCACTCTGGTCAACGCGTTGTTGCATCATTGCCCCACGCTTTCCGGTATCGGCGGCGAGCGACGGCCCGGCATCGTTCACCGGCTCGACAAGGAAACCAGCGGCTGTCTGGTCGCCGCGAAATGCGACTCCGCGCATCAAGCCTTGGTGGCGCAGTTTTCCGGGCGGTCCGTGACCAAGATCTACCTGGCTCTCGCGGCCGGCGTGCCCGCGAAGGTTTCCGGAACCATCGACGCGCCCATCGCCCGACATCCGGTGCATCGAAAAAAGATGGCGGTCATCGCCCGCGGCCGCGCCGCCATCACCGACTGGCGGGTGGTCGGATCCGTGCCTGGCGGCAGCATTATTGAATGCACGCTCCACACCGGCCGCACCCACCAGATTCGCGTGCACCTCAAGCACCTCGGGCATCCGGTGCTGGGTGATGAAGTCTATGGCAAGCGCGCTCGTTACCCGCGCCAAATGCTTCACGCCTGGCGCCTCGGTTTCGCCCACCCGCGCCGTGGGGACATCCTCACTTTCGAATCGCCGATCCCGCGGGACTTCATCGATGCTGGTTGTCCATCGACTTTGCCATGAGTGATCCCGCCCTCGACTATGTTCACGACGTGCTGCTCTCCTGCCGGGAGCGCGGTCTGAGTCTGCGCGCATCTGTCGAGTCCCTGGCGAGACTTGCGTCCACGCGGTCGCAACCGCCGGCACCAACTGCGGCAACGCCTGCACCCAAGGCCGTCACGCCCGTCACCACACGACCGGTCGAACCCAGACCAACCTCGGCGCGTTCCGACGAGAGTTATGTTCGCGTCGCGCCCCTCACCGGCTCCAACTTTGATCGGCTCGAGGCCATGCGAAAAACTGTGCTCGCCTGCGAGAAGTGCCAGCATTTGGTCAAATCCCGGACCCAGGTCGTCTTTGGCGTCGGCAATCCGGAAGCCGAACTGATGTTTGTCGGTGAAGCACCGGGCGAAGACGAAGACCATCAGGGCGAGCCCTTCGTCGGGAAAG
Source organism: uncultured Verrucomicrobiae bacterium (assembly GCA_963798345.1). GTDB lineage: Bacteria > Verrucomicrobiota > Verrucomicrobiia > Chthoniobacterales > Chthoniobacteraceae > CAWCSW01. The sequence continues at coordinate 19,985 of CAWCSW010000010.1, read as the reverse complement.
CCGGCCAGCTCCTGACCAAAATCATCGAAACCATGGGCTTTGCCCGGAGCAGTGTATTCATCGCCAATATCCTCAAGTGCCGCCCGGATATGCCACCGGGTGCCACCGGTAATCGCAAACCGCGGCCCGACGAGATGGCCACCTGCTTTCCGTATCTGCGCGAACAAATCGAGATCATCCGCCCACGCGCGCTGGTCGCTCTCGGCGCCACAGCCATGGAAGGTCTCACCGGCCAGTCCCTGCCGATGGCCCGTCTGCGCGGACGCTGGCACGATTTTGACGGCACGCCACTGATGGCCACCTATCATCCCGCTTACCTGCTGCGAAATCAGGCCTTGAGCGAAAAGCGGAAAGTATGGGAGGACATGCTGCTGGTGCTGGAAAAACTCAGCCGACCAATCACCGAAAAGCAGCAAACCTACTTCCTGCGGAAATCCTGAGGCACGCCCGGAATGGACGACGAACCACGCGGCAGGTGTCGCACCTGTCGCCCGCTGCATAAGACCAAGGAGCAGAATTGCAGGCCGACTCAGAATTCAGTCTCATGGAACGACGCGCGCTGCCGATGCGGCGAAGCAATTACGCGGAGCCCGACTATTTCTCGACGGCGAGATTAGAACCATCACACTCCGAGAATCAGCAACGTTCAGCACCCATGAAAAAACTCCCAGCATTCGACGGTCCCTACTTTCGCCTCCCCGGCACAATCCTCGCACTCGGAGTTTGCATCTTCGCCGCAGGTTGCGCCACCACGCCGACCGGGCTGCCGCAGCCACTCCCCAACCGGGAGGCCCGGATGCAGTACGGCTACGTTTACTATCTCGATGGCGCGGGTGGCGGAACCGCAAAGAAGAACTGGGCCGAGGGCGTACGAGAAGGTTTCCTCCAGGCCGGCTATCGGGGAGCGGGTGAGATGTTTTCGTGGGAAACGGGCAAGGGACTGCTGGCGGATCAGGATGCCAGCGTGGCATACAAGCGGACCAAGGCGAAAGCGTTGGCCATTGAGATCCAAAAACAAACGGCGGCGTTTCCCTCCGCTCCGGTGGACATTCTTGGTTTTTCGGCGGGCACTGCCGAAGCCATCTTTGCTCTCGAGTACTTACCCGAGAACGTGCAGGTGCAAAACGTGGTGCTCCTCGGCGCCTCGATCAGCGAGAACTATAACCTGACCAAAGCGCTGCAGCACGTCAGGGGACATCTGTATATCTACACCTCCACCAGGGATATGATGCTGGGATTTCTCATGCCATTCACTGGAACTGCGGACCGGAAGTTCGATGACCCAGGTGCCGGGATCAGGGGCTTCATCCTGCCGAAGGGCGCGACCGCCAAGACCAGGAAACTTTATGCCGATAAGATCGTGACCATTCATTGGACCAAGAAATTGGAAGCCGACGGCGACTACGGGCACCATTTCAACAACATCAACATGGAGTTCATCCGCGACCACGTCGCGCCCCTGCTGATGGGCAAGACGGTTCCAGGACTTGCGAAGCCACAGGGCGAATGAGCATCGCGCTGAGGCCAGAATGGCAATCTGGCGCCGGGCGTTCATGAGTTCCCGTCAGAGGATCCTCATCTGCCCTGCCCTTGCCCGGTGATTGCGATTCAGTTTGACCCGCGGGGCGGGGCCAGTTGCTGGATGCCGTCCGAGGTGAATTCCGCGTCGCTATAATTCACGTCATGTTTAATCCGGGAGCCATCAAGGTCGGTCGATGAACCGCGGCGCGCGCCCTGCACGGTTAGATTGGCCGGGATGTAGTGCCCGGCATCAGCAACCACGCGGGTGGTGTTAATGCGGCGGATCAGCTGGCCGGACCCGGAATATTTTTCGACGCGAAGAGGAACCATACGCCGCGGGTCGATCCAACTCCGCACGCTGCCGTAAATCGACCGGTCGCCATTGCCCGGCTTCGATTCCAGGATCTGGCAACTCACACCATCCACCACTTCGGTGCCACCGAGCGCCTGCTGGTCCCAGGCAAAGAAGTTCTCGACCACATCCGCGTACGCCAGATCGCTTCCGAGCAGCGCGTCCTTCACATTGTCGATGGAGCGCAAGGTATGCGGAGGAACGAAAACCGATCCGCTGGCCGACTGATTACCGACCTGCCGGACCAGGACGGATTCGCCTTTGCGCTCCTTCGGGAAAAGCACCTGATACACCACTTCGGTGCCACTCTTCGTCCGGCGCTGTTTGATTTGAAGCTGCAGCGTTTCTTTGGCCGCGCCCTGGATCTCCATCCGCACACGCACGTAGGAAGAACCGTCCTGGTAAAGCGCGCTGAGCTGGGCAGCGAGACCGCTCGCGGTCCATGGCGACGCGCTGTCGGCGGCGCGCGAGGAGAAATTAACCGAGAGACTGATGACGGCTGCGGTGATGGTGGGCGAGATCCAGCGGGGTGGGTTCATGGAAAAAGATTTACGGCTCACGGGAGCGTGGGACGGTCACCCTTGCAACGCATGACTCGGCGTCAGGCGGGAACTGCGCCAGGCCGGATAAAGTCCGCTGACCACGCCGACCACGACGGCGATGGCCACGGCGGTGGCGAGTAACCGGGGATTCAAGTCGGGCTCGAGCAGTCCGCGCATGGCAGGGGTGTTGACGAGCAACTGCACCCCGACCACCCCAAACAGCGTCCCCGCGACGCCACCCAGAAGCCCGAGCAGCGCCGATTCCCACAGAATCATGCGCATGATCCGGCTGCGCTTCCAGCCGATCGCAAGCAGTACGCAGATCTCCTGCGTGCGCTCGAAGACTGTCATCATCATCGTATTCATCACGCCGAGCACTCCGACCACGATGGCCAGGATCGAAGTGCTCCAACTCATGGCCCGGGCGATTCGAAATCCCTGGCTGGTGCCTACCACTTCATTGGCCACCATGGCGCGGCCGGCCGGAAAGATCTCTTTCACCTCCTGGCAGAGCCGGGCCAAATCTTCCTTCGTCGCCTCTGGCGTAACACGGACGTCGACGAAATTGATTTTGCCCTCATTGCCGGTGACCGCCTGGAGGACAGGGAGTGAAAGAATAATCGCGCCGTTCTCGACCAGCGCCTGCCCATCGACAATCCCGACCACGGGCAGTTCATCCGCTTCGATCTGCACCGTATCGCCAATCTTTTTCTTCAGCACATCCGCCGCCAGTCGGCCCAGGACCACTGCCTGCTCCGCCCCATCGCGCGGCATCCGGCCCTCCACCAGCTTAAGTTTATCCCAGGTAAAGCCTCCCCACTCCCGTCCGGAAACCATCATCATCGGCGCCTCTTCGACGCTCAGCATCTGCATGAGCACGGAAGTAGTGCTGGCCACCTTGGGAAGTCTGGCGATCTGATCCTCAAGAGAGGCATCATAGACCTTGGGCAGGATCCCCCCGCTCATGTTACTGACCACGAGATCGACGCCGATGACGTCCAGTTGCTTGCCAATTCCCTTTTCATAGCCCGACGCCATCCCCACGAGCGCCACCACGGCGGCGATGCCGATCGAGATTCCGACCAACGTCAGTCCGGTCCGGACGGGACGCCGGGAAAGTCCGCGAATGACAATCGTCCCGAAAGTCATCGGGCGACGGTCGTGTGAGGTTTTGAGACCTTTGCAGGTGCCGCGTCTCCCGTCTTACCGATGTGTTGCAGCAAGATCCGTCGCACTTCAGCGATGCCCTCCGGGCTTCGATTGGACCAGTGATCGCTCGGCACAATGACTTCGCTAACCGCACCGTCGAGATGACTGCTCCAGTAAGGCACGATGCCATCGGAACTTTCCGGCTTGGTCCGGTCGAGGTGACCACCCTTTCCCCGGTCGGCGATGATCGAATGGTACGGGATGCCCTTGGCGAGGGGAATTTTGTCAATGGTGGTCACGAAGCGATTGTTGGGATCCAGCGCGTTAATGCTATTCGGCGTGCTCTTGAGTTTCTGGCCGTCAGTTGCCCTTGGTTTCGAGAGCATGACAAGTTCTTTTCCTACACCCGTCAAATCCGGCGGACTGCCGATGATATTTTGCCCGAGCCGACCAAGGAATCCCGTTGCCAAGTTAGCGCCACGGAGGGAGGCCGAAAGATAGATGACGCGGGAGATGTCGGTACGGTGCTCGAAAATGAGGGTCTTGGTAATGAGCTTCCGGGCCTGATCGGAAAGGGGCGTCTTTTCCGGCGGCGTGTCAAAGAAAGAGTTCCAAATCGCCAGGCCGCTATCCGTCATCAGGACCCGCGCAATCATTCCTCCCATACTGTGGCCAATAACCACGATTGGCTTGTGCCCGGGGTAGTAGGCGTTGATGGCGTCCATTTTGTCGCGCAGGACGGCCGCCATCAGGGGGTAGGGGTAGCCGGTCGGATAGCTAAAGAACCAGATCTGGTAATTCTGCCGGATGGTGGCATCTCCACGCAGCGCCTCGATCATGGGGGCCCAGGTGGCCTGCGAATCTCCGAGACCGTGGATGACGAGAATGGGGATCTTCTTCGGGTCGTACGGTTGCAATCTGGCCAGCCGGGTGGTCGACGCGAAATCCGAGGGACTCAGAAAGCGCTTTATCTCCTCCTTGCGCGGCTTCAACTCCGCCAGCGCCAGCCCGATCGGCGCGGTAAAATCGGCCGCCACCGGATAGGTGTGATTCCCGAAGGTGACGGTCTCTGTCGCCAGCGGATCGATGTAATAGGCAATGCAGGACCGGCCTTTGAAGTGCAGTGTTTCGGTCACGCCGTAGTAAACGTTCTTCCCCTGGATGAAAGGATCAAACTTGGTCGGATCAAAGCCTTTGCTGGCGATGATCATCGGTGCGCCGAGACCCTCTTTGACCGTGCGCTGTTTGACCAGCGTACCTTTAAACTGAAAGCGGTCGGCCGGGAGAATTCGGTAGTGTGACGGATCGTGCTCCGGCTTGCCGTCCGACACGACGGAGAAAATCCAATCACCGCTGGCGCTCGGGCACTTCACTGGTGTTTTCCATGGCTCCAAACCCGAATCATGCAGCACCTCGAAGAGCCGGCTCACGGCATAATTGTAATCCTGAAGCGCCTGCGCATTGTCGGGCTGTTTCTCGAGCACGGCTCCGGCCGCCGCCGCGGCGTCGATGTACCGGCCCATCTGCGCTTCCGGTTGTTTCACCGGATGTTTGAGAGCCTGGACGATCAACTGGCCGGCGGGCGTGGTTGAATGATAACCCGGCCGTTTCTCGCTGACGGTCGAATAGTTCTGGCAACCGGTTACGGCGAGCGCGAGACAGACCGCGGCGAGGCGAAGACTGGAACTCGTTTTCATAGATGCGATGAAGGAAAGGCGTTGCGACTGGTCACCTGTCAATTGCCAGGCGATGCCACTCTATTCAGCAGGAAGCGACGTTGGCGAGGGAGGATCAGGTGCTTCGTGACTGGTGTGTTTTTCTTCGCCCGCAGGCGAGGTAGATTTTGTGCAATTCGTCGTTGAGTTCTCCGCCTTCACCACAAGCGGAACTCGTGGGATGGAATGGGCAGACGGGGCGCTGGCCTGTCTTGGGATCCGCCCGGCGGAACCAACAGGCGCCCTGCTGCTGCTCACCAGCAGACAGACAAGCCGGACCGTAGCCGAGGGCTCCGGTCGATTCGGAGTGGACGCGCTCGGGCAGTTGGTCCAGCGCGATGCCCCGTCCCCTCGCCCATTCTCGCAGAGAATCAACATTGATGGCGTGGGCGGTGTTACCAGGATCGAAATGATCGGCCACCGCACAGATGGTGGAGGCACACCCATGGGCGATGCTTTCCGTCTGCTTCTGGCGGCTAAATCCAAGCATCGGATGAAACGCGAACGTGCCGCACAGCCATTGCGGTTTCACCGCGAGCACATCCAGATTCAAAGGAAGATCAGGCGAGTGGACGTCGGGGTCTCCCTCGTCGGCGCGCTGCTTGATAATTCGCCGGATGTCGCGCTGCCCTTGCTGGAACTTGTCGATCTTTCCGTTGTAGCGCAGTTGCTTGGCCCGGGCTCTGATCTTCGACCACCCCAACTTTTCGAGGTCCTCCTTGTCGGTCCAGTCCGCCTTCTCGGGTTCGAGCGTGGCGGTGAGGATGAGGTGAGGAACCTCCGGGCGGCGTTCAAAGCGCGAAGCGGCGTCCTTGCCCCACAGGTACTCGACCACCGCACCGAGCGGCAGATTGTCCATGATGCCGCCGTCGGCATACTGCGCCACCCGCTCGGGACGCCGATAAATCTCCCAGGACCAGCGTGGACGAAAGACGGCGGGGAAGGCGCTACCCGCCAGCAAGCTTTGGGTAAAACGCGGGTTCCATGGGTTCGTGCTCCTGAGAATTTCGACCCTGCCGACGGTAAGATTTGTCGTCGTACCGATGAGGGGAAATCCAAAATGATCGAGGCGGGTGCCAGGGTCGGTTTTCCCGTCGAAAACAAATCCGTCGATCAGCTGCTGGAGCGGCTCGGGTCCGAGCAATTCCAGACCGACTCCATAGCGATCCATCATCTCCTGGGTCAGCTTTTTGAGTTGTCTCGCGGCGGCCTGCCAGTGGCCCGCCCGGAACGTTTGCGCCAACTCCAGCATCTCAAATGGGCTGAGATGAAACAGCCGCTCCATGCCGGAGAAAACGCGGCGGGCGCGCTGGCTAAAGGTGAAGGGGCCGTCCTTCTCGTAACGCCGGAAAATCAGATCCAGATCGTGCGGCGAGAAATCGGCGGCGGCGGCGTGGATGGAAAAGAGACGGATGAAATCGGCGAAACGATCGGTGAGCACAAACCGGTCGATGGCCAGGAAAGTCGCGGCGAGACGGCGCGTCTGACGCTGCCTCTCCACGAGTTGCTGCGCGGCCGGTCGCTTAAAAACCCGGCCGGTCAACGCGCCGATAATGCTGCCGACCGAAGCGCCTGCCACCACGTCCGGCTGGATGCCCAGCTCGCTCACGGCATTGGCGAAACCCACCTGGAACACTCCGCGGAAGACTCCGCCGCTAAACAGGAACACCACTGCCGGTCCCTTCTTCACTTCTGCCGGCGCTGGCTCTTTCAGGAAAGGACTCGGAGTCATCCGCGGCAGCCGCACATGTTGTCGCAGCTCCTCCTCCTGCACTCCACTTTCACCGGTGCGCTTGGGACAGGAAATACAGCAGCGGCACACCGCGGAAATCCCCGGGCCTGGATCTGGATGCATCGCATCGGCCGGATCACCACCGGGGAAAGGTTTCATCCCGCCCCAGGCGGCGATCAGTTTTCTGCACGGCACGTATTCCCTTCCATCGGATCTCGTGACTGTGCTCCCGGATCGCCGCAGATTTTCAACCGCCTCACGCAGAGTAAACGCGTTGCCTTTATCGCGATGTGCCCACTCGTCCGGCACCTCCTCATCGGGCTCCAGAAAGAACCGCCGCTCTTCCGGCGTCCTCGTATCCGGCATGGCGTCGGTGACGAGGCGCTCGATCATCGCGCGGCAGCCGTCCGCCACGGCAGTGTCGATGAGTTTGCGCCGTTCGCTGACCGATCCCGCGTGCATCAGGCGCAGGCTGAGATCGGGAAGACTGTCCGGCGCCACGAGGCGAACCTTGGTGGGAAGGAAGGTCTCCCGTTCGCAATGCTCATCGCAAATCGTCGCGGGCCGTCCATTGAGCACGCGGTTGACACGATCGATCAGGCTCTTGTCCATCAGCATGTCCTGAAAGCGCTCGAGTTGCACGGCGCGCAGTGCCACGTCCACGAGGCCGGTGTAGGGTTCGTCCTGCCGCAATACCTTGTCCTGCCGCAACGGCAGCAGGGGCACGGAGATGATACGCAGGCGTTCCCGCGAAGCCTCCGCCGGATGGCTCAGGATTTTGCACGCCTCCTCGAACACCGGCACGATCGGATCATTCGAAACGCTGATTCCGTCAATGAAAGTGGCCGCCCTCCCACCTTTCGTGATGGTTTGTGCGCGGAAGAATGGAACGACGGCACACGCGCACATCAGCGCATCCACGATGGAGGTTTCCGCAGGGATCGCCTCGAGTCTGCCGGTCCGGAGATTGGCTGCGAGCGGTACGACCCGTACGCCGCTCCGGCGCGGCCCGTCATCGGCGTAGGCATGGAGCCGCTTCTTGTTCGCGCAGCCGCCGGGCAACGGATTCTCCTGCTTCAGCGCCCGGCGGACATTTTCGTCAAACTTGAACTCTCCGTAGTACGCGGGGTCGAAGTTTTGCACCAATGCCTCCTTCAACGCGTAGGAGTCTCCGAGTTCAGCGAAGATTTGGTAGTGCTTGAGCAGGTCACCAAAGATGGTCTTCCGGCGCAAAAGTGACAGCCAGGCAAACAGCAGGGCCACAATGCTGAGGGCAACGAAAAGCCCCGTCCACCCGTCGATCGACACCTGCGGCGGAAGTCGAATAACGGACCACGCAGACAGCGCAATGAGCAGCAGGCAGGGAATCGCCGCCAGGAGCAGCACGAGCGGGATCACTCCCAGGAACAGCCTGAGTCCAAATTCCCACAGGCGCCGGATCAGAATCCAGCGATCAAACATGATGTGTCCGGCTTCGACTCCGCGCGACTGCGCCCTCCCGTTGACTCCCAAAACTTCGCACAACCCCACCCTGGCAATCAGGCTGGCCGGCATGCTGAGGGAGAAAATGTTTCGGGCGACAATCCACCACAGCCGGCCCACAAGACGTCCCCGGACAACCCAGCGCCGTTTCCAGTCCGCTTCGCTGACCGAACGCCATCCCATCAACACCCGGCTCAATTGCGCGAAGACCTTCACGCTAACCCGGAGTCGGATCAGATGATTAAACAGCCGGATCAAGCCCGTGCGACTCGCTACCGCTTCCTGGCGGCTGTCGCGCTCCTCTTTGAAATGGCGCGGCAACTCGACCGGCCTCAGCGCGTGAGCGGCGTTCGTTTCCAGAGGGTCCGGAAAAAAGCCTTTGAGCACCGTCGAAGGCGCGTTGCGAAACGCCTCGAGCAGTTCGCTGAAGCGCGCCACCCGCACTTCCTCATCTTCTTCCGCCGATGCCCCGGCACCCGCGGTCGCGTGAAAAACTTCGCCCAGGACCGCGGCCGTAATCGCGCCAACCGAAATGCCGGCAACCATGTCGGGCGCACGGCGCCGTGTGACCAGGAGCGCGTGGATGACACCCATCTGCAGGACGGTATCGAGGCCTGCACCAGGAAACGAAACCACCCGGTAAGTCCGCCCGACTGCGGACCTTGCCTCCGCCCCTTGCGGAGCCGGATTTTGATCTGGCGGAATGGGCGCTGTTTCCATGGTCGCTGAGCGGAAAATTAATGCCGATCGACTCTAAGTGCCGGCGGCCAATTCATGCAAAGTTGAAACCCACCGACGCCGTCACCGCGTGGCCGTTGAATCTTGCGCGGAGACTTTGGGGTCGCGGATTACACGCTGCATGTCGATCCAGTTAGACGGGAGTTTTTTCATACACCACGACATCATACATGTTCCCGGACCCGACCAAGCGTGGAGTCCGAAAAACTGCCGTAGCCAGCAACTCGGTCAGATTTTCCTTGTGCCGGTAGTCGAACCGCCGGCCGAAGAGTTCGAGAATCCGGGTGCTGGCGTGGGGCCGATACGTGTTGACGATCAGATCGCCCGCGCCTGCCGTCATGTGGCCCAGTTTTGCCGCCAGGTGCTGTGCTTTCACCACCTCCTCGGGGTGCTCCAGGCGGAGGGCTCGCTCGGTCGTGTCGCAAGTGAAGCCTTGCAGATAGTCAAGGATGCCGACCGCCGTGACCACGTGATATTTTGGGCCACCAGTCGAGTCCACGCCAGGTTCCCCGGCAAACAGGTCTTCGGTTCCGGCCGAGATACTGCCCTCGGTTTCCGCATCCGTCGCCTTGGCACGAGTGGAGGCCAGCTTGGCGAGCAGCCGTCGAGTCTTCTCCATGTTGGCCCCATCCCGATCCGTGATTCTAACAGTGATCTGGTCGGGGTCATGACCCTCCTTGATCAGGCGATCGTAGGCCAGGATCATGCTCAAACCAGTTCCGGCGGCCACGGCTTTCAGCCGTACGTGCTCGCCTTTCTCCAGCCGGCAGCGGGCCGATTCATAGGTCGCCTGGGTCTCCCAAACGAATCGCAACTGCACGTCCCTGCCCTGCACGGAGTGCAGAAAGACCCGGTCCCAAACATCGCTCACCTTCAGAATCTCCGGGGCGATCATCATATACGGCCCGTTCATGGGATCTCCACCTTCCACCAGGGACTCGGTTTCCCTACTCGACGAGTCCAGCAAAGCGCGGGCGTAAGGATGCCCGCTCCAAACTAGAATCGGATTGTGGAAGGCGCCGCCCGCATAGCCTTCGTCCGCGGCTCCCCGACGGCTCGTCGTCCATTTCAGAACCCGGTAGCTGAGCCGCGCGAAGGCCCGCTGGGCCGGTCCGGCCGGTCCAGGATGGCCACCCCCGAAGACGGCGTCGCTCAGACTCGCAATGATCGCTTCCGACAATTCGTGACCGCCTTCCGAGTAGAGCGCCACCACCGCATCCATGGGTCGGATCGGCCCCAATTCGCCCAGTGCGCGCGCCGCCAAGGGCTTGGTCCCCTTCCCCGCGCTCGCACCCTTGCCGTGACCAGGTGCGGGAAGAGTCATGGAGTCCGGTCGCACGAAATTCGCTGCCGAAGGATGACGACGGCGATGGAAGTCATGTTAGTGCGGATGTGAGTTTCCGTTCAACTCATCGGAGGCAATCCTGCCATCCTTCATCGTGATGACACGACCGGCCTTGCGGGCGATGCCCATATCGTGCGTCACGAGCACGAGGGTGAAATTCTGCTCATCGCGGAGACGAATGATCAGATCGAGGATCAGCTCGGCGTTCTCACTGTCGAGGTTGCCTGTCGGTTCGTCGGCCAGCAGCACCGAGGCGCCATTCGCCAGGCTGCGCGCAATGGCCACTCGCTGGCGCTCGCCGCCGGAGAGTTTGGACGGAAAATGATGCTGCCGATGATCGAGCCCGACCAACTGGAGTAGTTCGAGCGCGCGGCGCTTGCGCTCGAGGACCGGGCGGTTCGTTTCGAACATCGGGATCTGCACGTTCTCGATCGCGGTGAAAGTCGGCAGCAGATGGAACGCCTGGAAAATGAAGCCGATCTCATGGGCCCGATAGGCAGCGAGGTCTCCGTGCCCGGCGAGCGCCGCGCCGCGATAGCGCAGTTCGCCGCCGCTCGGATGATCGAGCGCGCCCAGCATTTGCAGCAGGGTGGATTTTCCCGAACCGCTCTGACCGACGATGGCCACGAACTCACCCGACGCGATGCGGAAATCCACGCCGCGCAGCGCCTGCACCTGCCCTTCGTCGTATTCCTTCTTCAGGCCGATGGCCTCGAAAACGCAGCCGCCGCCGTCATGTGAAGTCGCCATTAGTTCAGCACCTGCCTGGCCAATTCCTGCCGCGTCGTCCTCGTGACCCCGCGCCATTGCGCGCCGACACGAGGGTCGCCGAGATTGATCAGCAGATCGTACACGGCGGCACCGAAAGTGCGGAAGGGCGGACGCTCCTCCTCCACCCTTGGTTCCAGTGCGTCCGCGTGCTGAGGCAATTCCGGATGCGGCAGGCCCGAGCGCCAATGGTGGACGCCGTGATACGGCTCGTGGAGCAGCGTGAAATTCAAAAACGTGGCCATCCAACCCTCGGCCACAATGCTGCGGGTCGAGCTGTTCACGGTCGAACCGGTCAGGCCCACGTGCTCCACGTATTTGCGCACGCTTTGCATGTTCGCCGCCAGCCACGCGGGAATGACGTGCAACCACAGGAAGTACTTCCACCAGTCAAAAACCGCGACCGCCGTCAGGATCGATGTCCAGACGACCGCCGTCACCGCAAACTCCGTCCAGATGCGACGGCGCAGCTTTTTGTTTCGAATCGGCGAGTCCTGACGGAGAAAAGTCCGCACGAAAAGAAATGGCGTAAAGAAGAGGCCCATCGTGAGTTCGAGAATGGCCGCCAGGACGCGCACCCAGCGCGCCTTTCCGGGATGAACAAAAGGCCACAGTTCTTCGTCGCGCTCAGAAGCCAGGTAGGCGTGGTGCAACTGGTGCGCCGCGCGGTAGAGGCTGAAGCTCATCAGACTCAGGGTGCCGATAACCAGACCGTCGATTTCATTGAGCACCCGGCTCTTGCGCAGCAGCCCGTGCGTTGCCTCATGAAAGCCGATCAACATGCCGTGCATGAGGTGGCTGGAGATCAAAACGAGCGGCACGGCGAGCCAGTAATGGCCGCGATACACTGCGAAACCGAGCGACACCTGCGTGACAAAAAACAGCGCCGCGAGGATGGGAAAAGCGATGCGGGCAATCCAATGCGGTTCGTGCGGCTCGTCCAATTCGATGGCCGGCTCGGCGGTGGTGGTCGTATTCATCGCGATTCAGTTCAGTTGGCGACGGCGGCGACCGAGGTTTCGACCGGCTGGCACGCCTCCGTGAGGAAACTCTCGAAAGCGAGCGAAAGATTTTCCACTTCGGCGTGCGGGAAAAGTTTTGGCCGGAAGAGCCACACGACTTCGAATCCGTTTTCCTGTTCGGTGATTTCGCACGCGAGGAGAAAGCGCGCGGTGCCCGTCGAGCGCATCCGCAGTTTGGCCGAGAGGCCGGGCATCTCGATGTCGGGTACCGGATGATTTTGCAACGCGAAGCGCACTTCAAAGATCGGGTTGTGTCCCGGCCTGCCTGCATCGCCGAGCGCGCGCGCCAGTTCCGCAAAAGGCATCGCGTTGGCGAAACACTCGATGCTCGCCTGATGCGCTGCGCGCACGCTGGCGGTGAACGGGCGCTCATGATCCACCGTGCCGCGAATCGGGACGATCCCAGCATAGGAACCCATCGTTTCGTGGCTGGATTGCTTCGTTCGATTGGCAACCGGCGAGCCGACCAAAATATCGTCCGCACCCGTCCAGCGCGAGAGGGCGATCTGAAATGCGGCGAGGAGCGTGCTGAACAAGGTGGCGCTGCAACGACGCGCGAGTTCGCGCACTCCGTCGGCGAGTTCGCCGGAAAACTCCGTGACCATGCGTTGGGGGGAGCCGGACGCCGCGTTGGGTCCTTCGAGCGTGCTCCACAGGCGGCGATGGCCGGCCAGATGCGCCCTCCAAAACGCTGCACGCGCCTCCAATTCCGACGGCTGCCAGTAGGCGCGCTCCGCCGCGCCCCACGCGGTGTAGGTCTGCGCCACCGTCGGCAGCGGTTCGCGAAGACCGCGGGCGCGCTGGAAGTAGGCGATGCACAATTCCTGAATGAACACCCCGAGCGTCCATCCGTCAGCGATGGCGTGATGAATCGCAAAAACGAGCACATGATCGTCCTCGGCTCGGCGCAGCAACTCGACGCGATAGAGCGGTCCCTGCAGCAGGTCGAACGGTTCGTGGAAAATCTCCCTCGCGATATCTTCCACCGCCTCCGGATCGCGTTGTTCGGGCGCCAATTCCCGGAAGCGGAAACTCAACGGACCATCCTCGCGAATCATTTGCAACGGACGCTCCTTGCCTGGCAGGAACGAAACGCGCAGCGCCTCCTGCCGCTGGACGACTTGCTGCAATGCGCCCTTGCCATCCTCGGGTGTCAGTTTTCCCCGGACCTCGATGAGGCAACAGATGTGATTGGCCACGTCCGCGGCGGGGACGGGTGAAGTCTCCCACAACTCGCGTTGCGGAAAAGTCAGGGGCTGGAGGCGGATCTCGCCTCGCTCCAGCTTCTGTTTCAATAGCGCACGTTTCTCGTCGGACATGGCTGGCGGCGGGTCAGCGCGCGGCGCCCTGCGGATCGGGATCTTCGTCCGGTGCGACTTCGACGTCGGCGCCCAGCAACTGGTCGAGGTCTTCGTCGGAGATGGCTTCGAGGTCGACTTCTTCGCTCGCCGACACCTCGGTCGATCCGGCTGGCGGCGCGGCCGGGGCGGCGGTCTTGCCGCCCATGTGGCCGCCAATCAACGCCGCGATCTGGCCGATGGTGCGGGCGCGCATGAGGCTGGCCGGCGGCAACGCCACGCCGGTGGCGGCTTCGAGCGAGTTTTCGATTTCGACACCCATCAGCGAATCCAGTCCGAGATCGGTGAGCGGCTGATCGTCGCGCAAACTGGCCGGTTTCAAGCGCAGGACGGAGCCGACGACTTCGCGCACCGCGTCCGCGATAATGGGCTCGCGCTCGTCGGGTGAGGCGGACTCGATCTTGTTCCGCCAGTCGCTCGCCAGACCCCCGCCTTCCTGGCTTTCGACGGAAGAAAGGATGCGTTCAAGCAGCGGATTCTCCTGCATGGCGCGGAAGAATTGCCGCCACTTCGCCCAATCGACACGGATGGCGGCGACCTGCGTGTTGCCGGCGACCAGCGAAGACTCAAGGATCGACATTACTTCGCCCGGGGAGAGCGCCGTGGTGCCCTGCCGCGCGAGGAATTCGGCGACGCGTTCGTTGCGCGCGACGTAGCCTTCCCCACCGAGCACGCCCCAGTTCATGGTGAGCGCCGGTAGACCGAGCGCGCGGCGATGGTAGGCGAGCGAATCGAGGAAAGCATTCGCGGCCCCATAATTCCCCTGGGCCGGATTTCCGAAGATGCTGGAGATCGACGAGAACATGACGAAGCAATCGAGTGGAAGATCGCGAGTGCCCTCGTGCAGCAGCCAGGCACCATTGGCTTTCGGCTCCATCACGATGCGCACGCGCTCGCGGTCGAGCGCCGCGAGCGGGGCGTCGTCGATGACCATGGCGAGGTGGAAGAGCCCGCGCAGCGGTTGATCGCCGGAGCTGATTTCCGCAAGCAGTCTCGCGATGTCTTCGGCCGAGCCCGCGTCCGCTTTCACCACACGCACGCCAATGTCGCGAGCGCGCAGGCTTTCGACAAAGGCTGCCGATTCCGGGGTCGCCGCGCCGCTGCGACTGCTGAGGACGAGGTGCCGCGCGCCGCATTTCACCAGCCACTCGGCGATCACCTTGCCGAAGCCGCCGAACGCGCCGGTGATCAGATAGCAGCCGTCCGGCTTGATCGCGAACGGTGGCGGAAGCGCTTCGCCGCGTCGCGAAACGAATGGTTCGGGAAATGAGACGATGACTTTTCCGATGTGCTTGCCGCTCGCCATGAGCCGGAACGCCGCCTCAATTCGACACGCCGGGAAGGAGCGGAACGGCAGCGCGGTCAGCGCGCCCTTTTCGACGAGGCCGGCGAGTTCGCCGAGCATCTCGCGAGTGAGCGCTTCGTCGCCGCTGAAGATGGCGTCCATGGCGATGACGTGGAAGGACGCATTGCGCCGGAGCGGCCAGAGCGGGATGCGCGAGTTTTGGTAAATGTCACGCTTACCGATCTCCAGAAAGCGACCCGACTCCGCGAGGCACGAGAGGCCCATGGGGATGGCCTCGGCCGCGAGGGCGTTGAGAACCACATCCACGCCACGGCGATCGGTGAGTTCCATGACAGCTTCCGCGAAATCGCCGCGACGCGAGTCGATAACGTGCTTCACGCCGAGCGTGGTGAGCAGGGCCCGCTTGGTTGCACTGCCGGCGGTGGCGATGACTTCCGCGCCGAGATAATGCGCGATCTGGATCGCCGCCATGCCGACGCCGCCCGCGCCCGCGTGGACGAGAACGCGTTCGCCCTTACGCAGCCGTGCTACATTCTTGAGCGCATGCCATGAAGTCATGAACACGACCGGCAACGTGGCGGCTTCCTCGAAGGACAGATTACCCGGGATGCGATGGATGTCACCACCTCGCGCCAGCGTCTGCGTCGAAAGTCCGAAGACCGCCAGGCCAAACACGCGGTCGCCGGGCGCGACGTGCGTCACCCCTTCGCCGACGGCCCTCACGACACCGCCGACTTCGTCGCCGAAGATGCGCGCGTCCGGTGCTTCGCCGGGATAAAGCGCGAGCGCCTTGAGGACATCACGGAAATTCATGCCTGCCGCTTTCACGTCGATGACCACCTCGCCCGGCCCGCAGGTCGGTGGGACAAAGGGCGCGAAGCGGAGGGTGTCGAGGTGGCCGCGCTCGCGGGATTCGAGTCGCAGCGGCACCGTCGGATCAAGCGTCTGCAGCACGGACGGACGCCCGCGAGCAAGGCGCTGCGCGTAACGTGCTTCGCCGCGGAACGCGATTTCACGCTCGGCGTCCTGGCGGGCGAGTTCGCTCCAGAGCAAGGCGGCATCAGCTTCGGACGCCACCGGCGGCAGATCGATGCCCCGGCAGGAGAGGTTCGAATATTCGTTGAGGATGACGCGGAAGAGGCCAACGGCGGGCGCTTGTTCCACGGCTGTCGCGATTGCTTCGCGGCCCGCCGGCTGGGCGCCGCGTGTGACGGCGTCGATGCGCAGTTTGCCGCCGGGGTTGGTCGCGTCGAGCGCCTGGCTAAGATGCAGCAGGGCGTCCGTGCCCATCAGCGTGTCTCCGTCGCCGGGTTCCATGGGCACATCGAGGCTCCAGAGGTAGATGATCCGTTCGAGGGGCGCTTCGGCCACGCAGGTTGTCAGCAGTTGCTTCCAGTCTTCCGGCGTTTCCGCGCGCAAAATGAACGCGTCGGCGCCGGCGGGGCCAAACTTTCTGCCGGGCCGTGCGGTGCATACCCGGGCACCCGTCGCACGCAATAGCGCCGCCACTTGCTCACCGAGTCCGGCGGCGTCGGCGAAGATGAGCCACGATTTCTCGGCAGGAGCTTCGGGCAGCGCGGTTTCAGCGGCGGCGCCTTCGCGCCACGACTTGCGGGCAAACAGGCCGACCTGGCCTTCGCCACCGGTCGGGCCGATCAGACCAGGCAGCGACGAAGTCTCGCCGAAGCCAGCTTCCTTCAAGACGCGCTCCCACTGCGCGCGTTGCAATAACGGCTGATCCGGACGCAAATCGCGATCGGTAAAACGCCACCACCCGCTCGTCAGGCCGAAGACCGTCTCGGTCCACAACTGCGGCGTCGCCGTATCCATGAAAATGAGGCTGCCCCCCGGCACGAGGAGTTCGTGCAGATAACCGAGCGTCGCGCGAACGTCGCTCACCGCGTGCAACACGTTCGTGCCGATTATGAGGTCGAACGAATCGGCGGCGAAATCCTGTCCTGTGCCCGGAGATTCGAGATCGAAAATCTTGCATTCGACTTCGGGGAACGCGGCGAGTTTTTGCAGCGCCGCGGGGAAAAAGCCCGGGGAAACATCGGTGAAGGTGTAGGAATGCACGCCGCGTTCGAGCAACGGGAGCACCAGCGCCGACAGGCCGGCGGTGCCGCCGCCGACTTCCAGAATGCGAAGTCCGCGACCTTCGGGGAGATGACGCGCGGCTTCCTGCACGGCTGCGGAGATCGCAGCCAGCCAGGGAACGCTCGAAAGGCCGTCGCCGTAGAATTGATCAAGCAACTCCGCTCCGGTGGCAGTGAACAGCACCTGGACGGCGTCTTTCTCCCCGCGCAGGATCGGGCCGAGTTCCGCGCAGTTTCCCGAGCAAAGCAGCGCCTCGGTGAGATGGCCGGGATGCCTGGCGACGAAGGTGCGAAGCGCCTTCTCAGCCGTATCCGCAGCCGTCGTGAACGCGGGCGTCGCGCGGTAACCAGCGGTGGCGTCTTGCAACAGGCCGCGTCTCACGAGGGTCGCCATCAGTCGGGCAAAGACCCGCTGCATCGCGGCGGCGACGCCCAGGGAGTCGGCGGTAAAAGTGGCGGAGGCGGTCACGCCCATCTCGCGCAAACCGTGGGCCAGTTGCGTGGCGGCGAGGTCGTCGCCGAAAACCATAAAGGCCTCGAGTTCCGGGCGGCCTCGCAAATCGATCACCTGTTCCAGCGCGTGCGCCGCGGCGGCTTGCAGTTGTTTGAGCGGAAGCGGCGGACGCGGCGGGGGCGCGACCAACGCCGGCGTGCGTTCCCAATCCACGTGATAGAGCACGTCGCGCGTGCCGCCGGCCGCGCTGGCACGGCGGACGCCCGCGACGCTGATCGCGCGAAAGCCATCCACGAGCACGCAGGGTTGACCGGCGTCGTCATAGAGGCTGATGCGGCCTTCGACGAATTCGTCGTTGCTCTGAAGCACGCTCGCACGCACTCGGGCGGAGATTCCTGGCGAGCGGAGGAAGAGGATACGGCCAAAGCGCACCGGAAGTTTGAGCTGCGCGCCGCGCCCCTCGACGGTGGCCCGGCCCGCGGACAGCACGTGCAGAGCGCCATCAAGCAGCACCGGGTGGAGCGGATATTCGCTCGCGCGCTTCGCGGTAGCGTCTGAAAGCGCAACGCGGCCGGCCGATTCACCGTGCGCCGCGGACATTTCGCGGACGGCGCGGAACTCCTCACCGTAGTTTAAGCCAAGGTCGCCGCGTAACGGTAAAAGTCGTCCACGGAGACGGGACGGAGCACGGGATTTGCGTCGAGCGTCGAGTTGGCGAAGGGCGATTCCGTGCGCTCACCGCGCATCGAGCCGACGACGTGCAATGACCATGCGGCGCCATTTTCAAAACGGCTCTGGATGGCGAATGTCCGCTCGTTCGAGTCGTAGGAAACCTCGATGTGAACACCCGAGGCAGGTTCGGGCAGGATGAGCGGTTTGCGGATTTCGAAGTCCTCGATGACGAACGGGCGGCCCTCGAAGATTTGGACGCCGGCTTCCAAGACCAGTTCCACAAACGCGGCGGCCGGAAAGATGACATGGCTGTCCACCTTGTGGTCCTTGAGGAAGGCCATGTGGCGGCCATCGAGGCGCGCTGTCCAGGTCGGCGTCGCGCGCGGCAGGCGAATGTCGAGCAATCCGCGCCCGCCCGGCGCGAGGCGACCATCGCGCCAGTCGCTCGATTCATGCCACCAGCGGCTTTTGTCCCAGGCGTACGCGGGCAGGGCGAGCAGGCGGCGCGAAGGCGTCATTGCCGCGAAATCCAGCGACACGCCCGCGCACTGCAAATCCATCGCGGTTTCGAGCAGGGATTCGTGCTCGCGTTCGCGGCGCGCGGAGGAAAAAACGGGCGTCTTGGTGCTCCGGCCCGCGAGGCACTCGTTGATCGAATGAACCAGCGCTGGATGAGCGCCGATCTCGAGCCAAACGTCCACGCCGAAGTCGGCGAGCGCGTTCACCGCCGCCGCAAACTGCACGGGCTGCCGCACGCCGCGGCCCCAGTGCTCGGGACGACACGTCTCGCCCGCACAACGTTCGCCGGTGACCGTGCTGAAAAACGGAATCGTGTCCGCCTGCGGTTCGAGGTCGGCAATCGCGGCTTCGAGCTCCTCGGACGCGGGCCGCATGAGCGGGTGATGGAAAGGATGATCGACGCGCACGAGCCGGGCGAAGACGCCCTGCGGTCCGAGCTCAGCGAGGATCGTCTCCAGCGAAAGGCGCGGGCCGGCGAGCGTCAGCGAGCGCGGGCCGTTGAAGGCGGCGATCGTGACCGTGCGGTCGTACCTTGCGATCAGCGTGCCGCGCTTCGTCTTCGCCAAGGCCGACGGCGAGCATGGTGCCTTCGCCACGCGCGCATTCGTGCATGAAACGCGAACGCAGAACGATCACACGCGCGCCTTCCCGAGCCTGAAGACTCCCTCGACACAAGCCGCGGCGATTTCGCCGACGCTGTGCCCGACGATCGCCACGGGCTCGATGCCCCACGATCTCCAAAGCGCAGCGAGCGAGACCTGCATCGCGAAGATGGCCGGCTGCCCAATTTCGGTGTGGTGGACTTGGGAGGTCTCCTCAGGGCGGGCCAGCTTCGAGCAAAGGGAAAGCGTGCCCACGGTTTCATCGCCGCGGCACAGCGTTCCATGGTCTGGCGAAAGACCGGCTCGTGACGCATCAATTCGCGGCCCATACCCCGCCACTGCGGACCCTGGCCGCTCATGACGAAGGCGAGACGCGGGGCGTGCTCGCGGCGCGGCGAGAATGTCGTGCGGGCTTTCGGGCTTTCCTCCTCACGCCGAAGCCGTCGAGCTCCTGCACGAGATCCTGCATCGTGGTCGCGACGATGCTGAGCCGATACGGATGATGATTACGCCGCGCGCCGAGGGAATAGACGAGGTCGGGCAGGATGGCGAATCGCCATTGGCGTGAGCGCGCTCGTCGAGCCACTTCGCGAGTTGCAATGCCGTGCCACG
>CAWCSW010000009.1:0-510096 GCA_963798345.1 uncultured Verrucomicrobiae bacterium | reverse complement strand
CGGCCAGCGGCGTTGTCTCAGAAGAGTATTCGGGTATTTCGGTCAGCTCTGCCGGAGACTTCAACGGCGATGGATTTGACGATGTGTTAATTGGAGCCAGCGGTGCTGATGCACCGAATGACAAATCCGGCGCAACTTACCTTCTCTACGGTAAGGCAGGTGGCTTCGATCCCGATCTCGATCTCTCGATGCTCGACGGATCCAACGGATTCAGGATCGGCGGCCTTTCAGCCTACGCGACATTTGGATCCTCCGTAAGCAGCGCGGGCGATATCAACGGCGATGGATTTGACGACGTCATCATCGGTTCGGGCAAATTCTATTCGGGGGCTGCCTATGTCATCTTTGGCAGGAGTAACGCTCCGGTGCCGAACTCAGTTTGAACAGCCTGAATGGCTCGAACGGTTTTAAGCTCATTTCCGGTAGCTCTGCGGGCGATGGATTTGGTTCTGTAGTCAGTGGCGCAGGCGACGTGAACGGCGACGGATTCCAGGATATCGTTATTGGAGCTCCGGGGGGAGGGGCGAACTTTAGCCGAACCGGCGTTGGCTATGTCGTTTTTGGCAAGGCGAGCGGCTTCAGTGCAACCGTCAACGTATCCGCGCTCAGTGGCTCAAACGGCTTCTTTGTGAACGGCGTTGCCGGGAGTGATCGTCTGGGCGCCGCGGTGAGTGGCCTCGGGGACGTCAATGGCGACGGCGTGGATGATATCATGATCGGAGCGCCGGACGCCGATCCCAATGGCAGCCAGTCGGGAGCAAGCTATGTGATCTTTGGGCGCACGACCGGATTCAATGCGCAATTCAACCTTGCCGCCCTCGACGGTTCCAACGGTTTCAAATTGAGCGGCGTAGCAGCCTCTGATCAATCCGGCAGCGCCGTAGGCGGTGCCGGGGACCTGAACGGCGACGGCTTCGACGACATCGTAGTCGGCGCGTACCGTGCTGTTCCAAATGGAACCCTTTCCGGGACCGCATACGTTCTATTTGGTGGAGGCAACGGGTTCAGCGCGAATGTGCAACTTTCATCGCTCGATGGCTCCAACGGATTCACGATGAATGGCAGCGAATATAGTTGGCTGGGGCGAACGGTGACTGGCGTGGGCGACGTCAATGGTGATGGTTTGGATGATCTCCTGGTTGGGGCTGACGGCTTGGGGGCTGGCGGCGGAGAGAGTGCAGCTTACCTTATCTTTGGTAAAACAGGCGGGTTCAACGCGATGTTTGACCTGACGGCATTCGACACGGGTGAAGGTCTGAAACTGGCGGGGGGTCAAGCTCGAACCGGTCGATCGGTGGGTGGAGCCGGTGACATAAATGGCGACGGTTTTGATGACTTCATTATTGGAGCGTCTCGAGCGGACAAGCCAGGCGCTCTTCTATCCGGTATTACCTATGTGGTTTTTGGCCAACTGAGCGGGCTGATCACGCCAGATATCAGCGTTAGTGAAGCATTCGCAATCGAGGGGGCGGAGGGCGAAGCGAGCGCGGCTACATTTACTGTCACTTTGTCTGAGGCCAGCGCGCAGCCGATCACAGTTCAATACTCTACTGCCGACGGAGTCGCGAGTGCGGACAGCGATTTCGAACCCGTCAGCCCGACGACGCTGACCTTCAATCCCGGTGAGCTGAGCAAGACCGTGACTGTGAATGTGCTCGGCGATGGAATTTTCGAGCCGAACGAAACTTTCTTCCTCGATCTCACTAATCCTACCAACGCCACGCTTCTCAAGCCTCGCGGTCAGGGCACGATCATCAACGATGATCCGATTCCGGCCTTCTCGGTCGATGATGTGACTGTATCCGAAAGCGACGCCGGAACCGTTGCCGCCTCCTTCACGGTCAGTCTGTCCGCGCCGAGTTCGCTGGCGATCTCCGTGCAGGTTTCCACCGCCGACGGAACCGCTGTTTCCGGTCTGGATTACAATGCGCTCGGTTTGACGACTCTGAACTTTAATCCTGGGGAGACGAGCAAGATGGTTAGCGTGGAAATCGCCGGTGATATCACGTCAGAGCCGGACGAAACATTCTTCATCAACTTGAGCCATCCGAGCAATGCGATGATCGGTGACGGGCAGGGGCAGGCCACGATTCTGAATGACGACCCCCTCCCAGCTTTGACCATCGGCGACGTCAATCTCGCTGAAGGCAATGACGGAGTTGTTGCCGCTTCATTTACAGTCAACCTTTCCCAGTCCTTCCCGGGAACCGTTACCGTCGAATACGCGACGGAAGATGGGACGGCCAAAGCTGGCGGCGACTACACCGCGGTCGGATTGACAACACTGACCTTCGCTCCCGGTGAGACGCAAAAAACGATCACGGTTGATGTCCTTGGCGACATGCTGTCCGAGCCGGACGAGACATTCTTCGTCAACCTGAGCAGTCCGAGCAATGCGACGCTCGCCGGCAGCCAGGGTCAGGCGACGATCCGGAATGATGATTCGCTACCGACCATCAGTATCGGGGATTTATTAATAACGGAGGGCACTGGCAACACGGCCCACGCTGCATTCATGGTGAGTCTTGCCGGGGCGAGCGGCCAGGTGGTGACCGTGCAATATGCTACGGCTGACGGAACTGCGATTGCGGCAGAAGACTACACCGCGCTTGGATTGACGACGCTGACGTTTGCGCCTGGTGAAACTGAGAAAGCGATCACAGTCGATATCCTTGGCGACACGCTGTCTGAGGCGGACGAGACATTCCTGGTCCATCTGAGCAGCCCTACCAACGCGACGCTGGCGGTGGCGCAAGGCCAGGGGACGATTCGGGATGATGATCCTTTGCCGACCATTGGCATTGACGATGTGAGTGTGCTGGAGGGCGATAGCGGCATGACCGCCGCCACCTTCATGGTGAGTCTCTCAGCTGCAAGTGGCCAGGTGGTGACCATCCAGTATGCCACCGCCGACGGAACCGCGAAATCATCTGACGACTACACCGCGATCGGATTGACGACCCTGACGTTCGCACCGGGTGAAACGGAGAAAGCGATCACGGTTGATCTCCGTGGCGACGCCCTGTCCGAGTCGGATGAGACATTCCTCGTCAATCTGAGCAGCCCGACCAACGCGACGCTGGCGGTGGCGCGGGGAGAGGCGACGATCCAGGATGATGATCCCTTGCCTGCCATCAGTATTAATGATGTCAGCGTGCCGGAGGGCAGCGGCGGCACGACTGCAGCCACCTTCACGGTGATTCTATCCGAGCCGAGTGGTCAGGCCGTGACCGTTCAGTATGCCACGGCCGATGGTTCCGGGCATTCCGGGGAAGATTACACTGCGGTCGGAACGGGGACGCTGACCTTTGCTCCGGGTGAGACGGTAAAAACAATCACAGTCGATATCCTTGGCGACATGCTGTCGGAGCTGGATGAGACATTCTTCGTCAACTTGAGCAATCCCGGAAACGCAACGCTGGCGAATGCGCACGGTCAGGCGACGATTCAGAACGATGATCCGTTGCCGACCATTAGTATCGATGATGTGAGCGTGCCGGAGGGCAGCAGTGGCACGACGGCGGCCACATTCACCGTGAGTTTGTCCGCACCAAGCGGTCAGTCTGTGAGCGTCCTATATGCGACTGCCGACGGATCCGCAAACTCCGGCTCCGACTACACTGCAATTGAAACGAACACGCTGATGTTCGCGCCGGGCGAAACCGAGAAGACGATTACGATCGATGTCGTCGGCGACAGAAGCTATGAACTCGACGAGACTTTCCTGATTTCGCTCAGCAACCCATCCAATGCGACGCTGGCGGGTGTGCAGGGTCAGGGCACCATCATCAATGACGACTCGAATGTGGTGGTCATGCCGATTGCAGGTGGCGGCATCACATTTACGGACATCGACGGGGACGACGTGGCCATCACGATCAGCAAAGGCATACTCAGTGCCGCCAATTTCACCTTCGATGTGGACGGAAATCTCGCACTCATCGACCTGACGGCGGGCGCAGCCACCTTTTCCAACGCCAAGCTAACGATCACCTCCAAGCCCGCGAACGGTGGCGACGGCGAGGTCAAAGTCGGCGCCATTGATGCGAGTGGCCTCAGTCTGAAATCAGTCAAGGTCGATGGTGACCTGGGTCAGATCGACGTCGGCGAGGGTGTGCCGGCCAAACTGGCGGTCAAGAAATTGACGGCGGGGTCGCTCGGTCGAGGTGCCGCGCCAGGCGCCGAAAGCACCATCGCGGGAACTCTTGGTGCGCTGAAAATCAAACGTGATGTGACCGGTGTGCTCAACGTAACCGGCGGGTTCGTCGATGACGTGGGCGGCGGCGGCAGTGTGATCCAAACCGTTCAAAAGGTTACGATTGGCGGCAATCTCGACGGAAGATTGGGCGGCGAACAAGCCGGGCTGCTAAATGTAAACGGAGATATCAAGAGCGTGGTGGTGAGCGGAAGCGTGATTGGCGGCGCGGCGGCGAGCGGCATCGTGGCGGGTGGCAGCGTCGGCAAGATCAAGATCGGCGGGGATTTCAGGAGCGACGATCCAGACGAGCCCGTGATTTTATCTGCGTCGGGTCTGCTCGGCGTGACCAAGCAAAACAAGGCGGTTGCGCTCAAGCAGGTGAGTGTTGATGGCAACGTGCTAAACGCGCTTATCCTGGCCGGATTTGGCCGAGACGGCGCACCTGCCAATGCCGACGCAGGCATTGGCAAAATCATCGTCGATGGAAACTGGAGCGCGAGCAGTGTCGCCGCCGGCGTGGCTGATGCGACGGCCGATGGCTACGGGATCAACGACGCACTCTTTGGTGGAGGCGATGCTGGCATCCTCGCCCGGATCGCGAGTATCACCATCGCGGGGGTCGCGACCGGCAGCGATCGCCCGTTTGACCATTTCGGCATCACTGCAGAACAGATCGGCGAATTCAAAATCGGTGGCGCTGGCCAGCCCCTGAGAGAGAAAGTCGGCGACGCGCTCACCCTCTCCCCAAACTTCACCGTCGTCGATTTCGCGTAGCGCCCCACTGGGAGCGCTGGCTTTCCCTATTTGGCGCCCTTTGCTTGGCCGTCGAGATCACGCCGGGTGGAGACCCTCCCGGAGATTCGTGATTGCCGGCCAGCACCCGGAAGTGCTACGCAGCGGTTCGCGCACGTCATGATGTCCTCATCTCAACGCGGGGGCGGGGAAAACTCGCGGCAGATCCGAAGCCAACTCCGGACGGAGGTGAATTATTTGGCTCAAGGTGAGGGAAACAATTCAGCCATCTCCCGCGCCTTTGGCGGCGCATAACGACTATGAAAACCCTCGGCTTCCCTCGGAGATGTCAGCCCGCGCATTCGATCGAACCACTCGAAGCTCGCATCGCTCCGGCCACGCTGACGTGGGATGGTTCGGCGCAGGACGGTGACTGGTTCAATCCCGCGAACTGGGATTTGAATGCCGTCCCGGCGAGCGGTGATACCGCGATTCTAAGCATCGCTTCGACGATAAACGTGTCGGCCAACGTCCAGGTCACTTCCTTCGAACTAAGCGACGGTGTGCTGACGGGAGTGGGCGATCTCGTGATAACTGGTGATCTCATCTGGACGGGTGGGACAATGGCGGGCACCGGAACGACAAAGGCCGGAGGATCGGCATCGATGATCAGTGGTGACGTTCTGAAGGGTCTGGACCGCATGCTGACCAACAGCGGGACGATGACCTACGACAGCAGCGATGGAAACATGATCACGTTCGGCATGTTCAGTTCCATGGCTCCGGGTGTGCTCGACAACACGGGCACCTTCAACGTGACTGCGGGCGGTGACTTCGGCCGTGAAATTGCCAATCCGGGGCACGCGATTCACAATTCAGGTACCTGGAACGTCTCGGGCAACTCATCCACCAGCATCGCGGGTGCGGGCATTCCATTCGACAACACGGGCACGCTCAATGCGATCTCGGGCACGGCGAGCTTCGAGGGTGGGTTTGTGCAGACGGCTGGCGCCAGCCGTCTCGCTGGAGGGATATTGGCAACGAACGGAACGATGGATTTCCAGGGTGGTGAGCTGTCTGGAGCCGGGATGGTGATGGGAAATGTGAACAACGTCGGAGCGGTCGTTCGACCAGGTGGCGCCGGCGGGGTGGGACGGATAACCATCAGCGGCAGCTACGGACACGGGGCAGGCGCGACCCTTGATATCGAAGTCGGCGGTGCGAACCCAGGCCAGTTCGATGTGCTCACGCTTGCGCCAGCCGGGGACGCGATTTTGGCGGGCGCTTTGAACACGACCCTGATCAACGGCTATCAGCCCGCAGGCGGGGAACCGTTTCCCATCGTAACGGCTGCATTCGTCAGCGGCGCTTTCGGAACGGTGAACGGCCGGTTCACGGCGCAATACAGTCCGGCGAATGTCACCCTCATCGCCAAGGGTCCGCCCATCGAATTGATCGTTACGACCGATTCGGACGTCGTCGATTCAACCGACGGTGTCGTCTCGCTGCGGGAAGCGATCACCTTTGCCAACGGGAACCCCGGTCGCGATACGATCACGTTCAATATCGATGGCATCGGGGTGCACACGATTGCGCCAACGAGCGCATTGCCGGTGATCACCGACCCGGTGGTGATCGACGGTTACTCGCAGCCGGGAGCAAGTGCGAACACGCAGGCTGTCGGCAGCGACGCGGTGTTGCAGATTGAGATTGGTGGGACAAACGCGGGCGGTGGCGGTGGGCTCGTCATCACGGCGGGCAATAGCACGGTGCGGGGACTGGTGATCAATCGTTTTGGAAGTGAGGGAATCAATCTCGCCAGCGGTGGCAACGTCATCGCCGGAAATTTTATCGGAACCGATGCGGCGGGAAACGCGGACCTCGGCAACGTGTTTGGCGGGGTCCGAGTTTCGACCGGCGCCGACAACTTGATTGGTGGGATGACGCCCGCGGCGCGCAATGTCATCTCGGGGAATGGTGACCCTGGGAACGTGACCGTTGGTGGCACCGGCGCGCCGACGGGAACGATCATTCGCGGTAATTACATTGGCACGAATGCGGAGGGGACAGCCGCCGTCCATCCCCAGGCCTTCCAAAATACCAGTGGCATCAGAATCACGGCGGGAACTGACACGATCATCGGTGGCGCGGACGCCGACGACGGCACCGTGGATGGCGCGGTCGGAGCCCGCAATGTCATCTCGGGCAATGCCGACGGCATTCATATCGAAGCGGGAGGTTCCATGCTCGATGGTATCGCGATTTCCGGGAATTTCATCGGCGTGGATGCGACCGGATTGACCGCGCTCGGCAACTTTGGCACCGGTATCTCTGGAAATACCGCCGTTCAGACCAGCAACCTGCTCATCGGTGGGATGGCGGCCGGTGCCGGGAACGTCATTTCAGGTAACGCTGGAAATGGAATCCAGGCCGGCGCTTTGGGGCTCTTGATTCAGGGCAATCGCGTGGGAACGGATTTCGCTGGCGATGTCGACCTCGGCAATGGCCTCAACGGGGTTAACATCGCGCTCGGCGGAAGCGGGACGCCCGATTTCCAAATCGTGATCGGCGGCGGGACCCCGGCCGCGCGCAATGTGATTTCCGGCAACATGCAGGACGGGGTGTTGGTGACGGGTCTGCAATCCGGCACCGTTTCGCTCTTGGGAAACTTTATTGGCACAAAAGGCGACGGCACCACGGCACTACCCAATGGTGGGAACGGCGTAAATATGAACCGGCCCGTCGAAGTCGGTGGGGCTGGTGCCGGGGAAGGTAACGTCATCGCCTACAATGGTGGCGTCGGCGTGGTCATTCCCTCCAATGTACTCGTCGTGGGCAGCCACATTGCGGGTAACTCCATCTTCGCGAACCTCGGCCTCGGGATCGATCTCGGCAACGATGGGGTGACCATCAACGACGCGGGGGACGGCGACTCCGGATCCAACAACCGACTTAATTATCCGGTCATCGATACGGCAACGCCCGACAACATCAGCGGCTCATTCAACAGCTCGGCCAGCGGGACCTTCAGGCTCGATTTTTATGCCAGCGTCATGCCCGACCCGACGGGTTTCGGCGAAGGCCAGATGTATCTCGGCTCTACGACCGTCATGACGGATCCCAGTGGCGACGTATCGTTCAATTTCGTTCCCGACACCGCACCCATCGTCGGCAGCTTCATCACGGCCACGGCATCGAGCACGAATGATGGAACGTCGGAGTTTTCCGCGGCCTTGATCACGAGTGCCGCTCCCCTGACATACACTTGGGATGCGGGCGGCGGTGCGGATACGAGCTGGTTCACCGCGGCGAACTGGTCGCCGGACGGCGTGCCCGGCGCGGGCGACACGGCGATGCTGGACATCGACGCAACGATCACGCTGCCGTCCAGCACCAGCGTCGGCACATTCATTCATAATAATCCTTCGTTCGTCGGCGCGAATTCCACGGTCACGATTCCGGCCGGGGTGACGCTAACGGTGCTCAGCAATTTCACCTGGACCGGCGGCACGGAGAACGGCGCGGGCACGACGACGGTCGCGGCGGGCGCGACGTTTACCTACCCGGCGAATGGAATTCAGACTTTCCTGGACGCGCGCACGCTGAATCTCGTCGGCGACACAACCGTCGCCGGATCGTTTACCGATGATTTCGGAATGAGCGGCGGCGCGACGATAAACAACACCGGCGTCTTCGACATTCAGGGAACAATGTTTTTTACGAGTGGTCCCGGCGCGTTCAACAACCTGGCGGGTGCGACGTTCAAAAAGACCGCTGGTGGAAGCTTGGTCCTTTTCAATTTGGGAATCGATTTCAACAATGCGGGCCTCGTGCAGGTGTTAAATGGCACGATCGGTTTTCGCGGCTACACCCAGACGGCGGGAGAGATACAGCTCAACGATGGCGGGGC
Organism: uncultured Verrucomicrobiae bacterium; assembly: GCA_963798345.1. Lineage (GTDB taxonomy): Bacteria > Verrucomicrobiota > Verrucomicrobiia > Chthoniobacterales > Chthoniobacteraceae > CAWCSW01. The sequence goes on along the minus strand of CAWCSW010000009.1, from coordinate 501,256 downwards.
GCTGAGCTTTTCGCCCGCGCCGATTCTCAACGGTGGCGTCCTCTCCGGCTCGGGGAGCATCGTCGGCAACATTGTCAATAACGGCGCGATCATCCAACCCGGCGGCGCGGGTGCGATCGGCACGATTACGACCAATGGCGATTATAGTCAGGGCGCGGGCGCCACGATCGAGACGGAAATCAGCGGCACGGGTGCGGGGCAGTTCGATGTGTTTGCGGTCGGCGGTTTGGCCAGTATTGACGGCACGCTGACCGCACCGCTACTCGGCGCATTCGCGCCGCCGAGCGGCAGCCAGTTCCAGACGATCACTGCAGGGAGCAGTATCAGCGGAACGTTTGCCACGCCGCCGGGGAACGTCGGCATCGAGTATGCGCCGCGGAGTGTTACCTTGCTTGGTCCGCCGGCGCCGGTCGAAACAATCGTCACGACGACGCTTGATGCGGTGGATCCAATCGACGGCGTTGTCTCGCTCCGCGAGGCGATCACTTTCGCCAACAACAACCCCGGGCTCGACACGATCACTTTCAACATTCCCGGCCCGGGGCTGCAATCGATCCGCCCCGCGAGCGCATTGCCGATCATCACGGACCCGGTGATCATCGACGGCTTCAGCCAGCCGGGATCGAGTGCGAATACCAATGGCCCCGGTGCGATGGACAACGCCGTGCGGCTGATCGAAGTCACCGGAATCACCATCGCCAGCGGCTTCCCGATCGGGCTGCAAATCAGCGCGGGCGGGAGCACCGTGGAAGGGCTTATCGTCACGCGGTGGCGCGGCGGCGGCATCGTGCTCGACACGGTCGGTGGGAATGTCATCGCTGGAAATCTCATTGGCACGGATGGCGACGGTGTCAGTGCCGTCGGCAACGGGCGCGACGGCATCTCGATCGTGGATTCGGGCGGCAATACGATCGGGGGCAACACGCCGGAGGCGCGGAATCGCATTGTTGGCAATGGATTCGGCGGCATCGCCATTTCCGGCGCGAGCGCAACCGAGAATATCATTCAGGGGAATTTCATCGGCACCGACGGGAGCGTTGTCGGCATCCAGGGCAACGTCGGTGACGGAGTGAACATCACCGGTGGCGGAAACAATATGATTGGCGGCACAAACCCGGACGAGCGCAACATCCTCTCCGGTGCGCGCAATGGCAGTGGTATCCGGCTCCAGGACACGGCGGGAAACACGATCGCTGGCAATTTCATCGGCACTGACGTCACCGGCACGACGAGCATCCCGAACAGCAACTTTGGCGTCTTTCTCGTGGATGCGGCAACGGACAACCTCATCGGCGGCACCGCACCCGGCGCGGGAAATGTGATCAGCGGAAACGCCTTTCACGGTATCGTGATCGGCGGCAAAACGTCGCCCGGTCCGACCGGCGCCGCGACGGGCAATGTCGTGCAGGGAAATTTCATCGGGACGAATGCGACGGGCGTGGTGAATCTCGGCAACTCGCTTTACGGCATCGCGCTCAACAACGACGCGGCGAACAATACGATCGGCGGCGCGGCGCCCGGTGCGGCGAATGTCATCGCCACCAACGCGAGCGGCGGCATCGTGGTGCAATTGGATCCGGGAGCGGTGGGCAATGCAATCCTCGGCAATTTCATCGGGACGGATGCGACCGGATCGAACCCGCTCGGCAATGCGGGGAGCGGCATCGCCGTCAGCGCTCCGATGGGTGCTCCGTCCGGCCTCGCCATTGGCGGTATCGGCGCGGGTGAAGGAAACGTGATCGCGTTCAATTTCGGCGACGGGATCGTCGTCGATGCGCCATCGCGCGGTGTCGTGATCCTCGGGAATTCCATTCGCGCCAACAATGGGCTGGGGATCGATCTCGGGGCCGATGGCTTCACTCCGAACGACGCGGGCGATGCCGACGTCGGTGCCAACGACCTGCAGAACTTCCCAGTGCTCACCGCAGTGACGCCCGGCGGCGGCACCACGACGATCGAGGGCATATTGAACAGCGCTCCGAATACGACGTTCCGCGTCGAGTTTTTCACCACGAACAGCGTCGATAACGACGGCGTCGGCCAGGGCAGCGGGTTCCTTGGCTTTACCGATGTGACGACGGACACCTCGGGCAACGCGACCATTGACGCGACCATTTCGAGCCAGCTCGCAGTCGGCGCCCTGGTCACCGCGACCGCAACGGACCTCGCTGGGGCGGGCACCTCGGAGTCTTCTGTTGTGCGCGTGGCGGTGGGCCTGGGAAATTTTGTCTGGGATGCGGGTGGCGGCGCGGACACCAGTTGGTTCAATCCCCTGAACTGGAATTTCGACAGCGGCGTGCCCGGTCCCGCCGATACGGCCATCCTGGATATTGCTGCCACCATCGATCTTCCGAATGACACGACCGTTGGCTCCTTCATTCAGAGCGATGGCACGATCATCAGTCCGGCCGGCGTGACCTTTACGATCGTGGATTTCTACGACTGGACGGGTGGGACGATGAGCGGCGCCGGCATCACCAATGCCAACGGCGGCATCATCATGGACGACGCCATTTCCCCGCGGATCTTGAGCGGACGCACGATCAATCTGCCCGTTGGCGAGGTCGCCCTTCTCTCCGGGCTCGACGCCTTCATCACCCTGCGCGACGGCGCCGTGTTCAACAACTTCGGCACTTTTCTCGCGGACGGACCGGGCGGATTGCTGGTCGCCGGCATCGGGGCGAATGCCTTTAACAACTTCAACGCTTTCGTCACGAATACCCGGGGTGGCGAGTTCACCGTGGCCATTCCTTTTTTGAATACGGACTCCCTCGACACGATGGGCGGGACGATTTCGTTCGGCGGCGGATTCACGCAAACGGGTGAAGGCACCATTCTCGGCGGCGGCTTCGTCAATTTCGACGGCGGCACCGTTTCCGCCGTCGGCTCGATCGCGGCGACCGTTTCAAATTCCGGGGCAATCCTGAGCCCGGGCGGGAACTCGACGGGACAGCTCACCATCAATGGCGACTACATCCACGGTCCGGGCGCGACGCTCCGAATCGAACTTGGCGGAATCAATGTCGGCGAGTTCGATCAGTTGATCATCAACGGCGCCGCCTCGCTCGATGGCACCCTCGACGTGACCCTGCTCAACGGTTTCGCTCCCGCGAGCGGGCAGCAATTCCCCATCCTCACCTTCGAGTCCGTCAGCGGCGCATTTCAGAATCAGGTCGGCGCGCAGGGACTCGCGCTGAGCTATCTGCCGACGGGCGCCGTGCTCGCCAGCGGCTCGAGCGTCGATATCACGCCCACGCGCAATGGCGGCGTCACCTTCACGGACGTGGACGGCGACAAGGTCGTGGTGAAATCCAGCAAGGGCGCCCTCTCCGCGGCCAACTTCGTTTTCGACGGGAACGGAAATCTCGCGCTGATCGACCTGACCGCCGGGCAGAATCTGCGCGGTTTCAGTTTGTCGCCCTTTGCCAAAACGAAGCTGAGCGTTTCATCCAAGGCAAAGAATGGCGGGGACGGGTTGGTGAATGTCGGGGCCCTCAATGCGAGCGGCTTCAGCCTCAAGAGCGTGAAGATTGATGGCGACCTTGGGAAGATCGACGCGGGCGAAGGTGTCGAGGGCAAATCAGCCTTCAAGAAACTGAAGGCCAACTCGATCGGTCTGAGCGCGACGCCCGGAGTGGAAAGCAACGTGGCCGGAACGATTGGCGTGATGAAGATCAAGAATAACGTGAAGGGAGTGGTCAATGTGACCGCGGGTCTGGCCGACGATGCGGGCCTCAGTGCCACGGCCGTGCAGGCGATTCGAAAAGTGGTGATCGGGGGCAGTATCGACGGCAGCGCTGGTGGAGCGAAAGCCGGGTTGCTGCGGGTGAGCGGCGATATTTCGAGCGTGAAAGTGAAGGGCAGCGTGATTGGCGGTGCGGACCTGAGTGGGATCGTGGTGGGCGGCAACGCTGGGAAAATCAAAATCGGCGGGGATTTGATGAGCGGCGATGCGGACAAGCCGGTGACTCTTTCCGCGCTCGGGTTGCTGGGCGTGAGCAAGCAAAGCAAGGCCGTGGCGCTGAAAAAAGTGCTGATCGGCGGCGGCGTCTTGAACTCGGAAATCCTGGTCGGTTACCGTCGCGATGGCACCCCCATCAATGCCGACGCCAGCATTGGCAAAATCATCGTCGATGGAGACTGGACGGCGAGCAGCGCCGCGGCCGGCATCGATGACACGACCGCCGACGGCTTTGGCATCAATGACGCGGTGATCACCGGAAGCGACTCTCCCGACATTCTCGCGCGCATTGCCAGCATCACGATCGGCGGCAACGTTTCGGGCAGCGCGCAGGACGGCGATCATTTCGGCATCACCGCGCAGCAAATTGGAACGCTGACCCTCGGACGCGCCCGGCAACCATTGGTCGTTGGTGCCGGTGATACCATCGATCTCGCCACTGACTTCACCGCCGTCGATTTCGCGTAGCCATACGGAGCCTTTTCCTTGGGAGCGCTGGCGTCGTCGCCGGAAATGGTCACGGGTCGGCGGGGACGCCTTTGCTCCCAGGAGGCCTACCGGTTTTTCCAATTGCTATTTCTGCGCCTTGCTTAGACTTCCCGCACCTCTCCCGTAATGACTCGCATCCTTCCACGCGTTGGTGGCAGACGTTCGCGAAGAATCCCCAAGATTCTCCCAGAAGGCGATGGCCTCACGGCGGGCAGTCTTTTGTGGAATCTGACCAACGCGGTGGTGCGTACATGAATCGTGCAAGCGATTTGACTCCCGAATTCCTGAACCCAACAACCTATGAACATTGAATGTCTCGAATCCCGGATTGCTCCGGCCGCGGTAGCCAACATCGACCTCTCGACCCTGAACGGAGCGGTTGGCTTTACGATCAGCGGTGAGGAAGTTTACGATCGATCCGGAACTGCCGTGAGCGGCGGGGGTGATATCAATGGCGATGGGATCGACGATTTCATCATCGGCACCTACGGCGCGAATTCGAACGGCTATGACGCCGGGGCAACTTATATCATCTTTGGAAACGGATCGGGGTTTGGTGGCAGCTTTGATTTGGCGACCCTGGATGGCTCGAACGGTTTCAAAATCATTGGCGAGGCGGCCTCTGATTTCTCCGGGATATCCGTGAGCAGCGCGGGTGATGTGAACGGGGATGGCTTTGATGATGTGATCATCGGGGCCTCGTTTGCGGACGGGAGGGGATCAATTCCGGAGCGAGTTATGTGATCTTTGGTAAGGCGAGTGGCTTTGGGGCCGGATCCTGAGTCTCGCTGCACTCGATGGCACGAACGGTTTCAGAATCAGCGGCGTGGAGGCTTACGATTATGCGGGGAATTCGGTAAGCGGGGCGGGAGACGTCAATGGTGACGGATTTGACGATGTCGTGATCGGCGCTTTCTTTCGCGGATCCAAACGGAATCGTCATCTGGTGCCAGCTACGTCATTTTTGGCAAGGCGAGCGGCTTTACCGCGAATCTCGATCTTTCGGCGCTTCGCGGTCCAAATGGGTTCAAAATAAATGGCGTGGCAGTTTATGATAGATCGGGATTTGCAGTGGGTGGTGCGGGTGATGTCAATGGCGACGGATTTGATGACGTGATTATCGGCGCTCCGCAGGCCGATCCGAATGGCTACGCTTCCGGCGCCACTTATGTGATCTATGGAAAGAATACTCCCTTCGCAGACAGTTTGGAGCTTTCCGCGATCGATGGCACCAATGGCTTTCGGATCAATGGCGAAGGGGCCTATGATCGATCTGGCCTGGCGGTGCGGGGCGCGGGTGACGTGAATGGGGATGGCTTCGATGACTTTATTGTCGGCGCCCCTGGAACGGAATCGAAGGGGGCATTGTCGGCCGCGGAGGGAGGTTTGCCGGCGCTGCCCAGTGCCAGTTACGTTGTTTTCGGAAAGAGGGGCGGGTTTGGCGCCGTCCTCAATCTTGCGACTCTCGACGGCACGAATGGATTTAAAATCAGCGGTGTGTCCGCTTACGACCAATTCGGCTCTACGGTCAGTCGTGCAGGCGACATCAACGGCGACGATTTTGATGATCTGATCGTTGGGGCGCGGTATGCCGATGCGAATGGTGTCATTTCCGGCGCCGGTTATGTGATCTTTGGCAAAGGGGATGCCTTCGTCCCGTGCTCGCGCTTTCCACTCTCGATGGATCGAATGGTTTTAAAATCAGTGGTGCCGCGGCAGGCGATGCGGCCGGTTCCAGTCGTGAGCGCGGCCGGAGATGTCAATGACGATGGATACGACGATATCATCATTGGAGCGCGTCTCGCGGATGCGAACGCGAATGATTCTGGCGCCAACTACGTGATCTATGGTTTCGAGACGGGCGACGGCGGACTTGTGATCGGCAAGACGGGCAAAAGCGCCACCTTTACCGATGTTGATGGAGACCAGGTGACCATCAAGGTGAGCACTGGGGCTTTGACCGGCGCTAATATCTCCTTCGACGCCAATGGGAATCTCGCCATCGATCTCACCGCCGGAACCTTGGCGCGCGCTGGGGCGGATAGTTTTGCCAAAACCAAGCTGGTCATCTCATCCAAAGCGAAAAACGGGGGCGACGGCATGTGGATGTCGGCTCGATCAATGCCGGCGGGATGAGCCTTAAGAGCGTGAAGGTCGATGGTGACCTGGGCAAAATTGACGCCGGTGAAGGCGTGGAAGGTAAAACTGCGCTTAAAAAATTGAAGGCCGACTCGATCGGGTTGAGCGCCTCGCCCGGAGCCGAAAGCAATGTCGCCGGGAAGGTGGGTGTTTTGAAAATCAAGCATGACGTAAAGGGCGTGATGAATGTAACGGCTGGGCTTCCCTGAGGATGCGGGCCTCAGTGGCACGGTCGTGCAAGCGATTAATAAGGTGGTGATCGGTGGGGACATCGATGGCAGCAATGGTGGGGCCAAGGCCGGGCTGCTGCGCGTGAGCGGCGACATCAACAGTGTGGTGGTGAAGGGCAGTGTTTCCGGGGGCGCGGACCTCAGCGGTATTGTCGTCGGCGGCAACGCGGGAAAAATCAAGATAGGCGGCGATCTCATGAGCCCCGATGCCAGCCGTCCGGTGACCGTATCCGCGGTTGGGGTGGTGGGAGTCTCCAAACAGAGCCAATCCGTGGCGCTCAAACAGGTGAACGTCGGTGGCGATGTGCTCAATGCACAAGTTCTGGCCGGGTTCCGCCGCGATGGGACGCCCGTGAATGCTGATGCCAGCATCGGAAAGATCAATGTCGATGGCGATTGGATCGCGAGCAATGCGTCCGCTGGAGTGATGGATGCGACGGGCGATGGCTTTGGCATCAACGACGAGCTGATCGCCGGTGGCAAGGCGGACATCGTTTCGCGCATCGCCAGCATCACCATTGCGGGCGACGTGAACGGCAACGCGAATGCCGCTGATCATTTCGGCATCACTGCTCAGCAAATCGGGGAACTTAAACTCGGCCGCGTTCGTCAGGACCTTAACCCCGAAGACGGAGACGTTGTCGACCTTTCCGCCAACTTCACGGTCGTCGATTTCGCGTGATGTCCAGGCTCGCTTGATCAAACGGGGCCACGTTTGATCGCCGCGCGACAGTTTCCTGCTGGTCAGCCTATCGTGGTGCTTCAAGACTGTCGGCGGCAATTATGTTTCAGGTCGTTTTCAATGAAATCAGCGCCGCCGAGATGGCGGCTCTTCCCAAGGAAATGCAGCTCGATCTCCTGGCTGAATTTCAGGTGCTGCCCGACAATATCGACGATCTCGACCCGGACCGGTTCGGTGTTCTCGAACGCGGCGGACAGAAGCTCTACCGCTATCGGGCGCTCGATTACCGCATCTATTTTGCTCCCACCAAAGACGGAATTACGGTCCATCGCGTGCTGCATAAAAATACCATCCGCGATTTCCTTTTTCGGGCGCGGCTCCCGATGCCCGCCGAGGATGAGGAGCTGTCGCAGGCCAAAGGCTTTTGGAAGCTCATCGAGGAGGGCAAGAGCACCCGACGGCGTTGAATATCCGAATCGTCATCTGCATCGCGATGGGAGTTTTGGTCGCGCACATCGCTGTGCTGATGATTGTTTTCCGTCTGCGATTCGATGCGCTCCCGCCGCCAGCCCCGACTCCCGAACCCAATTTCAGCGTTGCGGAAAAAATGGTGGTCGATCCGGAGACGGGGCAAAAGACGATCTACCGCGATATCCATGTCAGCACGCAACTTGCAGATCCGCCACCGCCGGAGACAAATGGAATTGGGAACCCTGATCAACCGGGCATGAAGGGTTCGCCACCGTGAATTTCTATCCCGATGATACGCAGCGCCAGGGGCTGTTTCCGGTGTGTCGCGACAAGGTGTTTTTGGCGCATGCGGCGGTGACCGCCCTGCCGAAACCGGTCGCCGATGCCGTATGCCAATACACCCGGGGCGCTTCGGAGAATCACCAGGAATTCGGCGATGTCCTCCGGGACATCAAGCAGACGCGTCGGGCGGCGGCGGAACTGATCGGTGCTCAGGCGGACGAGATCGCGCTTCTCGGGCCGACCTCGCTCGGGCTTTCGCTCTTTGCCAATGGTCTCCCGTGGGAGCCGGGTGACGAAGTCGTGTGCTACCACGGCGACTACCCGGCAAATGTTTATCCCTGGATGGACCTCGAGCGTCGTGGCGTCGTGGTCCGCTACCTCGAGCCCGCGCAACCCGGCGAAATCACGCCCGAACTCGTCGAGCAATCATTGACGTCGCGCACCAAACTCGTCGCCCTCGCGAGCTGCCATTTCTTCACCGGCTACCGCATCGATATCGACGCCATCGGCCAACTGCTTCACCGCCGTGGGATTCTTTTTTCTCTCGATGCCATTCAGACCCTCGGCGCCTTTCCGACACGCGTGGACCATGTCGATTTCCTTAGCGCCGACGCGCACAAATGGCTGCTCGGCCCGCTGGCGATCGGTATTGTCTATGTCCGGCGCGAGCATTTTGACCGGCTTCGCCCCACGCTCCTGGGCGCGTGGAATGTCGAGTCTCCCGGCTTCATCGCGCAGGAGGAAATCCGCTTCGTCCGCACCGCCCAACGCTACGAGCCCGGCGTCCTGAACGCTGCGGGAATCTACGGGATGCGCGCCGCCATCTACCTGATTCAGGGCCACGGCATTGACCGCATCGCCGCCCGTCTCCTGGAACTCAAAGCCACCCTCATCGCTGGCCTCACGGACCTGGGTTTCAAGATCATCGGCCCGCAAACCGGTTCCGCGGCGAGCAGCATTACCACCTGTTACCACGAAAGCCTTCCCGCACATCAATTCGCTGCCGCCTTGGAGAAAGCGAACGTCATCGCCTCCCTCCGTGAAGATCGTGCGGGCCGCAGCTACCTCCGATTCAGCCCGCACTTTTACAACACCGAAGCCGAGTTGGAAACGGTGCTGACAATTCTCCGCGAAACCCTTCGCTCCCAAACCGCGTGAAGAGAGCCGTTTGCTCAGGCCCGGAATGGGCGCCTCGCGGCATGCCGGATATGGCCAATCTGTACGGCTCCCGCGGCGATACGGTAGAAAACGAGATAGTTTTCAAAGGGCAACATTCGCCAGCGTGGAGCTGAGGGATACTGCGGGTAACGTTCCGGGAAACTTTTCAGAGAGTCGCAGGCATCGAGGAGACGGAGAACGAAACGATTCCCGGTGTCGGGGCTCTGGGATTCCACAATGGATGCGGTCGCGGATCAGTTTTAAATCTCGCGCACTTCGCGGCGAATACTCGATCGCGAACGTCACGAAATTCCGAGTTGCCGTCGGAGATCGGCGCCCGTCAGCGCGTCGCCGCGCGCGAATTCGCCATCGGCCTCGGCCAGCGCATCGCGAATCTGAGCGGCCTCATTGGCGGACAATTGCGCGGTCAACAAATCCGCGATGCCATGCTGAATCTTCAACCAGTCTTCTCGCGGCATGGAAGCAACGGTTTCGAGCACTTCGCTAGCAGTCATGACCGAAAAATGCCTGGGCGTTTGCGACAATCAAGCGGCATCTCACTGTGCCGCTGTCAGACGCGTCATTCCACGGCCTTCGCCTCGGCCTTGAGGATGAAAAGTTCGAGGTGCTTGGGCGGATCGTCGCTCTTGAATGCTCCCAGCAAGACCCGCTGGCCGCTGACGCACGGTCAACGTGGTGGTGACGCCTGCTTTGATAAACTCGGGCTGCTCGACCACGACCTTCCCGCCCGTCGCCGGCTTTTCGATGGTGATCTTGTTGAAGGCACGGAGCCGGACGTGCTCCGCGATAAGGTTCAACTGAATTGTTTTCGCATCCCCTGAAATCACGGGCTCAATCTCCAGCGTGACGCCGGCGTTTCGCGTCGCGAACGACCGGGGAATTCCATCGAAGTGTGTCACATCGACATTCGGAAGTATCTTCGGCGGACTCTGCTGATCGCGGTTCGGCCAGAAATTCACGGTCGGCGGATCGAATTCTGTGGCGTAAGTAATCTCGTTGACCGCTTCCATGACGGCTCGCTGCCGATCGCAGGTCGTGACGATCGGCCACCCGATGAGCGTGGCTTCGCCGCGGGCGAGCAGCTCCTGGATTTTGGCATAGGCGGCTTCGGATTTCGTTGGGTCTCGCAATTCCGGGACCAGAGTGAGCGCAGATCTATCGGGAACGGCCACGACCTGCATTTCGATTTGGACATTCCATTTGGGCACTTCGTCCGTTGGCACCTCTTCCAGGGGAACGAGCTGTGCGAGGCTGAGCGCCGTTAGGAGAGTGAGTAGTTGATTCATTTTTCGGCGGGAGTAGGAACTGATCGGCCGGACTCGGTGATCGTTGCCCGTAATAGAAAGAGCTCCACGTGCGGTTCCGGCTTCGGCTGGACGAACCCACCGAGCAGGGTCGGCCGACCAGACCGAACCGACACCGTGGTGGTCACGGTGGAGCGGGCAAATTCCGGTCGCTGAATCACACCTTCGATGCCAATCGGCGAGGCTTGAACGAGATGGCTTCGAAACGTGAGGAAGCGTTGAAACCGCGCCACGATGTTGAGTCCTACGGTGCGACCGTCCTCATCGACGGTTGGCTCCACATCCAGCGTTGGCCCGAGGTTGGCTGTCTCGAAGGCGACAGGAATGTGCGGTCCCCACATCGGCGTCATGTCGACTCGCCGCCAATTGAAAGGTTGGAATCCACTTTCGAAGTTTTGCGGTGGGTGCACGGAATCCGGCTCCGTGTCGTGTCTCATTTCCTCATTAGTTTCGCTGACCGCGCGGAAACCGCTGCGAGTGCAAACCATCGGCCAGCCCAGCAGCTTCGCCTCATCCCGGGCGATCATCGTTTGCACCTTCGCATACGCTTCCTCGACGGTTTTTTCATCCCGCAGCGCGGGCACGAGACTGACCGCGACAGCGGGCGAAACACTCACCATTTGCACATCCACACGCAGATTGGCAGCCGGCGGGTCAGCTCCTCCACTCGCTTTAACGAGCAGCAGGCAGGCAAACCCAACGATCACCCCACGCATCGTCACTTCGCGCCTCCGATAGGAATCAGCGCGGATTCGCAGGATGAAAAGCTCCAACCTTGCGTCGTCGCCTGGAACCTTGTGAACTCCGATGAGCACCGGCTCGTCGGAGGCCAGTTGCATTGAAAGCGTATTCTTCATCGCTGCAAATATCGGCTGTTTCAATGTCAGCTTTTCGCCCGATGGCATCACGCCCGCAACGTAATCCACCATTCGCAACAACCGGACGTGCTGGGGTGCGACGTTCGCGAGAATCCATTGACCGTCCTCAGAAACTGTCGCCTCCAGTTCGATCGTCGTCCCGGTTTTCCGTGTTTGGAATGCCGTGGGAGTAATACTTACTGCGGGCCAGTTTTTCAGAAACTCCGCGGCGTTTTCCTTCGGCACATCCTTGGGCAAATCCGGAGGGTCGAACTCCGTCGGATAGCGTAACTTCTTCAACGGACTCCGCGAGGAGTCGCACTCCCTCCACGCCTTTCACGACGAGGTTTCCCTCCAGTGTCGCCTCGCCGTTGGCGATCATCTCCTGCAGCCGACGCCACGCGTGATCGACGGTGATCTTGACGTTAAAATCATCGATCATCGGCAACGCCAACTTTTGCGGAAGCGTCACCATCTGGCACTCTGCCGAAATGCTCCATTTCGGCTTAGCATCGGCGTCATCCGCACGAACCCCGCCGATAACTCCGAGTAATAAGGCGACGCCGAGAAGCGAGCGAGCAAGGGCGGGGGACGAGGTGGTCATGGGTTTAGGCAGGAGGAAATAAAAGCGGCCACTGGCCTGAGCCCAGAAAGCTCACCAGATGACCGTCAGATCGAAAATCAGGCCCGGCATTTCCGGCTCGGCGGAAACGGTGGTGGGCCGATCCGTCATCAGTTCCAGCTCGGCTCCCGGACGATAGATGCGCACGGTGCCTTCCTGCGGGTCGATGAGGAGGCCGAGCCGCGCGCCGTTTTCCCGATATTCTTCCATCTTGGCCAGCAGCGGCGGGAGACGGTCGGTGCGGGAGCGGAGTTCGACCACAAATTCGGGACAAATGCGGCCGAAACCCTGATCTGCGATTCGCCACCTGCGTTTTCGATTCCGGCGGGTTGCATTACGATGACATTCCCATCCCGGTCCTGTTCGATGCGCAAGTCGGGATTGCGCTCACAGAACTCGATAAACTCCCGCTCGCCCATCTGCATCGAGGCAGGCAAATCGATGATTAGCGAATCACTTTCCTCGACCGAAGGTTCAAGCACGAGCGCACTCATGAGCCGACGTTAGAGCGGCGGAGGGGCGTGGGCAAGACGGGGAAACACGGTTTCCACCTGACATTGCGCGCGTTCCCGGCGTAACACTTTCACGTGAGCCGCCACGAGCCCTGGACCATCGCGGATGTCATCGACCTCGAATCGTTTCTCGCCGCGGATGCGGAGAGTCGCGAGGAATCCTTGCGTCAACGCGATGCGGAGATCGGACAGGAACTCAGGCGGGATTCGCCGGAGATCCCGCCGCGCCGTGACCTCCTGCACGGATGGCTCGACGCGCGGCGGCACGCTACGCGCGCGGTAACTCCGGGGGCCACCTTTTCATCGACCGCGCATCTTGCAGCGTGGATCGCCGTGCTCGGCGGATTCGCGCTGGGGTGCGGATTGTGCGCCGGTCTTTTGCACTACAAAGGTCTCGAGCCCGTCAATGTCTCCGTCTTTTTCGCCTGGACCGTCCTGCTCCAGGTTTTGGTTTTCATCGTGGGACTTCTGGTCTGGCTGCTGCGCGGAGTGACCGGATCGCTCCACGCATTCCACCCGCTCCGGAGCGCTTTGGGAGCGGTCTTGTGGGCGGCGGGAGTGGCGCTGCGGCGGCTGCCCGGAACGCCAGCGGGACCAATTGCGCGCGACCTTTGCCGTCATGGAACGGCGGCGCAGTCTTTACCACCCGCTCACCGTCTGGCCGGCGCTCGCGCTGACTCAAGCCTTCGCCGTCGCCTGGAATATCGGGATTCTCGTCACGTTGCTCGGACACGTCGCCACCACGGATCTCGCGTTCGGCTGGCAATCGACGCTCAATGCCAGCGCCGAGCGAGTGCACCGTATCACGCAGGTTGTCGCGGCCCCGTGGTCGGGCCTGATCAAGCACGCGCACCCAACTCTCGAACAGGTTCGCGCCAGCCGGTTCATTTATAGTGAAGGCGTGAAAACGTTGGACCTTGGAGCTGCGGTCTCATGGTGGCCGTTTTTGACCTGCGCCGTGGCTTTTTACGGACTCCTGCTCCGCGGGTTGTTCCTCCTTTTCTGTGCCTGGAAAACGCGGCGCACACTGGCGTCGCTTCCGTTCGATCATCATGAATGCAATGCGCTCTTGCGCCGGCTCACCGGGCCGCTGGTGCAGGACGCCGGTGAGGCGGTCGCGTTGACGATTCCGAGCAGCGACGATGCGCACGAATCTGTCGTCGAGCCCGGATCAGCCTGTCTCTGCCTTTACGCTCGGGAAATGGAAGGGGAATGGCCGGTGGCGGATTTTGGGCCCTATCTCGAGCGCGCCTACGGCTGGCGGGTCGCCGCCAGTTTGCCCACCGCCATCGATCGCGCGACGGGTCACGAGCAAATCGAGTCGGCGCTAACGTCCGAAAGAGACGGCCACCTGGCTGCGGTGGCGCTGTTTGTTTCGGCACGCCGTTCGCCGATTGTCGCCATCGCCCTTTTCCTCAAGCACCTTCAGTCCATCGCGGGACCGCGAATGGAATTCATCGTGATCCTCGTGGCGCGTGACGCCGACGGACAATGTACTTCCGCCAGCGAAGAAACGCATCGGCATTGGCGAAATTTCAGCGCCATCCATCAACTGCCCATCGGCATCGAAACCTGGCAGCCGGCGTTCGCGGCCACGCCCGTGTCGCCTCCGAATCAGTAGCGCTTCCGCATGTTGCTCGGCAGAATGTTGAGCTCGTTGCGGTATTTGGCCACGGTTCGGCGGGCGATCGGAATGCCGCGGGAACTCAAAAGTTCGACGATCTCCTTGTCGCTCAACGGCTCGCGCGGGTTTTCGTTTTTGACCAGCTCGGCGATGCGCCCCCTTGACGCTGGTGTTGCTCATCGAGGCGCCGTCCGCGGTTTGATAGCCGGGCGTGAAGAAATACTTCATGTCGAACACGCCATGCGGCGTGGCCATGTATTTGCCGGAGATGGCGCGGCTGACCGTGGTCTCATGCACACCCACCACGTCGGCGATCTGCACCATGGTCATCGGCTTGAGCGCACTCGGTCCGTATTCGAGAAATTCCTTCTGCCGATCCACAATCTGATGCGCGATGTTTGAAATCGTCTGCTGCCGTTGATGGATCGATTTGATGAGAAATTTTCCGCTGCGAATTTTCTCCCGGATATATTCCCGCACGTCGGTGCCGTTTCGGTCCGAGGCCATCAAATCCTTGTAGGTGTTGCTGATCCGGAGATGCGGGATTTGATCGCCGTTCAGGCTGATCACCCAATCGGTGCCGATTTTTTCGACGGTGACATCCGGGCAGGACGTAATTGTTTGGATCGGAGGTGAAAATCTGACCCGGCTTCGGATCGAGCGTGGCAATGAAATTGGCCGCGCGTTGCACCTGCTCCGCGCGTGGTGCCGAGGCGCCGGGCGACCTCTGGAAACCGTCGTTTGCCGAGATCCTCGAGAAAGCGATCCACGATGCGGTATTCCAGCGATTGTTCCTTTCCCAGGCGCCGTAGTTGAATGAGCAAACATTCGCGCAAGTCCCGCGCGCCGACGCCGACGGGATGAAAAGTCTGCACCGTTTCCACGATGCGGGAGATCTCGCTTTCGTCCATGCCAGTGTTATTGGCGATCTCTTCGGGCGAGGCCTGCAGGAATCCGTGGTCGTCGATATTGCCGATGATCAATTCCGCGAGCGTGCGATCGGCGCCGGCGAGTTCGCTGCTTTGGACCTGTTCGAGCAAGTGCTGCTGGAGCGTTTCCTCTTTGACCAGGGAATCGAAGAAAAACTGGCGGCGCTCCTCGTCATCGGCTGATCGGCCCGAATAACTCGAGCTTTGCGCCATGTAATCTCGCCACTCCTCATCGAGTTTCGCCAGCCGATCGAATTCCTCCTGAAACTCCTCAGATTCACGCTGTTTGTCTTCCACCGTCGGCTCGGTCGTCTCGAGTTCGAGCGTGGGATTCGACTCGATTTCCTGCTGCACGAGATTGCGCAATTCGAGGACCGGCGCCTGGAGAATTTGCAAGCTCTGCTGCAGTTGAGGGGCAAGAACCTGCTGCTGTGAAAGCGTTTGAGTTTGTGAAAGGCCGGCCATAAGCGAGCGGGACGTTAGCCGCCACGCACAAATGAGCAAGCAGAAAGTAGGCCACAATTACTGTCCATATTTCTGGAGCATTGGGCACTTTTTCCGCTTTACTCCCCGTTCATGACGCCCAAATCCGCTCTTTGCACCCTCGCTGCCGCAGGTGCGCTTGCCGCCCTTGTCGCCTTCCCGCCGCCCATCCAGGGCCAGGCTGCCCCGGAAGGGGAAGCCCTGATCAATCAATTGCTGGTCGAAGCGACCGCTCAACAATCGGTCATTGCCGAGAATCAGGTCAAGATCGACGCACAAATCGCCGCCATCACTGAAGAAGTTCGAGTCGCTCGCCTCTTCGCGGCCCGCACGGGAGGAAAAGTTAAATAGTCATGAATGCCACCCGCACCCTTCTCGCCTTGATCACTGGCGCCACGCTCGGCTTCGCTGTTCGGGGCCAAACTCAGGCGCCCGCTCAACCCAAGTCGAATTTGCAATTGCTCCAGGAGCTCAAGGCCAGCAATCAGACGCAGCTCGATAAACAAACGGCGCTCATGAAGGAGCTCGAAGCTCTGAAAGAAGCGGCGACGCAGCTGAAGATTTTCGCCAAACGCGGTTAGGAGAACCCTGGGACCGCCAGCTTGCGGCCGGCTTTCTGCGAATGAAGCGAACCGAGTCTGGCGCCAGATCAATTTCGGCGCCGCCAGGCAGGTTCACCAGCCACCAATCGATGTAGTTTCGGTGGTTTCACGGAGTGCGGACGGTCCGAATCAAGTTCCCGCCGCGGCTGGAAAGTTGATGGTTCAACGGCTGGGCGGCCGGATGCACACCCACGACCGCGAGATCGACTCCTCTGCTCGGAAGAGAAAGGGGCGGTTCGTGGTAGAAGGCCGCGCCAAGCTTCGCCCGCGCGTTACCGGCAAATGCTGATGCGCCCAATGTGACCCCGAGCGGCAGCTCGCTCCGCAATCTCTCGATCTCCAACCGGTGAAATCGAACGCGCTCCCCTCACGTCATCCCGAGCGTAGCGAAGCGAAGTCGAGAGCCGAGCGCAGCGAGACGGCCTGGCCGAATGGACAGCCCGCAGGGCGAGCGTGGAAATGCTCGGCAAACCCGGCTCCAAGAGAGAACACCGAACTTTTTGACAACGTGCCCGCACCGAAGCCGAGCATTCACCGCGCATCCAACTCGAAGTCCCCGGCACCAATGTCAACGATCGCCCGGTAAAAGCCCCGCCGTCATCCCCCATCCACCTCCAGCAAACACAGCGCCTGCCCAGGCGCCACTTGCCTCCCGGGCACGCACAAAATTTCCCGTACCACGCCCGCCTCGACCGCCGTCACGGGAATCTCCATTTTCATGGCCTCGAGCACGACCAATTTATCCCCGACCTCGACCCGTGCTCCTGGCGCCACCAATATCTGCCACACATTCGCCGGCAACGGTGCCCGTGCGGCCCACATCCCAGCCGGCACCTCCGCCCCATTCAAGGGCACGGGTTCTTCCTCTGCCACAGGAGGTTCGAGCGCGAGTCCCGCCGCCTGCCAGCGAGCCCGCTCCTCGTCAAAGGCCGCTTCGCGCCGTTTCCGAAAGACCCGCTCCTCTTCGGCAATCGAAGCCCTGAACTCCAGATGATCGCGCAGGCGAAACGTCGTCTCCTCAGTCCGCACCTGAAACCGCCCTTCCGGAAAATCCTCCCGCATTTGCAGCAACTCGTCCGCACTCACCGGATAAAAACGGATCTGATCGAAAAACCGCAGCAGCCACGGTTTGCCGACCGGAAACGCCTCGGTTGTCCGCCAGCGATTCCACATCTGAATGGTCCGGCCGACGAATTGGTAACCGCCCGGCCCCTCCATTCCATACACGCACAGATACGCTCCTCCGATCCCGACGGCATTTTCCGGTGTCCAAGTTCGGGCGGGATTGTATTTGGTCGTCACCAGTCGATGACGTGGATCGATGGGCACGGCCACGGGCGCGCCGAGATAGACGTCACCCAGACCGAGGACGAGATAACTCGCATCAAAGACGATCTCTTTCACCTGCTCGATGGATTCCAGCCCGTTGATTCGGCGGATGAATTCAAGATTACTGGGGCACCACGGGGCGTCGGACCGGACTCCCGCAGTATATTTTTCGATGGCGAGCCGGGTCGCTGGATCGTCCCACGAGAGAGGCAAATGAACGATTCGCGCCGGGACTTCCATGGCTCCGACCGGCGGTAACTCACCTTCGGCACGATCAAGTTCCGCCAGCAGTTCCGCGCGTGAAAGGCGACGGCTGTCGTAGTGCACTTGGAGCGAACGGATGCCCGGAGTCAGGTCGATCACTCCCGGCAACGCGCGCCGTTCCAGCCATGTCATCAATGCGTGCACGCGAAAGCGCAACGCGAGATCGAGCACCATCGGGCCATACTCGACCAGGAGGTAATGATCACCCGCCGGCCGATACGTGACTCCCGGATGATCATTCGATGGTGCAATTCGCCGCAAGGCCGCATCATCGGAATTGCCCATCTGGAACGTCCGCGAATGCAATTGCGCCGCCAGCGTTGCAATCTCTGTGTCCTGCCGGCGCAATTCCCGTGACGCATCCTCCTCGCTCAGTGGCCGGAACCGCACGCGATCCCCAGGCCTGAGTTGCCCGATTTTCCAAAGCTCCGCCTGGACGATGCAGGCCGGACAGACAAAGCCGCCGAGGCTCGGTCCGTCGGGTCCGAGAATGATTGGCATGTCTCCCGTGAAATCGATCGCCCCGATGGCGTAGGCGTTGTCGTGCAAGTTCGACGGATGCAGACCGGCTTCCCCTCCGTCTGTCCGCGCCCACTTTGGCTTCGGTCCGACCAGCCGCACGCCAGTCCGGGCGGAATTGAAGTGCACTTTCCAGTCCGTGGCAAAAAACATCTCGATGTCTTCCGGAGTGAAGAATTCCGGCGCGCCGTGCGGCCCATAGAGCACGCCAATTTCCCACTCCGTTTCGAGCAGCGGCTCGAGCTCCGGTGGCATCGCCAGCCCATCCATTTCCGGCGACTCCGGATGCAACAACTTGAGGACGTCCCCCACGACGAGGGCTCGACCCGCATGGCCCCCGAATCGGCCGAGGGTGAACGTCGCGCGGCTGCCGAGATACTGGGGCACGTCGAACCCGCCGCGCACCGCGAGGTAAGTCCGGCATCCGAGACCTTCGATGGCCCCGAGCGAAAGCACCTGCCCGGCGCGCACCGGCACCGGTTTCCAGAATGGCACCCGATCTCCGTCGAGTCGCGCGCGCATGGCGGCCCCGGCGAGGCAGATGGTGGTGCCGGTGTTAAAGCGCAGGGTGGCTCCATTCATCGTCATCTCGAGCCCGGCGGCGCTTTCCAAATTGTTGAGGAGCCGATTCGCCAGCCGGAACGAAAGGGCGTCCATGGGGCCGCTCGGAGGAACGCCGACCGCCCAATAGCCGAGTCGACCCGGAAAATCCTGAACCGTCGTCATCGTGCCGCCATCGAGCACTTCGATCGTACGCGGCGCGTAAGCGAATGATTTGAGGTACGCCGTGAAAACTTCTCCCCGGCGAAACGCATCGCTGGCCACCACTTGCCGCAGGTAATCGCGATTTGTTTCGATCCCTTCGATCCGCGTCGCCTCCAGGGCGGACTCGAGCTGCGCTAATGCGGCTTCGCGCGTGGCTGCGTGCGCCAACAGCTTGGCTAGCAATGGATCGTAATAGGGCGAAACTTCCGTCCCGGTCTCGATCCACGCATCGCAGCGGGCGCCTTCGGGAAAGGTCACTTCCGTCAGCAGACCCGCGCTCGGCTGAAATTCCCTGCCCGGATCTTCAGCGTAGATTCGCACCTGGATGGAATGCCCGCGCGGCGCGTGAAGATAGGCGCTGAAATTCGGTGGCTCACCAGCGGCGACGCGCACCATCCATTCGACCAGATCGAGCCCGGTTACCATTTCCGTCACGCCGTGCTCGACCTGCAGGCGCGTGTTCACCTCGAGGAAATAGAACTTCCCTGCCTTCACATCGAAAACGAACTCCACCGTTCCCGCCGAGCGGTAGCCCACTTCGCGTCCGAGTTTCTCCGCCGCGGCATACAGTTGCCCTCGCACTTCGTCGCCGAGACCGGGCGCCGGCGTTTCTTCGATCACTTTTTGATTCCGGCGCTGCGTCGAGCAATCGCGCTCGCCGAGCGAAATGACATTGCCACGCCCATCGCCAAAAATCTGCACTTCCACGTGGCGCGCGATTTCGACGAACTTTTCCAAATACAGTCCGTCATCCTTGAAGTTGTTGCGCCCCAGACTTCGCACCGTTTCAAATTTTTCCCGCAACTCTTCCGGGGAGCGCGCGAGCTGCATGCCGATTCCGCCACCGCCGGCCGTGCTTTTCAGCATCACCGGCCATCCAACACGGTCCGCCTCCGTCACGGCTTCATCCGGACCCGCGAGCAACGTCGATCCCGGGAGCAGCGGCACACCGCACCGGGCTGCGATTTCCCGCGACGTATGTTTAAGGCCAAATTCCCGGATCTGCCTCGGCGTCGGTCCGATAAAGGCAATTCCGGCTGCTTCGCACGCCTCCGCGAACTCTGCATTTTCGCTGAGGAATCCATAACCGGGATGAATCGCCTGCGCCCCAGTTTCGCGCGCCACCGCCAGGATTCGATCCGCATTCAGATAGCTCTCCCGCGCCGGCGCCGGTCCGATGGTCACGGCTTCATCCGCCAGGCGGACGTGCTGTGCATGCCGGTCCGCATCCGAATAGACCGCCACCGACCGAACCCCAAGACGCCGTAGTGTGCGCATAATCCGGCACGCGATTTCGCCGCGGTTGGCAATGAGGACTTTGCTAAACATGGTCCCAGATCAGCAATCGCACCGGCGTGGGATTGTAGGCATTGCACGGGTTGTTGAGTTGCGGGCAATTTGACAGCAGCGCGACCACATCCATCTCCGCCCGCAGTTCGACGTAGCGGCCGGCCTCGCTCACTCCGTCTTCGAAGGAGAGACCGCCGTCGGCTGTGACTGGCACGTTCATGAAGAAATTGATGTTGTGCGTGATGTCGCACTTGGTGACTCCGCGCCCCCATCTGCCGATGGTGAGCAGGAAAGTGTCGCGACAGCTATGCATCCAGCGTTTGTCCAGCGCATAGCGCACCTGATTGCTTTCCGCTGCGCAGGCCCCGCCGAGAGTATCGTGCCGTCCGCAGGTATCAGCGACGATGGTCAGGAGCACGTTGCGTTCGCTGGAAATGAGGTGTGTTCCCGTCGTTAAGTAGATACTGCCTTGCTCGCGAATTGTGTCCTGAGCGCTGTAACGATCGGTCATGTCCTGCGCGTTGTAGAAGAGGGAATCGACCGCCTGGTTGCCTTCCAGATCGACGATCCGAAATGTCTGGCCGCGTTTGATTTCGTGCATCCAGCCGTCGCCCGCCAGGAGGGTGAAATCGTAGACCGCGGTCGCCGGATCGAGAGTGCTTTCGGTGTAGTTGAGAGTGCTCATGCGCAAAGGCGTTCGGTAAGGGTGAATGCCCGTTGGTTTTCGGCGCGGAAGTTTCGACAAAAATCATCCGCATCCGGTGGCGGTGTTTTCAGCACGGTCAGTTGCACGGGCTTTGGCGCGTAGTTCGGCGAGGGATCGAGCGGATGCTGGCAGGTGTTCAAAACCACGAGCACATCCATTTCCGCGCGGAGATCCACCGATGCGCCCGCCTTCGAGTTCTCCGGATGAAACGTCATCCGTCCCTCATCATCGACATCAATCCGGCTGAAGAAGTTGGCATTGGCCACGAGATCGCGCGGACCGAGGCCATGCTTTCCGAGTTCGATCAGAAAATTGTCGTGCGCGTTGCGATACCAATCGTTCCGCTTTTCCTGGTAAGTCGCCGTGCCGTATTTGCCCGTCACCGACGCGGCGTTCCCATGGCCGCCGAGCGGATCATGCCAGCCGACGTCATCAGCAGTGATGGAAAGCAGCGCATGCCCCATGTCACTCATCAGCACGTGGCCGCGGGTGAGTTTCGCGGTGTATTGCGCTTTTAAAGTATCGGGGAGGTTCAGGCGATCGAGCGGATGAGCCGCGGCATAGGCCATCAGGCCCACATTGGCGCCGCCTTCGAGGTCGGTGAGCCGGAGCGTGTGATGCCGGCGCACGGTCCAGGACCAGAGCCCGCCCCCGGGAAGGCGCTCTTTAAAAACAACGGTTGAGTCGGAGGATTCTGCCATACGGAAAAGTCACGCCGCCGCGCTCACGGAGCGAGCGGCAAAGTTCGATCGGAGCCGTTGCGCCATCCACGTATTGATCTCGTCGAGCGAAGCGACGGGTTCGCCCGTGAACGGATTCGCCTGCAAATAGCCATCGGGCCCGAACTCCGGCGTGATCGTGAAAACCGCGTCGCCAGCGCGATCCCGCGCCTCCCATAAAGTCCGCCACCAGCGTTCGTGGGCGAGGAGCGATTCGCGAAAGGCCGGCGCAGCGGGATGCGGCGCCTGTGGACCCTGAGCATAGCCGACGCGGCCATGGACGTGTCGCGTGCGTTCGGCACACAGCCTCAAAATTCCCGGATCCTCGTCGAGGACGAGCCGCTCGCACACGCAGCACCAATGCGAGAAATCGCACGTCAGACGCATGGCCGGAACACGAACGAGCAGTTCTTCGGTACGCCAGGGGCTAAAGGTCGCGCGGCTTCGGTGGGTCTCGAAAGCGACATCAACGCCCAGATCGCTTGCGAATGAAATGGCGCGTTCGAGGAAGTTCAGACAAAGCGCGATCGGCCAGGCGTCGCACCCGCCCAACACCGTCAGCAGAAGGGGCTCGGCTTCGAGTGCAGCCTCGGCTTGCCGCTGAAAGTCCGCGAAATGGGTGGCGAGAGTGCGAGTATTGGGAACGTAGCCGCCACCAGTCGCGACCTCCGCGATGAACGGGATGCCGGCATCGCGCACCTTGCGGACGAAATCCCGCCGCTGCCCGCGATCGAGTGGCATGGGACCTTCCACGCCATCAAATGCCCCGCCGCGCCGGCAATCGCGCAAGGCGGCGTCGAGATCGAAACCGTTGGTCCAAAGCGAGCGAAAGGTCTGCAGTTTCATGGCGGGAAGGCGAGGGTGAGTGCGACCCGAAAGCCGACATTGTCCCGTCGTGCATTTGTCGGCAGTGCATCGCGCGCTGAACTGCGGAGCAAGCGTGGCAGCAGATCCCAGGCGCCGCCGCGAACGATGCGACGGTCTTCGTCAGGGTCCGAAGTACAGGTATCCTCGCACCATTCGGCCACGTTTCCGTGCAGATCGTGAAAGCCCCACGGGTTCGCCGGATAGCGACCGACCGGCGTCCGGGCGCCCGAGCCGACGCGCGCGCCGGATTCGTCGTAGAGAAAATTTGCGTCGGCGGGCGTCAATTGATGACCGGTCGAAAACGGCGTGTCCGAGCCAGCGCGACAGGCGATTTCCCATTCCACCTCGCGCGGCAATCGCCAGGACTGTCCGGTCCCGCTGCTCAACCACGCGCAAAACGCCCGCGCATCCTGCCAGCTCACCTGAACGACCGGCAGATCATCCGCGTCCGCCGGCGCATGGGTGGGATGGAATTCGCGATACTCACCGACCGTGACCGGAAACTTGCCCAGCGCCACCTTACCAATGCGCGCGCGCCGCTCCGCACCCTCGGAATGATCGGCGAACTTGTCGCCCGCGCTCGCACCGATGGCATGTTTGCCCGGCGGCAACGGGATTGTTTCCAAATCCAGGGCGTTACGCGGCGTCATCGATCCACCTCCCTTCGTGAAAATTGGCCGGCGGCGTGAGGTCGTAGCGCATCCAACCCGCAGTGATCCCGCCATCCGCGCAGAGATTTTGTCCGGTGATGCAGGCCGCCTCATCGCTGGCCAGGAAGTGCACCGCGGCCGCAATTTCCTCCGGCTCGATCAAGCGCCCGAGCGGGGTGTTTTGCTCAATGAACGGGATCTCCGGATTGCCGGGAATTGCCGTCACCGCCGGGGTGCGCACGGTGCCGGGGCTGATGGCATTGACGGTGATGTGACGCGCGGCGAGTTCGATCGCGCCGAGCTTCGTCAGGTGAATGATCGCCGCTTTTGATGCGGCGTAGGCCGTGCCACCTGGGACGCCGAGCACGCCGACGAACGACGCGAGATTGATGATCCGCCCGCCGTCCGCGAGCAAACGCGCCGCGTGCTTGATCCCAAGCGCCACGCTGCGCGCGTTGACGTCGAACGTGCGATCCCACAATGCAGCGGTGAGTTCCGCAAACCCGACGCCGAGAGGTTGAATGCCGGCGTTATTGACGAGAACGTCCACGCGACCGTGGCGAGTGCGCGCGGTTTCGAGCATGGCCTCGATGTCCTCCTCTTTGCTCACGTCAGCCCGGAAAAAACTCGTACCGTGTTCCTCGGCGAGCGCGCTCCCGTCGCGCCGATCGACCAGGACCACCTCCGCGCCAGCCGCTCGCAGCCGGCGCACGACCGCCAGCCCGATGCCTGCGGCACCGCCGGTGACCAAGGCGACCTTGTCGGTGAGCGAGAACATCATTCGAGGCTCAGGGGTTGTTGCGCGGGCGCGGCGGGCCGATCGCAAGTGGGCCAGGTGCCGCGGGCGCGCGCGGCGAGATACCGTTGCAGGAGCCAGATCGGCATCTCGAGGTGGCTGAGCCTTCCGCGCTGATAACCGCTGGCATAATAGCTCCGCTGTACGCCGATGCACATTTCCATGTCTTCGAGATGAAAGCCCACACTTGCTGCCGTTCCGCGCGCCAGTCGCTCGGGAAAGTCGGGCAGTTCGGAGGTGCTTCTCGGCACGAGCACGGTCGTGAGCAATTGGTGCCGGTGCGGACCTTCCGGCTGGATTCGATACCAGATGAGGCAATCCGGCACGAACGCGAGAAGCCAATGGGGGAAGCCGAGCGCGAGCCCCCACTCGAGTCGGTCGCGCTCCGAGAGGCCGGGGATGCGCGGAAAAACGTCACGCTGACCCCCGGCTGCCTCCGCCTCGGCAATGGCGGCGCGTTCCTTCATTCCATAGGGCAGGTGGCAGCGGATGAAGTGCGGGCGCTCCTCCTCCGTCCACGTGCCGCGGGCGGGCATCATCGGCTGGAGCGTCTTCGCGTGGGCCCCGGCGTGGTGATACGATTCCATGAAGTTCTCGGCGATGACCTTCCAGTTGAACGGACATTCCCAAGTGCGCGCATCGACGACGACCAGATCCTGCGATGACCACTTCGTCAGATGCGAATCGAGTTGGGCCCATTGCTCTGCGGGCGTGCGCGGGGCCGATCCGTCGAGATTCACAAAAACAAACCCGTGCCAGACCTCGGCGCGGAATTCCTTCAATCCCCAGTCCTGTCGCGCGAACCCTTCCGCTGCGTTCATTTCCGGACACGCCTTCAGCCGGCCATCAAGTTCAAAGGTCCACGAATGGTAGGGGCAAAGGAGCAGCCGCGTGTGGCCGGTGTCCGGCGCTCCGGATTTTGGTTCAGCCGGGCTTTCCCGGAAGCCCGGCGGCATGATGTCCATCCCGCGATGCGGGCAGGCGCGCGAAAGGACCCGCACCCGGCGATCCTTGTCGCGCACGATGAGCAGCGGCTCACCGAGAAAATCGAGGGTGAGGAAATCGCCGATCTCCGGAAGCTGCGAGACATGGGCCAGGCATTGCCATTCGGCTCGGAAAACGCGCGCTTCCTCCCACGCGTAAAATTCCAGGCTGGTGTAAGCCGCGGCGGGAAGAGTGCGGCTGCGCGGGAGGGGCAGATCAGCGGTCGTTCGCAGCTCCGCCAGCAGGACATCGAGGCGCTCGGGCTCGCGGGCACGCGGCTGCTCGAACGCGATCTGTGAGTTCAACTGCCAATTCATATCGCAGGCGGCGCGGACTTGTTCTTCGCTGGTGGCGGGCATGGCAGGGGAAACTTCAGGCGGCGCAGAGGGGCGGTGCATCAAGGTCGATTTCGCGGCGGGCATCCGGCTGAGCGAGCGTCCATTCGGCGATCTCGGCGCCACGGGCGAACCACACGCCGCCCTTATTCTGCATGGCCCGGACAAGTTCCTCGAGCAATCGCACACGAGAGGGACGCCCGCTCAGCCAAGGATGCAAGGTGAGCACAAAGCAGCAGCCGAAATCATGCATGGCCTCAAATTCCCGCCACCACAGATCGAAAACCTTGGCGCAATTTTCCGGCGTGAATCCCCACGCGGGATCGGCGTTGAAGGCGAATTGCTCCCAGTCCTCCAGCAGCCATTGCCCGGGGATCTCCACAAGTCCGTTCGCGTGACGGTAGGGTACGTCGTCACCCATCTCGCTCGCGGAATACGAAAGACCGCGCGTCTGCAGCAAGTCCGCAGTCCAGGGATTTGTCTCGAACCAGGGTGCGCGATGACCCATCGGCTGCGGCAATCCCAATTGCGCGAAGACCTCAAGACTGTGATCCAGCACGGCGGCTTCGGCGGGTTCATCGAGCAAATGCAGGCGTTCATGCAGGTAACCGTGGAGGCCGAGTTCGTGCCCCCGCTCGACGATGGTCGCGGTCATGCGCGGATGCTTTTCCGCGACGTAACCGGGGACGAAAAAGGTGGCCGGCACTTCGAGATGGTCGAGCAATTCGAGCAGTCGTGGCACGCCCACCCGCGGGCCGTAGCTGCATTGCGACATGAGCGTCCGCCGTTGCTCGAGCGCGACATCTTCACTCAGTGCGGTTGTTTCGCCATCGACATCAAAGCACAGCATCCCTGCGCACTGAGCTCCGTTCGGCCAGCGGAAGCGGGGTGCAGGAGAGAACGCGCTTTTCATCAGACGGTCGTCAGGAGCCTACTCCACTTCATCGCCAGCTTCGGTGAGCTTGACCATGGGGATCGCCTCTTCCTCGGTCTCGACGTGGGGATGGATCAGTTCCTCGAGACGGCCTTTCAAGGCGAGGAAGTGCGGGGAAAGAAATTGTGAGGTCGAGCGCGGGCGCGGCACGGGATTTTCGATGAGTTCGAGCACGTGGCCCGGATTGGCACCGAGGACCAGGATGCGGTCGGCGAGATACGTGGCTTCGTCGAGATCGTGCGTGATGAAGAGGATGGTGACGTCCACCCGTTTCCAGATTTGCAAAAGATAGCTCTGCATCTGGCAGCGCGTCTGGGCGTCGAGCGCGCCGAATGGCTCGTCCATGATGAGGATGCGCGGGCCATTGGCGAGGGCGCGGGCAATGGCGACGCGCTGCTTCATGCCGCCGGAAAGCTGGTGCGGATAGGCATTCTCAAATTTCCTCAGGCCCACCAGATCGATCCACTGCCGCGCTTCCTGATCCGCGATGAATCGTCCCTTTCCGGCCACTTCGAGGCCAAACATCACATTCTCCCGCACCGTTCGCCACGGGAAGAGGGTGTAGCCTTGGAAGACCATCCCGCGATCCGAGCCGGGTCCGTGTACCTCCTTTCCGTCGAGCAGAACCCGGCCGCCGGTGGGTTCATCGAGGCCGGCGATGATTCGTAGCAGCGTGCTCTTCCCGCAGCCAGACGGACCGATGACGCACAGGAACTCGCGGCGATGGACGTTGAGATCAATGCCGGTCAGCGCGGTGCATTTCCCGGAGGCTGAATCGAACGTGCGTTCGAGGCCATCCACCTCGAGGATGACAGGCCGCGCCTTGAGGCTGTCGAAGCGGGCTTTGACTTCGTCCGACTGGTCGAGATGGCTCGGCAGCGGCAGTGGATCGTCGAGGACGCTGTGACTCATTCTTCGGTGCTGGCGGATGGAACCATGGCGCCGGGGGCGACTTCGGATTTTACGGGTGGCACGGAGCGATTGCGCCAGACAAGGCCGAGCAGCGCGCTGATCGGCCCGCGCCGGGCATTCGCCTGCCAGGGAAAGATCTGCCGCCCGATCCAGGCGAGGATGATGTCCGTGCCGAGACCGATGAGGCCAATCATGATGATGGCGGCAAAAACGTTGTCGTAGATGCGATACTTGGCCTGCTGGTTGATGAAGAAGGTGATGCCGGAGCTCGCGCCGATGTATTCCGCGACGATGAGATAGGTCCAGGCCCAGCCGAGGAGGATGCGGAGATCATTGTAGAGGTCGACGATGATCGCGGGCAGGACGACTTTGCCGACGAGCTGCGCCTGATTCGCGCCGAGCGTTTGCGCCGCTTCGAGCAGGGAACGATCGACCTTCCGCGTGGTGTTGGCGATCACGAGAACCATTTGGAAAAAGGTGCCGATGAAAATGATCGAGATTTTCGGCGCGTCATAAATGCCGAGCACGGCCACGGCCAGCGCGCCAAATGCGGGGGCCGGCATGTAGCGGATGAAATCGATGAATGGCTCGAACATCCGGGAGAAAAGACCGAATGCTCCACACAGGATGCCGATCGGAACGCCGAGGATGCAGCTGTAGAGATAGCCCCAAAAGATGATTTGGATGCTGTGCCAGAGCGATTCGTGGAGCCATGGTTCGCCACGTCGTTTTGGTGGAGTCGTGAAAGCTTTGTAAAACGCTTTGCCGACTTCGTGCGGCGCGGGCAGGAAGACGGGATTTGCTGGAACGCCGAGCGCCGGCTTTTTTCCTTCCGCGCGCAGCCGCTCATTTTCCTCGGTAAGGATGTTGCGATCGATCAACTGCTCGACCGTCACGTAATCCAGGTCGCCGGGTTCCGTGATTTTCATCATCGGATGCCACACAAACGGCAGGTAGCTGAAGGCGCACCAGACGACGAGCGGCAGCAGAAACGAGCAAATCGTGAGCACCAGGTGTTGCCCTGATGTCGGCGCCGCAAACGGCTGAAGCAGGCGAAATCGTTTCATCAAAAAGGCCCGCCCCGGCGTGATCGGCGCCTCACGCCGGGGCGGGCACGGGATTACGGTTTGAAGGAGATCGTCAGGCTCGGATCGAGATAGCTATCAACCGGCTGAGCCTTCTCGTAGACCTTGTTGTCCACATTGAATTTATCGACGATGACGTTCGAGCCGTAGATCGAATCAAGGCCCTTGCCTTTCTTGAAGGCGGCTTTCGCTTCCTTGAGCGTCAGGATCTTCGTGCCTTCGACGAAGGTGGAGTATTCCGCGGGTGAGAGATTGACGCGGGCGGCCATGATCTTGATCGCGTCAGCGCGGGTCTTCTTGTCGTAAAAGTAATCGACGACGCGATACCAGACGCCCATGACTTTCTCCCAGTCGGCCTTGTTTTGGGAAAGGCTCGATGGGGTCACGGCGAGCACGTCGTAGATCAGTCCGGGCACGTCCTTGCTGGTGTAAATTGGTTTCGATCCAGCGACTGCTTTCAAGGCCTGGCCCGAGCTGGGCTGCCAGCAGCCGACAGCATCCACGTCACCTGAGGCGAGCGCCTTTGGAGTCTCCGCGGTCGGAACATTCACCAGCGTGACGTCGCTTTCCTTCATCTTATTTTTCTCGAGCGCCTTGAGCAAAAGCAGGTGGTCCACAAAGCCGACTTCGACGCCGATCTTCTTTCCCTTGAGCGCCTTCACACTCGCAATCCCGGGCTTCCCGATGATCATGTCGTTACCGTTGCTGAAGTCATTGATGAGGATGGTCACGCTCTTCCCGCCGGTCGCACCGGTGACCAGCGCGTCGCCATTGGTCATGCAAACGGCATCGAGTTTGCCGGCGGAGAACGCCTCCATCGACGGCACGTATTCAAACCACTCGAACTTCACGTCGACGCCGGCTTCCTTGAACCAGCCTTTTTGAATGGCGACTTCCCAGGCGACCCAGCCCGGCCAATCCGAGTAGCCGATCTTGAGCGTTTTGGCGTGGAGTTGAGGCGCCGCGAACAGGGCGATCGCAGCGAGGGCGAGGTGCAGTATGTTTTTTTTCATGTGTGTTTTCGGTGGTGTTTGGGTGGTGAACTTGGGCGAGGGCAGGCGCGTCAGATGAAGGTCAGGCGTTCCTCGAGCGCGGTCGGCGAGATCTGGTAAAAGCCCTGCTCCCATTCGCGCGTCTTCCATTGGACGAAGATGTCGCGCATTTCCGCTCCGAACGTCTGCTCGACCAACGGATCCGCGGCGAAGGCTTCGACCGCGTGCAGCAGGGTGCGCGGGAGAAAATGGATGTCGCGCTCGGCCAATTCCCCTCGGTTGCGCGAGTAGCAATCTTCATTCAGCGGTGCGCCGGGATCGAGTTCCTGCTCGATGCCATTGAGTCCGGCGGCGAGAGTGAGCGCGGCGGCGAGATAGGGATTCGTGCTCATGTCGGGCGCACGATTTTCGACGCAGTAACGGTTCAGCGGCAGCCGCACCATGGCCGAGCGGTTGTTGCGGCCGTAGGCGATTAGAACCGGCGCCCAACTGATATCCGGCATGTCGCCCTGCGCGATCAAACCCTGGTAGCTGTTGTAGGTTGGGCTCGTGACGGCGGTGAGCGCGGCAGCGTGCCGCAGCAGGCCGGCGGTGAAATGATACGCCTTTTTCGAGACCGCGATTCCGTATTGTCGCGCGAAGTCATTTGAATCCGGCTCCGGAGCGAAGAGGTTCACGCCAGTCTCCCGGTCGGCGAGGCTCATGTTGAAATGGCAGCCGCTGCGGAAGTCGTTCGCGAAGGGCTTGGGCATGAACGTGGCCACGGCGCCGATCGACTCCGCCACGTTCTTCGCCATCAGTCGGAGAAAGATGAAGCGGTCGCAAGTGGTCAGCGCGTCGGCATGCGTGATATCGAATTCGTATTGGCCGTGCCCGCCTTCCTGATCGAAGGAAAACAGGCCCCAGTCCAGCTCGTGCAAATAACGTGACATCGGCTCGAGGAATTCCGCCGAGGCCATGGTTTGGTGCACGTCATACGCCGGGCAGATGCTTTTGAAGCGGTGCCGGGGGAGGATCGAAACACCGCCCCCATCGGTCTGCCGGAGGACGTAGAACTCCGGTTCCAGGCCGAGGTTGAACGTCAGCCCGAGGGCGGCGGCGCGTTCGAGCTGCCGGATGAGAATCTGCCGGCTGTC
Organism: uncultured Verrucomicrobiae bacterium; assembly: GCA_963798345.1. Taxonomy (GTDB): domain Bacteria; phylum Verrucomicrobiota; class Verrucomicrobiia; order Chthoniobacterales; family Chthoniobacteraceae; genus CAWCSW01. Next base: position 470,607 of record CAWCSW010000009.1, on the reverse strand, counting down.
GTTCGCATAAGGCGCTTCGTGGTAGAAGAGCGTGCCGGGAAACCAGGCAAAACGACGATCCCACGGGCAAACGACGCCGCGGTCGAGATCCGGCACCGCCGCGCATTCGTCCTTTTCCGGGCCGACCAGCCCCATGCCATCCATCGCGCCGACGGTAAAAAGCTCGGACCCGCGTGCCATCTTTTCAAAGGCCGAAATCGGCGTCGCTTTCGCCTTCGGCACGCCGTGGATGTCCACGTAACTGGAAAAGCAAAACTGCACGCCCTGCGCGACCAGCCGCTCCTTTACGGTGCGCAGGTGATCGGGATCGACACCGAGATCGCGTGGCGTGGCGAAGATCGGCTGTGCTTCGAGTTCCGGAACGGATTTGAAGACGTCGGCACTCATGCGAAGACGGGGCTGGTCCGCTCCCACGCCAGCGGCGGTTTTTCGGTGCAGGCGCGCTCGATCAAAGCCGTGAGCGCTTCGCCCATTTCGGTGAAAAGACTTTCGCCCCGCGCGGCGGTCGCGCGGCTGGGAAAACCGGTCACGCCATTCGTGCTCGTCAACGCCACCGGATGCGGGAAAACGCAGCCCGCCGTGCGATCGGGATCATCGGCGTTCGCGATGTCGCCGACCGCGTCCGGCGCGAGGAAGAGCAGCAGATCCGTTTCCGCCTGGTTCGCGTGCAGGTCCGCGGCGTCGCTGGTGAAATACCGCCAAATCTCCGGCGTGAGATGGAAGGTATTGCGCGCGGCAACATGCAGACGGTTGATGAAATCGAAACGCAATCGATCGACGGCGACCCGCAGCGAGGCGTCATTGCCGAAATGTGAATTGATCAGCAGCAGCCGTTTCCAGCCGGTGGCCAAAGCCCACTGTGCGATTTCGCGAATCGTATGGATGAACGTTTCGTGGAAGAGCGAAATCGTTCCCGGCCATTTCTCCGTGTGTCCGATCGAGACGCTGTAGCTGATCGCCGGCAATACGCCCACTCCCGTGCGCGCCGAGGCATAAGCACAGACGGATTCCGCAATCACCGTGTCGGTATTAATTGGCAAATGTGGACCGTGTTGCTCGGTCGCGCCGATTGGCAGGAGCAGCAATTCCTGGCCGGCATCGAGCAGATTCTGGATCGCCGGCCATGGCAGCCACTCGAGGTGAAGCGGATCGCGATCGAGCGGCACGGTGAGGCGCTCGAACCAGCTCATGGTTTTAATAGAGCCGGGCATAACGATCGATCTCCCAGGCGCTCACGGTCTGATGGTATTCGTCCCATTCGGCCTGTTTGTAAGTGATGAATTCCTGCCTCAGCGCCGAGCCAAGCGTTTGCTCGACGAATGGATCTTCCGCGAACGCGCGCACGGCTTCGTCGAGAGTCTTCGGCAGCGGCTGCACACCGCGTTCGGCGAGTTGTGCGTCGCTGAGTTCATAAAGATTTTCCGTTTGCGGCGCACCCGGATCCAGATTCTCGCGAATGCCTTCCAGACCCGCCGCGAGCACGAGCGCTCCGGCGAGATACGGATTACAGCTTGAATCCGCGTTGCGTGATTCACAGCGACCGCCACCCATGGGCACGCGGACGGAATTGGTCCGATTGTTCGAACCGAAGCTATTGAACACGGGCGCCCATGAGTAGTAGCCCATGCTGCCGCGACGAATGAGCCGCTTGTAGCTGTTCACCGTGGGCGCAAACGCGGCGCACAACGCGCGTCCGTGTTTCAAAATCCCCGCGACAAAACTGTAGCCGAGCGACGACAGCCCGAGCCCGTATTTGTCGTCCTCTCCGTCGCTCGCGCGGAACAAATTCGCACCCGTCTCGGCATCAGCGAGCGACATGTTGAAATGCGCGCCGTTGCCCGTTTTGTCCGCGAAGGGCTTCGGCATAAAAGTCGCGATCAGCCCCTCGTCGGCCGCGAGCGTCTTCGCCATGTAGCGGAAGAAAATGTAGCGGTCTGCCATCGTCATTCCGTCGGCAAACTTGAAGTCGAACTCGAACTGCGAATTTCCATCCTCGTGGTCGAAGCTGTAGAGATCCCAGCCGAGTTCATTGATGGTTGCGGCGAGTCGATCAACAAGCGGGAAGGCGTCGAAGAACCGCTTCACGTCATAGCAACTCTTCATCAAATCGTCGTCGGGATTGGGAACGACGAGCCGCCCCTCCTCGAGCCGGAGAAAATAAACTTCGCACTCGATCCCGAGATTAAACGCGAACCCCATCGCGCGCGCCTGTTCGAGCACTCGCGCAAACACGACTCGCGTGCTGACTTCATACGGCTCGCCGTGAAAGGTTAGGTCCGCCGGATACCACATCACCTCCGGCTGCCATGGGAGCTGCACCCCGCGCCGCAGGTCCGGAACGCTCGCCACCTCATCGTCGTTCGGTGCCTGTCCGATCCCATCCAGCGCATATCCTGTATAAAGTTCGCTCCCGCGCGCGAAATCTTCGAAATGGGCGACGGGCACCACCTTTCCTTTCGGGCAGCCGTGCAAATCAACGTAAGCGCCGAGGCAGTATTCGACGCCTCGTTCGATCAGCTCAGCCTTGATGCCGGAAAGTTGGCCAGTCCCGCTTGGCCGGACGCGGATCATCCTTCAGGTCGCCGTTTCCGGGCAGGGTGGTGTCGAGGTGCGGTTCCAGCACCGGCGGCGGATGGTGATCACTTTGGTTCAACGGGCGGCCGGTTAGCACCGCTCGTGCCATCGACAGCTCGTCAGAGAAACCAGGGACGACTACCCTGGTCGGCGTGGTTCGATTCGCGCAGGCGGATGTTTCCTTTCGCACATGATGCTCAGGGGCGCGCAAAGGAGTATGAGGAAATCAGATGTTAGTATGCGGAAGGTTCACGCCTTGACGGCGAACGCTTCGCCGCGCATCACCTCCGGTCCGCCATGCCAACGCCTCGCAAGAAGGAAACCGTTTCGCGCATCACCGTCTCCCTGCCGCCCGGGATCGTTCGTGCGCTCGATCGCACTGTCGCATCGCGGGGCCTTTCCAGCCGATCTCAAGCCGTTTCGAAAATGCTGGCGGAACACCTCGCCGAAGGTCATGAGGCGCTGGGATCGAGGGTCATGGCCGGAACGGTAACCCTCGTTTACTGCCACCGACGGAATGGGGTCGAGGCGCAGCTCACGCGGATCCTCCATCGGCATCTGAAGGAAGTAATCTCCAGCCAGCGTGTGCATCTCGCCCATGAGCACACTCTGGAAGTCGTGCTGCTGCAGGCTCCGGGCGATCGGATGCGAAAAATCGCGAATGCTTTGATCTCCTGCAAAGGCGTCAAAAACGGCCGGCTTTACGTGTGCTCGGAGATTTTGCCGCCGATCTTTTAAGAAACCGCGCGGGTCTGAAACCGGCGTGATTGCCGGCCGGGGCCACTCCGCGGCATGCGCGCACCGTGCCCCGCCACTGCCTCACACTCTTCACGATTCTGCACATATGCGCGGACTGACCTTTCCCTCGGACCATGGCGCCCGTAGTTCCACCCCATGCGCGCGGAGTTCAGTACATCAAGCGAACATTCGTAGTCAGTGGTGATGAAGAATGTCTTCTTGTTCCCAAACGGTAACGGCCAGGTGGACGCCACGGAGAGATGAGGCGAAGAAACCAGAGGATGAGGCGCTATGACATCTCTGACGGCGGGTTGCTCGATCGGCCGGCAAGAATATTCTCCAGACCCCTGTCGCCTGAGACAGACCCTGTCGCCTGAGACCCAGACCCCTGTCGCCTGAGACCCCTGTCGCCTGCAGACCCCTGTCGCCTGTCGCCTGCGACGAGACCCCTGTCGCCTGCGACGGGCCGGCTTCATCCTGCGCGCAGCTGACTTGGGAAGATTGACGTTATAACCGATGTGGTTACGCTTGTCCCATGACTCTCGAACTCAAGCTCCGCAAGATCGGCAACTCCGTCGGCGTCGTCCTGCCTCGGGAAGCGCTTGCTCATCTCAAGGTCCAGGAAGGTGACACCCTCTCGGCGACGGACGCCGCGGATGGAACGCTGCGGTTGAGTCCGACGAAGCCGGAAGTCGCGCGCCAGTTGGCCGTCGCACAGGACATTATGCGCCGCTACCGCCATACCCTCCGCGAGTTGGCGAAATGAAGGAACCGGAGTGGGTGGAGCGGGAAACGGTCCTCACGCTTCATGAGCAGTCGCTGGCACAGTTTGGCGGGTCAGCGGGCCTTCGCGATGAAGGCCTGCTGGAGTCGGCACTTGGCCGGCCGCAGAATCTCTTCGCTTATGGCAAACCGACGCTTTTCGATCTGGCGGCGAGCTATGCCTTTGGATTGGCGAAGAATCACCCGTTCATCGATGGGAACAAGCGGATCGCATTTGTGACCGCGGTGCTTTTCCTCGAATTGAACGGCCGGCGTTTCCAAGCCGAAGAGGTGGATGCCACCTTGCGGACGCTCGCGCTCGCCGCCGGCGAGATGAGCGAGGCGGAGTATGCCGCGTGGATCAAAGCCAGTTCGCGCAAAGCATGAGCGAGCAAGGCCGCCGCCCCTTGCGCATGTGAATCGAGCGCCCCGCGCTTTTTTGACACTCTGCCCCCGAAAGGCCGGCACCCGCGCCTTTCGTGACTTAACCACCGCCGCCGACTACACCCGAGCCTCCCAACCCGCTCGAAGTCTTCCGTCAGGCCCGCACCCATAATCTCCTCAAGGAATGAGTCAAAGGCCGTCGCCTGACGCCTGCCGAGATTCGCGTCGTCCACCCCGATTACGATCCCGGCCCGGCACCGCTCCCTCGTCGTCCTCGTCATTCTACTCCTACTCGTCCTCGTCAACGGGCCAACGGGGTCAGTCCGCGCATATGCGCAAAAGTGCCGTTGCCTGAACGGAGGGGCATCGCAAAGACTACTCGACCATGGCCAGCCGAGTACGCATGGAATATCCTGGCTCGCCACCCACCTGGTGTGCCGGCGGATCGGCGGGAGGTGATCCCGGTCGGGTAGCGCACGCGCCCTCGCGTGGCGTTTTCGGCGCCCTCGCCGAAAAGCGGCCGGGTTTCGGGCGGCCAGCCGGGATGTGGTCAAGGAGGGCTTTGGCGAGGGCGCCAAAGCCGGCACGCGAGGCGCGTGCGCTATGCGCTGTGAAGCAGCGCAACCCTCCGGGGTGAAAGACCCCGGCCAGTTGGGACCGTTGCCCGGCTGAGAACTTGAAGTAACCGCGTCGCCGCGAGGCGGGGTGGAGAGCAACGGAAAAGAACCAGATCGACCGCAATAAAAAAAATGAACACGATTCGGCACCGCCAAAACGACGAGCCTGCTAGCGAATGGCGAAGTCTCGATGTCCGCGAGGGCATCGACCTGTGGGGGACGACAACGCAAAGCCCCACGGGGAATGGCGGTGTGGTTGGTGACAGTAGGTCTGGAAAGGGTTGCGATGTGAACGCAGGAGATCTGCCGGGGCAGGACGCGCGGGAGACCGCGCGCCCGGCAGAAGTCAGAGCCGCCATAGTAGCCCAAGCAAGCCGCGGGGAAACCGAAGACGGAACACCCGTCGCCGCGGAACGAAGCCGGGTAACCACCGGTGGAGCCAAGGGCGGCAGGAAGGCAAACGCTTCGAGCCAGAGACTCGGCGAAGAACCACCCCCGGAAGTTCCCGGTGCGGATAAACAAGGGGGAGAGGACTTGTGGCAACGCCACAAGGCGCAACGCGGAGTCTGGAGCGAGAAGATGCTGGTCGCCCTCGAACAGGGGGTCAAAGGAAACAAATGGTTCAGCTTGATCGATAAACCGTGCGCGACCGCGTGGTGCAGAGCGCAATGAGGATGGTTATAGAACCGATCTTCGAGCGCCCCATTCCTAAGGTGCAACCGTCCCCGACACGTCTCACCGGCGCGACGGAAACTACTTATCCGCGGGCGCGTTCTTTTTGACTTCGAGCTTCCGATAAAGGGTCGCCATCGAGATCCCGAGCATCTTCGCCGCTTTCTCTCGCGTGCCGCCGTTGAACTTGATCGTCTCCTCGATGTAGCGGCGCTCCTGTTCGCGGATGTAATCGTCCAACGTGCGACCGACCGGCAGGGCAGTGGGCTCACTCGGCGAGGGTGAGCCGGCCTGACGGACTACGTGGGGCGGAAGGTCGTGTGGCAGTATAATGCCGCCTTCACACAAGGCGCACGCGCGCTCGATCGCATTCTCGAGCTCCCGAACGTTGCCCGGCCAATTGTAGCCCTGAAGCACTTCGATAGCCTTGGGCTCGATTTTCTTCGCTTCGGTGCCGGTCTGAGCCGCGTTCTTTTGCAGGAAATGCGCGACGAGGAGCGGGATGTCATCGATGCGCTCGCGCAAAGCGGGCATCTCGATGGGGATCACCGCCAGCCGGTAGTAGAGATCTTCCCGGAATTCCCCGGTCTTCATTTTCTCGAGCAGCCCTTCGTTCGTCGCCCCGAGCACCCGCACGTTAATTGCCACATTCTTCGTTTCGCCCACTCGCCGCAATTGCCGCTCCTGCAGCACGCGCAGGAGTTTGGTTTGCAGCGAGAGCGCCATCGAATTGACCTCGTCGAGAAATATTGTTCCCTGTTCCGCTTCCTCGAAGAGCCCGACCTTGTCATTCACCGCTCCGGTAAAGGCGCCCTTTTTGTGGCCGAAAAGCTCGGATTCGAGCAGGTTTTCCGGCAAGGCCGAACAGTTGATCGCCACGAAGGGCTGATGCTGGCGATTGGAATTAAAATGCAAGGCCCGCGCGACCAGTTCCTTGCCCGTGCCGCTTTCGCCCTGGATTAGAATTGTCGAATCGGTGTCGGCCACCTTCGCGATCAGATTGTAAACCTCCTGCATGCGGCCGGAGGTGCCGATGATGTTTTCAAAGCGGAACTTCTCTTTGACCGCCTGACGCAGATTGCGGATTTCGCGGCGATCGCTGTGGTGATCCAGCGCCCGTTGAATCGTCAGCTGCAATTCATCAACTTTAAACGGCTTGGTGATGTAATCGTACGCGCCGAGCTTCATCGCCTCGAGCGCACTCTCCACTTTCGCGTATGCCGTGATCATGATCACCGGCGTGAGCGGCATCACTTCCCGGCACTCGCGCAGGATGTCGAGTCCGCCGACCTTGTCCATTTTCAGGTCGGTGATCACGAGTTGCGGCGCCTGACCCGCGAGATTTTCCAATGCTTTCTGACCAGAATTGTAGGCCACAGTCTGGTGACCGCGTTCGTGACAGATTTCGGAGATGACCGATACCATTGCCGGGTCATCGTCGATAATGAGAATTCGAGCCATAAAAGGGAGATTCGCGGCGGCGAGATTATTGCAGGATTGAGAAAGGGGAAGCCCTTTCGTACGGTTTTTGAGAAACGCGGGGGCTGATGCAGAAAAAACATGCGCCGGAGACTCAATTTTGCGTGATCTTCTTCGCCTCGCGGCGTCCGCTTGCTCCCAATCCGCAACTTGCTTACGCTCCCCGCCCTATGACTGAACAGCCGATTTGGAAAGGCACCTCCTCGCAGGTGAAAAACTTCTGGTGGTTTATTTCCTGCCTCCTCGTTATCCCGATTCCGTGGGCGATCGCAAAATGGCTCCAGGTAAAGTGCCGCGTGTACACCCTCACCTCCGAACGGCTCCTGATCGAAAGCGGTGTCCTCAATAAAACGCAGGATACTTTGGAGCTTTATCGCGTTCGCGATTTGCAGGTCATACGGCCGTTCTGGATGCGGATGTTCGGCCTGCAAAACATCCATTTGCTCTCGACGGACATCACTTCGGAACGGCTCGTTATCGACGCGATCCCGACGGATCTCGATCTCATGGACAAGATCCGGGCTGCGGTCGAGGAATGCCGCAAGCGCAAGGGCGTGCGTGAAATCGGTCTCGACCTTGATCCCGGCGTGGGCAGTGGCGACTTTGCTTCCTAGGAAATCAATCCATGCGTTTCTTCGACAAAACGGACGACGCGGCGGGCCAGATACCCCTGCGCAAAGATGTGCCTCTCGCGGACACGTGGGATCTGACGCTGCTTTTCCCAAGCGACCCTGCGTGGACGGATGCCTTCGCCGCGGTTCAGAAAGATTACGAAGCGATCATCCAGTTCCGCGGGCGCGTAGGTGAATCCGCTCGAACCCTGCGCGAGCTGCTCGAGTTTGAGCGCGACCTGAGCGTGCGCATCGAGCGCGTCTATCATTACATGTCGCTGAAGTCGGCGGAGGATAGTTCGGACCCGGCGAATCTGGCGCGCGAATCGCAATTGCAGAACCTGCTCACGCGCATCGGCGCCGCGAGTTCCTTCGTCGAACCGGAATTGATGGCCATCGGGGATGATGCCTTCGCCGGATTCCTCGAAGATCCGCAGCTCGCGGAATGGAAGATTGCCCTGCACAAACGCCGTCGTCTCAAACCCCACACGCTGAGCGCCGCGGAGGAACGCCTGCTCGCGCTCGGCCACAGCGCGCTGGCAGGCCACGACGAGACGTTCTCCCAGCTCACGAATGTCGACATGAAATTCGGCATCGTTCGCCGACGAAAAGGGCGAGGAACGAGAGCTGACCCAGAGTCATTCAGTTCCTTTTTGAACAAGCGCGACGCCGATGTGCGCAGACGCGCGTTCAAGAAATTCTACGCCGAGTTCGACGACCACAAATTCACCGTCGCCTCCACGCTGGCCAATTCCGTGAAGGCCGATGTCTTTCATGCGCGGGCGCGGAATTACCCTTCGGCGCCCGCGAAGCCGCGCTCTTCCACGACGACGTGCCGGTGAGTGTCTATGACAATCTCATTGGAACCGTCCGCGCGAACCTCGCCCGCGCTGCATCCGCTACTACGAGCTGCGCAAACGCGTGCTCGGGCTCGACGAAATTCATCACTACGACACCTATGTGCCGATCGTGGACGACATCGGACACGAAGTCTCCTGGGACGAGGCCATTGACAAGGTGCTGAGCGTCGCTCGCGCCGCTCGGCGAGCGAATATTGCCAGACGCTTGGCGGCGGGCTGCGCACGGGGCGCTGGTGCGATCGTTACGAAAACAAGGGCAAGCGCAGCGGCGCCTTTAGTTCCTCGAGCTTTGGCAATCCGCCGTACATCTGATGAACTACAAGGACGACGTCTTTTCCGATGTCTATACGCTCGCGCATGAAGCCGGGCACTCGATGCACACGTGGTACGCGCAGAGCACGCAGCGTATCAGACCTACAATTACCCGATCTTCCTCGCCGAAGTGGCGAGCACCTTTAACGAGGAGCTGCTCACGCATCATCTGCTCGACCGACACGGACGACCCGAGGATGCGCGCGTATCTCATCAACCGCCAGATCGACGATATCCGCGGCACGGTCTATCGGCAGACGATGTTCGCGGAATTCGAAAAGCTCATCCACGCCATGGAAGAAAGCCGGCGAACCGCTGACGCTCGACACCTTTCGCCAGACCTATCGCGGTCTGCTCGACGCCTACTTCGGTCCGGATTTTTCGATCGATTCGCAGCTCGAACTCGAATGCCTGCGCATCCCGCATTTTTACAGCGCCTTCTACGTCTATAAGTACGCGACGGGCCTCAGCGCCGCCGTGGCCTTGAGTGAGCGTGTCCTCGCCGGCGGCGATGTTGGTCCCTACCTCGATTTCCTCCGCAGCGGAGGATCGCAGTTTTCCATCCCGACGTTGAAATCGGCTGGCGTGGACATGTCCACCCCGGAGCCCGTCAACGCCACGCTGCGACTCTTTGCGCGGCGGGTGGATGAGTTGGAGGAATTGCTGGGATAGCGCCGCACCGCATTACATGCAGCGCCGCTTCTATGTTTTTGCATTCATGGCGGCAGCGATCACGTTTGTCCCGGTCTTATTCGACTTCGGGGTGATTGGGTTCATTGCGCCAACGGGGTGGGGTCTCGTCAGTGCGGTCGCCAACCAGTTCCGTGGTGAATGGCGCCTGTCGCTCGGGTTCCAGTTGTTTGCCGCCACCTACCTGATGATTTTTTACATCGCGGCAAGATTATCGTTCGGGCTTTTCTCACTGTCTTTGAAGCGCTCTGTCCGAATCGGTCTCCAGATAATTACCTTCTGCGCGATCATCTCGTGTTCATTTCTTCGGGTGATCACCTATAGCTCCATCCAAGGCTGTGGCGGAACGTACAATTTTTGGGGCGCTGTGGAGCGCTATTTTAAAAAACGTCATATCCACTGAAGACCGGCGTATCTTGCAAAGTGCGACAATTTTGTGGTAAAATCCCCCGTGTTTGTTCCTTTCCGCGACGGTATCGATTCGGGAAAGGCGCAGACATGAGCGAAGCCGTTGTGGCGCAGATCCCTACCTGCTTCGGGCATTGCGAAAGTAACGAGGTCTTCCCACCGCACGTCAGGTCCAACCCCTACCCCAAATTCCCGCAACGGGATTCTAATAAGCGCTTTCAAGGCAGCTTGTTATGGATGGCTTGGAGTGTCCGTAACCCACCTGCTTTCCCCACGCAGGTCGCGGACGCTCTGCTTTATGAATCACACCCCATCCCTCACCTCCGCCGCGATCCTGCCCCCGGCGCGACCCCACCTTTCTGCGTCTTTGATCGCCCTCCTGGTCGCCGGGTTTGGACTCGCGATCGGGCTGGCTTACTGTGCGATGCTGGAAAAGCAGGCGATTCACGCGGTCGCCCCCGAGTTTTCTGACGAGAAGCTGCAAGGCGCCGCTCTGCAAAAAGAAGCCTTCCGACAGTCGGACCTCCTCGTCATGTATGGCAGTTCCGAATTGGCCAAGGAGATGCCAAACAATGCCGTCGATTTTTTCGAGGATTACCCCACGGGTTTTCGCGTCTTTCCGGTCGGCAAGCCCGGAGCGACGTCATTGGCGATCCTGCAAAAACTGGCCGCGGTCGGCACTGAAGCGCGCGGACGGAAGCTGGTCTATTCGATCTCGCCCGGTTCCTTCTTCACGGAGGAATGCGATCCGACTTACTACGAAGGTAACTTCTCCGATATGCAGGCGGTGGAATTGGTTTTCAGCAGCGATCTGAGTCGTGATCTGCGCCGCGACGTCGCTCGTCGGATGATCGACTATCCGCGGACGGCTGATGATTCCTGGGTTCTGGATTTCTCCTCGCACCGACTGGCTGGCGACACTTCGCTCGACCGCCTCGGTTACGATGTGATCTGGCCGCTCGGGAAATTGCAGTGCGCCGTCGGGCGGGTGCAGGATCACTTCAGCGCAGCGCTCTACATTCTCGACGAAGATGAGAAACTCGAACTCTCGCAGCGGCGAGGGTTTCGAGTGTTGAACTGGAATGATATTTTGCGGAAAGCGGCGCAGTTTGCCAATACGGCCGCGTTGCGCGCGAAACAGAATGAAGTCGCCCAACGCAAGGGCCAAAAGAGCAGTCGTCCTCAGGCCATTCGGCGCGGATTGGCCCATGGCGAAGAGTGGACCGATTTCGAGTTGCTGTTGCGGACCTGCCGGGAACTGGGGACAAAACCGCTCTTCCTGAGCATGCCCATCGAGGACATTCGCCTCGAAGTCTATGGACTCGACGATGACGCCCGTCGCCTTTACGTGCAGCGGCTTCGGTCCCTGACGGACGAGTTTCAGTTCCCGCTCCTGCTCTTCCGGGATCACGAAAATGATCCCAATTTCCTCGTTGATTTTCAGGATCATCTCAGCGGTGAAGGCTGGCTCTATTACAACAAGGCTCTCGACGATTTCTTCCACGGGCGGATTACCAGTCGTTGATTCTTTCCGTTCCCGTACCTATCGACCTGTAATCCCTGATGACAACGGCTGAGCCTTCCAACCTGATTCTCGATATCCTCGTTGCGGTTGTGGAAACCGATGAAGTTCGCGCGCAACCAGACCTCGCGCTCTACGAACTCCAGATTCTCGATTCGATGAAGACGGTCGAATTGATCGTGGCGCTCGAACGGGAGCTTGGCGTCGCCATCTCGCCGGCAGAATTCGACCGCGAATCATGGGCGACTCCGGGGAAGTTGGTCGCCGATGTCGTGCGACGACTCGCGAAATAAGGAGCGATGAAATCCTGGCTCATTAGTCATCCGCGGATGCGGCTGGTGGCCCTGACGATCTACTATCTCGGTATCATCGTCGGTCTGCTGATCCTTTATGGACGCGGCGATTTTTCCACGCCCGGATTTATCTATCAGGGGTTCTAAACCGATGCACCTCCTCGATCGCATCGCACGTTGGGGATGCGAAGCGCCGGAGCATCCGGCCCACATCAGCGGAGAGCGCGTCCTGACGTACGCCGAACTCTCCTCACGATCTGACCTTTTGGCCGCACGAATTCAGGAGGAAACTATGGGCCGGCCGGGTCCCATCGCCGTGATCGGACATAAGGAACCCGAGATGCTCATCGCATTTCTCGCCGCTGTGAAATCAGGTCGCCCCTACGTTCCGATTGACAGTTCGCACCCGACGCAGCGCATTGATCGTATTCTCGCGGTCGCGGATGCCGCAGCGACCCTCTCACCGGCGCGGATTGCGACGTTGCTGGAGGGGCAATCGGACAGCGCGTCGGGACATCGCGTCGAGGGCGACGACCCTTTCTATATTATTTTCACTTCGGGCAGTACGGGTGAACCAAAGGGTGTAGTCATCACGCTTGCGAATCTCACCGCCTTTATTGATTGGATGTTTGGTGAGCAGCGCTTCGCGGAGGGCCGCGAGATATTCCTGAACCAGGCGCCCTTCTCCTTCGACCTTTCGGTTATGGACCTCTACCTTTCGCTGGCGACTGGGGGAACGCTCTTCAGCATCTCGAAGGACGATATCGCGAATCTCAAATCTTTGTATGAAAAGCTCGGGAGGTCTGGCATCACCACCTGGGTCTCCACGCCATCGTTTGCCCAGATGTGCCTGATCGAACGGGGCTTCAACGAGTCGATGCTGCCGCGAGTCCGGCGTTTCTTATTCTGTGGTGAGACGCTGGCGGCGGAAACGGCCGCGCAATTGCTCGATCGCTTCCCTCAGGCGGAAGTTTGGAACACCTACGGTCCGACCGAGGCCACGGTCGCGACGAGTTCAATTCGGATCGACCGCGACATCATGGCCCGACATTCGTCTCTTCCCATCGGACGAGCGATGCCGGGAACTCAGTTGCTTGTCTGCGATCAAAACGGTTCTCCGGTGCCCACCGGACAGAGGGGTGAACTCGTCATCGCCGGTCCCAACGTCAGCCCGGGATACCTGCACCGACCGGATCTCACTGAGCGTGCCTTTTCCGTTCGTGATGGCGTGCGATCGTATCGCACGGGCGATTGGGCCGAGGAGCGCGATGGCCTGTTTTTTTGCCAGGGCAGGATGGACGGCCAGATCAAACTTTTCGGCTTCCGGATCGAACTCGGCGATCTCGAAGCGAACCTGTGCGCACTTCCTGAAATCGCTGACGCCGTGGTGTTGCCGGTGGAAAAGGCCGGCAAGGTGGATTCGCTGGCCGCCTTTGTCATTCTGGCCGTGGAGAAGTTCGGCAGCGAGTTCGAGATGTCCCTCCACCTGAAAAAGCAACTATCCGCGCGCCTGCCCGCCTACATGCTGCCCCGGAAATTTCATTTCCTCGATGCGTTCCCGATGACGGCGAACGGAAAGGCGGATCGCCGCGTCCTTTCGGAACGGATTTGATGCACCTCTCGGAGCGCAAGCTCGCGGCATGACTCCATACGCCGACTTCACCTATTTCGGACTGTTGCTCTACATCGTCGTGCCGACGCTGGCGCTCGGTTTCCTCGGGCGCGCCAATCGCCGCTGGATCCTGCTCACCACGCTGCTCGTCGGGATAGTGCAATTCAGCGGCGACGTCAACGTCCAGCCCGGCGTGGGCGTGCGGGAACTTTGGATCGTCGCCGGCTACGCGCTCTGGCAGGGGGCGCTGGCGTGGGCGTTGGTGCGGTGGAAATCAAAAGGCTTCTTTCGCGCGGCACTCGCTCTTTCGCTTCTGCCGCTGGCCACGGCGAAGTTTGTGCCCTTGCTCAGTCCGGGGAGCCTGTTCGGATTTCTCGGGATTTCCTATGTTAGTTTCCGCGCGCTCGATGTCCTGTTCAGCATTCACGACGGTGTCATCGGGTCGTTCGAACCAGGTACCTATTTGGCCTTCCTCTTTTTCTGGCCAACCGTGTCGTCTGGTCCCATCGACCGTTACCGGCGCTTTTCCCAGGATCTCGCCCGTCGTCGCATCCGCGCCGAATTCCTCGACGATCTTGATTCGGCGGTGCAGCACGTTTTCCGTGGTTTTCTGTACAAATTTCTCATCGCGGCACTGATTCGCACCTTCTGGATGGACCGCATCCCCGCGTCGCCCGATGCCCCCGAAATGATCGCCTACATGTATGCTTACAGCTTTTACCTGTTTTTCGATTTCGCCGGCTACAGCGCGTTCGCGGTTGGCGTCAGCTATCTCTTCGGCATCCGAACGCCCGAAAACTTCCACCTGCCTTTCCTCGCCCGAAACATTCGGGACTTTTGGAACCGATGGCACATCAGCCTCTCATTTTGGTTCCGCGACCATGTTTACATGCGCTTCCTCCTGGCGGCGGCGAAAGGCAAATGGTTCACCGGACGCCATACCGCGTCTTACCTTGGACTTTGGGTTACTTTCGGCTTGATGGGCATCTGGCACGGACTCGAGCCACACTACCTCCTCTACGGTGCGTATCACGCCACGCTGCTTTGCGGATACGACATATTTGCGCGCTGGAACAAAAAATCAAAGCGCTGGCCAGACACCCCGGCGTGGCGCGCGGCAAATATCTTCCTCACATTTCACGTCGTTTGTTTTGGTCTGCTCATCTTCTCCGGAAAACTCACCGAGAGCGGAGGATCTCCATCGAAGGTTTCCCCGCGAGTGAGCGTTCCCCTTTAAGAACACACTCCGGACATGGATCTGCGTATGCTTCGAATTCCGCAGTTCTCCTTCGATCCTCATGGGGAGTGCGATTATGAACCAAATGGACCTTGCACCTTCATGCGCAAGGTTTTCGCCGTTGCGAGCCTGACGAATTCGTGGCAAAGCGCGACATCCACTTTTTGTCAGCACTGAATGTCGTCGATTGAGAATTACCAACGCAACCTCCTGGCCGCCGAAGGCTATCGCGAGCTGGGCATGACCAAGGATGCGCTGGCGGAATTGGATGCGGTGCCCGAGGAATTGCAAAAAGAGCCGACCGTCGTGGAATTGAGGTTGGTGGCCTTGATGCAGGCGCGCCGATGGAAGCCGGCCCTGACCTTGAGCCGGGAGCTGACCACGATCGCGCCTGACAAGACCATTGGCTTTATTCACACCGCGTTTTGCCTGCACGAACTCGGGCAAACGGAGGACGCACGGGACTTCCTGCTCGGCGGCCCGACCACTCTGCACACCGAACCGGTCTTTCACTACAATCTCGCCTGCTACGAATGCATGCTTGGTAATCTCGATCTCGCGCGGGTGCATCTCGAGCGCAGTGTGCAGCTCGACAAGCGCTTCCGCGACTACGCCCGGGAAGATCCCGATCTCGCCGCGCTGCACGAATAGGCCGGGTCGTTCGACTGCGGCGCTTCGCGCCTTCGGTCGATGACAAGGAATCGCGCGTGAGTGCTATTTTCCAATCTTCCAGAGATGTGATTCGGAGCGCACGTACAGGTTTCCATCCGCCACGGCGGGCGAGGCGAGCGTGGCTTCGTCGAGGTTGTTCGTGGCAACGAGTTCGTATTTCGTTGCGGCTCTCACCACGTAGCCAACGCCGGTTTCGTTCTGAAAATACAGCTGGCCTTCGGCGGCGACTGGTGATGCGGAAAAATCTCCACCGAGACGCTCGGTCCAATGGACCGTCCCAGTGCGCGCGTCAGCACAGGTGGCGATGCCATTGTCCGCGACGAAATACAATTCGTCGCCCACGACGATCATCGAGGGCGACTTCGGGACTCCCTTTTTGTAGGTCCACTTCACGTGTGTGTCGGTGACATCGCCCTGCGCCCCTTTTGGATCGATGGCGTAAAGCACGGCCTGATCGAACCCCGAGCTGATGAAGAGCAACCCGTGTGCATAGATCGGGCGCGGCACGACGGAATAGCCTTCGCCGTAACGCACCTTCCACAGTTCGCGTCCATCCTGCGGCGCATACGCGGCCACGAAGCCGCTTCCCGGCAGCACGGCCTGCTTCAACCCATCCACCTCGATCACCAGTGGGGTGGAAAAGGAAAATTGCTTTTTGGCGGGCGAATTCCGCGGCGTGTTCCATTTCACGGCGCCGGTCTCTGCATCGAGACCAGCCACAAATGAATCCTCCGCGCCATCGCAACTGAAAATCAGCACGCCATCGACGAGCTCCGGCGAAGAACCCGTTCCGTGCACCGGCGAGTATTTCAGCTCGGTCTGGCTCCACAGAATCTTTCCATCGAGATCGAGCGCCGCCGTCCCCATATGCCCGAAATGCACGTAGATCCGATCCTCAGTGATGATTGGCGTGGCGCTCGCGGGTGAATTTTTACGGTGCATTTTCGTCGCCTCGCCCGCCGCTGGTTGGATCGTGGCCTGATCCCAAATCAAGCGGCCGTCATTTGCCGAGAAGCAGAGGGTGTGCAGCGTTTCGTGGCCTTCTTCACCAATCGCGCTGGTGAGATAGATGCGATCGTGGGCCAGCACGGGTGATGACCAGCCGCGCCCCGGCACCTCGATTTTCCACGCCACGTTTTTCTCGGTGCTCCATTCCGTGGGCACGTTTTTCGCATCGGAAAGACCTTCGCCGGTGGGTCCACGAAACTGTGGCCAGGTGAGATCGTCGGCGTGACCGACCATCAGACCGGGGGCCGCCAAGGCGAAGCAAGTAAGGGCGAGGCGAATGAGCATGCGGTGATGAACAATGAAACGGCGTCGTGGCCAATTCATTTCCTTGCACGACCTCGCGCGGCCACTGTGTCTTGAGCCGCGTGATCCTGGTTAAATTCGACGCCCTTTGAGTTCGGGGCTTCTGGTTTCGATGAGCCTGGCGTAGTGTGGCTGCGAATCAAAGTCGGCGATGAACGATGCTACAGTGGCAAGGAGACGTGGCCGAGTTCGGAGAAAACTCGCGGCGGTACCGATGCCGACGAGGCCATTGATGATCAGCGTGGGTGCGAGTTGCGCGAACTCGAGAAACCCGTAGCTTTCCAAGGTGGAATCGGCCAGCTACCACGAATCGAAGCGAGCTGAGGCGCGCGCGTCTTCGCGGTCGGCCCGGACATTTCGTCGCTCCTGGCGGGCGGATGTGCGGGAGTCGATGCGGTCCTGCCGATTCTCGAGGCCCGACCTGCGGGCATCCTGGACGCCCGAGCTGGAGCAGGCGGACAGAAGGATGGACGAGGCGGCCAGGAAGGCCGCAGTGACAACGTGGCGGGCCGTCTTCATGGCTAACGAGAGAATCAGGCGTTGCCTTTCGCCGCGCGGTAACGGGCCAGAACTCCACGGAATAGTTCCTCGGGAGAACCGCCTCGAGCCCGTGTCATATAGGCCTGGACGTCAGCGTCGGTGACGGCCAATTGGCGGACGAGGGGTTTGCCGAGCAGGCCGGAGAGCGCCTTGACGGCCTCGCTGGAGGTCTCGAAGATGATGTCTCCGATTTCGCTGTCAGGTTGGGTGCTGCGGGCAATTTCGTCGATCCACATCCCATCGCGCTGGAGATAGAACATGCGCATCCGTCCGTTCGGATCGCCCGGGGAGTATCCTTCCTGCGCGACGACCAACGGGCTCTTTGGATCTTTCGGGTCGAGCTTGATCAGCTTGCAGTCCTTGTAGTCGTTGGTGAGGGCGCGGGTCGACGTTGGCATGGAGATATATTGGTTATTATCCCGCGAGATTGGTATCGGACTTTGGTCTTACGGCTGGCGGGAAAGGCGACATCTTTATCCGCCGCGGGCGATCGTCAATCCCACGAGTACGGCATTCGGCAGATGAGCCGGGAGCGCCACGCCCGCCGTGAGGTCCGCGCGGAACGAGTCCCGTTCGTAATTCCGCCGCCAGCGGAGGGCCGGCATCATGCCGTGCCAGCGGCTTGGCGGAGAATGGGCGTCGTTGCGCACGGCCGCGTCCGTCATTTCTTGCCGGCCAACAGTTGCCGCGCTTCGGCCAACTCCTTTTTCTTTGCGGCGCCGACTTTCGGATAGTGCAGATCAAGCGACGCCAGTGCATCGATGACCGCCGCAGCCACGACCACGCGCGTGAACCATTTGTTGTCCGCCGGGACCACATACCACGGTGAATCCTCCGTGGCCGTCTCGCGGATCGTCTCCTCGTAAGCCTTCATGTAGTCGTCCCAGAACCCGCGTTCCTTTGCGTCGTTGGCCGAGAATTTCCAATTCTTCTCCGGCCGATCGAGCCGCTCCAGAAAGCGCTTCTGCTGCTCGTCCTTTGAGACATGCAGGAAAAACTTCCGCACGATCGTGCCGTTACGCGTGAGGTAGCGCTCGAAAGCTCGAATGTCCTGGAAACGTTCATCCCAAATGCGCTTCGTCACGCACTTCTCCGGCAATTTCTGGCCCGCGAGAAACTCCGGATGCACGCGCACCACCAGCGTTTCCTCGTAGTAACTCCGGTTGAAAATACCAATGCGTCCGCGTTCCGGCAGCCGCTTCTGGCAGCGCCAGAGATAGTCGTGGTCGAGATCCTCGCTTGTCGGTGCCTTGAACGATGACACCTGGCAGCCCTGGGGATTTACCCCCGACATCACATGCTTGATCGTCCCATCTTTCCCCGCCGCATCCATCGCCTGAAAGATGAGGAGTAGCGACCACCGATCCTGCGCATACAGCTTGTCCTGCAATTCCGCGAGCGCCTCCACACCCGAACGCAGCGCGTCTTTCGCCCGTGGCTTGTCCTCGGATTTCAGGTCCTGGGTGTCACCGGGATCAACGTCATCCAGCCGAAACTTTTTCCCGTTCGTGACGCGGTAAGGTTTGGAGAAACGGTGGGATCTTTCGAAGATTTGTTTGGTTTTCATTGAGAGGTTCGGGGTGGGTGCAGAGCGAGTTGGCGCCACCAGCATGGTCATGGTGTGCCGCCGAGGGCAGCATCAAAGATGCGGTTCGCCTTTCTCGTGTTCGAGCTTGGCGAACTCGACGATGAGGATGGCGTTTTCGGCCGCGAGACCAATGAGCATGTCGAGGAGCAGGTTCCCTGCGCTTGTGTCTGCGCCGCTCTTCTCCCCCCGCACTTTCGAGTCCTACTATCTGCGTGACGGGTTGCGACTCCTTGACGGGCGGTGCTGAGCACCTTACGCCGTCCTTATGCGTTCCCCGATGTTTCTCGGTTTGTTCAGCGCCACGGTGCTCGCGTCCCAGCTTGCATTTTCGGCTGACCCAAAGCCTTCCACGGTGGTGTCCGACATCTCTTACAAGGTCGGCGCCGAACTGACTGATTATGAAAAGGAGCGCTGCCGGCTCGACCTTTACGTCCCGGAGAATGCGGATGGAAAAGTTCCTGCGTTGGTCTGGTTTCACGGTGGTGGTTTAAAGGACGGCAGAAAGGACGACGAATTCACGGCGAAGATTTGTCAGGCGCTGGCCCGACAGGGCCTCGCCGTGGTGGCGGTGAATTACCGGCTCAGTCCCAAGGCTAAATATCCGGCGTATCTCGAAGACGGCGCCGCTGCGTTCGCGTGGGTGTACAAGCATGCCGTCGAGTACGGGATCGATCCGCCGCGCATTTTCATCGGCGGACATTCAGCCGGGGGTTATCTTACGACGATGCTCGGCATCGATCCGCGCTGGCTCGGCGCGCAGGGTCTGAAACCCGATGCCATTGCTGGTCTTATCCCGATCAGCGGGCAAATGATGACCCATTACACGGTTCGCGAAGAGCGCGGGATCAAAGACCGAGCCACGGTGATCGCGGATGATGCCGCACCGATTTATCACGTCCGCAAAGATACGCCGCCCTGGCTCATTCTTTATGCCGATCACGACATGCCCACGCGGGCTGAGGAAAACCGCTATTTCGTGTCCGCGCTCGAGGCCGTCGAAAATCCGCACGTGACGGAACGCCAGATTCAAAATCGCACTCACGGGAGCATCGCGGAAAAAATTGCAGAGCCCGGTGATCCCGCCGCCGAGGCTATCTTGAGTTTCGTCGCCTCGACCGCGGAAAAGAAAACTCCAGCCTCGCCATGAAAATCCGACATCCCTTTCTTCTCGTCCTGCTCCTCATGTCCTGCGGCCTCGCGGCCCGCGCCGAAGTGACCGTCGCGATCGATCGCGATTCCACCTTCACCTTTCGCAAAACTCCTGCCGCCTCGCGACAGGACGCAGCCACCGAGGCGAAGCTTCTCCATCGTCGCTGGCGAGCGCGATCCGAATGGCGCCGAGCTTGCCGTCCTGCAGGATGGCAAACTCCCGCGCAGCGACGATTCACCGCGAGAGAATTTCTTTTTTACCGCGGGCACGAACGGCGGTCGGCTGGCGATCGATCTCGGGCGCGCGATCGACGTCCGTCAGGTCAATACCTACTCGCGCCATCGGGCGGACCGCGCGGCCCAAGTCTACAAGCTCTACGGCAGTGACGGCACGGCACCCGGGTTTAAGGACGCTCCCGACATCGATACCGACCCCGTAACCGTTGGATGGACACTAATCGCAGAGGTCGATACCCGGGAAAAAGAATCCGTCCCGCCCGGTGGAGCTCACAGCGTCTCCGTGGCAAATACCAGCGGTCCGCTCGGGCATTGCCGCCATCTGCTTTTCGATATCTCGCAGACCAAGGAAGGGGATCGCTTCAGTAACACATTCTTCAGCGAGATCGACGTCGTCGATGCTGCCGCTCCGGCGGTCGTCGAGGCGGAACCAATGCCGGAAGTGAAACCGATTTCCTTCACCGCCGCCGACGGCAAGACGGCGATGACCATCGACGCTTCCGACGCCCCGGATCTCCGAGACTGGGCCGAGCAGAAGCTCAAGCCCGTGGTGGCGGAATGGTACCCGAAAATCGTCGCGATGCTCCCGAGCGACGGATTCACTGCGCCGGACAGCGTCGCGATCGTGTTCAAGAGTAACATGGGTGGCACGCCCGCATACGCCGGGGGGAATACTGTGAGCGTGAACACCCAATGGTTCCGCACCCAGCTCGAGGGCGAAGCGCGCGGAGCCGTGGTGCATGAGCTCGTCCATGTCGTGCAGCAATATGGACGCGGCCGGCGCAATGGCCGCATCGGGCGTCCGCCGGGTTGGGTCGTCGAAGGCATTCCCGATTACATCCGCTGGTTCCTCTATGAGCCGGAAACCCACGGCGCCGAGATCAAGAGCCAGCGCGCCCTCGAGCGCGCCCGTTACGACGCCAGCTACCGCACCACCGCGAACTTCCTCAATTGGGTTGTCGCTGAGCACGGAAAGGAAGTGATTGCCAAACTCAACGCCGCCAGCCGCGAGGGCGAATATCGCGAAGAGTTGTGGAAGGAACTGACGGGCGAGACGGTGGAGGAACTCGGGGAGAAATGGAAAGTGGCGCTGGAGAAGGCGGCCAAGGGATGAGTGAACGGTGACTGGTGAACCGAGAATGGCGGCGCCTGTGGCGGGCCGAACTTCCAACATTCAACGTCCAACGCTTAACATTCAACTGGCTCCGCACCGCACGCGATCTCTGCTCCTTGGGCAGTCCGCATTGAAAAAGTTTGCACAGCGCGCGCAGTTTTTGCGTCCGGACGGTATCACGGCCGGGACGCACAGGAATGGGGAGCACAGGCGTCCTCGCCTGTCGTGGCAGGCGTCCCGCCGGGCACATCGCGCGTCGATGGCGCGTGGAACCTAGGCAGTGAACCCTGCGTGAGGGATCGCTGAGAAACGGGAACCGATGTTGATCCGATGGCTTCGGCGAGGACGCCAAAGCCGACAGGCGCGACGCCTGTGCTCCCCAATTCTTTTCGCGTCCACAGAGTTGGACGTTGGACGTTGTGCCGCCCGCAGGGCACCCCCGATTTCTCGCATGCCTATCTGCATCCGAGAGCGGCGAGCGTCCACCCTCCGGCATCGGTCAGAGCCCCGCGCTTACTCGACGGTGATGGTGATCTTTTTGGAAATCACCGGGGGCTGATGCATGATGTGAGCGAAGTTGGCCAGGACGAGCTGCAGAGTGTGCTTGCCCTTCGGAAGGTCGAGGGTCACCTCGGTCTGCCCCTTGCCGTAGTGGAGGCACTTGCCCTCGATGGTCGGAATGGGCTGCTTGGCGTCCAGTTCGCTGGCATCCATGTCGATGAGCAGGTGATGGTGTCCGGTGTTTTCGAGATAGAGGCCGGCCGGGCAAACGCCCATGCCCTTGAGTCCAAACTGGATGGTGACCGGTCCCTTGACGGTCGCGCCGTCCTTGGGCGAGATGATATAGACTGTGGCGTCCTTGGGCGAAGGCACCTCGAGAGGATTCGGAAGGGGAGCCGCGTTTTGGGCGGAGGAGACCGCGACGGTGGCGAGGAGAGCGATGGCAGCGAGTAGGGTCCTTTTCATGGTTTGAATAAGTTCGAACGCGATCCTAGCGGTCCGCCTGTGGCGTGCAAGCGTCATGAGCCCCACTGCGTTCGAACGCGAAGCCAAACATTCTCCAACGGACGCGCCTGGAGTTCAAACCGGACCGCACCGCATCCGAACTCTGATCCTCGAAAGTTGAACGTTGAGCCGCCCGAACTTCCGCCGGTCCATTTCCGTTCGATTCGTCGGAAGGAAAAGCTCCGGTTTCGATCGCGGTCGCGGGTCGAGTCCGGAGCCTGCGAGATCCTCAGGAAATCAACGCCGGCGGAATCTTCGCAGACCCATCAGTAGGCCGCAGCCACCGAGCAGCGAAGCGAACACGCCCGGCTCCGGGATGACGGCCACCAATTCGACGCTCGTCGGCGTGTAGTCGATGGCGAATTGGGAGGCGCCAATTTCGATGAGAGCGCCATCGGGCAGCCCGTCGAAAGTGCCGGTGACGCTGATCGCCGTGATGAACGTGAACCGTTCTCCCAACGAGAGCGTGCCGGTCCCGAGATCGGTGGCATCGAGTGTCGCGAGGCCGAGCGTCACCTCACCATTGGATGCGAGGAGGTCGGTGGTCTGCGCGGTCGAATCGATTTCGAGCCGAAAGACGGAACCAGCCGCAAGGGCGACATCGCCGGTATTCAAGGTGCCGATGCTCGCGCCCGGAGCGAGCGCGCCAGAGTTCACATTCACCTGTTCGACCCTGCCGTCGCTGCCGCCCAAGGTGCCGCCGTTCACGACCACCGCGCTGCCTTCGACGCGGCCATTCACGAGCAGCGTGCCGGCGTTCACAACCGTTCCGCCGGAGTATGCATTTCTACCATCGAGCACCAGCGTGCCGGAACCCTCTTTCACGATCCGCAAATTGCCCGAGATGAGCGTATCGAAAAGGTTACTCCCCTCGCCGTAGGTAATCAGGCTGTCGGATTGAATGGTGAGGGTCGACAGGGCGGCGGCGGCGTTGATTATCCGGATGGAATCCGTCTTCAAGTCGCCGATCGTTTGCGAGAAACCGTTTAGATCGAAAGTGGGGGTTATTTCCGGATATTTGCTCGTGATCCGGGTCAGGTAGGGTAGTGCCTCATCGGCACCGAGCGTCAAGCGACCTCTGTCGAGCCTCGTTTCGCCCCACACATTCCCAGTGGATGCTACCATCCACCCACCATCGATCTCGATGGGAACGTTCGGAAGCGTCACTCGACCACCGATGAAACCGTTTCCGCCCAAATTCAACACGCCGTCAAACCCGCCCGCATCAACAGTGATCGAACCCCGGACGTAGAGCGCACCGGCTCCGCCCAATTCCGCGGCACCATCGCCTGACAGGGAAATCGGACCATTCCAAGTGCTGGCGCCTCCACTACTTGCGAGACGCGTTCCGACGATGTCGTTCGTTACGAGCTTCAGAGCTACGGCACTGCCGATATTGGCGAACTCCAATTCCAGCCCGGTTTTAGATGTCGAAATTGCGGTCGGCAGGACTGTTACCGTTCCGCTCGTCAAAGCCTGATCGTTTCCGAGGCGCAGACCGCCGTAGGTGAACGCCTGGCCCGGTGATTCTACGGTGATATCCCCCGTGAAATTGGAACCGTCCCCATTCAGTTCCACCAAACCGCCACCGGTAATACGGAGGTTTCCGTTCCCACTCAGTGCTCCCGAAATCGTCAGGAGTCCAGAAGGATCCACTGAAAGTTCACCCCCTGCGGCACCAATCGAAACATTTCTCCTCAATTCGAGGCCTGTGACAAACGACGCGACGTGGAGATGCCCGCCATTCACGATGAGTTCATTGGTTGGACTACCATCACCAAGTGCATCGGCTAAACCGATACTGATCGTGCCGCCCGTGATGACTGTCGGTCCACTGTAGGAATTCGCATTTTTGAGCGTAAGGGTGGAAGCCCCGGCTTTGATCAGCGTCGCAGGTCCGCCGATAGAATTATTCGAAAACGAATATGCGACCGTATCGGAATCCACCACCACACGCCAGGGGTTGATTCCGCCGCCCTCAAGCCGGATGTCCGGATTCCTGCCAGTGTCATCAAACGTCACCGAGTCACCCGCATAGAAAGGGACCAAATGGGCTCCGTCGTAAAAATTCGCAAAGCCCTTCAAATTCCACCCCGAATTCTCCAGGCCCGTCCAGTGGAGATTCTGGGTGGCTACTTCCAGAACGTAGCTGGAGCCCGTGTCCGTAATCGAAGCCGACCGGTAGTCCGCGGCGCCGGCCAGGACCACGTCGCCGGTTCCCGATTTGGCGGTGTAATTCAGAACGGTGATGGGCGCCGCAGATTCCGGCGGAACCGAGAAATCAACGACCGTTGTCCCACTTAGCGTAAGGTTCGTGGCCGTTAGCGCGGAAGCGGTCGATCCGTCGACGAACAAGCTGCTGCCGGACGCGCTCCCCATGGTCAGGGTGGGTAACGTGGGCTCGCCACCGAGCGCGGCGCCGTCGGCAACGATGACGGATGACGAAGCAAAATCCGACGGCAAGTCCAAGCGGCCGGCGGAAACCACGGCGCTGCCGGAAAAACCGTTCCCCGTTCCGGTGAGAAACAGTGAGCCCGAGTTTTCCTTGAGCAATGTCCCGCTGCCACGGAGGCCGCCGGACCAGATCTCGACGCCCGTTCGATCCGCGCGAACTTTGGCACTGGCATCGACATTCAGGGAAACGCCCCGGAGCGAACCACCGGACCCATTGGTATCGCGGAGATGCAGCGTTCCATCGCCGGTGAGCGCCACTTCTCCGTTTCCGTGGAGTGGCCCATAGAGATAAAATGCATTGTTTCCATTCGCCTCGAGCGTGACGAGGCCCGTCACGGAAATCGTCTCGGAATTGAACACCGGACTGACGCCCGGTGCGGCTTTGATCGTGCCACCCCCCAGGTTGAAGGCCGTCGAACCCTCCACACTGGTGAGGCCGAATTTGCTATTTAAAATGAGGACACCTCCGATCACGGTATAGCTGTTGATCCCGGTTGGAGGGTTTGGCCCAATGGGTGGAACGGGACCAGGGGAGAGCTGGATCCAGTTGGTCGTCAGAACGCCTCCAGTCTGGACGAAACCACCCGTTCCGCTAAGCCCACCGACGCGAATCCCGCCCGGTTCGCTTCCAGCAACTGGGCCGCTGACTCCGGCCGGCGCCGTGAGCTTCAGTAAACCGCCGGCAAGTTCATAGCGACCGGTGCTCTGATAAGCGACGCCGACGCGCATGGACCCCGCCACGGAAACATCGCCGTCCCGTTGCGTGACTGCTCCCGTGGCACCCGCAGCGTCTCCGACATCGAAATCACCAATGGAGATGAGACTACCCGCCTCGAGATCGAGCGCCGCATTGGTGATGTCGTCTGCAGAGCCTACCGATATCCTTCCGGCATTGAGCACGCCGGATATGCCCGCGAGGGAATCGGAGCGCGTCCTGCCGACTCGAAATGTCCCGCCTGTCGGATCCGGTGGGCCGAGATAAATTGGACGTCCGTTGCTCGAAAACCCTGCCCCGCGCACGTCGGCCTCAACGAAGGTCTTGGCCGCGGACCCAATCGCCGAGATGTCATTCTCAAGCACGTAACCATCGATCCTGCGGAAACGAATGGTGGTCAAGGCGCTGCCGTCGCCCAGGAGTGTCACGGGTCCAGTTCCGAGGGTCCCCGTGTTTCCGTCGTTTCCAATCTGGAGAGTGTGCTCCGTATATGCGGTGCTCGATCCGGAGTTCACCCAGGTCGGCCCGTAGCTGTTGGCTCCTGTCAGGATGACTATGCTGCTAACGGCCCCACCCCCAACGACCAATTGATCGGTCGGTGCGGTGGCGCTGATACTTCCCGCCACGATTAATCCGCCTCCGGAGAGAGAGCTGCTGATCTTCGCGTTTCCGTTCAATAGAATTGGCCCGGTCAATGTCTGGCCGCCCCCGAAGAGTGCGCCGGTGCCGCCTTCTGTGCCGAGTCCCGTGCCGGGATTTGGGGTGAAACCCGCCGGGTAGGCGAAGCCAGCGCCCGTGATCTGAAAGGGATTGGCGAACTGCCCACCATCGAATGCGACCTGGGCACCGGGACCGATGACCACCGTTGCCGTTCCGAGATTGGACGGAGATACGAATCCGATGCGCATGCTGCCGGCGCCGGGCGTGGGCGATAAGATCAAATTGCCAGAGAAGTTGGTGTTGTCGCCCGTAAGCTGAATGATCCTGTTTCCCGATGCGCCACCCGCGTTGGCGTCGAGCACCACGGTGCCCGTGCCGGAAAGTGGACGATTGAACGTGAATTCCGAATTGCTGCTGGTCAGAGCAAGCGTAGCTCCCGGAGCGATTTCGATGACGCTGCTGCCGGTGAGTGCGCCCGTGTCTTGATCCACCACGAGGGTGCCTTCGTTGACCGTCGTCACGCCCGTGTATCCATTACGGTTGCGAATGGTTGCGGTCCCAGACCCGGTTTTCGAGAGAATCGCCGTGCCCTCGATTCCGCCGGTGCCCGCCAGCACATACGGGACGTTCGTCGAGTTGGCGAAAACGACCCGCGCGGGTCTGACCGATTCATTGAGCGTAATGCTCGCTACGGGTGCGCTGTCGTCGAATCGGACATCGTCGCCTTCGAGATAGGGGGTCGTCGCACCGCTGGATTGCAGCTTCCAATTCTCCGTGTTCTGCGCATCCCAAATGCCATTCACGGCACTGGTCCACACCGTCGTATCATTGCTCGTCACATTCAGCGCAACAGCCGCACCGGTATCGATAATAGTTCCCACTGTGCGCCCTGGCAGTGTCGCCACAAACCCGCTCAGGCCGGCGCCCTGGATGGTCCCCGAGTAATCGATCAACTTGTGAACACCGATCCCTAACGGTCCGCCAAAAGTCGTGATGTTTAGCGTAGTGGTTCCATCGACATGCAATCCATCAGAATCCAACGCCGCGAGGTTGTCGCCGCCCGCGCCGATGTTGAGATTCACGGTTGTGTTCGCGCCAAAGGTAATTGACTTCGCGCTAATCGCCCCCCGCGTTATCGCCGTTCCTGGCGCGAGGGTCACACCTGAGGACAACATCAGGGCCCCGGAGATCGTCGCGTTTCCCGCGAGCACCCCGGATTCAATCATTACTGGCCCGGTCGTCGTAATGCCTCCGAGCAATTGCAGTGTGCCCGCCCCAGCTTTCGTCAAGCCCGCGGTCCCAGTGATGGGCGAGGCAATTTCCAAATCGATATCGCTCAATCCGTCTGCAACCGTGAAGACTGAGTGATGATTACCCAAATCGAGCGTTCCGAATTCGATACGATGCGTGACCGTCCCCTGGGCCGTGAGGTCTCCGGTCAAATGTAGCAATCCCCTGACCACTCCACGGTCGCTCGATCCGGTGCGACCGAGGTTAAGTCCGCCGAGGGTGAGCGGTTCGCGAATCGAAAGCATCCCGTCACCCATCTCGTCGGCTCCGAGGGTCACGGTGGCGCTCGCCGGAATCCCTCCCGAAAAGACGTGCGCGGTCCCTGTCACACGGAGTTCCGGAAAATCTCCTCCTCCATGGTACTCAATATTCCCGCCCGCCTGCACGACTGGCACGCTGGAAGAGATGCCACCCAAAAGGACGAGAGAGCCATAACGATCCCCATGATTCCCGACGAGATGGCCCCCATTCCCGGTCGATCCCTTGATCGTGATCGTCCCCGTGATTCGCTGACGATTGGTGAACGTAAAAGGATCATCACCGTCGATGGCTCCGTGCCCAACTCCCGGCGTGACTCCGTTCTCGATGACGAAATCGTTTGGTATCGTGATGAATGACATTCTCATCTCGACACGAGACTCGACCGTTTTCCCACGGACCGTGATGGCATCCACACCAGCGGCCAATGGACGGCCAATTTGCAGAATCCCTCCGGAAATCGTTAGTCCACCGGTGAAAGTATTGTCCGCGTTCAGACGCAGCTTTCCTCCTGGTCCGCTGCCATTGCTGAGATTGATGCCGTCATCACCGCTGAGTGTAGCGTTGATGTTCGTTAAGCCATCGAGCGCCAAGATTTCCGCAGAGCCAGTACTAACATCGAGCCGGAGTTGTTCATTTGAGAAGGATCCCAACTGGGAATTTCTTGCTTTGAAGATCAATGTCCCGACGGTGCGGACACCATTCGCTCCCAACGACACCGTCGGATCCAGTCCCGATGCGGGCATGCTAAAGTCTGCGATTGCATCCACCCCATCGGCGATTTGCCCATCTAGCCAGTTGGCCGAATTATTCCAATCCCCGGAGACTCGTGTCCATACGCCGTCCGTGCCGACTGAAGTTCCGCAACACGCGATCGTCGCCAATGTGGTGGCCAGGCTGCGCGTCAGGATGGGGTGTCCGTGCGTTCTCATGGGGTGCAGCCGGCGATTTTGGGGCGGCACGCCGGCATTGCAAGTCGCCAATCCGGTAGCTGGTGCCTGCTCAGTGACCTGGTGTGTCCTGCGGAACGCGGCCCGGTTCGCGCACGCCAGCACCAGTTCGCTTCGTCAACGAATCGCCGAGGTCGGCGCGGGCTTGTTCGGCGAATGCTTCCAACCGTTTCACGATTTCCGGATGCTCCGCAGCGACATTCTTAGTTTCCGAAATGTCTGAACGGAGATCGTAAAGCTCAGGTTCGGTCAGCTTGATTTGCTGATACTTGGCTGGGATGCCACCTTTGGCTTTGGGTTGATCACCCAGGGTCCGGTAGGTGTGCGGGAGCAGGAGTTTCCACGGGCCGCTGCGCACGGCCTGGAGCTGATTGTTTTCGTAGTAGAAGAAATAGGCGTCGTGCGGATTCTTCGCGCCGGGTTCGCCGGCGATCAGCGGCCAGACATCGAGGCCGTCGATTTTGTGCGCGGGCAGTTGGGCACCGATGAGCTTCGCGATGGTCGGGAAGAGGTCGATGGTCATTAGCATTTCGTCGCACTCGGTGTCGGCGGGGATTTTGCCCGGCCAGCGCATGATCGTTGGTTCCCGCGTGCCGCCTTCCCACGAGGTGCCTTTGCCTTCGCGGAGCGGTTCCGCGCTGCCGGCGTGCTCGCCGTAGCTGAGCCACGGACCGTTGTCGCTGGTGAAGATGAGCAGCGTATTGTCGGCGACGCCTTTCCGAGCGAGCGCCTCCATGATTTGGCCGACTGACCAGTCGATCTCGGCGATCACATCGCCATAGAGGCCGCGTTCCGTTTTCCCGCGGAATTTGTCGCTCACGAACAGCGGCACGTGCGGCATGTTGTGCGCGACGTAGAGAAAGAACGGCTGGCCGGCTTTTCGCTCGATGAAATCGACGGCGCGCTCCGTGTATTGCGTGGTGAGCTGGCTTTGATCTTCGGGCGTGACGTTGGCATTGATCACGCGATCGCCTTCAATCATCGGCAGCGGGGGATAGGTGCCGGGCTTCGCTTCCGGATGATTTGGCCACATGTCGTTCGAGTAGGGCAGGCCGAGATACTCATCGAAGCCCTGGTGGATGGGCAGGAATTGCGGGGCGTCGCCGAGATGCCATTTGCCGAACATGGCCGTGGCGTAACCCTTTTGTTTCACCAATTCGGCCAGCGTCATTTCGTCGGGATTGAGCCCGATGCGCGACTTCGGCCCAAGGGCGCCGTGAATGCCGACGCGATTGGAGTAGCAACCCGTCAGGAGCGCCGCGCGCGACGCCGAGCAGACCGGTTGCGCAACGTGAAAGTCCGTGAACCGCCGTCCTTCCTTCGCCAGCCGGTCGAGATTCGGAGTGGAGAAACCTTTCGCTCCAAATGTGCCCACATCCGCATAGCCCTGATCATCGGTGAAGATGATGACGATATTCGGGGCCTCGACGGCAAAGGAGGTGGCGACTAGCGACAGGACGACGAGGAAGGTCAGGGGGAAGCGCATTCGAGAAACTTGGCGTCCGATGACGGAATTGGCAGCGCGAAAATGCGGGCCGGGCGTCAGTCCACCCTCCGCCCTCCGCCTTCTCCCCGCAGGCACACCCCGTGCTTTTCCCGCCGCATGCAACAACCAGAATCCCACGGGCGCGTCTTCGGGCTCGATCTCATGCGAGCGATGGCCATCGCGCTGGTTCTGCTCTGTCACGTCATGCTGACGCTGCGCTTTTGCCATCGGCCGCTCACGGGGTGGTCCGTCCTGACCGGCTATCTCGGCGTGGAACTCTTTTTCGTCCTGAGTGGATTTCTGATTGGCGGGATTCTGATTCGGGATCTGTCCGCCAGCGCGACGGGCGAAACAATGGTCCGTTTCTGGTGCCGTCGCTGGCTGCGAACCTTGCCGCTGTTCTATTTGTTTCTGGCGATCAATCTCGCGATCAATGGCTCGATCGGCGCGCCGCCGGTGAGTTGGTGGCGGCATGCCCTTTTCATCCAGAATTTCACCCACAACGGCGGACCGTTCTTCGGAGAAGCCTGGAGCCTGGCGGTCGAGGAGTGGTTTTATCTGCTGACTCCGATGCTCATCTTCGCGTTGCTGAAGACGGGTGTGTCGGTGAAAAAGGCGGTGCTTTTTGCAGCGCTCGGCGGCCTCGTGGGATCAACACTGTGGAGGATGCACGTGGTGGCTGGCGGCCCATCCGATTGGCTCAAAGACGTGCGTTCGGTCGCGACCCTGCGTTTCGATGCCTGCATGTTTGGCGTGCTTGCCGCGTGGTGGAAGCACTACGCGCCTTCGTCATTTGATGCATCGGCGAAAATGAAACTTGCGGGCGGATTGCTGTGCCTGCTCGGTGTGGGCATGATGTTCCGCAACCTCGACTTGAACCATTCCTCCGCGGCCCGAACGCATCTCTTCACGCTGACCTCGCTCGGGGCGATGCTCTGCCTGCCAGCCCTCGCAAACATGCGGACCTCGGGCGGAAAATTCGCATTGGGTGTTCAACTCACCAGCAAATGGAGTTACGCGATGTATTTGGTGAATTTCCCGATCTTCATGTGGCTGGCACGCGAGTCGGGTCTCGGATTGGCCGAACCGTTCACGGCGAGTGTCGCGGCGGCGACGGCCATTTTTCTGACCGTCGTGGCATCGGCCCTTTTGCACTACGGTTTCGAAATGCCGATCCTCCGTTGGCGCGACCGCCGGCTGGCCGCAACCTCCGAGCGTGCCGTCGACACGCCATCGACCTCGGCCAGCAGCGTTCAGCCCGTCGCAACGTAATTTGCATTCGCTCCGGTAGGCGCAGTGGAAAGGTGTTGTGGCTGACAGCAATTCTCGTAATCGAGTTGGAAAAATGGGATTCCGGCGCCCTTGCCGCGGCGCGCATTTTAATCCTCCGGAGATCCGGTAGCTTGCGCGACCAGCTAAAATCCGCCACGCCTCCGGCGTTAAAACCGCTGATCGGAGCGGTATTTTGCGAAACACAAAGGCTCGCGGCTTGCCACCAACGGGACGTGACGCTTTTAAGATGAGCCACCCGCGATGCCTGAAAAAACAAACGCTCCCTTTTCTGCGGAACCCAAACGCCTTCCGGTTCTCCTCCGCCGCGCGTGGTATGGGCTGAATCAGGCGTTTCGTCAGCGCGTCAGCCCACTGGGTTTGACGCCGGATCAGTTCAGCATTTTGCGCTGGCTGAGCGAAGGCGATCCGCAGGGCCTGACGCAGCGTTCGCTCACCGATCTGATGGCGAGCGATCCGAATACGATTACGTCCACGCTCTCGCGGATGGAGGTTGCGGGCCTGGTTTCGCGTCACCCGCACGAATCGGATCGCCGGGCGCACCGCGTGTGCATTCTCGCCGCTGGCCGCCGGGCTTTTGAGAAGGCCCGCAAGATTGCGCAGGAACTGCAACAGACGATCCTGGCCGACTTGCCGACCGCGGATCGCGAACGCTTCCTTGAGCAGCTGGAAGTCATCGCCGATGCCTGCTCGAATGCGACGGATCGTTCCGCACCGAAGCGGCGGATGAAATGAACGGGGCGTGGCACGACCGCGCGCGCAGAACGACTTTAGACCCGCTCCCGCAGCGGCTCAAACCCGAGATCGAAGGTGTTCGCCGCGTTTTCCATCATGGTAATGATCGATCCGAGAAATGACTCCCAATGCTGGTCGTTGGTGAACTGCGTATCCCAGGCGACGAAGACCGCGTCGGGCACGAGATTCGATGGTTCCATCAGGACGCGAATGTCTTTTTCCCAATCCAGAATCCGCACATACCCGAGCGAGGCCGCCTTGTGGACCAGAGGGGTAAAGGAGAATTGCGACATCCACTCGTCGCGCTCGTCACTGTCGTGAAACCGAGCGTGCACGTGGGTCGAGAGCGTGGTGATCGTCGTCGGATCGAAATCCATCAAATTGTAGAAGCGCAGGAATGTCTGCTGGATGATGTTCCAATCCGCGAGGGTGCGCGCATTTCGAACACCAAGTTTAACCCGGTCCGCGGCGCGGGTCAGGACGCCGTTGTCGCCGAAGAATTGCGCTGCGAGTTCATAGCCGAACAGGTCGTCCCAACGTTTCAGGCGGACATTCTCCGGCCGCAAGCCCAAGCCCGTGGCGGGATCGCAGGCCTTCGAACCAAACTCATCAAGTCCCGCTTTTCCCAGGGGCACGGGGCGGGGAAAAGGGACATCCACGTGGACGCCGAATACTTCAATGGGAAGGATTTCCATGAGCGCGGAAGGCTAGGGAATCCGGCATCCGCACCGCACGCGTTTTTTCTGGGGATCACTATTCCCTCCGACTCCTGCTGGTCTTTTGCTGCCAGAACGTTCTGCCGGACGAGCAGAAACAGGATTGGGAAGCGGATGACGGCGCGCTCACGCCGAATCGCTGAGAACCTTGAGATCCGCCCGCACGGTTTCGTAGCTGGTATGATAAGCCAGCATGGCGGGCAGCGGTTCACAATTCCGGGCCTCGCAATAATTCCGATAGACGCCCGGCCACCAATTGCGATGGCCGACCAGGCCCGCTCGCCCCGGTCGACCGCCTCTGTCGATTCTCGAATTGCGAGACATACCAGTCGCTCCCGACACGAGCGGGCAGCCCTTCGTCGGCCCTGCGATCCAGTCACGCTTTGCGCTCGGGCCGACCACCGGTTACTCGGGTTTGAGCTCCCGGCGCAGTAAATTGTCGAGCACTTGTTCCGGACGCCGCTGGCCGTCGAGGAGCGCGCCGATTTCGTCAGTAATGGGTGCTTCGACTCCCAGTTTTTCCGCCTGCTCGCGGGCGCCGAACGTTGTCGGGACGCCCTCGGCGACCATCTGCATCGAGGCGATGATGTCCGCCAGTCGTTCTCCTTTTCCCAGGCGCTCGCCGACCATCCGATTGCGGCTGTGCCGGGAGAAACAAGTAACGATCAAGTCCCCGATGCCGCCCAGTCCGTTGAAGGTTTCGAGTGATCCCCCGAGCGCCGTGCCGAGCCGAATCATTTCCGCCAGCGCGCGGGTGACCAACGCAGCTTTGGAATTATCCCCGAGGCCAAGCCCGTCGCTCACGCCGGCGGCGATCGCGAACACGTTCTTCAAGGCGCCACCCCATTCGATCCCGGCGACATCGGCATTCGTATAAGCGCGAAAGCACGAGGTCGAAAACGTCTGCTGCAAGCGCCGGGCGATTTCCGAATCGGCTGATCCGAGCACCACGGCGGTTGGCATCCCGCGCGCGACCTCTTCGGCGTGGCTCGGCCCCGAAAGAACGCTCACGACATGTCCCGGCAATGTTTCGGCGATGATCTCACTCATCCGTTTCCCGCTCCCGCGCTCGATGCCCTTGGTGCAGGACAGTAGGACCGCGTCCTCGCGCAGGCCCACGGTCGAAAGGCGCGCGGAAACTTCGCGAACCGCCTTCGAAGGCGTGACCACCAGGATGAGTTCGCACGCGGCGAGGTCCGAGAGCTCACAGGTGCATTGAATGGATTCGGGCAGCGACACGCCGGGGAGGTAGGCGGCATTTACTTTCGTTTCTGCCATTCTCGCAATGTGCGCGGCGTCATGGCCCCAAAGAGTGATGCGGGCGCCATTGGCATGCAGTGGAAATGCCAGAGCCGTGCCCCAACTGCCTGCGCCCACGATGCCGATGTTTCGATAGGTCTCCATCGTGATCCTTTCAGGCGTCGCGGCGTTCGCGGGGTGACGTTGATTCCTCGCGTTTACCTTGCGTGGAGGCCGGTTCTTTCGGTGGGCCAAACCGGTTCTCGGTGCCGGCAAGGAGTCGTTTGATATTGTCCCGATGCCGGCGAATGACGAGCAACGCCGCGGCGACGGAAAAGAAAAAGTAGCCCCAGCCATTACCGCCGGTGGTGAACATGAGCCCGATGACGATGACCGGAAACGCCATGGCCGCGACGATCGACGCGAGTGCGACGTAACGGGAAAGCTTAAAGGTGATCGCCCAGACCCCGAACGCGAGCAGCGCGGCCAGCGGCATCATGCCAATGATGACGCCCAGGGAAGTGGCCACGCCTTTGCCACCGCGAAAGCCCAGCCAGACCGGAAAGCTATGTCCGAGGATGCAGCCCATGGCGGCGGCGATGCCGGCGAAATCCTGCGGGAAGAACTCGATTCGCTCGTGCCCGTGTGGGAGCGGGATGTGAATGGCCCATTTCGCGGCAATCCATTTCGCGGCCAGCACCGCCACGAGGCCTTTCGCGACGTCGCCAATAAACGCGAGCAGGCCCCACTTTTTGCCGAGCACCCGCCAGACATTGGTGGCGCCGATGTTGCCGCTGCCGTGCTGGCGGATGTCGATGCCCTGCGACCGCGAAATGATGAGCCCGAACGGGATCGACCCGAGCAGATAGGCGAGAAGGACGATGGCGGCGACGACGAGGGTCATGCGCGTTCGCTCAGGCAGGCATTTTCCCCGCGCGTTTGGCCTTCAAGATTGTTTCGATTTTTTTCAAGGGACGTGTGTTCACCACGTCGTCACGGGTGAGCCAGCCTTTGCGCGCGGCGCCGATGCCGAACCACAGTTGCTGAGTTGCGTCGGTATGATGCGCGTCGGGATTGATCGCAGCATTTGACGCCCTTTTCGCTTCGCCAGCGGCCACCAGCGCCAGTCCATGTCGAGCCGCTAGGGATTGCAATTCAGCTCGATGATCGTGCCCGTCGCGGCCGCGGCTTCGATGATGGCGGGGATATCGACCGCTAGCCTTCGCGCGAGAGCAGCAGGCGGCCGGTGAGGTGGCCGAGCATGGTGATGTGCGGGATTTCGATCGCGCGGATGATGCGCGCGGTCATCTCGGCTTCGGGGAGATTGAAGACGTTGTGGACGCTGGCGACGCGTAATCGAGTTGCGCGAGCACTTCGTCGGAGAAATCGAGCGTGCCGTCCTTCAGAATATCGACCTCGCTGCCGGCGAAGAGGCGGAAGTCCGTCGCCAAGGTTCTGGTTCAGCGCGCGAATCTCCTCGATCTGCGCGAGCAGCCGTTCTTCATCGAGGCCGTGCGCCTGGAAGCTGGCTTTCGAGTGATCCGCGATGCCGAGATATTGCAGGCCGAGCTCGCTGCGCGGCCTCCGCCATCTCGCGCGAGCGTGCTGCGACCGTCGCTGGCGGTGGTGTGGTTGTGAAAAGTGCCGCGCAGGTTTTCGAGCTCGATCGAGATCCGGCAGCGTGTGCGCCTCCGCCGCGGCGAATTCCCCGCGATCTTCGCGCAGCTCCGGCTCGACGAAATCGAGCCCGAGCGCGCGATAAAGCTCCGCGCTCCTCGCGGATCTCCGGCGGCGCTTGCGGTGTCTTCTCGGCTTTCGTTTCCGGATGTCCTTCGCGCCAACGCCCGAGCCGGTATTCATTCAGCGTCCAGCCGCGGGCGAGCGCGCGCTGGCGCATGATGATGTTGTGCTCCTTCGAGCCGGTGAAATAGTTCAGCGCAAAGGGAATTCGCGTGTCCTTCACCACGCGCAGATCGGCCTGGATGCCGTACTTCAGCCGGACGCTCGATTTCGTGGCGCCGTGCGCCATCACGCTCTCCACCATCTCTGATTCGACGAAAAAATCCGAGACCTCCGCCGGCGCATTCGTCGAGACGAGGAAGTCGAGGTCGCCGACGATTTCCTTCCGGCGGCGATAGCTGCCGCAAATGCTGACGCGCAGGACGTCGGGATGCTCGCGCAAGTCGGCCAGCAGCTGCCTCGGCGTCGCCGCGATGTCACCGATGCGGAAGCGGCCCGCATGTTTCTTTCTCGCTTCGATCGCCGCGAGAATGTTGGTCCGCCGTCTTCTTGCCAAAGCCCGCCAGCCCGCGCCACGCGGCCGTCCTTGCAAGCCGCCTCCAGCTCCGCGAGCGACGTGACATTGAGGGTTTTCCACAAGGCATTGATTTTCTTCGGCCCGATGCCCTGGAGATCGAAGAGCTCGGAAAGCGTCGGCGGGAACTCCGCTTTCAGCGCCTCGTAGTAAGCGAGCTGCCCGGTGGTGATATACTCGTGATCTTTTCCGCGATGGCTTTGCCGATGCCGGCGATCTCGCTCAAGCGTCCTTCCTCGGCCGCCTGCGCGAGATCGCCGGGGTAGGTTTCCAGGCGCGCGCCGCGTTCTGATAGGCGCGCACCTTGAACACGACCTCGCCCTTGATTTCGAGCAGTTGCGCGATGTGTTCGAGCATGTCGGCGATGGATTCCTTGGTAACTTGCGGCATGGGAAGGGCGGGGAATCTAACGCGCCGCGAAGGGGTGTCACGCTGATTGGAGGCGGCCCGCACATTCATTCTTTCGCGAGAGCGACACGCCCCGTGCTCCCTTCTTCCTCGCTATCGCCTTCTCAGGCGTCCTCAGCGCAAGCAGGCGTTTTCAGAAGGAGAAATCAGACGGAGAGGACGAAGAAGAGTCTGGAGTTTGAAACGTGCGCATTAAGTTCGCGCTGTCGTTGCGGGACCGAAAATTCCACCGCCGCGCAACAAATTCAGGCGAGCTCGAACCCGCCTCATTCGAAACCCACTTTCACGTCGGGCAACGCATTGCGAATCAGGTTCTGATTTTCGCGCCGGGGAGGATCGTTTTCATTGTGGCCGTCATCCAGGACGTTGGTCCCGAATGTGAGTTTGGTCAGTCGCGGCAGGCGCCGGAAAGTTTCCACGCACTCCGTGCTCAATTTTCCAATCGTGATGGATACCTGGCGGACGGATGGTTGATCGGCCAATCCTGCAATGGTTGAATCCCGGAGTTCGTAACCGCCGATTTCCAGTTCTTCCAATCGGTTCAAACGATGAAGGCCGGCGAAAATACCTGCCCAGTCGTTGTCAGAAAAATCAGGCTTGTGGATCTCCAGACGCCGCAGGTTTGGAAATTGTGCCAGCGCCGATCCGAGATCAGCTCGCAGCCGGCCTGGATAGTAGATTTCCATAACGGTGATCCGGCCGCGAAAGAGCGCTCGAAAACGCTCCTGCCAGACGGTTTCGCGATTCGCCTTTTCGGCAAAATAGAGCGGTTCCCGCTGCGGGCCGAGCATCCGAATGATCGTGTTCTCAGCCGCGCGATCCAGAAAGGCCGGCAGCACCGATGGAAGCCCGCCATCGTTGAAATTGATTTCCCAATCCCGCTCGAGCGCATCCTGGATCGCCGCCACTTTGGCCACCCGCTGCATTCCCCAACATCCGGCCGCAGCCACGATCGCAAACACGAGCAGCATTATCCGAACGATTTTTCGCGAGCGCGTGGTCATCACCGAAAGACAGGAAGGAGTGGGGCAGCGGGAGCAATGGTGCGTTGAGAGTCGGAAAACACAATGGTAACAATCTCGGCATGTCCGCGTCCCCCACCGCACCAAGTCCGGCGCCCGAACGTGACTTTGCCACGACGCGCTGGAGCGTGGTTCTGGCGGCGGGCGGCGACGATGCCGATGCGCACGCCGCCCTGAGCCGGTTGTGCACTGCGTATTGGTTTCCGCTGTATGCCTTCATTCGCCGGCAGGGCCATGGTCCGCATGACGCGCAGGAGCTGACGCAGGAATTCTTTGCGCGACTGCTCGCCAAGAGCTGGCTCGAGGGCGTGGATCGGGAGCGAGGACGATTTCGCGCGTGGCTGCTCGCCGCGGCGAAACATTTCCTCGCCAACGAATGGGATCGCACCCATGCGGTGAAACGCGGCGGGCGGGTGGCGATTGTGTCATTCGACGAAGCCACGGCCGAGCAACGTTATCTCGCCGAGCCGGCCGATGCCGATGATCCGGCGCGACTGTTCGACCGCCGCTGGGCGTTGACTCTGCTCGATTGTGTTCTCCTGCGCTTGCGAAATGAAATGATGGAGGCGGGGAAGCTCGCGCAATTTGACGCGCTCAAGGGTGTGCTCACCGGCGAGAAGGGGCGATATGCGGAAATTGCGCGCACTTTGGACCTCTCCGAGAGCGCGGTGAAAGCGGCGGCGCACCGGATGAGGGAGCGCTATCGGGGAATTCTGCGGGCGGAAATCGCGGACACTGTCTCGACGAGCGCAGAGATCGATGAGGAGTTGCGGCATCTGTTCGCCGCCTTGAGCCGGTGAGTGTGCACCGCGGATTGGTGGCTTGACTCCCGGCGCGCGAGGACTAAGCCGACAAAGATGAAAGCGTGGTTTCTCACTCGGTTCGTCTCGCTCGGTGTGGTGCTGATCATCCCGTCTGCCGCCGCGGTCGCAGCGGAGGCAAAATATGATCCAGCCACCGACGCGATCAATCAACTTGGACTCGAGCTCTACGGTCAGTTCGCGGGCGAAAAGAACGCTGGCAATATCCTGCTTTCGCCATACTCGATCCAGGCGGCGCTGGCCATGGCCTACGCGGGCGCGGACGGGGAGACGCGGCGGGAAATGGCAAAGGTGCTCCACTTTCCTGAAGACGATTCTCCATTGGCGCAGTCCTTCGGCGCTTTGCGGAAGGCATTCGAGACGGCGGTCGCGGCGTCGCCTGTGGACGCTGTCGCCAAAAAGGGGTTTTTCAACAAGCTGAAGAATCTCTTCGGCGGCGGTGATAATGAGGCGACGAATCACACACTCCAAATCCGGATCGCGAACCGGCTTTTCGGCGAGAAGAGTTTCAAGTTTCGCGAACCATTTCTCAACTTTCTCAAGGACGACTACGCTGCGCCTCTCGAGCCGCTCGATTTCCGGGGCGCGCCGGAAAAATCTCGCGGGCGAATCAATGGCTGGGTCGAAGTGCAAACCGAGAAAAGGATAAGCAATCTCATTCCAGAAGGTGGCATTGGGGACGACACCCGTCTGGTTTTGGTGAACGCGCTCTATTTCAAGTCGCCTTGGTCCAAAGAGTTCTCAAAGGACCTCACGCGGGACCGGCCGTTCTTCGTCGGGGGAGGTCCTGCGGTGAATGTCCCGACGATGGTCGATACGGCGTCACGAGGTTATCTCAAGCGCGAGGACTATACCGCGGTTTCCGTGCCCTATCAAAGTGGCGATCTTTCCTTCCTCATCCTGCTCCCGGACGAGAAGGATGGACTTGACGCTCTCGCAGCGAAAGTCACTCCGGCCTTG
Organism: uncultured Verrucomicrobiae bacterium; assembly: GCA_963798345.1. Classification (GTDB taxonomy): domain Bacteria; phylum Verrucomicrobiota; class Verrucomicrobiia; order Chthoniobacterales; family Chthoniobacteraceae; genus CAWCSW01. The sequence continues at coordinate 430,902 of CAWCSW010000009.1, read as the reverse complement.
CTCAAGGAATGCGCGGCCCTCCCACACGCGGAAATTGTTCTGTTTCTGCCGAAGTTTCGCCTCGAAGGAAAAACGATGGTTATCGACGAGCCACTGCAGGCCTTGGGAATGCGGACCGCGTTCGACGTGCCACGTGGTAGCGCAAACTTCGAGCGCATGGCACTGCGCACTCCGAAGGAATACCTCGCGATTTCGAAAGTGTTTCACCGGACGTTCCTTGCGCTCGACGAAGCCAGCACGGAAGCAGCTGCCGCGACCGCGGTCGAGATGGTCGCGGAGGCTGCTGCCCCAATCGGTGACAAGCCGGCGCCGCCGCCCGAGGTCCACGTGGATCACCCGTTTCTCTTTGCGATTCAGCATCAGCCGAGCGGCGCCTGCCTCTTCCTCGGGCGCGTGGTCGATCCTCGCTAGCGCGCTGTCAGCCAGGGATCGGGGAGTACAGGTCTCCGGCCTATCGCGCCCGGCGTCCCGCCGGGCGCATCGAGCGTCAATGGGATCCGGAACTCGCCGCTGATTCTGACCCGCATCATCGCGCACCCGTCGGAAAGTGAAGCGCTTTGGTTATCCGATGGCTTCGGCGGGACGCCGAAGCCGACAGGCGCGACGCCTGTGCTCCCCGTTCCTCTTGGAATTCGGGCGATTCACGGACCCGCGTTGTGCGGCTTCATCGGCCGATCGTAATTCGCGAAGGAGCTGCATGCGGAAATTGCGCGCGTTAGACCTCCCAGAAAGCGCGGTGACGGAAGCGGCGCGCCGGATGAGGGAGCGATTTCGGGGCATCCTGCGGGCAAAAATTTCCGGCACGGTTTCGACGAGCACAGAGATCGATAAGGAGTAGCGGCATCTCTTCGCCGCCTCGAGCGCGTGACCAGTCGAAGTCCCGGATCATTTTGAAGACTGCCGGACCCCGGGGGCCCCTTCATAAACCTGGTCGAAAACCTGTTCGTTGTTTGGCGGAATGACTTTCCCGGTCCCGAGCATCCGCTCGGAAAACCGCTGGGCGTGTCGCGCATGACCATTTTCACTTTCGCATCTTCAATTTCGCTTGTCCGAACCGCCAGGTTCACTACAGGACTCCTGATCCGCCCCCGGTGCACGGTCCTTTGCTCAACCCCCCTTCGCTTTCATGAAATTTGACCTCGCCACCCGTCTCTGCCGCCTCTTTTCCGCACGGCCCTCCGCGAGGACTGCCCGGGGATGCCACTCGCTGGAAATTCTTGAGACGCGCATCGCGCCTGCGGCATTTGGGCCGGTCGTCGAGCTGTCGGGGCTCGATGGGAACACGGGCTTTAAGCTCAGCGGTGTCGATTTCCTGGACCGGTCTGGCTCCTCGGTGAGCGGGGCCGGAGACGTCAATGGCGATGGAATCGACGACTTGATCGTCGGCGCTTTCCAGTCGTCCCCGAACGGCCGCTACTCTGGGGCGAGCTACGTGGTCTTTGGGAGCCCAGCGGGGTTCGTGCCGAACTTAAATCTGTCGGGCCTGACGGGGGCGAATGGTTTCAAGCTCAGCGGCGTCGAGTCCTATGACTACTCCGGCTGGTCGGTGAGCGGAGCCGGGGACATCAATGGGGACGGCATTGACGATCTGATCGTCGGCGCTGTCGGCGTTGACCCGAACGGCTCCGGCTCCGGCGCCAGCTACGTGGTCTTTGGGAGCCGGGGAGGGTTTCCGGCGAATCTAAATCTGTCGAGCCTGACGGGGACCAATGGGTTCAAGCTCAGCGGCGTCGAGGCCAACGACGACTCAGGCAGGTCGGTAAGTGCGGCCGGGGATATCAATGGCGACGGCATCGATGACCTGATCGTCGGCGCCTATGGGGCGCGTCCGAATGGCGCCCATTCCGGGGCGAGCTATGTGGTTTTTGGAAACCGGGAGGGTTTCGCGGCGAATGTAAATCTTTCGAGCCTGACGGGAATAAATGGCTTCAAGCTCAGCGGTGTCGCGGCCGATGACACCTCCGGGATTTCGGTGAGCGGGGTCGGGGATATCAATGGCGACGGCATCGACGATCTGATCGTTGGCGCGTCCGGCTCCGACCCAAACGGCTTAAGCTCCGGGGCGAGCTACGTGGTCTTCGGGAGCCGGGCGGGTTTTGCTGCGGACGTAAATCTGTCGAGCCTGACGGGCGCGAATGGCTTCAAGCTCAGCGGCGTCGCGGCCTTTGACAGCTCCGGCTTCTCGGTGAGCGGGGCCGGGGACATCAATGGCGACGGCATCGACGATCTAATCGTTGGTGCACTCGGGGCCGACGCGAACGGCTCCGGCGCCAGCTACGTGGTTTTTGGGAGCCGGGCAGGGTTCGCAGCGAATGTGAACCTGTCGAGCCTGACGGGTGCGAATGGCCTCAAGCTCAGCGGTGTCGCGGCCTTCGACAGCTCCGGAGCGTCAGTGAGCGGGGCCGGAGACATCAATGGGGACGGAATCGACGATCTGATCGTCGGCGCTCCCAGCGCCAGTCCGAACGGTGTCGGCTCCGGGGCGAGCTACGTGGTCTTTGGGAGCCGGGCGGGTTTTGCTGCGGACGTAAATCTGTCGAGCCTGACGGGCGCCAATGGCTTCAAACTGAACGGCGCCGCGGAGCGCAACTACGCTGGCAGGTCGGTGAGCGGGGCCGGGGACCTCAATGGCGACGGGATCGACGACCTGATCGTCGGCGCGCCTGGGAACAGCCTCGGGTCGAGCTACGTGGTCTTTGGGAGACCGGAGGATCCGGGTTTTGCCTTCAGCGCCGACCTGCCCCTGAGCACTCTGACGGGCCCGAATGGCTTCAAGCTAAGTGGCGTCGCTGCCGGCGACAAATCCGGCTTTTCGGTGAGCCCGGCCGGAGACATCAATGGCGATGGAATCGATGACGTGATCATCGGCGCTGACTTCGCCGACCCGAACGGCGCCAATTCCGGGGCGAGCTACGTGGTTTTCGGGAGCCCGGCGGGGTTTCCAGCGAACGTGAATCTGTCGAGCCTGACGGGCACGAACGGCTTTACTCTCAGCGGCGTCGCGGCCCTTGACCACGCCGGCGCTTCCGTGAGCGGGGCCGGGGATATCAATGGCGACGGAATTGGTGACCTGATCGTCGGCGCTCGTTATGCCGACCCGAACGGCGCCAATTCCGGGGCGAGCTATGTGGTCTTCGGGAGCCGCGCGGCCTTTGCGGCCGATTTAGATCTTTCTAGTTTGACAGGGACGAATGGCTTCAAGCTCAGCGGCGCCGCGGGCGGCGACAACTTCGGCGTATCGGTGAGCGGGGCTGGGGACATTAATGACGACGGGATCGACGACCTAATCGTCGGCGCTTTCTATGCTGACGCGAACGGCGCCAATTCCGGGGCGAGCTACGTGGTCTTCGGGAGCCGCGCGGCCTTTGCGGCCGATTTAGATCTGTCGAGTCTGACGGGGACGAATGGCTTCAAGCTCAGCGGCGCCGCGGGCGGCGACCTCTCCGGCTTTTCGGTAAGCGCGGCTGGAGATATCAATGGCGATGGTATCGACGACCTAATCGTCGGTGCTTTCGGCGCCGACTACTCCTACTACGGGGCGAGCTACGTAGTATTCGGGAGTCGGGCAGGCTTTGCGGCGAATGTAGATCTGTCGAGCTTGACGGGCACGAATGGCTTTAAGCTCAGCGGGGTCTGGACCAGCGACGAATCCGGGTTTTCGGTGAGCGGGGCCGGGGACGTAAATGGCGACGGGATCGACGACCTGATCGTCGGCGCGCCCACCGCCGACCCGAACTTCTCCGGGGCCAGCTACGTGGTCTTCGGAAGCAGTGCGGGGTTTCCGGCCAATGTAAATCTTTCGAGCCTGACGGGGACCAATGGATTCAAACTCAGCGGCCTCGCGGCCGGCGACTACTGCGGCAATTCGGTGAGCGGGGCCGGGGACATCAATGGCGACGGCATCGACGACGTGATCGTCGGCGCCCGGCGTGCCGATCCGAACGGCACGGATTCTGGGGCCAGCTACGTGGTCTTCGGGAGCCGTGCGGGGTTTGCGGCGAATGTCAATCTGTCGAGCCTCACGGGCGCGAATGGCTTCAAGCTCAGCGGCGTCGCGGCTGACGACTTCTCCGGCTGGTCGGTGAGCGGAGCCGGGGACATCAATGGCGACGGAATCGACGACCTGATCGTCGGCGCTTACTTAGCGTCCGCGAACGGCTACGCCTCCGGGGCCAGCTACGTGGTCTTCGGCCACCGCGGCCCGGCTGCGCCAGTCGTTAGCTCGATCGCGCACGCTGGCGCAGCAACCCTCACTGGCGCGAGCGCCACTTGGACGGTCACGTTTAGCACCGAGGTCACCGGCGTGGGTGCGGACGATTTTGGCATCCTCACCACCGGGGGGGCGAAGGCGGGGGCGATCTCCGTGACCGGCACCGGAAGCGTTTACACCGTCACCGTCAATGGATTGCAAGGCAGCGGCGAGGTGCAACTGAACCTGATCGATAACGACACAATCACCAACGGCACTCTGCTCGGCGGCGCCGGCGTAGCGAATGGAAGCTTCCAGGGTGACGCCATCCGCCTGCTGCAAATCTTTCCGAAAGTCTCCGCCATCTCCGCCATCGGCAGCACGACGACCAGCGCGAGCAGTGTCTCCTGGACAGTTACCCTCAGCGCGCCGGTGACCGGCGTAGACGCGACGGATTTCATCCTCATCAAGGAGCCCGGCGTGACTGCGGAGCCCGCAGTGACGGTGGCACCAGTGAGCTCTACGGAATACACCGTGACGGCAACCGGCGTCGGCGGAGCCGGCACACTGGCACTCCAGTTGGTGGACAATGGGACGATCCATGACGCCGACGGCAAGCCGCTACAGGGGACGCCGCCGCCGGCCTTCGCCACCCAGGTAATCGTTCCCGCGGGGAGCGCTCCTCGATCCGTGGCAGTGGCCGACCTGAACGCAGACGGCCTGCCCGATCTCGTCGTCGCAAACGAAGCCAGCAATAACGTGAGCGTATTTCTGGGCCGCGGAACCGGCGGATATGTGACGAAAACGAATTTCCTCGCCGGAATCTCCCCTCGATCCGTGGCGGTGGGCGACGTGAATGGGGATGGCAAGCCCGACCTCATTACCGCGAACTTCAGTAGCGATACCGTGAGCGTGTTGCTGGGTGATGGGATCGGCGGCTTTGCGGCGAAAACTGATTTCGCCACTGGGAGCGGCCCGGCTTCCGTGGCAGTGGGCGACGTGAATGGAGACGGCATGTCCGACCTCATCGTCGGGATCTACGCTGGAAGTGGTTTGGACGTGCTGCTGGGAGCTGGGAACGGAATCTTTTCTGCAAGGCTTTTCGCTGGCGGCGGGATTTCTCCGACGTCCGTGGCGGTGAGCGACTTCAACGAAGACGGCAAACTCGATATTGTCGCCACTAACTTCAGGGGCAGCAACGTGAGCATGTTCCTGGGTAATGGATCCGGCAGTTTCGCACCGGGAGTCGATTTCCAAACATTCGGCAATCCGAATACGGTGGCTGTCGGCGACGTAAACGGGGACGGCAGGCCAGATCTTGCGGTCACGTATTCAAACACCAACAAGGTAAGCCTTTTGCTGGGTGACGGAAGCGGCGGCTTTTCGCCAAAGACGGACTTTTTCACGGGGACTACCCCGCGGTCTGTCGCGTTGGGAGATGTGAATCGCGACGGGAATCTCGACCTCGTCGTCGCAAACTTCGACAGCAACACCGTGAGCGTGCTTCTGGGGGACGGGAGCGGCGGCTTTTCGCCGAAAAGTGACTTCGGCACGGGGAACATGCCGTTTTCAGTGGCGGTGGCTGACGTGAACGGGGACGGCAAACCCGACATCGTCACCGCCAACAGCGGTAGCAATAATTTGAGTGTGCTGCTGGGCGCCGGCGTCGGCACATTCACCGGCGACACATTCACGATCCTGCCCTCCGTATCGATTGCGGTGTCCCCAGCCGCCGTCCTCGAAGGTTCCTCGACGGGTTTGACCTATACGTTCACCCGCACGGGAGACGCCTCCTCCGCTCTCGCCATCAACTTCACGACTTCCGGCAATGCGACGTTCGCGAACGATTTCACAGTTTCCACCAGCGGCACGCTCGATTTCGCCAATGGCACGCTCACGATTCCCACCGGATCGGCCTCGGTCACGGTGACTCTGGCGCCGGTGGATGATCAAATCGTGGAGGGAAACGAAGAGGTCACCTTGAGCGTGGCTGCCGGCGACAGCTACGTCGCGACCGGTTCGCCGGCGACCGGAACAATCACCGACAACGATACGGCAGCGCTGTCATTTGTAACCGGGACAAGCGCCCCAATCGAAAACTCCGGGACGCACAATGTCGGCGTGCAACTGGTCATCACCGGCAACGGTGTCGCGGGGGCCGGAACACTCGGCAAAGCGGTCAGCGTCAACTTGGAGGATCTCCTCTCGGGCACGGCAACCGCCGGGGGCGTCGATTACACGTTCACCTCGCCATCGACGCTCACCTTTGCCGCGGGCAGCTCCGGCGCGACGCAGAACGCGATCCTTTCGCTGAACGACGACGCGCTCGTGGAGGGCACGGAGCGGATCGAACTCGGGCTGAATATACTCGGCGACACCACGGGCCAGGTTGCGCTGGGCGCCGGTGTGACGCACAGCGTCCTCATCCTGGACAACGACACGGCCGTCATAGGCTTCGCCTCGACGAGCAGCACCGTCAGCGAGGGGACGCCCAATGACACGCTCGCCCTCGTGCTGAGCATCACGGCGAATGGCACGGGCACAGCCGCGCTGGCGCAAGAGGTCACCTTGTCTGTCACCGGCGGGGGCGGGACGGCCTTTGGAGGTGGGATCGACTACACCCTGCCTTTGCTGATAAGGTTCCCGAGTGGCTCGCTCGACGGCGCGACGCAGACGGCGGACCTCCGCATCACGGACGACGCGCTGGTGGAAAACGCGGAAACAGCAATCCTCGGGCTGGCTTTGTTCGGGGATGGCACTGGACAAGTCCGGATCGCCAATGGCGCGGCGGGTGTGCATACCACGACGATCACCGACAATGACACCGCCACGGTCACTCTCAGCGGCGGGCTTGCTCATGCCGAAGGTCAAAGCGGCACGACGGCCTACACCTTTACGGCGACGCTCGATCATGCCGTGCAGGGCGGGCTTTCGGTGGCTTACCTTACGAACGATGGCACGGCCACGCTGGACGATCTGGACTATGTGGACAACGACGGCAGCCTGATTTTTGTCGGCGCCGCCGGCGAGACGCAGACCATCACGTTGCTCGTCAACGGCGACACTCAGTTTGAGAATGACGAGACCTTCATCGTGACGCTGGACGCCCTGAGCGGCGCGCCAGCGGGAGTCAGCGTGGCCGATGCACCGCAGACCGGGACGATCACCAATGACGATCCTTTGCCAACAATCTCCATCGCCGACGCCAGCGTGCTCGAAGGCGACACCGGCGCTTCGTTTGTCGTGTTCACCGTGAGTCTCACGAACGCCAGTATCCTGCCGGTGACGGTCGATTTCGCCACAGCCAATGGCACGGCGATCGCGCCGGGCGACTACACCGCGATCCCGCATGACTTGCTCACTTTTGCCCCCGGCGAGACGAGCAAGCCGGTTAGCGTCGCGATCCGTTCCGACACCCTTTTCGAGTCGGGCGCCGACGAGACCTTCATCGTCCAGCTCAGCAATCCCGGCAACGCCACGCTCGGCGACGCGCAGGCGGTGGGGACCATCATCAACGACGAGAGCCCGCCAGCCAGCACGATCACCCTCGATGCGAAAACACCCTACACCTTTTTCGACCGCAACCACGACAAGGTGACGGTGAAGCTGAAGGGCCCCGGCGCTGCCACGCTCATCCTGGATGGCGGGGCGCTCGACAACGCCGACATCTCGGAAATAAACCTCACCGGAACCACGAACAAAAGCGCGCTCTCCATCGCGGTGAAGAAGGACAAAGGCACGGGCGACGGCGTGGTCGGCATCGGCGAAGTGACCATCGATGGCGCGCTGAAAAGCTTCAGCGGCAAAGCGGCCGACATCACCGTGGGTGGTGTGCGCGCGAGCGGCCCGGTGAAAGCGATCACGACCCACGCGCTCCTCGCAGGTGAAATCCTCACCGGCGGCGCGGCGACCGACAAATTCGCGTTGAGTCTGGGCGCGCTCGGCGACGGCAGCGCCCCGTTCCTGATCGCGACGCCCCAGATCATCAAGTCGCTCAAGGCCGTCAGCGTCAGCCCTGGCGAGATCGAGGCCGCTGCGCTGGGCTCGATCGCCGTGTCCGCCGGACCGCTCGCCGCCGACGTCGCCAGCGTCGGGGCGATCGCGAAAATCACCGTCAAAGGCGGCGACCTGAGCGGCGATCTCACAGCGGCGAGCTTCGGCAAGGTCACGGTCAAAGGCGGCAACTTCAGCGGCAGCCTCACCTCGCTCACGCCTGGCGCGACGCTCGGCAAGAGCAAGGCGCTCACTTCGCTCACCGTGTCCGAGGGGAATCTCACCGGCGATCTCCGCTTGCTCGGCGCGAGCGGGGCGATCAGCGTCAAGTCGAAGCGCGCGCCCGCCGCCGGCAGCATCACCGGCGCGAGCATTGTCGCCAGCGCCATCGCAAAGCTCAGCGTCGAGCGCGATTTCACGGAGTCGATCGTTCTCGCCGGTGCCGACCTCGGCACGGATCACGCGTTTGGCGGCGGAGACGACACCTTCGCGGCCGGCACGATCGGCGCGGTGAAAATCGGCGGCCAGGTCAGCGGCGCGGGCAGCATCATCGGCGCGGGCTTCTCGACGACGAACTCCACGGTCAAGGACGACGACGATACGATTATCGGCGGCGTCGCGAGCGTGATCGCCAGACTGAGCATCACCGGCGCCGCCGCACCCGAGAGTTACTTTGCCGCCGGTCTCTTCGAGACCGCGCCGAAAATCGCCGGTCAGGCCGTCTCGCCCGCAGCCGACCTGCGTTTCAAAATCGCATAATCCCGCCTCGGGCTCAGCCGGGCCCGTGCAGCTAATATGGGCAGCGCACGCGCCCTGGCGCATGATTTTTGGCGCCCCCGCCGAAAATTCCTCCCGCTGCGAGGCCGACCGTCTGGGGCAGGCGGGGACGCAAACGTCGAAAGAAAATCCGCAACCGTTTTGGCGGATCGCTTCTCTCTGGGGTGAACCCTTATTCTTTTTGATAGGAACACCTCGATGACTCCTCCCACAAAATGCCTCGAATGCGGTGCCGATCTTTCGCCGGCCGAAACGCAGGGCCTGTGCGCGCCGTGCCTTTTGAAAATGGGTCTCGCCAGCCAGCTCGGTGGATCGAGCATGCCCGCTTCGCCGGGAAGTTCCGGGCCGCCACCTTTGATGCCGTTCAATTTCGGCAGTTACCGGATCGTGCGCCTGCTCGGCAAAGGCGGCATGGGGGCGGTGTATGAAGCGGAGGATCGCGCCAGCGGACGGCGCGTGGCGCTGAAGGCGCTCGGGCATTCGCTCGACTCGCCGGATACACGGAAACGATTCCTCCGAGAGGGGCGGATCGCAGCATCGATCAATCACCCGAACACGGTCTATGTCTTCGGCACCGAAGAGATCGACGGCGCGCCGGTGATCACGATGGAGATGGTCCACGGCGGCACGCTCCACGAGCGGGTGAAGGAGCGCGGGCCGATGCCGATCACCGAGGCCGTGGACGCGATATTGCAAGTCATTGCCGGGCTCGAGGCGGCGGCCTCGGTCGGGATACTGCATCGCGATGTCAAGCCGGCGAATTGTTTCATCGACCCCGCTGGCACGGTGAAAGTTGGGGATTTTGGACTCTCGATCTCGACCACCACCCGCGGCGACTCCGCGCTCACGATTGCCGGTTCGGTCCTCGGCACGCCGGAGTTTTCCTCGCCGGAACAACTGCGTGGCGAGGAGCTGAACATCCGTTCCGACATCTATTCCGTGGGCGTGACGCTATACTATTTGCTGACCGGGAAGACGCCGTTCCATGCGGAAAACGTGGTGCAACTGCTCGCCACCGTGCTCGACAAAACGGCACCATCACCGCGCTCGGTGCGCCCGGAGATTCCGGAGCCGCTCGCGCGGATCGTCATGCGCTGTCTCGCCAAGCAGGCGGGCGATCGTTTCGCCAACTACGACGAACTCCGCCGCGCGCTGCTGCCGTTCAATTCCACGTCCCCGACGCCCGCGACGCTTGGCTTGCGCTTCGTCGCCGGTGCCGTCGACCGCCTGGCGCTCACGGTCGCGGGATTTGCCATCCCGTTGCTCTTCTATTCCAATTGGACGGTCGCTGCGGGCGCGGCGACGCAGTATGCGCCACGCATGATCTGGATGACTGTCGCCATGCTTGCGGTGCGGATCGTCTATTTTGCCATTCCGGAAGGGCTCTGGGGCGCGTCCCTGGGAAAGGCCATCGTCGGTCTGCGCGTCGCCGGCCTCGATCGCTGTGCGCCCGGCATTCCCCGGGCGTTGTGGCGCGCCATCGTTTTTTCGCTCCCGATGCTGGTCTCTTTTGTGCCGCGGCCCGATGGACTCACGATCCTGCAGATGAATCTGTGGACGCTGGGATCCGGCGTGGTGATGCTGGGACTGTGGGCGCTGCTCTTTGGCACGGCGCGCCGGCGCAACGGTTTCGCCGCTCTCCACGATCTGGCTTCGCACACGCGGGTCATTCAAAAGTCCGCCTACGAACCGCGCCCGTCCGTCGCGCCATCCGAAGAGCCGGTGGCGGCGATCGACGCGCTGCCGCAACTCGGTCCGTTTCACGTGCTCGGTCCGCTCGCTGCGGGGGAAAACGAAACGCTGATCCTCGCCTACGACACGAAGCTCCTGCGCCGCGTGTGGATTCGGAAGGCGCCCGCCGGGGAACCGCCGCTGCCCGCGCCACTCCGCAACGCTGCGCGGCCGGGACGTTTGCGCTGGTTGCAAGGGACCCGGAGCGATCCCGAATCGTGGGACGCCTACGAAGCCGTGCCCGGCTCGCCGCTCGTTTCTTTGCTCGGTGCGCCGCAGCCGTGGAAAGTCGTGCGCTTTTGGCTGCTCGACCTGGCCGAGGAACTCGAGGCAGCGTCGCGCGACGGCTCGCTCCCGGAAACGCTGGCGCTGGATCGCATATGGATTCAGGCCAATGGCCGGGCCAAACTACTCGACTTTTCCGCTCCCGGCGCCGCTCCGCAGGCCGGTATTGAATCAATCGCATCCGACGCACCCGGTGCGGCGCAGCATTTTCTCGATCAACTCGCCGTCTCCGCGCTTGAAGGTCGAGCGGTTTCCGCGAACAAAGCGGGCACTCGATGCGCCGCCGTGCCTGTGCCACTGGGCGCGCGCAGCTTTCTCCAGCACCTGCGAGAGATGGATCTTGGTTCGATCGGAGTGCAGCTCAGGGAATTCGCCCAGCAAGTCCCACGAATCTCGCGCCTTCGGCGCCTCGGGCTGACCCTGGGATGTGTTTTGCCAGCGCTCCTCGTCGGGGCGATGATGTTATTCGGCGCGGCGATGAGTGTAAAATTGCGGGAGATGTATCCGGACATCCAACCGCTCCTCGTGATGCTGAAGATGAGCGAAGCGTACGATCGGCCACCCCCGGCAGCGAGCGATGTGAAAATTATTCGGGTTTTGAAAATGCCGCCCAAAACGATCGAGCGGACGAATCCTGCGGGTCCACACGATCCCGCCCCGATGACGCAGAAAGAGGCAATCCCGATTTATATCGCCGGCCGATTTGGATCCACGGTGCGCGATCCCGCCACCTGGTCTTCGGCGTATGCGAAGATGACGATCGATCAACCTTTGCGTGCCAGGGCTGAAAAAATCGTCGCGGCGCATCCCCACCCGACCGCTGGTGAAATGCAGGAAGCGACCCGGGCCCTGGCGATCTACCTCGATAAAAATGGCAACGTAAGCAGAACCTGGAGCAACAGAGACATGGCTAAAACACTCCACTGGAACACGCCGCGGGCAGTGTCCGAAATCATCGGATGCGGCGCCATCCTGACGCTTCTGTGCGCCGTGGCCTTTCGCGGTGGGCTGCTCCTACGCGTGCTCGGCATCGCGGTGGTCACCGACGACGGACGCGATGCCTCGCGGTGGCGCATGCTCTGGCGCACATTCATCGCGTTTTCACCGTTTATCGCCGGGGTATTCATCGCCGCGACGACGTACACGTTCACCGACGGCGTGCCTAGTCTTTATACGGCAGTATTAATTGGCTGCGGGTTGGCCGTGTGGTCGCTCCTCCTCCCCGAGCGCAGCCTGCAGGATCGCCTGGCCGGCACCTGGCTCGTGCCGCGGTGACTTCCGCCACACCTTTCCCGAGACGCGGCCTCGGGGGGGCGAATTTTCCTCTTCCATTGCCGCGCAAGAGGTCCATCGTAATGGTTCAACCGTCGGAGGCAGAACTATGAAAACAATGCTATCGCGCCGCGGATTCTGCGGCGAAGTCGGTCGCGGGATGCTCATCGTCACCGTGGGCTCTCAGATCGCTCGTGAACTCGGACTGGCCGGAGGCCTGGCCGAGGAAAATGCGGACACCACGCTTTCGTTCGGGCCGCTCGAACCGCTCGTGGTCCTGATGCAGGAAACTCCGCCGGATCATCTCCTGCCGGTGCTCACCGACAGAATGAAATCGGGAACTTCGCTGCGTGAATTAACCGCCGCGGCTGCGCTGGCCAATGCGCGAACGTTTGGCGGCGAAGATTACGTCGGATTTCACACCATGATGGCCCTGGCTCCGGCGTTGCACATGTCGAGCGAATTGCCTGCCGCGCGGAGCGCTCTGCCGGTGTTTAAAGTTCTCTATCGCAATACGAATCGCATCCAGGAGCACGGAGGGCGCGCGAGCGAGGTCCTTCATCCGGTCGTGCCGGCGGCGGGTGACGTGCGCGAGGCGATCCACGCGCGCGACGTGGCGAAAGCGGAACAAGCGCTGGCCATGCAGGCTGCAGTATCTCCGGACGCTGCGCTCAATGAACTGCTCACGGCGGTCGAGGACACGGGCGATGTGCACCGGGTCGTATTGCCGTATCGCGCCTGGGATCTGATGGGGTTGATCGGCCAAGAGCACGCTTTGACGCTGCTGCGGCAGTCGGTCCGGTACTGCGTTCGCGGTGAAGAGTGGGCCAGTCGCTCACCTTACAACGAACCACGGACATTGCTCCCGAAGTTGCTCGAGGAATACAAACTCCTCGATCGCGAGCCGGGCACGCGCGAGGCCGACGATGCCTGGGTGGAGAATCTCAGTCAGACGTTCTTCAATGCCACGGCGTCGGATGCGGCGGCCGCGGCGGCCTCCGCGTTGGCCGAGGGATTTTCTCCGGCGGCGGTCGGTGAGGCGATTGCGCTCACCGCGAATCAACTCGTGTTGCGGGATCACGGGCGGCCTCCCGAGGCTGAAGTGCCGGGAAAACCCATTGGCAGCGTCCACGGTGACTCGATCGGCGTTCACGCCAGCGATTCGGCCAATGCGTGGAAGAATCTCGCCCGAGTCAGCAACGCGCGAAATACCTTCGCGTGTTCGATCCTCGGTGCGTGGCAGGTGGCCACCGATCGCGTGCAGCGCGGGGGAGATTTTGCCCACTGGGAACCGCTGCCCACGAAGCGGCACGTCGAAGGCGTGAAATCGACCGAACCCACGGCGCTGCTCAGTGACCTGGACGAAGCGATTCGTGGAAATCTTCAAGCGCAGGCCGCGGCGATTGCCGGCCAATATGGGGTGCTCGGTCATGAGCCTCGCGCGCTCTTCGACTTGCTGCTCGGGTATGCCATCAGCGAAGATGGCGCGCTCCACGCCGAGAAATACTTCCGCACCACCAGCGAAGAATTCGCGGCTGCGCGTCCGGCCTTCCGCTGGCGCCACGCCATCGGCCTGGCCCGCATCACCGCGAGCGAGTACGGCCGTCCCGCCCCCGGCATGGCGCAAGCTCGCGAGTTGTTGAACGTCTGAGCATCCGCCCCCACGCGTGGTCGCTGCCAGGTCTCTACGGCGTCTTGTCACACCGCGACTTCGCGGCTTTCCCTGCTTTCACCGGTTGGCGATAACTCGCCGCCCGCGATGAACGAAATTACCCGCCTCCTCGGTTCAATTGAGAATGGCTGCGGCGATCCGGGGGAATTGATCCCGCTCGTCTATGCGGAAATGCGCCGGCTGGCGGCCCGAAAGATGGCGGGCGAAGCGGCCGGACACACGCTCCAGCCGACGGCGCTGGTTCATGAAGCATGGATGCGTCTGGCGAATGACGGAACGCGGAATTGGCAGAGTCGCGTGCACTTTTTCGCTGCGGCGGCGGAGGCCATGCGGCGCATTCTCGTCGACCATGCGCGACGCAAGAAGCGGCTCAAGCGCGGAGAAGGAGTGCCGCCGGAGGAACTCAATGAACTCCACGAAGACGTCCTTGTTCTGTCGGCGCCAGCGGACGAACTGCTGGCCGTGGACGACGCGCTGGATGCGCTGACCAGGGAAGATCCCGTGGCCGCGGAGTTGGTGAAGCTGCGTTACTTCGTTGGCCTGACGATGGACGAATCCGCCTCGGCTCTTGGCCTCACGACGCGAACGGCGGAACGGATTTGGACCTTCGCTCGCGCGTGGTTGCGTCGCGAGATCCGGGAACGTTCCTGATCTTAAACCGAGGAGGCCAAAGAGTGGATTTGCCAAATATCTTGGCGGACTTCACGGGTGGATGGCGCTTATAGCATTGAAGTCCTCGTCCAATTTGGAATGCCCGCCATGCCGCCAAATCCTCCACTCTCCCGCGAACGCGAAATTTTTCTGGCCGCGCTGGAGAAGCCGGGAGCCGCGGAGCGTCTCGCCTTCGTCGAGTCAGCATGCGGGGAGGACAGCGCGCTGTCTGCGCGGGTGAAAGCGTTGCTGCACGAAGAAGAGGAAGCGGGTGATTTTCTGGAAAAGCCCGCCGTGAAACCGACGGCCGCCACGCCCGACGACGCGGAAATGGAGCTCCTTTTCGCGAAGTTGAAGCCGGAAGAAGCCGGGGAACGGATCGGTCCCTACAAACTCCTGGAACAAATCGGTGAGGGTGGATTTGGAACGGTCTGGATGGCCGAGCAGGAGCAGCCGGTCCGGCGGCGCGTGGCGCTCAAGATCATCAAGGTCGGCATGGATACGAAGCAGGTCATTGCCCGTTTCGAGCAGGAGCGGCAGGCGCTGGCCATGATGGAGCATCCGAATATTGCCAAGGTTTTCGACGCCGGCGCCACGCCCTTCGGGCGGCCGTATTTTGTGATGGAATTGGTGCGCGGAATTCCGATTACCGAATACTGCGATGAAGCCGGGCTCACGGTTCGCCAGCGGCTCGAGCTGTTCGTCCGGGTCTGCCATGCGGTCCAGCATGCGCATCAAAAAGGAATCATTCATCGCGACCTCAAACCGACGAATGTGCTCGTGACCCTGCACGACGGGGTCCCGATGCCAAAGGTCATCGACTTCGGAGTGGCCAAGGCGACGCAGCAACGGCTCACCGAGATGACGCTCTTCACCGCCTTCGAGCAGATGGTTGGCACCCCGCTCTACATGTCGCCCGAGCAGGCGGAAATGAGCGGCCTCGATATTGACACGCGGAGTGACATCTACGCGCTCGGCATTCTGCTCTACGAATTGCTCACCGGTCGCACGCCGATCGATGCGGAGGAGTTTCGCAAACATGGCTATGACGAGATGCGCCGCGTCATTCGCGAGGAAGAGCCGGCGCGCCCTTCAATGTTATTGCGGACGATGCCCGAGGCGACGCGGACGCGAGTGGCTCGCTTCCGGGAAAGCGAGTCGCCGAAGCTGGTGCATGCGCTCGAAGGCGATCTCGATTGGATTGTGATGAAGGCGCTCGAGAAGGATCGCACGCGCCGTTATGAGACGGCCAACGAGTTGGCGATGGACATTCAGCGGCATCTCAACAGCGAGCCCGTGCTGGCGCGCCCACCGACCAGACGGTACCGGCTGCAGAAGCTGTTTCGGCGCCATCGCGGCGTGTTTACGGCGGCGATTATGATCGCGGCGTCGCTCATCGCGGGGATCAGCATCAGCACCTGGCAGGCGGTGCGAGCCACGGACGCGGAGCGGGACGCGGTCGCATCGCAGAAAGAGGAGGCAAAGTTGAGGGAAAGCGCGGAGCGCGAGAGCGCGGCGGCCCGACTGAATGAATACGTGGCCGACATCGCGTTGGCGGCGCAGTCGTTCGCCGATGGCAACTACCGGCGCGGGATCCAGCTGCTCGAAAAGCATCGACCCCAACCGGGCGAGGTGGATCTGCGTGGCTTTGAGTGGCGCTATCTCTGGCAGGTCGCGCAGGGCGACAAACACTTCTCTTTACCCAACCAGGGCAGCCCGGTGCAGGCGCTCGCCTACTCCCCGGGTGGCGATTCGCTCGCGATCGGTTTGCCGGACCGGCTCAATATCTGGAGTGTGCGCGGGAACTCACTCACGACGGCACTGGCCCGAACCGCCGGATCTCCGCCCCCGTTTCGCGACCGTCCGGGGCGCGGGCCGATGCCGCGTCCTCCGAGTTCCACCTCCGGTTTGTTCTTCCCTGACGGCAAAGCGATCGCGACCGCAGGCTCGTCCGCGGTCCGTGTGTGGAGCACCGACACGTGGACGGAACTACACTCCGTGCCGGAGGCCGAGGGCCCGTTTACCCTTTCCAATGATGGATCACGGATCGCGGTCACGAAGCGCGGTCGGCAGCGGCAGGGAAGTATCGCGGTGTGGGACACGGCGAAGTGGACCGAATTGCGGGTCTTTGAATCGGCGGGCGCTCCCATGGCCTTCGCACCGCGTGGGCGGACGCTTGCGGCGACGACCGATGCGGGCATCACGCTCTGGCCCATCGACGGCGAAGGTGGCGAGGTGATCCTGCAGAATTCAGCCAATGACTCGGGGCGCCGCGGCCTCGGATTTCTCACGGAACGCTCGTTGGCGTTCTCTCCGGATGGCCAGTTCATCGTGGCTGCGCGCAATACTCCCTCGGAGCGCGGAGTCTTCGTCCTCACGATTTGGGATGCGAAATCCGGCGCGGAAGTGGCGACGCTGCCCAGTGATCCTCAACACATCGAGCACACGGGCATTATCTCTTCCATCGCCTTTTCGCCGGATGGTCAAACGCTGGCGACGGGGAGCCTCGATCATTCTATTCGTCTTTGGGACTTCGCCAAACGGGAGCGCATCGCCGCGTTGCACGGGCATCGCACCGAAGTGTGGTCCCTGGCGTTTTCGCCCGATGGACAGACGCTCGCCAGTGGAGGAAAAGACGGCAGCGTTAATCTTTGGCCGATCGGACAGGAAGAGACGCCCGATGTTCTCGCTCAGGTTTCGAGGCCGCTCGCTATCACGCCCGATGGGTTGCTCGCGTTCGATGGTCGCGACGGCATCGGCGTGTTCGGCGTTGGAAACGGCGAGCTTGAAAAACGAATTCCGATCGAGCCTGGGCGTTTCCGCGGTCCGATGTTGATTGCTGCGAGTGCCGACGGCAGGACGATCGTGCAGGCAGTAAGCGACGGCGCCGTAAATATACACGACACCGCGAGCGGCGAGGTACGTTCCCTAAAAGTGTCCCAACGCCCGTTGGAATTCCTGGTCCTTTCGGCCGATGGCCGCTCGATGGTTACGGGCGTGCGCGGCGAAAAACTCCGCTGGTGGAACCTGGCCACGGGGGAGAATTCGGAGTGGCCGATTGAAGCGTCGCGAGTCCAGGTTTCTCCCGATGGACGTACCCTTGCGGCCTATCAACCTGAAATGACGATTCAGCTTTGGGATGTGCCTACGCGTACCCTTCGTGCGACGATTTCACCGGAAGCGGAGATGGGTGGAGAGGGCGTGTTCTCGCCGGACGGGCATCTCTTCGCGGCGCCCGGGCCGGAGGATACAATCCGGCTATGGGACGCTTTCAGCGGTGCGGAAATCGGAACTTTTTCCGGCCACAAACAGCCGGTCTTGTCGGTGGCGTTTTCGCCGGACGGCCGAACTCTGGCCAGCAGCAGCGCCGACAGCACGGTGCGCCTGTGGAATGTCGCCACGCAGCAGGAACTCCTCGCCGATCGCCGCCTCGGCGGCTCGCAGGCGGATCTCTTTTTTTCGCCGGATGGCAGCCTCCTCATCGGCAGCGGGCGAGGCCCTGGGCGACCGGGCAGTCTGCAAATCTATCGTGCCCCGCTTCCCAGCGAAACTGACGCTGCCTCCCTTCCAGTTAATGGATCATCCAATTGAACGCCGACGAGGGGTGAGGTTGGCTCCTCGCCTTTTTCTCGGCGGTCCGGGATTATCCAGTTTCCCCCTGACACGTCTCGTTGCGGAGTTGTAGGTTTGCTCCATGAAAATCGTCGGTCGCCGCCGTATTCCGCAGACTCCACAGGAGCGACATGCGGCGTCGTGGCGTCTCGAGCGCGAGTTGCGAAGGCTCAATCCCTATCCCCGACCGCGCGGGTTCGTGTTCAAAGCACGAACGCGGGAAGAATTCGAGCAATGGCGTGCGAAACAATCAAATCCCTGGCTATGGTAACCATTGGATCTCACCATCGTGCCTGACGTTCCCCCGCTCGCGCGCGTTTGCGCACTATTGAATAAGCACGGGGCGCGTTATCTTGTCGTTGGCGCCCGCGCTGCCATACTCCATGGACTCGATCGGACTACCGGCGATGTGGATATCCTGATCCCCGAGGATTTGCAGAACCATGCCCGAGTCATCGCCGCCCTCAGCGAGCTTGAGGATCACGCTGCGGCCGAACTGACGCCCCAAGATTTGGTAGAGAACGTGGTGGTCAAAATCGCCGACGAAGTGGAGGTCGATGTAAGCACTCGAGCGTGGAAGGTTACCTTCGATGAGGCTGCGCCGACCGCGCTGCACGCGGATATCGATGGCGTCGATGTGCCCTACGTCGATCTACCGATCCTGATCTCGAGCAAGGAAACGTATCGGGATCAGGACCGGGTTGACGTCGCGCGATTGCGCGAGTTGCTGCGGATGCGGGAGCAGAGATGAGCTGGCAGTGGCTGACGCGGGCCCTCTCCCCCAACCGATCTCGCAATGGAATGCCGGGGTGCAGCCGGTCACCAGTCCTTCAAGGAGGAGCGCCGCGATCCGGTTCGGGCTCAGGCGCACGAAATGCTCAATTTGGCGGGGCCATGTACTCGCTCCCAAGTAATTCGTGTCGGCAATCGGGCGGTCTTTCTCACTGGTTCATTTTGGTTGGTGTGACGATTGGCGTTTGGGGCGCCGCGCCGGACGGACTGGGGCAGTCTGGACCCATTCCCGATCCAATCCCGCACGGGCCAATCACCATCGAGTTGCAAACGTTCGCCAGCGGGTTGATCTCACCCGGCCTCTTGCTTTCGCCGAAGGATGGAACGGATCGCGAATTTATCGTCGAGCAAACGGGTCAAATCCTGGCGTTTGACCAGGGTGTACCGCAAGCGACCCCGTTTCTCGACGTCTCGTCCCGGCTCGTTTCGCTCAGTCCCGGCTATGACGAGCGCGGCCTGCTTGGATTTACGTTTGACCCGGGGTTTGCGGATTCCGGCAGCCCCGGTTACCGGCGGGTCTTCACGTACACGAGCGAACCGGTGGGAGGTGCTCCGGATTTCACGGATCCGTTTGCGACCTCAATCAATCATCACAGCGTCCTGACGTCATGGCTGGTGGACGCGAATAACCCGAACGCCGTCGATGTCAGCTCGCGGATGGAGCTGCTGCGCTTTGAGGAGCCGCAATCGAATCACAATGGTGGCACGATCGAGTTTGGACCGGATGGAATGCTTTACATCGGCACGGGTGACGGGGGTGGTGCGAACGATAACAATGGCAATGGCCACAATCCGACCATTGGCAATGGCCAGGATCTCTCGATGGTGCTGGGCAAGGTGCTTCGGATCGACCCAAATGGAGCCAATTCCACCAACGGCCGGTATGGCATCCCGTCAGACAACCCTTTCGCGGTCGGGGGTGGACTGCCGGAGATTTTTGCCAGTGGCTTTCGCAATCCCTATCGGATGGGTTTTGACGGGGATTCGCTGCTGGTCGCGGATGTGGGCCAAAACAACGTCGAGGAACTCGACCTCGTTATTTCCGGTGGAAACTACGGCTGGCGTTACAAGGAAGGCAGTTTCAAATTCAATCCCGGTGATGGGTCGGTCTCGACGGACCTCTCCGGGCTGCCGCCGGGGCTGATCGATCCGATCCTCGAATACGATCACGACGAAGGAATCTCGATCATCGGCGGCTACGTGTATCACGGCTCGCTGCTCCCGGAGCTGACGGGCAAATACGTTTTCGGTGATTTCTCGACCAGCTTTGGCACACCGGACGGCCGTCTGTTTTACGCGGATCTGCAGACGTCCGAGATTCGCGAATTCATCATTGGACCAAACGACGATCCGTTGGGAATTTTCGTCAAGGGCCTGGGTGTTGATGCGGAAGGTGAGCTCTACGTGCTCGGGAGCACCACCCTCGGTCCGTCCGGTACGAACGGGGTGGCCGTGAAGATCGTGCCCGAGCCGACGACCATCGCAATTGATTTGGCAGCCGGTTTGCTTCTTTGTGGGCGTCGTCGGCGCCCATGAAACACCTGCTCATTTCTCTCGTCTCGATCCTCGCCGCGTCGAAAATTTCGGCGGCGACCATTGTCGTTCCGGCCAGCATGGACAACACCCTGTACGAGGACGCGGCCGGTGCCTTGAGCAACGGGAAAGGCCAGTTCCTCTTCGCCGGCCGGACCGGTATCAACAACGATTTCAAACTCCGCCGCGCGGTGCTGGGATTCGATCTGACGGCCGCGATTCCAGCTGGAGCCACGATCGATTCCGTGACGCTTCGCCTTTCCATCAACGCCGCCAGCCCAGCCGAGCCTCAGGTGACGCTGAGCTTGCACCGGGTTCTCGCCAGCTGGGGAGAAGGGACCTCCAATGCCGGCGCACCCGGCGGAGACGGAGCCTCAGCGACGACCGGCGATGCCACCTGGATTCACCGCTCATTCAATACATCCCTGTGGGCCAAGGCCGGTGGAGATTTTACGATGACGGAGAGTGCCGGTGCCGATGTCAGCGGGGTCGGCACCGTCAATTTTTCCAGCCCCGGCCTCGTCACCGACGTGCGGTCCTGGGTGGATAATCCCGGCTCCAATTTTGGCTGGATTATCATTGGCGACGAGGAGAACGAAAACTCATCCAAACGGTTCGCTTCCCGGGAGAATTCCAGCGTGGCAAATCGCCCGGTCTTGATCGTGGAATACACGTCGATTCCGGAACCCGCGCTCGTCGGCACGTTCGCGTTCGGGAGTGCACTCCTGGGCTTTCGCCGCCCGCACCGGCGCTGACTGGGAAGCGGTGAGGCCTTGGCCGGGCTGGAGAAATCCGGCCAAACTCGCCCTTGCTGGAGGCCTCCTTTCCCCCTATCCTCCGCGCCTCATTTTTTGAGCCATGACCACCACGACAGCACCCACGACCACCAGCACGAGCGCTTCTCCTTCGCAAGGAGAGCGCGGACCTAAAATGTCCGGGGGCGATATTCTCGTCGCAGCCCTGGAGCGTGAGGGCGTCGATACCATTTTCGCCTATCCCGGCGGCGCTTCGATGGACATGCACCAGGCGCTCACGCGATCGAAGAAGATCCGCACCATTCTGCCGCGCCACGAGCAGGGCGGCGTGTTTGCCGCGGAAGGCTACGCGCGCGCGACGGGCAAGGCCGGCGTGTGCATGGCCACCAGCGGCCCTGGCGCGACCAATCTCGTCACCGGCATCGCCGACGCCTTCCTGGATTCCACGCCGCTGGTCGCCATCACCGGCCAGGTGCCGCAGGCACATGATCGGCAAGGGCGCGTTTCAGGAAACCGACGTGTTCGGCGTGACGCTGCCGATCGTGAAGCACAGCTATCTCGTCACGGACATCAACGACATCGCGCGCATCGTGAAGGAGGCGTTTTACATCGCGCAGACGGGCCGGCCGGGCCCGGTGCTGATCGATATTCCGAAGAACATCCAGATGGGCGAGACGCAGCCGATTTTCCCGAACGAAGTGCATCTGCGCGGCTACAATCCCGATGGTGCACTGCAGCGACGTGGAGCTGAACGAAATGATCGGCCTGATCGCATGGCGAAAAAGCCGATGATCTACTGCGGCGGCGGCATCATCTCCGGCGACGCGTGCGAGGAACTGCTGGAATTCGCCGAGCGCACGCAGATCCACGTGACGACCACGCTCATGGGCATCGGCTGCTTCCCGGAGACGCACGAGCTTTCGCTCAAGTGGCTCGGCATGCACGGCACCGTCTATGCCAATAACGCCGTGAACGAGGCCGACCTGCTGCTCGCCATCGGCGTGCGCTTCGACGACCGCGTGACGGGCAAGGTCAGCGAGTTCTGCAAGCACGGCACGATCGTCCACATCGACATCGACAACTCCGAGATCAACAAGAACAAGGTCGTGAAGCTGCCGATCCTCAGCGACGTGAAATACGCGCTCGGCCGGGTGAACGAGATGCTCGCGAATGCCGGCTATCGAGCGGAAGACCGGCGGCTACACGCGTTATCCCGAGTGGCGCGACGCAGATCGCCGAGTGGAAGGAGAAATTTCCCGTTCGCGCTTCAAGGACACCGAGGACGCCATCCAGCCGCAGTATGCCATCCAGCCTGCTCTACGAGATGACGAAGGGCGAGGCGATCATCACCACCGGCGTGGGCCAGCACCAGATGTGGGCGGCGCAGTATCTACGATTTCGAGAAGCCGCGCACGCTCATCACCAGCGCCGGGCTCGGCTCGATGGGCTACGGCTATCCCGCCGCGCTCGGCGCGAAGGTGGCGCTGCCCGGACAAGCAGGTGATCGACATCGACGGCGACGGCTCCTTCCTGATGAACATCCAGGAACTCGCCTGCGCCCACGTCGAAGGCATCGCCGCCAAGGCGCTCATCCTGAACAACCAGCACCTCGGCATGGTGGTGCAGTGGGAGGACCGCTTCTTCGCAGCAACCGCGGCCACACTTTCCTCGGCCTTTTCTCCGATGAAGCCCGCGTGGTTGCCGATACGAAGACGATCTATCCCGACTTCATGAAGATCTGCGAAGGCTTCGGCGTGACGTGCGCGCCGCGTCGAGCACAAGAAGGATCTGCGCGCCGCGATGGAGTGGTTCCTCGCCGAGAAGGGCGCCTGCGTCCTCGAAGTGATGGTGCCCTACACCGAGCACGTGCTGCCGATGATCCCCGCCGGCATGACCTACAAGGACATCATCTACGAGGGCCGGCAGAGTTTGCAGGCCGGCGACGGACTGTAGGCGTCGCAAAAATCAATCGTGCCCTCGCTGGGCGATCGCGGCGGAATTTCCACCTCACTCGTCCCGACTGGAGAATCCTTGAACCCGCGCTCATCCAACCCCAACCCCGCCGGCGCTGTGGCGCTGGGGATTCTCGGTGCTGCCCTTGGCGGCATTGCGGGCTACTTCCTGTTCATCTGGATCGCCCGGCAGGGATTCTACGCCTTGATCCTCCCTCCGGCGTTGCTTGGCTTGGGCGCGGGATGGTGTGCCCGCCAGCGGTCCGTTCCACTCGCAGTCGTTTGCACGATCGGCGGCATCGCCCTCGCGCTTTTTTGTGAATGGAAATTCGCGCCTTTCACGGCGGATCACAGCCTGGCTTATTTCGTGACCCATTTGTCTCAACTCCGGCCGATCACGTTGATCATGGTCGCGCTCGGCGGCTTTTTCAGCTATCGCCTGTCCCTCGTCCGCGAGGTACGTTGACGGAGCCGGAACGAGGCCCGTCGAAATCAATTGCCCGACTTGGCGTCGGCCGTGAAACCGGGCCTTTCCACCCAGCCCAGGTCGTAGAGAACGTCGATGAAGTTTTGGTGGCGAGCAGGTGGAAAGACGAAATAGCTCCGGTCGAGCCATTCCCGAGCCGCGGCGGGATTGTCGTGCGCAAATTCCCAGGCCGCGCGGGTGTAGTAGAAGACAGGGGTATCGCTGAGAAACGGAATCTGTTCGGCGTACTTCGTCGCCCCGGCGTCATCTTTGGAGAGAACGTAGGTCAGATAGATGCGGAATTTGACGAGATCGCTCTTGGGATATTCGCTGGCGAGCTTCTCGAGTTCCGCACGTGCCTCGGCGTATTTGCGCTGGGCGAAGGGAATCTCACAGAGGTTAAATTTGGCGGCGAAGAAGTGTGGATCCTCGACGAGGGCCTTCTCACAAAAGTCGCGGCCCTCATCGTAATGCTTCTGCTCGATGGCAATGGCTCCGCGAATATTGAGCGTTAACGGAGTGGTCTTAAAAAGATTGTCGGCGCGTTCGACCATTTGCCGCGCGCCTTTGAAATCGCGGGCTTCAAAAGCGCGCATGGAACCACGAATGGCATCCAAATACGCGGGTGGATAGGCGGCGAATTTCGCGTCGTCGTCGCTCTGCTCCGCTCCGCGGAGCGTCGGTGCGGAGAGCGTGATCATTGCCAGGAGGCAATGTCCGAGACGGGGGAGAAGTCGGCACATGGATCGCATATCAGGGCGCCGGCGATTGATGGCAAGCATCCAGTTCCCGATCAATCGCCAGAGTGGCGAGAAATGACGAGCGGCGACTCCCGGTCGAGAGCCGCCGCCGTATTTCCCCAACCAGAAATCTACGCCGGCTATTCTGCGGCAGCTGTCTTCCCGGGCGTGTTGGATTTTGCGGCCAGTTCTTTCAACGCCGTGACGAATGCTTCCGGGCCGCCTTCCATATAGCCGAGCCGCCCGATCTCCTTGCCCTCGCTACTCAGGACGACAACTGTGGGATAACCCTCGATTTTGTATTCCTTGGCCAGCTCGTTATTGCGCTCCTGACGTTTCTTCGGCAGCGGCTTCAACTGCGGAAAATCCACTTCGATCAGGACCAGGTTTTCCTTGGCGTAATCCTTGAACTCCTTCTTCGAGAAAATCTCCTTGTCGAGCCTGACGCACCAGACGCACCAGTCACTCCCGGTGAAATCAACCAGCGCGATCTTTTTGTCTGCCTTGGCCTTCGCTACGCCCTTGTCGAACTCGTCTTCCCAGCCGGGTTTGGCGAAAAGGCCGGGGGCCGTCAGGGCCAGGGCAGCGATCGTTGAGAGGAGCAGAGAATTTTTCATGGGACGCATTTTTGGAATCGACTGTGACATCCCGCCTGCGCGGATCGTTCACCCAGGGGTCGAGAAATATTTGAGCCCGGCGACGCCTGCCACGGCGATGAACGATCCGACCACCGCGCGCCGCGTGGGACGCGTGCCGTCGATCGGCCAGGCCAGCATCATGGTCATGAGGGGTGCGGTGGCGACCACCGCGAGCACGATGCCGATCTCAGTGGATCGCAGAGCCCATTGGTAGCAGGCCACGCCGAGCGCCGGACCCGCCAGCGCGTTGGCCAGGACCAACGGTGCTGCTCGCCGCCAGCGTGTGGCGTCGAGATCAACCGGAGTTTTCCGCATTCTTTTGATCAAGGCGAAGGCGAGGGCAGACACGAGCACCCCGCCCAGAATCCGTTGATACGCCGCCGTGCCGCCGTCCGGCACCATGCCCGTGGCTGCCGCGGCGACCTGATACGCTTTTCGCGAGACGACGGCCCCGAGCGCCTGCCCCGTCGCGGCACCGATTCCGAAAATCGTTCCGATCCAAAAGGTCCGCCGATCGCCCATCCACCCTTCGTCCGGCGCGAGCGCGAAAGCGACGCCGACGAGAATCAGCCCGGACCACAGGGCTTCCTGCCAGGTGAGCACGGTTCCCAGCCAGAGCCATTCGGCCAGAGCTCCGATTGGGGCTGCCAGGCATTGGGTCAGGAGGATGGTCAGACGCGGCCCGATCCGCTCGATCGACGCGAAGAGCGCCACGTCGCCCAACCCGAAACCAATGATGCCGCTCCAAATAAACCAGCCCAAGGCACCGCCTCCCAGGCCGCTGCCAAAGCCGTGGGCCCACAGAGCCAGGAGCACCATGGCCACGATCAAACGCGCGAGGTTGGCCGTTTGTCCTCCGAGCACCCGCGCCGAGCGGGCGGCAAAAATCACCGAGAGCGAAAAACCGAAGGCGGTGAGAACAGCGGCGAGCATACATCCGCGAAGGCGGGCGCGCAGTTAGGAGCAGCGCAGGTGTGGGGCAAAGCGAAAATTGCGTCTCCGTGATGCGGAAGGTCCCGTCCTGAGCTGCCGGGCGGCATTGCTTGACGGGACGCTCCTTCTGGTTTCGCATCGCGGCACCGCCGAAAGGTAACCGATGGAATACTTCGTACTCACTGGCCACGACAGCGAAGGTCCGTTCGACGAAGCGCACTTGCGAAAAATGCGAGAAAGCGGGCTTTTGCGGGCGCGCTCGATGATTCGGCCCGCAACGCAACGTCACTGGACGCCGTTTGAGCGATTGTTTCCGGCGACGAACGCTTTGAAAGCCGATCGATCAATTTCGTCCGGAGATTCGACCAGCGCCGCGAATCCGCCGGGACGATGGAGAGCCTTGTGGGAGGCACGAATGTGGATTGGGCAGCATCCCATGGCGGCGGGAGTAACCGGCGCCGTCCTGGCCAGCGCACTGTCTTACCTGGCTCGTTGGCCCATGCTGGTTGCGCTTCCCGGGGTCGCGCTCGGCGTGATCAGCGGCGTTGTTTTGGTGACGCGCAATCGTCCGCTGGCTGGGATCGCGATCGGCCTTTCGGCCACCTTGATTCCAATTGCTTTGCTTCCTTCGAAAGATCCGGCTTCGACCGGAAAGATGGTCGCCAGCATGCCCTCTCCGCGGCGGATTCTGGATGAGCCACCGTTGATTGCACCTCCGAAACCGGTCGATCGGGAAACGGTTTCAGCGCTCGAAATCTGGCCCGACCCGGCCGACGCGCGGCCGACGCTCGCTCCCTCATCCACGGTCCCGAGCGTCGCAGACTCCAAGGCATCGGAATCCTTCAAGTCGGAGGAACCCGTTCCGATCACCCCCTTGGCCGTCAACGAGTCCTCCGTGCCGCTCCCGATGGCGGCTTCGGCAAAATCGCCGGAGATCGTGCTCCCTCCGATTCCTGAAACCAAGGTGGTGCTCAAGGCAGACCCCGCCGTGCCGGGTTCCCCGCGTCCGGAGGATTTCGTCTTTCTGATCGAGACGGGGACAGGGCAGGGGAGCGGATTTCTCGCCATCACGAACGGCGTCGTCTATCTCTACACCAACCTGCACGTGATCAGCGGGGCGGAGAAAATCGGAGCGCGCAACGCCAATCAGTTTTTCGATTTTCAGACCAGCGACGTCGAGGTGGCTTCGGACCGGGATCTGGTTCGCTTTCCCGTGGTGTCCCAAGTGGCGCTGCGCTTTACCTCCGCGGCGCGCATTGATCAGGAGGTGACCGCCCTGGGCAACAGCGGCGGCCGCGGCGTCGTCACTCGCCTCGAGGGAAAAATCCTTGGCATCGGGCCCAGCGAAATCGAAGTCTCCACGCCCTTCATTCCGGGCAACAGCGGTGGCCCGATTGTGAATGCCGAACAGATGGTCGTTGGCGTGTCCACCTACATGATTCGGACGGAGAACCTGCCCGAATGGATCAAGTCCGGGTCGCGTTTTGGCGAAGCCCGGCGCTTTGCGGTTCGCGTCACGGATGATATCCAGTGGGTCCGGATTTCGGCAGCCGCGCTGGTTCAGCAGACCAAATCGCTCGACCTCGCGGAAAAACTGCTGCTGGAATACGCGAAGCACATTCGGAGCATGTCATCCGGACTCTTTGCCACACCGCTGATGTCTGAATTTCAGGACAGGGGAGAAATGCGCGTCTTTGTCGATTCCTACAATCGAACTTGTGCGGAATACGCCCGCCGGCACGGGCGGGGGAGTCGCACCGATTTCCTCCGGGAGGCGAAAGAACACGTGGGCCGCCTGAGCCGGTGTCTGCGCAGCACCTCCCAGGATCTTCAGCGGCGCATCGGTTCCGACAACGCCGGCTACCTGCAACAACGGGCGAAGGAGTTACTCGATGGCTTCGAGGAACTGGCGACCGCGATCCAGAAAGATGACCGCCGTCTGTTCGACTTGCGTTGATTGGTTTGGCTTTGGATGGAATGCTCGGGCTCGTGGGAGAGGGGCATCCGCCGTGCAATGGCCGTCGTGAACCGCTTGGGCGGCGAACTCGCTCCGCGCGTAACGGCTCCTGCTACCCGCTGGTGCGATCGCCAGTCCAATGTTCCTGGTGTATCGGCCTCGGTGCCCAGAGTTGCCTACCTCTCAGCCAGCAAATCCGCGGCAACTTCGGGAGAGGGCAGTCCCCAGGCTTTCCAGCGTTCCAGGTATTCCGCGCGGGGCAGCAGTGCATAGTGCGGGTGAGCATCCGCGCGCAGCCAGCGGATGAGCGCGACCAGGTTGTTTTCCGCCATGGTGGTGCATCCGGCGGTCTTGCGATTTGGTCCACGCCGGATGTGGAAAAAGATGGCGCTGCCGGCATTCGGCACGGGCGGATCGGAATTATGCCGAATCTCGACGAGCCAGCGGTAGGCAAAGTCCTTGTGTCGCATCTTCTGTTTCTCAAACCAGGGAGGCGGATTCGTCGGATCAACCGTGACGTGCTGATTATATTGCGGGTTGTTCGGGTCATCGATCCATGCGTCGCCCGGACCCACGGTGTGAAAGGGATACTGTGCCCCGGAAGGCAGGGCTTCGTCATAGGTATAGATCGTTCCGAGGGCAAACACGCCGGCTGGCGCGCGGCCGTCGCGTTCGGTTTTGTGCCGGCCCGGCTCGTCCGTTCCGAGGAAACCGCGCCCCCAGGCCAAACCGTTCTTTCCATACAGAACGGGAATGGCTGGCGAGGCCGGCTTCCAGCCGCGGCCCGAACGTTCGAACGTTTGCAGGCGACCGGTCGATGAATCCCACGAGGGGGCCACGCTGACGATGAGCTGATCGACACGGTCGAGCTCCGCCGCGCGGCAGGTGTAGGTTACGGCGAACGATGAAATAAGGAGCGAAAACAACAGTCGGCGCATGGCGCGGACACTTCGTGCTGCCGCCCCCGCCAGCGCAACCGATTTCCTTGGGCCGCACCGGAACGGATGGCGAAATGATATTGTTCCGTTTGACTCGCGGGCTTCGGCGGAACGGCCCGGACGCGAAATTTTAGTTTTCAGTCTCGTGCCCGCCGTAGGTAATGCCCGCGATGACCCGCCTCCAAGCTTCGCTGATACTCGTTGTCATGTGGGCCGTGATTTACCTTCCGGGTCTGGGTTCAACGGAGCTGAAGGGGGAGGAAGGACGGAGGATTCTGCCCGCGATCACGATGATTGAGACCGGGAATTGGGTCGTGCCTTACGTCGGAGGAAAACCGTATCTGCGCAAGCCGCCGCTCATGAATTGGTGCATCGCGGCGGCGTTTCAGCTGACCGGCGTGCGCAACGAATGGACGGCGCGCATGCCATCAGCCCTCGCGGTGCTGGCGCTTGGCTTGACGATTGTGGGTTGCGCCGGTGGCGGCGATTGGATGAATGCAAAGACCGGCCTGGTCGCGGCCATCATGGCGATGACCACCTTTGGTTTGCTGGCGAAGGCGCGGTTTGCCGGCGCCGAGATCGAGGGCGTCTATGTCCCATTGACGGGGATGGCCATCGTACTTTGGCTCGCGGGCTGGGTTCGACAATGCTCTCCGTGGAGGACATGGGCGGGTCCGGCGATTTTTCTCGGCCTGGCGATGCTGGCGAAAGGGCCCGTCCATCTGATCTTTTTCTACGCCATCGTCATCGGGACGCTCTGGCAGGCTCGGGCCTGGCGGGATTTGATGCATCCGGCGCACGGCCTTGGATTGTTGATTATCGCGGGCATTTTCGCGGCCTGGGCGGTTCCCTATTTCCAAACCGAACAGGCGAGTGCCGCGATGACCGTCTGGAAGGATCAAATGGCTAACCGCGTGACGGAAAACGTCTTCGATTGGTCGAGTTACCTTTCAAATATCCCTCGTGGCATCGGCGATCTGCTGCCGTGGGTCGTGTTTACCCCGCTCGTTGCCCACTTTTTCCGAAAGGTAATTGGCCTGGCGGACGCACGGATGGCGGCTACGTATCGCGGTGGTGTCATCGCCTGTGTGATCAGTTTCACGGGGCTCTTGCTCGTGCCTGGCGTTTTGCCGCGTTACGTCCTGCCGGTTTCCATACCCTGGATGTTGTTTACCTCAATTGCGCTGAGTGCAGAGCACCAGCCGTCGACCGCGCTTCGTCGTTGGTGGGAGGTCAATCGGACTCTGGCCATGTTACTCGTGCCGCTGGCTGTCATGGCGCCGCTGGCGGCTGGCGGTGGATTCGCATTCCTCAACAAATCCGCTGGCGCCAACTTCGACTGGTCCGCTGCCCTCGGTGCGGTGCTGGGTTCCACCCTGTGTCTGGCGCTCGTAGCAGTGATCGTTGCGCGACGCAGCGCTCCGACTGAACCCGTTCCGGCGGCGCTCGCCTCAGCGGCGTTACTGGGCACCTTTGCCATTCTTTACGCCAGCGCGGCGGTCCCGGCGATCACGGCACGGGACAATATTCGTCCCGTTGCCCGGCAGATCGATGAGCAGATGAAGGCGGGCGAGCAGCTGGTCCTTTACGATCCGGGTTATCTGCCGGTGATTTTCTATCTGAAAGTGCCATATCGCTACGCGCCGTATCTGGAAGACATTCCCTCGGATGCGACAGCCGTACTGGCGCTTAGCAAGCAGGAGGAAAAGCTCGAACGAAAGCGTCCCGACCTGCAAATCGTCCATCGTTTCGCGGCTCGGGGCGGGAATGAATTTTTGCTCTTGCGACCGCGGGGCACAGTCCCTGAGGATGCGCGCCTTCCGTTGGGAAAATGAGTGGCTGATTCGGCTGAAACGAGCCGAAACAACCACGCGCGAGCGGCGCTTGTGAAAAATTTCACAAACTGTGCTTGCAAACGTTTTCTCGCCACCGCATTCTCGCCCAGCCTCACTCTTGGCCTCATGCCGTCCGCCAATTTTCACCCGTCTTTACGCCCTGCGAGCCTGACCTGACATGGCGAATATTTTTCCGCGCTCTGCCAATCTGCTGCCTCTCAAGATCGTCTTGTGCGCGCTGGTGCTCGGCGGCGCGGTGACGGCGGGATTCGCTTATTATTTCACCCCGAAATACACGAGTGTCGGCTATCAACCGGTGCAGCCGGTGCCATTTTCGCACAAGATTCATGCCGGCCAATTGGGAATGGACTGCCGCTATTGCCATAGCTTCGTGGAAGTCGCGGCGCACTCGAACATTCCGACGACCCAAGTGTGCTGGAATTGCCATCAACAGGTCCAGAAAGACAGTCCGAAGCTCGCGGCGGTGCGGGAGTCTTGGCAGACCGGAAAGCCGATCGAATGGATCCAGATACACAAGACGCCGGACTACGTTTATTTCAATCACTCGGCGCATGTGAACCGCGGCATCTCCTGCGTCAGCTGCCACGGAAAGGTGAACGAGATGGAAATCGTTTATCAGGCCAAACCCCTCTCGATGGCCTGGTGTTTGGACTGCCATCGGCATCCGGAAAATGCGCTGCGTCCGCTCGATCAGATTACCAATCTCGATTGGAAACCCACGCCGCTGGTGGACGAGACCGAGCAGGAGGCGCAACACAGAATCGGTAAGGAAATCAAAGATCTCTGGCAGATCAAAGCGCCCGATATGAGTTGCGCGGGTTGCCACCGTTAAGGCCGAATTTCGATGAGCAAACGCGTTTTCCATCATCCTCCTGCGTCCGCGACCGGGCGTAAATACTGGCGCTCGATCGGGCAACTCGATGACACGCCAGAATTCCGGCAATGGGTGGAGCGGGAATTTCCCCAGGGCGCTTCGGAACTCGAAGGCGGCCAGGTTTCGCGACGCTCATTTCTCCAATTGATGGGGGCTTCGACCGCGCTGGCCGGACTTTCGTTCGCCGGTTGCCGGCGCCCGGAGAAGCACCTCGTTCCCTTCACCCGCGGCGTCGAATGGTCGATCCCGGGCAAACAGCTTTTTTACGCCAGTTCTCGACCGACCCGGAACGGATATATCCCGCTGATCGTCGGAACGTACGATGGGCGGCCGACCAAAGTGGACGGAAACCCGCGCCATCCCGCCACGAAGGGAGCCAGCGATGCCCAGACGCAGGCGTCACTCCTTGACCTCTACGATCCGGATCGGATCCGCCACTTCGTCCGCAACAAGAAGGTCGTTTCGAGTGCGGATTTTGAGAAAGCAATTGACGAGTTAATCGCCAACGCAGGTGACGGTTCGGGTCTCGCATTTTTGTTGGAGCAAAACCCGTCGCCGACCCGCGAACGCTTGCGGGCGGAGATCGAAGCTAAATTTCCCCAGGCGCTATGGGCCGTATACGAGCCGGTGAGTGGAAATGCGGCCGCCAAAGTCTCCGCCGGCCCATATGGCGCTGAGATCCAGGCAGTGCCAAACATTGGAGCCGCCGACGTGATCGTGGCTCTGGATGCGGATTTCCTCGGTCAGGAAGGCGATTTGACGGCGGTTCGGCAGTTTGCGGCGCGGCGGAATCCGGATGGCAAAGAGGGGATGAACCGGCTTTATGCGGTGGATAATCGCTTCACCGTCACGAGCGGCATCGCGGATCATCGACTGCGGGTTCCTGTGAGTCAGATTGGACTGGTGGCAAAAATCCTGGCGGCCGAACTCACGGGCCAGACTGATGCCGCCTCTGTTTCCGCACTCAAGGCGGCGGTGCCCGGAATGACGGCTGCGACGCTCGAGCAGTGGATTAAAGAAGCGGCGGCCGACCTCAAGGCCCATCAGGGAAAAAGCTTGGTGCTCGCTGGAGCGCGTCAACCCGCTTCAGTGCATGTGACGGTGGCGCAGATCAATGCCTCCATCGGCAGCAGTGGGGCGACGCTGAATGGCCGCCGGACGGCCGCGAAACCGGCCGCGAGTCTCACGGATCTGGCTACGGCTCTGGGACAAAAGACGATTTCAACGATTATCATCGTCGGGGGTAATCCAGCCTACAACGCCCCTTTCGACTTGAAGTTTCCCGCTTTGTTGGGGAACGCGAAAACCGTCATTCGGGCGGCTCTGGGTGCGGATGAAACCTCCGCGCTGGCCCAATGGCAGGTGCCGCTGGCTCATTACCTGGAATCGTGGGGTGACGGTGTTGCGTTCGATGGCAGTTACGTGCCGGTTCAACCCATGATTCTGCCCCTGTTCGGCGGTTGGTCCGAACTGGACATTCTGGCGAAGTTTGCCGGGCGCACCAAACCCGAGGGTCCCGAACTGATTCAGGAAACGTTTAAAGAGCGGATTAAGCCCGCTGATTTTTCCAATGCCTGGTACGCCTTTTTACGCGACGGCTTTGTTGCGGACGAAGTCGTCAAAACGGAGCCCGTGCCTGCGGTCGCTGCGCCTGCCGACGCAAATGCTCAAGTTGCTCCACCCATGCCGCCGGAAGGCTTCGAACTCGTGTTTGTCGCCGATTCGAGCGTCGATGACGGGCGCTTTGCCAACAATCCCTGGCTCCAGGAATTTCCCGACCCGATTACGAAACTAACGTGGGATAACGCGGCTTACATTAGTCCCGCCTCGGCGGAAAAGCTTTCCGTCGATACCGGTGACGTCATTGAGATCGAATTGGATGGCCGTTTTCTGGAATTCCCAGTGCTCGTGCTGCCGGGTCACGCTGATCGGTCGCTGACGATTCCGCTGGGTTACGGCCGCAAAGGAGCCGGGCGAGTCGGCAATGTGGGTGAATCCAGCGAAAGCTATGTGTTCGGGGACAAGATGATGAGTGGAGGGGTCAATGCCTACCCATTGGTCACCACGACGGCGCCCTATTTTGCGGTGGGCGCGAAGGTGCGATCGGTCGATCGCACGTATCGTCTCGCCATCACTCAGGAGCACGGGAGTCTGGAAGGTCGTGGTCCCGATTTGCTGCGCGAAGGAACCCTGTCCCAATACCAGGAAGATCCAGGTTTCGTGAAAACGCTGGGCCTGGATGCGCATGCCGATTGGAAAGAGGTCAACGGGAAGAAGACGGAGATCAACAACCGGTCTCTCTATGCCCATCCGCCGCTCAATGACATTCATCAGTGGGGCATGACAGTCGATCTCAATTCCTGCACCGGTTGCGGCGCATGCATGGTGGCCTGCCAGGCGGAGAATAACATTCCCGTGGTGGGTAAACGCCAGGTGATCGATGGCCGCGAGATGCATTGGATTCGCATGGACCGCTATTTTGCGAGTGCGGATGATCGGGAGGTCGATGAACCGGAGATGGTCTCACAACCCATCATGTGCCAGCATTGCGAGAACGCCCCCTGCGAAACCGTCTGCCCGGTGAATGCGACGGTGCACAGCGAAGATGGCCTCAACGTGATGGCTTACAACCGATGCATTGGCACCAGGTATTGCGCCAACAACTGCCCGTTCAAAGTCCGGCGGTTTAACTTTTTCGATTACAACCAGCGCAAGCTCGATCAGCTGCGGAAGTGGAATTTGATTAGCGAAAAAGGCATGCCCGAGACGCTGCAGATGTCCAAGAATCCCAACGTCACCGTGCGCATGCGTGGTGTGATGGAGAAATGCACCTTCTGCGTGCAGCGCATTCAGGAGGCCAAGATCGCCACCAAGGTGAAGGCCCGAAACTCGGATCAGGTGCGGATTCCGGCCGATTCCTTTACCACGGCCTGCGCTCAGGTCTGCCCGACCGAAGCGATCGTTTTCGGTGACATCGCGCAGCCGGAAAGCCGCGTCTCCAAACTGCGCACCAAAGAACGGGGTTACCGTTTGCTCGAGTATCTAAATGTCGAGGCGCGCGTCTGGTATCTCGCGCGTATTCGCAATCCCAATTTAAAAATGCCAGACGCTGCCAGAATGGCCGCCTATTCGCGCGGACACGGCCATCATCATTCCGCCTCCGCTGCTAACGGAGCAGAAGCAACCACGGGAGAGCATCACTAATGTCGAACGCCGGCACCATTTCTCTGGAGACGCAGCCTGAGCTGAGGAAAGTTCCGCTCGTCGCCCAGGAGCGCAAATTCCCGTGGATCACGCAGGCGGTGTCGGAAATTGTGGAGAGCCGCACGCCGATCTGGTGGTGGATTTTGTTGCTGCCCTTTTCGTCCATCGCGCTCTTTGGTCTGGTGTGCATTGGTTACCAGATTTCCAATGGCGTCGGAGTTTGGGGTGAAAACCATCCCAATGGCTGGGCGTGGGACATCACCAACTTCGTGTTCTGGATCGGTATCGGTCACGCCGGTACCCTCATTTCGGCCATTCTTTTCCTGACCCGGCAAAAATGGCGTACCTCGATCAATCGCGCGGCCGAAGCGATGACTCTGTTCGCGGTCATGTGCGCGGCCATCTTCCCCGGCATCCATGTCGGGCGGGTCTGGATGGCGTGGTTTCTGGCCCCCGTTCCGAATGCCAATGGCATCTGGCCCAATTTCCGGTCCCCGTTGCTGTGGGATGTTTTCGCGGTCTCGACCTATTTCACGGTCTCCGTCCTGTTTTGGTATACCGGCCTGGTCCCTGACCTCGCAACCTTGCGTGACCGGGCCAAGTCCCGTCTGACCCGCTATATTTACGGGATCTTCGCGCTCGGCTGGCGCGGATCGAATCGCCACTGGCGCCACTACGAAATGGCGTATCTGTTGCTGGCCGGCCTTTCCACACCGCTGGTGTTATCGGTGCATTCGATCGTTTCGTTTGACTTCGCCACGTCGATCCTCCCCGGCTGGCACACGACCATCTTTCCGCCTTACTTCGTGGCCGGCGCGATCTTCGGCGGATTTGCCATGGTCCTGACCATCCTGCTCCCGGCACGAATTGTCTATCCGAAGCTGGATGACATGATCACGCGGCAGCATGTGGACAAGATGGCGAAGATCATCCTCCTGACGGGTTCGATCGTTGGCTATGCCTATCTGATGGAATTGTTCATCGCCTGGTATAGCGCCAACCCCTACGAGAAGTTTACCTTTTTCCACGCGCGCCTCGGGATCGATAACCCGGGATGGTATCGCTGGGCTTATTACTGCATGATGACCTGCAACGTCATCATCCCGCAGTTCTTTTGGATCAAGTCGCTGCGGACCAACTACGTCGCGGTGTTCATCATTTGTCAGTTCGTTAACATTGGCATGTGGTTCGAACGTTTCGTCATTATCGTGACCTCGCTGGCGCAGGATTTTCTCCCGAGTTCGTGGGGACACTATTCGCCCAGCTGGGTCGAGATCTGGACGTTTATCGGCACCTTCGGGATTTTTCTTTCGCTCTTCCTGCTCTTCATGCGGTTCCTGCCGATGATTGCGATTTCAGAAATCAAAATCGTCGTCCCGGAAGCCGACCCGCATTTCCAACCTGCTCCTGACGTTCACGAGAAAAATGCCGTGACCGCCGGGCTCGCCGCCGAACCGTCTCATTGATTCGTCATGGCTGAATATCGCAAAGTCTATGGCCTCGGCGCTGAGTTTGATAGCTCAGCGGCCTTGCTCCACGCGGCGGAAAAGATTCGCGACGCCGGATTCAAGCGCTGGGATGTCAATTCGCCGTTTCCGATCCACGGCATGGACAAGGCCATGGGCTTGGGAAAATCGTGGCTTTCCGCACCGGTGCTCATTGGTGGCACGACGGGATTTATCACCGCGGGATGTCTGACCATGATTCCCTCGTTTGGTTTGTACCCGCTCATCGTGCACGGGAAACCGTATAACTTCTTTACCGTCCCAGCCTTCATCCCGATTTTCTTCGAGTTGACGGTGCTGTGCTCGGCCTTCACGGCGGTTTTCTGCATCATGATCATGAACCGGCTTCCGGCCTGGTATCATCCGGTTTTCAATTGGGAGCGTTTCAAGCGGGCGAGCGACGACGGATTCTTCCTGGTGATCGAAGCGCGCGATCCAAAGTTTCATGAGGAACGCACCCGCGCTTTGCTCGAAGAAGTTGGCGGCTCTCACGTGACCCTGATTCACGACTAACGGACATGCTGCGCACCTTCTTTGCCCTATTCATTCTCGGAGTTTGCGGCGTGCTGGCTCTCGCGGGTTTCCGTGGCAGCAAGTCAACGCAGCCGCCCATTCAGATTTTCCCGGACATGGATGTTCAACCGAAGATTCATCCACAGCAGCCCAGCACTTTCTTCGCGGACGGGAATTCAGCGCGGGAATGGGTCCCCGGAACCGTGCCGTCGGGCTACACGGTCGAAGGCAGGGTCCTTCAGGCGGCTGCGCGAAATGCTTCTTACGGCGCCGGGTTTTCCAATATTCCAAACTACCTGGATACGGGAACGATGGGTGATGTCTATGGCGACGGGATTCCGGTCGCCGTGGATGAGGCTCTGCTCGATCGTGGCCAGCAGCGATTTGATATTTATTGCTCGGTTTGCCATGGGAAAACAGGC
This sequence comes from uncultured Verrucomicrobiae bacterium, assembly GCA_963798345.1. Taxonomy (GTDB): domain Bacteria; phylum Verrucomicrobiota; class Verrucomicrobiia; order Chthoniobacterales; family Chthoniobacteraceae; genus CAWCSW01. The sequence continues at coordinate 393,642 of CAWCSW010000009.1, read as the reverse complement.
GCTGGAAACGGCATCGTGCAGAATATTGGCAATTGGGCCACCGTCGCCAATTTGCAGGACGACCGCATCCGCATCATGCCCGACGGCCAGATTTTCAGCACCATCACCAATGGCAAGAACACCATGGGCGCCTACGGTCCGGTCATTGCGGTGGAAGACCGGTGGGCGATCGTCAGCTACGTCCGCGTGCTGCAACGCAGCCAGCGTGGGCAGCTTTCCGATTTGCCGCCGGAAAAACAAAACGAGTTGAAACCCAATCAGCCTGCGTCACCGGCCCCCGCAGCTCCACCCGCGCAGCCCGAAGCTAAATAGATGAGCGACCATTCCCACGCCCATACTCCGGAAGCGGAGAAATTCGATTCCGCGAAGCTCGGCGGCTTATCCAATCTCTTTTTGATCGGCGGCGCCGCCGGCATCGTCATCAGCCTGATATTAGCAATTTTTTCGCGGGAGCAATTCGCCTACTCGTGGCTGTTTGGATTCGCCTTTTTCTTTACGCTGTGTGTGGGCTGCCTTTTCTGGACCTGCCTGCATCACGCCACGGATTCCGAATGGTCCGTCGTGGTGCGCCGGCAACTGGAAAACGTGGCGGTGCTGATTCCGTATCTGTTCCTTTTCTTCATTCCAGTCATCTTTTGCTTCGGGATTCTCTACCATTGGTGGAACGTGCCGCCTGGCACCGATCAGCTCCTCGAAGAAAAGCAGCCTTACTTGTCGCACTGGTTCTTTTACCTTCGCGCGGCACTCTATTTTGTCATTCTCAGCTGGATCGCGTCGGCGCTCCGCCGTCATTCCACGCAGCAGGATGAAGACGGTGCCGGGCGCCACTCCTTTTCGATGAGAAAATTTGGCGTGGGCGGGATTCCAGCCGTGGGATTGGGAATCACCTTCGCCGGGGTGGACTGGCTCATGGGCCTCGACTACCACTGGTTTTCCACGATGTGGGGTGTCTATCTCTTTGCCGGGGCGGCCGGAAGTTCGATGTCACTGCTTGTCCTGATCGTGACGGCGCTGAAGGCGAACGGGTATTTGAAAGTGGTGAACGAGGAGCATTACCACATCATGGGCAAGTTCATGTTGGCCTTCACGATTTTCTGGGCCTACATCGGATTCGATCAATACATGCTCATCTGGTATGCCAACATCCCGGAGGAAACGAGCTACTTCATCATCCGCAACAGTGGTAACTGGTGGTATCTAAGTACTTTCCTCGTCGTCGGCCGTTTCTTCCTCATCTTTCCGATTCTGCTGACGCAATGGGTCAAGAAGGCGCCGCAGTATTTAAAGTACATGGCCATGTGGATTCTGCTCATGCAGCTGCTCGACATGTTCATTATCGTCCTGGCTTTTCAGCCGGCCAATATCGACGGGTTCGGATTTAAGGCGCTGTTCTTTAGCATCTTCCCGGTCATCGGAATTGGCGGCATTTTGGGCTGGCTCTTCCTCCGCAATCTAACCTCCGGCCATCTTTACCCAACCAAAGATCCGCGCCTGGCCGCATCCCTGAAGTTGACGAACTAATCATGGCGACCGAATCGACCCGTCAGCAGCCCAGCAGCTTCGGAACCTTCGTCTGGGCTCTCTTCTTTTTCTTCGCCTTCACGCTCCTCGTCTTGCTGGGTGTTCGTTGGGCGGGTCGGCGGGAAAGCTATGAGGATAAGCGGGCGGAATTTCGTCTGGGAAAGAGCGCCGAGAGACAGAAGGCGGACCTGGAGCAATTGAACTCCGCGGGTTGGGTTGATGAAGCCAAGGGCGTGGTGCGCATCCCGGTCGCCGAGGCCAAGAAGCTGGTCCTCGCGGAATTGCAGGCCAAGAAACCCGCGCCGTCTTCGGTTCCCCTTGATCCCCGCCTGCCGATGCCGGTCATCGATCCCGCGGCCAAGGAGCCTCCACCGCCGGCTTTGCCGTCGGCTCCACAGGGGGCCGATACCATGTATTTTCCGAACCCGGCGAAGCAGGCGCCTCCATCGTCAACGACGCCGGCGGCGCCAGCGTCCGACCATGCGAAACCTGAGGCCGCTCCCACCACGCCGGCCAGTCCGGATCGTCCACCGCTGATTGATTCAGCGGAGAATCCCAAACCTGAGACCAAATAATGTCCGCCGTCGCTGCACCAGAATCCCCGACGACCACCACGGATCCGTCCCGGCCGGAGACGCAGGCGGAGAAGGCCAATGCCGAGACCTGGGCCGTCGAGCGCTCGCGCATCGATGCTTCTGCCAGCGGCGCGGTACTGACTTTCTTTTTCGTCGCCCTTGCCTGGCTGTTGGTAGCCACCATTTACGGATTTATTAGTTCGCTCAAACTGAGCTATCCAGGATTTCTGTCGGACACGGCGGTCCTGACCTACGGGCGCGTGGTCCCCGCTTTCACCCTGTCCTTCAACTATGGATGGGCCAGTATGGCGGGCATGGGAGTGGCCATCTGGCTGATGGCACGTCTGTGCCGTGTGCCAATCCGGTTCCCGGGATTTCTGATCGTCGGAGCAATTTTCTGGAATTTCGGGCTCGTCCTTGCCGTGGTCGGTGTGCTCATCGGAAAGAACACCGGCCTTGAATCCATGCCCCTGCCGCGACCGGCCGCCTGGATGATGTTCATTGGTTATCTCTTTATCGGGATGTGGGGCGCCATTCTTTATCGGCAGCGCACGCATCGGAGCGTGTTCATCTCCGTGTGGTATTTGCTGGGTGCTTTCTTCTGGTTCCCCTGGCTGTTCTTCACCGCCAATGTCCTGGTCGGTCTGCCGCAAATCCAGGGAGTGATGCAGAATGTCGTCTCGGTTTGGTTCGCGCACGGGTTGCAGCATTACTGGTTCACGGCGATCGGGCTGGCGACGGCCTATTACCTCATTCCGAAAGTCACTAATCGCCCGATCTACAGTTACAATCTGGCCTCGATCGGGTTTTGGACCTGGGCCGTTTTCGGGGGCATGACCGCGCTGACCAAATTGAGCGGGGGCCCGGTTCCGGCCTGGCTGGTGACCATTAGCATCGCCGCCAGCATCATGATGATTGTTCCGTTGGCGACGATTGGAACGAACATCATCAAAACCATGCAGGGCGTTCAGCACATGGTCTATCATTCGCCGACCATCCGGTTCACTTTCTTCGGTTCGATCTGCTTTTGCCTGGCGCTCGGGCTCTCGGTCCTGACGTCACTTCGATCGGTTGATGGCGTCCTGCATTTCACTCTCTATCAGGCGGCTTACAACGAGCTGCTCCTCTATTCCTTTTACTCGATGGTGATGTTTGGCGCCATCTACTACATCACCCCACGGCTGGTGGGCTGCGAGTGGTTGTCCGCGAGCCTGATTAAAATGCATTTCCTCGGATCAGCCTACGGCGGTGGCATGGCGGTGGCCTGCCTTTTCCTGGCCGGGATCGCCGCGGGCATGGGAATGTCGGATCCGGAAAACACCTTTTCCCAAATCGTCCAGTTCGGGCAGTTCTATCTTCCGGGACGAATCATAGCGCTGGTGCTCGTTAGTCTCGGCCACACCGTTTTTGGCCTGCACTTCCTCCTCATGCTCCTGCGCATCGGCCAGCCCGCGGGACAAGCGACGCTTTTTGCTCCCCTGGCCAAAAAGGAGGCTCACTAAATGAATCGATCGTCCAATCTATTCACTGGAATTTTCGGCGCCTTCGCCGCTTCCTGTCTGGTCCTGGTCTTTGTACCGCAAATGCAGATTGGTGGACTGGGACCACAAGTGGATGAGGAGAACAACGACGTCTATCCGGTGGTGAATCCCCGCCAGGGACGCGAGGTTTATATTCGTGAAGGGTGTTACTACTGCCATACGCAGCAGTTGCGTGATCCGCAGAATGGCACCGACATCGGTCGCGGCTGGGGGCCCCGGCGCACGGTGGCCCGCGATTATATTTACGACGATGCACCCTTGCTCGGCAGTGTTCGGCTCGGGCCGGACCTGAGCAACGTCGGCAGCAGTTCCTGGCGCAACGAAATGGAAGGCGATCCGCGCAAACCGGAAAAGCGGGATGCACGGTGGCACTACCTCCACCTCTACAATCCGCAGATCATTGTCACAGAATCCAACATGCCGCCGTATCGCTATCTCTTTGAGAAAAAGAAGATTGGCGCCCAACGCTCTGGGGACGCACTCGATGTTCCGGTCGCAGCGGGTTACGAAATCGTTCCCACCGCTGAAGCCCGCCAACTCGTAGCCTATCTCCTTTCGCTCGACCGCACTCATCCGCTGGCCGAAGCCAAAATTGTTGCCGCCGCCTCGAGCGGGAAAGCCGAAGCCAAACCCGCCGCCGCGGCGCAGTAACCAGACTTTCACCAACCCATGCAATCAGACGGGCCCGAACGCATCGATTACCAGGAGACTCCGGACGTGAGCGAAATTCACGCCGCGGTGAAGCGCGAGCATAGCGAACCGCGCGCGGATGTTACGCCCATACCGCTTTGGTTGACCATCGTTTGCGGCGTCGCGATTTTCTGGGCCGGGTTGTACGTGGGAATCTTTAACGGCGGATTCAGCTCGAGCGTCTACGACGAATACATGAGTTCGCCATTGGCGATTTTCTCCTCCGGAACGAAAACCGGGGCTGCGGTGGAAGAAGCGGGCGAGAAGTCACTCGCGGAACAGGGTCGAGCGGTTTACGCCAACTGCCAGAGCTGTCATCAGGCCAATGGCCAGGGTTTGGCCGGGCAGTTTCCTCCGCTCGCGGGTTCGGAATGGGTCAACACTGGAGAAAAACGGATAATCGCGATTCTCCTCAAAGGACTGCAGGGGCCCGTCGTGGTCGAAGGAAAACAGTTCAACGGCGCCATGCCCGCCTGGGAAAAGACGCTGACCGACAAAAAGATCGCCGCTGTTGCCAGCTACGTGCGTTCTGAGTGGGGCAATACGGCGCCGGAAATCACCCCGGAAAAGGTGGCGGCGGCGCGAAAGGAATTTGCGAGCCAGTCTGCTCCCTGGACGATGGCGGAGCTGGAGAAGATTCCCGCCGATGCCACTTTTGAGGGCGTGGCAGTTGCCGCCGCTCCAACGGCGCAACCCAAGCCGGATGCTGCTGCGGCCGCACCGGCTGAATCTTCGGCGAGTGTTCCACCTCCGGCTGCCGGGGCGGCGCCCGCGCCGGCCGCCGCCGATCCAAAGCAGATGGAATTGGGCAAGAAAACCTACATGACCGTCTGTTTCGCGTGCCATCAACCCACGGGCCTCGGGCTGCCGCCCGTCTTTCCGCCTTTGACCAAATCGGAATACGTCAATGGGACTCCCGAACGATTCGCGGCCATGGTCCTGAAGGGCAATATGGGTCCGATGACGGTGGCCGGTGTGGCCTACAACAACCTTATGCCCGGTCTCGAGGCTCAGCTTTCCGACGAGCAAATCGCTGCCGTGATGACTTATGTGAGGGCCAATTTCGACAATGCCGCCGGCCCCGTGTCACCCGAGGTCGTCAAGGCCGCTCGGGAGAAGCATGCAGATCGCAAAACGCCGTGGACCGAGGCGGAGCTGAAGGCCTGGAAGGAATGAACAACCGATTTTCAAGTCCCATTTCCGCAATGAAGAGCCTGCTTATCTCTGGGTTAATAACAATTTCTTGTGCGACCCTGCGTGTTTCCGCGCAGGAAGCCGCACCTGCCAACGACGCTGTCATGGCGTTGGGGAAGGCGACGTATATGACGGTGTGCTTCGCCTGCCATCAGCCCACCGGTCTCGGTCTCCCCCCCGTTTTTCCGCCAATCACAAACTCCCCGTATGTCCAGGGTTCTCCCGAACGACTGGCGGCGATTATCCTGAAAGGAAACACCGGAGCATTTGTCGTCGATGGCAAGAACTACAACAACATCATGGTGGCGCAGGAAACATTGCTGACGGACGACAAAATCGCGGCGGTCATGACCTTTGTGCGCGCCAATTTTGGAAACAAAGCCGGTCCCGTTTCCGTGGATGTGGTCACCGCGGCCCGCAAAAAATTTCTGGAGCGCAAGGCGCCCTGGACCCAGCCGGAACTCGACGCCTGGAAGGAAGAGGCACCAGCCAAATAGGGATACCTCATGCTGCCGCTCGCCTTTTTACGCCTTCCTGATTGCGCCGCCCGGCCAGAGATGCAATTTCCTGCCAACAGTTTGTTTCGCCGTTCGATTACCTAACTATCCGTATGTCTGATCAAGCCCACGCTGCTCACGACGGTCATCATGATGGCCACGACGATCACCATGAACTCGGCTGGTGGCGGAAATACGTCTTCTCAACCGACCACAAGGTCATTGGCATCCAGTATGGCGTTACGGGTCTGATCTTTTTGTTCGTCGGATTCTGCCTCATGATGGTCATGCGCTGGCAGTTGGCGCATCCAGGAGAGGCGGTGCCGGTGATCGGCGGGCTGCTGCAAAAGATCTTTGGTGTCTCCGCGTTCTCGAACGATGCGATGGGGCGCATGGGAGTGTTGACGGCCGACGGCTACAACTCCTTTGGCGCGATGCACGGAACGCTCATGGTGTTCTTTGGCATCGTCCCAGCGGCTTTCGCCGCCTTTGGCAACTTTGTCGTGCCGTTGCAAATCGGTGCGCCGGACATGACCTTCCCGCGCATCAACATGGCCAGCTACTGGTCATTCTTCATCAGCTGCATTTTGATGACGGTGAGCTTCTTTGTGCCGGGCGGCGCTCCCAAATCGGGTTGGACGTCCTATCCGCCCCTGGCAGACCTGGCCGACATGGGCCCCGGAATCTCCCACTTCTGGAGTGGGCAGACAATTTGGGTGGTGGGCATGGTTTTCAATATCACCGCCTCGCTACTCGGGTCCGTCAACTTCATCGCGACCATCATTCAGCTCCGGGCCCCGGGCATGACCTGGATGCGGCTCCCATTTTTCGTCTGGGCTCAATTTGTCACGGCTTTCCTGCTGCTCCTCGCGTTCCCGCCGCTGGAAGCAGCCGGCGTCATGCAGTTGATGGACCGTGCTTTCGGCACTTCGTTCTTCATGCCAACGGGCTTGATCACTTCCGCAAGAGACGCGATGGGCCACGCCGCTCATTGGTCCGGTGGTGGCAGTCCGATATTGTGGCAGCACCTCTTCTGGTTCCTCGCGCATCCGGAGGTGTATGTGCTCATTTTGCCGGGCATCGGCATCGTGGCCGAAGTCATCGCCAACAACACGCGCAAGCCGCTCTACGGCTACAAGGCGATGGTCGGTGCGATCTTTGTTCTCGCTTTCCTTTCCTTCATCGTCTGGGCGCACCACATGTACATGACGGGCATGGGAGCCAAAGTGGCGGCGTTCTTCCAGACCACGACCATCATCATTTCGATACCGTCGGTCATTTTGCTCACGGCATTATTGCTTTCGCTCTGGGGCGGATCGATCCGGTTCACGACTCCGATGCTCTTTGCCGTTGCGTTCCTGCCGCAGTTTGGCATTGGCGGCCTGACCGGCATTCCGCTGGCGTTCAATGCCGTGGATCTCTTCCTCCACGACACGTATTATGTCATTGCGCACTTCCACTACGTCGTCGCTCCGGGCACCATCTTCGCGATCTTTGCCGGCGTTTACTATTGGTTCCCGAAAGCGACCGGCCGAATGATGGGCGAATTCCTGGGCAAAGTGCATTTCTGGGGTTCGATCGTGTTTATCAACGGTATTTTCGCACCCATGTTTCTACAGGGGATGGCCGGGGTGCATCGACGCTGGTTCGATGGTGGCGCCGCCTATCCGGAGATTTCGAACTTCGTCGTCATGGGCAAAACCAGCTTCGAGTGGAACCACGTCAGTTCGTTCTGCGCCTTCGCCCTCGGCGTCGCCCAATTGCCTTTCATTTTCAATTTCATCTGGTCGATCTGGTTTGGGAAGAAAGTGGGCCGCAATCCGTGGGAGGGGACGACACTCGAGTGGGATGCGCCTTCTCCGCCACCGCACGGCAATTTCGACACGGAATTGCACGTCTATCGCGGTCCCTATGAATACAGCGTCCCGGGCGCGACCAAGGATTTCACGCCGCAGACCGAGATCCCGACCACCCAGCCGCCGGAAAAACCCGCTCCCGAGCCGGTTCTCGTGAAGTAGTTCATTCGATCCATTTACCGACCCATGCAGATTCCCTTTGAAGTCCAGGCCCGTCCCGATACCGGGCTCTACAATGCCAAGCTCGGCATCTGGCTTTTCCTCGCCTCGGAAGTGATGCTCTTCGGCGGCCTCTTTTCCGCCTACGTCTTCCTGCGTCTCGGTGCGGAGCCGGGTTACTGGCCCAAGGGTCTTCTCAATGTGCCCATCGGCACGTTCAATACCTTCGTTCTGATTCTATCCTCGGTCACGGTGATCCGGGCGTGGGCTTCGCTGAAAATGCGCCGGTTCGCGGAATACAAGAAATGGATGATGATCACGATCATCTGCGCCTTTCTGTTTTTGGCCGTAAAACTCGTGCTCGAGTGGCCGCCCAAGTTCAACCATTTCGGCGCTTACATCAAAAAAGACAAGTGGTCGCAGTACGAGTTCGCTCTCGGGAACGAAAAGCGCGCGGAAATGAAGCCCCCGCTCCCTCCCCGGGTTGAGATTACGGGCCACCTTCACGGTTTGGAGGTCAATGTCGCCGACGCAGACCCCGCCGACCTCAAGCGGGTGATGGAGAAATACCATATCGAGGTCAAAGAAAAGAAGGACGAAGGCAAGGAACTCGAGGTCGAAGTGTCTTCCGTTGGCGCGGCTCAGGCGCTCGCCTATACCCTCGGGGTGGTTACGAATCCGGACGAGACTGATCCGAAAAAGCAGGTGCGGAAGATTCCCGGAGTCACGATACTGGCGTTTGAAGTCAAACCGGACCCGGCGAACGAGAATCCGAACAGCGAAGAGAACGAAAAGCCGAAATTTCTTCCGGTCCACGTTAATCCCGACGCCAAGCCAATTAAGATAAAAGCCGAGGACGTGGAATCATGGAGCGCCTTCGTTCCGCGGCACAGCACCTACTTTGCAACCTACTTTATGATCACTGGTCTGCACGGGTTGCACGTGCTGGGTGGCGCCATTGTGTTTTGTTTTTTGTGGGGACCGGGCGCGAAGCTATTCAAAAGGAATCCTGAGCATCTGGCCAACCGTGTCGAAGTGGCCGGCCTCTTCTGGCACTTTGTCGATCTGGTCTGGATCTTCGTGTTTCCACTTTTCTACCTCCTCTAGCTTTACCTGAAAATGAGTGACTCCAATACGCCAGCCACCACGGAAGTTTCTCCTCCCGCTGATGGGAGCCATGCTGACGCCCACGGCGACCACAACCTGCACCTGGGGCTGTATTGGGGTGTCGGCGGAGTTCTATTCTTTTTTACCGCTCTCACGGTCGCCCTGTCGTATGCCGATTTCGATAAATGGTTCGGCGGCCACGGATGGAACATGATCATCGGCCTGGTGGTGGCGACCTTCAAAGTCAGTCTCGTGGCCGCGATCTTCATGCATCTAAAAGGTGAGAAGTCCACCATCTGGCGTTTCCTCTATTTCACCCTCCTTTTCTTCCTCGGTCTGTTCCTCTTGACCGGTTTGCACTGGTTTAATCCGATCTTTGGGACGACTCATACGCATCACTGATTTGTCATGTCGTTAAAAGTCTTTCACGTCCTGTTCATCACACTCTCGATCATTCTCTGTGTGGGCTGCGCCGTGTGGTCATTTACCTCCGGAGCGATGCCGTACTTTGGCGGTGCGTGCGGTCTCGCCGCCGTCGTTCTGATTGCGTATGAATGTGTTTTCATTCGCAAAGCCAAACAACTGATCACATGAAACGGTGCGCGGCGGCAAAAACCATCCTGCCGGTTGGGTCAGTGATCCTGACCCTTTTGCAGACTCCGTCCGCGCAAGCCTGCTCGGTCTGCATGGGCGATCCAGCGGCGCCGACTGCCGAGGCGACCAACGCTGCCATCTTTCTGATGCTCGGCTGCATCGGCGGCGTCCTGGGTTTGTTGAGCGCGTTCGGGATCTATCTTTATCGCCGGTCGTTGAGCCCGATGCCGCCGCACGCCGAGTTCAACGACGATTTTCAGCCGCAAAATGGCTAATTCTAATCCATGATTAACAAACTTCTCGGTATGGGCCCGGTTGCTTCGGAGCACGGCCCGCTCATCGATCACATGCTCGAGTTCTGCCACTGGTTTATGGCCGCGCTCTTTTTTGGCTGGATCACTTTCTTCTTCATCACCCTGTTCCGCTTTCACCGCTCGCGAAATCCCAAGGCGAATTATTTCGGCGTGAAGAGCAAAGCTTCCGCGCATCTCGAATTCACGGTGGTACTGGTCGAGGCCGTCCTGCTGCTGGGATTCGGCCTTCCGCTCTGGCACAAACGCGTCGCTCCGGAACAGTGGCCGGATCGGGGCCAGGCTCTGCGCGTCCGAGCCGTCGGCCAGCAGTTTTTCTGGAATTTCCATTACTCGGGCCCGGATGGAAAATTTGGCGTGCAGAAATTCGAGTTGGTCTCGGGATCAAATCCGCTGGGCGTCGACTGGAATGATCCGAACGCCAAAGACGATATCGTCACGAACAACGATCTCCACCTCGTCTTGTTCAAACCAACGGTCATTGAGGTTTCTTCCAAAGACGTTATTCACAGTCTTTCGCTCCACTCGATGCGCATGTGTCAGGATGCCATTCCAGGATCGAGTATCCCGATGTGGTTTCGTCCGGTGAAGGCGGGGAATTGGGAAGTGGTCTGCGCCCAGCTCTGCGGCGCCGGTCATGCCCTCATGAAGGCGGAAATGGCGGTCGTGCCGCAGGCGGAATTCGATGAGTGGTTCAAGGAAACCTCTTCGCTCCAGCACCCGGAGGCCCCGGCCCCGGCGACCGTCTCGCAACCGACGGCATCCAAGTTCAAGCAACTGGCGGCCGCCGCGCGGTAACTTCGGCCGCTTGACGCGCGACCGCGTCTGCGATGGCCGCGCCCCGCGATTCCTGACTTTGAACGCCGCCGACCAATCCACGACCGATCCCTGGTTGGCTGCCTTCGCGAAGGTGGTCGTGTTCATGACGTTCCTGCTCATTTTTGTGGGCGCCGCCACCACGACGGCCGGTGCCGGCATGGCCTTTCCGGATTGGCCGCTCAGCCATGGATCCCTCAATCCTGCGGGCTGGTTTCACATCCCGGATCAGTTGCGCGAACACGGGCATCGACTGATCGCGGAAACGGTTGGTTTGCTCGTTGGAATTCTGTGCGCATGGATCTGGCGGGCGAAATGGGCGGTGCCGATTGCGATTGGGGTATCGGTTCTGACCGCCATCGCTGCTCACTTCGCCGGACAACCCCGTCCCATGGTGGCTCACCTTGGCTTGTGGTCGGCAGCACTCGTCTTTGCCCTTTTGATTCTGGTCCGTGCCGGGCGGGATGATCACCGGCATCCGGCCCTCGTCCGCTGGCTCAGCTTTGTGGCTTTTGGTGCGGTCCTGACGCAGGCCGTCCTCGGCGGTTTGCGGGTTACGACCGAGACGGGCGGCAGTGTCGAGACAGCGCTCGTTTTTCGTATTGTTCACGGCTGTGTTGCACAGGCAGACCTCTGCCTGCTCGTATCTATCGCCGCGCTCCTTTCTCCAGCTTGGGTGGGCATCCAGCCCAATCCCCGACTGCGCGGCACCATGTGGCTCGGCTGGATCACGGCTATGGTCGTTTTCCTGCAGCTGATCAGCGGCGCGGTCATGCGCCACCTCGGAGCTGGGCTGGCCATTTCGACTTTCCCCGCGGCGAATCCGCAGGGTGGATTGTTGCCCGTGGTCCACGGCCTCGCTACGGATTTGAATTTTACCCACACGCGGGTCGGCGCGGCATTGATCGGATTGCTGATCATAGCGCTGGCGCTCCGGGCGCTGGGTTATGGGGGATCGGACGTGCGGATCATTCGACCGGCCTCACTTGCGCTTGCGCTCGTCGTCGCTCAGGTCACCATGGGTATCTTCGTGATCTGGAAAATGCGTCCGCAACTTTTGACCTCGCTGCATGTCGTCAATGGAGCCGCTCTCCTCGCGGCCACGGTCCTGCTCAGTCTCCGCGCCGGACATGCGCGCCGGCTCGCGACGACGGAGGTGGACATCGAGCCGGCAGCGGCAAAACTGGAGGTGACCGCGTGAGCCGGATCGCACCCGTGGCGGATGTGGTCGTGGAGGAGAGCGAGCCCGAGTTGGCCGAGCCAGGTCTCTGGACGGACCTTATCACGATTACCAAAGCGCGCCTGAGCCTGTTGGTGATCATCACGACTTTTCTCGGGGTTTGCATGGCCAGCGGTTCGCACCTGGACTGGATGCTCATCCTCGATGCCACGCTCGGGACGGCCCTCGCCGCGGCCGCGGCTGGCGTGTTGAATCAGGTGATGGAAGTGAAGGTTGATCGGCTGATGGATCGGACGCGCCATCGGCCGCTGCCCGCCGGGCGTTGGAAACGCTCTTCGGCCATTATGTTGGGAGTTGGCCTCGCCGTGGTGGGAGTCGCCTGGCTTTGGATTCGATGCAACGCCATGTCCGCCTATCTCGCGGCGGCGACGGTCATCATTTATCTGGCCTTTTATACGCCGCTGAAACGTAAGACCTCGTTCTGCACGATAGTCGGCGCAGTTTCCGGCGCGTTGCCGCCGGTCATCGGGTGGACGGCGGCCCGGCCCTCCCTGGACCTCGGCGCCTGGGTGCTTTTCGGCATCCTGTTCACCTGGCAGATGCCGCACTTCCTCGCCATCGCATGGATGTATCGCGACGAATATGCACAAGCGGGATTCGTGATGTTGAATCCGGACGATACCACGGGCGCTCACACCGCGGCGACCAGCCTGTGGTTCACGCTCGGATTGGTTTTCATCACGATGATTCCTTTTTGGACGGGCATGGTGACAACCAGTTATCTGCTCTACGCGCTCCTCATCGACACGGCTCTGACGGGATGTGCCCTTCGCTTTCTGGTCGAGCGCACCCGTGATTCCGCGCGGACGCTGTTTTTTGCGTCGATCATTTATCTGCCGCTGATTTTGGGCCTGATGGTTTTGACCAAGGCGTGAGCTTGCGACTTTCTTTTGTGACCGTGGCCGCGCTGGCGGCGCTTTTGACGGTTGGCGGATGCCGCCGGCAGGAAGCGCCCTTCGTCCCGATTGACCCTCCGCCGGGAGAAGCGAAACTCGAGCACCTTCCCCGGCATTGGTCTCTTCCGGAATTCGATCTGACCGAGCGATCCGGGCTGTCCGTCCAACTGGCTGATTTGCGGGGGAAGGTTTGGGTCGCGGATTTTTTTTACAGCACGTGTCCCGGGCCCTGCCCAATGCTCTCGAGCCGACTCCGCGCTTTGCAGGAGAAAACTCGAGAGATGCCGGATGTTCGCCTCGTTTCCATTTCGACGGACCCCGAGAAGGACACCCCGGAGGTGCTGCAGAAGTATGCCGAGACTTTTCAGGCGGGACCGAACTGGATGTTTTTGACCGGCGAAAAGAAGGCGATCTTCGACCTGGCCAATGACGGCTTTAAACTCAGCGTGGCGGAAGAGCGCAACAGCCCGGAGCCCATTGTTCACAGCACCAAGCTGGTCCTCGTCGATCGCACCGGGACGGTGCGTGGCTTCTACGATGGCATTAACGAAGATCAAACCGGTCAGTTGCTGGCGGATATTGAGGAACTCCGCCGTGAACCGGCGCCCTAGCGCGAACGCCGCGCTCCTGTCTCGTCATGCACGTTTCCGACTTTCCCATCATCAACGCCTCGCTGAATGCACTCAGCACGGTGTTCATTTTGCTCGGCCTGTTTTTCATCAAGACCGAACGCAAGCAGGCGCACATCGTCTGCATGATCACGGCCCTGATCACGTCGACCCTGTTTCTTGCCTGCTATCTTACCTACCATGCATTGAAAGCTGGGGTGGTTACTCACTTCACCTATACTGGTTGGCCAAGGACGCTGTATTTCATCATTCTTGGCACGCACACGCCGCTCGCGGTCCTGGTCCTGCCCCTGATTTTTATGACCGTGCTGCGGGCGTTTCAGGCTCGGTATGACTCGCATCGTCGCTGGGCCGTTTGGACGGCTCCCGTCTGGCTCTACGTCTCGGTGACGGGGGTGCTCGTGTATTTAATGCTCTACGTTTGGTTCCCGTCGGCGGACCTCAAAACCGTTGGCTAATGGCGAGAAAACTTACCGCTGGCGGAGCTTGGTGACGCATGCGAATCTCGCCGTCCCTATTCTCATGAAATTCCGTATCCTCCTGGCCACGTCGGTGGTCGTCACCACTGTTTTGGCCGCGTCATCGCTTTTCGCCGCGGATAAACCCGCGAAGGCCGCTCCCGCTCCCAAGAAGGAGAAGGCTACCGCGCCAGCCGCGAAGAAGCCGGCACCGGCGGCCGAGACCGCTCCGGCGGCTGAGTCCGCGATCACCGATCCCGTGGCGGTCGTGGACGGAGAGGAGATCAACAAGGCGGAATTGGATGCCGCGCTCGAAACCGTCCTCGCGCAGCAGGGCCGGTCAGCCGCGGATATTCCGCCGGAGCAACAGTCCCGGGTTTACCGAATGCTCCTCGATGATCTGATTGTCGAAAAAATCATCGCCAAGAAAGCAGTGTCAGTCGAGGTCCCGGAAGCCAAGGTCAAGGAAGTCTTCGACCGCCTGACGGCAAATTTTGGTTCGGAGGAGGAGGCGAAGGCTCAGATCGAAAAATCGGGTCAATCGATCGAGGCCGTAAAGAAAAATATCGTTTCGAACCTTAAAGTTCGCGAGTGGCTCGACGAACAGGTGAAGGGCAAAACCGAGGTTACGGATGCGGATGCGGACGAATTTTACCGGAACAATCCTGATCAATTCAAAATGCCGGAGCAGGTGCGGGCCAGTCACATCCTCTTGAAGATCGAACCGGACGCGGCTCCGAAAGACGTTATCGCGAAACAAGAGGCGGCAAAGAAAATCATTGATCGCCTGAAAAAGGGCGAAGCGTTTGATGTGCTCGCCGTCGAGCTTTCCGAAGATCCGAGCGCCAAACAAAACAAGGGCGACCTCGATTTTTTCCAGAAGGATCAGATGGTGCCGGAATTCGCCAATGTGGCCTTCGCCATGAAGAAAGGTGAGCTTTCTCCGGAACCGGTTCGAACGCAATTTGGCTACCACGTCATCAAGGTCACTGATCGCAAGGATCCCGAAACAGTCTCGCTCGAGACAGCCAAACCGAAGGTGATGGAATTTCTCAGCAACCAGAAAAAGAATGCCGAGCTGCAAAAGATCGCTCAGAAGCTGCGCACGGACGCTGATGTGAAGATCAATCTCCCGCCGGACGCTGCACCTGCGGCGCCTGCTGCCCAGCCCTCGGCGCTGCCCGCTGAGGTTCCGCCGGCCAAGTAATCGCGCCCCGAGAGCCGCTCGAAACAGCCCGGCTCTTTTATAGCGATCGAACGGCCTGCTTTTGCGCTGGGCTGCATACAGCAGTTGAGCCTTTTCCTTAATTCCGCTTCGATTCGTCCATGCCTCGA
The DNA here is from genome assembly GCA_963798345.1 of uncultured Verrucomicrobiae bacterium. Taxonomy (GTDB): domain Bacteria; phylum Verrucomicrobiota; class Verrucomicrobiia; order Chthoniobacterales; family Chthoniobacteraceae; genus CAWCSW01. The sequence goes on along the minus strand of CAWCSW010000009.1, from coordinate 378,223 downwards.
AAATCCCGCAAGAATGTCGGCCTGATCGGCCTCGGAATTATCGGTGCTCGCGTCGCCACCGGTCTGCGCGCCGCCGGTTACCAGGCCTTTGTATGGAATCGCACGCCCAAGCCCGCGCCGAATTTTCTCGGGTCGCCGGCGGAAGTCGCGGATATCTGCGAAATCCTTCAGATCTTTGTCTCGGATGCACAGGCGGTCTTCGAAATGATCGAGGCGTTTGGTGATTCGCTGACGCCGCGGCATATCATCATCTGCAATGCCACGATTGGTCCCGAGGCCACGCTGGAAGCCGCGCGGATGGTCGAGAATCGCGGCGCGACTTTCCTTGACGCACCCTTCACCGGCAGCAAGGGCGCCGCGGATCGCTCCCAGCTTGTCTATTACGTCGGCGGGGAGGAATCGGTTTATCTCCGGGCCAAGCCCGTCCTCGAAGCGACCAGCAAGGCGATCGTGCGCTGCGGTAAGGTCGGCAACGCCGCCACGTTGAAGGTGGCAACCAATTTGATCACCGCTGTGACCACGCAGACCCTCGCCGAGGCGCTGGCCATCACACGCAAATTCGGAATCAGCCCGGAATCATTTGCGGCCGCGGTCGAACACAATGCCTGCCGCTCGGGTGTCATCGAACTGAAGATGCCGAAGATGGTAACGGCGGACTATGAACCGCACTTTTCGCTCAAGCACATGTTCAAGGATGTGCAGCTGGGGATTCATCTCGCCAACGATCTTGATCTCGAACTGCCGGTCACCACGGTCACGGCGGGCGTCATGTATGGTGCCCTCAGCAACGGTTGGGCCGACCTGGATTTTTCGTCCGTGTTCAAGATCTATGACGGTAGCTTCCCACCCGCCCCGGAGCCAGCTGCACTTCCCGCCGGAAATCAGGAACCGGAAGCGTTGACCGACCGGAAGCCAGTCGAGACGGATCCGGATGAATTCGACGAGATCGAGATACCGCCTCGGGTTCCCGAAGCTGCCCCGGTGACGGGTGAGCACGACGAGGTGCTGGCCAAAGCGATCCCTTTGCCTGCTGAGGCGGTCGTTCCGCTTGGCGAGGCAATTTCCGCGGATGAACCGATCAAGAAAACCAGTGATCTGTTGGAAACCACGAAGAGCGTCGAGACCTCCTCCTCGGCGCCGGTTGACCTCGAGTCGCCGCCGGCTCCTGGTGTTAAATCTCCGAGCACGGTTGTGCACGACGTTGGCGATGAGATGGAATTTTCCGGTGACATTCAGGACGTCCATGACGCCCCGGTTTCGATGGAAACGAAGGACGACGAGAAGGATGAGCGGGCCACGAACGGAGGTTTGGAAGCCGCGCCGGAAGAACCCGTGGCACGACCGTTCAATCGCATCCTGCGCCGTTTCTTTTCCTCGAACCGCAAATAGATGGTTGTTGCCGGGCGCTCTCCCGCGATGACCCGCCCGGGTGCCCGTTGAACGATGGACCGCGTCGAATACCAAGAAATTCTCGAGCGCGGCGGCGTCGCTGATATTTCCGCGCGCGTGCGCCTGCGCCTGTCCGGGGCCGATCGCATCCGCTACCTCAATGGCCAGGTTACGGCCAATGTGCAGAGCCTCCAAACGGGGCATGTCCTTCCCGCCTGCGTCACGACTGCGAAGGGAAAGTTGTGCGCGGAAATCATGATCGCCCTCGAAGCGGATGCGCTTTTCGTCGATGCCGATACCGCCTTGTCAGAGAGCCTGCCGCCACGACTCGAACGCTACATCATCGCCGATGATGTCGAGCTGACGGCCGCTCCTGGTACGGAGTGCCTCCTGCATTTTATCGGGCCGGATCCGCGCGAAAAGGTGCACGCTTTGCGCGATGCCGCCGTTCGTTCGGCGCAACGTTTTGGCCGCCTGGGCTGGGATCTCTGTGCGACACGCGATACGATCGAGGAGGCCGGGATTCATTCCCACTATGCCCGCCTGGAACCGGATTTTCTGGAATCGCTACGATTGGAACGGGGCGTGCCGCGCTGGGGAAACGAACTCGACGAATCGACGTTGCCGGCGGAAGCGGGGCTCGATCAGACGCACATCGATTTTCACAAAGGCTGCTACATCGGGCAGGAAGTCATTTCGCGTTTGAAAAGTGTCGGTCACGTCAATCGCCACCTTACCGGTTTCGTTTCGACCACAGGCGCCATGCCGACTGTCGGCGACGAAATCTTTTTGGGTGCCGATCGGGACAAACCGATCGGTCGGCTCACCAGCGCGGCGTGGAGTTTTACCTTGGAAAGACCGATCGCTCTCGGCTACCTCAAGCGTTCCGTCGCCACTGACAATTTGGTGGCGGCTGCGCCGGATTCGACTCGCCCGGACGTTCGCCTCGCTGTGCACGACCTGCCCTTTACTTCATGAACAAACTCGCCTTTTTCCTCGCTGCTGCCTGCCTTGCGTTGACTTCTGTCCACGCTGATGACTGCGCTCTGATCAGCCTCAAAGTCGGGAAAGACAAAACGCTCCGACAATTTGCAATCGAGCTTTACACCCAGGATGCGCCGGCGACGGTCGCGAATTTCGAGAAGCTCGCGCGGAAGGGATTCTATAAAGGGTGCGCGGTTCACCGCTCCTTCCCCAATACGCTGCTGCAAATGGGCGATCCGCTGAGCAAAAAGAAGGACCGGCACAAGGTGGGCACGGGAGGTCCCGGTTACAGCCTGCCCTCGGAAATCCGTCGAAAACACCTCAAAGGCGCTGTCGCCGCGGCGCGGCTGCCGGACAAGATCAATCCGTCCCGCGTCTCCAATGGCAGCCAATTCTTCATCTGCCTGGACAACACGCCTTCCTACAACGGCCAATATACGGTTTTCGGCAACGTGCTCTGGGGGCTCGAAATGTTGAAATCGCTCAGCGAGCTCCCGGTCGACAGCAACGACTATCCCGTCGAGCGCATCGAGATTCGGTCGATCAAAATCATGCCGCGGGAGCAACTGCCGCCCCCGCCGAAGCCGGCTCCCCCGACCGAAAACAAGGGTCGGCGCTGGTGGCAAATCTTTGGATAACCCGCTTTCTGGGCGCCGAATTAAGAACGGATTCTCCCCTTTTGCGCCCGTGTATGTCCTGACGCCGCCGCCCGACTCGGCTTGATGAAAATCATTTCCTGGAACGTGAACGGCATTCGCGCCGTGCTCAAACGAGGGTTTCTGGATTTCCTCGAATCCGAGAAGCCCGACATGGTGTGCCTTCAGGAAACCAAAGCGTCGGAGCTGGACGTGCCGGCCGTCTGGCCGAAAGGCTACTCGTTGTTTTGGAATGCGGCCGAGCGAAAAGGTTATTCGGGGACGCTCCTTCTCACCCGGCCCCAACCGATCCGCGTCACGTGCGGGATCGGCATGGCGGATCACGATCGCGAGGGCCGGGTTCTCACCGCGGAATACCCCGAATTCTTTCTCGTGAATGTGTATGTGCCTAACTCGAAGCGGGAACTGACCCGTTTGGAATATCGGCAGCAATGGGACCGCGATTTTCTCGCGTATCTAAAGCGGCTCGAGCGGATCAAGCCGGTGATCTTCTGCGGTGACCTCAATGTCGCGCACACCGAACTTGATTTGGCCCGGCCGAAACAGAATGTCGGGACCCACGGCTTTACGCCGGAAGAGCGCGCCGGCTTCAGCACGTTCGTGGACGCTGGTTTTGTGGACGCCTTCCGTGAGTTCGAGAAAGGCGGTGGGCACTACACATGGTGGAGCCAGATGAGCGGTGCCCGCGCCCGCGACATCGGCTGGCGCATCGATTATTTCCTGTGCTCGGAAGCTCTTCGCCCGCGCCTGAAAGCCGCGCGCATCTACAAGGACATCCTCGGTTCCGATCATTGCCCGGTCAGCTTGGAACTCAAAGCCCCCCGCCGCAAGACCAAAGCGAGAAGCTGACTACTCCGGTTTCCATTTTGGAATGGTGCCATCAGATGCTCCTGATCAAAGATGGGCTAACCCAGAATTTTGCGTCGGATCGGCGAAGCCGTATTCGGTATTCCGGTTGAGCGCTTTTATTCTTGGTGTTCACTACTCGGCGGCTTGGCAATCAACGCGCTTACCATCTATTGGGCGTATCGACTTCGATACTTCAACGCCTGAGTCTAATACCATCGATCCGAAATAATTGCTAACTTAGCTTTTCCCAAAAGCGGGAAGGCTGGCGCTGGGGAGCACAGGCGTCACGCCTGTCGGCTTTGGCGTCACGCCGAAGCCATCGGGCGACGAAGGAATCCGCCTCTCAAGACGCTCGATGTGCCCGGCGAGGACGCCGGCCACGACAGGCGAGGACGCCTATGCTCCCCAGAAATCGGACTCTCCCGCTCTCGAAAAGCGTGCACTTTTCCGAGCGGCGATTCCCGATCTCCCATTTTGGGATCCGTTGTTCTGGAATCCTCTTCCACGCCGGAGGCGCAGTGGAAATTCGCGGTTGCGCCAGCCACCGGAACCCCATCGAAGGAAAATTATCCACACCAGCAGGGGCAGTTGAATAGACTCCGCAGCTCGCTTCCTGACATGCCCTCGGCGCACCTCTCCCGCGGCCTGCGTGGAGCCTCCGCGGGCTAAATCAACTTGGGGCCAGCGCAGACCCCTGGCGGCGTCGCACATGCGTTGGGTTCAATCGCGATTCCCAAAGCGGCTGCTTTCGCCTTACCGATGTGCCCGGTCATGTGGTAGATTCCACCTTCGCCTGCGTGCGCCCGCTTATGTCCCCCGACGCTTCCATTCTCCGCATCCTGACGTTTGTCAGTGCATTCCCGCTGGCGTGGGAGGCCAGTTCGGCGCCGGTGAGCTTCCGTGATGAGGTGCGGCCATTGCTCAACAAGCACTGCATCACCTGTCACGGTGGCGTGAAAAAGGCGGGGGAGATTTCGTGGCTGTTTCGGGAGGATGCGCTGAAGCAGGGCGAGTCAGGCGAATATGCGCTCGTGCCGGGGAAACCGGAGGAGTCGATGATGATCGAGCGCATCACGGATGCAGATGACCCAATGCCGCCGAAAAAGGAATCACCGATGCTGAGCGCGGAGGAGGTCGATTTGCTGACGCGTTGGGTAAAGGAAGGCGCCGTCTGGGAAGGGCATTGGGCTTTCGAAAAGCCGGTTCGACCGGAGATTCCTGGAGTTGCCGATTCTTCGTGGGCTCGTGGGCCGGTCGATCGTTTCCTCCTCGCGCGGCTCGAATCCGAAAACCTGAAGCCCGAACCGGAGCAGGATCGCGCGCGCTTGTTGCGCCGCGTTTCGCTCGATCTCATCGGGCTGCCGCCGACGCCCGAGGAGACGGAGCGCTTTTTGAATGACCCATCTCCGTCCGCGCTGGAAACCGAGGTGGATCGCCTCCTCGCTTCGCCGCATTTCGGCGAACGCTGGGCGGCCATGTGGCTCGACGCGGTGCGTTACGCGGACTCGAAGGGGCTCGGGCAGGATCAAAATCGCGACATGTGGAAATTCCGTGATTGGGTGATCGACGCGTTCAATCGCGACGTCCCGTACGACGAATTCACAATCAAGCAGCTGGCCGGTGATCTTTTGCCCGAGCCGACGATGGAGGACCGGATCGCCACGGCCTGCCAGCGCGCGACAGCGACCAATGACGAGGGCGGCACGGATGACGAGGAGTTCCGCATTGAGGCGTTGATCGATCGCGTCAGCACGCTTTGGCAGACTTGGCAGGGCGTCACCTTCGGCTGCGTGCAATGCCACTCGCATCCCTATGATCCGTTTCGGCACGAGGAATTCTATCGCTTCGCCGCGATCCTAAATCAGACGCGCGATGTCGATACCGAAGCGGATTATCCGTTGATGAGGGTTCCGCTCGCGGAGGCGGATTATGAGCAAGCGAATGCCCTCGATAATCAAATCAAAGAGTTGCGCGGCAAGATCCATGCGCCGGCGATTGACCTTTCGGCACGGGACGGAATGTGGCGGGGATTGATTGATCTGGACGTGTCCGCGAAGGGTTGTGGTGCCGAGGTGATGGAACGGGAGGGGCGGGACGAATATCTGCTCACGGGCACCGTCCCGGGCGGCGTGAAAGTGACCGTGACCGCGCCAGTGCCAGTGCCGGAGGATTTGCGGCAATTGACCGCGCTGCGACTCGACGCCCTGCCTGTGGACGCGGAGAAAGCACGCACGGTGTCCGAATGGGGATTCGTGCTCGATCGGATCACGACGGAGATCGTCCCCGCCGACGGCGGAAAGCCGGTGCCGGTCAAATTCGGGCGCGTCTTTAGCGACGAGCCAGACCCGTTCCTTCCTCCCGAGGGCAGCCTCAGCGGCGCGAAGCACAAGGGCTTTGCTGCGTTCACGCGGATGAATGGCCCGCGCCACGCCGTCTTCGTGCCTGAGGGGCCGGTGATGTTGGGGGCGGGGGAATCGCTGCGCATCGTTCTAGCGTTCGACACGACGATCCAAGGCGCCTTTCCCTTGGTGATCCGGCACGGTGCGCTATCTGTTTCCGGCGATCCGGCTTGGACGGAATTGATCGGCGGGGAACAGCAACACAATGACCTCCAGGCCTTGGCCGATCTCGAAAAGCAGCGGAAATCAATTCCCTCCGTCAGTCTGCCGGTGATGGAGGAACTCGAGCCACCGTTGCAGCGCTCGATGCAGGTCTTTGTCCGGGGAAATTGGCTGACGCGCGGCGAAGAAGCGCCGCCGAGCGTGCCGCATTCATTTCCTCAGCTGCCCGCTGGGGAAAAGCCCGATCGTCTCGCGCTCGCGCGATGGCTCGTCGCGCCCGACAATCCGCTCACCGCACGGGTGATGGTGAACCGGTTGTGGGAGCAAGTCTTCGGGATAGGCCTCGTTGAGACGATGGAAGACTTTGGTTCGGCCGGAGAAAAGCCGAGCCATCCGGCGCTGCTCGATTGGTTGGCCGTGCACTTCCGTGAAGATCTGCATTGGAGCGTAAAGGCGATGCAGCGCGAACTCGTTCTCAGTGCCGCCTACCGCCAGGAAAACCGGATTTCTCCCGAGAAACTCGAACGCGATCCCGCCAACCGCCTTCTCGCCCGCGGTCCGCGCCTGCGTCTCACCGCTGAGATGCTACGTGATCAAGCGCTGGCTGTGAGTGGTCTCATGAATGCCGAGCTGCACGGGCCGCCCGCATTTCCGCCGATTCCCGAGGGCGTGTGGAAGCCATTTGTTGGAGGCGAAAAATGGCCCATCCCGAAAACTGGTGATCCGAAACGCTACCGCCGCGCGGTTTACACCCACGTCAAGCGCTCCATCCCGTATCCGGGCTCCGCCGTCTTCGACGCGCCCTCGCGCGAGATCAATTGCCAGCGGCGCATCCTTTCCAATACTCCCGTGCAGGCCCTCACGCTGCTGAACGACGAGGTCTTCGACGAAGCAGCAGCAGCCCTCGCCAACCGGATGCAATTGGCGAACGATGAAACCGGCGCCCGACTCGCGCATGGCTATCGGCTGATCACCGGACGCCTGCCCGACGCCACCGTCGCCGACCGATTGGCGAAGCTCGTGGCGAGTGCGCAGGAGTCGTGCGACGATCCGAACACCGTTTGGAAAACCGCCGCCATCGTCCTCCTCAACCTCGACGAATCCGTGACCCGATGAATCTCTTCAACGAACTCACCTTCGCCCATCGCCAGCAGGCCACTCGCCGCCATTTCCTGCGCAACTGCGCCACCGGCCTCGGCGCCATGTGGCTCGGCTCCACCGCCGGCCGGGCCAGCACCAGCATCGTTCACGACACCGCCAATCCGCTCAACGCGATCCCGCCGCAATTCGCCGCGCGGGCGAAGCGCGTCATTTTCATGCACATGGCCGGGGCGCCGAGCCAGCTCGAGCTTTTCGATTTCAAGCCCGAGCTGCAAAAGCTCGATGGCCAGGATTGTCCGGCGAGTTTTTTGGAAGGCCAGCGTTTCGCTTTCATTCAGGGCGTGCCCAAGCTGATGGGACCACAATACAGCTTTCAGCAGCACGGAAACAGCGGCGCCTGGGTCTCGGACCGGCTTCCGGAATTCGCCAAGGTGGTCGATGACGTTACTTTCGTGAAAACGATGACCACGGACCAATTCAACCACGCGCCGGCGGAGCTTTGCGTGCATACCGGTTTTGCGCGTTTGGGTTATCCCGGCATGGGGAGCTGGGTGACGTGGGGCCTCGGTACCGAGAATGAAAACCTGCCTGGCTACATGGTGCTGCTCTCCGGCGGACGCCCGCCGCGAGCCGGCAAGGCACTTTGGGGCAGCGGTTTTTTGCCTGGCGTTTATCAAGGCGTGCAATGCCGTGCTGTCGGGAGCCCGATTTTGAATGTCGAGAATCCCAGCGACACCAGCCGCGATCTGCGTCGCGTCGCGCTCGATGCGCTGAAAGATCTCAATGAGCACGCCTATCAGGAAGTCGGTGATCCCGAGACGCTGACCCGTATTTCCCAATACGAAATGGCGTTTCGCATGCAGACGGCTGTCCCCGGTGTGATGGATATCAAGGACGAGCCCGCCCATATCCACGAGCTGTACGGAACGGAGCCGGGGAAGGAATCTTTTGGCAACAATTGCCTCCTCGCCCGCCGCCTCGCCGAGGCTGGCGTCCGTTTCATCCAGCTCTTTCATTGGGGCTGGGATTCGCACGGCGCCGGCGCGGATGAAGCGCTCAATCGCGGCTTCAAGGATCGCTGCACGCAGATCGACAAAGCCATGGCCGCGCTCATCACGGATCTCAAACAGCGCGGCATGCTTGACGATACGCTCGTCGTCTGGGGCGGAGAATTCGGCCGCACTTCGATGCGCGAAAACCGCAACGGCGTGACCATGACCCTGACCGGGCGTGACCACAATCCGAACGCCTTCACCTACTGGATGGCCGGCGGCGGGATCAAACCCGGCGTCACTTTTGGCGAGACCGATCCCATCGGCTACCGTGCGGTCGTCGATCCCGTGACCATCAACGATTTCCACGCCACCATGCTTTATGCCCTCGGCCTTGATCACAAAAAGCTGACCTGGCCGCATCAGGGCGCGCACCAGCGTCTGACGAATATCACGAAATCCGCGAAGGTGGTGAAGGCGCTCTTCGCATAGGTGATCGTATCAGGGACAGTAATTTTTCTGAGTTAACCTTTTTCGGAATCCGGCATTTGCGGGGGAGAATCCACCATGAACGAATCCGAACGCGAAAGCCAGTTCGTTGCTTTGCTGACCGAGCATCAACTCGGTTTGCGTCTCTATGTGCAGTCGCTGCTACCCGGCGACTCGGCGGCGAAGGACTTGGCGCAGCATGCGAATGCGACGCTTTGGCAGAAGCGCGATGACTTCACGGTCGGGACGAATTTCAAAGCGTGGGCGTTCAGCGTGGCACGGTTCGAGGTGCTGAATTATCGCAAGCGGCAGGCGCGGGATTCGCGACTGGCTTTTAGCGAGCAACTCGAGGCGACGTTTGCCGATGAACTGGCGGGGCACAGCGACGAACTCGAACGCCGCCACGAAGCGCTTCAGCAATGCCTCGGCAAGTTGCGTGAAACGGATCGCGCGCTTTTGCTGCATCGGTATTCGAAGGCGGGAACCCTGCAGGAATTTGCGGCAGTCGCCGGACGGACGGTCGGAGGGTTGAAGGTGACGCTGCATCGGCTTCGCAACGCGTTGCTCGCCTGCATGGGCAAACAACTTGGAACCATGGAGGCCGAAGGATGTATCGCCACGAACTGAATGAATTGATCGATGCGCTCCTCGAGGGCGATATTTCCGAGGCGGATCTTCTGCGGATCGAAGCCGAGTTGTCGGTCGATCCGAAGGCGCGTGAGGCTTACTACGACCGGCTGACCTTGACGGCGCTGCTGGAAATCGAAGGGGGAGCTTCGTCGCAAAAGATCGTGCCGATGCCCTCGCCGACGCGACGCTGGTGGCCACCGTGATGGCGTTGGGCGCGGTGAGTGCCCTCATTTTCGGGGTGCATCGTTCAAAACCCGTGGCGGCGAAACCGATCGAATTGCAGGCCAGCGGTTTTGCCGTGCTCACTGGTCAATCGGCGGCGGTCTGGAAAGACGCGGGGACTCTCGCCGATGGCTCCTTGCTTCCTCCGGGTCGGATGCATCTCACGTCCGGAGTGGCGCAGTTGGAATTGTTCAGCGGCGTGACATGTATCGTCCAAGGCGAGGCGGAATTCGAGGTACTCTCGCCGATGGAAATGTCGGTGACCCGCGGGAAGGTGCGGACGCATGTGCCAGAGCCGGCGCATGGATTTCGCATCCGCACGGCAGAGGGCGAGGTGGTGGATCTCGGTACGGAGTTTGCCCTCAATGTTTCGCCCGAGCAGTCGGAAGTCCATGTGATCGAGGGCGAGGTGGAGTGGCATCCACGTTCGGACGCGATGCAGTTGATGGCCAAGGGCGAAGCCCTGCGCTGGGAGATCGACGGGAAGAGCGCGCGTCTGAAATCCGACGCGGATGGTTTCGTCGGGATGGCCGAGTTTGGCGAAAAGCTGGCCTCGGCGCGTGAGACGCGACGGGCAGATTGGGAGCAGTTCAGCGCGAAGCTGCGGCGGGAACCTCGGCTCGCGGTCTATTACCGGATGGGCAGCGATGGGCGCTGGAGCCGCAGCGTGTCCAATTCCGCCACCGCCACCGCGACGGCGGACGCCGGTATCGACGGTGCCATCGTCGCCGCCGCGCGGGCGCCTGATCGCTGGGGTGAGGCCGGTGGCGCGTTGGATTTCAGCCCGACGGGCAGCCGGGTGCGTCTCAATGTGCCGGGCGAATACCGATCCATTACGCTGCTCACCTGGGTCAAGATTAACAGTCTCGATCGCTGGTATAATTCGCTCTTCCTCACCGACGGGGCCAAGGTGACCCAACCGCACTGGCAAATCATGGATGACGGACGAATCTTTTTCTCCGTGAAGAAACGGGACCGCTGGGATGCGAAAAAAGGTGAGAAGGACAAATACCACTTCTTCTCACCGCCATTCTGGAATCCTTCGCTCAGCGGGCAGTGGGTGATGATCGCGACGACCTACGACGTGGACGCGCGAAAGGTGACGCATTTCCTCAATGGCAAAGTGCTCAGCGAGGAAATGATTCCGGAAGAATATCTCGTCGAGAAGGTCACTTTTGGGGCGGCGTCAATCTGCAACTGGAGCGAACCTGCTTATTCAAAGGATCCGAAGTTCGCCGTCCGCAATCTCAACGGAATCATGGACGAATTCGCGCTTTTTGCCGCGGCGCTTTCCCCCGCGGAAATCGAAAACGTTTACGAGCATGGAAAGCCGTAGGTGTTTTGAATATCGATCGTTGAACCTGCGGTTTTGTTCGCAGGAGTTCCGAATCACTCAATCCGCTCGCCTCCCCGTCGGCGCGCACGGAGTGGCACGCCCTACCTGGGTTGCGGTGTAGGACGGTCATTTGGGCGAAAGATCCACGTCCAATCCTCCACTCGTTCGCACAAGTCTTTGCGCACCGGGTTCATCAAGATGTAACCGGTTTTCTCCTCCAGCTCGTGATGATCGCGCAAGCGGTGATCAAAGAAATCGCGCTGCCAATTCACGCCATGTTGGCCGGCCACAAACTTTTTCCAGTTTCGGATCACCGATGTCATGCCCGGCTCGCGAGGGAAGGCGACGATGGCGTGCAGGTGATCCGGCATGAGCAAAGCTAGCCGGCAATGCCAGACGCATTTGTCGTGGTTGTGCCGCATTGCCGCCAGCACGGCGTCGCCCGTGTCCGCGCGGCACAATTGGTTCTTTCCTGCCGGCACACATTTGATCGTGATGAAAAACCAACTGTCTTCGGGAACCCATTGGGGAACTGTGTGGGGAAGCCTCTTGCGGGTGGGCATTTCCATGCGCGAAATCTAGCGAGGGTTGTGCGGAGGGACAATTCCTTACGACGCGGGCTGCATTGCCGGGTAGGGCGCGCAGTCCCCTGCGCGCCGCGAGCGTGAGAGCACACCTATTATCACCTCGCTCCCAAAGCGGCAGAGGGCTGGCGCAGTCAACGACCTGACGGATTCACGTGCGGCTCACAAGGAAAACAGGTAGAAGCTTGTCATGCCCAAACTGAAAAAATCCTGGCGTGAAAAGTTGGCGGACGACAAAGGATTTCCTCGAGTCTGCCCGATTGACGAAACGAAGAGCAAACGCTGGGGCGAAGGCACATTCGTCATTCCCGCGCCGCGCGAAGTGGATGAACTGATGCGCCGTGTGCCGAAGGGCAAGCTGACTACAATCGATGACTTACGAAAGGCGCTGGCACAAAAACACGGCGCCACCATTGGCTGTCCCATCACCACCGGCATCTTCGCCTGGATCGCCGCTCACGCTGCCGCCGAGGCGGAAGCCGAGGGCGCCAAACGCACCACGCCTTACTGGCGGACCCTCAAATCGAACGGCGAACTCAATCCCAAGTATCCTGGCGGGATTGAACTCCTGACCCGCCGCCTTGCCGCCGAGGGGCATCAAGTGATACGAAAGCGGAAACGCTCCTTCGTTCAGGATTTTGAAAAGAAGGTGCACCGCATCTGACGGAGCAGCTTTCTCAACGGCGCTTCTCTGCGCCTGGCAGCGCGCGGGTCGGCTCCAGCGCTCGCAGAGTTCACTGCTCCCGTGGCGGCGAACCGGCAGAGCATGTCGCAACGGAACAGGCTTGCCTTGATCGAAGAGAATCTTCACGCCCAGCCAGTGATTCTCAGACCGGCGTCAGACTGAGCTCCGTGAACTCCAGCACCGCCTGAACCTGCTCCCGTTTGACCCCCGGGAACCAATCGAGAAACTGATCCACCGTCGCACCGTCCTCCAGATTCTCGAAAAGCGCTTTCACCGGCACGCGCGTGCTGCAAAAAACCACGCGCCGCTCACCTTTCCGTCGGCGCGTTCGACGGCATCCGCGACCTCAAGCAGCGCGGGATGCTCGAAGACACGCTCGTCATTTGGACCGGGGAATTCGGACGCACGCCGGACAACAACAAGCGCGGCGGTGTCTATTCCCTCGGCCGCGGCCACAACAACAAGGCCATGACCATGCTCTTTGCCGGCGGCGGCGTGAAACCGGGAATCGTTGGCGCAACCGATGAACTCGGCTTGAAGGCCGTGGACGTCGTCCACCCCATCCGCGACATGCATGTCACGCTGCTGAACCTGCTCGGCCTCGACGATAACAAGCTGACCTACTACCACGCTGGTCGTTACAAACAGCTTAGCCAATTCGGAGGACAGGTGATCCTGGAACTGATCGCGTGATTGTTCCGTTTTCCCAGCGAGCGCTTCACCCCGGCACGTTGAAATGGATCCTCGTATGAATCCCCCCATACATCACGGGGTCGGCTCAAACGCGGTGGAGGTTGCGGTCTCCAGCGCTACTTTAATCCTGATCTTACGCCTTCTCGGTGCTATTGGTGGAAAACAGTTCGACAGGCACTTATCTGGACCTCTAACGTCAACGTCCCTGGCGATATGGCTTTCATTCTTGCGCTTGATCAGGGGACGACGAGTTCCCGGGCGATTGTATTTAACGAAGCCGGTGGCATGGTCGCGATGGACCAGCGGGAGTTTCGGCAGATCTTTCCGCAGAGTGGCTGGGTGGAACATGATCCCCTGGATCTGTGGAATTCCCAGGAGATTGTCGCTCGCAACGCGCTGAAGAAAGCGAATCTGACAGCCGGGGATATCGTTGCTGTCGGCATCACCAATCAACGTGAAACAACGTTGCTCTGGGATCGCAAAACCGGCGAACCGGTGGGCAACGCGATCGTTTGGCAGGACCGACGCACGGCCCGTTACTGCGACGATCTGCGACATGCGGGGAAGGAGGAGGTCATTACGAGAAAGACCGGGCTGCGAATCGATCCCTATTTTGCCGGAACGAAACTGCACTGGATGTTGGAGCACCATGACGGTGCCAGAAAACGTGCCGAGGCTGGTGAACTCGCTTTCGGCACGGTGGACACGTGGCTGGTGTGGAAGTTAACCAACGGAGCCGTTCACGCGACCGATCCGACGAACGCCAGTCGAACGTTGTTCTATGATATTCATCAGGGGAATTGGGATGGCGAGTTACTGCAGCTGCTGAATATTCCGCGTGAAGTTCTCCCGGTGGTGATGCCGTCCAGTGGGATCTTTGGGGAATGCGCAGCCGACAGCCTGGCTCCCGGCGTGCCAATTGCCGGCATCGGTGGCGATCAGCAGGCGGCCCTTTTTGGGCAGACCTGCTTCAAACCGGGTATGGCCAAGAACACCTATGGGACCGGATGTTTTCTGCTTCTGAACCTTGGAAAAGGTGCGGTGCTTTCGAAGAACAATTTGGTGACAACGATCGCGTGGCAGATCGGCGATGATCGACCGGACTACGCCATGGAAGGGAGTGTCTTCATTGGTGGAGCCGCCGTCCAATGGCTGCGGGATGGACTCGGTCTGATTAAATCCGCATCCGAAATTGAATCGCTGGCCGCCAGTGTTCCGAACAGCGGGGGCGCCTATCTGGTTCCGGCATTGGCCGGACTGGGTGCCCCGTATTGGGACCCTCGTGCTCGCGGCGCTCTCGTGGGCATCGAACGTGGAACCACCGCCTCCCACATCGCCCGCGCGACCCTCGACGGCATCGCTTTTCAAGTGGCCGATCTTTGTGCGGCGATGGATGCAGATGCCGACGTGCCGTTGAAAGAATTGCGGGTCGATGGTGGTGCGTCGGCGAACAATCTTCTCCTGCAGATCCAAGCGGACCTGCTTCAGGTTCCAGTCGTTCGTCCCAAGTGCGTGGAAACGACGGCGCTCGGAGCCGCCTACCTCGCGGGGCTCGCGACCGGTGTTTGGGGTGACGAAGATGAGATCGCAACTCACTGGGCCATGGATCGCACGTTTGAGCCTCAGCTCTCGGCGGACGAATCAGCCGCGACCCGGCGCCAGTGGTCGCGTGCAGTCGAACGCGCGAGAGGGTGGCACGAAGACTGAACGGGTCGATCGAGTACTAAAATGAAAAGGCCTGCGGCCATCGCCCGCCTCTCTGACAATTCCGAGCTCTGGGACATGATTGTCGTCGGCGGTGGGGCGACGGGACTCGGCTGTGCGGTCGATGCGGCTGCCCGCGGATACAAAGTCGCGTTGGTAGAGCAGGCCGACTACGCCAAGGGGACTTCGAGCCGGAGTACGAAGTTGGTTCACGGCGGGGTGCGCTATCTCAAACAGGGTAATATTTCCCTCGTGCTCGAAGCGCTCAAAGAACGTGGGCTGCTTTGCGAGAATGCCAGGCATCTCGTCAGCCATCAGGCCTTTATCGTCCCCAACTACAGTTGGTGGGAAGGACCGTTCTACGGCATCGGAATGAAGGTCTATGACGTGTTGGCCGGAAAGCTCGGTCTGGAACCTTCGCGTCATCTTTCCAAGAGCGAAACCCTGGAACAGATCCCTACGCTCGAAAACGAGGGTCTGGTTGGAGGCGTGATCTATTACGACGGCCAGTTTGATGATGCCAGGCTCGCCGTCAATCTGGCGCAGACCGTCTGGGATCTCGGCGGAGTGACAGCCAACTATGTCAAAGTCACGGGATTGCTCCAAACGGACGGCCTGACCTCCGGTGTCTCCGCACTAGATATGGAGAGTGGTTATGAATTTGAAGTGCGGGCGAGGTGCGTCATCAATGCCACGGGCGTATTTTCCGATGGGTTGCGCCGGATGGATGATCCCGGTGGAAAGGACATCATCGCGGCCAGCCGCGGGGTTCACCTTGTCTTGCCCAAACAATTTGTCCCGAAGGAAGCGGCCATCATGGTTCCGCACACCACGGACGGGCGCGTTCTGTTTGCCGTTCCATGGCACGGATACGTGGTCCTTGGTACGACCGACGAGAGCACGGAAGACATTTCGCTCGAACCCCGTGCCACGGAAGAAGAGATCGACTTCATTCTCGAGAATGCCGCGCGATATATGCATACCGACCCGACGCGAGCCGACGTGTTGAGCGTCTATGCGGGTTTGCGACCTCTTATCAAACAAGGGGAAACCGGCAATACCGCTGCACTATCAAGAGATCATACGATAATTGTTTCCGAGACCGGCCTCATCACGATCGCTGGCGGCAAATGGACCACTTATCGCCGGATGGCGGAAGACGCAATCGACCACGCTGAAACCATAGCCGGATTTGATAAACGCGATTGCCGGACCCATCACCTGCCCATACACGGCAGTACGACACGGAAATTTGACGGCTCGCCGCTGATCAATCTTTTCGGTTCCGATGCGGAAAACATCCTTGGACTGATGCGTGAGCAATCCGAGTTGATCGAGCCGCTCCACGCCCGATTGCCGTATTGCCGAGGGGAAGCCATTTGGGCGGCCCGCGAAGAAATGGCTCGCAGCGTTGAGGATATTCTCGCGCGCAGAACCCGGAGCCTCCTCCTGGACGCGCGATCGGCCATCGAAGCTGCACCGCTGGTCGGTCAACTCCTCGCCGCTGAGCTCGGCCACGATGAGGCCTGGGGTCAAAGATCAGCGGAGGCATTTATTGAGCTGGCGAAAGGCTATCTCGTCAAGAGTTAGGAAACCGTTTGTAATTGCTAATGAATCCCGGTTGCGGACGAAGCCGCGCATCTCACGGCCGCTATTTCAGGCCCCAAGATCGCCAGGAATCGCTATCCCCACAACCTGACCAGTTGCTCGGTTTGGGCGATGACGAGCGGATACTTATCGCTAAACGGATGCTTCGCCACGCCAGCCAGTTCGCGGAGGGCGAAGTGGATGTGTTCCGGACGGACGCGGACACCTTTCTTCGTGTCCGGTTCGCTGGCGAGAGTCTGGGCATCGATCGGAATGAGGAACTGGCCGTCGTCGGTCGAACCGATCACGCGGTTTCCTTTGATGCCCGGACCGAGGAACATGACCGAGCCGATGGACCAGTGGTCCTTGCCGTTGCCGTTATTGTAATTCGGAGTGCGGCCCATTTCGCTCTGGATAATGACGACGAGTTGGTCGCGGATTCTCAGTTCCTCCGCGCGGCGAAGCGTGTAGTCGATCCCGGCGAGAAATTCGGGAATCAGTTTCATTTGATCGCGGTCGTTGTTGGCGTGGCTGTCGAACTGGCCGATGGAAAGATTCGCGGAAACGCAGACGCCAGCTTTGAAGGATGCGAGGGCGATCTCGGCCTGCTGGGCGAGGCGTTCCTTCGGCATTTCCCGGGGAATGTAGGGCGTGACTCGCTGCAATGCTTTGGAGTTGAGCTGCGCTGCGTACAGCATGCTCTGTGACCGCTCGATGCGGGGCAGTCGAGCCTCGGAAATGCGGGCGTCGGTCTGGTCCTTGAGCGCCGCTTCGATGCGGTCGGCGACAAAGTCATCGTGGTACGGGCTGCGTGGGTTGCCTTCGACGCAATCGGCATTAGCGATCCGCTCGAGGACGGGCATGTACGGCACACGGGCCATGGGGACGAGGTTTCCCGTGGCCGAGTAGTTGCCGAAAGTGAGGAAGGCGAGCGGGCAGTCAGGGCCTTTGCACGCGGCGACGAGGGCGGCGAAGGTCGGGTAGGCGAGGCTGTCGAGCTTGCCGGTGGCCATGTACCGGGAACAGGGCGAGTGATTATTGACCGAGTAATCGAGGCCGTTGAAGACGAGCAGTTCGTGGGCGTATTTCGCGAAGAAATCCTCGTTGCTCATGCCTTTCGAGATGTGCGCGGCGTTCGGAGCGAAATTCAGTTTTCCCTCGGTCCGAATGTCGCCCTGGTGGTAGAGGCGGTTGATTTCGCCGACGCCTTTTGGGTCCATCAAATACGTCGTGTCCCATCCGCCCGCGGCGTTGAAGACGACGTAGTAAGGGCCGTCGTAGGGCGCGGGTTCTTTCGCGGCGGCCGGCGCTTTGCGCAACCATCCGATCGGCGAGGCGAAGCCGAGTCCGGCGAGGGCGCAGAGTTTAATAAAGTCGCGTCTCATGGAGGAAGGGCGGGGCTATTCATAAAGAAATTCGTGTTGTCGCAGCAGGTAGGTCACCACGGCGCGCCAGGCGCGCAGGGTATAGTGCGGATCTTCGACGCGTTTCTCGCCTTCGGCGCGGCAGTGGTAGATCTCGAGTTCTTCGAATTTCCCCCGCTGCTGTGCCTCGGCGATGATGCCGGTAAAAAGCCCGTAGGTGCGATCTACCTCAGCGGAATTGGGAAGGTCCAACCGTCCGAGAATGTGGTCGTGGAGATGCACGATGGCCGCGCGGATTCTTGCTTCGGCGACGGGATTGTCCGGGCTGGGAACAACATCTGGTTCGATGCTGGGGAAAAGCCGGCGCTTTGACGGATCGAGGGCAAAATCCACTGGCACATTCTTGCAGGCGACTTCGTTGGCCATCATGCGCTGTATCGCGCCCATGGCTCCGCTCGGGGCGGACAGGCGCTCGGTGATCTCCTTGCTGTCGATGCCGCCATAGAGAATTTCGAAGTGCTCCTTCAACTGCCCCCAGGGCTGGCCGAAGATGGCGTTCAGCTTGCGTTCGAGCTGCTCAGGTGCGAGGAGCCGGACCAGTCCGAGGTCGTCGAGTTCCGCCTCGCGGGCGGGATTTTTTTCGACGGTGGCAAGGCCGTCGGCACGGTAGAATTCCGAGGTGGCGAGTTCGCGGAAAACAAGTTTGAGATCGAAATTCGCCGCAGCGAATCGTTGCGCGATGCTTTCGATCTCGCTGCGCTGCTCGCGGTAGGCACGCTGTTTGGCGGCGTAAAGTGGGTCGTCGATGTCCTCCGGCGGCGAGAGCGGGTGACGTCCCGTGAGGACGTACCAGACGTGCTGCACCATCGCGACCGCGAAGCGCGGATCCCTCGCGGTCCGCTCGCCCAGCCATTGCAGTGCGCGCCACCGTTCGCTTTCCGGCAGTGCCTCGGACTCGAAGCCCGGCGGGAACATGTCCGCAAACCATCCGCCTTTGCGCGGACCGTAAACACCCTTGGCATCCACGACATAGTATTCCTGAAAAAGCCCCGCGACGGGATCGATGATCTTGTGGCAGACCACGCAATCCGCGGCTTCCATGGTGGGAACTTTGTATTTTGCCGTGATGGCCGCGGCATCGTTTACGCGCGGTGCGAGCTGCATGATGTCGATCCCGAGGAACTGCTGGAAAAACATGCGCACCCGAAGCCGGTTGCGGTTCGTCTCGGTGGTCGGATAGCGCATCAGGTATTGGAATGTGCTGATGAGCCCGGCGTGTGGATAGAAGCCGGTGGCTGAGTATTGGTTCGTGCTTTCTGAACGTCCCTTCAGCGCGTTGAGCTTCACCGGGATGAATTCGAGATAGTTCTCCGGGTCATGGAACCGCTCGCGCACGTCGTCGAAGATTCCATAGCCGCGCGCCGTGTAGGGCGAGACCATGATGTAATCAGCGGTGATGATCTCGGAAAACGGCCGCCCCTCGCGGACGATGTGTTTCACCAATTCCATCGGCTCTCGCAGCATTGCGTCGCGATATTCGCGCACGAGCTTGTAGCCCGCCTGCTCCTGCGCCTTCTTGTCGCCGGCCGGGCTGTGATCGACTTTCTGGTACCAATGGCGCGTGTTTTCGAAGTGTTCGTAGGACAGCGCGTTTTCCGGGACGTCGTCGTAGCCGGTGGTGAGAAAGATGTCGTTAAACCCCTCCGCGAGCCGGTCGTAAAAAGCCTCCCCCGTCATCAGTTGGTCCAGCACTTTGCGGAGGGCATCGAGTCCGCCGCCAGTTACGGCCGCGCGTTCTTCCGGAGTCGGCAGCCGAGCCCCCAGCGAAAGCGTCAGCCGCCGCAGCAATCCCTGGTCACTGATCATCTCGACGCCTTCGAAAAACGGCACGCGTGCTCCGACGGCGGGATCAGCAAACGGCGTGGATGGCGATTCGCCATTCTCCCGCCGGACAAACTCCGCCAGGATGCGGTAGAGCGTTGAATCCGGCGCCAGCACATCGTCTCCACCGTGATCGAGTTCGCCGATCGCCTTCAGCAGCAGCCGCGATTCCGTTCCCTCCCGAGCCGCGGCCATCTTCGCGAAGGACTCGCGGTTGTGCACCATGGGATCGCCCAGTGCCGCATCGCGCGCGGGATCACGGAGGATAAATTCACTCTCCTCCGCCTCGCCGCCGGCTTTGTGGCATTTGAGGCACGCCTTGGCACCGACCTTCGTCCATACCTCGTCGGTGAAAAAGTCCGTGTTGGAAAAGCACGCCGGTCCCGGATGCTCTTTTTCCGCCGCGTGAACGAACGAGCATGGGCTGAGCGCGATCACGGCCAGGATTGAAACTGGGCGAAGGAACTTCATCTATTGGAATCAGAATCGAGGGGAGATATGAAATCGAAAGTCACCGGAACTCGATTCCTTTGGTCACACTTCTAGTATCGGTCCAGGGCGACATGCGTCGCACGGGAATGAAACGGGATTGCGCATCGCAAAGCGGAAGCGTTTCGGGCACGCTCCGCGACGATGATCATTCCTCTCGAACGAACCCTCCTGTTTCTCGTTTGCCTGGCCGGATTTTCGCCCCCTGTTCTGGGAGCCAACCCCGCCCCATCCCTTGCCGCGCCGGCGCAGGTCCAGCCACGCCAACCGGATGGTGACGGGACCGCGACCATTGGCGGCGAGCTCAAGCAATGGCACAAGGTCACGCTGACACTCGATGGACCGTTCGCGCATGAGCGGGACAATGAACCGAATCCGTTCACGGACTATCGGCTGTTTGCGGTTTTTACCCACGAGTCCGGCACTCCACGCTACAATGTCCCCGGCTATTTCGCGGCCGACGGAAATGCGGCGAATACAGGCGCGGATTCGGGCACGAAATGGCGCGCGCATCTTTCCCCGGACAAAGCCGGAAAGTGGACCTACTCGGTTTCGTTCATGCGCGGGAAAAATATCGCCGTGCAGGATTACCCGGTTGCCGACGCGAAAGCACCGGGTCACGGGGCCACTGGCGAATTCACCATCGCCCCCTCGGACAAGACAGGCCGTGACTTCCGCGCGAAGGGTCGCCTCGAATTTGTCGGGAAGCACTACCTCCAATTTGCTGGCTCTGGGGAATATTTTCTCAAGGCCGGCGCGGACGCACCTGAGACGCTGCTGGCATACGTGGATTTCGACGGAACCAAGCCGGGCCGGAAACAATCTCCGCGAGCGGGGGAAGCGGCGCCGACGCAGCGGCTCAAGACTTGGGGACCGCACGTGCAGGATTGGACAGCGGGCGATCCGACGTGGCAGGACGGGAAAGGCAAGGGGCTCATCGGTGCGCTGAACTATCTGGCGGGCAAAGGGGTGAATTCCTTTTCTTTTCTGCCCTACAATGCCGGCGGCGACGGCGACAACGTTTGGCCTTTCGTCGAGCGGGGCGACAAACTGCATTACGATTGCTCGAAGCTCGACCAGTGGGGCGTCGTCTTCGACCACGCGACGGCGCACGGGCTCCATCTCCATTTCAAAATGCAGGAGAACGAAATGGACGACGATCGCCTCGGAGAGAAAACGGAGCCGGGCTCCGTGCCGGAGTCGCTCGATGGCGGCAAACTCGGGCCCGAGCGCAAAGTTTACTGCCGGGAATTGATCGCGCGCTTTGCCCATGAACTCGCGCTGAATTGGAACATTGGCGAAGAGAACACGCAGAGCACCGAAGAGATCCGCGACATGGCGCGTTATCTCCACCACACTGATCCTTATCACCACAACATCGTCATTCACACCTTCCCCGATCAGCAGGACAAGGTCTATCCGCCGTTGCTCGGGGACCAATCCGAATTGACCGGTGCGTCGCTGCAAAATTCATGGAGCGCAGCGCACCAGCGGACTTTGAAATGGGTGCGCGCATCGGTGCAAGCCGGCAAACCGTGGATTGTGGCCAACGATGAACAAAACCCCGCGAGCGACGGTGTTCCCGTCGATCCGGGTTATAAGGGCGACGATGGAACGGCGACGCAGGACGGGAAAAAATACACAATGCACGACATCCGAAAGCTCTGCCTTTGGGGCACGCTCATGGCCGGCGGAGCGGGGGTGGAATACTACTTCGGCTACAATCACCCGGAGAACGATCTGGTCTGCGAAGATTTTCGCAGCCGCGACAAGTCCTGGGATTTCTGCCGGATCGCCCTCGAGTTTTTCGCGGCCAACCGGATTCCATTTTGGGAGATGGAAAACGCCGATGCGCTCGTCGGAAACCCGAAGAATGACAACTCGAAGTTCTGCTTTGCGAAACCGGGTGAAATCTATCTCGTCTATTTGCCCAACGGCGGCACAACCGACCTCGATCTCGCCGACGCACGAGGCAGCTTCGAAGTGCGTTGGTTCAATCCACGCATCGGGGGCGCACTCTCCGAGGGATCCGTGAAATTCGTCGTGGGTGGCGAAAAGGTCTCGATCGGCACCCCGCCCGCTGATCCGACCGAGGACTGGCTCGCTATTCTGCGCGCCCAATGAAAGCCGCGGCCACTGTCGGGCCAAGTCACCCTCGACGTTTCCGCCGTCGAGGACGTGGCCGAGCCGACGGCCCCCGCGCCGACTGGAACTCCCAACCCGCCTGTGACGCGGATGGATTCGGGGAGCGCACGCGCCTCGCGTGCCGTCTTTGGCGCCCTCGCCGAAGACCTCACCCCAAGCCGCGCAGCGCCATTCTCCGGAGAGACGGTGGCTGCGCCGGTGGGTGGCGATGTTCCGGGCGAGGCGCCCGAAACGGCACGCGAGGCGCGTGCGCTACCCAGCGACCAGACCGACCGCACTGAAGTGCTCCAGGTCATCCGGCAGGTGTTCCGCAAAGGCCGCCCCGCGCGCTCGGCTACCGCCAGAGCGGCGCGCGCATCCACGAAACCCTGCACACCGCATCGAGCACGCCACCCTGCTCGGCTTCAAAGTGAGACAGCCACAACGCCAACGCCGCTTTGAGCGACATGGCAGAACCGGCGGGAAAAGCGCTGGTGAGGCAGCGTAGCCGGCGCGACGAGGAAGCGCGGAGAGTCGGCCGCCCGGCTCCCAAAGAAAATGGGCAGAGCTGGATTCGAACCAGCGAAGGCGTAAGCCAGCGGATTTACAGTCCGCCCCGTTTGGCCACTTCGGTATCTACCCTTTTTCGGAAAGGGCGACGCTTATACTTGCGACCGCATTCCCTCGCAAGGGGCGTTTTAGCCGAAAGTCAGCGATCAGAAAATGTGCGGGATCGTCGTTCCTGTCCGGCGCCGTCGCGCGATCTGCGCACGGACGGAGATACACAGAATCAAGTTCGACTGGCGGAAGACGGGCCGCGCCGTCAGGGTCCGCTGTGAACGGAGAGCTTTTCTGCAACCGGGTGCGCCCGCATGGGACTCGCGATAAAGCGCTGTACGTAGGTGCCGCAAGCCAGATCCCATACGCAGATTTCTCCGCTGGCGGCGCCGGTGGCGAAAGTCTTCCGGTCGGGATGAAAGGCAATGGATTGCACGCAATCCTGATGGCCGCGGAGGGTAAAGATCGTCTGCGCATCGGTGGCCTGGGTCACGCGCACAAGACCATCTGCGGAACCGGTAATGAGTTCGTCGCCATTCGTGGCCAGCACCTGAATCGGCGAGCGAAGACCTTTGATCTCTTTCTTCCGATCGCCGCCATGCGTGTCCCAGAGGTGCATCGCGTTTCTGACCGTAAACGAGATGGCAGACGAATCGCCGTAGATGAAAGACGCGCCCAGCAACGCTTCCTCGTGGTCGATGTAACTCGCCTGAATTTCGCCATTTTTCGTCTCGACGACGCGCGCTGTGCGGTCGCGACTGGCCGACAGCAGACGTTGACCGTCTCCGCTGTACGCGACGCTTTGCACCCAATCGGCGTGGTGTTTGAGGATTTGGCGTGTCCGACCCGAGGGAATTTCGATGAGGCGAATGGTCCGGTCGCCGGCCCCGGCTGCCAGTTCATCGCCACCCGGACGAAAGGCGACGCTGAGGGCCATTTCCGGGAGGTCGCAAAGGTAGCGCACCTGATATTCAGCTTCGGGCTCGATAAGCGCCACCGCACCCCATTGCGCCGGGGAACCGCCGGCAACGGCGATGCGATTGTGGGCGGGATCCCAGGCGATTGCTGTGATTCGTTCGGGCAGGCCGCCGACCCTCCGCACGAGAAAACCATCCGCGACGTTCCAAATCGTCATTTCGTAATATCCACTGACCGCGAGTTGCTGGCCGTTCGGGCTGAAGGCGAGGGCGGTGACGCCGATCGGGCGGGGATAGTAATCGGGGGCTGGCCGCAGCAGCGTGGCCCGCGCCAGCTCGACGATAGGCCGTTGGCTCGTCGTCGCCATCAAAGACCGCGCCCTGCTCGATCCATCGTTTGATCAGTTCGATTTCGGCGGGCGGAAGCGCATCCGCTTTTTGTGGCATCCGATCGGTGCGGTCCCGGGAAACCAAACGTTCGTAGAGCTCCGAGTCGTGGATCTTTCCGGCGGTGATCGGGGGCAACTCCGAGTCACCGGGTGTTCGCATCCGGGCGAGCGTATCGAGCCGGAATTTGCCTTTTGCGTTCTCTTCATTGTGGCAGGTGGCGCAGCGGCGATTTAGTAAAGGCGCAATCTCGCGGCTGAAGCTGACTGCCGAATCGGTGCTCGCGCCCAGTGGCAGGCGGAAGATCAAAAGCACAAGGAGCAGGATGAGCGTGAGCGGGCGCACTGCCGAAATTGATCCGCTGAGAGCGCCAGTGATTAGTGCCGAACTGTCCGCGGCTCCGCTTCCGCTAAAAGGCAAAATAGATAAAGGCCTTGTAAACCAGCGGCTTGAAGGCCAGCGCGATGGCCACTCCAACGCCGAGTACCGCCGCGTAAGCCCAATCGGGAACGCGCCGCCACCAGGTAGCGAAATACCCGCGCGAGGCGAGCCAATGAATCAGCGCCAGCCCGGCCAGAAACCAGAGACAGCCTTTGTCGAACGATTTTTCGCCGTGGGACTGAAAAAGCGTGAATTGCTTCAAGGCGGTGGTGGCGACTTCAAAGCCGGTGCGCTTCAATTCGCCCGTGTTGCTGTGCACGTCCTGCGCGCGAAAGAAAATGTAGGTGACACAGACCCAGTAGAAGCAAAGCACGGGTCCGAGCCACGCCATGACGCGGTGATAGAGGGCGCCAGCATTTTTGCTGAAGCGCAGGTATTCGCGATGGACGATCAGCGCCACGCCATGCAGTCCACCCCAGATGACGAAATTCCACGACGCGCCATGCCAGAGGCCGCCGAGCAGCATGGTCAGCATCAGATTCCGATAGTTGAAGGCTTTCGACCCGCGATTTCCGCCGAGTGGAATGTAAAGGTAATCGCGCAACCACGTGCTGAGCGAAATGTGCCAACGCCGCCAGAATTCGGTGATGTTGCCCGCGAAATACGGGAAGTTAAAATTGATGGTCAGTTCGTAGCCGAGCAAGCCGGCACACCCCAAGGCCATGTCCGTGTAGCCGCTGAAATCGCAGTAAATCTGTACCGCATAAAACAGAACGGCGGTGAAGGCTGCCACCACGTCGTATTTGGCGGGATTCTGAAAAAAAGCGTCCACCACCGGCGCGACGTTTTCCGAGAGGCAGGCCTTTTTCACGAACCCGATGAAAAAGAGCGTGAGGCAGGCGCGGACATCGACCCGCGCCCAGACGCGCTGAACACCCACCTGCGGCAGGAAGGTCATGGCGCGCACGATCGGCCCAGCGACGAGTTGCGGAAAAAAGGCGATATAGAAGGCCAGATCGAGGTAGCTGCGGATCGGTTCGAGGCGGCGTCGATAGACGTCGATCGAATAGCTCATCGATTGGAACGTGTAGAAGCTGATGCCCGCCGGAAGGAATATGTGAAGGGTCCAATCGCTCGCGGGCAGGCCCAGCCAGTGGAGGAAATTCGAAGCCGAGCCGACGAAGAAGTCGAAGTACTTGAAAAAGGCGAGCACCCCCAGGTTCGCCACCACGCTCAGCGTGACCCACCACCGGCGCGCGGTCAGCGCCTCGGTCGCCGCCAGACGCAGGCCGACGAAATAGTCCAGTGTTGTTGTCGTCAGCATGACCGCCGGGAACCACCAACCCCGGGGCAGTGGCTGGCCGGTGGTCAGTTTTTCGTAAAACGTATAGGGCGGAAAAACATCGGAGGAGGCGCTGTCGGGCCCGCCGAGAAAAAGGCAGGCATAAAAAAACTCGCTACAGAGCAGCAGCCACCATTTTCGCGCCTGATTCCCTCGCAGCGCCCAATGCACCGCAAAAACGATCAGGAAAAAAATGACGAAACGAAATTGGACGAACAGCATTTATGGCGGCGGAGATGGAGAGCGCTGGAGCTCGATGAAACGGCGGGCAAATTCTTCGGAGAAAAGAACTGCTCCCTCAGGGGTGAGGTGAGCCGGATCGGCACGGTATTGGGGTTCCAACAGTTGCCGCGAGTTTTCGAGATCGGAAAAATTCAACACCGGGATATCAGCCAGCTCCCCGCCGGGCAGGCGCAGCTCGCGGTTTAACGTCGGCGCGATGACGAAAATGGGAGTTGCGCCGAGCGCACGCGCGCGCCGCACCATGATCTCCAGATTTTGTTGTGATTCGGGATTAAGGGGGCGGATGCGCTGGGTCTTGCCGGTAAGATTTTTCAGCTGGGCTTTGTAGCTATCCATATCGTTATCAGCCAGAACGGAATCCGGCCCCATGGCCTGGAAACCGTCGCGGTCCGGACCCAGAATCCTCATTCCCTTCGTTTTACCCAGCGGATTAAAACCCGCTTCGAGCAGCCGCCGACCGTGACCAATGCTGAGGCTGTGCGAAAGAAAGAGCGTGAAATGCCCCCACGCATCTTGCAGCCGTTTCCGCTCAATCTCTTTGCCGAAGAGCAATTCCTTCCACCGGATTTCCCCGTTCTTTGATGTCAGGAGGTTGCGGATGACGAGCAGGGTTCGCACGCCATCATGCCAATAGGAACTGCGGATGGTGAACGGATCTTCCTTATCGAGATTTTTCTGAAACATGCCGATCTCGAAAAAGGCCCAACGGAGTTTCTTGGGCGGGCGCTCGAGGACGTGTTCGAACACATACGAGTCCTCGGGCGCGAACAGACCGTCGATGCCAAAGTTGAACGTTTTCGTAGGCAGCCCGGCCTCAGCCATGCGCTGATCAATAATCCGTGGCATCAATCCCCGATAAACACGGCTGGTCCCGACGTAGAGGGTGTCGTATTCGTCGGCGTGCTCATTCCACCAGGCGATCTTCTCCTGCAATTCTACGATCCCGCCAAAGCGATGAATGCTTCCGATGAATTGCGCCGCCGCCACCATCGTAACGGTAAAAATCGCGAAGCATAACGAGCCGCGTCCGAGGCGAACCCACCATTTTCTGGGCGCACGGGCATGCGCCGCATCGAAAGTTACGAGCAGTCGATCCTCGGTCACGGCTTGGTTTCCTCGAGGAGCGCCGAGAAGTTCTCGGCCAATTTTTGCGTCAGGAGCCGAGCGCCATCGTGATTCAGGTGTTCCATGTCGAAGTGAACCTTTTCCGCGAAGAGCTCGGGATGGGTCAACGCATCATCGAATCGAAATACCGGCACCCCCGCGGGCAAATCGGTCATATTCCGGCGCTCGGTGCGGGTGGGCGCCATGAACAGAATCGGCTCGGCACCAACGGCGCGGATTTCATTGACCAATCGTTGCAATTCTTCCCGGAGGACAGGTGGTGCCGATTTGGGCCGCGCCCCGCGAGCCCACACTTTCTGGGCGTCGCGAAAGGTCTGCAGCACCTCTCCGCTCATCGCTCGCTCCGGTTCCGGTCGAAACCCGTCCGTGTCGGCCCATTCTTTCGGCGGCGCCCAGCGCGACGATTTTTTCCGTTTCTCGAGTCCGAATTCATAGGCCAGCCACTGCGCGCCCAATCCGGCATTTGTCCAGCGCTGCATCCACATCGAGAGGTGTCCCGAGTAATGCTTCCACTGCGCGGGCCACGGCATCTTCTCCCCGGCGATGGCGCGGCAAACGAGCCGGGTGTGTTCGGTGTCGTGCCAATGCGCCATCCGTTCCGTGTGCGCGGTTTCGGCCGGCAGGGTGGTGTGAATGTCGATGCATTCCATAATGACCCAGCGCAATTTTTTGGGACGCAGTTCGAGGAGCTGGCGCAGCACATAGAATTCTTCCGGTGGCCACATGGCGTCGTAACCGAAATTGAATGTCCGCACGGTTTGGCCGGTTCGCCGTTTCACTTCCTCGTCGAAGACGTGGGGGATGAGCCCCTTGTAAACCCGGCTCGTGCCCACAAACAGCACGTCGTAATCCTCGCGATGCGCCGCGTAGTGCAGATATTTTTGATAGATGCCCGGCAATTTCGGAAATGGTTGCGAGCGATAGATGCTCGAGGCCAGCCCAATGCTCGCTCCGAAAAAAATGGCGAGGTTCACAAACCCGCGCACGAAACGGCGGCCGCGGCCAGCGGGTGGCCCGGCGGGAATCTCACGGATGAGCACCGGCCCTTCGTTCAAAGTTTGCCCGCGGTTTTGGCCCAAGCGTCTTTGAGCGTGATCGTCCGATTGAAAACGAGTCGTCCGGCCGCACTGTCCTTTTCGTCGAGACAGAAATAGCCGAGCCGCTCGAATTGAAAGCGTTCGTCGGGTCGCGCTCCAGCGAGCGATGGCTCGACCCGCGCCGTAACGACTTCGAGCGAGTTCGGATTGAGCACCGACTTGAAGTCGCGCCCGTCCGCTTCGGGTTCGGGTTCCGTAAAAAGCCGGTCGTAGAGCCGCACTTCCGCCTCGAGGGCATGCGCGGCGCTGACCCAGTGAATGGTGCCCTTGACCTTGCGGCCCGAGTTCGCTCCACCGCTTTTCGAATCGAGATCCGCCGTGCATCGCAATTCGATCACCGCGCCAGTGTCATCCTTGATCACCTCTTCGCACTTGATGATGAAGGCGTATTTGAGGCGGACCTCGCCACCAGGTTTGAGACGGAAAAATTTTGGCGGCGGCACTTCGGCAAAGTCATCGCGCTCGATCCAGAGCTCGCGGGTGAGGGGAACGTCGCGCGTTCCCGCTTCCGGTTGTTCCGGCAGGTTGACGGCGGGACACATTTCCACGTGGCCTTCCGGGAGGTTGGTGATTACCACCTTGAGTGGACGGAGGACGCCGAGCCGGCGCAATGCGCGCCGGTTTAAATCGTCACGGATGGCGTGTTCGAGCACTGCCACGTCGGTCGCGCTGTTGAATTTCGTTACGCCGATGTGATAGGCGAAATTGCGCAGGGCCTCGGGCGTGACGCCGCGCCGGCGAATGCCGGAAATGGTGGGCATGCGCGGATCGTCCCAGCCGCTGACCAGCCCCTCGTTCACCAGCGCGAGCAGCTTGCGCTTGCTCATGATCGTGTAATTCAGACTCAGCCGGGCGAATTCGTATTGATGCGGGCGGGACACCGGCAGTTGCTCGAGGATCCAATCGTAAAGCGGACGATGCACCTCAAACTCGAGCGTGCAGATCGAGTGCGTGACCCCTTCGATCGCGTCGCTCAGGCAATGGGCGTAGTCATACATCGGATAGATGCACCAGGCGTCGCCGGTGTGATGATGCGTCGCGTGGCGGATGCGATAGAGCACGGGATCGCGCAGCCAGACATTCGGCGAGGCCATGTCGATTTTGGCGCGCAGGGTGCGGGCGCCGTCGGGAAACTCGCCCGCCTTCATCCGGGCGAACAGATCGAGATTCTCCTCGAGCGACCGATCGCGAAACGGCGAGGCCTTCCCTTCGATGCGATAGGCATCGGTTTGCTCCGGCGTCAGATCGCAGACGTAGGCTTTGCCCGCGCGAATCAGTTCGACCGCGTAATCGTGGAACTGCTGAAAGTAATCGCTGGCGAAAAACGGCTCGGCGTCATCGCCGCCGGATTTGAAGCGGAGCACCTCGTCCGCCCAGCCGCCGATCAGCCATTTCAGATCCGCGATGATGGAGGCGACATACTCGACGTCCTCCTTGGTCGGGTTCGTGTCGTCCATCCGCAGGTTGCAGACGCCGTTGAATTCCCGCGCGATGCCGAAATTGAGGCAGATCGACTTGGCGTGGCCGATGTGCAGGTAGCCATTCGGCTCGGGGGGAAACCGCGTCACCACCTGCGAGCAGCGTCCAGCCGCCACGTCGGCAGCGACGATGTCGCGAATGAAGTCGGAAGGCGCGAGGGCAGTTTCGCTCATGAGCAGGATTGGAAAAAGGGGCGGAAGATAAGCGCAGCTCCCGGTGGTTGGGTAGCGAATTACGCGGGCCGGACGAACAGCGGGCTCCTTCATTCGCCTCCCTCGTCCTCGTCCTCCTACTCGAAAAAAGGTTTCGAGGACGAGAACGAGGACGAGGACGGTTGGGGGCGTTCCATCGTCGAAGGCGCCCCGATTCCCCTCCCTTTCCCTCGTGTTCCACGCACCTTCGTGGTTCCATGGCCTCATCGGTTAAAAGAATTCTTCCCGCAAATGGCCCCTTTTGACCCGTTTTTTCGCATTAACGGATGAGATGGACACTCCCGTGAACCCGCCTCCCCCTCCCGATCCGCCGGATTCCGATGAATCCAACGGACCGAACGAACCTACGCGAGACGCGGGCGATACCGACCGGTCCGCGGCGGGATCGGTTGCAGGAAGTTTTCGATGCGGCGCTAAACTGTCCGGAATCGGAACGAGCGGCCTATCTCGCCGAAGCGTGCGCCGATGATCCGGCATTGCGCGAGCGGGTCGAGCGGCTGCTGGCGGCTTACGAACGATCCGAGGCGGTGTTCGAGGCGCCCATTTCGCCGGAGATCGAGCGGGAACTGGCGCGGCTGAAGCCGGAGGAGGAAGGCGAGCGCATCGGGCGCTACAAGCTCTTGCAGGAGATCGGTCAGGGTGGGTTTGGCACGGTGTGGATGGCGGAGCAGATGGAGCCGGTGACGCGGCGGGTGGCGCTCAAGATCATCAAGATGGGCATGGACACGCGGGAAGTGATCGGCCGCTTCGAGCAGGAGCGGCAGGCGCTGGCCATGATGGATCACCCGAACATCGCCAAGGTCTTCGATGCGGGCGCGACGCCGTATGGCCGGCCCTATTTCGTGATGGAACTGGTGAAGGGCGTGCCGATCACCGAGTTCTGCGATGAGCGCCAGCTCGGCACCCGCGAACGATTGGAACTCTTCGCCGACGTGTGCTCGGCCATCAGTCACGCCCACCAGAAAGGCATCATCCATCGGGACATCAAACCGTCGAACGTGATGATCACCCTGCACGGCGACAAGCCGGTGGTGAAGGTGATCGACTTCGGCATCGCCAAGGCCACGCAAGGCCGGCTCACCGACAAGACGCTCTTCACCCGCTTCGAGCAGTTCGTCGGGACGCCCGTTTACATGAGCCCGGAGCAAACCGCGATGAGCGGCCTGGACGTTGATACGCGCACCGACATCTACGCGCTGGGCATCCTGCTCTACGAGTTGCTGACCGGCAAACCGCCCTTCGATGCGCAGACCCTGGCCTCCGCGGGCTACGAGGAAATGAGGCGGATCATCCGGGAAGTCGAGCCGCCGCGACCGTCGTTGCGATTGAGCACCGCCGTGGGCGACGAACGCACTCAATTCGCGAGAGCCCGGCATATCGAGCCGGAAAAGCTGAGCCGCGTGGTCGAAGCGGATCTCGACTGGATCGTGATGAAGGCGATCGATAAGGACCGCAGCCGGCGTTACGAAACGGCGAGTGGATTCGCGGAGGATGTCCGGCGCTATCTGGCGAACGAACCGGTGACCGCAGCCGCGCCGAGCGTGACGTATCGCATCCGGAAGTTTGCGCGACGGAACAAGCTGGTCTTTGCTGCCGGCACCGCCGTGTTGCTCACCTTCACGGTCGGCATCGCCGTGAGCACCTGGGCGCTTTTCGATGAAAACGCGGCGCTCCGTGTGGCACAAACCGAGAAGGGCCGCGCTCAGGCTGAATCAAAGCGTGCGAAGGCGCAGGAGGCGAAAGCCAAAGCGCAGGTGCGCGAAGCCAGTCGCTCGGACTTCGCTACTGCCCAGCAGCGTCTTAGCGAAGGCAAATGGTGGGAAGCGGTCGCGTATCTTGGCCGAGCGATCCGCTACGATGCCGAAAACCGCAACGCTCAGGACGCCCTATGGCTGGCGCATGCGCCACGGCCAACGCGATGCGGGCACGCTTCCGGTTCACGTGCTCGAACACAATGGCACGGTCCTAAGTGCCACCTTCAGTTCGGACGGAACCCGCATGGTCACCGCGAGCTCAGACCAGACCGCGCGAGTTTGGGATGCGGAGACGGGCCGGCCCATTGGGCCTCCTCTCGAACACGAAGGCGGCGTCCGCAGCGCCGCCTTCAGCCCGGACGGAACCCGCGTTGTCACCGCGAGCTGGGACAAGACCACGCGAGTGTGGGACGCGAAGACCGGCCAACTGATCCTCTCTACTTTCAAAGCCGAGGGATTGGTCTTCCTCTATGGCTCCGGCCCAGACCGAACCCGTGTCGCAACCGTGAGCCCGTGGGAGAAGGGCGCGCCGCGAATGTGGGATGCGAAGAGCGGTCTATACATCGGCTCGCCTTTCAAACACGATGACGCCGCCGTCGACGCCACCTATAGCCGGGACGGAAACCCGAGTGGTCGCTGCGAGCGATGACAAGTCCGCGCGGGTGTGGGATGCCAAGAGCGGCGAACCCATCGGCCCTCCTCTCATGCACGATGACAGAGTCGTCCACGCCGCCTTCAGTCCGAACGGAACCCGCGTCGTCACCGCGAGCGATGACAAGACCGCGCGAATCTGGAATGCGACGAGCGGCCAACTCATCGGCTCTCCTCTCAAGCACGACGCCGGAGTCACCAGCGCCGCCTTCAGCCCAGACGGAACCCGCGTGATCACCCGGAGCGATGACCATACCGCGCGAGTATGGAATGCGAAGACCGGCCAACCCATCGGCTCCCGCCTCGAACACAAAGGCGTCGTCATCAGCGCTGCCTTCAGTCCGGACGGAACCCTCGTCGTCACCTGGAGCGAGGATCGGACCGCACACGTGTGGAATGCGAAGACCGGCCAACTCATCGGCTCTCCTCTGAAACACAATGCCTGGGTCATGAGTGCCGCCTACAGCTCGGACGGAACCCGCGTCGTCACCGCGAGCTGGGACAGAACCGCGCGGGTGTGGGATGCCAAGAGCGGCGAACCCATCGGCCCTCCTCTCATGCACGATGACAGAGTCTTCCACGCCGCCTTCAGCCCGGACGGAACCCGCGTCGTCACCGCGAGCGATGACAAGACCGCGCGAATCTGGGATGCGAAGAGCGGCCAACTCATCGGATCTCCTCTCAGACACGATGCGAAAATCATCAGCGCTACATTCAGTCCGGACGGAACCCTCGTCGTCGCCGCAAGCGAGGACCGGACTGCGCGAGTGTGGGATGCGAAGAGCGGCCAACTCATCGGCTCTCCTTTCAAACACGACGGCACTGTCCGCAGCGCCGCTTTCAGCCCGGACGGAACCCTCGTCGCCACCGCGAGCGAGGACCGGACCGCGCGAGTGTGGGATGCGACGAACGGCCAACTAATCGGCTCCCCTCTCAAACACGACGGCACTGTCCGCAGCGCCGCCTTCAGCCCGGACGGAACTCGCATCGTCACCGCGAGCGACGACAAGACCGCGCGAGTGTGGGATGCGAAGAGCGGACAACCGATCGGCTCTCCTCTCAAACACGGAGGCCGTGTCCTTAGCGCCGCCTTCAGCCCGGACGGAACTCGCGTCGTCACCGCGAGCGCGGACAAGACCGCGCGATTGTGGGATGCCACCACCGGCTCGCCGCTGACTGCCGAAATTGCCGAGTGGCTCACTGCGTATTGCAGCGGAGCCAGGCTGGACCCGGAACTGGGCAGCCTCCAGCAACTCACCTTCGCGGACCGGATGGAGCTCCGTGGAAAGCTCACATCATTCCTCTCCACTAGCGAAGACTGGGCCTTCGTCGCCCGCCAGACCCTTCCGCAGGATCCGGAAACCGACCTCATTTCTCCCCGCATGACCATGACGCTCCGCGAAGCCACCACCCGGCTGATCGGGACGATGGTGATCGAGAACATCCGCGAAGCCGCCGCCATCGACCCGGCCCATCCCATCCTGCCCTTCGCCCACGCCTTTATCGAGGCCCAGAAATCCAACACGGAGCCGCCGAACCCCACCCGCGCCGTGTGGCTGGTGGACTACGGGATGAAGCATCTCCCCGCCAACACAAATGCGGCGGATCTCCGCCTCGCCGCCAGGTTCGTCGCCGAAGTCGCCGAAAGCATCCCCGACCAACGCGATAACGCCCTCCTCCTGCTCGACCGCGCCCGAGACCAAGAGCCGGAGACCGACCAAACGAAAGCACTCCGCGAGAAGCTGAGCCGATGACGAGCGCCCTTGCCTCCATCGACACCGATCTCAATAAGCACCAATCGCCCTATGAAAATCGCACTTCAATTTCTCTTCCTCCTGGCCTTCGTCTTCCGTGCGAACGCCGCGGCACCACCCACGCCGACCCCGCTGCGCACCGTTTCGGGGGTCGTCACCACGGAGGACACCGGGCTTCCCTTGAGCAATGTCCTGGTTCGCGTCGCTGCCCCGGCCACGGATATGCGATCTGTGCGGCGGGCGAATCCGAACATCCATGAAGTGCGGACGGACGGGGACGGGCGCTTCACCATCCAGGTTCCGCCGGCGGCGACGATCTCGCTGGATGCCATTTTACCCGGCTACGGGTCGGCATCGGGAACGTTGATGTCGGGAAGCCGCTTGAATCCGAGCCGTCGTCCTTTCTCCGCGAGCGAGCCGCAGGAGTTTGCGCTCAAACTCACCCCCGCCTTGTATGTGGCGGGTGTGGTGGTCGATGAAGAAGGCCGCCCGTTCCCCGGAGCCGAAGTCGAGGCCACGCTGCAAATGAAGTCTGGATACGGCTCCGTGAAGTTCGCGGAGACCGATGACGATGGCCGCTTCGAAATCTTCGACTTCCCACTGAAACGCCGGGAAGGAGAAAGGGGACGACTCACTTTCGGGCATCCCAACATGTTGCGGAGCGTGGTCGGCGATGTTTACCCACTGCGCGAAACGGAGCGCAAGACCCTCCGCGTCGTCCTCGAACGAGGTCACGATCTTGCCGGGATCGTTACTTCCGCCGAAGGACGGCCGGTCTCGAATACCTTGATCGAAGCGGTGCCTGCGGATCCGAACGCGCAATACAAGCAACGGCTCACGGACGCCGATGGCCGCTTCGTGCTTAAGGGTCTGCCCGATGGTGAGATCGTGGTCCGAGTCCACTCGATGGAGCTGAAGCAGAAGGCTCAGGCGACGGTGCGCATGGCGGGCGCAAACCTGGAAGCAAACCTTCGCCTCGAACCCGTGGTTCTGAAAAACCCGCCTTCATTAGTTAGCATGCTCGGGATGAAGCTGGCCGACCTGACCCCGGAACTGAAGTCAGCCTATGGCCTCAGTGATCGCGCCAACGGAGTTCTCATCGTCGATCCCGGAGAGGATCATGAGCGGCTGGGCATCGGGACGCTGAAGGAAGGCGAATACTTTTGGCGCGTGGGCAACAAAGGAATCGCCAACGTGCGGGAGATGGTGGACGAGCTATTGCGCATCAATGCACTGGAACCAAAGGGAGGCCGGATCACGGAGGGACATCGGGGATACATCCGCGTCGTTTATTCAAATCATCACCGGAGCAATACCCAATATCTCAAGTTGACCGATGACGATGCGGCTGGCTTAAAAGAACTGGCCGCCACCCTGCGCGAAAAGCCATCGAATCCATGAAATCCGCGCAGGAATAGTCCCAAATACGACGATGGGAGAATGAACTCGAAGACGCAAAGACGCGAAGGGAAGAGACTTTTGGTTTTTCTGTGCCCTCCACTTCGCTCACCGAGCGGGTGAGCGAACGGTCCAGTCGTTGTGGTCCGTGAATCCTGCTGCTTTGAGCCTTCGCGCCTTTGAGTTCCAATTCCCAGTGCTGAATCCAGGTTAATCCTAAAAGCGAGGGTAGGATTTTAACGCAGAGGCGCAGAGCCGCAGAGGGCGCAGAGTTTGAGCTGATTCGCGCTGGCATGAAGGATTATCCCTTGGGTGCACTACGGGATTTGCGTTTTGCTCCTCTCCTCTGCGACCTCTGCGCCTTCGCGTCTCTGCGTTTAATTCTCATTCCCGTTCTAAACCCGGGATGCAACCGCCCCGGCGCATCCATTGGAATCGTCGCGATCCTTGTGTGCGGCACCATCCCGAGTCTTAACATTCGCAGACGATGCGAAAGCCGACGTCGTTGCTCGAGTAATGGGGCAGGTTGAACGCGCGTGCGGCGGTTCTTAAGCTGGCGATCCGGCTCTTCCAGCTTCCACCCCGATAAATCCGCCGCTGGCTTTCCTTCGGGCCGCGTGGATTGGTGGACTGCTTTCCCCGGTAGTTTTCAAAGCCGTCCAGACACCACTCGAAAACGTTTCCCGCCATGTCCTCGATACCGAAGGGGCTGGCGCCGCGCTTGTAACTCCCGACGGGTGACGTTTCCGCATAGCCGTCGTCGAGACGCTCTTCGCGCCAGGCAAATGTGGTGCGGGCGTCGGCGAAATTCGCGAAATGGCCGGCGTTGAATTCATCGCCCCAGGGGAAGATGCGACCGTCGGTTCCGCGCGCGGCATACTCCCATTCGGCCTCCGTCGGCAGTCGATAGCGCCGCCTCTCCGCGGCGCTCAACCACTCGCAAAAACGTTCCGCATCGAGGGCCGTGACATAGACTACCGGATGCAACTCGTTGGCCCAGGGGGCGCGCTTCGATTTGTGCTCGGGATCAAACTGCTCGTATTGCAGATTCGTGATCGGCAGTCGCGACATATAGAAGCAACTGATGATGGTGGGGGTAACGGGTTGCTCCGCCGGAGCGGCGCCGGGGTTGGCACTCCCCCGGTCGAATTTCCCAGATGTGACCAGGAACAGATCGCAGGCGATCGAGTTCCGAAAATTGGGATACTTTTGCTTTTCCAGAGTCCGGGAGACCGGACTGAAAATGACCGCGGATGATTTGGTGGGCTCCGGCGTCGGAGCGGCCACGGGTTTCACGACAGCGGGCGCTGGCTTGGGTTGTACGCGGGCGGCGGGTGCGGCCACAGCGGCCGGCGGCCGGATCGTGGCGACGGCGGAGCTCGCGGCAACCAGGGGTCGGCCTTCCATTTCTTCCAGATATTCGTCGATCAAATCCTCAGCCTGTCCGCCGGTCAAACCGAGGCTCTCACCCATGTTACAAAGGGCATCCCGCTGATCGTCAGTCATCTCCTCGCCGTCGACGCAAAGCTTTGAAAGCCTTAGCATCCGACGAAACTCGGAGGGTGGATCGGTTCCATTCGTCTGGTTATCCGGGGCCGGCGCGGCTTGGGGTGGCGGGGCAACTTCCCACTCACCCCGCACGGCGTTCAAGCGTTCCAACTCGGCATCAATGGCCTGCACGGTCTCTTCATCGGATAGCCCCGCTTTGTGACCAGCCTCCAGCAGCCGCTTTTCGGCCTTTTGGGAAAGCTTGCTCTCGACGAGTGAGAAATCGATCAGCTTGCGAAACTCGACCAGCGCCGACTCAACCACCTGGCCGCGCAACGTGCTGTCGTGAAAAGCACGCGCATCCGGATCGAGGAGCGTCGTCCGCGCCTCGGCCAGGCACAGCGGCGCTTCATCCAGCCCGGCCCGCAGCATCTGGGCGATCGGGATTGCTGGGCTGATTCTTGAGGGGCAGTTTCTTCTGCCACCAGACGAGCATCTGCCGGCAATTCTCCTCGATCTGCTCATTGCTGGCATTCGATTCGAGAGAAAGACCGAGGCGCTCGTAGAGATTCGGCGAATCGAACTTTTTCCAGCCATCCCAACGCTGGGGATTATCGGGGATGGGATTTGGGAGCGACACCCGAAGAGGAAATCAAGACCACTACACCACTTTGATCTGCGAGAGGTCGGCGGTCGCGTCCTCGATCTCGCTATCCGAGAGGCCCGTATTGCGGGCGATCTGGACTCGGTTCTGGCGGCCATAGGCTTCCACCACGACTTCCAGAACCTGATTGGCGTTGTAGGTATAGGTTAGTTCGACGGGAGATCCTTTGGGCAAAAAGGGCGGCAGCTCGATGTCGCAGATGCCGAGCGGCGTGCATTCCGAGGGCACCGTGCTTTCCCCTTCCACAATGCGCACGATCGCATTCTTCATGTTCGCCTTGGCCGTTCCGAACGAGTTCTTAATCTCGGCCGGAATCGGCGTCATCTTGCGCAGCATGGGGAAGACGTATTCCTCGACCTTGGCATCGTCCCAGAGCACGACCCCGAGTGTGTGGGTGGTGATATTCGTGACCTGGAGCAACTGGCCGTCGGCATTGGAGAACTGGTCGCGGACCATTTCCGAGAGCATGTGCGCGCCCCCTGAATCCTCCTCCTGCAGCATGCGAAAGCACGCCCTGAATGGCGGCGCCAATCGCCACTGCTTCGTCCGGGCTGACATCGTCCGCCACCGGCACGATCGGAGATGCCCTTGATCATTTCGCGCACGCTGGGCACGCGCGTCATGCCGCCGGTGAGCAGGATGCGATCGATCTGATCCCACCCCATGCCGGCCTCCTGCATGACGATCTCGCAAATGGACTTGGATTTTTCGAGCAGGTGCCGGCACCGTTTCTCGAATTCCTCGCGCGACAGTTCGAGCTTCACGCTATTGCCGTTGTAGCTATGAACGATGGTCGTCCGCGTGCGGCTCGAAAGCTGAATCTTCGCGGTCAAGGCGCGGTTATAGAAATCCTGATAGCTTTGCAGGTCGAGGAGCGGATTCTCGCCGTGCAGCTTGTCGAATTCTTCGGCGACCCAGTTAACGATCACGTCATCCCAGTCCTTGCCCCCAAGCCGATGATCGCCATTGCTCGCCAGCATCCGGATATGATGGTTCTCGATCTGCATGATCGTGACGTCGAACGTGCCGCCGCCGAGATCGAAGACAAACACCGTCTGATCGGAATCCAGCTTGTCCAGACCGTACGCCAGCGCCGCCGCGGTTGGCTCGTTAATGATCTGGAGCACATTCAGGCCGGCCAATTGCCCGGCATGCAGGGTGGCGGTCCGTTCCGCATCGTTGAAGTACGCGGGCACCGTGATGACTGCATCGGTCACCGGTTCGCCGAGATATTTTTCCGCATCGTTCTTCAACTTGCGGATCATAAGCGCGGAAAGCTCCTCGGCTGAATAGACCTTGCCATTAAACTCCCGGTGAAACTGGGCCTTGCTCTTGCCCATTTCCCGTTTCACGAAATCGACGATTTTTTCCGGCTCCGCGACCGCGTTTTGTTTGGCGAGCGATCCGACGATAGCGTTCTGCCCATCGAACAGAATCACGGAGGGAGTAATCCGCTCATTTTCGGAATTCGGGATGATTTGCGGTTTCCCGTAGGCGTCGATATGCGCGATCGCGCAAAAGGTGGTGCCTAAATCGATCCCGACCGATTTGCGTGTTGATACAGAAATGTCGGTGTCACTCATGGTGTGTCTGTGAAATTCCTCAAATTGGTTATAGTGCAGAAATTATGCCGTTCGGCGGTTTCGCGTCATTTAGGCTCATCGTTTTCAGGTTGAAGCGCGACCAAATAACCTTCTTTCCATTTTTTAATCACGACTTCTTCGGCCCGGAGAACGCGATCCCGCCACTGGAAACCGCGCCGCAGGATTTTCACGACCAGGCAATCTTCCTCGGGGTCCTCCGCCATCTCGACCGCGACGGCACGTTGTGACTGTTTGTTCAACGGGCCCAGTTGCGGTTCGATCTGGGAAACCTCAAGCCGGGCCAGAACCTCGAGCACGAATTCGATCTGGTGATCAAGGCGGGTATGCAGACTGCGCAACCGTTCGTAGAGGCGGACGGTAAACGGCGAGTCCTCACCGTCCGGCACCGGCTCGCTGACCGATTGCCCGACTTGCCGTCGCAGCTCGGTGAGATCGTCGTAAATTGTGATTAAATCGCGGATGATCGGCCGCTGCACCGCTTCCAGAAGAAATCCGTCTTTGTAGCCTTTTAATTCTTCGTGCAGGGCGGCGAACATGTTTTGGTTGACCCCCTGCTTCATCTCGAGCATGGCCCGCAGTTCACCGGCGACACCGGTTAATTTATCCGGCGCCGAACCATCGGTGCCCAGTCGCGAGTCGATCTTTTGCAAGAGCGCGGCATTCGCGCCCGCACCCCGGCTCAGGGTTTCGAGACCCTGCACGATCGGCCGCAGAAGCTGGGGCAGGCTCAGGCCACCCTTCGATTTCGATCCGCCGCGGGCCGGGGCGTCATCCTCGGATGGATCGGCCGGTTCGGAGTCGGCGGGTTCAGGCCCGGTTTTGGCCGAGGATTTTTTGGCCGGCTCCGAACGCTTTTCCAGTTCCCGTTCGGCTTCGAGAAACAATCCACGGAGTTGTGAATCAAAATCGGAGGTGGTGGCGGTGTCGTCGGACTCGGGCATGGCGATCATCTTTGGGATAGCCAAATCCCTGCCATCGCCGCGCAGTTTCTCCCGGTATTGCTCACGACCTAACGCAAAAAACGCCCCAGCCCATGACAGGCCGGGGCGTGGAAGAAACGACCCGAAATAGGTGCGTTAACTGTTCGAATTGCCGGACGCGGCCAGGGCGGGGTCCACGTTGACCCGGCGGCCATTGCGGTCGAAACGCACGGAACCGTCAACCAGGGCGAAAATCGTAAAGTCGCGTCCCAAACCCACATTCTTGCCCGGCTGCCACTTCCGGCCACGCTGACGGATGATGATGTTGCCGGCGATCACGCGCTCGCTGCCAAATTTTTTCACGCCGAGCCGTTTGCTGTGCGCTGTCGCGTCCGTTCTTAACGGAACCCTGTCCTTTTTTATGAGCCATAAGATTCGAGAAGTTGGAGTGTGAGGACCTTTGGAGTTTAGGCGTTGATCGAGGTGATCTTCAGGCGGGTCATCTTGCGGCGATGACCCACGGTGCGGTGGTAGCCCTTGCGGCGGCGATATTTGAAAGCGATGACCTTCTTGTCCTTGAACTGCTCGACGACCTCAGCCACCACGGAGGCATCCTTGAAGCGCGGCAGCCGACGACGACGTCTGAATCGCCTCCCGGTCATGAGGACATCGGCGAAGGTCAGCTCGGCGCCAGCTTCGGCATCGAGTTTCTCGACTTCGATCACGTCGCCGGGAGCGACGCGGTATTGTTTCCCGCCGGTTTTAAAGACTGCGTAGGCCATAAGGTAAATCGGTTTAGGAAAAAGGGCGGCGAAGCTGGCACACGCCCACCGCAGTGACAAGCGATATTTCAGTGGCCGGAGCGGCAGGAGGGCGGATCGGGGAGTTGGTGAAGAATTCGCATCCGGGACTTGTGGATGGCCAGGCGTTCAAGCGCGCTCAGGATGACCTGGTTGATTTAACCGCCGCCCAAATATGCGGCGCGGACTTCGGGGTTTTCGCGGAGTCGCACGCAATCGTCGTTCAGCGTGATCCGGCCCGTCTCGAG
Organism: uncultured Verrucomicrobiae bacterium; assembly: GCA_963798345.1. Classification (GTDB taxonomy): domain Bacteria; phylum Verrucomicrobiota; class Verrucomicrobiia; order Chthoniobacterales; family Chthoniobacteraceae; genus CAWCSW01. The sequence continues at coordinate 336,881 of CAWCSW010000009.1, read as the reverse complement.
GACGTAACCGCATTTCGACACGTTGAGAGCGAGATTGGCGTTTTGTTCGACGAGCAGGATGGTCAGCCCCAGCTCGCGGTTGATTTCGACGATCTTGTCGAAAATGGTGCGCACGAGAATCGGTGCGATGCCGAGCGACGGCTCATCGAGCATCAGGCATTTGGGTTTGCTCATCAGCGCCCGGCCGATGGCGAGCATCTGTTGTTCGCCGCCGCTGAGGGTTCCGGCGACCTGCGTGTCGCGCTCCTTGAGCCGGGGAAACATGGCAAAAACGAAGTCGAGATCCCGGGCGATGCCGGGCCGATCCCGCCGCAAATACGCTCCCATGCGCAGGTTCTCGATCACGGTCAGGTTGGAAAAAACCATGCGGCCTTCGGGCGCCTGGGCCAGTCCACGAGCGACGATCTTATGCGGGGGGAGGTTGTTGATGGTTTCACCTGCAAACGAAATCCGGCCGCTCCGGACCTTGAGCAGGCCGGAGATGGCGCGCAGGGTCGTGGATTTCCCGGCGCCATTGGCGCCAACCAGCGTCGCGATGGAACCTTGATCGACGGTCAGCGAAATGCCGTGCAACGCGGTGATGGATCCATAGCCAACCACCAGATCCTTAACCTCAAGCATCGTCGGCCTCCTTGCCCAGATAGGCGGCGATCACTTTCTCGTTCGCCTGAATTTCGGCAGGCGATCCTTCGGCGATCTTCTCGCCGTAATCGAGCACGCTGATGCGTTCGCAGATTCCCATCACCACTTTCATGTCGTGTTCGACCAGCAACACGGCCAGATCAAATTTATCCTTCGTAAAACGGATCAGTTTCATCAGCGCCTGCTTTTCCGTCGGATTCATGCCGGCGGCGGGTTCGTCGAGCAGCAGCAACCGAGGCGCCGTCGCCAGCGCCCGCACGATTTCAAGCCGCCGTTGATCGCCATAGGATAGGCTCTGGCAAGGATGGTCACAAAACTTTTCGAGCCCAAAGATCTCGAGCAATTCCTCCGCGCGCGCGGCGATTTCGCGTTCCTCAGCCACGAATTTTTTGCCCCGGGTCAGGGTTTCAGCCACCCCCTGGCGGAGGGAAAGATTGAAGGCGCAGCGCACATTATCAAAAACGCTCATCGAATCGAAGAGGCGGATATTCTGAAAGGTTCGCGCGATCCCATGGGACGTGATCCGGTAAGGTTTCTGCCCGTGCACCTCCTTATTGCGAAAAGTGATGCGTCCGGAGGTCGGCGATACACACCGGTCACGAGGTTGAAAACGGTTGTCTTGCCAGCGCCGTTCGGGCCGATCAGGCCGATGAGTTCGCCTTCGTCGACGTGAAAGTTCAGTTTGTTCACCGCTTTCAGGCCGCCGAACTCGATGGAGACCTGATCGAGCGTGAGGAGACGGCTCATGATTTTTCCCCTCCCCGGAGCCGGCCGCTGAACGGCCAGCGAATGCCACCCAGCAAGCCCTGTGGTCGCAGGATCATCACGATGATGAGGAGCAGTGAAAAGACGATCATTCGGTATTCCTCGAACGAGCGCAGATATTCGTTGAGCCAGGTCAGACCGACGGCGGTGACGACGACGCCGACGACATTGCCCATGCCGCCCAGGATGACCATCACCACGACGTCCACTGACTTCATGAAATTGAAACCTTCGGGCGTGATGTAAGTGATGTAGTGGGCGTAAAGCGCGCCGGCGATGCCGGCGAAAAAGGCACCCAGAACGAACGCGAGCACCTTGTATTTCGTTGTATTGATTCCCATCGCTTCGGCAGCGGCTTCATCGTCGCGCACGGCCAGGAACCCGCGACCGTAAGTCGAATCGACGAGACTCGCGATCACGTAAATGGTGATGGCGGCCAGGCCGAAGGTCCAAAAAAGGTTGGCATATTGCGGGATCCCATTAATGCCGCGTGGCCCGCCGAGGGCGTCGGTATTCTGGATGATCACGCGGATGATTTCCCCAAAGCCCAGTGTCACGATGGCCAGATAGTCCCCTTTCACCCGCAATGACGGCACGCCCACAATGAGGCCGAAGAGCGCGGCCACGAGGCCGGCGACGACGACGGCGCACAGAAACAGGCCGTGGGTGGCGAGCGTGCTCGGACCGCCGAGCGCGGCCAGAATCGAAGGCCCAAAAAACTTGGTGATGGCTGCCGACGAATACGCGCCGACGGCCATAAATCCGGCGTGCCCGAGCGAAAATTGGCCGGTGTGCCCGTTCACGAGATTGAGGCTCGTGGCGAGAATGATATTGATTCCGGTCAGCATCAGCACGCCGACAAAGTATTGATCGATTTGGTCCGTGAGCAGCGCCAGTACTCCCGAGGCGCCCAAACCAATGAGGAGGAAGAGATGGGACCAGCGCATCGCCGACTAGACTTTCTCCTGCTCGGCTCGACCCAGGAGTCCGGAGGGTTTGAAAATGAGGATTAGAATGAGAATCACGAACGCGACCGCGTCGCGGTAACCGGATGAAATCCCGATCTGGCTGCTATAGGCCACGACCATGGTTTCGATCACCCCGATGATCAGTCCTCCGAGAGCAGCGCCCGGGATGTTGCCAATGCCGCCGAGCACCGCCGCCACGAAGGCCTTCAGGCCCACGGTCACTCCCATGAAGGGTTGCACCTGCGGGTACAGCATCGACGAGAAGATGCCGCCCGCTGCCGCGAGTGCGGATCCGAGGCCGAAGGTGAATGAAATGACCACATTGGTATTTACTCCCATTAACGCGGCTGCCGTCGGATTGAAGGCGAGCGCCCGCATGGCCATGCCGATCTTCGTTTTCATGACGATGAAGTGCAGAGTGCCCAGCAAAAACACCGTCACGACGACCACGATGATTTGCGTGTTTTTCACCAGCAAACCGCCCAGCCCGCCAACGAGTCGGGTTTCGATCAAATCCGGAAATGGCTGGCGATTCGGGCCGAAGACGAGCTGCGCCGTGTACTCGAGAAAGAGGGACACACCGATGGCGGTGATGAGGACGATGAGCCGGGGCCGCGCCCGCAACGGACGGTAGGCGAGCAACTCGATGACGACCCCGATCGCGGCACAAATGAGCATCGAACCAACGAGAATGATCAGCGCACCGCCATAACCGGGATCACGCCCAGCAACGGGGTCAGCCAGCGATGAAGTACAGCCCGGCAAATGCTCCGAGCATAAAGACATCGCCATGCGCGAAATTAATAAAGCGCAGGACGCCATAGACCATCGTGTAACCGAGAGCGATGAGCGCGTAAATCGAGCCTAGGGAAAGCCCGTTGATGAGTTGCTGGAGAAAGCGGCCCCAATCGTCCATCCGCTACGGTTTCACCGTCTCCACGAATTTGAACTTACCGTCCTCAATGGTCAGGATGACCGCCGGCTTGGTCGCATTGCGATGCTCGTCGAGCGTTATAATTCCCGTGATGCCCTGATAGTTTGCCGTCGCGGCAATGGCATCGCGGAGCGGTTTGGAATCGGTGGTGCCCGCGCGCTTGATGGCGTCAGCCAGAATCATCGCTGAATCATAGCCGAGCGCGCCCATGGCATCGGGGGCTTCGCCATATTTCTTTTGGTAACGCTGCACGAACCCCTGGATCGCCGGATCCTGGTTTTCGATCGAAAAATGATTTGAGAAAAAGTTGCCTTCCATCGCCGTGCCGCCAACCGCCACCAGCGTCGGTGAATCCCATCCATCACCGCCCAGCATCGGCATGTTCAAGCCGAGCTGTCGCGCCTGCTTCGCGATCAAGCCGGCTTCGGTGTAGTAACCGCTGACGAAGATCATGTCCGGGTTGGCCGCCTTGATGGAAGTCAGTTGGGCATTGAAGTCCGTATCGTCACTCGAATAGCTCTGATTCGCGACAATTTCACCGCCATTCTGGGTGAAGTGCTGGGTAAAAAACTCAGTCAAACCAACCGCATAATCCTGCTTCACGTCGGTCAGCACCGCGACCCGTTTCCAACCTTTGGATTGTGCGAACTTCGCCAGAACCATCGCCTGGAAAGGATCCGTAAAACAAATCCGGAAGATGTAGTCACCTTCCTCAGTCACGCGCGGATTGGTCGAGGAAGGCGAGATCATCGGCACCTTGTTTTGCTGCGCGATGGGCGCCGCTTCGAGAGAGCGGCCGGAGGCGACTTCGCCCAGCAACGCGATGACCTTATCGCGTGAGATAAGTTTGCGTACCACGGTCGCTGCCTCACCTTGCTTGGACTGGTCGTCCTCCGTGATCAGTATTACTTTTTTCCCGAGCAGGCCACCCGCGTCATTGATTTCGTCGATCGCCAGCTTCGTGCCATTATGGGAGGATTGGCCGAAGGTCGCCGTCTGACCCGTGAGCGAGGCAAATTCACCAACGCGGATTTCGTCGTTGGAAACCTTTTTACACCCGGTGCTGGCGAGGACCACGGCACCAAGCAGAGGGAGGCATTGAGAGAATCGCATGGGGGATTGGGTATAGGGGAAGGATCGAGGCAGTGGCAACAGCCAATCACGCCACCGGCCGCCTCGAATACGGTTCGTGAATCCGGCCTGAACACGAAGAACCGGGCCTGCGGAATTGCCGCAGGCCCGGCCGCGTTTCGACTAAATCTTGTCGGCCGAATACTCCCAGCCTGCGCGATACTTCGGACGCTTGATGTATTTGGCCGCGTCGGGCATACCAACGACCTCGAATTTTTCGGCATCCCATTCGATCGGCTTGCCCACCCGCATCGCCAACCCGCCGAGGAGGCACAGCTCCGTGAGCGGCACGGAATAATCAAACTTCGACATGAAATCGAATGCCTTCCCGTTCTTGATCGCCAGCGTCCATTCCTCCTGAGGTTCGCCCGCTTTCGGGCTGCGCGGGTATTTTTTCTCCGGCGCGTGGGCCAGGAAATCCTTGGAACGGCTTTCAGGATAAATCTGCGGGTTCCGGCACTGGTCCGCCTTGTTGTAGATCACGCCTTCGCTGCCGACGATGAGGAAGCCGACTTCGCCGAATTTCTGATCACCGAGCACCTCGGGCACGCCGGGGAGATTTTGTGAGCCGTCCGCATTTTTGCCTTCATACCAGGTCAGCGTGAGGTCGCCGACTTTGGGGTGGTTCTTGTAATGGTAACGGATGGTTGCTCCGGCGGGCCAGGCGATATCGGTCAGTTCGCGCGTGTCCGTATCGATGGCCGGAGGCAGACCGAGATCGAGCGCGTAGAAGATGGGATCGATATTGTGGCAGCCCATATCGCCGATGGCACCCGCGCCCCACTCGAGGAAGCCGCGCCAGTTGAAAGGTTGGATGCCGTTCGAGTAGGCATGGTCAGGCGTCGCCGCGAGCCAGGCCTGCCAGTCGAGGTTCGCGGGCACTTCCGTCGGGACAAATTTCACCTGATTGCCCTGGGGCCAGATCGGTCGGTTCGTCCAGACGTGAATCTCTTTCAGCTTCCCGACCACACCCGCGTCGAGCCATTCCTTCAGCACCCGGTTGTCATCGTAAGTATGCCCCTGATTGCCCATCTGGGTGATGACGCCCTTCTTCCTGGCGGCCAACTGAAGTTGCTGTGCTTCCCAGAGCGTATTGGTGAGCGGCTTCTGCACACAGACGTGTTTGCCCGCGGCCATGGCATGCATCGCGGCTGGATAGTGCGCATGATCCGGGATGGAAACCGTGCAGGCATCGATCGACTTCACCTCGTCGATCATTTTGCGAAAATCGGTGAACGTTTTGGCGTTCGGATACTTTTTGGCGGCCTTGGCCAGGGTATTTGAATCGACGTCACAGATCGCGACGACCTCGTTGCCCCGTGACGCCGCGTCGATGTCACTTTCTCCTTTTCCTCCACAGCCGATGGCCGCAATACCGAGTTTCTTGCCGGCCGGCGTGTCGTCGGCGCGAAGGAGGAGATTGGGGAAGACGATGCCGCCCGCGGCAGCGGTGGACAGGCCTTTGATGAATGTTCGACGGGAGGTGTGGACGGTTTTCATGAGTTTGTGGTGTTGCGAGGAGGGTTAAGGGAATCCGTGATACGCAAATCACCGTCCTTCGCCAAGCTTAGCCGTCATTCTGATAAATCGTGGTGCGTGCCTTCAGGCAGAGCTGACCTCGACGTATTTCTGCTGCAACTCATTGAGCGCTGTCTCGAGGATCCGCTGTTCGTCGCCGGTGAGATTCCCCGCCGTTTTCTCCCGGATCATGATCAGTTGATCGATGAAGGCTTTGGCCAGGGTGAGATTCGGTGGGGGGGCGGTGGGAGGTGGATTCGGATGCCGGCCCAGCGCGAAGAGCGTCTGCTGATGCTGCATCATGACGAATTGGATGAAAATCTGAGTGGTTTCGCCTGTTTGAGTCGTTTTGAAAACTTCGGCCATGATCCACGATAGAATCGCCCTGTGGCCGCAGCGACGCGAAAATGTCAGGGAACAACAGTTGAAAATCCGTAGCTGCAACCGATGATGCGACTTCCGCGTAATAGCGGTACCCCCTATGCATCGCGACCCCCTATTATTCGTTGCCGTCTTCGTGTGTCTGCTGGCGCCCGCGCGGGCCGAGCAGGTGGTCTTTAGCGAGATCATGTATCACCCGTCCGGCACCAAACCGGAATATATTGAAGTCTGGAACATCACCAATACGCCGATCGATTTCGCCCGCTGGCAATTCAGCGAAGGGGTGAGTTTCACCTTTCCGGATTTCGATTCCAGCAATCCCACGGCGGCACAAGCCAGCTTTTTCAAGCCGCTTGAACGGATCGTTGTTTGCGCCGGCGACCCCGCGGTGGCCCGCGACGCTTACGGCATCCCGGCGTCCGTACGCGTGTTCGGCCCTTGGGTTGGAAGTCTGGACAATGCCGGCGAGCGCATAACGCTCGACGACAAAAACGGGGTTCACGTCTGTTCGGTTAAATTCGGTGATGGCGGTCGCTGGCCGAAGGCGGCTGATGGTACGGGCCACGCGTTGGTCCTCCGGAACGAGAACAATACCATCGACAGTTTCCACAACTGGCGCCAAAGCCAGGCCGTCAACGGCACGCCCGGCACGGAAGAGGGTGCGGCGGCGGCCAATTTCATTCGGCTGAGCGAAGTCCATTTCGACGGTGACGGCGCGGCCGATTGGATTGAGGTGGAGAACGTCGGCTCCGCGGCGCAATCCCTCACCGGGCTCGGCATGGCCACGTCGGTGGACTTTGGCAATCTCGTTCCACTAAGCGGCAGTGTTCCGGCGGGAGGATTCGCCAGTGTCCCCGTGAATTTCGTCCCCTCGGCCAACGGCGACCTCACGCTTTTCCTTGTGAATGGGGAAAACAACGTGATCGATACCGCTGAGATCACGCGAGTTCCAGGCCGAGACTCCGTGCAGGCGGTTTATCCCGTCATACCGCCGACGATGCCTTCGTGGGAAACGCCAAAGCGCCAGGCGGAATGGTATGCGAGCGTGAATGACACCCGTGATGCGGCCAACGCGCCGGATATGACAACCAGCATCGTGATCAACGAGATCATGTGCGACCCGCCCTCGGGTCAGAAAGCAGATGAATACATCGAACTTTACAATCGCACCGGCGCGCCCGTGAGCCTCGTGGGTTGGAAAATGCGCGGTGGTGTCGATTTGGATTTTCCAGCGGGGACCACGATCCCCGCGGGTGGTTATCTGGTTGTCGCGGCCTCGACGAGCACCATTCAGGCGCACTATCCTGCTGTCACCGTCGTCGGCGATTGGTCGGGGTCTCTGGGCAACGACGGCGACCTGATCCGACTGATCGACGCGACCGGCAATCTTGCGGATGAAGTGGACTACAAGGTGGGCGGTGACTGGCCGACGCTCGCGGGTGGCCTCGGCAGTAGCATGGAATTGATCAACCCCGACATGGATAACAGCCGCGCATCGGCCTGGCGCGACAGCGACGAATCCAACAAGACCGCGTTTCAAACCTTTACCACGACGGGCATTTATCGGCAGCTCAACAGCGCGGGCGGCCCCACGGATTACAAGGAATTTCACCTGTTCCTCGTCGGCGATGCTCATTGCGTTGTTCGCAATGTCACATTGCGGCAAAACGGCACCGGCGCCAACGTGATCAACAATCCGGATTCATTTTCCACGAATGGATCAAGCGCAACGGGGTGGCTCTGCCAGGGCACGCACTGGGCGAGTTACATGGACGGCACGGAATTGCATCTCGTGGCGGATGGGCACGGTGACAACCGGCCCAATCGCGCGGAAATCGATGCCACGGGACTGGTCCAAAACGGGAACTACACCCTCCAATTCGAGGCCCGTTGGGTTTGGGGAAAGCCACGTCTGATCGCCCAAACGTGGGATCACACCGTCGGCAGCGCGTTTGTTCTGCCGGTCCCAAACAATCTCGGCACGGCCGGAGCCGCCAATTCTGCGGCCCAAGCCGCAGCAACCGCCCAGGTCGATTCGCTCCTCCATCAACCGGCGGTGCCATCGTCCAACGCTCCGGTCATTGTGACTGCACGGGTTACATCCGCGACGCCGCTGACCTCCGTGCAGGTTTTCCACCGGCAATCGATTCAATGGACGAAGCCGGCCCCCGAGCCCATTTTCACGGCTGCGCCGATGTTTGATGATGGCACCAACGGCGACGCCGTGGCGGGCGATGGGCTCTATTCCGCGACGATTTCCGACTATCAGACCAACGGACGGATCGTTGAATTCTACGTCACAGCCACGAGCGCCGGAGGTACCTCCACCATCCCGCGGCGAGGCCGCGACCTGCCCGCGCTTTGGATCGTGGACAATCGAGGTCTCGACAAACGGCTGCGCCAGCAGCGCTTTGTCATCTCGTTGCACGATCGTGCCGCGTTGAACACCAACACCGGCCAAAGTTTCGGCTACGACTACGATTTTCCGCGCCTGTCGAATCATTACTTCAACGCCACCTTTATCCACAACCAGACCGACATTTACTACAATGCCGAGATCCGCAAATCGGGAAGCCCGTGGACGCGCTCCGACACCTGGGATCTCGATCGTGGAAAATGGAAGCTCCCGCACGACCGGGTGTTTCGCGGCCGGGACAAGACCACTTTTGACAATGACGCCGCCAATAGCACGAGCCGACATCACAATCGCCTGGTCCGCTACTGGCTCTACGTGCTTGGACACCCGGTGAATGAAAACGAGTTCGTCTATCATGTGGTCAATACCGACCTTCAGGCGATCCGCGAGGACACTGAAGCCGTGGATGGCACCCTGATCGGGCGAAATTTTCCGAACGGTAATCAAGGCCAGCTCATGCGGAGTGATGACGAGTGGTGGTTTCAGGACAACTGGAGCCGCACTTCACGCGATGCGGATTGGAGTTACAAAGGCACCGACGAGCCCATCCGCTATCACACCGAATGGATGGCGCGTTCCCGGGAGGCGGATTACGACTACAGCGCGTTGACCGAATTTTTCAAAACCGTCTCGAACGGCGGCTCGACGAAGGAGCAACTCGATCGGGTGATCGATCCGCAACTCACGCTCATGGTGGCGGCCGTGCGCGGATTTGCCGGTGACTGGGATTCCCTCACGCTTAACCGAGGAAAGAATGGCTTCTTTTACCGAAAGCCGACCGACGGTCGCTGGATGTTCCTCCACTGGGACAGCGATCTGGCCTTTCAAAGTACCAGCGAAATCGTCGTCGGCAGTCTGCCGGGTTGGCGCACCTATATCAACAAAGCGTGGACGCGGCGTATTCTGAACTACTACCTGACCGAGATGATGAATCTCACCACCGGCTCGAAGATCGCGCGCACCCAGGCCTTCTTCGCGGCCGAGGAGGCAGCCAGCCCTGTCTATACCGTCAATGCGTCGTTCTATAATGGCTTCTTTTCCGGACGGCGTTCACGCGTGCTGCAGGAAATCAACGGCGGTTTCGGTGGGGGAAAACCCGGATCCTTTAGTGCCCCGTTTGTCAGCACGGGGAGCGGGGGCACCACCGCGTCGGGCACGGGCGACATCTTCGGCACCGCGCCCTCGTCCGGATTCACCGTTGTCGTGGATGGACATCCGGAAGCGGTTTTCGAATGGAAAAACCAGACGGAATGGACGATCAGCGGACTGATCCTGGCCACGGGCAGCAACGTTTTCACGCTGCGCCTGGTCGACGCCGACGGCAATGAGATCGCCATGATCAACCACACGATCGTCAAGACGGGGAATGCGTTGCCCGCCATGGCGCTCACGGTCAATCCCGTGTCGTACAACGCGGCCCTCGGTGAGACGGTGGTGCTGGATGCTTCGGGGAGCTTCGATCCCGACGGCGGACCGCTGGCTTATGCATGGCAACTGAGCCCCAGCACTGACGTCACGGTTTCTTATCCCACGGCGGCCATGGCCGTGGCCACGATCCACCGACCCGGGATTTACAGTTTCACCGCCACGGGAACAAATTCAGCCACCGGAAGTTCTGCCATCAGCCGCGAAATCACGGCTTACCACTCCGCGGACTTCTCGTCCTTCGGAACCAAATCCCTCGAGGCGTTCTGGACCGTGAGCGGAGCGGAATTGCGGGATAGCTATTCTGAGAGCGCATGGTATTCGCTCGAACAAACTTCGGGTGAACTCGCGGTGCAGGTTCTGGACGACTCGCCCAAGCCATTAGCCTATTCCAATCCCACGCATCCGCTTTTCCTCCGGCCGTTGCCCGCGTCCGGGGACTTTGCCTTACAAACGGACGTCACTCTCGAAACGCGGCGCACCGGTACGTTCCAAACGGGCCTGTATCTTGAAATGGTCGAATCCGGCACAACAGTGCGTTACGCCTTTGGCATCGACGCTGGCAATTCCCTGGCAGTCAAACGCTCGAACGGCGGGGCCTTTTCCAAGCTGCCCTCCAACGAGTTTACCGACGAGTTTACCAATACGAATGCGAAATTGCGTGCGTGGCGCGTGGGCAATGAATTGCGCTTCCAACGCCGCCAGGGGGGCGTCTGGTTAACCGTGGCGACTCAAACGCTGCCGGCCGGTGCCACGGCGGCGCAGGGCGGAGTCTTTGTCGCGACCTCCACCGCGCAAAGCGTGCGGGTTGGTTTTGATTATCTCCTCCTGGCCGATCCCAGCCACGTTGCCAGTCTCGCGGGTCAGGTGCGTATCACCGAATTGATGTATCACCCGGCTGATCCCGACACTGTGGAATTTATCGAGTTGCAAAATACCGGCAACTCGACGGTGAATTTGCAGGGCGTGAGTTTCGATGCCGGCAATCCCTTCGATGCCTTCACCTTTGGGAATACGCCCCTCCCGGCCGGTGGCTACGCAATTATCACCAATAGCGCCGAGGCTTTTCAGGCACGATACGGCTTCGCCGCGACCGCGGAATGGCCGTTGGGAGGCGGGCTAAGCAACGGGGGTGAACGAGTCACGCTCCGGGATGATTCCGGCGCGATCATTCACGATTTCACGTACAATAACAACACCCCGTGGCCCACGGACCCCGACGGGCAGGGGCCATCACTCGTCGTCATCGATCCGTTTGGCGACTATGATAATCCGGCCAACTGGCGTGCATCCTTTGAGATGGGTGGTTCGCCTGGCAGGGCGGGTGCGGGCTCCGATAGTGACGGCGATGGGCAACCGGACGCCTCAGAGGTGCTCTTCGGCACCGATCCGCACGATCCCAACTCGCGTTTTGATGTCACCACGGGAGTCAACGGCAGCGGGCAGCCGACGATCGGCTTTCCCACGACTTCCGGCATCAATTATCGCATCGACTACACCGCGTCTCTCACGCCGGCGAACTGGCAGGAACTGACGACGGTGCCCGGCACCGGCAACCCGGTGACCATCGTGGATCCGACCACGCCGCCGCCAACGCAGCGGTTTTACAAGGTCACTCCAGTGCCGTAACCCACCCGGCGCTCGGGGTACAGGGCGCAGGCTCGATCACGCGCCATTTGCCGCCCGCCCGCCACTTTCCTCTCTCGTCCGATGCGAATTCTCTCATTCCTTTGCGCTCTCGTTGTCTCCTGTCTATACGCGGAATCGCTCCCGCAATATCCAGACGTCGCGGTTCATCGCGACCTGCCGTACGTCACCAACGGCCATCCGCGGCAGAAGCTCGATCTCTTCGTGCCCAAGCCAAAGGACGCGCAAAAAATGCCGCTCCTGGTCTGGATTCATGGCGGGGCGTGGAAGGAAGGCGACAAATCAGACAACCCCGCGCTGCCGGCGCTCGCCGAGGGATGTGCGGTGGCGGGAATCAATTACCGCTTCAGCCAGCAAGCCGTCTTTCCGGCGCAAATCGAGGATTGCAAGGCGGCCATCCGGTGGCTCCGCGCCCACGCCGCTGAGTATCAAATTGACCCCGATCGTATTGGCGTCTGGGGCATCTCCGCGGGTGGCCATCTCGCCGCCCTGCTCGGCACATCAGGTGACGTGAAGGGATTCGATGTCGGAGAGAATCTCAATATTTCCAGCCGCGTGCAGTGCGTGGTGGATTGGTGTGGGCCGACCGATTTTGAGGAGTTCGCCAAGTTTAAAGGCGAGATTCCGACCGACACGCCCGACTCACCCATCACGGCGTTGTTGGGCGGCCGGGTCAGCGAACGACTTGAACTCGCGCGCCAGGCCAACCCGATCACCTACATCAGCAAGGATGATCCTCCGTTTCTCGTGATGCATGGCGATCAGGACCATATCGTGCCGCTCAGCCAGGCCGAGATGTTCGTTGCCGCGTTGAAAAAGGCTGGCGTCCCGGCGCGGCTGTCGGTGGCGAAAGGGGGCGGACACGTGTTCTCCGACACGAGCGATCAGGTCGCCGAGTTTTTACGCGAGAATCTCCGGTCTCGTCAGTAAACTTCAACCGGCGACCGCTTCCCATCGTCGGGGCTTCGCTCGGCTGCGCGCTTTTCCCCCAAAACCTGCACGCGCAAATCCCAGACTTCAGCGTCTCGACGGTGAAACTCTTCCCCGCTGAATTCTTCCGGCGGTGCCAGTTTCTGTTTGAGTCTCGCGACATTCGCCAGCGCGCGATCCAGATCCGCCGCCGGCACGCGTTCGAGAAAATCGGCGGCCCTCTCGACCATCTCAACTCGATGGCAAATCATCGCCATGTCGTTGCCGGCGGAGATGGCCAGGCGGACCACTTCCTCGAGCCCGGAATCCCCCTGGCCGAAGGGTTCGAGAATGGCGCCCATGTCGAGATCATCCGTCATCACCAGCCCTTCAAATCCGTGGCTTCGACGGAGCAGATTTTTGATCACCATTCGCGAAAGTGACGAAGGCAATTGCGCCTCGTCCAGCGACGGGTAAAACGCGTGCCCAATCATCATCGAATCCACGAGGGATGCGAAATGCCGGAAGACCGTCAGCTCATTTGCTTCCAAATCTTCCAGAGACAGGTCGATAATGGGTAGCTTATGATGCGCATCGATCGGTGCCCGCGAGTAACCGGGAAAATGCTTTCCGCAGGAGAGGATCCCCTGCGATTTCAGGCCCTCGAGGAAGGCGCCTGCATTGCGAATCACCTCCGTGGCGTCGTGACCGTAACACCGTCCGCGCAGCGAATTGTCCGCGTCATCATCGAAGGAAATATCGAGCACGGGACACAAATCGAGATTAAAGCCGAAGAGTCGGAGCAAACGTCCGGTGACCTCGCCGTGCCGGCGAATCAATTCGAGGTTGCCCCGGTCGCGCAGTTCGTTCGCATTTGGCGGCTCATGCCCGATCAATTTCAAACGCGAGACCCGGCCGCCTTCCTGATCGATGGTGATGATGGGTTCGGTCTGCGACAGGTCGCGCAAATCATCGATCAACTTCCGCAACTGCGTGGGCGATTCGATATTGCGGCCAAAAATGATGAACGCCCCCGGCTGGATGCGGCGAAAGATTTCCGCCGTCTCCGGGTCAAGCACTGGGCCGGGCACGCCCGTCATTAAAAGTTGGCCGGTGGAATTCATGCTTCGTGCGGTGAGTAATCTTCCTCCGTTCTGAAAACCAGCAAGTTCCGCCCCAACTTCGCGATCTTTACTAGGCCCGCCTGCCGCGCGCTACAATTTGTAAGGAGATCCCGCAGACCGCGCTTTACTCGACTTGGGCGGCGTCACTGACCCTACGGTGGAAAATAAGACCGAAGCGCCGTGACGCAAGTTCCAATGCCGAGGCGCGGTCAGGCGCCGTCACAGAAGCCCAAGCAGCCGGCAAGCGACGACGGGAAGTGCAATCGAGCCAAGTAAACAATATGCTGCGAACTCCCTCCTCGAACGTGAATGTCTATTTTCCGATCACCAATTGTATCATTTCTTTTTCGCACTCGCGTAACGCCGTTCTGGATTGACGCTTTCCTCTTCGCCACGCTCATCCATTTTGCGTTTGGGATTCACCTGATCATTGACGGCTATACGACCCAAGGTGTGCGCTTCCTTCACGATCTTCTCGCCCTTTTTTCGTTCGATAATCCCTATGGCGGCTATCGCGTTTACTTTCTCACGCATTCTACGTTCACATCCTCGGTCCTCACCGCGTATGTGATCCTGCTGCTCCCTCAATTCTTTTTTAAACGCTGCCGGACCATGGTATTGATAGTTTCGACGTTGCTGCTCTACATCGTCATGTATTTCGCTTACGCAAGAGCAGAATTTTGAATTTGGGATGCCCGATGGCAAAGCGCCCCCTTCGCGTTTTTCGACTCCTCCGTTCACTCCGTTTCCTCCTGTTGGATGGGACGGTGGGAACCGCTTTGGGCCGGGGAGATGGTTCGTCCCCTCGACCCGCACGCAAAAATTCCGCTTTATCCGCGCCGGTCCGTTCCGCTACGACACGACATGGCAGCTCACTCGTCTCCAATCGACGCCGACTTCTATCGCGCGCCAGATGAATTTTTTCCGCAACACCGCGACACCGCGCTGACCTACGATGACGTCACGCTGGCGACGCTTTTCAGCGACGTGCTGCCGCGTGATACCGTGCTCGAATCGGTTCTGCACGAACGGTTGCGCCTGCCACTGCCGGTCGTCTCGGCCGACATGGACACGGTGACCGAATCGGCGATGGCGATCGGCATGGCCCAGAATGGCGGGCTCGGATTGATCCACTGCAATCTCCCGGAACGCCAGCAGCTCAGCGAGGTGAGCCGGGTGAAAAACAACGTCCACGGTTTGATCCAGGATCCGATCCGAATTACCCCGGCGCAAAGTATCGGCGACGTGCTTGAGATGGTCGCGCAGCGCGGGTTTGCGTTCCGCACGTTCCCGGTGGTCGATGAAAAGGACACGCTGCTGGGGCTGTTGTCCGGGCACATCGTCCGCCCGCGCTATGCCAGCCTGCGGGTCGCCGAGGCCATGACGGCGCGCGCGCAGGTACACACCGTTAACGTCAGCGAGATTGCCAACGACCCCATCGCGCGCGCCGATCGCTTTTTCAACGAGCACGTTGGAATTCACAAATTGCTGGTGGTCGATGACCAGGACTGCTTGTGCGGTCTATTCACCATCAGCGATGTCGAGCGGATCTTGCAGGAAAGGCGCGGCCAGACTCTCAAGCCGGCACGCGACGCTCAGTTTCGACTTCTCTGCGGAGCTGCGCTGACCGCCACCCGCACCCCGGACGGACAACTCGACAACGACCGGATCATCGAGCACGTGGGTGCGCTCGTTGACCGTGGGGTGGATGTGGTCGCGGTTTCGACGGCGCATGGATTCAGCAAGGGGGTGGGGGATTCCGTCACGCTGATCCGTGAGGCCTTCCCGGACCTGCCGATCATCGCTGGCAATGTCACCAGCGGTGCGGGGGTCGAGTATCTCGCGGATTGCGGCGCAAATGTCATCAAGGTGGGGCAGGGCCCCGGAAGTATTTGCACCACGCGCGTCGTGGCCGGCGTGGGGGTGCCGCAACTCACTGCTCTCTATGTTTGCAGCAAAGCGGCGGAGGCGCGGGGCGTGAGCATTCTCGCCGATGGCGGCATCGTCAAAAGCGGCGATATCGTGAAAGCCTTGACCCTGGCGCAGGGCGTGATTTGCGGCGGATTGCTGGCGGGGTGTCCCGAGGCGCCCGGTCAGATCATGGATATCAATGGCAAACTTTATAAGCAGTATCGCGGCATGGGGAGTCTCGCCGCGATGCAGGCCGGCAGCGCCGCGCGTTACGGCCACAGCACACGGGACACGGGCCGGAAGATCGCAGCGGAAGGCGTCGAAGCGTTGAAGGAAGTCAGCCCGCCCCTGGACACCGTGCTCCTGCAGTTGGCCGGCGGCATGCAGAGTGGCATGGGTTATCTCGGTGCGCGCACGTTGTCCGAGCTGCGCACGCGAGCGCGGTTCATTCGCGTGAGCCCAGCCGGCCAGCGCGAAAGTGCGCCGCACGACATCGTGGAAGTAAAAGCCACATCATCGTCATCGTGAGCGCAGGCGCGGAGCGCCGAAGTCGAACGACCCGGCTCAAGGTTCGGGAGGGAACCTGCCACCAAGTCGTATTGGCGAAGGTTTTGGTCTTCGAGGACGAGGAGGAGAATGAGGGCGAGCGGAATTTCTCCACTGCCGTTAATCCGACGGCCGCACGATCGCCGTGAGCGCGGGCTGGTCCGCGAAGTATTTCCGTGCCACACGCTGGACATCCTCGAGCGTCACCTTCTCCACTCTTTTGTGCAGCTCCTGATAGTGAGCAAAGCCCAGCCCGTAGAGTTCATCGAGCGCGGTCAAGACAGCGAAGTTTCCGTTGCTCTGGTTGCGGATGTCCTGCTGGCCAAGAATCTTGGCTTTCGCCCGAGCCAGTTCTTCCGGAGTCAGCCCACCCTGGGCCAGGTTCGCGATTTCCTCTCGCAACGCTTCTTTGACCGCGGCGAGCTTTGCGGGATCAGTGCCGAGGTAAAAGGTGAAGCATCCGGGGACGAAACCCGGCATAAATGATGAGCCGACAAAGTAGGCCAGCCCCATCTGGTCGCGGATGCGCAGGAATAGCCGCGAGCCCAGATCGCTGCAGGCTTCATCGATCAACTCGAGCACGACAGCGTCGGGTGAAAACATGTCGGCGCCGTGCACGCCCACCATGAGGACGGCCTGTTGCTTGGGCTGCAATTCGATCACTTCCGCGGTCGAAGGGAGAGGCTGCGGTCGAGCGACATTGGCCAGGGCCAGCTCGCCGGCCGGCAGTTTGCCGATGTATTCTTCGGCCAGGGCGCGCACTTCCTCCGCCTTCACGGCACCAAACACTGACACCACGCCGTTGCGCCCGACGAGGTATTGATCGCGAAACGCCACCAGGGCATCCCGTCCGAATCCGGCGACCGTTTGCGGCGTGCCGAGTGGATTCAGCCCGTAGGCATGCGCCGGAAAGAGGTTTCGCCGCAATAGCCGCCGCGCGACGGAAGTCATCTCCTCGTCTTCTTCCTTGATCGCTGCGAGTTGGATTTCCTTTTCGCGCGCGACCGCCTTCTCCGGCAGAGAGGCATTCCGCAGCACGTCTCCGAGGATGTCGATGCCGAGTCGCAGGTCTGGCTGCAGCACGCGCATGGTAAGGCTTAGCGAATTGTTCCCGCCGTCGCTCCCGATCGAGCCGCCGAGATTTTCAAGTTCGTCCGCGATCTGCTCCGCCGTGCGCCGCTCCGTGCCTTTGAGCAACACCTTGGCTACAAGGCGGCTGATTCCGCTGGTCTCCGGCGTTTCAGCCAGCACACCCCCGCGGAAGGTGGCGACGAGGGAAATGAGCGGCAGGCGGGAGTCCTCGCGCACCAACAAGCGCAGGCCATTCGAGAGTTCGAAGCGCTGAATCGGTGCCGGCTCCGGCTGTGTCCACGCCGCTTTGCGCGCCTGACTCGTTCCATTGGGATTCAGCGTGCAGATCACGGAATTCGTATCCGTGCAGTAGTTCGCGAGCGCGTGCTGAATGGCCGCGGCGTCCACGCGCTGCAAATCCTCGAGGTAGTGGGCGGAGAAATCCAGGTTGCGGGTCAACAGCCAGTTGGCGCCGAGATCCGATGCCTTGCCGCGCACCGTCGTCAATTGTCCGAGCTGATGACTGAGCGAAAGTCGGCGCGCCTTTTCCAACTCGGTCTCCGAGACGCCTGACTCCAACACGTCAGTCAGCGCACGCTCCATTTCCGCCTGCACTTCCACCAGTCGGGCGGGATCGAGCATGGCATCGATTCCGAAAAGCCCGCTTTCGCGCGGGGTCCAGCACCACGCATCGATCGAATGCACAATGCCGCGTTCCTCACGCAGCCGCCGATACAGCCGTGCGCTGCGTCCCGCGCCGAGCACCACCGCCGCGACGTCGAGCGCCGGCGCATCCGGATGCGCCACCGATGGCACGTGCCACGCGCATTGCAGCCGCGTCAATTCCGTCGCGAACTCCCGATGCGATTCACGCCGCCCAATTTGGATCGGTTCCCGAGGGATGCAGACCGGCGGCAATGGCGCCCGTTTGCTCCCCTCGTAGTGTTTGGCCAGGCGATCACGCACTTCGCTGGCTGAGACGGCGCCAACGACAACATAGAACGTATTGTTCGGCACGTAGCGCCCGCGGTAATAGGCGACCACGTCATCGCGGGTGACGGCATTGAAGACATCGAGATGCCCGATGACGGGATGACGGTAGGGATGTTCGCGGTATGCGGTCGCGAAAAGTTGATGGCTCGCCACGCGATCCGGATCGTCAAAGCCCATGGCAAACTCGCGCCGGATGACTTCCTGTTCCTTGACGAATTCATCGTTCGGAATCGTCGCGTGTTGCATGGCATCGGCCAGCAGTTCGAGCGCGACGGGCACCCCGAGGGCCGGAATATCGATCCAGTAAACCGTCCGATCGAATGAGGTGTAGGCGTTGATGTAACCGCCTTCGTCCTGCACTTCCTGCGCGAACGCACTGGCTCCGCGCTGTTCCGTACCCTTGAAAATCATGTGTTCGAGCAAATGCGACAGTCCGGCGCCCAGCCAGCGGTCCTCCTGAATGCTGCCGGTCTCGACCCAAGCCTGGACGCTGGCCACGGGCGCGCTGTGATCTTCCTGGACGATGATCGTGAGACCATTCGGCAGGTTGAAAATTTCGGCGTTGGGCGATGGCAGCGTAATCATGAAAGGTCAAATTGTTGCGTCGGTCCTCCCTGGGCCGAACCAAACGGGCACGGAGGCCGCGTAAACGAATCTAATGCACTTCCGGCGCGGGCGCCTCGAGTGAGGTCATCCGGGTTGGTCGCAGACTTTCGTCCTTCCGCGGGGCCGGGAGAAAAGGCGCCACAAAGGCGTCGTGGAAACGGTAAACGTCCCGGAAATCTTCGAGCGAATCGTCTTCGGTTTTCCCAAAAATTTCCTCGTCCACGAGATGAAAAACCATGACGCCGAAGTCCTCCGTCGCGCGCACGTTCCAATACGAAAATACAGCGGTTACCATCGGCCCGAATTGTTTCAAGGCGTGCTGGCGCAATCCCTCGAGCAGGTGCTGGCCGGTCAGGTGCCCCGATTGCCCCGTCGCTTTCTTCCGCTGCTTGAGCGTGTAGTTCAACGCGTCGCGCAGAAAGTGGTAGGCCGCTCGATCGAATCGCGGATCGCGCGCGATGATTCGGTCCAGGGCGTGGTCAAACTTCTGTGATTCCATGGTTGGGACGCTACGGACGCAGCTGGGCAGCGGACCGTTGCGGTCGCCGACAGTAGTCATCCTCATGGCCAGCGTCAACCCGGCGTGCGTGGTCCGTACTTGGGATCTAACAACAGCGCGCCGAGGCTAAGGGTTTCGTGCTTGTTCTCTTTCCACGGACTAAGGGTGGTTTCCTGGATCGGTTTCCCTACGTGGAGGCAAACAATGACGCATCAAACATGTTCCGCAATTTTGTCGGCGATTGCCTGGCTCGGAACCGTCGTTTCGTCTGCGGCCGCTGAAAAAGAAAGTGAACTGCGGCACGAGGAATCAAGGGTTGACGTTCGCGAGGCGGCGACGCGAGCGGTCCGCTTGATTGAACGAACGTCTTCCGAATTCCTCGGAACACGGAAATGCTTCACCTGCCATACGCAAACGCGGTCGGTGGCGGTTCTCAGTGAGGCTCGAAAAGTCGGGATCGAGATCGACGAGCAGAACTTCAAGCAACAGGTGGAACGAGTCTCTGAGTTGGCTGACTCTCTGGACGGTTTGCGCGTCGATACGGTCGGCCATGGCCTGTGGGCACTGGATCTTGGCGGGCATGGTGCGAACGACATGACGCACCGAATGTCGGCCTTCCTGTTGAGTTATCAAAAGGAGCTGGGCCATTGGAAAGTAACGGTCGATCGGCCTCCCGCGGAGGCATCAGACTTTACGACAAACTACGTGGCCATCCGTGGTTTGAAGCGATACGGTACCGACGATCAAGAAGCGGAAATCGCCGCACGAGAAGCGGCAATCAAGCGATGGATTCCGACGGCAAAAGCGGCGAACACCGAAGATCTGGTCTTCCGTCTGTATCTCGCCCATGAGATTGGCGCGGGTCCGGAGCAGAGAGAGTCGTTCGCCAGCGAGTTGCTCAGGCAGCAACAGGCGTCTGGCGGATGGGCGCAGGAGCCGGGCATGAAAGCCGATGCCTACGCAACCGGCTCGGCGCTGGTGGCATTGCAAAAGGCAGGCGGGATCTCACGTGATCATCCTGCGTGGCAACGCGGGTTGACCTACCTGCTGGAAACCCAGGAGCCAGACGGATCATGGCACGTCGTGAGTCGAGCCAAACCGATTCAGGAATATTTCGAGAGCGGATTTCCGTACGGAACGGATCAGTTCATTTCCGCTTTTGGGACCGGCTGGGCAGCGGAAGCACTTCTGATATCGCTTCGTCAGGAAACGGAAGACTGACTGACTGCTCGAGGAGCCGAACCACAGATATTCCCAATCGCCCACTGTCTCCAATCCAACCGCGTGGCTGCTATACTTCCGCGCGCGAAAAATTCGCCCGCACGAGCAGCGTCTCCCCGCAGGCGATCGACAAATCCTGCACCTGCAATCCGCCGGCCACGAGCGCACCGAGAGCGAAGACCTGGCCTTCGACTTTGGAGAGGTGCGGTTTCAAGAATCCCTCGACCATGCCCGCGAGCACGCCTTCGCCTTCCGCGCGCAGCTCGGATACCCGCACCCCGAGGTCTTCATCGATCGCGACCCGGCCGCGCACTTTGACGGTGGTGGACATGATGAATGCCTTCGCCCGCACTAACAGACGAAATGTGAAGCTGCGCGGGTCGAGCGATTCCCACTCGAGTTCGGTGGATTTGATCTCCACCCCATGACCGGCGGCTGCCTCGATTGCCGCTTGGTGCAAGCCCTTTTCCAGTTCGGTGCGTGCGGCCTTTAATTCGAGTGTGCCGCTCTCGGCGCGTTCGAGCACGAGAATCATTGAGTCGCTGCGGCTGCGGGAAAAACGTGCTGTCGCTCCCCGCACTTCAGCGGCGAAATGCACGGGAACGGATTCGACTCGCACCGGATCGCCAAGGATTTCCGTGTGCGCGATCGACACATTGCCCTCCAGGGATTCGCCGGGCTCCGGGAGCTTCGTGGCGCGCGTGGCCTGCGCTCCAGAAAGGTCGATCAGCAGCGAATCGATCAGCGGCCAGGTACCGCCCTCGGCCTTGATGCTCGCCGGTTGAATTCCGAGCTGCCGAAAGCCTTCGCTCAGGGCGCTGGCAAGTTGGTCGGGGACAGACGGAACGGTTTCGGAAAAGAGTGGCAGCATCCCGCAGGCTCCGGGGCGCCATCGCGATCGTCAAGTTTTGCCACACCCCGCCGCTCACCGTTGTGTTATCGCGGCGCCGCGGGGAGGCGATACGTCGCGCCTTTGTCCGCCGGCAGGCCTTGATTCCAGGCGAGCAATTGTTTGCTCAAGCTCGCGATGATTTCCGGATGTGCAGTGGCCACATTGTCTGTTTCGGCGCGGTCGCCAACCGCGAGACTCGACGCGGACAGAACGCTCAGCCACGTGAGAACGACGAACAGACGGCCAAGGGATGGGGAACCATTGTGAACGAGTTGCAGCCGTTATTGCGTTGCGAATTCACGGGTTACCGCCAGAAATCGTTCGGTCATCTTCGCCAGAGAGAACTCGTTTTCGGCGGCCACGCGTCCGCGCCGGCCCATTTCGGTTGCGTCCTCCGGATGGCTGAATATCCACTCCCATTCTTCGACCAAGGCCTCCGTATTCGATGGCTCGAACAGGCGCCCGGCGCCGGTGGCCTCGACCATTTCGGTGAACGCGGCGCAACGAGGTTGGACTACAGGGACGCCTGCGGCCCAGGCTTCGGCGAGATAAAGACCGAACGCTTCGCCGTAGCTGGCGGGGACGGAAAGCAGGGTCAGCCCGCGCAGAAACGCGACTTTTTCCTCCCGCGAAACATTCGGCGCAAAATCCGCGTCTTCCGCGCAGCCGGCATCGCGCAGCCTGGCTTTCAACATCTCGACGTATTTTGCATCCGTATCCGTCATGGCTCCAGCGATCCGCAGTTGAGCCTCCGGAAAATGGCCGCGTTTTTTGAGCAGGATAAAGGCGTCGATGAGGGTGCCGAGGCCTTTGCCCGGAATCATGCGCGAGAGGTAGCCGATGACCGGCGTTCTCGGCGCCACCTCGCGGACCGCGTAATCCTGCACGGCGATCCCGTTGGGGATGACGCGCACCTGCTCGGGGCGCAGTTTCATGCGACTGCCCATTAATTTCGCGTAATAATGGCTCGGTGCGATAAAGGCATCGATGTCGCGCGCGCGCTCCGTGAGCGTGTCCCAGCAGCGCGTCTTCCACGGCTCCGCGAGGCCATCGAGAAACGAATCCTCGCCCTGCAGCGAACCAATGACGGGAATTCCGAGCGCGGATTTGATCCGGCGGGCCAGTCCGACGAGCAACGCAGTCGAGAGCCAGACGGCGTCCGGTTTACCGTGCTTCTGCAGCCAAGCGATGAGGTGTTCGAGTTCGACCGCCTGCCGACCTTCCTCGCCGAGCAGCATCGAATGCGTCAGTTCGCCCACGTCCGGACCGCCGGTTTGACTCGCCGCGCTGCCCGCCACCAGCCGCAGGAGCCAGCGCGCGCTGAGCATGCGATCGAGCCACCGCGGCATGTGCCGGAGAAAGGAAAATTTCTGTTCGAGGTAAACGCTGATCCCGCCGAAGAAGATGGGGATGTCGGGATTGACCGACGGCTCATCGAGCGTGAGCGGCAGATACATGGGCAGCATGATCGCATCGTGTCCCTGCCGGATCAGGTCCCGGGCCAGCGCGTTGTCACGCAGGCAAACCCCGCAGTGATAGCTGCCGGTTCCGGGCGTGAGCAAAATGATATTCATCCCCACACGGAAGCGTGCCCGGCCCGGCCAGCGCAAGCGCCGCAGGGCCGCGCGCGGTGACGCTCCACTTTAGATGCCCATGTTCGAGAGCGTGAGGGCGATACGGTTGACCACCTGGACCAGCTGCGGGTGAGAGGTTTCGAGTTCGGCCACCGAGTCAGTCAGACTCTTGATGGCTGGTTGATCAGGGCCTTCGTCGGGACCGCTGCGCGTGACGCCCTGGATCGACGCATCGGTGTAATGCGCGATCTTCTCCGCGTGCTCGCCGTGGGTTTCCTGAAGGGCAACCACCTCTGCTTTGAGCTCGTTGAGGAGGCGGACCAGCTCGGAGCGGGTCGCGTCCGGCAGGTGCTGCGCGTTTTGCAGGGTGGCTTCGATTTGCGCGATTCGATCGGTGATCATGTCTGGAAAGATGAAGATACTCTTTCATCGTCGCTTGCGAGCACTTGTCCACTGGCACGCGCGACTTTCGATTTTTCAAACCACTCCATGAAGGCCGTGATGGCGCCATCCGGATTGAGGATGGCGGTGCCGCCGAGCGCTTCGATGCGACGGGCATCGCGTTCTTCGAAAACCCGCGTAATCACCGGCACGCCTCGGACATGACGCAGAACGGTTTCGGCGTCGTCCACCCGGCGCATTGACGCGATGATGAGCCGGGCTTCGCGGGCGCCTACCTGCGCGAGCACCCGTTCATCAGAGGCATCGCCCCGATGACACGGAATACCGGATTTGCGAAGCTGCCCGATCACGATGGGGTCGTCGTCCACCACCAGGACGTCATGACCGGCAGCCCGCAGTGGCTTCAAAATCCACATTCCGGCGGCCCCGAACCCGAGCATCAGAATGTGGCCCTTGGCGGAGATTTTGGCGCCGGCGCGGCTGCGTCCGGGATGATGATGCAGAAGCCAGCGGGCGAGTCGGTTGCTGGCGACGAGCGGCGTGAGTGTCATGGTGATGACGGCAAGCAAGGCAATCACCGAGAACAGGTCTTCGGAGATTTGTCCGACATCACGTCCGTTCCAGGCGATGAAGAGGGAGAATTCTCCCGTCTGCGCGAGCAACAAGCCGGTGTCGATGGCGGTGCGGGAGGTGAAGCCGCAGGTTTCCGCTACGATCGTGACGACGATGGGTGTGACGATGAGGAAGGATGCGGCGAGAGCGATCGATTTGAAAAGGAGCGGGCCTTCGGGCAGGATGACGCTCGCGCCGAGGGCGGTGAAAAACAGCGCGGTGAAAAAGTCCGAGAGCGTGGTGAGCTGGCCGCGGACGAGTCCACTCAACGGAAAAGATGACAACGCGAATCCGCCCAGAAACGCCCCCGCGACGAGGGGAAGTTTCATGAAACTGGCGAGGCCAACGAAAATGAATAGCGTCGCAAGAATCGTGAGGAGAAGCGCCTCTTCGTCGAGGCGCTGTTTAATGATCAGCCACGGCAGAACCCAGCGCTGGAACACGACAGCCAGGGCGCCGAGACCGATGGTCAGAGCCAGTGATATGGCCACGGCTCCGCCCCCCAGGCCGACGCGCATGAGCACCACCACGGCGATGGTCATGAGCAGATCCTGGAGTAATTGCACGCCGACCACCAGGCGCGCGAACGGCTCGAAAACCTGCTGGCGCTTCCGCAGTTCGCGCACCGCGACCAGGGTCGAACTCGTGGACATGGCGAGGGCCAGATAGAGGGCTTCCAGCGATGAAAATCCGAGAAGCCGGGAGAGAACGAAGCCCACACCGCCCGCGAAAACAAAGAGGGCGGCGGCAACCCAGATCGAGGGGCGAAGCTGTCGTGCGATGCGATGTGGTGTGAGTTCGACTCCCGCGGCGAAGACCAGAAACATCAGACCTAACTCGAGCGTGGTGGCCAATTCCGCACGGTGCTCTTCGTGCCCGATAAAGGAGAGGGCGAACCCGCTTCCGAGCAGGACTGGGATAGTCGGAAGACGAAGGCGGCGGGCGATTCCGAGCGCCAACGCGGCGACGAGCAGGAGGATGGCGAGGACGGTCATCTCGGGCGGGGTGTGCGAATGGTAGTGGGCGCGGCGGGATGCGGAAGGTGCCCTGCGGGCGACTGAACGTCCACCGTCCAACTCTCAACGCACAACGTGCAAGGGTCGGAATTCTGTGGCGGGCGGTGCGGAGCTCGTTGAACGTTGAATGTTGGACGTTGAGCGTTGGAAGTTCGGCCCGCCGCCGGCGACGTCACGATCGCCGTTCTCGCGCGGTTCCTCCGCAATGATCTGGCAGCGAACAGGCAAGGTTTCACGCGGGCAGGTATCCCATGCGTTCCAGTTCCGCTTGCTGGAGTTTAACCCCGTCGATCTTCGAGATCATGAGATACGCGGCGTCGAGATCCAGCAGGTTGTCGGTGTGCGAAAGATCGATCACGTGCGCCGCGCATGGGATGCCGAGCGCGCGGCAGCGATAAGCCAGCAAATCGTTCACTTCCTCGATCTGTAGCGCGGCGACGAGCAGTTTGGCGTGTTCGAGCCCGGCTTCATCGAGGACCGAAGCGTATTCAACGTTTCCATGCACAGTCTCGCAGGCGAGCCCGGCGAGTTTGACCGGGTCGGTATCGATGGCGACGACGTGCTCGCCATGCTCGCACAACCGGTGCACCAAGCCGCGACCGAGCGTATTCATCCCGACCACGACGATGTGGGGTGGGCGTTCGACCGCGGCCGGACGATCGTCATCCACTGGTGACGCGCGGAAAATCCGAAGCAGACCGAGGCGCCGGCAGAGGCGATAGAGTTGCTGGTTGTAGAGGATCATGAACGCGGACACGGAAATCGTGACCAGGCCCACCAGCGCGGTGATGGATGCGAGCGGGCCGCCGATGAGGCCAGCGCTGGCCGCGGCGGCGACGAGGATAAAGGAAAACTCGCTCATTTGCGCGAGGCTCACCGCGCTCAGGAACGATGTCTTTTCGCCATAACCCATGCGGGCGATGATCCACATGAATATGATCGGGTCGCCGATGAGCACGAAGAGCGAGAGCAGCGTAACCGTGCCCGCATGTTTGGACGCCGCGTCGAGGTCCATTTTCATTCCGAGCGAGACGAGGAAGACCGCAATGAAGAAACTCATCAGCGGATGCACGCGCCGGCGCAGGTCCTGATTGTAGGGCAATTGTGCCAGGCCGATGCCGGCCAGGAACGCGCCGACTTCAAGCGACAGCTCGAGATATTCCGCCAGCAGCACGATGAGAAAACACCAGCACAGGCTCCAGATGAACATCATCTCGGGCGAGCGGGCGGCCCAGCGAAATGGGCGCGGCAAAATGTATCGGGCGGCAAGCAGTACCGCGACCGCGAGCGCGCCCATGCCGCCAAAGGCCATGCCCAGACCGCGGGCCAGGGTCGCCGCATCGGCCTGACCGCCCGTGCCGTCAAGACCCGCGAGCATGGTCAGGATGAGGATGACGACCACATCCTGCATGAGAAATATGCTGATCGCGATGCGACCGTAGAGGCTGTCGAGTTCCTGCTTCTCATCGAGCAGTTTCACGACGACGACGGTGCTCGAAAACGTGAGGGCCGTGGACAGAAAGGTGGCATCCATGACGTTGAAGCCGAGCGCCCAGCAGAAGATGAAGCCGCCGATGGCGGTAAAGATGATTTGCCCCAGACCCGCCAGCACCGCCACGCGGCCGAGATCGCGGACTTTATCGAACCTCAGCTCAAGGCCGACGACGAACAGGAGCAGAGCGATGCCCGCTTCCGACAAATGACGGAGCACGTCAGTGAATTCGACCCAGCCCGTGACGGGGCCAAGGAGCAGTCCCGCGCACAAATACGCCACGATGGCCGGTATCTTGACGACGCGCGCGCCCAGGGCGCAGAGCGCGGCCGTGACCACGATCAAGCCGAGGCTGCGCAGAAAAGTGGCTTCGAGCATCTTGACGATGAGGGAAACAAACGCGGCGCCGGGCGCGAACTCTTAAATGCGTCCGCCGCTCACGATCAGGGTGAAGGATGAACAAATTCCCGTGGAAAAGCGCGGACTGGGGTGTCATGGTCCGTTCATGCGTTTTGAAGATTGGCCCGACGAATGGCAGGAATGGGCGTCTCTCACGCCGATGGAACGATTCCGCGAGAGCGAAAAGATTTTCGCTCAATACCTAGCCATGGGAGGCAGCCTTGATCCCGACCCCGATCCGACAAGTCCTTTTTACGATCCAAGCCAGTGGCACCCGGGCTCTGCTCATGGGAGGGCAGGCCTGCGTGTTTTACGGCGCGGCGCAAGTTAGCAAGGACGTCGATTTCCTCATCGACTCCGCCCCCGAGAATTTCGAGCGTCTTCAGAATGCTCTCGATACTTTGGAGGCGCGCCGCATTGCGGTCCCTCGTTTCGAGCCGGAACATCTCGCGCGCGGACACGCCGTCCACTTTCGCTGCCAGGCCACCGGCGTAGAAGAACTGCGGATCGATGTGATGACTCGTCTCCGCTCGTTGCCGCCCTTCGAGACACTTTGGGAGCGGCGGACGGTGGTGGGCGGTGAAGCGGGCGAAGAGTTTCACCTCCTCAGCATTCCGGATTTGGTGCAGGCGAAGAAGACGCAGCGCTCGAAGGATTGGCCGGTCATCGACGCCTTGGTCGCCATTCACTATCGCGAAAACGGCGATCATCCGACAGCGGACTGGATTAAGTTCTGGCTCAGCGAATCTCGCACGCCGGAGCAACTCATCGAACTCACCGCCCGTTTTTCCGCCGAAACTGCGCCCTTGCTGCCCGCTCGCCCGCTGCTGGAATTCGCCATGCAAGGTGATCTCGAGTCGCTTCGGCCTGCAATCGACGCCGAAATTCGCGTCGAGCAGGAGAAAGACCGTCGCTACTGGGAGCCGCTCAAACGGGAGATGGAGGAATTCCGCCGCGCCGAACGGCAGGGCTGACGATTCGGTCAGGCCAGTATTGGCTTCACGACTTTCCCATGCACGTCCGTGAGCCGAAACTGCCGGCCTTGGAAGCGGAAGGTCAGGCGTTCGTGATCGATGCCGAGCAGGTGCAGAATCGTGGCCTGAAAGTCGTGCACGTGAACCGGATCTTTCACCACGTTGAAGCCAAATTCATCGCTCTCACCATAACGTAATCCCAGGCTTGATGCCTCCGCCGGCCATCCAAAGCGTGAAGGCGTAGGGATGGTGGTCGCGGCCCCAGTTTTTGCGTGTCGTTGATGTCACCCTGCAGGAACGGCGTCCGGCCGAACTCGCCGCCCCAGATGACCAGCGTGTCGTCGAGCAGACCGCGCTGTTTGAGATCCTTGATCAAGCGCCGCGCTCGGAGCGTCGGTGTCGCGGCACTGGATCTCGAATTGGGTCGTGAGGTTGCGGTGATGATCCCAGCCCGCATGGAAGCACTGCACGAAACGCGTGCCGCGTTCGACAAGCCGGCGGGCCATCAGGCAGTTGTAGGCAAATGCAGCCCTGCCGCTTCACGTCCGGGCCATACATCTCGAGCACCTCGGGTGCCTCGGTGGAAAAGTCGGTCAACTCCGGCACGCTCGCCTGCATCTTGTAATGCCATCTCGTATTGCGCGATCCGCGTCACGATTTCGGGGTCGCCAAATTCCGCGTAGTGTTCCTCGTTCAGCTTCGCCAGATCATCGAGCAAGCCGCGCCGCACCTCGCGCGACATGCCGTCGGGATTCGAGAGGTACAGCACCGGATCGCCGCTGCCGCGGAAACCGCACCCCCTGGAATTTCGAGGGCAGGAAGCCCGAGCCCCAATAGAAGTCGTAGAAAATCTGCCCGCACGACGCTTCCTTGTCGCGCGAAGTCATGACCACGAACCCGGGCAACTCCTCGCTCTCCGTGCCGAGACCGTAAGTCAGCCCACGCGCCCATGCTCGGCCGGCCGGGTTGCTCGGCACCGGTGAGAAAAAAGGAAATCGCCGGGCGCGTGATTGACCGCGTCCGTGTGCATGGACTTCACGAAGCAGAGGTCGTCCACGATTTCGGCCGTGTGCGGCAGGAAATCGCAGACCCAGGCGCCAGAATTGCCAAATTGTTTGAAGTTCACGATGAAATGCGGCAGCACCAGGCTTGTGACTTTTGCCCCTGCGTCATCGTGGAGAATCGCTTGTCGCCGAGCACGGATGCCGGGATTTCCTGTCCCGCGCCATTTCTCCATCTCCGGCTTGTAATCGAAGGTATCGAGGTGAGGCGGCGCGCCGTTTTGCAGGAGATAAATCACGTGCTTCGCTTTGGGCGCAAAGTGCGGCAGTCCGTCGAGTCCGCCCACGCGCGCATTCCCCGGGCCGACGGATGCCGAAATGGCCCCAAAGCCGTCGCGGGTCAGGAGGGAACCCAGCGCCGCGCCGCCGATGCCGACCGCGGTCTTGGAGAAAAACTGCCGGCGCGTGAGATAAGCGGCGCGTTGGTGTCGAGGGTTCATGGGTGGAGGCGACTGTCCCCAGTTAAACCGGTTTGCGGCGCGTTTCAAAGGGCGGGAAATCTCCCGAACGGATCGGTCATCCTGGCTGAGCGGCTATTCCTTGCTCAGCGTCTCGTCGAGATTCAGCAGGAGAAGGCCGAGAGCGGTTTGGGCGGCGAGTTCGGGGGTGGGAATGTCGGGGTTGGGTTTACTTTCACCGGTGGCGATGAGTTTGGCTGCGGCGTCGGAGTCTTGATTGTATTGCTGGCGGAAACGCGCGAGCGAGGAGAGGAGCGTGGCCGTTTCACTCTCGCTGGGACGCCGTGCGGTGCAGAGGCGGAAGCCGTGGGCGATGCGATCGGTGTCGGTGGCCGTGGGGCCGGTTTCCTTGATCGTGCGCTCCGCGAGGGCGCGTGCGGCTTCGACGAAGGTGATATCGTTCAAAGTCACGAACGCATGCAGCGGCGTATTGGTGCGGCCGGCTTTGACTTCGCATTGCTGGCGGCTGGCGGTGTCGAAAAACAGCGTGGGTGCCACGATCCGCCGCCAGAAAATATAGAGACTGCGGCGATAGAGCGCTTCGCCGTGATCCTGCTGGTATTTGATTTGGCCGAAGGTGGCATCCTCCCAGATGTTGGCGGGCTGATAGACTTTTACCGGCGGCCCGCCAGACTTTCTCGACGAGCAAGACCGCTGACGGCGAGCGCCTGGTCGCGCAGCATCCAGCTTGGGAGTCGATAGCGCGGACTGCGGGCGAGAAGCAGATTCTCGGGGTCGCGTTCCTGGAGCTGCCGGCGTGACTTTTGACGATTGTCGATACGTGGCGCTGGTGACGAACTGGCGAACGAGACGCTTCACATCCCAGCCGTTCTCGCGGAAATCAACGCGCCAGCCAATCGAGCAATTCGGGGTGCGTCGGCTTGGCGCCCTGAACGCCGAAGTCGTTGGTTGTTTTGACCAGGCCGCGTCCGAAAAATTGCTGCCAAAGCCGGTTGACGGTCACGCGCGCGGTGAGGGGGTGTTCGGGCGACATGAGCCACCGCGCGAGCGCGAGCCGATTTGGCGGTGCGTCGGATGGCAGCGGCGGGAGGATGGCAGGCGTGCCGTGCTCAACTTTGTCCGCGTATTTGTCGTAGGCGCCCTTCACGAGAATAAACGTTTCGCGCGGCTCTTCCCGGTCGCGCATCACCATCGTGCGCGGAATGGATTTCTCGACTTCCTCGCGCCGGGTTCGCGCTCCGTCAGGCTTTCTGCCGGGCGGCGGCCAGTTCGCCGTTGGTCTCGAGGTAGTACTTGGTCAACTCTTCCTGCTCTGCGGCCGCTCGTTCGCTGGCCGGCTTGCGCAGAAGGGCGCAGAATCCGGTCCGGTGTGGGCCGGAGCCAGGCACGATTGTCCGTGGTGGCGTAGAGCTTGAATCGCCCAAGTGTGTGCTTTTGTCCGTAATCAAAGGCGAGACGGAAACTCAGGAGCACTTTTCCGCCGTAGCCGACCGGATTGCGTGCTTCCAGGATGAGGGAGTGCGCCTGGCCCCACTGCGGATAAATTGCCCATCCGGTCTTGGGATCGCCATCAACGGCGCCTTTCGCGGTATAAAGCCCGCCCTGCTCAAAGTCCGCGCTGATGGCGCCGAGATCGACGGGTTTGCCTCCACCCTGGAGGGTTAGCTCGCTGAGCACGAAATTCCCGGCGTCTTCGGCGCGCCCTGGACCCTTGTTTTTGAAATCGTCGTCGGGAAGCGCTTCGAGTTTGAACCCGGTGATGGCCCCGATGGCCGCATCCACATTGAGCGAATACTCATCGCTTTCCGGCGATGCGCCACCCGCTTTGATGCTGCCGTCTTCCAGCACCGTGAGTTCGGTGCCGTTCTGCGAAAACATCTCGTAAGGTTTGAGCAAATGCCACGTGGGTTCGGGCGTGGATTCGCCGCCAGACAGCATCTCGGCTTCCCATTGGGTCTGCGCGCCGCGGAGATTCTTTTCCAAATCATCGCTCACACGTTTCGCCTCCGCTTCTTTCGCTTTGAGTTCGTTTAGCTCCTTTTGTCGATCGGGCGCCTCGAGCGCGATGGTGGGATTGGCAAAGCCCTGGCCGTCATTGCCGCCTCCGCCGGTTTCGTCGATCGAATTAAAGTAGGCGCTGAGCTGGTAGTATTCCTTCTGCTTGAGCGGATCGAATTTGTGATCGTGGCAGCGGCAGCAATTGAAGGTCAGTCCCATCCAGACGGTGCCCGTGGTTTCCGTACGATCCATGACGTATTCCACGCGCGACTCTTCCGCGATGCGACCGCCTTCGCCGTTGATCATGTGGTTGCGATGAAAACCCGTCGCGATGAGCTGATCCTGCGTCGGCTCGGGCAGCAGGTCGCCCGCCAGCTGCTCGATCGTGAATTGATCGAACGGCATGTTGGAGTTGAAAGCGCGAATGACCCAGTCGCGCCAATACCACATGGCGCGTGTGGGATCGCCCTGGTAGCCGTTGGTGTCAGCATAGCGCGCGGCATCGAGCCAATCCCAAACCATGCGCTCGCCGAAGCGAGGCGAGGCCAGCAACCGATCAACGACTTTGCCATAAGCCTCCGGTGAATCGTCCGCGAGAAAGGCATCAATCTCTTCGAGCGTGGGCGGAAGCCCGGTAAGATCGAGCGTCACCCGCCGGAGGAGATCGGTCTTTTTCGCCTCCGATGAAAACCAAAGTCCTTCCTGTTCCAATCGCGCGCCGATGAACCGATCGATTGGATGTTCGGTATCGAATGTTGGGTGTTGGATGTTCGGCAGCCCCGCCTTCTTCGGCGCGACAAATGCCCAGTGTTCGCCCCACGGCGCGCCTGCCTCGACCCAGCGCTTGAGCAAATCTTTCTGTGCTGCCGTGAGCGTGCGATGCGATTTCGGCGGCGGCATCTTTTCATCTTTGTCGTCACTAAAAACTCGTTCGATGAGGTCGCTACTGTCCGGGTCACCGGGCTTTACGACCGTGATGCCGTCGACCGTGCGATAAGCCCCTTCCTTGGTATCGAGCCGAAGTTCCGCCTCGCGGGCCTTTGCGTCGGGGCCGTGGCACTGGTAGCAATTTTCGGAAAGGATCGGCCGGATCTCGCGATCGAAATCGATCTCCACCGCGCGCGCCGAAACCGCCATGGCGAGCGACGCCAGGACAGTCGAAAGAAGCAGGTGGGGACGAAGCGGCATCAGACGGGACGCAACTTCAAGCTGTCTCCTTCGTCAAACTTAGACCCGGCGGTGGTTCCCGCCCGTGGCGGCCGCTCGTGTGCCCGGCATGGGCCTGAACTAATGAACATGAAACGAAGTCATCGGAGCTGATGAGAGCAACCGTAGTCGAACCGCAAAGCGACGCCCGCGAGGGAGGAGCTGAAAGAAGCGGAAGGCAAAACCGCGACCATAGGAACACGAACCGGCAGCGAGGCCGGGTGCGGGCGGCGAGCGTGCGAGCAAACGCGAAGCCCAAAGCTCATCAAGACGCACCAGGTAGAGCCGGATGGCACGCAGTGAAAGTTCAGGTTCTTACCCGGGGAGACCTCCCGCGCGAGAACGCGGGAGGAGTCAGCAGAGGCCGTAGTAGCGATGACGTCCGCCGAAAGGCAGGCAGCAGCGAAGGGCCGAAGCGCAAGCAGCATGGCTTAACTGCCAGGCTGGTGCGGAGGGCGAGAGACCCTTGGAACGCGCGGAGTGGTCCGATGAGGACCGCTTCCGCGGACAGGCACGAAGCGGAGGAACCGGTGAAGCCGGGGCAGGCCGCGACGGGTGGGGTCGAGTCCGAAGCACTGAGCCACAGGGAAAGAAAGCCATGACTGGTCAGTTGATGGAAGAAGCACTGGCGCCGGAGAACTGGCACACCGCATGGAAGGCCGTAGTGGCCAACGGCGGCGCGCCGGGGATCGACGGCATGAAGTGCGAGGAGCTGGTCGGGCACTTGCAGCGGCATGGCGACGCCATCGCCGCGAAGCTGCTCGCGGGAACATACGCGCCCAGCCCGGTCAAACGCGTGAGCATTCCGAAGCCCGGTGGTGGGGAGCGCCTTCTCGGCATCCCGACCGTGATGGATCGCTTCGTGCAGCAACTCCTGCTGCAAGCGCTCACGCCGATCTACGAGCCGCGATTTAGCGCGCACAGCTATGGGTTTCGACCCGGACGCAGCGCACACGACGCGGTGCGGGAGGCGCAGGGGTATGTGCGGGAAGGGAAACGTTGCGTGATCGATCTGGACATTGAAAAGTTCTTCGACCGCGTGAACCACGACGTGCTGATGCAGCAGCTTCGGCAAGTCGTGGACGACAAGAGGGTGCGAACCCTCGTCGGGCGCTACCTGAAAGCCGGGGTGATGATCCAAGGAGTGGTGCAGGAGAGCGAAGAAGGCACGCCGCAGGGCGGCCCGCTCTCGCCCCTGCTGGCGAACATCTACCTCGACCCGCTGGATAAAGAACTGGAGAGCCGTGGCCTGAGCCATGTGCGATATGCCGACGATTGCAACATCTACGTCGGCAGCGAAACGAGCGCGCAACGAGTGTTCGCGAGCATCGTGGCATGGATCGAAAAGAAGCTGCGGCTGAAGATCAATCAGGCCAAGAGCGGGACGGGTTCGGTCGGGGGACGCAAGTTCCTCGGCTTCAGCCTGAGCGTAGAAGGCGTGATCGAAGTGGCCGAAAAGAGCGTGAAGCGGTTCAAGGAGAAAATCCGCGAACTGTGGGACGGCCGGCAGAGCAAGACCAACGAAGAACTGCGCGACCAATGGAACCGCTACATCCGAGGCTGGACCGGATACTTCTGGCTGGCCGAAGAGCTGCGCGACCTGCGGCGACTGGAAGGTTGGATACGAAGACACATCCGCAAGTTCTATTGGCAGCGCTGGCACAGTGGGGAAGGAAGGCTGCGAGCCTTCCGGCGGCTTGGGCTCAAAGAGCATCACTGGCCGAGCGCCCGCAGCAGCCGCGGGGCGTGGCGGATGGCGGCCACGCCCGCGATGCAACAGGCCATCAGCAACGCCCGACTGCGCCGACACGGCTACCAGATGCCCATCAAGTTGATGGCAAGGTAGAAAGCCCTTGATCGCAACCGCTGGATGCGGAAAACCGCACGTCCGGTGGTGTGGGAGCCCTGACGGGCGCAATCCCGTCAGGGCGACCCGATCTCTATTTCACCGCAGCCCAGACGCGATGGACATCATCGTGGTCATCCAGCGACTGCAGAAACTCGCCCACCTCCGCTTGCTGCGATTCATCGAGCGTGGGGATTTGCTTGGGCACGTAGCCGAGTTCACTGGTCACGACCGTCCAGCCGTTGCTGGCCAGCCACTTGGAAACCGCCGCAGTGGCGGCGCGATCAGTGACAAAACGCGCGCCGGTTGCGTCCTCGGGAATATCGTCATTTTGCTGGTGGGCGAGCGGTTCGACTTCGTTGGCGCCGGCTTCGATGGCGGCTTCTTCGAGATCGAGCGTTGACTCAGGCCGATGCGCTTCCACGAGGCCGACGTGGTCGAAAAGGAACTTGTTGCTGCCCGAGGAGCCGAGCTGGCCTCGTTTGAACAGCACGCGCAACTCGGGTGCGGTGCGATTATTGTTGTCGGTTAGAACCTCGACGATCACGGGGACTTTATGTGGGGCGTAGCCTTCAAAGACCACGTGTTCCATCACCAGTTTTTCGTCTCCGGTGCCGGCGCCCTTCTTGATGGCACGCTCGATTACATCGCGGGTCACGGATGCTCGGCGCGCCTTTTCCACGGCGGCAAAAAGCCGGGCATTTCCTTCGGGATCGGGGCCGCCGAGCTTGGCGGCCACCATGATTTCCTTCACCAGTTTGCCGACGACCTGACCTTTTTTCAGATTGGCGACTTCTCGTTTAGCGTGGAGCCATTGGCGTCCCATAGAGCTCTGACTGAAAAAGGTTTCCGGAAGGGTGGGAAGCGAAATCCTCGAAATGGTTGAGCACCTCGATTTGAATTCGCGACCCGCGCCACCGACGAGAGGCCGGTGGCGCCAGATCAGTCCGCGAGAATCGCGGCGGACTACTTTGCCTTCTTTGTCGTGATGTCCCCGTCTTTGTCTGCCGAGTTGGCAGCCTTGGTCGTGGGGTCACCATCGTGGGGCTGAATTTTGCCCGGTTTGGTGGTGATATCGCGGTCGATCGCCGCCTTCGACCCGGGCTGAGTGGTAATATCGCGATCCACCGCGGCCTTCGAGCCCGGCTGCGTGGTGATGTCTCGGTCGAGCGTCGCTTTCGAGCCTGGTTGCGTCGTGATATCGCGATCGATGAGCGCTTTTGATCCCGGCTGGGTGGTAATATCGCCGTCGGTGAGCACATCGCTTCCCAGCGCACGACGTTCGCCATTTGGAAGAGTGACCGCGCCCGGGAGCGTTTCTACACCCACACGCTTCACCGCGCTCGCATTCGGAGCGGGTAGCACAATCCGCGAGACGTGGAGACGATTGCGAATCTTGGTGTAGTGAACCGTTACGTTGGTGCCGATCGGCACGCTGTCGAGGCCTACGGGATCACCATTGGCGGCGGTGATCTGCGCATCCAGCAGGCCGTAGTAAAGGATCGGCTTATGTGTCTGCGCCGACTGAATCGTCAACGTCCCGTTGTCACTGGAAAGGCCGGAAACCTTGCCGGTTGAGACTTGGTCTGTTTCCTCGAGCGCGGGGGCAGGTTGCACCCCGAATAGAAGGGCTGCGGCGACAAAGGACGTTATGGGAGCGAGTGATTTCATGGTCGTAAATGGCGGTGATTGATTAACTCTGGATCGTGGGGGCGATGAGAAACGGACGCCTGACGCGCAAGACTGGCCTGCGCATCGCTTGCATGCTTGCGTAGCGTGCCTAAACTCCGCGCCCGCCATGGAAACCACCATCGAAAAGCATCCCTTTCAGGCCGAGATCCAGCAACTGCTCGAGATTGTCATCCATTCTCTGTACACCGATAAGGAAATCTTCGTCCGTGAGCTCATTTCAAATGCCGCGGACGCGAGCGAGAAACTGAAATTTCTTCAGACCTCCGGCGCCGAAGTTCACCAGCCGGATTTGCCGTTGAAAATCTCGGTGGCGACCGATGATCAGGCGAAAACGATCACCTTCACCGATGCCGGTATCGGTCTTACGCATGAGGAATTGGTCGAGAATCTCGGCACCATCGCGCACTCGGGCTCGAAAGCGTTCCTCGAACAAATCAAGGCGAACAAAGGTGACACGCATTTGATCGGACAGTTCGGTGTCGGCTTCTACTCGGCCTTTATGGTGGCGGAGAAAGTGACGGTCTTCACCCGGTCGTATCGGCCGGAGGAAAAGGGCTGGCTTTGGACCAGTGATGGCAAAACCGGCTACGAAATCGAGCCGGCGGGCGAACTCGAACGTGGGACGCGCATCGTGCTGCATTTGCGTGACACAGAGTTTGCGCAGGCTTCGACGATCGAGCGGATCATCAAGCATTACTCGAACTTTGTGCCCATTCCGATCGAACTAAACGGCTCGGCCATCAATACCGTGCAGGCGCTCTGGACGAAGAATAAGAGCGAGGTGACGGATACGGAATACGAGGAGTTCTATAAATACATCGGGCACGACACGGCGAACCCGCTTTACCGGCTGCATTTCTCGGCCGATGCGCCGCTGGCCATCCGGGCGCTGCTCTTTGTCCCGGAGAAGAATTTCGAGCTTCTGACCATGACCCGGAGCGAGCCGGCGGTGAGCCTCTATTGCCGCAAGGTGTTGATTCAGCCGGGGGCGAAGGCGCTGCTGCCTGAGTGGCTGCGATTCCTGCGCGGGGTGGTGGATAGCGAGGATTTGCCGCTGAACATTTCGCGCGAATCCATGCAGGACAGTGCGCTGATGCGGAAGATCAACGAGGTGCTGACCAAACGCGTGCTCAAGTGGCTGGACGAAGAAGCCAAGGCGGACCCGGAAAAATACGACCGGTTCTTTGCCGAGCACGGGCATTGTCTGAAAGAGGGCGTGGCCACGGATTGGAGCCATCGGGAGTCGCTCGGGAAGCTGCTGCGTTTCGAATCATCCGGTCTCGAAGCCGGCAAATCGACCGGCCTGACCGATTACGTTTCGCGGATGCCGGAAGAGCAGAAGGAGATTTATTACCTCCTCGCCGGCAGTCGCGAGGCCGCCGAGGCCAGTCCCTATTACGAGGTCTTCCGCGAAAAGAAATTCGAGGTCCTATTCCTCACCAATCCGCACGACGAATTCGTAATGGATCATCTTTCGTCTTTTGATGGGAAAAAAGTGGTCGCCGCCGAAAAGGCCGACCTCAAGCTCGAGAAAGAGTCGCATGCACTGAGTGACGACGAAGCGCGCCTGCTGGCCAACTTCATCAAGGAGACGCTTGGAGATCGGGTCGGCGAGGTGCGGTCATCGAAGCGGCTGGTGGGGAGCCCGGCGGTGGTGGTGGATTCCGAGACCCACATCACTACGAGCATGCGTCGGGTGATGAAGATGATGAAACGCGACGATGGCCCGTCGTTGGAGTCGAAGCCGGATTTCGAGATCAATCCGGATCATGAGATCATGGTCAGTCTCGACCGGACGCGAAAGAGCGACACGGAACTTGCGCAGCAAATTGCCGAGCAGGTCTTTGACAACGCCCTGATTTCCGCCGGTTTGCTCGAGGATCCACGGGCTATGCTGGCACGCGTAAACGCTCTGATGCAGAAGCTCCTGGCCAAATGAAACCCTCGGCGAAATCACCCAGATTTAGGCGGTATTTTAGGATTTGACTCCGCACTTTGACGCGGCCAGCCTCCCGCCCACTGTCGAAATATCACTCGACGCCAAGAACCCAAACCACCACGATACCAATAATGAAACTCAAACCAATATTCGCCGCCCTCGCGGCGCTGCCCCTCGCTTTCACTGCGTGCGAAAAGAGCCCAACCGAGAAAAAAGCTGACGCTATTGAAGAAGCAGGTGACGCCGTTGAAGACGCGGCCGATGCGAAGGCTGACGCCATCAAAGCTGCTGGCGATGAAAAAGCAGCCGCGGTTGAAGAATCGGCGGATGCTGCCGCCGCCGCTGTCAAAGAACAGGGAGATGCCGTTAAGGAGAAGCTGGACGATGCCGCGGACGCCGTTAAAGACGCGGCTCCGGACGCGCCCGCTCCAGACGCGCCAGCTCCCGGTCAGTAAACAGCACCTGTCGGCTGGTCGATCCAGTCGGATGATTTGCAAACCTCGGTTCCCGAAAGGGGCCGAGGTTTTGCTGGCTGGAGGGACGGTTACGAGGGGAATGCGGACCGTCGGATCGAGTCCTCCGCTCGTTGCTCGAGTTTGGCCCGGAGGGCATTCTGAAAGTCGGCCGGCACATCTGAGGCGCAGCTGATTTCCGTGCACAGCCGGATCAGACCATGGAGATCGGTGATGCTGACAAACTCGGGTTGGATTTGAAGATTCGGGCCGCAATTGTGGTAATTTCCGAGTGCGATGCATAAGGCGCCGCACTGGTAGCCATAAAGCTGGTACGCCGTAGCCTCGCAGGTGCCACCGTCCATCAGGCAGCGTTGAAAGGGGATCTCGCGGGTTTTTGCCAGCTCGATCAGCATCGCGGTTACGTCCGGCGCGAAAATCGAAGTTCGATCGCCCACTCGAACGATCACACCTTCACCCATACGACAACCGGGTGCTTTTTCCGAGCTGGTTTCGAGAGAGATAATGATGAGGTCTTGGGGCAATATTCCGCTTTGGGCCAGCTGGAGCGCACCCACAAAGCCGACTTCCTCCGCCCGCGTGAACAAACCGTAAACGCTCGCTTCCGCGCTCAAGCGTTCGAGTTCGTGAAATACCGCCACGATCGAGGCGCAGCCGATGAGGTCGTCGCAAGCCCGAGAATACAGTCGATCATCTCGAAGCTCGAAAGCCGGCAGATCCCACATCGAAAAGGCGCCAAAATCACGCACCGGCGGGCGCTTCTCCCGATACGCCTCTGGCACGCTCCCAAGAAACTCATTTCCCACGAAGCCTGGATGATCCATGTGTGCGCCCAGGGCAAATTGTGCTCGCGCCGGTCCACGCTGGTAGTGCGCGACCACGTTTCCAAAATGGTCCTGAGTCACTGTGACGTGCGGGCATTGGGCCAGGAGCTGAAAGATTTCCGAGCGCACGGCGTCTTCGTGAAAAGGCGCGGTCGGCTGAGCAAGCAGACTGCGCGCAAGGTCCAGGATGGCGGCGATTTCCATCGGCATTCAGGGCTTGCCAGCGCTCGGGAGTTGAGCA
Organism: uncultured Verrucomicrobiae bacterium; assembly: GCA_963798345.1. GTDB lineage: Bacteria > Verrucomicrobiota > Verrucomicrobiia > Chthoniobacterales > Chthoniobacteraceae > CAWCSW01. The sequence goes on along the minus strand of CAWCSW010000009.1, from coordinate 297,114 downwards.
AGCAACTGGCGGGCTTTCTCCTTTTCTTCGGCCACGGACGAAGCGCTGAGGAACGTTTCGAGAACGCGCCGCGCAACCTTGATTTCACCTTTCTCGACGAGCAGAGCGCTCCACGATTCCGCAGCGGCCCACAGTGCCGGATTGAGTTCGTGCGCCCGGGCGAGATGTTCCGCCGCCCGCTTCAGGTCGCCGGCTGCGCGTTCGTCCCGGCTCCAAGCGACATAAAAAAGGGCTGACTCTCGGACGACGGCGGGCGTCGCCCCCTGCGCCAGGGCGCGTTCGAGCAACTGGGAGGTGGCCGCAAAAGCCTTCTCTTTCCCGGCGGCTTCGCGCACTTCCGGAAGAATCGTGGGGTCGAGCAGCTCGACGTGTTCGCCGATGAATTTCAACGCCGCCGCATATGCACCCGTGCGGTAAAGTTCATTCCAAACGGTGCGGCGCGCCGTGGTAAGCACACTCGGTTGGAGGGCGAAGGTCACCAGTTCGGAGTCTGCGTCCGCGAGCTTTCCGGTGGCGCTCAACCATTCCGTCAGCGCCGCGATGCGCGCGTTGGCCGGATTACGGAAGGCATTCTTCAACACGCTTCGTGCCGTTGCGAATTCCCCGCTTTTTGTGAGCAGTCGCGCATACGCCAGATGCAGGTCAAATTCCCGCGCCGTCGGATCAGCACCAACCGCTTCGGCGTAGAGATCGAGTGCACGGTCGATGTCACCGAGTTCCACAAAAAGCTCGGCTGCCGGAGGGACACTTTCCGTGGGCAGAAGCGCGCGTGCGGCCACCCATTCCGCCACCCGCAGGGCCTCCTCGTGGCGATTCGCCTTCTCGAGCGCGCGAGCCCATTCGATGAAACGCTCGGTGGTGGGGGCGTCGATGCGCGCAAGTTTTGCCAGTGCTTCGATTTGCTTGGCCGGCAGTTGGCGGCGAGCGAAAATTGTGGCGGCGCGTTCCGCCGAGCGATCATCGAGATCGGGTCGCGCGGCGAGGCGAGCCCAGGTGGTCTCGGCTTCGTTTTCTGCGCCATGCTCCATCTGCCAGTCCAGCCAGACCGCACCGGCCACCAATAATCCTTCGCCTTCATTCCAGGCGCCGCGCAGCTCGGCGACAAACCGATCCTGCAAGCCCAGCCGGGGGGCCTCGCGTGCGAGCACATCGAAATACGCGCCGAGCAATTCGTTCTCGTCGGTGGCCATCTGCCGCAGTTGACGCCATTCGCGGTTGATCACCGCCGCATCGTCGCCGGGCTCGAGCAATTCGATCATCCGTGATTGAAGCGGGAAATTCGACTGCGCATCAAACCCGCGCGCCAGTGCCGCTCGGAGGACCAGCCGCGCGTCACGCCGGTGATTTCCTTTCATCAGTTCATCCACCACGGTGAGCGTGGCCGGGACATGGCCGGGCGCCGGAATGCGTTCCAGGGCCGCCACCGCTTCATCGCTGCGGCCGATTTTCAAATAGAGCGGTGCCACCCGGGCGTCGATGTCAGCACCCGCGCCGCGTTCCAGGATCTCGATGGCGCCGGCCACGTCCTGACGCGCATCGAGCAGCGAAGCCAAAGCCACGCGTGCCGCTGTGCGGGCTGGTTCCGCGGAGAGAACTCGGCCGTAGGCAGCCTCGGCCAGGGCGGTCTGTCCGGCGCGTTCCTGCAGCACCGCGACGCGCAAAGCCACGCGCGCATCGCGCGGCGGACGGTCGAGGAGATCGTTGAGGATATGAAGCGCGCCCTCGAGATCACCGCGTTCTTCGAGCACATCCACCAGTTGAAAGGCCAGGTCCTTTCGGGTCGCTTCGTCCGTCTGAAAGTATCCTTCCGCGATCGTCTTCCGGAGCACAAATTCGAGCGTCTCGTTGTCGTCGGCATTGCGGCAGGCATTGCATAGATTGCGCAAAGCCTGCGGGCTGGTGGGATCACTTTCCCAGAGGCGCCGATAGATTTCGATCGCCCGCGGACTGCCGCCCATGGCTTCCACTGTTTCCGCCAGGGTCAGCACCGCTTCCGGCCGGGTGGTGCGGACGGCAGCGACATATTGCGCAACCTCTTCCTCGAATTCGTCCGGGTCGGCGTGCAACAGACGCACGGCGGCCAACTGCGCCTGCACCGCCTCGATACGCTCTCGAACCTGATTGCCCTGCGCTTCCGCCTGCAGGCGCAGCCAGGCCGGATCTTCCAACGCTTTTGACCACAGGAATTCGGCCAGCGAATCGAGCTGCCACGATTGCAATTGCCGCCCGGTTTGCAGGATGAAATCCCAGAACTGGGCTCCTGACCGGGTACGCTCGCTCGAGTCACTGTCCGACCGGGAAGTTAGCGAACGGCTGTCGAGCAGAATCTGCAATTGCTCTTCCGCCCCGTCCTGATCTCCGCGCAAACCCGCCAGCAAGGCGCGCGACAAGGCCGCGTGCAGCGGATGGGCTTGATTATCGAGCGAGGCCTCGAATTGATCGAATACACCGTCGCGTTCGGAGGCCGGGAGGAGCCCGTGCAGCATGCGCATCGCTTCAAAGACCGGTGCTCCGTAGCTGTCAGCCGTCTCATTTATGGCGTCTTGTAGCACGGCACGCGCTTGATCGAGTCGGCCATCGAGAATGTACCAACTCGCGAGTTCGAGCCCCATCGCAGCGCGTTGCAATCCACCCTGTTCAAAAACCGGACGGCCAAGTTCCGCGGCCTCATGAACCAATCCATGCCGGCGAAAACTTTGGGCCACTTCCCACCGTCGATAGCGAAACGCGGGAGGGAACAGTGCTTTCATCAGGCGGGGATCGACGCCACGATCGTGCGCGTCGAGATAGCGATCCAGTGCGGCGACAAAGATGGTGCGGTCGTTTCGATTGCGGTCTCGAGCGCGGAGCCATTTGCCCAGCCGATCGAATTCACGCAGGTCGAACGCGAGGGATGTGAACGCGGCGGTGGTCTCGCTGTCGCCGGACTGGTCTGGAATCAGCTTCTCAACTTCATCGAGCAGCTCCGTGCCGGCCCCCACTGCGAAAAGCGCCAGCAGGCGTTCACTGACGTTTTGGTCCGGAGCCTGCCAGCGCTTGATCCAGGTGCGCACGGCGGCGGCCTCGCCCCGCTCCGCGATTGCCGCTCCCAACTGGCGGATCGCGGTCTCCCGCATCCCCGCCGTCGCGCTGGAACTCGAAACCGTTACCGGAGGACGACGCGTGCCAGTGCCCGTCGCGGCTCCGAGTGGCGGACCGCCTCCAGTCCGTAGAGATGCCACTGATCCCGCTCCTTCGTGTGCGGACGGAAAGCGGATCGGATCGTCCGGGCCTGGCGCCCCGGTCTTGCTCAGGACAAATTCCAGCGCCTCGGTCGCCTTTGCCGGTTCGCTGCACTCAAGCGCCACGTCCGCGAAATCGAGCGCCGCGCGCAGGTTTCTCGGATCGAGAGCGCGCAGGCGGTCGAGCCATGCCATCGATTTCTCCGGATGACCCCAGCGCCGCTGAAAATCCGCGCCGCTCTCCAGTACCGATACGTCACGCGGAAACTTTCCCACCATTCGCTCCCACGTTTTTGCGGCCGATTCCGGATCGAGATTCTTCTCCTGCAATTGCGCGAGCCGTTCGAATTCCCGCGGTGTCGCCTGTGGGACCACCCGCACGAGCCGCTCCTGCAATTCGATCGCCGTCTCGAGCTTCCGGAGTTCCTCCGCTTCGCGCACCAATTCGGGCAGGCTCTCGCCCTGGTCCGGTGCGGAGAGCGCGGCATCGGCCAGTACGTCGAAGGCCGCCGCCTTTTGGCCCTGCTCCTTGAGCACCCGGCCCAGGGCCATTTCCGTGAAGTAGTCGCCAGCCACCAGCTTGCGCCGCCGCTCGAATTCATCGTGCAACCAATCCAGCAGCCCGTGCCGCGAGCAGTGCACCAGCAACTCCTGGAAAACGCTGAAGCGCGCCTGGATGTCGTCCGCAGCGTCCACTTGTTCGAGCAGCAAATCCGCCGCCGGCTGCCGCATCGCGAGCCGGTCATAAATCCGCAGCAAGGCCGCCGCGGATTCCCGGCGTCGCGATGGGGGACTGAGCGCATGCATGCGTTTCATTGTCTCGAGCGCTTCCATCCATTGATCCGCCCTCTGCTGCGCCTGGCCGAGATCACTCAGGGCTTCGAGATCACCGGGGTTGGCGGTCACGATCTGCTGGAACACCCGGAGTGCTTCCTCGGTGCGCCCTGCTTGTAATTCCCCTTGTCCGATGCGGCGCAAGTAGGTGATTTCGTTCGCCGGATCGAGCCGGATCAATTCCCGCAGATGCCTCTGCGCGAGCGGCGATGGCGCCTCTCCCGTTTGCAAATTGGCCAGGAAATCGTGAGCGTCCTTCGAGGCGGGATTGAAGTCGAGGGCGCGGTTCGCCGCGTCCGTGGCCTGGTGCAGATTGCGACTCCACATCTGCCAGCGCGCCACCCGCAGCCACGCGGCGTCGCTCGGATGCTCGACGGCCAGCCGGCGAAGATTGAGCAAGTACGCCTGCGCGGCGGCGCTGGTTGCTCCTGCCGCGTCACCGCTCAACAGGCCCGGCGCGCGCGGAGGCTTCTCCATTTCCGCCGGCTTTTGCTGATGCCGCAGGCTTTCGTAGAGGCGCTGATCCGCCTCGATTCGGTCCGCGTCGGTGGCGCTCAATTGAAACGCGCGCTCGAATGCGGTTTCCGCCGCCGGATACGCCGCCCGGCTGGATTCGAGTTCCCCCAGCAAGAAATGGTATTCTCGCACGTCCGCGTTCAAATCGATGGCCGCGCGAACGGATGCGACCGCTCCCGTTACGTCGCTTTGCTCTTTCAGAATTTGCGCCACCTTGAAATGCGCGGCGGCTCGCTCAGCCGGCGGTTTGCCGGGAAGAATCAGGCGGGAGAGAATACGCCGCGCTTCGGCATCGCGCCCGCGCGCAAAAAGGAATCGCGCGTAGGCCTCCACCCCGTCTTCACCCAGGCGCCCGGCATCCTCTGCCAGTTGCTTCTCGGCCAGCTTGAAGAGCCGGTTGCTTTCATAGAACTCGAGCGCCTTGCCGCGGATGGATTCCTCGGCGCCGGCGGATACGACGAAGCGGGCGACATCTTCGCCGGCGGCCTGAGCCTGTCCCCGCTGGACTTGCAGGCGTGCGCGCTCAAAAAAGAGATCCGCATTCCGCGGCTGTGCCGCGAGCAATTCATTATAGACCGCGGCAGCTGGATCGAGCCGATCCATTTGCGTCAGGAGACGGGCGAGCCGCGTCCGGTAATCCAGATTTTTCGGCGCCAGGGCGCAAACTTTCTCCAGCCACGTGCATTCCTGCTCGAGGTCGCCCAACCGCGCGTAGAGATCGATCAGTTGCAGATACGCGCCGAGGTCGCGCGGGTTGTTGGCCGCGTATTGCTGCCACTTTTTCTCGAGTTCCGTGGTCCGATGGTAGCGCTGGTGCAGTCGGATGAGTTGCGACTGCAATTCGCTGCGAAACCAGTTTCCTGGCGCCGTCCCCGCGATGGCTTTCTCGAGCGCCTCGATGGCCGCATCCTGATTGCCGCGTGCCTGTTCCAGCGTCGAGATTTCCCGCAATGCTTCCGCCCGCTCCTGCGGTGAACCGTGCGCTTCAACGAAATGCAGATGAGGCAGCGCGCGCTCGGTCAAATGTTTGCGGACATAAGCCTCGGCCAGTTGACGATGCAGCGCGACATTCGTTGGATCAATGGTGACGATCTTTTCCCAGGCCGCTGCGGCCTGCTCCGCGTCGCCCGCCGCCATCCATTCGCCGCCGAGATCCATCAGGACATCAATGAAACCGCGATCGTTTTTCGGCCAAAGTTCCGCCGCGTGGGCCAGGGCTTCGGCGGCCTCTGCATGGCGATTGGCCGCCTTTTCCAGACGGCCGAGGGAAAGCATCGGCAGATGACTCTGCGTGTTCAGGGTCGCTGCTTTTTGAAAGGCCAGGCGCGCCGCGTCGGGTTCGCCCGCTTTTCGCAACAAGAGACCATGGAGCATGAGGCCCTCGAACGTGATGGCGTTTTCGTATTCGCGCAGCAAATCAGCACTCGAACCCTGCTTTGCGCAGGCGTCCCACAGCCGGTCCAAGGCCGTGCCTTCCACGGGATTCGCCATCAGCATTTGCTTGTAGCGCTCAATGACCCGGGCCGAAGTGGGCTGCTGCGCTTGCGCGAGCGCACACGCGAGGGGGAGCAGGCCCAAAAGGCAACGGCGAAGCATGGCCGCGCAGTATCGTGGCGGACCCTGAAAAGGCAAACTCCCAACCGGGGACCGCTGACTCGCGCCGTTGCCCTCGAGTGGCGCCGCCGTTGCCGAGGCGGCGCGGCCGACGATCGGGCGTCGTTTTTGAGACCCGGAGGCCGCCTCCGGCGGGCTGAAGGTACAACTCGGCCGCAAAATCTATCGTGGCAGCACGCCGACGCGTGCGGAAAGCATTCCCGCTCCGTCGCTCGAACCGGGACTAAAAAAGTTTAAAGGAAGCGGGTTTTAGCGAATCGTTAAGCGTGGCCATCCCATCTCTAACGTTTCGATTCTTATGAGCACCACCACTACCAAAACGCCCACTCCTGCCCAATCCAATACGCGCGTCATCGAGGGACTGAATCTCGTCCTGGCCGATTCTTATGCTCTGATGGCCCTGACCCATCTGGCTCATTGGAATGTGGAAGGATCCGATTTCTTCCCCCTTCACCTGGCCTTTCAGGGTCAATACGAGGACCTGTTTGCCGCCGTCGATGAAATCGCGGAGCAGGTCCGCGCCCGCGACGGTTACGCAATCGGCGGACTTGAGACCATGGCGAAATTGGCCCGGATGGAGGAGTTCAAATCGCCGCTGCCGCCAAAGGATTACGTCGCGGCCCTCACCGTCGCGCACGAAAAGCTCGTGGATGACGCAACTCGGACGCGCGACCTTGCGGGGGAAGCAAACGATCTGGAAACGCAGGATTTGATGATCAAGCGTTTGCAGGTTCACGAAAAGACGTTGTGGATGCTGAAGTCCTATTTGAAACCCTGAGCGGAGCTTCGACGTTGCCGGACCTGATCCATTTCCGCACCAGGCCCAACTGCGCCGCATGCGGAAACTACGATTGTCATTGGCGCTGCGCGCTTGAGGTCATCGATGAGTTGCTCCGCCTGCCGGCCGGCGTTTCGGGTGAAGAGGCCGACGGATTGCTCGACTTGCGCTGGAAACTCCGGCAGCGCGACGATGCCGCAGGCGCGTTGCGGATTTTCTGCGAACTGCGTCTGTCCCTGGAGCATCGGCACTACTTGGCCTTCTTCCGCATCCGACGCTGGTTGGAGAATCACGTGCTGGCTGCCGTGCGCATCTGTCCGACCGCCGCGGAGCAGCCGGTGCGGATGAGGCTGGATCATGATTGTGTCGAAGCAATTCGACGGGTGTGCCTGTGTGCCGCCCTTGGTACCGGTGCCATCTTGCTGGCGCTGCGGTTGACTTTTCGCTTTCGTCCTTTGTCGGCCCTCCCGGACACGGCACGGATGTCCGAATTCATCTTCGCCGGCCCGTAGTGCTCCGCGCGCGGGTGAGATAATAACTCGCGGGCAAACTGGCGGTTGGTGTATTCAGGTGTTGCCATGCCGTCGATGCCCGAAACCCCGGGGCGCAAGCTCATCCTTTTTCAACAAAGTGATCCGCTCAAACAGTGGTGGTCGCTCGGGGAAATGCGGGTGTGTGCCCGCTGCCAGCATCTTTTTACCGGGCACGACATTCGGCTCAGCGAACCGGAACCCGGGGTCATTGCGTTCCATTGTCCTACCATCGAATGCGAAGGCACTTGGGAGGACTGGGAGTATCCGGAATTGCATCTGTAGCCGCGAGGATCACCATTTCCGCGAGGGCATGGACTGTAACTCGACGGACTGGTTTTGAATTTCACCTCGCACGCGCTGCCACGCCGAACAGCGGGGGAATACGAGCTTCAAACCAATAATCGATTTTTACTCCCCGAGCAGCGCTTTCATGGCGGCGAAACGGCTTGTGGCGGCAGTACGTTCGACCGGCGTGGCCAGGATCTGAGCGGCGTCGCGATGTTCGATCCAGGCGGCCGGAAGTTCCTTGATGAATGAACTCGCAGTGCAGGGTGCGGCGCTGCCGTATTTGATCCGGTGCCGGCACCAGGACAACGCGAGGGTTTGGCGCGCACGGGTGATGCCAACATAGAGCAGGCGGCGTTCTTCATCCACGGTCCCTTCGACTTTCGAGCGGTCGTGGGGGAGCAGACCCTCTTCGAGCCCGAGCAGATAGACATGCGGGAACTCGAGACCCTTGGCCGCGTGCAGCGTGATGAGCGTCACGCCCGACCCTTTGCCATCGTCGTCATCCTGCTCCTCACGTTCGACGCGCAGCATCATTTCATCGAGAAACCCGCGCAGACCCTCGCTGGAACGGCCCTGGTAGGACTCGAACGATTTCTGCATTTCGACAATGTTCGTTTCACGCGCCAGGGCTTCATCCGGAGTCTTGCAGGTGCGGCGCAGGTCCTCGACGTAGCCGACATTATGGACGAGTTCGCGCAGGATGGCGGCATGATCGGAGAGCGGTTCGTGCAGGCGCGTTTCGAAGGTGTCGAGCAGGTCCGCGAAAGCGCCAATGGCTTTGTTGGCGCGCGGAGACAGCTCCCTTTGCAGCTCGGGATCGCGAAGCGCGGTGAAGACGGAACAATGCTTCTTCGCACTCAACGCGGTGGCCTGTTCAATGGTGGCGGAACTGATGCCCCGCGCGGGCGTATTGACGATGCGCAGGAGGGATACGTCGTCGTCCGTATTGAGCAGCACGCTGGCGTAGGCGAGCAGATCCTTGATTTCGCGCCGGTCGAAAAAGCTTTTTCCGCCGACAACGCGGTACGGAATTTTCAGCGCGCGCAGATTCGTTTCGATCAAACGCGACTGCGCGTTCATGCGAAAGAGAACGGCAAAGTCCTCCCATTTCGCGTGGTCGGTGACTTGTCGTTGCGAGATCTCGTTCGTGATGAACTCCGCTTCCTGCCGGTCGTCGGCCATCTGGATGATGCGCACCTTCGCGCCGTCCCCATGCGCGCTCCAGAGCTGCTTCGGCCGGCGGCGCGGATTGTTCCTGATCAATTGATTCGCGGTATTCAGGATTGCATTGGTGGAGCGATAGTTTTGCTCCAGCTTGACCACGACGGGGTTCGGAAAATGGGCCTCGAATTCGAGGATGTTCGACACTTCCGCCCCCCGCCACCCGTAGATGGATTGGTCGTCGTCGCCCACGACGGCGACATTTCTGCGCTCATCGGCGAGGTGCGTAACCAATTCGAGCTGGAGCCGGTTGGTGTCCTGGAATTCGTCGACCATCAGGTAGCGAAAACGGCGCTGCCATTTGGCGCGTACGGTCTCATGCTCGGCCAGCAGCTTGACGGTGAGCAAAAGCAGATCGTCGAAATCGACCGCGTTGAGCGTCTTGAGCTCCGCCTGATACCGCGCAAAGACGGCGCCGAGGAGCGATTGTTCATCGCCCGGCGAAACCTCACGCCAGCCGTTGTTTTTCGCCTTCGTGATCATGCTTTTGGCCACGCTGTGATCGAGTTTTTCATCACGCGCGGCGGTGCGGGTGATGATCTTTCTGAGCAGGCCGGTGGTGTCGCCTTCGTCGTAGATCGAGAAGTTTCGCTTGTAGCCGAGTTTCTCGATGTCCTGCCGGAGAATGCGCACGCAGAGGGCGTGAAAGGTGGACATGGTCACCTTTTTTGCCTGGGCCTTGTCGATCATCGCCGCGAGCCGCTCGCGCATTTCGTTGGACGCCTTATTCGTGAAGGTGACGGCCAGGATACTGGCCGGATCAACACCCTGCGATATCAGGAAGGCCGCCCGCATGGTTATGACCCGGGTCTTGCCCGTGCCGGCCCCGGCCAGAATGAGCAGCGGACCGTCGATGGTGCGAACGGCGTTTTCCTGCTCGGGATTGAGATCGAAAAGTCGAAAGCCAGACACGGGCATTAACATCCGCGGCAACATCCAACATCCAAGATCCAACATCCAACACTCAATGAATTTGGCGCACGTGCGGGCTGCATTCGGTGATCAGGCTTTGTCCGTCCCGCCGTCAGCAAGGGAGGCGAGTTACGAGCCGTCCAATCCTATCCATTGGATGTTCGGTGTTGGATGTTGAGTGTTGGACGTTCTGCCTGTCCCCTACACCTTCCACTCCCCGCGATACTCTCGCGCCAGCCAAGCCGGGTCTCCGGTGCCACCCGCAAATTCATTCTTCGCGGGATCCCACTGGATCGGCTGGCCGTGGTAGTAAGCGAGATTCATGAGGTGACAGCAAGTCACTGTGCGGGCGCCAATTTCCACATCCGTGATCGGCGGTTTCCGCGTTTCGATGCACGCGATGAAGTCCGCCTTGTGGTCGTCGCTCCGGTAAAGCTTCACCTTCGCATCGGCGAGGAGTTCTTTTTCCGCGGCGTCCACGACTTCACGAGTATTCGCGCCTTTCGCGGTGCTGTCGTATTTCACCTTGCCGCCAAGGGTCAGTTTGAATTTGCCCCGGTTCACATAGACCTCACCGTCTGTTCCGAAAAACGTGACGCCATTTTCCGGGATGTGCAGCACCTCGACCCCATTGGCATACACCAGCTTTGCGCCGGACTGCGCCTGCTTCCAATCAGCGGGTGGGATGATTTTCACCGGACCGCTGTCGTCCATGCCGAGTCCCCATTGCGCGATATCGAGATGATGTGCGCCCCAATCGGTGACCATTCCCCCGCCGTATTCGCGATATTTCCGCCAGTCCGGAAAATGATCATGCACCCCACGCGGGCTGAGGATGGCATTGTAATCACGCATGGGCGCGGGGCCGAGCCAAAGATTCCAATCGAGGCCTTCTTCCATTTTCTCGCCGGGCAAATCGCACCACACGCCGGGGCCGCCGAAACCCGTCTCGACGCGCCCGATTTTTCCAATCACGCCATTGCGCACCAGTTCGCACGCAACACGAAACTCTTCGCTCGAGCGTTGCATTGACCCGGTCTGAAAGACGCGCTGATTTTCCCTGACCGCATCGACCAATGACCGCGCCTCGTGAATCGTCTGGGTGAGCGGCTTCTCGCCATAGATATCCTTGCCCGCCTTCGCCGCGGCGATCCCGATGAGGGCGTGCCAATGGTCCGGCGTGGCGATGACGACGGCATCGATGTCCTCGCGCGCCAACAATTCACGGAAATCATTGAACTCTGCGCAGCCCTGGTAATCGGTGCCGGTTTTCTTCGCGTAGAATTCCTCGGCCTGTTTCTTCGCGTGGGAACGGCGATTCATGTCCACTTCGCACACCGCGACGGTTTGTGTTTCGCCTTTGTTGAGGAAGCCGTTCATCAAGCCGCCCGCCTGTTTGCCGCAACCGATGAAGCCGAGCGCCAGGCGATCATTCGGCTTCGTTTCCGCGGACCAGATGTGCGACGGGAGAAACAGCGGCGCCACGCCGGCAGCGAGCGTGGCCCTCAGAAAGGATCGGCGGGAGGTGCGGAGGGTGGACATGGCTGGGAGTGAATCGAAATGCAGCCGGGAACGCAAACCGTGTGCCGACAAATGAATATCCCGCCCGCGCGCCCTCACGCTTCAGGGTGCTGCGATGCCATGGGCGTGTGCCCGCTATTGCGGCTGATTCATCGCGCGAGCACTGCCCGTAAGCGGGTCAGCTCTTTCTCGGTTTGCGCGGATTCGGTCTCGGATATCAAGGAATGCCGTGTGGCGAACCGGCGCAGCAGATCGTGCGCGTCGATCAGGAGACGCGCGCGCGGGGCGTGAATTCCGACGAGGTCGTGGCTTTCGGCGACGATTCGCTTTTCGATGCCGGCGGGAGCGAGGCAGGAGATGAGGTTGCCCGCCGCGCGTTCGCCTTTGTTTCTGCCCGGACGTCGATTGCTGGACCCGCCGGCCGAGCGATACACGGCCACGAGCATCATTTGCAGCGCGACCATGGCGCGGCCCGGCAGAGCGCGTTCGACTTCCCAGCCATCGCGCGCGACACCGATCACGGATGCATTTAGGCGCAATGCTTCCGCCCACGCCTCGTCGTCTTCGGTGATATCGCCGCTCACGAGATCAAAGTCGCTGCGCTCCCATGCGGAACGCGTCTCGCTGCTGATCGCGGCCGCGGAGGTGGCGGCATCTTTGGCATCGATTTCCTTGGTGATGCCCTTGCGCAAAGTCTTTGCCAGCGCTTCCACGCTAGTCCGGGCAGCCGGTCCGGCACGCAACGCTTCGCCGATGCGAAGCTCGAAAATGCGTCCGCAAGTCTCGGGCACGGCATACGGCATGAGCCCGTCATCCTGGCGCAGGATTGGCAGGAAATGCTCGCACAGTTGCAGAGTTTCGGCGTCAAACCCAGCGTCGAGCAGAGTGTCCTCGATATGTTTGAGGGCGTCGGGATCGTAGGTGTCGAGGTCAAGCCTTCGAAAGTTCTTCGCGACCTCGGGCAGCACCTCCCGCATCCTGCGCCGCTCGAAGACCTCAGCTGCGGCCCAATAAAAAAAGGCCATCGACGCCCCGTCCGTGTGCGGAACCGTGTTTGCAATGCGCCTGAATAAGCGTGGCAAATCACCATGACCTTTGTCGGCAAGGAGTTGGAAGACGTCGTTCCAGGGAGTCTGCTCCGGAGGAAAAGAGAGCACCCTTTCCAAAAACTCATCCATCTCGCTGTCCGTGGGCTGCTTGCGCGCCCGAAAATCCCGCCACAAGGACGTCAATTTGTCATCCTCGACAGTTTCCGCAAGATTTCCTGAAACGTCCGCACCACCATTTTCGCGAGCGGGTGAGCTCGCGCCCGCTCGCACGCGAACCTGATCACTGGCCAGGCAGCACTTTTTGTATTTGCGCCCGCTGCCGCACGGGCAGAGATCGTTGCGCCCGATCCCGGGTCCGTCGGTGATGGTGGAACGAGCCGGGCCGGATGCCGAAGCGTGCGTTTCTGTTGTTCGGGATGGCTTCACGACGAAAAGGTTTGCCGGTGGCGGTGAGTATCATCGCTGCCAGGTTTTGTCGCTAGTCGGAACTGATTTAATGACAAACTGGACCCATGCATGAGCGCCTCGCTCGCCTTCTCTCTCCCCTGCGATGAAGCCTTCGGTACCCGATGAAAACGCTTGAAGATTGCATGCTTGCCTGGCGCTTGGCGCCCGGCACTCCGTTTTCATTTTCGCGCCCAATCTATGGACCAAATCTCGCGGTCGTCCCGTTCGGAGAAAAAAGTCTATAGTGCAGTGCAGGTTTTTTTCAGTTGCGGCATCGCTGGCTATCCCACGCGCCTTGTCCGAGCGCAGGACTAACGGTGGATAAATTGAACCATCCAGGCCAAACGGAGTGGTCATTTGGGGACACTTGGGTCGGCTGTCGCCGGCTTGGATTTCGCGCGATCCTCTGTAAAGCCTCGGTCGAGCATCGCTTGGCACATCCGTTGCTATTGGCGCGCCCGTTCGAGTGGCAACGCAGTCCTGCTCACCCCAAGGATTTGGCATTTCCCCTCACGTCCCGAATTCGTCCGCCTGCACATGCCGTCCGAGTATCCAACTCCTAAACCCACACCCGCACACTCCATGAAAATGAAATCCCTGGCGCCATTGATCGCCGCCGTCTTTTGTTGTGCCACCCTGATCCCTGCCACGCTGGCACAGGACGACTTGCCACCCGCGGCGCCAACCGATGCCGCCGAACCGGCCGAACCGGCGCTGCCGCAAAAAGAGGAAGTGGCGCCGGCACCCGCTCCCGAGCCTCCTGCCGAAGCCGCACCCGTTGCGGCGGAGACGGCGGTCGAACCCGCGCCGGCCGAGCCGACCGTCGCCGAGGTGGCTGAGTCCCGCGAGCCACGCGAACCTTCAATCGAGGATCGGGTGGCCGACCTCGAAGCCTACATAAACAACACCGCCCGCACGGAAGGCGTAAAGTCCCGCGTGTCCGGGCCCGGCCCAGGCCACAATGCGTGGGCCATCGTCGCCACGGCGCTCGTATTGTTCATGACCCTGCCCGGTCTGGCCCTTTTCTACGGTGGCCTCGTGCGACGCAAAAATGTCCTTTCGGTTCTGGCGCAATGCCTGGGCATTGCGGGTCTGGTTACGATCCTCTGGTGGATCTGCGGTTATAGTCTCGCCTTCTCTGGCGGGGGGCCGTTCCTGGGCAATCTCGCCAACGCATTTTTCCAAGGCATCGATTCGAATGCCACCGGCGCCGGGTCATATTGGATCAGCGACAGCATGTGGGTAATGTTTCAGCTGACGTTCGCGATCATTACCCCGGCGCTCATTATCGGTGCCATCGCAGAGCGGATGAAATTCATTGCCGTCCTTCTCTTCGTCGCCATCTGGATGTTCGCCGTTTATTTCCCGTTCGCTCACATGGTCTGGGGGGGCACTGGATTCATGTGCGGCCCGCTTAACCCCGACGCCGGTATCAAGGCTCTTGATTTCGCGGGTGGTACGGTCGTGCACATGACCTCCGGTTGGACCGCGCTCATCCTCTGCCTGATCCTGGGAAAACGCAGCGGGTACGGTAAAGAGCCGATGCCGCCGCATTCCATGGTCTTTTGTATGATCGGCACGGGCATGCTCTGGGTCGGCTGGTACGGATTTAACGCTGGTTCCGCCCTCGCCGCCGACGGTGTGGCCTCGAACGCTTTCGTTACCACCACGCTCGCTGCGGCGGTTGCTGGTTTCGTCTGGGCGGTAGCCGAGTGGATCACGCGTGGTCATCCCAGCGTGCTCGGTTTTTGCTCAGGTATCGTCGCCGGCTTGGTGGTGATCACGCCCGCCTGCGGCTTTGTCAGCGCAAATTCCGCAGTCATCATGGGTGTGATCGCGGGGATCATCCCGTTCTTTGCCGTGGCGCACCTGAAGCGCATTTTCGGCTACGACGATGCGTTGGACACCTTCGGCGTTCACGGAGTTGGCGGTACGCTCGGCGCCATCCTTACCGGCATCTTCGCGAGCGAAAAGGTTAACGGCGTCGTGGGCGTGGTGAAGAAAGCCATCGCGGAAAAAGGTAGCTCGCTCATCGTTGAGCAGCTCAAAGCCGTCGCGGTTACCATCATCTGGAGCGTCGTGGCCGCCGCCATCATCGCGTTCATTGTCAAAGCGATTGTCGGACTGCGTCCCACGGTGGAAGCCGAAACCCGCGGTCTGGATATCGTCGAACACGGCGAAGAAGGTTACATCCTCTAATCCGTTGCCCTTGCTCACCCTATCGAACTCATGAAAAAAATCGAAGCCATCATCAAACCCTTCAAATTGGAGGAAGTTAAGGACGCCCTTGCCGAGCTCGGCGTCGAGGGCATGACCGTGACCGAAGTTAAAGGCTTCGGTCGTCAGAAAGGTCACACCGAGATCTATCGCGGCAGCGAATACACCGTGGATTTTCTGCCGAAGATCAAAATCGAAATCGTGCTCGCTGACA
Source organism: uncultured Verrucomicrobiae bacterium (assembly GCA_963798345.1). Lineage (GTDB taxonomy): Bacteria > Verrucomicrobiota > Verrucomicrobiia > Chthoniobacterales > Chthoniobacteraceae > CAWCSW01. The sequence continues at coordinate 281,749 of CAWCSW010000009.1, read as the reverse complement.
GCCTTGCCGAGAGCGCCACTGCTGCCATCACCAAGGCAGCGAAGACCGGCAAGATCGGCGATGGAAAGGTCTTCGTTTCGCCGGTCGAATCCGCGGTGCGTATTCGCACCGAAGAGACCGGCGAACAGGCCGTGTAGCCTTGGCAAAATCGTGATTGGTGACTGGTGATTGGAGGATGGCGAAGCCGCTCTGCGTTCTCGCCATCAATGGGTCATGTGTCACCTTTCACGCCGCCCCCGCGTTTTCACCGGAGCCAGTTCACCAAGTCCCGCGCCCAGTAGGTCAGGATCAAATCCGCGCCGGCGCGCTTGAAGCCTGTCATCATTTCCATAACCGCTGACTTTTCCTCGAGCCAGCCGTTTTGGGCGGCGGCTTTGATCATGGCGTATTCGCCGCTCACGCAATAAACGGCCGTCGGCAGACCGAAACGCTCCTTTACGCGCCACACGAGATCGAGATAGGGGAGTCCCGGCTTGACCATCACGAGGTCCGCCCCTTCCGCGATGTCGAGTTCGACTTCGCGCAGGGCCTCTTCCGCATTCGCTGCCTCCATCTGGTACGAACGCCGGTCACCCGCCTGCGGTGCGCTCTCCGCTGCGTCGCGAAACGGACCGTAAAAGGCCGAGGCAAACTTCGCCGCGTAGCTCATGATCGGCGTGTTCGTGAATCCCGCCGCGTCGAGCCCCGCCCGAATGGCGCCCACGCGACCGTCCATCATGTCACTCGGTGCCACCAGATCGGCACCCGCTTGCGCGTGCGAGACGGCGGTCTTCACCAGCAATTCGACCGACGCATCGTTTTCAACGTGCACCTGATCACCCTCAACGTGCGCGAGGCCGCAATGCCCGTGGCTCATGAATTCGCACAGGCACACATCCGTCATGACAATCAACCCTGGCACCTCTTTTTTGAGCGCCCGCACCGCTCGTTGCACCACGCCATTCCTGGCAAAGGCCTGGGACGCACCTTCATCCTTCACGGCTGGGATGCCAAATAGAATGACACCTGTCACGCCTTCCGCGTGCGCCGCCTTCGCTTCTGCCACGAGTTCCTTCTCCGAAAGCTGAAACACTCCAGGCATCGATTTGACCTCCAGCCGCGTCTCCACCTTTTCCGAAACGAACAGCGGCAGGATGAAATCTTCGCGCCGCAGCGACGTTTCCCGCACCAGGGCGCGAAGCTCGGGAGTGGCACGGAGACGGCGCGGACGGCGAAGGAGATTCATGGCGAGGGAGAACATCCAACGTCCAACGTTCAACGTTCAACATCCAAGTAGCCCATCCCGACCGTTCCTGGTCCCATTTGCTTGACCCGATTCATCCGGGCGGCGACGACAGATCGATGCGTTACGAATCGCTCGACTCGAAGCTCTTCTGCGAAAACCGCGCCCGGCTCAAAGCACTGCTCCCGCCGAAATCCATCGCGGTGCTCAATGCCAACGACATTCTCCCCACCAACGCCGATGGAACCATGATCCTGCGTCAGAACGCGGATCTTTTCTACCTCACTGGCGTCGAGCAGGAGGAAACGCTCCTGCTCATGTTCCCGGATGCGGACGACGAGAAAACGCGCGAACTGCTATTTCTCCGCGAGCCGAATGAACAGAACGAGCTGTGGGAAGGCCACAAGCTAACCAAGGACGAGGCGAAAGCGCTCACGGGCGTCGAGCGAATCAAGTGGACGGGGGAGTTCTGGACGACTTTTCACCGGCTCATGGGCGAGGCCGAGCACGTTTTTCTGAATACGAACGAACACAAACGCTCGGTCTGCGAAGTGCCGACGCGCGACGACCGTTTCGTCGCCGAGGTGCAACGGCGCTACCCATTGCATTCCTATCGCCGTCTGGCGCCGCTCATGCATGAGCTTCGGCTGGTCAAAAGCGGAATCGAAATTGCCGCGATCGACCGGGCTTGTCAGCTCACGGGAACTGCCTTCCAGCGCGTGCTGAAGTGCGTGCGACCGGGGATCAACGAAATGGATATCGAAGCCGAATTCGCCCACGAATTCACCCGTGGCCGGGGCCGTTTTGCCTACGACCCCATTATCGCCACTGGCAAGAACGCGTGCGTTTTGCATTACCTTGAGAATTCGGCGCCGCTAAAAAAAGGGCAGCTCCTGTTGCTCGATGTCGGTGCCGCGTTCGCCAATTACAACTCCGACATGACGCGCACCCTTCCCGTGAGCGGCAAATTCACCAGGCGTCAGCGCGCGGTTTATAACGCCGTTCTGCGCGTCTTGATCGCCAGCACCGAACGGCTCCAGCCGGGGGTGAAACCGAAGGCTTGGCAAAAAGCGGCCGAGGCGCAGATGACCGAAGAATTGCTCGCACTCGATCTGCTCAAACCGCGCGACGTGAAAAAGCAGGACCCGGATTGGCCGGCGGTGAAGAAGTATTTCATGCACGGTCTCGGGCATCCGATCGGATTGGACGTGCACGATGTCGGCGATACCACCAAACCGATCGAAGCAGGCTGGGTGATGACCGTCGAGCCCGGCATCTACATTCCCGAAGAGGAACTGGGGGTGCGCTTGGAGAACACCGTCCTTGTCACCGACCGCGGCCCGGTGAACCTAATGGCCGCCATTCCCATCGAGGCAGACGAAATCGAGGCGGCGATGGGCCGGTAGCGGCCGACGCCCGGCATCGTTCGACGATGCCCCGCCACGGTCGCACAATCTGGTGTTATAGGTATAACACCAGATTGTTAAATGTCCGGACGAGCAGGACGAGGAAGGATATCCCCTGGTTCATCCCGCACGACCATCAATCGCTCCGTCGTCTTGAATCTCAGGATGACAAATTGGCCTCCGCTCGCACCGAGGCGGCCATTCGAGGTTGAATGTTGGAGGTTGAACGTTGGATGTTCTGTCTTCCATGACTTCCGCCCCGCAAACGAACCCCGCCGAACGAATCCTCATGGGCCCCGGCCCGAGTACTGTCCCGCAGCGCATCCTCCGCGCGCTCGGCGCCCCAACCCTCGGTCACCTCGACCCGCAATATCTCGCGATCATGGACGAGACATGCGAATTCCTCCGGCAGATTTTCGGGACGACAAATAAACTCACGTTTCCAGTCAGCGGCACGGGCATGGCCGGGATGGAGTGCCTCGCCGTGAATCTGCTCGAACCCGGCGACGAAGCGATCGTGTGCGTGAATGGCGTCTTCGGCACGCGGATGAAGGACATCGTCGAGCGCTGCGGTGCGACGGCCCACGCGGTCGAGGCGCCGTGGGGAGAAATTATTTCGCGCGAACAAATTGCCGAGGCGCTCGAAGCGCATCCAAAAGCGAAACTGGTCACCATTGTTCACGCGGAGACCAGCACTGGTGCGCATCAGCCGCTCGCGGACCTGGCCGCTCTCGTTCACGGCCGGAATGCCCTGCTGGTGGTCGATGCCGTCACCTCCCTCGGCGGCCACGAACTCCGGGTGGATGACTGGGGGATCGACGCCATTTTCAGCGGCACTCAAAAGTGTCTGAGCTGCCCGCCCGGTCTTGCGCCCGTAAGCTTCGGCGAGCGTGCGCTGGCCGCGATGGATGCGCGCAAGACCAAGGTTCAGAGCTGGTATCTCGATGTCTCGATGCTGCGGAAATACTATACGGGTGGTGAAGGTGGTGGGGCTCGTGTTTACCATCACACCGCGCCCGTTAATATGACCTACGCATTGCGCGAGGCTGCGGCCATCGTGCTGGAAGAAGGTCTCGACGCTCGGATTGAGCGCCACGCGCAGATGCATCGCCGCCTCCGCGTCGGCCTGGAAAGCCTCGGGTTGCACTACGTTCCAAGCCATTCCCTGCACACGCTCAATTGTGTGCGCATCCCCGATGGCATCGAGGACGCACCCGTGCGCAAACGCCTGCTCGAGGATTACGGCATCGAAATTGGCGCCGGCCTCGGCCCGTTTGCGGGCAAGGCCTGGCGCATTGGCTTGATGGGCCACGGGGCGACCATTCGCAACGTCGATCTCGTCCTGGCTGCTCTGCGAGAGATATTGAAATGACCGGGCCACCGCGCCGTCTTCACCGTCTGATCCGCAGTCGCTTTCGGCTCGCTGCGATGTCGCGAAGGATGGGGAGCATCGCGAGATCCTTGTCGCGGCCGGCAGCTTCCTTGCTGCGGATGATGCGTTCGAGCGGGAGCACGCGGACCGGCACGCCTTCCCACTCAATCTCAAGCACACGGCGCGCCCTACAGGATCGCCGCCGTCATCCCGATGACCTGAAACTTTATTTTTTCGTGGTGCAGGGCCGCGAAGAGAGCACCGAGCGGAGAAAGTCCTGGCTTCGCTGCCACCGTTCGTCCGGCGTCGCCGCGAGGCTCCAGGCGTAGAGCACCCTTTCGTCCTCGCTGAGGTGCGGAAGGAACTTCAGCTTTTCGGCGAGCGCGTTGACGCGGGCGAGGCGGCGACTTTTTTTTCCACGGCGCAAAACTGCCCGCTGTCTCCCCTCCGCGCAAGCCCGCCCACATTCGAGGTTGGAAGTTGGATGTTGAATGTCGGATGTTTTCTTTCCGCCTATTTCCGATGCCCGCGACTTCGCCAGCCATCCGCCGCCTCACCGCGCTCCTTCCGCCGGAACGTGTTCTCACGCAGCCTCAGCACCTGGCGGCATATGAGAGCGACGGGTTGACCGCGTTCAAAGCGACGCCGCTGGCAGTGGCGGTGCCCGAAACGCAGGAGGAAGTCATCGCCATTGTGCGATGGTGCGCGAAAGAGCGCGTGCCCTTCGTGGCGCGCGGAAGCGGCACCAGCCTTTCCGGTGGTTCGCTCCCTGTCGCGGACGGCATCGTCATCACGCTCAATCGCCTCAATCGCATCCTGCGTCTCGATCCGGATGAACGCGTCGCCGTCGTCGAGCCGGGCGTGGTGAATACCCAAGTCACGCTCGCCGCCGCGCCGCACGGTTTGCATTTTGCGCCGGATCCCTCCTCGCAATCGATCTGCACAATAGGCGGAAATGTCGCGTTCAATTCTGGCGGTGCGCATTGCTTGAAATACGGCATGACGTCGAACCACGTGCTTGGATTGAAGGCCGTCCTGGCCACCGGCGAGATCGTGGAATGGGGCAGCGCGAGCCGTGAGCAAATCGGTCCGGACGGCTGCGGGCTTTTCGTTGGCAGCGAAGGACTCTTCGGCATCGCGCTCGAGATCACGCTGCAGCTTCTTCCACGCGCGGAATGCTTTCATACCGTCCTGGCTGGTTACCGCACCATCGAGCAGGCGGGCGAGGCCGTTTCCGCCATCATTGCCAGCGGCCTGCTGCCGGGCGCTCTCGAAATCATGGAAGCGCTCGCCATCGAGGCGGCGAAGGCCGCGGTCCACGCCGAGTATCCACCCGATTGCGAAGCGGTGCTCATTGTCGAACTCGAGGGTCCGCGCGAGGTCGTGGCGGCGGAGCGAATCCGACTCGAGGAAATTCTGGCGGCGAGCAATCCCGTCGAGGTTCGTCCCGCCCGGGATGCGGACGAGCGACTCGCAATTTGGAAAGGACGGAAAAGTGCTTTCAGTGCGGTGGGCCGTCTATCACCGGATTTCATCGTGCAGGATGGCGTGGTCCCGCGTCGGCGGCTCGGCGAGGCGCTCCGCCGCATCCGCGAAATGTCACGCGAAATGGACATCCGCTGCGCCAACGTTTTCCACGCCGGAGACGGCAACCTGCATCCGCTTATTCTTTACGATGGCCGCGAGTCTGGCGCTCTCGAGCGCGCCGAACAACTCGCCGGCCGCATCCTGCGCATGTGCATCGAGATGGGGGGCTCGATCACTGGCGAACACGGGGTCGGGGTCGAGAAACGCGACTATCTTCCGGAAATGTTCGGCCCGGACGAAATCGAATGCATGCATCGGCTCCGCGCTGCTTTTGATCCGCACGAGATCGCCAATCCCGGCAAGATGTTTCCCGGCCGGGAGGCGCCCGCGCTATCGCAACGCGGATTGCACCCCCTGGAAAAGGCGGGTCTCATCTCGCGCGAATGATCGCGTGGAGTAATTGCGCCCGGCGTTCGGACGCGGTTTGACACGCGGGGCAGTCTTTATACGCTCGCAGTATATGGAAGCGACGACCATTAAACTTGATGCCCGGTTGCACGCATCCATCCGGCGCCTGAAGCCGCCCGACCAATCGCTCACCGGTTACGTCCGCGATCTCGTGGCCCGCGAGGAAAAGCGCGCCTCCCTCCACGCGGCGGCCGACGCATATGCGCGACTGCTTGCCACTCGCAAGGACGAGGCCGGCTGGCTCGCCGAGTGGGAGGCCGCGCGGCTCGCCCAGCCTCCGAAGCGTCGCCGCAAATGAAGCGCGGCACCGTCCTCTGGCTGAATCTTAGCGACGCTCATCCACCTGAGATGGACAAAGTGCGCCCCGCCGTCGTCCTCTCGAACAGCACGCTCAATGCGCGGTTGGCGACCGTTCTCGTGGTCCCCCTCTCCACGCAACCCGGCGAGATCTGGCCGCTGCGGGTCAAGGTCGCGACGCGCGGACGCAAGCCGAGCTTTGCCATCCTGCCGGGCCTTCGCCAGGCGGCCAAGGCAAGGTTTCTCGAAACGATTGCTACCCTTTCCCCGGCGGACCTCCACCGGATCGACCAAGCTGCCGCGGAGTATTTGTCCGATTGATCTGCTGCCGCTGCGCTTGTTTGCTCGTTGCCACCCGGAGGCTCTCCCCGGGACCACCCTATGACGCCATGCACTCTTGCTGAGCTTTCCGACACCGTCCGCACCGCGCGGCGCGTGCTCGCCGTCGGAGCGCAGACAAAACCGCGGTTGTCGCAGACCGATGACGGTGTGGTGCTGGTCGATATGCGCAGCTTGAGCGGCATCGTCGAATATGATCCGAGCGAGTTCACTTTCACGGCATTGGCCGGTACGCCGGTGAGCGAAGTCGCGGCGGTCCTCGCCGAGCGCGGGCAATACCTTCCTTTCGATCCGCCGCTGGCGAAAGCGGGCGCGACTCTCGGTGGAACCGTCGCGGCGGGCCTGAGCGGTTCGGGACGATTTCGCTATGGCGGATTGCGCGATTTCATTCTCGGCGTGCGCTTCGTCGATGGCATGGGACGCCTGCTTCACTTGGGTGGGAAGGTCGTGAAGAATGCGGCGGGTTTTGATCTGCCGAAGTTTTTCATCGGAAGTCTCGGTCGCTTTGGCGCGCTCGCGGAAATGACTTTCAAAGTCTTCCCGTGTCCGCTTACGACCCGCACGCTGAAGCTGCCGGCGAACAGTATCACTGCCGCGCAAGGGATCATGATCGAAGCGGCCCGGGCGCGCTGGGAGCTGGACGCACTCGATTACTCCTCGATCGAGAAAGCCGTTTTCATGCGACTTCGAGCGTCACTTGCAGCTTTGGATGGTCTGACGACGGAAATCCTTTCGTGCTGGCCGGGGGAAGGATTGGATGACGAAACGGCGGCTGCCTTTTGGGGCCGCGTCTCGGAGTTTTCGTGGGCTGAATCGTTTCCCGTGTTGGCGAAGCTGATCGTAACTCCGGCGCGGCTTGCTGCGTTGGACGGAACCTGCGCCCACATTAGCGCCGGTGGAAATGTCGCTTTCGTTGCAGCTGACTCGGCGAAAAAAATTACGGGTGCATGCGGCATGGTTTTGCGCGGTGAAGATGCACCGCTGTGGCTGGGAAAACCCCCGAATGATCCGACCCTGCAACGGGTCAAGCGCGCACTCGATCCTGAGGATAAATTTCCGGAACTGTGAGGAACCTGAGCGCCATCGACCTGGGGCATCCTGAACGAAGTGCCGGTGGGCGCAGGGGATTCGGCGCGCAGTCGAAGGCCCCGGAATTCCTCTCTTCGAAGGGCCTAAGCCAATTCCTTCGATCGAGCGCTTTTCGGGCAACACGTCCGAGCCCATTGGACCCGGGTCGTATCAGTTGCTCGCACCAGCCGGCGCGCCCGTGCGGGCTGCGCTATCGCGCAGGCGGTCTCGCTGCGCTCGGCTCGACTGCGCTGCGCTCCGCTCACGATGACAATATCCGCGGGTGCTTCCGATGATTACCTTTCTCCACACTGCGGACTGGCAGCTTGGCAAACCCTTCGCTGGCGTGGACGACCCGGATAAGCGCGCTCGGCTCCGACACGAGCGCTTCGCTGTGCTTGATCGAATCGGGACCGTGGCTCGCGAGCGAAAGGCCGCCTTTATTCTCGTGGCGGGAGACGTTTTCGACTCGCCCGTCGCGACGAAGGAGACTGTGTCGGCGGCGTGTGCGGCGATCGGCGCGATGCCGGTTCCGGTTTTCGTTATCCCGGGCAATCATGATCATGGCGGGCCGGGCAGCGTGTGGGAGCAGCCATTCTTGGCCCGCGAACGAGAGAAGCTGGCGCCGAATTTAACCGTGTGTCTCGAAGCGAAACCGATCGAGGTCGCCGGTGCGACATTGTTTCCTTGCCCCCTGTTGCGGCGGCACGAGTCGAATGACACGACCGCGTGGCTGCGGGATATGCCGGGCTCGGATCATCCGCGCCTCGTTCTGGCGCACGGCAGCGTGCAGGAGTTTTCCACCCGCACCGCGGATGACGAAGACAGTGGCAGTGGAGCGGTGAATCGCATTGAGCTGAACCGGCTGCCGGAGAATGCGTTTGATTATGTTGCGCTCGGTGACTGGCATGGAATGAAACAGGTTGGCCCCCGGGCGTGGTACGCCGGCACGCCCGAACTCGACCGTTTTCCGCGCGGCGAATCGAACCAGCCTGGTCATGTGGTGATCGTGTCCGTGACCAGGGGCGGAGCGCCCAAAGTGGAGGCAGTGCGAACGGCGCGCATTGGTTGGCACCAGGAGACCGCGACGTTTTCCGAGAACGCGGATCTCGATGTTTTGGAAGAAAGGATCGAAACCTTGCTCGGCTCACGCGCGCAGCAGGATTTGCTGCGGCTGGAACTCCATGGCGCATTGGGGCTCGAAGCCACGACTCGGCTCGAGCAAGCGATAGAGGTATGGCGCGCGCGTTTGTTGCGGCTAAAACTCGAACGCGATGTTTCGGTGGTGCCGACGTCCGAAGAAATCGCAGCGCTTACGCATCGGGCCACGGATCCGTTGATCTCGCGTGTCGCGGGGAAGCTGCTGGGATTGTCTGCTGGCGGCGAGGAGGGCGCAAGTGCGCGACTGGCCTTGCGGGAATTGCATGCCGCCTGTCACTCAGCAAGTCCGACCGACCGATGAGACTGATCAAAGCCACGGTTCGGAATTACCGGATTCATCGCGAGATCACCCTCGAATTTGATCCCAGGCGCACTGTCATTGGCGGACCGAACGAAACGGGCAAAAGCACGCTCATCGAGGCGATTCATCGCGCACTGTTTCTTCGCGCCCGGACGGGAGGGGAGATTCTCAAAGGCATGCAGTCACGTATTTACGCCGGGCATCCAGAAGTGGAACTCGAGTTCACTGCAGGCGGAAAGGGCTATTCTTTGATCAAGCGATTCAGCGGCTCGAACGGCACCGCGATGCTGACTGAAATGGGTGGTCGATCGTGGGCCGGGGATGAAGCGGAGACCGAACTGGCGAAACTGCTCGACGTGGAATTGGTGCGCGGCGCGGGAGTGGCGCAGCAATGGGCGCAACTTTGGATCTGGCAGGGGATGGCAGGCGATGATCCGATTCCTCATGCCAATCAGCCGCGGGTCCGGGACTCCTTGCTCGCGCGTTTGCAGAGCTCCGGCGGCGGTGCGGCGATGCAATCTGCACTCGACGCCCAGGTCGCAAAATCATTTTCCGAACGCTATGAACAGCTCTTCACCAAAAACGGTGATCCCAAAGCGGGCTCGGAATTGGCCCAGGCTCGAGGCGAGGAAGCCGCTGCCGCACAGAGCGCGGACTTGGCGCGGGAAGCCATGGCGTGCCTCGAGCGGGCAGTGACAGATTTCCACGAAGCGGAGCGCCAACTTGCCGAAGCGGTGGCCGGGATCGACAAGGTTCTCCCACAATTGGCTGAGGCGCAGGAGAAGCTGGCGCGGGTGGAGAAACTGCGCGTCGAAGAAAAGGCGCAGTCGCTCGCCTCGACCACGGCTCGGGAAAAGCACGACGCGCTGCAGGCCGTTGAAAAACGCATCACCACGCTGCGTCGCGATACGGAAAAAGCGCGCGCGGCATTGGCTCCAATGGAAGCCGAACATCGACGCCTGGTGGAATATGAAGCCGAGTGCCGGGGGCGTGACGCCGAGTTGGAAAAGGCGCTCGAGACTGCCGTGGCCAGCGTGCGTGGACTCCGGCTGCACAGTGAAGTGCTGCGGGCACACGTCGAGCATTACGAGAGAGTTCAGCGACGCGATCAACTCCAGCAGACCGTGAATGGCGTGCGCCACACGCGCGCGGCGCTGGCGATGTTGACGGAAAAGCTCGACTCGATGCCGGCGGTTTCGGAGGCGAAGCTCAAGGCGCTCCACAAACTTGAACGGGATCTCTCGAATGCGCGGGCGGCGCTTGCAGCGATGGCGGCAGGCATCGAAGTGGTTTCGGCCAGGTGCGAGGTGACGCTCGGGGATCGGGTTATCGCCGCAGGCGACACGGAGATTTTGACTGAGCCGACAGATCTGCGGGCCAGTGACGCGGTGCATCTGCGGATTCGGCCAGGTGGCGGCACGGGACTGGCCGAGGCCCGGCAGCGACGGCGGGATTTGGAGGAAGAACTTGCGCGGGCACTGGATGGCTGCGGCTTTGCCACCGTGTCGGATGCCGTCGAGGCAGTGCGCAGAAGGGAGCAGGTGGAAGCGGAGGCGCGCACCGTGCGCACCCGTCTCGAGACACTCGATGCCGATGCCGTCGAGCGTGCTTTCGAGCAGGCCATCGGCGCCCTGGCCAAAGCCACGGCGGAACTGGAACGCCGTTCAACGCTGGCAGCGGATCCGCAGTCGGCGCCTGCGAGTTTGGAGGATGCGGAAAAGCATTGTGCTGAAATCGGGCGGCAGCTGGCTGATGCTGAGCGTGCCGAAGAGCAGAGGCGGAACGATCGAACGCAAGCAGCGAAACAGTGGACGGACGCGGCAAAATCCGTGGCGGCCAACCGCGTTGAATTCGAGAAACAAAAGTCGAAGGGATCCGACCTCGAAGCGCAGATCCGATTGATGCTCGAAACGCACGGCGACGATGCCGTTCGGCCGCCGAATCTGGCGGCGCTAATGGAAGCGAACGAGCAGGCCGAATCCGTGCTCACACAAACGCGCGATCGACTGCGCGATCTCCAGCCTGAGCAGCTCGAAAAGGACGTCGCGCGCTACCAACGTGCGGTCGAGAAACATGAACTCGCGCGCCGCGATGCCGAAGCAACGCCGGGCGATGGCCCGCGGCGAACTGCAGCGCGATGGCACGGTCGATCCGCAGGAAACGCTGGCCCTGGCGGAAGAGCGGCTGAATTCCGCCCGGCTCCGGGTGGCGCGGGCCATGCGCGGGGCGGAGGCGGTCCGCTTGCTACACCGGCTTTTTCGCGAGGAACAGCAGTCGCTCGCGCAGCAATTCACCCAGCCGCTCGTGGCCAGGATCACCACGTACCTCGAATGCTTGTTCGGTACGGGCGCGCGTGCCGCTGTCGATTTTCTCGAAAACAACGAATTCGGTGGCCTGCGCCTGATCCGGCCGGCGCACGAAGGCGCGGGCGCTTTCGATTTTTCCACGCTGAGTGGTGGCACGCGGGAGCAACTCGCCGCCGCGGTCCGCCTGGCCATGGCTGAAATCCTGGCTGAGGCGCACGATGGCTGCCTGCCCATGGTCTTCGATGATGCCTTCGCTTTTTCCGATCCCGAGCGCGTGCAAACGCTGCAACGGATGCTCGATCACGCCGCGGATCAGGGTCTGCAGATTATCATCCTGACCTGCACCCCGGCGGACTACGCCGCGCTCGGGGCTGCGACGATGTCGCTGCGTTCGTAGCTCCCGCATCGATTGGTGCAGTTTGACCTATGCTGTAGCGATCTGAACCGGAACGCCAACGGTGTTCCATCGCTCAGTCCATGCTTTGCGCCCTAAAGAACCTGCCATGCGCGAAGCGAAAGATTCCTCGGCTAACTACCACGATGCGGTGCTCGACCCCCACGTCTCGCGGCGGCGATGATGATCCTGTTTCTCTACTCGTAACTTGATCTTCGCCCGTATGTAGCTACGAAGTGTAGCTATGACCACTGCGAAACTCTTTCAACATGGCGGCAGCCAGGCCGTCCGCCTTCCCAAAGCCTTTCGGTTCGAGGGGAATGAAGTCGTGATCGAAAAGCGCGGAGAAGAGGTCGTCCTCAAGCCCAAACGGAAGCCAACGTTCAAGACGTTGAACGACGTCGCCCGCTACATGCGGGAGAAGTTTCCGCAAGGAGCCGACTTTCCCGATCTCGAGCGTCCGACCGACCAGCAAAAGCGCGACCTGAACCTCGACTGAGCGCATGCTTCATTTGCTCGATACCTCCGTTTGCGTCTCGCTCATCCGCGGTCGTTCTCCGGCGAGCGCCCTCCCACCGAGCGATGCCTGTGTCGTGTCCGTGATCACTGCCGCGGAACTCGAAGTTGGCATCCATCGGTCGGTGCGCCCTCGGGAACAACGACTGGCCGTCGAGGGCCTGCTCGCGTGCTTCACGGTCGTGCCCTTCGAGGTTACCGCCGTCGCTGATTACGGCGAGATTCGGGCAGAGTTGGAAAAGAAGGGCGCAATCATTGGCCCACTGGATTTCCTCATCGCCGCGCACGCCCGCAGCCTCGGCGCCGTGGTGGTAACTGGCAATGTGAGAGAATTCAAGCGGGTTCGAGGGCTGCGTGTATTGGCTTGGAAGTAAGCGATCACGTGACGAACTCGCCGCTTGGCAAACTGATCGGTCATCCAGTTGATGCCGCCGACGCGGCGATCAAGTTGGCGCACCGAACGATGGTCTTTGGGAATCTCTGTGATTTTGAAAAGCCTGACATTGCTCTGTCACTTTCGCCGTTTTGCTAGGTGAGACCGCACACGAATTGACACACACACGCCAGACGCGGAGGGACAAGGCGAGGCACAAACAGGCGCAACGGCGGACTGCTCCGTTGATTCGAAAGTCTTTCAAGCAGAGTGCTTTCGGCGCGAACTGGCGCGAATTGGCGCCCAAAGTCGCAACAGAGAATTGGCTCCTGAGGTAGGATTCGAACCTACGACCAATCGGTTAACAGCCGATCGCTCTACCACTGAGCTACTCAGGATCTACCGGAAAGGGGCGCGTTATATGGTGCACCCCTTCGGGGGTCGCAACCTTTTTTTGAGCGGAGGCGGCGAACTCCGGTGGGCGTGCGCAGTGAACCGTTTTTTGAAGGCAAAAGTCCTTGCAGAGGGTGATTGCCTTTACCGGGGGAGCGTGAAACACTTTTCAGACAACCGCCGCACCTTCCGGAGGCGATTGGTCATTAAACTCACGCAGAACCTATGAAAACACTTGCAGTAATTCTTTCCCTCGCAGCCTTTGCTGCTCCCGCCTTTGCCGACACCATCACCGGCGAAGCTCAATGCGCAAAATGCGCCCTCAAGAAAGTCGATGCCTGTCAGATGGCCATCAAAGTTGATGGCAAAGACGAGATCATCATGGTCGAGAACAACGATATCTCGAAAGGTTTCCACAAAAAAATCTGCCAGGACAATGTCATGGTGGTCGCCGAAGGAACCGTGGTGGAAAAGGACGGAGCTAAAATCCTGACGCTCACGAAAATCGAGGAGAAGAAGAAGTAACCTCGCCGCGAATCCGCTTTATCGCCCGCGCTTTGCAAAAAGCGCGGGCGCCTTTTTTTGCCGGCGAGCGATTGCCGGGGGGTACGGAGTGAATGGAGGTCCCGCTCAGATGGTCTCCGCCGCGGGCAGTGTATGGCACAGGAAACACCAAAGTTTTCGACCAAAGTTTTCGGCCAGACGTTCGCCGAGCGGAAAGCCGTCCGCGCCGTCCCGCAAAACGGCGAAGACGGTCGAACCGCTGCCGGACATGAGTGCGCCGATCGTTTCGGATTGGGAAAGCAGCCACATTTTGAGCGCGGCGAGCACGAGATGTTTTTCGAAGACAGGACGCTCGAGGTCGTTGTGCAATTCACCCCATGGCATGCGCTGCGTTTCGTAATCCACGTCGGGAATGGCACGGGCGCCCTGCCAGGCGCGATAGGCCCAGGGCGTGGCGACGGCGAACGGCGGCTTGATCAGCAGGAGCGCGACTTGTTCATCGAACGGCTCGGGGTTGACGATCTCCCCGCGTCCCCGACAGACGGCGGCGGAGCGATGGATGAAAAACGGGACGTCGCTGCCGAGATCCGCGGCGAGTGAAACGAGGGTGTCGATGGGGAGCCGCGTTTCAAACAAATGATTAAGTGCGAGCAGCGTCGTGGCGGCATCGCTCGATCCGCCGCCGAGCCCGGCTCCGTGCGGGATGGCTTTCTCGAGATGAATCCCCACGTGCGGTTGCAGCCCGATTTCAGTGCAAAAATGTCGGGCCGCCCGGACCACGAGATTGGATTCGTCCGTCGGAATCCCGGGAGTGTCGCAGGAGAATTCGAGGTCGCCCTCGTCGCGGAGTTCGATGTTGACGCGGTCGAAGATCGAGATCGGCGCCATGCGGGTCTCGATTTCGTGAAAGCCATCGTCCCGGCGTCTCTGAAGACGCAGGGTCAGATTGATTTTGGCCGGCGCGAGAAATTCCACCCGGGACGTCGAGGCAGGTGGCGGGCTAGTGCTTAAGATCGAGGACGCTCGGACGTTTGGTGCGCGTGCGAGGATTGGTCAACTCCACGCGATCGGCCGGAATCCCCGCGGTGCCGGGTGTGACCGACGTCTTGTTCACGTAGCGCACGTAGCTGCCGTCCATTTTGATTTCGATCCCCGACTCCAGTTTCCCTTCTTCGATCAATACAGGTGCGTTCCAGGAAACAACCCAGACCGCATTCGAACCGGTGATGGTCTTGGACTCGAGCGAGATACTCTTGATCCACACGTCCCCGTCCAGTTTTCGTTCGTTGAGCGATTTCTGGGCAACCTTGACCGCGCCGGAAATATCGAGTGCCGGTCCGGCCTGCACGAGCGTGGCGGCGGCCACGCTCATGAGGGCGAAAAGGGGGAGCGCTTTCATGGTTCGACTACTCCGCCACGGCGGCGCGTACTTCATCGAGTGTGTTGGCGCTGCCGAGTTTCACGTTCTTCGCGGCAATGAATTTTGCGTATTCATCCTGAAAAACTTTGCCCGGAGGGCGAAAATCAAACTCCGCCGGCTTGTCGCGGAAAAACTCCCGATGCACGCGTGTCCAGACGAGGCGGCCATCGGTGTCGATATTCACCTTCGTCACGCCGAGCCGGGCCGCGGGCAGATACTCATCTTCATTCACACCGCGGGCGCTCGGATCGAGCTTGCCGCCGGCGGCATTGATGCGAAGCACTTCCTCCTGCGGCACACTCGAGGAACCGTGCATCACGATTGGCGTCGGAGGCAGGCCGGCTGCGGCGATCTTGTCCCGGATCGCTTCGATTACGTGGAAATGCAGGGATTGCTGGCCTTTGAATTTATACGCGCCGTGGCTCGTTCCGATGGCGGCGGCGAGCGAATCGCAGCTCGTTTGTTTGATGAATTCGACGGCTTCGTCCGGATTGGTCAGGCACGCATTACCTTCATCGACCTGAATGTCTTCCTCGACGCCACCGAGCATGCCGAGCTCGGCTTCCACCGAAATCCCGGCGGCGTGTGCCCGATCGACGACCCGCTTGGTGATGGCGACGTTTTCCTCGAATGACTCGTGCGAGGCGTCGATCATCACGCTCGAGTAAAATCCAGAATCGATGCAGTCGTAGCAGGTTTCCTCGTCACCGTGGTCGAGATGGACGGCGAAAATGGCGTCCGGAAAAATACCGGAAGCCGAGCGAATGATGGCTTCGAGCATGCGCTTGTCGGTATATTTCCGCGCCCCTTTCGAGATCTGAATGATGAAGGGCGCCTGGCTGTCGATGCACCCCCGGAACAGCCCCATGGTCTGTTCGGCGTTGTTAATATTGTAAGCTCCGACGGCAAATTTGCCGTAAGCGACCCGATAAAGCTGCGCGGTAGTAACGATCATGCCGCGCTCTTTACAGCTCGGGCCGAACGGCAACAAGAGTGATTTGGAAATGATGCTCCGCCGGAACGCGAACGGCTGTGCGCCCGCCTTTTGGGAATGGCTTTGCCCTTGCCTCCTCCGCGGGCCGTGCGCACCCTTCGCGCCCACTTTTCCCCGCATTCATGTCGAGCCAGTTTGGTCATCTTTTTCGCGTCTCCACCTGGGGAGAATCCCACGGTGGTGGTGTCGGCGTCGTTATTGACGGCTGTCCGCCCCGGCTTGAATTGAGCGAAGCCGACATCCAGCGTGACCTTGATCGGCGCCGCCCCGGGCAAAGCGAGATCGTCACGCCGCGCGACGAATCCGACACCTGCCGGATTCTTTCCGGCGTCTTTGAAGGCCGCACGCTCGGCACACCCATTTGCGTACAGGTGCTGAATAAGGACGCGCGTCCGGAGGCTTATCGCGAGATGGAAAACACCTTCCGTCCGTCGCACGCGGACTATACCTATCAAGCCAAGTTTGGCATTCGCAACTGGCAGGGTGGGGGGCGTGCGTCGGCGCGCGAAACCATTGGTCGGGTCGCGGCAGCGGCTGTGGCCAGGAAAGCGCTCGCGGCGCTGGCACCTGGGCTCGAAATAGTCAGCTACGTGAAGTCGATCCACGCGCTCGAGGCGGATATTGATCCCGAGGCGGTCGCTTTCGAGCAGGTTGAAGCCAATATCGTCCGCTGCCCCAACGCCGCCATGGCTGAGCGCATGATCGAATTTATCAAGCAAGTGCGTACGGATGGCGATTCGGTGGGTGGCGTCATCGAATGCGTGGTGCGTGGCGTTCCGCCCGGGCTCGGTGAACCGGTCTTTGACAAACTCGAGGCCGATCTGGCCAAGGCGGTCATGAGTCTGCCCGCGACGAAGGGATTTGAGATCGGCTCCGGATTTGCCGGCGCGAAAATGCGCGGTTCTGAACACAACGATGCCTTCCGGATGCGCGCGGGCGAAGTTCGCACGACCACCAACCGTTCCGGCGGAATTCAGGGCGGGATCTCGAACGGCGAAGCCATTTTCTTTCGTGTCGCCTTCAAACCTACCGCCACCATTTTTCGCACGGTGCAGACGGTGACCACCACGGGCGAGGATACTGATTTAAAGGCCCGGGGGCGCCATGATCCGTGCGTGCTGCCGCGCGCCGTGCCCATGGTCGATGCCATGACCGCTCTCGTGCTTATCGATCATGTCCTGCGCCAACGCGCGCAGAATGGCGTCGAGCCGGCGCCGCCCATCTCCTGAGGTTCGTTGTGGAAGCTGGTCCCAAGATTCTCTTCATCGGCGCCGCGCTCTTGCTGCTGGTGCATTTCTGGCGCGGCTGGCGCTCGGGTGTGATGCGGCAGTTGTTCAGCCTCATCGCCCTCGCGCTCGCTTTCCTGGCGGCGATGTTCGGACGGGAATTGCTGGTGCCGTTTCTCCGACCGCTTGGTTTGCCGGACCGGCAATTGTCGATTATCGGCGCGGTGCTGGCGGCCCTGGTGATTTACATTCTGGTCAGCGTTTTATCCGCGGTGCTTTTTAAAAACACATCGGATCAAAAACTCATCGTTGTGCGGTTTGGATATGGTTTGTTTGGCGGGCTCATCGGCTTGGTCAAAGGCCTGTTCGTCGTGTGGCTCCTTTTCGTCGGCATCCGGCTGGTCGGCACGATCGCGGAAGTACGGCTGGCCTTGCACGCGACACCTTCCTCGCCGGAGGCCGAAACGCAGGTTGTGGATCTGCGCGGCGCACCAGGTCCGATCGTGAAATCATTGGCGGCAATGAAAGAGGCCCTCGAACAGGGACCGATTGGGGCCGTGATGGATCGGCTGGATCCCGTCCCAACCAAATTTTCGCGCACCCTGCCCAAGCTCGTCCGAGTGCTCAGCGACCGTGACGCGGTCGCGCGCCTGCAGCACGCGCCTGGCGTGGAAAAGTTGATCGAGCATCCCAGCTTCGTCGCGCTCACGAACGACCCGGAAATTGCTCGTGCCGCCCAGGGACACGATTATCGGGCCTTGATGCAAAACCCACGGTTGCTCGAGGTCATCAACGACGAAGGTTTGCGCGCTGCGTTTGAAAGCATCGAGTTGGAGAAGGCGCTCGATTTTGCCCTGGCGTCGGAACCTCAACAGTGAGGTCCCGGCGCGGGAATTCGGCGTCATTCGCTGGTTGCAGTTTCGACGTTTGAAAGGATCCGTAGGGCGTTTTCCAAGAAAATGACGACTGATACGTCATTGTTTCGGTTTCCGACTGGAAACATGGAGGGTCGGGGGTTGTATTGGCGCCCTGCTCTTTTCACCCCTGCATTTTCGATGACTTTTCGCACCCGCCGTTCTCTGTTCGCCCTTCTGGCTGCACCACTGTTGTTTGGCGGTCTCAGTTCGGAGACGAGCGCCCAGGACCCGCCCGCTTCCACACCTGCGCCTGCGCCTGCGCCGTTCGAGATCAAGGAAGGGGATCGGGTGCTCCTGCTGGGCGATGCGTTGCTCGAGCGGGAGAATACTTACGGCTATCTCGAGACCCGGATGCACGAGCAATTTCCGGATCGGAAATTCAGCGTGCGGAATTTGAGCATGTCCGGCGACACGCCGCGGGGGTGGTCGCGCGCGAGTTTCGATCCGCCGGAGAAGGGTTTCGAGCGGCTCAAGGAGCAAATCGCACTGGTAAAGCCGACCGTGGTTTTCCTTGGCTATGGCATGGCGGCGAGCTTGCAGGAAATGACGGATCGCTCCGGGGATATCATGCTCAATCCTGATCCGGCGCGATATGGAACTGAGCCGATGACCGCGGTGCGTTTTAAAAAAGAGCTGGGGCAATTGATGGATGCGATCGTGGAAATCAATGGTGGGAAAGGAACCGCGGTGAACGCGGCGGGCGCGGCGAAGAAACAAGATTCGGATTCCCCCGCCGCGAGCGCCGCGCCCGCTGCGGTTCAAAATGCCCCGGTTCGATTCGTCCTCCTCTCGCCGATCAAACACGAGGACTTGCGCGCGACGCGACCGGGGCTGCCTGATCCCGCGGAGCATAACAAATTGCTCGAGCAGTATTCGAAGGTGATCGAGGAACTGGCGAATGAGCGCGGGGCGCGGTTTGTGGACTATTTTGAAACACTCGCTCGCTTTGCGCACTTCGACGACCCGACATCAAAACAACAAGCCTCAGCTAAGTCTGACTTGACGCCGAACGGAATCCATTTGTCCGAGCTAGGCTACGCGTTTTGGTGTGAAGACATCGGACAGTTGCTTGGATGGAAGAGAAGTGTCGGCAAAAGCAAAGAAGAGATAGAGGAATGGAAGCGGATGACGAGCGCATTTACCCTTTCGGTGCGCCCCGCCATCCTCGCCAAGAACGCACTCTTCTTTCACCGCACACGCCCGTCGAACACGACTTATCTTTTCGGCTTTCGCAAGCATGAGCAGGGGCAGAATGCGAAGGAGATTCCGGAGTTCGATCCGCTGATCGAGAAGGCGGATGCGGAAATTGATCGCCTAAAGCGCGGTGGTGCAACGAGCGCGGGTGCGGTGGCGCCGGATCCTTCGACGGCGCTGCGCTCCGCTCAGGATGACCAGAAGGTTGCGCCGCTGCCACCGCCGACGTTCGATATCGATCCGAATCTTGAAGTCACGCTTTGGGCGGAGAATCCGCTCCTCGAAAAGCCGACGCAGGTGAATTGGGACGCGAACGGGCGGCTGTGGGTCGCGAGTTCGGGGCTGTATCCCATGATCGCGCCGGGCGAAGACACGACGGACAAAATCATCGTCCTCGAGGATACGAATCACGACGGGACGGCGGATAAATCGACGGCCTTTGCGGAAGGGTTGCTGTTGCCCACCGGCGTCGAGCCTGACGGCACAGACGCCTGCTACGTTGGCCAATCGACGGAACTGCTGCACTTCGCGGATACGGACGGCGACGGCAAAGCGGATCAAAAGCGGATCGTGCTCTCGGGCTTCGGCACGGAGGACACGCATCACATCATCCACACGCTGCGTTGGGGACCGGACGGACGGCTGTATTTCAATCAATCGATTTACATCCACAGCCATCTCGAAACGCCGTGGGGCATGGTGCGACTGAACTCGGGCGGTGTCTTTGCCTACGAGCCGCGCACGGAACGCGTCGAGGTGCTCTTCAAAGGGTTTTGCAATCCGTGGGGTCACGCCTGGGATAAATGGGGGCAATCGTTCCTCACCGACGGCGCGGGCTTTCAAGGCGTCTCGTGGGGCATTCCCGGCGCGATGTATTTCACCTACGAAAACGCGCGCGCCATCTGTCCATCGATAAGCCCCGGGAACTATCCGAAATTCGCCGGGCTCGAACTGGTCCAAAGCCCGCACTTTCCCGACGAGTGGCAGGGCAACGCGATCACCTGCGACTTCCGCGCGCATCGGGTCGTGCGTTTTCAAATCAACGACCTTTCGGAGAGCGGAAATGGGAATCCGGAGACCGGAAAGGAAGCGGCGGTCGCGTTGTCCGGATACGTGACCAAGGAAATGCCGGACCTGATGCGAACGGGCGACGTGAGCTTTCGTCCAATCGACGTCAAACTCGGCCCGGACGGCGCTCTTTACATCGCGGACTGGAGCAATCCGGTGATCAATCACGGCGAAGTCGATTTCCGCGACCCGCGCCGCGACAAGACGCATGGTCGGATTTGGCGGGTGAGCTACAAAGGGCGGGATACGGTGAAACTGGAGCCCCGCGCGGATGAAACGAAAGGCGAGCCCGATGAGAAACTCTTCGGACTCCTAACAGATAAGAATCCGAAGATCAGAGCCCGGGCCGTTCGACGCATTGGAAAGTGGCTCGCTGGTCAGACGGTATCCATCGCAACGGCTGAGGCTGTGCGATCGGCTACGTTCCAAGCCGACGCCGACATAATTGAAAAGGCTCGCGCAAATCCCAGCCAGGCAAATACGGAAAGTGTCGCCGCCGCCGTTGATCGGCTGAAAGAGGAGAAGAAAAGGATAGAGGGCAGCCTCGACGACCCCTTACCGGTGCAGCGAGTGCTCACCACCAAGATTGCGAGATTTCTCGAGTCTCCTATCCGTGATCCAGAACCACGTGTGCGAGTGGAGGCGATGCGGGCGGTCTCCCGCTTGCAGACACCTGAAGCCGCAGCCCTCGTTCTCGAAGCCGCGATGAATCAACCCGGCGTTGCGCAAGGTGACGCGGTGAACGTTAGCGCGGAAGTGAAAGGCGGGCAGTTCGACCAGAAGACACTCGAAGCGAGCAAAGATCCGTTTTACACCTACGCCGCCTGGCTTTCGATCAATGACCTGGCGGAAGTCTGGACTGAGGCCATCGCGAAAGGCGATTGGAAGGCGGACTCGCCGGAGAAGGAAAAGCAGCTGGCGTGGGGGTTGGGTGCGATCCGGCCGGAACTCATGACGGCGACGCTCTCCAAACTCATGGCGAACAGTCAGGTGCCGCTCGATGGTTCGGGTCCGTGGATCGAACTGATTGGTCAGTCCGGGGGATCAACGGAACTTTCGAAGCTGTATGGGCAGGTTTTTCGCGCGAACCTGGCCCCGGACGTTCAGGCGCGCATTCTCCGTGCGCTGGTGCAGGCGGCGCGCCTTCGTCATGCCCGTCCGAGCGGCGACCTCAAGGATGTGGCGACGCTTTTCAAAAGTCCCGAAGCTGAGGTGGCGGCGAATGCGCTGCGCCTCGCGGGTCTGTGGAAAATGCAGGATCTTGCTCCGCTGCTCACTCAATATTCGCGGGCGGAGCCCGAAGCGGTGCGCACTGCCGCGATCGAAGGGTTGCGCGAGTTGGGCGGTGCGGATGCCATTACGGCGTTGGTCGATTTGACGGGCGATACCCAGCCTCAGCCGGTGCGCCGGCAGGCGGCCGCGGCTCTCGCGGCGCTGGATTTGCAAAACTCGTTGCCCCGTGTGGCCGACGTGCTCACCGACGAAAAAACGGAAGCGGACGCTCTCGAAGCGTGGCGTGCGGTGCTTTCCGCCAACGGCGCTCCGGATACGCTGGCGTCGGCCCTGCCGCGCACGCTGACCAAGCCAGTCGCGGCGGGTGGTCTGCGCGCGGCGCGCGAGATCGGCAAGAAAGGTGAAAAACTGGTGGCGGTGCTGACGCCCCTGGCGGGTCTGCCCGCGGAAAGCGACAAGCCGCAGGACTATCAATCGATCGCGGCGCTGGTAAAACGCGATGGTGATCCCGCCCGCGGCGAACAGATTTATCGGCGCGTTACGCTCGCCTGCACGACGTGTCATGCGATCGGTGGCGCGGGCGGAAAAGTCGGACCGGATTTGACCAGCATCGGAGCAAGCGCGCCGCTGGATTACCTCATCGAGAGCTTGCTGAATCCGACGGCCAAGGTGAAGGAAGGTTACAACGCCGTGACTCTGACGCTGAAGGATGGAACTGCTGTCACCGGCATTCAGTCGCGCGAGACGCCGCAGGAAATCTTTTTGCGGGATGCGAGTGGCAGCGAACAGTCCGTGCCGCGGGCGAACGTGGTGTCGAAGGAAAACGTCGGTTCGATCATGCCCGCGGGGTTGGTGGAACAATTGCCGAGCCGTGAACGACTGGACCTTTACGCGTTCCTCGGACAGCTGGGCAAACCGGGCGTCTATGATGCGAGCAAGGGCAATGTGGCTCGCGTGTGGTGGCTGTATCCGCAGTCGGCGGTGGAATCGCAAAGCATCACCAAGCTGCAGGGCGGCGATGGCACACCAGCATACACGTTGGTGGATGGTCGGATGACCGATGATCGCCTCCGTGAAGCGTTGCAAATGGTCCCGACGCCGGGCGAAAATCCCGTGGCCGTCGCGCGTTTCCAGGTCGCTGAGCCCGGTAAGGTGACAGTGAATCTGGCCGGCGTGCGTGAAGGCTGGTTGGATGGAGAACCGTTGGCCGTCGCCAGCGAACCCTCTCCCAGCATGGAATTAGACGCGGGAATTCACATCCTGACGGTGCGCCTCGACACGAACGCTCTGCCGCCCGTGATCCGCGCGGAGTCAGGCCAGGTGCGGTTTTTGACCGAGTGAATGTCATCCTGAGCGGAATGCCGTTTCGCGAAGCGAAAGGCATGGAGTCGAAGGACCCGGATCCAATGTGCGAAAACTTCCTCTCACCGCGGCGCCATGGTGAAACCCCATGCATCAGCTTCCACACATGATGCGCGGGCAATTCACGCAGAATGATGCTACTCTTTTTCTCACGTCCGCGCGGCAGTCCTTTCCGGTGATGGGATTGGCACAACACGCTTATTTGACTTTGGTCCGGGTCCTTCGACTTCGCTCCGCTTCGCTCAGGATGACGATGGTGGCGCTCTGCTGCGCTACCGCGAACACGGGCATGGCGGCTGAAGTCTCCACCTTCGCCGGCACGGGCGTGCCTGGCTTTTCCGGCGATGGAGGACCTGCGGTGAAAGCACAGCTCAATAATCCTTTTGGACTCATGCGCGGCCCGGACGGCGCACTCTACGTCTGCGATACGGACAATCATCGCATTCGGAAGATCGCTCCGGATGGCATCATCACGACGGTCGCTGGCAATGGCACTCGCGGTTATGCGGGCGACGGCGGACCCGCGACGAACGCGGCGTTGAATGAGCCGTATGAAGTTCGATTCGACCCAGCCGGTGATCTCTTCGTGGTCGAGCGGATGAATCATGTCGTGCGTCGAATCGATACGAAGACGGAGATCATTTCCACCGTCGCCGGCACCGGAAAACCTGGATTCGGCGGCGATGGCGGGCCGGCCAACCAAGCGCAACTGGATGAGCCGCACAGCATTGGTTTCGATCGCGCGGGCGATCTCTACATTTGCGACATTAAAAACCATCGCGTGCGCAAGGTGGAGATGAAGACCGGAACGATCTCGACCTTTGCGGGCACAGGCGAAGCGAAGCCGACCACCGACGGCGCCCAATTCGCCACCTCACCGCTGAATGGTCCGCGCGCTCTCGATTTCGATGCCGCGGGAAGCCTTTGGCTGGCCCTGCGCGAGGGTAACGCGATCTACCGCCTCGATCTCCAAAGCGGCACGCTGGCGCACGTAGCCGGCGCAGGCGGAAAACCGGGTTTCGCTGGCAATGGCGGTCCGGCTCAAGCCGCAGTGCTCGGCGGACCGAAGGGCATCTCGATCGCGCCCAACGGAAACATCTATTTCGCGGATACCGAGTCCCACTCGATTCGCATGATCGATCTCGCCAAAGAAACGGTGGAGCTCGTGGCGGGCACCGGAAAGAAAGGCACGGCTGCAGCGAGCTACGCACAGAATGGCAACGGCGATCCCCTCGCCACGCAGTTCGCGCGTCCGCATGGAATTTTCGTCGATCGCGACGGCGCCATTTACGTCGGCGACAGCGAGAACCATCGAGTCCGCGTCATTCGCTTGCGATAGAGGGTGCGGCGAGTCCGGGAACATCAGAGGAAGCGCTGCGAGTCATCGCCGCCGAAACTCGAGAGCTCTCTGCGCATCGAAGCAAAACCGTCCCTTTGAATTTTGGGGTCTCGCTCGCGTGGCAGAAACAAACCGCGCGAAATTCTTTCCCCTTGACGCTCTATGGAAGCCGCATCATCATCGCTCCCATAGAAACTCTATGGGAAACCGCAATGCCTTCATCTAAAGCCGAATTGCTCCAGGGGACGCTCGATCTCCTCATTCTCAAAACGCTCCAGGGCGACCCGCTCCATGGTTACGCGATCACCCAGCGCATTCAGCAGCGATCCGAGGAGATTCTCGTGGTCGAGGAAGGCTCGCTCTACCCGTGCCTCTACCGCATGGAAGCGAAGGGCTGGATCAAAGGCGAATGGGGCAAAGTCGGAGAACAATCGCCGCGCCAAATACTATTCGCTGACGCGTGCCGGACGGAAACAGCTCGCGGAAGAGACCGCACTTTGGGAACGCGTCTGCCGCGCCATCACTCTCGTTCTGCAAACCGCCTGAGCGACCGCGCATGAATGCATTCGTTCGAATCAGACACACACTTCGATCCTTGTTTTCGCGGAGCGCCGCGCGCCGGGAGATTGATGATGAGCTAAGCTTTCACCTCGAGCGAGCGGCTGCCGACCATGTCGCCAACGGCATGCCCGACGGCGACGCGCGACAGGCCGCTCGCCGGCGATTTGGCAATGTCCAGGCGATCCGCGAAAACTGTCGGGACGCGACCGGCACGAGCTTTGGCGAAGCCGTGCTTCAGGACGTTCGATTCGGTGTCCGGATGCTGCGCAAAAACCCTGGGTTTACGTCGATCGCGGTGCTGACTTTGGCGCTCGGGATCGGCGCAAACACCTCGATGTGGACTGTGCTCCAGTCCATCACCATGCGCCCACTGCCGTATCCTAAAGCGGAACTTCTGGTGCGGGTATTCTGCACCTCGGCGCACTCGCGGACCTGGCCGCACTCCGTGCCGAACCTCCTCGATTATCAGGTTCAAAATCAATCTTTCGAGCACCTCGCCGCTTTCTCGGGCGGTTCATGGAATCTCGCGGAACCCGGCCAGCCCGCGGAGCGTCTGCGCGGGATCCGTGTCTCGGCAAATATGTTTTCTACGCTGGGCGCGCAGCCGCAGATCGGACGCGCGTTTACCCCGGAGGAAGAACGGAGCGGTAATGACGGCGTCGCCATTCTGAGCCACGACTTTTGGCTGCAGCATTATGCGGGCGATCCAAAAGTCCTTGGGCGCGCGCTTCGACTTGATGGCGAGAACGTCACCGTGGTCGGGGTGCTGCCGGAGCGGTTCGATAACTCACGACTTTCCGGCGAGGTGAAAGTGTGGCGCCCGCTCGCTTTCACCGATGACGAACGCGGGAATCGCGGCTGGAACTGGGTGAATTCGGTGGCGCGGCTGAAGGAAGGCGTGTCGTTGCGGCAGGCGCAGGCAGAGATGAAAGCGATCTCTGCCCGGCTGCATAAAATTCGCTCCGACACCGATGAGGGCCTCGGAGTGCGGCTCGTCCCGCTGGCCGAGGTCGGAAATGAAACCGGCCGCCGCATGATCTGGCTGACCATGGGTCTGGCGGGATTCGTCCTGCTGATCGCCTGCGTGAATCTCGCAAATCTACAGTTCGCCAAAACCGCCGGACGCGCGCGCGAGTTGGCCATTCGCGGAGCGATTGGTGCCAGCCGGCGACGCCTGTTGCGCCAATTGATGACGGAAAGCCTGACCATTGCGGCGCTCGGAGGACTGGTCGGCGTCGTGGTGGCGATGGCCTGCAATGCCGTGCTCAACGCGCAACTTCCGGGAGGCGCCGAAGGCGGAATTCGATTTGGCCTCAGCGGTTCGACTTTCGGTTTCGCCTTCGCCGTCACGGCCGTTGCTGGCCTGGTTTTCGCGCTCATTCCGGCGTGGATGGCTTCGCGAGTGGATTTGAATTCCGCGCTCAAACAAGGCGCGCGCGGCATGACTGGCGATCGCGGTCAGAATCGATTGCGGCATGCGCTCGTCGTCTGCGAGGTGGCTCTGGCCCTCGTGTTGCTCGCTGGTGCGGGCGTTGTCTGGCGGGGCATTGATCGCTTTTCGAAATCGGATGTCGGCTGGAACCCCGCCGTCTTGACGACCGCATCGTTAGCCTTGTCCGACTCGAGGTATGCCAGCGGCGAAAGCCGCGCTGCTTTCGTCGAGAACTTGCGACAAAAGCTGGCCACGATCCCGGGCGTCGTCGGGTTTGCCGCCGCGCGCGAAATGCCACTGCGCGGATTTGACATCGCCACCTCGTTCGAAGCGGAGGGGCAGCCGGATTTCGTCGGGCAGAAGCCTTTGGCGTCGATCAACGTCGTCACCCCGAGCTACTTTGAAACGCTTGGGATGCGCCTGATGGCGGGTCGCGATTTCAGCGACGCCGATCGGTCGGACAGTCCGCCCGTCATCATCATCAACGAAGCGATGGCGCAGCGCTATTGGCCGGGCGAAATGCCCATCGGTCGCCGCATGCAGGAGTCGGGAGTGTGGAGGGAAGTCGTGGGTATCGTGAACGACATCCGCTTTCCGGCAAAGCTCGAGGAGCCGCAGACACGCCTGCAAACTTATCGGCCGATCGCGCAGAATCCCTCCGAGAAAATATCCATCGCCGTGCGCGGGAATATCTCGGCGCGGGTTTTGCGAGAGGTGGTGTCACAACTCGATCCAGACCTCCCGCTGAACGACGTCTCGACCGCGCAGGAAATCATTGACCGCTCGCTCACCGGTGCGGGCATGACGGTCAAACTTCTCGCCGCCTTTGCCCTGCTCGGCCTGGTGCTGGCCGCGCTTGGGATCTACGGCGTGATCTCTGGATTTGTCGCACAACGTGAAGGAGAGATCGGGGTGCGCATGGCTCTGGGCGCGCGGATCGATGACGTGATCTGGCTGGTGCTCGGAAAAGGGCTGCGCATGACCCTGATCGGCACGCTCGTCGGTACACTCGGCGCGTTCGGTCTTTCGCGCCTTCTCGCGGCAATTGCGCCCGAACTGAGCGGAAGCGATCCGCTGCTCTTCCTCGCCATTTGCGCCGTGCTTCTCCTGGTCGCGCTGGCCGCTTGTTGGATTCCCGCCCGGCAGGCTGCGCGTGTCGATCCCATCATCGCCCTGCGCGCGGAGTGACGATGAGCGCCCGTATTTCATTCCTGCCGACGAGCTAAACAACAAACATCATAATGTCGCCCAACGCCTTGATTCACCTCCACGAAATCGAAAAAGTCTTCCTCACCGAGGAAGTAGAAACGCGCGCGCTTTCGGGCGTGAACTTTGAAATCTCGCATGGGGAATACGTCTCCATCTCCGGGCCGTCGGGATGTGGCAAATCAACCCTGCTCTCGATTTTGGGCCTGCTCGATTCGCCAACCAGCGGTTCCTATGAGCTGCGCGGTGAACCGGTCGCGACGCTTAACTATGCTCAGCGTGCCCGGGTGCGGAATCGCGAGATCGGCTTCATTTTCCAAAGCTTCAATCTCATCGGCGACCTCACGGTGTGGGAAAATGTCGAGCTGCCGCTGACCTACCGCGGCCTGACCAAGGACGAGCGCCGCGAGCGGGTGGATGAAGCCCTGCTGAAAGTCGGCATGACGGCGCGGGCGAAACATTATCCGGCGCAGCTATCGGGTGGTCAGCAGCAGCGCGTGGCCGTGGCGCGGGCGCTGGGCGGACGGCCCTCCATCCTGCTCGCCGACGAACCGACCGGAAACCTCGATTCGAAAAACGGCGACGCCGTAATGAATCTGCTCGGCGAGTTGCACGCCGAAGGCGCGACGATTTGCCTCGTCACCCACGACGAACGTTTTGCCCGCGACGCGCAAAAGACGATCCGCCTCTTCGATGGACGCGTGGCCAGCGACGATCTCGTCGCCGCAACTCTCTAATTCCCGTCGTGGCGCGCGTGACCGCACTCTTTCAATCGGTTCGATCGCTGTTTTTCCGGCGCTCCGCGAAAGCGGAGATCGATGAAGAGCTTCGCTTTCATCTCGAACAACATACCGCGGAACGGATCGCCGTCGGTATGACGCCGGAGGAAGCAGCCCGTGAGGCGCGGAGGCGGTTTGGAAATCTGCAAAGCGTTCGCGATGAATGTCGGGAGAAGCGAGGCGCGAGTTTCGGCGAGGAGACGTGGCAGGATATTCGGTTTGGTCTGAAGATGCTGCGCAAAAATCCTGGCTTTACCGCCGTGGCGGTGCTCACGCTCGCGCTCGGCATCGGGGCGAACACCGCCATCTTCAGCGTGGTCAATGCCGTCCTGCTCAGGCCGCTGCCCTATCCCGAACCCGGCCAACTGGTGCAGTTGCGCGTGGACTGGTCGGGCAGCCCCAGCACCGTCATCGGCAGCGCCACGTTCGTTGAAGTCAAAGCCCAGAGCCAGTCGCTGGCGCGCATCGCCGCCTACAATGGCGGCGACATGACCCTCACCGGGGCCGGATCGGCGGAACGAATCGTGGCCGGCGCAGTGACGGCGGATTTCTTTCCACTGCTCGGCGTCCAGCCGGCGTTGGGACGCAACTTCACCCGGGAAGAGGACACGCCCAACGGCCCCAAGGCGGCCATTCTCGGACACGGCCTCTGGCAGAGCCGATTTGGCGGCGACGCGAACGTGTTGGGCCGGACGATCACGTTGAACGAACAAAGTTACACCGTCGTGGGCATTCTTCCGGCGAGCTTTCAATATCCAGAAGGGTTTCAACTTTGGACTCCGCTGGCGCTTGGTGAAACGGGAGGAACCTTCGTGATCTGGTGAAGGCATGATGCTTCTGAAAGCCATTGCTCGATTGAAACCCGGCGTGACGCTTCAGCAGGCGCAAACCGAGTTGCAAACGATTGCGCAGCGCAGTTCAGCCAGGAGGACCGACGGCGACTCCGGGCGGCCAGGCCGCGCGGCGAGGGGGGCGGCGGCGAGGTGTCTTGACCTTGGTCGGCCTGCACGAGCAGGTCGTCGGCGATGTGAAGGGAATGTTGCTCGTGTTGCTCGGCGCGGTCGCGTTGGTCCTGCTCATCGCCTGCGCGAACGTCGCCAACCTCCTGCTCGCGCGCGCGGCCGCGCGGCAACGGGAGATGGCCGTCCGCGCCGCGCTCGGAGCCAGTCGGCTGCGGGTTGCCCGCCAGTTGCTCACGGAAAGCGTGCTGCTTTCCCTGGCCGGTGGCAGTTTGGGTTTAATGATGGCGTTCTGGGGCGTCCGGGCGCTTGGGCAATGGAGCGGCGCGAGCTTGCCGTCGATGCACGGGATTGGCATCGATGCGTGGGTGCTGGCGTTCACGCTCGGCGTGTCGGTGATCACCGGCCTGGCGTTCGGACTCGCGCCGGCGGTTCAAGCCTGGCGCACAGACGTCAACGCCGCGCTCAAAGAGGAGGGCCGCGGCGACACGGGCGGACATCGCAAATGGCTTCGGCATCTCCTGGTCGTGTCGGAAGTGGCGCTGGCGCTGGTGCTGCTCATCGGCGCCGGGCTGTTGATCAAAAGCTTTTCGCGGCTGATCGAGGTCAATCCCGGCTTCCGGACCGAGGGCGTGTTGACGTTCCAGGTAAATCTGACGGACGAGAAATCCCCGGCCCAGAAAATCAACTTCACTCGAACAAATCGTCGAGCGGTTGAGGGCGCTGCCCGGTGTGCAGGCGGCGGCCGCCACGGATTCCCTGCCGCTCACTCCTTTCACGCGCATTTCCCTGGCAGATATCGATGGCCGGCCACCGATCGACTTGGACAAGCTGAAGCGGGGCGAGTTGAAGGTGAGGCCCGCTTCCAGGCCGACGGTCACCTGCGATTACTTCAACGCGATGGGTATTCCCGTGAAGAAGCGGACGGATGTTCACTCCGCAGGACGCGCGTCCCACTGCGGGAGTGGTGATCGTCAACGAGGCGTTTGAGAAGCATTACTTCCCCGGCGAAAGCGCGATCGGCAAACGAATCCGCCTCCTGGGCGGGACCGCCGGAGGCGCGCTGGCAGACGGTGGTGGGGGTCGTCAGCGATGTGCGGCAGAGCGGATTGGCGGGAGACGTCATGCCGGAGGTGTATAGCCCGGAGCTGGAGGATATCGAAGACGCGACTGAGCTTTGTTATCCGCGTCACCGGCGAGCCGGCCGGTCTGATCTCTGCCGTGCGGGCGGTGATGGCGGAGGTGGATCCGAATCAGCCGCTCCACGACGTGATGACGATGGAGCAACGGCTGGCGAACACCACGACTTCGCGGCGATTGAACACGGCCTTGTTGGGCAGCTTTGCGGCAGTGGCGCTGCTGCTCGCCGTCGTGGGCATCTACGGCGTGATGTCGTATGCGGTGACGCAACGCCGGCGCGAGATCGGCGTGCGGATGGCCTTGGGCGCGCAAAGAAGCGACGTGCTGGGTCTTGATCATCCACGGCGGGCTGCGGCTGACGCTGCTGGGCGTCGCGATCGGGCTCGTCGGGGCGTTTGCCCTGACGCGATATCTGTCGAGCCTCCTCTACTCAGTGAAAGCGATCGATTTTGCGACGTTTCTAGGCGTCGCGCTGGCGCTGATCGGAGTGGCATTGCTGGCGTGCTGGCTCCCAGCCCGTCGCGCCACTCACTTCGATCCAGTCGAAGCACTCCGGCACCATTAAGCATCGCATGACCCCCTTCACAGCCTTCTTCCAGTCGGTTCGATCGTTGTTGTTTCGGCGTTCGGCGAAAGCGGAAATCGATGAAGAGATTCGCTTTCATATCGAACAACACACTGCGCAACTGACCGCGGAAGGCATGGCTCCCGATGCGGCGGCGCGGGAGGCGCGGAGACAGTTTGGGAATTTGCAGACGATTCGTGAAGAATGCCGCGAGAATGCCGGAGTGAGCTTTGGCGAGACGATGCTTCGCGACGTTGGATTCGGTATCCGCATGCTGCGCAAAAATCCCGGATTCACGGCGGTGGCGGTGATCACGCTGGCGCTCGGGATTGGGGCAAACACAGCGATTTTCAGCGTGGTTGATCGACTGCTGGTGCGTTCGCTTCCCGTCGCCGTGCCGGAAAGACTGGCACTCCTTGCACAGCCCGGCGGGAGAGGCGGTCGGCCCGATTACGATTTGAACTATCCGCTCTATCGCGATCTGCAGCGCGAAAATTCCGTGTTCAGCCAATTGAGCGCGGTCGCTCCGAAGTCCGTCGGTTTGCGCGTGACCGAGGGCACGGTGCGGAGGGGTGCTCTTCTGGTCTCGGGGAACTACTTTTCGATGCTCGGCGTGAACGCGGCGCTCGGTCGGATGTTCGCTCAGAATGAGGGCGCCGAAATCGAAGATGCGGCGGTCGGGGTGCTCAGTCATCGCCTGTGGATGAGTCAGTTCGGCGGCGACCCGCAGGTGCTCGGACGCGCCATCGACGTCAATGGGACACCGGTCATGGTCATCGGCGTGGCGCCGCGAGAATTCACGGGTTCGACGCGAGGGGAGGAACCTGATCTATACCTGCCCATCACGATCCTCGGCCGACTCGACGGGTCTGGGGAGCGAGCCGGAGAACCTCTGCGAGATCGGGATTATACGTGGATTAACGTGCTCGGGAGGTTGCAGGATGGTGTTTCGCTCGCACAGGCCGAGATCGCGATGCGGACGCTGGGACAGCAGATCGCGCTGGTGAATCCCAAGAATACTCCGGAGAACCTGATGGTTCTCCCCGGATCGCAGGGATTCAACGAAAGCACTCACGGAGTCCGCGAACCGCTTCGGCTTTTGTCGCTCGTGGCCGGATTCATCCTGCTCCTCGTCTGCGCCAATCTGGCCAATATGCAGCTGGCCCGTGCGATTGGACGGAGTCGAGAGTTTGCAATTCGGATGGCGCTCGGCGTTCAACGCGGCAGGATCATCCGCCAGTTGCTCACCGAAAGTTTGCTGTTGTCCGGAATGGGTGGGTGCCTGGGGTTGCTCGTCGCCTTCTGGATCAATCGGGCGCTGCGAGGACTGCAGGTGGCGGAGTATCCGGGCATGCTCGAAGGCGGCCTCGATCACCGCGTGCTTTGGTTCGGATTCTGCGCGTCGATCTTTACGGGCGTTGTGTTTGGCCTGGCGCCTGCGTGGCGTGCCAGCCGGGTTCCGATCGTGGCGCGGCTGAAGAATGGCGGCGATGTTCCTCGGACAGGATCGGGTCGCTGGAGTCTTTCCGATATCCTGGTGATCGTGCAGATCGCGCTGGCGGTCATCGTGCTGCTCAGCGCCGGACTCTGCGGGCGCAGCCTCTATCAATTGCAGAAACTCTCACCGGGATTCGAGCCGTCGCGGATTCTCCTGGTGACTCTCGATGCGAATTTGAATCGGCAGGACAGCGAGCGTCAGTCAGCTTTTTATGATCAACTTTTGGACGCCGTGCGGATGATGCCTGGGGCTGAAGCGGCGGCATTGTCATCAAACACCCCGCTCGGGGGCGGTCTGCCCGGAAGGGGCATACAGCGGATCGATGGCCATGAGCTGCGGCCGAACGAGCGCCTTTTCGGAGACATTAATTCCGTGTCTGCTGATTACTTTCGCACACTCAGAATCCCGCTGCGACGCGGGCGCGAATTCGACAAATCCGACACGGCCTCCAGCCCGCGCACGGTCATTGTGAATGAGCAATTCGTGCAGCGATATCTGCCCGATCAGGACCCGATCGGGAAGCGCATCGCTCTCATGACGCGCGACACTGAGCCCGCGTTGGAAATCGTCGGTGTCGTGGCGGACACGCCGAATCGGAGTCTGACCGATTCCCCGCGGCAAACGATGTTCGTGCCCGTCACCCAGAATCCAGCGGGCAACCTCACGGTCATCCTGCGAACCGGACTGGCGCCCGCGGCGGCGTCTTCATGGATTCGGGAAACCGTCCGTCGCACTCGACCCGAACGTGGCGATTCTGAAAATGCGCACGATGAATGAGCAGCTCGCCGGAACGCTCGGATTGCAGCGGCTGGCGACGTTGTTACTGGGCGGCTTTGCGATCCTGGCACTGTTGCTGGCGGGTCTCGGAGTCTATGGCGTGCTGGCCTATTCCGTCAGTCGGCGGACGCGAGAGATCGGGATTCGCAAAGCGCTTGGAGCGCGGACGCGGGACGTGCTTGCGTTGGTCGTGCGCCACGGAATGATCCTTACGTTCATCGGATTGTTTGTCGGCATGTCAGCCGCGTTGGGCACCACGCGACTCCTCCGCAGCCTGCTGTATCAGGTCGATGCGCTCGATCCGCTCACGTTCGCGGTCGTCGCCGTGCTCCTCATCGCTGTCGGCTTTTTCGCTTCGTGGCTTCCTGCTCGGCGAGCGTCTTCGGTCAATCCCACGACTGCGCTGAGCACCGAATGATCCAATCGCCATGAGCTTACCTGCCCCTGCTCCGGAGCCCACGAATCGCTCGCCAAAAATCGCTCCATTCACCGCCCCGGCCCTCGAAAATTCCCCGGTGCGAATGGACAAGCCGATTGCCCCCGAGATCATCGCGAAACGTCGTCGTCGGCGCTGGTTGAATGGCGCGGCCGTCGCAGCCGCTCTCGGCTTGGGAACGTTCGGCCTGACTCGACTCCAACCCGCGGCGCCCGCCGTGGAAAAGTCATCCGTGTGGATCGACACCGTCAAGCGCGGCGAAATGCTGCGCGAAGTTCGTGGCAATGGAACGCTCGTCCCGGAGGAAGTGCGATGGATTCCGGCCATCAATTCGGGGCGGATCGAAAAGATTCTCGTGCTGCCGGGAGCCGCCGTGAAGACGGACACTGTGCTCGTGGAATTGAGCAGTCCTGAACTCGAGCTCGCCGCTCTGGAAGCCGAGTCGCAGCTGAAAGCCGCAAATGCCGAGCTGAAGAATCTCCGTGCGCAGCTCGAGTCGCAGCGGCTGACTCTGGAAGCTGGTGTCGCCATGGCGCGCGCCAATTTCAGTGCCGCGAAGGAGCAGGTGGCGATCAATGAAGAACTCGACAAACATCATTTGATGGCCGCTTTCACGTTGCGCCAATCGAGAACGCGACAGGAGGACCTGAATCACCTTTGGGAGATTGAGCAAGAGCGCCTCGAGAAGAATGAAGCGGCAGCCAGCGCGCAGATTGACGCGCAGACGGAAAGGATCGCGCAACTGGCCGGGCTTTTCGCCTTGAAAAAGCGCCAGGTCGAAGGACAGAGAATTCGCGCCGGGATGGAGGGTGTCCTGCAGCGGCTCGGTGACGTCGGAGCGCCTTTGCAAATTGGTCAGCAGCTCGCCGCGGGGACTCTCGTCGCACGCGTTGCCAGCCAGACGAAATTGAAAGCCGCGATCAAAGTGCCGGAAACGCAGGCGCGAGATATTCAACTGGAACAACCCGCCCGCATTGACACCCGCAACGGTATCGTCGCCGGGCACGTTACGCGAATCGATCCCGCGGTGGAAAATGGCGCGGTGACCGTGGATGTCGCGCTGGACGGACCGATGCCGAAAGGCGCGCGCCCGGACCTCAGCGTGGACGGCATCATCGAGCTCGAGCGTCTCGCGGATGTTCTTTTCGTCGGTCGCCCCGTCGAGGGGCAGACCGAGAGCACCGTGCAATTGTTCAAGCTCATCGACGACGGATCCGCCGCCGTGCAAACCCCGGTTCACCTGGGTCGGAGTTCGGTCAGCTCGATCGAGATCGTCCAAGGGCTTGAAGCCGGCGACCGCATCATCCTTTCGGACATGTCCAATTGGAGCGCCCAACCGCGCGTTCGGCTCCAATGAAATGAGCACCCGTTGACGTCCGGTGCCAAACAACGTCTCGAATGGGATGACCACTCCGCGCAGAGATGGAAACGCCCACCTGCCACCATTGTCCTTCACGATGCCTGCATTTTCATTGGCGATGGCGCAAAACCCTCGTGCCAGGGCCAACGGGCTCCCATTGTTCTCTCCCGTTGCGGAGTTCCCGATGTCGTCGTTCCTTCCGGCGTGCTTTTGCTCGGGACTCATCCTCGAACGACCGCGTCCGCCCGCGGCGCTTTCGTGGCACTGATCCTCGCCGGCACGCTTCCGTCTCTGCCGGCTGACACCACTCGGATCGAGATGGGTGGTGGATTGATCGACCTGACGATTGAGCCCGGAGACACTGGCCTTTCCACCGACGAAATCGTCGAATGGGTTCGCAACGCTGCGCGCTCGGTCGCTGCGTATTTCGGACGCTATCCCGTCGAACGAGTCGCTTTGCGAGTGCGCCCGATTGCGGGAGCGAAGGTTCGCAATGGCCGCACTTTTGGTCATCGCGGAGCCTTCATCACCATCAGTGTTGGCGATCGCGCGACCAAGGCCACCCTCGCCGACGATTGGATGATGACCCACGAAATGACGCACCTGGCGTTTCCATCGCTGGCCAGAGAACATCAGTGGCTGGAGGAAGGCATGGCGACTTACGTCGAACCGATTGCCCGGCTGCAAGCGGGCCTGCTTCCACCGGAACGAGTGTGGGGCGACCTGTTGCGTGATCTTCACCAAGGTCTGCCAGAGGCCGGCGACCACGGCCTCGATAATACTCACACCTGGGCGCGAACCTACTGGGGCGGTGCGTTGTTCTGTCTGCTGGCCGACGTGCAAATTCGCGAACGCACTGGGAATCGCAAGGGCTTGGAAGACGCTCTGCGGGGAATCGTGGATGCTGGCGGGATCGTCACGCGTGATTGGCCGATCGACCGCGTTCTGTCAACGGGTGACGGCGCGACCGGCGTGCCTGTCCTTCGCGAACTCTACGATCAAATGAAAGACGCGCCTGTCCCCGTGGATCTTCCCGCGCTGTGGGAGCGACTCGGAGTGCAATGGGATGACGGCGGTGCCGTCAGCTTTAACGACGGCGCGCCACTGGCGTCGGTGCGGAAAGCGATCAATACCGGCGATTCGCACTGATCGGATTTTGAGTGTTTCCAGGACAAATTTTCCACTCGCCGCTCGAGCAACCGCAAGTATTTGCTCCCCTTTATGCGCTCCCTCGTCGCCCTGATTGCCGCGCTATTTCTTGGCTGGCTCGGCGGTCGTGCCTGGCAGAAGGGCTCGTCCTCGAGCAACGCGACTCCCTCAGAAGGCAAATCCGGGGACGGAACGCAGCAGGTGCTCCCTTTGGAATCGACGGATGGCCGCTCTGATCGAGTCGCCGCCTTCGCCTCCGTACTGGCCTCCGTGGGAAAGGACTCGATGCATTCGGAAAGCCAGCTTTATAAACTACTGCAACGTTTTACGGCTGAAGATTTCCGACGCCTGACCAGCGATCCGGCTGCCTTTGCGAAGGTGACAAGGCCGCTCGAGAATTTGTGGAATGTGAAGAGCGCCTTCATCGAAGGATTCCTGGAGCGCTGGATTGAGGTGGATAAGGAATCCGCGTTCGCCTGGTATGAATCGCGGCCGGCGCTCGCCCAAACTGGCGGCTCTCCCGATTACTCCGTGATCGCCACGTTTTCGCGATTCCTCCCCGATCGGATGCTGGCGCACGTTTTGAAAATGTCGGAGGGCGACGAACGAAAAATGACCGCCAATTTTTTCGTCCAGGCAATCGCCGCCACCGATCTCGCAAAGGCGAAGGAGTGGACGGGGCGTTTCGATGACAAGGCCACACGGGAGTTCGCGGAAATGGGGTATCGCCTGGGGTGGGCCAGAATCGACCCGTTCGGCGCTGTTGCCGCTGTCGGCAGCGACGATGAGGATGTCTGGCGCGCAGCCGTGACGGAGGCGGCGCGGCGCGGGGCCAAAACGGCAGCGGCGTTGGCGGAAAAAGCAACAACCGGGGAGCAGATTTTGATCGCCGCGATGGAGCTGGAGACTTTGGATCCGGCGCTCGCGGCGCGATTGGTCCTCGCTAATGCGGACAGGCCTCCATTTAACCAGGACACTTTGCGCCCGATATGGATCGCGCGTGAGTTTGCCGTGCGCGATCTCGAGCAGGCGCGCGCCTGGGCTGATGCCCTTCCTGACAAACAGCGAACTTTGGCGCTCGGCTCGGTCGCACAAGTCTGGGCGGCGTCAGATCCACGCGGAGCCATTGAGTGGCTTTCCGAGCATCCGGCAGGCCCGGTGTCCGATCCGAACAAGGGTTACGAGCAGCCCGAGGACATCCGGACGCATGTCTTCAGGGCATGGCTCGGGCGTGACGAGGCCGCCGCTCGTTCCTATGCTTCCTCACTGACGACGGGCGAAACGCGTGCCGCGGTGGACGCCGCGTTGATCAGTTATCTCAACCAAAGCGGACGCACGGCGGAAGCGGCTAAGCTGTTCGCTCAGGCTGAAAATCCAGACAATGGAGCCCTTGCTGCCAGACTCGCTGCCGCCATGGCCAATGATGATCCAATCGCCGCGGCGACCTGGGCCGCTTCACTTCCGCCCGGTCCGAGCCAGATGGAGGCCGTCAAGACTGTCGCCACCGCCTGGGCCGGGAGGGATCCGGTTTCGGTGGCAAGCTGGATCGAACAATTTTCCGCGGGCGAAACGCGGGACCGGGTGGTGGCTGCCTATGCTCAAGACATCGTCCGGATCGACCCCTCCGCGGCCGCGGAATGGACGCTGCAAATCGACGATCCGTGGGATCGCGGTAAATTGGCGCGATCAGTCTTCTGGCAAATGCGACAACGTGATCGCCAGGGCGCCGAGCAATGGTTCACCAACGTTCCCGGCATCGATGAAACGATCCGACGGACCACGCTCCGCGACGCACGATGAAAGCGGACTCCAAAACGCTTCCGTTCACCTCCGCCGCCGTCGGGTTGCTCGTCGGATTCGCCGCTGGCGCTGGATTATTTTCGCGCGGTCCTGGTCGAGCGGATTCGAGCACAGGCGACCAGGCAAAACCTTCCAACGCGCCAGCCGCCAAAACCGAAGCTCGCTCCATCTCAACCAAAGACGATGCAGCGATCGACGGGGTGTTCTCCGCCTGGCGAATCGGCAATCTGCTGCAACGCTCGGCGGAATTGGAAACTGCAATCAATGCGCTCGATGCCTCACAATTCGCGCAGGTCGTTGAGAGAGTGGCCCGGATCCAGAACGGGGACAGTCAGGAACTGCTTAAGGCGTTGCTCGCAAAATGGGCGCAGAAAGATCCGAGCGCCGAAGTCGCATGGCTCCAACCGATGATCGATCGATATTACACCGGCGGCACGAATCGAGCAGATTCAAGAGTCATGGCCGCGTGGCGGAATGCGGCGCCGGAGCAAGTGATCGCGGTGGCACTGGAACACCCGAACGCGCCCGTCAGCCAGGAGTTGATCGGCGATGCGATTCATGCGCTGGCGGGGGATGATCCCGCTCGGCAGTTCGATCGTATGGCCGCGCTGCCCGAGGGAAAGATGCGCGATACCGCCATCGCAGCCGTGCTGGGTGAATTGGCAAAAGCCGATCCTTCCGGCGCCCTCGCCCGATTCCAAAGCGTCTCCGCCGGAGCGGCTCGGGATACCACGCTTACGAGTATTTTGACGGAATGGGCCAACAAGGAACCGGCGGCAGCTCTCGCGGAATTAAGCCGCCGCATCGACGCCGGTGAAGCTGGACCGGGACGTGGCAGCCTCGGCGGCCTGATCTGCGCCGCTGCAGCCAGCGACCCGGTCGCCACCCTCGCGTGGACGGAGCATCTTCCCGACGAGCTGCGCGCAGAAACGCAGGTGATGGCAGTCATGGGCTGGATCCGCAAGGAGCCGGTCGCCGCCCTGGAATGGTCGCGCATTCACGGCCTCGACCTCGAAGGTCGCACCGTTCTCACAGGCGACCGCCCCAGCCTCCTTAATGCCGCCATCAATTCAGATAAGCAGAAGACGACGGAGTGGCTGCGGGATTTGCCCGCCAGCCCGGACCGTGATCGCTACCTCGCCGCCCACGGACTCTTCGGCCTCGGCCCCGAAGCCGCGCGCGACATGTTCGAGACACTCTCACCTGAGGCGCAGGAGATCGCGGCAGGCGCTTTCGGCAATTGGTTCGTCCAACTGGGTGAGGACGAGGCTATCGCTTGGACGCTGGACAAAGTCACTGGCCCGGCGCGCGATATGATCATCACCAGAATCGTCTCCGCCTTCGGTGACGGTTCGACGGAGCGGCTCGATGCGCTGGTCGCGAAATATCCCTCGGGTTCCACCCGCGATGCCGCGTTGCGCGGCGCAGTGTGGAGCACGAGCAATCAGCCCGACGAAGCCCTGAACTACGCCGAGCGCGTCTCGGACCCCGTCGCGCGGGAGCAAACCTTTCGCGGGTTCGTCAGCGACTGGCTGCGCAAAGATGGCGCCGCCGCGCGCGCCTGGCTCGATGCCACCACCGAGTTGACGCCCGATGTCAAAGCCATGCTCATCCGGCAGGCGACCGAAAACTGAGGACCGGTGGCTGGCCCGAGGCGACGCGATCCCAAATGAAGTCGCATCTTCCGGCTGGCCCAACCGTGGATTGGAGGTATTTGCTTTCGCCCATGCGTCCCCTCCTCGCTACGATCCTTGCGCTCGGTGTTGGCTGGCTGGGCGGTTTGTCTTGGAAATCGATCGTGACGCCAACACCGTCCGCAGGCGCCCGCGGATCCGCCACCGATCAATCGTCTGAACATTCGCGGCTCTTCGGAGGGAAAGCGTGGCCGAAAGGTAGCTCGTCAACCGCGGACGTTTCCGGTGATCCCGTCGCCGCCGCGACCTCCGCGCTGGCTTCGGTCGGGAAAGATCCGCTGCGCGAGGAGAGCGATCTTTTCGCCGCACTCCAAAACTTCACCGCGGAGGATTTCCAGCGGCTTACGCGCGATGCCGCCGCTTTTGAAAAGCTCACCAAATCGCTGGACAAATCCTGGGAGGTGAAGCGGGCGTTCATTGCGGGATTCATCGAGCGCTGGCTGGAAGTCGATGAGCCGGCGGCGTTCACGTGGTTCGCATCGAAGCCAAAGCTCATCAAATCGGGCAACCAATTGGACAATTCCGCCGTGACTACGTTTGCGCGCGTCCGGCCCGAGGGTTTTCTGGCGCAGGTTTTTAAAATGCCGGAGGGCGACGATCGCAAGCGCATGGCGACGAGTTTGATCTTCACCATCGGCGAGACGGATCTCGAGAAGGCGAAGGCATGGGCGGCACGCTTCGAGGACAAAGCCACGCGCGATGCTGCGGAAGAGGGATATCGCAGTGCGTGGGCGAAAATCGATCCATTCGGAGCCGTCGCGGCCTCCGCAAATCTGCCTGGACGCCAGGGCGACGAGATTTGGAATGCCGCCATGAGAGAGATGGTGCGGCGCGGAGGCGGCGCGGCACTTTCGCTCGCGGAGAAAGCGAAGACCGATTCGCAAATCCGATACGCCACCTACGCGCTGACCCGCGCCGATCCGGCCGCGGCCGCGCAAATGATCGCCGCGAACCCGGACAAATTCTCGAACGATTTCAATTTCGACTCGGCTCAAAGGACGGGGACGGAGTTTGCCACGCTCGACCTCGAGCAGGCCCGGGAATGGGCAGATGGCCTTCCCGAAAAAATGCGAATCGCCGCGCTCGGCGCCGTGGCCAAAGTCTGGGCTACGACCGATCCGCGCGCCGCGATGGAGTGGCTGACCGAACATCCAGCGCGCGAGGCCGCCGATCCCGCCAAACCTACGGACGATCCGAAAGACGCCAGCACGGAAGTCTTCTCCGCGTGGCTCGGACGAGATGAAGCTGCGGCCCGCGCTTACGCCGGTGCGCTTCCCCCGGGCGAGGCGCGCGATGCCGCTGATGTTTCGCTCATCAGCTATTTTGCCCAAAACGGACGCACGGAGGAAGCGGCGGCGCTCCTGGCGCAGTCCGGAGATTTGCAAGGCGGCGCGCTCGCCGGACGCGTGGCCGAGGCCATGGCACGCGATGATCCGATGGCCGCCGCCGCGTGGGCTGCGTCGCTCCCACCAGGACCGAATCAAACCAAGGCCATCCAGGCCGCCGCGGGCGCGTGGACCGGCCGCGATCCGGCGTCGGTGGCGAATTGGATCGAGCAATTCCCCGCCGGCGAAGTCCGGGATAAAGCCGTGGGCGTTTACATCCAAAGAATCGCCGCGATGGACGCGCCCGCCGCCGCCGAGTGGGTCATGCAAGTCTCCGACCCGTGGCAGCGCGGTTCGGCAGCTCGAACCGTGTTCTGGCAAATGCGCGAGCGCGACCCTGATGGAGCCACCAAATGGTTTTCCGCCCTGCCCGGAATCGACGAAACGCTCCGCCGCATCACCCTGCTCGACTCCAAATGAATGCCCGCAGCCTCACCTTCCCGCTGGCCTCGCTCGGACTGATCCTCGGATTCGCCGTCGGCGCGGGCGCGTTTTCCCGCAGGTCGCCATCGGGCAAATCTACGGACAGCGAAACGAAGAACGAAACCACAACCTCGAGGTCGGTTTCCGAAACGGAAGACGCGCGATTCGCGACCGACGACGCGGCGATTGGGGCGGTCTTTTCCGCCTGGCAGCGCAAGAATCCGCTGAGACGCGCGGCGGAGTTGAAGATCACGATCGACGGGCTCGATTCCAGCCAGCTCGCGCAGATGGTTGTGCGCGTCGCCGGATTCGCGGACTGGGAAATGCAGCAATTGCTGAGGTCTCTGGTCAAGCAGTGGGCGCTCAAAGATCCCGTCGCCGCCGCGGCCTGGGCGCGTCCCGCGATCGAGCGCTGCTATGCCTCGGCCGCGAAAAACGCTGACTGGGTCGCGACTTCCGCCTGGTGCGCGGCCGACCCGGAAGGCGCGATCGCGCTGGCGATGGAGCGTCCGAATGCCACCGCAAGCCAGCAAATGATTTCCATGGCGATCAGCGCCCTGGCAGAAAACAATCCCGCCGGGCAGCTCGACCGCATGGCCGCGCTCCCGTCGGGCCGGCTCCGCGAGGCGGCGATCGCCACCGCCTTAACCGAATGGGCCAAAGAAGATCCCGCCGCCGCGCTCGCCCGGCTCGACGATCTGCCCGCGGGCGCCCGCCGCGATCAGACACTGACAACCGTGCTTGTGGAATGGGCTGGGAAAGAACCCGCGGCTGCCTTGGCGGAAGCGGGGCGGCGGATCGAAAACGGAGAACTCGGGCGCGGACGCGGTTACCTCGGGCAAACGATCAGCACCGCTGCGGGA
The DNA here is from genome assembly GCA_963798345.1 of uncultured Verrucomicrobiae bacterium. Classification (GTDB taxonomy): domain Bacteria; phylum Verrucomicrobiota; class Verrucomicrobiia; order Chthoniobacterales; family Chthoniobacteraceae; genus CAWCSW01. Next base: position 239,322 of record CAWCSW010000009.1, on the reverse strand, counting down.
GCCGATCCAGCGGGCACGATGCAATGGGCGGAAAACCTACCGGACGATCTGCGCGCCGATGCCCGGGTGCTCGCGGCGGCCGGCTGGGCCGAGCAAAGATCCTCTGGCCGCGCTGGATTGGGCTCGGGCCAACGGCATTTCGCCCGACCAGCGTTCGTTCCTCGACGGGCAGTATTGGGGCGATCAAAATATTCTCAACGCCGCGCTTAACGCCGATGCGAAGAAGGCGGTGGAATGGTTGCGAGCGCAGCCTGACAGTGCGGAGCGAGGGCGGATGCTCGGCCAGTCGCTCTATCGCCTCGATTCGGAACTCGCCCTTGACGTGTTTCGCGATCTGTCGCCGGATGCGCAAAAAAACGCCTCCTGGTCGATCAGTTACAAGCTCGGCGAAATGGGCCAGGACGAGGCGATCGCGTGGGCTCGGACGGAGGTGGCCGGTCCGGCGCGCGAAAACGTGATCGCCGGTCTCGTCAGCACCCTCGGACGGAGATCGTCCGAGACCATCGACACCGTGGTCGCGCAATTTCCCTCCGGCGCGGATCGCGACGCGGCGCTGGGCGGTGCGGTGCAAGCCCTGTGGGCAAAACCCACCGATGGACTGCCCTACGCGCAACGCATTTCCGATCCCGTCATCCGCGAACGGACCTTTCGCTCGCTGGCCAGCGGGTGGCTTTATCGCGACGGCCCCGCCGCGCGCGCCTGGCTCGATGCCACCACCGAGCTGGCGCCCGATGTCAAAGCCATGCTGATGCGCGAAGTAACGGAGAACTGACGATCGGCGCTCTTTCTATGCGTCACCTTCTCGCGCTGCTGATCCCGCTGGCGAAGGAAAACTGACGGCGATCTACTGCCGCTCGATGAGCAGCCCGTATTCGGCGCGCATGCTGCGCACCTCGCCTTCGAGCGTGTTCACTCGAGACTTTAGTTGCGCGTCACTCAGGCTGTCGTTCGAGCGCGTGGCGTTGATTTGAGAGCGCAAAGACGACGTATTGCCGCCGCGGGCATCCACGGCGTCGAGCTGCGACAGCATTTGGTTGAGGCGCGCACGTTCGGCTCGAATGGTCGAGGCATTCCGGGAACGCGTGCTTTCGAGCTGGCGATTCGAGTCACTCACGTCGGCGCCGTGTTCGTCTTCGAGATAGAGCGCGTGCTCGAGCGACGAGCGGCGAGCTTTGGCCTTGCCTTCGCTCCAGCCAAACAAGCCGCCTTGTGTCGGGTCACCCGTGGTTTCGCAGCCGCTGAACAGACAGGCCACGACGGGAAGCAGGGCGGTGGAAATGATTTGCGAGCGTTTCATAGTGCGTTGGAGAAGACGATGGGTCAGGCGACTAATTCGACGAGTTGGCGAGCTGCGATTTGATGCCGTTCATTTCCTTGATCTGCTGGTTCAACAGGGTCTTCTCCTCCTGCAAGGACGCGTACTCAGCCTCCAGCTGTTTTTTGTCCTGACTGGCCGGCGCCTGGTCAAGAGTGGCCTTGACCTCGGAAGTCACGGCGTTGTTCCGATCATACTGTGCTTTGCTCTGGGACAGGTTGCCGTCGATATTCCGGCGCAGTTTGGCGGCGGCGGCGCTATCAGCCTGACCGGAACGAATACGAGCGAGTTCCGTCCGTTGCTGGGAGATGGCGGAACGCAGACTGGCGTTATAACGCTCGGCGCTCTGCCGTTCGGAACGCGCTTCCCCGATGAGCTGGCGCAAACGCGCTTCATTCGCCGCATAGCCCTGCTTTTTCTTCGCGACTTCCGTACCGTATTTGTGGCCGGCGAGACCGCCGACCGCGCCACCAGCGACCGCGCCGGTCGCGATGCTGCGACCGCCGCCGCCCGTGGCTGCGCCAATGAGGCCACCGAGCACGGCGCCGGCCGCGACTCCGGCAATGGTGCCCTCGGTCTTGGTGCGCTCCGTGTCGTCTTTGATGTTGGTGCAGCCCGCGAAGAGCATGCTGCCAGCGGCGATGGCCGCACTGAACCGGGTGACTTTATTATTCATGATGGGTGAAAACTTTTTGTGGTGCGCGAGAACTACGGGATGCGGATGCTGATTGGCTATCGTGCCCCTTGCATGGTCGTCAATGCTTCGCGCGTTTCGGGCCGGATTCGCGTATCGTTGGGACCAATATTGGGAATATCGCGACGAATCAGTTCGGTCACGCGCATTCGCCAGCTCACCCCGACGCTGGAAACGTCTTGTTCCAGACGGTCGAAGGCCTGGTCACGGATTTCGCCCGGGAGTTGATTCAGTCGACGCGCCGCCAGCAAATACTGCGTTTCGGCGTCGATGATCTGTTTTTCGAGATCCTCGGATGCCTGGCGGTAGGTTTGAACCGCATCGAGATTCTGTCGTTGCTCCGCCATCGCGAGCAATTTGTTGTTGGGCACGGAGCGGCGGAGAGCCTGGCTCATGGCTTCCGCAGCATCCTGAGCGGCCCGCGCGTCGCGAAAGGCGGTCTCCGCCTCCGATGGCGTTGCCGGTGTCGGGACGAACGGTTCTGGATTCGTGGCGGACGGTTCGACAGCGATTTTCGGACTGGTCTGTTCCGTACGGTTTTTGAAAAGGAACCGCTTGACCAGTGGCGTGGCGGCGAATCCCAGCAGTCCGAGCAAAACGATCGCACCCGCAAAAATCCCAATGATCAGCCACGGATTGTCGGGCTTGGCCGTCGGGACGGGAAGTGCCGGTGGTGAGGGGTCGCGTGGCCCCGGCTGTGGTGGTGCGGTGATTGGTGGGGGCGCAGAGGTGGTGCGTGCGCGGATGGTTTCCGCGTAGCTGAGGCGGCTTCCCTGTTCCGGACCCGGCTGTGACGCAGGTGCTGAGGGCGGGGCGAAACGCACGGAACTGCCGGCGGCTGGAACATTTGAAGTCGCCGCCGAGCGAAGCGCCGCCATGGTGGCGAGCGCGGCCACAAATTCTGGCGCCGACGCGAAATGACGGCTGCCATCCATGGCCTGGCGCAGCATTTCATTTCCTCCCGGTGTGAGCCCCGTGAGCGGCACGAAATCTCCGCTCTCGGTGCCGCCGAGCAATTCGTATACGACCCGGATGAGCCGGTCGATGGGCAGTGCGGTCAGGTTCTTCGCCTCTGAATCGATGACCGCGAAGGGAGTCAATTTCACGGCGGCGTTTTCCCATTGCTCGGTCGGGGTCGAGATCAAACGCGAGCGCGTGCTGGCGGCATCGGCGCCGGGGAGCGACACGGCGATCGAATCGAGCGAAAGCGCGAGTGGACCAAGCTTGAGGCGATGCGCGTGATCGATGGCGGCGGCGATCGGCCGGGCGAGATGCACGACGTCCGCGAGCGGAATCACCCCGCGCACATCCCGCATTTCGCGGAGCGAAAATCCGTCGTTCCATTCAAGCCCGAGCAGTGCGCCTGGTCCTGAGCGTTCGAGAAAACGCGGAGCCAGCAGAGCCGGATGAGGACGATCGCGGAGCCGTGAGACGGCTCGTTCGAGCTCGAGATACGTTTCGCCATTGGCGACGAACGCGGGTGGCACTGCGTAGGCGGCAAACGGCAGGCCGCCAGCATGAAGATCGACGCCCTGAAACGCATCAGCCCGGTTGGGAAGGCGTTTGGCGAGGCGATACCGGTCGGCGATGACCAGTTCCTCGATCGGTGGCCAGACGTCGAGTTTTGGCCCCGGTTCAGCCGGAGTGCCCGAGCCCGGTGTTATCGCAGGCGCGCCAATTGCCGGAGGCGGGACGGCTAGTGCCTCGAGAGCGGAGCGCAGGAGCTTGCGCAGTTCGCGGGTGCTCTCGGGCCGGTCATCGGGACTTTTGGCCAGCATTTTTTCCAGGACCTCGGTCACGCCCGGCGGCAGACCCGCGAGCTTCTCGAGAGGAGGGCGTTCGAGCAGATGCTGCATGACGACTCGCGTCATCGATCCCTCGAAAAGCGGTCGCCCATTGAGCATGAACCACAGCGTGACGCCGAGGCTGTAAATATCGGACCGGAAATCGACCGCTTTGTCTTCGAGTTGCTCGGGACTGGCAAAGTGGGCGGTGCCGACAAAGCCCGTGCGGCCGGAGCCAATGGTTACGTCCGAGGATGCCGCCGTGCCAGGCGCACCCAGTTTGGCCAGGCCGAAGTCGATCACCTTGACCGTGAATTCTTCCGCGGGGTCGCCGGTGATCATGAGATTGGACGGCTTGATATCGCGGTGGACGACCCCGAGCTCCTGCGCGACCACGAGCGCGTTGGAAACCTGGAGGGTGATTTCGAGCGCCAGCTTGGTCTCGAGCGAACCGCGACGGGTGACCAATTGATGGACGGTTTCTCCATCGCAAAACTCCATCGCGTAAAAGAGGACGCCGTTCGCTTCACCGAGGCGAAAGACGGTGGCGATATTTGAATGACGCAGGCGGGCCGCGGCGCGCGCTTCACGGAGAAACCGTTCCCGGGCGTCGGCGTTCACCAGGGCGTTGGGATTGATCACCTTCAAGACCACGTCAACCTGCAGATCGAGATCATGGGCTTTGTACGTGATGCCCATGGCGCCCCGTCCGAGTTCCCACAAGGAACCATCCGGGCGCCGCAGGAGCTGGTAATGCTCGACCTGCTCCGGCATGGGACCGACCGGAATCGATGCACCGACGGAGCTTCCGTCCATCGTCGGTCCCTCTCCGTCGGAAAGCGGTTCGATCTCGCCCCCGGTTCCGGCGGCAACATGTCCCAAGGTTCCGGCCGGCGTCCGCGCGGGCGCGCCTCCCGGCAGGTCCGCTCCGCAGGATTTGCAGACAGCAGCCGCGTCTGAGTTCTCAGTCTGGCAGGCAGGACAGCGCATCAGGTTTGGTTTTCGCGAACAATCGCTTGGGGCGAGGGGAAGCAAACGGGCCACCGGAACGCTGGCAAGCCTTTTGCCGAGCCCACGCGAAATCGTTAATTCGGTGGTTTGGATTCGAGGGTTGCACTAAATGATCAATTTTTGCACGTTGTGGCGACGAAATTGCTAGGGCTGGCTAAATCCATGAAAATCCCAGCTACTCTGCTGCTGGCTACGCTCCCGGTAACTGTCTTCGGCCTTGGCTTTCGGCTGACCGATATCAATACCGAAGCCACGGCCCGCGGCGGTGCTTTCGCCGCCACCGCCGACAACGCGTCCGCCATCTATTATAACCCCGCTGGAATCACCCAGCTCGACGGGACCCAGGCGCTGATGGGCGCCTACACCATCACTTACGAATCGAGTTTCAATTCCCACCTGCCGGGGGGAAGCAACGAGGATACGAAGTGGTCGCCGCAGGCGGTCCCGAGCTCATTTATCACGACGACACCGAAGGGATCATCACTCTCGCTCGGACTGGGCATTTATTCGCCGTTCGGTTTGGGTCTGGAATACAATGACGACGCGCCCTTTCGCACGCTGGCCAAGAAGGCGAAGCTGCAATACATCACGATCAGCCCGGTCGCGGCCTGGAAATTCGGCGACACGCTCTCGATTGCCGTTGGTCCGACCGTCAATTTTGGTCGCGTGAGCCTGTCGCGAGGGATCGTGACTCCAGGGGACGAGTTTCAGTTCGACGGCCAGGGCGTCAGTTACGGCTTTGTCGCCGGCATTCTTTGGCAGCCGGCGAAGCAACACTCCTTTGGCCTCACCTACCATTCCGCCTCGAATTTGACCTTCAGCGGCCACACGCGGGTGCGCATTCCCGGCTTCACCACGGACGTGGAAGTCTTTCCCGGCCTCACTGTTCCCGTGAACGTCCCGCGCTTTGAAAGCGAAGATGACGCCGACGCCACGCTCCCGTTTCCCCAGACCATCGTTTTCGGCTATTCGTTCCGCCCCACACCCAAGTGGAATTTTGAGTTCGATATCGAGTGGACCGATTGGGATAGTCTCAATGTCGTGACCATCAACCAGTCCCGCGGCGGACCGATTTCGGTCGCCTACAACTACGAATCGAGCTTTTTCTACGATTTTGGCGTGACGCGGACGTTTGACAATGGGATGAGGGTCAGCGCAGGGTATATTTACAGTGAAAATTCTGTGCCCAACGAATCTTTCAACCCACTGGTGCCTGACTCCAACCGCCACGTACTGAGTGTTGGGGTGGGCCGAACCTACGACCGAATATCGTGGGATGTTGGATATCAATATGCTTACGGTCCCCACCGCAACATCTCGAATGGAAGCACCGCTGACGGTTCCTACCGCTTCCAAAGCAATGCCTTCACCTTCGCCATTGGATACCGATTTTAGCGGAGGTCTCGCCGTCGCCAGCAAGCCAACCCTGTTGGTTTGTGATGACGAAGAGGGACCTCGGCAGTCGCTGCGTATCGTTTTTAAGAACGATTATGACGTCCTCGTGGCCAGCAATGGTCCCGAGGCGATTGCCTTGGCGAAACAATCCCGGATCAATGTGGCGGTGCTTGATATTTTGATGCAGGGCATGTCCGGAGTCGAATTGCTGGGGGAATTAAAGACGCTCGATCCGGCCATCGAGGTGGTGATGCTCACCGCCTACGAAACCATCGACACCGCGCGCCAGGCGCTCCGTTTGGGCGCCAGCGACTATTTAAATAAACCGTTCGACATTCCCACCATGCGTGCGGCCGTGACGCGGGCCATGGAAAAGCATCGGGCGTCACTGGCCTTTCACAACACGCACAAGGAACTCGATGTCCTCCAGGGTGAGCTCACCGACCATCGTGAGCGGGAGGAGATCGCGCGCACCCAGGGCGAGATTTACGCGTCGGTCCTCCACGACATCAATAGCCCGCTGACGGTCATCAGCGGATTCGTGGAATTGCTCAACCGTTCGATGAATAGTGCGGCCAAGGTCGAGGGCGAACAATTGGAGACCATTAAAATGGACCTGCATCGGCTGAACGATCAGGTCAGCCGCTGCTTCGAGATTTCCCGCCGCTACCTGAGCTTTTTGAATACCGAACGCGCCGAACCGGTGAATGTCGGAGTGCGCCAGATTTTCGCCGATCTCCGGGATTTGCTCGCGCGTCACCCGAGCGCGATCGGGAATCAATTGATCATTCACGACCTCAAGCCCGACGCGGTGGCAGAGATCAATGGCACGGATTTTCTGCAGATCCTGCTTAATCTCACCATCAATGCGCTGCAAGCGGGTGACCATTCGCATCGCGTGGAATTGACCGCGACCCGGATCGATAGCGCGAAGGCAGTAGAGCGGTTTTCCGACGGCCCGGGGGAACGGATCATCCTGCGAGAAAATCTGACCCAGGTTCGTAATTTGCTCGCCGTCTCAGTGTCGGATGACGCGGGTGGTATTCGGAACGAAACGCTGGAGAAGATGTTCCGCGACCGCTTCACTACCAAGGCGAACGGGACCGGAACGGGGCTGGGATTATCGATCGTGCGACGTCTGGCGGCAGCCGCCAAAGCGGCCGTGCACGTGAAGACGGTCCTTGGTTCCGGGACGACGTTTACCGTTTTTCTGCCGATCAATTCCTAGCATCGACGGAGGGGGTTCTGCGGGTTGGAGTACACTGGGGGAAAGGTTGGTTTTCGTGACTGTTACAATCGCTGGCTTGACGGAAGTCTCGGAGTAAACCATTTCGGAGCGTCTCGCGAGCGGTCGCCCGTGCCACAGACGTACGGGGCGGTTCCGTCGCGGGAGGACATTTCAAAATGCGCGTCTCCATGAACTGCCACCGTCTGAAGTCGTTTGTCCCTCGCACCAGGAATCAGCAGAACCGCCCGACCATTCTGAAAGTAGCCAGCCCTGGTCGACGCTTCGTTCTCGCCGGCTCCGTTTTTCTGCTGAGCTTCGCCGCGGCGCCGGCCCAATTCGAGATCACGTCGGGCACTGGCAATACGTCCGAGGATTTCGACACTCTGAGTGACGTGAATTCCTCTGACAATGTCGCCTGGGTGAATGACGTGACGTTGGCACCGGGAGACTCAACACTTCCCGGATGGTCTCTGTTTGATTCCATCTTTAGCCCAATCGCGGATTATCGCGGTGGTGACGGCGGCTCGAATGCCGGGCATTTCTACAGTTTTGGAACGGATACAGACCGGGCTTTGGGTGGCGTGGGTTCCGGGGGCGCGTATTTTGGAAGCCCCGCATCGGGGGCGGTCGCCGGTTACATCGCATTTGCCGCCGTCAACAATTCGGGATCAACGCTGACAAACTTTACGCTTGGCTTCGACGGCGAGCAATGGCGCGACGCGAACACGAATGTTCAGACCATGGTTTTTGAATATGGATTCGGTGCGGATTTCGCGTCGATTTCCACCTGGCAGTCACCCGGCGGGAATTTCAATTGGAACAGCCCGGTGACGGACAACGCTGCCGGCCCCGTGGACGGCAATGGGGCCGGTCTGGTGGCCGATCGCGGTGGCGAAGCCAACGGTTTGAAATGGACCAATGGCGAAACGCTCTGGCTGCGCTGGGTGGAACTCAACGACACCGGGCTCGATCACGGTCTGGCCATCGACAACTTTACCTTTTCGTGGGTCGCTGGCGTTCCGCCAAAAAGCTTGATCTGGACGCCAGGCGCGAGTGCGGCCTGGAACACGACGACGGTCAATTGGCTCGATGGTGCGACGCCGGCCACCTTCGCCGAGTTTGATTCGGTTTCATTCACGGACGCCGGCCTTGGCAATGGCAGCACGGTGCATGTCGTTGCCGGTGGCGTGAGTCCGGGCGATTTCATTGTCAGCAATACGTCGGGAACCTACACCTTCACCGGTGGACCGATCGGGGGTTCGGGAATTCTCACCAAAACCGGTGCGGGCGCGCTGGTTCTTGCGACGACTTACTCCAGACCGATCGTCGTGAGCGAGGGCTCCGTGAGCACCACGGCCAGCGATTTGCTTGCGGACACCGGCTCCATTTCACTCGCCGATGGCACTTCGCTCGATCTGGCAGGCAACAGTGATGTCGTGGGGGCATTATCGGTTTCCGGCGCGACGATATCGACCGGTACCGGCATGATAACGATCGATGGGAATGTCACCGTCGGCGAAAGTGACACTGGCGCCGTCATTGGCGGGAACCTGTCTCAAGGCACGAGCGCGCGCATTTATACGATCAACGATGGCGCTGCGAGTGTGGATCTGAATATCGATGCCGCGATTAGCGGTTCGGGTCGCATCCGCTTCAGTGGGGCCGGCACTGTTCAATTGAATGGCGACAACAGCGGTCAAACGGGAGGATTTCAGATTGATCCGACGATTGGGTTGATCCTGGGAAACCCAAACGCGCTCGGACCCACCGTGGCATACTTGAATGGTGGGCAGCTCCAAATCCCCGGTGAGCTAACGGGTGCCAACGCGGTCGCGACTCCGATTAGCCTCGGCGGCGATCCAGTATTTAGCGGATTGCCTATCGAACTCGCTGGCGAGTTCAGTTTTTACCAATCGGTCGAACGATCGATCACCATCGATAACGAATTGATCATTTCGGGGGCGATCTCCGATGGCTCTGCCGCGGGAGCAAGTCTTCGCAAAGACGGCATCGGCACGTTGATCGTGTCCGGCAACAATGGCAGTTTTAGCGGGGCCTGGTCCCACGCTCGCGGGACGATGGTGGTGGAATCCGGTAATGCGCTCGGAACCGGTTCAGTCGTTATTTTCCCTGCTTTCGGCGAAGAAACACCTCTCGAAATTGCGGTGTCCACGACCATGGGACCTCTTTCGAGCTTTGACGACACGGCTCTGGTCCGGCTCGGCCGCGGTCCCGCAAGTCCGACGCCGGTGGTCGTAACCATCGCGCCGACAGAACTGATTACGGGATCGTTCGCGGGATCCATTCAGGAGTCTGCCGGCCACGTCGGTGGAGTGACGATCGCGGGCGCGGGCGTGCAAATCCTGGACGGTGACAGCATGTATTCGGGACCGACCATGGTCGAATCGGGAACCCTTCTCGTCACAGGATCCCTCAATGGAACGTCCGGAGTGGAGGTGGCGCCGAATGCGATCCTCGGGGGCGATGGTTCGATCAATCTATCCCCGACTGGTTCTTTGCTCGCCGTTCCCGGTGCCACCCTCGCGCCGCAGGCGGCCTTCGGGCAGACAGGCATCCTGACGATCGCCGGCGATCCGCTCACCGCGCGGGACGAGACGGTGATGGCGGATGGCGCCACATTTCAGTTCGATCTCGGTTCACCGAACAAGGGTGGCACGGCCAATTCCGCCAATGCCGGGTTCGATGACGGCCTGAACATCACCGGCACGCTCAGTCTCGATGGAGGGCTTCTGCAAGGATCGCTTTTGTTTGGCTTTGCGAACGATGTTGGCGATCTCTTTTTCATCATCTCCAATGATGGAACCGATCCGATCACCGGGACCCTCGCCGGTGTGCCGCAGGGCGCGACCGTCACGTTCTCGGGATTCGGTGGCAGCGTGGAATTCGCCGTCAGCTATACTGGCGATACCGATTCGAACGCCTTCACGTCGGTCGATGGGAATGATCTCGTGCTGAAAGCGCTGACTGTAATCCCGGAACCGTCCACCGCCGGATTGCTCGCCGTTGGGTTGATGGGCCTGTTCAGGCGCGGTCGGACGCGGGACTACCGAGCTTCTCCGGCTTTGTAACCGATCGGTCGGGAAACCCGATTAATCGGTGCGATTTGTCCCCGCAGCCGAGGGCGTGACGTGTCGAACCATCGCCCCCGGGCAGATCATTTCGCTTCTTCAGCCGGACTCGGTTCCTCCGCCGGTATCTCGACCGCCTTGATCTGGTCCCAGCTCGTGATCTCGATCTGCAGGTTGTCTTTGTACTCGGTTAGCTTGCCGGTGGCGTGGACTTTTTTTCCCACCCACGGCTTGATTTTCTCGTTTGAAAACGCAACCGAGTCTTTGAACACGGCGAAAACGAGCGAGACGCTTTTCTTATAGTCATCCGTGAAATTCAGATAGCGATGAGTTCCGGACCGGCTCTCGCCCGAGCGCGCGATCCTGCCCTCGACGGTCACTACCGTTCCCTTCTTGTCTCGCAGAACGTCGAGGTCTTTCGGATTGAACGTTTCGGGGATCGCAGACTCGGCCCCAGTCGCGGTTTCCGGCTTTTCTGCGGCTTTGATTGACAGGGTCAACGACAGAGCAATGAGGATGGAGATCGCAGTCGCTTTCATCGGGGAATATTGCAGGAAGGATGGTTGTCTCGCCCCAAAAAGGCTTCCGTTTTCATAGTCTATAGTTTGCGGATTTTGAAGTCGCGGATGGCGGATTTGGTTTGAAACGTGGCCAGACCGAGCGGCGCTGAAAGCTCGATTTCACCCGCCCGCATATCGACATCCCGGCCGGTGATCTCGACATCGACATACTGCTCATCATCGATCCAGGCTTGGATTTTGTCCGCGGTTACACGGATGCGAAAACGGTACCATTGGTTGGGATTGAATTTCGCGAACTTGGTCGTGCTGTTTTCCGAAGCATCCATGCCGTCGAGGCTGCTGACACCGACCAGACCTCCACCCCAGCCGCCCGCAATAAAAGTGCATGATTTCTGCGCCACCGGGAAGGTGAGCCCGCAAAAGAAATCGTTACCCGACAACTTCATGGCTTCGACGCTAATCTCGTAGTCCGTGCGCAGCGGTGGTTCGCCGGCGATCGTCACCCCGGTGAGCGGACTTCCCATGTTGAGGATCATCTGTCCATTCTCGACCGTGACGTCGCCGTGGCCCGCGAATTCGGTAATTTTCCAACCTTCGAGTGATTTTCCATCGAAGAGAGGTTTCCACGCCGGCTCGGAGGGGCTGTCCAGCAAGGGCCTCAACTCATCCAGCGCCCGGGGGACGGCAGTGTATGGGTTTTCGGCCGACTCATACTCGAGCGCCACCCAGCCCTGGTAGTTGGCGTCGCGGAGGATGCGGACGATCCGGCCAAAGTCGGCGGCTTCCGCTTTGGCCGCGCCCGCCGCTTGCATCTCGACCTTCACTTGCACGTTCACCGCGTAAGGTGCGCATTCCGCGAGCGACGCATACGGATCGGCCGTGTGAAAGTTTCCCGTATCCAGGTTGACTCCGAACCACGGCGATTTGACCGCGCGAACGATTTTCAGAAGCTTCGCCGGCTCCGCCACAATCCCTCCGTGATTTTCGAGTCCGAGGAAAATGCCGTATTTGCCAGCGTACTCGCAGCACTCCTCGAGGGCGGAGATACAATTGCCTTCCATTTCATCGAGCGCGGCGCCCTTGCTGCTGCCCGCGAAAACCCGGATATGCGGGGCCCCCAATACCGCGGCCCGCTCGATCCACTTTTTGACGCTGGCGATCTCGGCCTCGAGGGCCGCGCCTTTTGGCTGGGCGAAGTTATTTCCCACCGACGTTCCGCTGACGGCGACACCGCGAAGGAAGGCGTGCCGGCGGACATCCAGCAGTTCCGCATCCGAAACCTCCTTCGGAAAATAGTAGCTCGTCAGTTCGGCACCCGCGCAGGCGTGATTGGCGCAGAAATCGATGAACGATTTCATATCGAGCGTGCGCTCGGCGGGAGGAGTCTTCTGCTCGTGAGTGGCGGTCTTGAAAAATTCGCGAAAGGAATAAGCCGCCAGGCTCAATTTGAGCCGCGGTTCGCCAGGGCGGGCGAAAGGTTCGATCGCCCGCAACGATGGCGCAAGACTGGCCAAACTGGCAACCTGGAGAAAACGACGACGCGTGAGGGAAGGCATGGCGCGATTGTGCCGGGGCGGTTTCCGGGTGCAATCGCCGAAATTTTGGGTGTTGCCGTGGAGGCGCGCGCCTAACTTCATTCGCCCGATGATTTATCTCGATTACAACGCCACGACCCCGCTCGCTCCCGAAGCGTTCGAGGCGATGCGCCCGTATCTCGAGCAGCATTTTGGCAATGCCTCGAGCATCCACGCGGCGGGTCGGGAAGCTCGAGCGGCGGTCGACGACGCGCGCGATCGCCTGGCAGCTCTTCTCGGCGTGCGATCTCACGAAATCATTTTCACCGGTGGCGGAACCGAGTCCGACAATCTCGCCGTGATCGGCCTGGCGCGGCAGCAAGCCGCACGCGGAAAGCATCTGATTACCTGTGTCACCGAGCACCACGCCGTCTTGCACGCCTTTCAATTCCTCGAAAACCGGGAGGGGTTTCGGGTGACGTGGCTGCCGGTGGACCGACAAGGTCGGCTGGATCCCGCACAAGTTCGCGACTCGATTGGCGCGGACACTTCCCTGGTTTCCGTCATGACGGCCAACAATGAAACCGGGACCCGGCAGCCCGTGGCGGAAATTGGAAAAATGTGCCGCGAACACGGCATACTTTTTCACACCGACGCCATCCAATCCTTCGGCAAGGAACCCCTGCCGATCGAGCACTGCGACGCGGTCTCGCTGGCGGCGCACAAATTCTACGGACCCAAGGGCGCCGGGCTTCTCTACGTGCGAGCCGGGCTGCCGATTGAAAGCTTGCAGCACGGGGGCGCGCATGAAAATCAGCGGCGCCCCGGCACCGAGAATGTCGCGGCCATCGTGGGGATGTCGGTGGCCGCGGACCTCGCTCTCGAGATTCAGGACAGTGAGTCGGCGCGCCTGGCAAAACTCCGCGACCGCCTCGAACAAGGCGTGCCGCGCATATTCCCGGGCGCGATTCTTAATGGCCATTCGGTCGAGCGCCTGGCCAACACCGCGAACATTAGTTTTCCGGGGCTCGATGGCGAGGGCCTGTTGATGGGGCTTGATTTGGAAGGGATCGCCGCCTCGAGTGGTTCGGCCTGCATGGTGGGGTCGGTGGTGGCATCGCACGTTCTGCTCGCGATGGGTGCCGACCCGGGGGTGGCACGGGCGACCGTTCGCTTTTCCCTGGGTAAGCAAACTACCGCTCGCGAAATCGAGGCTACCCTCGACCGATTGCCCGTGGTGCTCTCGCGCCTGCAGGAGGCGGTCGCATGAAAGTCCCGCGTCAACTCGATTTCCTCGCCCGCCTTCTCGCGCGCGAACCGCAGCCAGCCCGGGACATTGACCAGGCAAAAGGCGCTGCGCTTCCGGCGGGTGATGACGCTGCCCTGCGGCAGCGTTGCGCCAATTTATTGCGCGACACCGGTGCGGGTGCACTGGCGGAACGGGTGCAGGTTCGATGGAGTGGCCGGCTCCGCAGCACGGCGGGCATGGCCTATCCGACGCGGGCGCTGATCATTTTGAATCCACGCCTGCATGCGTTCGGCGACGCGGAAATTGACCGAACGATGCGCCATGAACTCGCGCATCTGCTGGCCCACCATCGGGCAGGGCGCCGGCGCATTCCGCCGCATGGTCTCGAGTGGCAAAAAGCGTGCACCGATCTGGGACTCGAGGGCGAGCGTCGCTGCCACGACCTCCCACTTCCCCGCCGCACCCTCGAACGGAAGCACATTTATCGCTGCGCCCACTGTGGCGTGGCGTTGGAACGGGTTCGTCCTTTGCGCACCCGGGCCGCCTGCCTCGACTGCTGCCGGCGGCACAATAGTGGACGGTATGACGAGCGTTTTCGCCTCGTGCGTCAGAAAAAATAGAGACCCTCAAAAAAGAAGGGCGCGGTCGAGATGCCGCGCCCATTCTGACGGCACGGCTCGGAGAGTAAAATCCCGCGCCGTGCTCGGAGGAAAACTGGTCGTTTACTTCGACGTTTTCTCAGTGATGTAGGTGACGACGTTGCCGACGGTCTGGAGTTTCTCGGCATCTTCATCCGGCACTTCGACGTTGAACTCCTCTTCAAACGCCATGACTAATTCGACGGTATCCAGAGAGTCGGCGCCCAGATCTTCGATAAAGGCGGCGTTGCTCGTGACCTGCTCCGGATTCACGCCGAGTTGCTCGACGATGATATCTTTGACTTTCTCCTCAATGCTTTTGTCTGACATACAAAGTGGTTGGTTGGGTTGGGTTTGGTTTAGCCGCGACTGGATAAGTCCACCCCATGGTCAGTGCAATAACGAATTCGATCCATTTTTATCGGGCACGGCGCACGTTCTGCGGCAAAGTGGCCGTCCATTTACATTCCCAGGAATTTCCATTAACCAACCCCGGCCATGAGCGATTTGCCCGACGATCTTGATCTTAAATTTCTTCCAGACTGGCTGAAGGAAGAGCCGTCGAAGAATCGCTACGCCGATTTTGAAGGCGAATCGGATCGCACGGGTTTCGAGCCCGGTCAGCGGCGACCGCGCGGTGATCGCCGGGATGATCGAAAGGACAGAGGGGCGCGCCCGGGCCGGCCCCCGCAAAGGCGCGATGGACCGGGTCCGCGGAGTGATCGAGGACCCGATCGGCCGCGCGGAAAAGACGGCAAGCGGCCGCCGCCGCGCGACCAGCAGCGAGATGCACCGCGTTCCGAGCCCGTCCAGCCGGCCCCCCTGAAAGTCGAGTTCATTCCGGAGCCGAACGCGCTGGCCGCCATTGCCAAACAGATTCGTCAGAGCGGTCGGGCCTATCCATTTCTAGGCACGGCCCGTCTGTTTTTGGAGCAACCGGAGCGTTATCGTGTACGTTTGACCGCGACCGAATCCGGGAAAGTGCTGTTTCAAATTGGCGATGGTCCCATCTCGTTCGATCGGGCAGCCGTCGAGCGCGATGTATTCCGGATGTTGAAGGATCAGTATTACCGCGAGAACGTCGAACAAGGGGAACCGCCGAAGGGAAATTTTACCAATGTGGCGCGAGTGAAAGCGACCGGCGCCCTCATCGGTCCGACCAATCACCATGCCTACCAGCCGGCGCTGCGCCGGATTTACGAGGAGCGTTACGCGCGCCGGATGTCGTTCACTGAATTTCAGCAGCGGGAGATCCAGGTCGTCAACGACGCCCAAATGGTCAACGATTGGAAGGAACAGGCGCGCTCGACGATTACCTACGAGACCATCCAGGAAGCGGAACCGATCACGTTCAAATCGGCGGCCGAGGCCGAGGCGCATTTTCGAACCACCTATCTGCCCGGATTGGTAAAATCGGGACCCACGCTGGAAGCATCGGGACCGGTGTGTCTCGCCAACCGCGATCCCGCCCAACACGCCACCCTGGGGGCGGCCTGGAATGCCGAGCGGGGATTTCCGAGTTCGCTCATGAATCGAATGCGACCGGCCTTTCTCGATGCCGGGTTGCATTTCTTCAAACATCGGAAACGCGTCCTCTTCGTGTCGCCGATACGGCCCGTACGCCACGCGTCCAAAGGGGCGGTTTCCGATGGCATTGCCGCAATCTTACGCATCATCGAGGAGCACCCGCGCACCAGCCGGCATGATCTGGCGGTCAAGATGCTCGGAGAAAATATCGACGCACCCGAAGTGGCGGAGCGAAAGGCTGCCCTGGCGGCGGACCTCCATTATCTCGTGCATGCCGGCCACGTCATCGAGTTTGCGGATCGCACGCTCGATCTTCCGCTGCCTTCCAAGCCCCAGCCGGAATCTGCGGAAAAGTCGACGCCGGATGACAAATTCGAAGCCGCTGAGGAAAGCGTCGCCTCGAGCGACCAGCCGGCGCACGTCGAAGCCGAAGACGAAGCGTGGCGGGCCGACTCGCCATCGGACACGACCGACCCGAATTTTGAAACCGAAGCCGCGCCGGCACTCGAAGTCGAACCTGTCCCCGAGGCCAGCGAACCGCCGGTCGCAACGAACTCGGAAGCCCTGTCGGGAAGCGATGATCCGATTTCCACGTCGGTCTCCGAAGCGACCCCGCCGACCGCGGAGGCACCCGACCATTCCGGATCAGAACGGCCGGCCGCCGATGCGTCCGAAACGCAGCCCCTGCCTTGAGTCGAGCATTCTGAGAACGTGCCGAACCCGGCTCCAGCGTTCGACCGAATTGGTCACGGTGGGTTTGAATTCTTCGTCAGTGTAGCTCGAACGGCAGTGTCCCAGCGGGTCCAATCCGTCCCGTAATCCTGGCCCAGCAATCCGTCGAGATTGTCGTGCGCACTGGCGGCCAGGGGATGCTGCGGCGTGCGTGCGATCTGGAGCAGTGCGGGCAATCGAACGGAGTCCGGCCGCTCCATGAGATCCTTCAACAACACAGCGTGGGTGAGGGAGTAGGTTTGCGGATTGATGAGCGTGGGAATGACCACTGAATAGTCGGCGTTGGGGATTCGCTTGATTGCTTCTTCCGCCGCGGTCTCACGCGCCTGCACGGGCAGGGCGGGCAGGAGATCGAGGAGGCGCTTTCCGACCTGGCTTTCGGTCAAGCCGGGCGTATTGATCACCTGGCGAAGCGTCGTTTCCCATGGCAATTCGCCGGCCTGGAGCGGGAGAGAAGGCAGCAGCGTCTCACCGGATATTGGATCAGGCATCTCGATGCTAAGCACATCCGCGGCCGCAATCTCCGCTGCGGTGGGTGGAGCCGGCGGATCGAAGCCGACGAGTTCATCGATTTCCGCCTGGGTGCGCATTTCCAGCGGTGGCGCCGAAATTTTGGACACGGGTGGAAGGTCAGCTGCCTTTGGGCGTGTGTCCGGCCAGGCCAAAACGACGGCGATAACGACCAGCACGGCTGCGGTCGCCAGGAAGATCGATGCTTTGTTTTTCATCTCGAGAAATGGGACCGGGATCGAGCGTTCACGCTGGACTGGGGAGAACGTCGTCCATCACCGGATCGACGGGAATGTCCCCGGGTTGCTGGACGTCGAGCCAAACAGCCTGCCGGCAAAAAAGAAAGCGGGCGTGGGAAAACGTTGGCCATTCGGCCTGCTCGGCGAGCGCGCGCATTTCATCGAAGGAAAAGGCGCGCGCGGCCGAAAGTCGGCCATCGTGGCGGGTCATCGGCTCCCGGTAGATGAATTGGGTCAGCAACCAGATCCCGAACGTGGTCGCAACGCTGCGTTCGAGATCAGTCACCAGCACGAAGCGATGGGTCAGTCGCCGGCACACGCGCAGCAACCGTACCGCATCCTCCTCGGAAAAATGATGGAGAGCGAGCGAGCATACCACGAAATCGAACGTCGTTTCGGAACAGTGTTTCATCGCGTCGCCGCGCACATACTCGATCTCGGGATAATTGGCGCTCAATCGCTGCGCGATCTCGATCGTGGCTGGATTCGCTTCGACGGCCTCGATTTTGAGGGTGACGCCGGCGGCACGCGCCCAGTCGATCATCAAGCGGGGCAGATCGCCGGCCCCGGTGCAGAGGTCGAGCACCCGATAACAATTTCCTGGCCTCAACCAGCCGCGCAAAAAGGTTCGGAGCAGTCGATGGCTGCCGAAATGGCGATTGAGCGACACCAAATTGGCGAGATCGGTCTCGAGTTCCCGGCTCACGGGCTGCGGTCGGTCCATCATCTCCGGATCGTCAGGATCAAAAGCGCGGCTCATCGTCGTGGCAGAATAGGCCGGGGCCGCGCCAAGGCCAAGCCCGGCGAGTGGAGTTTGCAACTACGCCCGAGCGAGGAGCGCCAGCATGCGCCCGGTCTTACCTTTCTCCATCCGGTAGGAATAGTAGCGGTCTGAAAGCGTCGCCGTGCAATGATTGCAATCATGCACGGCCTTCACGCCAGCAGTGCGGCATTGATCGAGAATGGCGGCGGCGAAGTCGATTTCGTAGTGCGGTGGACGAATACAGGGACCGAGCTGCGCGACGATGTCGGACGGATGGCAACCGAAGTGGTCGTGCATCTTCGCGAGGGCGACCGTTGTGATGCCGAGTTCCGTTCCTTTGCGCCCGGAATGCAGGAGGGCGATCACCTTTTTCACCGGATCCACGAGATAAACCGGGCCGCAGTCCGCGACGTAAATGCCCAGGCAAACATTGCGATCCGACGTGATGAGTCCGTCGGTGTCCGGAACGGGCACGGCGGTTTCGGCATCGACGATGGCGACTCCGCAGCCGTGGACCTGATCGGCAAAAATGAAACGCCGATCCGCAAGGCCCAGGTCGGCGCGAGCAGCAGCGTGAGTTGATTCAAGCCGGGCGAGAGCCATTTCGCGGTCGGTGTGGACATCGATGCCGGCGATGCGCCCGACGAATCCGTGTCGCACGACATCGAGTTCGGTCAGCGCCGGGAAGTGTTCCAACGGCTGGCTCGATGTCACTTTTTCTTCTTTTTCGCCGGAGACGCTGGTTCGGCGGGCGTTGCTTTCGGAGGACCCAAAATCTTGCGTTCCAGTTTCATCAGCGGATCCTTGAATTTTTCTTCGTAGGCCGTGTTTGTGCCGGTGGCGCGATCGAATTCCGCCAGGGAGCGATTGTAATCGCCCCGCGCGACCAGTTCCGTGGTCTGGGCGCGGGTGAGAGCGACGCGAGCATCGAGCAATTCGAGCTGGGTGCCGGCACCCGCTCCGAGCCGCTCATTGGCCAGGCGGAGCGCTTCCTGGGCTTGCTCGACATTTTTTTGCTGGCTGCGAATCGTTTCACGGTTGGCGATAAGATTGGAGTAAGCCTGCTGCACTTCGAGTTCCACTTGATGAACGGAGTCCAGGTAAGTGACGCGGGCGGCTTCGAGCTGCGCCTTCGCTTGTTTCACGCGGCCATTTGTTTCGAGGCCATCGAAAATATTCCACGTCCCCGTGAAGCCGAAAAACCATCCATCGACCGTATCCCCGATGTCGTCGGTGATGCGGGAATTTCGTGTCAGGTACCCCGCCCGGCCCGTGATTTGCGGTTTGTAACCCGAGAGGGCGATCTTGATGTTTTCGGCCTGAATCTTGATCTGCTGTCGTTGCACCTTGAGGAACGCGCGTCGAGCCCGGGCCAGTTCGAGCGATTGCACAATGTTCAGGTTGCGGGGCGTGACGGCGAGCACGCCCACGCACTGAAAACCGGGCTTGCCATCCGGGCCGGGGTCGAGGCCGAGGGTCTTGGCGAGATCGAGCTCAGAAATCAAATACTCATTCTTTGCCCGGATGAGGAGGGGAACGACGTTGGCCAGCTCAACTTCCGCCCGCAGCACATTGAAACGCGGTACCGTCCCCGCCTCGAAGCGATTCTTTTGGTCTGTCAGCAAGTCCTGCTGCAGTCGCACCGACTCCTCCTGCACAGTGATGAGCGAGCGGTTGGTCAAAACCGTATAGAACTGAACTCGCACGGCGGCGACGACCTGGTCAATAATTTCGCGCAGCTGATAGTAGGCGCTGTCTTCGGTGAATTTCGCGATATTCATCGCCGCCCGCACCTGACCGCCCGAGTAGATGAGTTGCTGGATTTCGAGCGCAACCTGCCAGGTCTTGTCCGGCGGCTGAAAGGTGTTACTGGACGAACTGGAAAAGAGTTGTCCCAGATCGATCGTGGGAGCCGGTTGGCCGGGGCCGGGTGATGGCCCGGTCTGAACAATGATTTCCGTCGGTGCCTGCGAGTTTTGATTCTGCCCACTCGTATTCTGCACCAGATTCGCGTCCTGTTGATCGTAGTTGGCGTTGAGGACGAGGTGAGGCAGGGCTTGCCCTCGCGCTTCGATGACGAGCCCGCGTGTGCGCTCGATCTCGGACAGCTGCTTGAGAATGTCCGGATTCTGCCGGAGAGCCACGTTGACGGCACGGTCCAAGGTCAGATCACCCGTGATCTCATGAAGCGTGGGCCGGGCTCGGTGCGAAATCTCCTGAGCCCATAAGGGCCAAGACAGTCCGATGAGGGCTGCGGTCAGGGCGATGAAGAAGGACGAAGGACGGGACATTGTTCCTGGCAGTAGTTAAAAACCTTTTCGTAGATCCGAAGCCAAGCCGCTTGCTCACCATGATCAAGATTCTCCATGAGCGCGAGAAGGTTGCCGACCATGTCATCCCGGACTTCCGAGACGAGGGCCCGGCCCGCGGCCGTGGCCTGGACAAAAACCTTGCGTCGATCGGCATGGGCGTGAAGCCGGCGAACGAGTTTCAGTTTCTCGAGGCGATCGACCAGGCCCGTGGCCGCGGCAGTGGTGTGCCCCATGCGGTGGGCGATCTCGGACATGGTCAGACGCTTTTGCTGCGAGAGAAAACCGAGGAGGAGATACTGGGGGAAGGACACATTGCCGCGGGCCAGGTCCTGCGATAGCCGGAGGATGAATGAACGCTGCAGAGCGGTGATGATATCCGCCAGTCTCTCGGCTTCGGGTCGGTATCGGGAATCGGCGCGAGGATCAGCCATTGAATCGTTAAGGACGTTGACCATAAAGAACCGCTAGGCTTCGTCAACCGCTCACCCGCGCGGCACCACACCCGAATTGCTCCTCCATCTTCTGTGTTCGATCGATTTCCACTTTTCCCGTTCCGCAGATCTGCGCCATCCCCCGCCGCGAGGCGATGACAAAATGGAGACATTCTCGGACGCTTCGGTTGACACCCTGAGGGCGCTCACTACACTGCCGCTCCTTTTTTCCAAACCGCTCACCGCTCACCGGCTTATGAAACGCACTTACCAACCTTCGAAACGCACGCGCAAACGGCAACACGGATTCCGCGCGCGGATGAAGACCAAAACCGGTCGCATCGTCCTCTCCCGGCGCCGCCGTGTGGGTCGCAAGCGTCTCCTGCCCAAGGGAGTCGAGGTTCATTACAAGCGGCACTGTCACCAGAAGTAGGCGTTCGGGTCGGCGATCGCCGGCCGCTCCGGCCGTGCGTGGATAACGAGCGCTGGGACGGGCTCGATCCCATTTCTCCTCGTTTGATGCCCGCGCACTCCTTCACTCTTCCAAAATCGGCGCGACTCAATCGGGCTGGAGAATTCGCACGAATCCGTCGTGAAGGGCGGTCCGTGCGCGGAGATAGTGTGATCTTGAGCTGGTTAAAATCCGATGCCGGATCAGAGGTTCGGCTCGGCATCATCACCTCCCGCCGGGTCGGCAATGCCGTGCAGCGCAATCGGGTGCGGCGGCGACTTCGTGAAATCGTTCGTCTCGATCGCCCGCGGTTGCGGCCGGCGCACTGGATCGTGCTGGTTGCACGTCCCGCTGCGGTCGAAGCGGGTTTTGACGAATTGCAGGGCGAATGGCGGAGGTTGGCGGAACGCGCCGGGATGTTTAATACCGTGGCGTGATGCTTTGGCTCGTCCGCATTCTTATCCGTTTTTATCAATTGGCGATTGGTCCCGTCTTGCGGGCGCTCGGTGGTCCGTCGTTGGGATGCCGCTTTCAACCGGGCTGCTCCCGATATTTTCTCGAAGCTTGCGAGGTCCACGGGGTTTGGCATGGCAGCTGGCTCGGGCTGAAACGTCTTGGACGCTGCCATCCGTGGGGCGGCCAGGGTCCCGATCCTGTTCCTCCGCGGCGCCCTCCCTACACCCGTTGCTCTCTTTGATTCATGGATAAAAAGTCGATTTTCATTCTGCTCGCCGCCGTCGCTGGACTGGTGACCTGGCAGGTCTATCAAGGCAAACGTCTCGCCGAGTATCGCGTGGCGAAAGAAGCCTATGACAAGGCGATGGCCGACGCTGCGGCCAAGAATCCGCCGCCGAAAGTTGCGCCTGCGCCGGCGACACCAGCGCCCGATACGGCGTCCAGCCCCGGCGCGGCAGCACCTGCCGTAGCGCCGGCTGTGGTTGAGCCGGCGGCGGAAAAAGAGCTGGTCGAAGTCAGCACTTCGCTCGTCGACTATACCTTCACGAATCTTGGGGGCGGAATCCAGACCGCGAAGCTCCTCGATCACATCATCAGTAAGAAAGACGGGCGCGACGTGGTGATGAATGAGTTCGGCGATATTCCGATCGGAGCTGTTTCGGAAACGCCGGGTGAGGGGGCGGAGAAAGAGTTTTCCGTGTCCCGCGATGCGACAAAGCACACGATCACTTTCGAGCGCACTGAGCCGTCGCAGGTGAGCCTGACCAAGACATTCACCCTGCCGCAATTCGAATCGCTCAAGGCCAACAGCGGGGAACGCCTGCGGGAAGAGTATCTCCTCCATCTCGATTTGAGTTTTACCAATCGGGCGGCGGCGCCGGTTACTGTTCCGACCTACTACGTTTATACCGGATCGGCGAGTCCCCTCCACGCCCGCGATCTTCCCCTCTACATCGGTTTCAATTACTTTCGCGACGATCGCAATAAATTCATCAATGCCACCTGGTTCGATGGGGGCGGAATGCTCTTCTTCAAAAAGCCTCCCCGGGCGGTCTACCCCGATCCCTTCGAGAAAATGCCAGACGTGCGCTGGGCGGCGACAACCAATCAATATTTCACGACGTTTATCGCGCCGGTGGTCGATCCCCAGGCGCTGAGCGCGGAGCAGGTCGCACAGCGGGGCATCGGAGTGTGGGCCAAGCGGTTCGAGATCTCACCAGAGGAATGGAGTGCCGCTGGGCACAATGACGGGAATGCGCGCGTTCACTACGGGGTCGACGGCGCCATCGCGATGAGCGGTATGAACCTCGATCCCGGGCAGACCGTGACGCGGAGATTTGACCTGATGGTGGGGCCGCGGGAATACCGGCGGCTTCGCGAGTTCAAAGATTCGCAGACGGAACTCCTCGACTTCGGATGGTTTGGTTTGATCAGCAAAGGGCTGCTCAATTCCATGAACTTCCTCAAGCGGATGCTGGGGAGCTATTGGGCGGCCATCATCGTTCTGACCATTTGCATTCGCGGCGCCATGTGGCCCCTCCAGAATCGCGCGACCCAGACCGCAAAAAAAATGCAGGCGCTCTCGCCGCGGATCAAAGAGCTGCAGGAAAAATACAAGGACGACCCGATGCGGCTACAGCAGGAGACGTCCAAGTTGTGGAAGGAGTATGGCATCAATCCGATCGGCGGTTGTCTGCCCATGCTGGTGCAAATCCCCATTTTCTTTGGCTTCTACAACATGCTGAACAAGGCGGTGGAACTTCGGAATGATGGTTTCCTTTGGGTTCACGACCTTTCCCAGCCGGATACGATTTTCATGATCCCTGGCCTGGGCATCCCCTTCAATCCGCTGCCGCTGTGCATGGCCACGACCATGCTTTGGCAAATGTCGCTTTCCCCCAAAACGGGCGACCCGATGCAGCAGCGGATCATGATGTTCATGCCGTTGATCTTCATCGTCCTTTGCTATAACTACGCCTCTGCGCTCGCGCTTTATTGGACGGTGCAGAATTTGTTCTCGATCGTGCAGCTGTACGTCACGCGGAACAAAAACGCGCCTCAGCTCCAGAAAGTTGTTGCCGCGCCGGCGCCGAAAAAGCGCTGACCGAACCGAACTTTTATTATGAGCGAAACTTCCCTCGACCCCAAAGAAACGCTCGACACCATGCTCGGCCTGCTCGGTTTCATTACCGAAATCAAACCCCAGCCGAACGATTACGGTCTTACTTTGCAGGTTTATAGCGGCGAGCACGACCGTCTCATTGGCCGCAATGGTCAAACCCTGGAGGACATTCAGTACCTGCTCAATCGCCTCCTCCAAAGCCGCGATAAGAATGCGCCCAAGGTCCAGGTGGACGTCGAGCATTGGCGTCAGATGCGCGACGACCTGCTGGCGCAGAAGGTTCAGCAGCTCAGCGAAATCGTGCGCAAAACCGGCCGCCCATTTCAGCTCGAACCCATGAATGCCTACGAGCGGCGCATCGTGCACAATGCCTTCAAAGACGACCCCGAAATCGCGACCTGGAGTCCTCCCGATGATGCGCGGATTAAACGCATCACGCTTCGGAAGCGGGTCAGGCAGAGCTGAGGTTTGTGACCACGACCCCTTCTCCCCAATGACAATTCGGTGCGGTCAATACCGAACGACCCGAACGGGTCTCGGCCCGTAATTGACCGGCCGTCCCCGGTAGCGAGGCGGCGGCGCATAGACACGGGTGGGACCGGAATAAACAACGTAGCGTCCGCCGCGCCGGAAATAATAACGCCCGTCGCGAGTCACCAGCGCACCGTAGCGGTAGGAATACGGCTGCCCGCGGACGTAGTAAAAATCCACGCGATTCCCGGCATAATATCCAGGGGGCGGACCGACTGGTGCGTAGGGGGCGGGAACGACGCAGCCGGAAATGGTGAAACTGGCCAGGATCAGCGAAAGTTTGAGCAGGAATTTCATGGAGTCGCTTCTTGATCGGAGTCCGCGTTCGGCTCGGACTTGCCTGGTTGAACATTGCGCTGTTTGCGCCATCAAGATAACTCGTCGAGATGTCGATTCCGCAGCGCCGCCGAGTGTTTCTTGATCGGCCGATGCCGTCCCGACTTGCGCTTCCCGTTATTTCTCTGCTGCTGATGTATTTCTCGGAGCCCGGAATTCAAAAATAGCTCAGGCGTAGAGCCGCATTCGACCTTGGCGAAAGGTGTCTGCTTCGGTCCTATTAACTCTCGCCCCTTCCCATCCGCCGTCGCTCACATCCTTCCTGCCAAATCCATTTCTCCCTTTCCTTTCCGTCCACCCATGAATCCTTCAGATTTTTCCCGGCGTCGTTTTCTCACACAATCCACGAAGGCTTGCGCCGCCCTCGTCGGTGGCTCCCGCCTCCTCGCAGCAGACGACACGGTCACCCTTCCCTTCGCCAATGGCGAGCGGCGGCTGGAAAAATTCCCCGGGAAGCGGCCGCTCATAGTTCTCACCGCGCGGCCGCCTCAACTCGAAACGCCGTTTTCAATCTTCAACGACGGAATCATGACTCCAAACGATGCGTTCTTCGTTCGCTACCATCTGTCCGGCATCCCGCTCGCCATCGATCCCGAGGCTTTTCGCCTCGAAATCAAGGGCCTCGTCGAAAAGCCGCTGCAACTCTCGCTGGCCGAGTTGAAAGGCAAATTTGAAAATGTAGAAGTCGTCGCGGTGAACCAATGCTCGGGCAATAGCCGGGGATTTTTCCAACCGCGAGTCGGGGGCGGACAACTCGGGAATGGTGCCATGGGGAATGCGCTCTGGCGGGGCGTCCGGCTGAAGGACGTGCTCGATCAAGCCGGAGTGAAAGCGGACGCCAAACAGGTCGTCGCCGATGGCCTGGACAAACCACCACTGCCGGCGACGCCCGATTTCATCAAGGCCCTTGATCTTGACCACGCGCGTGATGGTGAAGTCCTGCTCGCCTTTGAAATGAATGGTGAACCACTTCCCATGCTCAACGGCTTTCCCCTGCGGCTCGTCGTCCCCGGCTATTATGGGACGTATTGGGTCAAGCACGTCAATGAACTTAGCGTGATCGGGACCGTCTTCGATGGCTTTTGGATGAACCCCGCCTATCGCATCCCGGACAATCCCGGCCATTGCGTCGAGCCGGGCGCTACGCCGGGAAAAACCATCCCGATCCAGAGGTTCACCATCCGCTCGTTTCTGACCAGCCTCGAAAACGGCGCAAAGGTGGTCGCCGGCAAGGAAACACTCCTGCGCGGGATCGCCTTCGATGGCGGTGCAGGGATCACCGAAGTCCTTGTCTCGACCGATGCTGGCCAACACTGGCAACCAGCCCAGCTGGGAAAGGATCTCGGCCGATACTCATTTCGCGAGTGGACCCTTGCGTGGACTCCGCCACATCCCGGCCCCTTTGACATTCGCTGCCGTGCCTTCAACCGCATCGGCGAGACGCAGCCGATGGAGCCGTTGTGGAATCCGTCCGGCTACCTGCGGCACGTTGTCGAGAGCACAAAAATTACGGCTGCCTGATCTTCCGCCTTATGAAATTCCTGCGTTCCGTTCCGATCACACTTGCCGTCGTCACCATCGTCCGCGCCACCGAGGTTTCCATTACGTTGCCTCCGGAGACCGGCACCTATCGCAAAGCGCCCGGCGTCGAACTCGCCCAGGCCAACTGCATGACCTGTCACTCGACCGGTTACGTCACGACCCAGCCACCGATGCCGCGCAAGTTTTGGGAAGCCACCGTGAAGAAGATGAAAGCGAAGTTCGGTGCTCCGCTCGTGGATGAACAGATTCCTTCCATCGTCGATTACCTGACCGCGAATTACGGAGTGCCCGATAAACCCTGAGACTCTTTAGTCGATCTGGAACCGGGTTTCACGCTCCGGCAGAACTCGCCCGGATCTTGTTCGTCAACCGTCTCCTACGGTTCCTGCCGCTGTTGCGCTTCGCGTAGTAGCGTCGCCGCGTTTTGGTCCGAAGGGTCAAGAGCGACTGCGCGGGCCAAAGCTTCAACCGCTTCATTGAATCGGCCCGTGGCCGCAAGGGCTGAACCGAGTTGCCGATAGGCCGCACCAAAAGTCGGGTCATAGATCGTGGCCGATCGATAGCTATCGATCGCCTCCACACGTTGACCTTCCTGCTCGAGACATTGGGCAAGATGATAATACGAAGGCGCGTACGTGGGCCAAAGGTCGATTGCTTTTCGAAACGCGCCGGCGGCTTCGGTAAATCGGCCCTGTAATGCTAGAGCATTTCCGAGGGCGTAATGAATCACGCTCTCCTCCGGTGCGAGTTCGATGGCTCGGCGCAGCGCCTTCTCTCCGGCGGGATAATCTTTCTCGATCAGCCGGGCCTGTCCGAGGACGCGCCATGCCGCCGCGGAATTCGGATATATCGCGATCGTTTGCTCGAGCAGCGCCATTCCCTCGCGTGGTTTGCCGGCGCGGAAGAGGCGATCGCCGCGGGTCAGCCAAGACTGCAAACCTGTTTGCATGGCCGATATTTCGCCAACGAACGGGTCGATCATCGGGGGCTCGCGTGGAAGCGCGGCGGCACGCGTCGAAGCTTCAGCCGCGGCCTCTTTGTGTCCGAGCCGCTGCTGGGTGGCCGACAACAGCGAGAGGGCGGCCCGCGCCGTTTGCGGGTTTTGTGCCGCCGATTCGAGATACCCGACCGCGTCCTCGAGTTTTTCGTGGGCGAGTGCCAATCGGCCGAGGCCGAGATTCGCCTGAGGCTCATCGGGGTGGGCCTTGGAAACCGCAGTCAAAAGTTCTGACGCTTTGTCCAATTGGCCGCGCTCGAGCAGTGCCTCCGCAAGTTTCAGTTTTGGAGCCGGGGGCGTATCGCCGGCGAGTTTGGCAGCACGTTCGAGTTTCGGCAGAGCCTCCTCCGGCGCCCAGGTCAGCAAAATCACGCCCTGAAGGTAGGGCCACCGTGGCTGGTCGGGTTGCAGCGATTCCGCTTCCGCGAAGCAACGAACCGCCTCGGCGTGAAACTTGTGCGTCATCAGGACGGCGCCGAGCGAGGCCCAGTTTCGAACCGAAGCCGGATCGCGCGCGATTTCTGCCTGGGCCTTTTCAATCGTTGCTACAATTCGGGGATCGATATTGGCCAGATTGATCGCTGGAACGTTTGGATGCCTCGGCGGTTCACCGCGCGGCGCCCGTTGGCAGCCGACCACGCACAACGATATTCCCAGCGCGACGATCTCCGGTCGTGTGAGCAGCCTGATCCTCACGGCGCTTTGGTTTGGCCATCACCTTTTCGGAGCACGATCAACCTTCCGACAGGTCCGCCGACAAACGTCTCCGCCGCGCCGTTGGGCCACACGACATCGATCGCGTCGATGACCGTGTTCTTGCCCAGCCCGAAGTGCGCCCGCGGATCGTTGCTCGAGGCGAAGCTCGAACCCGGATTGCACCACTGGGTCCAGCTCTTCTCACCAGCAGAAACCGTCACGATCGCGCCGTAGGCATCACGGCCGCCAAGCTCGGGGTCAATGACCCGAACGCTGATCCAATTTCCACGGTTCTGGGCGACGTTGCGAAAAACTCGCGCACGACTGTCGACATTTGAAATGACCAGATCCACGCCACCGTCGTTGTTCAAATCGCCCGCCACGAGTCCGCGTCCAACGTGAGCGGCACCGCAGAAGGCCGGATTCTCGTCCGAGACATCGCGGAAATCACCCCGCCCTTGATTCGCGAAAAGTTGATTTCGCTCAGCGTACGGCGCCCAGAAAGGACCGACCGCTGACTCGGTTGCCTTATCCGGATGGACAAACTGATTACGCCGCACCGCGCCGTTCACCACTGCGGCATCGGGCCAGCCGTCGTTGTCGAAATCCTCGAGCACCGCGCCAAATCCAGTGCCGTGCCACTTTGGACGCGCCAGGCCGCTGAACGCGGTGCGGTCCTGAAAAAGGCCTCGCGGTGACTGCATCCAGAGAGTGTGCGTCTCTTCGATCAGATGGGCCACGAAAAGATCGAAGTGGTGGTCGCCATTCACGTCGGCCAGCGCGATTCCCATGTCACCTTCCGGACGCCCCATGCCATTGACGGCCACGCCCCGCGGCAGCGCTTCATCGCGAAAAGTGCCATTCTCCGCATTGATCCAAAGTCGGTTCGGTTCGCCATCGCTGGCCACAAAAATATCCGGCCAGCCATCTCCATCGAAATCGGCCGCGACCACACCGAGCGCCGAGCTGCTCACCGCACCGAGGCCCGACGACACGGTGACGTCCTCGAATCGCGCCCCGCTTTGAGCACCGCGATTGTGGAATAGTTTCGTCACGGATCCCTGGAATGTCTGCGGGCCGCAGAAGTCGCGCTGGCCTGATTCGTCGAAGCACACCCGGTGCGGATCGTAGTTGACGTAGTTGCCGATCACGAGATCGAGCCAGCCGTCGCGGTCGTAATCGAAGAAGCAGGCCGAGACCGCCCACATCGGATTGGAGAGACCGGACTCGGCCAGTTCACGGAATTTGCCGTTTCCTTCATTCCGGAAGAGGCGCACCGCGCCAAACTCCGTCACCACCAAGTCGCACGCGCCATCGTTATCCACGTCGCCGACTGCCACCCCCATGCCCCAGCCTGCCACGTCCAGTCCCGAGCCGGCACTGACGTCCGTAAAGTGCCCGTTCGGTTCCTGGTGAAAGAGCTGGTTGCGAGCGGACGAATCCGCGCCTGCGTTTTGCACCAGGTAAAGGTCCAGCCGGCCGTCGTTGTCATAGTCGAGCATTGCCAGCCCGGAGCCAATATTCGCTGGCATGAAATAGTCAGCCGCGGGACCACTGTGGTGTTGAAATTCGACGCCAGTCTTGTCGGTGACGTCCTCGAACCATCCCTGCCGTTCCTCTGGCTGAGAACCGTCCGTTGTAGGCGTCGATTCCCGGCAGCCACCGGTCCCCAAGGCGGTAGCTGCGAGCAGCAGTAACCGCGGAAAGGTGGCGGGCACCGGTATTCCGGGTTGGGTGTTCAAAGAAAAAGCGGGCGGACCATTTGGTCCGCCCGCTTATCAGAAGATTGCTCGTTAAGCTAGCGGCGACGCCGGCGAAGGAGGACCAGGCTACCCACCGCCAGGGCACCAATGACCCCCGGCTCGGGCACGAACTGCACGTTTACATTGTCGATGCTCACCTGCTCGTTGGCGTTGCCGGTGCGTCCCGCATATCCAACCCTGGCCTCAGCTGCGACCAACCCCGGCACCGCGACCGAGTCGAAAATCGGGTTGCCATCGACGCTCATCGTGACGGTCGCGCCTGCGGTATCCACCGTCCCATTCACCGTGTGCCAGGCACCGTCTTTGAGATTTAATGGGTTGGCGAGCAGACGGGTGTCATCGATCCGGTTGATCAACGCTCCATCAAAGAAGAGGGTGATTTCGGAATAGTCGGCGGAGTTTCCATTCGCGTCGAATGTTCCGCCGTTGCCCCACGTGTCGAAACCGAATCCCAGCACGCCGGCCCCGGCGGGATCCTCAGGGGCAAAGGGTGCTGACCCGACGAGCGCACCCGTGGTTCCGTAAATCGCCGTCGGATAGTAGTTGAATGAAAAGCCGTCCGCCCCACCGGCCCCGAGGTTATCGACGCGGAATTGGAAGGTGAAGGTCGAGGCCGAAAAACTCGCGCCTGGATCACTCAAATCGAACGTCGCGAAATTGTTCTGATCGTTAGCGTTTGCGGTCAGTTGGAGGTATCCGTCTGGGTTTCCGCCCGCCGGTTGGATTGATGCTCCAGGGGTTGCCCCGAACTGGTTGAGAAAGATCGGGGTATCGGCCCCGCCGTCGAAGGAGGCCGTCGTGGCGCCGAAGGCCACGGTGCCGAGAAGGGGAAACAGAGCAATGATTGGGGTAGTTTTCATTGGGTTCGGGGAATGAGGTTGCGAATACGGAATGCACACGTTCGAGGCAAGAGGAAAATTAACGAAAATGTAATCTGATTGTCGTGTGTCATCGGAGCGAGACTGGGCTTGGGTAAGTAGTTGGCCGAAGAGCCGGCCAGGGGGCCCAGCCCAAAACGGGTCGGTCACTGTCGCGGAGCCAGCCAGTATACCCTCGGCGCGCCGATCCAGCACCGCTACCAGTCGAAAACCCATCAGCGCACCGCCTCTCCTCTGCACGTCTGGAAATCTTATCGGCTGTTTCCTGGCAGCGGCGACTGAGGCGAATCGTCATAGCCGCTTACAATGGGGCGCTCTTGGTCCGGACGGAAATCGAGATGCACAAGTCGTCGCAGACGGGTTTGCGGCGGTGCGGCTGTGTCAATCTTGTTCATCATACAAAAGACGAACTCGAATCTTGCGACGTGCTGTTCCGGCGGATGACGAGCGTTCCAGTCCCGGCACAAATAATCTGCCACCGGCGCACGCCAGACTTGGTAACCCTGTTCATCGAAGTAACTCATCTCCCGAAAAAGCTTTTGCCAATAATGGTTTGGATACAGCCGTGGAGGAGATTCAGGCCTGTTCCAATTCACGGCTGCACCATTCCGCAGCAAGTCAACCTCCGACCCATTCCTCAGCTTCGCCCGCGCGACATACCACCCGTCATTCGAGGGAATCTCTCCAAACATGCCCAGGCTCTGCGATAGCCCTAGGCCTCGCGACAGCGCTTTCCATCTCGCGGGCGCGAGCGGAGTCAGTGGACGGCCGGGGAGGCTGTTGATGCTGACCGCGAGGACGTAAATCAAGGCCAGCGCGCAGGTCGTCCGGGTGGCGAAACGCCGAGCATCGAACTTGAGAGATTGACCATTGAATGGTGAACTTTGGAACGTCGGCTCGGATGAACCGCAAAAACGGGCCAGCGCCCGGCTGTTCCAAAACTCTGCGGGCAGAAACAGCGACAGGCCGGTTACCGACACCAACGAAAACAAGCCGACTTCGAGAAAAATGCCGATGCCAACATGCATCGCGGCCAACAGCGTGATTGTCGCCAGGCGCAGTCGTGTGTTGGCTCTGGAGAAATACAGCAGAAAGGGGGCAAGCCATTCCATGAGCAACGTGCCCCAAGTCATGACCGTCAGCAGCCGCGGAAAGCGCAGGAGCCAGGCCGCCGACGGTGATGCATAGAAATCGTGCTGCAAAATGCCTGCGAGTGCTTCGCCGCTGAACCATTGCCCGTTGGTTTTGGCGATGGCTGAGAACAAATACAACAGCGCCATCTGCAGCAGAATGGCGGAAGAGGCAACCGACCGCACTGGCGCGCTGTCGCGTGGCCCGCGGGGGTAGCCCCGGCGCTTGTCTCGCCATTGATCCAGCGACCATGTTAGATGCAGCGGCAAAAACATCGCCCAAAACAACAGCATCCGAAGGAGAATCTCGGCGCCGCTGATGATCGCGGGCACTCGATGATGGATCGAGACCAGCATCAGCCAGGACCCTATCACTGCGAGCCGCGTCTGAAAGCCAACCAGAAGTGCCAGCGCCAGACCGGCTGCCAGCGCCGAACAGGAATGCCTGGTATTCCCACGCGCCGCTCCACAAATGAAACGACCAATTCCAAGTCGTAATGCGACCCCAAATCTCAGCGCGCGGAAACATTCCAAAGTCGGTATACATCGCCCTCAAGTCCGTGACGCGAATGGCCAAATCTGCCAGCAGTAGCGTTCCCATCGCGATGCGAAACAGAGCCAGCGAACGGAGATCAATCGCGAACGCGTTTTTCCAGGGCGTTTTTGCAGATTCCATTTAGGGCTTTTCTCTCGCGAGAACGCCATCCTGTTTCTGTTGCTCGCGCTCGCCGCAACATTTTCTCCGGTCGATGGGAAACTGCTCTTTCACGGGTGAGTCGATGATGGCCAATCGCGAGCGTCGCGACAAGGCATCCCGCCGGCTGGCGTCCCCGAGCACTTCCACCTGCCGTCGCCACGCCAGTTGCCCCAAATAATCGGACGGCAGAATCCGGCCCGGCCGCAGCGTAGCTCCGCCTTTACCGCCGCGTCGTCCCGCTAACGGGGCGTTCGCTTACCCGTCGCACTGCTGAGCCGGCTTTCGACGAGAGCGTATCAACTCGACGAATCAGCCGCTGCTTTCTCAATCGGGAGGTAAAGTCGGTGCGTGCTCGCCACGACACGGTTTGCGGGCGGACGTTTTACGGTATTGTCGTGACGGACCTGCTCGCGTGGGAAACGCTGATTTTCCACGTCTGACCTTATGAAGTTTCCCCGTTCCGTGACTCACGCCGACTTGCTGGGCGTTGCTCCCACTGTCCTCCAGAATGGTCGGGCCAAACGCTACCACGGCGACGATCTTGCCATTTCCATCGAGGACTTCGTCGCGCCTGATCAGGCGATCATCCGTCAACTCTACGCTTTCCTCGAGGGGTTTTTCTCCGCTTTACAAGGTGACGACCCGGCTCGTGAAAGCGTGATGAGAACGTTTCTCGATCGGTACGACGTGAACGGTTTGGTGAAAGAGATTCGCACTCTCGGTCCGGCAAGCCATCGAGCGAATCCAAGCCCTCTTCTCGCGAAAACCGTGCACGATGTGCGCGGCGGCGGGTTCACTTCGCTCATCGGTCACATCGAATACTGGCGCCTCGGATTGCAGGAAGGTTCACCGTGCGATGCGTTTTACTTTCTCGTCCGGGACCATTTGAAAATTATGCGCAACGCGCTGCTCGGGCTCGATGACGCGAAGCGCAATGAGGATCTGGAGATTAAAATTCACGGCACCGACTTCATCGTCGAAAAGTGGAATGGCGCCCGGCTCACCACGGGCGACAAGAGCGTGCAACTCGAGGTCCATTGTCCCCAACCCGTGGACATCTCCGAATGCTGTGTCGAATTCGGTGCTCTCGATCGGATCCTCTACAATTTGCTCAACAACGCCTGCCGCCATTCCGCCGGCGATCGCATCCAGCTGATCCTGTTTCCCGTGCCGGAAACTCAGGGTGAAAACCTTCGCTTCGTGCTGCTCAACGCGCTGAGCGAGAGCGACCGCGACCACTTGCGCACCCTCGATCTGCAATCGCTCTTCCGGGCTGGAATCTCCACCACCGGTTCGGGTTACGGCCTCAACGTCGCCGCGGACTTCGTGGCGAACGCCTTTGGAGTCCGCACGCCGGAGGAAGCTGTCGCCGGCCAGTATCTCGGTGCCACGCTGTTGGGCGACCACTTCGCGATCTGGTTCCATTGGCCCATCGTCCCAGGGTATTAATGCGAAAATTCTTTCAAGAGGACACAGTCCGGGGAGCCGTCCGCTCGTTGATTGCGCAATCGCTCGCAGAAGGTTCGGCGAAAAAGCGGGGCGTGTCCGCGGCGTAAAAAAGCCGCCCCAGCTTCCCGGGGCGGCTTTGACTTTCCGGCTGAGTTGGACGCGGGTTACTTCCGTTTCTTCGCCGGAGACTTCTTGCGGGCGGCGGGTTTGCTGGCGGGTTTGGCCCCGGCAGCGCGCTTTTCTTCGATCGCGGCCTGGGCGGCGGCGAGGCGGGCGACGGGCACGCGGTAAGGGCGAGCAGCTCACGTAGTTCAGGCCGAGCTTGTGGCAGAACTTCACGCAGTCCGGATCGCCGCCGTGTTCGCCGCAGATGCCGAGCTTGATGTCCGGGACGGGTGCTGCGGCCTTTCTCGACGGCGATCTTCATGAGCTGGCCGACGCCGGTCTGGTCGATCGTGGCGAACGGGTTCTTCTTGAAGATTTCGTTCTCGGTGTAGGGCATGAGGAAGGTGCCCATGTCGTCGCGGCTGATGCCGAGGCGGTCTGCGTGAGGTCGTTCGTGCCGAAGCTGAAGAACTCGGCGGTCTGCGCGATCTCGTCGGCGGTGAGCGCGCCGCGCGGGACTTCGATCATGGTGCCGACCATGTAGTCGAACTTCACCTTCTTCTCGGCCATGACTTCCTTGGCGACGCGATGGACGATCTCGACCTGGAGATCGAGTTCCTTCTTGAAGCCGACGAGCGGGATCATGACTTCGGGCTTCACCTTGATCTTCTTCTTCGCGACATCGGCGGCGGCTTCGAAGACGGCGCGGGCCTGCATCTCGGTGATTTCCGGATACGCGATGCCGAGGCGGCAGCCGCGGTGACCGAGCATCGGGTTGAACTCGTGCAGTTCGCTGCACGCGCTGGGCGATCTTCTCGACGCTGACGCCGATCTTCTCGCGCGAGGTCCGCCTGCGACTTCGTGGTCGTGCGGCAGGAATTCGTGCAGCGGCGGATCGAGGAAACGGATGGTGGCCGGGAAGCCTTTGAGCGCCTTGAAGATGCCGGTGAAGTCCTCGCGCTGATACGGCAGCAGTTTCGCGAGCGCGGCTTTGCGGTCTTCGACGTTGTCGGCGAGAATCATTTCGCGCATGGCGTCGATGCGGTCGCCCTCGAAGAACATGTGTTCGGTGCGGGTGAGGCCGATGCCCGACGGCGCCGAACGCGATGGCGTTCTCGGTCTGCTCCGGGGTAGTCGGCGTTGGTGCGGACCTGCGAGCTTGCGTGGCCTTGCGAGCACCAGTTCATCAGCTGGATGAAGTTCTTGAACTTCTCGGTCTTCTGCGCGGCTTTGTCGCCGTGCAGCATGCCGGTGATGATTTCGCGACGGCGCGGTCTTGAGCTGGCCGGCATAGACGATGCCGCTGGTGCCGTCGATGGAGAGGAAGTCGCCTTCCTTGAAGGTCTGGCCGGCAACCGTCGACGGTCTTGGCTTGTCGTAATCGATCTGCAGCGCGGCTGGCGCCGCAGACGCAGACCTTGCCCATCTGGCGGGCGACGAGCGCCGCGTGCGAACTGACGCCGCCTTTCGCGGTCAGGATGCCTTCGGCGGCGATCATGCCGCGCAGATCTTCGGGCGAGGTTTCGTTGCGGACGAGCAGAACTTTTTCGCCCTTCTCGCGCGGCCAGCACGGCGCGGTCGGCGTTGAGATAGATCTTGCCGGAAGCCGCGCCGGGACCGGCGGGCAGACCGGTGGCGATGACCTTGGCCTTCTTGACTTCGGCGAGATCGAAGATCGGCGCGAGCAACTGGTCGAGCTGATCGGCCGGGTTGCGCAGAATCGGCGGTTTCCCAGTCGATGAGCTTCTCCTTGACCATGTCCATGGAGAACTTGAGCGCGGCGGCGGCGGTGCGCTTGCCGTTGCGGGTCTGGAGCATGAACAGCTTGCCGTCCTGGATCGTGAACTCGACGTCCTGCACGTCCTTGAAATGCTTTTCCAGGGTCGCGCGGACCTTCATCAGTTCCGCGTAGGACTTCGGGCATCTGCTTCTTCAGCTCGAGCACCGGCTCGGGCGTGCGCACGCCGGCGACGACGTCTTCGCCCTGGGCGTTGATGAGGAATTCGCCGTAGAATTCGTTCGCGCCGTTGGCCGGGTTGCGGGTGAACGCCACGCCGGAACCGGAGTTCTCGCCGGTGTTGCCATAGACCATCGCCTGCACGTTGACGGCCGTGCCCCATTCGGAGGGGATGTTGTATTTGCGGCGATAAACGATCGCGCGGTCGTTCATCCAGGAGCCGAACACGGCGCCGGCGGCGCCGCGAAGCTGGTCCCACGGATCGTTCGGGAAATCCTTGCCGGTGCGTTCCTTGACCAGCGCCTTGAAGCGCTTGACGAGTTCCTGCTGGTCTTCGGCGGTGAGTTCGGTGTCCACGATGTCCTGGTGATACTTCTCGTGCTTGAACTCGTGGATGACGACTTCAAACGGCTCGTGATCTTCGCCTTCGCGCTTCTGCACGCCCATGCACGACGTCGCCATACATCTGGATGAAGCGGCGGTAGCAATCCCACGCGAAGCGCTCGTTCTTGGTGGCGTCGGCCAGCGCGACGCACGGTCTGGTCGTTGAGGCCGAGATTCAGAATCGTGTCCATCATGCCGGGCATGGAATCGCGCGCGCCGGAGCGGACGGCGACGAGCAGCGGCATGCCGTTGGTCGTCGCCGAACTTGTAGCCCATGATCTTTTCCATGTTCGCGATGCCGGCTTCCATCTGCGCCTGGAGCTCCTTCGGATAGGTGCTTCTTGTGCGCGTAGAAATAGGTGCAGACCTCGGTGGTGATGGTGAATCCGGGAGGCACCGGCAGGCCGATGCGGGTCATTTCGGCGAGGTTCGCGCCTTTGCCGCCGAGCAGGGCTTTCATGGAGCCGTCGCCGTCGGCTTTTTTGTTGCCCCAGGTGTAAACGTATTTCTGAGCCTTGGGCGACTTCGACGCCTGGGCCGGTTTGCGGGTTACGGTTTTGGATTTTGCTGCCATATGAGTTGGTCGTTTTTGGTGTGGAGATGTGAGGAAAACAAAGTGTCCGGCGGCGACCGCTCAGGGCTGGCGCTTCTCGGAGGCGTAATGGCCGCTATCGTTGAGAACCTGCTCGAGCAGCCGGGCAAACTCCGTCAGCCCCGTGCTGGGAATGATGACAGTGTTGCGCCGGCCATGGGCCTCTTCAGTCAGGCGCAGGAATCGCCCACGATCGTTCTCGCGGAACTCGATGATGATGTGTTTGCGCTCCACTTGGAGCTCCTGGCTGGCGAGGGTTTGGTCCATTTTCGTTCAACCCCCGGGGTGGGAGAGGAAAAAGAGCCGCGCGTTATGCCACAGGTCGGCCTAAGCGGAAAGGGATTTGTGCGGGAGCTGTCCGTGAAATCCGTCCAAACCGGATGGGAGCAAGAATTCAAGGCTTCAAAAACTTCCCTTTACGAAATCAAAACCGAAGCTTAAAAGTCGGCATGGCGCCGTTCCCCCGTGCTTCCCGCGGTCCCCTGCGAGTTCTTGCCGGGCTTTTCGCGCTCTCGCTCGCACCGTCGTTCACTCTCGCGCACGCGCAGGAAAAAATCTGGATTGGGGGTGTCGCTGGCGATTGGTCAATGGGCGCAAACTGGGTCGGTGGCACGCCGCCGCTCGAGGTGGGAAGCGCGACGCTGGCGCTTCGATTTTCTTCGGAACCGGTTCAATTCGCGACCTCGCGCGCACGATCTCGATGACGACTTCCTGGTCAATCAACTCATCTTTGACCAGTCTCCCGGCAGCGCGCTGACTCTGTCTTCGCTGTTTCCGCGGATACTGACGCTAGGCGGCGCGAATGCGGGGATCCGTCAGGACGGCACGGGCTCGATCACCATCACCGCACCACTGTTGCTCGATCCGGAAGATGACATCGTGACGCTGTCTCGGAAGTCGGACGGGAAATATCACGATCTCCACGCTCAGCAGTCTCGGCGTCGGGCAGACGTTGCGCATCGCGACTGGCGGCCCGGCGGGAGCCGGCAATTTGATACGAATCACGGGCACCGCCGGAGTGACCGGGGTCATCGAGCTGGCGTCGGGAAACCTCGCCGACGACCTCGCTCGGCGGCGGAATTCTGCGGATCGGCGGCGGCACGCTGATCATGAGCACTTCGCTCGGGAACGACATCGAGCTCGCGAGCGACCTCGTCGTTTCCTCGCTGAGCACGACCTTCTCCCCCTCGCTGAGCGGCGTAATTTCCAGCGCCGTCCCCGGAACGGGTATGCAAGTCCGTTTTCTGAATGGAACCCTCCGGCTGACCGCCCCGGCGACCTACACGGGCGCGACCGTCATCGACTACGGTTTCACTGCGACCACCCCGGCTCACAGCGGCGCAACGCTTTCACTCACCGGTGCCGGCTCCATTCTCAACTCCGCGCTCATCGACGTTCGAACCGGTGGAACGCTCCTGCTTTCCGGCGGTGCCGACCGCATCGGCGACTCGACACCCGTCATCCTTCGGAGCGGCCGCCTGCTGGTCACACCATCCGCTCCTTTCACTGAAACGATAGGTCCGGTTTCCGTCGCCGGGTTCAATCTTTACGGTCTCGAACCTGTCCCCACCGCCGCGGCAACCATCCTCAGCGCGAGTTCAATCGACCGCCTCCAGCGCGGCACCGTGCATTTCCGCAGTTTCTTCCTCACCGGATCCCCTCTGGATTCTCATCGCATCCTTTTTTCAAATCCGTCTCCCCTGAGCGGTGGCGGCGTTGGACCGGATATCGGCATCATCCCCTTCGCCATCGGAGAAACCAATACGAACATCGCACTCACAGGCGGACTCGTCACTTATGATCCAGCGTTCGGCGTGCGCTTGCTGGACTCTGCCACCGAATACGCACCGACTCTCGCGGGAGCGGCACCGACGAATAACGTGCGCCCGACCGCCGACGAAACGATTGAAGGAACCGTGACCGTAAATGGGCTCCTGGCGCCAAACCCAATCGTGCTCGATGGGTCGGGCTCCCTCACCGTGACGAGTGGCACAATCCTCTCGTTGCGCGGCCTGGACGTGAAAGTGCCGCTCCATTTCGGCGCCGCCGAGGGGCAACTTTTCGCAACGGGTGCAATCACGATCGGCGGCGGCATCACCGGCTCAAACGGCGTCACCAAATCTGGCGACGGTCCGCTGATTCTGCAAAGCGACAGCACGTTCAGTGGTCCGTTGACGCTGAATGCCGGTCGAATCGAATTCACGGCGCTCGCGCAGCTCGGCACCGATCCCGGGTCGATTGTTTCCAATGGCGGAGAACTCGCATATCGGGGGGGCCGTCCCGCTCCGTTTCGCCCGTCCAATTGAAGTCGGCAGCGGTTTCCTTTCGTTCAGTTCTGCGTTGTCCATGCTCGCTCTCGATGGACCGATCAGCGGCGCAGGAGGTATTATATTTGGTGGTCCGTCCGGAGGCGGACTGTTCCGGCTGAATACCGGCAATACCCACGCCGGCCCAACTGTCCTCGCCGGCGGCACCACTGAGATTGTCAGCGACGAAGTGTTTGGGAGCGGCGCGGTGTGGATCGGGAGCACATTGCGACTGCTCGGCCCGTGGACCACCACCCGCGACATCCGAGTCCTCGCCAATGGCATCGTCGATACCAACGGATTTGACGCGAGCTGGGATGGCCATGTCAGCGGCCAGAATTCAGTGCTGCAAAAGGTGGGGGATGGCACTCTGACAATTTCTGCGCCGTCCTCGTTATCGGGAGAAATATTGATCCACCGGGGGACGGTGGCGTTGGCAAATGCCGGTCAAGTGCTGAGCGCGGAAATCCAAATTTTTCCCCAAGGTGAATTCCATTTGCAAAAAGGCCCTGGCGGTCCGCAGCAACTGGCGGTTGGAACAACGGTGGTCTTCGGTGGGGGAACGTTTCGATTCGGCGGCACCGGACCGGGCGTGACGAAGGAAGTCATTTCCAAGCTCGAGATCGCCGGCGGCGGAAGTGGAAGCAATGTGCTGCGGTTCGCGAGCGAGGCTGGAGCGGGTCTGATCGTCGAAGCCCAGAACCTGATCGGCAACGGCTCCGAACTGCTTCTCGTGGGCAGCGCCATTGGCGGACCGGCCGACGCCGGTTTTGGCCGGCTGGTGCTCGCGAATCCACCGGCCATCACCGACGGGTTCGCGACCGGTATCTATGCCGCGACCGGCCTCGCCGACGGCTCCGAAAGCTTCACCACTTACAATGGCGCGAGTGATCTCGCCGGCGTGATCGGTATCCAACCGCTCGCCGACGACGACTACACGCCCGTCGTTGGTTTGCTGCAAAATCCGGCCACGTCCGCGACTGCGCACGCACTCATTCAGAGCAGCGTCTCCGCGGGCGGAACGGCGAATACCGTCCGAAGCCTGGCCTTCGATCCCGGCGCCAGCTTTTCCCAAAACCCTGGACAATCCCTCACCGTATCGAGCGGACAGATGCTGATCCGATCCGGGCAACGCTCGGTGATCACCGGCGGGATCCTAGA
Organism: uncultured Verrucomicrobiae bacterium; assembly: GCA_963798345.1. GTDB lineage: Bacteria > Verrucomicrobiota > Verrucomicrobiia > Chthoniobacterales > Chthoniobacteraceae > CAWCSW01. Next base: position 198,817 of record CAWCSW010000009.1, on the reverse strand, counting down.
TTTCGGACCGGCTCCCGGCGTCATCGCGACCTTTGGGGATCTGATCCTGGAGACGACGGTCCTGGGCAGCGGCGGCTATACAAAATCCGGCCCGGGTATTCTCACGCTCGGCGCCCAGCCGACGGGCGCGGCTGAGGTGGCGATCGGCGCGGGCACACTGCGCCTGGCGACGCCAGACGCGCTGGCAAATTCACGACGCGTGACTCTCGCACCGGGCGCAACTTTCGATCTCGAGGGAAACGATGTGACCGTCGGTGGGCTCGCCGGCGCCGGCATCGTGAACCTCGAGGGTGCGATGCTCACTCTGGGCGCCGGCGGACAGGACTTCACCTTCACCGGAGACATCCGCGGCACGGGGACGATTCGGTTGGTCGATGGAGGCAATGCTGACACATTCCGCACGCTGACGCTGAGCGGCGAAACTGCCGGCGCGGGGGTCACCCTGGTTTCCGGTCATCTTAACTATCTGCGTGGACCGGCGGCAATCCATCCGCTGCCGCTCACCGTCGAGGGCGGCGTCCTGGAGATTTCAGGAATTCTCAATGTTCCGCTGCATCTGGCTGGCGATGCCCGTATTCATGGCACCGGGGGTGGCTTCGACTTTCCGGCGACGATCGATGGCGGGGGGGCATTCCACCTTGATTTGTCGTCGATGCTCTCCCTGAACGTCCCGGCGGATCACACCGGCGAAACCATCGTCGGACAGAATTCGATCCTGACTCTTGGGAAGAGCGGCCAACTCTTGAATGCGAGAGGAGAACTCCGCGCCACGTCCGCGATTCGCATTCGGGGCGGCGAACTGCGCGTCAGCTACGACACCAGCACGAACGAATGTTTAAGCGACTCAGCGCCAATTTACCTGGCCGGCCCACTGACCTTGATGGCACCGTCCGCGGGTACCGCGGTGGAACACGCGGGAACGATTTTTGCGCTTCCTGGCGGAAAGATCGTGCTAGCTCCTCATCTCATCTCCACGTCCGTTTCCGCAGTTAATTTGCGGATTCCGGAGATGATCCGGGCCGAAGGCGGGGTCTTGGAGATCGAGGCAGAAAATCTCGGAGACCTCAGCGATCCCAAAGCGCCGCAGATTCATATCGACACGCCGCCGCGCACGGTCGGTGGCGGCGCGGACGGCGGACCCGGAACGAGCATTATTCCGTGGATGTTCACCACGTTGGACTTCCCGCAGAGTTCCTTCCTGACGGTCAACGATATGCAAGGGCTGCGTCCGCTCGACCCGGCAACCGATTTCGCGCAGGGACTCGGCGACGCGGCGGCCACTGGAGGGAATGCGCTCGTATCCGGCGCGCAATCGCTCGACGCACCACTTACGGTAAATTCCCTCCTACTGAGTGGCCCTGCGCAGCCATCGATCAGCGGCATCGGCGCGCTCACCATCACCAGCGGCACCATCCTCACCAGTTTTAGCGGCACCGCGACGCTCGCCGTTCCACTACACTTTGGCGGCGTAGAAGCCGTTATCATCGCGGCCAATGGCCCAATCGCCATCAACTCGGTTATCTCAGGTACAGCGGGATTGACGAAGGCAGGTCCGCAAACACTGACTCTCAGCGGCGACAGTGACATCGACGGTCCGATCCATGTCGTGGGTGGTATCCTTTCCTTCGTCAGCCCAGAGGCGCTCGGTTCCACCACAGCGCCCATTCATCTCGACGGCGGCTCGATCGAATATTCCGGCACTGCCTCCGCCGTCCTTTCGCGCTCGATCGTGCTCGGCGAGACTGGAGGCACTGTGTCGAACGGCTCCGACGCGACACTCACTCTCGCCGGCGAAATCAACGGCGCCGGCAATGTGACATTCGGCGGCATCGGATCGCTGTCGATCACCGGTGTGAATACCTACACCGGCGCGACCACCATCGGAATGTCAGCGCTCAATCTCCTGCGATTCACCTCCGACGCCGCATTCGGAGCGGGTGGCGCGATATTTTTCACCGCGGGAATTCTCGTGCCGACTTTCAATTGGACAACCGATCGCGCGATTCACCCCTCGAGCAATGCCTCTATTTCCTCCGGAGCTTTTGAGGTGATGTTCAACGGCCCCGTCCTCGGCCGCGGCAGCTTGCTGAAACAAGGCGAAGGCTCGCTGACACTTCACGATGCCGACGAATTCCTGGGCGACGTCGTGGTGAACGAAGGCACGGTGATCATCAATGGATCACTGTCGGGTGGAGAGCCTGCATTCGGGGGCGACTTGGTAATTGTCAGCTCCGGGTCCGCAGCCATGGGAAATAGCGACTGGGATCGCGATGTGCGAACTTTCGGTCTCCTCGCGCCAGGGCCGGGGGTCGCCCATCTGACGGTAAATAGTCTCACCTTTTCCACTCCGTCCGATGCGCTCGAATCCGCCTCCCTCGCGCTGGAGATTGCAGCTGCCGACGACTTCGATCGCATCTCGGTCCGCGGCGCCGTGATGCTCGATGGCCTGGTCGATCTCACGCTTGACCTCGCCTACGATCCGGCGGACTTCATCGACACCTTTCAGATTCTGGACAACGACGGCGCCGATCCCATTGTCGGCGTCGCCCCGCATCACTTCAGTTTCCAAGGCGTCGAACTCAAGGAGGGCACTGAGTTTCGATCCGGCACTCAGTTCTTCCGCATCAGCTACGAGGCTGGTGACGGAAATGACATCGTCTTGTTCGCAGTTCCCGAGCCTTCAACCCTCGTGCTCCTGCTTGCCTCGACGCCGTTCGCTCGTCGCAGGTGGAGAGTGAACGGCGGAGCTGTTCCGCGGTCTTCGTGATGCAGATTTCTGGCGAATCCTGAACGTCACCCGGTCGAATCTCCTGTCGATTCATCGCGGGCGAGGCAGCACCAATACGCCCACGCGATCAGGACCAATTGAAACGGAAGGCGCGCCCACAGCACCCAGGTCGGAATCGAAAGCAGTCCGTGCCTCGCCGCGTGGATGTTGGCCGGAAAAACCGCGATCAGCAGCGCGATGATTCCCCACCCGCCCAGGCGGCGAAACCGCGGGATGAAGACGCCGATCCCAAGGATGATCTCGGCTGCGCCACTGAGATAGATGAGCGCCAGGTGCCACGGGAGATAAGGCGGCATCAACTCCCTATAAGCTTCGGGCCGCACGAAATGCGCGATCCCCGCCAGGACGTAGAAGCCGCCCATGATCGATCGAAGAATCGCTTTGAGCATCCGTGCATGCTGTCAGTCCAGGAGCCCGAAGGCATCGTATTTCCGTGTTTGCGGCGCGGTTATTCCAGATCGTTTAGCCGCCGATCCCAATCGTGTTTCCACTCATCCGGCACGTTCGAGTTTTTCACCCACTCACGGACGGCCTGCACTGTCGATTCCGGTGTCGCGGCCATCGTCACCCCCGGCGCGATCTCGACCGGGTCGCGGAAAACCAACGAAAGGATGTCGTCGAAGGTTTCACGGCGCCGCGTGGGATCGTCGATTTCGAGCATCCGTGCGAATGCGTCTTCCGGTTTGGCGGTCGCCCGGGCGAGCGCCATCCCCGTGAGCATCGCATCGCGATCGGGTCCCGACGGAATCGCCAGCGGCTCCTCGCGCCCGCCGCCAATGGCCTTCCACGCCGCGGCCCTCCCATCCGGGTCCGCCAGACTCGATGCCCACTCCTGCGCGCGCTCGACGTCCTTCGCCGCGAGCCGGGAAGCGACCATCCCGGCGCAACGAATCGCCGCTTCTGGCGGGAGTTCCAGAAACAAGGTTTCCATCGACTCCCCGTCCACCCCGCGGACGGCGGCCTCAACAAAGCGGTCGCGCTCGGGCCCGGCCGGAAGCGCTTGCAGCCACTCCAACGTCTCTTTGCGTTTCGCGGATAGCGCCTCTTGAAACGGAGATTGTGAGTCCAGCTCGATCGATGCATTCCGCTCACCCCGTCCGGCAGTTTCAAAGCCCGCGAGTCCGCCGGGGACAAGAGGGAAATCTGATTCTCCTCCGCCCACGAGAATGCTGCGGCCGGATCGCGCTGCGCCCAGAATTTTGCGACGATCACACCGACACTCGGCAGCGCGTCGGGATGCTGATCCGTGAGCCATCGCCCGGTTGCGACGGGATCAGATTTCGCGGCCTCCTTCGCTACTATCCCAAGCATCGCCGGCTCGGAGATCCCAAGAGACGACACCTTCGCCAGAATTGACGCCGGATTTTTTTGAACCCAGAGGGCCAGCGACTCCGCCAGGGCACTGACGCGCGCCTTTCCGGGCGGGAGAGAGGCGGCGGCGGTAAACGTTGCTTCGGGATCGGTCTGAGCCCATCGCACAAAAAATGATTGGAGCGCCCGGTCACGACTCTCGGAGTCCGGGAAATCGAGCAGAATGTTGAGACGCTGGGGAATGCTCAGGTCGGGCAGGCGATTGATCGCCCGGCCTAAGATCGTGCCGGCCAGCGAGGTCCGGGAAACGGTCCGTGCGTATTCAATGGCCCGGTCGGGAGCGCGTTCGGCCCAGGCTTCGACCATTTCGAGTTCGCTATCCCGCCACGATACGCCGAACCACGGATTCATGGCATAACCCGCCAGGCGCGGCTTCATCCATTCGGTCGCGGTTTGCGGATCGGCGCGGGTCCAGTCGCCGATCAATTGCGAAAGCCATCGGTCGCGATCTCGGGTCGGCCACGCATCCACACGATCCATCAGCGCGCGCATCTGTGCGGCATCCATCCGGGCCACGATCGCGCCCGCCCGCGCCACCTCCCGATAATCGCTCCCGCTCCGCAGACCGGTGATCACGGAAATCAACATGGGGTCATCGCCGCTGGGGCCCGCGGCCCCTTCGCTCGATTCCACGGCCGGCGCCTTCCCATCGACCTCAGCGCTTGGTTGAGCACGGTTCGGGTCGATCCGGCCGATCCAAAACCCCGCGATCCCAGCCACGATAGGCGCTGCGATTCGGACGACGTTCTTCATGGCCGCTGTCGGAGCAGGTGCTGTCGCCAGCGTTCGTCCACATTCGGCAGGCTGCGCAGCCATTCGTCCGCGGCGGCAGGATCGGTCCGGTTCCATTGACGAAGGACGGCCTCGGTGGCCTGGCGGCGCGTTTCAAAATCGGTGATGAGCTGCACCCACGCGGAAGCTGCGACCGGATCAGTTTCAGAAGCCGAGCGCGCAAAAGCCTTCAACCCTGCTTCACGCAGTGCTCCGACGGGTTGGGCTTCGAGCCATCGTGCCGCCGCCTCCGCATCGCTTCCGACCCACGATTCGATGACTGGAACGATGGCCTTTGAAACGTCCGTGTCCGGGGCGATCGAAACGAGCCAGGAAGCGGCACCGACAGGATCGTTTTCCGCCTGAGCGGCCGCGATGGCCGCAGCCACGCCGGCACTCTTGTTCCCCGCGTCGGGCCGGAAAAGTAAGCGCGCCTTTTCCAAATCTCCGACCCGTGCATGCGAAGCCGCCACAGTGTTGGCGAGCTGATCCCGCAGCGGCGAATCGGGGAGGTTCAAACACCAATCCTCCGCCATCGCGAGATCGTTTCCCTGCAGGGCAAAAAAAGCGGTTTGGACGCGCATATTTTCCGGCGCCTCCGCGTCCGTCGGCCTCGCGTGCGCCAGCGCCCACTCCACTGCCTCGCGAGGTTCGCGGCGAGACCAGCCCATCATCACGGCGGTCTCCACATGCCTGCGAACCGCGGGCGGGAATTGATCCAGGCGCTCGAGCAAATGCTGGCGCGCTTCCGGGGTCAGGCGTGTCGTCTCCGCAATCGCTTCGATCGTCGCGCCCGTGATCTGGTCGGGCAGCTTGCCTGCGAGCGAACTCCAGTCCTCGTCCGGGTGCCGAAGCACCAGCTCAGTCCACCGGATGTACTCAAAAATCCTGCCGTCATTCGCCGCCACGACCTGCCGCAAGATACCCGGACCGATCCGCTCCGCCGACGCGAGGGCCGCCTCGAGCACGGAGCGGTCGTCCAGCTCGTGCGCCAGAGCGACCGCTGCGACTGGATCGTTTTTAGCCACGCCGATCGCGATGGACGCCTCCGCCTGCCGGCGCAATTTCGGATCCGTAATTCGATCGAGATATTCGCGCGCCGCCGCCGCATCGCGCTCGCCCAGCGCCCGAAACGCCGTCCGAAAAGTGCCGTCCAGCCCGTCCCATGTCGCGCCTTGCGGCATTTCCTCGAGCAACGCCCGCGGGTGGAGGCGTGCATACGCGGCGAGGTATAACCCGGCGTCCACCATGCGGCTGTTCTCTTTCACGAGTTTCGATTCCTTCGCCCGAATCCCTGCCAGCGCTCCATTGGGATCCACCTCGACCCAGCGCGCGATCAGCGCATCCATGAACGCGGAGTTTAGTTCGTCATCATGACCGTAACCGCCTGGTGCCAACGAGGGATACACCGTTTGGCTGAACTCCCGAAAATCCTCCTCGGTCATCGCATCGATCACGGCCAACGCGTCAGCAGCACCTCGCAGTGCCGAGCGGCCACCGATCGCATCTCCCAAACGCTCGCTCGCGGACTTGGCCGGATCAGGTTTGAATGGCGGCTGACCGGGTGGCCGTGCTCCCGGGTCCGCGGGTGAAACGATCGCTGGGCCGACAGTTGGCCCGACTTCACTGGGCCGCGCACTCAATGGTGCCGATTGCCGCGCCATTACAAAACCAACGGAACCAGCAACGACGGAAAAAATCCAAGTGCGCACAGCCGAATTTCAAACGCACCGCACACCGGATGTCATGCGAATAGCAACGCCGTGCCGGTGCATTTCAATCAATCCCGGTGATACGGCAGGCCGGCCTTGATGGTGTAGGCCCGATAGATTTGTTCGAGCGCGACGACGAGAGCGAGTTCGTGCTGGAGCGTCAGCGGACTGAGCGACCATGTCCAATCGGCCGCGTCGCGCAGGGCCGGCGCATGTCCGTCCGCGCCGCCGATGAGCAGCGCAATCTCGCGACGCGATTGCATTTCCCAATCCGACATGCGCGCCGCGAACTGCCGGCTGCTGATTTGGTCGCCCCGTTCATCGAGCACCACGCGAAACATGCCTTTGCTCCGTTCGAGCAGCGCCGCGCTTTCCGCCGCTGAACTGGACCCCTTCACGTGTACCATGGTCACGCGCGTCATCGGTTGGAGGCGGCTCAGGTATTCCTCGGCTCCCATCTGCGCAAAAGCGAGTTTCGGTTTTCCGATGGTGATGATGTGCCAGCGCATTTCCTGATCGTGAACGAAATGCAATGTCCCGGAAAGGACGCGAGAGAACCATTTCGGCTTCGCTCGAATCAAAAAAAGCGCTTTTGAACGCGACATCCGCGCCTGGCGCGGATCAAAACAGATTAGCGCTCACGCGGGGGCGAAATCGACCTGGCGGCGGAAGGCATCGACCCGGCTGACGATGACTGGGAATTGGTCACCGATCTGGTAGCGCTTCTTCGTCTTGCGACCGACGAAGGCCAGCTTGTTGGTGTCGAAGGTGAAGAAATCGTCGCCGAGGTGGCTGACCGGGATGAGGCCGCTTTGCAATACGTCCGGCAGTTCGATAAGCAGACCGTGGCTGCGGACATCGATCACGATGGCGCGAAATTCCTCGGGGTTGCGCGAGTCGAGCTGGCGCTGAAAGAACTCCATTTTCTTGAGCGTGGTGGAATCTTTTTCGGCCTCGGCTGATACGCGTTCGGTGCGCGAGATGTGCTCGGCGGCGTTCTTCAAACTGGCGAGGTCACCGACTTTTTCGTGCTCGAGCACGCGATGTACAATCAAGTCCGCGTAACGCCGAATGGGGCTGGTGAAGTGGGTGTAGTTTACCTTCGCCAGCCCATAGTGGCCGATCGGTTTGGTGTCGTAGGCGGCCCGCTTGAGGCTTTTGAGCAACCCAATTTTGACCGCGTATTCCTCGGGCTTGCCGCGGATCATCCGGAGTAGCTTTTGCAATTCAGAACGGAGCTCGAGATTACCAACGCGAAACCCGAAGCTGGCGGCGGTTTCGCGGAAATCCGCGAGACGATCTGAGTCGGGATCATCGTGGACGCGATAGATGGCAGGATGATTCCGACGCTTGATTTCGCGCGCCACGGCTTCGTTGGCAGCCAGCATGCATTCCTCGATGAGCTGATGGGAAATGTCATTCTCGACCTTCTCGAGCCGCTCCGCGTGGCCCTGATCATCAAGCCAGATTTTCACCTCGGGAAAATCGAGATCGAGCGAGCCGGCGGCGAAACGATTCTTGCGCAACAGCGAGGCGAGTTCCCACGCCGTTTTGACACGGGTGACGAGTTCCGGGGTGACGTCCAGGGGAACCGGTTTGGCGCTCAGCTGGACCTTGCCGCCACGTTCGTAATTGGGCGTCGGCGGGACCGGTTTATTTTCGAGAATGGCGAAGGCCTGGCGATAAGTCAGGCGCGCAGCGCTGCAAATGACCGTCCGGGCGAAGCGGGCTGATTTGATTTTTCCGCCCTCGTTGAATTCCAAAAATGCCGAGACCGTCAGCTTGTCCTCGCGTGGGCGCAGCGAGCACAGACCATTGCTCAATTTTTCCGGAAGCATCGGAATGACACGGTCGGCGAGATAGGTCGAGTTTCCGCGCGCACGCGCTTCGCGATCGAGAGCGGTGTTCGGTTGCACGTAGTGCGAAACGTCGGCGATATGAACCCCGAGCCGCCAGCCACCGCGCGTGCGCTCGACGAGGATGGCATCATCGAAATCCTTGGCGTCGTCGGGATCGATGGTGATGATAAATTGCGACCGCAAATCTTCGCGGCGCTGGATTTCGGCCGGTGGGATTTCAATGGGGATGCGCTCGGCTTCGCGCACGACCGCCTCGGGGAATTGCTCGGGGAGATCGTATTTGCGCAGGATCGAGCGCATGGCGACCTCGTTCAGGTGCGCGGGTCCGAGCACTTCGGACACTTCGCCCTCGGGATTCACGTGGCGCATCGTCCACGGCTCCATTTTTACCACGACCTTGTCTCCGATCTGCGCGTTCGCGGGTGGCGGCGGCACGGAGACGTCGTGCTGGAGCCGGGGATCGTCGGGCACGACGTAGAAGAATTTTTTCGTCCGCTGGAGCGTGCCGACCACGGAATCGTTGGCGCGTTCCAGAATGCGAATCACGCGGCCTTCGATCCGGGAGCCTTCGCGCTGCCGCCTTCCAGCATGCTCGCGTCGCACCACCACCTTGTCGCGATGCAGGGCGGTGCCGGTGTTTTCGGCGAAGACCACAATCTCCGGTTGGCCGCTGCGCTCGTCGATAACATGCGCATTACCATTGTGATGAAAATGGATGACGCCGGTGACCAGGTCAGCGGTCTCAGGCAGGACGTAACGATCCTTGCGAATGCGCGCAATGTCGCCAGCCGCTTCGAGTTCATTCAGGACATCGCGGACTTTGCGCCGCTCGGAACTGTGGATGTCGAGCGCCTTCGAGAGTTCGACCTTATCGAGCGGCCGGTAATCGCGCCGGCCCATCAAAGCGAGGATGCGCGAGCGAAGGGGAGTGGGTTTGGGCATGAACAGAAAAGTAGAGTCGGGAATGACCGAAGCAGGAAAGTCCGGCGGCAGGAATCCCGAAAGCACGCCACCGGCTCATCGCCGAATGTTAGCCGATGAGCGCCAACCTCCGCCTGATCGATCCTGAATCAGACCTGTGGCGCCCGGTGTTCTCGGACGGCGCCAACGGTGGCGACGACGTACCCCGCGAGTGCGAGGACCATGCCGATGCCGACGAAACGGATATTCTGGGACAGGAGATAGAGCAGGATAAATCCGCCGACGCCGAGGCACAGGAACCGGACCGTGCGGCGGGTTTGAGAGTCCAGAGCCGATGTGACGTAAGGTAAACCGGCGGCCGCGATCGCCATGATCAGCGTCATCCATCCAAGACCGTTTTTGATGTCGCCGGCAGCAACCGAGATCGTCGGGGTCTTTAGTTCCATGCCATTCATGGGGTTTCCGCCGGGGAATCCATTCAAAGGGAGGTTCGAGCTCACCTCGGCCATCAGGGAGCCAGCGAGCTTGCCCGGATTAATGACCAGCCACGGGAGAAAGAATCCAACCAGCACGAGCGCGGCGCCGGCGAGGAGCAGGCGCTGCGCGGCATCGAGTGGCACGGGAGTACGCGGCGTGAGGCGAGCGTTTTCGTTGAGCGCATCGAGCAGCGCCGCGGATTCTTCGGCGGTGAGTTTTCCGGCTTCCAGCATCGAGAAGATCTTCTCCCGCTCGACACTCACGCCGGGATCAGACTCTGGTGCCGGCGCTGGGGCCGGTGCCGGCATTTCGATCCGGAGCAGGGGATAAGCCGCGAGCGCTCCGCCAACCACGAGCGCGAGTAAAGGCCACGAGATATCATATCCGAGGTAGCCGGAAACGACCAGAACGACGCCCACGATGACGTTCGCCACCGAGAACCACGCCGCGAGGCCGGCGGTGCCCGGCTGCCGCTCTTCGGCCGAGGCCGCATCGCCGACCCAATGGCGCCACATCCGGATAATGAAGGAAACACTGAGGACGATGAAAAGCGCCCGTCCTACGACGCTGAGGATCCGCCCCGAGGACTCTAGCGAGCCTATTTCAACCGTGTCACCGGAGATCATCGCAACCATGGCGGCGACGGCGGTGAACAGGCCAATAAGGATCGCCTTTCCAATCGTCACGCCGGAATATTTCCGCAGTAGCGGAATAACCAAAAAAATGCTCAGGAAGCTGATGAAGAGAGGGAATTCGATTGCTCGATGGTTCATGGTGTTTGGATGGATTTTAGTTGGCTTTGAGGAGTTGAGTCGCTTCCTGCACGGTGATGTCGCCGCGCTCGAGTTGTTCGAGGATGTCCTTGCGGCCGGAAGGGGCGGCGCGATTGCCCAAGAGCACATTCACGAGATCGAGGCGCTTGATGACCGTCGGGTAAGAGATACCGAGTTCCTTCTCCACGTCGCGGATCTTCCCCTGGCAGCGCAGGAAAATGAGCACAAACTCCTGAAGATCGGTCGGCAGTCGAAAGAACGCTGGGATGGGCAAAGTGGTTTCGATCGACGTGTCGCATTGCACGCAGCCGAGCCGGCTGATCTCGAGCTTGCCCTCGCAAAACGGGCATTGAGAAACGAGCTTTTTGATCGGCTTTGAACTCATGCTTCTGGCCAGATAGTTTAAGAAAATGAATGTTGCAATTAACTTTTTGAAGTTTTGTCCATAATTTCTTTAGCCGATGGAGATTCCCAAACGAACGCAGTCATCCTGAGCGGAATGCCCCTTCGCGCAGCGAAAGGCACGGAGTCGAAGGAGCCGGAGTTGGTCAATTCGACGATCACACGCGGGACAACCCCCACGCCAAACAGCCGCATTGATCAGCCGTTTCTGTCGCAGGATGGTTTCCGTGATTGAGGCCGGGTCGTTCGACTCCACGCCGTTTCGCTTTGCGAAGCGGCGTCCCGCTCACGATGACCGATCGGACTAATCCCGCCGCTGCGCTGGGCGCGTTGCACTTTTTACGGCTGCGACGAATTCCTCGGCGCGTGCGGTCAGCGTGGCCCAGTCCCGTTTTTCCAGGATCTCGCGGGAGACCAGCGCTGAGCCCGCGCCCACGGCGACGCAACCGGCATCGATCCACGTAGCGGCATTTTTCACATTCACGCCGCCGGTGGGGATGAATTGAAGCATCGGGAGTGGGGCCAGGATGTTTTTGATGTATTCCGGACCGGCATGGTCGGCGGGAAAAAGCTTGATGAAATCGGCACCCGATTCGTGAGCGAGCAAGGCTTCGGTGGGCGTGAAGGCGCCGCTGGCGATTGGTTTGCCGTAACGATTGGCGAGACGAATGACCTCGGGTTTGGTGACGGGTGTGATCACAAATTCCGCACCGGCGAGAATGGCGGCCCGGCAGGTCTCCGGATCGAGGACGCTCCCGACACCGATAAGCAATGTGTCGCCGAATTTCGCCGCGACATCGCTGATCGCCGAGAGCGCATTGGGAGTGGTCATGGTGATTTCCATGGCCGTGATCCCGCCGGCGTGCAGGGCCTCGGCGGCATTGAGAAGGGCGTCCGAGGAATGGGCGCGGATGATGGCAATCACGCCGGGATTGAGCAGACGGGAGGTGATTTGTGATTTGTTCATCAGGCGGATGCGGCGCGAGGAGAAAGGAGGTGCTCGATGGCTCGGCGGTGAGGTGCAGTGATGGCGAGCGCGGCGAGTTCGTCCCGCGCGATCCAAGCTTCGTTGGTGGCCGGTTGGCGAGCGTTATTCAGCCGATAAATGCGCAGCATCACGCGGTGATTGGTAAATGCGTAAGTCGATTCATGAAGCGGCGAACCATCGGGAAGGACGGCGGCGAGTGGTGGCAATTTCCACATCCCATTCCATCGACGCCCCGTTTGCTGCTCGAGCAGGAGACGTTGTCCGTCAAAGATCCATGCGCAGGGTTCATCAAGGACGAGCGTGGGCGGACGCGGTCGCTTGACCGGAATGTTCTCGGGTTCGGTGGCGCGGCAATGATCTCGTACCGGGCACAGGAGGCACGCCGGTTGGCGTGGCGTGCAGATCAGCGCACCCAGTTCCATGAGGGCCGAGGTATAAAGACGGCCGCCGCGTTTTGGGAGCAGGGCGGTCGCGTAGGCACCCAGTTGTCGCTGGCCGGCGTTGGAATCGATTGGTTCCCGGAAATCGTGCAAACGCGCCAGGACGCGGGCGATGTTTCCATCAATGGTCGCGACCGGTCGATCAAAGGCGAACGAGGCAATGGCCGCCGCGGTGTAGCCGCCGATCCCAGGGAGAGATGCGATATAATGAAGTTCGTCGGGCAGCTTGCCGCCAAAGCGCGTCATGACGTCGTGCGCGGCACGCTGGAGATTGCGTGCACGCGAGTAGTAGCCGAGCCCCTGCCAACACGAGAGCACATCGGCTTCCGAGGCGGCGGCCAGTGTGGCGAAGTCCGGGAAGCGTGCCAGCCAGCGTTCGTAATACGGCAGGACCGTGGCGACCTGCGTTTGCTGGAGCATGAATTCGGACACCATGATCGCGTACGGATCGGTGTTCCGACGCCAGGGGAGGTCGCGTCCCTGGCGGCGAAACCACGCGGTCAACTGCGCTCGAAATGATTTTGGGTTTTGGATTTGGGACGCGGGGCTGTTCACTGCGTGGCAGTGCTCATGTCTCCCGGCCCTTCCGAATCGCAACCGCAAAAAGCGAAAACCATGCATGTTTGCCCACTCACGGTGGCGCAGGCGGAGAAGTTGCGTGGCATTCTCACGGGCCGTGGATGGAAATTCACCGAGCGGCCCTACATGCTCTACTACGCGGACGGTGAACGCGTGAATGTGTCCGTTTACGAAAAGGGACCGAAGATTGTGGTGGCCGGGAAGGGAACGGCCGAGTTCGTGGAATTCACGCTCGAGCCGGAGGTGCTGGGCGAGGCCCTCCTCGGCTACGAGGAAGTTCATGCACCGGAAATGTTCGAGCCGCATTTCGGCATCGATGAAAGTGGCAAGGGCGATTTCTTTGGTCCGCTCGTTATCGCCGGCGCTTACACCAACGGCGATATCGCGCGCGAATTCATGCGGGCAGGCATCACGGACAGCAAAAAGATCGGGTCCGATGCGCGCATCCGCGAGCTGGCGCGGCTGATCAAAAATACGCCCGGTGCCGTCCGCAGCGTGGTGGCGATCGGCCCGGAGCGTTACAACGAGCTGTATCGGAAGTTCGGCAATCTGAATAAACTGCTGGCCTGGGGCCACGCCCGGGTGATCGAGAATTTGCTCGAGGCCCAGGCGGATTGTCCTCGAGCGCTGAGTGATCAATTCGCCAACCCGAGCCTGATCAAAAGGGCGTTATTTGAGAAAGGAAAAGGCATCCAACTCGAGCAACGAACCAAGGCGGAAAGCGACGTGGCCGTGGCGGCGGCTTCTATCCTGGCCCGGGAACGGTTTATCGACTGGATGCGCGATGCGGCGAAAGCACACGGGTTGACGTTGCCGCGCGGAGCATCGGCGGCGGTAAAAGCGGCGGCCTCTGATATCGTCGCTACGCGCGGACCTGAGGCGCTGGGCGCCGTGGCCAAGACGCACTTCAAGACCGCCCACGAGGTGGCGCCGGATTATTACGCCGCGCCCGTTCGCCCCGCGTTTGTCTGGCGTTCCCGGAAAGAAAAATCAGGGGATCCCGTAGGCGACAAATAATCGCAAAGGTTTCACCAAAGCTGGCTTGCGGAGACCACCGGGCATGAAGTAATGGTCCCAGCACATATGGGAACACTGACGAAAAGGGAACTCGTAGTTCGAATCAGCAATGAAACGGGCCTGGTCCAGCATCAGGTCTTTGACGTGGTGCAAAAGACGCTCGATCACATCACCGACGCATTGGCCAAAGGCGACACGGTTGAGTTGCGCAACTTCGGGATTCTCGAGGCGCGTCTGACGAAACCACGTGTCGGTCGAAACCCGAATCAACCCGGAAGCAGCTTTGTCATTCCGGCGCGGGCGACGGTGAAATTCAAAGCGGGAAAAATCATGCGGCAGAAAGTGTCGAAACTTTCGGCCGAATTGAAACGGCAGGAAGAGGAGAAGGCGGGCAGCGTTTAAACGCGTCCGCGACTCGGTTTTCGGGAGATCATGCGCTTCTGATGACGCGCAGGATTTCCTCACCACCAGCCCGGATGGCGCGTGACCCGAAATGATTCTCGAGATTTTCTGCGGGGCAATCGGCGCGCGATTCGGCTAGCTTCGTGGCATGAACGAAGCATCCACGAGCGAGCGGCTGATCCAAAGTTGGCGGGAATTCCGCGTGGCGAATCCAAAGGCGCGCATTCGTGATGCCGCGGTTGCGCTCGGTGTGAGCGAGGCGCAACTTCTCGCCACCCAATGCGGTACGGAGGCGACGCGGCTTTCCGTGGCCATGCGTGAATCAGGTTGGGGCGCCGTGCTCGAGCGAATCCCGCAACTCGGACGCGTGATGGCGCTCACCCGCAATGAGCACTGTGTCCATGAGCGGAAGGGTAACTACCGCAACGTTGGGATCTTCGGCACGATGGGCAGCGTCGTCGGCCCGGATATCGATCTGCGTTTTTTCCTCAACCAATGGCATTACGGATATGCAGTCCGCGAAGAATCCGCCCACGGCCCGCGTGAGAGTCTGCAGTTTTTCAGTCGCGACGGCTCGGCCGTTCACAAAATCTATCTCCAGGAAGAAAGCGATCGAGCGGCGTTGGCGGCAATCGTCGAGGACTTCAAGCATGGCGACCAGGGCCAGGACCAGCCAGTCGAACCGCTCGATCCCAAGACGCACGATCGTCCGGATTCGGCCGTGGATGTGAGCGCTTTTGTCGAGGGCTGGCGGGCTCTCCAGGATACGCACGAGTTCTTCGGGCTGCTGAAGACGCATCACGTGGGCCGGATGCAGGCGCTCCGTCTGGCCGGTGAAGAATTTACAACGTCCCTCGATCCGGGTGCCGGCGAGGCGATCTTGCGGGCGGCGTCGAAGCAAGGGCTGCCAATCATGGTGTTCGTGGGAAATCCCGGGATGATCCAGATTCACACCGGTCCGGTGGAGCGGATCGCGCCGCACGGTGATTGGATTAATGTGCTCGACCCCGACTTCAACCTGCACCTCCGGCAGACGGCGATTCGTCATGCCTGGTCGGTGCGCAAGCCGACAGGAAAGGGACACGTGACCTCGGTGGAGCTGTATGACGTAGGCGGGCGAAATGGTTGTCCAGTTTTTTGGCAAGCGAAAGCCGGGGCAGGCGGAGCTCGAGGAATGGCGGGAGCTGGTGGCGGATTTGCCGCGCGTGTGAATCCGTCGGTTGAAAACCGCATTCAATACCACGACCGTGCCGACCTTTTGTGAAGAAAAAGCCGAGCCTGACCATCGTTCCCGATCCCGGAATCATCGAAGTCCGCGGCGCGCGCCAGAATAACCTCAAGGGTTTTGATCTTGATGTTCCACTCGGCAAACTGACCGTCGTATCCGGGCCGAGCGGCAGCGGTAAATCCAGCCTGGCGTTCGATACCATTTACGCCGAAGGCCAGCGGCGTTACGTCGAAACATTCTCCCCGTACACCCGGCAATTCCTCGAGCGGATGGACAAGCCCAAGGTGGACGAAATCCGCGGTATTCCACCGGCGATTGCCATCGAGCAATCGAACCCGGTCAAGACCACGCGCTCCACCGTCGGAACCATCACCGAGATCAATGATTATCTGAAAGTGCTGCTCCCGCGCGTGGTGACTGGGCATTGCCCATCGTGCCAGCGGGAAATTAGGCCCGAGACGGCGCGATCGATCGTGGAGGAAATCTTCGCTCTGCATGCCGGGACGAACGTCACGATTACATTTGGCGTGCCGGTTCCGACGAAGACCGATCCAGCCGACTTCTTCGCATTCCTGCAGCAGCAGGGTTATCTGCGCGTGTTGCTGGAAGGTCGTCCAGTGCGCGTGGACGAACCGCTGTCTTCAAAAACGCGCCTGCCTGCGGTCGTGCCGGTGATCCAGGATCGCACTGCTGTTTCGGAAGAAAATCGCTCGCGGTTGACCGAGGCCATCGAGACGGGTCTCCGCTTCGGCAAAGGAAGAGTGGCGATTCATCCGCCATCAAGCATCGCGCCGCAACCTTTCAGCACCGGTTGGCATTGCGCGCACTGCGATCTCGATATCACACCGCCCTCGAGCGGGCTTTTTAGTTTTAATCATCCCGTCGGGGCCTGCCCAAAATGCCGTGGTTTCGGCCGCACCATTGCCATCGACCTTTCGCGCGCGCTGCCCGATCGTTCCTTGAGTATCGCGGGTGGCGTGGTGAAGCCGTTTCAGACGGAGAACGGGCGGGAGTGTCAGCGGGATCTGCTGCGGACGGCGGCGGTTCGCGAAGTGGACGTGAACACACCCTTCGCCGAGTTGCCGGCGGCAGATCAGGACTGGGTGATCTTCGGCGAGCGGCCGGGACAAAGTGGCGAAGAGCTTTGGGAAAATGGGTTGTGGTATGGCGTGAAGGGGTTCTTCGATTGGCTCGAATCGAAGAGCTACAAAATGCACGTACGGGTGTTGCTCAGCCGCTATCGCACTTACACCACGTGCCCCGATTGCGCCGGCGGACGTTATCAACCCGCGACGCTGAATTTCAAATATCTCGGACGCACGCTGCCGGAAATCATGGGCCTGGCGGTCGGTGATTTGTGCGAAGCCCTGGCCGAAGCCGGTCATCCTGAGCGGAGCGCGACGCAGGCGCGCGCAGTCGAAGGACCCGGATCCAATGGATTTGACCGGTCAAGGAAGGGGAAACGCCAGCCGAAGAGGACAGCCAAAGTGCATGGCCAAGCGGGAAACGCGAAGCAGCAATCGGACGGTTTCTCGAACCAAGATCGCCGGACTTCCATCGAGCCGGGTCGTTCGACTCCGCTCCGCTCCGCTCACGATGACACGTTGGAAGGCGAGATCATTTCCCGCCTGCGCTACCTGGTGGAAGTTGGGCTTGGTTATCTCAGCCTCGACCGGCCGACGCGAACCTTGAGCGGCGGCGAAATCGAACGGGTGAATCTCACCACCTGCCTCGGTGCTTCACTCGTCAATACGCTGTTCGTGCTCGACGAACCCAGCATCGGTCTCCATCCACGCGACACGGGACGGCTCATTCGCGTGATGAAGGATTTGCGGGACAAAGGGAATACGCTGCTCGTGGTCGAGCACGAGGAAGCGGTGATTCGGGCCGCAGATCATCTGATCGAACTCGGTCCCGGTCGCGGGGAGGCCGGTGGCGATTTGGTCTTCGCTGGTCCGATTCACAAGCTCCGCCGGACGTTGACGGCCGACTATCTGTCTGGAAAAATGTCAGTGCCGGTGCCGGTACGGCGGCGGAAGCCAAAGCAGTGGCTCCGCGTCGAGTGCGCTGCCGAGCACAATCTCCGCGGCATCGATGTGGATTTTCCGCTCGGGGTTTTCGGCTGCATCACCGGCGTCTCGGGTTCGGGCAAAAGCACGCTGGTGCATCAGGTGCTGTTTGAGAATTTGCTCCGGCTGAAAAATCTCGGCAGCGAAGAGACGGCGGGGAAGTGCGGGGCTCTGCTCGGAGCGGAGCGGATCGAAGAGGTGGTTATGGTCGATCAATCGCCGCTCTCACGAACTCCGCGTTCGACGCCGGCGGTTTATCTCGGGGTGTTCGACGGCATTCGAGAAATGTTCGCCGCCACCGAGGAGGCACGATCGCGCGGCCTCACTCCCGGATCTTTTTCGTTTAATTCCGGGCAGGGTCGCTGCCCGCGCTGTGGTGGAAATGGATTCGAAAAAATCGAGATGCAGTTTCTCAGCGATGTCTTTGTGCGCTGTCCGGAATGCGAAGGGCGTCGCTATCAACCGCATATCCTGGCCATTACCGTCGGCGGAAAATCGATCTATGAGGTGCTCTCGCTGACGGTGAGTGAGGCGATTCGATTTCTCGATGCGCTCGGTTTCGAAAAGATCGCCGCGCCGTTGGGCGTGCTCGAGGAAGTCGGGCTGGGCTACCTCACGCTGGGGCAGCCGCTGAATGTTTTGTCGGGCGGCGAGTCCCAGAGGCTCAAGCTGGTCGAACGTCTGACGAAACGAACAGCGCGGAATTGCCTGCTCATTTTCGATGAACCCACGACAGGCCTGCATTTCGACGATGTGGCCTTGCTGGTGAAGGTGCTCGATCGCCTCGTCGAACAGGGCAACAGCCTGCTTGTGATCGAGCACAATCTGGAGGTGATTAAGTGCGCCGATTACGTCATCGACCTCGGCCCGGAAGCCGGCGCAGCAGGCGGGTTGGTGATCGCGACGGGGACGCCGGAAGCGGTGGCGCGCGTGCCCGAGTCGCACACGGGCCGGTTTCTTCGGTCGATGCTCGCGCCGCGCAGTCGTGATGAGGCCGAGGAGGAATTCTCGGCACGCGTGGCGGAAGAGTCTCCATTCGCCGTTCCCCGTTCACCAGTCACCTCCGCGAACGCCATCACCGTGACCGGTGCTCGCGAGCACAATCTCAAGAACATTTCGCTCCAGATTCCGCGCGAACAAATGGTCGTCATTACCGGCCTGAGTGGCTCGGGAAAATCCACGCTGGCGTTCGACATTCTCTTTGCGGAAGGGCAGCGCCGCTTTCTCGATTCGATGTCGGCGTATGCGCGGCAATTTGTCGAGCAGCTCGAAAAACCTGATGTGGACTTAATCTCGGGGCTGCCACCCTCCGTGGCGATCGAGCAGCGGATCACGCGCGGAGGCGGAAAATCAACCGTCGCGACGGTGACCGAGATCTATCATTTTCTCCGACTTCTTTTTGCCAAGGTCGGCACGCAGTTTTGTCCAAAATGCGATCTGCCGGTGGAAAAACAGAGCCTCGCGGTCATCGTTAAAACTGCGTCGGCCCTGGCCAAACGCGGGAGAATTCAGGTCCTGGCGCCGGTGGTGAAGGCACGCAAAGGCTTTCACACCGAAGTGGCGAAATGGGCCGAACGACACGGGTTCGCGGAACTGCTCGTCGATGGCGAAATTGTGCGCGCGAACGCTTTTCCCAAGCTGGAACGTTTTCGCGAGCACAGCATCGACGTTGTCGTAGGGGCGGAACGTGATCCGGCGCGCCTGCAACCGTTGGTCGAACGCGCGATTGAGATTGGCAAAGGCACGGCGAAGCTCCAACCGGCGCGTGGGACGATGCAGGTGGTCAGCACGGAGATGAGTTGCCCGGGTTGCGGTGACTCCTTCGAGGAATTGGATCCGCGATTGTTTTCATTTAACTCACCGCACGGCTGGTGCCCCGAGTGTCATGGGTTCGGCGAGGTCTGGAAGGCGCGGGTCGATCCGAGGCTCGAGAGCGAACTCGAGATCGAGCTGGACCGTGAGCGCCAGCATGAATGGCTCGATGCGGACGAGGCGCAACCGTGCCCGACTTGTGCCGGTGGACGGATCAATGCGATTGCCCGTCATGTGCGTCTGCAAAAGCGATCGATCGCCGAGATCGCCCGCTTGACCGCGCGCGAGGCGGGCGCGTGGCTGAAGACGCTGCGGTTTTCGGGAAATCAAAAGATCATTGCCCAGGACATCCTGCCTGAGATCGAGCAGCGGCTGATATTCCTCGGCAAAGTCGGACTTGATTACCTCGCGCTCCACCGTTCGGCGAAGACCTTGAGTGGCGGTGAATCCCAGCGCATTCGTCTCGCGGCCCAGCTCGGATCGAACCTGCGTGGAGTTCTCTACGTGCTGGACGAACCCACCATTGGGCTGCATGCGCGGGACAATGAGCGTTTGCTCGAGACGCTCGAAGCCTTGAAGCGGAAGGGAAACTCACTGCTGATCGTCGAGCACGATGAAGACACCATGCGCCGGGCGGACGCCATCATCGATCTGGGTCCGGGCGCCGGACGATTCGGCGGGGAGATGGTTGCCTTCGGTTCGCTGAAGGAAATTGCGCGCCACAAATTATCCGCCACCGGACGCTGCCTGCGCGAGCCGCTCCGCCATCCGACCATCGGCGCCCGGCGACCGATCAACACGGTCACGCGGTGGATCGAGCTGCGAGGGGCGACCGCGAATAATTTGAAATCCATCGATGTGAAGTTTCCGGTCGGACGCTTCACCGTCGTCACGGGCGTATCCGGATCGGGCAAAAGCTCGCTCATGCGCGGTGTGCTCAAGCCGGCGATGGAAGCGGCGTTAAGCCGATCGCGCAAAAAAATGACCGATGTTCGGCTGAAGGGCGCGGAGCATATCGAGGCGGTTTACGAAGTGGACCAATCCCCGATCGGCAAAACCTCGCGTTCGATTCCGGCGACGTATCTGGGGGTCTTTGACGAAATACGAAAAGTATTCGCCCAGGTTCCGCTGGCGCGGATGCGCGGGTATTCGGCCAGCCGCTTTTCCTTCAACACCGAGGGCGGTCGCTGCGAGACCTGTGCCGGGCAGGGCGTGATCAAGGTCGAGATGAACTTCCTCCCGACGAGTTACATTCCGTGCCGCGATTGCGGCGGCCAGCGCTACAATCCCCCGACCCTTGAGGTGCTTTATAACGAGCGAAGTATTGGCGACGTGATGGAAATGTCGCTCGATCAGGCGGCATCGTTCTTTTCCGCGCTGCCTAAAATCCATCGCTCGCTCCAACTTTTGTGCGACACCGGGCTGGGTTATCTGCAGCTCGGTCAGGCGAGTCCGACCCTGAGTGGTGGCGAGGCGCAGCGCTTGAAGCTGGTCAGCGAACTGACGCGCGGCCTCGGCCGGGCTCAACATGCGCGTCTCCGCCAGCAGCGCGAACCAAAATCCACGCTCTACCTTTTGGAGGAACCGACCATCGGCTTGCACATGGCGGACGTGTCGCTGCTCTTGAGTGTCCTGCATCGTCTGGTCGAAGGCGGGCACACCGTCATTGTGATCGAGCACAACCTCAGTCTGATCGCCGACGCTGATTACGTGATCGACCTCGGCCCCGAGGCGGGCGACCAGGGTGGGGCCGTGGTCGTGGCCGGCACTCCGGAAGAAGTAGCGAGGTGCAAAACCAGCCGCACCGCCCCCTTCCTCAAACGAACATTGAAAATCAAATAGTAGTCACAGGGTTGCCAGCTTCCGAGTTCACGGAATCCTCCGGCGATATTCTCTGAAACAGCCCCCAAGGAGCGGCGATTTGCAATCGCCGACGAAATGCCCACGCGCAGCGGATTTCTTCCTGACCATTCCGATCCCCGTGGCCTTTTCCTTTCCCACCATTGACGAAGGGTGCGCTGCGCCGGGGGGTTCTGGTGGGCGATTTCCAATCACCCCTCCTTGGACCAGGCGGGCCGTTCACACTTTGAGATTGCGTCGCCCGCCGCCCCGGAGGAAACACCCATCCCATGCGGACGCTCATCGCCCACGCCCTCGCTGGATTGGTAAGTGTCGCGGCAGGGTTTGCGATCGCGCGCAGCTTTCGTTCGGAAAACAAAGTGAGCGCTTCGTCCTTTCGTTCAACATCCCGGGAGCCGACAGAGGTTTCCGTTCCGACATCAATAAACGACGCCCCCGCCGAATCGAAGAATCGCATCCATGCCGTCCTCACCCTCGGGGAGAAGCAACGCGATCTGGACGAAGACCGAGCCCTTTTCAACGCGCTGGAAAAGCTCGACGCCCACGATCTGCTCGCCGGCGCTGACGAATTTGCAGCGCTCCTTAAAAAGCAGGACAGTCGGTTTGGCGGACAACCGGGAGAACTCGCGGAGGCGTGGATCGAGCGCTGGCTGGACGTGGATGGCCCTGGCGCCTTGCGTTGGCTTGCCTCGTCGTCGGTGCTCGATGAACGCAATTTCGCAGGATCAAGCATGCGCAATCGCGTGAGCGGCGTGCCGGGATCCATTTTCAACGTCCTTGCGCGACGACACTCAGAATGGCTGCGGGGTTACCTCGCCACACTGAAACCGGGGAAGCCGCGCGACGTTGGAATCTACCAACTCCTGCGCGAGGGTGCGCGGCTGGATGAGGCCAACGCGCGAACATTGCTCGCCGAGTATGCCGAGAGCCCCAACCGCGCCGCGGCCGTGCAGGGCTGCGTGAGTGGGCTGTCCGAAGTGGATTTTCGTGCGGGCTTCGATCTCGGCGCCGCCGAGCCCGCCGGGCCATTTCGCAAGGAGCTGCTGGAAACGGCGCTCCGCGAATCCGCCAGCCGCGGCACCGGTGCCGTAGGCGAGCTGCTCGACCGGATCGACGACCCGGCACTGAGGCGCGAGCTGGCAGCGGGAGCGGTGCTGGAAATTAGCTGGCGATCTCGCGAGAATCCGCTGCCGTGGATCATGGAGGAAGCGGAGCGGTCGGTCCCGGCTGCGGCAGCTGCCGGGCCATACGACACGTGGAATAGCAACGTTGCCCAGGCGATGCGCGAATACGTGGACGCCACAGCCGCTGATTGGGCGGTCACGCTGCCAAACGATCCGGAGAAAAGAATGTTCGCCGGCCTTCTCGGGGAATGGGTAAACCACGATGGCCCGGGGGCGCGGGCCTGGCTTACCGAACACGCCGCGGAGCTGAACACGACCGCCGTGGAGAAGCTCGGCGGGACGATCACATACATGGCGCGCACCGACGCCGACGCCACGCGCGCTTGGGCCGCAGCGCTGCCGCCGGGCGGGCTGCGCGAGCTCGCGCAATTTCAAATCGCCCTCGGCGCCGGTGCGGAAGGCGATATCGCTCAAGCGGCCGCCGCGTATGGATCCGTGGCCGATCCGAAAGGCGATCTGGCCAAACAGCTCGCAACGGTCATCGCCAAACAGGACGGCGCGGCTGCCGCGGAATGGGCGATGGCCATGCCGGACGGTCCCTCCCGGGCTTCCGCGATTACCGCAGTGGCGCGGCAATGGACCCGCCACGATCCGCGCGGGGCGGCGGAGTGGCTTGGTCGGATGCCGGCCGGCGCGGAGCACGACGACGCAGTGCGCGAATATGCGACCACGGTCGTCTTTGCGGATCCGGCGGCGGCCAGCGAATGGGTCACACAGGTGGCCGATCCAAACGTGCGCGCGGACGCCGCGGCGAAGGTTTTTGGGTTGTGGAGTTTGGAAGATCCGATGGCCTCCCGGGCCTGGCTGCGCGAGCTGCCGGGAGTTGATGAAAAGTGGCGGACCGATTTTCTGAAAGCCGCGAAATGAAGTTAGTCCCGCTCATCTTCACCTGCGCCGCGAGTTTCGCCGCCGGCTTCCTTTTTACGCCTGGACCGACCACCGCACGGGTGCAGGATCCGACCGCGAAACCGGACACCATTCGCGGCGGCGGAAACGATCTCGCCACCGCCTTCGCCGCGCCGTCGGATGCCAACACGCGGATCGTCCGGATGTATTCGGCGCTGCATGAACAGCGGGCAATGAAAAGACGCCACGATCTCGCCGAGGCGCTCGACGATCTCACCGCGGACGACCTGCCCGGCCTCGTTACACACGCTGAAGATCTTCCGTATCTTGATCGGCAAAAACTCCTCCCGGTGCTCCTCGATCGCTGGTTTGAAGTCGATTTCGATGGCGCGAAGCAGTGGATGCTCGGGCATCCACGGCAATTTGAATCGACCAAGGCGTGGTCGCGGGCAAATCCCGAAGCGGCGCTGCAGGATGCTCTCGCCATGCCGGATGACCGGCGTGCTTCCACTCTGCTGGGTGAGGCGATCAAGCAGCTCGCAGGAGATAATCCGGCCGCGCAACTCGCCCGCCTCAAGACGCTCCCGAGCGGCAAACAGCGTGACGACGTCTTTATCGGAATCCTCGCCAATTGGGCAAAAACTGATCCGGCCGCGGCTTACACGGCGCTGGGGGAATTTGCGCCGGGCCGCACCTTCGATTCCGCGCGCGATGCCGTCCTGCGCGAATGGGCCGGGAGCGATCCGGCGGGGTGTCTCGCGCAAATGGATGCCGTCGTGCCGACGCTCAAGGCGGATGTGCTTGGCAACGACCTGATCAAGGAGCTCACCGCGCGGATCGGAAGAAAGGATCCGCATCTGGTTCTCGATTGGCTGGGCACGCTCCCGGTCGAGTTTCGTTCCACCGCCGCGATTTTCGCTGCCGGCGCATGGGCGGCAAAGGAGCCGCTCGCGGCACTCGATTGGTGCCTGGCGAACGGTGTTGATGTCGCGCGCGGGAGAAGGAACGATTTTTTTAGTTGGCAGTCCGGGGTGCTCGGCGAAGCACTGGGCGCGAAACCTGGCGAAACCGTGGCTTGGCTCGAGGCGCTGCCCGCCGGATCGAACCGGGATCGCCTTATGGAACGCGGATTTGCCGACAGCCTCTGGCGTGCACCCAAGGACCGGCTCTTTGGTCCCGAGGATGGAATCGCCTTCCGACTATTCAACGAGCTGCCCGAGGAAGCGCAGATGCGAAATGCGACCGAACTCGGCAGGGCCCGTATGGAACGAGGCGATCTGACCGATCTAAATGACTGGGCGGAAAACTTCGCTCCCGGTGCCGTCCGCGCGAATGCCATCGCCGGGGCCATCGGCGCCGCCTACGAGCGCGATGCTTCCCAAGTCGAAGCATTGCTCGCCGGCACCCGCTCCGCGCGCGACCGCGACGCCGCCCTCCGTGGCCTTGCGGAAACGATGCGCTTCACGGCCCCGGCCGGCGCTGCCGGACGCGCCGTCGAAATCGGCGACGCCGCCCTCCGTCGCGAAACGCTCGAACCCATCGTCACCTTCTGGATCAAGCGCGACCCGGACGCTGCCCACGCATGGCTTCAGGACGCCGACAACATCCCGGCAGACTGGAAGCGGGCGTGGATGCAACCGGAATAGTTCCTCAAAAGCATCGGGACCGCGTCAAGTCTTCAACGTTTATTGACCCCGGGGTTGGCGGTTCGCAGTGAATCTTAAGCCCGGTCTTTCGACGCACGCGTAAAAATACAGCGCGATGGGACGAGTTCCGTCATACATCGGAACTGCGCGCCACCTGCGAACAATCAGCCCGCTCCCTATGCTCCAATCCTCTGACCGACTGGCGAAGCTGCTGCTCTGTTTATGGTTCGTGGTCGCGCTCGTGCTGGGCGGAGCGGGCGTTGTCAGCTCGTTGTCTCCGCCTTGGCCGCAAGTCGTTCTTGTCGTCCTGACGGTGCTCTCGTTGGCGTCCGCTCGATGGATTCCGGGGCCGTCCGCACCCAATGCGACTGTCGAGCACCGCGGGTTGTGCGTTTGGCGAGACGGGAGTCATGCCTTTGTGGGCCAGCCGCGGAAGGCGCAGCGTCCGATTAGAGAGTGAATTTTTGCTTGTGCGCGCGTCGGCTCCCGTTTGTATTTAACACAATGGTTAAGTATTCGTCGTCGCTCGATTCTGTCTTTGCCGCGCTCGCGGACCCGACCCGGCGGCGCATTCTCGAAGGGCTGATGGATGGTTCCGCACCGGTCGGCCGGCTGGCGAAGCCGTTCAAGGTCTCGGCCCCGGCGGTGTCCCGGCACTTGCGCGTGCTGGAGCGGGCCGGACTCGTGCGACGCACCCGGCGCGGTCGCTTGCACGAGATGGAACTCGCCGCCGAACCGTTGCGCCGGGCGGCAGATTGGATTGAAACCTATCGCCGGCATTGGGAGGTGAGCCTCGATGGCCTCGCGCGCTATCTGGAATCGGGCGAATCGAAGACCATTTCCGAGTCGAAATCCAAATCCAAACGCACAAGCATCAAATCAAAATGAGCACTTCCGCCACCTCGAACAGCCTCCAAGTCACCCGCCTGATCAAAGCCCCGCGCGAACGCGTCTTCGCCGCGTGGACGATTGCGGACCAGATCAAGCACTGGTTCGGACCGGCCACCTGTCAGGTCCTCGACGCCCAGATCGACCTCCGGGTGGGCGGTAAATACCGTTTTCATGTTACCAACGAAGGAATGGGCGAGATGGCGGTCGGCGGCGAGTATCGCGAAATCAACGCGTCGTCGAAACTCGTCTTCACCTGGCAGTGGGAAGACGATGAGGATTGGGAAAATGTAACGAGCGTGGTCACCGTCGTTTTCACGGAAAAGGACGGCGGCACGGAGGTGCAAATCACCCACGAGGGACTGCCGACCGACGAGCACGCCGGGCGTCACGAACACGGCTGGAATGGGTGTCTCGACAAACTCGCCGCCCGTGCGGCGGTGATGGCGGAAATGAAGGGGCCTGGACAATTCAGTTGGAACGAATTGCTCACGTCCGACGTGGATGCCGCGGCCGGGTTCTACACCAAACTGCTCGGCTGGGCGGCTGTCCCGATGGCCGGTGGCATGCCCTACACGCTCTTCAAAAAGAACGGCACTGAGGTCGCCGGATTGATGGCGCTGCCGATGCCGGGCGTGCCGCCGCACTGGCTGAATTACGTAACTGTCGAGAATGCCGACGCCAGCGCCGCGCGTGTCACCGAACTCGGCGGAAAAATCTGCAAGCCGCCATTCGATATTCCGAACGTCGGCCGCATCGCCATCGTGCAGGATCCACAAGGCGCGGCCTTCGGCCTCTTCCAGCCGTCTTGTTAAGCGATCCGCGCGTCCGGGCTGCCGCCAGAAACGAGAACGCGAACTTGCTGTTCAAGCTCCGCAATCCGGGCTTTGAGCGGTGAAATTACTCCGTCAACTTCCGCCGCGGTAAAGCGCGGAGTGATGTATTGCGGGCAGTTCCAGTCGAAGCTCACGACTTCGATGAGGAAGAGACGTTCGACCCTGCTCCGCAGCTCCGGCGCAGGACTGAGTTTGTCCGCGAGATCGCCGTGTTCGCGCGCGTCGAGGACCTGGGCATGGCCGAGGATTTTCAGCCGCTCGCGATTGGGGTAATCCATGAGGAAGAGGGCGACGCGATCGTCGCCGACAAGATTCCCTGTGCTCAAAAGTTGACGGTTTCCTTTGAAATCCGGGAAGCCGAGTTGATGCGGACCGAGCACTTTTAAAAACCCCGCCGGTCCGCCGCGATGCTGGAGGTAAGGCCAGCCGTCGCTGTTCGCGTCGCCATGTAGAAGCTGTCCCGGCTGGCGATGAACGCAACCTCACCATCTGTGAATGCGTCGCGCTCGGGTGCCACTTCCACCGACTGATGTTTCCCGAAGTAGCGGTCCTCCGCCGCCTGCACGTCGGGCGTGAGCATGATTTGCATGAACTTGTCCATTTGAGCGATCAGGATTGGCTGGGTTGTGTTTTGCGGACTTCCGCGACGGCTTTCACGGCGGCGGCGAGCAGGCATTCGTTCAGGGCCGGGTGGATGTAGATCATGTTGGCCAGTTCGCGGACGTCGTTTTTGAGGCGCATTAGTGTCATCACCTGATGCAGTAGAGTGGCTGATTCCGGCCCGACGAGATGGCAACCGAGAATTGTGTAATCGTTTGGCGAAACGAGCAGCTTGATGCGCGGGTAATCAATGCGCATGGCCATGGCGCGTGCGCTGGCCAGCCAGTCTTCGAAGACGGCGACGTATGGCGTACCGCTGTCCTTGAGTTGATCTTCGGTGAAGCCGATGGAGGCCACTTCCGGATGCGAAAAGACCGCGTGCGCGATGAGGCGCTCGTCGATGGGTTGCGTCGTGCCCTTGAGGAATTTTTGTCGCAGGTAATGCACCTCAAATGAAGCCGCGTGCTGGAGCATAAAGCGCCCGTTGACATCGCCGGTGGCGAAAATGCCGGGCACTTCGGTTTCGAGATGATCGCTCACGGGCAGGAAGCCGCGCGCGTCGGCACGCAGGCCGGTCATTTCCAGGTCGAGCACGTCGGTGTTGGGCACGCGACCGATGGCAAAGAGCACACGCTCGGCGGTGAAGGTTTCCGTCTTCCCGTGAAGATTGAACGTGGCCGTGAATTGCGCGCCATCCCACTCGAGATCCTGCAGCTCGCTGTGGCAATGCGTCGGTACATCCCGGCCAAACTCGGTCTGAAAAACACGCTCGATGTCGCTGTCTTCGCGGCCCAGCAATCGACTGCCGCGCGTGAAGAGTCGCGTTTCCGTGCCGACCGCGGCGAAAAAGGCGCCCATCTCGCAGCCAATGAAACCGCCGCCGATGACGAGCAGGCTCTTCGGCGGATCGCACTCCACGGGAAACAGGCTGTCGCTCGTCCATACGGGCAGATGCGTAAACCGCGAGCCGGCCGGACGTGAACCTGTGGCGATGACGATTTTCTCGGCGGTGAGTTCGCGACCGGCGACCGCGACGGTTCGAGGTCCGACAAAACGGCCTTCGCCGCGCACCAGCGTGACTCCGGCGTCATCCACGCGGCCCTGGTATCGCCCGTCAACACCACCGACATATTCATTCACGCTGGAAAAAATGCGTCGGAGATCCGCACCGCGAAACTCGGCGTCGATGAAGTGGCGACCGGCGTGGCGCACGTGCCGTGCCGCCTCGGCAAAACCGATGAGTAATTTGGACGGAACGCAGCCGCGATTCGGGCAAGCACCGCCGAGTCGATCGCGCTCGATCAGCGCCGTCGTGAGCCCAGCCTTGGCGGCGGGGATGGCGAGGTTGGCCGCGCGGCCTCCGCCCAGCACGATGAGGTCGAAGGCTTCAGACATGAGGAGCAATTTGGTTGATGAGACGTTCGATTTCCCCGCGAGCCCGCAGGCCGCTCACCCACTCCGGCGGAAGCGGAGCTGAATTCGGATTCGCACCATAGATCATGCCCATGATCATCCCACGCGCGGCGCCGTCGCCGCCAGCTTCCACGTTGGTTATGAGTCCAGTCGCGGCATCGTCGGGGTGACGAAGCAGCAGATGGCAAATGGCGGGAAAGGCCTCGGGGATGTGGCAGGTCAGGCCATGCGCTTTCGCGGCTCTGGCGTCGGTCTCGGTGGAAGCGTCGGACGTCACGGCCGCGGCGAACCAATCCGCTGGGATCTCTTTCCAGTGCGTTAGCGAGGCGACCGCTGGGAGTGCTTCGGGAATGGTTGCACCGGCTTCCACCGCCAAGGTCACACGCGCAAAAAACTCTGCCGCCTCCGCGACCGCGGGGTCGCCGTGCGTAAGCGCGGTTTGCGCCCTGGCCGCCGCCAGGAGGGCCTCGGGAGTGTCCCGGCGGAGCAGGAAAAGAGGAGCGATGCGTGCAGCCCCCGCGATGTCATTGGACGAGGACGCCGCTTTCTCCAGCGATCGTCCGCTGCGCAAGTTTTCCAGCGTGGATTTGGTGGCGACATCGCGATAGGCCGTCGTCGCCGGATCATCCCAAAAGCCACGCCATTCCCGCGCGAATTCTGCGAGATCAAAACGGCCGTGCCTGGCCAGCGAACGCAACAGCACCATCGTCTGGTCCCCGTAGTGCGTGAAGTCGCCGGCCCGTTTGCCGGCATGATACCTCAAGATCGGATCGTGGTAACCACCCCTGTCCCCGAGTTTTTCGGCAATCTCCCGCTGGCTGTAAACCCAGTGCGGGCCGAGTGCGAGCGCGTCTCCGATGAGCGAGGTGAGGAGGATTTGAGATGACATAATGGGTGGTGCGTGACCGGTCAGGCGCTCTCCCAGCGAAACTTGCGTTCCGCCTCGGTAATCGGTTGGTCGTTGATGCTGGCGTAACGCTTCGCCATCGTGCCGTCTGCGGCGAACTCCCAGTTCTCATTACCGTGAGCGCGCCACCAATGGCCGTCGTCGTCGTGCCACTCGTATTCAAAGCGCACGGCGATGCGGTTGCCCGTGAAGGCCCAGAGCGTTTTGCGCAGGCGGTATTCGTGCTCTTTCGCCCATTTGCGGCGCAGGAAGGCCACGACATCATCGCGACCGTTCAGGAATTCCGCGCGGTTGCGCCATTCGGTGTCGGGTGTGTAGGCGAGGGCGACGCGCTCGGGATCGCGGGAGTTCCAGGCGTCTTCCGCGAGCTGCACTTTTTGACGCGCCGTTTCTTCGGTGAACGGCGGGAGTGGTGGACGTGGTGCACTCATGGTGGTGGCTCAGGCTTGCCCGCCGAAGCTGACGTGATCGTCGAGATCGAGGTAGTCGAATGTGCCGCGCAGATCTTCGCGGGCGGGATTGAGCCGCTTGATTTGTTCGGTAAACCACTCGCGCATTTCGATGTCGGTGAAGGCCACGGTCTCCGTCCAGTCGGACCATTGGCCGATTTCCAGCGCGGAGCGTTTGAGCGGGGCATGCTCGTTGACCCAACCCAGCATGTCCCAGTCGCCCGCTCCCGTCTTGACCTGCTCCAGCAGTGCGTCGGGGTCGATGCCGGTGAACCGGAAGAAGTGCCAGTCATTCGGATTTTTGTATTTGTATTCTCCCGCCGTTCCGGCGAGTTCGGCGCGGGCTTTGTCGAGAATGCGGGGCAGGATCGTGTAACCGCCGAGGCGGACGCGCGGGCTGCGCGGTGGGCGTTGGGTGAGGTTGAGGGCGGTGATGGGTGGGTTGGTAGTCATGAAAGGTGTGAGTCGGTTAAGAGTTTGGCTGGTGAATCCTGTTCGCGGGAGCTTCGGGGACGCGAATGTTCATGCCGCGGAGCGCTCCTGGTCGGGCGTGTGACCATTCAGCAGCTCCGCGAGACGGACGTTGTAGCTGTCGCAGGTCGGGCAGTTTCCGTTGGGCTCAATCCATTCGGGATGTTGCGCACGCAAGGCTTGATGGACCTGGTGCTGCAACTCGGCGTAGGTGCGGATATCTTCGGACATGGCGGTGAACGGGCCGGCACTCACGTGTGGCGCAGCAACGTCCGCAGCGATGCGGCCGGGCGCCCGGCGGCGGGTGCGGCTCTCATTTTTCCGTGGTGCAGGTTTCGGCGGGATCGGGCTCGAGCGCGCCTGGCTTTACCTCGGGGAAGTCGATCACGGTGCGAGCGACGTTGTTCGTGTAGTTGGTGAGAATGTTCAGCGCGACGTGCTGCACGACTTCTACGATCTCGGCGTCATTCAGACCGGCGCTGCGAGCGGCTTGGAGATCACTGTCGGCGAGGTGTCCGCGCTGGAGCGTGACGGCGCGGGCGAATTTGAGCGCGGCGTCGGATTTGTCGTTCACGGCCGTTGAGCGCCGCGCGGAGATGATCTCGTCGCGACTGAGGCCGGCCTTGCCCCCGAGCAGCGTGTGGGCGCTGAGGCAGTAGCCGCAGCCGTTGATTTCGCCGACGGCGAGTGCGATCTGCTCGCGCAGTTTCGCCGGAAGAGCGCCGCCGGTGAGAGCGCCGTTCAGGCCGAGGTAACCTTCGAGTGCGGCGGGCGAATTGCCAAGGACGCGGACGAGATTCGGCACCAGGCCAAGTTTGCCTTTCACGGCATCGAGGAGTTGTTTTGTTTTACCTGTGGCTTGGGCAGGGTCGATTTGATGGATGCGATTCATGTGGCTTGTGGTTTGGAGGAGTTGGATTGAATGGGTTCCCAAAAAGGGGATGGCGTACGGCGTGGGAGCGAGAGGGCTTAGTGCAGGAGGAGGGCGAAGGAGCCGGTAAGCACGACCGCATGCGCCCAAACCAGGAAGACTTGGAGCTTGCTGTAAGTCCGCGAGCTGTCCGTCTCGCTTGGCATGTCCGGGTCCACACCAAACAGGCGCTCATAATTCCGGAGCAGGTAAACGCCGGCGAGTAGCGTGCCGAGGAAGAGCAAGCCGAAGGGGAGGCGGATGAGAAGGGTCGGGTCGTCAGTCATAGTGTTTGTTATCGCGATCTCTATTACACATGACGCGTGCCACGCGCTCTGGACCGACTGAAATGGGTCTCTTTCCAGAGTGAACAGCAGCATTTCTGAAATATCATCCCGACTACGACATTTCGCTAATTACGAAAAGTCGTTGCCGATGCTCACGGAAAATCGTAGTCGGAGACGTGCACTGTGTCGATTTCCCCAAGATCATGGTCTCCATGGCCCAGAACCGCACCCTGACGGAGGTGCTCCGCTCCATCGTCAGCGGCATCGCTGCCTGCCCGAACGTCGAACTCGCGCGTATTTGGCTCCTCAAATCCGGTGACGTCTGCGCCACCTGTCGCTTCCGCGAGGAATGCCCCGACCAGACGCGCTGCCTTCATCTCGTCGCCAGCGCGGGCAATTCGGCTGACCCCGCTGCCGACTTCACGCGCATTGACGGTGGGTTCCGGCGCTTTCCGCTCAGAGTGCGGAAAATCGGGCGCATCGGTGCGAGCAGCCAACCGCTATTGCTCCCGGACCTGCGGGGCGACGAGGAATGGATTGCCGATCCCGAGTGGTTCCGGCGCGCGAGGATCCGCACGTTCGCCGGGCAACCGCTCGTTTTCCGTGGCGAAGTGCTCGGCGTGCTCGCCATCTTTGACCGCGCGGTGCTCGGAAACGCGGATTTCGAATGGCTCCGCATCTTTGCCGACCACGCCGCCGTGAGCATCGCCAACGCGAACGCTTTCGAGGAGATCGCGTTTTTGAAGGAACGCCTCGAGGAGGAAAACAGCTATCTGCGCGGGGAAGTCAGCGCCGCACGCGATACCGGGGATCTCGTGGGTGAAAGCCCCGCGCTGCGCAAGGTGCAGCAGCAGATCGACCTCGTCGCCGCGACCGACGCCACCGTGCTCGTGACCGGCGAAAGCGGCACGGGCAAGGAACTCGTCGCCCGCGCCATCCACGAGCGCAGCCCGCGGGCGAGCCGGGCGATGATCACAGTTAACTGCGGCGCCGTGCCCGAACCGCTGTTCGAGAGCGAATTCTTCGGCCACGTCAAAGGTGCCTTCACTGGCGCGCTGCGGGACAAGTCCGGCCGCTTCGAGCTTGCCGATGGCGGCACGCTTTTCCTCGATGAAATCGGCGAAGTCCCGCTGCCCATGCAGGCCAAGCTCCTGCGCGTGTTGCAGGAGCAGGAGATCGAACGCGTCGGCGATACGCGGGTGCGCAAGGTGAACGTGCGCATCATCGCCGCGACCAATCGCGACCTGAAAGCCGAGGTCGAAGCCGGCCGTTTCCGCCAGGACCTGTTCTACCGCCTCAGCGTCTTCCCCATCGAAAATCCGCCGCTGCGCGAACGCCGCGAAGATATCCCGCGTCTCGCCGAACACTTCCTCCGATCCTGCCGCCAAACGGATGAACCGCCGTCCGCCGAAATTCACCCAATTGCGCCGCCCGCCAGCTCGCCGCGCACGAATGGCCCGGCAACGTCCGCGAACTACAAAACGCCATCGAACGCGCGGTCATCCTGAGCCAGGGCGGTCCGTTGCGTTTCGATCCACCGCTCATCCACTCACTCACATCCGGCCACCGCGCCACAAATTACCGATGACACTCCCGTCGTTACCCGCGCCGAGTTGAAGCAGCGCGAGCGCGAAAGTCTCGGCGCCGCCCTCGCGCGAACCAACGGCAAAGTCTTCGGTCCCGACGGCGCCGCCGCCCTCCTCGGCATGAAACCGACGACGCTCGCCTCCCGGATCAAGGCGCTCGGGCTGCAGCGGAAGCCGCTACCCTGCTAGCCTCGATGTTGGGCCGGCCGAGTCACCTCGGGCAGAAAAATACGTCGCAAAGTCGCTCAACGAGTCCACGGTTCGCCGCCGAAAAAAGTCGCAGGCCTTTCGCCGTTTATCCCGCGAATCAACCGTTCAACCTTGAATTCGCGACCGACTGCGCGGCCCACGTGCACGTTGACCAAACTCATGAACCAACCTGATCCATCCGAGCACGCCGCGGGACCGCGGTCATTGTGGTTCGGTTATCCGCGCTATTGGTGGTGCCAGCTCGGAGGTTGGGGCGGGGTCGCGGCGCTCGGGGTGTTGGTGGTCTTTCTCGTCAGTCAGCGTGAGATTGCCGAAGGGATTAATGCCGCGCTGGCGTCAGCGAAATCGGCTGGCGTTCGACCGGACGATGGGGGCAATGCCCGGTTCATGACGTTTACCTGTCTGCTTGGGCTTGTGGCTTCGCACGGATGGCGCGTCCTGATTCTCAACCAAGGATGGATGAGGTGGCCGGTGACCCGGCTGGTGTGGCACGCCGCGGCGTGGTGGGTCGGACTCACGCTGCTGCTGTCTGCGATAACGATTCGCTTTTTTACGGTCAATCTTCCCGAGGAGAATGGCGCGGCGAACGCGATCCCGGCCGTGATGATGAACGCCTCGCTCCTCGGTGCATGGTGCGCGGTCTATTTCCTCGTCCATTTTCACGACGCCTTCCATCGAGCAAATCTCGATCGTGCGGAACTCGCGGCTGCGGTGGCAGCGAGCCAGCTCCTGGCGCTGCAGGGGCAGACGAATCCGCATTTCCTCTTCAACAGTCTGAACACGGTCCGTGCGCTCATGCCGGCCACGGCGACGGAGGCGCGGCGGGCGATCACTTTGCTGGCCGAGACCTTGCGGGCGACCTTGCTGGAGGGAAAAAAGGCGTCCATCCCGCTGGCCCGCGAACTCGAAATTGTCCGCGCGTACCTGAGCCTGGAGCGGCTGCGTTTTGAGGAAGACCTGACCGTCGAGGAAGAGATCGCGCCCGCTGCGCTCGACGTACAGGTGCCTTCGTTGATGCTGCAAACGCTGGTCGAGAATGCGCTCAAGCACGGACTGCTCCGGACGGGCGGTCGTGGCGTACTGCGCCTTGTGGCGAAGAGCGATGACGATGCGGTGTGGTTGCGCGTGCGCAGCCCCGGGACGCTGGACGTAGAGGCAGACGCGACAGCTTCGCTGGGCATTGGTCTGGAGAATGTGCGCGAGCGGCTCCGCCTGCTCTTCGGACCCGAAGCGAGCCTTTGTTTGCGCGCGCCGCAACTTGGAATCATCGAGGCGATTGTGCGTATCCCGCGCGCTTTCCAACCTGCCACCAATGCCAGCCGATGACTGCGCTGATCATCGACGATGAACGTCTCGCCCGGCAGGAGTTGCGCCTGTTGCTGGCTGGGCATCCGCAGATCGAGATCGTCGGCGAAGCGGCGAGCATCGCCGAAGCCCAGGAGCGGATCGCCACGCTGCGACCAGAGTTACTTTTCCTCGACATCAATCTCCGCACGGGCACCGGTTTCGACTTGCTCGACTCGCTCCCACCGCCGACGCCCCCCGTTATTTTTACCACTGCTTACGATGAGTTTGCCGTGCGCGCTTTCGAGGTGAACGCGCTGGATTACCTCATGAAACCAGTGCATCCCGAGCGCCTCGCCAGCGCCATCGAGCGCGCGCAGGTGCCGGACGCGGAACCTGCCGCCAAGGGCCGTCTGCCCGGGGACGGCAAAGTCTTCGTGCGCGACGGCGATCGTTGCTGGCTTGTGCCGGTGCGCGATATCCGGCTGATTACATCGGAGGGTAACCATTGCCGGGTCCATTTCGGCACCAATGCGCCGCTGGTCTACCGCACGCTCCACGCTCTGCAGGAGCGCCTGCCCGCCGGCCTCTTCATCCGCGCCAACCGCGCGCAGCTCGTGAACGTACAATTCATCGAGAAGATCGCGCCGTGGTTCAGCCAATCCCTGAAGGCGACCCTGCGTGGTGCCGAGGAGATCGAGTTCAGTCGTCGCGCCGCGCAGGAGTTTCGAGAGAAGACCGGTCTCTAGGGCAGCGCGTCGCCATTCATCAGGTAAATCAGCCGCCGGTGGAGGAGCGGTGGTGGAAGCAGATGTTGGCGGGCATGGTTGGCGCATGTCACTCACTCGTCGCTCGCTCGGCTTCACCCTGGCTCTCATCACGATCAGTCTGACGTTCGGCGGGTGTGCCTCCGTCAAAGTGCTCCCGCAGTCGAAGGTCACATCGGCGAAGAAGGCTCTGCGCCCCCAGCGTTTGATCGTGGGGCGGTTTGATTTCACGGATGGCGCGCTGCCTCGCGGTCGCCGGAACGATGCCGCTTTCGTGAAAGTGCAAAATGAACTCAGCAAGGTGCTCCGCGAGGATCTGGCCAAAGCATTAAAGCCGCTAAAAATCGAAGTTTCGGAAAGGGAGGTTGCGCCTTTGACAAGGCCCCAGCCAGCCTGGTTAATTTCCGGCCAGTTTGCGCGGGTCAAGGAAGGGAGTCGGCTCGTGCGCGTCGCGATCGGGTTTGGCTTTGGCGCCTCGAAGGTTGAGACCGCCGTGAAGGTGGAGGACTTGTCGCTTCCGAAAAGTGCGCCAGTGGCAACCTTTCGTACGACCAGTTTCAGCGGTGGTGATCCGGGATTGATTCTCTCCGCCGGCACGACGCCTCTCGCTGCGGCCGACGCGGCTCTGACCTTGGTCAGCATCATCGGTGCAGGCCCGAAGGATGACTCAAAACGCACCGCCCGCATGATCGCAGCCTACGTCTCCGAGTTGCTCGCCGAGCGCGGATGGCTCGATCCGAAACTCGTACGGCGCGCCAAAAAATAGCCATGATGCGGATCGCACTCCAGATGCTATTTAGTGATCGAGGCAAATACGGGCTGCTGCTCGGCGGTCTCGTTTTCGCGACGGTCCTGATGCTGCAACAGCTCGCCATTTTCTGCGGCCTGCTGCGCTCCACCTCCAGCACGATCAACACGATTCGCGCGCCGATCTGGATCACCGATCCGGATCTCGAAGAGGTGAACCAAAGCCGGCCGCTGCGCGATACCGATGTTTTCCGCGTCCGCTCGGTGCCGGGCGTGGCGTGGGCGTCGCCGATTTCGAGCAGCAGGCTGCGGGCGCGGCTCGCTGATGGTTCATTGAAGCCGGTGCAACTTATCGGGGTCGATCCCGGCACACTCGCCGGTCTGCCCGATGCGGCGCGTGTCATTTCGGGCGGCCTCGAAGATCTATGGCTGCCGAATGCCGTAGTCATTGATGATCTTGCCACCTCCAATCTCTCGTCGACCAAGGATGCCGCCGGAAAGCCTGTGCCTGTGGAGGTTGGCGACCGATTCGAAATCGAGGACAAGGAAGCGCGCGTCGTCGCCGCGGTCCGCGGGGTAGCATCGCTCGACGGCTCCCCCTGCGTCTTTACGACCTTCTCGCGTGCGATCCAATATGGTCCACCGACTCGTCGCAACACGGCCTGGGTGCTCGCCGGATCCGCATCCGGACTATGCGCGGCGGAAGTTGCGCGTCGCATTCGCGAAGCCACCGGACTTTATGCCGATGTCGAAGCCGGGTTCCGGCGCAAGTCGTTACAGTGGCAAATCGACAACAGCGGGCTGCCCTTTGCCTTCGGCATCACCGTAGCGCTCGGCGTCGTAGTGGGTCTCGCGATCGCCGGGCAGACATTTTACAGCTTCGTCCTCGATAACTTGAAAAGTTTCGCTGCGCTCAAGGCGATGGGTGCGAGCGACGCGCGCCTCGCTGGCGTGCTCCTCGGCCAGGTGACGTGTCTGGGTTTTGTCGGCTTTGGTCTTGGCGCGCTCGCCACCGCGGCCATGGGTTTCGCTTTTCTGCGCATGCCGGATTCGCCCTTCTTCCTCCCCTGGCCGGTCGCAGGGGGCGTCGCTTCGCTGGTGCTCGGCATTTGCCTGTTCGCGGCCCTGCTCGGCATTGTTAAGATCGTCCGGATCGAACCGGCATCCGTTTTCCGCACCTGATTCGATGAGTATTCCCGAACCCGCCGTGCGCCTCCATGAACTCGGCAAATCCTTCGGCCGCGGCGGCACCTTCGCCACCGTCCTGAACGGGTGCAGCTTCACGATGGAACTCGGCGAACTCGTGATGCTCGCCGGCCCGAGCGGTTGCGGTAAGACCACGCTGCTCAGTATCCTCGCCGCCACACTCCGACCCGACGCCGGAGAAGTGCACGTACTCGGGCAGCGCGTGGATAGGCTCGCCGCCGCCCCCCTCAGCGCCTTTCGCACGCAGCGGATCGGGTTCGTCTTCCAGCAATTCCACCTTATCGCTGCGCTGACCGCCCCCCGCGACGGCACCGTGCTCCAGTCCAACATTCGCGTCGGCGAATATGCCTCCCTGGAGCCCGCGAAACCCATCCTCGTCCGCGGCGACATTGAATCGTTGCAAGTGCGCGCTGATTTCGACGAGCAACTGGCCGCCCGGATTGTGCCCGGCACATCGGCGATCGGCTTCGTGAAAGGCGCCGGCGGGCAGGCGATCCCGCTGTGTTTCGTTCGCATCGAGCCCTACGTCATTCCGAAACAATCCTTGACTGGCAGTAGCACCGAGCGAGTCGACACGCGCGTCTTGCAGGTTATCTTTCGCACGGGATCAGTCGCCGCGCACCCGCTCTACGTTGGGCAGCAGATGGATGTGTATGTCGACGAATGAAACATCCGGCGCTCCGACCGTGCGCCAGAGCGATCGACGTCCGAACTGGGATGCGATGATCGCTTCCCGCGCAACCCTTTCGACTTGGGGAGTTGGTGCCTTCCCGTTGCCGCCGGACTTGACGGGGTGGTCGAGGTCGAGTGCGTCGAACCAGGCCTTGCGGGTCTGGCTCAGGCCGCAGACCGGGCGGGAGAACTCCTCGAGCGTTTCACTCGGGCCCAAGGAGCGCTTGCGTGCCCTTTTCCCATTTCAGCCCCCAATCGCGGATGGCGATCAGGACAGGGCCGAGCGCTTGGCCTTTCGGAGTGAGTTGGTAGGCAAGGCGCTTGGTGCCATCGGCCGCGGGGATCTGCGCCACAACGCCGTGGCGGAGGAGGCGATCGAGGCGGTCGCTAAGAATGTTGGTAGGGATGCCTTCGGGGGAGGAGGCGAAATCCTTGAAACGCGTGCGGCCGAGCAGGAGGTCGCGCACCACGAGCAGCGTCCAGCGGTCGCCCATGAGATCGAGCGAACAAGAGACCGGGCACGGCGAACGGCGGGACGCGGTGGAAGCGGCGGTGGCGTTGCGGGCACGGGTGGGACTGACTCGCGGCATGCGCAAATATGGCATATATATTACTTGCACTCCACAAGTAATATAACTTGCAAAACGCAAGTATGTGATCAACCTCGATGTCGATGAATCCAAATTCCGAACCCACACTCGCCCCGCCCGGGGCAGGTCTTCCCGCCGTCGAGCTTTTCGTCGGACGATTGCTGTTCGCCTTCCGGCGCGCGACCTCAACCCGCGACTCAGTCGACGCGCACTTTCAACGCGAGCGGGACGCGATCCGGGCACTTATCGGGAAATGCGATGCGGATTCCGGCGCCCGCCGCGTGCTGATCCGCCGCCCCCCGGGCCTCGAAGACAGCAGCCGCTATTGGTCTGTCTGGATGACGCTCGATCATTTGCGGATCGTGCATCGAGCGATGACCGGGGTGATTGCATCACTCACTCACGGCCGGGTGCCCGCGGGAACAGCGAGCACCGCGGCGGTCAAGCCCAGTCCGGAAACGACCGCTGCCGTGACCGCGGAATATGAAGAGTCGTGCGACGCATTGCTGGCCGCGGTGGCGGCCGCACCCAATTTGAAAACCGATTTGCGTTACGCTCATCCGTGGTTTGGTCCCCTGAATGCCGCGGGCTGGCATGCGCTGGCCGCCGGGCATATGCGGATCCATCGCGGACAAATTGTGCGCATCATCCAAAATCTGTGATCCAAATATCGCCGCATCCATGACCCGTCCCGCCCCGTCCCTGACCACCGATGCGATTCCGCAACTCACGT
This sequence comes from uncultured Verrucomicrobiae bacterium, assembly GCA_963798345.1. Classification (GTDB taxonomy): domain Bacteria; phylum Verrucomicrobiota; class Verrucomicrobiia; order Chthoniobacterales; family Chthoniobacteraceae; genus CAWCSW01. The sequence continues at coordinate 159,116 of CAWCSW010000009.1, read as the reverse complement.
GGCGCATTGCCCTTCCGGCCAGTGTCGGGATGTTTTTCAATACGATGTACAACTTCGTGGACACTTACTGCGCAGGGCTGCTCAGCACCGATGCCCTGGCGGCGCTCTCGCTGTCGTTTCCCGTATTCTTCGTGGTGTTCGCTTCGGGTAGCGGATTGAGTCAGGGAGCGACGGCGCTGATGGCCAACGCGCTCGGTGCGGGGGACCGTGAGGACGCGCGGCAGATCTTTGCGCAGTCCGTCCTCCTCACTTTCCTGGTTGGCCTGGTGGTGTCGGTCGCCGGATGGCTCGCCGCGCCGTGGCTGTTTCAGCAGCTCGGGGCCGAGGGTGCCTATCTTCGCGCGGTGCTGACTTACATGAATCTCATTCTCGCCGGCGGCATTTTCTTCCTCCTGCCCATGACGCTCAACGCCATGCTCGTCGCGCAAGGCGAGACGCGGCCTTATCGCAATTTCCTCATCGCGGGATTCATCGCGAATTGCGTTCTCAATCCAGCGCTCATGTCGGGCTGGCTTGGGCTGCCACCGCTGGGTGTGGCGGGGATCGCGCTGGCCACCGTCGTCATTCAAATCGGCGGGTCTATCTGGATGTTGCGGCATGTCGTTTCGACCGAACTCGGCCGGGCTCTTCCGGCCGCCTTCTTTCGCCCCGATGTCACAACGCTCCGGCGCATCCTGGCGCAGTCCGTGCCGGCGACGCTAAACATGCTCACGATCGCGCTCGGGATTTTCGTCATCACCTGGTTTGTGAAGCACTTCGGCAAAGAAGCCGTGGCGGCGTCAGGAATCGCCACCCGCATCGAGCAACTCGTGCTCTTGCCGGTGATCGGTTTGAACTCCGCCGTGTTGAGCATCGTGGCGCAGAATCATGGCGCCGGTCTGGCTCATCGCGTGCGGGCAGCGTGGATGACGAACGTAAAGTATGGCGCGGGTCTGATGGTGGGCGGAGGTTTGCTCGTCTGGGCGATCCGCGAGCCGGCGATGCGACTTTTCACGCGGGACGACACAGTGATCATGAATGGCAGCAATTACCTCTCGGTCGCCGCGCTCACGCTCGCGGCATATCCCATCCTCTTCGTGACGGTCTTTATGATGCAGGGTTTGAAACGCCCAAGCTACGGCTTGTGGATCGGAATCTATCGCCAGGTGGTTGCGCCGATTCTTGTCTTTCACGCCCTCGCTTTCGGATTCGGCTTTGGACTATGGGGCGTGTGGTGGGGTATTTTTCTCGTGACATGGAGCGCGGCGTTGTTCGCATTGTGGTGGGGCTGGCGAATGGTTCGGCCGATGGAAATCCGCGTCGTGGCCGGCGGGCTGCCGATCCAGAACCGATGACCGCACTTCACTTCGCCTACGTCGCCAATCTCGTGATCCTTCTGCCGATCAGCATCCCGACGCTGCTCCGAATTTACCGGACCGATCAGGGCTGTTTTCCGGAGAGCGCCGGGTGGCGCGTCCTGGTCGGTGCGCTATGGACGGGCATCATGGTGCTCTCCGCGCTGGGCTTGCGCGAACCGCTGAGATACAGTCCGGCGCTGCTTCTCCAGCTCATCTATAAAAGTCTGTGGCTCGCGGTCTTTGCCCTGCCGCTGGCCCGGCGAGGGGAATGGCGTCTTATTCCGTGGGGGATCGCAGGTTCATTTGTGGCGATCGTATTGGTCTGGCCGTGGCTAATACCGTGGGATTACTTGCTCGGTCCATGATCCGACGGCGAATCATCTCGCCTCCGCCAGCAGCGTCTGCACGTCGGCCAGGACGAGGCGGACATCAAGCGTGCCGGAGCTGTAGATGTTTCGGATGCGGCCTTCGCGGTCGATGAGGAAGACGCGGAGGTTATGATTTAGTGGGCCCGTTGGGTCGTTTGGGTTTTCCTTTCGCCTCACCGATTGGCCGTAGGCGTCGAGGATTGGCTGGAGCTTTTGCGCCGAGGCCGTGGTGAGGAACCGCCATTCGGATGCGGCTTTGTTGGTCTGCGCGACGGCAGCATAGGCGGACATTTGCGCGGGCGTATCATTCGCCGGATCGAATGAGAGGCTGATCAATCGCATTCCCTCTGCCAGCGCCGGGTCGTCGGTGCTGAGTTGATGCAGTTCGCGCAGAACACCGGTCGCCATCGGGCACGCTTTGGCGTCGGCGCAACGGCTGTAGATAAAGCTCATCACCGTAACGCGACCCTGCGTGAGATCGCGCAGCCGGAGCGGGCGACCCTCGGAATCGATAACATCGCCGTCCGCGGCCAGTTTGATCGGCGGCAACTTGTAACTGCCGGGCGCGGGCGGATCATAGTCGTGCTCCGCGCTGCGCGGCAGCTCGGCGGCGGGACTGCCGCCGCCGAGCAAGGACGCCACCACAACGCTCGCAAGGATAAGGTTGGATAAGCGGTTCATGGTGCGTATCCTGATTCGCGTTCAATTCCCGACCTTCGTCGAGCCGAACAGCATATGATGCGGGCGGCCCAGCTTAAGCGCGGTGAAGTCCAGCTCGAAGGCAGGTTTCAACTCCTTCCCATTCCACGCATAGGCGCGGAAGAACTGCTCGTTATCGTCGCCTTTCTTGTCCCAATGCGCGAGGAGCGAGCTGGTGAAATAGACCCGCTTTCCGTCCCAGCTCTGCGAGACCATGTTCACCTGTCGGCCAATCTGCTTTTCGTACACCTGCTTGGGTTGATGCGGATCCGACACGTCAAAGACGCGCACCTTGCCATCGCCAAAACAGCTTACGAACAACGTCCGACTATCGGCGCTCAGGCTGATATCCACGGGAAGAACACCGCCTTTACCGCCGATCGTCCCCACTTCCTTCGCCTGCCATTCGCCCGCCTCGTCTTCATAGACCAACCACAGCTTCGAGGTGAGCGCCGTGGCCGTGAAGGCGTAATTTTGATTCTCGCCCCAAGCCCAGCGAATCTCAAGCGGCGCGCCGGGGACTTGGAACACCTTCTTCGGTTGGCGCGTGTGGAAATCCCAGAGCACCATCGAACCGCCAGTCTGTTTCATGGCCTCCGCGTCCTGCGCCAGGTCGGCGAACTCGCGCATGTAGTTTTTCAAACCCGTGAACGATGACGTGAGTAATACGTTCTTGCGCGGCAGCACGCGCGCATCGTAGCCGTAGCCATCGGCGTACTCCGCGCCTGGAAGCGCCTTTGGTTTCCCTTGGTCGGCATCCAGTGCGTGGCGATGTAGTCGCCTTCGTTGGTAAACTCGACGAGGGCGGTGCGCCCGGTCTTGTCTTTTGCATTCGAGAGGCACGGGACGAGCATCCGTCCTGGCAACGCATACGCCCCGTGCGGTCCAACCGCACCACCCGTGAGTTTCTCGAAATTGTCGATCGTCTTCACGTGGAGTGGATGCGCCGGCTGCGAATGCACGTCGAAGATGAAGATCTTGCTGCTCTCCAGGCCGGCGAGCCAGAGCTGGCGGCGATCATCGGTAAAGCCGCCGTGATGCGCCTCGTTTTGTCCTTCGACCGAGATGCTGTCGATCACCTGGCCGTAGGTCGGAGAGCCGGGCTTGACGTCCACCGTGACGAGTTTGTCCGCGCCGTCGCCGAGCCCATCGACGCCGAGCGTCCAGACATAGACAAACTCCTCCTGACCTTCGATGCGCGCCAGATAGGGTGAAGAGCACGTTTCGTCCGCGCGCACGGGCGCGGCCGTGAGTCCCAGCGCGGCGAACAGGCCGAGGGATATGACCGTGAGATTCTGTGATTTCATAATTTCAACGAGATTTGATGGTGTTGAGACTTTGGCTGTCCTCGCATTATGAATTACCCACCACCAGCCGCGAATTCAGCGCGATGGCGTTGGCGATGTTGAAACGGTTTGGCGAGGTCTTGGTGACCACGTCGTGGATTTGCTGGAACTGCTCGCGTGTTCCGTCGCCGCGAATGTGGACGGTATAGCGCAGGCTGTCGTAGCCGGGCTTCACGTTGGGATCGATGCCGAAAAAGCCGCGCAGATCGATGTCGCCCTCCGTCTCGATGCGCAACTCGTCAAGATTGATGCCCTGCATCGCGCAAGCGGCGGCGTAACCCACGATCATGCAGGCATTGAGCGCGGCGAGCAGGTATTCCTGCGGATTGGCGAACTGATTCGTGCCGCCGAGTTCGTAAGGCTCGTCGATCTTGATCGTGAAGTCCTTCGAGACGCGCTGGCCGCCGATGTGATACTCGCGCACCGCGGTATCGGAGCGCGTGCCGCCGCGCCAATACGAGGTGACTTTCCAATTCGTCTCGCCCTTGGCCGGGTCGTCGGTGATGGCCCGGACCGCGTCGAAAACGGCGCTGGTGTCGATGCCATTGATGGTGCTGCTGGTGGTGGTCGTTGTGGTCATGGTTTTGCGTTTTCTGTTGGCTTGTTGTTTCGGTTAATGCCCGGATTTCGGGCGGAGAGTGGACACGGCCGGGAAGGCCGCAGCGCGCGCTTCGAGCGAGCAGAATCCGCCGGCGAAGCCGCCTGCGGATAGACCTGCAATGCCGATCGCGAGCAGGACGATGGTAGCGATCCATAGCCGCCAGGCTGGCGTGTTGGGCCGGAGCAAAAGATTCATGCCGGGACACATTAACAGGCGCCATGCCAGGTTGATTGCGCTGGAAACAGGTCCTTGATTCCGAGTAACTTGTGGAAATCAAACTACTCGCAAAACCATAACGAAACTTCGTGATTCACGAAACTTCGCGAGGCGAATTGGCGAGATTTCGCGAACTTTGCGACGCTGCCCGGCCGCATGCCGTCCGGCACCACTCGCTATGAGACCGTCCTGGGCGCAGAGGACCGCGCCCGGCCGACCTCGCGGGCCAGCAGTGCCACGCTGGGATGTTCCAGTCTGCGCTCGGCCGTGATCAGGTGAAGCTGAATCTGGCATTTGTCGGTCCGACCGAGCGATACGAAGCCGTAGCGTTGATTGGCTTCTGCCGCCACGACTGTCGGTACAATGGTGATACCGACGCCATCGGTTGCCACGATTTTAGCCAGGGCGGCGTCCTCAAACTCGCCAACCACCATCGGTTGGACGTGAACGGAACGAAACCATTTCTCCAGGTCGCGTCGCAGCGCCGTGTTTTGCGTGGGCAATAGCATCGGTGCGCCACTCAAATTGCGCGGGAAACGCCCGGACAGGTTTTGCGCGAGAGTGGGGGCGGCGCAGAAGGTGACGCCACTCGTTCTGATGGGATGATTGAAAGTCTTCACTTTGACGCTCGAGGGTGGTGGTTCATCGGCGAGCAGCGCATCGAGTCGGTGCGTCGCGAGTTGCCCGAGCAAATCGTCGAGTTTGCCCTCGTGGCAGGTGACGTGTGCCGGCGGGACCTGGGCGAAGACGGGGCGAAGAATTTCGAGACTGAGAAGCTTCGGGAAGGAATCCACGATTCCAACGTTCAGCCGCAGTGCGCGCGGGGTCGGCGCCCGACTGGCAGTCGTCAGCAATTCCCGGCCGAGCGCAAAGATCTCTTCAGCGTAGCCGTAGATCAGATGCCCAAAGTCAGTCAGGGCGATCGAGCGTCCGCTCCGGCGGTAGAGTGTCTCACCGAGCGCCGTCTCGAATTGCTTCACCTGGGCGCAGAGCGAGGATTGCGAGGTGCGCAGTTTCTCGGCGGCGCGCCGTACGCTTCCCTCCATGGCCACGGCATGAAAGTAACGGAGGTGGTGGTAGTTGAGCCATTCGTGGGGCAATTCCGAGGATTTCATTAAAGCGAACGATAGGTTCGATAATGCGTCTTTGTCGAATCCAGAAACAGCGGCGAACCTTGGGGCATCATGAAATTCATCCTCCAACATCGCCACCATCGACCCTCCCTCCCCGTCGCCGCGCTGATTGAACAACGCCTCAGATCATTGGGCGGCGCGCTCCCGATCGACCAGGCCCGCATTCTCATGGAGCGCCGGCTCGGCGGCGGTCCGGCCTTTCAGTTCTCAGCTCTACAGCTCGCGTCGCCAAGCGCAAGGAACTGAACCACCAACGAACAAAACGAAGAGATATGATCACCGAAAAAATGAAAAAACCTAATCCAACCCTGGCCGCGTATATGACCTATGTTTCTGATGAGGGACTGAATCTCGACCGCTTCATCGAACACGGGGGCCGGATGCTCGGGCCGGGAGAGGCCGCGAGCCTGATTGAGGGGCTTGCCAACCTGCATGATAAGATCGTCGCGATCCGCCGTGTGCATCCGCAGCTGGCGCGTCAACTCGAGTTTCTGGTTGGCTTCTTCAAGGCCTGTTCCCCGGACCTGCCGGACCGCGTTCGCAACGAGACAGTTTTCGCGCTGCTCTATGCCGCGAAGGACATGGACCTGATGCCGGATGACATGCCGGAAGTTGGCTACCTCGATGACGCCGCCGTCGTCGAAAGCGTCCTCTCAAGACACGCTGGTGTTTTCGAGGCGTACTGCATCGCGCATGATATCGAGTGGGCCGCGCTGAAACCTGAAAACAATTGCTGAACCTGCCGCGCTTTCCCGCGGCGCAACGCCACGGGTGAAACGGCGCTCCAATCATAGCCTCACCATGAAAAGCAAAAACCAAGAACTCACCGAGTCCGACTTTATTGAACTGATCGCGCGCGGCGCATCCCGGCTCACGCCGGCCGCCGTACAACAGCTCGTCTCCGAGCTGCCGGACCTGCGCGAACGATTTGAGCGCCTGCGCGAAATCGGATATCCCGATGCCGAGCCGCAGCTCATATTTCTCGCGAATATCGTCGAGCGGGTGTGGACCGACCAGTATCGTGACATGCCGTATGGCGCGGCACTTGAAGCGGCTTTCGCCATCTCCTATTTTGCCCGCGAGGTCGACCTTATTCCCGACACTCTCGGCACGATCGGTCTCATCGATGACATCGCCGTTGCGCGAACCGTGCTGCTTCGCAACGCGCCCGCGTTCCAAGCCTTCAGCGTTGCGACCAAGCTCCCCTTGGTAGGTGTGTCAGACGGCACGGTTGCCTGATCGCCGCCGGCGGCATGCTCATCTCACGTCGCGGCCAGGGACCGTATGACTAATACCCTCTGGCTCGGGGTCGGCTTCAACGTCTTCGTCCTCGCCCGGCGACGAACGTGACCATCTTTGGCTCCATGTCCCTGATGTCTTCGTTCGCATGATTCGACGTACTCGGGCGGAAACCGATGCCGGCGTCGGTGATGACGATCAAACCGATTGCCCGCTCGTGAACACGGTCCAATCCTTCATGGAACAAAGGTGATCTCGATCCACCCATTGATTTTCAAATTCCGTTTCGCGTCAGTGGCGGAGGCAAAGAGTTCCTTCAGCGCTGAACGCAAATTCGCTAACTCACGCAGACGTTTTTCTGAGTGGTCCGGATCGGTTCCCCAACGCTCTTCATTGCTGAACTTCTCCATGCTGTGGTGATCCATCTTGCTCTTGACCAGAGAGAGCAGCACTTGCGCTGCTTCTGCGGGAGTGAAGGTTCCATCAATCAGTTGGAACTGTTGTGAGGGTTTCATGTCATTCGTTTTCATGGATTGGCTGGTAAGGCACGGATGGGCGCAGCCGCGTGCCCATAAATGCGCGACTCTCTTAATGGGCGTTCGTTTTTTCCCACCGCGCACCGGGCCGGTAGTGGTAGTAGCTTTCACCTTCGTCCTCGATGGCAAAGAGGAGCAGCCAGCCGTTGTCTACGAGTTGCCGCACGCTTTCTTGTTTCGCCAGGATGGCGGCGATGCGCTCGCGCGGGGCTTCGATGAAGACGTGCAGCCGCAGCGGTTCGTGAACCCAGCTGCGTGCCGTCGTGAACGGATTGGAGTGGCAGGCCGGTTTGGAGGTCGCCGCCGTTGCCCTGGCAGACACCGAGTGTGCCCACGACGTTATGCGTGACCTTGTTGCCGCTGCCGAAGGCCGCGGTTGTTCACGGTCGAGGCGTAGTATTGGAGATTGATCCAGTTCGCCACGACCATGGGCGCGACCATGATGAGTTCGAGCGTGCTGTCGTCCGGTGTCGGCGCGGTGGTCGTAGTTGTGCAGGAAGACGCGGCCGCCGAGGTGCGCGGCCTTGGTCCGCAGGCGCGGCGCGGCGATGAAGGCGGCGTTGCCAGCGAGGCCCCACTCGGGCCGCACTTGCGCCCAGTCGCGGCTCCGCGTGAGGACTTGGCGATCGAGATTGGGCGCGGCGCTGTCGAGGCCGAGCAGCGCGGCCCGCTCGCGCCGGGCGGCTTTCGCCGCGGTGCCGAGCCAGCTTTGGAGTTCGGCGAGGTCGCGGTGATGCGTGGCGGGTACTTCGTCGAGGTCGAAGAGCGTGACATCGTCGGTGGTGGTGTTGTGCAGTCCGGCCAGGAAGTGCGTGTCTTCGGGAATTTGGATGCCGTGTCCCGTGAGTGCGGCGCGGACGGCGGGGTCGTTAAGTATTGCCGCACCGACCCGTGCATTGGCGTCGCCGGCGTGTCCGCCGCAGGCGCCGCAATCGAGGCCGGAGCCGTAGGGATTGTTCGCGGTCTCGCTGCCGTGGCCGCAGAGCAGGACGAGCCGGGCAAAGTTTTTCGTCAGACCCATGTTGCGCAGCGCGTCGAGGGCGAGTTGCACGCGGTCGGCGAGTGCGATGCCGGTCAGGTCCGCTTCGGACTTTTCGAGCTGTGGTCCGCACGCATGCTGGTGCGTGTGATTTTCCCCAGCAGGTGCAAAGGCATCGTGGAAGAGCTTCGCCCCGAAAGCGAGGCCCATGGTGTCCACGAACGAGAAGCACGAGATGGCGGAGGTTTTGAAGGAGTTCCACGAATAGGTGAGCCGCTTGCCGAGCCGCTGCCGCTTCCACGCGGAGTCGATGGCTCGCGGGACTCGCCTTCCGCAGCGTTTCGCGCACCCGAAATTTCGGAGTGAGCAAGACCGGACACTGCGCGGCGCCATCGTGCTTGCCGAAAGGAATGTATTCGATGGGCAGACCGAAAAATCCCGCGAAACCGATGGTTTCAATGCTCGGTGTCGCCGCTTCGAGTGCGCGCCGGAGAATCTCCGAACGCACGTCGATGCAGAACACGGCCTGCACGGCGGGCCGCTCGTGGCTTGGCGTTGACTTGGCCGGAGCGCAGTTTTCCCAGGAGCTGCCGCTGCCAGGCGTGTTCGTGCGCGAGCTGCCAGAGGAAAGTCGGCAGCACTTCCGGGGAATCGGTCGGCACGGCTTCGGATGTCGCCGGCCAGAATTCCCGCAACGCCGGGCCGTCGAATTGCGCGAGCAGTGCGGCGTCGTAGGCGAGGCGGATGGCGAGCAGTTGTACGAGCGCATCGTCGCTTCGTCCGTGCATGCCGTTTTCCCTTACGCGATACTGCACGTGGCCGGCCCAGCCGCGGATGCTCATGAGTTGCCGGTGAAAAAAGTCGGTGGTGTTTTCGTCGGCAACGCCAAGCTTATGCATCAAAAGGACGAGAGCCTGCGTCCGCGTTGTCCGGCAGCGCCTTCACCCACTCTCGGAAATGGCGCAGGCCGAGCACCTCGGCATTCATGTTGATTACAGCCTTCTCGCGCCATGCTGCGAAGAGCGGCCACGCCCGCCAAGGCAGGCGCCAGGCTGATTGGCCGGCGTCGAAATACTCGGAACAAAACTGTGCGATGGTCTCGGTGACTGCCGCCGCCCACGCCGTCCCATGCGCGCAATCCACCGCTTCCGCAACGGTGAGGATTTCATTCCCAGACGCCGCCGCGGGCTTATCGGTCAGCGCTTGCTTGAGCTGTTTCGCGTCGAATCTCGCGAGCGCCTCCGCCCACGGCCCTCGCAGAATCTTTCGCCCCTGCGCGAGTGCGGCCTCGAGGTCGGCATCGATGATTTCACCCGACGAGAATTTTTCCGCGTAGAACTCGAGCGGCATCTGCATGCCTCCCGGCGCAACCCGCCGGACCAGTTCGCAGGCCTCGATGAAGGGTCGTTCGGCGAGACCGACGAACGGATTCACGGCGACGAAGTTTTGCAGCGGCCAGAGCGGGGCGATGCGCTGGCACGCGGCGTGGGCGGCGGCGAGAATGGCGGCACGATTTGCGGGCACGGCGGTTTCGGAGTTTGGAGCTTCGGTGGTGTTCATTAGCACTGTTGGATGGGGTGAGATTCAGGCGGCCTGTTTTCCGGAGAGGGCGAGCGTCAGGCGATTGGCGAGGGTGCCCGAGGTAGAAGCCCTGCGAAGCATGCACGTAGAAGGCGCGGCCGAGCCGCGTGGCCGACCAACTCGGGAGCTGCGATTGCAGAATCAGCACGGCCATGAAGAGCAGGACGACCAGCGCCATGACGCCGTATTCGAGCGGCGAGCGCACCGGCGCGTATTGCGCGAGCGAGGATGCCAGCAATTTCTCGAAGACCGCGTGCAGGGTGAAATAGGCAGTGGCCGCGCCCGCACCCATGAGCAGGCCCCAGCCAACCAGCGCGGAACGATGCGAGGACGCCCAGAGATTCCAGAGCAGATACGCAAGCGCCATCATAAAGATCGCGCCGAGCAGCAATACCCCGGCGCCAGTCGTCAGGCCGAGCCCGAAGAGCGTGCCGATGATCCCCGTGAGCGCTACCGCCGCGCCGAGTGTGCCGAGGAGAATGAGCGGGTGCGCCGCCGGACGTTCCGAGGGCACCCAGGCCGCCCGCGTCATGCTCACGATGCTGCCCGAGGAAAGAAAGGCGTGCGCCTTGTAAAGCGAGTGCGCGACGATATGCAGCACCGCGAGCGCGAATGCGCCGAGGCCGCATTGCAACATCATGAAACCCATTTGCGCGATGGTCGAATAGGCGAGCGACCGCTTCACGCTCGTCTGGGTGAGCATGACCATCGAGGCGAAAAGCGCAGTGAATGCGCCAACGAGCGCGAGAGCATTCAGTGCCGCCGGTGAGCCGGCGATGATGGGGCTGAGCCGCACGACGAGAAAGCCACCCGCGTTGATTATGCCCGCGTGCATGAGTGCCGAAACGGGCGTCGGCGTCTCCATCGTGTCCGGGAGCCAGCTATGGAATGGGAACTGTGCCGACTTCAGCAGCGCACCCGCGACGAGGAGTACGCTCGTCCAGCCGAGGCCCGCTGAGTTTGCGCCCCCGTGGGCGCGGAGTGCGTCTGCCGTGGCGAACATCTCGGCAAAATTCCAGGTCCTGAAGCACTGCCAGCTTAAGACGAGCGACTCCGACGAGGCAGGCATCGCCGAGCCGGCTGAAGAGGAATTTCTTCCGCGCCGCCAGCATCGCGGCGGGCCGGTCCGGGTAGAAGGTGAGCAATTGGTGCAGGCTCATGCTGGTCGCCACCCAGGCGAGCGTGAACATGAGCAAATTGCCCGAGACGGTAAGCAGCAACACGGAGCCGATGGTCACGCACAGCCATTTTATAAACCGGCCCTGCTGCGGGTCGCCGGCGAGGTAATTCCCCGAGTAGCGCACCACCACCGCGCCGAGGAAGGAGACCAGCAGCAGCATGACGGCGGAGAGCGTGTCGAAGTAAACATCGAGCCGCAGCGGACCAGCACCCGCCACTTCGATCACGAGCGGGCCAGCGAGGAAGCGGCCGACGAAGGCCAGCACCGCGACCCCGAACACCCCCAGCGACAGCCACGATGCAATCCCGGCAAACCGCCGACCATCCCGATGGGCGAAGCGATTCGGGACCATTCCAAATGCGAGCAACGAAAGCGGACCGAGCGCGACCAGGGCGAGAAGTAGGAGCGGCGGATTCATAAAGCGCGGCGAGATTACCGGGAAGAACACACTTCGTTCCAATATACCTTTTGTGTCGCATCGTTCGTTTTAGTAGAAGCATGCTATGGCGTTTCTGAACTACCATCACTTGCGATATTTCCGGGCTATCGCCAACGAAGGCAGCCTGACGCGGGCGGCGCAGCGGTTGAACATTTCGCAATCCGCGTTGAGCACCCAGCTGCGCAGCCTCGAGGAGAGCCTCGGCCAGGCGCTGTTCCATCGGCAGAACAAATCGCTCGTCCTGACGGAAGCCGGCCATATCGCACTCGACTATGCCCAATCGATTTTCCGGTCCGGCGAAGAGCTGGTGGATGTGCTGCAGAATCAGGCTTCCGGCTGCCGCCATATCTTGCGCGTCGGGGCGGTCGCGACCCTCTCGCGCAACTTCCAAATCTCCCTATTGCGACCGCTCATTGGTCGCAGCGACGTGGAATTAATCATCCGCTCCGGAAACCTGCGCGACCTGCTCGCCCAACTCCGCGCACACATGCTCGACGTGGTGCTTTCCAATCTCCCCGTGCATCGCGACGCGGAGACCGACTGGCACAGCCATCTGCTCGACGAACAGCCGGTCAGCCTCGTCGGTCAGCGCACACGCGCGCGGAAAAAGTTCCGCTTCCCCGCAGACCTACGCACCACACCGCTCGTGCTGCCGAGCCTCGACAGCAACATCCGCGTTGCCTTTGACCTGGTGCTGGAACAACTCGGCATCCGGCCCACCATTGCCGCCGAGGTGGACGACATGGCTATGCTGCGACTGCTGGCACTGGAAGGGGCCGGGCTGGCCCTCGTGCCTCCCGTCGTGGTGCGTGGTGAACTGGACAGTGGTCTGCTCACGGAGCGACACCGGATCGAAGGAATCCGCGAAAGCTTCTACGCGATCACCCCGAGCCGCCGCTTTCCCAACCCTGTTCTCCGCGAGCTGCTGAGGCGCGACAGGAAATGATTCTGCTGCGGATCCGCTGACCAATCTCCGCGAACCGTCTTCTCATTTACGGAAAGAGCGGTCGGGCGAGGGGGGCTCGCCGCAGGATTTCCGCGCTTCTTCAGCTGGACTCCGCCGAACCGAGGGCATGCGGTGAGGCGGACGCCGGGCCTCCGGGCGTGACCGCCCGCCGGACTACGTGGGTCGCGAGAGACCGAGAGCTTTGGCGCGTGAGGAGACGGTCGATGGTGGGAGACCGAGGCGCGCGGCGGCACCCTCGGGACCTGAGATTTTCCAGGTGGAGGCTTCAAGTGCGCGGCGGAGGTTGGCGCGTTCGAGTTCCTGAAGTTCGGCGGCGGTAAGGATGCGCACGTCGTTTTCCGGAGAGGATGTCGCCGCGGGAGCAGGAGGTGTGGCCGACTGTGGGAGCGCGCGGAGGAGGTCGATCCTGCGGCCGGGGGAAAGGATGAGCGCGCGCTCGATGACGTTTTGTAATTCGCGCACGTTGCCCGGCCACGCGTAGCTGCGCAGGAGGCGAAGATTTGAAACAATGTCAGCAGGCGCGGCTCCGCCGGCATCGGGCAGCGATCCATGACCGAGAGATGCCCAAGCAGCGTACCGTCGGTGTCGAGAATCGGCGTGCCGAGGTAGCTCACGGCGTCCATTTTCGGGAGGTCCGCATCGCGGGGAAAAATATCGAAGAGACGCTCGGGAAAATGCGCCAGACAGGCCCCGTCGATCACCGGCTGGCAGGGAGTGCCATCAATTTCGTATTCGTAGCCTTCGACGAAATGGTCGTCCCACCAAAAGGCGAGCGCGCTCAGCCGTCGGGTCGCGGGCTGCCATTCGGAAACCCAGGCGTAAGGAACTTTCAGTGCCGCGCTGAGATTCCGCACCAGCGCGCGGAAAAATGCCTGGCCGGTCTCTTCGGCTGTCCCTTCAAGGACGAGCCGAAGCGCCTTATCTTCGTCGATGCGCGCGAGCGGGCTGGAGGACGTGCGGGCCATGCCTGAAATCTGGCGCGAGGTGCCCGTCGAATTCAAGTCCGCTACGGAGCGGAGGTAACCCGGTTCCAGAAGCGTGTCAGATTGTTTGGTCAGAGGACCTCGAAGGCGCAGCAGGCAGAATTGAAAAACTGGGTCGCTGTACCTCGAAAATTCGTCCCCAGGAGCAGATCGCCTCCTGAGTAATCGCCCTCGAATCTGGCCATTCCTCGATTGGTCATCGATGCCCCAGAGTTTGACATGTCAGTTTACTCGTTTACTCAAACTCAATTCCTACCTTCACTCCAATGACCAAAAACTTCTCACTGCTCTCATTTGCCGTCGCGGCCTTTCTGGCGCTCGGCCTTGCTTCATCGGTGCAAGCCGGCAAAGCGAAGGCTCAGAAGCTGACTGCTTACAAGGACAAGGTCAGGGCCACGATTACCGGTTCCGAGCCGATCACGGACGGCGTTCGCCTGACTTTTGAAGCGGCGGGAACGGCCTCCAAGCTGGGCAAGATGACGACTCTTGGCTTCCTCGACGTTAACACGACAGACTTGTCATTCACCGGCGAGAACACGCTGACTTCCTCAAAAGGCGACACGATCTTTCTCACCATCGTCGGTCAATTGACCCCGACGGCGGATCCCGCCGTTTTCATTATCCGACTGCGAACCGAATTCCTCAGCGGGACAGCTCGGTTTGACGGTGTGCGCGGTGGTTTCTTTGGCGAAGGATTGCTCAACGCGACGACCGATTTTGTCGGCTCGACGTTCGCGGGCAAAGGCTTCGGTGCCATCACCACGCCGCTCAAGATCCAGAAACTAAGGCGGAAGCGGGGCCGATCGATGTGCTTTCGGCCGCAAACGATTCGGCGCACTGCGCCGCATTTTGGCGAAGTGCGCCGAGTCGAGCCGCAGCGGGCCGACAATCGATGCCCGTTATTCGGTTTCGATGGATACGAGTTCTGAGCGGATGCCGGTTTCGGGATTGACGGTCAGGATGTTGCCCACGCCGGTGGCGTAGTATTTGAACTCGAACACGTCGGGTTCGATGGGCGTGTACTCCTTGGTTTGCAGGCAAGAAGTGTAGGACCCTGCCGGAACGGTGACATTTTCGGTGAGGGAGATCACCTCGGCGGCATCCTCGGCCTCTCCATAGAGGAGTTCCTGCCGATACACTTGTCCGATCATTGGTTGCGCGAACATGACGATTCCCGCTTCGGCGCCGTTGACGCCGGCCTCCCAGGCGCCAGCGATGCTGGTGATCAGGCCTCCTTCGTATTCGGCCGTGTTCTCACCGAAATACCAGACATTGCCATGACGATCCTGTGCGAACCAATCCACGGTGTCCTCGGTGACTTCACCCTCGAGTCGCACTGTATCGCGGACGACGATGCAAGTGACACCCAGAATTTCCCGGGTCTCGCGGGTAACCACAATCCTGGTCGTCTCGATCCCTTCGTCCGTTTCCGCACGGTAGTTCATTATCGTTCCCGGGATGAGCGGATTCAGCGGATTCGGATTTGCGACGATCTCACTGACCCTGAGAAAGTCCGCGGGATTAATGGCTGGGTTGTACCGGTCTTCATCGAGGGCGTGGCAAAGGTCGCGCCGGGCGCGGAATTGATCCTTTGCCTCCCCGAGGGCATCGCGGTAATCCTCCCGGGCCTGAATTCGAGCGGCACGACGCTCTTCCGATGTCGGCTCATTATTCGCTTTTGCCAGTGCCAGATTGTACTCCGAATTGGCGGCCTGCAGATCGGAGTAGTAGACAAACTGGGCTGTCCGGTCGCACGGCCCAGTCCGTTTCGGGCCTCGAGCGCCAGCCACATTGATAAAGGTAAGCACCGCGATGCAGCCTAGGGTCGCGCCCTTGACCCAGCTGGAAGTTCGCCCAAGCGATTGATTGCCGTTTGTGCCGCGATTTCGTTTCGATTCGTTTTTCATCGTTGTCTTCATGGTATTGCATTTTCCGCCCGGGTTTTTCCGGCCTTCCCGCGGGTCGGTTGATCGAAACGCGAAGCCGAAAGTGTCGAGCGAATGACTCGAGCCAACACCGAGGCCCTTAAGAACGTCTTAACGGCAGAAGATTTTCTTTCACCCGTCGCGCCGGGACGGGAGATCCAGCAAACAATCGCCCAAATTAGTCTCCGCCGATGCTCCATTCCCAGGCGACGACCGCCTCCCAAACGCCACCTTCCTTCCATACAACTCCATGCTCCAACCGGAGGAACTTGTTCACGATCCAGGAGAGCCCAAGTGTACCCTCTCGAGATCACCCACACCGCTGATCGAGCGCGCATCCTTTGTCTTCCCGATGATGCTCGCATATTCCGATTCGATGCTCAGACGCAGGGTTTCCGTAAAGTTGTATTCGAGCAGAAAATTAAATCCATATTCCGACGGTTCGTGATCGGACTGATATTCGACGCTGCTCCCGACGACGATGCCATACCACCCTGCCCACGCCGATTCTCCCACCTCACCGAAGGACTTCGCGGATGGAGAAGTTCGCGACTTTGTGATGCGCGCAAAAACCGGCGCCACCCAAACGACCACGAGCGCCGCAGCGATCCACGCGCATCGATGACAGAAGAACAACGAGGATCCACCGCTCCGCGGCCGACCGAGACCATCATTTTTCATCGCCGTATAACGGAAACTAACTTTGAGACTTCGCCGTCTGTGGATTCGGCTCGGACCAGGCCGATTCCTCTGGCATACCATTTTCTCGAGGTGCCGGATTCCAGCATGGACCATTCGCGGGTGCGGATGCATCCGGCATAGGTACCGCTCGGAACGGTTACCGATTCTCCGACCGCGGCGATCTGTCCAATGTCCTCGGCCACGTTGGCCGAAAACTCCTGACGGTAACGATCGCCCACTTTCGGGCGGGCCGGCATGACGATTCCGGGCTGAGCGCCATTCGTGCCCGCCTCCCAGGATCCTTTGGTGCTGACGCGCCCTCCGGTTTTGAACTCCCGCGTGGCCTCCCCGAAATACCAGACCGCACCCTGCCGGTCCTGCGCGAACCAATCGAAACTTTCCTCCACCAGCGCGCCGTCGAGCGTAACCGTGTCGCGTACGACCACGCACTTCACCCCCATGATCATCCGCGTCTCGCGCGTAACGGTGATCCGATTCTCGCGCTTCTCGCGACCGTCTTCTTCGGTGAAGGTAAAGGTCGTGCCGGGCCGGAGCGGAAAGTATGGGTTGGAAATGACGTGCGTGAACTCCGCGGGATCAATCTTGGGCTGATAGGGTTCGCGCGCATCCGGGAGGGCAGCTGTTCCCGCAATCGAAGCGAGAAGGGATGCCGCGACGAGAGCGCTTTGGGCACGACCGGCGATGGAAACTCGATTCAACATGACCAGGCGGGAACGATGCCCAAACCCATACCGAAAACAACTCCCGGGGCGGATGTGCCTCAACCGTGCTTTAACGAAATGAGGACGGAGATTTCCCCGGAAGTTGACTCCGCGCGGACCAACCCAACTCCCTTGGCATACCATTTTTTCTCGCTCCCACGCTCGAGCTTCGACCAATCCTTCGTGCGTACACACCCCGCGAACGTTCTGAAGGGCACCGTGACCGTTTCGCCCAAAGCCGCGATTTGACCCATGACCTCGCGATCGTGAGCGCGAATACGGTGGCACAGATTCCGAGGCCGGAGACAAGGCGGCGAGTATTCATAGGGTGGGCGGCGGTGGACGGTGACGAGACGGTCGTGCGCGGATTACATTTTCGGCACCTTAATGGATCCTTAATGCGCCGGAAAAAGGATGCGCGCTTCGAAGAGCATTCCGTCGCGAAGGTCGACCCGCAATTGGATGCCGAGCGCTTCGCACATCGCCCGCGCAATCGAGAGCCCGAGTCCCGCATGCCGGCGATCGGTACGCGCGGCGTCTTTGCGCCAGAAGCGGTCAAAAACGTGCGCCAGATCCGATTGGTCCAGGTCCCTCGCCGTATTAACCAGTCTCAGCTCGATGCCCTCTGCGGTCGCACCACTTCCGCATTCCACTGACGTACCGGGTTCACTGTGCGCGACGGCATTCTCCAGCAGGTTGCGCAGGATGATGGCGAGCTTGTCCTCATCACATTCCACGGTGAGGTCGTTCACGATGCGTTCGCGGAACTCCAGCTGTTTTTCTGCGGCGCCAACCGCTGCCTGCTGCCAGCAGGCACGCACCAGAGACTGCAACTTGATTCGCCGCGTTTTCACCGAACCCTGTCCCTCTTCGCAACGCGCAAGGGCAAGGAGCGTTGTGACAATTGCCTCCAATTGCAGGGCGATCATCCGGGTGTCGCGGAAAAATGCCCGCGTACTTTCCACGTCATCAGGCCACCGCTCCCCGACTTCGCACGCCGCGCGCAACTCAGCGATCGGGGTGCGAAGTTCGTGCGCCAAATCACTGGAAAATCGCCGTTCCCTCTCGAACGCCTTCTCCACCCGCTCAAGGAGGCGATTCACCGTGGCTTCGACGGCGGCGAATTCGACGGGCGGAGACGAAACGTCGAGACGCGTCGCCAGTGAGTCCGGTGTGATCGCGGCGATCTGTGCGTTGATATCCTCGATCGGTCGCAATCCGTGGGAGACGGCACGGCGAACGAGCCATGCCAGTGCGCCGGACAGCACCACGACAGCCGCTCCGCCCGCGAGGTAAAGCCATGCCAGGAGCGCGTCGAGTCGCTCGCGACTGCGCGCGACCACCAGCACGAGACGCACGCGGGTCGGATCCAGCTTCGCCGGGATTGTAAATATTTGTTCGTGCGGGTCGTCCGGCGAGTTTTGCGATTCCGTTTCGTCAAATTTTGGGAGGAACGTCTTCTGCACCATGCGCCCGTGATCACCAGTCGGAAGCGGACCATTCCAAACCGCATGCTCACGCTCCGCCGCCCGCGGCAGATTATTCACACCCAGGGTTTGCGAGAGGCCGACGACGGTGCCGTCCTCGAGGAACATCTGACAATAGTCCGGAGGCGTCAGTTTTTCGCGCGATCCCACGGAGTATTCCTCGGGAACGTCCCAGACAATCATCTGACCCTTTCGCTCGGCGTTGCGCTCCAGCTCCTCCGCTTCAGTCTCGAGTGTTTTATCGAAATCGCGAATGAGTCGCCGGTGCACCACACCGAGAAAAATCGACCCCGCCACGAGGAGCGACATCAGGGTCGTCACCAGAATCTGGATCGTGAGTTGACGCCGGATCGAGTACAATGACCGCTCCTTTCACGCAATGAAGTAGCCGTGTCCGCGGCGTGTCTTCACCATCGGCTCGTCACTTTGGCACCCGATTTTCTTTCGCAGGTTGCAAATGAGCACCTCGATGACGTTCAGGCCCGGAGAGGAATCGCAGTCGTGGATCGCATCAACCAATTGTTCCTTCGAAAGCACACGTCCGCGGTTCAGCGCGAGGTGCTCGAAAATACTGTATTCCGCCGGGGTGAGATTGACGATCTGCCCCTCTCGCATGACGGCGCGCGCGGCCGTGTTTAGGACAAGTTCACCAATCTGGATCGCTGGATCCTTTTCCCCGTACTGCCGGCGAATCAGTGTCTGGATGCGCGCGCAGAGTTCGTCGAAGGAGAACGGTTTGATCATGTAATCATCCGCCCCGAGCTGCAGGCCGCGAATCCTGTCTTCCACGCGACTTTTCGCGGAGAGAATGAGAATGTGTGTTCTTTTCCCCAGCGCCCGGAGCCGCTGCAGCACCGTGAGCCCGTCCATCGTGGGCAGCATTAAGTCGAGCACAATCACGTCATAATCATTGAGGCGGGCGAAATCGAGCCCCTCAGCCCCGTCGGCAACCAAATCGACCGCGTAGCTCATTTTTCGCAGGCCGGTCCCGAGGGATCGGAGGAGAGGCTGGGAATCCTCGATGATCAGTAGCTTCATGGCAGGCGATTGGCTCTCGACCGCCGATCTTAACATTTGGTGCAACGGCGCAGTCGGATCAGATCTCATCCGTGAGAAAACTTAATGATGGCTTAACCGCCAGCGAAAACTGAGTATCAAGTCTGAAGGCGTAACTTCCCGGCAATAGTGTTGCGGTAGATTTGGACTGGTAACGCTTGTCAGGATTCGAGGCGGAAGCCGACGAAGGAACAGGAATCGCCGCCCTGTTGCGCCGCGAATTCTCATGAAACTTTTAACTTCGATTCCCAGCCGGCCGGGCGTGTGGCGTTTGTCACGTGGCAGAGCCTTGACGCCTGGATGATATTCTTTCCCATGAAGACCAATACCTCCCCCGTCACCGTTCGCCTCCTCGATGAGTCGGGGATATTCGCTGCACCGATCGCAGTGCCGAAGGTCGTCAAGTCCGATGAAGCCTGGCGCGCACAACTGACGGACGAGCAGTATCACGTCACCCGCACCCACGGCACCGAACGCGCCTTTTGCGGCGTCTTTCACGATCACCACGAGCCGGGCCTTTACACCTGCATCGGCTGCGGGCTGCCGCTCTTTCGTTCCGATACCAAATTCGATTCCGGCACCGGATGGCCGAGCTTTTTTCATCCGGTGGCGGTGGAAAATGTCGGGCGGACGCGCGATGTGAGCTTCGGGATGATCCGCACTGAGGTGCACTGTGTGCGCTGCGATTCGCACCTTGGGCATGTCTTTGACGACGGCCCGCCCCCGACTGGCCATCGGTATTGTATGAACTCGGCATCGATGTCATTTCGCGCGGATGGGGTGAAGCCGGCGCGCGACAAGGTCCTCTTCGGCGCGGGCTGCTTTTGGGGTGTCGAGGCGACCTTTGCGAAAGTGAACGGCGTGACGAATACCCGCGTCGGGTACTCGGGCGGCTGGACGAAGAGTCCGACCTACGAAAGCGTGTGCTCGCACGGGACCGGGCACGCCGAGGTGGTGGAAGTGGAATACGATCCTGCGCAGCTCAGCTTCGACACGCTGCTCGACGTCTTTTGGGAGAATCACGATCCGACCACTCATCATCGCCAGGGACCTGATATCGGGAGCCAGTATCGCTCGGCGATTTACTTCACCACGCCCGAACAGGAATTTGCGGCGCGCGCTTCCAGCGCGCGACTGGAAGCGAGCGGCAAGATTTCGAGTCCGATCACGACAGAGATTACATTTGCCGGGCCATTCTACGCCGCGGAGGAATACCATCAAAAATACTATGCGAAGCACAGCGGCGGGAGCTGCCGGATTCCGTGAGTATTGGCGTCACCCTTAATCTTGTCGGCGGTGTCGAGGTGCGCCGCCGGGAGGTGTACACCTCAGGCTCGGTGTACACTTCAACTGCGGGCACGCCATGAAAGTCCTTTCCATCAATGTCGGATTGCCGCGCGAAATCTTAGGCCACGGACGCACTGTCACCACCGGGATTTTCAAACGACCCGTCGCGGGTCGGGTGCGCGTGCAGTCACTGAATATTGAAGGTGACGGCCAGGCCGATCTTACGGTTCATGGAGGGATCGATAAGGCCGTCTATGCCTATCCGCATGAACACTATTTGGATTGGGAACGCGAATTCAGACGCGATGATTTTACTTTCGGACAGTTCGGAGAGAATCTGACTACGCAAGGACTACTCGAAGCCGAAGTGCGCATCGGGGATCTCTTCACCATTGGTAGCGCCCACTTCGAGATCAGCCAGCCGCGTGTCCCATGTTTCAAGCTGGGCTTGCGCATGGAGATGCCCCAATTCCCAAAGGCGCTACTCAAAAGTCAAGCGCACCGGATTCTATCTGCGCGTCGTGCAGGAAGGGGAGATCGCGGCCGGCGACGAAATCACGCGCATCGCAACCGATCCCCAGCAAATGACCGTTCGTGAAGTCTTCAACGTCGCTTACGGTGATGGCGGAGAGCGCGCGGCGATTCAGCGCGCCGTGGAAATGCCGGCACTCGCCGAGAGCTGGCGGGAGATGTTTGCGGAACGTTTGGAAGCGTAAAATCGCTAACTCGCAACGAACGCGAGCAAGTCGGCATTGAGCTGCCCTTTGCTCGTGTCGCCGAGGCTGTGGGTGCCTCCGGGATAGATCTTCAGCGTGGCGTTCGGAACGAGCTTCGACGAGAGCATTGCCGACGCGGCGATGGGCACGATTTGGTCGTCGTCACCATGGATGATCAGTGTCGGCACGTCGAACGTCTTCAGGTCGTCTGTGAAGTCGGTTTCGGAAAATGCCTTGATGCAGTCGTAACCGTTTTTGTGGCCGCACATCATGCCCTGCATCCACCACGACTGAATTAAGCCCTGCGATACCTTGGCGCCCGGTCGATTGAAGCCGAAAAACGGTCCACTGGCGACATCGAGAAAGAACTGCGCGCGATCCGCCAGGTAGGCCGTTCGAAATCCGTCGAAGACTTCAATGGGCAGACCACCTGGATTCGCATCCGTCTTGAGCATGATCGGCGGCACGGAGCCCATCAGGACTGCCTTGGCCACGCGCGCCGTCCCGTGGCGCCCGATATAGCGCGCAACTTCGCCGCCTCCAGTAGAGTGGCCAATTATCACTGCGCCTCTCAGATCGAGTGCCTTGAAAAGCTCCGCAAGGTCATCGGCATAAGGGAGAAGAAAGGAAGAAAGGGGTCAGGGTGCATAACCCAAGAGGCTTTTCCGGGCAGCGGCGCGCTCGGCAAAACGCCTGGCCGCCCCAATACCAGCCGCGCCGCAGATGACTCATCCGGGCGTCCGCCTCCGGCTCCAACAGCGGTATTCCGCATCGCTCCATTTCCTCGTCCACCGCGCGCCGGTCGAGCCGCTCGATCAGCCGGCGCCGCCCCGCCGCACGGTCCGCCACATGGAGAATCTCGGGAGCGCCGATTGCGCCGCCAGCCATCGGGGACGCCGCGCCGCCGGCAGCGTTAGCCGCCCGCGATGCTGCTCCAAGGATAATCCAGCACACTCTGCCCGCGCCCGGCGCAGACGATTCCCGCGCGCACCGGGTTCAGGTGGATGTAATCCCAAAGACTTTCGTAGTAAAAGCGCGAGCCTCCCTCGACCCCGACCGCCATGTAAGGATCCCCAAAGACGCGGCCCCAGCGGCGATGCTTCGTGTTAAAGCGCCTCGTGAAGGTATTCTACAGCCATTTCATCCCCTCCACGAGGTTCGGCTGTGGCGTCTCGATCATCAGATGGTAATGATTGTCCATCAGCACCCATGCATGCACGCGCCAGCCGGTCTTCACGCACGCCTCGCCGAGGGTCTTCAGGAACCATTGCCGGTCTTCATCGTAAAAAAAAGATTGCCTCTCACTGGTTCCCGCGCGTCATCACATGATAGAAGGCGCCTTCAAACTCGAGACGAATGCTGCGGGCCATGGCCAGAACTTCAACAATCGCGCGAAGGCACGTCCTGACCCCTTTCTCCCATTTTGATTTATGCACCCTGACCCCTTTCTCTGACCCCTTTCTCCCCCATGTGCCTTGAGGATCGCGACGGTCTTGGCTGCCTGATGAAAGCGGCCTTCGGCGGCGCTAAGTGGTGTGTCTGTTGCAGCTCTGCGATTCGGGTCGGCACCGTGCGCGAGTAGCCACTCGACTGAATTGAACTGCCCTGCGTCTGCGGCCATGAACAATGCGGGAAACCCGGTGACTGCACCGCTCGCGTAGCTGGGTTCGTCATCAATGCGGGCGCCTTGCTGAAATAGACGTTCAACCTCGCGAACATCGCCACGCTGTGCCGCGGCAACAAACCGCCACTGCAAGCTGTTGTGTGGACCGTAGGTGAAAGCAAGATGCCCAAACCAGCCGAGCGAGAACGCGACGGCCATCAGGGCAAAAGTCGTAAGGCATCGTTTCACAGTGAGCGCGTGGCAAGTCGATAAGCCTGCGGAGCCGGTGCTAAGGGGATGAAAAGGGAGGATGTCGGCATGAAAAGCAGTGTCGGATCTTTAGAACGTTGCGGCAAGGAGATCGCTGGGGGGGGTGGTTTCGCTACTGCACCCTTTATTCTCCGGCCGCGTCTGTGTGGTGGTCAAATAGAACCCTCCCACTTTGCTCGTCCTCCATGCGTGTGACCTCGGACGTGAAGAAGAAATCAACCGTGTGTTCATCGGAAGGTCCGGGGGAGATGTTGGTGGTGACGTGATCGAACTCGTCGCCCATGTCGCGTCCCCAAGCAATGTCGAGAACTCGCAACCGCCGACCGCTGCAAAGTTCCACAACCGTCCACTCGCCAAGCCGCTTTTGGAGGATGTGTGAAACAGTTTCGCCGCGAGAAGGTGCCATGGTGTGAAGCGGTCACCCGCGATGGCGCGCGTCGACTAATAACCAGAGAGCGATGCTGGTGGGGGCAAGGAACTCGGCGAGCAACGCAACCGCCGCCGGGATGCCTCTCGGTGAATCGAGAGCGTCGTAAATAGACGAGACGGCACGGCAGTAAAAGATGGATGCTGGAAGTGAGAAAAACCATCGGACTACCGGAAGCCTCATAGAAATGTTGGTGGGCACGCGTTAGCGACGCCTAAAAGCCAGCGGAGCCGGTGCCAAGGGGGTGAATGATGAGTGGGATGTTGGCATGGACAGCAGTGTCCTTTTAGCCCGTTACGGCAAGGTGATCGCTGGGGTTCATTATTAGCAAGGCACCAAAGGGGTCGGTCCGCAGTGAAGCGCCGAGCGGTTCGTGGTTAGGTGACTTTTGGGACTTTGGGTTCATCGCTACGGTCTCTAACAATACAACCGCGCCGGACTGTGAGCCAAGTGTGGTCAAGGAGGAATATCGACCAATCGGGCTGCCCTTCTGCAGTCATAAACGAGTGAATCCAGAGCGCCCCGGAAAGTCGAATTGAAATCTCAGGCAACCGACCAACGATCGAAATCTCCTCGATGCGATGGTCCTGAAGGCGTGTAATGCCTGAGTTGATCTTTCGGTCTGTGCTCCAACTGCCGAACTGAATGCTGCTGCGTCGCTCCACACGCCAACTCCACTGAATCATGATACTGGCGTCAGCACGCGGTCTGCCGGAAGGGAGATAGTGGCGGTTGAGAGAGCCAAGCTCAAGGATCAGAGCTGAGCCATACCCGCGCCACGGCCGCGAGACTGGCAGGCCAATGAGAGCACGAGTCAAGGTCTCAAACTGGCTAGCGGAGATGGAAGACTCGATTTGCACGGTGGACACTCACGTTCTACTTGTCGACTTGCGGGCAAAATCACCCACGTGTTTGCGGCTGAAAATCACCCACCTTTGAGGTGAGTCGTGGCTCGCTGGAGGTCCCTGTTTTGAGGGGACTCTGGGGGGTCAATGAATCAACTCAAAGTGAATCAGCAACAGAGCATCATCGCCCTGCGTGAGCGGGGCTGGTCGAAACGCAAGATCGCCCGGGAATTGGGGCTGGATCGGGTGACGGTGCGCCGTTACCTCGCGGCCGCCGGGGCAAAATCACCCACCCCGCAAACCGGCTCCTTGGAGATTGGAAAGTCAAAATCACCCGGGGTGCACACCGGCTCTGGCGAGTGCTCTGGCAGTTTGTGCGCGCCATGGCAGGCGCAGATCCAGAAAGCGGTGGAGGGCGGCTTGTCGGTGCAGCGGATCTATCAGGACCTGGTGAGCGACCATCACTTCAGTGGGAGCTATTATTCGGTGCGGCGCTTTGTGCAGCGGCTGCGCCCTGAGGGAGCGGAGTTGCCGTTTCGACGCATGGAATGTGAACCTGGCGCGGAGCTGCAGGTCGATTTCGGCCAGGGGGCGTGGGTGCTCGTAGCGGAGGGCAAGCGGCGCAGGACGCATTTGTTTCGGTGTGTGTTGAGTTGTTCGCGTAAAGGCTACAGTGAGGCGGTGTGGCGGCAGAACACGGAGACTTTCATCCGGGCGCTGGAAAATGCGTTTCGCTCTTTTGGCGGAGTGCCGGCGACGGTGGTGATCGATAATCTCAAAGCCGGGGTGATTCGCGCAGACTGGCATGATCCCGAGCTCAACCCGAAGCTGGAGGATTTTGCGCGTCATTATGGGACGGTGATCCTGCCGTGCAAACCGGGGATGGCGCGGCACAAGGGCAAGGTGGAAGCGGGCGTCAAATACGTGCAGAACAATGCGATCAAGGGACGGGTTTTCGCGAGTCTCTCGGCGCAAAATCTTTTCCTGGCGCAATGGGAAAACAACACGGCCGGCAAACGCATCCACGGCACCACGCAGAAGCAGGTGGACCGGTTCTTTGCCGAAGTGGAAGCACCGACGTTGGGGCCGCTGCCGGCGAGTCTTTTTCCGATGTTTGAGGAAGCGGCGCGCAGCGTGCATCGCGATGGCTATGTGGAGTTCAGGCGGGCGTATTATTCGGTGCCGCCCGAGTACGTGGGGCGCAGGGTGTGGGTGCGAGCCGAGCTGCGGCTGTTGCGCATCTACAACTTGCGGCGCGAGCAGATCGCCTTGCACGCCCTGGCCGACGCCGGGAAATTCACGACCGATCCCAGCCATCTGCACAGCCGCAAACGGCATATCATCGAGCGTGGAGCCGAACATCTGCTCGATCAATGCCGGCTGGTCGGGATCTTTACGGGAACCTGGGCCGAAGCGATGTACGCGGTGCGCGGTGCGCCGGGGCTGCGGGTGATGCAGGGGCTCTTGTCCCTGGCCGGCAAGCACCCGGTGGCTGCGCTGGAAAAGGCAGCGCGCACGGCGACCCATCACGGGGCCTGGAGTCTGCGCGATCTTAAGCGGCTGCTGGAGCTGCCGGACAACGTCGTGCAACTGGATTTTTTGGAGACCCATCCCCTGATCCGGCCACTGGAAGCCTACCGAATCCACCCTGGCGGCAACGCGCAAGGCGCTGCTGCCGGGGAAGCTCCCAGCGATTAGCAAACCATCAAAGACCCACCGACAAACCAACCCAAACCCCAAGCCCATTAACATCCATGAGCCAACTCCAAGCCACCCTGCGTCAACTGCGTCTCTCCGGCCTGATGCAAAGTCTGCCCACGCGCCTCCAAGAAGCGGCCGCCAACCGACTCGGCCACGCCGAATTTTTGGAACTCATCCTCCAGGATGAACTCCACGTGCGCCACCACCGGATGATGGCACGGCGCACCAAAGCCGCCGATTTTCGCGCTCTGAAAACCCTCGAAGACTTCGACTGGCACTTCAATGCCTCCATCAACAGCAGGCAGATCTTCGAACTGGCCGCCGGAGCCTACCTGCGCGAAGGCAAAGACGTGCTTTTTGTCGGTCCGCCCGGGGTCGGCAAAACCCACCTGGCGCAAGCCCTCGGATACGAAGCGATCAAACAAGGCAAGGAAGTCCTCTACCGATCGATCTTCGATCTGGTGCGCGACTTCCTACAAGAGGAAGCCTTCAAAGGGCAGGACAAAACCCTGCGCAAGTATCTCAAGCCCGAGTTGGTCATCATCGATGACATGGGCCTCAAAGCCCTGCCCAAGAACTCCGGCGAATACCTGCTGGAAGTCATCATGCGCCGCTACGAAAACCGCTCCACGATCATGACCAGCAACCGGCCCTTGGAAGACTGGGGCAAACTCTTGAGCGACGTGCCCACCGCCAGCGCCATCCTCGACCGCTTCCTCCATCACGCCACGGTCATTGCCATTGCCGGCCGCAGCTACCGGCTTAAAGACGCGCCCCTGGCCGCCGCCTCCGGCAAAACCAAACCGCGCACATCGGCGGGAAAACCCGCCCCCGCCAACACCGCGCCATCCCAGGACCAGACACGATGAGTTCCCGCTCAAGGCACACAGCCCGGCCCGATAACCCCACCGCCGCTTCCACCCGCCGCCACCACCACCGCCACCAACCGGCTTGATGGGGGCTGCGCGCCCCCAAACCCCGCGCCGCTCGCCGCGGCAGGCGTTTGGGGGGAACACTCCGCGCTCGCGCTTGGCCGCTGTCGCGGGATTAAACGTCCTTGAAATCCAACCTCAACTCGTTATGAAAAAACCCACCCAAGGGTGGGTGATTTTGAAGCGCAAAGTGGTGGGTGATTTTGGACCGCAAATTGACATACTTAAGCGTCCGACAATAATCCGAGACTGAACCATCCCAATGGCATCTCGAACAACGGCCACTGACAAAAGTGTGCGCACATGGCTCGTATCCGTAGAGCAGATGAGCGCACTCTGGGCAAAGTGATTCCATGCGCGAAGAATCTGCAAAAAACAAACTCCCGCACTCGTCACAAGTCTTCACGAGTCGGTCAGTCATAAAGGCGTCCGAAGTGGCCTAACCCAGCGGAGCCGATGCCAAGGGGGTGAAAGACGAGGATGTTGGCATGAAAAGCAGTGTCGGAGTTTTAGAACGTTGCGGCAAGGAGATCGCGGGGGCGAAGTCTAAGTCGATTCAATCAACCTCGAATCCGGGCTTGTTCAACCACGGGTGCAGAGAATCGTTTCTCGCTCTGCTGCACCCTTAATTGTTGGGCATTGTTGGTCATGATTCTGCGCCACGGAGGAAATGTCCCGCAATCCTTCGAAGCGTCGCCGAACCTCTCTTTGCGCTCGAAGTAATCGTAGCGGGTTGTAATCGCGGTTCAATGTCGGTCCAACTGTTCTTTCCCATACCGGACACGAATCATCTCCCGTCAGCAAGGACGTCAGGGTGCTTCAGTGCCAACGCAGAAAATGCGTCCGCGAAAGGCTTCACATGTTCATCCATATACTTCCGGAGGTAATCCCGGTGAACGACATCAATTCCGTGCACCTGCCCACGATCATGCTTGTGGGTGGCCTTCGAGGGCTGGTGCCTGACTACGCGAACCCATGGCAAAAGTTGAGATTCGATCCCAGCATCGGTTAGTCGGACCCCTACCATCGGTGCATCCAAGACCGCAAGGCCAATCACTAGTTCGCAATCGAAGTAATACGCCGTTTTAGGTGGCGTCTGGGCTCTGGCAAAATGTGATACTGCTTTGGCAATTGGAAAGACCAGATTCAGATAGGAGTCATTTCCTGATAGGATGATGTCCGCGCCCTTGCGAACGCACTTACTGAATGTGACGCAGGAAGGAACTGACCCTCTAAGAAACGTGTGTTCGGTAAGGTCAAGAGGGAGATCGGTTCAAAGCGCCAACTCGAAGGATCATCATCAGACGTCAGAACAATGTCTTCTGTCCGTAATCCCGAGATTACAGGGAAGTCCCTGAGCCAAGGATTCGTCTTGGAGAGGAAGAAGACATATGGCAACTCAGATTGCTTGCATTCGATCACAAAATTTAGGGCCGGCCGAACTCGGGGTTGCGGCTCCCTCCACTCAAACAGACGCCTCGAGGCAACAAGATCGATCGCTCGAGTAGTTCCTGTCTCCGGATCGACGAATCCCCACTCTTCTTGAAGCGAATACTCGCCGGAGAGCTCCTGTGCTACCGCCAACTGTAGGGGATACCCAGACGCGTCGATTCCTTGTTCAACCGCGGCATCGGTGACCCCCGCGGGTAGGGTGTTCGCTGGTGGGTTCTCCGGATGCGTGTCCATCTATACTATTGCCCAACGTTCGAAGTGTGGCACGGCGGGAATTGGACGTCCAGAGCGAAGCGAACTAGCGAGTTGTCCGCCGTTGCCACAACTGACTTGTGTGCGCCCAGCATGGGTGCGTTGGTAAATGGGGTGAGAGTCCCCTGTGAAAGAACCAAAACATGAATTGAAATCACCAGTTGAAGCCAACTCCGGGAGGGTAACTGACCGGGAGGAGGAAGGCTAGAGGAACCGGAGCGCGGCGGAGGAGCGCTGGATCTGTTGGCGGCCGAAACCTGGTCGTTACATCGGAACCGGACGGTACGGACACGTATGCCGGGTGGTGTGGGAGCCGGGAGCTAATCACTCCCGGCGACCCGATTCGATTGTGATCTTCTCATTTGGGAAACATGATAGCAATTCCGAACGCTTCCCATTGCTGTCGTAGATCACAGACTCCGATTCTGCAATCCAAAATCTATACAGGGTCGGATAGCCTCGGATACGGCTGGTAAACGTGCTCCGCTCGACCTGAATCACCTTGGCGTTTTGGTAATCTTGCTGGAAAGCAATGCGCACTCGATTGGGAACAGCCTGCTCGGCTATGATCTCACGCTTCCAAGCAGGGTATGGCTCCGAAGGCCACGGCCAGAACGGAGCGCATCCCGCTAGTGACGATGAGTAAATCGCAGCCATGAAGACGCTTGGAAGTGTTTTCATTTTTTGAACGAACGCCAAGAGCATCGATGGCTGTGGCACACGCGCGCAACGCCGTAAAACAGCAGGAACACGATGAAGCCCGAGCCGAGCCAAAAGATCAAGCCGGGAGTCCGACCGTCAAATATGAAAAGAGCGGCAGTGAGGCAATAGGGAGCCGCTGCTACGCCAAACTGCCAGAACCGGACCGCCAAAATGGACCGATGGAGAGTGCTCCAATAGCGCACAGTAAAAGACTGACGCCCGCAGCGCGCTGAAGGGAATCAGGAAATGGATCGGCAGCGGGATTGCCAAGTGTGCCGTTTGTGAACGCTGCCCACATGAACCAAAGAACGGAAGCAACCGAAAGACAGAATGCAGCAATGCCAAGTAATAGATCGCGAAATGGTTGCGGCCAATGTTTGGTCATGGGATGAGACGTGCTGAGTCGCCTAATCCAGCGGAGCCGGTGCCAAGGGGGCGAAAAAGGAGGAGGATGTTGGCATGAAAAGCAGTGTCGGACTTTTAGCGCGTTCCGGCAAGGAGATCGCTGGGGGCTTGTTCAACCACGGGTGCAGTCAGAGGCTCGTTCCTCGCTGCACCCTTAATTGTTCCAGCATCGTCATTTGGGCCACTCCCATCCATCTCTCCGGCCAATGTAGTCGCCGTGCAGTCCCTCGCCACCCAACTCGATGGGCATCGGCTCACCACGAAATGTCAGACCAACGTCTCGTGCCGTCATCCACCAAGTCAACTGGGCAAGAACATCGTGAATCGTGCCATCTCGCTCTTCGGACAACATCCGCGCGAGCAATGCCCGCTGCGCCGGAGCAAGAGAACGAATGAACGCGTTATACTCCTGATGGTCTGGCGCGTTCGAGAAAATACCCTTCTCTGCCACTTGTGACCCCGCGCCGTAAATGCGCGTCTCGGTAACAAGCTGGTCAATCATCGCCTTGTAGGCTTCCCGAGGTGTGGTAGGAGCGTCCATAGATGCCTAACGATTCAGCTCACCGATGGCGGCCCCTCGGTGACTCTCGAGCCGCCACGCTGCGTGTCGGGGCCGCCATTCGGTGGAGCGCTGGGTTCGGCACTCTTCTTCGCTGTCGGGAAGGAGTCGATGTGCACCCGAACGTAGCTGGCGAGTTGCATCATGGTATCTCCTCCCAGGTCCATCACGCGATATCCCAACTTGTCCATAATCGACTCCTCTACGCTTTCCTTCTCCCTCAAAAAGTCCATGTGCTGCCTCCGCATATCGCAGTCCAGATGCGGCGCTGAAGAGGGGAACATGTCGACAGCATCTTGGATGCAATCCGCCGCTTCGGGAGCCCCAATCCTTCTAAAGGCGTCAACGAACACGACATATTCAGGATTGTCTGGCCAGTCGTTCTCAAAGAAGTATTGGAACCCACCGTTATCAATGATCCCCTGGGCCTGTTCTACCGCCCAAGCCGTCAGTAGTGGCTCTCGGTGACGATAGGGGCTCCATAGCTCTGAGTCTTGATCCCGAAAGACGTCCTGCGATGCCGCTTCCAGGAATGCCATAATCTCTCTTGGGATTTCGTGCGATCGCATTATGCCGGGTTGCGCGGGTTTTGTGCCGAACGAACTCAAGCGACCGCCGGGGAGCGGCGCGTGGCAGGGGGGTGTAGGTTAAAGCCGAAGCGGATCATAGGAGATCAAAGCCGAGTCGGCGGTTCGTCTGGAGCGCCTGGTTCGGCGATTCTTTGGCTTGCACGGCGGCGTCGAATGAAGAGGTAGATTGCCCCAGCGACCGTGCCGAGTGCTAAGTCGGTGAGGAGTGGAACGAGACGGAAGCCTGCCAACCCCGAATCGCTCTCTGCATAGCTGAGCGGCCAGCCAAGTAAGGCGTCGCGGTAGTTGGGCGCTCCAGCGGGACGCCACGCGAAAAGAAACGGGATGGAGATGGCGAAGACGATAGCAACCGGGACCATGAGTGGCGTAGCGGAACGCCCGAACAACCTCGCAGCCGCGCCGATCACGAGGGTGAAGACGACCATAAGAAACACCACGCTTTGCGCGAACAGGAAACCGGATGCGGGCATATCAATGATCTTTGTTCACGGGAGATGCGCTAAGTCGCCGAACAAATAATTAAACAGACCTGTATATCTTCCCGGACGGGGACGGAGGCTGAAGCCGGTGTCGAACCAAGGATTCTGGGGCCGTATTCATGGGCATGGATCGTAGGGATGCGCAATTATACTGTCAAGGTGTCCCCCCGTCGCTGGCGCGGATTTGTTCGGCGCGCGCACTGCATCCCGCCAAGCTCACAGCGGCACGGCAGGCGGTTGCCAGAGCGGTCGAACGAGTGGAGCGGAAGTCAGGAAGCCACCTCGCAACGCACAAGCTCCGGGTTTGTCGGCCATTGCCGCAATCCGCTCATGAACGTGATGCACCCACCGCATTGCTCAGCAGCACCTTGCCAAAGAGCCTCTCCCGACCCACCTTCCCCAGTGTGATCTACAAGCATGACTCCGAACCGTTGAGTGAGATGTTAAGCATTTCCCAGCGGCCTAAAACCGGAAACGCCTGTCTCTCATGCGCTGCGGTGGCTGTGGGCGGGATATGCACGTTCCGGTATGAGCCATGAATGAAACGGTCACGATGCGCGATGGAGATTGCATCCTTGTCATGGTAAAAGATGGCAAAGTAATTCATTGGAGTTGGAACATGTCCTTGCCGCACGTGGAGTTTGTGCGCCGCGCGACCGGAACTCGCCCCGAGGGCGCCTGGGTCGGCACCGTCTCCAAACTTGACGGCGAAGTGATGGGCATCACATCCAAATACTTCTACGACTATCAACTCCCGGCACCTGCGGACGTGAATGCTGCCATCAAAGACCTTTTCAAGTGAGCCACTCGACCGATGATATCGAGTGGCCACCGAGAAAATCAGTTCCACGGGTATTGATGTGACCATGCTGTCATCATGAGCAAACCTAATAAATGGCATTGGGGAAGACAAAGTCGAATCTGGTTTCGGATCGTCGGTGTGGCCTTGATCGCGGTAGCTATCGTGGTGGTTTTAAAACCGAAAAAGGAAATTGAGTGGAAGGTCTGTGAACCTGCGTGGAGCAAAAACATTGATGCTCCTTCATATAAATTGGTAGCGCGGTTGGCAGAGAGCACCTCTCGTTTTTGCAGACCATATGGAGATGTGCACGCATTTGGCGGACTCATTGACGGTCACAGCTTTTCACTTCTAAAACATCAGAAGTATGGGATTAACGATTACCCCGATGCCAATTTTGTGGTATGGTTGTGCGATGTCGATTCAAATGAAATCGTTTTTGGCGGAAATACTATGATCTTTGCTGAGATCCAACCTCGAGAAGGCATTTGTATTTTTGGGTTTGATAATGTTGAGCGCGATGAGGTTGACCTAATTCAATTCTGGAGAAGGTCCATCAAGGATCTTCCGACACTGTATAATTAGAATGGTATCGACGGAAAGGGCAGCGCACGTCACCGGCGCCATATTTCAGCTTCATGAGAATCGTCAGGCATAGTGTTCAGCGATGAACAGGTAACCTTTGATGAGGTCGAGACCTTCAATAGGGTAGGAGGACCTTTACTCCAATTCTATGAGGAAGGTGTTTTTGCGGTTCCCACTTTTTTCACGGCCATCATCCCCTTCTGTGGCGCCCTTCGTCGCCTTCAAAGCCTGATAAACGCTTACTTCGCGGGCTTTTGAGGCACTTCATCTCCGTGCAGAGCAGGTGTAAAGTGGCCCTGTTTTTGGTCACGTGCTTTACACCCCGGTCGTGGCGCTGGCGGTGACGTTTTTCGTCGTTTGCTGCTGAAAACGGTGCGTGCGGAGAGATGATCCGAGGCGCGAGGCGATTCGTTGGCTCGAACGATCACATTCGCCGATTGCACCATCCTGTCACCTGCATGGAGATGAACCGTCCTGAAAATGGGACGCTTGGGACGGCATTTTGAAAGCCTCGCGCTAGGCGCGCGCGGGCGCAGGCGCGCACATACGCAGGCACACGTGCATGTGGGATGTTGCGAAAAGCGTCCCAAGCGTCCCGTTTTCCTCAACGTGCATCGTGGTGCAGGAGACGCAGGCTGAACGAGGCGCTCGACACCGGGTTTTGCTGTCCGGACGCCGGTCGTCGTGCCGTGAGCGCGAGCTGGTGATCGGGGTAACTGCGCCTGGCACTGGTTCGTGTTGACACGAGCGCAGGAGCAAAACGCCATGTTCACGCCGACCAACAAACCCGCCTACGTCACGCTCCATCGCCTCGGCGAACTCTCGGGTCGATCCCGCAACACGCTGCTCTTGCGCATGCGCGACGGCGAGCTCCTGGCTGACGCGACGCTCGACGTGGGTGGCACGCCGCAGCCGCTCTTCGTTGCGGAACGAGTGGCGGAACTCAAGCGACTGCCGTCCGCGCAAGGTCCTGCCGGCTGTGAACCCGATGCTCTGAACTCCAATCCCGATCCCGCCATGCACAACGAATTCCTGACCCTGACCAAAGCCCTGAACGTGCCGCTACTGAGCGAGGACGACATCGCCGCGCTGAATCGCCTGCAGAAGCAATGGGACGCACTGGAGCCAGCGCGAACGCCAACATGCCGCGGCGCGCATCGCCGAGGAGCAGCAGGCGGCATTCGACGGCGTTCCTGGACAATCCAAATGCCGGGACTGAGCAGAAGTTGCTCGTCACCGCCGACGCCACTCTCACCGGCACGCGCTACGCCAGGCTGCGCCAGGCCTGCACCGCACTACGTGGGCGGATCAGCGCGCAGGCCGCGAAGATCCTCCAACCCACCCTGGACCGCGCGCTCGAGGCTCTGCGCGCCGAGCACGCGCGCCGCCGCGAGATTGCTGAGCCGGTGATGTCGTCCAGGGATCGCAATCCAGTCGGTCATCGAGGCGCAGCGGGCGCTGGACCGCGCCGAGAGGATCGCCAATCGGCTGCTGTGGGCGAGCGATGGCCGGAGTGACAAACCGCCGCTGGAATTGGCGGACGTGCTGGCCTCGACGAGCAGTGAGTTGGATTCAGCAGACCGAAATAGGGGAGTCCTGAATCTGCCATTTCCGTCCCCGCACTTTCTAAACCCTGCATCGCTGGCGCTCGTGACCTGCGGTCGTTGGCAGACCGGCCTGCGCGAGCGCGTCTTGGATTTGCTGGCTGGTGATATCGCTCGAGTTGAACTGGACCAACGCCCCCCTTTCAAGAATGCGCACCCATTCGATGCCGGGCAGTCCTGCCAGCAGCCCGCCCGCTTCCTTCCATACTCCGGCCATGTCAGAAATGGTCAGGTCGAGTTCGTGAATTTTGAGGGGAACGCTCACACCTTCCTTCATCGCAATCAGTGAGAGTTCGGATGCCTCGGAAAAAGAAACACGTCAGCCGAGCGAGGGCGACGATTTGACACCGGAGGACGGACAATGATCACGCTCGAACAACGGCTCACCAGCATAGTCTCGCTCCTGCCCGCGGACGCTCAGACTCGTCTGACGGCTCCGTTCGGTCCCGAGGAAACGATCGACACGCGCATCGCGGAGGCCGTGCGCTGCCTCGCGAAAGCAGAGGGCATGGTCGCCATGACGCCGGGCGAATTTTCCCGCGCCGTGGTCCAGCAGGCCAGCGAACGCTCGATGCCCGTGATCGAGCCGCCAGCCGCAGACGCGCCGGCCGACAACGAAGCGCCCGAACCGCATCTCGCCGCTCGTTTCGCCACGATCACCGATCCGCGCGCGCAAACCGCGTTCTGGCGCTCGCTCACCGCCGAGCAGCGCACCGCTCTCGCCAAAGCCAAATAACCGCACCTCGCCATGCCCAACACACTCACCAACGTTCAGGACATCAAAGTCGCCCAGCGCGCGCTCCAGCCGTTCACCGCGGCGCTCACGCCGATCCGGGCGTTCTCGACCAATTTCTCGCCCGAGCCGGCCGACAAGCTCGACACCGTGCGCGTCCCGATCGTCAGCCCGCCCACGCAATCGAGCGATTTCGCCGGCAACTACACCGCCAACGCTGACTCGACCGTGAGCGTCATTCCGGTGCAGCTCACCAAGCACAAGTTCAAGACCGTGCACCTGACGGCGCGCGAGGCGAGCGAGACGGCGTTCAACGTGCTCGATAGCCTGGTGTCCAGTGCGGTGAAGCAGCTCGCCCAGGACGTGTTGCAGGACATTTTCTCCGAGATCACCGCCGCGAACTATGGCGCGTCCGTCGTCGCCGCCCTGGCACGGTCGAAAGGCATAGTGCAAAAAGTTTCAAATTTATGTTTGACCGTACAAGACGACTGGTCTAATGGTGCCGTGTCCCAATGAGCGCCACCGCTGCAAATCCAGCTTCGACCACCAAGGAACGCATCCTCGATGCGGCCGAGGAGATCATGCTGCAAAAGAGTTTTCACTCGGTCGGGCTCAATGAAATTCTCGCAGCGGTCAAAGTGCCGAAGGGTTCGTTCTACCACTATTTTCAGTCGAAGGAGCAATTTGGCGTCGAACTCCTGAAACACTACGTGGCCAATGCGTCGGCCTACAAACGGCGCGCGCTGCTGACCACGGAATTGGCTGAAAATCCCTACGAGCGGCTGATGGCATATTTTGATGTAAATATCGCCAAGCTTTTTGAAAAGAGCTGCCAGTGCTCTTGCCTCGTTCTCAAGCTTTCGAGCGAGGTCGCGACTTTTAGTGACGACATGCGCGCCGTGCTGGCCGATGGCCTGCGCGAGTGGCGGGGATATCTGGAAAAGTTGGTCATCGAAGGACAGCAAAAGGGCGTCATGCGCAAAGACATTGATCCGGCCGCCGCCGCGGCCATCCTGCAGGACCTCTGGATGGGTGCGGGTCAGCGGAGCCAGGTTGATCGCAGTGTAGCCCCGTTGCGGAGCGCCGCGCTCTTCGTCCGCAACTATCTCAAAGCCGACTAAGCATGCCTTCTTCCTGTGCCCTCATATTTGCCCTCAGTCTAGACGACTGGTCTATTTATCAACCTTCATCACTCGATACGCTTCATGAATACACTCACGACTCATCCCAATACCGCGATACTTCAGCCTCCATTGGCCATTCCGTTGGCCGATCTCATTGGTGATCTGAAAAAGTCGATCAGTCAGCGGCTGACTCGCGAATTTCGTGAGTGCGCGCCGGTCGTCGTCATTCGACGCGCTCTCGACGATGCGGCCGAAATTGCGCGCAGCACCGATTTCCCGCATCTCTTTTTCCCGGAACTCGCCCGCGAAAAAGTGCGCCTCGTTTCGGCGGCACTTTGCGAGAAAGACGCGCCATCCGCGCTGGTCCGCAATGCCGCCTGAGCAACAGCTGCACCTTCAATTTCGATTCCTAATTCCTACCGGTGACCACGAACAGGCAACTTCTTTCCGCCATCTTCCTCATCTGGAGTGCGACGGCGTTTGCAGATCGTCCGTCCCTGGACGAACAGGCCCTTCGGCTCGGTGTCCGAGAGTGGTTTCGCTTGCACTCAACGAACGCCGAAGCATTGACGGTTGACCGCTTGAAAGCGATCTATCGTGCCGACGTCGAGTTTGACGATCCCGCAAACGGCGGTTCCAGCCGGGGTCACGGTTCTCAGGCCTACGCTTCCGTCTGGCGGCCACTTTCGCCGAGCGTTCAGAATTTTGACGCCAAAGTGAGCGAAGATATAAAAGTTTCCGTTGAGGGGGCAAAGGCGACAACGACGTTTAACTTCCGCGCGGAAGGCGCCCGCAAAGACAGTCGCCCGCTGACTGGCCACGCTCGCGTGCGCCTCACCTGGCAGCGCGACGATGGCGTGTGGCAAATTATCCGCGAAGAGCTCACGCGGCTGACGGCAGATGCGGCCGACGTCGCCACCGCCGATTAATAATCGCGCTGCTTCGAATTGCGGCAAACGACCGCTGCCACTCATCGCAGAGGTTTCACCACGGATCCCAACCCTTAATCTTGGCGATACGCGCGGAGGGCGGCGCGATAGGCTTCGCCAACCGTGATCTGGTGACGGTCCGCGGCCGCGCGGCAGCTCTCGAATTCCGGTGCGACCTGGACAATATCGTCACCCTTCAGACCGAGTTTGACGATGATCTCGCCATACTCCGT
Organism: uncultured Verrucomicrobiae bacterium; assembly: GCA_963798345.1. Classification (GTDB taxonomy): domain Bacteria; phylum Verrucomicrobiota; class Verrucomicrobiia; order Chthoniobacterales; family Chthoniobacteraceae; genus CAWCSW01. The sequence continues at coordinate 121,414 of CAWCSW010000009.1, read as the reverse complement.
GGCCAGGGTCGTAAATTTCCGGTTTAGCTTTATGCGGGTGATGGTTTCCCGCCGCAGACCAAATGCTGAAGTGTTTTTGAAAATGAGTTCGACCAACGCGTCGGCACGCTCTGTATCGCACAGCACGGAGAGCTGCACGCCGGGCCGATGCTTTTTCATTTGGATGGGAGTGAACCAAACATCCAGCGCCCCAGCGGCGAGCAAGGCCTCCATGGCGGCGCCGAGCATTTCGCCCGTGCAATCGTCGAGATTCGTCTCGAGCCGGGTGACGGTATCTGTCTCGTAACCGTGGCTCATGGCGTGGTGGAAAGTCTGGAGGGTCAGTTGAGAACGCCCAGCACCGCGCGCAGGACATTCGGTCGCGAAGCGAGGTCGCGGGTGCCCAGTCCGTAACCGATCTTCTCGGTGGTAAGTGCCGGCATGAGGGCAAATTCCGAGGCAAACTCAGCGGCGATGGCGGCGCCGGTCGGCGTGATGAGTTCGTGCGGTTCGTCGATTTGCTGGAGGCTGATGCCCTTCAAGATTTCGAGGGTCGCCGGCGTCGGGACGGGGAACCGCCCGTGGGCGCAATCGACCCAGCCGTGTCCCTCCTGCAGCGGTGAGACGATGATTTTGTCCACGTGAAGTTCTTCGATTCCGACGCACGTGCAGACGATGTCGGCGATCGAATCGAGCGCGCCGACTTCGTGGAAAGTCACATCATCCGGCGACTGCCCGTGAATTTTCCCCTCGGCCTCAGCGATTCGTCGGAAGATGCCGAGGGCATGCGTTTTCACAAATTCAGTCAATTCGCTCTCCGAAATCAGAGCGCGAATCTGGGCGTGACTGCGCGAGTGCAGATGATGTTCGTGACCGTGGTCGTGCTCGTGATGATGTTCATGGGTGTGCGCATGGTCATGCTCATGTGAGTGGGCATGCCCGTGTTCGTCATCGTGAGCATGCGCAGGGCTGTGTTCATGGCCATGGTCGTGATTGTGGTCATCATGTTCATGGTCGTGATGGCAACATTCGCCCTCATGGTCCGCGGTATGCGTGCTGCCTTCGTGAATGGTGAAATGAATTCCCTCGACCCCTTTTCGTTGAGCCCGGTCGAAGTGCATGTGAAAGTCGCCAATATCGATTTTCGATAGCTCCCACTCGAGGGAGGAAGGTTTGACGCCGAGGTCCACCAGCGCGCCGACGGTCATATCGCCGCTAATGCCCGAAGGGCAGTCGAAATAGAGAATGGTGCTCATGAAAGAATCAGGCCTGAGGAACTAGGATTTGCTGACGTCTCGCAAGCTCAGTTTGCCGTCGTAGAGCGCCTTGCCGATGATGCACCCGTAAAGGCCGGGCATCGCTCTGAGCCGGCGCACGTCTTCGACGGACGAAACCCCGCCGCTGGCGATGAGCTGGCACCCGAGGACAGCGAGAGCTTTTTCCATCTCGTCAAAGTTTGGGCCCTGCAGCATGCCGTCAGTGGCGATATCAGTGTAAATAATCGTGCCGGCCCCAGCATCCTCGGCGCGGCGGGCGAGATCGAGCGCGGGCAGCGTCGATTGTTCAGTCCAGCCCCGGATCGAGACCATGCCGTCGCGTGCGTCGATGCCGACAGCAATGCGATCCCCACCGAATTCCCGCACCAGCTCGCGAATGAAATCCAGGGACTCCGCGGCGCGGGTGCCCATGATCACCCGGCTCACGCCCACCTCGAGCGCCCGGCGCACCGCGGCTTCGCTGCGGATGCCACCGCCGAGTTCGCACGGAATGGAAATGGCCGCCACGATGGTACGGACGGCGTCGAGATTCTGCTGTTCGCCGCTGAAGGCGGCATCGAGATCAACGAGGTGAAGATAGTCGCCGCCCTCGCTTTCCCATTGCCGCGCCAAGGCAGCGGGGTCGTCTGAATAGACGGTCTTTTGATCGGCGCGGCCCTGCTGGAGGCGGACCACTTCGCCGGACATGAGATCGATGGCAGGAAGGAGAAGCATGGGGAATGCGGAGTGCGGAAGGCGGAACGCGGAATGCGGAATGCGGAACGTGGCGGCCGAACGCTTATTTGGAAATCGAGAACCGCGTCGTGTCGGCGACACTCTGAATAAAATTTTGCAGGATGCGCAGTCCGACGGCCTGGCTTTTTTCCGGATGAAATTGGGTGCCGACGACCCGGCCACGTGCGGCGCTGGCAGCGAAAGTTTCGCCGTAAGTCGAGCGCGCGATGATTTCGGATTCTTGGGCTGGTTCTGGATAATAGGAGTGGACGAAATAGACGTGCGGATTCGGAGGCAGCCGGTCCCAGAGCGCGTGCGGGCGTAAATCGAGAGCGTTCCAGCCGATCTGCGGGATCTTCAATTCGCGGCGGCGAAAGCGGACGACCTGGCCACCGAAATAGCCAAAGCCGCGCACGTTCGGAGATTCCTCCCCGGCTTCGAAGAGCAATTGATATCCAACGCAAATGCCGAGAAATGGGCGATCGGCGTCGAGCCAGTCGGAGAGCGGTTCCCACAGGCCGCGGTCGCGGATGCCCTTCGCGCAATCGCCGAACGCGCCTACGCCCGGAAGGACTACGGCGTCGGCTGACTCGAGGCCGGCCGATGTAGACACGAGCTCCACCTCCGCGCCCTCGCGTTCGAGAGCGTTGTGGACGCTGCGGATATTGCCGCTGCCGTAGTCAATGAGTGCAATCATGGAAAAGAGAGGGCAGAGTCAGACGCGGAGCAGGCAGTGGGAACAAGTGAAAAGGGCACGATGTGGGGTAAACGTGAAGCGGAAAGAAGCATGCCTTCAAAGATTGCCGGCGGTTTCGACAGATGTTGTGATCGCTCCGCAGCATGGCTTTCGCTCAAACCCTTCGCACTTTTATTCCGCTCATCATTGGATTGATCGTGGGCGGCGTGGGCGCTGGCATGTATCTCGACAGCCTGCCGGCTGACGAGGGATCGCAGCGGGCCCGTGCCAATGAGCTCGAGCGGGAACTCAAACGATTGCAGAGCCGGCTCGCCGCGCTGGAGTCGGCGGACGAGCGGGGCGGGATCGGGAAACGCCTTGGGAAGGCGAAGCGGACCTTCGCGGATGGAGCGCGGAGTATTGCGGAAGATTTGCGGGAAGGGCGACCGGTTACGCCGGAGGACATCTTTCTCGCGAGTCAGCCGTTGTTGCGCGATCTCGCGCCGTTGTTCGATCGCCTGCGAGTCCGGCAGCAGCGCGAACTGATTGACGGGCTGGCGGGCGAACTGACGCGAGAATACCATCTCCCGCCGGAGAAACAGGCCCTGGTGCGGCAGTGGTTCGAGCAGAAAGCCGCGGCGGAAGCGGCGCGTTGGAATGCACTGATCACGCAGGACGGCACACGCCTCCAGGATCTCATGCGCGCCGCCATTGATGTGCGACCGGATGACGGAATCGACCCCGTGATGGAGAGCATCCTGACGGGAGATGAATTGGAGAACTACAAATCGGAGCGAATGCAGCAGCGCCTCGGACGCGTCCAGCATGAAGCGGACATGACTGTCGAGCGGCTGAATTCCATCGTCGGTCTCGACGAAGCCCAGAGCGACCGGGTCTTTGCCATCGTGGCGAGAAACTCGCGTGACTATGATCCGTCCATGGTCCTGGACGGCGTCAACGAAGATGTCAGCTCGACCCCCACGGGTAATCCTCGTGCTGCGATCCTCGAAGTTCTCACGCCCGAGCAACGGGCCGCCTACGACGCCGAGAAAGGGCGGCGTCGCCAGGAAGCGGCGAAAGATCTCGAAGCGATGGGCCTGACACTGCCCGCCGATTGGGAATTGTTCGATCGGTTTGGATTCTAAATGGACGTCGCCCCTGTGAACCATGGCAGTCCCGCGGCCGCGATTGATGTTCGCTCGCTGCGGGTGGATTACGGGGACTTCGTTGCGGTCGACGATCTCTCGCTGACCGTGCCGCGCGGCGAGGTGTTCGGATTGGTGGGTCCGAACGGCGCCGGGAAAACGAGCACGTTTCGCGTTCTGACCACACTCATGGAGCCGACTTACGGCGAAGTGTTTCTCGACGGCGTGGATGCATTCGAAGACATCGAGAGCGCACGCCGGATCGTGGGTTACATGCCTGACCTGGCGCCGGTTCCGACCGATTTGAAGGTGTGGGAGTTTCTCGATTTTCACGCCGCGGCCTACGGATTCTCGAGGCGCGCGGAGCGCCGGGAGCGCGTCGCGGAATGCCTCGCGGAAGTGGCGCTCACCGATTTGCGGGACAACTGGTGCAAGGCGCTCTCCCGCGGGCAGACCCAACGGGTCGTCCTGGCCAAGACGCTGCTTCACCGGCCACGCGTACTGATTCTCGATGAACCCGCGAGCGGCCTCGACCCGCTGGCGCGGCGCGAATTGCGCCACACCCTGCAGCGGCTGGCCGCGGGTGGCGCGACCGTTTTCGTCAGCTCGCACATCCTGAGCGAACTGGCCGAGATGTGTTCCTCACTCTGCGTGATGAATCGCGGCCGTCTGCTGGCCTCGGGCACGGTGGATGAAGTGCGGCGTCAACTCGGCAGCACCACGCGCGTTCTTACCGTCACATCGCTCAACCGCCACGACGAAGCCGGTGCCTGGCTGTCGGCGCGGGCCGAGGTGCGCGAGTTGCGCGTCGTCGGGACGCAAGTTGTCTTTACCTTTTCGGGAAGCGACGAAGATCAGGCAGATTTGATGGAAGGACTGATTCAGCTCGGGATTCGAATTCGGACCTTCGAGGAAAAGCGATCGTCGTTCGAGGACATCCTGGTGGAAGTCGCCGAAAACAACCGCCGCTCATGACACTCGTGCCTGCCGACGCTCATTCGACGCGCCATCCCGCGTGGGCGATTTGGAAAAACCCAATCTTCCGTCGCTACGGACAATCGCGTCTGCGCCTCCGGGGAATGATGATTTATCTGCTGATCGACGTGCTCCTCGCTGGATTCATTACCGCGCTGGCCGGTGCGATTGGAACGCGGACCGATATCGATCCCGCCGACGCCGCGCGCTTCGCCATCATCCCGCTGCTCGTTTTGCAAGGCTTCATCCTGTTCATCCTCGGCACGGCGCAGGTCGCCGGCGGCATGACCGCCGAACGCGACGAAGGGGTCATTGATTACCAGCGGCTGATTCCGATGACGCCTTTGGCGAAAGTGCTGGGCTACCTTTTTGGACTGCCGATCCGCGAATATGTGACCTTTCTTGTCACGCTGCCGTTCACCGCCTGGGCGCTGTGGCGAGGCGAAGTCCCGTGGAAAGTCTGGCTCCCGCTTTACACCGTCATGATTTCCTCGACGCTGCTTTACCACTTCACGGGATTGCTCACGGGCACCGTGGCGCGGAACCGGCGCTGGGCCTTCCTTGCCTCCATCGGGCTCGTGTTTTGCCTCTACACAGTCATCCCGCAGATGGCGAAGTTCGGGCTCGTCTTTTTCAAGTATCTGACCGTCATGCCAGTCTTGGAGGAGGCACTGCCCGGCCTCCTGCCCCGATCCAGCGGCGCGGCCTTCGCGACCCTGCAGCATCTGATGCCGACGGTGAAGTTCTTCAATCTCGATTTCTCGGAGACGGTGTTCACCTTGTTTTCGCAGGGCGGCTTGATCCTGACCTTCGTCATCATGCTGTGCCGAAAATGGAAACGCGCGGACGCGCATCTTCTCGGCAAACTGTGGGCGACCGGTTTCTTCATTTGGATTCAAGTTCTGCTGCTCGGGAATGCTCTGCCGTTGATCGATCCGGGCAACCTTTTTCCGTCGCACGGATTCAGGGGCATGATGCGGGGGTTGGCGAAATTGGAGCCGCGGCCCGTCGAGGCGGTCGCAATGGCCGGGATCTATGGACTCGTGACGCTGGTGCTGATTTTCGTGCTGGCGGGCATTATCACGCCGACCGCTGATCATCAACGGCGCGGCTGGCGACGCGCCCGCAAGCAAGGTGCGACCTCGCTGCCTGTGCTGAGCGACGCGGCCACCGGGTTTTGGTGGGTGTTGGTCATGGCGGTCGCGGGCGCCGCGGGCTGGTATATTTTCACGCGCGCGCTGGTGGAATCGCGGTGGTTTCCGGGCCATTTCGTTTCGATGCGCACATGGTGGATTTTCACGGCCGTGATGCTGGTCGGCGGCCTCGGCTACCAGACCTTGCTCGAGGCCAGGGGGGCGCGTGTCCTCGTTCTGACGTCGATCTTCGTCGGCGCGGTCCCGGTCATGACCGGCGCCGTGCTTGGCGCAATCAGCGACCGTCTCATTCCCCTCGCGGCGTGGTTGATCGGAATCTCTCCGGTCAGCTCGCCCGTGTACGCCGTGGGAACCCTGCTCTCGCTGGCCGAACTTCCGGCGCACGCGGAAAGAGCCATTCCCCGCGCGTTTTACTTTTGGCTTTTTGTCGGCACGCTCGTGTTGTTTTGGCTGATCGGACGACTCCGGGCCGCGCGCAGAGCGATGGCAAACAGCGCGCTGGCGGCTCCCGTGGCTGGCGAAAGATCGGGCGAGCCGATCGTGCCTTAAGCGATCGCCTGCTCCGTCAGTCGAACGTCCCCGCGTTAGAGCGAGCCTTTGGTGCTCGGAACACCCTCGACGCGCGGATCGATCTGCGTTGCTTCATCCATGGCTCGCGCCAGGCCCTTGATGACCGCCTCCGCCATGTGGTGCTGATCGCGCCCGTAAAGAATCTCGGCGTGGAGATTGATGCCCGCGTTGTTGGAAAAGGCGCGCAGGAATTCCTCGACGAGTGAGAACGAAAACATGCCGATGGGCTGCACGCGTTCAGGCTGGATGAAGTTTAGAAACGGCCGTCCGCTGAGGTCCACCACGACACGCACGAGGGTTTCGTCCATGGGCACATAAGCGGCGCCATACCGGCGAATGCCCCGCTTTTCTCCGAGCGCGCGCGTAAACGCCTGGCCGAGCGAAATGCCCACATCCTCGACGGTGTGATGAAAATCGACCGCGATGTCGCCTTCCGCGACTGCAGTCAGATCGATCAGACTATGCCGCGCAAAAAGCTGAAGCATGTGGTCGAAGAACGGGATCTGCGTATTCACCGTCGCCTGCCCGCGTCCATCGAGCACAAGATCGATGGTAATATCGGTTTCGCGCGTGACACGCTCAATGCGGGCGGTGCGGGGCATGGTGGTGGTCACTCGAGGACGTCGCTGGCCTTGGCCTTGATTGATTTGTAGGTCTTCAAGCCTATCACGCAGAATGCGATAACGACGATGCCCAGAACGATGTGCATGGGTCGGATTCCAGACGCTTCCTCCTCGGCGTCGGCCGGATCGGGGAGAGTGGCATCCTCCGTGGCCTCTTCCACCACGGTTTTCGTCTTATCGAGTTCAACTGGTTGCTCCGCCGCAGCCGCTTCGGCCGCCGCCACAGTGCGGGCTTCATTCAGGTCAGTGTCGATCTGGGCCAGCATGTAGTTCGCACTCCAGGCATCCCGGGCCTGGCTGAGAGCCCCTTCGGCGGCCTCGATATCCTTGTCGGCGATGGCTTTTTTTGCCTGTTCACTGAGCGCGATGGAATTCCGCATTTTGGCGACATCGAGGTCCGCCAGGCGGGAGAGGTCGCTGTTGGCCTTGTCGAGGATCTGCTTCATGGCGTCGAGATTTCGGGGCAGGTAAGGCGGCCACTTCAGGTTTTGTTTCCGCGCGGCATCAAGCATCGCATCCGAGGTGGCCTTTTCCCGTTCGAAGGCGGCTTTCATGTCGGATTTCGAGGGTTCGAGCGCGGCGTCGATTCGTTTTTGTTGGTCCTCCAATTGCTGCGGCAAAGCGGCAACAACGAGCGCGGCCTGTTTCGCGAGCGGCTGCAGGATCTGCAAGGCGGAGGCCGCCGCGTCGGGATAAACCGCTGCGCCGGGGTAATCGCGTTCGAGCACATCGAACGCGTTGAGCGCCTCGATGAAGCGATTGTTCGCCTGCTCCATGCGCATGTAGTTGAAGGCGAGCCGCGCATTAATCTGGTAGCGATCTTTTTCGACTTCCTCCTTCGTGAGCCATTTGCCGTCGATCTTCATCTCGCCGGCCTCGACCCGCTTTCTTTCCTCCTCGAACGCAGCGAGTGCTTTCTTCGCGTCAGCGGCGTGCGCACTCTGCGGATACTGCGTGATAAAGGCGTTCAGCGGCGTAATCACGCGTTCGTATTGCAGAACCGGAAGGGAATTTGCGCCTGGTTGGTAATTCTTGAGGGTTTGCCAGGCGGTCTCGTCCCCCTGGACCTTCTCCACCCGCTCGATATCGGTTTTCGCGATTGTCCGCTCATCGATGATGCCCCCGGCGCTGGTCTCGATGCGGACGGCGGCATCGGTTTCTTCGAGGATCTTCCCTTCGAGCTTTTCTCCGCTTTTCAAGACAACGGTCTCGGCGGCAGCAAGCGCGATGGTGAGGAGAAAAAAGGTCAGGCAGTGGAGTGGGAGTCGGAACATGGGGGCGGGAATTAAGCAGAGGTGTCGAAAAGGGAAAACGTAAATACGCCGCTCGTGGGAACGAACGCGCGGAACGATTCACACCATGAAATTCGTCGATGTGCAATCCCGGAGAGTTCACGCTTTCCCTTGTCCGCGGCTCGCGCTAACGACGACCTTTTCATGGCGCACGTCGTTTTCCTTTGGCACATGCATCAGCCGTACTACGTCGATCCGGCGACGCAAACCGCGACAATGCCCTGGGTGCGGCTGCACTGCGTGAAAGGCTATCTCGACATGATCTCGGTGATCGAGGATTACCCGCGGGTTCGGCTGAATTTCAATCTCACCCCAATCCTGGTCCTGCAAATCCGTGAACTGATTGAGGGCCGGGTACGGGATCGGTGGCTGGATTGGTCGCGCCGGCCCGCGGCGGATCTCACCGCGGCGGAGAAATTCGCGCTGCTGGAAAACTTTTTCAAAGTCCAGTGGGACAATCTCGTAAAGCCCTTCCCGCGCTATTGGGAACTGCTCAATAAGCGCGGACTGACGTTTTATCGCGACGATGTCCGGCGCGGGTTGCGCTATTTCACAAACCAGGAGTTTCTCGACCTCCAGACGTGGTTCAATCTCGCCTGGTGCGGCTATTCCGCGGAACGCCTCTACCCGGAGCTGACCGAACTCAAACGGCGGGGACGCGGCTTTACTGAGGCGGAGAAGAACCGGGTGCTCGACATTCATCTCGAGGTAATGCGCCTCGTCCTCGAAAAATACCGGGCGGCGGAGGACCGCGGGCAGGTCGAGCTGACGACGACGGCTTTTTTCCACCCCATACTTCCACTCGTCTATGACAGTGCGCTCGCCGAGCGGTCGCTTTCCGGTCGCCAGTTTCCGCCCCGCTTCTCCTGGCCCCAGGACGCGGCGGCGCAGTTGACCCTAGCGGTCGAACAACACGCCGCGGTCTTCGGCCGACCCCCGCGTGGTTTCTGGCCCAGCGAAGGTTCCATCGCGCCCGAGCTGATCCCGCTCATGCAGCGCAGTGGCCTCGAATACTTCTGCAGCGACGAAGAGAATCTTTTCAATTCGCTCAAGCGCGATCCCGCGTATCGCGGGCGCGAGATCGACCACCTCGAGCTCTTCCACGGCTGGCGCGTGCGGCATGACGGCGCTTCGATCAATGCTGTCTTTCGCGAGAAACCGCTGTCGGATTTCATCGGTTTTATGGCCGCGAAAAAGGGCGCGGCGCAGGCAGCGACGCATCTGCTTTTTCACTTGCGCCACATCGCGGAAGTGGTGCCCGGCGCGGATGCCGTGGTGCCGCTGATCCTCGACGGCGAAAACGCGTGGGACACCTTCCTCGACGGCGGCGAAGCCTTCCTGCGGGCGCTCTACGCGGGGATCGAACGCGATCCCGAGCGGCTGTCCAGCACTACGATCGAGGACTATTTCCGCGCTCACCCGCCGCGGCGCGAGACGACCACGCTCCACACGGGCTCATGGATCGGCAGCAATTTCGACATCTGGATTGGTGAGGCGGAAGAAAATCGCGCCTGGGAGCTGCTGGGCCAGACGCGCACCTGGCTCCAGGGGCGCATCGATGCGGGGCAACTGACGCCACGGCAGAAAGCCGAGGCCTTGCGCGAGATCTATGCCGCCGAAGGCAGCGATTGGTTCTGGTGGTATGGCCCGGATTTCTCGACCGACAACGATCCGCTTTTCGACGATCTCTTCCGGGCCCACCTGCGCGCGGTCTATCTCGCTTGCGGCGCCACACCGCCGGCCCGGCTTGATCGACCCATCTCCATTAGCGGCCGCGAGCCGGATTTCACGGTTCCGACCGCCTTTATTTCTCCGAGCATTCGCGGCGATGTCGGCGCTTTTTTCGACTGGATTGGGGCCGGCGTTTACCAGGCCGAAATCATTCCCGACCTCGCGCCCCATCTGCGCGCCACCCTCACGCGTCTCGCCTTCGGCAACGATGAACGCGCCCTTTACTTCCGCCTCGAGCTCGCGCCGCGCGGTCCTTTTGCCGTCGTCATCGAGTTCGACACATTAGTCAAAGCCACGATCGAGTGCCAACCCGGGGTGGCCCCATGCGAGGTTTCGCTCGAGGGTGCTCCCGACAGCGAGTCCATATCGGAACCCGAGGCAGTGCTCGGTCGTGCGCTCGAGATTGCATTTCCTCTGCCAGCATTGCGCGTTGAACCCGGAAGCCCCATCGCTTTTCACCTTCGTATCGACGGCCTGCATCGCGAATTTCATCCCCCGCACGGCTCGATCCAATTCACCCTCATTGATCGTTCCGCGGAATTGGAAAACTGGATTGTGTAACGCTGGGGAACAGGTTTTGCATCGGCTCCGACATTTCGCCGGAAGGGGAGGATTTCAAAGCTCTCGCGCCCGGGTACTTGTGATTCGAGAACAGGCACACCGCAGTTCCGACCCGGGAGGCATCCGCGGCACTCTGGAAGCGAGCGTGGGTAATTTAAGATTAGGATTCCGTGAGCACATTGGGGCTAATTTGCCCGCATTGCCCATCCACCTCGGCGCAGAGCTCTTTCCCGGCCAGTGTGACTCAAAACGCGGCCCGCCGACTCAAGGATCCAAAACAATACCTTTTACAACGGCGTCCAAATCGCTTCTACTTCCGGAAACTGAAGCGTGGTCCACATCCGCTAACTCGGGTCACGGCAAACTCCGATATAATAACCCGCTATGAACAAGAAATATTTCCGCCGCCTTGGTGTTCTGTTTTTCGTCGGAACCTTGATCGGAGCCGTTTCCGGCCCGAAATTCGTTCAGTGGGTTCTAGCTGCGGCACCCCACCGGATCCACGCCACTGCGTTGGCGCAAAATGAGTCGCCACAGGGGGCTGCCGTGGCAGACTCGGCACGGGGAGCTGCGTTGATCGATTCCACGCAGGGTTCCGCCGCGATGGGTTCGTCGCAAAGTTCCGCGGCGATGCTTTATCAATCCAGTCCGACTACGACCATTCCCGAGCCGAGCGTGGCAGCGATGACAGGTTTGTGTGCGCTGCTGGCCCTGGGCCGTCGCCGTCGTCCGCGTTCGGTTTGATCTGCTTCAGGGGCAAGCGCTCGGGCTGGGTTCCCTTCGCAGTGGCGTGCCGATTTTCGCGGTCTTTCATTTCCGCCATCAAGTCGATGGACCGTTCCATCCGCCGGCCCATGATCTCCTGCATGGTTCCTTTCAACCCGGGCAGATGCGCGACCAGTTCCTGAAACGCCTGGCGTGACACGGCCACGACGTCGAGCGCGGTCATGGCTGTGATCGTAGCGTTGCGCGGCTGATTCGAAATCAGCGCGGCTTCACCGAAGACGTCGCCGCTTCGCAAGGTGGCAAGCGCTTCGCCGTCGCGCAGCACCGTCGCTTCACCCTTGGCGATGAAATAGACTTTGTCACCCAGTTCGCCATCCGTGAAGACCGTCTCACCCGCCTCGAAATGCTCACGATGCACGGGCTCCTGGTGAAAGAGACGCAGTTGCGTGATGTCACGCGGCAGAAAGACATCCAGGATCCAATCGACGAGAAGGCGGAGCTGCCCGTCGAGTCCGGGAAATTTGGTGACGTAAACACCGCGCCACAGGATCCAGGCGACGATCCCTTTGAGCTTGATCCCGAAGATTTCCGCGACGGCCGATCGTTTCCCCAGCGAACCGAGTTTTCCCAAGCCGGTGAATTTGAAAATCTGGAAAGCTTTCCCGCGAAAGGACGCGACGATGTTGTCGGCGCAGGTCTTCGCCTGCCGGAGAGCGTGTTGCGCGGTCGGCGGTGAAATCTGCCCGTCGATTTGCTTGATCGCCGCGCAATCGCCGAGCGCCCACACCCCTTCCCAGCCGGGCACTGCGGTCGTTTGTTCGACCAGAATCCTGCCTTTTGCCTGCGGCAAAGGCAACGCCGTCAGTATCGGATGCGGTCCGGCCGGGACGGTGGCGACGGTGGTCCGGGCGCCAATCCTCTCGGTCTTTCCCGTTTCCTTGTCCTCCACCACTACTATGTCTGCACTGACCGCTTTCATGCCCGCGCCCAGCCGGATCTCCACGCCGCGTTTCACCAGCAACTTGTGCGCAAAAGCAGCGAGAGACTCGGTCAATTCGGGCAGGATGCGCTCGCCTCGCTGAAGGAGGATCAATCGCAGATCCTCCTCCGAAATGTGATGATAGGCGCGCACGGCTTCGCGCAAAAAATCGTTCATCTCCGCGATGCATTCGACGCCGGAAAATCCGCCGCCGGCGACGACGAAGGTGAGGAGGCGCCGCCGCACTTCGGGGTCCGTTTCGGCTTCCGCCTCCTCGAGCGTACGAACGAGTTGGTTGCGCAAATAGAGAGCGTCGCCCAGGTACTTGAATGGGCTCGCGTGCTCGCGCATGCCCGGAATCCGAGAATGATCGAGCTGCGTCCCCATGGCGATGACAAGATGATCGTAAGTAAGCGTCAGCGGCTCGGGGCGTGCGCCGGCACTGAGCGTCACCGTCCGCGCGATCGGATCGATTGATTCCACGTCGCGGGTGTACAGGTTCGCTTTTGGCGCCATCCGCCGGATTGGCGCGATCACGTGATTGAGCTCGACCGACCCCGAAATCACCTCCGGTAGCAACGGCTGGAACGTGATGTAATTCTCCTGGCTGACGAGGACGATTTCGATCTCCTCGAGCTCGCGCGACGTAAAGAGTTTGCCGAGATGGACGGCGACGTAGACGCCGCCAAATCCGCCGCCGAGAATGATGACGCGTTTTTTGGCCATGCCGTTTCGTCGGGCAGAATTCAATTTCCTTACACGAATTCTACTTGGTGGTGGCGATGTGAACTCCGCACCAATCGGATGGCGGCGGCTCCGCCTGAAACTCGCGGCAGCGTTCACGGAGCACCTGGCTCGGAGGATCACCGTCATTGGGGGCGAGCAAGCCAATCGCTTTCTCGAAGTCGCGGGCCGCGTAGGCTTCGAAGGCCGCCTCGTAGTTGGCGACAAATTCCCTTGGTTCCGGCTGGTCACGCTTCGTGCCCAGCAATTCATAGATGCGAATCGACGCGCTTTTTCCTTTCACGGCCACACGGTCGAGCAGTCGAAAATCGAATTGGTCACGAGCTTCTTCCACGATTCGTTCACTGGCGATGATTGAAGTTCCGTAAAGCTTGTTCAGTCCTTCCAGGCGCGAAGCCAGATTAATGGCGTCACCAATTGCCGTGTAATTCATCCGATCTGGCGCGCCAAAATGACCGACGAGCGCGGTATCGCGATGGAGGCCGAAACGCGTTTCAAACTGCGGCAGACCGTGCCACTCCGGACCGGGCGCGAGTTGCCGCCCGGCTTCGCGGCAGCGCACCGCTGCCAGGCACGCCATGGAGGCATGATCCTTGACCGGTTCCGGTGCGTTCCAGATGGTCATGATCGCGTCGCCGATATACTTGTCGATGGTGCCCCGGGTTTCCTGCTGGATGATGCGTGCCATGGTGTCAAGGTAACGCCCCAGGGCCACGGCGAGATCGTCCGGTGGGAATTGCTCGGTCAGGGTCGTGAAGTCCTTGATGTCCGTGAACATGATCGAGAGTTCCGTCGCTTCGCCCCCAAGCTCCGGCTCATTGTTCTCGCGATAGAGCCTTCGCACGAGGTCGATGGGCACGTATTTGCTCATCGCCCGCAGCGCCGTCTTCGCCTTTTCGAGATTCTCGAGTACTTCGCTCACGTCGCGAAAGGGCGCGATCGTCGAGGCGGGTGAAAAATCGAGGGCATTCATTTTCACACTTTCCCTGGTAATGCGGGATTGTGCCTTTTTGGCTCCGCGCAAGATCACCATGCCTCCGATGATGAGAAGCAGCATGATTGCGGAAGAAATCCAAAGCAACCGGTTCCGCATGGCCGTCAATTTTCCGAGATAAAATGCCCGTGGAACGACGATGCCCACGACCCAATCCTGGGTGTCGCGGAGGGCGTGAAACGTGGTCAGGAATTCCTCGCCATCGAGGGAGAAACTGCCGGAGAAACCTGAAGCGTCCTCGCCGAGATCGCCGAGCCTCGAATCGGCCAGTGCGGTCGCGATCGGTGCGGGCACTGCGTTTGCCGCGATCCGCAAGCCGTCTTCAAATTCTTCGAGTGGATCAGATCGCACGCCGCGCGTGATCAGGCGTCCGAGCGTGTCGCAGATGAAAATGCGGTGGGGATCGTTGGCTGCGGATCGGTCGATTTGCAGCGCAACGGCACGTTCGAGCTGCTGGGCGAGCAGCCCCACGCGCAGCACCCCGACAAAGCGATCGTTTGCGTCGGTGACGACCTGTTGGACGCTGACTTCCACTCGTCGCTGCGCGGCCGGCAACTGCGCGTCCATTTCGGGCCAGTAAAGATCGCTCCATTTCAGCTGCCCGTAGAGGTCCTGGCGCGCAAGAGTCGTGAACGTGGGATGGCGGGTCGGGTCGGGGATTTCCACGGCCACGTCGCGGACGACCGGCAGGTTCAGGAACGATCCGGAGCGATCGAGTTTTCGGAGATCCGCGACGAAACCGCCATTCTCCTGATGGACGTGCCGGCTCCACCACTGCTTCTCACCATTCACGTCCATCCCGCGCCAGACTGTGATTTGCCCGCGCGGTGATTCGGCGACCTCGATCGCGCCGTCCTCCGTAAATCGTGTCTGATGGGCGTAAGTCAGGTTAAGTTCGCCCATGTCCGGATTGGCGAGCAGCAGGCCAAACAGCGCGCGCTCGATCGCGCTCGGATCGCCGGCGTCGATCAACCCGCGTTGGAGGGCCAGTTGAAAGGCCAGCACGGCATCCGGCGCCTTTTGGAGGAAACTGGTGACACGATTTCCAATCTCGGTGCTCGCGCTGTCGCGAATCCGCTCGGAGCTCTCGATGGACGTGGCGCGCGAAGCGTCGAAGACAATAAAGAAGAGGAAGCTCAACGCCGCGGCGAGCCCGACCAGGCTCAACGTGAAGACTTGGGCGAGCGTGAGTTTCATGCGCGTGAAACGACAATCACTTTTGCCCCTCCCCGGAAAGGAAACAGATCAGGCGGTGTGAGGCGGATCGATCTGGCAAAGGATGATCACAAGGGAAATAGCAATGGCGATTAGTGGATCCATGGCCCTCCTTTCGTGGCGACAACGTGTGCTGCGGCCCGGGCACGTCCAATCGTGAACGTTCCTTGAATTCCGGAAATGCCTCCGGACGTCTCCTCGACAGTGCGCCGAACGGGGATTCGTCCCATCGCCGGCTGCGAATGGCGGAGGTAACGGTGTGAGTGCATGGCCGAATGGATTGAGTGGATGAACATCCATTTCGTCGCGCCGCGGGCCGGATCCTTACAGTGCTGTGAGCGCAGTGAACGGGTGTCCGCCGGGTAGTTCGGGTAGCAAGGGGCTTCAACCGAACGTGGTGCAAGCTTTGATCCGGGTCCTTCGACTGCGCTGTGCTCCGCTCAGGATGACTGGTGGATCGCAATTACGCTACGGCGGATTTTCCAACCAGCGAATGGCCGGTCATCTCCGACGGTTGTTTGATCCCGAGGAGCGCGAGCAGCGTCGGCGAAACATCAGCGAGAATGCCGTCTTCGACGCGATACTGAGCGGCGTCGTTGGCGACATAAATGAAATGGACGAGATTCGTCGTGTGCGCGGTGTTTGGACTGCCGTCCGGATTGCGCATTTGCTCGCAATTCCCGTGATCCGCCGTGATCAGGAGCTTGCCCCCGAGGCTGAGCGTTTTCTCGACCACCTGCCGGACACAATCATCGATTGTTTCCACGGCCTTGATTCCCGCTTTCACCACGCCGGTGTGACCAACCATGTCCGGATTGGCAAAGTTCAAAATGACCAGGTCTTTTTCCGGCAGCAACTCGAGCACTTTGGCCGTGACCGCGGGCGCGCTCATCTCGGGCTTGTAATCATAGGTCGGCACGTCTTTCGGGCTCGGGATGATCTGCCGGTCCTCGCCGTCGAACTGCTTTTCCTCACCCCCGTTAAAGAAATACGTGACGTGCGGATACTTCTCCGTCTCGGCGATCCGCAGCTGTTTGAGGCCCGCTTTGCTGACGACTTCGCCCAGGATCTTGGGAAGCGTCTGCGGCTTGAAGACGACCGGCACGCCATAGGTTTCGTCGTATTCGGTGAGCGTCACGTAGTGCACGCGCGGCAGATTCTCCCGCTCAAAACCCGGCCAGTCTGACCGGATGAAGGCGACAGAAAGTTGACGCGCCCGATCAGCCCGGAAGTTGAAAAAGAGCACCACGTCCGCGTCCCGGACGCGCAGTTCGTTCACATGGGAAAAGACGAGTGCCGGCATGAATTCATCGCCGCGCGGATCAAGCTCATATTCCTTTCGCACTGCCTCCGCGGGCGTCATGCCGGAACAATCTTTTCCGCGTCCGAGCACGATTGCATCCCAGGCCAGTTTCGTGCGTTCGCCGCGATGATCGCGATCCATGGCGAAATAACGTCCGACCACCGTGGCAATCTTCGCTCCGCTCGGCTGCAGATCGGCCGCCAGCTTTTCCAGATAACCCGCTCCTCCCGTCGGCGAGGTATCGCGGCCATCGGTGATGGCATGAACCATGATGTCCTCGACGCCCGCGTCTTTCGCCGCCGCGGCCAGCGCCACGAGATGATCCTGATGCGAATGCACGCCACCGTCCGAGACCAACCCAATGAAGTGGAGCCGCCGTCCACGTGCGTGACCAAACGTTTCCTTGAGCACCGGGTTCGACGCTAGTTCGCCATCGGTGATCGCTTTGTTAATCCGGGTAAAATCCTGATAAACGATGCGGCCCGCACCCAGATTCAGGTGGCCGACTTCGCTGTTGCCCATCTGGCCCTCGGGCAGTCCGACATCCATCCCGCTGGCTGAGAGATGCCCCATGGGATAGGTCGCATAGAGATGATCGTGAAAGGGCGTCTTCGCGAGGAGCGTGGCGTCACCGTTGGCTTCCGCTTGGTCGCGCCCTCCGGGATTGATCCCCCATCCATCGCGAATAATCAGGACTACTGGCTGTTTAGGCATGAGCCCGCAATGAACCCGGTCCGCCTGCCAACGCCAAGCATTTGGTGGGATTCATTGCCAGCCGACACCCAATTCGAGGGCAAGCGCGCAGATGTCCGGCTCGCCGCACAACGAGGCGGGAATGGCACAGCGGAAGCCGAGGCACCGTCCGCGAGCCGTCGGTGGACGTCCGCGACGATAGGAGGAAACCGCGAGTTCAGCCGGACCGATCCAGCTCCCGCCGCGCTCACTGCGAATACGCGTGGGTTCCGTGTTCACGGGATCATCGCAGGTTGCGCGAGGCGAAGCGTAGAAGTGCGGGTCATACCAGTCGCGGCACCAGTGCCAGACATTGCCCGCCATATGCAAAAGGCCGAAGGGCGAAACGCCGAGTTTCTCCGTCACACCGGCCAGTGGAAGCAATCCGGGATACTCCTGCCGTGCGGTGTGCAAATCCACAAGCGCCCGGTCCCGCGTGCAGGGCTCGTCGCCCCAGGGAAAGCGTTGCCAGCGCGGGCCGCGCGCGGCGTATTCCCACTGCGCCTCGGTCGGAAGAAACCCCGGCCGGTCCGCATGCTCACCGCCGGCCAGGTTCCAGTTCTCCCGGTGCGCCCAGAGCGAATACGCATTCGCGCCGAACCAGGAAACAAGGACCATGGGCTGGTGTTCAGTTCCATCGCGCGGGCGCCAGAAGCCGTGGTGACGCTCGAGTTGAAAATGCCGTCCGCGCCGATCATTCGTGGTGACGCCACACCACGCGGGCACGGCGTCGGAAGAAGCGTTTATGGAGTTGAGGAAACGGGCGTAAGCCGTGGTCGAGACTGGCTCAGCGTCCATGAGGAACGCCGAGATTTCGGCGGAGTGACGCGGCTGTTGGTCGGTCAACGCGGTGGGATCATCGCTGCCAATATCCACCTCCGCATCGGGCAAAAGCACGCAGCGCATCCCATCGGTGCGGCGACGAAATTGTGCGCACCCGGTCTCCCCCTGAGCGATCGCCTCGTGCAACGGACCGGCCTGCCGCGCTTTCTCGCTCGCCATTCCGCCAAGTTGAGTAAACGGCGTTGTTAATGCCGGCTTGGGTGCGCGCTTCGTCGCACACCAGCCTGTGCGCTCCGCGGCCCCGCTCCCCCACTGATGTCGCACAATGCGCGCGAGATCTCCGACGGTTACCGATCCCGTGATGAACGGCAGCCGGCTGACGTCGTCGGGAAAGGTGACGTCGAAGGCTTCTTCGAGCGCGAGCACCAGCTCGACGAGGTCGAGGCTGTCGATGTGCAGATCCTCCACCAGCCGGCTCTCGTTGCGGATTTGGCCGAGATCGATGCCGCATTGCTCGGCGATTACTCGCGGGACACGAAATTCAATCTCCCATAACGGCGGCTCGGCAGACGGGTTCATCGGATCAATCATTTCGCAACTTTCTCCAGCGGGAGCAATCACGCAGCAATCGGGACGCTGGAAGTTTGCGAGCTTTACAAACGACCGGCGAAAATATCGACGATGCCTGCCTCGGCTGCGGGATCGAATGGAAGCGCGTTCAGGCGGGCTAGCGCAGCACTGCGGTGCAAGGCGTGAGCGGCTTCGCGGCAGTAGGCTGTGGCGATCCCGGCACGCACACCGGTGAGGCCTTCGAGCGCGAGTTGGTGGAAAAGCTCGTCGGCAAGATGTGCCGCCATGTCGGCCAGCGCAGTGTCCGCTGGCTGATGGCGGTGATCGTATCCCGCCCCGCCATCGACCTGACACACCTGACGGGGATCGACGCGGCGGAAGATCTCGCACAAATGGCTGAGCTCGAGCGCGTATCCGGAGGCGGCTGGAAGCTCCGCGGCCAGCTCCGCGTCGATGGCGATTTCGCCGGCCAGTGGGTAACGAAAGCTGAGCAGAAAATCGATTAGCGGATGATGCCCCGCGACCCGGAGAATGGCCTGGAGCAAGGGCGTGAAAAACAACCGGCTGACGCGCCCGTAAAGTCGGTCGGTCACCCGCGAGTAATACGCCTTGGCCACCCGATAACCGAGATCCGGGTGCGCGACCGGATAACACAGCCGGGCGAGATCAGCCCGGCGAAACGACGCCACATCGCAATCTTGAAACGCGATGATTTTGCACTTTGCCTGCGCCACGAGTTCGGAGATCGCAGCCGCGGCGTTCTCACCCTTGCCACCCCCTCCAAGCTGCGAAAGAAAATGCAGGCCGAGCCCTGGCGCTTCATTCCAAATCCGATGGAACGCGCTCTCTTTCGCGGCCTTTGAATCTGCTTCGAGGCCATTCACACTGACGACGACCTCGGACAGAAATTTCGCCGCGGAAATCTGGCGCAGGATGCGCAGGAACGATTTGCTGCCCAAATCACGGGCATGACACGGAAGCACGAGACCAATCGGGCGACGCTCCGCCAGGGCCGTCAGATCCTCTTCGATCACGCGGAGATGCTTCACGTTCAGCCGCTGAAACGTGGCGATCAGGCCGTGCTGCGCGAAGTCGGACATGCGGAAAAGCGCCGGCGCGAGACAAACGGCGGGTTACGGACTTTCCAGAGGCTCCGCTTCGTCCTCGTCGTCGATTTCCTCCTCGATTTCCTGCTTCATCTTCCGGGACAGGAACGGGCGCAGGAAGCCGTAGAGCAGATAGCTCACGAAGATGACGAACGGCATCCATTCGAAAAACATGACCGTGACCACGAGCACGAGAACAATAACGATGAACCGCGGAAGCGAGCGTTTGGTGCGCCAGTTAATGGACTTGAAACTCGGGTAGCGGAAACCGCTAAACATCATCCACGCGAGGAAAACCATGAGCGGCGGCAGCACCCATTTACCGTTGCCAATCGAGCGTCCCTTGTCATCGAGCCAGAGCATGAAGAGCGTGAGCGACGCAATGAGCCCGGCCGCAGCGGGGATCGGGAAACCCTTAAACTCCTTGTTCGCAGAAACAGAATCGGTCGCCGCGAGACAATTAAATCGCGCCAGCCGCAGTGCGCCACAAATCAGATAGACAGAGGCGACGACCCAGCCCGTGCGCTCGAATTCGTGGAGGACAATCCGATAAACCATCAAAGCCGGTGCCACACCGAAGGAAACGATGTCCGCCAACGAATCAAACTCGCGTCCAAACGCGCTTTCATTCCCGCCCAGCCGCGCCAGCCGCCCATCGAGAAGATCGAAAACGCAGGATGCGAGGATGAGCCAAATGGCCATGTGAAACTTCTCCGCCGCCAGGTCCGTGGCGTGCGCAATCGCGACCGGATCAACCCCGGCCGCTTCCCGAACCAGGGCGCCTTCGACGATTTTAAGGACTGCCGCGAACCCGCAGAACAGGTTCCCCGCCGTCATCAGGTTCGGCAGGAGGTAAATCTTGGGTGCGCCCGAATCGATCACGTCGGCAATTATTTGAGGTGCGCGACCACAGTTTCAGCCCCCATGACCCGGTCACCAACTTTTACGGCTACTTCAGCCTCGAGCGGCAGATAGATTTCCGTGCGCGAACCGAAACGAATCATTCCAAAGCGGTGTCCTTTCTCGACCACATCGCCAACCTGCGACCAGGGCACGATGCGCCGGGCGATGAGGCCAGTGATTTGCCGGACGACGAGCGTCGCTTTGGCGCCCTCGAAAGCCCAGGTTAGCGCCTCGTTGAACTTCGACCCGTCCGGATTCCGGGCATCGAGGTAGGGGCCCGGATAGGTGCCGGGGAAATGATGCGAGTAGGTGATCTTGCCGGCGATGGGGGCACGATTCACGTGCACGTCGAAGACGGAGAGAAAGATGGCAATTCGCCGGCATTTGATTTTCAGCACTTCGTCTTCGTCCACTTCCTCGATCGCCGAAACCACGCCATCAGCCGCCGCCACAACGACGTCGTCACCGGGTGGGACGGAACGCTCCGGGTCGCGGAAAAAATTGACGCAGAAGAAAATGCCGAGTGCGGGTATCACCGCCACCCACTTCCACCCGAGGCAGCCGAATACGATCATGAGAATGAACAGGATCGCAAAAATGAAGCGGCCTTCGTAAAGGGTTTGGAAGCGCATGGGGGCCGTATAGTCAGGCCGAAGGTTCGAGCGTCAAGCGGTTTGGGCCGAGAGTGCCTGTCCGTTGACGCGGCCGGAGCGATCGATGACACTGCGCGTCGTATGAACGCCGCACGACTTGCGTCAAACTGGATCAGTCCGGAGGAATATCTCGAAGGCGAGCTTCGGAGCGAAGTACGCCATGAGTATTTCGCCGGGGAAGTCTTCGCCATGGCCGGCGCGAGCCTGCCGCACAACCGCATCGCGGGTGATGTCTACACAGAGCTCAATCTCCATTTGCGAGGAAAACGCTGCGAAGCCTTCATCAACGACATGAAAACGCACATCGAGCGGGACGATGACGATTGGTTTTACTATCCGGATGTGTTCGTGAACTGCGACCCGGCCGGGCAGCACCAATACTACTGCGATACACCGAGCGTCATCTTTGAGGTCTTGTCGCCGGCCACAGAATCCATCGACCGGCGAGAGAAGCGGCTGGCCTATCAAAGCATTCCGACCCTGCATACCTACGCCCTCGTCGCCCAGGATCGGCGGGAAGTGACGGTTTATCGGCGGACGCCGGACGGTTGGACGCGGAAGATACTCCCGGAATCCGGCACGAAACTGGAGATTCCCGAACTCGAGTTCACGCTCGAACTCGATGCCATCTATCGGCGGACCGAGCGCTAAATTCGCGGGGAAACACCAATCAAGGTGAGCAAAGCGCTGGCGCCTGCGCTCGTTCACGCGCCGACACCGCCTGTTCGGTGAACGCATTCCACACGTTGTCAGCAGCCCCGGGCCGCGATACCTTCCCGGCCCATGTCCATTGCCACGATCGATCCAGAGACCACGATGCAGGAACTGCTCGCGCAATTTCCCGGTGCCCAGCGGGCTCTTTTTCGCCGCTATCACATCGGCGGCTGCGCGAGTTGCGGATTTCAGCCCGAGGAGACACTGGCCAGCCTCTGTGCTCGAAACGACAACCTGGCCGTCGAAGAAGTCGTCGATCACATCCTCGCCAGCCACGAGAGCGATCAGCAGTTACTCATTGCTCCGGCCGAAGCCGCGACGCTGGTGGCTGAGGGAAAGGCGCGTCTGGTGGACATTCGCACCCGGGAAGAATTCGATGCCGTCCACATCGATGGTTCGACTTTTTTCACCCAGGAATTGATGCACGAACTTGGCGGCTGGGACACGGAGACGCTTATTATTTTCGTCGACCACCAGGGCACCCGGAGCCTGGACGCGGTCGCCTATTTTAACGGCCACGGATTGCAGAATGTCCGCGCGCTCCTTGGAGGCATCGACGCGTGGAGCTGTGACGTGAACCCGGATCTCCCCCGTTACGAACTCGAATAACCCAATGTCCGAACCGCTCGAACAACGAATTCAGAACGCCATCACTGACCCGAAAAATATCGGGGAAATGCAAAATGCCGACTCGATCGGCACCGCCGGCAGCGCTGATTGCGGCGACATGCTGCGGATGTGGGTGAAATTTAAGGAAGATTCCGACGGACGAAAAATCATCGACCGCGCCACCTTCCAGACTTTCGGCTGCGAAACCGCCATCGCGGTTGCCAGCGTCGCGACTGAACTGATTGCGGGCAAGACGGTCGAGGAGGCTCTGACCATGTCGAGCAGCGAATTATCCGCGCCGCTCGGGCCGTTGCCGCCCATGAAAATTCATTGCGCGCAGCTCGTTGAAGGCGCACTTCGGCAGGCGCTCGCTCCGGATCAAACACCTCCCGATGCCACGTCAGTTTCCGCCTCAAACGTAACTCCAACGTTGGTGGAGAGCTTTACCGCTTCGCCCGAGAAGAAGGTCAAAGTCGTTTTCAAACCACCGCAGGGCTGACCTTCTTTCCAATCTTCTCATGCACGAAAACACCGAAAAAATTTTGCAGCGCGACGTGGAGGCCATCCGCATCCCGAGCGGCGAAACCGTGACGCTCAAAAAAGATGCACAGATCGTCATTACGCAGGCCTTGGGCGGAAGCTACACCGTCTGGACTCCGGAGGGTCTGGCGCGCATTGCCGACGCCGACGCCGACGCCCTCGGACTCGAAGCGGAGACCAAACCCGTCTCCGACGCCCCCGGCGGTCCGGCACCAACCGTCGAGGAAAACGCGGTTTGGGACGAACTGCGCACGTGCTACGATCCGGAAATCCCGGTCAACATCGTGGACCTGGGGCTCGTTTACGATTGTGCCATCGAGCAACCGGAAGGAGCTGCCGCCAAGGTGCAGGTTAAGATGACTCTGACGGCTCCGGGTTGCGGCATGGGCCCGACCATCGCCGCGGAAGCCCGACAAAAGATCCTGGGTGTACCCGGCGTGGCTGACGCGGTCGTCGATCTCGTTTGGGATCCGCCCTGGAATCAGGATATGATCAGCGAGGTCGGGAAGATGAAGCTCGGGATGATCTGAGCATCTGTGCGCCGCTTCCGCGAAGTTTGGTGGATTCGCCACGGCGAGAGCCTGGGAAATGTCGGTGCGCGCACGGTTGAATCGAGCAGCTACTCTCTCACCGAGCGCGGTTTGGCTCAGTCCCGCGCGCTGGCGGATTGGTTCGAGCGTGCTCCGACCTTGATCGTCACCTCGAAATACCAGCGCTCCCGCGAAACCGCCGCTCCTTTGATCGCGCGCTACCCGGACTGCCGCCTCGACGAATGGTCCGCGCACGAAATCTCATTCCTGGCCGCGGAAAAATGCCGGGATACCACGCAAATTGAACGTCGGGCGCTGGCGGAGGATTTCTGGAATCGCTGGGATCCGGAATACGTGGATGGAACCGGCGCGGAATCATTCGTTGAATTCATGGATCGTGTCACCGCCGCCGTTCAAAGCGCGATCGAGGGTCCATCCGGGTTCACGGTTGTTTTCACGCACGCACAATTCATGCGCGGTCTGTTGTGGCGGCATTTCAATCCCACGATCTCGATCAACCGCGAGTCGATGCAGATGTTTCATCAGTTTAGTCACGGACTGCCCGTGCCCAACTGCGCGATCATTCCGATGCTGATCGATGAGCAAGGCCACGCTTTCTGCGGCTCCGTTAAGTGCCCGATCGCTGACACCGAGGACGCCGCCACGCTCGATCACATCCGCCTCAGCGGACTGTAGCTGAGAAAGAGCCGGGCGAAAACAGCACACAGGCCCGAGCGCTTTTGTTCGCTCCCAAGACGCTTTGGGTCAAAGCGACGATGATTTGCGCGCCTTGACGCTGGTTCCATCGGCGACCGTGTCGGATGGATGCAGAATCACCGCCTGGCCTTCACTCACACCACCGGTCACCTCGGCGTCGATGCCGTTGTGATGATCGATTTCCACTTTCGTCAATCGGGCGTGGCCGCCGTCCACCACGAAAGTCATCCAATTGTTTCCACGCCGGAAGAGGGCCCCGGTTGGGATGCGCAGCACATCATCCGCGTGCCAGACGACGATGCGGGCTTCGACCCGATAGCGATCGCCGAGCGGATGCGATGCGGGAATGGGATCCACAAAATTCACCCGCACGATCACGCGCTGCTCCTCGACGCCGAGGGCGGAGATCTTGGTAAATCCGCCGGGCTCGACCATCACCACTGTGCCGCGCAGTGGCTGTTCGCCGCCCCATTGCTCGATGGAAACCTCGGCCCCCGGCTGGACCGCGATGGCATCGCTGGAAAGTAATTCAATCTCCGCCTCGAGGTCCGTCGGATCGCCGACCTCCATGATGGGTGATCCGGCGGTCAGCAGCCGTGCACTTTCCTCCTGCACCTTGAGCACATAGCCGCTCACCGGGGCCAGGATGGTTAAGGGCTCCACGGAATCATTCGTACCCGGCTTCTCGACCTGCATCAGCGCCGCTTTCGCCTGCGATTTTTCAAATTGCGCCACCTGCAGCGCAAACTCGGTGGCTCGGACCGCGCGCTCGAGCACGTCCGCCTGGCTCTGCGCTGCGTCCCATTCTTTGACGGAAATGGCCCCCGTCGTTTTCAGTTCCTCGGCGCGTTCGCGATCTTTGACGGCCAAATCGAGCGCTGACTGCGCACGATCGACTTCTGCCTGCGCTCGCTTTTCTCCGGCCTCGGCGGCCTGCAGGCGAGCCTCGGCTTCGGCCCTGGCGCGCGGATCGAGAAAGCTGGAGGCTTGGGGTTCGATCGTGGCCAGGACGGTCTTCCCCGCTTCGATGGGGGCGCCGGCTCTCAGTTCCACCCGTCTCAGAAATCCAGTGATTGGCATCGAAACAATGTAGCGGTGTCGAATCCGCGTCTTGCCTTCCTCGAGCACTGAGACGGTCAGTGGCCCCTTGGTGACGGTTGCGACTTCGACCTCGATGGGCTTGGGCCAAAACCCGGCCACGATGAGTGCGATCAGCCCGGCGCCGACAGTCCACGGAATGAAACGCCGAAGAGGCGGCTTCCGCCGCGGGCGGTCCGTGACAGGGCGCGTCGGCTTGGTCGAGGTGGAAGTGTGCGGATTCACTGATTCGAACAACGCTATTTGCACCACGAAGGGCAGAAAGGACACGAAGAAGTTCTGATTGACCGCGTCCGCTTCATTTCCATGGCACTTTTCCAGTTCGCGGTAAGGTTTCTAGTCTCGTGCTTTCAGCACGCCGAGCAGATCAAGTTGCCGGATGCGGCGGCTCACGACGGCAAACGAAACAATTGCTGAGCTCAGAACGATGAGGACTGCTTTCGTGTACGTGGCGTTGCTGATGATGAACGGCAGGCGGACGGTTTCGGTGCTGGCGGTGTGGATAATGCCCGCTGCGAGCAGGGTGCCGATACCGAGCCCGATCGGCAGCGCGATGAGGGTGAGCAGGGAAAGCTCGCCGATGAGCACGCCCGCCACTTCGCGATGCGTGAAGCCGACAACGCGCAGGGTCGCCAGCTCGCGGCTGCGTTCGGAAAGGGCGATGCGCGCGCTGTTATAGACGACACCGAACGCCACGATGATGGCGAACGCGAAGTACAAAGTCTGCACGAGGCCGATGGATTCCGCGGTCGTTTTCTTAAAACTCGCGCGCACGGAATCCTTGATCCCAAGCGTGCCGATGCGCGGCGCGTCTTTCACGGCGGCGAGGAATTCCGGCCACTGCTTTTTATCCACGGAAAGGTGCGCGCCGCCGACGGTATTGCCCTCCCGCATCCAGCGGTGGAGAGCGTCAACGTCCATGTAGGCCGCGATCCCGGCGTAGTCGGTAATGGTCCCCTGAATGACGGCTTCCCGCACGGGCCGCTCGCCTTCCTGCACCTCGACGATGATTCGGTCACCGGGTTTCACGCCCAGGATTTCGCCGAGCTTGGCGGAGATGAGGAGGCCATCGAGCGGGAGGGCGATAGGCATCGGCGTCGGCGTCGAGGAGGCGCTTGAGATGGGCGTCGCGCGGCAGACCCGTGATGCCGATACGGCGGGACTTGTAACCAAACCGGAGCCGTGCCGGGACCGCGCGAAAAGGTTCGGCATTCATCACGCCGGGCAGATGGCGCACATCGCTGAGGACGGATGAAGACCCGGGTTCGATGAACCCGACCGTCACGTTTTGCCGCTCGGCGAGGTCCCATTGGAAATCCATGAGGTGATCGATCGAATCGGCCATGGTGCCCGGCACCACGGGAATGCCGGTGGCCAGCGCGAGACCGAGCGCCGTGAAGGCGGCCTGCCACGGACGACGCTCGAGATTGCGCAGGGCCATGCGGAAAGCGGGGCCGGCCAGTTTGTCCAGACCGATTCGTTCGAGCACCGAAGGTTTGAATTCAGCCGGCGGTTCGGGACGCATCGCCTCGGCGGGTGGAAGCCGCATCGCCTGCCGCACGGCACCGATGACGCCGACGAAGGCGGCGCCCGCGCTGACCACGATGGCGACGCCGACCGCCGGGTAGCTCGGATGAAAGGCGAGGACGGGGAATTGGAAGAACTTGTGATAAAGCTGGACCACATTTGCCCCCAGCCACATGCCCGCCACGGTGCCGACGAGCGTTCCGCCCACCACGATGCTGAGCGAGAATTTCAAGTAATGAAAACCGACCTGGCGAGCGGAGTAGCCAAACGCCTTGAGCTGCGCGATCTGCTCGCGCTGGAGCCGCACGAGACGGGTCAGCACCGCGCTGGTCATGAAGGCCGCGATGCTCAGAAAGACAATCGGAAACGCGACCGACAGTCCACGCAGCACGTTGATCTCGTCGTGGAGCCGAAGCGCCGATGGATGGTCCTCGCGATCGTAAGCGACGAGGCCGCCGTAGGGTGCGAGGAGGCGGTCGAGATCCGCCATCACGGGCGCCGTGGAGACGCCGGGCGCGACATCGACGACGACGTTATTGAACGCTCCATCCAACTCGAAGGCCGTGGCCAGCTCGCGTTCATTCATCCAGAAAACGCCGAAACGGTTGTTGTCCGGCAGCGTCTCGCCCGCCCGCGCCTCGAAGACGTATTCCGGCGAGAGCGCGATCCCCACAATCTTCAGCGTCTGCCGCGCGCCATGCATGACGGCATCGACGGTGTCGCCCGGCTGAAAACC
Organism: uncultured Verrucomicrobiae bacterium; assembly: GCA_963798345.1. Classification (GTDB taxonomy): domain Bacteria; phylum Verrucomicrobiota; class Verrucomicrobiia; order Chthoniobacterales; family Chthoniobacteraceae; genus CAWCSW01. The sequence continues at coordinate 93,538 of CAWCSW010000009.1, read as the reverse complement.
GTGCGCTTTGGCGAACGCTTCGCCCAGGACCACTTCATTGTGGCTGCCGGATTCGGGCAGGCGTCCGGTGCGAAGGAAAAGGAGGTTGAGCTGCTGCGGACGATCTTCCGGGAGGGAAAGAATCGCGCCATCCGCCGGTTCGGCGAGGCCGGGCAGATCGAGCTTCAGATTTCCAAACACCCGCGTCTCGACCGCGGCTACGCCCGGTATTTTCTCCAATCGGCTCCTGAGCGAATTCGGCGCGCGCTTGAGACCCGAAAATACGTCCGCAAACCGATACCGCTCGTAATAGGCATCGCGCGTGGTCTCGAGCGACAGGATGAGGCTGCGCGCCATGATCATCATCGCCAGCCCGCAAGCCATTACCAGGCTCGCCGCGATCATCTGGCCCTTCAGTTTGCCGATGTCGCGAAGAAGCTTGAGATCGAGCGGTGCGAGCATGGGTGCGGACGTCAATTACGACGGATTTCGCTTTCGGTCGATGTGGAAGGCGAAGCCCGTCGCTCCGCTATTTCGCTTCGAGCGGGTTCCAGTCGACGATGTGGCCCTCGCTGAGGTTGAGGTCGGGCCTTGTCGTTATGCGAACTTGGGTCTTGCCTCCAAGGCGTGGCAGAGGCTGGCGAGGCGGCGGAGGTGGGCGTTGTATTGAGCGTGGGCGTCGTCGGAATGGAACTCGCGAAGCAGCCGGTAGAGCCGGAGTTCGGGATCGGGAATCCCCGCGGCCGGGATGGGCAATCCGGCTTCGGTCAGTCGACCGGCCGCGATGGTGAGCAGGAGCGACGCAATCGACTCTTTTCCGCGGGCGAGATCGGCGAGACCTTCAGCGACGTATTCGCCGCCCGGCATATGCGCGAAAGAAGTTGGCGTCGCTGGGATCATGGCTGAAGGGCTGTCGCGAGCTTCTGTGCAAACGCTGCGGGATCAAGCGCGGGATACCGCAGCAGCGCGGGGCGGATTTGCTCGAAGCAGGTGGCGAGGGTTTCGCGCCGGACGAGTCCGTCTTCGATCATGTGCCGCACGTCACGCCGGTCGCGGTCGTGGCCGCGTTCGATCTTCGCGAGCGCCTGGCTGTAGAAATCGTAGTGGAAGAAATCGAGTGGTCCGTGTCGCGCGATGAAGACGCTCCTTTCGCGCCAGCCTGGCACTTCGGGGATGAAATCGGAAGGGCACGCGAGTTCGATGTTGATTTCGAGCTTTTCCTTGAGATCGCGGATGGCCTCGAAAAAGCCGCGCGGCTCGGGGTCGGAGCGGAGGTCGATATCGACGGTCATCTCGCGCCAGCCGTGGAACACCGCGGTTACGCCACCCGTGAAATAAACGCATCCCGGTTCCTGCACCGCCACGCCCAGTGCCCGCATGAAACGGTGGATGTCTTCGGCTGTGGTGTCGTGGCGCATCGTGATCTCCAATGATTTGGCTATTTCCCAAGCTGGGCGGCGATCTTGCGTTGGTATTCGCGGTCGTCGATCGCTTCGCCCGAGCCATCGTAGCGGATAACGATGCGAACTTTTTTGGATCCCTCTTTTGGGTCGTAGAGATTCGAGCTGGCGAGAACGATGTCCTTCGGGTCGCCCACCTCAAGCTTGGGCCGGGGAGTATAGAGCCATTGGAAGGGCTTCAGCGAACTGTGCTCCGTGCCGGGATGAAGGATCCGATTCATCGGACCTGACAAGTAAACGGGAAACAGTTCTTCAAGTGCATCAGGCATCTGACCGCCGTGATCGTCCGCGAACATTCTGATCGCTGGGTAAATCCCTTTGCCGACTGCCAACGTCTTGGCACGCGCGCTATTGTCGCATATCGAGCTTCCGTATTGCGGGAAGGCCAGTGAGAGACCAACCAATCCTAATCCGAGAACGAGCACTCCCGTCCACAGGTATGGATTCCATTTTCGACGGAGTTTTGGATGTTCGTCTGTCATGGCGGGGAGTGATTGTGCGGTGACGAAGGCAATCTATCACGCTAGCGTCCGCACGGGCGGCGGGTGTCGGTTCTCCTGGCATGTGAGGCGGGCTCATTTGGCAGCTTTGTCTTGGGAGGAAATCTTTGCAAGCTGCGCGGCGATCCGGCGTTGGTAGTCGGCTTCGTCGATACAATAACCAGATCCGTCGTAAAATGTGACGGCGCGATACTTGTTGGGCTCTGACTTGGTGCCGTAGCACATTCGAGCTGGCGAAAATGATGTCGTTGCGGTCGGCGGCATTGATGTTCGGCTGCGGGAAGTAGAGCCACTCGAACCGACGGGGAGAATCGGCGTCCATTTCGCGGGGAAGGAAGTCGTCAAGCGATCCGGAGATGTAGCCGGGGAACAGCGCTTCCAGGTTCTCGGGCACCCTCCTATTGTTATCGTCAGCGAACATCCGGACTCCCGCATAAAGGTGTTTTCCGATCCTGGCTGTCAAAATTCCGCCGATTTCTTTTCTCCGGGCTCTGTGCTCTTGCATGCCTTTGGTAAATGGGAATCAGAACATAAAGCATCAGGAACCCGAGAAGCAGCACCCCGATCCACAAGCCTAGATTATTCCGCATCCGGGTCTTCCTTGAATCTTGCGCGGTCATGGCGGGGAACAATTGCACATCAGCCGACCCGTTCTACCAAGCCAGCGTCCGCACGGGGCGGCGGGTTTGGTTTTCCTGGATATCGACGATGTGGCCGTCGCTGAGGTGGATGACGCGGTCGGCCATGTCGGCGATGACGGCGTTGTGCGTGATGATGACGGTGAGGGTGCCGAGCTCGAGGTTCACGTGCTCGATGGCTTCCAGGACAGTGATGCCGGTTTTCACGTCGAGAGCGCCGGTGGGTTCATCGCAGAGGAGGACTTCGGGGCGTTTGGCGATGGCGCGGGCGATGGCGACGCGCTGCTGCTGGCCGCCGGACATCTGGGAAGGGAAATGGTCCATGCGGTCGTCGAGCTCGACGAGACGGAGGGCTTCGGGCGGCGTCATCGGGTCGCGGGCGATCTCGGTGATGAGGGCGACGTTTTCCCGCGCGGTGAGGCTGGGGATGAGGTTGTAGAACTGGAAGATGAAGCCGACGGCGTCGCGGCGGAATTGGGTGAGGGCGTTTTCGTCGGCTTGGGTGAGGTCCTGGCCGCGGTAGGTGAGGGTGCCGTCGGTGGGGATGTCGAGGCCGCCGAGGATATTGAGGAGGGTGGATTTTCCCGAGCCGGAAGCGCCGAGGAGGACGATGAGTTCGCTGGGGTAGAGATCAAGATCAATGCCGTTGAGGGCGCGGATTTCCTGTTCGCCGCTGGGATAGACTTTGGTGAGGCCGCGGACGGTGAAGAGCGGTTCGCGCCCGCGTCCGTCGCCGCTCGGCACGGAAGGCGGTTCGCTCAGGACCGGGATCTCAGGCGGGGCGGATGGCATTGCAGGTATTATTTAATGCGGACGCCACCAGTAGGTACTGGTTTGCGCGAGGGATCAAGGCAGTCATCCTGAGCGGAATGCCACTTCGCGGAGCGAAAGGCATGGAGTCGAATGGACCCGGCCCCAATTCCAATTCGCGTCGTATCGCCCACCGCTTCGTCGGAGCGTTTCGCTGGCAGATCGTTTTGCGACATCGGCGCCGGGTCGTTCGACTACGCGCCGCACCGCCTGCGCCCTCCGGCGCTTCGCTCACGATGACCGTTCGGGCACGCTCACTTTAGCGAGAGGAGGTAGGCGAAAAGATCGCGGACTTGTTCGTCGGTCATGGTGTCGAGGAGGCCTTCGGGCATGAGCGAGCGGCGCAGGAATTGCGTGCGGACGATGTCCTTTTTGGCGATGCGCTGATCGGCCGCGCCGGGCAGTCGGACAACGACGGCATCCTGGTCTTCGCTGACGAAAAACGTGTCGAGCACGGAGCCGTCCTTTTGCTCGACCCGATAGATGCGATACGCGCTCTCCATGGCGGCGTTCGGCGTGAGGATGTTGCGGAGAATGGCTTCCGGGCCCATGGCGCCGACGCCGCTGAGGTTTGGTCCGATCTGGCCGCCGGCCGCGCCGAAGAGATGGCAGGCGGCGCACACGGCGGCGGTTTGTTGGCCGCGTGCGACGTCGCCGGGTTGCGCGACGAGTTTCGTGTATTTGGAAAACTTCGCGTCGAGCTGTGCGGCCTGGTCGGCGGTGAGGACGGGCGGGAGATCGCTCGTGCGGGCGACCTTCGCGCCGCTCTGGATCTTCCCCCAACCCGTTTTTCCGGCGGAGTTGAAGATGAGACCTGGCGTGTTGTCGGGCAGGCTGCGATCGAAGTTGCCAATGATCTCGCTGGCGGTGCGTTCGCGGTTCCAGATGCGGAATTCCGCCAGGGCGCCTTTCGTGCCACCCTTGGTGCCCGGTCGCCGCGATCTTCACCGCATCGAGTTTTTGGCCCGCGGGTTTGGATGGGACGTCTTCAAGCGTGCCGTCGAGGTAGAGTTTCCAATTCCCAGCCGCATCGCGCGTGGCGGCGACGTGCGTCCACATGTCGGGCACGGTGGCCTTCTTCGCGATGACGGCGTCGTTCACGCCCGGTCCGGCCCAGACGCGGAATTTACCGTCGAAGAAATTGATATCGAGCTGGCCGGGGGAGCCGAGGATCCCGTCCGCATTGCTGATGCCGGGGGCGAGTTTCACCCACGTCTCGACGGTGAGCGGGCCTTCGAGCGTGAGATCGGTTTGGGTCCAGGCTTCGTCGGTGCCATCGAGGGTGAGAACGGGGCGGATCAGGGTGCCGAGGCTTTCGACGAGGGCATTGAGCGCGGGATCCTGGTCGCCGAGGACCGCGAGGAGGCGGTCGAGCGTGGCGGAGTCGAGGTCCGTTTTCGGCAAGGCGCCGGCGGTGATGGCGGTGACGACGGCGCGGGAGCCGGGTTTGGTGGTGGTGAGTTTGTCGAGGGCGGTGCGGCGTTCGGCAGTGGTGAGTTTGGGGTAAAGGGCGAGGAGGCGTTGCGGGGCGTCGGTGCGGCTTGGAGTGGCGAGGGCGGAGAGGGCGGCGTTGCGGATCGACGGGTCGGCGGCGCCGATCGCCAGATCCGAGAAGAGTTCGGTGTTGGTCGATCCGAGGGCCGCCAGCGCGTTGAGAACGGGTAGCGCGGGCGCCCCGCCCGCCGGTTCACGCGCCTCGCGGGAACCATCGGCAGAGGCAGCATCGCGCGGAGCGCCATCTTCACGAGGTGTCGTCGGCGGGGCGCCGACGACGGCGGGCGAGGGCGCCCGCGCTCCCCGTTTCAAAACGGAGACCAGCGCGTCTTCGACGCCCGCTAGTTTGTAGCCTCCGGCGAGTTGAGCGCCGAGGGCGATGGTGGCGGGATCGGGGCTGGTGACGAGGGCTTTCGCGGCGTCGGTGAGGAACGGCGCGAGCTTCGCCGCGTCGAGTTTGGTTTGAACGGCGAGCAGCGTTTCGAACGTCGCAGTCCGCGTGGCGGGCGCTTGCAGGATTGCCTTCAACGCGTCGCCGACGCCGGGCTCATCGGGGAATTGCGCGAGGCGCAGGATTTCCTCCTTCTCCGGCGGACGCGTGAGTTGCGGGAGCAGCTTGGCCACGCGCGCCGCGCTGGCCTTCGGTTCCAGCGCAAGCGAGGCGAGCAGGCGGGATTCGACGGGCAGGTCTTTCCCCGCGTCGGAATCGAGGAACTTCGCGACGGCATCGGGATGCCGTTCGAGGAACATCCGCACGAGGTAACGCTCGAACTCGCGGTCGTATGCTTCGCGGACTTTGATCGGTTTGCCGTCGCGGGTGCTTGGGGCGGTGGGCTCGGCGAGCGGCGGCTCGAATAGCAACCGCCAGACCCGAAACGACCAAGGGTGATGCGGAAGGCTCTGCCTTGGCGCAAAAAGCAAGTAATCGCCCCAATACTCGAATCCATTCTTGTTGCACTCGCGGGTCCGTATCCGTTATCCGCGAAAGTCCAACTAGAGAAAGCCCACTTTTTTTCGAGATGCGGCCAGCAAATCTTTGTGTTTTCGGATCTGACATCCAATCGGTCACAAAGTCCTCTCCGAATGAAACTGCTTCCCGTCGGATATGAGGGTCCGTCGAAGTGAACGATGAATCGCTCAGCCCCCAATTGTCCCTGCTCTCCCGCAATGCCCATATCGCCTGAATACGGCGTGCAGAACTTTGTTTCTCGTCCTCGCTGATTTTGTGAAGCGCGTCGCGTAACTCCGAAGAAGTCGGTATCGCGATCCCCAATCGCCTGCCACGCCAGATGACTCTGCGCCAGCGACTCGCCGCCGAGTTTCGCGATCAGTTCATCGCCGCTCAGTTTCGTGAAGTCCGGCACGTCGAAGGGCTTCTGCGCTTTGGCTTTCACGCGCCAGATGCGGCCGCGGGTTTTGTCGCGGTCGGGGTGGTTTCGCGGGACCTCGTTGTGCGAGATGATCTTGTTATACCAATCGACGATGTAGAGGCAGCCGTCGGGGCCGATGGTGATGGCGACGGGGCGGAACCACGGGTCTCTCGGAGACGAGGAAATCCGTGCGGCTTGTCGAGTTTCCAATACGGGCCGTCGCGATGCATCTTGATCGCCTGGATGCGGTTGGTGATCGGGTTCGCGACGAGCATCATGTCGCGCCACGGCTCGGGGAACGGCCCGTTTTTATCCGTGAGCGCGAGGCCGCTGAGCCCCGTCCCGCCCATGCGGAAATCCGGCGCGGTGCCGGGGAATTCGGGCGCGTAGCTTTTCCACTGAGCGTCGGAACAGCCGGGGTAATTCGCGTATTCGTGGAAGGGCATGACCGGATAGCCGAAGTCATTCGCTTCCTGGATGAAGGCCTCGCCTTCGCCGTTGAGCACGAGGCCCCAGATGTTGCACGGGCCGTTGCTGGTGATGGTGAAGCCGGAACCGTCGGGGCGGAATTTCGCCATGCGCGTCTGGTCGAATTGCACGGCGTTCTTTTCGTCGCCGGGCCGGCGAGACTTTGCCGTAGTTGAATGCGCCCTGCGCCATCCAGATCCAGCCGCCGGGCGCGCGCATGAATTGATGCGGAAAGAGATGCGAATCCTGCACGCCGAAGCCGGTGAGAATCACGGTGCGCTTGTCGGCCTTGCCGTCGGCGTCGGTGTCCTCGAGGAAGACGATGTCGTGGCCGTGCTGGACGTAGCAGCCATTTTTGTAAGGCAGCACGCCGAGCGGGATGGCGAGGCCCTCGGCGAAGACGCGCGGCTTTGATGCGATAGCCGGTCGGCGACTTCGGATCGCGATCGTAGACGAGCACCTTGTCCTTCGCCTTGCTGGCGTAGAGCGCGTCGGCGGCGGCGGGGTTTTCGTTGCCATCGACGGGATATTCGAGCGCGGTCGTGGTCCACAGCGCGCCGTGCTGGTCGAAGGCGAGCGGGACGAATTTGCCGATGCCATTCGCCGGATCTTCCGCGGCGACGAGCTCGACTTCGAAGCCCTCGGGCAGCTTTGAACAGCGCGCGTTCTTCCTCCGGTGTTTTCGGCCGCCGCGTTGAGCGCGTTGCCTTCGTTCATCGGCTTCGCGCCGTGGCGGCGTTTTCCCGCGCGTCGGAATCCTTGCGCGCGCTTTCTTTTCGCCGGGCTGGCCGATCTTCTCCCACGTCGGCGCGTCCGGCGTCGGCGGGAGTTCCTCGATGGTCATGTCCTTCACCTGGACGAGCGCCTTGCCGCCGCCGTGGACTTGGATGCCGATGTGGCCATCCTGCGCGATGTTCGGATCGGCCTCGGTGTAATCGAGCGCCGGCACGCCATTGATCCACGACTGGATGCGCGGTCCGTCGGCGCGGATGCGATATTCGTTCCAATCGCCCTCCTTGATCGCTGCGGTCGCCGCCTTCATGTCCATCGATTCGCCCGACGACTTTGTTGCGGCGCGACTCGTCGTAGAGCTTGCCATACCAGCCCTCGCCGTAATCCACCTGATAGCCGCTCATTTCCGACTGACCCGGCACGCGGAGGCTGCGGATTTGCACGCCGCTGTTGACGAAGCCCGTGCCGTTGAGGCGCAGTTTCAAGCGCAGATCGAAATTGGAATAGGACTTCTCCGTCGCGAGGAATTCATTGCGCGCCACCGCTCCGTCAGCGAGCCGCCGCGAATTTCACCGTCCTCGACGCGCCAGATCTTTGGGTCGCCTTCCCATCCATCGAGCGTTTTGCCATCGAAGAGAGGCACTGGTGCAGTCAGGGCGGACGTAGTGACAAGAGCGAACAGAAAGACGATGAGGCGTTTCATGGAGGGGAAGCAGCGGAGCCGGTATAATCCGGATGGAGTGCGAATGTTGGATCAGGCGAGCAATTCGCCGACGCGCACGCGAAGCGCCGGTACGCTCGCGCATACGATCGTCGCGTCGCCGGAAAACGTGTCCTGCTCGCGATACTCGCCACCTTCGGGCCGCCGATAAACTTCGATGGCCCGCTCCTTCGCCAGCACAATCCAATACTCCTGTACCCCGTTTTCAGCGTAGAGCGCGGCGTTGGCACGATCGAGCGTGACGCTGCTGACCGCGACTTCGATCACCAGAGCTGCTGTCGTCGGATGTTGCTCGGCGAAATCACGGTCGTCACCCGCGACGACTGAAATATCCGGCTCCGGCTCGGAGTCGGCCAATCGGAGAGGCTGCTCCTGTCTCGCGGTGTAACCGGGCGGGAGAAGCGCGAGTACTTGCTTGAACAGCCTGGTCGCGATCGATGCATGCAGAGGAGAGCGGGACATTTTCTTGAGGATGATACCGCGGATCAATTCCGTTCGCCGCTCGAGCACGCCCATCTCACCCATGCGCTCATAGTCGAGCACGGACACGCGAGGAATGAGTTCGCGCACTTCGGCGAGTTCGAGAATTCCGTCGGGCATGGGCGGGAGATTACCCTCCAGTCAGTGATCCTGCGAAGGAATTTCAAGGACCGGCGCTGACCTCGCTGCGGTGCGGGGGAGATTGTCGGAAATCCCTTCGCGCAGGATTTGCTCGAGCCGAGTGCGTTCGGTTTCGAAGCCGTGGGCGTTGGCAGAGGCGTTGAAATCGATGGGGTCGTCGAGGATGACATCCACCCGGCTGAACGGCTTGGGGATCATGAAGCCGTCCCAGCTTTTAAGTTGGAAAAAAGAACTGTAGGTCACGCGGACGGGCATGATGGGTGCGTCCGTGCGTTGGGCGAGAAGGAGCAGGCCGGGATTGATGTGGTAGCGTGGGCCGCGCGGGCCGTCCGGGGTGACGGCGACGTCGATCCCCGCTTCGATCGTGCGTTTCATTTCACGCCACGCTGGGACGCCGCGACGGGAACTCGATCCGCGGATGGGATGGACGCCAAAACGTTCGAGGACCGCGGCGAGGACTTCACCGTCCTTGCTCGAGCTGGTGAGCGCGGCGCCGGAGCGAGTGCGGACGAAGTGTTGGAAGAGGTAGGGGACGACGAAGAGACGATTGTGCCAAAAAGCCCAAACGACGGCAGGGCGCGGCGGCTGGCGCAGAAGGCCGGCCCGGTCGTCGATGCGAAAACGCAGCGTGACGAGGATGGCGCGGAGAAACCACTGACCGACTCCGGCGGCGAGGCGGGCCTGGCGCGGGGTCATTCGGCGGAGGGTTCGGCCCAGCGAAACGCTCGCGGATCGGGCAAACCGATTTGATCGAGAATGCGCGAGACGACGGTATCGGCGATTTCTTCGATCGTCTGCGGACGACTGTAGAATCCCGGCGAGGCGGGCAGGACCACGGCTCCGGCCTCGGTCAACGAGACGACATTTCGCGCGTGGATGAGATTCCACGGTGTCTCGCGGGGCACGAGGATGAGTTTGCGGCGTTCCTTGAGGAATACATCGGCGGCGCGCAGAATGGTGGTGTCGCTGGTGCCGGCAGCGATGCGTCCGAGCGTGCCCATGGAACAGGGGACGATGACCATGGCGTCAAAGGGAGAGGACCCGCTGACGAACGGGACGTTCATCGACTTGTCGCCGTGCTCGTGAATCCCGGACGGGATGTCGAGGGTGCCGAGTTCCTCGTGAATCACCTGTCGGGCGAAGGTGCTGAGGACCAAATGGATTTCGTGCTGGGTGGAATCGAGGCGCGCGAGGAGGCGTTGGAGATAAATCGCACCGCTCGCGCCGGTGCCCGCGACGACGAATCTCATGCGAGATCGACGAGGTTGGATTGACCATGAAGTCGCGAGGGCATGAGGGAAGAGGAGGTTTGAGGAATGGCGGCGCGGGAGTGATGGGGCCGAATTGCATCCATTAGCGGCCGGGCTGGGGCGCGCGGGCGTCGAGGGCTGCATCCTGCGCTTCCTCGGCCGCCTGATCCTTCAAATACTTATCCATGGCGGTCTGCCATTTGGTCCAATCGGTGCCGTAATCTTCGTCGAGGAAAATCTCGAGGTCGGTGAGGGCTTCTTCGTGGTGGGGATGGTTCGGCAGCTTCGCGATATCCAGGAGCGCGGGAAGCTTGATATCATCTTCCCGGTTCATCAAATCAGTAACGAAGACGTCCAGGACTTCCTCCGACAGATTAGGATTGCGCACGAGCGGCAGCACTTTGTCGTAGTCCTCATCGAGAATGAGGTTCGAGATATGTTCGGCGGCTTCTTCCTGACCGTCCGGGGGCAGGGTCGGTAGCATGTTGATTAAGATTTGTGCGGTTTGAGTTTCGTCGGCGCTACTGCGCAGAACTTCGTCAATTTTGTATTCCCACTGTTCGAGTGGCCGCGGTGTGGCTTTCGGCACCATGCTGGCAACATTCGGCAGTTTTGGCTTCGGTTTCGTGCCCTGGCCAAACGAGGGCATGGGAGGGCGCGGGGTTGCCGCTGAGGAGTGCGGTGTGGTGGCGGCGAGATTGGGTGTCGTGTTTTCCGGCAGGGGCCGGTCCGAGTTCAGAAAAATCAGGCTGGCCACGATGATGACCACTGCCAGAGCGGCGAAGATGGTGAGCGAGCGGGAAGACATGGTGAAGGGTGAATGCGGAATGGGGAAACGATGAGCAGTGAGCAGTGAAGAGACTAGAGGTAGGCGGCGGCGTGCAGGCGGCGGGTGAGGTCGCCCTGGCGGGTGAGTAGTTTCGTGTAAATTCCTTTGTTGTCGCTGTTCGGTTCCGCGCGGCGTGGACTCATCGAGCTTTACGATTCGGGCGCACAGCTCGCGGAACGTGGCTTGCCTTGTCCATTGGGAATGAGGCATGCATAGGCGCCCTGGATCGCGGCGCCCAGCGCTGCACCCTCGGCGTTTGCAAGCAAACCGTCGGCACGCCGAAAATATCCGCGCAAATTTGCCGCCACACCGCGCTCTTGCTGCCCCCGCCGGTCAGACGGATTTCCGTCGGCTCGATGCCGAGTTCGCGAAAGCGATTGAGACCGTAGGCGAGGCCGAGCGTCGCGCCTTCCATCGCGGCGCGGGCGATGTAGGCGGGAGCCATGTTTTCGGTGTCAGCCCGTGGAGCACGCCGCTGAACCGAGCGGGGAGATTGGGCGTCCGTTCGCCATTGAGGTATGGGAGGAAAAGCAAGACCGTCCGCGCCGGCGGGAGCATCGACGCGACATTCTTTTCCATCTGCTCGATGGGTCCAACCGAACATCTTGCGCACCTGCTCCGTGGCGACGGTGACATTCATGGTGCAGACCAGCGGCAGCCAGCGATCCGTGCGATCGCAGAAGGCGGCGATTTCGCCCTTGCGGATCGACGACGCGGCTCGGTGGCAAAGGCGTAGACCGTGCCGCTGGTGCCGAGGCTGACGGTGACCACGCCCGCGCTCGACGTTGCCGGTGCCGATCGCGCCCATCATGTTGTCGCCGCCGCCGGCGCTCACGGTGACCTCACCCTTGGACAGACCCCACGCCTCGCGCAGGCTCTCGCGGAGCAGCCCGCCGGCGCGTCGCGAACTGGCGACGCGACGGCAGCGCATCGGCGAGGTCGGCGTCGATGAATTCGATCAGCGGCTCGCACCATTGCTTTTCGCGGACGTCGAGCAGGCCGGTGCCGGAGGCGTCGCCATATTCCATGGTGCGTTCGCCGGTGAGGTGGAAATTCATGTAGTCGTGCGGCAGGAGGACGGTCTCGAGGGCGGCGAAGTTCTTGGGCTCGTTTTGTTTCAGCCAGAGAATCTTCGGCGCGGTGTAGCCGGGCAGCATGGCGTTGCCGGCCAGCTTGATCAGACCCGCCGGCGCCGCCGAATTCCTCCTCGAATTCCTTGCACTGCGCGGCCGTCGAGGTGTCGCACCAGAGTTTGGCCGGGCGGATGACTTTGTCCTTTTGCGATTCAGCGGCACGAAGCCGTGCTGCTGGCCGCTGACGCCGATGGCCTTGATTTCCTCGTCCTTCGCTTGCCGAGCTGTTTGATGACCTCGCGTACCGTGGCATCCACGGCGTCGGTCCAGACCTTGCGGCTCCTGTTCGAGATGGCCGGGGGCAGGCCCGTCGATCATGCCGTAGCTTTGCGAGGCGCGACGCGAGGATTTCGCCGGTCTCGAGATCGAGCGCGATCGTCTTGGTGCTTTGAGTGCCGCTGTCGATGCCGAGATGAAATCATGGGAGTGTGGAGCTTGGGTTTCAGATTGTTGCGGAAAGCGATAGCCAGAGCCGGGAAGGCCGGGCTACATCGTTCGTCGCAGCAATCTGAATCTGAAAAATTCTCCCGATGGTCAAACGTCTCCTCCATACCCGCTATCGTGTCGCCGATCTGGAAAAGACCGTGTCCTTTTACAAAGACGTGCTCGGTCTCGAGGAATGCGCCGCAGCCAGTCGCCACGCGGCTCGAAGCTGGTCTTCCTTAAGGCGCCAGGGAGCGAGGAATTGATCGAGATGTGCCAGTTCGACGAAAGCGGCCCGGTCGTGGTTGGTCCGGACCTCACGCATCTGGCCTTTGAAGTGGACGACCTGACGAGTTCGCCCGGCACGCGGCGGCGAAGGCTATCCGCTTTACGACGGGCCGACGCGAACCGGCAGCGGCAGCGTCATTGCCTTCATCGACGCGCCGGAAGGCTACGAGGTCGAGCTCATCCAACGTGCAAGAACTGAGCCTGATCGCAGCATGGAATTTGACTGGATCGATGCCCATTTGATCTGCACAAGGTCACGCCGAAGGAAATCGAAGAATCCTTTGAAGACCCGTTCAGCATTCGCCTGCTCCCGGAAGGCATCGAGGACGACGCCGAAGGCGCGCTTTTTCAATCTGGGCAAATGCGTCTGCGAACGCGGCATTTTTTCCGTCTTCTGGACCGATGGAAAACGGTACCGCGTGATCCTCGCTCGCGAGATGACTCCGGAGGAAAAGACCTTTTACGAACGCAAAAATACGGAAATGAGCTTCTAAACATCATGGCCGACGACTCGATGAAAATAATCACGCGGTGGACCGAAGTGCCGCATTTCGAGACGCGAGGAGGACGAGGCGGAGTTTTGGGCGAACGCCCGGCTCGACGTCCGGCTGATGAACGGCGCGATCTTAAAGGCCGACACGCGCGAATCGACCACCATCACCTTGCGCTTCGATCCGCGGATGCTCGCGCGAATCAAGCGCATCGCCCGCTCCCGCTATCTCAATTACCAAAGCATGATCAAACAGTGGCTGAGCGAGCGGCTGGAGAAGGAGATCGGGTAGCTGCTGACGGCGGAACGGTTGAGAGTTGAGCGGGCGGGGCGCAGCTGCGTGTGTGCTATACGAAGCCGGCCCGACAGGTTTGTGCTAGGGCAGCGCAAGTTGGACTGAACGTGGTCGCTCCCTCAATGATTCCGACCCGTGAGAGCCCGCGGATCAAAACCGACCGGCGCGATGCGACCGAGCGATGGCGAGAGTATTTTCACGACCCCGTTTCCACGTTCGACCCTTTTTCCTCATCGGCCCCTTTTCCTCATCGGCCCCTTTTCCTCATCGGCCCCTTTTCCTCATCGACCCCTTTTCCTCATCGACCCGCCGAAAAAGGCGCGGCCTGTGACGACGCTACGATTTTCGGGCGCGCTCGGGCAATGCGCGGCCTTTCAAAAACAATGCGGCAGCTAAAACGAAGACGATGATGCCGATGACCCACAGCCACGCCCGATTCCTTTCTTCGGATGAAGCGGCTAGGGTTTCCTCGGTGGGAGTCGGGATAGATTCCGATGTCGCGGTCGTTGATGCCGGCACGGATGATGGAGCTTGTTGGGGGTTTGGCTTTTCTGGAGTAACAGTCCCAGGATTCTTGGGCGCAGGGTTGGTGATGGATGCTTCCAATTGATCCGCCACCCGAAGACGCAGTTGGGCATCCGCGAGAAGGTCAATCGTCGAGGGAACGTTTCCGATGTGCTCTGAAATCACGGGACGGATCATCTCCATAAAATAGATCTTAAATCCCCCTTCCCCGCCTCGAAGGACTGCCAGCGGCGGAAAGGGCGCAAAGATTGTTTCACTTCGTAACATGCTAACGGCCAGTTGCGCCTTGAATTGATTGTCCGTGGATGCCTTATACGACCGCGCCAGCTTTGATTGGGCTGCCGGAACTTCAACGCAGGCGACAAGTGTCGCGATGTCCTGGTTTTCAAACGCAGTGCGAACATATTGGTCGGCGTCGCGATTGGATTCAGTCGTCATCCGTTTTTCAACCTCCGCACGCTCAATAGTCTGCGGCTGCTGTCCGCCGACGCGCGAAACGTTTGTCAGTGAGACCAACGCAATGCAACTTACGATCAGGAACGTGCCAATTCTAGCCATTCGGTCAAGAAAAAGGAAAATGGGGTCAGAAAAAGGGGTCAGAAAAAAGGGGAAAAAGGGGTCAGAAAAAAGGGAAAAAGGGGTCAAAAAGGGAAAAAGGGGTCAAAAAGGGAAAAAGGGGTCAGAAAGGGGTCAGGGTGCATAAATCAAATTGTGTGCCTTGCGGTAGCCCGCTCCTTTTGTATCCAGCGGCGCAGGGCGGTCGGCAAATGCTTTCCCTCCTCCTGCTCGCCCTTGGTGCGCAGCAACTGGCTCACGTTGGCCGCGCTTCGCATCGCGAGATTCTCCGCCAACCATTGATGGCTCGCGATCGTATGCGCAGCGATCAGCCGCGCGATGGCCACCTTCCTCCAGTCGCTTCCAGGCAGCCTCGCCAGCGACTCCGGCGGAAGATGCGCCCGCCGCAACCCCTCCTCCAACCACGCCTGCGCCAGGTTCATCCCGTGACTGCGCCGCGCCGCCGCCCCACGATACCCGCGCGAACGCTGGCTCCGCCCATTGCTTTCCACCAACGTTTTCAGGCTCTCGACAAACCGCTGGCTTCCCCAATACCACCCGCGCCGCAGATGGCTCATCCGCGCGTCGGCTTCCGCAGGCAGCGGCGGCACTCCGCAGCGTTCCATGTGCTCATCCACCGCCCGCCGATCGAGCCGCTCGACCAACCGCCGCCGCCCAGCCACGCTGTCGGGCAGGCCGAACATTCCCAGCGCCTCTCCCGCGGCCAGCCACCGCGGACGCCGGCTCGCCGGCAACGCGTAGCCACCACTCACGCTGCTCCAGCGGTAATCCAGCACGCTTTGGCCGTGCCCGGGCCGGATGATTCCCGCCCGCACCGGATTGAGGTGGATGTAATCCCAGAGGGTTTCGAAATAGAATGGCGCCCGCCCCTCGACCACGATCGCCTTGTAGCGGTCGCCGAAAACCCGGCCCCAGCTCCGGTGCTTGGTGTTGAAGCGCCGCGTGAACGTGTTCTGCAGCCATTTCATCCCCTCGACCAGATTCGCCTCGGGCGTTTCCATCATCAGATGGTAATGATTGTCCATCAGCACCCAGGCGTGCACTCGCCAGCCCGTCTTCGCACACGCCTCGCCCAGGGTCTTCAGAAACCACTCCCGGTCCTCGTCGCCGAAGAAGATCGCTTCGCGCCGGTTGCCGCGCGCCATGACATGGTAGAACGCCCCTGGAAACTCGATGCGGATACTGCGTGCCATGCCCAAGAGTTCAAGTGTCCAAGCCATGCGCTGTCACGATTTGTCTTATGCACCCTGACCCCCATTCCTCTGACCCTGACCCCCATTCCTCTGACCCGAAGCACCATTTGACCTGCACAAGGTCGCGCCGAAGGAAATCGAAGAATCCTTTGAAGACCCGTTCAGCATTCGTCTGCTCCCGGAAGGCATCGACGATGACCTGAAGGCGCGCTTCTTTAATCTGGGCAAAAGCGTCTCCGAACGCGGCATTTTTTCAGTCTTCTGGACCGATGGAAAAAGGTATCGCGTGATCCTCGCTCGCGAGATGACGCCGGAGGAAAAGACCTTTTACGAACGCAAAAATACGGAAATGAGCTTCTAAACATCATGGCCGACGACTCGATGAAAATAGTTACGCGGTGGACCGAAGTGCCGCCTTTCGAGACCGAGGAGGACGAGGCGGAGTTTTGGGCGAACGCCCGGCTCGACAATCGCCTGATGAACGGTGCGATCTTAAAGGCGGACACGCGGGAATCGACCACCATCACGTTGCGTTTCGACCCGCGGATGCTGGCCAGAATCAAGCGCATCGCCCGCAGCCGCTATCTCAATTACCAAAGCATGATCAAACAGTGGCTGAGCGAACGGCTGGAAAAGGAGATCGGATAGGGGCGGATTAGTGAGCAGCGAGCAGTGACCAGTGAGCGGTCGGAGGGCGCCTCGCTGTCGAGCTCCGGATTGAAACCGGAGCGGTGACCCGAGTCGGGACAAACGGGTCAAGGTGAATGTCCTACCGGATTGGGTGGCTCAGGCGGCCGCACAAAAACTGGCCCTAAGAGGCGATTGGGCGCAGGATTGAGCACGCAGAGCGGCGGATGGGTAGTGCCGTTAATGGCACGTCTCGCCCTGCCATGCCCGACACCAACCACCACCTCCATTATGAGCGATAGCAAACCCGTCACCTGGTTCGATGATCCCGCGCACTTCCGCCGGACTTCGCGCCGCGAATTTCTTTATGTCGGGTTGGCGGGCGGGCTCGGCCTCAGTTTGGGCAATTTCTTCAAGCTGCGCGCGGAACAGGCGGCGATCGAAGGGAACTTTGCCGGCCAGTTTGAAGCCAAGGCCGATTCGCTCATTCACATCTTTCTGCCGGGCGGCTCAGCGCATCATGAAACCTGGGATCCGAAGCCCTTCGCGCCCATCGAATATCGCGGTCCGCTCGGTACGGTCGATACGGCGATCAAAGGCGAGAAGTTTTCGCAGTATCTCAAGGAAACAGCGAAGATCGCGGATAAGATCACCGTGGT
Organism: uncultured Verrucomicrobiae bacterium; assembly: GCA_963798345.1. Taxonomy (GTDB): domain Bacteria; phylum Verrucomicrobiota; class Verrucomicrobiia; order Chthoniobacterales; family Chthoniobacteraceae; genus CAWCSW01. The sequence continues at coordinate 76,457 of CAWCSW010000009.1, read as the reverse complement.
CCGTTCGATGACCCACGGCGAAGCGGCCCACGAACGTGGAACGCACAATATGTTCACTGGCTATCGCCCGTCGCCCGCGCTTCGGTATCCGTCCATGGGCTCGGTCGTTTCCCACGAACTGGGCTCGCGCAACAACCTTCCGCCCTACGTCTGCGTGCCGAACATGCCGAATGAATTCGCCGGCAGCGGTTATTTGTCCACTGCGCACGGGCCGTTCAGTCTCGGGAACGACCCGGCCAACAGCGGTTTTTCCGTGCGTGACCTGAATCTCCATGGAGGAATCGATACCGAGCGCTTCGATCGCCGCCGTTCGATCCTGAGCACGGTCGATGAACATTTCCGCACCCTCGAGAAAAGCGATGCCGTGTCGGCCATGGACAGCTTTTATCAAAGCGCTTACGCCCTGGTTTCGTCCGAGAAGGCGCGGGAGGCATTCAACCTCAGTGCCGAACCGGACAAATTACGCGATGAGTACGGTCGCCACGACGCTGGGCAGCGCATGCTCATGGCCCGCCGCTTGGTGGAATCCGGAGTCCGCTTCGTATCGCTGACTTATGGCGGTTGGGACATGCACTCGAACATTCGGGGCGGCATGGAAAACTCGGTGCCAAGGTTCGATCAGGCGTATGCGGCATTGATACGCGATCTGGACCAGCGGGGAATGCTCGATCGCACGCTCGTAATGGTCAGTTCGGAGTTTGGGCGCACGCCGAAGATCAACAAGGATGCCGGTCGGGATCACTGGCCGAAGGTATTTTCCGTGGCGTTCGCCGGCGGCGGTTTCAAGCGCGGCTACATTCACGGGTCATCGGATGCGACCGGTTCCGAGCCCGAAAACGAACCGCTGACCGTCGAGAATATGGCCATGACTGTCTATCGATGCCTCGGTATCGATGCCACGAAACGGCTCATCGCTCCGGGTAATCGCCCGATCGACATCGTCCGCGGCGGCGAGGTCGTAAAAGACATCCTTGCCTGACCCTATCAGTCACCTCCTGTCAAAGTGCCGCGAAGGCGGAAGGCGGCATCGTAGCGATTTCCCTGCGCCTGCACTTTGGTCATTTCGCCAGCCCGCCTGTTTCCCAACCGCATGATCGCACGTAACTTGCGCGCCCTTTTGCTCGGCGCCATTCTCACTGGTTCGGCCCTGGGCGCTTCACCGCGGGTCAAAGCCATTTATCCCAGCGGCGGCCAGCGTGGCACCGAAGTGGAAGTGAGTTTCAATGCCGATCGCCTGGAAGATGCGCGCGAGTTGCTGTTCGATGCGCCGGGATTCAAGGCGGTGGAGATCATCAAGCCCGACGAGAAAAACAAGAGCGTCCGGATCAAGATCGGTGTGCCTTCGGACGCGAAATTGGGTGAACACCAATTCCGCGTGGTGACTGATTCTGGCGTCAGTGACCTGAAGTTGTTCTACGTAACCCCTTTCCCGATGGTCGAAGAAGCCAAGGCGGAAGGAAACGAAGACCTCCCGCCGCAGCCAGTGGCGCTGGGGACGACAGTCTACGGTCGGACGCCGGGCGAGGACGTGGATACTTATGAGATCGAGGCCAAAAAGGGCACTCGCATCAGCGCCGAAGTCATCGCGGCCCGCCTGCAAACGCAGCAGGTATTCGATACGCTGCTCACGATCACAAAAGCCGACGGCACTCGTATTGCCCAGGCGGACGACGTGGCTTTTTCCCGTCAGGATCCCGCGGTGAGCGTTATCGCGCCCGAGGATGGCAAATATCTGATATCAATTCGCGATTCGACGAACTCCGGCGAAGGCGAATGCCATTACCTGATGAATATCGGGAGTTTTGCCCGGCCGCTGGCGATCTATCCGGCGGGCGGTCCAGCTGGCGAAGAAGTCACCTTCACGCTGCTAGGAGATGCGGGCGGACCGATTCAAAGAACGGTGAAACTACCGGACACGCCGACCGATCGTTTTGAGATTTTTACGGAAGATGGCCAGCCGGCGGCGCAACCAAACCCCGTCCGTGTTTCGCCATTTCCCAACGTCCTCGAGATGGAACCGAACAATACGATCGACGTGGCGACGGCGGCGGGCACCGAAGTGCCTTTGGCGCTCAATGGCGTGATCCAGGAGAAGGGCGATGTCGATTGTTTCAAGTTCCCGGCCAAAAAGGACCGGGACTACGAGCTTCGAGTGTTTGCCCGCGAATTGCGTTCGCCGCTCGACAGCGTGATCACGATTTACAACGCCAAGGGAGATCGCCTGGCGGGGAACGATGATGCCGGCGGTCCGGACAGTTACCAGCGTTGGAAAGCGCCGGAGGACGGCGAGTATTTCGTGCAGATCAATGACCAATTGATGCGCGGCGGCCCGATTTTTACCTATCGGCTGGAAATCACTGCAGTTTCTCCGGAGGTGACAGCGTGGTTGCCGGAGATGGTTCAGAATTCCAATCAGGAGCGGCGCGCGATAGTGGTGCCGAAAGGGAATCGCTACGCCACGTTGATCCGTGTGAAACGCGCCGATATGGGCGGGGACTTAAACCTCACACCGGAGGGCTTGCCCGATGGGGTCAAAGTCTCCGCGCCGCTGCTGGATAAGTCGGTCGATACCATTCCCATGGTTTTCGAGGCGCCGGCAGATGCACCGCTGACAGCCAGGGCGATCGGTCTGAAAATCGATGTCGTGGAACCGCCCAAGGACGGTCCGGCGATTGAGACGAGGATATTGAATGAGATCAACGTGTCGGAAAACGGCAACCAGAGGTCGTTCTACTCGGTGAGCGAAGCGACCCTGCCAGCGGCGATCACCGAGGAGATCCCGGTGAAAATCAATCTGACGCAACCGAAGGTCCCGATTCTGCGGAATGGCGCCATGGTGCTCAAAGTCAACGCCGAGCGGAAAAATGATTTCAAGGGGAACGATTGACCTGGCGCTGTTGTATTCGCCACCGGGGATTGGCAACGCGGGCACCGTCGCAATTAAAGAAGGCGAAAGCGAAGGCACCGTGACGATCAGCGCAAACGACAATGCGCCTCTGCAAAAGTGGAAAGTTTGTGTGGTCGGGGCCACCGACGTGGGCAAGGGACAGGTCTGGATCAGCTCGGATTTAATCGAACTCGAGGTCGCGGAACCATTCGTCAGCGGAAAATTCGAGCGTGGCTATATCGATCAGGGCAGTGAGGGAACGATAACGCTGAAGCTGGAGGCGAAGCACGAGTTCGAAGGAAAGGCCCGGATCGAATTGCAGAGCCTTCCTGCCGGGGTCACGGCCGAACCAGCCGAAATCACCAAGGACGACAAGCAGGTCACCTTCCAAATCAAAGCCGCTCCCGATGCCCAGACTGGGCAGCATCGACAACTGATCGCCAAATTCTTCCTGACCCGGGATGGGGAGGAGATGAGCAACACCGTGGCGGGGGGCGGCATCCTGCGTGTGGACAAGGCGACGGTGGCCAAAAACTAGTGACGTCCTTCCGCTTCTGTTGCCGAACGCGTGATTCCCGTCATGGTGAGCAAAGGAAGAATATGAACCTTGTCGTCGTCCGTGGACACAATGACCGCTGTTTTCTTCCTGGTAAATGCAATGAAATCACGGTGTGGAACAGTGAATTCTTTGCCATCCGCCATCGCGATCGTGAACGGGTACCCGGATTCAATCGAGCTCTCGATATTCTCTGCTGTCATCACACCCGGACATACTCTCGTGGAGCCAAACGGGCAAACGATTTGCCCGCAGTCCGGAAGGGGATTTGTAATATGGCGCGGCTGCCGAACCGGCGATGGCCAGACCGACCGGAGGGGTCCAAGGTGCGCGAGTTGACCGCGCCTCCGCCGAATGTCGTTGGGTTTTGGTCATCGGAATCGAGGGCGATGGTGATTCGGTTGGTTTGGGAGAATGACCAAGTCGGTGACCGGAATGCGCCACCCGACCCAACGCCCGTTTCTAATTGCGGGGCCGTCGCCACCACCGATTTAGGTGGTCAAAGAAACAGCATCAGAACCGGTTGAGAGACTGATCGTTGCTGCTGCGCATCTACCAACCAATCATGCTTCGTTTTTCCATCCTGCGGGTGCTCTTGTGTGCGCCGGCAATTTCCACCTTTGCGGCCATTGATCCGCAGCCGGGTTTTGAAGTTTTCCCCGGCGACGTCAATCTCACCACCGCCCGTGATGAGCAATCGTTGGTGGTGCGCGTGACCGATCCGAGCGGCGTGCATCGAAATGTTACGTCGGAGGCGGTTATCACGGCGGTGGATCCAGGCAAGGTGAAGGTCGAGAATGGCGTGGTCAGGCCGGTTGCGGACGGTGAGACCAAGCTGGAGGTTGCCTACGGTGGCCAGACAATGGAAGTGCCCGTGAAGGTGGCTGATGCGCAGGTCGATCCGCCCGTTTCGTTTCGCCGGGATGTCATGCCGGTGTTCCTCAAGGCTGGATGCAACAGCGGTGGCTGCCACGGCTCCGCCAGCGGGAAGGATGGATTTCGGCTGTCCCTTTTCGGCTATGACCCCGAAGGCGATCACTACCGGCTGACCCGTGAGATGGTGGGGCGCCGAATCAATCTTGCGCTGCCCGAGGAGTCGATGCTCATCACCAAAAACATCGGCACCGCCCCGCACACGGGCGGAAAAACATTTACCAAGGACTCAGACATCGCGAAGACGCTGTTGCGCTGGCTCGAAGCCGGTGCGCCAAATGATCCGCCAGGGGCCGATGGCAAGCCGACGGCGCCCGCTTGCACGAAGATCGAGTTGTTGCCGAAATCACTGGTCCTCGAAGGGCCAGGCCAGCAGTTCAAAATGACCGTGCGCGCTTACTACGCGGACGGAACCGATCGTGACATTACGAATCTCGCGTTGTTTTTGAGCAGCAACGACGGCTCGGCGAAGATCGATCAGAGCGGAACGGTGACCACGGGCCAGCGCGGCGAGGCGTTCGTCATGGCTCGCTTCAATACGCATACGGTCGGCGCGCAGGTGATCGTCATTCCCAAGGACTTGAACTTTACGTTCCCGCAGATCGAAGAACGGAATTTCATCGATGAACTCGTCGATCAAAAGCTGCGCAATCTCCGCATGCTCCCGAGCGGGCTGTGCGACGACGAAACGTTTTTGCGGCGGGCGCACATCGACATCACCGGGACGCTGCCGACGAGCGATGAGGTGATTGCTTTTGCGAAGGACGAGGACGCAACGAAGCGCAGCAAAAAGATCGACGAATTGCTCGCCCGCAGCGAATTCGTGGACATGTGGGCGATGAAATGGAGCGAATTGCTCCAAGTCCGCACGGGCGACAATAACCAGGGGAGCTACAAAGCGACTTTAAGTTACTACAATTGGCTTCATGACCGGTTGGAGACGAGCGTGCCGATCAATCAGATCGCCCGCGAACTGATCAGCGCCAACGGGTCGGTGCTCGAGAATCCGGCGGCCAATTTTTACCAACTCGAGCAGGATCCGCTGAAACTGGCCGAAGATACGGCGCAGGCGTTTTTTGGCATCCGGATCCAGTGCGCACAGTGTCACAATCATCCATTCGATCGCTGGACCATGGACGATTACCGGGGTTTTGTTGCGTTCTTCACGCAGATTGGGCGCAAAGATGGTGAAGATCCGCGCGACAAAATCATTTTCAACCGGGGTGAGGGCGAATCCAAACATCCCGTCGGTGACCGCGTGGTGCCCCCGAAATTCCTCGGGGGTGAGGCGCCGGAGACCAAAGGCAGGGATCGTCGCGAAATCCTCGCCGATTGGATTGCGTCCCCGGACAATCCGTATTTTCCGCCCCACATCGCCAACCTGATTTGGGCGCAATACATGGGTCGGGGCATTGTCGAGCCGGTGGACGATGTGCGCATCTCGAATCCAGCGTCGAATCCGGAACTGATCGAGGCGCTGGGAAAACGGGTCGTCGAGCAAAACTACGATTTGAAGGCGATCGTCCGGGAGATTTGCAATTCACGAACCTATCAACTCACGACGCGCCCGAACGAGACGAATGAGCTGGACGCGAGCAATTTTGCCAAGGCGACCATCCGCCGGATGCGGGCCGAGGTGTTGCTCGACTGCATTACGCAGGTTACCGAGACCAAAGACAAGTATCGCGGTCTCCCGGCGGGTGCACGTGCGGTGCAGATCGCGGATGGTAAGACGTCGAACTATTTCCTGAACACGTTCGGACGCGTCAATCGTGAGGTCATTTGCAGCCGGGAAGAAGTTGGGCCGACCCTGAGCCAGGCGCTGCATTTTCTGAACGGCGACACGATTGAAGACAAGATCCAGCAAGGCGGGGTCGTTAAGAAGTTGATGGATCAAAACCGGGCACCTCGTGAAATCGCCCAGGAACTGTATTTGCGGTGTTACGGACGAATTCCGACGGAACAGGAATTGGTGAAGCTTGAAAGCTTCTGGGGCGTGACCGAGGAGCGGCCGAAGGTGTACTCGGACATCTTCTGGGCGCTCCTGAATGCGAAGGAGTTCATGTTCAATCATTGATCGTGAGACAAATCTGCATTCTCACCGCACTTGCCCTGGGCGTCGGTATTGCGCGCCTCGCCGCCGCCGAGGCCAAAGTGACCTATGTGGATAACGTGCTGCCGATCTTTCGGAACGCGTGCCTCAATTGCCACAACCCGGATAAGAAAAAGGCCGGGCTCGATTTGAGTTCCTATTCAAAGATGATGGAGGGCAGCGAGGGTGGTCCGGTCATCAACCCCGGAAACGTGGATGACAGTCTTCTCTATCGCTGCATTCTCCAAAAATCGGATGATCCGAAAATGCCGCCGAAAGGTGACAAGCTGGCGGACAACGAACTGACCATCGTCAAAAATTGGATCGCCGGTTTTGCGCTCGAGACGGCTTCGAGCAAACCGGCCGCGGCCGCGAAAAACAACGTGGGCCTGGCGGTGGTATCACTAAAGCGTCCGGAAGGGCCGCCGCCCATGCCTGGAGATCTGCCCTTGGAGCCGCTGGTGCAGACGTCCCACACCAATGCTCTGGTGGCTCTCGCCGCGAGTCCGTGGGCTCCGCTGGTGGCAGTCGGGGGCCAGAAGCAGATCATTCTTTACCACACAGAAACCCTGGAACCGCTCGGCATCCTACCGTTTCCCGAGGGCTTTCCGGCGGTCATTCGATTCAGCCGGAATGGGCAAGTGCTCCTGACAGGCGGCGGAATGGGAGGAAAATCCGGTCAGGCCGTGCTCTGGAATGTGCTCAATGGCGACCGGATTGGCGTGGTCGGCGACGAGGCGGATCAAGTATTGGCCGCGGACATCAGTCCCGATCAAGGTCATGTCGCCTTGGGCGGTCCAACGCGGGTGCTGAAGATTTACGCGACGAAGGACGGCCAGCTGGAACACTCGATCAAGAAGCACACGGATTGGATCACCGCGATCGCCTTTTCGCCTGACGGAAAGTATCTGGCCAGCGCCGATCGAAATGGAGGGATCGTGGTTTGGGAAGGAGCCAGCGGAAATGAGTTCAATGTGCTGCCCGGTCACAAGGCCATGGTTTCGGCCCTCGCCTTCATGCCCGGCATTCTGGCCAGTGGCAGCGAGGACGGCAGAATCGTGCTGTGGGACGTGAAGGAGGCAAAGGAAATCAAGAGTTGGAATGCCCATGGAGGTGGTGTGGCCTCGGTCGATTTTACAGCGGATGGACGGCTGGTTTCCTGTGGGCGCGATCGGGTTGCCAAGGTTTGGGACAAGGATGGGAATCTGACGACCACGAGCGAACCGCTCACCGACATTGCGGTGCGAGCGGCGCTGAGCGGTGAACGGGTGATTGCGGGTGACTGGAGCGGTGCCATCAAAGTCTTTGGGCTCGATGGAAAACCGGTGGGTGAATTAACTTCAAACCCGGTTCCGATCGCCGATCACCTGGCGGTGGCGGGAAAGCGCCTCGCTGAATCGGAAGCGGCACGTCCTGGATTGCTGCAAGCACTCGAGGAGGCGACGAAGCAGGTGGCCCAGGAAGAGGCGGAAGCCGAAGCCAGGCAGAAAGAAGCTCTCACGGCTGCTGAACTTCGCAAACAAGTGGCGTCTGAGAAACTCGCGATGGCCAAGGCGGCTCCCGAGCAAACAGAGAAGGCGTTGACCGACGCCAGGGAGAAGCTTGAGGTGGCGAAACGAGAACGCGATCAGGCCGGCGCAGCACGGAAACAGACGGAGCAATTCGCGAACGAAAAAGCGCAGGCTCAAGATCCGGCAGCCGTGGCTGCTGTGAAAGATGCGGAGAACGCCAAAGCAGCCTTCGATCTGGCCGAAGGCGCCGTCGAAGTTCGCTCGCAGGAAGTGGAGAAACTAGCCGGCGAACTCGATCGTATCCGGGCCGAAGCACCCGCTCAATTGGCCGGTCTGGAAAAGGAGATTGATGAAGCAAACGCGGCAATTTCCAAACTAAGCGCACCGCCAGCGCCGCTCCAGCCGGCGCCGGACGAGGCACGCATTGCGGACCTTTCCAGGAAACTACAGGATCTCAATCAAGAGATAACGCGACGTCGCGAAGACCGCGCCAAGAAACAGAATACCCCCGAGTACGAAGCCGCGAACAAAGCCGTTCAGGACATCAAGCCGCAGATCGACGCGGTCAGTAATGATCTGGAGACTGCGAAGAAAACGTTGGTTTCGCCACCGGCCAGCCCCGCCGAGCAGCAGCTCGCAAAAGCAAAGCAAGCGCTTGATCGAGTCGAGGCTGAGATTGGCGTTGCCAAAGCCGGTGCGGACCGGTGGACGAAAGCGGAGAGCTACATGGGAGTTTATCGCGCTGGCGAAGCTCTCAGAGCCAAAGAGGAGCAGTATCAGGAGTTGCTGGCGATGGCGAAAGGCGCCTCTCAACCAGTTGAAATGGCGAAGTCAAAAGTCGTCGATCTCGGAAAAAGGCTGGAGGAGGCGCCCGCGTTGCAGGATGAAAAACGAGCGTTGCAGGCGAAGGCAGAGGAAGCAGTGAAGGCTGCGACCGAAAATGTTGCCGCCGCCGAAAAGCGAGTTCAGGAGAAAGAGGCTGAGCTTGCGGCCGGAGCCGATCTCGCAAAGCGAACAGCGGAGTTGCAGGCGAAGCTCGACCAGCTCAATCAGGAAATCGCCAAGCGCCGCGAACACCGAGCTCAAGTTGCCGAGGGGACACCGGAATACGCGCAGGCGAACGAGCAAGTGCAGAACATCAAACCGGAGATCGCGGAAACCGAAAAGGCCCTGGCCGCGGTTCGAGGAAGCTCTGACGACAGCGCCAGAAAGGCCTTGGAGATGGAAATCGCCAGGCAGCGTGAGATGGTCACAATCTCCCGTGCGGAAATGGACGCGGCGGTTAAATCGTCCGAAAAAGCGGCAGCAGAAGTGGCGGCCGCTCTCGCCACTGAGGACAAGCTAAAGGAAGAACTGGCGCAGGTGAGGGCGAAAATCCCGGAGCTTGAAATATCAGCCGAGGCTGCGCGGACAGAAGCCGAGACGAAGGCGGCCGCGATGGCCATGGAACTGGACAAAGCCCGCGCCGAAGCGGAACGCGTGCGAGTGGAGTATGAAGCGCGTTGGCTTCGGCCCGCGAATCCGGAAGCGAAGGAAGTAGCTGCCAGCGGAGGGTAATCCTGTCACGCGCATGCGATTGGCCTTGGGTTCTCGATTACCAGGAATCCGCACGCAATCGTCCGCCGAACCTGGCCGGGTCCGGGAATGCATCGGAATAAAAAATCCTCTAAGGATTGGAAACTCGACTGATTGACGTGCTCCGCGTCCGAAACAGAGGACAGATTCCTTTAAAAGCATCCGAGATAATAATTTGAACGGATCAAGGAATGCGGGGTCAGACTCATCAGCAACTTATTAACGTCATTAACCAACAACCGCAGAAGATAAATAAAATTTCAGATAAGATAAAATTTTTCATTGCAAAAAGCCCTGGGTGTTGCAAATTCAATGTGACTACTTTGACCAGACAAAGCTCTTTCCTCCCAATCTTTGAATTTCCCAGCCGCTCTTGCTCTCATATCCGAAATAATCAGCACAACACCTGCTTAACCCAAAGCTGAGGTACCCAAACCATGAACTACAAATCCGGTGAAGATTCCGATTCAGGCATCAAGATCTACCTTCGGGAAATCGGGCAGATTCCGCTGCTCACTCCTGAACAGGAGATCGAACTCGCCGCGAAGATCAAGAAGGGCGATAAAGAAGCACGTTCTTTGATGATTCGATCCAACCTCCGGTTGGTGGTCAAAATAGCCCACGACTACGCGAATCTCGGGCTTCCGCTACTCGACCTTATTTCCGAAGGAAACATTGGCCTGATGAAGGCCGTTGAACGGTTTGATCCCGCCAAAGGGGGAAAACTTTCCACGTATGCCGCCTGGTGGATCAAGCAATCGATCAAGCGCGCTCTGGCCAATCAGTCGAAGACCATCCGCCTGCCCGTCCATCTGGTCGACAAGATTTCCAAGATGCGCCGGGTCGCGATGCAAATGAGTGAAGAACTCGGTCGCGAACCCACAGACGACGAACTCGCTGAGGAAGTCGGTCTGTCGGCGGGAAAGATTTCGCAACTCAAGACGGTTTCGATCCGACCGGCTTCGCTCGATGCCCCCATCAGCGACGACGATACGACTGAGTTCGGCGAAATTGTCGGCGATCTGGAAGCTTTGACTCCGTTCGAGCGGCTTCAGGACAAGAATCTGAAAGACGAAGTCGGCGATCTGCTCAGCGTGCTCGATGACCGTGAGAAGAAGATCATCTTCTCCCGCTTCGGGCTCGATGGTGGAAAAGCCAAGACGCTCGAGGAAGTGGGTAAAAAGTTTGGCGTGACACGCGAGCGGATTCGCCAGTTGCAGAACATCGCGCTGATGAAATTGCGGCGCGCGTTGCAGAAAAAAGAAAAGCCAATCGAGCACCTGATTTCAACGTCGGGAGCTGATTCGGAGTTCTAACCTGCGCGTAGTTCTCCAATAACCCCCGTCTGACTTTTGTCGGACGGGGGTTTTCTGCCCCAGCCCGAACTGGCGCAGGTCCGAAGAGACGTCCACGCATTCGGGGAAATCCTGGCGCGCGGCCGCCCGGCATTTCAACGTTCGATGTCTTGCGCAAGTGACGGAGTTGCGGGATGAGTGGCGCCCTTTTGACCATGCAAGCTGAGATCGCCAGGCGCCGCACGTTCGCCATCATATCCCATCCCGACGCCGGGAAGACGACGCTGACCGAAAAACTGCTCCTCTATGGCGGAGCAGTTCAGCTCGCGGGAACCGTTGGCGCGCGGAAACGTGAGCGCGCGGCCACTTCAGATTGGATGGAGCTCGAGCGCAAACGCGGGATTTCGGTGAGTTCGACGGTGCTGCAATTCGACTACGAGGGCTACCGTGTGAACCTCCTCGACACACCCGGTCACAAGGATTTCTCTGAAGACACCTACCGGGTTCTGACCGCTGTGGATGCAGTGATCATGGTCATCGACGCCGGCAAAGGTATCGAGAATCAAACGCGCAAACTCTTCGAGGTCTGCCGACGACGGGGAGTGCCGATCTTCACGTTCATGAACAAGTTGGATCGCCCCTCTCGCGATCCCCTGGCTTTGCTCGATGAACTGGAGAGCGTGCTCGGAATCGGTGCGTTTCCGGTGAACTGGCCACTGGGAGCCGGGCCGGAATTCAAGGGGGTCTATGATCGACAGGCCAAGGCGGTGCATCTTTTCGAGCGCACCCGCGAAGGGGCGTATCGCGCGCCAGTTACCGTTGCGAATCTGGCCGACCCCATGGTTCGGGAAAAGCTCGACCCGGCCGTGTTGGCGCAGGTCACGGAGGAACTCGAGATGCTTGACCTCGCGGGGAAGGAGTATTCGGACGAAGAAGTTGCCGCGGGTCTTCTGACGCCGGTCTTTTTCGGCAGCGCGATGAACAATTTCGGCGTCCAATTGCTGCTCGATTCATTTCTGGCGCGCTCGCCCGGCCCAGCGCCGCACCGGTCTGAGGTGCGTCTCGTGAGGCCCGATGATCCTGCTTTCTCGGGGTTTGTCTTCAAAATCCAGGCCAATATGGATCCGCGGCACCGCGACCGGATTGCATTCGTCCGGGTGTGCTCGGGACGCTTCGAGCGCGACATGATTGTCACGCATTCGCGCACCGGGAAAAAAGTGCGGCTCTCGAGTTCGCATAAACTATTTGGGCAGGATCGCGAGACGGTGGATGAGGCCTATGCCGGAGACATTGTTGGTCTGGTCGGCCACTCGGAGTTCGGCATTGGAGACACGTTGAGCGAGGACGACACGGTTGCCTACCACGAGATTCCGCGTTTCCCGCCCGAGTGCTTTGCGTCGTTGCAAAATCCGAATCCCGGTAAGTTCAAACAGTTTCGCCAGGGCCTCGATCAACTGCTGCAGGAAGGCGTCATGCAGGTCTTTCATCTGCAGGATGCCGTGCAACGTGTTCCCCTGCTCGCGGCCGTCGGGCCATTGCAATTCGAGGTGGTTCAATACCGCCTCGAGACGGAATACGGCGCAAAATCGATTATCGAAGCGGCACCGTGGCAGATTGCGAAATGGTTGCCCGTCGATTTAAAATCGGCGGACACGGAAGTCTTGAAAATGCCCACGGGATGCCGCCTGGCCCGGGACGGTGACGATCAACCGGTGGTTCTGTTTCCGAGTGGTTGGACCCTCGACTATTTCAAACAGCAGAATGCCGGGGTTCCGTTGTTTGATCTCGCTGCCGATGCGCGCGCGGTCACAAACGTGTGAGTGAAACGCCGCGTTACGTCCACCCCGCACTGCGCGAGTTGCGATCGCGCCGCTCAGCGAAACGCTGGAGCACGACGTAGAGCGACGGGACGAACAAGACCGCGAGGCAGGTTGAGGCCACCATGCCGGTGAGGACGGTAATGCCAAGGCATTTGCGGGCACTCGCGCCCGCGCCAGTGGCCAGGACGAGCGGGAGGACACCGAGGATGAACGTGAGCGACGTCATCACGATCGGTCGGAAACGTAGTGCCGCGGCTTCGACCGCGGAATCCACGATGCTTTTGCCGGCCGAACGATGTTCGCGCGCCATCTCGACAACGAGGATCGCGTTTTTCGCCGAGAGCGCGATGAGCAGCACGAGACCGATCTGCACATACATGTTGTTTGGCACGCCGAGGCCGAGCAGCGCGGCGACGGTGCCGAGCAGCGCCAGCGGTACGGCGAGGATAACGGCGAGCGGCGTGATCCAGCTTTCGTATTGGGCGGCGAGCATGAAGAAGACGAGGAGGATCGAGAGCGCGAAAATGTAATAGACGGCGTTGCCGGCGATCTTTTCCTGGAACGACATCCCGGTCCATTCGTAGCTCACGCCGGCGGGAAGTTCGCGCGCAGCGAGGGCTTCGAGGGTGTCAATCGCCTGGCCGGAGCTGTAGTTGTCGCTGGCTTTGCCGAGGAACGCGGCGGCGGGATAGAGATTGTAGAGCGAGATGACGTTCGGCCCGGCGGCGGTGGCAACGGACGCGAGCGCGCCGATGGGAACCATGTCACCGGTCTGGCTTTTTACGTAGTAGCCGAGTACGTCTTCGGGCGTAAGGCGGAACTTTTCGTCGGCTTGGGCAAAGACCGTGAACGTGTGGCCGAACTTCGTGAATTGGTTTACGTAGCTGGACCCGAGGTAGCTCTGGAGGGTGTCGAAGACATCGCCGATGGGGACGTTGAAGGTTGCGGCTTCGGTGCGGTTGACGTCGAGATTGAGCTGCGGCACGTCGGCGCGAAAGGTCGTGATTCCAGCTTCGATGACCAGCGACGATTCGGCCTGCGTGGCGAGATGCTCGGCCACCCTTTGCAGCCGCTGGTAGTCGAACGATCCGTCTGACAGCTCGACTTCCATCTGAAATCCACCGGACAGTCCGAGCCCTTGGATCGGCGGGGGTACGATGACGCGGCAGAAGGCATCCTGGAAGGCGCTGAGTTTCTTCGAAAGCGCGTTATAGATGTCGAGAATGCCCTCGCCTTTTCCGCGCTCGCTCCAGTCCTTGAACATCACGTAGATCGCGCCGGCGTTGGCGAGTGACGCGTTGCTGTCGAGCGGCGAAATGCCGCCGATCGAGATGGCGTGGGCAACACCGGGCGTGGCGAGAATCAGCTCGCGCACTTTCGTCATCGCGCGCCGCGTGCGTTCGAGCGACGCGGCGTTCGGCAGTTGCACCGCCACGAGTACGTAGCCCTGATCCTCCGTGGGGATGAAACCCGTCGGCACACGTGTGAAGCCCCAGCCCGCCACGGCGATGAGCGCGAGCACGATCACGGCCATCAGTCCGCTGCGCCCAACCATCCGGCGTACGACGCGCAAATACCACGCTTCGACGCGGCCATAGACCGCGTTGAAGCTGCGGAAGAAAAAGTTCTTCCTCGCGTTCGGGTTGGGCCGGCGCAGCCAGGTGGCGCATTGCGTGGGCTTGAGCGTGATCGCATTCGCGGCACTCAGCAGCGCGGTTCCAGCGATAACGAGTGCGAATTGCCGATACATTTGGCCCGTGATCCCCGGCATGAAGGCGGACGGCAGAAACACCGACATGAGCACGAGGGTGATGCCGATGATCGGCCCGAAGAGTCCCTTCATCGCATTGATCGCCGCGTCCTTCGGCGATTGCCCGCGTTCGACGAATTGCGTCACCCCTTCCACCACCACGATGGCGTCATCGACCACGATGCCGATGGCGAGCACGATGGCGAAGAGGGTGAGCAGATTGATGCTGAATCCCATCATCGCCATGGCGGCAAACGCGCCGATGATCGTGACGGGCACCGTGGTCGCAGGCACGAGCGTCGCCCGCCAATCCTGGAGAAATAGGATGATGACGAAGAGCACGAGGAGGCCCGCTTCGCCCAGCGTCTTATAAACTTCGTTCACGGAATCGCGGACGAACTTCGTGGTGTCGAAGGGGATCGTGTATTCGAGATCCTCGGGGAAATCCTTCGCGAGTCGATTCATCGCGGCATTCACGGCATCCGCAGTGTCGAGCGCATTGGCTTCGGGGAGCAGGAAAATGGCGATGCCGCCCGATGGCTTCCCGTCGTAATCGAAGAACTGACTGTATGTCTGCGCCCCGAGCTCGACGCGCGCGATGTCGCCCAGCCGCGTGATCTCGCCGTCGTTCGCGGTCTTCACGATGATCTGCTCAAAGTCCGCCGCCGTATCGAGCGCGCCGCGGACATTGAGCGTGAGTTGAAAATCCTGTGTCGTTGGCGTCGGCGGCATTCCGATCTGGCCGGCGGTGACCTGCGAATTCTGCCGCTGCACCGCCTGGATGACCTCGGATGGCGTGAGCGAGCGCGCCTGCATTTTCTGCGGATCGAACCAGATCCGCATGCTGTATTGGCCGATGCCAAACACCGTGACGCCGCCAACGCCGGGCAGCCGTTCGAGTTCGTTTTGCAGCCGCAGTGTGGCGTAATTACTCAGGAACAGCGCATCGTATTTTCCCTTCGGCGAAGTGAGGGTGATGATCTGCAGGATCGCCGTGGACTTCTTTTTCGTGACCACTCCCTGCGCCTGCACGGAGCGCGGCAATTGCGCCATCGCGGCCGCCACACGGTTCTGCACGAGCACCTGTGCGAAGTCCGGATCAGTGCCGATTTTAAACGTGACGATGAGCGAGTAATTGCCGTCGTTCGTGCTGGTGGACTGCATGTAGAGCATGTTCTCGACACCGTTCACCTGTTGCTCGATCGGCAGCGCCACAGTCTCGACCACCGTGCGAGCGCTGGCGCCAGGATACCGCGCGGAGACTTGCACCGTGGGCGGCGTGATCGGCGGATACTGCGAGATCGGGAGCTGAAATATCGCCACACCACCGAGCAGGATCATCAGGAACGCGATCACGTTCGCGAGGACCGGGCGCTCGATGAAGAACTTGGAAAACATGCGTCCGCTTTTCCGTTGGGATTACTTGGCCGCCGGCGCAGGCGTTGCCGACGGCGGGGGTGTGGGGGAAGCTTCCTGCGGAATGACCGTCGCACCCGGGCGCACCGCCGCCTGACCGCTGATAATGACACGATCGTTTTCGTTCAGCCCCTCCGTGACCGCGCACATCGTGCCGGCGCGCGGACCGACGGTGATGTTGCGTCGCTCGGCGACGTTCTGAGCGTTGACCACGAGCAGGTAGTCGCCAACCTGGTCGTTTGCGAGCGCCGTGTTTGGCACCACAAGCGCGGGCGCGGGTTCGCCAAGCGGTATACGCACGCGCGCAAACAAGCCGGGGAAAAGCGCCTTCTCCTCATTCGGGAAAATCGCCCGGAGCTGGATCGTGCCGGTGCCCGTATCAACACTATTGTTGGCGAAGTCGAGCACGCCCTTGTGCGGGAAACCGTCTTCGTCATCGAGACCTGCGAGGACGGAGATTTTTCCGACGCCTGGTTTCACACCCGGGCCAAGTTTTTCCGCGAGCTTTCGCAGCCGCAGCGCGTCTCGGGAGCTGACGCTGAAGTTCACGTAGATGGGGACGAGTTGCTCGATTGTCGCGAGCTTCGTCGGGTCCGCTGCATTGGTGCCCACGACGTTGCCCGCATCGATGAGATGGGCGCCGATCCGGCCATCAAATGGCGCGCGCACGGACGTGTAACCGAGTTGGATTTTAGCGATGGCGAGATTTGCCTGGGCCTGATCACGATCCGACTGCGCTTTGTCGACGTTCGCCTGCGAGGTCGCGTTTTGCTTCATCATCCCGACCTGCCGTTCGTATTCGGATTGCGCGCCGGTGAGCTGCGCCTGATAGAGCGCGACTTTCTCTTCGTAGGCGTCCTTTTCGATTTGAAACAGCACGTCGCCCTTTTTCACAAAGGATCCGTCCTTAAACGAAATCACCTCCAGAAATCCCTGCACGCGCGCAACCAGATCGACCGTCTGATACGCGGCGACCGTGCCGGTCAAATCGATCGATGGCGCCACCGGCTCTCGTCCGGGTTTCGCCACGGTGACCGTCGGCGGACCAGTTTGGGTAAAGGGTTCCGGCCGCTTACAACCCATCCACAAATGGGTTGCGAGCAGGGCCACGATCAACGTGCGCGATTTCGTTGCAATCATGATTTCGCCTCCTTCTTTTTCGCCGCTTGCGGTGTCGCCTCGGGCGCGACATCGGGCAAATGCCGGCTGGATTCGAGCATTTTTCCCCAGTTCGTCCGGCGTGCCATTTCCGCTTTCACGTTGTCGGAAATTACGTCGCCTCCTTCGCGAAGCTGCCAGCCGCCGCCGAGACCGCGGTAGACGGAAATGAGCGAGAGAATCGTGCTGCCGTGGCTGCTGACTGCGGCATTGTCGATGGCGAGTTGCTGCTGCTGGGCGATGAGCACGACGGTGTAATCGTTTTGCCCCTGTTGATACCGCACGGTCGCCAGTTCCACGCTGCGTTTCGCCGTGGTAGAAGCTTCGTCCAGCAGGGTCGTTGTTCGGCGCCCGCTGGAGAACGCCGAGAGCCCGTTTTCGACTTCCGCCTGCGCCTTCAGGACGGTGTTCTGGTAATTTAGGATGGCCTGCTGAAATTTCGCGTCTTCAATCCGAACGCGGTTCACGAGACGACCGTAATTCAGGATTGGCACGACGAAGGCCCCGCCCGCTTCAAACACCTTGTTCTGCCACTGGAAGATGTCACCGAGCGACGAATTCCCGATATCGCTCCCCGAGGAACCAAACGCGCCCGAGAGCGAAAACGACGGCAGCATGTCTGCGACCGCGACACCGATTTTCGGGGACTGCGATGCGGCCTGAAGCCCCGCCATGCGGACATCGGGACGGCGCCGCAGAAGGTCGCGCGGAATGCCTGCTGCGATCCGGGACGGTGCCGTGGGAATCCGCCCCGAACCCTTGAGATAACGCCGCACATCCGCCGGTGTCGTCCCCAGCAACACGGCCAGCGCATTCGTTGCCTGCACGATTCCACTTTCCAGCTCCGGCACCTCGGCCTTGGTTTTTGCCAGCTGCGTCTTCGCTTGTGTTGGATCGAGTTCGCTCGTCTCGCCCGCCCGGAAACGCGTTTCCGCGATCGTCAGACTTTGCTCCTGCGCCGCGATGCTTTGATTCAAGACCGTGAGTCGACTCTGAAGGGTCCGCAGGTTCACGTAGGCGTTCGCCACATCGCCCACCAGGGTCACGAGCGCATCGTCATAAGCAGCCACCGAAGCAAGCCAGCTCGCTTTCTGCGATTGAATCTGCCGCCGATATTTTCCCCAGAAATCGATCTCCCACGACGTCGATAACAGCAGCCGGTCCGTGACAATATTGGGTCCGATCTGAAAATTCGGCTGATTGACATTGCTTTCGTCGAGCACCTGCGAAACCACATTGGCCACCGGCCCGTCACCGAGCGTGGGACCGCCGCGCGAGGACTCCCCGACGTTGTAATAGGTCAGCCCGCCCGCTGCGCCCTGTTGCTGCGGGAAAAGATTCCCGACCGTGGCGTTCAGTTTCGCCCGCGCCTCGAGCACACGCACGCCGGCAATCTGCAACGAGAGATTCCGCGCGTAGGCCGTCTCGACCAGTCGATTGAGCACCGGATCGTGAAACGAGCGCCACCAATACTTTTCCGCCGCACCGTACGGATGCTCGGAAACCGCCTGTTTCTGCACCCACTTCCCTTCCACCTGTGAATCCGGCCATCGAAAATCCGGCCCGACCATGCACCCGGAAAGCATCAGCGCAGTCGCAACAAGCGCCGCCCCCGAATTACGAATTAGGCCAGGCTGAATTCTCGTCATTCCGGATGGAGGTCGCATTGCTAGAGAGCCGGACGTCACGAGTCGAACCTCTTGATCACGTTTTCGTGCCCAGGCTGACTCGCGGCTCGTGACGAGGCTTTGGGTGAGGGGTTCGAAATGCGCCGCCGATTCGGCTGATTAGTGCTCGGCGGCCACGCTCGACGATTCCATTTCGGGTACTCGATCGAAGGCCGACATCCACTCTTGATGAGCCTTGGGAGAGATTTCACTCGGTTTGATCTCACTTCGACCGCCCCAAAAGACGTTCGTGTAATCGACGGGAATCTGCAGCGACTCGAGATGCGCATCGATCGCGGCCTTGTGCTCGAGAACACGGCCTTTCTCGGTGCCATGACAAACGGCCATGATATTGACGTTATTGAAATCCGGGCCGCCTTCACGCCAGTAACAATGGGTGAGAATCTCGTGACGGCCGACTTCGCTGCCGGCTTCCACTTCCCGGCCTGGCGGAACGCGCCAGTGAAAGAGTGCGTTGAAGCGCGTGACGCGCTGACCGCCGGCGCTCGGTTTGACGTGCTCGAGAAAGGTCGAAAAGCGGCCGATGACTTTCCGTTGATTTAAATCTTCCGCCACCTGGCAGAACGTTTCGAGATCGACACCGGCTTCGCGAGCCCGCTTTTCCCACAGACCGAGGCCGACTTCATCGATGGCCAGCTCTCGCTTGAGGGCGATCAGGATATCCCATTCCTGGTCGGTCAGTCGAACTACGCCGACGGGCAGCATACGTGCCGGGGCAGAAGACTTGTCGCCGGGATTGATCGTCTGCCGACGGACGTGCCCGACGCCGAGCGCAAAGATGCCGCGCGCGGGCATGAGCTTGAATTTTTCGCAGCCGGTATGCGCCATTAAGACCCGGCCATGATCCTCCATCGAGGTGCCGGCGGGGACCTTGAGCGTTGTCCACAGGCGAAATTCGCTGCCGGTCGTTTGTTGATCGGTTGAGCGAATCACGACATGACCGCTGAACGGATCTTTCTGAAACATGAAATCAAAAGCGGAATTTAACTTCTCCTCGGAGACTTTCCACGCCACCAGCGCGCCCTCGGCGAGATTGCTGGCGATCAATGTCTGGCGCACGCGGCGAATGGTTCCCGCGGCGAGCATGGTCCTGATTCGATCGAGCACCGTTTCGAGCGGTACACCCGACCGCGCCGCAATTTCCGCGAAGGGTTCACGGACAAACCCCTGAATTTTGTCTTCGGACACGGCGAGAATCTGGGCATTGATGGGATCGGAATGTTCGATGGCGGACATGGGCGTGAGGGTGAGGGAATCGGCGAGCGCGCGCTAGTTTGGAGTTGGGGTCTGGGGAAAAGTTTGCCGCACCCATTGCACGGCTTCGTCGTGGGAAGCCAGAGCCCCTTCGAGTTGCCGCGTTTCGACGGCCTCAAGGATTTCAGAAAATCTTGGTCCGGGCTTGAAGCCCAGCGCGAGCAAATCGCGGCCCGTGATCAAGCGCGGCGGAATGAGCGGTTCGGAAGCAAACTCCGCCGCCTTCTCCTGGAGAAACTCGTAGTTATCGAGCAGGCCGTGGCTGCTCGTGCAATCGACGCGATGTAATTCCAATTCGTCAGCAAAGGTGTCGCGCGCCATGAAGCGCTTCAGCTTCGCGACCCGCATCTGTTTCACGTCCTTGAAGACCATGTGATTCGCCACCCCAGCCACGGTGGCATCGATTTCCGCACGCGAAAAGCGGAGGCGAACCATGAGCCGC
The DNA here is from genome assembly GCA_963798345.1 of uncultured Verrucomicrobiae bacterium. Taxonomy (GTDB): domain Bacteria; phylum Verrucomicrobiota; class Verrucomicrobiia; order Chthoniobacterales; family Chthoniobacteraceae; genus CAWCSW01. The sequence continues at coordinate 56,080 of CAWCSW010000009.1, read as the reverse complement.
TCCGTCATTTCGGCGCCCACTCGATCGTGTCCGTTGAAGCGGATGCGTCCGTCGGCATCAACGGACGCCGTGGGAGGTTTGCCGATATCGTGAAACAAAACGCTCAGGACGAGTGGCGCGGAGACGGCTTCCGGCAGGAGCTGCAACATCAGGCGGGTGTGCACAAAGACGTCGCCTTCCGGGTGAAATTGAGGTGGCTGCTGGCAACCCTTGAGGGCTTCGACTTCGGGGAGGATCTCACGCAGGAGACCGCTTTGATCGAGCAGATCCAGACCCGTCACGCGCGAAGGGGATCGGAAGATTTTCACCACTTCGTCACGAATGCGTTCGGCACTGACCTGATGGATTTCCGGAGCATTTTCGCGAATGGCGTTCCAGGTCGCCTCTTCAATATGAAACCCAAGATGCGCGGCGAAACGGACGGCGCGCAGCATACGCAAACGATCTTCACGGAAACGTTGCGCGGGATCGCCGATGGCGCGCAGCACCCGCGCGGCCAAATCCTTTTCCCCGCCGACATAGTCCACGATGTGATCGCGGACCGGATCGTAGAACATCCCGTTAATCGTGAAATCGCGCCTCTCCGCATCGGATCGCGGATCCGAAAAGGCGACCGTCTCCGGGCGACGTCCATCGAGATACGCGCCGTCCGCGCGGAAGGTTGCGACTTCAAGATTAAAGCCTCCTTCGTGGACGACAATCACCCCAAAGTGGGCGCCGACGTCATGGGTTCGGGGAAAGAGGGAGCGGACCTGTTCCGGGCGCGCATCGGTCGCGATATCAATATCGTGCGGCTCCGCTCCGAGAATTTTGTCGCGCACGCATCCGCCCGCATAGAGCGCAGTAAACCCAGCGGCTTGCAACCGCTCGACGAGCCGGCGCGCGACGGCTGAGAGATTGGCGGACATACGTCAAATCTGGACTCGCTCCGACGAAGCCTCGAATCAATTTTGATCCCTCCAGAAATTCCGGATGGGCCGGGAGCCCTGGGAACTGTCCTGCCGCCAGGGGAAGCCGAGCGCGGGACGTTACCCGCTTTCCCCGAGACTAACCCAATCGATACACGATCCGAGCCTTGCTCAGGTCGTAAGGTGACATTTCCAGCTTCACCCGGTCGCCCGTCGTAAGGCGAATGAAGCGCTTGCGCATTTTGCCCGAGATGTGGGCGAGCACGAGGTGCTTGTTGGTCAATTCGACGCGGAACATCGTTCCGGCGAGGACCTGGGTGATCTTACCTTCAGTTTCGATGACTTCTTCTACGGGCATATGTGTTGAAAACGTGGGGTCGCGCGCGCCATGAGGAGAGAGAAAGGCGGACTGCCTCAACCTGACATCGGACTTTGACGACCGGCCCAAATCGGCAACGGCTGATTTGGAGGTCGGCGACAATCGACGGTTTTAGCGAGAAGGCAAGGAATACCGCGCCTGGAATACCGTTCCTGGAGATCAAGGAGCGTGGCGCCGTGGTTGGCCGAATCCCGACCCTACCATCTCCACCCGGCTAGCCCGGCGCGGATTTCCCGACGTAAATCGCCTCATCGGGCCAATCCTTTTTCAGGTAACCGTCCTGCATATTCACGGGGACGATGTAATTGCGCAGCACGCGCACGGGTGCGAGGACGCGAATGGTGCTGATTTCCTCGATGCTGTCGGGTCCGTGATTCGAGAGCAGACTCGGAATGACCTGCGATTGCACTGTCTCGACGATCTCGGTTTCGCTGGCGCCATCGATATAAAGCAGCATGGCCAATTTGCCGTCGATTTCCGCAATATGGCTTTCGAAGATGATTTCAGTGAAGGCTGAGCGCACAAAGGGCTCGCGCTGAATGTCCGCCAAAACCTGGCTGTAGGTGATCCCGATCCGGAATTTGATGATGTAAAGGTGGCGGGTTGCGAATTGCCCGGTGCCATTCGCGGAAAGATCCACGTGCGTGAAATACGAAAGGATGCCCGCCTGTTCGAGTCGCTGACGTTTCCGGCCGACGGTTCGGACGTTGACTCCGGTCGCTTCTCCGATGCCATTGTCGCTTTCACGCGGATCGCGAACCAGAGCGCGAACGATGAGGCGTTCCTGCGGATCCAGATCTCGTGTTTCGTGCGGTGAATTCATTTGGGCCGTTTTTTTCACGCGAAAGGCGAAAGTTAGTCACGGAATCGCCTGCTGTGCGACAGAAATCCGCACTTTTGCGTTGGATTCTGTCTTGAATTGCGCGCAGCGAATTCTAATTTGGGCGCCGTTTGCGGGGATTTGCTTCCGCCAGAGTTGGCCGTTTTTCGACTTCAGATTCGTTGCACTTGCGCAGGCGCGATTCGGTTGGGAAAAAGGGGTCAAGTCACCGACAAACAATATGACCGCACCGCCGGGCCTCGGCCCGGTGGGAGGGCAAAACACAGGGAAATCACATGAACCAAGTCATCCTAGATCAAACGAAACGTCCGAGCCCCAATCTTTACGATGCGGCCCGAGAACATGATGCCTGCGGCGTCGGTTTTATCGCGCAGATCAACGGCAAGCGCAGCAATCGGGTGCTGGCGTATGGATTGAAAAGTCTCTGCAACCTTTTTCACCGTGGGGCGGTGGACGCCGATGCCCGGACCGGGGACGGGGCCGGAGTATTGACTCAAATACCCTATAAATTGCTCACGCCGATCGTCGAGCGCCGCGGCCACAAGCTCTTCCACGAATCGGACCTCGGCGTCGGAATGGTGTTTTTGCCGCACGACAACGCCTACGCCCAGGCTCGCGCCAAAGCGATCGTCGAGGAAGTTCTGGAAAAGCGCGGGATATTCCTTTTCGGGTGGCGCGAGGTGCCAATCAATATTCGCCTGCTCGGGGACAAGGCGGCCTCAACCCTGCCCCGCATCGAACAGGTGCTGACTGGGCGGCCTCATGGCATGAAGGACGACGCTTACGAGCGCGCGCTGTTTTTGGCCCGCAACGAAATCGAGCGGCGGGCCATGGACGACAAGATCCAGCATTTTTACATCCCGTCCTTCTCGCATCGCGTGATTGCGTACAAAGGGCTGCTGATCTCGCCTTCATTGCCGAAGTTTTATCGGGACCTCGAAGACACGGACTACGAGACCGCGATCTGCATTTATCATCAGCGTTTCTCGACGAACACGTTTCCCACGTGGCCGCTCGGTCAGCCGTTCCGGATGATGGCGCACAACGGCGAGATCAACACCCGGCGTGGAAACGTCAATTGGATGCGCGCCCGCGAGGCGGAACTGGAAGCGGATTTTTGGGGTTCGGATATTGATTTGCTCAAACCCATTATCCAACCGGGAGGTTCGGATTCGGCGGAGTTGGACAACGCCCTTGAAGCGCTCGTGATGAGCGGGCGCGATATTTTGCACGCGATGACGATGCTGGTCCCACCAGCCTGGCGGAACGATAAATGGATGTCGCCCGAGTTGAAGTCGTTCTACGAATACCACCGGTGTTTCAATGAGCCGTGGGACGGTCCGGCCTGCCTCGTCTTTTCCGATGGCCTCACGGTCGGTGCCTGTCTCGACCGGAATGGCCTGCGGCCGTCGCGCTTCAAGATCACCGACGATGGGATTTTCAGTCTGGGTTCCGAAGTCGGAACGGTCGAACTCGACGACAAAAAGATCGTGGAAAAGGGTCGGCTGGGGCCGGGTGAGATGATTGCCATCGATACCGCGCGCGGTGTGCTGTTGCGCAACGATGAGATCAAGCAGCAACTCGCCGCCCGGCGACCTTACGGGCAATGGTTGAAGGATAACCTTATTCGTCTCGACGAACTTGAAACGGCCGAGGTGAAGGAGCCTTCCGAACCAATCGATATCCTGTCCCTGACGCAAAGGCAGCTGGCGCATGGCTGTTCGACGGAAGAGCTGGATATGGTCATTCGGCCGATGATTCAAAATGCGGCGGAGGCGATTGGATCGATGGGCGACGACACGCCGCTGGCCGTGCTCTCCCTGCAACCGAGGCTGCTCTACACCTATTTTAAACAGCTTTTCGCGCAGGTCACGAATCCGCCGATTGATCCGATCCGCGAGAAGCTCGTGATGTCCCTTAATACGAATCTCGGCTGGCGGCGTAACTTGCTGGCCGAGTCCCCGGAGCACGCCGGCTTGGTGCAATGTCACACGCCGATCCTGCTCGAAACTGAACTCGCCTCGGTTTGCGGACTGGCCGATCGGGGCATGCCGAGCGTCACCATTGATGCCACCTGGGCGGTCAGCGATGGTGAGGCGGGCCTCGAGCCGGCGATCAATCGAATCTGTGCGGAGGCGGAGGCCGCGGTCATCAACGGCGCGCGCATTCTGGTGTTGTCCGATCGGGCGATCGGTGCGGGGCGAGTTCCGGTGCCGATGCTCCTGGCCACGGGCGCGGTGCATCATCATCTGATTCTCAACGGCTTGCGGATGAAGGCTTCGATCCTGTGCGAAACAGGTGAAGCTCGCGATGTGCATCAGGTCGCCTGCCTGATCGGCTACGGTGCGAGCGCCGTTTGCCCGTATCTGGCTTACGAGACTGTCCGGGAAGTGCTCGAGCAAATGAAGGTGGCGGCTCGCCAGGCGGTCGCCAAGGCCGGCACGGATCCCGCACGGTTGGCCAAGGCGGAAGCTGCACTCGAGGAAACCGAGAAACTGTCGTATGCCCAGGCGCTCAAGAATTATGTCACGGCGCTCGAAAGCGGGTTGTTGAAGATCATGTCCAAAATGGGCATCTCAGTCCTTGGGAGTTATCACGGCGCCCAGATTTTTGAGGCCATCGGCATTGGAGATCATGTGATTGGCAAATGCTTCCGGGGCACAGTGTCGCAGGTTGGTGGCGTGGGCTTCCGTGAGATTGCCCGCGAATCGATCCAGCGGCACGCGAAGGGATACGCCGAGGTGCCGGTGGAAAAAGGGCCTGTGCTCGACGATGCCGGGCATTTCCGTTTTCGGCGGGCGGGCGAGCGCCATGCGGTGAGTCCGCCGGTCATCCAGTCGTTCCATTCGTTCGTGAAGACGAACAACCACGACGATTACAAGCGTTACGTCGAGCAGGTGAAACTATTTCAGCCCATCAGTTTCAAAGATCTGCTGGAATTGGTCCCGAAGGAGTCCGGACCGATTCCAATCGAGGAAGTCGAGAGCGTCGAAGAAATCCGGCGCCGTTTTACGACGGCGGGCATGTCACTCGGAGCGCTCAGTCGCGAGGCGCACGAAGCCCTGGCCATTGCGATGAATCGGATCGGTGGCAAATCGAACTCGGGCGAAGGCGGAGAAGATCCCGAACGATTCAAGCGCCTGCCCAATGGCGACAGTGCCAATTCGGCGATCAAGCAAGTCGCCAGCGGTCGCTTTGGCGTAACGGCGGCGTATCTCGCGAGTGCGAAGGAAATCGAAATCAAGATGGCGCAAGGCGCGAAGCCTGGTGAAGGCGGACAATTGCCCGGCCACAAAGTTTCGCCTTATATCGCGCGACTGCGCCACACGGTGCCGGGCGTGATGCTAATCAGTCCGCCGCCGCACCATGACATTTACTCGATCGAAGATCTCGCGCAGCTGATTCATGATCTGAAAGAGGTCAACCCGCGGGCCAAGGTTTGTGTGAAGCTCGTGGCCGAAGCGGGCGTCGGCACGGTCGCAGCCGGTGTGGCCAAGGCGCATGCCGATATTGTGCTCGTATCCGGGCACGACGGCGGCACGGGGGCGTCCCCGCTTTCCTCAATCAAACACGCCGGCGCGCCCTGGGAACTCGGCGTCGCGGAAACGCAGCAGGTTTTGATGCTCAACAATCTGCGCAACCGCATTGTGCTGCGGACCGACGGCGGGATGCGGTCGGGCGAAGACATAATCAAGGCGGCCATGCTGGGCGCCGAAGAGTTTAACTTTGGCACCGCCGCTCTCATCTCTCTAGGTTGCGTCTATGTGCGGCAATGCCACTTGAATACCTGTCCGGTTGGCGTTGCGACCCAGGACGAAAAACTGCGGCAGAAGTTCGTTGGTACGCCGGAGCGCGTGGTGAATTTCTTCAACGGTGTCGCGCAGGAAGTGCGCGAAATGCTCGCCTCACTCGGCGTGCGGAGCCTGGCCGAAATCATCGGGCATCCCGAATTTCTGCGGCAGCGAGAAGTGCCCGACCATCCCAAAGCCAATCTGCTCGATCTGGGACGTCTGCTGGCGGACGTGGCCGGACCCGAGGACAACCTTCCACGTTACTGCACCCGGGAACGCAACGATGGTCCGCACGGCCGCCCGCTGGACGAGATCGTGCTTCAGGATGCGAAGGATGCCATCGTGGATCAGGTGCCCATGACCCTGAGCTACAAGGTACGAAATACGAACCGGAGCATCGGGACGAAAGTCAGCGGTGAGATCGGCTATCAATACGGAGATGAAGGGCTGCCGCCGGGCACGCTCACGCTCCTGCTCGAGGGCAGCGCGGGCCAAAGCTTCGGCACCTTCCTCGCTCCCGGTCTGAATCTCGTCCTCACCGGCGAGGCCAATGATTACGTGGGCAAGGGCATGAGCGGCGGCGAGATTGTGGTGCGTCCACCCGCGGTCCGGCTCTTCGAGCCTCATAAGAACAGCATTGTCGGGAACACCTGCCTCTACGGCGCGACGGGTGGGACGCTTTATGCCAGCGGCCGGGCCGGCGAACGTTTCGGGGTCCGGAATTCCGGAGCGACGGCGGTCGTCGAAGGCCTGGGGGATCATGGCTGCGAATACATGACCGGGGGCATGATTCTGGTTCTCGGCAATACCGGTAAAAACTTCGGCGCGGGGATGACCGGTGGAAATGCCTACATTCTCGATCTCGAAGGCCGATTCACTGAGCAATACAATCCCGGTCTGGTCGTCATCGAGCGTTTGACGCCGGAGGATGAAGTTCTGGTCAAAGAACTCGCCTTCAAACATCTCGAAGCGACCGATAGCCCGCGCGCGCGTGAAGTGCTCGCAGATTGGAGCAAATTCTGCGGCTCATTTTGGAAAGTGAAACCCAAGACGCCGGCCGGCAAGGCGCCGGAAACGACACCGGACGCGGTCATTGACGAAAAGATCGTCGCGACCAAACCGTAGAGGAGGCGACTCACCGAGTTCAAGCCACGTCACAAGGGACCGGCGCCCTCCGGACGCCCGATGAAAGCTGCGCACACGACGCCAAACATCCAAAATCAAAGGGCACTCAGTCCTCCTCATCGCCGGATCATTGGTGAGCTGCTCCGCCGCAGCGTTTGAACATCGGCGGGGGGCGCGACTAGCTTGGTCGTTGGTTCCGAGAAAGCCCTTAGGCGGGACAAATAAAGGTTCTTCAGGTAACATGGAGGTAATGTGCGTTCGCGAATCTACGGGCCATGAAAACGAAAACCCATACCTCCATGCATCACCTCATCCTCGCTGCTTTCATCGCGTTCGCTGTGCCATGCGCGCAGGCGGCGTCCTTGTCTGAACGGCTCGAAAAGGGCATCTACGCCGAAGAGACCAAGGGCGATCTCGACGCGGCCATCGTCATCTACGAGCAACTCGTCAAAGATGGCCAGAAATCCCGTTCCCTGGCCGCCGAGGCGCAGTATCGGCTCGGACTCTGTCTGGAAAAAAAGAACCGAACGGCTGAGGCCACGGTCGCGTTCGAGAAGCTCATCCAAGACTTTCCGACCGAGAACGAATGGCTCGCAAAGGCGCGCAAGCATCTTCCCGACGCGCTGATCCTCGGGCCCGTCCCGTGGGTGGACGGCGAGCGACTGCAACTCGTGATCACCACCGCCGACGGAACGGACATCGGCACGTCGGTCTATCGCGCTGACCTCGCGACACTCGGTGATCGCGCCATCTGGCGGGTCGGCACGCGAATGTATGCGAATGGGAATTCCTTCAGCCAGGTGGACGCTGACGCCAAAGATTTCCAACCGATCAACAGCCAGTGGAAACAGGCGCAGCTCGGGGAAGCCTTTGCCGTCTATCACGAGGACGAAGTCGATGTGAAACAGGCCAATTCGCCCGATGTCACGACCCTGGCGATCAAACAGCCTGTCTTCGATAATGAGCAGGCCATCCATGTGATGCGCCGGCTGCCACTGGCCGTCGGCTACAAAGCAACGCTGCCCGTCATCTCGACGCTCTCGGGTGCGGCGACGATTCCGATCGGACTGGAAGTCACCGAAATGGAAACCGTGAAAACTCCCGCCGGAGATTTCGAGGCATTCAAGACCAGGCTGTCGGTTGGCCAGACCATGTGGTTTGCCAACGATGAGCACCGAACATTGGTGAGATTTAGCGCGGGCGGGATCGAAGCGAACCTTGTGTCCGTGACGCAGGAAAGGGCCGGACAACCAGTGGCCTTCAACGATCCGGAACTCGGTGTATCCTTCACTATGCCCGCGAATTGGGTGGCGCATCGCCGCCTTTCCGGCGGCAAGGAAGGCGAGGCGATGATCTATCTGCTTGACCCGAAGGCGGAGAGCGAAATGGGACTTCTCCGCTTGTTTCCGGCGAGTTCCCTCGCGGACGACGCTCAGAAGTCTCCACGCGCCTGGGCCGAGGCCGACGTAAAAAAAGCGGTCCATTTGAAGGATGTGACGATCCGCCCCGAGAGCTGGAAAGTGCTTCAAGTTTCCGGACAGCCGGCGGTCAGCCTCGTGATCGACGGATTGGACGGTGACAAGCCCCGCGCCGTTTACTCGACCTATGTGCTCGGGAAGAACTCAGCCGCCGCTTTCAACCTGGCCGCCGTGCCGGAGAATATCGGCGCGCTCATGGCACCGTTTGAGAGCATCATTGCCAGCTTCCGCATGACCAAGTGACCGCCGGACGCTTCCGCTTCTTCCACCGCCGCGTGGGCCAGGACATCCGTGCCTGGCCCACGCAGGCGCTCCTGCTCCTCATCGTGCTCGTGGCCATTGGCTGCGTGCTGTGGTTCATGCGGGAGGCGATGGGCAACGAGCGACTGGCGGTGCGACAGAAACTGGCGGACGCCTACCGTGGCCAGCTCGCGTTGGTGCGCGAGCGTGTTGAGGACAGATGGGCGCATGACCTGGCGCGGTTCGATGAGGAAGCGACGGGTGCGGCGTTATTCGCAAAAGCCGCGCGTGAGGGTTGGGCGGATTCCGCGATTTTTCCGGGCCACTATCCGCGCCTGGACGCGAGCGGACGGAACGCGGAGGCCAATGCCGAATTGCTGGCGCTGGAAGCCGATCCGAAGAATTCGCAACTCGCGGAAACGTTGATCGGCCGGGTGAACGACTATCAAGCCGGCGGGCTGCCGTCGGCTCAGCGCCGTTTCCTTATGCGCGAACTCCGTCGCCTGCATCCCGGCGCACATTTCCCGACGCTCGCGGCGGAAGATCTCGCGGCTCGTTATCTCGAATCGACTTCATCGATCGCGCTTCCGGATGGCTTGCGCCCCACCTCGCTACCCGGCGTTTGGCAGGCGCCCTCGCCGGGACGGAAGGCGATCGTGCTCTTCGAAATAACGAATCTGCGCGCCTGGTTCGAACGTGCGGTGCGCGATCCTTCGTTCGCGGCGAGCGTGCGGCTCACGGTTCGCGCACCGGACGATCAAGGCACGACCGAAAACCCGCTGGTGGCCTGCGACTTGGGTCCGGAAATGCCAGGATGGCGGTTGGCGCTTTCATTAAATGATCGGGCGATTTTCGACACAACCGCGGAGCGAAAGGTGGAGGCGTATCTTTGGATCGGGAGCGTGGTCATCGGTGCGATGACGGTGCTCGCGGTGATCATCGCACGCGGCTTTGGCCGGCAGGTCCACCTGGCACGCTTGAAAAACGATCTCGTTGCCAACGTCTCGCACGAACTGAAAACACCCCTTACCGCGATGCGCGCACTCGTCGAGACTCTGCTCGAAAACGATCGGTTCGATGAAACGACGACCCGCGAATACCTCCAACTGCTCGCCCAGGAAAACACGCGCCTGAGCCGCCTCATCGAGAATTTTCTCACCTTCTCGCGACTGGAGCGCAACAAATTCGGCTTCAAGTTCACGCCCCAAAAACCCGCCGCCATCGCTGCCGGTGCGGTCGCCGCGATGGGTGAACGCGCCGTCGAAACGCAAATCGCGGACGCCCTGCCAGATGTCATCGGCGACCCGGACGCTCTCGTGACAGCCCTGCTGAACCTGCTCGACAACGCCTGGAAATACTCCGGTGAAATCAAGCAGGTCACGCTGCGCACCACTGCCCGCAACGGCAGCGTGGTTTTCGACGTTGAGGATCGTGGCATCGGTCTTTCGCCCCGGGAATGCCGTCACGTCTTCGAACGATTCTACCAGGCCGATCATCTGCTCGCGCGCCCGGCGGGCGGCTGTGGACTGGGCCTGAGCATCGTGCGATCGATCATTGAAGCCCATCAAGGCACGGTGGGAGTCGAGAGCGAACCGGGACGCGGCAGTATTTTCACCATCACCCTTCCCGCCGCCGCGACATGACGCCCGCCACCATTCTGATCATCGAGGATGACGCCACGATCCTGCGCGTGGTGAAGGACAATTGCGCCAAGCACGGTCATCGCGTCCTGACCGCCCGCGATGGCGAAGCAGGTCTCGATGCCGCATTGAATCGCCGCCCCGATCTCATCGTGCTCGACCTCATGCTGCCCAAGGTCAATGGCTACGAAATCTGCCGCGCCGTCCGCGCCGAAAACCTCGACGTGCCGATCCTAATGCTAACAGCCAAAGGTCAGGAGGAAGACATTGTCCGCGGTCTCGAACTCGGGGCCGATGATTACATCACCAAGCCATTCGGCGTGCGGGAACTCATGGCGCGTGTGCAAGCCTTTCTACGCCGGCACCGCGGCGGCGCGGCGGCGGAGTTCGCTTTCGGAAACTGCCGGCTGGATACGGTTTCACATCGGCTTTTGCAGGACGGCGAGGAGGTTCAACTCACGACAAAAGAGTTTCGCTTGCTCGAGTATTTTCTCCAGCGCCCGGGACGCGCACTGACCCGCGACAGCATCATGAACTCAGTCTGGGGAAACAGCGTGATGGTGACTGAACGCAGCGTGGATCGCTGCATTACCACCCTGCGGGCGAAGATCGAGCCTGACCCGCACCATCCGACCTTCATCCAGACGATCCGTGATATCGGCTATCGCTTTGAGTCTCCGCCTTCGTGAGTTGCCGTGGGCCAGCTTCCAGCTTGTGCCTGCTGAGCGGATGTAGGCAACGCCGTCAGAGGGCGAGAAGGCAGCCAGCAAGGATCGGTCTGGGCCAATGTGCAAAATGGTGATTGATGAGGGGGAGTCCGGTTCTCGGCAATACCGGGAAAAACTTTGGCGCGGGGATGACGGGCGGAAACGCCTACATTCTCGATCTCGAAGGCCGATTCACCGAGCAATACAATCCCGGTCTGGTCCGAAATTCGGCGCCTCGGCGCGCTCGGTCACCTGATGCCGGCGGAAAAAAGGCTCGAACCTACCGGGCCGCGACCGCTGCGATGACTTCGTCCACGGTGAGCTGATCGAGGTTTTCGTCCGGCGCAGAAATGGTGCGCACACCGGAATTGCGCGGCGCCCAAATGGCGGGATCCGTGGGGCCGAACAAGAGGACTGACGGCACATTGACCGCGGCGGCGAGATGCGAGATGCCCGTATCGTGTCCGAGATAAAGGGAGCTGCGGGCGAGGACAGCCGCGAGCCTGGGAAGGGCGAGGTCTTCCGCTACGCGCACGCGCTTTGGCGCCACCACGCTCAAACGGCCAATCACATCCCGATCCGCTTCTCCTCCGACGAGGAGGAACTGATGATCCGGCTGTTGCGACAGCAGCCGTTCGAGGAGGTCCGTCCATTTTTCGATCGGCCAGTTCTTGCGCACACTTCCGCTACCCGGATGAATGGCGACGATGGGCCGCTCGTCGCCACCCAAAAAATCTCCGGCCCACGCTCGATCTTCGGAGGTGAGGTGAATGATGGGGGCACCGTCTTCGAGATAAAGCGCGAGGCTTTGCAACGGGTGCGCGAGTTGAAAGGCCGCGTGCTGGCTGTCATCAAGCCGAACGAAGGCCGGCAAATAGTTTTTGACCCCGGCGCGCCGAACGTTGGCTTCGAAGATCCCATCCGGGTCGAAGAGGAAGCTGATGACCTGGTTAAAGCTGGCGAAGTATTCGACCATCTCTTCCGCGAGGGTGCCGCGGCGGGCGAAGAACCCAGCCATCGGTCCGTATTCGATCGAGCGGGTGGCGTCGGCATAATAGCGTCCATCGGCGAGAGCGACGATGTGGCGGTAACCGATAATCTCGAGATGGGCTCCGGGAAACGCTTCGCGGACGAGCCGGATCGCCGGGAGGGTGAGGATGAAATCGCCGATCGCTCCGCCGCGGATGATCAGGATGCGGGGCTTCGATAAATCCATGAGCGAAAAATCTCACGCGAATCCGGATCGGCAAGGGCGGGGAAGAAACGAGTGGAGACGCGGCACCCGCGCCGGTCAATACGTCTGGGGCGTCATCCCACCAAGCGGACCCTGGCCTTCCCAACGCTCCGGTCGATTCCAGGGGATCGTGCTGACGCGGTTCGGATCATCCTCTTTCGTTGACGCACACCCGCCGAGGCCGACGGACGCAATGGCCAAAAGGAGGACGGCGAGAATTCTTCCCATGCCTGGAACGGGGGAGCGAACCGATTATCGGTTGCCCTGAAACATCACGGTGTCGCCGGGTTGAATCTGTTCACCACGGGCCAGGGTGCCGGGAAGGACATCCGCAATCGCGCTGTTGGGCTCGACCGAAGTGACGCGCACTTTCCCGACCACGGCTCCGCCGCGAGCGATCAGCATGTTCACACCGGACTTGAGACCCGCGTTGTCGCCGATGCTTAGAACCACGAAATTCCACCCGGGATTGTAGGCGAGAACCTTGCCCGAGAGACCGGGCCGGACTGCGTTCATCTTGTATTCCTTAACCTTGGCGGTCGATTTCGCGAGATTCTCGTCGAGGGAAGCAACTCGGTCATTGAGCGTCTGCTCGACCTGGCGAGCTTCGGCGAGTTCGGTTTCAAGTTTGGTTTTAGCATCCGCCAATTCCTTAATTTTGATACCAATCTCGGCAGGATTAATGTCCCCTACAGAATTTTTAAATCTCCTTTGAATTGGTCCTGGATGGAAGTTAATTGTGCCGTCTTCTGCTCAACCTCGGCTTGCGCCGCCTGGAGCTTGGTTTGCGCATCGGTGAGATCAGACTTGGCTTTCGATTCCGCCGCCTGGGCTTCCTCGAGGGTTTGCTTGGTCTGATCGAGCTCGGTTTGGGTGTCGGCCAGCTTCTTCTCGGCAGTCTTTAAATTGTTCTGCGTCGTCGAGAGCGAAGATTTGGTGGAGGCGAGATTGTCTTGGAGGATATCGACCTTTTGTTTGGCCATAAAGCCAAGGCCGGCCGCGGCAAGAACAAAGACGATGGAGAGGATGAGGAGAACTCGCGCCATGATCGGGATATGGTAAGTGGAAACTGACTAAGGAATCGTTTGGGGGTCGGTTGGAAGCACCCGTTTTGGATGAGGGCGGTCTTTAAAGCGATGAAAAAATTGCGTGGCAAGCCGTATCTCGCGTTTTTTTGATTAAATCGCTTGTGCCTGGCCGCAGGTAAAGCATCGTTCGCGCCTCCGCCAGGGACCACGGATCGAGGGCTGGCCAACCCCGCCAGGACCGGAAGGTAGCAACGGCAGCCTGACCCGCTTTGTCGTGGCTCTCTGGCGGACCTTTGGTCCCGATCGGGTTGTCAACGCCTCTGGAGGGTACCGTTCAGATTTTGCGTTTGGCGCGGCGAGGGGAATGTCGCTTTACTCCGCGCCCATGTCTCGAACCGGGGCCCAATTGATGATTCTGACGCTGCTCGTCGGCTTGTTCCTGATGCACGAGTCGCGGCTCGCGCCGATCGATGCTTGGGAGGAAACCTTTGCCGACTTCCTCGCCATGAACAGCCGGCGCACGGAGAAACCCGCCGCGGTTACCCTGGTCGGCATTAATGAGGAGAGCCTGCACCTTCATCCGTTGCCGTGGACACCCCTGGATTTCGCTTTGTTTTTCCAGTCCGCCAATCATTTCGGGCCGGACATCCTGGCCACGAATGATGTGCTGGCGTGGGATTTCAGCGCCCTGGTGCCCGCTCAGCAGGCGAAGTATGAACAATACGGCAAGATTCTGCGGGAGCAGCTATTGCGATCGCCAAAAGTCCTGCTCGGTGCGCGGCTGGGTTTTCCGGAAGATCCCGATCGTCCCCTGGCGGAGGAGACGGTGCCGATCTTGCGGCAGGTCAAAGGCGATGGGTCGAGGATTCCGGACTACACCGTGGTGGAAGCGCAGGCGGGGGAGGATTACCGGCTCTCGAGTGTCCCTGGTTTCACGAATCTCCCGGGAGACTCGAACTGGCATCGCTCGGTGCCCCTGGTCCTGCGCTACCGCGGGCATTTGGTTCCGTCTTTCATCCTGCAAGCGGTGATCATGTGGGAGAAATTGACCCTCGATGACGTACGGGTGGAAATCGGATCGAAGATTTCGCTCGGTGATCAGGTCGATATTCCCATCGACGCGGCGGGACAAATGCGGGTGGATTTCGGCGTTCCGCGCGGGCGCTGCGGCTTGGATGATCTGGTGCTGGCGGCGGCCCAATTCGAGGCCAAAACCGAAACGCACGTGCCCCCGGAAACGTTTGCGGGAAAGCTGTTACTGCTCGCGCGGGTTGATCAGGACAGCAAGGACCTGCGTTTGGCAGCCGGTCGAAAGGGTTCTGAAGGAGAGCTGTTCGCGGCGGCGATCGGTACCGTGCAAAGCCGGACTTTCATTCAGCGGGCGCCGGCCTGGGTGGAATGGATCGTGATCGGTCTGGCGATGATCGCCAGTCTGTGGCTGCCCCGCTGGCGGAAAGGACCGGTCGTGTTTCTGTGCGCCCTGGCGCTCCTCTTTTACGTGCTGGTGGCGCTCTGGATTTTCGGGCACCGCCTCGTGTGGGTGCCCATCCTTGTGCCGACGGGGCTGGCGCTTTTTCTGGCCGTTTACCGTCTGGCCATTCCGGGAACGGAGGGAGAGGTCCGCCAACCGGTCATGACGGCCGAGTCCGAACTCGGGTCGGAGGGAAAACGGGATTAAATGTGAATGACGAGTTCCGAGTTGGGAAACCGGAATTTGGGCATGGCGGCGTACTTGTCGCCCGGAGCGCGATAGCCCGCCGCACAAGCAACAACGGTGCTCCACGGCGTTTCGGTGAGTTTCAGAATCTCATCGTATTTTGATGGAACGATTCCTTCCATGGGGCAGGTGTCGATCCCGACCACCGCGGCTGAGGTCATAAAGTTTCCGAGAGCGATATAGGCCTGGAGCGCGGCCCACTCGAAGGCCTTTTGGCCGCGCGGACCGTTGACCACGTCTCCCATCAGAATCTTTTTGAATCCAGCCAATGTCTCGGCGCCGACGCCGCGCGCCGATGCCACGCGGTCCAGGAAGTGATCCACATCCGCTTCGGAATTGGTTTTGCGGGCGGCAAAAACGACGAAGTGCGAGGAGTCGGCCGGCTGGCGCTGATTCCAGGAGTGTGGCACGAGGGCTTCCTTGGTGGCGGGATCGGTGATCACCAGAAAGCGATAGGGCTGCATGCCGTAACTCGACGGACTCAATACCAATGCTTCCTCGAGAGTGGACCAATCGGCCTCGGAGATTTTTCTTCCCGGGTCGAATGCCTTCGTGGCGTAACGCCAGCGTAGTTGCTGAAGGAGAGTCTCGTGCGGGACGGTGGGATCAGTCATAGGTCGAAAGTTCGGCGGGGTCTTACCAGTCGATGATCTTCCGGTCGCGGAGAAACTTTCCCGATAGTTTTTGCGGCGCCTCCGTCGCCAGCCAGACGATCGTGTCAGCTCCCTGACCAACCGAGCGGGGAGCATCCCGCCCGCCCATATCCGTGCGGACCCAACCCGGACAGACGGAGTTCACCGCGAAGGTCGGCAGCGTCGCCGCGAGCTGGACCGTCAGAGCATTGAGCGCGGTTTTGGAAAGACAATAGGCAGGTGCCCAGGTGGATGGATCGCTCAATTGCCCGCCGCCGCTCGAGACATTGATGATGCGTGGCGTTCGACTCCTTTGCAGAAGGGGAACAAAAGCTTGGGCAACCCGCAATGGGCCGAGCACATTGGTTTCCAGCGTCGTCCGAGCGGTGATTTCATCAAGCTCGAGCACCGACTCCGTGCGATCGATCAGAATGGCGGCATTGTTCACCAATACATCGAGACCGCGACCACTCGTCTCGATGGCTCGACTGGCTGCCGCAATACGATCGGGGTCCAGAACATCCAAATTAAGGAACGCGCAGGTCTCCGGAAACTCCTTGAGGAGCGCGGTCGCGCCGGCCCGCTTGCGTCCCCCGATCCAGACCTGGCACCCCGCAACGGCACATTGTCGCGCCGTTTCGAGCCCGATGCCCCGAGTTGCCCCGGTGATGAGAATTGATCTGGAAGAATTGTTCATACAAGTGGTTGACGAGAGAGGATAAATGCCATACTCGATATGGCATGAAAATGACGTTGAATATTGACGATGGATTGCTCGAGCGTGTCATGGCTCATACGGGCGCCAAAACCAAAACCGAAGCCATCGACCTCGCTCTGAAAGAGATGGATCGCCGGGCGCGGCTGGTCGAAGTCCTGACGCGTGATCACGGGATGAGCGCTGAAGACTGGAAAAATGCTTTCGAGCCCGGCTACGATATCGAAGCTCAGCGCGCTGCCGAGAATTCCCCAAAATAGGGTCGTGAATCCTGTCCTGATTGATAGCAGTTGGTACATCACCCTCGGGAAGCGTGGCTACAACCCGTTGAACGCGCTGGGAACCATTGCGCAAGTCCGCGAGGTGGCCACCTGCGGCATCGTCCGGAGCGAAGTTGCCCGCGGCTTGCGCACGCAGGCGGGCGTCAAGGTTTTTCAGGAAGCGTGGAATGTGATGCTTAACGTCCCCACCGACAACCGGCTTTGGGAGGATGTCGAGACCACGGCCTGGACGCTGGACCGAACCATCGGGGGCGCGCTCCCTTTGGCCGATATCATCATCGCCTGTTGCGCACGACGAATCGGGGCGGTGGTGCTCACGTTCGACAAGCATTTCGGTCGTATCCCGGGAATTATCGCCGTCGATCGAATTGTCTGATCGGGCTACCAGGGAATTGGCTCGCGTCGAAAAAAGAACCCGCCAGTCGGGCCATCGTTCGGCAGGGTGGCCAACCAGAGTGGGGTATCGACGCCTTCCTCGACGGTTCCGGGCGCCTCTTCGCCGCCCATGTCGGTCTTGATCCAGCCGGGATGAGCGGAATTGACCTTGATGGGTGTGTCCCGAAGTTCGTGGGCGAGTTGCACGGTGAACGCGTTGAGCGCCGTTTTCGATGATCCGTAGCCGAGCAATCGGAATTCTCCGTTAAAGCTCGTGGGATCGGAAAGCAGGCCGAGCGACCCAAGGCCGCTGGACATATTGACGATTCTACCCGCGGCGCTCTTTCGCAGAAGCGGGAGCATGGCCTGCGTCACGGCGACCGCGCCAAAAAAATTGGTTTCGAACATTTCCCGAACGGTCTCGAGCGGAATCTCACCCGGAAGCAGGCTCCGGTCGTGCATGGCGCCGGCATTGTTCACCAGGACATCGAGGCGTCCATATTGGTCGGCGATCATGTCAACCGTCCGCTGAATCGAGGGTGCGTGAGTCACATCCACGATGGTCAGGTGCGCATCTGCGCCCTTGCTCTTTAGATCGTCTGTTGCCGTCTGACCGCGTTTCCGGTCCCGGCTGCCGACGAGGACGACGTAATTTGACTGCCCGAGCCGCCGGGCGATTTCAAATCCCAGGCCGCGGTTGGCGCCGGTGATAAGGGCAATTTTTTGGTCAGGATCGGTCATAGTCGCATCGGTCAGTTCCGTGAAATGAGTGTTCCCAATCGGGGGCTAGTCTTCACCTTGCGGCCCATTTTCTTCGAGATTGCGCAGCACCTCCGAGCGGTCCTCGACCTCCTCCCACACGTCCTTGGAAACGTAGATGGGAGCGCTCTGCGCAATGGCCAGGGCGAGACAATCACTGGGTCGGCCATCGAGTTCGATGATCTTGCGCTCGAAAAGTTCATTTTCCGCGCTGACGATGAGACGGGCGAAATAAGTCTCGCTCTTCAGATCGTTGACGATCACCCGATCGACCTTCGCGCCCAGCGATTTCATGAGGTGCCCCATCAGATCATGGGTCAGGGGCCGTTCCTTCGGCGTCTGATTGATGAACATGGAAATCGCGGCGCCGACACTCTCATCGACGTAGATCACAAAGACCTTTTCGTCGTTGCCGATAAAGACTGCGCGACCGTTGTTGAACGGGAGCACAGCGCGCACTTGCACTTCGACCACCGGTTTGTTCATGCGCTGAAACGCTAAGCGCCACTCCCGATGATGACAAGGCGCCGACCATGCGAAATTTACAAACAGGCGCATTGCAATGCCCGGCGTATTCCCGTATCGCGCGCCGCATGCAGGAGCCTTGGGATATTCCCGCCGCCATTTCCCTCTACAATATTGATCGTTGGGGGCTCGGTTATTTTACCGTGAATCAGCGTGGGAATATCGAGGTCCGTCCGACCCAGGATGCGGCCACGCCCATTGATTTGATCGAGGTGATCGAGGAAGCGCGGCGCGAATACGGTCTTGGATTCCCGATGGTCCTGCGTTTTCAGGATCTGGTTCGTCATCGCGTCGAGACGATCAACAAGGCCTTCCAGGCCGCCATTTCGGAAGCGGGTTACAAAGCGGAGTATCGCGGGGTGTTCCCGATCAAGGTCAATCAGTTGCGGGAGGTCGTCGAGGAGATCATCGAAGCTGGAAAACCCTACCACTACGGCATCGAAGCCGGGAGCAAGCCGGAACTGCTCGCCGCGCTGGCGATCCATCGCGATCCCGAATCGATGATCGTCTGCAACGGCTACAAAGATGCCACCTTCATGCAGAATGCGGTGCTCGGGTGGAAACTGGGCAAGCGCGTGATCTTGGTGGTCGAGAAGCTTGAGGAACTGCACCAAATCCTCGCGGTTTCCCGGGAAGCGGGCGTCGAACC
Organism: uncultured Verrucomicrobiae bacterium; assembly: GCA_963798345.1. Taxonomy (GTDB): domain Bacteria; phylum Verrucomicrobiota; class Verrucomicrobiia; order Chthoniobacterales; family Chthoniobacteraceae; genus CAWCSW01. The sequence goes on along the minus strand of CAWCSW010000009.1, from coordinate 37,056 downwards.
GATGATCGGCATGCGGGTGCGACTGGCGTCGAAAGGCTCCGGCAAATGGGCGCTGAGCGGCGGCGAGAATGCCAAGTTCGGTTTGAGCACCGCGGAACTCGTGGCCGCGAGCAGAGTTCTCAAGGACGCGGGGCTCGGGCACACGTTGAAGCTGGTGCATTTCCATGTCGGCTCGCAGGTGCCGGACATTGGGACCATCAAACGCGCGGTGCGGGAGGCGGCTCGCTTTTACGCCAAGCTGCAAAAGATGGGTCATGAGCTTGGGTACCTCGATGTCGGCGGCGGTCTCGGCGTGGACTACGATGGCTCGCGCACCGCCTTCGAGAGCTCAACGAATTACTCTCTCCACGAATACGCGCGCGACATCGTCTATAACATCATGGACGTGTGCGACGCCGAGAAGGTGCCGCACCCGACGATCATCAGTGAAAGCGGTCGTGCGATGGTCGCGCATCATTCCATCCTCGTCGTCGAGGCATTTGGTTCGATTGAAAAGGAAACGGTGCCGCTCGTCATTTCGCCCGGCGAAAACGACCCGAAGATTCTGCGCGACCTGCTCGAAATCCAGCGCGGGCTCACGCGACAAAACCGGATGGAATCGTTTCATGATGCGCAGCAGATGAAGGAACAATCGCAATCGATGTTCGACCTGGGGCTGCTCGATCTCGAGGCCAAGGCCAAGATCGAAACCGTGTATTGGCAAATGGCCCGGACGATCGTCGATTTTTGTGCCGGTATGAAATACGTTCCCGACGAGGTGAAGGATCTCGAGACGACTCTCGGCGATCAATACGTCTGCAATTTTTCCGTTTTCCAATCGCTGCTCGACCACTGGGCGCTGGGGCAGCTCTTCCCGGTCATGCCCATCCATCACCTCGACAAGTATCCCGAGCGTCAGGGCATGCTGGTGGACATCACGTGCGACTCGGACGGCAAGGTGAGCAAATTCATCGATCTTCAGGACGTCAAAGACACGCTGCCACTGCATCGTCTGAAACCCGGCGAACGTTACCTGCTCGGTTTCTTCCTCATGGGCGCGTACCAGGACATCATGGGTGATCTCCACAATCTCTTCGGCCGCGTGAATGAGGCCCACGTCTTTCTCGATGATGACGAGGAGAGCGGTTGGTATATCGAGGAAACGATCAGCGGTTCGACCATCGCGGATGTGCTGGGTCTAACCCAGTGGGAGAAAGGCGAGCTGTCCCGCCAGGTGAAGGCGCAGGTCGATGAGGCGATCAAGTCCAACCGCCTCAAGCCGAATGAAGGCATGAAGCTGCTTTCGAGTTACGAGCGCGCTTTGCAGGGCTACACGTATCTAACCTTCGGAGCGAACGGTGGCGGTGGGGCTTAAATTCGCAGCGATGAGGCCAACCACAGCCGGCTGGTGGTTCTGGTTGCCCTGGCTTCCCGCCGTCCGTCAGTGTCAGCCGCGCCCGCGTCGCTGGTCATGACTGACCCGTTGCGCGAGCGTTACGATGCGATTCCCTATCGCCACGGTCCGATTCCCGAAACGCATCCGGCGCGGCTCGCAGTGATCGCACGCCTGCTCGGAGTGCCGGCCGCGCCTCCGGATCGGTGCCGCGTCCTCGAACTGGGCTGCGGGGAAGGCATGAACCTTCTGCCGCTGGCGGAACGATTTCCACATTCCGAGTTTGTCGGCGTTGATTTTTCCGCGAGCCAGATTGCCGTGGGCGAAGCCGCGCGCGCCGCTTGCGGTCTGCAAAACGTGCGGTTCGTCTGCGCCGATCTGCGCGAATTCGAACCCGAAAGCGGCGCTTTCGACTACGTGATTGCCCACGGCGTTTATTCGTGGGTCTCGCCGGAAGTAGCCGATCGACTGCTCTCGGTTGCGAGCGCCGCGCTGGCCACCGACGGCATTGCCTATCTCAGCTATAACACGCTTCCCGGCTGGGGCCTGTTGTTGGGGTTGCGCGCCTTTTTGCTTGGTGAGATGCGACGCTGCGATTCTCCCCAGGCGCAACTCGAACACGCGCGGGTGGTGTTGGCGACGCTGGATAAAAGTCTCGCTTCTCAATCGGGCGCTTACGCCAGTCTGCTCCGCGAATGCCTGGCCGATATGCGGCGCAAACCGGTCGAGCTCCTGTTTCACGACGAATTGTCGCAGGAAAACCATCCCTGCACCTTTCAGGACCTGCTCGCTCAGGCGGCCCGTCATAACCTGCAATATCTCGCCGAAGCGCATTTTGCGACGATGCCCATCGAAAACCTTCCGGCGGAAGTTCGCTCCGAATTCGTGGCGCTGAATCTCGACTTCCTCGGCGCGCAGCAATTCATGGACGTCGTTTATCATCGTTCGATGCGCAACAGCCTGCTCTGCCGGGGCAGCCAGAGCGGCCGGCGGGCGATCGATGTGCGGGTGATTGGCGATTGTGCGGCCGCGTTGCGAATGCGCATCGTCTCGGAGACCGTCGATTTGTCACCGGGTGTCCCGCTTCGGCTCGAGAGCTCGGAGGGAATGGTCCTCGAAATTGCGCAGCCAGCGGAAAAAGCGATGGCGGTGGTCCTGGCGCACGCGGCTCCCGAGCGAGTCCCGTTTGGAAAAGCCAGCCGTGCGGCGAGCGACTTGCTGGCTCGTGCGAATCTGCCCTCGGAAATGAGCGATCCCTCCGCGCAGGCGGCGCTACTTTATCGGCTTTTTTCTCTCGATGCCGTGGATCTGGTGTTAATGGGTCATGGCGATTGGCTTCGCACCGCTGAACCGGCCGCACCCAGCCCACTCATGCGCTATCAGGCGGCGGCAGATTTCCTGGTGGCCAATCGCTGGCACGAGCCCATTCGGATTGCGGGTGACGAGCGGGAGCGCCTGGTCGACGTCGGCTGCGTCGGCAATCTAGAGGCCCGGCGCCACGCGGGTTTGCTGGCGTAAGGCCTGGCGGGAACGGCAGGTGGTCAATTCCAGCGGGGCTGGGCCTTGAGCCACGGTGAAGAGTTTCGACAATCCCGGCTTTGGGGGGTTAGCCGCCCGGGTGGGTGAAATCCGTGTGGCCAGAAATGCCCAGGCGCGTGTTCAACCACTCGAGCAGATTGCTCAGTTCCAGTTGGGCCTCGATTGGCGAAGGATGTGCCACTTCGAGCAGCATCTTTTTGGCAAAGGCGGTGCGATGCACGGGCACGAATTCGAAATTCGGTTCGTCCGTGAGACCCATGCGCAATTGAAAACGGGGTTCCTTCCTTCCCCGCAAACGCTGAATGCGAAATCGATAGTGATGTGCCACGCCAACAAAACGCGCTCGACGCAAAATTATTAGCCGACGCCGTGTAAAGAATTTGTCATCGCCGCCTCACGGCACCGTTGAGCAACAGCGTTCACGATTCTTCGATGAGAACGCCCAGCCGGTAAAGGATCCACCGTTGCAGGAAAATCATGGCCACGATATCCGCAGCGACTGTGACCTCCATCGATAGGCCCTGAAAGAAAACGACGCTAGCGATCAACAGAAGTGCGTGGCCGACGTAATACGCCACGAAACCGATGGGCAACGCGCCCCAGCGCAGATGGAGTGACAGCGCGGCGATGACGTGCAGGAGGGTGAAGCCCGAGACGAGATTTCCGACGGTGGTCATGCCGCTGAACGTGATCATTACGGTTCCATTGATCCGGTTGCTCTGCAGCAAGTCCGGCAGCGTGAGCGAAAATCCGGCCAGGATACCGACCCACAGCGGCCAGGAGGCCAGCAGGCAACCGCCGCCTTTGCGCAGGACGAGACGCCAGAGCGGCTCCGGTAACGTGGCGAGACTCGAGAGCATTTCCGCCTTTCGTTCGATCGAAAAAATGCGACTCGCGGCAATGGCCAGATCGAGCCACAGCAGCGGAGTCAACACTGCGGTCAGCGCCATCCCGAAATCCAACCAGGGATTCGAGGTGCGGATCAGAAACTGAAACGACGCCAACGGAGAATAGTTGAAATAGATTGGAATCCGTGAAGGCGCAGGGGGTGGGGTTCCGAAATACAGCCACGCGAAAAATCCGGCGACGATCGCGACGATGATTGCCTTGATCAGGACGGCGGCCTTGCCTCCGGCGACGAAATTAAAATCCTTCCACTCGATGGCCTTGGGCCATGTGCGTCCGGGGCTGAACGTGGCCCTGCGTGAACCAGGCAACGATACCGGACCGCGCGCGGGGGCCTTTTCCATTCCTCGCTCGGCGAAACGATTGAATAATGCCCACGCGACGAGAAAGAGCCCGAGGCCAAGCAGCACGTCCGCGATCACTTGATCGGCGACCGAAACGCCCGGACCCGCCGGGCTGAACAGCGCCATCAGGTGCGGCAGCGGCAGTGCGCTTTGCCACCCATCGATGATCGGTCCGGCGATCACGCCTGGTTCGCGTGCTGACAAGATACCGAGGCGTCCGAGTATCCAGATCAGTTTCGACCAGACGAATGGACCCGTGTGAAATATCAGCAGCGCGACCCCGGTAAGAAAGGAAGCCGCTGCGGTGCGGGCACAGATCACCGAGAAGATGAGGGCCAGGTTGGCGAGGAAGAAAAGATAGGCGCCGAGGCTGAGATAGGCGCCCGTGACTTGTCCGAGCATGACGCCGCCCATGGTGATCGCGAGAAACGCGAACGGTAGTTGAACCAGCAGCGTCAACAATGCGCCGGCCAGCCGGCTCGTCGATTTTCCCAGCAAGATTGAGAGCGGATTCAGAGCGGTCATGCGGAGCAACCCCAGCCTGGCCTCGTCCTTTTCCTCGGCGATAGCCGAAGAGAAATAGGCCAGCCCGGCGAAGGTAATGACAAAGAGATTCAGGTAGACGGCGAACTGGATGAACATGAGGCCGGGCGCCCCGGCCCAGCGTTGCATCGCATGCGTCGTCATCAAAAAACCGAGCAACAGGACCGCGGTCGCGAGCCGCGAGATATAGGTCAGCACCGAACGCGTCTCGGTGCGAATCGAGCGCAGAAACAGAGCGAGCAGAGGCCGCATGAAAGCTTCGGAGTCAGCCTTCTTCGGCGGCCAACCGGGTCAGGCGCGGAGCGATGGTGAGGTGCAGAATGGCGATGCCGGAGAGACCCAGGCCCAGCATCGAAAATCCAATGATCTTCTCGGAAATCATCCACCGATTTCCTGCCCACATGGCGATCAATCCAAAGATCGCTCCGATTCCCATGGTCGCGAGTTGGATCAGCAGGAGGGTGATCACTACGGCCGCGGGGATGGCTCCGTATTTCAATCGCAGCGACAACCAGGCCGTGAGATGGAGGAGGAAAACTCCGACCACGATGAGACCGACGGAAAACCAAAAACCGATGATCGTGTTCGGGCCGGATTTTGAGGACGTCATCACCCATCCGATCAATGCCGCGAGCAGACCGGGCCAGGTGGCCAGGAGACATCCGGCGACTTTTTGATGGGCGATCTGGCTCATGGGCATGGGCAGGAGCGCGAGACTCGAGAGCGTGCGATCACGCCATTCGGAACGGAAAACGCGCCCGGAGAGCAGAAGCATCTCGAGGGACCAAAACAGCAGGCCGATGGTCAGCAGGGACGACCCGCAATTCTCAACCGTGAACCGCTGGTTTCGAATGTCGTCCGACCAGATCATGGCCACGATGGCGAGCATCCCGAGGACCTTCCCCCACCTGATCCAGGGACCGCCGCTGATGAAGTTGTAGTCCTTCCACATCAGCGCGAGGCGAGTCCAGGCCCGGCCAGAATTTCGCCGGGCGCGGCCGAGCGGGCGCGGTGTCGGCAGCGCTTCACGCGATTTGGCCAGGCCGCAACACGGCTCGAAAAGAACCCACGCCAGCAGAAAACAGCCGACGCCCGCGGCGAGGGTCAGAAGCGCGGGACGTCCGAAGATTGGTTCGGCGAAACCGGTTTGCAGGATCGAGGACAGTTGCGTTCCCGGAAGTGCGCGCCACCAATGATACACGGCCGACTGCATCCATCCTGGGTCCGCTTCGAATGGGACCAGGCGCAAAGAAAATTCTTCGATTTCGGCGATGATACTGGGACCAAGGCACAGCCCCGCCTGCGCCAGTCCAGAGAAAAGGCCGGCATGGGAAGCGCGCGGGCAAATGACCGAGGTCAGCAGGCCGAGATTGGCAACGAAAAAGAGATAAGCGCCCAGCGCCACGTAAGCCGCCGCGATTTGATCGAGGCTCACACCACCGAGCGTGATAACCAGCGCGGTGAAAGGGAAACCCACGGCCAGCAACATCACCGCTCCCAGCAGACGGCTGGTCGATTTCCCGAGCAGAATCGAGAGGGCGTTGAGATCCGTCATGCGCAACAACCCGAGGGTATTTTCCTCTTTCTCCTCGGCGACGGCCGATGAGAAATAGGCGAGGCTCGCGCCGACGATGAAGAGGAGATTGATCCAAATCAGGCTGCGGAAAACCTGCAGACCGGGCGCGCCCTTCCACATGGCGGACGCCGCCATGAAGCTGGCAAAAATAACGACGACGAGCAAATAGCAACTGCGCGTCGAGTAGACGGCTCGACTCCGGATTTCCTGCCGCAAAGCGCGAATGAAGAGAGCGAGGAGGGCCATGGATGTGCGGAACGCGGAAGGCGGAACTTCGAAGGCAAGTGAGCAGTGAGTAGTGAGCAGTCAGTCTTCGCCGGCCATGGTTTCGAGGCGGAGGTAGATGGATTCGCGCAGGGCGGGGACGGCGATCAGGGCGACGATGGGGGTGATGATGAACCCAAAGCACAAAATTCCACCCAGCACATTGCCGAGCAGGCAGAGGCCGAGGCCAAAGGGCAAGGCACCAAATTTCATCCGCAAGGACAGGTAGCCGACCACGTGCGCGAACAGCCAGATCTGGACTGCGCCATAGGCGATCCCAAACACGGCAACGATGATGTTCACGGGCTCGGTCTGGTTGTAGCCAAATACGACGGAGAGGCCCCACGCGAGCAAGCCGGTAGCGGTCCAACCGAATGCGGGCAGCAAGGCGCGCCGTGCGCCGTCCAGTTTCATGAGCACGGCGTGTTTCATCGCAAACGGCAGACTCGCGAGGCCGACGAGAGTCTTGTTGCGCACTTCCTCGCGCAGCATACGGGAGGCTACCAGGCCGGCCTCGATGGCGAGCACAAAACCCATGATCGCCGAAAACGTCGCGGCGGCGCTGCCGAACGGGTCTGGACTGCGGAGTTTGGTCAGGATGACGATCAGGGCGATCAACCCGTAGCCGACTGTCTTGGCCGTCATGAGCAATCGTCCGCCATGGAGAAATTCGAAATCCTTCCACGCGATGGCGCTGATTAGCCAGGCGCGGCCGGGCGCGAAAAAGCGAAAACGCGAAGTCGGGCGCGGAACGATTCGACCCGAACGGAAGACCCTTGAATCGCCGGTGAATCGATCGAAACACAGCCAGGCCAACCCGAAGCAGACGCTGCCGGCGATCATGTAGGCCCAGAATTGCCGGCTGATTACCGGATCCTGAAAGCCGGTGGTCATGATTTCATTGAGCCGGCGAAAGGGGGACGCGGCGGCGAGATTGCGACCGCATTCGGCCAGCAAGGCGGCGGTCGTGTTGAGATAGCCGCGAAAATGCGGCAAGGCCGCCAGTCGCGGAGCGGCCTGCAATCCGGCCGCGATCGCCGGAGTGAAGACCACGGCGCCGGTCATCAGGATCGAGGCCACCGCCGCGCGCGGGGCCAGCACCGAGGCGAGCAGGGCGAGGTTGGCGAGGAAAAAGGTGTACCCGGCGAGCGTGATGTAGGCGGCGAAGATTTGCCGCACAGCGATGCCGCCGAGTGTGGCGGCGAGCAGTGTAAATGGAATCTGGGCCCCGAGCAGCAGGAGCGCTCCGCAAAGCCGCGTGGTGGATTTGCCCAGCAAAATGGCCAGCGGATTGAGATCGGTCATCTGCAATAATCCGATCGTGCCCTCTTCTTTTTCCTCCGTGATGGCCGAAGCAAAATAGCTCACCGCCACCAGCGTGATGGCCACCAGATTCAGCATCATGACCAACTCGAAGAATTTCAAACCCGGGGCGGACTGCACGAGGGCGGAGGATTGGGCCACGATGAGCAGCACGAAGATGATGGCGACGAGTGAAAAGCTCGCGAGGTAGGTGCTCTTCGCCCGCAAATGAACGCGCATCGAACGGAGGAACAGGGCGAGGAGGGCGGTCATGGCGGAGGGGAAGGTGCCAAGTGAACGAGGAAGTGCCCTGCGGGCGGCCGAACGTTCAACATCCAACGTTCAACGCTCAACGTCGAAGGCCGGAGGTGCTCGTGCGGAAGCAGGGCGCGGAGCACTTTGAACGTTGAAAGTTGGAAGTTGAACGTTGGATGTTGAGCCCGGCGCAGGTGAGTACGATCCCGTGGGTTTGCACCGGTTCTGAGGAGTTGATTGCGTTCCCGCACTATCCTCATCCGCGGACCCCGGGCTCCGTCAGATCCATGAAGGCCTGGTTTAGGTGCTTCGTTTCCTCGGTGAAGCGAACGATCTCCGCCCCGGCGTCGAGAGCAGTCCGCAATACCTGATTCGGCGAGCAGGCCGCGCGATCGAAGATGAGCGTGTAACGGGGTTCGGCGGGAAGCGGCGGACTGACCGTTTGCATCCCTGGCAATGCCCGCAGCGCATCCGCGACCCCCGGATGTTCCGCGGTCAGCGAGAGGTGATAGGTCGCCACTTCGCCGTCGTCGGGCGCCACGAGTCCGCGCATGGTGCCGGTGTAACGCACGGCGCCCCGATCGAGAATGGTCACGTGATCGCAGAGCGTGGCCAGCTCGCTGAGAATGTGGGAGCTGATGAAGATGGTTTTTCCGAGCCGGCGCAATTCCTCGAGAATTTCCATGAGCTCGATGCGGGCGCGCGGATCGAGACCGCTGGCTGGTTCATCGAGGAGGAGCAAATCGGGATCGTGCACCAGCACGCGCGCCAGGCTCACGCGTTGTTGCATTCCGCGCGAGAGCCCGTGGATGAGATCATTTTTCCGCCCGTCCATGTCCGTGAGCGCGAGCACGTCGGCGATGATTTTGTCGCGCTGCGCCTGGCCGAGGCCGTAGGCCGCGCCAAAAAAATCCAGGTATTCGAAGACCGTCATCTGCCGGTACATCGAGAAATGATCCGGCATGAACCCGATCTTGCGTCGTACCGCATGCCGTTCGCTCACCACCGAGTGCCCAAAGACCTCGACCTTTCCCCGCTGCGGCTTGAGCAGCGTGGCGAGGATCTTGAGCGTGGTCGTCTTGCCGGCGCCGTTCGGTCCCACGAAGCCGTGAATGGATTTTTCGCGCACCTCGAACGTCACGCCGCCCAGGGCCACGTGCGCCTTGTAGGAATGGGCGAGGTTTTGGATGCGGATGACGGGAATAGTTTCGGGAGGAGTCATGAGGTGAATAGCAGCTGCGGAGCGCCTTGGAGGAACGACATTGGAGCCCGTTGAGAGGTGCCCTGCGGGCGGCCAAACATCCAACGTTCAACTTTCAACATCCAACTTCCAACGATCGGCCGACAGAGATCAGCATGGAAGGGTGGCGCCGAGCCATTGAACGTTGAGCGTTGGACGTTGAACGTTGGACGTTGAGCCCGCCGCCGGCGACCTCCCATCCTGCAAATCAACCGCGACATTTTCGCCGCGCGAATATTCATGGCGCCGTATTCGTGATGGACCGCACATACAGCACCCACCCTTGCTCCCGCTTAAATCCCGGCGCCTTGACCCCGAAATTCGCGGGCTGTGGTGCGAAGATGAAAAGTTCAAGTTCGTCCCGGTTCAATTTCCGGCAGGCGATTTTCGCCTGAGTGCCGGCATTTTGATCGATGGCGCGTCGGATCAGTGGCAGGACGTTGTCGCCGAATTTGAAATCGAGCGGTGAGCTAAACGGAGCGTTCATGTAGTTCGACGAATTGTCGGCGAACAACTGCTGGGGCGCCTCCGGCACGTTCTCACGGCGATTCCACGTCCAGACCGCGCCCTTTTTCCGGAACTCGATCAATCCGTTCCACAGCCGTCCGCGGAATTGCGTGACCTCCTCGGGAAAATTCGGACCAGGGCGCAGCACGATTTCATCGCCGGCCTCCCATTTCTCGATTTTCACGCTCAGATCCGGTCCGACCATGACCGCGCGGTGCAGAAAGGGGCGCGACGAATAGAGCGGGATATCCACTTCAAAAAAGCCGTCGCGACCATTGGTAATCCGGCCATTGACCCGTTCCGTGTTGCTGCTGGCGGAATAGACATTGACCGGCGCCTCGTGCGTGAGCCGATAGGTATCGCCATCGGTGGCGAAGGCACTGATCCATTGCATCACCTCGTAACGATTTCCTTTCAGCGCCCGAGCCACGCTCAAGGAATGGCTGATTTGCACCTCGCCGGCACCTCGCCTTCCGAAGACGATGAAGGCAAGAGCGAACGACGAGACCGTGGCGCCGAAGATGATGAGCGACAGCCGATAGTCGAACCGTTTGGCCCAGTAATAATGCACGGGTCCGATCAGGACGAGATAGATGAGCGTCAGCAGATAAATCAGCCACCAGGAAATTTCCGGACGCGTGAGCCCGGCGAGGCCGGTGAGAGTTTTTTCGTCAAAAGCCAATACCGAGGTGTCGATGGCATTATCGGGATCCGATTTTGGAACCCCTGCTTTTTCGAGATCTTCGAGGGTGAAATTCTCCGCCGCTTTTTCGTGGCGCAAAATCGTGCCCAAGCCGAGTCGGGCCATCCGGACGTCGGTATTCAGCAGCGCGAGGTCACCTTCAAACGTTGGGAATTCTTCGCCGGCCCGGAGCACGTGCACCGTTCCTCCGGCGCGGAGCCAGTCGAGAAACGCTTCCCGCCGCGGCGCATCCCAGCGCGGTTGGTGATCGAGCACCACTCCTGCCAGCCCATCGATCGCCGCCAGCGAGGCGGGAAACAAATCTTCGGGAAAAGCCCGGATGTGTCGCTTCTGCGCGAGCAGGCTCGAGGGATCGTAAAGCAGGACCGTGGGTGGTGACGCGAACTGGGGACCGTCAATTTTTAGGTGGTCCTTGCCGTCGGCGCCCCAGCGCAAGTCCCAGTCTGTCTCCCGGGAAATAAAGACGGAGAACTGCACCCAACGCTCCGTTCCGGGGGTGACATAGAGGGGTTGAACGATCGGCGCGCCGAATGCGTCCCCGGCCCCGCCTCGTTCGGTCAACGCCAGCTCGCCCTCAAATGCGCCGCCGGGAGCGGCCACCCGGACGGAGAGAAGATTGAAGCGGCCCCTTACCACCTGCTCGTCGAAGCCCCATTTGGTCTCCTTGATTTCGAGCCCGCCGAACGCTGCTCCCACAAGGCACCAGGCGAAGCAGAGAAAAGCCAGAAGGGTCCGTTTCATAAGTCGAGCGCGCGCAGGCTGGCAGAATCACGCGCGGAACAAAAGCGGAGAAGACTGACGAACGCGGAAGGCGATGCAGGTGCTACCGCCGGAGATAGTCGTCGGCGTTTTGCAGACAGGCGTCGCGGATGAAATAGAGAATCGCGCCGTAGAAGGAAAAATTCACGACGACGAGCGCCCACGGGCTGCAACGAGAAAAGGAACTCCAGGTTGGGATTTCGTTCAGGGCGGGGAGCGTCAAGGGCGAGGCGAGAAAGAGGGCGCCGCCGTCCTCGAAACGATTGAAGTCCATCAACCCGCCAAAAATCAGATAGGGCAGCGCGCACCACCCGATGATGACGGCCAGCGTGACGAAGATGGCCTGGGCTCGCGTCCGAGTTTTCAGACCGATCCAAAGCGCAAGCCAGCAGACGAGTGGAAGGTAAATGCCAAGCGTCAAGCCGACGTTCGTCAGGTAGAGCAGGAGATCGTGCTCCTTCCGGGTGAGTTGATCCAGCGCGCCTCCGGCGATCAGAAAGGTGAATGTGACCAAGGCGATGACAATTCCCAAGAGGGACAGCGTGCGCCGCACCGCTTCGCGCTGAGTGCGACACTGTGTCCGCATCCGAACGTAGAGGAGGCACAGCAACGGACCGAAGAAGATCAGGAACAACGCGGCATTCATCCAATCGGTTACGGATCGGTTGCTGCGATCGAAAAGTTGCGCTCTGAACGTCGTTGGCTCAATTGCTTCGAAATAGGCCTCGAGACCGAAGATCGTCAGCAGCACCACGGCGGCCACGATCAGCAGACCGCGCAGCGCTCGCGCCTTTTGCCTGACGATTTCGCGGGCGGACAGCGGCGTGGTCAGGAGGACCTCGATGGTTTGATTTACGCGCTCGGCGACAAACGCGTTCGACGCCGTCACTGCAATGATCAACACGAAAAGGGTGCCCTCGATGGCGGCCAACGCCGACAGTCCTGGCTGGTCCGTTGTCCAAGGGCGGTGATTGATCAAAAGTGGGCAGAGAAAAACGGTCGGAATCTCGATGAGCAACAGAATCCGGATGAGATGAGCGGGATTTCCGAGCACCGATTTGTGTCGAACTCGCCAGCTGACTGGATCGGACTCGGGAAGCGACTCGACTTTCCGAATGATGAAAATGTTCCCGACCCAGTGATTTGTGCGGCGAAAGACCTGATCGAACCAATCGAAGAGACGCTTCATTTTGCGCTTGGGAGCGGCGAAGGCGCGGCGCGGCAGGTGGTAAATCGCCAGGCCAAGAAAGAGGAAGATGGACGCTGTGTTCGCGGCCAACATCACCCACAACTGCGACGGGAGTCCTTGGCCGGGCCTGACGGCATACAGCATGGAAACCGGGAAATGCACGTAGACATAGGCCTCGAGACTGTGCCATCGAATGCCGGCTTCGTTCAGGATGACGACGAGCAATAGGGGCGTCCAATAGAAGGCGAGGCCGATGAAATAAGTGCCCAAAAACGCCCCGACCGTGTTGCGGAAGAGGGCGGAGCACCACAGCGCCAGCGCGCCAACTTGCAGGCAGAAAAAACCAATCACCATCGCGCCCCACCAGACTTCGCGGGCGCCAAAGCCACCGAACGAATAGGCCACGCCCGCCAGAGGCAAACCGAGCAGGAGAAAGGTCAGCATCGGGATCAGACCCGCGAGGTATTTTTGGACGATGATTTGCGTGGGCGACAAATCAGTCAGGAGCAACAACGTCAGCGAATCGCGCTCCTTTTCCTGGGTAATCCGTCCGGCCATCAACGCGGGCAAAAACAAGGCAATGCCCCCCAATTGCAGGGCCAGGAGCGCTTCCCACAATTCCCGCCCGTGGCCGAGGAGATTGAGCGGATTGCTGTTGCCGCGGAAGAAATTCAGCTGCGGTCCGATCAGGAATACGTAAAGTAGTCCCGCGTAAATGACGCGCATGATGTAGGTCCGGCGTCGCGCTGCTTGCTCGATAAGTTCCTTGGCCAGGAGCGGGAGTTCGAAAATCCGGAAGATCCGGAGACCGCCAACGTTCATCGGCGTTGGCGAGGATCGAACGCGTCACGCAACCCGTCGCCCAGAAAGTTCAACGACAGCAAGGTCACGCTCATGGCCGAAGCGGGAAAGACCAGCAGCCACCAGTTGCTGTGGACGGAATTGATGACGTTCGCCCCGTCGGCGATCAATGTTCCCCAGCTCGCCTGCGGGGCCTGAATGCCCAGGCCCAGAAAGCTGAGGAAGCTTTCATCAAGGATTACCGCCGGGATGGTCAGCGTCAGATAGACAACCACGATCCCGATCAGGTTCGGCAAAAGGTGGCGCACGATGATGCGGGTATGGCTTTGGCCCAGGGCGCGAGCCGCGAGAATGAATTGTTGCTGCCGCAGAGAGAGCACCTGTCCGCGGACGATGCGCGCCAGGTTGAGCCACTCGTTGAGGCCGAGCGTGAGGATCAGCAGAATGATGCGGGAAAATCCGACCAATTGATCGAACCCGTGGCGGGCCAGCCATTCCTTCAGGTCGCTGTCAAAAATGAAGACGGCAATGATGATCAAAAGCAGCCGCGGGATCGAGTAAATGATATCGACGAAGCGCATCATCAATGTGTCGGTTTTCCCACCGAAATAACCGGAGACAAGACCGTAACTGGTCCCAATCAAAAAGCTGATCAACGCGCCGCAACCGCCGACGAGCAGCGAGATGCGCGCGCCCTGCACCACGCGCGAAAGCACGTCGCGTCCATTGATGTCGGTGCCGAAGGGATGATCTCGCGAAGGCGGCTCGAACTGCGCCCTCGAGGTTGACTGGGGATCGTAGGCGAACCAGCGCGGGCCATCGACGGCGAAATAGACTACGGCCAGTAAAAGGGCCAGCGCCGACATGGCGGCGGCGTTGCGCCGAAAGCGCCGCCACGCGCCGGGAGGTGGAGGGGTCTGATTCTTAGCCATCGAATCGGATGCGGCGATCCAGCCACACGTAGGCAAGATCGGTCAGAAAATTGAGGACGACCAGCAGGCTGCAATAAACGATGGTCACTCCCAAAAGGAGGTAGCGGTCGCTGTTCAGAATGGATTGTACGAAATACGATCCCGCACCCGGAATATTGAAGACCGTCTCCACGACGAGTGAACCGGTCAGGAGATTCGCCGCCAACGGTCCCAGAAAACTGACCACCGGGAGAATGGCGACCTTCAAACCATGCGAATAAATCGTGCGCGCGTCGCCTAATCCTTTCGCCCGCGCCGTGCGAATGAAGTCTTGAGAGAGCACTTCGAGGAGGCTCGAACGCATCAGACGCGCAATATAAGCGGTATAGGGGCCGGCCAGGGTAATGGCGGGGAGGATCAGGCAGGACCACGAAGTCCAGCCGCCCACCGGCAGCCAGCGCAACCAAATGCCAAAAGCGAGCACCAGCAATGGCCCCGTCACGAAGGTCGGGATGCTGATGAGAAAGAGCGCGGAAAACATCGCGCTCGTGTCCACCCAAGTGTGCTGGCGCACGGCTGCCATCGAGCCCAGCCACACGCCCACGGTCGTCGAGAGCAAAAAGGCCGCCAGGCCAAGCGTGGCCGAGATGGGCAAGCCGTCGGCGAGCAATTGATTCACCGTTCGCTCGCGAAATTTCATCGAGATGCGGAGATCTCCATGGAGCAGATCTTTCAAATAATCCACGTACTGCACCCACGGCGAACCGGTCACTTTGTACCGCGCCTGGAGTTGCTCCTTGATCTCCTGCGGCAAATTTTTTTCCCGCGCGAAGGGATCGCCCGGCGCCACCCATACCAGAAAATAGGTAATTGTGATGACACACCAGAGCACCCCGATCATCCCCAACAAACGGCGGATGGTAAAAGCGAGCATCAGTGGGGATGAAAGGTGGAAAAGGCCGATTTCGACTTGATGCGCGGCACCTTTTGCACAACCTCTGTCCGATACCAGCGCGAATTGCTTCGAACCGGTTCGAGGAAATATTTTCGACGATCAATTAAATTCTATTTGACGGCCGAATGGAAACACGGTGTAAATACGTCGTATGGACAAATCCCGCTTCTCCCCAGCCGGTAATTCTACCACCGGCGGCTTCAGCCTTGTCGAGGTCGCCATGGCGATCGGGATCGTTTCTTTCGCCTTTGTCGCCCTCTTCGCACTGATGCCGACTGGCCTCCAAACATTCCGCGAGGCGATCGATACGCAAAGTGAAACCTGGATCGCCGAAAGCCTGAACTCGATGGTGCAAACCTCCGAATGGGAGAAAGTGTATCAGCCGAGCGGGGAAGGGATCACCGGCGATACCTACTATTTTGATGAGGAAGCCCGTCTGACCGATACCAAGCTTCATGAGAGCTCGGATCCGGATGTGGTCCGACGCCGCTTGTATGCGGTGCGGCTTTTTGTTGAGCCGCTCGAGCGGACGATGGCGTCCGGCGGCTCCGAAATATTTACGCGCAACGAGAATGCTCCGGTGGCCGTCAAGGTTATCGGTCTGATTGCCCGCCTGGAAGACGCGAAATCCATGGCGGAACTCGACGGGATGACCGATCAGAGTGCATCCGGAGACCTTGGCAAAGACTCGCGCCTCCGCGTCGTTTCATTTGTCGCCTCTCAGATGAACGCCGATCGCCGCTCGTAGCCATCACCTTCCTTGGCAACAACTCTTCTCCCTATGAAAGTCCCTGTTCTCTCCCGCGCCAACGCTCGCCAGGCCTTCACTCTTGTCGAAGTCATGGTCTCTTCGGTTCTGGTTGTGCTCCTGATGGCCCTGCTTTTGCAAACGGTCAGCCAGGCGCAAAACCTGATGAGCCGCACCACCGCCAAGGTCAACCAGTTTAAGGCGGCACGAAATGCGTTTGAAGCCATGACCCGCCGGCTCAGCCAATCCACGCTCAATACGTACTACCGGGCGTTCGATCAGAATCCGAATGACTTCAAAGCGGCCTATTCTTACACGCGCGAATCCGAGATGCAGTTCCTGTCCGGACCCGCAGCCAGTTCAGACGGTGGTCGGTCGGGGATTCTGACCTCTCCCGAAGTACCCAATCTACAGAACCCTCCGGGTCTCGCTTATCCCACGCACTCCGTCTTCTTCCAGGCTCCGCTGGGGGTAACCTGGGAACTTGATACGGCCAATTCCGCGAACGGAGCCAAATTGGAAAAGTTTCGCCAGCTCGACGAAGCAATGGTGGGCTTGGGTTACCTGGTCGAATTTGGCCCCGATCCGAACGTGCCCAGCTTCCTGCGCGAGTTGCAGTACCCCAAACGGGAACGGTTTCGTTTGGTGGAACTCTTAATGCCGACCGAACGGCTCTCGATCTATCAACGCCCGCTGGACAGGGGTTCAAATGAATACAACAAGGATCCGCAGATCCTCAATCAGGCCAACGGACCTTACGTGGGAATGACCGATGAACAGCGCAATCTGACGGCGAATTGGGTCCGGCCTCATTGGCTCGAGGATGCCCTTACGCGCGAAAAAATCCCGGGCTCGGATTCGACCGGCTACCGTTTTAAGTATGGGCAGGTCATGGCGGAAAACGTCGTGGCCCTGATTGTTCTGCCCAAGGTGGCTCCTCAGGACCGCAAGCGTGAGGATCGCATTGATGACCTGGCGCCGGATTACCGTTACGATTCCTGGCGCATTCTCAAGGTCGATCCCGCCAAGCCCTTCGAGGCGGCGCGAGACAATCAATTGCCGCCCATCCTGCAGGTGACCATGCTGGTGATCGACGAGCCGACGGCGGCGCGCGTGGCGGAACGTTACGGCGACCAGCCTCCAGCCTGGAGCGAAAAACTGTTTGAACGGGTCACCACCCCGAAAAGCTATCTCGAAGACGTGGACCGCCTGATCGAGGGCCTGGAAAAGGAGCCGTTCCCCGTCAGCTACCGCATCTTTTCGAAAGACATCGTTTTGCGCGGTTCAAAATGGAGCCGCGATCCGTTCGAAGGTGCTGCCCAAGAAAACTAGTCAATTCCCATTCGTTTCTAAACTTAAACCCAACCTATTCCTATGAAAACAATGGTCTCCTCCCAGCGCCAAAGCGCGATTGCCCTGGTCATCGTGCTGGCGATGCTCGTTCTCCTCTCCGGCCTGCTCGTCGCCTTCATGAGCACGGTGACGGCTGAACGCAACTCCACCAGTGCGGCGGCGGCGGGCTCCACCGCGCGCCAGATCGCCGACAACACGGTCAACCTCGTCATCGCGCAAATCCGAGAGGCAACAACCCGCTACACCGACACCGCCGCCTGGGCTTCGCAACCCGGAGCGATTCGCGTCTTTTCCGGGAGAGCTGGCTCGCGCATTACGACAGATAAGGGCGGCTATCAACTTGGCTATGATCCGGGAACGAACGACTGGGTTTACAAGCTTTACTCTTCCGAAAATATGAAAGTGAAGTCGCAGGAATACAGTCCGAGCGGCGATGGGATGAAGCTGGAACTCGATGCCATCGAAAACTGGACCACCAATCCGGACGAAAGATTTGTCGATATGAACGAGCCGGTTCTCGTTCCGCGACCTGACTTGAGCAGTGCGGGGACCGCCGTTGTCGAGCCGCGCTATCCAATTATCGACCCGCGGGCTGCCTTCGACAAGAACGGCTCACGCGGCAACGCGAACGACTACGGTATCGTCAAGGGATTTGCGGCCAGTATTTCGGATCTCCCGGGTTCAACGCGGATGGCGGGAAATGAAAACGTTCCGATTCTGCCCATGCCGGTGCAGTGGATGTATGTCTTGCAGGACGGCAGTATCTTCGGCCCCGATGCCATCGACAATATGGACAAGGAATTGGAACACAATCCTATCATCGGGAGAACCGCATTTTGGGCCGACGACGAGTCGAGCAAGGTCAATATTAATACCGCTTCCGAAGGTACGTTTTGGGATACGCCCACGGGCAGCTCCGATCAGGAAAGTGGAAACGTGAGCCCGAGTGGCGCTCTCATCTCGAGCGCCACCAGCTTTAGCCTGGGTGCCTCGCAGCCGGCTCGTGGGGAAGTCCAACGGTATGGCGGTCACCCCGCCACCACCTGCCTGAGTCCGATCCTGGGAGACTTTTGGGATTTGGCGGACGGATACACTTCGTGGCGCGATCCGAAATTATTGACCTTCAAGGAGGACATCTATCAGATGGCGCCCTATCTCCCGTATGGTGCGGGCACGAGCCTCGGAGGGACCGACAACCCGGATCCCGAACGCCCCGATCGGCGGGGGATGAGAATTGACCCCAAAACAACCGAGCCGTTGCTGAAGCTCGCCACCAAGCATCTTTACGCCAATCCCGACGAATATCTCTTCCAGTCTGAGCGCAATAACGGCGGCGGCGCTTCGCCGGCAATCTTGAATGGCGATGGCCACCTCAATCCGGATGATATGGAGAAAGTTCGTTTCTTTCTCACGGCTAACAGCCGCGCCCCGGAGGTCAATCTTTTCAACCGCCCCCGAATCACCTTCTGGCCCGTCTCCGATATTGCCCAGAGCAACGCGAGTGCGTCCCTGCGCCAGCGGACGAATTTCGACAACCTCTTTGCCTTCGCTTCAACGATCGGCGGAGAACGCTTCTATATGTCGCGCGATGAGGCCAAGAGTTCGACCCGGGATATTTCCCTGGATCAAAATGTGAAAATTCTCCGCTACCTGCAATGGCTCACGGGCAACGGCCCATCGCAAATTCCGGGCTTCGGCGGAAACTTCAAAGAGAAACTCGGCGGGGTCGGCGAACGCGATGAATTGCTGGCCTTGATGTTTGATTACGTTCGTTGCGTCAATCTGGTCGATACGGGAACCACCCGCCTCGCTCAACAAGGCCAGCGATACATCCCTTACACTCCTTTTTACGGTGAAGGACAGGCCGGCTACGGCGGATTCTCCGAGCGGTCGTTTGATTGGTCCGGCCAGGTCACGCCTTCCGTCGCCAACGGCTTTCCGCTGAAGAAAGATAGCAAAGGCTTGGGCCGATTCATCGAGATCAGCGAAGCCGCACTGATATTCACCAGGGCCGGCGCCGTCGCCGGCGGCTCGCAGAAGCAAATCCAGGCGGTTTTGGCCTTGGAGATGGCAAGCACCATGCCCGGCCTTCCCGTGATCCGGGAAACCTATTGGACCTTGCTTCGCTCGGTGCAGGGCGGACCGCAGCTGATTCTGGGGACCCAACAGAGCCCCATTATTCCGCCTCCGGACGCAGGTGACGGGTGGGTCAACATCGTCAATGTTTCCTCGCACGAGGTGGGCTTTGGACGGGGCTATATGCCGACATTGGGCTTCCACAATTCGATGCATTTCTTTCCGGAGCACAAAGGCACCACCGATCCCACACCTGTATCCCAACGATCCGAACCGCGAATAAAACTGCCAGTCTGCAGGCCAAAAACTTCAGCCGGAATGCGGCTAACATGGGCCGACAGGCCTACGCCAGAAATCGCACCGTTGCTTTTTATCCCTATGTGAGTGATCTCCTGGATATCGGGACCGCCAAGGACATGAAGGTTCAGGAGGGAGCATTCGACGTGGAAATCTATACCGGTGAAAGTCCGGAGGACCCCCGAAGCACTCTGGTGCAAACGGTGAGACTGAACTTCCCCCCCATGACCTTGCCCATCCCGGTCGGGCAGGGTGGTGCGCGGGCCGATTTCGGACTTCGTTTCCCGGGTCCGAGCAAGGATAACAATAACGATCCGATCCGGAGCACGGACGTCGTTCGGAGCATCGAGTATGTCGGAACAGACGATAAGGGGGCACCACTTCCGCTGCAGTCGCAGGCGCAGGGCGACCTGAGAATTGCCGCAACCAAGCTTTTCGTCCCGGGCGAGGCTTATCAGCTGCGAGATCCCACGCGGGCGGGTAATCCAGCCATTGCCGTGGTGCATGGGCTGCAAATGGGCCATGGCGACCCCATGACTGGATATTCGGCGACCCCCGCCCGCGGAACTCTCGGACCGGGTGTGGTTCACCGGGGTTCCAAACCACCCATTCTGCCCGCTGGCATCAACGGCGTTCGGACCCTCGACGGCGGCTGGGGCGACTGGGAGCGCGGGCTGTCCAAGCACATGGACGGCTGCTTCGGCGGCAAGGTCGATGAAGGTAACGCCTATTTTGGCTACACCGACAACAACGAAGGCGGACGGGTCCCCTATTACCGTGGCCGTGGTGTCGAGGAGGTGGGTCAATCCTTCTTCACACCGAATCGCCAACTCCCGTCTCCCGTGTCGTTCGGTTCGCTGCCCTCGGGCGCCTTCCGGAATCGACCATGGCAAACGCTCCTCTTCCGTCCGGACCGGACCACTGCGCGGGCCCACCCCGGAGCGGCGACACCGGAAGATCATTTGATGCTCGATCTTTTCAATCTGCCGATCGTCGAGCCTTACGCGATTAGTGAACCCTTCTCGTCCGCGGGCAAAATCAATCTGAACTACATCATGGCGCCCTTTGGCTATGCGAAGGGCAGAGGATCGATGCCGAAATCGAGTGTTCCCAACTCCTATATCCGTCGGGATACCGGGCTGCGCGCCGTTCTGACTTCCGCCAAGCTGACCGCGATCGCTTCCCGGACGAAGGAAGGCGGTCATGATGAGACGCCGGTCGGTGAGCGGGATCAATTCCGTTGGAACATCGATCTCGATCAAACCATCGCCCAGATCGAGGATCACTTGCAGGATCCGAAACGCGGGTTGTTCCGATCCGCCTCGGAGATCTGCACGGTGGATCTCTATCCCGATGGACTCAGTATTAGCAACTGGGGCACCTTCTGGGATGGCCAAATGGCGCTCACCGCAGACAACATGCGCGAGCAACCTTACGGTCATATCTATCCCCGGGTCACAACCAAATCGAACACCTTCACGGTGCATATGCGCTGCCAGACGATCAAACAGGCGAAGCGCAAACCCGGCAAATCCCATAAGTTCGATCCGGAAAAGGATCAGATCGTGGGCGAATACCGGGGTTCGGCGATCGTGGAACGCTTCATTGATCCGAACGATCCTGATCTGAAGAATTACAACTACCAGACCACGAGCGTGGATCCGTACTACCGCTTCCGCATCGTCGGCACGAAGCAGTTCGCGCCGCAGTAACCCGCCGCTGCCGCTTGGCCTGTGGGCGAACGGAGGAATCAACCCCTCCGTTCGCCCCCTTTTTTGTCTCTTCTTCACCTTTTCCGCCCGCTTCTCCTTCTTCGTCCCCCCATAAAGAGTGAGTGGCCGCTCCTCGAAGAGACACCCTCTTCCGCGTGCAAGAAGTAGAGGAAGATGAAGAAGAGGAAGACACCGGGCCACGGGAATTGCCGAGCGAAGGCTTGGCCAGCGCCGTCCCATCCTCTATAGATGGTCCCCACGCGGCCTGATGTTTCCCACCTTTACAGCACTTACCAGCGCCTGGCTCTTTCTGCTGCTCATCCCGCTGATCGCGTTTTATTTTTTGAAGCTAAAACGTCCGCGTCAGGTGGTGCCCTCTCTGGTCCTCTGGAGGCAGGTCCTAGCCGATCAAAGGGTCAATTCCCCGTTTCAACGTTTCAAGCGCAATATCCTTCTCTTGCTGCAAATCCTGCTCCTGCTCTTGCTCGTGCTGGCCGCGATGCAGCCCGTGCTGCAAAGATCAGCCTCGAGCGCCACCCGACTTCCAATTCTCATCGATACTTCCGCCAGCATGGGCGCCCTGGATGGACCGGGCGGAAAAACACGACTCGAGGCGGCGACGGACCGGATTCGCCAACTCCTCGATGGATTGCCCGCGGACCAGCAGGTGTGCCTCGTCGCGTTTGCTCGCACTGCGCGACGGCTTACGGGCTTTACCAATAATCGCACCGAACTCGACGACGCTCTCCAATCCCTGACGGTCGATGACGTCCCGGGTGATCTCGAGGAAGCGCTCCGGCTCGTGCAGGCCCTTTCGCGCACCGAGCCGTTCGATCGGATCTGGCTTTTTTCGGACGGGAATGTGCCGGCCCGGACAAATTTCGAGCTTTCCTACCAGATCGATTTCCAACGCCTCCCGGAAGGAGGTTCGAACTTCGGCATAACCACCTTCAACGCTCGCCGGGCCAACGGTTGGGATGTCTTCGTGCAACTCGGCGGTTCTCAGTCGGCGGAAAGCACGACCGGCACGCTCGAGTTGCGCCGCGGTGATCAGGTCATCGGCCGCGAACGCGTTTCTCTCGTGAATGGTGCGGCCCCGCGGCTCAGCTTTCGTCTCAATGCCGATGAGCCGATGTCGCTCGAAGCCCGCTTCATTCCGGAGGGTTTCGATTCGTTGGCGGCCGACAATGTCGCCTGGCTCGCGCTCCCGGCGGCGCGGCCACTCAGCGTGTTTGTCGCCAAATCCCTGCCCGCCCTGCGCCACGGCTTTGAAGTGCTCGACGGCGTGAATCTCTACCCCGACGCCAGCGGTGGTACCCAGGCCGGTTATGATTTGGTCGTCAGCGACCAACCCGCGGATCTCGCCTTGCCCGCGCGCGTCACCTGCAGCTTGGGTCTGGTTCCCGAAGCGCTGAAGGAACTCGTGAGCCTCGGAGCCGAAAACGGGTCGATCATTGATTGGCGGCGCGATTCGCCGCTCCTGCAGCACGTTTCCTTTGACGATGTGGTGCTGAGTGAAGATCCGATCCGGGCACCGGATTTGACGGAATCGAACTTCCGCGAGCTCGGCTACGAAATCCTGGCCGATGCGCTGCATGGACCGGCCATCGTCGAACGTCACTCCGGCGAAACGGCGGAGATCGCTTTCCTTTTTCACCCCGAGCGCTCGACCCTGCCGTATCGCGTCGGCTTTCCGGTGCTCATCTCGAATCTCGTTCAAATGGCAGTGAAACAGTCGAATCTCGGGGAGGTTGAAGGCGCGCACACCGGGGTGTTGCCGGCGTTGTCGGTTGCTCCCTCCAAGCACTACCGTATCACCGGCCCGAACGGGGTGAGCAACGAGGCGACCAGCGATGCGCAGGGACGTCTCTCGGGTTTGACCGCGCCGAAGACTGGAGAATACGTGATCACGGGGAGCGCGGAACCCGTTCGCATCGGGGCGAGCTTGCTCTCCCCCGCTGAAACGTCGCTCGTGGCCATCGAGCAAATCGAATTCAACGAGCAGCTCAAAGTGGCAGTCGCGTCCGAGGTTCCGCAAACGGATCGCGCGTTGTGGTGGCCATTGGCGTTGATCGCACTCGTCGTGCTGATGGTTGAGTGGTGGTGGTTCAATCGCCGGCCCACGGTGGCCGTGGCACGATGAAATCACCGGCGCCGCGCTGTTCGATGCCGTTCGCTGCGGCCTGGTTTCTCCTGATCTTCGCGCTCTGCTGTGTCCACGCCGCGGGTCCGATCGAGGCGGAATTGCGACCACTCAGCAGCGCCGCGCGCTCCCGGGGCCCGTCGCTGATCGATGTGGCGCTGACCCCGAAATCGCCGCAGCTTGTCGAGGGAACACTCGAACTTCGAGTGATGGATGATCAGCGCATCATTTCCATCCTGCGCCGGCCCGATATCGCGCTCGCGGGTGGATCGAGGACCATGCGCCTGCTGCTGCCGCCGAGGCCGTCACTTTCAATGTCGCTCGAGCAAACGGTGACGGCTCGATTTGCCCAAGGGCAGAATGAAATCGAAATCGGCCGGAACACGCAAAACTTCGCCGCGGGAGGGGGCGCGTCGCTGGTCCTCGGCGTGGCCCGTCGCCCCGAGCGCATGAGCGCCGGGTTCGAGCGCTTGTGGCAGAATCTGCGGGTCGAGCGATTCGCTCCCGATGCGCAGAGAACCGATTACATGTCGGCTGTTGCCACGACGCCGGTTTTCATCGCCCCCGCGGATTTCGCCACCGACCCGCTCACTTACTGCGCGTTTGACGCCGTGTTATTCGAGCCCGGCACTTTCAATGAATTGAAGGAAAAAGCGCTCGCGGCGCTGGGGACGTGGCTGTCTGCCGGTGGGAGCGTGTGCCTCGCGGGTCGCGAACCGCTCGATCCGAAGCACGCCGCCGTCCTGCAACAATGGCTCGCGACCGATCCGGCAAAATCAGAATTGCGCTTTGATCCCGAGGGCAGTTTTGAGCCGCTCCGGAACGGCCTGCTGCGCGCGCGCATTGGGCTGGGCCGGTTGGCGATCGTGGAATCGGTGACGGCACCCCCGAAACAGGAAGTGCCGGTGGAATGGCGCCACGCGGCAGCGTTCCTGTGGAAATACCGTCCGAAACTGGCCAGTCAGATCGAAGAAACCGGGGAATGGCAGATCAGCGATGGCACCGGCCCCGAACGTGATCTGATGAGTTATCGCGGCGGCATTGCGAGTGAACTGACCCACAGCGTTCTGCCCGACACCGTGCGCGTGATGCCGCTCTCGGTGATCATCGCCCTCCTGATCGCCTTCATCATCACCGTCGGTCCGCTGGACTACTTCGTTCTCGGGCGCCTGCGCCTGCGAAAGTTAACCTGGGTTCTCTTTCCGATTGTCTCGCTCGCCTTCACCCTCATCACCATGAAGCTGGCGGCGCACTACCTGGGTGTGAACACCGCCCGTGGACATTTCACCGTGATCGATCTCGGCCTTGACGGGACTGTCGTGCGCGAAACTCGCTGCGAAGTGGTGCTGCCGGCACGGTCCGGACCCGAGGAGCGAGAAGTGACTCAGGCGATCGAGCTGCCGGTTTGGGATGACAATTCCATGCGGTCTTCCGAAGGTGTCGTCTACTCGGGCCAATTTCCGGCGCACTATCGATCGAGCATTCCGCTGCTGCAGTGGAAGCCGCAACTCTTCCGCCGAACCGCCCTCGGCCCATTGACCGACGAATCGGGAATCGATTGGGCGGTCTTGATGGAAAAGTGGGCGCATGACCCGGTGTCGGAAGTCACCGCCCTGACCACGCGCGGCGACCTTGGCCTCATGCTTTTCCGTGGAGGGAATCGGTTTGTGGCCGGCGCCACACCTTTGTCCTTCGAACTCTGGGAGCAGATCACCCTGGCGCCCCTCGGCCGGCCATTCACGTGTTTCTCGCAGCTCTCCCCTGCGGGCGACGCGTCCTTCAGCGACCTGCCGCTGCTCGAAAAAGGCGATCCCGATTTCGGCGTGATCATCGCGATTCGCCGCGAGGGCGCCAACATCCATGCGTGGCGCCGCCTGTTCAGCCTTTCGTCCGCCCAAAAGCCATGAGCGATCCGCAGCAACCTCTTGTCGTCGTGCAGGACCTTTGTGTTTCCTATGGCAAAACCCAGGCCGTGCGGGGCATTTCCTTTTCCATCCCGCGGGGCGAAGTCTTCGGGTTCATCGGTCCGAATGGGGCGGGCAAAACATCGACCATCAAAGTCCTGGCCACGCTGTTGAAGCCGACCGGTGGCTCCGCGCAGGTCGCCGGCATCGATGTCACCCGTCACCCACAAATCGTGCGGCGGAAAATCGGTTACATGCCGGATTTTTTCGGCGTCTATGACGATCTGACCGCCCGCGAATACCTGCACTTCTTCGCAGCCGCCTACAAAATCGAAACGTCGAAACGGGACGGCATCGTGCGCGACGTGCTGGCCTTGACCGATCTTACCGAGAAAGTCGACGCCCCCGTCGATGGCCTTTCGCGCGGAATGAAACAGCGGCTCGGTCTCGCGCGGGTGCTTCTGCACGACCCCGATTTGCTCCTGCTCGATGAACCCGCCAGCGGCCTTGATCCGCGCGCCCGCATCGAAATGCGCGAGCTTTTGAAAGAGCTGCAGACCATGGGCAAAACGATTCTCGTCTCGAGTCACATTCTTCATGAGCTGGGCCAGTTTTGCACCAGCATCGGCATCGTCGAAGCCGGTCAAATGGTGGCCTGCGGTTCGCTCCAGGAAATCTATCGGACGCTGAGTCTGCGCCGCATCGTGCACATTCAGGTGGCGAATCTTTCCGCCGAGTTGGTGGAAAAAGTGCGCGCGCTCCCGGCGGTGGCGAGCGTCGAGCAGCAGGTCGACCGGCTGGCCGTGCAATTCCACGAGGACCAGTGCGCGCCCGAGGATCTGCTGGATGCCATCCACAATCTCGGTGCCCGCATTCGGATGTTCCAACCCGACGCCATGGACATGGAGACGGCCTTCATGAAGCTGACCGAGGGCCGGACGGCGTGAGATTCCCGTCCGGCCATCCAGAGCGGAGCGCCGTGACGAAAAGTCGAGGCGCTCGTCAAAACCGGATCAAACGCCGGTAGAGTGTTTGCGGCGAAGCATGCCTTCGAGCTTCGCAGCAGTGCGCAATTTTTCAGACGCGTACGGACGGATGTTTTCCCGGAGCAGATTTTGAACTGATGGGCAACGCCCCTCAAACTCCGCGCATCACCCGGGCGATGCCCGCGCGGAGCTCGGCAGTCGTCGCCGGCTTCGCCAGCACGGCATCCACAAATTCGCTCCGCTCATCTTCGCTCATATCCCCAAAGCCCGTGAGCATAATGACGCGGGCCGCTGGTTCGCGCGCTTTGATGGCCATGGCGAGCTGGTCCCCATTCATTTCGGGCATCGCTTTGTCCGTGATGACGAGATCGAATTCGCCGAAGCCAAATTTATCCAGTGCGTCCCGACCGTTCTCCGCCGTCGTGACCGAATGCCAGTCACGTTGGAGATTTTCCGCCAATAGCTCACAGAGTACGGGCTGATCATCGACCACGAGAATTTTCAACGGACGGCTTACTTCCGCGGGTGGCGGTGGCCCTGCTTCCTTGCCGCTGCGATCCACCGGAAACGTCAGGGTAAAGCGAGTCCCGCATCCTGGATTGCTGTCGATGGAAATCGTTCCCTCATGCCGTTGCATAATCCCGTAGGCCATGGCGAGGCCGAGGCCCGAGCCACGGTCGCCCTTCGTCGAGAAAAAGGGCTCGAGGCAGCGGCGGCGAACCTCGTCGCTCATCCCCACGCCCGTATCGGAGACTTCGAGGACGACCATATCACCGGCCGCGCGGGTGCGGAGCGTAATGCCACCGCCCTGGGGCATGGCATCGACCGCGTTGAAGATGATATTGGTCAGCATTTCACGGAGTTCGGAAGCCACTCCCGAGACCGGCGGCACGCGGCCCAGGTCGCAATACACGTCGATTGGCATGCCGCGGGCGTGACTTTCCGCCTCCCAGCGCAGCCGCGTGAATTCCACGACTTGCTCGACCATTTCCCCCAAAGCCAAAGGCTGATGACCGTCCCGGGACCCCGGTGCGCGGTGGAACGTCCGCAAGCGACCAACCGCATCCGCCGCATCGAGCGCCGCCGTGATGATGGTTTGCGTGACGTCGAGCATCTCGCCGGTGATGCTGGCCTGGCGACAAGCCTCCTGCAGCTTTTCGCCGTGCCCCAGGATGAGTGCGAGCGAGTTGTTAAAATCGTGCGCGATGCCCGTCACCATGGCGCCGAGCGCGCTGAGGCGTTCACGCTGCACGACCTGTTGCTGCGCGGCACGCAGCTCTGTCAATGCATCTTCCAGGGCGGCTGTCCGCTCGAAAACTTTTACATCGCCTGCCGACACCCTAACTGTCTGCGAGAACAGAGTGCCAGTGTGCCCTCCTATATACTTGATTACCATCTTCTTGCAAGAAGTATCTAGCACATTCGCATAACCAAGTGGATCGAATTCTCCGCCCCAGCTTATTTCCCCGTTCACTGTTGATACCAGAATCCTGGAATAACCGGTCACGTCCGCCCCGGGGGCAGGTGGCCAGGAACAAGACTCGTACAGAGAGACTGGGATAGTTGGACCGGCATGACCGTTTAGGTACCAACCGTAATCCCGGCCGTTGTTCGCCTCCGAAAAAAACGGGAACGAACATCCCCGAAGGCGGCTTTAGTGGCCCATCTGACGCACCACTCATGCCGTGTTCTCGGATGCAACTCGATACTTGATCGGCTATCGTCGTGGCCGAATTTGCTGGAGTTGCAAGGACGTGGATTAGGCCGAGGGTGCCTGCAACGATCAGAGGCGCCACGACAGCAACCCACACTGCGACCGCAACAGGATGACGTTTGCTCGGACTGCGCCGCGAGGCGGACGGCTCGCGGACAAATATCACCTGCGTTTCCGCAAGATCGACGGAACGGAGCCCCAGGCCTTCGCACCAGCCGTTGAAGCGCTTGTTTACCCACCACTCGCGGCGAGTCCGCGCTGATGCCGGGAGTGTGCCAACGATCGCTTCGACCTGAGAAAGGTCATAGTCACTTCGTTACGCTTAGTTTGTGACTGAAGATAATCCTGCAGCGGATCATACTTGCCTATGACGCACCCCTGGGCCCACCAGAAATACGATCGCTAGGGCAAAGCCTAGTACCAGAGCCTCACCTCTCGCCCACAGCATGAACATGCTGGCTAGCCTTGGAAACCCGATGAAGCGTTGGGCTACTAATTTAAAGCCAGTCGGCCCGATCGGTGCTGCCCGTTGGCTGCTCGGCAACGTACGTACCCCGGCTGCGGAATGATGTAGACGAGACCCTCATCATGCAATGCCTCTACGCCACACCTGGCCGCAGATGTCTGGAGTTTCTAGCATCGCCGAGGGCGATTCAGTGTGACTAAGTTCACGATGCATTTGCCGAGTCGGCGATGCGGCGGCTGACCGCGGCTAACCTGCTGCCCGAGCGGGCCGGGCAGCCGGTGAAGGCCTGGGCGCACATCTCCCTGGCCGATCTGATGCTGCTCGACGGCGACTCCGCCCTGCAAGACCAGTGGACGGAGCAGGTGCGGGCGCGGGGGCCGCGCGCCGCGCGCACGCCGCCGAGACCGGCGCGTCCGACGGCGCGTGGTGAGGGGACGCCGCCGCGGCCATCGCCTGCGACGCCGCCATGGCCCCGGTCGTGACCGGCGATGTCAACGTCGGAGCGCTGGAAGACCTGGTCCGGCTCTGCGTCGAGCTCGGCAAGCTCCGGCAGGGCGGCGAGCCCCGGCCGGGCACTACGGCGGCCCGGGCCGCCTGGAACAAGCCGTGATCGGCAAGGCCGTCGACCTGCTGTCCGGCCCGGGCGGGCTCGCCTCGTTCCTGCGGCGCCGGGAGCTCGGCGCCCGCCTGGCCGGGCCGAGCCTGCCGCTGGACATCGGCTACGCCGAGACGGTCCCGGCCGGGTGTGTTGACTGAACTAACGCCGGTCACGTGGTGATTCACCGGACGTGCGGCGATGGTGGTGGTTACGGTCGCTGCTCGTGAGTGGACGTGATGATGTTCTCCGGGATCTGGGCTCGCTGGTGGTGCCGGCGGCGGGATCGCTGGCCGAGACCGGCGATCCGTGGGAGCCGTACCGGCTGACCGGGCCCGGCGGTGCGCGTGTCAGGGCGGTGTCGGAGTTCCTGCGGGACCTGCAGGCGGCCGGGCGGCCCGCGACGACGCAGCGGTCATACGGCCTGGCGCTGTTGCGGTGGTTCCGGTTCACCTGGGCTGTCGAGGTCGCGTGGGATCAGGTGACCAGGACCGAGGCCCGCGATTTCTGCCGGTGGGTCCAGCTCGCTGGCAAGCCGGGCGGAGCACGGGCCGCGGCGGTCGCGGTGCCGGGCAGGCGTCCTGCGAGCGCGAGGTATGCGTCCTCGACGGTGGCGCACTGCGAGACGGTCTGCCGGGGTTTTTACGCGTATCACGTGGAAGCGGGGACCGGGCCGCTGGTGAACCCGTTCCCGCTGGCCAGGCCGGGCAGGGCGAACGCGCACCACAATCCGATGGACCCGTTCGGCAGGCGGCGGGCCGGCCTGTTCCGGCCGCGGGTTCCCCGCCGCCTCCCGCGGCAGATCCCTGATGAGGTGTTCAACGAGCTGTTCGCCCGGCTGGGCTCGCACCGGGACCGGGCGCTGGTGGCGTTCTGGGTGTCCACCGGGGCGCGCGCATCAGAACTGCTCGGGGTTCTGTGCTCGGGCGCCGATCCCGGGCAGCAGCTGATCACCGTGATCCGCAAGGGATCGCGGGCGATGCAGCAGCTGCCGGCGTCACCGGACGCGTTCGTGTGGCTGCGGCTTTACCAGCAGCAGATGCGCGCGCTGGTGCCCGACGGGCCGGATGACCCGCTGTGGTGGACGCTGCGGCGGCCGTTCCGGCCGCTGGGCTATCACGCCGCCCGGGCGATGTTCGTCCGGGCGAACGACGCGGCGGGCACCGGGTGGACGCTGCACGACCTGCGTCACACCGCTGCCTACCGCCTCGCCCGTGACCCGGCCGTTCCGATCACCGACGTGCAATGGGTCCTTGGTCATCAGTCGCTGTCGACCACGCAGCTGTATGTCGTGCCGGCGGCTGAGGATGTCATCGAGAGCGCGCTGGCCCATCACCGCCGTCAGGCAGAGCCGAAGCCGGGGCAGTCTCCGGAGCCGGGACCGTGCTACCGTCCGGAAAGCCTGGACGTGCTGTTCGGGCGGGAGCGGCCGTGACCGCCACGGCTGCTGCCCGGGCGGTTCCCCGCACGTGGCAGCTCAGCTCCGAGGCGCTGGCGATCACGGGCAGGTTCCCGCCCCGGCCGGTCCCGCCGGCCGGGGCGGCAACCAGCCAGGACCGGACCGCTGTGGTGCGCCGGATGCTCGCACCGCCGTTCCTGGCCGGCGACGCTAAGGCCAGGCACGTGCGGAAGCTGACGCTGCTGAAGGTGCTGGACTGGCTCGAACTGCACCCGGGGACCACCTGGCAGGAACGCTGGGATGCCACCGGAGCCGGCGTCGACGGCCGTCTGGACTGGCGGGCCAGGCTCATCGCTGACCTGCGTGCCTCCGGCAGCCTCGGCCCCCAGGGCGGGCACATCGGCAGCGTGCTGGGCACCGGGCTGGTTCAGCTCATCGCGGGCGATGTCCTGCGGCCGGGCCTGCCCTGGCTGCTGGCGACCCCCTCACCGGTGCGGATAGCCGAGGAGATGGCCAGGGTCCGCGACCCCCGGGGGATCGCCGAGCTGAAGGCGCTGCGCAAGACCAGTATCGTCGCAGACTCCACCTTCCTGCCCGCCGTCGAGCGGATCGCGCTGATCATGGCGGCCAAAGGCGGAGCCGTCCGCGACATCACCCCCGGCGACTGCCTGGAGCTGCTGAAGCACTGCCGCGAGGTGTTCACCGGCGACGGTCAGGCGAACCGGCATAGCCCGTTCTTCTACCAGCTTCTGCACACCGCCGGCGTCTTCCCCGCCGGCGCGCCGCCCACCGTCCGGATATTCAGCACCCGCTTCCCCGGGCAGCTCACCCCCGGCCAGCTAGTGGACCGCTACGACCTGGCCTGCCGGCCCGTCCGTGACCTGCTCGCGGACTACCTGCGCGAACGCCAGCCCGGCGTCGACTACAACACCCTGACGGGCCTGGCCAGCGCGCTGGCGCTGTCCTTCTGGAAGGACCTGGAGACCCATCACCCGGGCATCAGCTCGCTCCGCCTGGCCCCTGACATCGCCGCAGCCTGGAAGCAGCGCATCCAGACCAGGACGATCCGGTCACCTGGCAGCCCGGGCCAGGTCACCGAGCCGGCAACTGCGCGGAAGTCAGCCGACGGGATCCTGACGATAGTCCGGGCGTTCTACCTCGACCTGGCCCAATGGGCCCTCGACGAGCCATCACGCTGGGGCCCGTGGGCAGTACCGTGCCCGATCCGCGCCGGCGACATCCAGCACAAGAAGGAAAAGACCCGCCGCAAGGCGCGCATGGACCAAAGGACCCGCCAGCTGCTCCCGCTGCTGCCCGCAGTGACCCAGGCCGCCGGCCGGGCCCGCGAAGCAGCCGCCGCCCGGCTCCAGGCCGCCACCGCAGCCCAGCCCGGCGAGCTGTTCACCGCCGGGGACCAGACCCTGAGCCGGGCCCGCATGTCCCGGTACTCACCCCGGATCTGGGCCGAAGAACCCGGCACCGGCAAGCGCCGCGACCTCACCAGGGAAGAAGACAACGCCTTCTGGGCCTGGGCCGCCATCGAAGTCCTCCGGGACACCGGCATCCGCATCGAGGAACTCACCGAGCTATCCCACCACAGCCTCGTCCAGTACCGCCTGCCCGCCAGCGGCGAACTCATCCCGCTGCTGCAGATCGCCCCCTCCAAGACCGACGAGGAAAGGCTCCTGGTCATATCCCCCGAGCTAGCGGACGTGCTCAGCACGATCATCTGCAGGAGCCGCACCGGCAACGGCAGCGTTCCCCTCGTCGTCGCCTATGACGCGCACGAATGCACCTGGAACCCCCCGATGCCGCTGCTGTTCCAGCGGATCATCGGCCTGGAGAACCGGCCCGTCCCCATCGCGGGCATCCGCGACCTGATCCACGGTGCACTCGCCAGCACCGGGCTCACCGGCACCGACGGCAAACCACTGGACTTCGCCCCGCACGATTTCCGCAGGATCTTCACCACCGAGGCCATCATGAACGGGATGCCGCCGCACATCGCCCAGCTCATCCTGGGCCACCGCGACATCAACACCACCATGGGATACAAGGCCGTCTACCCCGAAGAAGCCATCAACGGACACCGGGCGTTCATCGCCCGCCGCCGGGCGCTACGACCGAGCGAGGAATACCGCAGCCCCACCGACCAGGAGTGGGAGGAATTCCTCGGCCACTTCGAACGCCGCCGCGTCGCCCTCGGCGACTGCGGCCGCGCCTACGGCACCAGCTGCATTCATGAGCACGCCCCGTAAACTGAACTAACTCCGATATTTCAGCAGTTCACGGCGTGTTTTCGGTCATTGCCGCTAACTTGTCCGCGTGATCGAATCGGATGAGGAACAGGGACGCGATCTGGCGCGGCTCGTGGTGTCGCGGGCAGGCCGTCTCGTGACCACGGGGGACGCCCGAGAGCCGTATCGCGTCATCGGCCCTGGCGGCGAGGTCGTGGGGCCGGTATCGGTTTTCCTGCGGGACCTGCTGGCGTCGGGGAAGTCGGGATCGACGCTGAGGTCGTACTCGGTCGACCTGCTGCGGTGGTGGCGGTTCCTGGACGCCGTCGGTGTCGGGTGGGGCCGGGCGTCGCGGGCCGAGGCCAGGGACTTCAGCTGCTGGATCCAGCTGACGGCCAAGCAGCGGCTGCAGACGTCCCGGCCGCGGGCGCCCCGCCTGTCCTCGAAGGCGCCTGGAGCGCCGAACCCGGTGACCGGCAAGCCCGCGTCCGGCGACGGGTATGCGCCGTCCACCGTGGCCCATAGCGAGACGGTGCTTCGCCGGTTCTACGACTTCCACCGCGACTGCGGGACCGGCCCGGTGCTCAACCCGTTCCCGCTGGACCCGTCCCGCCGCGGCCGTCGTCCGCACGCCCATCACAACCCGATGGACGAATGGATGCCAGAGCGAACCGGACGTTACCGGCCGACGGTGCCGAAGCGGATCCCGCGGGCGATCCCCGACGGCTGGTTCGACAAGCTGTTCGCGTCGCTGCCGTCGGACCGGGACCGGGCGCTGGTCGCGTTCTGGATCTCAACCGGGGCCAGGGCCTCGGAGCTGCTGGGCATGCGCCAGTGCGACTTCCTGCCCGGCGAGCAGCTGATCAGCGTGGTCCGCAAGGGCACCCGGGCGGTGCAGCAGCTTCCGGCGTCGGCGGACGCGTTCGTGTGGCACCGGCTCTATCAGCAGGAACTGCTTCGCCTGGGGGTTCCCCGGGGCCGGCGGCAGCCGGCCTGGTGGACGCTGCGGCGTCCTTACCGGCCGCTGAGCTATCACGGTGCCCACCGGATGTTCGAGCGGGTCAACGCCTCGCTCGGAGCGGACTGGACACTGCACGACCTCCGGCATTCTGCGGCGTCCAGAATGGCTCGCGACGACGACCTCAGCCTGACCGACGTGCAATGGGTGATGGGCCACGCTCACCTGACCACGACGGAAATTTACCTGACGCCCACCCGGGACGAGGTGATCGAGGGCGTGCTCGCCCACCACGCCCGGCAGTCCCGGGTGCGGAAGGCTCCGCCGCCGCAGCCGGCGCCGGGCTATGACCCGCAGTCGCTGTCGGTGCTGTTCGGGCGGCCGTCATGACGGCCGTCGTGAAGCACATGGCCCGCAATAAGCCGGGAACGGCGGGCACCGCGACTCTCGCGCAGCCGCGCAACAGCCAGCTGCGCAGGCAGTTCCCGCCTAGGCCCGTCCAGGAATGGTGGCCGGCCACGGCCCAGGGCGAGGACGAGGTGCTGCGGCGGCTGGCCTCGCCGCCGTTCGTCCCGGAGATGAAGGCGACCCGGGCGGGGCGCCGCCGCGGGACGGCCAAGCTGGTGCGCTGGCTGTCCTCCTTTCCCGGGGACACCTGGCAGCAGCGGTGGGAGGCGTCGCGGGCCGAGGACCACCCGGGCAGCTCATGGGCGCGGCTGCCGCTCCGGTGGCTGCAGGACAACGGCCTGAGAGCCTCCTATGACGACAACGACCTGTCGTCCGGGCTGCTGATGCTCATCTGCGGGGACGTGATCCGGCCGGGGCTGG
Organism: uncultured Verrucomicrobiae bacterium; assembly: GCA_963798345.1. Classification (GTDB taxonomy): domain Bacteria; phylum Verrucomicrobiota; class Verrucomicrobiia; order Chthoniobacterales; family Chthoniobacteraceae; genus CAWCSW01. Next base: position 2,474 of record CAWCSW010000009.1, on the reverse strand, counting down.
CGTGGATGCTGACCAGGACCCACAGGTACCTGGCCCTCGTCATGGCCGAGACGCGTGACCCTGCCGGGTTCGCCCGGCTGCGCGAGCTGGCTGAAGCCGGGCCGTCGTCGTCCCTGGACGACGCCCGGTACGCGGCCACCAGGGTCGCGACGCTGATGGCCTGCAAGGGCGGCGTCGTCAGCGACATCACCGTCGGGGACTGCGTGGAGCTGGCCGATAACCAGCGGCGGGTCCATGCCCGCGGCGGCCAGAGGAAAGTCGACTTCTACTTGCGGCTGCGGTCCCTCGGTATCTTCCCCGCCGACGCTCCGGCCACGATCCGCGCGTTCGGCATGGCTCAGGGGCAGCTGACCGCCGGGGAACTCGTCGACCGCTACCGGCTGCAATGCAAGCCAGTCCGCGACCTGCTCGTGGACTACCTGCGGGAACGGCAGCCCGCCCTCGACTACGCCAGCCTGGAAACTATCTCAGCGTCCCTGGCCGGCCTGTTCTGGGCCAGGATCGAGGCCCTGTCCCCGGGCATCAGCACGCTGCGGCTGCCGCCGGAGGTCGCCCGCGCCTGGAAGGAAGACCTGCAGACGATCAAGCGGAGCGTCACCGGCCCCGACGGGCAGAAGACCGTCGTCACCCGGCCGCGGCTGAACGCCAAGGACGAGCTGATACGCGTCCGGGCGCTCTATCTCGACATCGCCCAGTGGGCCATGGAGGAGCCCGGCCGCTGGGCGCAGTGGGCAGTCCCGAGCCCGGTCAGCGACGCCGAGGTCAACTGGGCTAAGGAACGCCGGCGGCGCAAGGCCCGGATGGACCAGCGGACCCGCGAGCGGCTGCCCGTCCTGCCCGTCCTCACCCGCACCGCCGCCGAGCGCAAGAACGCGACCGCCTGCCAGCTCCAGGCCGCCATGGCGACACCGCCCGGACAGATCATCGAGGGCACCGGCGGGACACTGCGCCGGGCCGTCGCGCCCAAGGCCAACGGGCGGCACGTGTGGGCCGAGGACGCCGCCACCGGCAAGCGCCGAAACCTGTCCTACGAGGAAGAAGAAGCGTTCTGGGGCTTCGCCACGATCGAGGTCCTGAGGCTGACCGGGATCCGCTGCGAGGAGCTCCTGGAGCTCACTCATCATGGCATTACCGAGTACCGGCTGCCTGCGACCGGCGAGCTCGTCCCGCTGCTGCAGATAGCACCGAGCAAGACCGATACGGAGAGATTGCTCCTGGTCAGCCCCGAGCTTGCCGATGTCCTGTCGGCGATCATCAGCCGGCTCCGGGGTCCCGGCGGCGATGTCCCGCTGACCGTCTCCTACGACGTCCGGGAACGTGTCTGGAACCCGCCCATGCCGCTGCTGTTCCAGCGGTCCATCGGCAGCGAGAACCGGGCGTTCACCCCCAGCGCGATCCGCAAGCTGCTCATCAACGCGCTCGCCGCGACCGGCCTGACCGATGCCGCCGGCGACCCGCTCATGTTCTCCCCGCACGATTTCCGCAGGATCTTCGTGACCGACGCCATCATGAGCGGCCTGCCGCCGCATATCGCCCAGGTCATCTGCGGGCACAAGAACATCGGCACCACGATCGGCTACAAGGCCGTCTACCCAGCCGAGGCGATCGAGGCGCACCGGGCGTTCATCGCCCGCCGCCGCGCCACCCGGCCCAGCGAGGAATACCGTACTCCCACCGAGGAGGAATGGGACGCCTTCCTCGCCCATTTCGAAAAGCGGAAAGTCTCGGTCGGCACGTGCGCCCGCGCATTCGCGTCACCCTGCGTCCATGAGCACGCTTGTGTCAGGTGCTCGCTCTTGAGGCCGGACCCCGCCCAGCGCGGCCGGCTTGAGGAGATCCGGGACAACCTGCACGACCGCATCGCCGAGGCCGGGCGCGAAGGCTGGCTCGGCGAGATCGAGGGCCTCAAGGTCAGCCTCGCCGGCACCGAGGACAAGCTCGCCCAGATCGGCACTGCCATGCAACGCCGGGAGCAAGCCGTCCACCTCGGCATGCCCGCATTCCCCGACATCGCCGGGCGCTCCGTCCCGCCCGCACCGGAAGGAACCCCGTGACCACCGCGAACCCTCATCGGCTCAGCGACGCCCTGCGGGCCTGCGCCCGCGGCATCCATCCCCTCGAAGCAGGCGCCGACCTGCTCATCGACTGCGGCAGCTGGCTGCACCGCGACGACTTCACCAGCCGGTTCATCACCACCGGCACCAGCATCAGCGACGGCACCACCGTCCTGGCCGCCACCGACTGGGAAGCAGCAATCGCCGCCTTGCACGCCGGCGAGCTTCCATCCAGCGGCGGGGAACGGCGGATGCTTCTTATCGCTGCCAGCATCGCCGGCGGGATCCCGGTCAGCCTCTACGACGTCCTGCCCGGCATCGACCGCCGCAACGCGAGCCTCGTCGTCGGCGCCGTCGCTCACGCTGCTGGCCACGCAGATCTGGAAACGGACAAGAAGTATCTAAACGGTTAGTTCAGAG
>CAWCSW010000008.1:0-13794 GCA_963798345.1 uncultured Verrucomicrobiae bacterium | reverse complement strand
CGTGGATCCCTAGCGTGATGTGCAACGGGTCCTCCCGTGCCCGGGCCGCCCCGCCTCCACCAGCGCACCCGGGCCACCGAAACCAAGCGGCGCGACGACCGGATGGGCCGGGTGCCCGGCCAGCTCCGACTCCCACCCGACCGACGACGACCCCGATCCACGGCGGGGCGGACCGTCGTCCACCGCGGCGAAGAGCGGGTAGCCCTGCGGGAGGTAGTCGCTCACCGGCCGACCCATTGCCGCGGCATGGCCCAACCGCCACAGCAGCCGCCGTTCTCGTCGGGGCAGGGGCGGGAGCAGGGCTCGCCGTGCACCAGGCGCCCATCCCGGAGCCGGTAGATCCGATCATGGCGGGCCACCGCTGGCAGCACGTCGCGGATGAGCGCCTCGGCGGGCGAGACCACCGTCAGACGACTCGTCAGGCACCGACGGTCCCGTGAGCAGCTCGACGGCGTCCCGGACGCTCACCTTCGCATCCATGATCTCCTCAGTGTGTGCGGCACCTCGGCGTCGTACAGCGCGCCCCTGATCAGGCCGTTGACCCGCCTGTGGTCGAGGTCGCAGACGAAGCGATCAACACCGGCCTCCGCCCGGCACGCGGCGAACCGTAGGTCTCCGTCCGAGGGGGCCCAGGTGTCGGCTCCTCCGCAGCGGCGACCGAGCGGAGCCAGCACCGGGTGGAACCGGGGCTCTTCCGGGCTGGGCCGGCGGCGGGGACCCAGCCGACGACCCGCGCGACGACAACATCGGAACCCGACGCGGGCTCGACCGTGGCGTAGAGCGGCTCGCCCCGGACCCTCCTGTGGCACAGGTCGCACATCTCCGGCGCTGTGGCGGCCTCTGCCGGCGCCGTAGCGTTGCGTGCGTGCACCGAGCCGAGCAGGACCCGCAGCGCCCGCACCGTTCCGGCGAGCTGATCGGGGTGCGCCACGATCTCCGCCAGCAGCGCCGCGACATCCGGGTCCGCGAAGGCTTCCGGGTCGACGGCGTGACCGTGCTCGTCTCCCAGGGCCGCGACGGCCAGCTCTACGGGATCGAAGTGATCCGCTGATCGAACCTCGCCTCCGGTCGCGGTAGGGGCCGTGTTCTCGATTATGTCTTCGATCTTCCTCTCGTCGTGGCCCGCCGACTCGAACACCACAGGCCCGAGCCGGTGCAGCAGGTCGCGCGCGTCCTCGCCCGGCTCACCGAGCAGCACCTGCGCGTGCGGCAGCGTGGCGGTCAACCGGTCGCGGCAGGCCAGGCCGGCGTCATCGTGGTCCGGGACGATCAGCACGTCCGGGTGTCTACCGAGCACCGCGGCGAGGTAGTCCAGCGGCGGACTGCTCGCCCCGCCCGGCCACGTCGTCGCGCACACGCCGGCCTCCCGCAGCGCGTCCACCGAGGACTCGCTCTCGCACACGACGACGCGCCGGTCGAGCCGGATCTCGTGTTCGTAGTACAGCGCAAGATCGGCCTCGCGCAGCCCGTTCAGGCCCGAGCACGGCGCGCCGTCGGGGCCCCGCGACTTCCACCGCACCGTCTTCTCGCCCGTCTCCGGGTGCCGGTAACGGACCTTGACCGCCACCGTCCGGGAGTCGGCACCTCGGGCCGCGTACGGGTGCAGAGCGTCCCGGCGGAAGCCGCGCAGGGGTGAGCGACCGCCGGCCCCGGTCCCGCCGGCCAGCTTCGGCGGCGGGAACGTCAGGTGTCGCAGCAGGAATTGGGCGTGCCGCTCCGGCGGGGTAGGCGGCGCGACCCACAGCGCATCCGAGGTGACGAACAGGCTGCGCAGCACCTTCCGCCACGTGCACCCGGCATGGCACTTGATCAGGAGCTGACCCTCCCGACCGGCGGACACCGACAGAGACGGGCTGTGCTCGCCGACGGTGGCGTGCGCGGGGCACTGCCACTTGCCGCCCACCCTGGCCGCGCCAGCGGCCCGCAGGACCGCCTCCAACCACGTCACAGGACACGATCCGGCTCGCTCGGGGGGTGCCGCAGAGTCTTGATCTTGCGGGGTCTGCGGGGTCTGCGGCGACCTTCCCCGGCCCTCCCCAGAATCATTCACTGGTATTCCTCCATGATCATTTAGTTTTTCTCGCGCGAAGGTCTGGGCGTTAGACCCCGCAGACCCCGCAGACCCCGCACTTTTGACCACGCGAATAAGACATACACGACATAAGACCCACAGATGATCACCGTGAAGGCCCGGTGCGTTCGATCCGCCACAACGCCACGCCGTTTCGATCTTTGCCCGCCTGCCGGCATGTTAGATCCCCGGCCCAGCGGCCGTCGCGATTGCGCAGCCACATGCCCAACGACTTGACGATCACCCGTACGTCGTTGTCGCGAGCCCGGTTGACCTTGTCGACCAACTCAGTGGGCAACGCATCCAGCGGGATCATGTCCCGCGGCGCGGGCAGCCCTTCGCGGGTCGACGCGCGATCGACCGATTCCGTCACCACCCGCGCCAGTAGTTCCCGGGCCGACCACGTCCGGTCGTCGAACACCGCGCGCACGGCCTGCAGGAACTCGGCCCACTCGGAGTCGTCATCGCCGAGGGACTGCTGTCGGGTGTCCTGGTGGTCGAACGTGCCCGGCGCGCCGGCCACCCGCAGGATGGCGCGCACGACCGCGGTCGAGCGGGCGTAGTTGTCGCTGGACTCCAGCTCGGCCGGCGAGCCTGCGGCCACCCACGCCCGGACCAAGTGAGACAGCGCCCACAGGATATGCTCCCGCCGTTAATCGGTGCGGACGGCTCCGCCGCCTTTGAACTTAAAGGCAAGATGCGATGAAACGCACTCTCACTTCTTCCGAACGCCGCCTTTTTTTTATGTGCGCCGTCGTCGTCTTGTCGGTCGTGGCCTTCTTTCTTTCGCGTGATCATCGCACCCGACTCGCTGGAGCGCGGCAGAAGATCGAGGACTATCAGAGCCGCTTTGGGGCGGCGGTCGCGGCGGCCGGTGATGCGCCGTTTTGGCGGGAACGCCAGGCCTGGCTCGATGCCAACCTCCCGTCTTTGCCCGACGAGGGGCAGGCACACAGCGCGTTCCTCGAAGATCTCGAGCGCGCCGCACGGGAACGAGGGTTGACGATCACGTCCCCGGTGCTCTTGAAACCCGAGGCGGGTCCGAATCATCGCGAGTTGCCGATTTCGATGCAGGTTGCCGGTCCCGACGCCGCGGTGTTCCGGTGGCTCGCCGACCTGCAAACGCCGGAGAAACCCCACCTGATCAAGCATTTGGTCGTGGCCTCGACCTCCGCCACCCCGCCGCGCCTGACGAGCAACATCACCGTCGCGAGGCTATTCAAGCCATGAGAACGCCCCAATTGATGTTCGTATACTTTGGGGTGTGGAGCCTCGGTCTTGCGCTCGCCGTCGGCAACGATTCGTCCGCGATTCCCGCGCCGGTGAGCGCGCGTGATTATCCGGATCTTTTTGAGCATCCGCCTTTCCGACGTGTGCTCGCGCTCTCGGAATCGCTGGTGCTTTCCGGGGTTGCTTCGCTTCCCGCGGGAAAGGTCGTGACCGTGTGGGACCGCGCTTCGGGTCGCTCGTTTATCGTATCCGCGAATCCGAATGTGCAGGGCTGGAAACTCATGTCGCTCAGCGAAAACAGTGATCTGCGCAGTGTGGCGGCGACGATTTCGGCTGGCGACCAGGTTATCAAGTTACGCTTCGATCCCGAGCGGCTGACGCCGCCCAAACTCGATAATAAGTCCAAACCCGCACCGCGAAGCGAAGCCGCGGCGATTGTCGAGGCGCTGCTGCGCTCGTTGGACCCTGCAGTGGCCAAAGACTTCGAAGCGTTGCCGGCTGGCGCCCAGGAATCATTTCGGACGGCTTTTTCCGCCTACGTCGCCACCTACCCGGCGGCATCGGATGCGCAGCGAATCGCATTTGCTGAACGCGCCCTTGACGAGGCGCGGGCCGCCAAGCCCGAGGACGGCGTCGAGCCTGCTCCCAATTCTCCACCAACCAACGAACCCGCGAGAAAATGAAACCCTTATCCCCAACCCCACTTTGGCAGCCACCACTTTAAGAATTCTCCCACGCTCCCGTTTCCTGACTATCCTCACGCTCGGCGCGATCTGGGCGGCGAACGGCTGGCGCGTCCAGGCTCAGGCGCCTCCCACACCCGGCGGCGGGACGGTCCAGTTGCAGTTTCCCAACAACGGCGTGGCCGATGTGCTCGGCATTTACGAACTCCTCACCGGCAAAGCCATCGTCAAGGAATCGGCGATCTTCGAGGGTAATCCCATCAGTCTCGTGACGGCGGCGCCCGTTACCGAAAAGGAAGCCATCGAGTTGATCGAATCGAGTTTGCAGCTCAATGGCTATGTGCTCACGCAATCACCCGACGGACGTAGCGTGCGGGTCGCCATGAGCACTTCTCCGCAGGCCAATCTCACGCGCGGCTTGAAAGTTTACACCCAGGAAGATCAACTACCGGTTGGGCACTCGATGGCCTCGTATCTTCTGCGCCTGGAGAATCTCGATCCGGCGGAAGCAGCGGTCACGCTCTGGAGCCATGTGGGCTTGAACACGTTCGGCCGGATCACGCCGGTGACGAGTCCGCCCGGTCTGCTCATCACCGAAAACGCCGATAATATTCGGCAGATTCTGCGCGTTGCCGAAGTCCTCGACGTGGCCCAGGGTCAATCGCTTCTCGAGACCGAGTTTTATCCTCTGAAATACGCGGACGCCGTCGTGATTGGGCAGATCATCACGACGACCTTTAAGACCAAGCCGGTCAGTCCACCGATCACGGCGGACACGGTCGGTGACCGCGCCAATCGCATCCCGCCACCTGAAGTTGCCCCGGTCCCGCCCCGAGTGGTCGCGGACGACCGGTTGAATCGGCTCATGGTCGTCGCCCGCGCAGCCGATCAGGCATATGTGCGGAGATTGATCGAAGAATTTGATCAGCCGATCAAAGAGCTGGTGCCGCTGGAGCGCCGATTGAAATATGTTTTCGTCGATCAAGTTATCTCCGTGCTGGTGGACATCCTGCAAGATACCGGCAGCGGCAGCAGCCTGATGGCTGGCGGAGAAATCGTTCGCACGCGCCGAGCCGCACTGGCTTCGCCCGATCCCGCCACGCTGACGGGCCGGCCACGTCCGGTCGCCAATCAGGTGCAGAGCACGAAAGCGCCTGCCGGCTACGAGGATACTCTTTTGCCCCCGGAGGAAACGGCGCCACCGATCTCCGTGCTGGTCGGAAAGACGCGTCTGGTGGCGGACGTGCAGGCCAATAAATTGATCGCCTATGGCCCGGCAGAAGATCTCGCGAAAATCAGCAGCCTGCTTGAGCGACTCGACCACAAACCGCCACAAGTCTATCTCGCGACGATCATTGGGCAGCTGACGCTTGATGATAATTTTGAGGTCGGCGTCGATTACTTGAGGCAATTCAATGCCGGCGGCCACGGAAACTTCGCGGCCAGCCTGCTCACGAGCGATGCCATCCGAAATGCGGTCGCCGACATTCGCAATCCGGTCGCCTCCGCCATTCAACCCTTGGGCGGGCTGAGTTTTTACGGGCAATTGGCCGACGGATTGGATGTTTTCGTGCGCGCCCTCGAGTCGACGCAGCGCTTCAAGGTCTTAAGCCGCCCGTCGATTTACGCGGCCAACAACAAAAAAGCCACCATCACCTCCGGCCAGCGTATTCCGGTTCCGACGAGCACCGTCAGCGATCTCTCGAATAACTCGAGAGTACAGACAAACATCGCCTTCCAGGACGTGGTGCTGAAGCTGGAAGTGATTCCGCTGATCAACAGCAACAAGGAGATCAACCTCACGGTCGCGCAGGTCAACGACAACGTCATCGGTGAGCAAAAGGTCGCCGATAATGTGGTGCCGATCATTTCCACCGAGCGCCTCGTCACGACCGCAACGGTAGAAAACCGGCACACGATCATCCTCGGCGGATTGATCACTGAAAGCCAGGAAAAGACCACTTCCGGCGTCCCCGTTTTGAGCCGCATCCCGCTGCTCGGTATGGCGTTTCGGTCCACCAAGACGCGCAAGCAACGCAAAGAGTTGCTCATCTTCATTCAGCCGGTCGTGGTCGAGGACAACCAGGAAGCCGACGCGACGAGCGAAGGCGAGGAGCGACGCACAGATATTGCTCTCGATGCGCAGATAGCGTTTCCGAACCTCCCGCGGCCCGAATTCCGCCAGCCCCAGCTCGGGCCCCGGCAAACCGATGGCGGCAAAAACATTCAACCTGTACGCCCATGATTGCCATCGAGCCCATCGTCAACGATTTGGAAAAGCCGATCGAAGCACTCGTTTTGCGCGCCGCCCACGACGGCGGATGCACGGATGAAGATGCTCTCCGCAGCGCCGTGCAAGCGGCGGGACAGAACGGCGGGAAATTCATCGACTGCATTCTCGACGCCGGAATCGTCCCCGATGAATCCGCGTTTTTCTACGCCATCAGCCGTTCGCTAAATGTCCCATTCACCCCGGCACCGCAGCTCGATCATCGCACGCCTCCGCACACGCTCCTGCCCGCGCGCCTCGCGCTTCGACACCGTGTCTTTCCGGGCCACAGCGAACCCGAGCATCTGCTGTTGCTGACGTGCGACCCATTCGATCTCGAAGCGCGTCAGATGGCCGGGCAGAGCCTCGACCAAAATGTGCGGTGGAGCCTGACCACGCGCACGGCCATTCTCTCCGCCTTGCGGGCCGGCTATGGAGTCGGCGCGGCGCATTTCGATGATTTGATCGACGACAAGCACGGCCAGGAAGACGAACCCGACGCGTTGCGCCAGGAAGTGACCGTCCTGGAGGAAAATGAAGAGGCGACGATCATGAATTTCGTGAATCAAATTTTCACCGAAGCGATTCATCAGCGAGCCACGGACATTCACGTGGAACCGTTGGAAAACGATCTGCGCATTCGCTATCGCGTGGATGGCATCCTCACCGAGGTGTCGGTGCCGCCCAACGTGCGCCTCCTGCAGGCGTCGCTCATATCGCGTTTGAAAATCATGGCGCATCTGGACATCGCGGAACGCCGGTTGCCACAGGACGGGCGTATCAATCTCGAGCTGGCGGGCAAACGCGTCGACGTTCGCATCGCGACCATTCCATCGGTCAATGGCGAGAGCGTGAGCCTGCGTCTGCTCGGGCGGGAACGCCTGGATCTCGATGGGCTGGGGATGGACGCCACGATGCTGGTCCGTGTGCGTTCGCTGCTCGAACAGCCGAATGGCATCATCCTGGTGACCGGTCCGACCGGGTGCGGGAAATCCAGCACGCTTTACGCCTTCCTGCGCGAGCTGAACACCGAGGGTCGCCGGATCGTGACGATCGAAGATCCCGTCGAAAACAAGCTCGATGGCGTGGTGCAGATCGCGGTCAAACCCGACATCAATCTTACCTTTGCCACGGGCCTGCGCAGCATTCTCCGGGGCGATCCGAATGTCATCATGGTCGGCGAAATGCGCGACCTTGAGACGGCGGAAATCGCCATCCGCGGCGCCCTCACCGGACATTTGGTCTTCAGCACGCTGCACACCAATGACGCCGTCGGCGGAATCTCCCGGCTGCTCGACATGGGCATCGAGCCATTTCTCATCGCATCGTCGGTGCGCGCGTTACTTGCGCAACGGCTCGTGCGCCGGCTCTGCCCGCACTGCCGTCAGCCCGCGCCGCCCGCGCAGCACCCGCCATCGTATCTGAAATCCATCGGTTTTCCGCTGGAGCAAAAACACAAGATCCTCCTGCCCGCCGGCTGCAAGGAATGCCGTGGCACGGGTTATCACGGTCGCCTGGCGTTGATCGAGATTTGCGCCATCACACCGGAGTTGCAGGAGCTCGTGACTGATCGTGCCTCGGTGATGACGTTGCGCGCCAAAGCGAACGAACAGGGGATGATTCCGATGCGGGATTACGGATGGGAAAAAGTCATCGCCGGCGAAACGACAGTCGAAGAAGTGATCGCCGTCACTGCCGGATTTCACACCACCTGAGCCGACACCCCGATGCCGCAATTTGTTTTTGAAGCGCTCGCGCCCGACGGTAGCCCCATTGCTGGTGCGCTCGACGCCGCCAGTCGCGGCGAAGCGTTCCGGCAGATCGAGGCGCGGCATCTGGCGCCGATCGAGGTGACGGAAAAGAAGGCGGTGCGGACAACCTCCCCCAAAAACGGCACGGCGAAGGGTGTGGATCTTGACGTGGCCGATGACTCCGGGGAAATGCCGCGACTGAACCGGGGCCGGCTAATCTTTTTTACCAGTGAGCTGGCCGATCTGCTCGATGCGGGCCTGCCCGTGCAGCAGGCGCTCAATGTGATGGCGGAACGTCAGCAGGACCCTTTGATCCGTCGGATCGCAACGCATGTGCGCCATCACCTGCGTGAAGGGCAGACGCTGGCCGCCGCGTTCCGTCTCAGCTCGAGAAGTTTTGACGATCTTTACACATCGTTGATCGCCGCCGGTGAAGCGTCCGGCACGTTGCCCGGCGTGCTGCATCGCATGGGACAGAGCATGCAGCAGATTTACGAGCTGCAGCGGCGCTTTCTCCAGGCGCTGATTTATCCGGCGCTCATGATCGGTGCTTGCGCGCTTTTGATGGGCGTCTTCGTGCTGGTCCTCGTCCCGCAGCTCACGAGTCTGCTCTCGAAGACTGGTCAGCAGCTGCCCGCGATCACTCTTCTCCTCCTCGATGTCAGTGCTTTCTGCACCGCCCATTGGTGGCACGGCCTCCTGATCGCCGCCGCTGTCTTCATCGCATTCCGACTCTTCATCGCCACAGGGCCGGGACGGATATGGTGGGACCGCGCGAAAATGAAAATACCGCTCATCGGCGTGGTGATCGAAACACGTTTTTACGCCGGATTCACTCAGGCACTGGGAAATCTTGTCACCAATGGAGTTCCGCTTTTATCGTCATTAAAGCTCCTGGTGCGGGGCACCTCGAATCGCTACTTTCGTCAGCGCTTGCAGAACGTCATCGAATCCGTGGCGGCGGGTCTTCCGCTGGCGAATTCCCTGCGGCGCGCCGGCGCATTCCAGCCGCTGCTGACCGACATCGTGACGATCGGCGAACAGACCGGGAATCTGTCCCGCTCCTTGCAAAAAGCGGCTGCACGCTACGACAAGGAACTCGACGCCCGGATCAAACGCCTGACCGCCCTCATTTCTCCGCTGATCATCATCTTCCTCGCCTGCGTCGTCACCGTCATCGCCTACTGCATCGTTACCTCGATCTTCTCAGCCGTGTCCGGCATCCGCGCGCGAGCTTGATCGCCGGGACCGGTCTCGGAGGCGAGCGCTGCGGATTGCAACTTTGGTCGGCCGGGTTCAAGACCTCATCGTTGCCCTATGCCTCGTCCTCCGAAATTGGTGAAACGCTGCCTCTTCGCTTTCGCGGTGGGATTTGCCGGCCTGGCGGTAGTGGTGATCGGGTTGTATGCGTTTGAGAATTGGCGGGGAAGGAGAGCTTGGGAAAAATACCGGGCCGCGGCCGAGGCGCGTGGAGAGACGTTCGATTGGAAGTCAGTCCTTCCGTCGCCGATTGCGGACGAAGACAACTTCGCGGCGATCCCAATTTTTCAAGAAGCAGCTGCGGCAGGAATGTCGGCCCGCGAACTGAAAACTCCGTTCACACTTCCGCCGCTCCCGAAATCAGCCGGTTCAGATCCAACGGGTGATCCTTTCCAAATCATTCAGTGGCGCGAGCATTTCGTGAAGATGGGCTGGATTGAGGATGCGACTGACGATCCTGCGCGGGATGTGTTGCAGGCGTTGGAACGGGTCGAACCGTGGCTGCAACAACTGCGGGATGCATCGTCGCGGCCGACCTTCCGTTTCCCGGTGAACTGGGAGGACGGGGCTTCAGCCAAAATACCGCATGTGAAAATCTTGATGGACGCGCAGGATTGTATCGCCCTCCGAGCGCGGGCGTATCTCGCTCTTGGCGACAGTGCATCCTCTTTTTCGGAAATCCGCTTGGGACTGCGACTCTGCGACGCGATGAAGGACGAACCATTCATGGTCCCAAGTATCGTTTGGGCGGCGCTCCTCGGAAAAGTCAGCGAGGTCGTTTGGCAGGGTTTGGCCGAGAATTCCTGGAGCGACGCGGAGTTGAATCAGCTTATGTCGGAATTTGCGGCTCTGGATGCGATTGCGCGATGGCAGTGGGCGATGCGCAGCGAACGGGTGGCCATGAATCATATGCTGGATACGATTCTTGCTGGGGGTCCGAGAGAATTCGCGGAGTCCGTGGCTGAAAACGCCGAATCTCCGCCCACAGCCAAGATGGTCATTGTCTCCCACGTCTATCCGCGCGGATGGCTCTACCAAAACAAGGCGAAGATCGCGCAAACGATCGACGCGCAGCTGAGGAGGGTCTCGACGAAAAAGCATACCATCGCGCCTGCCTCCGCCGGGGAAGATTACTTGAGCCTGGCGGGGCAAGATCCATTCGCGCCGCTTTACTACATTTGGGCCAAGGAAAGCATGTCCATCTATCAATCCGTGGAAACGGTCCTCCTGTACTCCCAGGCCGAACTGAATGCGGTGTCGATTGGCTGCGCCCTGGAACTTTTTCGGCGCCGACGCGGAACGTTTCCGGAAACGTTGACGGTGGCGATGGATGAGGATTCGAAATCCATTTCCATCGACCCATGCGATGGCCAGCCGCTGCGCTACCGGAAGACGGAAACGGGTTATCGGCTGTGGTCGGTCGGCGCCAATCGGAAGGATGATGGCGGGATTCCCGGCACCAATCCCAAACCGCGCCACAATCCGGATTGGGTCTGGAAAATCGGGGACTGAATCCCAATTCGCTTACAGTGTGGAGGTGAACAGCGCGTTGATGCCCGCCTGATTGCTCGAATCGCGCGCGTCTGCCCATCTGGCTTTACCCTTTGGAAAATTGGCGGCATTTAATCGTCGCGCCCTCAGGCTGCTTCCCCACGGCAATGAAAAAACTCCTCAAACGATTCCTCCAGGCGGCGGCGTTCGGCTTCCTTTTTTTGACGATGCTGATCGTCGGTTTTTACAACTACGAAAATCATCGCGGGCGCGATGCGTGGCGGGAGTATGAAGCGGAGGCGAAGGCGCGCGGAGTAAAATTGAACCTCGAAGATTTCATTCCGCCCCCGGTGCCGGAGTCGGAGAATTTTGCCGCGCTTCCTATTTTCTATGCCGGTGGCAACCCGTTTCAATTTCCCGCGCCACCGTCTGTTTCGGCGTATCGAGCGAAGAAGTTGCCTCCCGAGGATCTTCTCGATTTGAGGAAGCAACGGGATGCATTTGTGAAAGCGAAGTGGATTGACGCGGCGAGCGATGAGCCGGCGCGCGACATCCTGCGAGCCCTGGAGAGATTCGAGCCGGAATTGCAGACGATCCGGGACGCTGTCGATCGACCGCACACGCAGTTTCGGGTTGATGCGAGCGAGGAACCGATCGCGAAACGACCTCAGATGACGGCAGCCATGGGAGCCGGAATGGTTCTCGCTTTGCGAACGCGTGCGCATCTCGCCGTGGGGGAAAGTGAAAAAGCATTCTCGGAATTCATCGTGGGCAAGCGGCTTGCCGAAGCCATGGAAGGTGACCCGACGCTGCTTTCTACGTTGGCTGCGATGGCGATCTGGAATGGCCTCGCGGACGCCGTGCAAGCCGGATTGCTCGGCCGGAATTGGAACGAGCCGGAACTCGGGAGACTAGTGACGACATTGCAGGACAAGGGGCTGATCGAAGCATGGAGGTTTGGCCTGAAAACCGAACGCGCCCAAACGAATCATTTGTTCGAGTGGATCGCCGACCTGCGAGCGGGCCGCAAAAACCTGACGGATGATACTGGACTGCGGATCGCAACTATTCCTTCACTTTATCCGAGCGGATGGATCGCGCTCAACCGAGTGAAATTGAATCAATATTACGACTCGGCAATCGCCCGTGTGGAGGCGAACGGCGGCACATTTTCGCTCGGGAAATCGGAGAAGAACCATGAGCAATACCGGCTGGAGCCGTCGATATTCGTTCGACTTCAAAACATGTTCCTCATCATGTTGCTTCCGATGACGGAGAGTCTCGAGAAGCGAGTTTTGCGGGCGCATACCCGGATTCAGCAGGCTTACGCGGGATGTATTCTCGAACAGTATCGCAACCGGCACGGCGCGTTTCCCGACGATGTGGCGACTGCGTTCGACGAAATCGACGCGAAGGTTCCCATGGATGTCGGTGACGGCGAGTCATTGCGTTACGAGAAGACGGACGACGGATATCAACTGTGGTCGGTGGCGAAGGATCGTGTGGATGAGTTCAACCGGAACAAGACCTGGGGCGAAATCCAAAACTGGATTTGGGAAATCAAATGACTCGAAGCGGAACGACGCCCCAGCCTCTGAGCCTTGACACCTCGGAGGCGGCGGCGGGATGGTGCGCCGCTTTCCTCGCTGTCGCTGAATGTGGTTGGTGGGGGAAACACCAAAGCTTTCACCATGGCCACGCCTCGCATTCTTTCGGGCATTAAACCCACCGGCAAACCGCATCTCGGCAATTACTTCGGGATGATGCGGCCGGCGATCGAATGGCAGGAGCGCGGGGAGGCCTTTTATTTCATCGCGGATTACCATGCGCTGACCTCGGTGCGTGATCCGGAGGCGTTGCGTGAATACTCGCGCGGGGTGGCGCTGGATTTTCTCGCCTGCGGGCTTGATCCGGAGAAGGCGGTGCTTTGGCGGCAAAGCGATGTGCCGGAAGTTACTGAGCTGACCTGGCTGCTTTCGTGTGTGACGCCGATGCCGATGCTCGAGAATTGCCATGCCTACAAGGATCACGTGGCGAAGGAGAAGGTGCCGTCGCACGGACTGTTCGCCTATCCGGTGTTGATGGCGGCGGACATCCTTCTTTTCGATTCGAATGTCGTGCCGGTGGGGCGCGATCAAAAGCAACATGTCGAGGTAACTCGCGATATCGCGGCGATCATGAACCGCCTGTACGGCGAGGTTTTTGTGATTCCCGAGGCGAGTATCCTGCCGGCGATGGCGACGATTCCGGGGCTCGATGGTCAAAAGATGAGCAAGAGTTACGACAACACGATTGAGCTTTTCGGCGAGGAGAAGGTGATTCGGAAAAAGATCATGTCGATCACCACGGACTCGACACCGCTCGAAGCCCCCAAAGATCCAACGGGATCCAGTATTATCGAGCTCTATCGGCTGGTGGCGGGTGAAGGAGATGTGTCGGCCATGGAGGAGCAGTTTCGCGCCGGTGGTGTCGGTTATGGAGATTTTAAGAAACGTCTGTTTGGTGCCTTGTGGGAGTATTTTGCTCCCATGCGGAGCCGGCGCACGGAATTGGCCGGTGATACGAGCTACGTGGATCGTGTTCTCAAAAATGGAGCCGCCCGAGCACGTGCGGTGGCGCACCAGACGATGGCGCGGGTACGTTCGGCGGTCGGCCTCGCGCCGTAATGTTATTTTCGACTTCGCGAAGATACCTCGGTGAAAAGCTCTGTTTCGTAGTTGCACGACAACTTTTAAGAACTACCATCGCGGCCTCCAAATTGACCTGCCCTCATGGTGGGGGTGTGGCAATCAGATAGAAAAGCCTGTATATGATGAACCAGAATCCCGGGGAACGGATGCCCTCTGATCCTATTGCTTCCGAAAAGGTGGCAATTGAGCGGAAAATATTCTTCCTCGATCTCAAGGAAAACCAACGCGGGCGCTTTTTGAAAATTACGGAAGACGTGGGAGGACGGCGTGACACAATCATGCTTCCCGCCCCTGCCTTCCGAGATTTCCTCGAAGCGCTGCAACGTCTTGTTGAGTTCGAAGGTAAACT
>CAWCSW010000007.1:0-301241 GCA_963798345.1 uncultured Verrucomicrobiae bacterium | reverse complement strand
TGGGCGTGAGTCTGCTCATCCTTTTCACCATCGCCGCGGGCCCGCTCAATCATTGGCTGGCAACGTTGACCGGGGCGGAATTCGAGCGGGGATTCCTCACGCTCATCATCGCGCACACCACGTTCTGCTTTCCCTTTGTCCTCGTGGCCGTGCAGGCCCGGCTCTCCGGGGTCGATCCGAATCTCGAGGAAGCCGCGATGGACCTCGGCGCACCCCCGCTCAAGGCATTCTGGCTGGTTATCATCCCCTATCTCCTGCCCGCGATCATCTCCGGCGCGTTGATGTCTTTCACGCTCTCGATGGATGAAGTCATCGTCAGCTTTTTCGTGACCGGACCGCATTCCCAGACACTGCCATTGAAGGTTTATGGCCTCGCGAAAAAAGGACTCGATCCTTCGCTAAATGCCGTCTCCGCCGTCTTCATCCTTGCGACCGCCCTTCTGGTTGTGCTTGGTGAGACAACGCGAAAGTTCAACCGCTGATCCTGACATCTCAAAACTGCCAATGAAAACCATCCGCCTGCTCATCATCCTCGCACTTGTCTGTGCCGCATTGCCGCGGCTATTCACCGGCCAAAAAGAACGACGTCCTGAATCTTTTCTGTTGGTCGGAATATGTTCCGCAGGCAGTCATCGATGGTTTCACCAAGGAAACCGGAATCAAAGTCAACGTGGAAAACTATGCCTCCAACGAGGAGATGCTCTCCAAGCTCCTCGCCGGCGGA
Organism: uncultured Verrucomicrobiae bacterium; assembly: GCA_963798345.1. Taxonomy (GTDB): domain Bacteria; phylum Verrucomicrobiota; class Verrucomicrobiia; order Chthoniobacterales; family Chthoniobacteraceae; genus CAWCSW01. The sequence goes on along the minus strand of CAWCSW010000007.1, from coordinate 300,517 downwards.
AAATACGACCTGGTCCAGCCTTCGGAATATACGATCGAAGCGTTGATCAAGGCCGGCAAACTGGAGCCTCTTGATCTGGCAAACATCCCCAATATCAAGAATCTCGATCCGAAGTTCACCGGGCTCCCACATGACCCGGAAGGCAAATACTGCGTGACGTGGATGGCGGGAACCGTTGGAATCGTCGTCAATACCGACAAGATCAAAGACCCGATCAAGGGATACGCGGATGTCTTTTCCGGCAAATACAAGTCGCCGCATCGTCGCCCTGAATGACTCCCGTGAAATTGTTTCCTGGGCGCTCAATTCGCTGGGCTCCCCGCTAACGATATTACCCCGGAAACCCTGGAGAAAGTGAAGCCGGTGCTCAACGAGTGGCTACCACAAATCAAAGTCTATGATTCTGATTCTCCGAAAACCGCCCTGCTGAATGGCGATGTCGATCTCGGAATCGTCTGGAGCGGCGAAGCGGCGATCCTCTGGAATAAGAACAAGAAATTTCAATATGTGCTTCCCGAGGAAGGAGCGCACCGGTTCATCGACAGCCTCGCTATCCCGAAAGGCGCCTCGAACAAGGAGAACGCCGAAAAGTTCATCAACTACATCCTCAAGCCGGAGGTTAGTGTTCTCATCTCGAACGACTTCCCCTACACCAATCCGAACGCCGAAGCCGTAAAACTGCTCAAACCAAACCAACGCGAAAACCCCGCCAGCTACCCGCCGGGTAATCCGAAGCTGGAAACATTCAAGGACATCGGCAAAAGCGCGACGGACATCGATCAACTCGTCACCGATCTCAAGGCGAAGACGGGCCAGTAAGCCCTTCCCGGGTTTTCATGCAAGCACCCATCGGCGGCGCCGAAGCGACCGGAAGCCAACGGCGGCCCGGCCTCTTCGGGTGGCTGCTGATGGCTCCGATGCTGTTGTGGCTCTTGGCCTTCGTCATCGCGCCCACCTTCATCCTGGCCGTGTACAGTTTCTGTCAACGGGACGAATTCGGCCAAATCGTCTATAGTTTCACCTGGGATAACTATCGACGCATCTTCATTGATCAAAGCACCGGCGGCTTCGGCAGCACCTATTTCACGGTTCTTACCCGCTCCATCAAGTATGCCGGTCTCACCACCGTGATATGCTTTGTGGTCGGCTACCCGGTCGCGTGGTTCATCGGTCGCGCCGCGGAACATCGCCGGAATCTGTTGCTCATGCTCGTGATGATTCCCTTCTGGACGAGTTTTCTCATCCGCACTTATGCGTGGATGACCATCCTAAGCACCAATGGCTTGCTCAATGGCTTCCTGCAATATACCAATATCATTTCCAAGCCGTTTGAGATGCTTTACACGCCCGGAGCGGTTGTGCTTGGGTTGGTTTATTCCTATCTGCCTTTCTTCATCCTGCCGGTTTATGGAAGTGTGGAGAAGCTCGATAATTCACTGGTCGAAGCGGCCTTCGATCTCGGCGCCGGCCCGGTGCGCGCTTTCCAGAAAGTCATCCTCCCGCTGACCCAGCCCGGAATCATTGCCGGCGTCCTGTTGGTGTTCATCCCGGCGATGGGAATGTTTGCCATCACTCAATTGATGGGCGGCGGCACTGATCCCACGATCGGCGAGGTGATCCAGAACCAGTTTTTTGGCACCGCCCGGGACTGGCCATTCGGCGCCGCCCTCGGGATGACATTGCTCGCGCTTTTCGCGATTGCTTTCTGGTTCACCGCCCGGAGACAGGCTCTCCCGGAATCGTAGTTTGATCGTCCGAAAACCAACAACAGGAGGTCGGTACGTTTGAATTGCGTGCATATCGCGAAATGGAGCGGATCAACATCAACCTTGTTCCCCCAGGCTTGAATTGGTTCACTGCCCCGTAATCTGCCGATGGACCCAATGGTCGAACTCAGAAATGTCACCAAACGCTTCGGCGGCTTCACCGCCGTCGAGTCCATCAACCTCCGGATTGAGGCCGGCGAGTTTCTCACCCTCCTGGGCCCTTCCGGCTGCGGCAAGACGACGCTGCTTGCGCATGATATCGGGTTTCGAGACCCCCACGGAGGGCAGCGTCTGGCTCGACGGAAGTGATGTCACCCAGTTGCCTCCCTACCGGCGCAACGTGAACCAGGTCTTCCAAAGCTACGCGCTGTTCCCGCATCTCACGGTCGCGGAAAACATCGGCTTCGGATTGAAAATGCAGAAGCTTCCGAAGGACGGAAATTACCGCGCGCGTCGGAGAAGTCACCGGTCTCGTCTCGCTCGGCGGCATGGAGCAGCGCAAACCCAGCCAGCTCTCAGGCGGCCAGCGACAGCGCGTCGCACTGGCCCGCGCCATCGTCTGCCAGCCAAAGGTCCTGCTGCTCGACGAGCCTCTGTCCGCGCTCGACGCCAAACTGCGGCACCTCATGCAAGTCGAACTCAAGCGGCTGCAAAAAAAACTTGGGATCACCTTCATCTTCGTCACGCATGACCAGGAGGAAGCGCTCACGATGTCCGATCGCATCGCCGTGGTGAACAAGGGGCGCATCGAGCAGCTTGGGCCATCCTCGGAGATCTATCACTCTCCCGAAGACCAGCTTTGTCGCGAACTTCATTGGCCAGGCAAACATCATCGAAGCCGACATCGATCGCCAGCGAAGGCAGCTTCACGCGGCTCCGACTCGCGCCCGATGTCGAGGTGCAGCGTGCCGGCCGACAATGTGCCGGCCGGCTCGACCCAACTTCTCGTCTCGATCCGCCCGGAAAAGATTCATCTGCAAAAGACAAAGCCGAATGGTGAAAACGTCTTTGCGGCAACCGTAGATGAAGAGCTTTTCAAGGGCGCAATCGGCGAGCTTCGCTCAAGACGGCCGGTGGTCTGGAACTCAGCGTGATGGTGGCCAACGAAAGCGCCACCGCAGGAGACCTTCCATGAAGGCGAAAAGGTGTTCTGCCACCTGCACCCCAGCGATATTGTCGTCGTTTCAGATGAATCTGGGGATGGCTCAAAGTAAACGTTGGGAAGCCGGTGAGCCAATCTTGAGGGCGTGTATCAGCTTACTCCCTGGTCAGTAGCAGCACCCAATCGTGCCCGTGCCCGGGCGGCTCGCAGCGCAATTGGCCCTGCGCGTCGGCGGTGAGTTGTGGTGCGGAAGAGCGCTCGCCTTTCACCGGGTCAAAGTGCGTCACATCATACCGAGCGCCGGGCTTGAGGTTGCGGACGACGATCGCCCGCTCGTCCAGGGTGTAGATGGCGCGCAGCGTATCGCCGATGCCGCACGCTTGCGGTCCGGTGAGGGGATCGTCGACTTCCGCGGCGCGTCCCCACGGCGCTTCGCCATATTTCGCCGTCACGACGACTCCGGGCCATTTCGAGTCATCGAAGTCGGCTTCCCGCCAGCCATCCGCTTCCGCCTTCGCGGAACGCCAGCGCTCGTCGGAACGCACCGTCGTGTTCTTCCCGTCGGTTAATTCCATCGCGAGCGCTGCGTTCAATCCCGCCGGGTTGAGTGCCACCGGAGCCTTTACGTTTTCCGCCCGAATGCACAGGATGTTCTGGCCCGTCCGCAGCACTGGCGCGGCATCCAGCATGACGGGCTTGCCCCAGTCCGCGCATGTTCCCACCTCGATCCCATTCAGCCAAATGGTGCCGCGGTCATCTGTCGCGACGCGCAGGATCGCGCGACGGGTAATCGCCTTGTCTGCCACGTTGAAAGTGCGCCGGAAGTATCGGACCGCAATCGGCGCATCGCGTTTGGGATCGCCTTCATCGTGCCAAATCCAGTCGCCCGGCGTCACGGCATCCGCGCTGTCTGCCCATGCGACACTGTCCGGCATGGGTGCCAATCGAGTCCATGGGAGTGATTCGAAGAAGCGTTTCCCAATGGCCATTTGCGTCGAGCCGGGCAGGTTCATCGCCTCCTCCCACGTAATCACCCCATATCCCGTGGGCGGGCTGCCCGCTGTAGGCGAAGGGCCGTGTGGCTGGCCGGGGCGGTTGACCTGCCAGATTCCGTTGGCTCCGTAGGTGTGCCCCTTCGCGCCATTCATCATGCACAGCCAGAACATCGCCCGCGTCCACGCCGTCGGCAGGCGGTCGCCGAGCATTTCGTAACTCGCTTCGCCGTTGATCACCGGCATCACCGGGTTCGCCGAAATGCTCTCGCGCACCGCCCGCACTGCCACCGGCACCGCTTCCCGTTGGCCATGTGGCGTCTGCAGCAGATCGAAATCGAGCAGGGTTTCTTCGTCCGTCGCGTGGCGCGCTGTGTAACGATTGATCGCGGTGGGATGAATGGTCAGAGGTCGGTGAAGGGGAATGCGCTCGACCAGTAAGGCGGCTGCGGGAATCCTCATGTGGCAGACGCCTTATGAAATTAATCTGAACTGACCCAATGGCGCGCCAGAAAGCCGAGCCTTTATCTGAACCCGCAATTCTCGTGATCCGCGACCAACGAGTTGTTCTCGATTCCGATTTGGCGCGAATTTACGAATGCCGACGAAACGTTTCAACGAGGCGCTCAAGGGTAACCGGTATCGCTTCCCGGACGACTTTGCCTTTCAGTTGACGGCAGTGGAATTCGCCGACTTGAAGTCGCAAATTGCGACCTCAAGACCGCAAGGCCCCGACGCAAAGAACTGTTCGCAATTTGCGACCACTTCTCATGGCGGACGCCGCCATTTTCCCGATATCCTCGTCCCCATCGGCGCCAGCAGCCGCTCGACGCGTTCCGGCAAACTGCGACAGTGGACATTCGATTTGGCCCGACGGACGTCGGCCATCGCTGCCGACGTTCCGCCGCCCATTTGAGATCGCCTCGTCCGCGCAAGTCGTAGCCGCTTACTCCGTGGGTTGGGTCTTTGTCAGAGAGTCCCGTGGGCGCGGTGTAGCAATGCGCTCGCGAATCCAGCCGGGACGATTTGTGGTGATGCCATCGACGCCGATCGTGGCCAGCCTCTGCGCGACGGCGGGATCATCGATCGTCCAAACGTAGAGCTTCAGTCCGGCCTCGTGCATGCGCGCAACGAACGACGCGTTGATCGCGAAATCCTTGCTGAGATCCAGCCCGTCGACTGCCGCCGCCTTTGCTTTCACGATTAATTTCTCGACGGATGGGATCAATCCCCGGCTCGCCTTTTGCGGTGAAACCAACCAGTAAACCGCGGTCTCTGGAAATCGCTCCTTTGCCCGCTTCGCCGTATCGTAGTCGAAGGCAATGATTACGATCTGCTTCGACTGCTTGCCGGATTCCTTCAGCACGCGCTCGAGTTCTGGCAGCACTTTGGAGCTGCACTTGATTTCGATTAACACCTGCCGCCCTGAGGGCAGGATCGCGAGCGCCTCATCGAGTGCTGGAATCCTTTCTCCCTTCCACTGCGCGCCTTTCCACGCGCCTACATCGAGCGTCTGCAAGTCCGCGAGGGTTTGAGCCTCAACCTTTCGACCGACACGCGACGTGCGCTTTGTCGTTTTGTCGTGGAGCACGGCGATGCGACCGTCCTTTGTCAGATGGATGTCGAGTTCCACCGCATCCGAGCTTGCGCCCAGGCCAGATTGAAGGCAGCCAAGGTGTTTTCCGGTGCATCGTACGAAGCACCGCGGTGCGCGACAATTTGCATGGCGGGAAGCGAATGTGGGAGAAGGGATGGCGCAAGCAAGATGCTATGGAGGACGGGCCCTTTCATGGCGCCGCTTGGGGGAAAGCACCGCTTTTTGAGGCTGCTTCGAGTTCGACCCACCCATCGGCCGGGAAGCGAGAAAGAGGGATGGGCCTCGGTAGCGCTATTTTGCGGCCGGCTTGAGATGCCGATTGAAGAACGCAAGCATGGCAGCGTCGGCCATCTCTGCATCCTCGCCTTTGAAACCGTGGCCGGCCCCTTCGAAGGGAAGCAACTCCGCCTCGACCCCGCTTGCCTACAAGCGATCGACCATCCATTGCGCCTGCTCGAAGGCGACATATTCATCCGCGGTGCCGTGGATGCAGAGCGTCGGCGGTGCCTGGGGTGTGACCCAGTTGAGCGGACTGCCGATGATGTGTTCGCGGCGTGTGGTGGAAAGATCGCCGCCGAAAAACAACGGCAGAACTTCAGCGGCATCGACGCTTTTGCCATACGATTTCGTGAAATCGCTCGGACCGGAATAGCTCACGACGCACTGCACCGCGCTCGATTGATCGGCGTTTCCTTCGCCCTCAAATTCCGGAACACCCGCCGTCACGCCGAGAAAGAGCGCGAGATGTCCGCCCGCCGATCCACCCATTGCTCCGATTCGGTTCGGATCGACATGATACTTCGCCGCATTAGCCCGCAGCCAGCGCACCGCGGATTTGCAATCAAGCACGGCTGCCGGGAATTGATAGGCGGGCGAAAGTCGGTACGTGACCGTGATCGCGACGTAACCTTCCTGCGCGAGCTTGACGCACATCGCGTCGTATCCGTCGCGCGTGCCGGCGCGGAAGCCGCCTCCATGAATGCAGACTATCGCGGGAAAGGGACCATCGCCGTTCTTTGGCCACGCGATGTCGAGTTGCAGATGCTGGTCGTCGGGATGGGAAAACTCGACTCCGCGCTCGAAGGCGACGGAATCGGGAACGGCAATTTCCGCGCGAGCTGAGGTGAACGCAAAGACGGTGGCGAGATGAAGAAGGCAAAGGAGGCGCATGAGACGGTGTGGGGAAATGGAGCGGCGTTCCTTGTAGCGGGATCCCGCGAAAATGCGCGAAGGGATTTTCGAGATGTCAGGAAGTTGCGGCAGCCTTCATGCCCTGACACTCAGATGGCGCGCCGCTTGACGAGCGTTTTGGATCAGACGCAAACCATCGTATGAGCAAACCTATTACGGATCGCCCGCAAATCCTTTCCGCTTTCAACCTGGCCTCGAACCGCCGTCGGACTCCTTTGCTTTGATCTGCCCGCGAATCATTTCGATTTTATCCATCCTTGGGTGGAAAGGGATTTCGCCTTTGCTCCGGCTCCCACTGTGGACGGCTCCTTCATGACGCTTCGGGACATGAGGCAAAAGAGCTTTGCGCTGCGATCTCCTGTGCGAGGACCATCTGGGCGGACTTTTCTGCCGGCCAGCCTACGACATTTGCGTGGTTGCGAGGGGGTTCGTCGGGCGTCACATCCAGCCTCCGCTCGCGAGTGGTTCTCGCAGAGAAGTCGGCACGTCCGAGAAGCGAAATCACACGCCCTTCGCTTTCGGCGCGCTTTTGAGCGACACCTCGTCCCAGATCCCACAATTCAGATTCCGCAACATCGCGATGACGGCTCACCGACAACTCGACGTATTTGTATGCCAAAACCGCGCGGGCATTCACCCCCTTGCCGTATTTCGGCAGCCACCGCTTGTCGAAGACGAAGCGCGCAAGGCGCTCATCGTCGTCCACGGGCACAGTCGCAAGCGGTCCGATACTCACGCAGCCATGACACGACGTATCAAAGTCTTCACCGCTTCGGGCAGTTCACCGAAGAACGGAGCCGAGCCATGCGCCTTTTCCGTGCCGATCAGCGCTGCATAATCGAGCGCATAGCCCGGACGCACGCTTACGAGCAGCGTCCGCCGCGGCGATTTCCGCCAATCGAACGAAATGCATCCATCCGGGTCTGCACCGATTTCCGGCTGTGGCGTGCCGGGCGGCAGGCTGCCGATGAAACGCATCGCGGCCTGATAAGCGTCTCTACCCACCGCCTCCGCACCGTAACCATCCCAGCCAGGTTCGTGGCCATCGAGCATGAGCGACTCCAGTTCGGAACGGAGCGTGCTAGCGAGTGCAGACGCCGGATAGGTCGGCGAAACGGCGGCGTAACGCACCGCCGTCACGCCATAGCTCGGGCAATCGGGCGGCGTGGCAGCAACGAAAGGGACTGCGAGAGCGATCACGGTCCTACAGGTAGCCCCGCCATGCCCTCTCCGTCAACATCCCGAAGAATGCCGTATTCTTGAGGTTTCTCATTTCCGCCAGCACCTCATCCAACGAGCGATCTATCGCGGAAAGCGGCTCACGCACCTTCACTTCGATGTCCAAAATAAAAGCAAGTAGCTCGGGTGTGGCGTCAAAAGCGCGGGCAAGAACCGTCTGGACGGCGAAAGGAGTTCCCGGAACCTGAAAGTCGGTCTGTTGCGCGAAATTTGTGAACTGCCAGCCAAGGCTCGGCGGCGGCGTCGGATGCATCGTCATGTATTCGTTCGGCAAAAACTCCGACAGCGGGAACTCGAGCCGATTGATGAATTTGACCAAAACACCGTGCAGCGTCGGTGAGCCGATTACGTCCGAATAACGCTCCCAGCGTTCGATTGCATCAGCCTGAAACGTTTCCCAATTGGGATACGGCTTGAGCCAGCTCGCAATGAAGCCATCGCGGCGCGCCTGGAGCACCGTTGGTTTCGATTTCGAGCGAAACATCAGGCCGTCGATGCCGGGCGATGTGACATCCTGCTTTGGCTGCTCACCCGGAGAGACTTTCAACTCCACCTTTAAAGTCTGCATCTTCTGAATTTCGTCGTGTTCTGGCCAGAGCGCCTTGAGTTCCTCGGCCAACACGTCCGGCTTCCATGATGCCGACGCATCGGCCTGAAAGAAGATCAGGGCCTCGACGATGGGGGCGTTTTTCAGATGCGGGAACTCTGGCATTGCAGCGAGCATGGAGTGTCCGCCGTGCCGTCCGCAAGTCGCGCCTTTTGGTGCCGTTACGCCACCTGAAATGCTTCCCGCAAATATGCACCGGGCAAGGCGTCGACGGCTTTGCAATCATGCACCGCCGGCGGGAATTGATCGGCCGGCGAAAGCCGATAAGTGACTGTGACCGCGACGTATCCCTCCTGCGCGAGCCTGACGCACATCGCGTCGTAACCCTTGCGGCTGCCGGCGCGGAAGCCGCCTCCATGAAGGCAAACAATCGCGGGAAAGGGACCTTCGCTCGTCAAAAGCACTGAGCATCCGAGTATGGCGCTTTGGATTCCGAAAAGACTATTGGAAAGCACACCCGATCGCGGATTTTCCACGGTCTTCTGCGACTTATCGCCGAGTTCCCCGACGTTCGGCTCTTCAATGTCTGCCTGGAGACGAAAGGTCGGCGAGACCCCCAACTCGATGCGTGGGATCGTCTTTTGAATCGAATTGAGAGGACGATGTTGGCTGCGGAGCAGCGGGAGTTTCCTCTCCGCAAAAAGCTGATTGCAGAACTTTCCGAAAGCGTGACCAAACCCGGAGACGTGCTGCAAACGCGTCTTCTCGATTACGCACCACGGGCGTTGATCTTTGCCGATGAAGGGCGTCAGGTCGAAATTACGCGGGTTTACCGGAAGATGACCGTGTTCAATCCAATTCCGTCTCGATTCGGCAGGTGGAAAGAGGGCTCCCAAAGGAACTTGCCCCTGGAGCGGATCATTGAAGACCCAATTTTCAAACAGTCCCACCACTCGTTCTTCATTCAGCTAGCAGACTGTGTCTCGTTCGCCTTGCTGAAGCGCGAAGCGCCGCCGACGCCAAATATTCAGAAATACGGCATCTACGAATTCTTCGATCAATGCTTGTCGAGCGTCTGCTTCAAACCGGCATCGCCCCGTGATCCGAACGGCATCGTGCGAAAATGAGAGAGCCGCCCTTACGGGCGACTCAAGCACGTTCGGTTGACCGCCGCTAAAGACGGGCCGAACACGCATTTTTGTTGTCGCAGATTCTGCAACTTCCGTCAAGGGAAGCTTGCGCCTCCGAGATGCACAGCCAGCAAGCGATCGACGCTGCAAATCCGCCTGGCGTAATACACGCGCCAAGCCGCCGACGCGCCGAGATCATGGCAACGGTCCTTGCCCCGGTCGTTAAGGTGCATTAACCATTTGCCATGCGCAGGAACCTTCCCGATTCGACTTGGGCAGAAATCCGGACCGCTTACGCCTCCGGAATCAGCTTGCGGGAAGTTGCCCGTAACGCCGGCATACCACCAGGCACGGTCCTTTCCCGCGCCAAACGCGAGGGATGGACCCAGCAGGTTCAAGCTGCCAAGGCGCTCGTTCCGCACGCGGAGCAATCAAATGCAATCACGCCGCTGCAATCAGCCGCCATGACGATGCAGGAGCGAGGACAGCGTCACATTGAGCGAATGGCGGATCTGACCGACCGGGTTATGCCGCATGTCGCCGGGATGTCGCCAGAGACCGCTTTCGAGCGAATTGAGCGCGTGGATAAGTTCGATCGAGTGGCCCGGCGGACGTATGGACTGGATGGTAACAAGGAATTCGGAATCGGACTGCTTGCCATGCTTCTGACAATCGGTGAGCCGACATCCTGTAGTGCGGGTGATGGAGAGGCTGTGGACCGGACCGCTTGCGATGTCTGAAAAGACCATTGCCGAGAGTCTTTCCGCACATCCGGAAGCGCTATTGACTCCGGCAGATTTGTTCTGACTATCGTTCTGACTTTGCTATTCCCGAAGTCCAAAACCGCCCTCAAACCCTGATAGGCACTCGATTGGAGGCGGGGGCGGGAATCGAACCCGCGAATAGAGGTTTTGCAGACCTCTGCCTTACCACTTGGCTACCCCGCCATGACCGACGCCCGGATGGTGGACGACGTGCGTCTTGGTCCGAGCGGACGGTCCCTCTAGTGCAGGCCGCCGCGGGCAACAAGCGTTTTGTCGGAAAAAGGTCGTCCCGGGAAGTGCTTGACCGCTAAGAGACTTCGCTTTCCCGACTTTTTCTGAAGCCATGATTCGTTCCCTCCTCACTCCCCCGATTTTGGTCTTCTTCATCGCCAACTGGTTTTGCCCGTCTGCGATCGGCGCGGATTCCGGACAATGGATCTGGTTGTCGAAAAACGCCACGGCCGATGAGAAAGCGTCCGTGCGCGGAGAATTGACGATCCCGTCGGCCGTGAAAACGGCGACGTTGATTTTCACCTGCGACAATTCGGGCGAAGCCTTTGTGAATGAAAAGTCCGTGGGAAAGAATCAGGCGTGGCAATCGCCGACCAAGGTCGAGATCCAGAAACTGCTCCGACTTGGGAAGAACGAATTGCGTATCGATGGTCGCAATGAAGACGGGGTGGCGGCGGTGGTGGCGCGGGTGGAAATTGAAACGGCTGATGGAAAGAAATCGACCTTCGCGACGGGCTCGGATTGGCAGGCTGCGCCGACGGGCACGACGAATTGGAAGCCTGCCGTGGTCATCGCCAAATACGGGGATGGCCCCTGGGGTGATGTCTTTGCCGGTGGTAGATCCCGTGGCAGCGGAGGAGGCGCCGCCGTCCTGACCGGGGATGAAATCCAGTTGCCGCCGGGGTTCAAGGCGGAACTGATTTACGCGGTGCCCAAGGTTGAACAGGGCTCGTGGGTGGCGCTCACGGTTGATCCCCAGGGACGCCTGCTGGCCTCAGATCAATACGGAGACATTTATCGAATCGTGCCGCCGCCGTTGGGTCAGTCTGGTGAGGCCGTGGTGGAAAAACTACCCGTGCGAATCGAGGGAGCGCATGGGCTTCTCTACGCTCTCGACAGTCTCTATGTGATGGTGAACGAGAAGGGGACGCATGGCCTTTATCGGCTGCATTCGACGGATGGCGGCGAATCTTTCGGCCCCCCGACCTTGCTGCGGGCGATTGACGGCGGCGGGGAGCATGGGCCGCACAGCATCGTCCCGAGCGTGGACGGAAAATCGCTTTTTTTTAGCTGCGGCAATCATACGAAGCTGCCCGAGGCGATGGAACTTTCGCGCGCGCCGCGGACCTGGGACGAGGATCAACTTTTGCCGCGCATGTGGGACGCGAACGGACACGCCAAGGGTATTCTCGCGCCAGGTGGCTACATCTGCAAAACGGACCCGGACGGCAAAACGGTGGAACTCTACAGCGCGGGGTTCCGCAATATTTTCGACATCGGCATGGATCAAAACGGTGAGGTTTTTACTTTCGACAGTGACATGGAATGGGACATCGGCGCGCCGTGGTATCGGCCGACGCGGATCTGTCATGCGGTGAGTGGAGCAGAATTTGGGTGGCGCAGTGGGGCGGGAAAATGGCCGACCTATTATCCCGACAGCCTGCCTCCTGTGCTGGACATCGGTCCGGGCAGCCCAACCGGTGTGCTGATGGGCACGGGCGCTAAATTTCCCGCCAAATATCAGCGGGCCTTTTTCGCGGCGGATTGGACCTACGGAACCATGTATGCCATTCACCTAATTCCGGATGGAGCCAGTTTCCGCGCGGAGAAGGAGGAGTTTGTGGCCGGCAAGCCGCTGCCGCTCACGGACATGGTGATCAACCCAAAAGATGGAGCCATGTATTTCGCAACGGGTGGTCGCCGAACCCAGTCCGCGCTTTATCGCGTGACCTATACGGGAAAGGAATCGACGGCTCCGGCGCCGAAAATCGCGCCTACACCCGAGGCCGCGTTGAGGCATCAGATCGAGAAACTGCATGAGCAGGGGACGGGACCGGAAGCCGTTGCCAAAGCGTGGCCCTACCTCGGGAATCCTGATCGGTTCATTCGATTCGCCGCGCGCGTGGCGATCGAGCGACAGTCCGCCGAACACTGGGCGGATCGTGCGCTCGCGGAAAAGAACGCGCTGGCAGCCATCGAGGGTCTGGTGGCGCTCGCGCGGGTGGGCAACAAATCGTTTCAGCCGCGGTTGATCGAGGCCCTGCAACGATTCGATCTCGCCAGCCTGCCGCTGCCGCAGCGGCTCGCGGTCCTGCGCGCGTGGGAACTGACGTTCATCCGGATGGGCAAACCGGATCCGGAAACGTGTGCGCGACTGGCTTCGATGTTTGATTCGCTCTTTCCGTCCGCGGATCGCTTTGAAAACCGCGAACTGGTGAACCTGCTCGTCTATCTCGACTCCCCGACCGTGGTGGCGAAGACCGTGCCTTTGCTCAGCACCTCGGTGGACGATCATGAGGATATCGCGGGAGAAGCGCTGCTCGCGCGCAATCGCCAATACGCCCAGGCGGCGGAGGAGATGCAAGCGAGCCGGCCCAATCGTCAGCAGATCGCCTACGCTTACGCCCTCCGGAATGCGACCCAGGGCTGGACTCCGGCGCTGCGCAAGGCGTTCTTTGAGTGGTTTCCCCGCACGCACGATTGGAAGGGAGGAAACAGCTTCGGTAAATTCCTGGAGAACATTCGCACCGAGTCACTGGCGAATTTTGTGCCGGAGCCGGAGAGAGCCACGCTGGATGACCTTTCCAAGGCAGCGCCGAAACCGCTGATCGCCGGAGGGGTCACGCCGAAGGGTCCGGGTAAAAACTATTCCGTCGATGAAATCGTCGCGCTGGCGAAGGACGGGTTGAAGGGCCGCAATTTCGAGCAGGGCAAAGCCATGTTTGCCGCCACGCTTTGTGCGGCGTGCCATCACTTTAACGGCGAGGGCGGGAATATCGGTCCGGACCTCACCGGTGCCGGCAATCGCTTCACTGTGCGCGATCTGATGGAAAACATCGTCGATCCGTCGAAGGTCATTTCGGATCAATACGACAGTCAGCAAGTTGAATTGAAAGATGGCGGCACAGTCATCGGCCGCATCGTCGAGGAGAAGGACGGGAAGTTGTCCGTCATGACCAGCCCCTTGTCGCCGAATGATCTCACCGTCGTCGCGGCGGCGAACGTCAAGTCACGTCAGACCTTCCCTGTCTCGATGATGCCGCCCGGGTTGATCAACACGCTCAACCAGGACGAATTGCTCGACCTGATCGCCTACCTGCTCTCGGCCGGGAACCCGCAGGACAAGATGTTCGTGCGGTGAGGCCGGGCCGGTCGGGTGCTGCTGGCCCTCGACCAACGCTGCCCAGTGACTTGATTTGGCGGCAAGTTCCCGGCATTGGGCGACTGCACTCCATCGCAACCTGCGGTTAATTCTGGTAGGGCACGGTCCCGTTGGCATCGACCTCGTAGCCCCATTTTTTGATATACTCGGCTGCGGGTTGGAAGGTGTCACCCTGGGATTGGAGTCTGGCTTTCAGCATGGAATCCAGACGGCTCTGGGTTTCTGCCATCTCCGACACGCCGATCAGATTGTGTTGTTGGAGCGGATCTGTTTCGTTGTCGAAAAACAGCCACGGGCCGTCGAGATCGCGGACATACGTGTAGCGAGGAGTGCGCAGCCCGCGGTATTCCTTCCCGCCCTTGCGCCGTTCCCATTCGCCGAAGGGAGCGGCGCAACTGATGATCGTCGCACCGTCGCCGGGCATCGGTCCGCCGCGCAGATGGCTGCTGAAGTCAATGCCTTCGACAGAATCCGGGATCGGAATACCCACCAACCCGAGCAAAGTGGGCATTACGTCTTCGGAATTCAGGCACGGATCCAGAATACGAGCTTCCGTTCCAAGATCGTGGGGCCAGCGAATCAGCATCGGCACGCGAACCGATTCGTCGTAAGGGCGCTGCTTTTTCCAAAACCCGTGCGAGCCGAGCATGTCGCCGTGATCCGCAGTGAAAACGAGAATCGTATTTTCCGCGAGCCCCGTCTCTTTCAGCGTCGCGAGCAGTGAGCCCATCGCGTCATCGAGGGCTGAGCAATGGGCCAGGTAACCGGCTGTGTTGAGGCGCGTTTTGGCCTCGACGGGTTCCGGAATGTTGCCGCGCATTTCCAATTTGGCCGGATCGTAGAGAGCGCGGTATTTAGCTGGTGCGGTGAGATAAGGATCGTGGGGCGGCCCCCAGGCGAGCCAGAGCAGGAACGGCGGACCATCGGATTTTCGCGCCTTCAGGTAGTCGCAGGCGTCGCGGGTTTGATCGAGCGCGTCGTAGCCGGACCAGTGCCGTTTTTCGGACGTGTCGCCGTAGAAGATGGAGTTGGTGTAATTGTGGGTGCACTCGAGGACTTTCCAATAGTCGAAGCCCTGACGGCGCTCCCGAGGGATAAAGTTCGAGCGGCCGTGTCCATCAAGGTGCCATTTGCCGATGGCGGCGGTATCGTAACCGGATTCACGCAGCACTTCCGGCAGGGTCAGGGCCTCGGATTTCAACGGGACGTCGTTGAGAAAAACCCCGTGGGTGAGTGGTCGCTGGCCGGTCAGCAACGAAGCGCGGGTGGGCGAACAAACCGGCATGCCCGACACCGCGTTCTGGAAGCGAATGGATTCCGCGGCGAGACGGTCGAAATTCGGTGTTTGCACATTGGGATCGCCGGCAAAACCGAAGGTTTGCGCGCGCCATTGATCGGCGATGACCACGACGATGTTTGGCTTGCGCACTGGCGGTTCTTCTGCCGGCGCGAACTGTAAGCGGAAAGCACAATCGAAGGCCAGTGCGACCAATAGGAATGAATGGCGATTGATCACGAACAAACTTGGGATTGCGCCGGCGGCACTTTCCTACATTCCGCGCGTGCGAAGCTGACGCTTGAGGATGACGTAAAGCACGATCAAACAGACGAGGCTTGATCCGAGGAGGACGATGGTATTGCGCGCATAGACGCTGATTTTGAAGGAGTGATCGCGCGCGAAGGACCAGGACCGCGGTCCGGGATAAATCGTTTTTACCGGACCGAAGAAAACGTTCACCAGCCGGTTGCGCCGATAGTCATTCTGCTCCGTTTCCGCTTTGGCCACGAGATCGTTGACTTTTTGGTTGGTAAAGAGCCGTTCCGCCGTAACGCCGCGAGTGCGACTCCGCAATCCACCGGGATCGAGTTTTCCTCCCTTGATCACTTTATCGACGCGTTCGAGCCGACGTTCGACCTCGGTCACACTGCCGCTCTCGAGCCCACTGACCATGGCCAGCGTATCCTTGAGATCCTCGAGGCGAGCGGCCTGCGCTTCAGTTCGGTCCTTCAACGCCACCAACGCCTCCATTTGCGCCTGAATTTGATCCTGTCGCAAAGCGAGCGGATTCAGTTTCGCCTGCGCCACGATCAACGCCTCGTAACTGTAGTGCGTGGCAACAAAGCGCGATATCAGCGGCACGCGCAGTTCGCCATCGTCCCGGGCCGCTGGCGCCGTAATTTCGGGATGCGTGCTGAACCAGCGATGAAACGTGTAAATTACGTCCAGATCCTTGTTCATTTCCTCATACTTGATCAGTGCTCCGCCGAAGATGAGCTGCGGAATCAAAACCAGGGGGACGAAATTGGCCGCCGTCTTCGAGTCGGCGACCACGCTGGAAATGACCAACCCCAGTGCGAGACCGCTCGTGGCCGTGATGAACATGAACCACAGGTAGGGCCAGAACATCCCGCGAATCTCGAGGATCGAGTTTCCGACCAGAACGAAGAGCGCGCATTGCACTCCGCTGAAGAGCGCGAGCGTGCCAAACTTCGCCAGAATGTAATAGGGCAATCGGACGTCGAGATTCCGCTCGCGATGCAGAATCACGCGGTCGCGAATGATGTCATCGACGGAACTCATCAGCGCCAGGAATAAGGCCACCAGCAGCGCAATGAAGATGTAGGTCGGAATGTGGAACGCGCTGGCGAAGTCGTAGCGACCGGTGGAGTCGTCCGTAAAATAAAGCGCCCAGGCAATGACTGCGGCCAGCAGCGGCGGCACGGCCAGCGTGAGGACGAGGTTGCCGCGATTCCGCATTTTCGAGATGAAGGCGCGGCGCCACAGCGTGCGGAATTGGGTCCATTCTTCGCGCCAGCGCCAATGCTCGCGCCGGCGCCGCGTGGGCAGTGGAAGCGCTGCCGTGGCCGTGGGCGCGGCCACATGCGTCTTGCGGACGCTGATCTGTTTCACGTCCTGGACCAGACGAAAGCTCTCGTATTTATCCCGCCAGTAATCCGGTGAAAAGCGGCGCGCGGGCACGAACTGGCCCTGGGCATTCTCCTCGTAGATGACGTCACCGCTGAGATCGCGCAGCGGTGATTCCAGCACGTCGAAAATGAATTCCGGCCGGGTGGTGCCGCAGGCCGGGCAGCCGCCCAGTTCGGTGCCGAAGTGTTGCTCGTGTTCCGCGGAGGCAAAGTATTGCAGCATCTCCGTGGGCGTGCCGAAGAAGACGAGCTTGCCGCCTTTGTCCAGCAGCAGCGCCTTGTTGAACATCTGGAAAAGCTTGCTCGTCGGCTGATGGATGGTCACGAGCACGATCTTGTTGTGCGACATCGAACGGATGATTTCGATGACGTGCTCACTGTCCTTCGAGCTCAGTCCCGAGGTTGGTTCATCGAACAGGAACACGTCCGCATTCGAAATCATATCGAGGCCAATGTTCAGCCGTTTGCGTTCGCCGCCGGAGAGCCGCTTTTTCACCGGGGTGCCCACCACGGCATCGCGGCGCTCGATGAGTCCCAGCTCGATCAGCCGACCCTCGATGCGCCGGGACCGATCCCGCCCCGTGAGGTGCGGAGAGCGAATGGCGGCTGCGAACTCAAGGTTTTCCTCGACGGTGAGATGATTGTCGAAGGCGTCGTCCTGCGGGATGAAGGCGACGAATCGCTTGAGGACGTCGAGATCCTGATAGAGCGACTGGCCGTTGAAAAGGATGCTGCCCTGCTGTGGTTGGAGCTGGCCGGCAATGGCCCGCATCAGGGTCGATTTTCCCGAGCCGCTGGCGCCCATGACGCACACCAGTTCGCCCCGCGTGACCGAAAAGTAAACGCCGTCAATCGCAGGGAGGCCGCGTTTGAAAATGTGGGTCACGTCGCGCAATTCGAGCGACGAGATGACGTTGCGTTCCTCCTCGATAATGCGCTCAGAAAAGTTGCAGCGCAGGACCTGCCCCGGGTCGATCCGGATGGTATCGCCGTCTTTCAGGGAAGCCGTGCCTTTGACCGGTTCGTCATCGATATGAATCGGTCGATCAGCCCGCAAAACCTCGAGTTTGCCGGTGCGATTGCCGTAGTCGCAGAGAATTTTCAGCAACACCTCACCGCTCGTGCCGGGCGAAAGAAGGATGTCGTCCTGATCGAGCAGGGCGGGATTATTCGAGACGAGGTAGCTGGATTTGTAGGCGTTGAGTTGAAACCGGCCACCCATCGCGCGCGCCCGCCGGCGCAAGTCGCCCAGCGGCAATTCGCTGTCGGTATGAAAGACGATTTTGTCGTTGAGCGTGGCCTCGAGTACCTTGCCGGCCCGGAGAGAAACGCCGTTGAGCATGGCGTCGACATCCTTCAGGACGCGCAAGCGCACTTTCAGCCCGAACTTAACTTCGATCGACGAATCGCGCGTCCGCACTTTTTCGAGCTGCACCTCATCATCGTTGTTCAGTGTCAGATAAACGTTCGCGACCGAGACGTTCTTCTTCGCGTTAAAATAGTAGGCCAGATCCTGGTAGGTCAGCACCTGCTCGCCGAGAACGATCCGCTGCCCGGAATAAATGCGGCAAAACGCTCCCGGACCGAGCGGCCGGCCCCGGACGACGATGCCTTTGCGAGACTGGTTCTTGAGCAAAATGAGATCATGGTAACGAAAAGCCACCAGCCGCTCGCCGTCGTCCAATCCGCTTGAGCACCACATCGGATTTTTCGTTGCCGCCAAAAGTCAGTGATTCCAGAGGCGACTGACCCTCCTGATACACGGCCTTGTCACTCTCCTCGGTGGCATTGAGCTGATAGACGATGTCGATTGCCTGCGCCGCCATGCCGAGCTGGGTCATGAACGAGTAGAATGCGACGACCTGCTGTGGGTCCATTCCGGCGCGCGAGATCAGATCATAAAGCTGGACCCCGAGCATGATCTTGCGCTCGGTGGATAACTCGGCGGCGAGCTGTGCCGCCATGGCCTTTAGATCCTGCGGTTCGTTGAGCGCGCTGCGGAATAGCTTTCGCAGCTCGGAATAGATCGCCTCCGGGTAGTCGTAGCGCAGGAAGCCGAGCGAGGAATCGATTTCCTCTTCAAGGAATTCGGTACCGGACTTCGAAAACGCCGCCAGCACCTGAATGAGCAAAGGAAGCAAATTGGTGCTTTCGGCCGGGGCTCGGGATTTGCCCAGCAGGCGCCGTCCCCAGAGCCGGGCGGTCCGCTGCATTTTCTCCGCCGCGGGATGATCGGAAATCTTCTCGCGCACTCGATGGCGAAGATTCTGGGTGAAACCGGACTCGGATTTGGGCATGACGAAGCGCAGCGTAACGTGGTGTGGCCGAATGTGAAGCCACCAACGTTGAAAGGGCGCCTTATTGAAGTGGCGGTTCCCCGAAACGCCCTTCCCGCCGGTGTGAGTTCGTTTCTTAATCCTGCTCCCACTCGTGTCCTTAATCATCCGCCTGATCGCCGGATGGAAACCAACGGGTAGGAGTGGAAGCAGGCGCCGGAGTCGGAGTGCCGGGGCGGCTGGCCAGGAGGGGAGCCTTCCCGGCCTCCCCGGCGAGAAACCCGCGGCCCCACCCGGACAAGGACTCTCGGGTTGACCCCGCCATTTCCGCCCCTACCTTGCCCGCGCCTATTTGCGCCCCACCGTTGCCGACTTCGAAACGGAGTGTAAAGAGCGCGTAACAAATTCCCGCACCTCATGTCTCAGCCTGAAAATCGCCCGCCCAGCGGACGGCCCCCAACTCCGCCCGAACCCAACTTCAACTGGCGCGGTCTGCTCCTGTTCGCCGTTGCCATCCTCCTCATCGGTGGCGCATTGATGTTCCGGGACAGCCCGATGGGTGGCGCCACCGAAGTCACGTATCCAAAGTTTGTCGAAATGCTGGAGAAGAACGAGGTCATCAAGGACAACCCACAGTACCCCGTCGAGTTGGTTTCGATCCCCGGCAGCCAGACCGACACCATCGTGGGTTACGTGAATGCCAATCCGCCGAATGACAAGCCGGTGCGATTCAAGGTGCAGGTCAACCTGATGTTCCTGCAGGACAGTCTTTACAAAACCCTGGCGGAACACGGCATCACGCCGTCGCAAAAAGCGGACAATAATGTTTTGGCGAGCATGCTCGTGAGTTTTCTGCCCATCGCGCTGTTCCTTCTGCTGCTCTACTTCCTGTTTCGCCAGCAAATCCGGATGGCTGGGAAGGGTGCGATGAACTTCGGGAAATCCAAGGCGAAGATGATGGCGCGCGACAAAAACAAGATCACCTTCAAGGATGTCGCCGGCGTCGAGGAAGCAAAGGACGAGGTGACGGAAATCGTCGAGTTTTTGAAGGATCCGAAAAGGTTCCAGAAGCTCGGTGGCAAGATTCCGAAAGGCGTCCTGATGATCGGTTCGCCCGGCACGGGCAAAACGCTGCTCGCGCGCGCCATCGCCGGCGAAGCGGACGTTCCCTTCTTCTCGATCTCAGGTTCCGACTTCGTGGAAATGTTCGTCGGTGTCGGCGCCAGCCGCGTACGCGACATGTTCGAGCAGGGCAAAAAATCCGCGCCCTGCCTCATTTTCATCGATGAAATTGACGCGGTCGGACGTCATCGCGGACACGGCCTCGGTGGTGGGCACGACGAGCGGGAACAGACGCTCAATGCGCTTCTGGTCGAGATGGACGGCTTCGACACGCAGGAAGGCGTGATCATCATCGCCGCCACCAACCGGCCTGACGTGCTCGATCCCGCGTTGCTGCGCCCAGGTCGTTTTGATCGGCAGATCACGGTGCCTTTGCCGGACGTGAAAGGCCGTGAAGAGATTCTCCGTGTCCACTCGAAGCGGGTGAAAATCGCCGACGGAGTGGAACTCGCCGTGGTGGCTCGCGGCACGCCCGGCTACAGCGGCGCCGAACTGGCAAACGTGATCAATGAAGCGGCTCTGCTTGCCGCGCGTCGCGGACTGAAAGGAATCGGCATGGCGGAACTGGAAGAAGCTCGCGACAAGGTGCGCTGGGGCAAGGAGCGCCGGTCAATGGCGCTCTCCCAAAAGGAGAAGGAAAACACTGCCTATCATGAAGCGGGCCACGCACTGTTGCTCGAGCTTTGCGAGTACACAGAGCCACTGCACAAGGTCACCATCATCCCGCGCGGTCCATCGCTGGGTTCGACCATGTGGCTCCCCGAGGAAGACAAATACACGATGCGGAAGCGCGAATTGCTCGACAGTCTGGTTGTGACGATGGGTGGACGCGTGGCCGAGGAAATTGTTTTCGGCGACGTCACCAGCGGCGCCCGGGGCGACATCAAGCAAGCCACTGGCATGGCCCGCAAGATGGTTTGCGAATGGGGCATGAGCGAAAAAATGGGCATGGTCGAATATGGCGACCACGATGACTACGTGTTCCTCGGCCGCGACATCAGCCGCCAGCGGGATTACAGCGAGGCCACGGCCCAGGAGATTGATCGCGAAGTGCGCAAGCTGTGCGACGACGCGTACGGTCGGGCCAAGGACATGCTCTCGAAGAATCGCGACAAGCTCGAAATCATCGCCAAGTCGTTGCTGGAATACGAAACGCTCGATGGCCGCCAAATCCGCGACATTTGTGAACACGGACAGATGCGCAATCCTCCGTCCACCCGGGCGAAACCACCCGAGCCGCCGGAGATGCCGCCCGCGGAACCAAAAGACGCGGATATCGCTCCCGACTTTGGCGGTGGCCTGAGCGAACAGCCCGCCTGACGGCGGTTTCCGATCGCTTTAGGACGCGGATTCCGATCGTCCCGGGTCACCACGCTCGGGCCGCTTTGCGCCCGGTGGCGACAAGTCGTCCGCACCTTCCAGCGTGAAGTAAAAGGTGGCGCCGTGGCCGGGCAAAGACTCGACCCAAAGACGGCCCTCGTGGCGCTTGATAATCTTCTGGCAAATGGCGAGTCCGATGCCCGTTCCGTCGTATTTCTCACGCCCGTGCAGGCGCTGGAAGATGACGAAAATGCGGTCGAAGAACTTCGGATCGATGCCGATGCCGTTGTCACGCACGGAGAACGTCCAACGATCGTTCTCGCGCCGTGCGCCGACGTGAATACGCGGTGAATCCGGACCGCGAAACTTGAGCGCATTGGCGATCAGGTTTTGGAATACCTGCGCCAATTGCGATTCGTCGGCGAGCACGCATGGTAAGATTTCATCCTGTGTGATGACCGCGCCCGCCTCGTCGATGGCGACCTTGAGGTCTTCGCCAACGGCGCGCAGCACTTTGGCACTATCGGTCGGACCCAGTGGTTTCCCGCGCGTGCCGACCCTCGAGTATTCGAGCAGATCGTCGATGAGCCGTCGCATGCGGACGGCGCCGTCCACGGCGAAGCCAAGGAATTCGTGCGCCTCATCATCCAACTGCCCCTGGTAACGGCGTTCCAGGAGTTGCAGATAACTCGAAACCATGCGCAGCGGCTCCCTCAGGTCATGGGAGGCGATCGATGCGAATTGTTCCAGCTCCCGATTCGATCGGAGCAACTCCTCCTCGCTCCGCTTACGATCAGTGATGTCCATCGCGACGCCGCAGACTGCGGAAACAACGCCCTCCGCATCGTGAAGTGGAAACTTCACCGAGACGTAGGTGTGCGGCCCGTCATCGTGCGGGGCGATCTCTTCCATCTGCAACGGTTGCCCGGCGGCGATTGCCTTCCGATCATTCTCCTGGAACGCGCGCGCCATTTCCGGTGGAAAAATATCATCGTCGCGTTTTCCCACCATCGCCTCCCGCGCGACGTGAAACAGCTCCTCGAACTGCCGATTGACCATCAGGTAGCGACCATCGATGCCCTTCATGAAAATGACGGCCGATGTGTTGTCGATGATCGCCTGCATTTGCTTTTGGGCGCTGCGGCGCGCGGCCTCCGCCCGCTTACGTTCCATGAGATTCGATCCGATCAACAGATAGCCGACGACTTTGCCGGATTCGTCGCGCATCGCTGTGACCGAAAGCAAAACGGGGAACCGACCACCGTCCTTGCGAACGTAGGTCCATTCACGCTCATCCGGCTGTCCGAGTTTGGCTCTGGCCACAAACGCCTCGAATCCCGTTTCTACCGGAACGCCAAGTTCCTCGGTGAGCTGGCGCGCCCGCGCAGAGATTTCGCTGCGGTCATGGAAGAATGTCGGTGTGACCTTCCCAATCAATTCCGCCTGCGAATAGCCGAGTTCGCGAAGCGCCCCAGCGTTTATGGTCTGAATGACCCCGTCCGCGCGGCAAGAGATGATGGTAAAGTTTGCACTGTCGAGGATCGCTTGTTGCCACGAACTCGCGACGCGCCATTGGTCTTCCAGTTTTTTCTGTTCCGTAACGTCCCGAGCGACCGCGTAGATCAAGCCACGCTCGCGGTCCGGGGCCGCGCGCCAGAGCAGCCAGCGATAGCTGCCGTCGCGGCATCGGTAACGATTGTGAAAACTAACCACGGCTCCCCCTTGCGCACATTTTTCCGCTTCCGCGATCGTCGCCGCGCGATCTTCCGGATGCACGAATTCGAGATACGGACGCGAGAGCAATTCCGCTTTGCCATGGCCGAGCGTTTCCGACCACGTCTGGTTGATTTTTTTGAATTGCCCGTCGAATCCAGCGATGCACAACAGGTCGAGCGACGCTCGAAAAAAGTGGTGAAGCAGATCCTCGTCTTTTGGAAACCACTTCGACATGACCGCACCATTACCCCCAACGAACAACGTCGCCAAGGAGAGAGGATGCAACGCCGCGAGAAAACAAAACACCTCCGCTCCCTCTCCTCCCTCCGCTCACTGCTCACTGCTCACTGCTCACTGCTCACTGCTCACTGCTCACTGCTCACTGCTCACTGCTCACTGCTCACTGCTCACTGCTCACTGCCGTCTGGATGGGCGATTCATGGCGTCCTGCTTCCCCGGCGGCGTCGCTGTTCGAGAAACGCGAGCGCCATGACGGCTGCCATCATCAGCACGTTCAAAGTGACGTGCTGCGGGTAGTTCGTGGCGTTTTCAGACGACCCAAAGCATCCGCACGTGATATCGAGTCCGCGTGCCCAGGCGCTCAGGATCGCGGCGAGGAATACGGCCGACAGGACGCCAAAAATCAGAAGCGCGCCGGCGTAGAAGCGCCGCACGAGGAGGGCTGCACCGGCAATGATTTCCAGCCAGGGTAGAAACACGGCAATGGCGATGGCGACGCTCCAGCCCGTGATCCCCGCGGGCAGAATCGTCAGGCCGTCGATCCAGCCAAGGAGCTGGTAATTCTTCACATCGAGCGTGAACTGCTGCGTGTCCCGCACTTTCTGAATGCCGGCATAAATGAAAAGTCCGCCGAGGAGGATGCGCAGAACCCACTCAACGCACAGAGAAGTTTGAGCGCGCGTCTTCATCGCCGCGTGTTCCATTGGTCCCAGCCGCCTTGCAGCACCCAAACCCCTTCGAGCTTGAGCTCTTCCTTGAGCCGATGCGCGATGTTAAGCGCGGAGTCACCCGAGCCGGAACCAAAGACGACGATGGCCTTGTCTGGGTTCCATCGGTCGAGAAAATGGGGGATCTGATCGTCCCACTCGTCCGTGTTCAAAAGCACCGCGTCCGGGATCGTCTTGCGTTCAAAATCGGCTCGAGGCCGCGCGTCCACCCACAGCACATCCTTCCCCCAGCGGCGCGCGAGAGCGGCGCTCACTTCCCCGTCCCGCGGCGGCGGCAGAGCCGGCTCCCATTTCAATTGCAGGGCGCCCGAGAGCATGGCCGGGACCAGGGCCATCAGCGCGAGCAGGACGGCCTCGCGAAACGGGCGTCCCATTTACTTGATCCGGACGTAAACGGTGTAGGCCCGCGGCGCATTGGGCGGGGAATCCGTTTGGATGGTCAATTCCGCCGCGCGCTTTTCCGTCGTATCTGCGGCCGTGACATCGATCACGTAATCCTCCCCGGGTTTTCCAACCCTCAGTTCGGTCGTAATTGTCGGGTCGCTCGATTTGACGCTTTGAATCCCGATCTGCTGATGTTCGGCGGCCGAGAGCGTCACGTGTTTGGTCGAAGGCTTGTCGCCCACTCGCCAATAGACGAGCGCGGGACGGATGGTGAGCGGTTCGTGAATCCAGACCCGCATATCCAGCACCGTTTCCACTTTGTCAGCCGTCGTGACCCAGATGATTTTTCGTTGCGGACCGCGCCGGCCGCGAAACGTGAAGGTCGCGGTAATTTCTCCGGACTCGCCGGGCGCATAAACTTTGCGATCCAGCTTCGCAGTCGTGCACCCGCACGAGGTTTTGACGCGACGAATTTCGACCGATTCGGATCCGGTATTCGTAAACGAAAACTTAGCCTCGACGCTCATGTCTTCGGGCACCCGATGAAACGACTGCACGGGATCCTTAAATGTGAGGCCGGCATGCGCGAGAGCGGGGGAAAGCAGAAGCGCGAAGAGGAGCCGGCGAAAGGACATTGGGGTCAGCGAACCGCCTCTTGCAACGAGGCCCGGGCGTAGTCGCGATTGAGGAGCGTGATGACGCTGGCCGGGATATCGGCCGGACAAACGGCTTCGCACTCGTAATAGTTCGAGCAATTGCCGAAACCTTCCTCGTCCATGGTCCGGACCATCTTCAACACGCGATCCATGCGCTCAGGCTGGCCCTGGGGCAGGTGGGCGAAGTGCGAAACCTTGGCGCCGACGAAGAGCATGGCGCTCGCATTGGGACAGGCTGCCACGCAGGCCCCGCAGCCAATACAGGCCGCCGCCTCCATGGCTGAGTCAGCGTCTTGCTTCGGCACCGGAATGGCGTTCCCGTCGGGTGCGGAGCCCGTGCGCGCGGTGACAAATCCGCCGGCCTGTTGAATACGATCGAAGGCAGAGCGATCCGAGCACAGGTCGCGCAAGACGGGGAATGGAGCGGCCCGAAACGGCTCGATGTAAATCGTGTCGCCGTCCTTGAATTTCCGCATGTAAAGCTGGCAGGTCGTCGTCGCGCTCGGGCCATGAGGGATGCCGTTGATCGTGAGCGAACACGTCCCGCAGATCCCTTCCCGGCAATCGTGATCAAAGGCGATCGGTTCCTCGCCCTTGCCCAGCAGATCTTCGTTCACGATGTCGAGCATCTCGAGAAACGAAGCATCCGGTGGGATATTCTTCGCCTCGTAGTCGACCAAACGGCCCTCGCTCTTCGCGTTCTTTTGACGCCAGATTTTTAGTTTCAGATTCATCGTTATCAGGACAGAGATTGATCTCTGAGTTTAAAGGCCCAGCCGTCGGCGAACGAGCACCGGGTTTTGGCGGACATCAAGGACTGCTTGAACGAAAACGCGGGTGCCTTCAACCGTGTAGAACAGCGCAATCGGGTAAGGACGGAGCAAAAGCCGGCGAAATTGGCCGATGTGCAAGGGGCCCGACCGTGGCTGCTGGCCCAACTGGATACATCCACGTTCGACCACCCTGTCGAAATGCTGAGCCCGATTAAAATCGGATTCCGCCAAACGCGCATAGCATTCCCGAAGTTCGATTTCCGCCCCCTCAAGCAGCGTAACTTCATTCACCGGGATGTTGCAGGAACTCTTTCTTCAAACCCTCTTTAACTTCCGACCATGGCTTCGCGGTACTCGGATCCCGGCGATACTGCTCCATCCGGCGTTCGAGTTCCGCAATTATCACAGGATCGGTGACCGGTTCGTCCTCAAAAAGCGTTTTACCCAACTCTTCGTAAAGGGTCCATCGCTCTTCCGGGCTCAGCTTTTCGATTTCAGGAAACCGTTCAAGGATCATAGCGGAGACTGTAGGTGGGTGGAACGCGCACGCAACGGGTCACTTATAGCTCCGCACGCTCGGCTTCACGTCCTCAAAGACCAACGGCTCGACCAAGCGGTTCGGCTTTTGATTTTCACCTGTGTATTCCCAGGCCGCGACGTGCTGGAAGTTTGCGTCGTCGCGTTTGGCTTCGCCGTCGGGGTACTGAAACTCTTCGCGAAAATGACCGCCACAGCTCTCGCGGCGTTCGAGAGCATCAAGGCACATGAGTTCACCGAACTCGAGGAAGTCCGCCACCCTGCCGGCTTTTTCGAGCGCGACATTTAGGCTTTCGTTTTCACCAGGAACATTAACGTTCTCCCAAAATTCCGCGCGGAGTGTCGGGATGCGATTGAGCGCGCGGGTGAGAGATTTCTCGCTTCGCGTCATCCCGCAGAGATCCCACATCAGCAATCCCAGTTCGCGGTGAAAGCTGTCCACGGTTCGGCGGCCCTTGATGCCGAGCAGCTTTTGCGTTCGCGCATGAACCGCGTCTTCGGTCGCCTTGAACTCCGCCTGCCCGGTCGTCGGGCGCTTACCGAAATTCGGAGCGAGGTAATTGCCAATGGTGCAGGGGAGCACGAAGTACCCATCCGCCAGCCCCTGCATGAGCGCGCTGGCCCCGAGTCGATTCGCGCCGTGATCCGAAAAGTTTGCTTCGCCGAGGACAAACAACCCGGGGACATTCGACATCAGGTCATAATCCACCCAGAGTCCGCCCATGGTGTAATGCACGGCTGGAAAAATGCGCATCGGTATTTTGTAAGCATTCTCGGCGGTGATCTCCTCATAAATGTCGAAGAGATTGCCATAGCGTTCACGAATCGCATTTTCGCCGAGGCGTTTGATGGCGTCGGCAAAGTCGAGATAGACACCCAGGCCATTCGGGCCGACACCGCGGCCTTCGTCGCAGGCTTCCTTGGCCGAACGTGACGATATATCCCGGGGCGCCAGATTGCCGAAGCTGGGATACTTGCGTTCGAGATAGTAATCACGCTCGTCTTCGGGAATCTCACCCGGTGGACGGCGGTCACCTTTCTTTTTCGGAACCCAAACCCGTCCATCATTACGGAGCGATTCCGACATGAGCGTGAGCTTCGATTGATAGTCACCAGCCACGGGAATGCACGTGGGATGAATTTGCGTATAGCAGGGATTGGCGAAAGCGGCGCCCTTCTTGTAGGCTCGATAGACAGCGGTGACGTTGCATCCTTTCGCATTCGTCGAGAGGTAAAAGGCGTTTCCGTAGCCGCCCGTGGCCAGAATCACACAATCCGCGGCCTGCGAGCTAATGGCGCCGGTAACCATGTCACGGACCACGATGCCTTTGGCGTGGCCATCGACGAGCACGAGATCGAGCATTTCCGTGCGCGGAAACATCTGCACAGTGCCGAGCGCGATCTGCCGGCTGAGCGCGGAATAGGCGCCGAGCATGAGCTGCTGGCCGGTCTGGCCGCGGGCGTAAAACGTTCGTGAAACCTGTGCTCCGCCGAAGGAGCGATTAGCCAGTAGTCCACCGTATTCCCGCGCGAAGGGCACTCCCTGCGCCACGCACTGGTCGATAATGTTGACGCTCACTTCCGCCAGACGATGCACGTTCGCTTCCCGCGATCGGAAATCGCCGCCTTTGATCGTGTCGTAAAACAGCCGCTGTACCGAGTCTCCGTCGTTTTGGTAGTTTTTGGCCGCATTAATCCCGCCCTGTGCCGCGATCGAATGCGCCCGGCGCGGCGAATCCTGATAGCAAAAGCACTTCACTTTGTAACCCAGCTCACCAAGCGTCGCTGCCGCGCTGCCGCCTGCGAGTCCGGAGCCGACCACGATGATCTCGTATTTGCGGCGGTTGGCGGGGTTGATCAACTTCGAGTCAAACTGGTGCTTCTCCCACTTGCCGGCGAGCGGTCCGCCGGGAACTTTGGAATCGAGAACGGTGCTCATGATTTCAGGAATCCAACCAGCACCGCGATAGGGATCGAGACATAGCCAATGAAGATTATCCACGCGACAACGCGTCCCCCAATGCCAATGCGAGTCGCGAGCCCTTTGCTGTTCAACCCGATGGTTTGCAACAGGCTGGCGAGGCCGTGGCTGAGGTGGAGGCAGAGCAGGAAAAGTCCGACCACATAGATCGCGCAAATGAACGGACTTTGGAACGCCCAGACGAGCATGGTGTAGATGTCGAATTCTCCACCTGGAAGCGCGTGAAAGCGGGCGTCAATCGAGCGGGTCGTAAAGTGCAGAATGTGAAAGACGACAAAGGCCAGCACCACCAGTCCGCTCACGGCCATGGTCCTGGCGGCCACACGCGCCTGGACCGAAGCCTTGATTCCGTAGCGTTCCGGCCGCGCCGCCCGGTTTTCCATTACGAGTTTGATGGTGGTGACGATGTGGAGAATGAAACTGGCCAGCAAAACGATCCGCGCGCACCAAAGAAGGGCGGGCACGCTGTGCAAAAACGCGCCGTAGGCATTGATGCGCTCCGGCGGCATATACATCTGAAGATTTCCAGCCAGATGGCCAAAGATGTAGCCGACCAGCACGATGCCAGTCAGGGCCACAACCCATTTCTTGCCGATCGACGATTGGTAAAAACTAAAAAGTGCGTTCACGCTGCAGAGCGCAGATACCTACGGGCGCTTCACTATTGCTGCAAATAAGGAAATGCAAAAACGTTGGTGCCTGCCCCGGGAAATTGGGTGCTGGACCATCGGATTGCGCTTGCTGGCGGGTACGCGATCACCAGGGGCGAGCACGGTGTCCGGCCCGGCATTGATCATTCCCAGTCGAATCATGATCGAGGTTGACGCCAGCAACGACTCCCTGTTTTCCTCGTGTCGGCTCGCGTTTTTGGCGCTCTGCCTCGCGGTCAGTTTCCCCCCAATCCCCCTCCTGCCCTGAATCCGACTTCGTTGGTGTCGTCGTATGCGGCTGTGCGCCGTTTCGCTTTTCTCTCAGCCTCGATCGCCGCCGCCGACACGCTGGCGACGAGTGCAACCGAAACCCTGCGATTCGTGGCCGCCGGCGGCGTGAACCTCACTTTCGAGCTGTCGCGGACGGGCGCGATCATCGGGGACATCCCGATCTCCGGCGGAGGCGGGCTCAGTTTCACGGGCGCTTGATGGCAGTTCACCAACGTGTTTAACGATTTCACCGGCGGTCTCGCCATCATGGAGGGTCGGGTGAATTTGAACAGCCCCACGGCGGCGGGCACGGATCCGGTCACGGTTGCCGCCGGCGCCGTCCTGCAAAGCGGGGCCACCCTGATCAACGATATCGCCTTTACCGCGTCCACCGTCTCTTCCGGCAGCGGCCACCGTCTCGGATCCGGAACGTGAACCTTCGTGGACAACAATTCTGTCCACACCCACCACGAAGGGACCAATGGCAACCGCGGGTTCATTTTCACCGGAACGCTAGCCGGCTCGGAGGATGTCATGCTCGTGCCAGCGCCGGTGCAGGCCAATGCCGATTAGGGTCCGCGTTGGCGTTCGCGCGGGACGACGCCTAGCACCCTCAGCGGAACAGTCATCGGCCTCGAGCGCACCAAGTTTGAAATTCAGACGGCAAACGACGCCGCGCCCATTCCCTTCGGCACCGACGGCATCGGCACCCTTGAGGGCCCCGTAAATCTGATCGTTCAGTCGGAATCGGAGTGTAAGCGCGGGCCAATCCTCAATCTGCCGCCAGATGCCAAGGTCGTTCTTTCGCCTTGTGCGCCTGTTCAAATGCGATTCCGGTCTTGGCATATGCCGTTACCGTTCCCTATCTGCCACGCTCCCAGCGGCTGAGTTAATGGTAGGCGACCAACCGCGTCGCACAGCGATGAAGACTGCCGAAGAGAAAGCCAAGACACTCCGCCAACAGGTGAACGCCAAAGTTATTTGGGGCGCCCGCGCCCGCGAGGTGTTGGATTGGTTGCAGGGGTGCCACGGGATCACGGACACTTCCGCGAACGAATTACTTGCCGATGCCCACCGAGCAAAGCGCGCTGCCGTCCGCAGCAAGGCACTTTTGTATCTCGTCCTGTCTATCCCCGGCATGCTGCTGGCGCTTGCCTTCGTTGTCCTTCAGGGCATGGGTCGATTCGTCATCGTCGGTTACGGCTCGGTTCTCGTCTTCGTTCTCGGCTTCGTCAGCCTTGGCGTCTTTTTCCGCAGCTTGCTCCGGTTGCTTACGGGGCACACGCAGGGCTCGGTCGATTAGTCCATGGGATACGTTTTTCTCACTCCAGTTGTCGTTGTCGCCGTTCTCGCCCTGGCGAGGATCGCTACTCGTTGGTGGATTGACCGACAGTAACGCCAGCGCTCCCAGGAGAACCACCAATCTGGCGCCGGCCGCCACCTTTCACGCATGCGAATCTTCATGACATTACGCCTGCGGCCTGCTGTCGCCATCCGCGCAGCCTCCGGACTGACGAACGTCATTGCCGACCGAACCGGAGTCGCGCAGGCAAACGGCCCCATCTCAGTGAGTTGCGAACAGCACTCACAAATTTGTGCAAGGCTGCTAACTTTTGAAACATGACCGCCATCGACGAAATCGCCCCGGATCTTTTCCGCCTTTCCATCTACGTTCCGGACTTCGACATGCAGTTCAATCATTTCCTGGTGCGCGACGACGAACCGCTCCTGTTTCACGCGGGGTTCAAGGGCATGTTCCCCGCCTTGCGGGAAGCCGTGGCCACGCTGATCGATCCCACGAAACTCCGACACATCGCCTGGAGCCATTTTGAATCCGACGAAATTGGCGGGCTCAACCACTGGCTGGAACTCGCACCCCAAGCTCAGCCGGTCTGCACGCTCGTCGGCAAGCTGGTGAGCGTGGATGATTTCGCCATTCGCCCGGCGCGTGGCATGACGGCGGACGATGTCCTGACCACAGGAAAATATCGCTACCGCTTTCATCGTTCGCCGCACCTTCCACACGGGTGGGATGCGGGTGTGCTGTTCGAAGAAACGCGGAAGACGTTGTTCTGCTCAGATCTTTTTCATCATTTCGGTAACGTCGCCCCGGTGACTTCGTCGGACTTGATTGAGCCCGCGCGGAAGGCGATGCAGCAAATGCAGCAGGGACCCCTCGCGGACTACATGCCTTACACCAGCCAGACCGAAGGGGTCCTGCGCGGACTCGCCGCGCTCAAGCCCGAAACGCTGGCCGTCATGCACGGCTCGTCCTACATCGGCCAAAGTCACAAGCTGCTCACCGACCTGGCGGGAGTGATCAAGGAAAGCTTTCATGGGGCGTAGCGGGTTTGAAATTTAATGGAGCTACGTCTGCGCTTTCATGCCTCCACATTACCCACCACGATCGCCGACACTCATCCATCATTTGGTTCCGGCTCCGCCGGGCTTGTTTCATTGATGACCAATCTCTCTATACCCCTCACCGTCGGCGTTCTCGAGGTACGGCGGAGCTCGGACGTCTTGATGGCACCGTTGCCGGCTGCTCCCGCGGGCCCGCTGAAGATGCGGGCAAATCGCAACGCGCAAATAGTGACGTGATTTCGTATTCCTTCCGTCGCCGCCGACTTGGTCAATCGCCCACGTGCATCATAAATGTTTCGCGCGCGAGGCCTCTTCGCACGCCAATCATGAATCACCACTCGCATCTATGAGCACCATCAAAGCCCTCGCCGCCACCTCCGCCAAAGCGCCGCTGACACCCTTCGAATATGAACTCGGGCCACTCGGCGATGAGCAGATCGAGATCGCGGTCTCGCATTGCGGCATCTGCCATTCCGATCTCTCGATGATCAACAACGACTGGGGCATGTCCGCGTATCCGCTCGTGGCCGGTCACGAGGTTGTGGGAAAAATTACCGCCGTTGGCGCCCATGCGAAGAATCTCAAAGTTGGTCAGACCGTCGGCCTCGGCTGGAATTCCGGGAGCTGCATGTCCTGTCCGCAATGCCTCCGGGGCGACCAGAATCTGTGCGCCATGGCGGAAGGCACCATTGTCCATCGCCATGGTGGTTTCGCCACCAGCGTGCGTTCGCATTGGGCCTGGGCAACGCCGCTCCCGGCGGGCCTTGATCCGGCGACAGCCGGGCCGCTCTTTTGCGGTGGGATCACCGTCTTTAATCCGATCGTTCAGCTCGGCATCAAGCCCACCGACCGTGTTGGTGTGGTCGGAATTGGCGGACTGGGCCACATGGCATTAAAATTTCTCCGCGCTTGGGGCTGTGAAGTTCTCGCCTTCACCTCGAGCGAATCAAAGCGGGACGAGGCGCTCAGTCTCGGGGCGCATCGCGTGGTCAATTCACGCAATCCTGACGACCTCAAAAAACTCGCCGGCGCGCTCGATGCCATCATTTCGACGGTCAACGTGAGCCTTGATTGGCAGGCGCTTGTTGACGCGCTTGCCCCGAGGGGAAGATTGCACACGGTCGGCGCGGTCCTCGAGCCGATCAGCCTGGCTGCTTTCCCGCTTATCGTGGGCCAGAAGTCATTCTCCGGCTCGCCGCTCGGCAGTCCTTCCACCGTGGCTACGATGCTCGATTTTGCCGCGCGGCACGGGATCGCACCAACCACGGAGTTCTTCCCCATGTCGAAGGTGAACGATGCCCTGGAGCACCTCAAGAGCGGTCAAGCTCGCTACCGCATCGTTCTCGAAAATGACTTGAACTAACAACGCCACGGTTTCGGGCGACGGCGGCCATGAGCGACTTGAGCGCGCTGATGCGGGTCAATGAGTTGACCGTGCGGACGGATCAATGAGCGCGCCCAGTTGACACGCCGACTTGAATAATTCGGCAAAGCACCCCCGCTTTCGCCGGTCAAATCAATTGCCCTTTCAAACCTCCACCGATGAAACCCTTCCTCACTTCTTTCTTCCTGCTCCCCGCGCTGGTCGGTTTCGCCCAGGACAAACCAGGCGAATCCACTCCGGATCGCACTGCGGCTGACGGCCCGTTTGTGCCAGCACCTGCTGTGTCTGGCGGGATCGTGCTTCCGCTCTATCCACCGGATTCAGCTTGCCTCAAGCGTGAGCGCATTCATGAAGCCGAGCGCTACAACACCAGCGGCCAAAGCGACGGCAAGCTGCTCAACACACTCAATATCCACAATCCGACGATCGAAGTGCATCTCGCACCACCCGATTCACCTAAGACAGGCGCTGCGATCATCGTCGCGCCGGGTGGAGGTCACAAAATCCTGTGGGTTGGACCAGAAGGCTACGATCTCGTGCCCCTCTTCGCCAAATACGGCATCACCACCATCGTGCTGCGCAACCGCCTGCGCATCGACGGCTATGAGCCGACGACCGATGCGGTGAACGACGCATTGCAGTCCATCCGTCTCGTTCGCAGTCATGCTGCGGAGTGGAAGCTCGATCCGGCGAAAATTGGGATGATCGGCTTCTCCGCCGGAGCGGAACTCTCTGCGCCGGCCGCGCTATTCTTCGACAAGTTTGCGCAGAAAAATGCGGACGCATCCGACCCGTTGGCCAAAGTCTCCGCGCGTCCCGACTTCGTGGGTCTGGTCTATCCAGGGCCGACCCCCTTTACGAAAGCCCCCGACACGCCGATTCCGGCGAATGTCCCTCCCAGCTTTATCGTCTGCGCTGGTTCCGGCGACAAGGTCCACGCCGTTTGGGCCACCGAATATTTTACCCCCATGCTCAAGGCCGCGGTGCCTAATCTTGAAATGCACATCTACGGCCGCGGCGGGCACGGTGGGGCAGTTAGTCCGCGCGATGGCATTCCGTTCGGCACCTGGCAGGATCGTTTCATTGAGTGGTTCCGCGACCTCGGCTTTCTCGATGCCCCCGGCACCGAAACCAAAGCCGCCAAAGAAGCCGCCGCCTACGCTGGGAAGCGTGCGCGGTGAGCTTTGGTAAAGAATTGCGCGACTCAATCGGCTATTCTTCGCCGTCGTAATACTCCAGCGCCTCGCCACGGACGAGGCGCCGTTCGGGTGAGCGCACGAGCCATTTTTGACTGTCGGGGTAATGGACGGACTCGCCGATTGGATTGTCCGCGACCACGTAGATGATCAGATCTTCGGCGCCATCGTTGATGAATTGATGTGGTTCGCCCGGTTTGAAGATCATGGCGTCGCCGGCTTCAATCGGCGTCAGGCCGTCCAGGTCGCGCACGTGACCGGTGCCGGCAATGACGTGATAGAATTCCCACTGGGCGCTATGCGAGTGATAGGGATAGGGCGTCTGGCCGGGTGGAATGCGCAGGATTTCGACGTCAAACGGATGCCTCTTTTCGAGATCCATCGAGAGCGGCTGGCGCCCGAGCGCTTCGGAGATCGCTTTGCTGGCCCCGACGAATTTGCCCTTGGGTGAAGACCACGATTCCTCGCTGAGGTTGTTGGTATTGATCTTGATCACGTCGCAGAATGATCACGCCGCAATCGACCTGCCAGCGACATTGTTGAAACGGGCGCAGCCACCAAGACACCGTGAGATCTTGCTTCCGTTGCCATCAAGCATGCGCAATCCCTCCGACGGGGATCGCGGGCCGAACCACCTCTCCTGACTACGCTGCCGTTGCTTTTCGCCCGTCCCTCGGAACACATTACGCCCCTATGCCCGCTGCCGATGCTTCTGCGCACTTACGTTGTCCCCCGGCCACGGATTGGCGCCTCCGTTGCGGGCGAGCGCGAAGTTGGATTCATCGATTTTCTGACGCTGCCAGATCGGCGTTCGCTGAATGATTCGGGAACAGCCCAACTCGGGATCGAAGCACACGATCACTGTTCAGGCAGGTGCCGCGGTCTCGGATCGCGCGCTCGTTGGGAAACGCCGCCCGATCGAACGAATTGGGCACGTCTGGCGAACGATCAGCCGGAGCGCCTGCCTGGCGCTGGTCTTCACCGCCGCGGCGGTCGATTACGCGCGCGAGATTTTCTGTTGTCGCGCCGTGAATCCGATCGCTCGATCCGCGCGCTGGTTGCGTCGCTGGAGTGCGATCGTTTGCCGGGTCATCGGTCTGAAGATTACTTCAAGTGGCGCCCCGCCAGCCGCGGGAATGTTGATAAGCAATCATCTGGGCTATCTCGACGTGATGGTCTTGAGCTCGCTCGTCCCGAGTGTCTTCGTGGCCAAACGCGAGGTCGCCCAGTGGCCGATCCTCGGGCTTTTTGCCCGGATGGCCGGCACCATTTTCGTCGATCGATCGCGACGATTGAAAGTGGGCGAAACGAACCGCCGAATCGCGCAGGTGCTGGGAGCCGGGGTGGTGGTCGTTCTTTTTCCGGAGGGGACGAGTTCCGGTGGCCACGGCGTTCTCCCATTCAATGCGTCCCATTTCGATCCGGCCACCGCCTCCGAATCACCTCTCACTCCGGCGGCGATCAGTTATGAGTTGGATGAGGGTTCCGCGGCTGATGAAGTCTGCTACTGGCGTGATATGACACTGGTGCCGCACTTGTTGAACCTGTTGGGCAAGTCTTCGGTTCGTGCCGTGGTGGTGTTTGGTCACGGCTTAAGGGCGGATCCTCCGGTTTCCCGAAAACAACTTGCGCAGCAATTGCACCGTTCCGTCAGTAATTTGCACGACACGCTGGTCAACCCACTCGCGGTCCCATCCGAGGACGCGTGACCATAGTGCCATGGCGTTCTGCTTGAATGCCAGAGGCCAACATTCGGCGATGACATGCGGGGAGAACCCGACTATAAATACGTTAATCATGCCGCCGTCATTGATGCCAAACGCGACTTTCAGGATCGCCGTCGTCCTGGCAGCGCTTCTGTCATTGTGGCTGGCACCGCTGCGCTTAACGGCCGGGGGAGTGTCCTGTCCGGCACCGGAATCCGTGGCTGCCAAGTGCGGCCAATGCTGCCAAGCAATGGAGTGCTGCGTCCGTGCTCCGGGACAGTCTCCCGCCCCTGCGGTTCCTTGGGTTAGTCACCAGGTCGGGAGCGACCTGTCCCTCGCGCCGCGGGCCGTGACGCGCCCGCTGTTCGCGCAGCTGCCGACTCGGCTGCACCATTACTTCCCGTTGGTCGCCGCCCCGCGGGGCGATTCGGTTGATTCGCTCGCGCTGTTCTGCATGCGCCTGATCTGAGCCTGGTTCGCACAGATGTGGTGTGCCTTTTTCCGAAGGCCGCTGTTCTCGAAACCAAGCTCACGATCAATGAAAGCGAACTCCCTCATTTTACTTACCCTAATTCTCACCTCTCAGCCGCGTGCCGCAGAACCCGCCGCGCCGGATATGGCGTCGGTCAGCGGCCCGCCGTTACTGGGGGAAATCTTGCAATCCAGCCCCGCCGTCGAGGCGGCACGGCAGGATTGGCAGGCAGCAGCGCAAACCCCGGAAGTCATCGCGTCGCTACCCGATCCGATGGTCACGTACGGGTACTACTTTACGAATGTTGAGACGCGTATCGGGCCGCTCCAACAGAAATTCGCCGCTTCTCAGAGGATTCCTTTTCCCGGCAAGCTCGGTACGGCCAGACGGCAGTCGCAGGAACAGGCGCAGATTTCCTACTGGCATTACCGCGCCGCGATTCGCGACACGCTTGCCGAGGCGAAGATCCTGTTGGCCGAGCTGGTGCGCGTCGACGGCTCGATCGCTGTTTTGCGCGAGCAGGAGTCTTTGCTTCGGCAGACGGCGTCATCCGCCGAAGGGCTCTTCAAGGCGAATCAAGTTAAATTGCCTGATGTCATTCGCGCCACGGTCGCGGCGGAAGATCTTCTGACGAAAATCTCCGGGTTGGAAGCGACGCGGGCGGCAGCTGTAGCGAAGATCACGGCCCTGCGCGGAAAAAGCTCCACGCCACTCGCCATTCCCCCCACTACACAGGCGCGCACCCCGGTGCTGCCATCCCTGGAGGCGGTCATGAAACTTTCCATGGTTGCGAATCAAGAGCTGCACGCGGCGGGCAATGCTGTCGCTCGCGACGAGTATGCGGTGCGCGCGGCGCGGCTCGAATACTATCCTGATTTTACGCTTGGGATCGACTACACGGTGGCCGGCGAAAATATGATGGCACCCGACCGGGGCAACGACCCGCTCATGGGAACGGTGACAGTCAATGTGCCAATTTGGTGGGACAAACTCGGCGCACAAAAACGGGTCGCCGAGGCACGCCGCGAAGCTTCCATCGCACGCCAGACGCAGCTCACGCTGGACACCACCGCGATGGTGCAAAGCGCTCACGCTCTCGCCAGGTCTGCACGGGAGCAGCGCGAGCGGTTTGCCAGCAAGATCGTCCCCGAGGCGCGGCGCGCCTACGATTCCATCACGTCAAACTACACCGCCGGCACAGCTACGCTGACCGACCTGCTCGACATCCAGCGCGCTTACAACGACGCGGCACTCGGCCTTGTCGAGCGCACGGCGGCTTATCTGAAAACCCTTGCCCAACTCGAGCAAGCGGTGGGCGAGCCACTCGAACAAATCAAATCCCGGCAGGCTGTGTCGGACGGGAAATAGGAACGAACATGAAACGGAAGACCTACCTATTCGTTACTGGTGCGATCCTGCTGATCGTCACCATGATTCTCGTCATTCCCATTTGGCGCGCAGATCGGAACGCCAAAGCGGCGGGACACACCCACGAGCCCGGTTCGTTGCAATATTACACTTGTGGCATGCACCCATGGGTCATTTTGCCAGAACCCGGCGCCTGCCCGATCTGCGGCATGGTTCTCGTGCCGATCGATCCCCAAAAATTCTCCGGCCAGATCACGATCGATCCTGTCGTGGTGCAAAACATGGGTGTGCGTGTGGAGGACGTGACCTTGGGTCCTCTGGTGAAGACAATCCGCACGGTCGGCATCGTGGATTACGACGAGGAGAACGTCCGCGACGTGAACACCAAAGTCTCCGGATGGATCGAGGAGCTCTATGTTGATTCGCTGGGGGCAAAAGTGAAGAAGGGCGAGCCGTTGTTTTCGCTCTACTCGCCGCAGCTATTCTCCGCGCAGGAGGATTTCCTCATCGCCGCGAAAGGTGGAAACCGAAGCCTTTCCGACGCCGCGCGAACGCGGCTTGACTACTTTGATATTACGCCTGAGCAAATTGAAGAGCTCCGCAAGCGTGGTGAGCCTCAGAAAGCATTGGCCGTCGGCAGCCCGTATTCCGGCGTTGTCATTGCCAAGCACGCTAATGAAGGGATGAAGATCGAGCCGGGTATG
This sequence comes from uncultured Verrucomicrobiae bacterium, assembly GCA_963798345.1. Classification (GTDB taxonomy): domain Bacteria; phylum Verrucomicrobiota; class Verrucomicrobiia; order Chthoniobacterales; family Chthoniobacteraceae; genus CAWCSW01. The sequence goes on along the minus strand of CAWCSW010000007.1, from coordinate 262,020 downwards.
CAGGTCTATCGCATCGCGGACCTGTCGAAAGTCTGGGTGCTCGTGACGGTCTATGAGTACCAGCTTCCCTATGTCGAGGAAGGGCAGGATGCCGTCATGACTCTGCCTTACATTCCGGGCAAGACTTTCGCGGGAAAGGTGGTCTATGTGTATCCTTATCTGGATAAGAAGACGCGCGAAGCCCAGGTGCGACTGGAGTTTGATAACTCCGATGGTCTGCTCAAGCCGGGCATGTTTACCAATGTCGAGCTGCGCAATCGGCTGGCTGCGGAAAAGACGCTTGTGCCGCGCTCCGCCGTCATCGACACTGGGAGCCCGACAGGTGGCGTTCGTAAGTCTGGGCGACGGAAAGTTCGATCCGCGCAAGGTCGAGATTGGGGTTTCGACAGACGAAGGAAAGGTCGAGGTGCTCAGCGGATTAAAGCCCGGCGAAAAGGTGGTCACGTCCGGCCAGTTTCTTCTCGATAGCGAAGCCAACATGCGCGAATCGCTGGCCAAGATGATTAAGGGCGAGTCGGCGGCGGAACAAAAGGCCGATTTTGCGATGGAGGGCGGCAGCACCTTGACTGCCCTGCCTCAACCCCTCATTGTCGAACTCTCCAAGGCGCTGGATTCGTATTTCTTCATCCAGGATGCGTTGGCTGAGGACAAGGCCGAGGGCATCGCGGACGCCGCCCGCTCGCTCGCGGGTTCCATCGGTGCAATGCAGAAAGTTGAGCTGCCCGAGCAGCCGCATTTCTGGCATCAGCTCGCCGACTCGCTCGCGGCTTTGGTCCGCGAGAGCTCCAAAGTCGCGACTGCGGATGACATCGCCGCCGCCCGGCTTGCGTTCGGTAATTTAAGTGTCGAGTTTCGGAAATTGGTCGCAGCGACGGGAGTTCCGCCCGGCTATCCTCGTCAGGTGCTGGCGATGCATTGTCCGATGTTTAGCAAAGACCAGGGCGGTGCGGTCTGGCTGCAAACGGGGGATGAAGTCCGCAATCCGTATATGGGCTCCGCCATGCTCGGCTGTTTCGATGACCGCAAGGCCATCCCGGTGACAGGAGATTCCAGGAAATGATTGCGAAGCTCATCGACTGGTGCATCCGCAATCGGGCGATGGTGCTGCTGCTCTGCGGCTTTCTTGTCGCTCGCGGGCGTCTGGTCGGCGGCGACAACATCACCGTCGACGCCATCCCCGACCTTTCCGATGTGCAGGTGGTCATTCGCACCGAATACCCGGGGCAGGCCCCGCAGATCGTCGAGGATCAGGTGACCTATCCGCTGACCACGGCCATGCTGGCGGTGCCCTACGCCAAGGTGGTGCGCGGCTACAGCATGTTCGGCACCAGCTTCGTCTACATCATCTTCGAGGACGGCACCGATCTCTACTGGGCGCGCAGCCGCGTGCTGGAGCAGCTCAGCTCCGTCACCAGCCGACTGCCCCGGGCGTCGCCCGCAACTCGGTCCCGACGCGACGGGCGTGGGCTGGGTCTACGAATACGTCCTCATCACCGGCATACTGCCCCGCCCACCCGAAAGGGCTCTTGCACGATCCGAAGTCGAACAATGGTACGCCGGCGAGGACGAGGCGCCAGCGAGATGCTCGCGAGCGACTGGTGCACCAGCGCATCTTCCCGCGGGCGCACGACTCTGCCCGCTCGACGGCACCCCGCTCGTGCGAACCGGAACTCGACCTCGCGGACCTGCGAAGTCTGCAGGACTGGTATCTGCGCTACGAACTTGACGGCGGTCGATGGCGTGAGCGAGGTCGCGCCGATCGGCGGCTTCGTCAAGCAATACCAAGTCGTCGTCGATCCGGTGAAGCTGCTCGCCTTCAACCTGCCGCTGCAAAAAGTGAAGATGGCGATCCAGCGCTCCAACAACGATGTGGGCGGCCGGCTCATCGAGAAGAGCGAGAACGAGTACATGGTGCGCGGGCTGGGCTACCTCGGCAGCTATCACGGACGGAGATCGGAGCAGGCGGCCAGGACCGGACAACGACTCGAGGAGGCGCAGTCCGAGAAAGTGCTGGGGGAACTGCGTAAGATTGCGCTGGGCGCGAATGCAGACGGCTCGCCCATCTATCTGGCCGATGTGGCCGAGGTGCGCATCGGGCCGGATATTCGCCGCGGCGTCGCCGAGTGGAATGGTCGAGGGCGAAGTCGTCGGCGGCATCGTCATCATGCGCTTTCGGCGAGAACGCGAAGCGCACCATCGAGAACGTCAAGGCGAAGCTCGCACGACTCGAAAGCGGCCTGCCACCGGGCGTGGCCATCGAACGTGCCTACGACCGGTCGGACCTGATCGAGCGCGCGGTCCACACGCTCCCGCACACCCTCATCGAGGAAGTACTGATCGTCGGTCTCGTCTGCATTCGTGTTCCTGCTGCACGCGCGCAGCGCGCTGGTGGCGGCCTTCGTCCTGCCCGTCGGCGTGCTGGCCACCCTCAGTCATGCACGCTGCTCGGCATCAATGCGAACATCATGTGCTTGGGCGGCATCGCCATTGGCCATCGGGGTGATGGTCGATAGCTCGATCATCATGGTCGAGAACGCGCACAAATTCCTCGAAGCGGACCGCCAGCGCGTGGCCGCGGGCGCGGAGCCGACACCGCACTTGCGGCTCATCGGCGAGGCCGCACAGGAAGTGGGCCCGAGCCTGTTCTTCGCCTTGCTCATCATCGTGGTCAGCTTCCTGCCCATCTTCGTCCTCGGCGAACAATCGGGCCGCCTGTTCAAGCCGCTGGCCTTCACCAAGACCTTCGCCATGGCCGCCGGTGCCGTTCTGGCCGTGACCATCATCCCGGTGCTGATGACGCTTTTCATCACCGACCGGACGTTGCCCGATGGCTGGATCAGGCGAAAACACTGGTTCACCTCGGTGGCGATCATTATTCTGCCCGCCCTCGTGCTGGTCTTCCTGCCTCTGGACGCCTTCGCCGCCCATCGTGGGTGGATCGTCGCGAGTTGGGTGATTTTCAGCGCCATGGTCCTGTTGCCACAACGCATCCCGACCGAAGAGCACAATCCGATCAGCCGCACGTTGGAACGGATCTACAATCCAGCCTTCCGGTTCGTCATGCGCTTCAAATTTCTGACGCTGCTGCTTGCGCTACTCCTGCTCGCTGCGACCTACTAGCCATTCAGCAAGCTCGGCAGCGAGTTCATGCCGCCACTGGAGGAAGGCGACCTTCTGTACATGCCGACGACCGATCCCGGCCTCAGCATCACGAAAGCACGCGAGCTTCTTCAGCAGACCGACAAGCTCATCAAGCAGTTTCCCGAGGTCGAGACCGTCTTTGGCAAGACCGGCCGCGCCGAGACCGCGACCGATCCCGCGCCGCATTTCGATGATCGAGACGACGATCACGTTTGCAGCGTGACAAGGCCAAATGGCGCCAGCGTCCGATCGCGCGATTCTACGATGGCTGGCCACGCGCACTGGCATGGTGGCCGCGCAAGATCTGGCCGACCGTCCGCCCGATCACTCAGGACGAACTCATCTATGGCTACGATCTGCCGAATGGCAGAGGCGGCATGATCCACGTTCCGGGCCTGAACGAAGCCGTGCAGATCCCCGGCCTGACCAATGCCTGGACCATGCCAATCAAAACCCGGATCGACATGCTCTCCACCGGCATCAAAACGCCGGTGGGCATCAAGATCATGGGCCCTGACCTCGAGACGCTTTCTTCCATCGCCAATGAAGTCGCCAACGCCGTCAAAACCAGCGCCGAGACCAGCCCCTACACAACCAGCGCGTTTGCAGAAAAGTCCGTGGGCGGCAATTACTTCGATCTGGTGATCAATCGCGATGAAATCGCCCGCTACGGTCTGACCACGGGCGACGTGCAGGATGTCATCATGTCCGCGCTCGGCGGGATGAACGTCACCTCGACCGTCGAGGGTCTCGAGCGCTACCCGGTGAACGTCCGCTACCCCGGCGAACTGCGCGACGACGTTGATGCCATCAAACGAACGCTGGTCGCCACGCCCACAGGCGCACAGGTGCCGCTGGCGCAATTGGCCAGCATCGACATTCACAAAGGGCCGCCGATGATCAAAAGCGAAAATGCCCGGCTGACGAGCTGGGTCTATGTGGACATTGCTGGCATCGACGTCGGAACCTATGTGCAGCGCGCACGGGACGTTGTCGCCCGCGAAGTCAAGCTGCCACCGGGATACAGCATCGTCTGGTCCGGGCAATATGAATACATGCAGGCGGCGGCGAAACGGCTCGCGATCGCCATTCCGCTGGCGCTCGTCGGCATTGTACTCCTGCTTTATATGTCTACGCGGAGCTGGTTGCGCGTCTGCATCGTCCTGCTGGCCGTGCCGTTTTCGCTCATCGGCGCCATTTGGTTCCTTTACTTTATGGGCTATAACTTCTCGCTCGCCGTGTGGGTTGGCCTCATCGCGCTGGCCGGCCTCGACGCCGAGACGGGCGTGGTAATGCTGCTCTATCTTGACACCAGCTTTGAGCGATTCAGATCCGAAGGCCGCATGCGCACACCGCAGGATCTCTGGCACGCCGTCCACGACGGCGCGGTCAAGCGCATCCGCCCCAAGACGATGACCGTCATTTCCATCTTCATGGGACTGCTGCCATTGCTCTGGGCCTCCGGTGCCGGCGCCGACACCATGCGCCGCCTGGCTGTACCAATGATCGGGGGAACCGTCTCGAGCTTCCTGTTGGAACTCCTCATTTATCCCATCATTTTCTTTATTGCGAAACGTTTCAGCGTTCGCGACGAAGGTCACGGAGCCCGACTCGGGGCACCAGTAACTGCCCTGGCCGAGCCCGCATAATCTGATTCAAAACGGACCGCGCGGAGCGTCTCTTTCCTCCACTCCTTCTCCCATGAACCAATTCCTCCGTACAGACTCTTTGCTGGATAAGCCAATCCGGATTTTTCCAGACCAGGAGTCAGCCAGTCGCGTCGCCGCGCGCGTCCTGGCCGGGTGGCTGGATTCCGTCCCACGACCGCTGCTGGCGACGGCGACGGGTGACAGTCCGACCCTTGCCTACGGCCATCTCGTCGCGGAGGCGAAATCAGTGCCTGGTCGGTTCGCGGGTTTGCGTCTTCTCAAACTCGACGAGTGGGGCGGGCTGGATTTGGACGACCCGGCGACCTGCGAGCACTACCTGCAGCGGCACTTGGTGATCCCATTCAGCTTGGCGACGGACCGCTACATCGCGTTTGACAGCAACCCGGAGGATCCGGTTGCCGAGTGCAGTCGTATTGCGGCTTGGGTGTCCAAAGAGGGTCCGATAGATGTCTGTGTGCTGGGCTTGGGGAGAAATGGACATTTAGCCATGAACGAGCCGGGCACCGACCCAGATCAAAGATGCCACGTCGCGAAGCTGGAGAGTTCCACGCTCTCGCACCCGATGCTCTGCGTCGCGCGGCGTCGTCCGGCATACGGGCTCACGCTCGGACTGACAGAAATCCTGACGGCGCGGACCATCCTGCTCCTGGTGTTCGGCGAGGCAAAAGCCGATCCGTTGGCCCGATTCCTGAGCGGACCGGTCTCCGCCGATTTTCCTGCCTCCTGGTTGCGGCATCATCCTAATGTCACCGTGATTTGCGACGAAGCTGCAGCCTTCAAATACAAACTACGTCAGCAATCACCCGAAACCTCCCCATGAAAAACTCCACACGTACAACGCGCCGCGCTTTCCTGCGCGACACCACGCTCGTAACCGCCGGCCTCGCCTCGTTTGGAATCACTTCCGGACGCGCGGAATCCGCCGGAAAATTGAATCTTGGCATCATTGGCGCCGGCGGCCGCGGTTGGGATAATCTCAACGAAGTCTCCTCGGAAAATATCATCGCCTTTGCCGATGTCGATGATCAGCGCGCCCACGAAGCATTTCAAAAGTTCCCGAAGGCCGCGCGCTATCGCGACTTTCGCAAAATGCTCGATCAAGAGAAAGCGCTCGATGGGATCGTGGTCAGCACGCCGGATCACATCCACGCCATTGCCGCCATCGCCGGCATGCAGCGCGGACTAAACGTGTATTGCGAAAAGCCGCTCGGGCATTCGATCTACGAAGTCCGGCGGATGCGCGATGAGGCGGCGAAATCGGGCGTGGTCACGCAAATGGGTCAGCAGGGCCACGCCATGGAAGGGTCGCGTCGCGCGGTGGAAGTCGTCCGTTCCGGCGCCATCGGCGACGTAAAGGAGCTCCACGTCTGGACGGATCGGCCGGCCGGTTGGTGGCCGCAGGGAGAAGGTCGTCCGACCGACTCACCACCGGTGCCGGCAACGCTGGACTGGGATCTGTGGCTCGGTCCTGCGCCCGTGCGTCCGTACAATCCGATTTATGTGCCGTTCAAATGGCGCGGTCGCTGGGATTTTGGAACGGGCGCCATTGGCGATATGGGTGTGCACAATCTCGATACCGCCTTCTGGGCACTGGAGTTGGGAATTCCCACCGCGACGGTGGTTATCGATGCCGGGGAAAAAACGGCCGATTGCCCCCCGCTCTGGAGCATCATTCAGATGGATTATCCGGCGCGGGGCGAGCGGCCGCCCGTGAAGTTAACTTTCTACGATGGGAAAAAACTGCCGCCGGCGGAGCTTTTCCATGGCGAAGAAATTGCCGACAACGGTTCGCTCATCGTCGGTAGCAAGGGCACCCTTTACACCCGCACCTGGCATGGCGGTGGGGAAAAGGACGGCGACATGTTTGCACTTTTGCCGAAGAAGGAATTCATCGGTTTTGAACCGCCGGCACCGACGCTGCCGCGAACGCGCGAGCATCACTTCGAATGGATCGAGGCGTGCAAAGGCCGTGGAATCACGCAGTCGAATTTTGCCTATGGAGCGACCTTGACCGAAGGCCTGCTCGTCGGTCAGCTCGCCTTGCGCACCGGAAAACGCATCGAGTGGGACGCGGACAAAATGCGCGCCACCAATTGTGCCGAAGCGGACGCGTTCATCCATCCCGCGTTCCGAGCAGGTTGGGAGATATAGACGGGTTGGAAGTTGGCATTTGGATTCACTGTCCAGCTCATTTGGAGTGGGCAACCGGAAGGCCGGATGCGGGAAATCCGCTCGTCCCCTGGGGTGGGAGGGGCGGGGAGTCGCATCCCTGCTCCTTCCCCAATCTTGCACCGACCGTCGAAGTGAAGGCGTTCTTCCTTCACTCTTCGCCCGGCGACTGCGTTCCGAAGAAAATGGTACAGCCGATGCTCGGAGTGCGCGCCTGCGGAACAGCGCGTCCGGCGACCACCGCGTCGATCGCGGCGCGCAGATCTCGATGCCGGGGTTGAGCGCGCTTCTTTCCGTAGGCGGCGTACAGATCATCGATTCTCCCGAGATAGAGCAGCGCACCTTCGGGCGAAAGCACGGCGGCTTCGGGGGTCACCGTGGCCCCGGTCCGGGCTGCCAGTTTCAAGTCGCGATCGACGATGGCGGGACACGGATAGCCAAACTCCTTCGCATGCCGCGCGGCCTCCGCCAGATCGAGGCCCCGCTCAGAATAGACCACACGGAAGGCGGCGCCGCGTGGCGTGAATTCGCGGCAAATCCGCGCGATCTCCGGCGCGTAGCTGTTTGAGATCGGACAGTCGTGCGCGACGAAAAATAGCACGAGCGCGCGGCATTCATCGCGACCCGGCAGCCGCTGCGGCTTGCCATCCAAATCGAGATACGTGGCCGCGTGAGCATCGTCCGCCGCGGGCGACGAGCTGGCGGTCGCGATCATGCACAGAGCGGTCAGGGTGGCGCCAATGAACTTCATGTCGTGATTAAGCGTGGGCATTCAGAGAGGTTGCAACAATCGGGCAGAAACGGTGACCTGCCGATTCACGCAGGAGCGCTTCTAAGCAAGCAGAGTTCGATGGGTAAAGGACATGGACAACCCAAGCCGTAACGGTTATTTCGGCCCTCCTCGATAAACAACCCTGTTAAATTCCTCCTCATGAAACACACATCCGACAGCGCAGTCTCCCGGCGCACTTTTTTGGGTAATTCAGCCTTGGCACTGGGCAGCGCCGCGTTGGTGACGGGCTTTCCCTCGATATCTTTGGGCGCCGTTGAAGACAAAAAACTCAAGATTGCGCTCGTTGGCTGTGGCGGCCGCGGGTCTGGAGCGGCCAATCAGGCGCTGACCGCGGACTCCAATTGTATGCTCTCCGCGGTGGCGGATGTCGTGGAAAGTCAGGCCGACAACGCCCTGAAAAATCTCAAATCACAGCATCCCGACAAAGTCGGCGATAACGTTGAAAAATTCATCGGTCTGGATGCCATCGATAAGGTCTGCGCCACGGACGTGGACGTGGTGATTTTGACGACTCCGCCAGGATTTCGCGCCGAGCATTTTGAAAAAGTCGTCAAGGCCAGCAAACACTGCTTTTGCGAGAAACCGATTGCGACGGACCCCACAGGTTATCGGCGATTTATGGCCGCGGCGAAAGCCTCGAAAGAAAAGGGACTGGGGCTGCAATCAGGATTCTGCTGGCGTGCCAACTTCGCGGAGCGGGCGACCTTCGAGCAAATCCTCGACAAGAACGCGATTGGAAAAGTGAACACGGTCTATGGCACGTATCTGACCGGGAGCCCGTGGGTTAAGCCGCGGCAGGACGGTTGGACGGATCTCGAGTGGCAGCTGCGCAACTGGCTCTATTTTACCTGGCTGAGTGGCGATCACATCGTCGAGCAAGCCATTCACACGGTGGATAAAATGAGTTGGGCGTTCGGGGACGTGAATCCGATCCAGGCCGTCGCCAATGGCGGTCGGCAGCAACGTGTCGAACCGGAATATGGGTACGTGTGGGACCACTTCTCGGTGGTCTATGATTACCCGGATGGAGCCAAGGGATTCATCTTTTGCCGCCAAATGTCCGGCACCTACAACGAAAACGCCGATCACATCATCGGCACCAAGGGCTACTGCAAAATCAATGGCTTCGGGAACGTCCATCGGATCGCCGGCGAGAATTCGTGGAAATACGAAGGACCGAAAAACGACATGTATCAGACCGAGCACGACGAATTCTTCCAATCCTTGCGTGCCGGAAAGCCGCTGAATTTCAGCGAGCAAATCGCGCACTCGACCATGATTGGGATCATGGGCCGCATGGCCGGCTACACTGGCAAAGTGATCACCTGGGATGAGGCGATCAAATCCGAGGAAAGCCTCGCACCCAAGGAGCCGCTCAAGTGGGACATGAAGCTCGAGGTCCCGCCCGTGGCGATTCCGGGTCGGTACGAACTGAGCTAGCCTGGAGGAGCAATATGGATCGTCGTGATTTTATTCGCGCCGGGGCGGTGGCGCTCGCGGGCACGGTTTTGCCGTCGTATTCCCGGGCTCAGGACGCGGACAAAAAGCCGCGACTGAAGAAGGCGGTGAACCTAGGCATGGTGAATGGGGGAGCGAACGTGACCGAAAAATTCCAAATGATTCGCGAGGCGGGATTCGACGGCGTCGAAATCAATCGGCCGGATGGCGAGATTTCCGTCGACGACATCCTCCAGGCGAAGTCCGCGACGAATCTCGATATTGCGGGCGTGATCTGCACGACGCATTGGGGTAAGCCCTTGAGCCATCCTGATCCTAAGGTCCGCGAGCAGGGGTATCGCGGCCTCGAACTCGCGCTCAAAGACGCCGGCGCCCTCGGCTGCAATCGTCTGTTGCTCGTTCCCGGCGTGGTCAACAAGGAAACTTCCTATGACGCGTGCTGGCAGCGTTCGATCGAGCAAATCAAACGCGCCCTGCCCGTGGCCGAGGCGGCGAAGTGCCCAATCGCCATCGAGAACGTTTGGAACAACTTCATCATGAGCCCGCTCGAAGCGGTGCGCTACGTCGAGGAAATCGGCAGCCCATGGGTGGGATGGCATTTCGACATCGGAAATATCATCACCTATGGCTGGCCCGAGCAGTGGATCCGCATCCTTGGACCGAAAGTCCTCAATCTGCATCTCAAGGATTACAGCCGGAAGAAGCGCGATGACGAGGGCCTGTGGAAAGGTTTTCAGGTCGAGCTTGGCGAAGGTGATGCCGGATGGCCCGACGTCATGAAGGCGCTCGCGGAAATCGGCTATCGAGGTTACGGCATCGCCGAGGTGCAGGGGGGAGACGCCACGCGCCTCAAGTTTCTCGCCCAGCGCATCGACGAGCTTTACGCGAGCTGACCTTATCCGTGCCAGCAGCCGCCGAACGTTGCGATCAGTAGCGCGACGAGCAGTATCGCAGCGGTGATCGCCCAGAGACTTTTCGACGGCGCCGCCTTTCGCGGCGGGCGCAGTCCCTCGGATTCGAGGAAGGCGTCGTAGTCAAAATCGTCGTCTGGTAGATCAAGCCCATCACCCGCGTCACCGCGCCACCCGGATTTGTCGCAGGCTCCGCATTCCGGACAGGCTTTAGCCCTGGCCGGCACCACTTCTCCACAGACAGGACAGGCGAAACTCGAGGTGCGACTTATCATTCGTAGTGAGTCCACATACGAAGGACTTTCACTGTACGCTCGGAATCATAGACCTGATACACAAGTCGGTGCTGAATGTTGATGCGACGTGAGTAGGCACCCGTCAGGTCTCCGACAAGTTTCTCGTACGGCGGCGGGTTCTGGAATGGATTCTCGGCGATGATGTCGAGAAGGTGTTGCGCTTGGGATTTGAGATTCGAGGACGCAATCTTCCTGGCGTCCTTCTGAGCTTGCTTGGTGTAAACGACGGACCAGCTCACCAGCCGGGTTTCGAGGAGGCTTTGGCGAGCGGTTCTGCCATGCCCGTGCGGATCGAGTCGCGCAAACCGGGAATCGAAATGAGGTAGAGCGTCTCCTGGATGCTACGCCAATCATCCTCAGATACGAGAACGGCATTGGAACGCTTGCCGGTAATCTGAATGGGTTCGTGGAAATTGGCGACCTCGTCGAGTAGCTGGTAAAGTTTGGAGCGGGCTTGAGTGACGGGAAGCGAGGTCATGCGCAAAGCGTCCGTTAAAGCGGACGCTTTGTCAACGCGGGAAGGAAGCTCGTCGTCGCGTCGAATGGCCTCACGCGCCGCCTCACGTTTATCAGTGTCGGCTAAACCAGCATCGATGCTCTGCCCGAGCGTCTGTGCGAGCGAAACTCGCTCGGACAGTGGAAGTGCCATCGCCTCGGCGGTGAGTTGCGGGATAAATGTTGCGGGTGTTGTCATTGGGTTGCGTGCCTGAATAACCGCAACCGTCGGACGGATTACCGTAGCGCTTTCGAAACAGGTCAGGCTCAGCGGTATCGAGTCGCCAAAAAATACAGTCTACGATGGGAAGATGGGAAACATTGTGTCTGATGTCTGGCGACGATGCTGTGACTCGACCGCCGGGCCCGGTTGGAGCGTGGAAGTGATACGTGATGAACGTCGTCAGCCCGCATGGGAAGCGGAAGGACCAATACTCACATGGCCCGGGCTCATCGTCACGGTCGTCCATCTGGCGATGAGCGGGGCCAAACCTCGCAACCATCTCGGCATAAGGGAGGGTGAAGGCGAGCAGCGGCCGATCGTCTCGTGGATAGTATGGCTCGGCACGCTCGAAATGTATCATTTGGCTTCCGTTCGCAGTATACGATTAGGAATTGCCTAACGTTTTATAAGCACACGGGGGGTTAATGTTTAGTAGTGATTCCGCAAATTGGAGATTTCAATCGCTTGTTCAGTTACTCGATAAAGAAAGCGATGTTCCCCGTCGATGCGCCTCGACCACCATCCGGTTAATTGATGCTTCAATGGTTCTGGCTTGCCGATGCCCGCGTATGGACTTCGCCGAATCTCTTTGATGAGCTGGTTGATGCGGCGCAACATCGAGCGATTCGTGTCCTGCCAATACAAGTAATCCTCCCATGCTTCGTCGGAAAAGGTGAGCTTGCGCTTCATGCATCCAAGTCAACGGTTCGTTCGACGCCTTGGCCAGCGTCCAACTGAGCGATTGCCTTCATGATGCGCTTGGCGTTCTTAGGGCTTTTGAGCAGGTAGGCGGTCTCCTCTAATGCTTCAAAGTCCTCCAGCGACATCATCACGACAGCCTGATCGCGGTTGCGCGTGATGATAATTGGCGCATGATCGTCGCAAACCTTGTTCATGGTTGAAGCGAGATTCTCCCTTGCGGCGGTGTATGAAATGGCGGTCATGGGACGGACAGTATGCTGTCCATATCGGCCGGTCAAGACGGTTTCCTTTGGGCGCAACCCGAGCGAGTGGCCAACAACCCCAAGTTAGCGATTGCGGAGCGTGGCGCAGCCTGTGTGGAAAGTTGCTGGGTGCAGTCAGAAGCTCGTTCCTCACACTCTGCTGCACCCTTGATTGTTCAGCAAAACACCAACGAGGTCGGGCCGAAGTGAGAGTAACTTCGATGCCCTCATTCAGGAGGCGTTGCGGGGAATTTCGATGATGCGCTCACGATGAAAACCCGAGGATGAAAACCGGAAATCGGAGAGGGGGAGGTGGGCGTGCGACAACCACCGCGTGTGCATGCGGATTGCGCAGGTGGTGGGGATGAACGTAGGGTGTTCGCCATGAAACTCCTGCCCTTGAACGTTCTTCTCCTCACCGTCTGTCTCGCCGTTAAACTGCCGGCCCAGTCCCCAAAACCGGCGGCGCCGAAGCCCGATGCCCCGAAGCCGGCGGCGACGGCGGCGACGGCGGCCCCTAAGGTCCAGGATGTGACGCCGGATGAAGTCGAGAAGCTGATGAAGAATGATCCGACGATCATTATCCTCGATGTCCGCACGCCGGATGAGTTTGCCCAAGGGCATCTCGTCGGTGCCCTCAATGATGATTTTCTGGGGGACGACTTTGGCGCAAAATTGCCCGCCGCGGAAGGCAAGGCAATCGTGGTGCATTGCGCGGCGGGTGGGAGGAGCAAGCGGGCGCTTGCGGTGGTCGGCAAAGGCAATTTCACCCGGATCTATCACATGAACGGCGGCTACAACGCCTGGACCAAAGCGGGCAAGCCGGTTGAAGGCGCGGCCAAGGAGGCGAAGTGATTCCTGGCGCGGATGCCGGGAGTCCGGATCCGAGAATAGTGCCGCTGAAATTCATCACCCATTTCTGTTTCGCGTTCGTTATCGCGATCGGCGTGGCGAATGCGGGCGACGATCTGAAATCCATCGCGCTCTGGCCCCAGGGAGCGCCGGGTTCCGAAGGCAAGACGCAATCGGAGTCCGTGGAGATTTCGAAAAGCGGTGAGCGCAATGTGACGTCAATTCATGCGCCGTCGATCACGCCGTTTCTTCCGACGCGGGAGTTGGCCACGGGCGCAGCGGTGCTGGTAATCCCGGGCGGCGGACACCGGCTACTGTGCATTGACCACGAGGGAGTGAATGTTGCGCGCTGGCTGGCGGAGCACGGCATCGCCGCGTTCATGCTCAAGCATCGGCTCGCGCGCGAACCGGGCTCGACGTACACGATCGAGCGCGAGGCTCTGGCGGACACCCAGCGCGCTCTGCGGCTGATCCGATCCCGGGCGGCCGAATGGCATCTCGACCCCGCGCGGCTGGGAGCGATTGGCTTTTCCGCCGGCGGCGAATTGGTTGCGCTGGCCTGCATGCGACCCGGCGGGGGAGACGCGAATGCGACCGATGCGATCGATCGGGAAGATGCACGTCCTTCGTTTCAGGCGCTCATCTATCCGGGGCGTTCGGGCGATATTCAGCCTGGGAAAGATGCGCCGCCCGCTTTTCTCGCCTGCGGTGAAAACGATCGAAAGGACATTTCCGAAGGACTGGCTGACGCTTATCTCCGATTCAAACGCGCCGGTGCTTCTGCGGAATTGCACATTTACGCGGGTGTCGGGCACGGGTTTGGCCTGCGCTCGGGGATGAAAGGAGCGGTCGCGACGTGGCCTGATCGATTTTATGACTGGCTCAATGAACGCGCGTTTTTGTCGGCGAAGAAATAGACACGCGTTCGCGAGTTCCATGCGGCACGTCCGGATTTTGTTCGCGCTGTTTTTGACCGTTGCTCCCGCGTCGGCCGTCGAGCATCAGGCGGTTGCTTTCGAGGGAAAGCGATACACGGTCAGCCGGGTCGATCTGCGGAAGGACTCCCTCGAACTGTTCCTGCGCGATCCGAAAGGCGCATATTTCAATCGGTTCGGGAATTTGCAGGCCGCGTTGGCGACGGAAAACCGCCGGCTTGTTTTCGCCGTGAATGCAGGAATGTTTCACCCGGGGTTCAAGCCGGTTGGCCTGTTCATCAGTGCTGGCCGCATGGTCGAAAAGTTAAACCTCGACGATGGGGACGGAAATTTCTTCCTCAAGCCCAACGGCGTGTTCGTTGTTTCGAACCGTCGGGCGGCGGTGGTGGAAGCGTCGCAATTTCCCAAAGTGCTGGCGAAGCAGGGGCTGGCCGGAATTCAGGTGGCCACCCAGTCGGGTCCGCTGCTGGTGCTGGATGGAGAATTGCATCCGGCCTTTCGACGGAAATCGGAAAACCGCCTGGTTCGCAACGGTGTCGGCGTGCATTCGCAAACTGATCTGGTCTTCGCCATCTCCGATGAGCCCGTCAACTTTCACGAATTCGCGCGCCTTTTCCGCGATGAGCTAAAGTGTCAAAATGCGCTCTTTCTTGATGGCACCATCTCAAGCCTGTTGGCGAGCGATCTGAAGCGCGCGGATTCCGTGGCCGACCTTGGGCCGATTCTCGCCGTGACCGAGGAACTCGGCCGCTAGCCCATCGTGTTACGTCGCCGGCAATTCCGCTTCCGAATCCTTCAACTTCCCGGTGATGGCCGTTTGGAAGTCCTGAAGCTGTTGCACGATGTCCGGTCCGCGCTGCAGCACCGCCTTGCTCAGTTTGTCGTAGTGAGAGGGATTGCGCTGAGCCAGCTCCGAGAGCGCCATGATCACCGCGAGCGTGTTGTTGATCGAATGCTTGATCTCGCGAAACTGGTCGCAGAGTTCCTGCATTTGAGCGCGGGTGAGATGGAATTCTTGATCGGACATGTGAAAAGTCTCTGGTGAGCGGAGACGGCTTTTGATTTGGTGAACAATTCTGACAGCGCAGGAAAGATGCCAGCAGATGTAATTAAGATCACAGGCGCCCGCCAACACAACCTGCGGAATCTCAATTTAGAGATTCCCAGAGAGAAATTGGTGGTCATTACGGGGATGAGTGGGTCGGGCAAGTCTTCGCTTGCCTTTGATACACTCTACGCCGAGGGCCAGCGTCGTTACGTCGAGAGCCTTTCGGCCTATGCCCGGCAATTTCTGGATCAATTGCAGAAGCCGGATGTCGATTTTATCGAAGGCCTTTCCCCGGCCATCGCCATCGAGCAACGCAGTTCCGGCGGCAATCCCCGCTCGACCATCGCGACGACGACGGAAATATACGATTACCTGCGCCTGCTTTTCTCCTCGATCGGCCAACCGCACGATCCGGTGACCGGCCAGCCGATCACGAAACTCACGCCGCAATTGATCGTGGATCGCATCCTCGAATTTCCCACCGAAAGCCGGATCGTGATTCTGGCGCCCATCGTGCAAAGCGAGGTGGGGGAGTTTAGGGATATATTCGAGAAGCTGAAGCGAGAGGGGTTCGTGCGCGTGCGTGTGGATGGCGAGATTTTGGAAATCGGCGGGCCGGACCCGATCAAGCTGCAGCGGGACGAAGAGCATCACATCGAGGCGGTCGTTGATCGGTTGGTGGTTCGCGACGGCGTGCGCACGCGGCTGGCCGACTCCGTGGATACGGCGCTGAAATGGGGCGAAGGGCGGATGAAAGTATTGCGGCGCGATCCGACGGAGCAGGGCGGTGAGACCTGGGTCGAAGTGCCTTACTCGACAGATTACACGAATCCGGAAACGGGTTTCACGCTGCCGCGCCTGACGCCGCGCCATTTTTCTTTCAATAGCCATCTCGGTGCCTGTCCAGCGTGTCACGGGTTGGGCACCGTGCTGTTGTGCGATCCGGAATTGATCGTTCCCGATCCCGAGAAAAGCCTGGCGCAAGGCGCGATTGCCCCGTGGGGAAAAGCCGCCAAACGGATGCAGAAATACTACGCCGGAATCCTGATCTCCCTGGCCGCAGCGTATGAAATGTCGTTGGATACACCATGGGCACTGTTGCCCGAGAGCTTTCGCCAGATCGTTCTGAATGGCACCGGGGCGCGTGCGATCGACTTCCGCTGGGGCGACGGCGGGAAGGAAGCCCGCAAACCGTTCGAGGGCGTGATCGCTCAGCTCGAACATCTTTACCAGACGACAGAGAGCGAGTTGTCGCGTCAGCGCATCCGCCGCTACATGGGCCGCCGGACGTGCGAAACCTGTCAGGGTGCCCGCCTGACGCCGGAGATTTTGGCGGTAAAAATTGGCGGTTCGAATGGGCTCGGGATCCATGAGGTGTCGGCACTGACGATTGAAGAGGCGTTGTCGTTTATTGGCGGTTTGCCCATGACCGAGCAGGAGCAATTCATCACCACCGAGGTGCGCCGGGAGATTTCAAACCGGCTCAAGTTCCTGCTCGAAGTCGGGCTCGGGTATCTGAGCCTCGACCGGGAAAGCGGAACGCTCAGCGGCGGGGAAGCACAGCGCATTCGGCTGGCTACGCAGATCGGTTCGGGGCTGGCCGGCTGCCTTTACGTACTCGACGAGCCGAGCATCGGTCTGCACCAGCGTGACAACGATCGTTTGATCGGAACGCTGCGACGCCTGCGCGATCTTGGGAATTCGGTGATGGTGGTCGAGCACGACGAGGACACGATCCGGGCGGCGGATTACGTGATCGATCTGGGGCCCGGCGCCGGCGCGCGCGGGGGTGAATTGGTTGCGCAGGGCACGCCGGCGGAAGTTGCTGCGAATGAGAAATCACTGACTGGCCAATACCTCTCTGGACGCGCGCGCATTCCCGTGCCGAAGGCCCGGAAGCAGCCGCAATACGTCGCGCCCGAATCGCGCAACAAGGGGCATAATGTCGGCTGGCTGACCGTGGTCGGAGCGCGCGAGAACAATCTCGCTTCCGTGGATGTGACCTTTCCGCTCGGCTGTCTGACTTGTGTCACCGGCGTCTCGGGCAGTGGCAAGTCCACGCTCGTCGATGACATCCTGCGCCGCGCCTTGTTCCGCCATTTTCATCGCGCCAAGGATCGGCCTGGCCAGCACGAGCGGATCCTTGGCCTCGAGCAGGTGGACAAGGCGATCGTGATCGATCAGACCCCGATTGGCCGGACACCGCGCTCGAATCCCGCGACGTATTCGGGCGCATTCGGACCCATTCGCGAACTGTTTTCCAATCTCCCGGCTTCGCGCGTTCGCGGTTACGACCATGGCCGGTTCAGCTTCAATGTGAAAGGCGGGCGCTGCGAAGCCTGCGAGGGGGACGGAGTGAAGACGATCACGATGCATTTTCTCGCTGACGTCTATGTCGAGTGCGAGGTCTGCCGTGGGCGACGCTACAATCGCGAGACGCTCGAAATTACTTACAAAGGCAAAAACATCGCGGACGTGCTCGATATGACCGTGGACGAAGCGGCGCGATTCTTTCGCAACGTGGTGCAGATTCACGACCGGCTCGTCGCCTTGTCCGATGTCGGGCTGGGCTACGTGCGGCTCGGGCAGAATGCCTCGACGCTTTCGGGCGGCGAAGCGCAACGCGTGAAGCTCGCGGCGGAACTTGCAAAAAAGGCTACGGGCCGCACGGTCTACATTCTCGATGAACCGACCACCGGCCTCCATTTTGCCGATATTCAAAAGCTGCTCGAAGTGCTGATGAAACTGCGCGACTCCGGCAACACCTTGATCGTGATCGAGCACAATCTCGAAGTGATCAAGTGCGCGGACTGGATCATCGATCTCGGTCCCGAAGGTGGAGCGGGCGGTGGCCGCATCGTGGCGGCCGGCACACCCGAGATGGTGGCGGCGGGCGAGCACGGCCACACCGGGCGATATCTGCGGAGGATGCTTTCATGAGCGCTCGCGCGAGGTTACGGTTTCTGGTCGCGCTCTTGGCGGCCGCTCTCATGGGGCGGGCGGCGAGTCGCGAGAACTTGGAAGTCGACCAGGCGAAGCGTGCGCTAACGGAATCCATCCCGCAGGTGGCGATCGAAAAGATCGAAGCGGCTTTGTCTTCGCCGGAAATGGATCCCGCGTTGCGGCCGGAAGCCGTGCGCTTGCTGGCCGAAAGCCTGCGCATGAGCGGTCGTCGCAGTGAGGCCCTGGCCGCCATCAAGACATTGGATGACCGAAATGATCCGGCGACCACCCTCTTGCGGGCGGAGATTTTCGCCAGCGACGGCCAGTGGAAAAAGGCAGAGCGCCTGTTCTCGAAACAGTTGGCTGCGGACAAGGATTCTCTCGCGGCGCGGGTTGGTCTGGCGGAATGTTTGCAGGCGCAGGGTCGGACCGAGGAGGCGTTGCGGACGCTCAAGGCGGCGGTCCTGATGGAGGACTCGGGCGATGATTCCATTCGTCTGCGCCTCGCCAGTTTGTTGATCGAGGCGAAGCGTACCCGCGAGGCCCGGGTCGCTCTGGCCGGCACGAAGCCCACGCGCGCGGCGAGCCGACTGTGGCATCGTTATCTCGAGGGCCGATTGCATCTGCTCGAGGGTCATGCCGACGTGGCGGCCAGGGCCTTCGCGGAGGTCTTCGAGGCGAAAAGCGGTACCAACGAGAACCTGATCGCTGCGGCGGCCATCGGCCTCTCTGAATCTCGGATCGCGACCAGTGGCTACGAAGAGGCGGAGGAGCCGCTCGAGACGTTTCTTTGGCGATTTCCCGAAAGCGTTTGGGTTGATCTCATCTTCCGCCGCCTCGACGAGGTCTATGCGCGCGAGGATGATCCGGACGAGAATGAACTGCAGCAGTGGCTGCAGAAAACACCTCCGGAACGGGCCGCCCTTGCGCGGTTCTACCTCGCGCGCCTGCAAGTTCGTGAACGTAAGATTCCCAAAGCCAGAGTCACGCTCGACACGGCGATCCGTGAGGCGCCGAACCATCGCCTGACGCCGCGACTCTACGCGATGCGAGCTGAACTACAGTTGCAGGCAGGAGCCTATGCCGAGGCGGTTTCCGATCTCGAGGCGGCAGCGCGGTTGGCAGCCAATGATGAGGAACGCGCCTGGATCGAAATGCGGACGGGGATCGCCTATTTTCTCCAGCGGGAGTTTTTGCTCGCCGCCACTACCTTTGAGCGTGCCGCCGAGAGTGATGCGCGCCTGGCGCTGGTGGCCCACTTCAACTCCGCGCTGGCCTGGTTAAACCAAGGTAATGAGGAAGGTTTCGAGCGCGCCACTGGCTTGGTGGCGGCTGCCAAAGACACGGATCTGCTGGCTCAGCTGCGTCTCGAAGAAGGGTTGTTTCGGGCGCGCCAGTCGGACGAGCGTGCCGCGTCCACTTTGCGAAAATACCTGACCGAATTTCCACATCATCGCCGGGCGGGTGAGGCGCGCCTGGCTTTGTCGGAACTCGAATTTGCCGGGGGTAATATCGACGACGCCCACCATTACCTCCTCACCGCCACCAAATCTCCGTCGCCGGTCGATTCCCCGGTGTCGCCGGATCGCGCTGATTATCTCGAGATCTTCCTGGCCGACGGCGCGCAACCTCCGGACGACGCGAAAGTCATCACGCTGGCGAATCAGTTTCTTGATCGACATCCGCAATCTCCTCTCGCAGCTGAGGTGCGAATGAAGCTCGGGCAGGTTTATTACCGCCAGCCGGACTATCCGCATGCCGAGGCGCAATTTGCCACGCTGGCCAAAGAGACACCCAACAGCGCGTACGCGGAGACGGCGTTGTTTCTCGCGGGCGAATCGGCGATGAAAATGATCGATGAAGTGGCCATTGGACGGGCGCTCGATTTTTTCGATACGGTGGCCAAACGCGATGGCGTACTGAAATGGTATGCGCGACAGCAGCAAGCGATCATCCAAAGCGCTCGCCGTCGGGAAGCGGAAGCGGTGGCGCTCTACGACATCATTCTCAAGGCCCAGCCGCCGGCCGATGCCGAACTGCGCTACTCGGCCGCCATCGGCAAAGGCGACAATCTGCTGGCGCTCGGCCCGGCCGATCCGTCGAAAACGCAGGATGCGCTGCAGGTCTTCCAGGAAGTGGCGCAGATGGAAGGCATTCCCTCGAACTGGCGTAATCAGGCACTCTACAAAAAAGCCAAAGTGCTCGAGCAATTAAACCGCACCAATGAAGCGATCACCGCTTACTGGGAAGTCCTGGATGCCAATGCGCGCGCCACGGATCGCGAGTTCTTCTGGTATTACAAGGCGGGTTTCGACGTGGCGCGGATCTTCGAGCAGCGTGGCGCGTGGCGGGAAGCGATTGGTATTTACGAAAAGATGATCCTGCTCGATGGGCCCCGCACCGAAGAAGCGCGCGCCCGCACCAAAACCATCCGCCTCGAACATCATATTTGGTAAGGGCGAGGGGTTGAGATGCAGCTGTCACCCGGCAGACCAGCCGCCGTCGGGGGTGAGGGTGGCGCCGGTGACGAAGGTGCTGGCATCGCTGGCGAGGTAAAGAGCAGCGGCGGCGATTTCTGCCGGGCGGCCCATGCGGCCCATCGGTTGGGTGGCGCTCATTTCTTCATAGGCCTTTTTCGGATCGGGATATTCGGCCAGGCGCGCCGTCACCCACGGCGTCTCGACCCGACCGGGGCAGATGGCGTTGACGCGAATGCCGTCGCGGGCGTGATCGAGTGCCATCGCGCGAGTAAGACCGACGATGGCGTGCTTGCTGACGGTATAGGCGAGTCGGTCTCGCACTCCGATCACTCCGGCGATGGACGCGATATTCACGATCGCTCCCGCATGGCGGGTGAGCATCGAGGGGAAAAACGCGCGGGTGACATTGAACGTGCCGCGGATGTTCACGGCGCAAACTCGGTCGAGGTCGTCGCCCGTAGTGCCGGCCATCGTGCCCACGTGGCCAATGCCGGCGTTGTTGACCAGGATGTCGAGCGGACCTTGATCCAGCACGGTTTGCGCGACCTGGCTGCATTGCGACTCATCCGAAATATCGAGCGCCAGGAAATCCGTCGCGAGAGTGCGGGCCACGCTTTCACCGGTGTCCTGGTTGCAGTCGGTGACGAAAACACGCGCCCCCGCCTGGACAAAGAGTTCTGCGATGGCTGCGCCGATGCCCGAGCCGGCGCCGGTGATCAGCGCGGTTTTTCCGGAGAGCGAAAAGAGATTCATCCCTGAGCGAGGCATGACGGCCCGAGCGGTTCGAAGCTTTTATACACGAGGGAAAATTCCGCGTGGCCGAGCATTTCGCTGGCTGTTGGCAGCCCGGCGGCCGTGGCCAGTACGCGATCGTAAATTTCGTCGCCGACCTCCGCCAGCGTCGCCCGTCCCTCGAGAATCCGTCCGGCATCAATATCCATGTCGTCCCGTAAACGGCGGTAGGTATCGGGATTCGCGCAAATCTTGATCACCGGCGCCACCGCCGAACCGACGACGGAGCCGCGGCCGGTGGTGAACAAAATGACGTGGGCACCGCAGGCAATCAATTCGCCGATCTCCTGCACGTCACTGATGTTGGGAAATCCCCAGCGCACTTCGCCATCCGGCACGACATCGAGGAGGTAAAGGCCGGTCCGCGGCGGAACATCGCCGGGCTGAAGAATGCCGTTGATCGGGGATCGGCCCGATTTGCTGTAGGCGCCCATCGATTTTTCTTCGAGGGTGGTGAGACCGCCTTCCGCATTGCCCGGGGCGAAACTTCCGTGACCCAGGGCCGAATAATAACGGGCAGCTTTGCCGACGCATTCCGTCAGCGCCGTCCCGAGTTCCGGGCGCGCGGCGCGCGCAGCCATGATGGTTTCGCAGCCGATCAATTCCCCAGTTTCTTCGAAAATCGCACATGCGCCATCGGCGACCAGCCGGTCAAAGGCGCGGCCCACGGCGGGATTGGCAGTGATGCCGCTGGTGGCATCGGAGCCTCCGCAAATCGTCCCGACAATGAGGTCGCTGACTGCGAATGGCACGCGTTCGCAGGCCTCGGAGGATGTCCGCAAAGACTCCGCGAGGCGTCGGCCTTCGTCGATCGTCCGTCGTGTTCCACCGCTTTCCTGAATGATGAGCGTCTCGGCGGGACGCCCGGATTTTCGAATTTCGGCGAGCAGTTTTTCGCGGGCGAAACCTTCACAACCCAGCGAAATCAGCAGCACGCCGCCGACATTCGGATGGGTGCAGAGCTGGCGCAGCATCCGATGCGCGTAGGGATTGGGGAAGCACCCGGGAAAACCCAAAAGATGCACGCCGCGTTCCCGGAACGGATAGACGATTTCGCGCGCCACGTGGTGTGCACATTCGACGAGATAGACCACAACGACCACGTTGCGGATGCCCTTGCGTCCGTCGGCGCGGAGAAAACCGTTGTTCATGCCGGCCAGATTACACCGTCTCGCCGCGTTGATAAGTCGGGAGATAATCGCTCTTCACGTTGTGAGTGTGCACGTGACTTCCCTGCGGGATCTCGCACGTGGCTGAGCCGATGGGCGCACCGTATTTCACAATTTTCTCACCTGCCGAAATGTTCCGCGCCGCCACCTTGTGTCCAAGCGGGATGGCGGCGATCAGGGTCACCCGATTGCCTGAAATGAGCACGTTCTCGCCCGCGGCCAGCGTCGTCGTGGCCGTCAATACATTATCCTCCGGGTCGAGAGCGAGCAGCCGTGGATCGTGATTCACCGTCTAGTGATGCTCGTGTTCCGCCGGGAGGACGCCCGTGGGACCGGTGGGTGGTGCAACGGGATGGGCGGCGAGATAGGCCTCCACATCTTTGGTCACGATCAAGCGTCCCCACATGAGCATCCAATGTCCCGGAAAGGTGCAGACGTATTCATATTCGCCCTCCTGGTCTGGCGCGTTCAGGTTCAAGGTCACCAGGTCACCGGGCTCGATGAGCTTGCTCGCGTCGAGCACGCGATGGTCAGCGAGCGGGACATAAGCGCGGCCTTTCTTGTCGAGTTCGTCCGGACGCATGGTTTGCACCGCCTCTGCGACGGCCTGGCGGGTGCCTGGTTGGACAAAAACGATGTTGTGCGGCATGGCGTCGAGATTCTCGAAGATGACCGCGAATGGTTTGCCTGCCTCGACGACCAGGCGCGGTGTGTCATAGCGCATCTGCTCGCGGACCGTCTTGATCACGAACACGCTCACGCCGAGTTCACGGAGCGCTTTGCGCGCGGTATTCGCCTCGCTGGCCGGCATTAATCCCGCCAGGTCGTTGGCCACTTGCACCGTTTCGAGAAAGCTTTGTTCTGTGCGCAGACGTGGCGGAACGGATTTCGCCCACGTGATCAAACTGGACACCGTTTCGCTCGCCAACCCTTTGTTCCAAAGGCCTTGCGGGATGCTTCGCATTTCCTGCGCGGCGGCTTCGAGCTGGCGGCCCGAGCGGATCAGTTGCGCCAGAGTGGCAAAGGTTGCCGCCGGCTCCTGACCGGTCGACACCAGGGCGTGAATCGCTGCGCGTTCGAGCGCTCCCGCCGGATCGCCTTGCACTTCGATGGTGACCGATTCCGCCGGAGCGGGATTCTTTGTGGCGGCGAAAACTTCCTTCCGATTGCCGTCGAGAACTCTGAGATCAAATCCTTCCAATCTCGAGGCGTACTCGCCGTTGTTTTCCGAGCGATTCCAAATCCGGATGCGCTCAAGAGGGATCTCCCGCCCGAGGTCCAGTTCCCACCATGGATTCGATTCGTTTTCACTGGTGTGAGTTTGGGTGTTGGACGAATAGGCGCCATCGGTGCGGCCATCGATGGCCCGTTCCGGTTTACCATCAAAGGCGACGCTGGATTGTTTTGCTTTCCCGGACGGGGCCACGTTCTTGCCATTACTGAAGACCTCGACCTCCGCCAGCGTGAGCGTCCCCGCGCGCGGCAACTCGATGCGAACATAGCGACCGGAACTTGCGGAGCGCGCTGGCGCGGCAGCGGCTGGTTGGGCGGCCACGAGCGGTTTGATCGTGGCGTAGGCCGTGGCTCTCAGCCCGGGATCCGGAACGAGGGGGAGCGCTTCCAGCCAATCGGTCTGAGCCTCCGGCGATCGAGACGCCTCCTTCCAACTCGGTGCAATGGTGCCGTCGGCCAGGATCGTGGCGGCGAGGGCGCTGTGTCGAAGCGCGGCTGGCGCGCTGCCGTCCGCTCCCAGCTTGACCAAGTCCGGCCGCAGGTCTTTCAACTCGGTCGCCGGTTGCAGGAGGATCATTCGAGCGAGTGCCTCGACGGGCTTTCCGCCCCGCGCGGCGATTGGGCGCAATGCACCCAAAAGTGTCTTGCCGGTGGACAGGTTGTTCAATTTGGCCAGCTCGGTGAGCGCCTCCATTCGTTGCACCTCGGGCACGTCGTCGCGAGTCAGCATGGCGGTATAGACAACCGCGGATTTTGGCAGTTTGGCCAGATCCGCGGAGCTGACTCCACTTAGTACGTAATCGACACCGCTGGGATTGTTGGCGGCGACCGGTTTGCCTTCGCCAATGGCCGGCTTCCACCACTGCTCGAGCTGCTTCATCGTCTCCTTCAGGCAGTAATCGAGATAGTAGTCCGTCGGCTTGGTCAGGGTGAGCAGAGCGATGTCCGCCGCTTCCCATTGCCGGAAAAAGCTGGCCGCACGCACAGCTTCGAGGCGAACGCGCGGAGCGTCATCGGTCGCCGCGGTGCGCAGGAGGGTCGAGAGCGTTGGGGACGCGATCACGCCAGTAGCACAGTACGCGGACGGCCTGGGCCCGAACGCGTGGATCGGGTGAAGCCAGCAGGCGCTGAAGGAGGTCCGCGTTCACTGCATTGTGCCATTGATGAACCCACAACCCTTCGAGCAGATGATGCTGGAATTGCGGGTCCGCCGGATCAAGCGCTTTGAGCCAGGCTTGCGTCGCGGCAATGACTTCAGTCGATTCGTGTTTGCTCAACTCGATCTTTGCGCGCTCGCGGACGTTGTTTTCCGGTTCCTTCAATAGCTCAAGCAACGCAGGAATCGGCTGCCCGTCGATTTTCGCGGCCGGTATGGTTTTTCCCTGATAGGTCAGCCGATAGATGCGGCCGTGCTGATGATCGCGATTGGGATCGCGCAGGTGGTGTTGCAAATGACCGATGATCGCGTTCGACCAATCGCAGAAGTAAACCGCGCCGTCCGGTCCGACGCTGATGGCGGAGGGGCGGAAGTTGGGGTCGGTTGAGGAGACCAGATTCTCGAGGGTTTCACCTTTCAGGCCAGAACCGTCCTCCGTGACCTTCGCCCGGAAGATCCCCTGAATACTAATGACGTTCGCGTTGAGGAAATTCCCGTTGAAATCATCGGGCCAGGCGCGGCTCGAAAGATAGGCGGTGCCGGGACAGGGCCGTGAGGGGCGGTTCCAAAACTCTTTCATCTGTGGATGCTTCAACGGCTCGTCCAAATGGCCGCTAAAGGCGGGAGCGAAGTAGTTGGCGTTGCCCGTGGCGTCCGTGATGATATCGTTGCCCCAATAGTCGAAAACGCGCCCGTGCGGATTGGCGAAGCCATAGGGAACATAGCGTTCAAACTTAAAGGTCGATGGCTCCCAACGGTAAATGCAGGCATCGAAGTTTCGTGTCGGTCCATAAGGCGTCTCGATGGCCGTCCGATGAAAGACGCCATCGCTGAGGTAGATCGCGCCGCCGGGTTCGTAGCACATCGAATTGGTTTCGTGATGAGAGTCCGCGGCTGAGAGTCCATTGAGAATACGCTCCTTCCAGTCCGCCTTGCCGTCGCCATTCGTATCACGAACCCACCACAAATCCGGTGATTCCATGACCAGCACGCCGTCCTTGTAGAATTGAAATCCGGTCGGGCAGTTCAGGTCGTCCAGATAAGTCGTCATCTTATCTGCCTTGCCGTCGCCATTGGTGTCCTCGAAGACCAGGAGCTTATCGCCGTCCTTGTTCCAGGGAGCGCGTTCCGGGTAGTTTTTCCAGGCCGAGACCCACAAGCGTCCTTTCGTGTCCCAGGCCATTTGCACGGGATTCACCAACTCCGGAAATTGCTCCTCACTGGCGAAAAGTTGCACCTGCACGCCTTTCGGAACCGTCATCTTTTTAATGGCTTCTTCACTCCCGACATAGCTATGTGAGCCGTCCGGCAGATCGCCGGGTTTATTTGTCTTCACCGGCAGGACGGGTGGAAGATTGCTATCATCGACTTTGAGGTCGCCGCCTTTGGCCAGCGCCCAAATCCGCTGGTCACGATTAGCGGTCATCACATCGCGCACGGCCATCTCACCTTCCCGGAGCACCTGGGCGTTGGTCAGCTTTTGTCCCGTATTTTCCTGATCATAGGGAATAGTCGAGCGGCCCCCGAAGATATTGTATGTATCCACGGTCCGATAGCGGCTAAACCACATTTGGTTTTTGTCCTGAACCGCTTCGCGGATTTTTAGCAACGTCGCGTCTCGGCTGGGAGCATCGGCTCCGAACAACGCTTTGAACAGAGATGGCGCGAGGGTCTCGTAACCTTCGAGGGTAAGATGCACGCCATCGATCGTCAGAGGCTTCCTGGCGTTCCCATAGACGGCTTTGGAAGCGGCGAAGAGGTCAACGAATTGCACGTCATTGGCGCGCGCGACCTCCGCCATGGCCTCGGTATAGTTGGCGAGATTCGTGTTGTTCGTCGCGGCCTCCGGCAGATTGGGATTGGGCAGATTCTCCTGGGCGATCGGTGAAAACAGGACCAGCCGGGGCGCGCCTTTTCCGCTGTAGTTTGCCGCCTTGGTCTCCTTGATGAATTTTTCGAGGTCCTGCTTGAACTTTGAAATGCCCTCGTAGCCGGCAAAGGATTCATTGAAGCCGTAGAAAGCGAAGACGACGTCAGCTTTCACCAGCTGCAACCACTCATCCTGCGAGGGAAATCCATCGGTGCGAAGTTTTACCGTCAATTCATCCGCGGCGAAAGCGAGGTTCCGCGACTGCAGGTCAAGGTCCGGGAAGGCCCGATACATCATGGCTTCGAGCGTGCCGTCGTGCTGCATCCGATCCGGGAGGGTATTGCCTACGACGGCGATGCTTTGCCCCCTCCCGAGTTCGAGTTTTGCCGGAGGTTCCCCGAGCAGTGAGGCGGCGCCGAGCAAGGTGATGGTCAGGAGCAGGGAATGGATTTTCATGTGCGGGTAAGGGGACAGGCGGAATCAACAATGACTCGGGCGCGAGTTTCATCAATGACCAGCCAGCTTGGCAAAGCTTAGCTGCGCTTCCCGCGGTGCGGATGTGTTGTGGAGGATGGCGCGGCGACGAAATGGTGGGTAGAAATACCGCGTGAATCCTGCCGCCCGCCAAAGCGATTTGATCGCCCGACTTTCCATCATCGAGGATCCTCAGGAAAGGCTGGCCGCTGTGATTTCCAGGGCGAAGAAATGGCCGGTACCGGACGAGGCTGAGCGGACGGAGGAGCACCGCGTGCACGGGTGCTCATCGCGCGTGTGGCTTGTGGGAGACGTGCGCGATGGGCACTGTCATTTTCGGATCGACGCGGATTCGCCGTTGGTGAAGGGGATCGCAACTTTGATTTGCGAGCTTTATGACGGCTCGCGTGCCGATGATATTTTGGCTCATGAGCCGGGCGTGATGGAAGGGCTGAAGCTCGACCGGATGCTGTCGCCCACGCGTTTGCATGGGTTGGCGGCGGTGCGGGCGGCGATTCGCGATTTTGCCCGTTCTCAGCTCGAGGTATGAACCTTTTCGACGCGCACAATCACTGGCACCACGCGAAGCTCGCTCCGCATCGTCGCGAGATTGAGCCCGAGTTGCTACGGATCGGCTTGGTGGCGGCCATTGTAAATGGGACGCAGGAAGGGGATTGGGACCATGTCGCGTCGCTGGCGATCGAGGACCAACGGGCCTGGCCGGCGTTTGGCGTTCATCCATGGAACGTTTCGGACCGCTCCCCGCATTGGCTCGAAAAGCTCGAAGACATGCTGGCCACGCATCGACTGGCCAGTGTGGGCGAGATTGGCCTCGATCGGTGGATCGAGGGCCACAATCTCGAAGACCAGGCGGCGGTGTTCACGGCGCAACTCGCGCTGGCCGTGAAGTATGATCGTCCTGCGACCGTGCACTGCCTCCGAGCCTGGGGCGCTTTGACGGAGATTGTCCGCCATCATGTCCTCCCGCCGCGCGGTTTTTTGCTGCACGCTTACGGTGGATCCGTGGATCTCACGGACGAGTTTGTCGAGCGGGGCGCGTACTTTTCCTTTTCGCCATATTTTCTGCACGAGCGGAAGACAGGACAACGCGAGGTCTTTCGCATTTTGCCGTTGGATCGGCTGCTGGTGGAAACCGATGCTCCATCTTTGTGGCCACCGGCAGACCGAAATCCACGGCCGTTGCAGGATGCGGATGGGGAGCCGGTCAATCATCCGGCGAACCTCGATGTCGCTTATGCCGGATTGGCGGAGGTGCGCGGGTGTGAGGTCGAGGAACTCGCGGCGGCGGTGGAGAAGAATTTCATGCGCTTGTTTGGGCGGGGTGCGGAAATGTTACCCGCCGTTTTCACAGCCTGACGAATTATCTGCATCTGCAAAAGGAAGGCGAAGGAGATTCGGTCAGAGTCGCTTACGCTGACCTTGGAACGATGCGGCTCAGCGCAGTTCATGGCCGCGGGTGAGGGGAAGGGTGCGGGCGCGGAGTTCGTCCAGCAGGCGCGCGGCGGCATGTTGTTTTTCCCGGCGAAGGGACGCCGCGTCCAGAAGCAGCTCAGTTTGCGTGGCCGGCGCACTGACATTGGTAAACCGCAGACTGATCAATCGCAGCGGACGTTTGATTTTCCATGCGCCACGCAGGAGCGGCGGCAAATGCGGGTAGATGTCGGTCTCGAGATCGGTCGGCTCGCGCAACGTGAGCGCGTGGGAGACATCCTGAAAATCCGGGTAACGAACTTTGACCGTGACCGTGCGGATGGCTTTGGCGTCTCGCCGGACGCGCGTCATCAGCCGGTCCGCCATCGTGCGGAGGATGGCCAGTAACGGTTCCGGGTCGGAGATGTTTTCTCCAAAGGTGTCCTGCATGCCGTAGGATTTGGCATCGTCGTGATCGAGGTTGATTTCGCGATCGTCGAGACCTTGCGCAAAGGCCTGTAAACGGGAGGCGTAGCTGCCGGCTGCCTGCGTGAGGACGTCGGGAGAGGCAGTGGCGACCTGGTCTACTGACTCGAGTCCAAATGCACGCAAGCGCGCCGCCAGTTTCGATCCGACGCCTGGCAGCCAGCTCGCTGCGAGCGGTGCCAGGAATGAACGTTCGCTGCCGCGCGGGACCTCGACGAGAGCGTCCGGTTTCCTCGATTTTGACGCGATCTGAGCGATGAGTTTGCTCGTGCCGATCCCGAGCGAAACGCCCAAGTCGAGTTCCGCACGGATACGCGTTTTTAAGGCAGTGCCGATCTCGAGCGGTGACAACGTGCGATGCCCCGAGACATCAAAGTAGCCTTCGTCGATCGACGTCCGCTCGACCAGCGGGGTGAAATCTTCGACGAGGGCAAACATGCGGCGCGAGTAATTGGCATAGCGGGCCATGTCGCCGCGGACGATGATGAGGTCCGGGCAAAGTTTCCGAGCTTTCGCGACGGGCATGGGGGTATAAACGCCCTTTCGCCGTGCCTCGTAGCTGGCGCTGGCAATGATGCCACGCGTTGCGCCACCAACGGCCACTTCCTTGCCGCGCAATTCCGGTCGCTCCGCCTGCTCGACGGAAACGAAAAAGGCATCGGCATCGAGGTGGACGATCATGCGGACGGAAGGATCACGTTGGAATGCGGGCAGGACACGCGAAAAATTCCAGATCCGCCGCGGGAAAGGGAGGTCGCGGTTTCCTACTCGGGCTCCTTCTCGAGCTCGTAATCGGCGGAACTTTCGAGGACGAGGACGAGTAGGAGCGCGAGGACGGTGTCGCGCGGATGCTGGCGGCTCCGTGGGTGAGCTTTCCGCGGCAGGAAATTTTCCGGGACATGGAGCCGGGTCCATCGACCCCGCTGCGCCGCGCTCAGGACGACCTGCGGTCGGGGCGGCGGGTGCGGCGGATCAGGGCGACCATGACGCCCTGCACGATCAATTCTTCGGTGGGGTAAAACTCGGGGTAGTCTGGATTTTCAGCGCGCAGGAACGAGCGACCTCTCTCCATCACGAAACGTTTTAAAGTGGTTTCACCATCGATCAACGCGGCCACGATGTCGCCGTGATGGGCGGGTCGGGCTTCGAGGATGACGAGGTCGCCGTCATCGATGTGAGCGCCGATCATCGAGTCGCCGCGAACTTTTAATCCGAAAAGGCGGGCGCGTTTGCTCACACCGGCCGTGGCCGTATCGATCGAGACTGTGCCGAGAGACTCCTGCTCGGTCATGCCGGCAAACCCGGCGGCAATCTGACCGTAAATCGGGACATCAACGATACGTTCGCGTTTGATCGACGGGATCACTGCCACCGCCCGTGCCTTTCCTGGACGCCGCCGCACGGCGCCGTGGCGTTCGAGGGCGCGCAGATGATTCATGGCCGCGGTTTGGCTGGCGAAGCCGAAATGCTCCTGGATCTCGCGGCTCGAGGGAGGGATGCCCTCGCGTTCCTGCGTAGACTGGATGAAGGTGAGAACCTGTTGTTGGCGCTTGGTCAGCATACTGTTCGCACGAACATGTAAGGGTTGACGTCAACGTTGTCGAGCGAGACCGCACTCGACACGCTCGCCGGCTTTGGCAAGAAAACGTCCGCATGAATATCCTCATCCTCGCGGCCGGTTACGCAACGCGGCTTTATCCACTGACCGAAAACAAAGCCAAGCCTCTGCTCGAGGTCGCGGGCAAACCGATGATGGAATGGGTGATCGACCATCTTGCGGCGATCGAGGGCATCGAAAAAGTATGCGTGGTCACCAACGCCAAGTTCGCCGCGGATTTTCAGACCTGGGCGGACGGATACAATCAGCGCCACGCCCCGCTGGCTTTCGCGATTATCAATGACGGTTCGACCAGCGACGCCGAAAAATTGGGCGCGATCGGCGACATCAATTTGTGCATCGCGCGGGCGGGGCTGAATGCGAGCGACCTGATCGTGGTCGCCGGCGACAATTTGTTCAGCGAAAGTCTCGCGGATTTTGGGCGTTT
This sequence comes from uncultured Verrucomicrobiae bacterium, assembly GCA_963798345.1. GTDB lineage: Bacteria > Verrucomicrobiota > Verrucomicrobiia > Chthoniobacterales > Chthoniobacteraceae > CAWCSW01. The sequence continues at coordinate 231,006 of CAWCSW010000007.1, read as the reverse complement.
CTGCCGGGAGAAAAAGCAGCCGGTGCTGGGCGTTTATGACGTGGGTTCGACTGACGAAGCGAAAAAATATGGCGTCATCGCCGTGGATGGCGACGGCGTGATCACCAGCTTCGAGGAGAAGCCGGCGGAACCGAAAAGCACCCTCATCGGCATCGCGCTTTACTACTATCCCAGGGAAATCGTGGAGACGGTTCCGACTTACATCGCTGCGGGCAACAATCCTGACCAGCCCGGACGCTTTGTGCAGTGGCTTTACACCCGGCAGCAGGTGCAAACATGGAAGGTGCCGGGCACGTGGTTCGATGTCGGAAGCAAGGAAACGCTCGAAGAAGCGAACCGCATCTTCGCGCAGTTCAAGAAATAACCCCGTTCCGGATGGCGACTGCGACTCGGGAAGCGTACCAGATCGAGCGCGCGGATTTCGAGCGCGTGCTCGAGGGTATTCGCAAGATCCAGGCGGCGACAACGGACGAACTGGGATCGTTTGATTGGCTGGTGGGCGTGATTCGCGAGGTCGGGTTGGTGCCGATTCCCGAGGCGGCGCTGACCTACGCCGGTGAGGACGATTTCGTTAATGCGTCGCAGCAGGGATTGATTCAGCTGCCGTCCGAATTCGCGAAGTACTTGCTGCTCGTGGGTGAACATCAGCCGTCGAGTTATCTCGAAATTGGCTGCTTCAACGGTGCCTCCGCCAGCATCGCGACGGCGTATTTGCAGCGGCGCAATCCCAACCTCAAGGCGACCACGATCGATGTCTGGCCCGCCTTCGTGTTTTTTCATCTTGTCGAATCATTGATTCCGCTCCGGTACGTGGTCGGGAAGACCTCGTTCGACTTGGTGGGAGAGAAATTCGACGCCGTCTTCATTGATGGCGATCACAGTTTCGACTGGGCATGGGCGGATTATCAAAACGTGGGAAGGCATGGGAAGATGTGTGCTTTTCACGACGTCAACAACGCACCCTACCGTGACCTGCCGATGGGTGGTGTTTGCGGCGTGTGGGAACTCGTTTCGGAAACGGGTCCCGGCGTGGAAATCCACGAAATCTTGGAACACCCGACGCATGACATCATGGGTATCGGTGTCCGCATTGTGAAATGAGGCGTTGCTCGATCTCCCATTTGATCATCATTGCACTCGCCACGGGGCTGGCCCCCGCCGGAGCCCAATGGATGGGTGGGGCGGCGAATAGCGGTAAGAAAAGTGAGCGTTTCGTCGATATGCGCCAGTTCGAGCCTCGGCTCGCCGTCGAGCTCCGCTACGCCACGGAACGCAACCTGGCGGGACGGCCGATCTATTCCGAAGGGTCTCGTTGCCTACTGCGGCGGAGCGTGGCTGAACGCCTGATCAAGGCGCAAGAATGGCTCGAGTCCCACGCTCCGGTCGGGACGCGCTTGAAGATTTGGGACGCGTATCGTCCAGCGTGGGCGCAGCGGGAGTTGTGGGAGGCGCGTCCGAAAAACGGCTTTTTGCGCGACCCAACCTCGGGCGGATCGTTCCACACCTGGGGTGTGTGCGTGGACGTGACGCTCTGTGACGCTGACGGCCGCGATCTCAAAATGCCGACTGACTTTGACGCCATGACATTGGAGGCGCGGGCGATCTACACGGGCCGGGACAAGGAGGTGCAGAATAATCTCGGCCTGCTGCAGAATGCGATGACGAAGGCTGGTTTCTATTCCTTGATTACGGAGTGGTGGCATTTCATCGCCCGCGATTACAAAGCTTTCGCCGCGCACGAAATTTCGCTGACGCCGAAACCATAAAACGTTCGATTTCTCCCAGATCCATTCGCTCATGAAAATCTACCGCTTCGCCTCCACCGATGGCCGCATCCTTTTCGGCACCGCCGACGAATTTACTCCCGGTCAACCGCTGACGCTTCTCACAGGGACTTTTGCCACGGGCCTTCACCCTTCGAGTGAAACTGCCACCGGGGAGCGCCTGCTTGCGCCGCTGATCCCGGCCGCGATTCTGTGCATTGGTCTCAATTACCGCCAGCACGCCACGGAAACGAACGCCCCTTTTCCCGAGTTCCCGGTCGTCTTTTTAAAGAATCCCGCATCGGTGCAGAATCCAGGCGGTGCAATCGTTCGTCCGCGCTGGCTGGCGAGCAGCAAGGTGGACTACGAATGCGAGCTGGCGGTGGTGATCGGCAAGGCGGCGAAGAACGTGCCCCGGACGCGTGCGCTTGATCATGTGCTTGGATACACGTGCGCCAATGATGTGAGCGCGCGAGACTGGCAGAAGGAAGGCGGGGGTTCGCAATGGTGCCGCGGAAAATCGTTTGATACTTTTTGTCCGCTGGGTCCGTGCCTCGTGACGGCTGATGAAATTTCGGACCCACAATCTCTTCGGATTTCCACCAGGGTCGGCGGCGAGGTGCTGCAGGATGCCTCGACCAGCGACATGATATTCGACATTGCCACGCTCATCGAGTTTCTCAGCGGTTCCACGACTCTGCTCCCGGGCACCGTGATCCTCACCGGCACGCCGAGTGGCGTGGGGATGGCGCGCACTCCGCCGCGCTATCTCGAAGCGGGGGAGGAGGTGACGATCGAGATCGAGAGAATTGGCGCGCTAACGAATCCGGTGGTGGACGAAGACTCGCCCGGGGACGGGTCGAGTTTCCATTTGTAAAGGCGGCCGTGGGCTCGATAATCGGGACATGGAAACGCTTCAAACGCTCGGTGTCGCGCTCGGCCTTGCATCGTTGGCGGGCCTCAATCTCTATCTGACTGTCTTCGTCACGGGGCTGGCGATTCAGCAAGGCTGGATCACCCTCGCGCCGCAGTATCAGGAACTCGCCGTGCTTTCGCATCCGGCGATCGTCGCCATCTCGGGGATCCTGTTCGCGATCGAATTCTTCGCGGACAAAGTGCCCTGGGTGGATTCGCTTTGGGACACGGTCCATACGGCGATTCGCCCGATCGGTGGCGCCTTTCTCGCGGTCCGTGCTCTGGGCACGCCGGACCCCGTCTTCGATGTCGTCGCGGCGTTGCTCGCGGGTGGAGTGACAGCGCTGGTTCACGGTGCGAAGGCCGGAACGCGGTTGGCGGTCAATCATTCGCCGGAGCCGTTCTCCAACATCGCGGTCAGCGTCGCAGAGGACACGGCGGTCCTTGGTGGACTCGCCCTGCTGGCCCACAATCCAATCGTCGCGTTGGTCGTTTTCAGCGTTCTAATTGGCTCGATCATTTACTTTGCCCCGAAGATGATCCGCGCCTTGAGGGTCCACCTGTGGCTGGTGTGGAAGAAAATCTCCGCGCCGCCGACTGACGACGCGCCGGTCGAATTCGCCGGTTCGCTGCCGCCCGATACGCACGTTGTTTTCCACGACGCCAATCTGCTCGGTGAGAAAATCGTCTGGTCGCTGCCCTGCGTGAGCGGTTCGGCGAAAGGAATTCCGGGCAACCTTTTTGGATACCTCGTGGCGACCGAGGAAGAGCGGCACACGCTTTGGTTTGTGGGGAAACGCCGCTGGCGCCCGGTGGCGGTCGAACTTGATTTGCGGACCTACAAGGTGGTCCAGGAATCAGGGTTCCTGAGCGAGAACCTTTCGCTCTACAGCCTCGAGAAAAAGCCGAAATACGTTTTCGTTTTCGATCGCGCGAGCGCCCCACGGGTCAAGCTGGCCGCAGCATCGATTCGCGAGCGTCTGGCGGCGTCGGCGGTCGAACAGCCAGCTTCGATCGCGGGCTGACGGACCGTTTTCCGGCTCAGGAACCGAGACAGTGCAGCGGGGTCGTGGCACAGAGCTCGATGAAATCCTCCCACTTGAGTTCGAGCCACGGATCAATCCGTTTGATTTCCGCTTCGATGATCTTGCGGATTTGCTCCCGGGCTAAACTCGTCTCGCGACTGATCGTGGAACGGTCGGATGAAAACATGACCGCGACTTCTTCCTGGGTCAGGCCATTTGAGTGGATGAGATGAAGCATGACGAAACGCTTGGGATCGCATTGAGCGAACCCGGTTTCGATCGCGCTGGCCATCACTGCAACAATTGGCTCGCGGTCTCCTGCTTCCTTGGGAGCCGGCACCTCGGTCAGATCGATTCCATCATCGAAGCGATCTCGGATGCGGGCTTCGGCCCGGCGGCGGGAAATCAATCGGTTGAGCGCTACCCGGTTGAGCCAGGTGACGAGCGACCCTTCACCGAGGTAGCTCGCCAGCAGAGGGCGGCGGCCATCGGGTGGACAAACCAGTTCCGTGTGAAGATTCGCTAATATTTCTTTGGTCTCGGAATCGCGTCCGCCGGTCGAGCGAAGGTAGTTGCGAACTGGCTGATCTAGGACGGTTTGAAGCTTTTGCAGGTCACTTTCATTTCCAGACAGACACGCTTCGGCAAAACAGAGATCGAGTTCGTGGTTGGGGGATTCGGACATTCGGACGGCGAATCAAAATCCATGGAAGCGCGTCCGGCAATTCGTTCTTTCCGGAAACCACGCCTGGGTGCGGTCGCCCCCGCAACCGCACCCAGCCCTCCCCAACCGAAAGCGCCGCGAACCTCAAACCCTCCCTTCTTACCCATCCCCTGGACTTACTTCCACCCAACCGATCTCCGTGGCCACCTGCCCTCGCGGACCTGCAGTTTTCGCGGTGCTTTCGGGAAAAAAGACAGCTCCAAACCGCCTCTTTTCACCCGGTTGGACGCGCGAATCGCTCGCGTGTGCAGAAAATCTCCAACTATTTTTGTCCGCAGCGATTTTCTGAAAAAATCCTGCACATGATGACCGGCACCGCGTCCAACCCAGTATGAAAGATAATTTCGATGTATTGATGGACTTCATGGGGCGGATGGGGCCCGAGGTGGTCGGCCACGAGCAAAACGAGCCGGACCCAGAGGCGGTTCAGCTCCTGAACCGATTTGCCGGCGGCCAATGCGACGAGACCGAGCGGGCGGAAGTGTGCCGAATGCTGCGCATTCATCCGCCCTGGCTCCACTGGCTGGCGGCTCAGGTCCGCATCAATCGCACGTCAGAACAGGCGCCTTCCACCTGAACTCCGTCTGGGACGGATCGTTTGCGCGTTGGCGGGCACCTCACATCGGCAGCGGCTCGGCGAAACGATGGAACAGGGCCTTGGCCTGGAGAGGCGCAATTCCTGGAACCTCGGCCAGCAGGCATGAAAGCATGCCGGTTACACGCGGAGCGGCAAAACTGCTCCCCGTGACATTCTTTCGCTGACCGTCCCGCCACGGCACGTCGACTTCGGCTCCGCGCGCGGCAAATTCAACCAACTGCCCGGGACGGTAGAATACCACTCCGTCTTCGCTGGTTTTCGCCATGTTCACGGTCAGGACCGACGAAAAGAATCCGGGCCATTCGGGCCGGGCAAAATCCTGGTTGTTGCAGGCGGCGACGACATGAATGCCCTTCAGATACGCCTCATCGACCCAGGCCTTATACTTCAAGACGTGTTCGATAATGCTGCACCCGAGGCTGCAATTAATAATGTGGTACCCTCGCTCGATCGCCTGCCGCGCTCCTTCGAGCACGATGGCCGTGCGTGATGAGAGCGACGCGCCCAGGACGCGAATGCTTCCGATTTCCGCTTCTGGTGCGGCCTCGTGGATGATGCCGGCGACCGCGGTGCCGTGCCCGTAAACATCTTTGCCTTCGCCTGGCACCACTTTGAGCTTCAGGCCGTCCTCCACGATCGCAATGTCATCGGCGAGTTTCAGATTGGCGAACGCGGGGTGACTGAACTCGACGCCCGAGTCCAGGACGGCGACGCGCACGCCCGCTCCGCGACCGCGGTGGATTGCCGCGAGTGCATCCTGTGGCGTGATCCAGGGCCTCATCGCGTCAGGGTTTCCATATCCAGACAAATGGAGATGAGTCTGGCTTCGACCAGGCGGCTGATGATTCCGACCGTCGATTCGAAGGTCGCCAGATGATGAGGGCGAAAGCCGGGTTTCGCGTCTGCGTCACCGCTGGCTTTGGTCAATTGGACGCACGACACCACCCCGCGAATCTCGCCGATAAAAGCCAGCGGCACGGCGAGCATGGCGCACGTGCGCACGGCGAGTTTCTCGTCCAACTGTGTATCCTGGAGCGTGTTCCTGTGCACTTCATTCTCGCAGATTGACTGCTCAGTCGCCAGGACCATGCAGATCATTCCGGTGCCCACGCTCTGCCGATGCTGGCCAACAAACCGCGCCGCATTGGGGCCGGAATTGTAACGTGGAATCAGGAATTCGGAATGGTCATCAAGCAGCCAGACGGTGCCCTCGTCGGCGCCGATGCGCCGGAAACAGTCGCTGAGCAAAGTGCGCATCGCCGCGTCGAACAACTCGTCGAACCCGCCACTGCAACATTGGGCTGCGGCCTCCCGCAGCCAGTGCTCAATCTCGGGTCGCAAGGCCTTTAGGCGTGTCTCGGGTAAAACCGTGAATCTGCCCTCGTTCATGCGCTTCGGTAACAGGATGAATCTCGGACGGCAAGGTCCGCTACTTAATGATGCCGCGCGGGCTGCTGGTTACAAACGCGACGATTTGCTCGATCTCGGCCGTGTCGGGAAGATCCGCCCGGATTTGCTCAACCGCCTGCTGCAGATTCAGCGATGAGCGATAGATGATCCGATAGCATTCTTTGACGTTGCGCACTCGATCCTCCGTGAAGCCATGCCGTTCGAGGCCGACTTTGTTGAAACTGCGCACCTTGGCCGGATTGCCATCCGCAATCATGAATGGCGGCACATCCTGGACGATTTTTGAGCAGCCGCCCGTGAGCGCGAACCGGCCGATCCGACAGAATTGGTGCACGGCGGTCAGGCCGCCGATGACGGCCCGGTCTTGTACTTCCACGTGCCCGGCCACCGTTCCGTTGTTGGAAAAAATGACATCATCACCGATCACGCAATCGTGCGCAATATGCGCGTAAGCCAGGAAATTGCCACGGTTGCCGACCTGCGTAATCGAGGCCACGCCGGTCCCACGATGAACCGTTACGAACTCGCGGAAGACATTGTCGTCGCCGATCTGCAGATAGGTCGGTTCGCCGCCGTATTTGAGATCCTGGCTCACCTGCCCGACGGAGCTGAAGGCAAAAAATCGATTGCCGGCACCCACGCGGGTGGGACCGGTCAGACTGACGTGATGTTGGAGCCAGCAGTTTTCCCCGAGATTGACGTCGGCGCCGACCACGCAATACGGCCCAATTTCGCAGCCAGCTCCGACCTGCGCGGACGGGTCAATGACCGCGCTCGGGTGAATGAGAGTTTCGTTCACGCGTCCACGACTCCGAAGAGCATCTCAGCCTCGGAGACCACTTCATTGTTCACCACGCAACGCCCGCGCGCTTTCGCGATGGCCTTTTTGTTCTGTGTCATCTCGACCTGGATAAACAGCGTGTCGCCAGGGACTACGGGCTTGCGGAATTTGACCGAATCCGCACTCATGAAATAGCCGATCTTTCCCGCGTAACCCGGTTTGCGGAGCAAGAGAATGCTCCCGACCTGGGCCATGGCTTCCAATTGCAGCACGCCCGGCATGACCGGATGACCGGGGAAATGCCCCTGAAAAAAGTGCTCGTTGAAGGTGATCTGCTTGATCCCGGTGCACTTGTCGTCACTCACTTCGACGATCCGGTCGACCATCAGGAATGGAAAACGATGCGGCAGCAGTTTCATGACGTCATTGACGTCCATAATCTCGAGTCCTTTGGGGGTCAGGCTCGGCGGCACGAGAGCCATGGCCCGCGAATGCTGTTTGGCAATGGCCTGGGCCAGTTCGGCGTTCGCGCCATGTCCCGGTTTCACCGCGATGATGTGCGCTTTGATGTCCCGTCCGAACAGCGAAAGGTCGCCCACGATATCGAGGATCTTGTGCCGCACGAATTCGTCTTTGAAACGCAGCGGTTCCTTGCCGAGCACCTGTTCCCCGCGGATCACCATCGCATTCTCGAGGCTTCCCCCTTTGATCAGGCCCTTGTCCATCAGCGGCTTCACGTCTTCATAGAAGACAAACGTCCGCGCGGCGGCGATCTCTTTCTCGTAAATGTCGCTCGTGATCTCCGTGGAAAGGAATTGCGTGCAGCGCCCTTCCGGGCCCACCTGCGTGCACGAGACCCGGAATTTGGAATCCGGCACGGCGATCATGATCGAGCCCGTCTTGCTTTCGAGGTGGATCGGTTCGGTGACGGCCCACGAAAGTCGCGGCACTCCCTGTTCCACCAGACCGGCCTCTTTGATCAGTGCGACAAACGGCGCGGCCGAGCCATCGCAAATCGGCGGTTCGCTCGCATCCATCTCGATCAAGGCGTTGTCCACTCCCATGCCCGCCAGCGCGGAAAGCACATGCTCGCATGTGTGCACCTTGGCGTTGCCCTCGACGATGGTCGTGGCTCGTTCGACGGTTTTTACGTGATCGATTCGCGCGTCGATGGTTGGCTCGTCGGGCAAATCCTTGCGCTTGAATTTCCGTCCGTGGCCCGCCGGGGCCGGATGGAGTGTCAGCGTTACTTTTTCGCCGGTGTGAAGCGATGAGCCGCTCAGGCTGGCGGGCCGTTCTAAGGTCTGCTGATGGTTGGGCATGGGCATTAAGCGGAGTCGGCGGGGGCAGGTGAACCGCCCGGTTCATAGGCGCCGCGCGAAATCGTGTCCAAACTGAAAGTCACGGCGAGCCTAAACCACCGGTTGGACTTCGAAGATTGCGAAGTCGGAGAGTTCGCCCGTGACGCTCGGACCCGTGGGAGCGGCGTAGAAAAAGTCTGCGAACGGGCCCCGGGTCAAAGGCAGTTTGGCCTGGCCAATCTGCACCTTGCGGAATTCTTCCGCCATGATGCCAAAGCTGTCATCCGTCGCCGCGGAGCCGTAGGCCTGACCGGCAATTTTGATTTTTGCGATCTGGGAAAAGAGATCCGGCTGGTCGCGCACGCCGTCGCCCGCGGCCCCGGCATCGTCCGCCGTGCCGTCAAATCCATCGGTGCCGGCTGTCGTGCCGGCGTGGACCGTGCTTGCGATCCAGTCCGTGCCGGTCTTGATCGCGCCGATGCTGCCGTCGGCATTGACGGCATCGCCGAGCTGATTGTAGCCGGCGAGGATGCGCGCATTTTCAATGCGGCCGCCCACGGAAAGGGTTTTGATGGCCACGTCGCTGCCAACCGTCGGGGCGCTTTTTTGGCCGAACGCGGAAATTACCGCCGAGCCCGCGCTGGTTCCGAGCAGATCTCCGGTAATCTTGATGGAACCAAAATCGAAGTCGGCGTGCAGCTGGCTGTCGATGACGGAACCGCGCACGGAAATGGAATTAGCCGAACCCATGACGCGGAACGAGGTGTCGCGGATGTCCGATGTGATGATCAGTTTTCCGAGATCGCCGTTCAGTTCGCTGGCCAGGGCGAGGCCGTTTTGTGGGATGCTGCTGATCCCAAACGCGCCCAGTGATTGCGCCGTGAGTTTTTTGATGGCGGGTGTGCCATTTGCGCCAGAGCCCGCCAGGATAAATCCCAAGGCGCCGTCGAGGGTGACTTTGTTGAGGTTGATTCCCGTGGCGTCGAATTTCTCTAAATTGACCGCACCATTTCCTCCGAACGCGCCTCTTTTCGCCGTGATACTGATTTTCGCGCCCGCGAAGTCGGAGGCGCCGCTGACCTTGATCGTTTGCAGGGCGGAACCGCCAACAAAATTGCCCGTCGGGATGAGTTCAAACATCTCCGGAGTAAACTGCCCGCGGCTGGTTTTGACGGAAACATCGTCGCCATCGACATCGGTGAAAGTGGCCGTGTGACCATCACTCGAGATTTCGAGATCCGGCGCGAACGCGGTCAATTCCACATCGTTTCCGTCACCGCCGAGGTAGCTGATTTTGAAAAACGAATCGCCGACAGGAAAAACGGTACCCTGCGGCAGACCGGCGAAATGGCCGACGATGGGGTCCAGATCGTCGTTGCTGATGATGGTGAAGAAATCGAGATCCTCGGGTCGATGGCCAAGCGTGAGATCAAGATTGGCGCCGTCGATGGTGACGGAACCGGTGACCTGCAGCTGGCCGCTGATCGAGGCGGGCGGCGGAGCGGGATTATCGGCCAGGAGTGCGACGGAGAAAGTGTCGGGCATTTCAAAAGCGACGCTGCCGCTGGCGATGACGCCGCTCCCGACATCGAGCGAAGCGGGAGCGATTCGGGCCTCGAGGTGTTCCAGAGTCAGCGGGACAGCAGGAGCTTGGGGTGTTTTCATCCGCGACCGTTAGATGCATTCTCCGTGGGTGTGGAGGGAAAATTGCCGGCCGTTGACTTCATCTCCCGCACTCCTACCCTCGCCCGTTCCGCGTATGGCCGGCCTTATCATCAAACCTCGTTCCCGCATTTTTCATGGCCACGACTGGGTTTATGCCAGTGAGGTCCAGCGGACCTTTGGCTCTCCTCAGCCCGGCGATGTCGTCTCCCTGCGCGGACCATCGGATCAACTCCTGGGGAGCGCAATTTTCAATTCCCATTCGCAAATCATCGCACGGCGCTTTTCGCGTCAGAAGCAGGATCTCGACGCGGATTTCTTTTGCCGACGCATCCGGCAGGCGACCGAATATCGCAAGTCGGTGGGCGCGGACGAACGTTTATGCCGGCTGGTCTGGAGCGAAAGCGATGGCCTGCCGGGCCTGGTGATCGATCGTTACGGCGACCATTTCGTGGTCCAAATGTTGACGGCGGCCATGGATGTCCGGCGCGAGATGATCGCCGGGGTTCTGCGCGAAGAGCTTTCTCCGATCTCGATCATCGAACGAAATGACAGCCTGGTGCGAAAAGCCGAGGGTTTGGAATTGCGGACCGGAGTTCTGCACGGGGTCGCGCCCGATCGCTTCCCGGTCACAGTCGGTGGGGTGAAATTCGAGGTGGATCTTTTACACGGGCAAAAGACCGGGTTTTATCTTGATCAGGTGTCCAATTACGCGGCCGTGGCCGCGCATGCCCAGGGTCGGCGCGTGCTGGATACTTTTTCCAACTGCGGTGGCTTTGCTCTCAGTTGTGCGCGAGCGGGGGCGTCGTCGGTGACGGCGATTGATATCAGTTCCGAATGCGTGGAATTGACCAAACGCAACGCGACGGCAAATCGGCTGTCGATCGAAGCCTATGCCGCGAATGTCTTTGATTTGTTCAAGGATCTCGAACGGCGGGGCGAACAATTCGATCTGATAATCCTCGATCCACCTTCGTTTACGAAGAGCAAGGGCAAGCTATCCGAGGCCAGCCGGGGCTATAAGGAGATCCACCTGCGCGCCTTGAAACTCCTTTCCCCCGACGGATTGCTGGCGACGTTTTGCTGCTCCCATCACGTGTCGGGCGAACACTTTCGCGAAATCATCAATGACGCCACGGTCGACGCGAAGCGGACTTTGCGACAGATCGCCTATTTCACGCAGGGGTTGGATCATCCAATCATACCGACCTTGCCCGAAACCGAATACTTGAAAGGATTTCTTTTTGATCTCGTGCCGGGCCGTTAACGGATTCAGGCCCGCTCGCCTTCGCCATGGGTGATCACGTTCCCATTCCTGCTTCTCCTCTGATCCGCGCGTTGCTGTGGGTGCAATGGCGGTCTCTGCTTGCCCGGGTGCGGGGACTTCGAAAACAATCGCCGCTACTCCTGCTGGTCCTGAGCGCGTTCTCGTTTGGCTATCTCGCGGTTGGATACCTGATGTTTTACTGGGGCCTGACTTACCTCGATGCGCTGCCGATTTTTGGAGGATTGCTGTCGCAGCGGATTCTCTTCCTGATCTTCGGTTTCTTCTTCGTGATGCTGGTCTTTTCCAACCTCATCATTGGCTATTCGACCCTCTTTCGAAATCGCGAAACGCAATGGCTGCTCTCGCTTCCGATTAGTCATAGCAATATTTACCGCTGGAAGTTTTCGGAATCGCTCTGGGTCTCGAGCTGGGCGCTCGTCTTTCTCAGTGCTCCCATGATGGTTGCCTTTGGACACGTGCATCAGGTGGCTCCGATCTTCTATCCGCAGGTGGCACTGCTCTACGCACCATTCATCATCCTGCCGGCCTTGCTTGGGTCGTGGGGGATCCTCTTTCTGGTGCGCGTTCTGCCCCGGCGCGGTGTCAAAAAAATTCTGCTGTTTCTCGCGCTGGGTCTGGTGGCCTTGCTGATTTTTGGCATCAAACCGATCAGCGGGAACGACGCCACCTCCGAGCAGGAAGTGGTGATTTTCAACCGGCTTTTGAAGCACAGCCGGATTGGCCTCAATCCGTTCCTGCCCAGCGCCTGGTTCACCAGATCGGTGGTGGCGTGGGGAGATGGCCTGATGACCCAGGGTTTCTTCTACTTCTCCGTGTTGTTAAGCAATGCGCTGGTGGGTCTCTTGATTGGCTTTGCCGTGGTGGGCCCGACTTTTTATCGCAGCTGGACGAGCGCAGTCAGCACGCGGGTGGAGAGATTCCAGCTCGAGGCTGTGGCGAAGCGTATGCGAGAGAAGCGCCGGTCGTGGCTCGAGAGCGGACTGAACATGGTCAAACTCGTCTCGCAACCTGTGCGCGCCCTCGTTCTTAAGGACATCCGCCTTTTTTGGAGAGATCCCACGCAGTGGATTCAGTTCATGATTTTCTTTGGGTTGCTCTGCATCTACGTGCTGAATTTGCGCAACATGGCCTTCGATTTTGGGAGCCCGTTTTGGGAAACGCTCATTAGCTATCTGAACCTGACCGCCTCCTCGCTCACCCTCTCGACGCTGACGACCCGCTTTGTTTTTCCGCAGTTTTCTCTCGAGGGTCGGCGTATCTGGATCATTGGTCTGGCGCCGGTGGGCTTGCGGCGGGTGCTGCTGCAAAAGTTCTGGATGAGCTGCATCGCCTCATCACTCGTCACCGTGATTCTCATGATAACGTCGAGTTTGATGCTCAATCTGTCGTGGCCAAAGGTCGGCTTTTTCGCGATCTCGATTGGGCTCATGAGTGCCACCTTGAGCGGCCTGGCCGTCGGGCTTGGGGCGTTGTTTCCCAATTTCAAAGAAGACAACCCCAGCAAAGTCGTCAGCAGCTTCGGGGGGACGTTGTGCCTGGTGATCAGTTTCGTTTACATCGGCTTGTTTGTAAGTCTGACCGCGCTGCCGGATCTCCGGCTGGTCACCAAGATGACGCTACCCATCTCAGACGCGGCTGCCTTGACGACGGCATTGGTGATCAGTGCTGCTGTGATGTTGATCCCGATGCGTCTGGCGGGCCGGAAAGTTGAACATTTGGAAATCTGACCGCGAGACGCGCGGTGGCGAGGCAGAGGACTCAACCTGAAGCGACCCGAAAGCGGTCCTTTTCCGCAATATCGCTCGCAATTTTCGTGAGGGCTTTTAGCCTCGGCTGAGTCCACGAATCCCATGCCAAATCCTCCGCGCACTGACGAACAATTTTTGGAACTCGGCGAAGACGAGAACCTCTCCACCGAGCAGCTCGACAATCAGGTCCAGCGAGCTCAGGAACAGCTCCTCGCGCTGAAACGCGCGCAAGATCAACTCGAGCGGCAAAAGCGTGATCTGGAGGAACTCAGCCGGCGGCAGGAGCAGCTGCATCAGGGCAAAACCGAAATGGTGGAACGCTTCACGCGGGCCGTTGTGGTGCTCGAACGCGAAACCTACGAGGCGCAAAAGCGCGTCGAGCAACTCCAGGCCATTCACGCCTCATTCACACAGCATCTTGACGTGCTCGAGGGCATCAATCCAAAGCACTGGGAGGGCTCGGACATGAACAAGGAGCTCAATCGAGCGTTGAGCGCAGTGGACGATGCGCGCGCCGAGTTCAATCGCTCACTGCCCAAGATCAGCGTCGAATCCAATTCCGACGAGGCAGATTCGATCGCCTCCTCGTCCGCCTATCAAGCGGATTACGCTGCCGAACCGCCGAAGGATTTTCTCTACTGGTTGAAGGCGGGAACGGCATTCACCCTCCCGATCGTTATCATTCTGGTTATCATGATCTTCATGCTGCTTGGCGCGATACACTAAACGCGGAACCATGGCTCGAAAACCAGTCTCAAAGAAAAGTGGGGGTTCGGCCCGAGGCGGCTCACCTTTGGACGAGCAAAAAAAAGCACTGGCAGCCGAGGAGCTTCGCCTCCGCGCAGAAATGGAGCGCCGTGAGAAGCTCATCAAGGAAGCGCCCAGAATCGCCGAAGCGCAGGCCAAACGGCGGCGGGAGGAGCTGGTCCGGCGTGCCAGCCGCACCGAAGCCCGGTTTGGATCGCCGGGAGCGTTGATCGACCCGCGGCACGGGTTCAACGCCGAAGTTGGTGCGCTGCCGGGTGGGCGCAAACTCCGCAAACATCGCAATCAGGGGATGTGGCTCTTCCTCGCCCTGTGCGTGATTTTCGCCGGAGTGCTGACTTGGATTTACTATTCGGTCATTCTACCAAGCTGAGGCTGGGGGGCGTGGGAACGCAGAACGCAGAAGGCAGTTAGAGGGTGGAGGGCGCCGCGCCGTCGGCGCTGGAGCGGGAGCTAGAACATGGGAATTCGACGTTGGATGTTGGATGTTGGATGTTCCCCGCGCACATTCCCGTTTTTCATTGTCGATCGATCGAGCTTTCCCCTCTACTGCGCGGCTCGATTATGAGTGCCGAATTCGACGTCCGTTACACCGCGCAGCTCGCGCGCCTGAACCTCAGCGAGGAGGAAATCGCCAAGTTTCAAAGCCAGCTCTCCCAAGTGCTCGACTACGTGGAAAAGCTCGAGCGCGTGGACGTGACGGCCGTCGAGCCCACGGCCCACGCCAATCCGATTGTAAATGTCTTCCGCGCCGATGAGCCCCGTCCGTGGTTTACGGCTGCTGAGGCGCTGGCCAACGCGCCTCGTGAGGCCAATCAACTCTTCATCGTGCCCAAGGTGATCGAACAGGCATGAGCGAGATTACCCAACTTTCCGTGACGAGCCTGCAGGCCAGGTTGCGCGCGCGCGAGCTTTCACCAGTCGAAGCATTGACGGCGCTTGACGCCCGGATTGAGGCCGTGGACCCGACGATTCACGGCTACCTTTCGCGTGACCTGGATCGAGCGCGCCGGCTCGCGGAATCCGCCGACGTTACCTTGCCCTTGGGCGGTGTGCCGATTGCCGTAAAGGACGTCATCAATGTGGAAGGAGAGCCCTGCACGTGCGGCTCGAAGATTCTCGAACCCTATCGCGCGGCCTACGACGCCACGGTGATTAAAAAACTGCGCGCGGCCGGCGCGATTCCATTTGGCCGGTTGAATATGGATGAATTTGCGATGGGATCTTCGACCGAGAATTCGGCGTTTGGTCCAACCCTGAACCCATGGGACACGACGCGAATCCCTGGCGGATCGAGCGGGGCCTCGGCGGCGGTGGTGGCGGCGGATTCGGCCTTTGCCTCGCTCGGGTCAGATACCGGCGGATCGATTCGGCAACCGGCGGCTTTATGCGGTTGCGTGGGTTTTAAGCCGACTTACGGACGCGTGTCACGGTTTGGGTTGGTGGCCTTCGCCTCGTCGCTCGATCAGATCGGCCCGTTTACCAAAACCACCCGCGACGCCGCCTTGCTGCTCAACGTGCTGGCTGGAAAGGATCCGCAGGATTCCACCAGCGTCGAGGAGCCAATCCCGGACTACGCGGCGCAGCTCGGGCAGAGCATCAAAGGCATCAAACTGGGCTTGCCGAAGGAGTATTTCATCGAAGGAATCGAGCCGCAGGTGGACGCGGCGGTGAGAGCGGCGATCCGCCATTACGAATCGCTCGGCGCCGAGATCGTGGAAGTGTCGCTGCCGCACACCGAGCATGCCGTCGGTGTCTATTATATCGTGGCGACGGCTGAGGCGTCGGCGAACCTGGCGCGTTTCGATGGCGTGCGCTACGGGCATCGGACGGCCGACGCGAAGAATCTCCTCGAGCAATACGGGAAGACGCGCGAGGAGGGTTTCGGAGCGGAAGTGAAACGGCGCATCATCCTCGGCACCTACGTGCTCAGCAGCGGCTATTACGACGCCTATTATTTGCGTGCGCAAAAGGTACGGACTTTGATCCGCCAGGATTTCACGGCCGCATTTCAAAAAGTCGATGCCATCATTTGCCCGACTTCGCCGGAGGTGGCGTTCAAGGTCGGCGAGCGCAGCGACGATCCGCTCAAGATGTATCTCGCGGATATCTTCACCATCGCCGCGAACCTGGCCGGAATATGCGGTATGAGCCTGCCGTGCGGCTTCGCGGACGTGGATGGCAGGCAACTGCCGATCGGCCTGCAACTGCTTGGAAAATCATTCGGTGAAGCTCAACTTCTGCAGATCGCGCATGCTTACGAGCAATCGACCGACTGGCACAAAGCCCGGCCCGGGCTCGGGTAATTCCTGGCCGGATCCAAGAATTCCCCTCCTTGGTGATATACTGAAACGGGGACGGTAACAGAAAGACTTCGGCTCCTTGCCCGCGTGGCGCGGCTGGCGCGCTCCACGGAAAAAGAAGGGCGGACGAACAAGCTTTGGGGTGTTCGTCCGCCCTTGTTTTTTAGGAGGAAAGGGAAAGGCGGAAGGAACCCGGAGGCTCCTTCCGCCAAATCTTTCTCGCTAGCTCGCGCCCGCAGGGGCTTCTTCGGTTTCCGCAGGCGTATGGAAAACGAGTTTTCCATTGTCCACAGTCACCTGGGCCGTATCTCCCGGCTTAATCGATCCGCGGAGGATCTCTTCGGCCATGGGATCTTCGAGGTAGCGCTCGACGGCACGCCGCATCGGGCGCGCCCCATACTGCGGGTCGTAACCTTTTTCGATCAGGAAGTCCTTCGCTGCATCGTCGAGGGCGACGGTGATGTCCTTGAGACGGATGCGCGCGGTGACTTTCTTGATCTCGAGCTCGACGATCTGGAGCAACTCCGGACGGCCGAGTGTGTGGAAGACGATGAGATCATCGAGACGATTTACGAACTCGGGTTTGAGCACCCGCTTCGCTTCCTCGAGAATCTTGTCCTTCATCACGTCGTAGTTCGTGGTGTCCTGCGCCGAGGCGCCGAAACCCATCACGGTCGATTTCTTGATCAGTTCAGCGCCGATATTCGACGTCATGATGATGATCGTGTTGCGGAAATCGACTTTGCGTCCGAGCGAATCGGTGACCTTGCCTTCCTCCAGAATCTGCAGGAGCAAGTGCATCACATCGGGGTGGGCTTTTTCGATTTCGTCGAAAAGCACGACCGAATAGGGGCGGCGCCGGACGGCTTCGGAAAGCTGTCCGCCTTCCTCGTACCCAACGTAACCGGGAGGCGAACCGATCAACCGGCTCGCGGTGAATTTCTCCATGTATTCCGACATGTCGATCTGGATGAGCGCGTCGCGATCTCCAAACATGAATTCGGCCAGCGTTTGGGCGAGGAACGACTTCCCGACTCCGGTCGGGCCGAGAAAGATGAAGGATCCGATCGGGCGTCGTGGATCCTTCAGATCCGCGCGGCTGCGGCGAAGCGCCTTCGAGATGGCGACCACGGCTTCGTTTTGCCCCACGACCTTGTCGGTCAACTCGTTCTCCATCTTCAGGAGTTTTTCGGTGTCGGCCTGCTCCATGCGGTTCAGCGGAACACCGGTCCACTTGCTGACGACATGGCGCATGTCGTCTTCGGTCACGATCACCTCGCGTTCTTCCCGCTGTTCCCGCCATTCTGTGAGGATGCGTTCGAGCTTCTCCTTGGCCTGCTTTTCAGTGTCGCGGAGCGACGCGGCTTTCTCGAAATCCTGCGCCTTGATGGCGGATTCCTTTTGCTGGCGAATGTTTTCGATCTCCTTCTCGATGTCCTTCACGTCCGGCGGACGGGTCATGGCGCCGATGCGCGCCCGGGCTCCGGATTCATCCATGATGTCGATGGCTTTGTCCGGCAGGAACCGGCCCGTAAGGTAGCGGTCGCTGAGCTCGGCGGCGGCGCGCAGGCTTTCGTCCGTGTACCGTGCTTTGTGGTGAGCTTCGTATTTCGGGCGGATGCCTTGCAGGATCAAAACCGTTTGCTCGACGGTCGGTGCCTCGACTTTCACCTGCTGGAAGCGGCGTTCGAGAGCGGCGTCCTTCTCGATGTATTTGCGGTACTCATTCAGCGTGGTCGCGCCGACGCATTGGAGTTCGCCGCGGCTGAGCGCAGGCTTGATGATGTTCGAAGCGTCCATGGCGCCTTCCGCCGAACCAGCGCCAACGATCGTGTGCAATTCGTCGATGAATAGAATCACGTTCTTCGAGCGCCGGATCTCGTCCATGACGGCTTTGATCCGTTCCTCGAACTGGCCGCGATACTTGGTCCCCGCCACCATGAGCGCGAGGTCGAGCGTGATCACCCGTTTGTCGTGCAGCAATTCCGGCACGTCGCCACTGGCGATTTCCTGAGCCAGCCCTTCCACGATCGCCGTCTTGCCGACGCCGGCTTCGCCGATAAGCACCGGATTATTTTTGGTTCGACGGCAGAGCACCTGGATCACGCGTTCGATTTCGCTCGCCCGCCCGATCACGGGGTCGATCTCCCCTTTCTTGGCCAATTCCGTCAGGTCGCGTCCAAAGGCGCGCAGTGCGGGCGTCTTGACTTCCTTCTTTCCGCTGCCGGAACCGCCACCACCGCCTTCAATGCCGGGTTCCTGTTCGCCTTCCTGGGGCGTGAAATTGGGATCGAGCTCCTTGAGGATTTCGTTGCGGGTGCGTTCGATATCGACCTCGAGATTCTTGAGCACGCGCGCGGCCACGCCTTCGCCCTCACGCAGCAGGCCGAGCAGAATGTGCTCGGTCCCGACGTATGAATGGTTCAGCGACTTGGCTTCCTTGCCGGCCAGCGCCAACACTTTCTTGACGCGCGGCGTGTAGGGAATGTTTCCCACCATCTTGGTTTCCGGACCCGAGCCGACTTGTTTTTCGACTTCCATCCTCACGGTCTCGAGATCGAGGCCCATCTTTTGCAGGACATTGACGGCAACTCCCTGTCCGAGCTTGATCAAACCGAGCAGGAGGTGCTCGGTGCCCACGTAATTGTGGTTGAAACGGTCGGCCTCCTTGCGGGCGAGAGCCAGCACCTGTTGCGCGCGTGGTGTGAAGTTGTTCATCATTGGATCGATGGGAGTTGCTCCGGTAATCCGAAGCCGGTTTATCGGTATCGGGTCTGTGGAAGGATGCAACTTGCCCTTTGCACAGCGTATGCGCAAGGCGTGGGCCAGATTGCGGCGATATTTTTCTCATACTCTGTCGGGAGGGGCGGAAAACGGGGTCGGGGTATTCGATGGCAACGCAACGAGTGCGACGGAAAGGCGCTATGGGTGGGTCGGACTGGCCGGAAGCGTCGCACGCGCGCTCTTGACGCTATCCGATGCCGTTGAAATAACACCCGCCCCTCTTTGCCATGAATACCGTTACCGCGCTTCGCACCGTCAAAAAGAACGTCCAGAAACTCGTGGAGGGCGCGCTGGGCGAGACCGGCGGCCTGCTTCGCCTCGCGCCGTGCTGGGTGCCGCGCAGCTTTCTCCAGCCGGGCAAACGGCTCAAACTGCACCCGGACGACCTCTACGCCTACGGCCTGAACCGTGGCGGCATCGACGAGCGCTGGTTTGCCTCGACCACTCCGGCGGCGAATGAAAATCGGACCCCGGACGAGGGTCTCAGCTACGTGCGTTGTTGGACAAGCAGCGCTTCACCTTGCAGACCGCCGTCGCGGAGTGCGGTGCCACGCTCATCGGCACGAAGATCTGGAAGAAATACAAGCAAGTGGCCCGTCTATTCGAAGTTCTTCGACAACATGGGGCCGATCCCGCACCACATGCACCAGATCGGCGAAGCAGGCGAAGCTCGTCGGCCAGGAAGGCAAGCCCGAGTCCTATTATTTCCCGCCGCAGCACAACAACGTCGGCAACAATTTCCCCTACACCTTCATGGGCTTCGAGCCCGGCACGACGAAAGCCGCAGGTCCGGAAATGCCTCGAGAATTGGAACAAGGGCGACAACGGCATCCTCGATCTCTCGAAAGCCTACCGGCTCAAAGTCGGCACCGGCTGGCTCATCGATCCGTGCATCCTCCACGCGCCCGGCTCGCTCTGCACTTATGAGCCGCAGTGGGGCTCCGACGTTTTCGGCATGTATCAATCGCTCGTCGAAGGCCGCGAAGTCCCATGGTCCCTGCTCGTCAAGGACATGCCAAAGTCGAAGCACAAGGACCTCGACTTCATCGTGGACCAGCTCGACTGGGACAAAAACGTCGACCCGAACTTCAAGGACAACCATTACCTCGAGCCCGTCCCCGTCGCCGACACACGCCAGCGAAGGCTTCGTCGATCGCTGGATCGTTTATGGCAAGGTCGATGGCGAGCAGCTCTTCACCGCCAAGGAATTGACCGTCGATCCCGGCGCCAAATGCACGATTAAGGACACCGGCGCCTACGGCCTGATCTGCGTGCAGGGCGTCGGCAAGATCAACGGCCAGCCGCTCAATTCAGCCCAAAACTCATCCGCTTCACGGAGCTGACCGAGGACGAATACTTCTGCACCGAAGACCGGCGCCAAAGCCGGCGTCACCTTCGAAAACACCAGCGAGACGGAACCGCTGGTCTGCCTCCGCTACTTCGGCCCCGAAGTGAACCCCGACGCTCCCGCGATGGGGGCTTATCGGAAGAATAAATTCTGAGCGAAGATCGGGGCGCTATTCGCTTGGGTCGGCGTTGTGCGATGAGGATGACGGCCAAAAGCGAATGAACGCGGCTTGGATCAACAGCAATAGAGCCACAGCGACGCAAATACTGGCCGGCCAATTCGTGATCACATCGCCCCACCAGTAATATTCCATCGTCGGCATGCCATTCGGGAGCAGAATCCAATTCCCAGCGTCGTCGAGCTTCGGACGACGAGTTGTCACTGGAACGGTTTGGATTGAAGCCAGAATCAATAGTGGCATCGCCAACAGGACTTTGTTTAAAGCCCGCTCACTGCGAGTTGGACGCCAGTCCCGCCTCGGCCTTTGACGAGTCATTTCATTGCCAAGTGGAAGCGCTCACAATCACCTCGACGAAGAATGCGAGCTACGGCGCAAACCTGGCCGATGGGGGCGGTGGTCGCTTCGCTCATGATTCACGGCATTCGAGTTTTGAAATGATCCGGATGCCGGCTCGCATGGGCGACCGCGATTATCACAACGCGCTGCTCGTCATTGACGAACGCGATGTGGTAGGGGAATCCGGGCAGATTGACGCGGCGATAGCCGCCGGGGCGGAGTCGCCAGAGCAACGGATGCTGAACAATCGCGGCGCACGCGCTTTCCACCTCCGCGCGGAAACGCGAACCAAGACCCTTCGAGCGGGCTTCATAATCGCCGGTGACGCACTCGACCTCAGCGAACGCCTCGGGGAGGAATTCCAGGACGCAGCTCATCGATCGGGAGCGATCTCGCGCAACCTGGCGAAGACCTCTCCCGCAGGAATCGGTGTGGAATCACCGGCCTTGAACCGGTCGATGCGCCGGGCAATCTCCTCCTCCCAAGCCGCTTCGGCTCCTGGCTCCGGCTCCAATTCCACGCTTTCGAGAAGTTGACGGGCGAGCGCCAGGCGCTGCTCAGGGGGCAGGATGAGCGCATCGTGCGCGACGGTATCGAGCGAGGCAGGCATGTCCGAAAGGTAGGGTGGCACCGCAAAACTGTCGAGCCCCGACAAACCGCGTGATGCGGGTGGGGATCGTGCGTCCCGGAGGGATGCGGAACATTAGCCGGTGTGCCAGCGAGTGGTTCATAAGCTCGCGCCCCGGAGGGTGCGTGGGAACGAATGGGGCGCCTTCGGGCGGCGCCTTCTTGGCGGGTCCGTTTTATTTCATGTAGGATCCGGGGATATTCGCTCGGCGACTCGCGCGACCCCCGACCAATATCTCGAAACCCTCCGGGTTTGCGGGACCGGTCCAAAGCTGGTGTTACCTTTGAAAACGTGAGCGAAACCGAGCTCATCATCGGCTTCCGCCATTTCGGCTCCGAAGTTAACCGCGACGAGACGACGAGGGGACCAGATCGGTAGAGTACGATCTGACGTCGAAACCTGCTTGTTCGGGAGGGGCGGTGCGGCAGAAGATGGGCGTCATGGACATTCCTCCTGATCGCAAAATAACTATTCAAGACATCGACATCCCATTCGGTAGGATGGTGAGCATCATGCTCAAGGTGATGATCGCGTCGATCCCCGCCATGCTCCTCTTCTATGCCATCTTCGGTATTCTGGCCGTGATCGTGATGGCGATCTTCGGTGGCGGCGCCGCGCTATTACAAGGCATGTCGCACCACTAACGCCCGGAAAGGTGCTCTCTCGCCGCGTTCGCCGCGACCGCCGCTGTTTTCCCTTGCCGTGGATCTCGCCCGATTGAATCGAATTAGAATCAAACCGCGGCGATCACGGCGAGCGCGGCGACGATACAAATTGGCCGCCACTGCCTGGTCCGCGCTGCGTGTTGGCCGCGTTGGGTTGGAGGCTGTCGATTTTTCGCGCGAGGCGGGCTGCGAGTTCCGTCATGCTTTTTGTCGTCCGAATATGCGGCGGGAGAGCGCCGAGCGCTTTCTCCGCGTCTTGATAGCTTTCGCGTGCGGAGACGGCGCGTCCAGCTTGGGCGAGGATATCGCCGCGGCGTTCGAGCCAGGTTTCCTGGCGCTTTGAATTTTGGCTCAACTGATCGATGCGGCCGAGCGCGGCGTCGAAGTGATGCTGCTGAATTTCCAGTTCGACGGCATACAATCCCAGTGCAGGGAGCTGGCCGAGACGGGCCATTCCTTCGTCCAAAGTGCGCACGGCGGCGGCGGGCTGCTCGGCGGCGGCGAGCGCTTCCGCGTGTTCGACATAGGTTTCGGGTTCGGCGCGCGGTGAGATTTCGATGGCGCGGTCGAAATCGGTCGCGGCCGCCAGCGGCGGAGCGCACTTCATCAAGGCGCGCGCGCGGGTGATCAATCCCTCCACGTGATTTGGGTTCTGCTGGAGGAATAGATCAAGCTCCGCCGCGGCTTCGAGGTCGTGTCCGGCCTCGTGTAACATTTTCCCGCGACCGAGATGGACCGCGCTTAGTTTGGCATCGAGCTGATCGGCGCGATCGTAATCTTTAGCCGCGGCTGCCCAATCCTGGTGCAAGCGATGAAGTTCGGCGCGCTTAAGGTAGAGGGTAGCATTATCAGGTTCCTGCTGAATCTCCGCGGTGACGGCTACGATTTGCTCGTGCATGTCACCGTGGGCGATGGCGCCGGCGGTCATCAGCAGCCAGACGAATGCAATCGACAGGCGCGAGTCCAAGTGGGCCGCCCGCTCCGGGCGCGACGGCGCGCGCCCCTCCAGGGTCCCTGGCGCGCGTTTAGACGGGATGACCACTGGCGCGGAGCCGGGCGGGGTTTTCGATGTGAGTTTTGAACTCATTTCCGTCGCGTTTTCGCTGAGGCGGGATTGGAATGGGCCGAGGTGCCGGCAGCATTAACGGCCTGCACGCGGTAGCGAAATAGCTTCTGCGCTTTTCGTCCCGTATGTTGAAAGTGCGTCGTATTTGCGCCGACCGTGGCGATGGCTCGAAACGGGTTTCCATTCTTCGAGCACTCGATCACGAATCCCGTTTCATTGTCCGAGTTATCGGTCCATGTCAGATCGATCTCCGACGGGGAGGAAGCGTCGGCGGAAAGGTTCGAGGGTGCTTCGGGAACCGACATCGAATTATCGACACTAATGGTCGCGGGCGCTGAGGAAACAGTGGCTCCAAGATTGTCTGTGGCCACTGCGGTCAGTGCGTAGGCCCCGGCTGGCATGCCGCTCCATGTGATCGAATAAGGTGCGGCGGTTGCGACGCCGATCAAACTGTCGTTCGCGTAGAAATCGATCTGCGCCACCGTGCCATCGCGATCGCTGGCGTCGGCCGCGACCTTGATTTCTGCAGCTACAGCGAATCGCGCGCTGTTCGCTGGACTCGTAACTTGGACCACCGGCGGTTGATTCGGCACGTTCTTCACGATCGTAAACGAGTCGTCGATCGCGCCGGTGTCACGAATCATCCTGGCCGTGAGCCGGTTCCCCTCGATGTCGATGACCATCGAGCCCGGGTGCAGCGCGGAGTAAAACATCGCGGGATGAGGATTCGGGTTGAACTCCTCGAGACTGCCGCCGACCCAGTAAGTCGCCTGGCCACCATTCCCGGCCACGGCATACACGGTCCCTTGATTGGCGGCCAGTTGCCCCGGTTTGGCATAGGCGCCGGTTTCATTTTCGCGACCGCTCCCACCATCAAGTTTCATCGATTCTTCGAAGGTGGGCGAGAGGCCATAGTGGCCATTGATGAGGAACGAGCGTTCATAACAGTGGCTGTGACCGGTAAGCACAAGATCGACTCCACCGGCCTCAAGAATCGGCACCACATTTTCCCGCATCTCGATGAGTTGGTATTCGCGATCGGAATCGTGCGAGCCTTTCGTGTAAGGCGGGTGGTGCCAGAAAGCGATGATCCAATCCTGGGTCGTGGACTCGAGATCGGTTTGCAGCCAGGTCAGCATCGCGCTTCCGGGAGAACGGTCCGAGGTCATCGAATCCAGTGCGATGAAATGAATACGCCCGTAGTCGAACGAATAGTATTTCTCGGTGCCGGAGGGGACCCCACCGGCTTCGCCCTGCATCGGGAAACTGAAGATATTGAAATACGGCGTCGTGGCCACGTCGGGATTAATGGCCTGGTTGGTTTCGTGATTCCCGAGCGCCGACCACAGAACGGTCTGCCGGAGGTAGTCCGGATAGATTTCAAAAACCGCGGTTTGATACTCTGCGTCGGTGCCGGCGACGTAGGCATTGTCGCCGAGCATTAGCCAGACATCCGTCCGGCGATCACCCGCGAAGTTCCGGTACCCCTCGCGCACGTTCTTCGCCACCCGGTTGGCGGTTCCCGAATCCCCGAGCACCCAAATCCGGGTCGGATGTGATGAGCCGATGGGTGGCGCGGTGAAAAAGTTGAAATCGGTCCCGGTCGCCAAGGTCGCCGACGCCGTGCCGATTGAGTAAAAATACTGCGTTCCCGGAGTCAGGCCCGTCAGCGGAATTTCATGCTCGGTCGTCTCCGCCGCTTCGTCGGTCGTGAGATTCAGGTTGGCCGGATCATTTCCATAGCGAACCCGCCCGCGCATCGGCGCGTCTGTGCGCCAACGGACGATGATGCTGGTCGGAGTGCCGGACTGCAAATAGGGCCCGCGCGAGATCGTGGGAATTCTCGCCTCCTGAAAGCCCGAAACCCATGCCGGTTCGTCGAGGAAGGTGCCGACGAATCCGTTTCCTGAACTGTCGCGCGCAATCGTCCCGCCGGCTTCATTCAGCCCCCAGCGCCCGAGCAGTCCGGGAGCGGTTGAGATTTCCACATCCCGATTCGCCGAAATATCCTGGGCCGAGCGGGCGTAATTCCAGATGCGAACCTCGTCGAGGACACCTTTAAAAAAGCCGGCTGGCGTGCCGCGGGAGTCGAGCGTTGTGCCAAGGGCGGCGTGCTGAATGCTGTTTTCACGGACAGGAAGGCCGACCAGTTTTTGCGCCTCGAGTTGGCCATTCAAATACAGGCTCCATTTTGTTCCATCGTAGGTCGCTGCAGCGTGATACCAGGCACCGTATCGGATGAGCGTTTTGCCGGCGATCGAATGATTCCGTCCCGGTCGAAGTCCGGCCGCGCCTTCCTCGAAATCCGCGACGAGCACACCGTCCCGAGTTCGAATGCCAAGAAAGTAGTTTAGGTCGCGTTGATCTCCATCCGTTTCGCCGCGCCCTTTGGAAACCAGCGGAATCGCAGTGACCCTGCCCGTGAATGTGCTCGTTCCGACCCCGTCGCGCCTGAACCAGGCCTCGATGGTGAAGGTCCGCGAACCCAACCCCGGTGCCAGACCAAAGGTGACACCATCGTCCACACCATCAAAGGCGAGCGCGGTACCCGCGGCCGTGACGCGCGGCGAGGTCGAGCCCAGCGCAACGATCCACACCGTCAGGCCGGCCAGGGTTGAGATGAAACGGGGGAGATTCACGCGGGGAAATCAGAATCGCGCGACGAGGGAAGGCTTCGCGACGAAGCGCAATACCTAAACCGTTATCGCGATCCCCGCGAACCGTTTTGCGAGGCCGTGACCACCCCTGGCGACCGGTGCGAAAATGAATGCCCCTTCCGCCGCAGGTCTTGAAGGCGTCGAAGAATGGGCGATGGGAAACCGCCGCAAGCCAGCGTCCACGCCGGCGCACTTCCTCGCGTGCTACGTTTCAGGCCGCCGACTCGCCAGCGGGGTCCTCGTCAACCTGTACGGCTCACTCGTCGGCGCTGCGCTTGCCACGTACCTCCGGTACGCGGTCGTTTTCGTCCTCGTGCTCGAACGGTGCCCCTCAAAGATTTCGAGGACGAGTAGGAGGACGAGGACGAGACTCAGCCCGCGCCCCCGGGCGGCGGCGCGGCTTTCAGGCCGGCAATTGGTAACGCTGCCGCGGGTCGCCTTTGCGGGCGCGGGTCACCGCCTTCGCCGCCAGCAATCCGATCCCGGTCGAAAGTCCGACCGCGGGCCAGATGTCCAGTCCCGCAATGGCGCGAGCCAATTCGCCCAGAGGCCGGATGACATCGAAGAGCAACGCCGCCCGGAGTTCAGGCACAAACCAGAGCGCGGCGGCACTGGCGCACAGGATCGTGAGGAATGACAGAAGCGTCCGACGAACTTTCCACCATGGACGCTTGGACGCGTTCCGGGGGGCTTTGGTTGATCGGTCTGCAGTTTTCATACGGCCCCATCCTGTCACGACGGCCTCTCTTCCCAAAGTTACGGTTCTGTGATCGGTGTGACGTTTCCGTGACGGATATAACGCGTATTTTCACAAATCCGTTGCCTAAGAATTCGCAACGATGTCGCATGCGCGCTCCGTGAAATCTCTGACCGACTGTTTTCTCTACGGCATTATCGACCTCGGCTACGTCTCGGCAGCGGCCGCGCCGGACGCGGCCCGCGCCATGTGTGAAGGCGGCGTGGACATTCTCCAGCTCCGCGCCAAAGGACATATGGAAGGGGAAATCCAGGCACTCGGGGAGCGTCTCCTGCCAATTGCGGAAGGTGCGGGCGTGCCATTGATCATCAACGACTTTCCCGAACTCGTTCCGGCCATCGGAGCCCACGGCGCCCATGTGGGACAGGACGATCGTTCCGTCGCCGATGCACGCTGGCGGGCGGGGCGTGCGCTTGCTGATGAGGTGCCCCCGCCAATCATTGGCAAGTCAACGCACAGCGTTGAACAGGCGGTGGCTGCGCAATCGGAAGGCGCGGATTACATCGGCTTCGGCCCGCTCTTCGCCACCCCGACCAAGCCTGGACGGCCCGCCATCGGACTCGAAGATTTGGGAAAAGTGCACGAACTCGTGAAGATTCCGATTTTTTGCATTGGCGGGGTGAAGGTCGAGAACCTCGATCGCGTCCGCGCGGCCGGAGCCCGCCGCGTGGTGATCGTGAGCGGCATCCTGCAGGCGCCGGATATCGCCGGGTATTGCCGGGCAGTCCGGGCCCAGCTTGGCCCGCCGAGAAATTGATGTTTTGGCCCCGACCCGATTTGCGCTATCACCCGCCGCTCCTCATTCCGCATTCCAAAATCCGCATTCATTATGTCCGTCCTCGTTGTTGGTTCCGTTGCTCTCGATACCGTCAAGACTCCCGTTGAGGAACATGCCGATTTGCTTGGCGGTTCCGCCAGCTACGCGGCCGTGGGTGCGAGTTTCTTTTCCGCCGTGAACATGGTCGGCGTCGTCGGCGACGATTTCCCGAAAGCGCACGTGGATTACTTCGCGGGGCGTAGCATTGATCTCACCGGGTTGCAGACCGTGCCGGGCAAGACGTTTCGCTGGTCGGGCGAATACATGTGGGATCTCAACACCCGCGAAACGCGTTCGGTGGAGCTGAACGTCTTCGAGCATTTCACCCCAACGTTGCCGGGCGATTACCAGCAAACGCCCTACGTCCTCCTCGCGAACATCGGGCCGGATTTGCAGAACCACGTCCTCGATCAAATGGATCGCCCGCGCTTCGTCGTGGCCGACACCATGGATCTTTGGATCAACATTGCCCTCGACGAATTGCTCCGCCTGCTCAAGCGCGTGGACATGTTGATTCTCAATGATTCCGAGGCCCGGCAGCTCACGAAAGAAACCAGCCTGATCAAAGCCGCTGCGCGCATCCGAGCTCTGGGTCCGACGTATGTCGTGATTAAGAAAGGAGAGCACGGCGCGCTGCTTTTCGGTCCGGACAAATTCTTCAGCTGCGGCGCCTACCCGCTCGAGGACATCCATGATCCGACCGGTGCGGGCGATACGTTTGCCGGCGGCCTGGCCGGCTATCTCGCCGCGCAGGACGGCAGCGACATCGTGTGGGAGAATCTCCGCCAGGCCGTCGTCTTCGGTAGTGTGCTCGCGAGCTTCAACGTCGAAGCGTTCAGTCTCGAACGCATGCGCACGCTCACGCAAAATGACATCAACGAACGCTTCGAGATGTTCCGCATCATGAGCCAGTTCGAGGCGCTTTAATCAACGAGGGGCGCCTTCCAAATCCATGCCCATGAAAGCAGCAACGAGCCGGGGAAAGGCGGCCCTGCGGTCCGCCCGTTTACGGAGCGAGTCCGCGCATTTTCAGTTCCGCGCGGAGCACGCCGACATTCCACTCGAAGACGCGATGCCCGTGGGCGAGCACCCATAGGCGCGAGCCATCGGTGTTCCAAGCGGCGCCCGCGACCGCAAAGGAAAACGGCGGCGTGAGGCGCAGGGATTCCCGCCAGTCGCGCGTGTCGCGAATGGCGAAGGTATTTTTTCCGTGCAGCGTGGCGATCGAGCGGCCGTCGCCGGAGATGGCAAGCACGCCGCTCGACAGTCCGGGGATTGCTGCGGGCCAGGCCGGGCCGGGCTGCCACGAGCCCGGCGTCCACGCGCGATATTCGACATTCGAGCCGGTGACGAGCCAGCGGCTGTCGGGCGTGGCAGCGATTTCGGCGGGGCGATCAATGCCGAGGGTGCGCTTGCTCGTTGCGGTCGCCGCGTCCCAGACGCGCACGTTGCCGGTGGGCCAGAGCGTCGAAGCGGCCCAACTCCGATCCGCGCTGACGAGGATGCCAGTGAAGGGATGGCCGCGAGCGATGGTCAGCGCGCGCTTGCGCTCGCCGCCGGGCCAGAGCTGCGCTTCGTCCGGCGAGCGCCGCGCGATCAGCCATGAGCCGTCGGGGAGCGTGGTTTGGAGCTGAACATCGGAATCTTCATCCAATCTGCGCGGGGCTTCGAGCGGATCGAGGTTGCAGTGGTATATGCCGCCGCCCTGGACTCCGAGCAGCACCGTATTTCCGCCATCGGCAAAGCCTGCGCCGGTCCAGCTCGCGCTGGGGAGCGCAAAGCCAGCCCGTTCCGTGGCATGCTTCGGATCCCACACGCGAATGCCCGCCGGGCCTGTAGTGATGAGGGTTTGCGCGTCGGGGCTGGCGGCGATAGCGAAGGGAAACGGCTCGTCGGGTTCGACGGACGCGTATTCGCGGAAGGCCGCGTCGGACGCCCATTCCGCGACGGCGAGGTGATCGGCATCCGGTGCGAAAACGAATCGCGCGCCGTCCGAGGAAAACTGGAGTGCGCGCGGAATTGCCTGCGTCGCGAGGGCTTCGCGTCCGCTGCGCGCATTCCACACGCGCAGGGTGCGGTCATATCCAGCCGAGACAAGCCAGCGGCCGTTCGGGTGAAAGGCGAGCAGCCGGGGGAGGTCTTCGTGTCCCCGCAGGACGCGCAACTCGCGTCCGTCGCGCGCGTCGAGAATGCGGATGAGGCTGTCGGGCATCGTGGCCACCGCGAGGCGCGAACCGTCGGCGCTCCACGCAAATTCCCACGGCTGCGCCGCCAGCGGCACGGACCAGAGCCGCGCGCCGTCCTCCCACATCTCCACGGCATCGCGACGTGCAATCGCGAAGCGGGCATCGCCCGGCGCGAAGCGAAAACGGTGCAACGCATCGCCGCCAGCGAGGCGACGCGGTTCGGCGCCAGTGTCTGGATACAGGAGGACGCCGCCGCCCGGCGCGTTTGCCGCGATGCCGTCGCCGGGCGGGACGAAGTTCACTTGGAACTCGAAGCCTTTTGCGGCGAGTTCGAGCACGGGCGCGGTGTCCGCGATGTCCCACACGACCGCCCTTCCAGAATAATAAATCGCAGCCAGGCGCCGGCCGTCGGCGCTGAACTGAATCGCATTCACCGCCCCGCGTCCGCCGTCGGGAAACGTCCGCAACACCGTGCCATCAGGCACGAGGCAGAGCGCGAAGCCACCGCCCGCCAACGGTTTCGTGTAGCGCTGCAATTCCGGGTCGAAGAAAATGTGGTCCCGGTCGGTGTTCGGTGTCGTTTCGTTCCATTGCTGCACGATGCGGAAATCGGGCAGCGCAAGCGCCGTCACCGCGAGATCGGTCAGCGTGGGGGCACGGCGGATTTTCGCGGCGCGGGAGAGGGTGTCGAGCACGTCGAAACGCTGGCCCGCCTGGCGGCTTCCAAGCTGGGCCCGTGCTTCGCTGACGAGCGCTGCGTGCAGTGCGTCGGCGAGGTGGCGATTCGTCCGCCACTGCACGGCGCTGAAGATCGCGAGCGTGAGTAGCAGCGCGGCGGCCATCGTGGCGAGTGCGGGATGGCGACACAACCACGAGCGCACCCGCTCGATCGTCGTCGGAGGACGTGCCAGGATCGTCCGCCCATCGAGCCAGCGCCGGAGATCGTCCGCAAATTCCCGCGCGCTGGCGAAGCGTTGCTCGGGCTCTTTTTCCAGCCCCTTACGCGCGATCACCGCGAGATCGCGCGGCGTCTCCGACGGCAGGGCGCCCGGCGCTTCCTCCGTGATTTTCCGCAGCACTGCGGGCACCGATTCCGCTTGAAAGGGCGCCGCTTGCCCGAGCAGTTCGTGAAGGATGGCGCTGAGGCTCCAGAGGTCGCTCGCCGTCGTGGCGGCGTGCGCGTCGCGTGCGGCGAATTCCGGCGCGAGATAGTTTGGCGTGCCGAGCAGGGCGATCGTCTGCGTGAGGTCGGCCGCGGAGCCTAGCACCTTGGCGAGTCCGAAGTCACTGACCCACGGGCGGCCGTCGTCGGTGAAAAGGATATTGCCCGGCTTGAGGTCGCGGTGCAGCACGCCGCGTTCGTGCGCGAATTGCACCGCATCGGCGATGGTCGCGAGCAATTCCGCGATGCGCCGCCACTGCCCGGCGAACTCCGCGCGCCGCAATGCGAGCGTGCCGCCCGTCGCCAGCTTCATCGTGAAAAACGGCACGCCCCGCTCTTCGCCGCATTGATACACCGGCAGAATCGCCGGATGTTCGAGCGCGGCCATGGTCGCCGCTTCGATCCGAAAACGCTCGCGCGCCCCGGCGGATTCGAGCCGCGAGCAGAGCAGCGTTTTCAACGCGACCTCGCGCTCCGGCTCCGCCTGCCGTGCCCGATAGACCACGCCCATTCCGCCGCGCGCGATCTCTTCGAGCAATTCATGTCCGCCGAACGACCCCATTTCCGCGCCGCCCAGCGCGTCGTCGAATACACACGCCGCGCACAAGCCGCCGGACCGCTCCGGGTCGAGCGATCGTCCGCAACTGGAGCAGGTGACGGCGGGCATCAGACTCCTTCTTCCCGAGCGGGCGGGGAAAGTTTCATCTCATTGCGGGCCGCGGACGAGAATGTCGCGCAGATGCTGGATTTCGCCCGCGACCTCGTGCGGCGCGGAGACGGTGCCCGCGACGAGCGCAAAAAGCCTTTCGCGAAAGCGCGTGCGCAGCCGATGGATCGCCGTCTTCACCGTGCCGATCGGCTGGGCCAAAGCTGCCGCCGCGTGATCGTAACTTGGCGGTGTCCCCGCGCCCGGCAGGAAAACGCGGAGTACCCGAAAATCCTCGCCCTTCCCCCCGCCCGACCACTCGCCTTCGAGATCCGTCACCGCCCGCGCAACCAGATGCCAGGCCCATTCCCGATCGAAAGTCTCCGCGAATTCCGGGGCGGGCGCCGCCGGCTCGAAGCCCTTGTCGCCGAGTTGATCGAGGCTGGCCAGGATCGCCGTGCCGCCCCGCTTTTCCGCCCGATCGCGATGAGCTGCGTGCGCCACCACATGCATGAGCGCCCCGAGCATGAACGTGCGAAACCGCCCGCGCGCCCGCTCCGCCCGCTGCCACGCGCGCGATTGGATGAGGCCCAGGAAAAACTGCTGGGTGAGGTCTTCCGCATCCTCGGATGAAAAGCCGCGCGAGCGCAGAAAACCTTCCACCGGCGGCCGATAAGCGCGGCACATTTCTTCGAGCGACCGCCGGCCTTCCGCATCCCCGCTGCGCGTCGCCAGCGCGAGCGCAGTCCAGTTGGTGGTCGGGAAATTCATGCGGGAGAGTGGATGACGCGCGATGCTCGCCAAATTCTCCCTCCGGCACAAGGAACGCGGTGTCGTGCCTGGATCGGTTGCCGATTTCTGAAACTTCCGGCGCGGGATGCGGAAGAGGAAGGCGACCGATCTCGACATGAACACCTCGCGACTTTTCCCGACCACCACCGCACACCCTCCCGGAGCTCTCGAGGGCGGGGCGTTAACCGGCCTTAAACCCCTTCGGCCTTCCCGCAAAATCCGTGCCCACGACGCCAGCGCGGCGCCCAGTTTCTTTTTCTCGCTATGAAGTCTGACCTCACCCGCCGGTTCCACAGCCGCACGTTGTGCGCCGTCGCTTGCACACTCGTGACGATCTCCTTTCCAGGCGCCATGCATGCCGCCGACCAGACCGCTACTTGGGATAACACGGATAATAAATGGACCGACTCCGCGCATTGGTCCACCGCGCTCTTTCCCGACAATGCGGGCTTGACTTATGACGCAGTCCACAGCGAGGGGACGATCACGCTCGATCAGGACATTACTATCGAGAAATACACGCAGAGCGGAGGCACGCTTGCGACAGTGGATCCGTTCACGCTCACGCTCAACGGGGATTTTCTCTGGACCGGCGGGACGATGGGTGGCGCGGGGACGACGGCGGTCGCTGGGACCCTGGCCATCGGTGGCGCCAATAGCAAGAACCTGGGCAACGGCGGCAACACCGGGCACACCCTGATTAATAACGCTACGGCCAACCTCAGCGGTGGCACCCTATTTGTCGCCGACAGCGGCGGGGCCAATCCCGGTGCGCAGTTGATCAACAACGGCGCTTTCAACGCACTCGACGAGGCGGATATCTCGGTTTTTGGCGGCGACGGCCTCCGGGGCGTCTTCACCAACAGCGCCACCGGCATCTTCAACAAGAGCGGCGCGGGCACGACGACCCTCATCCAAGTGCCCTTCAACAACGCCGGGACTGTCCATGTGGCCAGCGGCACGTTGGTGGTCGGCGGCGGCGGAAGCAGCAGCGGCGCCTTTTCCGTCGATGCGCTGGCGCGGCTGACTTTCGGCATTTTTAGCGGCAGCGCACACACCCTCACTGCGGCTTCGAGCGTGAGCGGCGCGGGCAACGTGAGTTTCGATGGCGGCATCAACACCTTCGACGGGAGCTACGACGTGGGCGGAACGACGACGGTCAATAGCGGCACGGCCAATTTCAACACCGCGAGCACGACGGGAGCCGCGGCGATCAGCGGCGGGACGCTGGGAGGCTCAGGAGCGTTCGAGGTGAGCGGCGACTTCCTTTGGACTGGCGGCTCCATGGGTGGCGCCGGGGCGACGACCATCGCGGGAACCCTGGCCCTCAGCGGTCCCAACAGCAAGGGCCTGGGCGATGGCGGCAACAGCGGGCGCATTCTGATCAACAACGGCGCCGCGAACTTGAGCGGCGGCACCCTGTTTGTCGGCGACAGCGGCGGAGCAAATCCCGGCGCGCAGTTGATCAACAACGGCGCCTTCAACGCGCTCGACAATGCCGGCATTCAAACGGTCAGCTTCGGCGGCAGCGGGCCGCGCGGCGTCTTCACCAACAGTGCCACGGGCACCTTCAACAAGAGCGGCGCGGGCACGACGACCCTCATCCAAGTGCCCTTCAACAACGCCGGGACTGTCCATCTGGCCAGCGGCACGTTGGTGGTCGGCGGCGGCGGAACCAGCAGCGGTGCCTTTTCCGTCGATGCGCTGGCGCGGCTGACTTTCGGCATTTTTAGCGGCAGCGCGCACACGCTCACGGCGGCTTCAAGCGTGAGCGGCGCGGGCAACGTGAGTTTCGATGGCGGAATCAATACCTTCGACGGGAGCTATGACGTGGGCGGAACGACGACGGTCAACGACGGAGCGGCGAATTTCGACACTGCGAGCACGACGGGCGCCGGAGCGATCAGCGGCGGGACGCTGGGAGGCTCAGGAGCGTTCGAGGTGAGCGGCGACTTCCTTTGGACTGGCGGCTCCATGGGTGGCGCCGGGACGACGACCATCGCGGGACCCTGGCCCTCAGCGGTCCCAACAGCAAGGGCCTGGGCGATGGCGGCAACAGCGGGCGCATTCTGATCAACAACGGCGCCGCGAACTTGAGCGGCGGCACCCTGTTTGTCAGCGACAGCGGCGGAGCAAATCCCGGCGCGCAGTTGATCAACAACGGCGCCTTCAACGCGCTCGACAATGCCGGCATTCAAACGGTCAGCTTCGGCGGCAGCGGGCCGCGCGGCGTCTTCACCAACAGTGCCACGGGCACCTTCAACAAGAGCGGCGCGGGCACGACGACCCTCATCCAAGTGCCCTTCAACAACGCCGGGACTGTCCATCTGGCCAGCGGCACGTTGGTGGTCGGCGGCGGCGGAACCAGCAGCGGTGCCTTTTCCGTCGATGCGCTGGCGCGGCTGACTTTCGGCATTTTTAGCGGCAGCGCGCACACGCTCACGGCGGCTTCGAGCGTGAGCGGCGCGGGCAACGTCAGTTTCGATGGCGGAATCAATAGCTTCGCCGGCAGCTATGACGTGGGCGGCACGACGACGGTCAACGACGGAGCGGCGAATTTCGACACTGCGAGCACGACGGGCGCCGGAGCGATCAGCGGCGGGACGCTGGGAGGCTCAGGAGCGTTCGAGGTGAGCGGCGACTTCCTCTGGACCGGCGGCTCCATGGGTGGCGCCGGGACGACGACCATCGCCGGGACCCTGGCGATCAGCGGTGACAACAGCAAAAGCCTCGGCAATGGCGGCAACAGCGGGCGCGTCCTGATCAACAATGGCGCCGCGAACTTGAGCGGCGGCGAGTTGTTTTTGGAAGACAGCAACGGCGCCAACCCCGGCCCGCAATTCGTCAACAACGGGACATTCAATGCGCTCGACAACGCGGGCATCAAAGTCTCAGGCGGCAGCGGCCTTCGCGGCGTCTTCACCAACAGTGCCACCGGAATCTTCAACAAGACCGGCGTGGGCACGGTGACCATTCAGGTTCCCTTCACCAACGCCGGCACGGTGAGCGCCAATGACGGCACGCTCAGTTTTTCCGGGCCATTCACTCAGACCGCCGGCAGAACCGTGCTCAATGGCGGAGGCATCTCCACGAGCACCACCCTCACCTTTGTCAACGGCAGCCTCAGTGGCACTGGCATGATTACCGGCAATGTCTCCAACGACGGCACACTCGCGCCGGGCTTCAGCGCCGGCTCGATCGCCATCAGCGGGGATTTGTCGCTCGGCAGCAACTCGGTCTATGACCTCGAATTCGGCGGCACCGTCCAGGGCGCAAGCTACGACTTCATCTCCGAAGGCGGCGCCGTGCCCCTCACCCTCGACGGGACTATCGCGCTGAGCCTCCTGAACGGCTTCGTGCCGGAAAGTGCCGACACCTTCACCGTGCTGACATCGAATCAGCCGCTGCTCGGCGGATTCATCGGCCTGCCTAGCGGCTCGCGCATCACCGGAGCCGACGGGATCAGCTTCCAAATCGAGTATGGCGCGGGCAGCGCGTTCGACCCAAACAGCGTCGTGTTCAGCGCCTATGCAGTCCCCGAGCCCTCAAGCGCGTCGCTTGCGGGATTGGGCGCCGCGCTGCTCGGGCTGCGGCGGTATCGGAGGCAGGAGGGTGGCCTTCATCCATCTGCCCTCAAGACCAATCAGCCAGATTAAAGCCCGCAATAGCCAATCCATGAAGACACAATCCGCTCTCCACGCTCATCTTCGCGCTGTCCGAGATCCGGGACCCTTCTCGCTATTTCTTGAATTATTGGCGGCCATCGCACTCCTCACCATTGCCGCCGGCACGGTCAAAGGCGCGCTTCTGATGGAGGAAGCGTTCGACGGGCCGGGCTATGATCTCGGAGCAACCTCCCTCGCCGGGCTCTCGGGCGGAACCGGCTTCGGAGGGGCTTGGATCAATAGCGGCAACGGTTCCCGCACGATTGTCGCGGGCCTCACCTTTGGCGACTACCCGGTCAGCGGCAACGCGATTACCTACGCCCCCAGCAGCACCAGCGTGGGTGACCGGCGGGATATCGGAGACTTCAGCATCGTGGGGACGGGAGGCGAATTGTGGATGAGCTATCTCTCCGTTTACAACTTCGGACCCGTAAATGGAGGTGCGAGCATGGTGACCGCTCCCATTAGCTACTCAACGACCACGAATGTGGTGATCGGCGCCGCCAGCGGTGCCGGCGGCAGTCTGACGCTCGATGAACTCCGCTGGGGAACGGATCTGCAATCCATCGTGGTCCCCGAGCCGTCGAGCCCATTGCTCGCGGGCCTTGGCGCCGTGCTCCTCGGCCTGCGCCGACGAGCCCGCGACCGGCGCGGATTCCAATCGCCGTCCACCTCGCCCGCCCCGATTGGTACCGGACTGCGCGAATCACTTTCTAATGGGGCCACATCGAAGGCACGGCGTCCGCACGGTCGCCGACTCGGTGAGGGATCACGGGAACTCGCCGCTGAAGTTTATCGCGCCGGGTTTGGCCCGGCATCCCGCGTCGAGCGGTGAACCAACATTCTTTTATGCAAACCAAACCCGGCAAAACCAACATCATGAAATCATCTCCAGCCGCTCATCACCCACTGGAATCTGCCGCGAAATCAAACGAGGACGGCTATCATACCCTCACGTTTCCGAAACATCCCGGCGTCACCTACCTCGGGCAAAGTGCCGCCATATCCGACGCTACCGCTTTCTCGGCCGCGACAACCACAGTGATGCTCGACGACGCCTCGACGTTGAAGTTCCGGGACAATTTTTCTACGAGCGGCACCGGGCAGCGCTTCATGCGCGTGCGGGTGACCGCGGCGCCGTAAGGTCCGCTGGAGCAGAAAGTGTCACGAGAGAAAGCCGACGAGAACATGCCGCTGACCCCGATTCCGTTTCCACCTACGCCGCCGCGAAGTCCCAGCCTTTGCGGTAGGCGCGCTTGATGAATTGATTCGCTTCGGGCGTGCCGGGGCATTCGAGTTTGGCGGCGTCCCAGCTGATCTTTTTGCCGACCCGGTAGGCCACGTTTCCGAGATGGTTGGCTTCGGTGAGGGCGCCGCTGTATTCGAAGTTGCAGGTCGTCGGGCTGCCGGTCTTGCAAGCGTGCAGCCATTCGGCGTGGTGCCCAAGACTTTCGGGGATGGTCGGCTCGGGGCGGTGGAAGTCTTTGAACTGATCTTCGGGCAGGAGGACGTGTTTGTTGTAGTCGGAGAGGAGCATTCCTTTATCGCCGATGAAAAGGCAGCCGTCACCCCACTGCGGGATCTGCTTTTCCGTCCAGAGAGCGGGTTTGCTCTCGCCTTGGTGCCACGTGAGTTTGCAGCCGGGTATGGTTCCGCGCGGACCGTATTCGTAGGTGGCGGACATGCTGGCGGGGGCAAGCTCCGGACTGGCGGGGCCGGGACTGGCTTCAACGCTCAGCGGAGCGTCGAGATTCAGCGCCCAAAACGGGAGGTCGTTCCAATGCGAACCAAGGTCGCTCATCGTGCCGCTGCCAAAGTCCCACCAGCGATACCATTTCGGGCCGGGGATATAAACCTGGTTGAAGGGGCGCTCGGCGGCGGGACCGAGGAAAAGATCCCAATCGAAGTCCGGCGGCACCGGCTGATTCTCCGCCGGGCGTTCCGTGACAAATACAATATCGCCGTTGCGTTTGGCGGCCTCCGCGCTTTGCCATCCCCAGGCGCGGGAGACCCAAACGTGGCATTCGGTCACGGGACCAATGGCGCCGGCCTGGATGAGCTCGACCACACGTCGGTAATTGGCCTCGGCATGGATCTGGGTTCCCATTTGCGTGGCGACTTTAGCTTCGCGGGTGGCTTCGCGAATCTTGCGGCATTCCCAGACATTATGAGTCAGCGGCTTTTCGCAATAGACGTGCTTTTTCATCCGCAGCGCCGGCAGCGTGGCGAAGGCGTGAGTATGTTCGGCGGTGCTGACGGCGACGGCGTCGAAGTCCGTCAGGGTGTCGTAAAGCTTGCGGTAGTCAGTGAACGTTTTAGCGCCGGGGAACCGTTTGGCCGCGGCGGCGAGATTGCCTCCATTGACGTCGCAGAGGGCAACGATGTTTTCACCCGCGCCGGCAATGGCACCGAGGTTGGCCCCGCCGCGTCCGCCACAGCCAATGATGGCAACGTCCAGTTTGTTATTGGCTCCCTGGGCGCGGAGAAAGGCCGGCGCTGCGGAGGCGGCGATGATGGTGCGAAGGAATTGGCGGCGGGAATGCGGATGTGTCATGGAGGTATGGGGCAGCAGTGCCGGGACATGCCCATGAAGGCGAGGAGTTTTTCGGGCCTGCGATCGGGATGACGGTAGCGCCGGCATTTCCATGAGCTGGCGGCGGTGATCAACCGTCTCTCTGATCGTCGGGGAGCGAGCCGGCTGAAGGGATTGTCTCGGTGAAAGAGATTCCCTCAGCGCGCGATTTAGCGAACGATGGACACGTATGAGCGATGTCACGCGCTTCCTCGATGATGTTGAGCACGGCGACCTGCGTGCGGCGGACGAACTGCTCCCTCTGGTCTATGTCGAGCTGCGCCGGCTCGCGCATGCACGAAGGGCTCGAGAGCAGCCCGACCAGACACTGCGCTAACATAACCTCCCCGCCGTGCCAGAACCGTGCGAAGAAAGATCCCCCGACTCAGGCGACTGGTTTGCCACCACGCATTGGAGCGTCGTGCAAAAGGCCGGTGGTGCCATAACCGCCTTGGCGCGCGACGCGTTGGAGAAGCTCTGCACCGCTTACTGGTCTCCGCTCTACGCCTATGTCCGGGGCAAGGGGCATGATGAGCACGAAGCGCAGGATCTGACCCAGGAGTTCTTCACCCGCCTCCTCGCGCGAAACGACTTTGCCGGATTGGATCCGGGCCGAGGCCGATTCCGCGCCTTTCTTCTGGCCTCGATGAACCATTTTCTGGCCAAGG
Organism: uncultured Verrucomicrobiae bacterium; assembly: GCA_963798345.1. Taxonomy (GTDB): domain Bacteria; phylum Verrucomicrobiota; class Verrucomicrobiia; order Chthoniobacterales; family Chthoniobacteraceae; genus CAWCSW01. The sequence continues at coordinate 191,793 of CAWCSW010000007.1, read as the reverse complement.
AATGGCGCAAGGCCGGCACGCTCAAACGAGGGTCCGGACGGGCGCTTCTTTCGCTCGATACCGCCTTGGCCGAACAATGCTATGGCGCCCAGGCGTCCGTCGAGGCGGCGCCGGAACATTTGTTCGATCGGCGCTGGGCTGAAACCGTGCTCGAACGCGCGGGACAACAACTCCGGGAGGAGTTCATCCGGGAAGGTCGCGAAACGCTGTTCCGCGAATTGAATACCTTCCTTTCCACTCCCGCAGTAGCGGGCAGTTATGCCACAGCGGCAGCGCGGCTTCAGATGACCGAAGTCGCCGTCGCCAAGTCGGTCGAGCGCCTCCGCCGCCGCTACCGTGACCTGGTGAGAGGTGAAATTGCGCAGACCGTCAACACGACGGCTGAACTGGAGGAGGAGATGCGCTACCTGCTCGAAGTGCTGGCGTGAGATGGTTGTGCTGAGGCGACCGGCGAAACGCCCTCCGCCGAGGTTTCTTGTCATCGCGAAACGCAGTTGGGTCTGATACCAAAAGAACGTCATGAATGCTGCCGCCAAAACCTGCGCCAAATGTGGTGCGGCGTTGAGCGCCGGGTCCGCGCTCGATGTTTGTCCGCAGTGCGTCGCACCGCAAATCCTCGGCCCGTCCGCGCTTGCCGCCGATCCGTCGGACGCCGCGCTTGCCGCTGCTCCGGGCACCCAACATCCGCCCCTGCCTTCCGATCCGCTGGAACGGCCCGGCGACCGCATCGGGCGCTACAAGTTGCTGGAGAAAATCGGCGAGGGCGGCTGCGGCGTGGTGTATGTCGCGGAACAGGCCGAGCCGGTCCGTCGCCGCGTCGCGTTGAAGGTTATCAAGCTCGGCATGGACACGCGCCAGGTCGTGGCCCGGTTTGAGGCCGAGCGGCAGGCGCTGGCCATGATGGACCATCCGCACATCGCCAAAGTGTTCGATGGCGGCACGACGGCCAGCGGGCGCCCGTTCTTTGTCATGGAATTGGTGCGCGGCCTGCGCATCACGGACTATTGCGACGAGAACCGGCTCTCCACCAACCAGCGGCTCGAACTCTTCATCCAGGTCTGCCACGCCGTGCAGCACGCGCATCAGAAAGGCATCATCCACCGGGACCTCAAGCCCTCGAACATTCTCGTGACGATCAACGACGGCGTCGCCGTGCCCAAGGTGATCGACTTCGGCGTGGCCAAGGCCACCAGCGGGCAGCCGTTGACGGACAAGACGGTCTATACCGCCTTCGAGCAATTCATCGGCACGCCCGCCTACATGAGCCCCGAGCAGACGCTGCTCACGAGCCTCGACGTCGATACGCGCAGCGACATCTACAGCCTGGGGATGCTGCTCTACGAATTGCTCACCAGCCGCCTGCCGTTTGATCCGAGGCAATTTTTCGCTGCCGGGCCTGGATGAATTCCGCCGCACCATCCGCGAACAGGCACCGCCTCGGCCCTCCGTGCGCCTGGGCACGCTGGGCGCCGAAGATCTGACGACCGCCGCCAAACGGCGGTCGACCGACGTAATCCGGCTAATCCATGACGTCCGCGGCGATCTCGACTGGGTGGTGACCAAGTGTCTGGAGAAGGATCGCAACCGGCGCTACGAGACCGCCAACGGCCTGGCCGCGGACCTTCAGCGGCATTTGAAAAACGAGCCGATCGTCGCCCGTCCGCCCAGCCGGCTCTACACGTTCCGCCGGTTGGTGCGGCGCAACACAGCAGCATTCGCCACCGCCGCCATCGTGCTGGTGGCACTGCTAACCGGATTGGGCTTCTCGACCTGGGCCTTCGTGCGCGAACGCGCGGCGCGTCAGCAGGCGGCCATTGAAGCCGCCAAGAGCCAGCAGGTCACGCAGTTCCTCACGGACATGATTGGCAACTTGAAGCCATCTATCGCGATGGGCCGCGACACGACGTTGCTGCGGGAATTTGCTGATCAGACTTTCGAGAGTCTGGAGAAGGGCTTTACCAATCAGCCCGAAGTAGAACTCGAACTGCGCGTCACGCTGGGCAAGCTTTTCAACATTCTTGGCGAATATGACCGGGCGGAAGCCATCCATCGCGAAACGTTGCCCCGAATTCGGGCTTTGCGCGGCAATGACCCGGAACAGTTGGCTGATTTGCTGCGGGATTTTGCCGAGGTGCTCAACGCGCGCGATAAGGGCAAAGAAGCGGAAGGGCTGGCACGCGAAGCCCTCGCGATTGGCCGCCAGCTGCACGGGGAGGAGCACGACGACGTGGCCGCCGCGCTTCATTTGCTCGCCGATGCGCTGAAGGTGCAGTCCAAATACGCTGAGGCGGAGAAGTTGCAGCTGCAAGCGCTGGCGCTCTCTCGCCAGCTGCATGGACCTGAGCACGCCGATGTCGCGACGCAATTGTTTGGCCTTGCCTTGCAATATAGTCATCAAGGCAAGGCCACCAACGCCGAACCGCTTTTCAAAGCGGCGCTGGCCATGCGACGGCGGCTGACGCACGATGCTGACCCTGCTGTTCTTGAAGTCATTGAATCGTTTGCGGGATTTCAATTGGCCCAAAAAAAATACGGGGAAGCGGCGGAACTGTTTCGTCAGTTGCTCTCCGCGCAAAGAAAGCTCTTGGGTAACGACAACCGCATGGTGGCACGGACGCTCAGCCGCCTGGCCTCAGTGTTGGCAGAAACAAACGCCGCCGCCGCCGCACCGCTCGCTCGCGAGGCGCTGGCCTTGCGAAAACGGCTTCATGGCGAGGATCACATCGAAGTCGCAAAATCCGCGGGCGATTTGGGGTTTGTCTTGGATCGTCTTGGACAAGTTACCGAGGCCGAGACTGCTTACCGGGAAGCGCTGACCATCTTTCGCAAGGTGGTTCCAACGGATTTCAGAGGTCTGGACGTGACCCTCCTTGACCTGAGCTTGAATCTGGAAAAACAGAAACGCATCGCGGAAGCCGAAACCATCGACCGCGAGCGAGTGAAGTGGGCGCGTGAGAATGTAGAGGCTGAGCCGGAGCGGCTGGAAGAATGTCTCTATGGCCTCGCCGACACCCTTTACCGACAGAACAAATACGCTGAGGCGGAGCCGTTCTATCGCGAAGCCGTTCAAAGGCGTCGCAGCCATAAATCTCCCCAAGACGAGGATGTCTTGAAACCAACGGCCAGCCTTGGGCGTTTGCTCGCAGATTGGGCGTGGAAAGAGCGGGACGTGAATTCAATCCCGCCGCCTCAATCTCGATCGAACGGCGAAGACAAACCCGCACAAAGCCGTGCTCCAATCGAGTTGGCGCGCGAAGCTGACAGCCTTTTGCGCGAGTGTCTCGCTCTCCAAATCGAGCCAAGGAACATCAAGGCTACTGTTGTTGTGTTTAGTGGATATGACAGCAAGTTCGAACATCGAACTTCCGCCCGCAGGATTACGAACACGGAGCCCTGGCGCATCGCCGACACCCGCAGTCGCCTGGGCAGCGCTGTCTTGAGCGTGGCGTTCACTGATTCCACTCTCACGACTGAAGCGCGCGAAGTGAAACTCATGGAAGCCGAAGCGCTGCTCCTCGAGGGCAACGATTTCCTTCAGCAGAGTGCCCCGGCGGATCGGAAGTACAAACGACACGCCCTCGAACGCCTCGTCCGCCTCTACGAAGCCTGGGGCAAGCCCGCCCAAGCCGCCGAGTGGCGCGCAAAACTCGAAGTGTTCGACCAGACCGACGCGGCGCCGCCCACCCCGTAGCGCAGACTTTCCTGTTTGCCGTATCGAGGGTTTTCCAACCTGCGAACGATTGAAAGTTCGGGACGGCTTGGCCAGTTCGAACTCGCCGTCCCATGCGCGCGCGCCCAACCGACTGGAATCTCGGCAGCGCGCGGACTCGAAAGTCTGCGGTGCAAGGCTGCATGGATCGCCCGTGCCGGCTGCCGAAAGATCCCTTCCGATTTCCGGTCATCGCGGTTTGGGAAGCGGTCTGGGTAGGAGTGAAGACAGTCAATCAAATGCTAACAAACATCAGTCCACAGACCATTATGAAACTAACTAATTCGCTCCTCCTCGTCGCGGCGTTGACCGTCGCGTCAATCGGACCCGTCAAGGCCAGTGACATCATCTACCAAACGGGTTTCGAAGCTCCGGAGTTCACCCCGAACCAACCGCTGATCAACCAGGCTGGCTGGCTCGGCGGCTGGTACCTGCCTGGCGCCATTCATCCCACGACGATCTCCACGGTCAACGCGCGCGATGGCGCCCAGTGCGTCCGTTTCTTCGGCGCGGATTCGCAAGGCACCCCGGTTGGCTCAGCCTACGCTTTCCGGCCGATCTTTGATCTGAATGATCCGAACGCCCCACCGCCACCGTTGATTACGGAAATCCAGGTGGACGCGCGCCTGGACGGGCCGCAAAGCGGATCTCTTGGCACGCCCGAACAAGACATTCTCAGCGCCAATCTGGAGTTGTCCGTTCTTCAGCCCAATGGATATGGAAGAACACTCGGCGGCTTCTTCATTTCGTCCGCCGGGAAAATCTGGACCTTCGGCAGCCGCCCGGAAGACCTTTACAAGTATTCGCTTCCCTACACGTTTGGCACTTACAGAAGGCTGAAGGTCCGGGTAGATTTCATCGCGCACACCCTCACTTACTTCGTTGACGGCGCGGAACTCGGATCGGCGCCCATTGCCCCGGAGATTCTCAGCGAGAAATTGATCGGCGGCCACCTGTGGCTCGCCGGTTCGGCCAACCCCATCGACACGCCGGAGTTGACCTATCACCGCGAGAATTACAACGCCTACTTCGACAACTACAGCATCGCCTCCGTGCCGCTTACCCCAGCCGATATGGTGGTGCAGTTCGCCAAAACGGATTACGCGGTGGAAGAAGCCGCCCGCGACGCGAGCGTGGAGATCATCCGTCGCGGCTACACCAACTCCGCGGTGAGCGTGAGTCTGAACACGGCGGATGGCACCGCGACCGTGGGCAAGGACTACAAGGCGGCCTCCACGATTGTCAAATTCGCGCCGGGCGAGACGACCAGGACGGTGCAAGTCCGGATTAAGGATGACTCGATCGCCGAGCCGGATGAAACGGTCATGCTGGCTCTGAGCGCCGGTTCATCCGGCCTCAAGATTCCGCGGTCATCAGCCCCGCTCTGGATTCTCGATGACGAGCGCGCGGGCAGTGTGGATCCGGGGTTTCAGTTCAACACGGATGCGCTGGGTCTGACGACCCTCTATGGGGCGTCATCAATCTCACCGATGCTCCTGGGCAGGTTCTGCGCGGTGGTCGAGGGCGCGGACGCGGACGGAAATTACGCCAGCGAGCTGGCGCGCTTCCGGGCCGACGGCTCGGTGGATTCGGGATTCGAGCCCTATCCGAATGTTTATAAGGCGTCGCCGGCCTGGTTCGGCCTGTCCGTGATTGCCAATCTGGGCGACCGCCTCGTGCGGTTGCAGACGCAAGGGAAAGAGGATGCCCACTTCAACGTACAGACGTTGTTCGGAACTGATCCGGGCTATATCGAGAGCATGGAGGTGCAACTGGATCTAAAGGTTATTCTCGCCGGATACTTTGACAGCGTGAACGGCACGCCGCGCCAGCACATCGCCCGGGTGCGGGCGACGGGCGACGTGGATCCCAGCTTCGATCCCGGGTTGAGCGCGGACGATTACATCAGCGCCCTGGCGCTGCAACGGGACGGACGGGTGCTGATCGGCGGCTATTTTCAGAATGTCGGCGGCCAGCCCCGCATGTTCCTGGCTCGGCTGAATGCGAATGGTTCGCTCGACCCGAGCTTCAACCCTGGCGACAGCCTGGGCGAATCGGTCTATGGCTTCCCGTCGGTCAGCGCCATTGCCGTGCAACGTGATGGAAAAATCCTCGTGGGCGGACATTTCGACACCTACCAGGGGACGACGCGTTTCAGTCTGGTTCGCTTGATGCCCAATGGCGCGCTCGATGCGAGCTTCGATATCGGCAGCGGTTTTGAGTCCGGCTTCTCGTCGGGCACGCCCGGCGGGGTCAGCGGACTGGCCGTGCAACCGGATGGCAAGGTGCTGGTCAGCGGCGGCTTCGGCTACTTCAATGGGGTGTGGGCCACCGGCATCGTGCGGTTGAACGCGAACGGTTCGCTCGACCCGACGTTTCAAGTCGGCGGCAACGACTCCTTCGCGGCGCCGCTGAACGGCGGCGCACCTGTCCTACTGCTCGGCGGCGACATCCTCACCTCCCTGTCCAACAACGTCTCGTTCATCAAGGATGAGCCGGTGACGTATCACGGCATCGTGCGGCTGAACGGGGATCCTTCCAAGCAACTGTGGAGTCCCCGCAAGTAAATCCGAAATGCGAATCTCAGCGCGGGGCAAACGTCGTTGCTAGCTGTTGCCAGCCGTTTCGCCCCGCGCCTGAACGCAGGCGCCCCCTCACTTCAAGGACGGGCGCCTTCCGAGCCGCCCCGTGTGACCGAAGCGCGCTGGGCAATCGTTCATTTTTGAGTATCAAGTCGACACCCTCGCGGAAGTTCCGGACTTCGCAGAGTTCATCCGTTTTTCATTTGAGGACCCGCTGACGATTGACCCGCCTCCCTTCGAACCGGGAGTGGTTCGACCGTCTTTGATGTTTGTTCCCGAACCGTCGTCGGCAATGCTGCTGACACTTGGCGCCGCCGGGATTGGATTCGGGCCGCGGCGGCGCATTTCGCGGGGCCGCTCTTTAGCCACTTCATGAGCATGACAAAGGTAATCTTCCAGGCAATCGTCAGGGCGTATGTGCCCTGCTTGCAGCGCGTGAGATTCCGGGCGGTCGCCAGCTTTCGGTCGCGGCTTGGCGCCCTCCGGTACGTGGGAATAGAATCATTCCCTATGACTGGGAGATGAAAAGGTGGTCCGATAGTTGAGGGGATTCATCCAACAACGACGCATGATAGGTTGGAACTTCGCATCCATTCATCCACCAACATGGCCAGTGCCGACCGACTCATCGAAATCTTCAACGAGGCGAAAGCCCGGCCCGCCGGTGCGGAGCGCGATGGGTTTCTGGCGGAGGCATGCCGGGATGACGTTGAGTTGAAGGCGCAGGTGCGTTCGCTGTTGCGAGCTCACGATGGTGCGGGCGAATTCCTGGGATCGGGGCCGGCGCTTTCGCCCGAAATCGAGGCGGAGCTGGCGCGGCTCAAGCCGGAGGAAGTAGGCGAACGGATCGGTCCCTACAAGCTTCGCGAGCAGATCGGCCAGGGCGGCTTCGGAGTGGTGTGGGTGGCGGAGCAGCAGGAGCCGGTGCGGCGCACGGTGGCCTTGAAGATCATCAAGTTGGGGATGGATACGCGCGAGGTCGTGGCGCGCTTCGAGCAGGAGCGGCAGGCGCTGGCCATGATGGATCACCCGAACATCGCCCGGGTTTTCGATGCGGGTGCGACCGAGCACGGACGACCGTTCTTCGTCATGGAACTCGTGCGCGGAATCAAGATCACCGATTACTGCGACGAGACCAAACTTTCCACCGATGAACGCCTAAAACTGTTCATCCAGGTTTGTCAGGCGATCCAGCACGCGCATCAAAAGGGCATCATCCACCGCGACATCAAACCGTCGAACGTCCTGGTCACCATCCACGACGGCGTGCCGGTGCCAAAGGTGATCGATTTCGGCATCGCCAAGGCCACGCAGGGACGGTTGACCGACGAGACGGTCTATACCGCCTTCGAGCAATTTATCGGCACCCCGGCCTATATGAGCCCCGAGCAGGCCATGATGACCGGGATCGATCTTGACACGCGCTCTGACATCTATGCCCTCGGCGTGCTGCTCTACGAATTGCTGACCGGCCAGACGCCCTTCGATGCCAACGAATTGATGGCGGCCGGATTGGACGCGATGCGCCGGATCATCCGCGAGCAGGAACCGCTGCGCCCCTCGACTCGTCTGAGCACGATGAGCGCCGATCAACTCAAATCAGTGGCGGACAAACGCCATTGCGATCCGAAGCGTATTAGTCATCTGGTCGAGGGCGAGCTGGATTGGGTCGTCATGAAGTGCCTGGCCAAGGACCGCAACGAACGGTATGCCTCCGCGGCCGATCTCGCGGCAGAATTTGACCGCTGGCTGAAGGGTGAACCCTTGTGCGTCCGAGGTCCAAATTTGGAATACCTGCTGCGGATTTGGGTTCGGCGCAATGTCGGCTCGATCGGCTGGGCGATCAGCCTGGGAGTAATCTGGGGCATTGTGGGCGGAGTGGTTTGCTGGATGGTCATGCTCAATCCGCTGGAGCTTTCAAATGTGCTGCGGAGGGTGATTTACGGGATTGGGGCTGTTGGCATAAGCGGCGGAGGAATGATCACCGTTTGGTTGGTTCGCCCAAAAAACGCGGCGGCGGACCTGGCAAGCGGAATCATCACCGGCGCCCTGGCAGCGGTCATTTGCTACACGGTCAGTTGGGGTTGGGTGGCCGTGAAGATTGCGGGCGTGCCCTCCGGTATCTATCTCGGCATGGCGACTGCAGTTGGACTAATGGTTTCGCTTTGTGTCAGCGAGACGTTGGCGGCAGGGATGCTTGTCCGTCGCCACGGCAAAGTCAGTGCCGCGATCGGGCCCTATATCGAACTCGTCCTGCCCCTCATGGGTGCGGTCATCTTCTCGAGCAGTGTCCTGTTTCGGCTCGCGACGGTGGGGTTGGGCGAGCGCGCATGGCATCTCTTTATGGTTCCCGTGTTCCTGCTTGCGCTCGCCGGAGTTCTCCAGCGATGGCCTTGGCGTGTGCGCGGATTGCTTCTCACGGTGTGGGTGGTGAGCTTGTGTGTTTTCGCGTCACGTTGATTCCTATGAATCAACTTCGCGTACATTCGCCGGGTTGGGGAGAAGAAATATGCCGGTCCAAACTGTAATTGCCACATGTGGTTTCAAGTTCTGAGCTTCGTGATTGCCTTGGCGCTGATTGGCAAAGCCACCGTGGCGCTCATCGCCCCGCGACGGTTCTATGCCAGGCGGCGGCTGCAGTATGACTCGGAAACGTTGCCTCCCAAATTGCTGATTCCGCCGGTGGTGGTGCTCGTTTTCACGGGCACGGCATGGTTCGGCACGATCATTCACTATCAACCCTGGAGTTGGCTTGTGACGGGTTTCCTCTCCGCGATTTCGGGTTTGTCGTTTCATCACCTGTTTCGGTGGACGAGCCATCGGCAGGCAATGATCGAGGTGGTCGCGAATCCAAAAGTAACTCGGATTGACTGGCTCTTGCTGGTCGTGGGTTTGGTTTTTCTGGGGCTGGCGGTGTTCGTTTTCTGACCCGCGTTGCCAACGAAATAAAGGATTCCAAATAAATCGTGAGGGGTTTCGGGCGCCGGCGTCGCCTTACCGGGTGAAGACCACATCATTATGAATCCTATCCCATCAACAGAAGCCAGCGGCACTCGAGGGTTCCGCATGAAGAAGATTCCGACGCTCACGTTTGCAGCTGTGCTTCTGAGCGCATCGTTACCGAGCACGCTCCCGGCGCAGACCACGCCGCCGCCTTCGAACGGCAACGCCGCTGTTGGAGCAGCCTTGTTCACGGTGGGCTTTCCCAACGTGCACGGCAACGGCCGGAGCTGCGCCACGTGCCACGTCCCCAAGGACGCCTTCGGATTGACTCCAGAGCACGTGGAAGAGCGTTTTCAAGCGCTCGCGCGGCGCCGGCTCCGGAATCCTTCGGCTGATGACCCGCTCTTCCGCTCATTGGACGCCAATGATTTCGCTGATGACTTCACCACTCTCCGCACTCACGCGCTGGTCCGTGTCTTCATTGCATTGCCGACCGATGCGGCAGGTCAGAAACTGATGTGGCCGGTGGACGACCCGACGGCGACGGTGGTGGCCGTGTGGCGCTCGACGCCAACCGTGTTGAATACCGCGTTCACGGCACCTTACCAACTCGATGGCCGGCAACCCACGCTGCAGTCACAGGCCCTTGGCGCCCTCGACGGGCACTCCGAGATTACCCGCGACCCCAAACCGCGCTTTCTGGATGACGTTGCCGCCTTCGAGGGGGTGTTGTTTTCGTCGCCAGCGGTGAGACTCCTCTCCGCGGCCCTCGCGAAGGGGACAACGGCTCCTCCCACTGACCCGCCGCTTAATGCGGTGGAGCAACAGGGCAAGGCGCTCTTCGAACACCACTGCGCAGTCTGCCATGGAGGACCGACCCAAACAGTGCCGCTCGCGGCGCTTCCTCCAGGCATCCACAACATTCATGTCTCGAAGCCGGTGCCTCCATTTGCCGCGGATTTGCCATTCGCACCCTCACCGATCGCGCCCCGACTTTGGGCGTTCCGCGTGCCGGGTCAGGCGGCTCCGGTGGTGCTCCCCTCGACCGATCCGGGCATGGCGCTGCAAACCGGAGATCCGGCGCAATTGAACTTCTTCGAGATCCCGACCCTTTACGGCAGCGCGAAGACCGCGCCTTACTTCCATGATAACAGCGCGGCGACCCTGGAAGACGTCGTGGTGCACTATCAACTCGATTTCGAGTTGCTCCGGCGGATCATCCCGGCGGCGGTGCCATGGCCTCTGCGTCCTGATCTGATTCTGGACGAAGAAATCGACCCGCTCATCGCGTATTTGAAGAAGATCTGATCTTCGGTGCCGCGAAGATCGATTCGCGGCAACCGATTCCAGCCGCTGCGCCAGCGGCGCCGGCTGACCTCTCCTTCAAAACTGCGCGCGGGCAATTCGGCTCCACTCGTATGAAAAACCAATTCTCCTGCATCGAACCTCTCGAAGATCGCATTGCGCCGGCCTTCGCGGCTGTGTTTGAGCTCTCCAGCCTCGACGGGTTGAACGGCTTCAAACTCAGCGGCGTCGCGGCAAACGACTATTCCGGCCGCTCAGTGAGCGATGCCGGCGATGTCAATGGCGACGGCTTTGACGACCTGATCATCGGCGCAGTATTTGCCGATCCCAACGGCTCCGCTTCCGGCGCGAGCTACGTGGTCTTTGGTCGCGCGAGTGGCTTTTCGGCCAATCTGAACCTCGAGAACCTCAATGGCAGCAACGGTTTTAAGATCAGCGGCGTCGATGCGAATGACCTTTCGGGCATCTCGGTAAGTGCAGCGGGCGATGTCAATGGCGACGGTTTTGACGACCTGATTATCGGGGCGCCTCTCGCCTCTCCCAACGGCAATTATTCCGGCGCCAGCTACGTCGTCTTTGGCAAAGCCGGCGGGTTTGCAGCCAATCTGAATCTCTCCACGCTTGACGGCAGCAACGGCTTCAAGCTCAGCGGAGTCGCGGACGACGACCGCTTTGGCGGCTCTGTGAGCGGGGCGGGAGATGTTAACGGCGACGGCTTTGATGACGTGATCATCGGCGCCATATTCGCCGATCCCAATGGCGCCGATTCCGGTGCGAGCTATGTGGTCTTTGGCAAAGCCGTCGGATTTTCGGCCAACGTAAACCTCTCCACACTCGACGGCAGCAACGGCTTCAAACTCAGCGGCGTCGCGGAGGGGGACCGGGCCGGCAGCTCGGTGAGCGCGGGAGATGTTAACGGCGACGGCTTCGGCGACTTGATCATCGGCGCCCCTCACGCCGATCCCAACGGCAACGATTCCGGCGCGAGCTATGTGGTCTTTGGGAAAGCGAGCGGTTTTGCGGCCAACCTGAACCTTTCCACACTCGACGGCAGCAACGGCTTCAAACTCAGCGGCGGCGCGGCATATGGCGAGTCCGGCGGCACCTTGAGCGGGGCGGGCGACGTCAACGGCGACGGCTTTGGCGACCTGATCATCTCCTCTGGCTTAGGGGCCTGCGTGGTCTTTGGTAAAGCCAGCGGGTTTCCGGCCGATCTGAATCTCTCAACCGTCAATGGTGGCAACGGATTCGAAATCACCGGCGACTTTGCGGGCGTCGCAGTGAGTGGGGCGGGCGATGTCAATGGCGACGGCTTCGACGACCTGCTGATTGGCGCACCTTTCGCCGATCCCCATGGCCCTGCGTCCGGGGCGAGCTACGTCGTATTTGGCAAAGGGAGCGGGTTTCCGGCCAGCCTCAACCTCTCGACGCTCGACGGCAGCAACGGCTTCACACTCAGCGGTGTCGCGCCGTATGACTATTCCGGCAACTTCTTGAGCGGGGCGGGTGACGTCAATGGCGACGGCTTTGACGACCTGATCATCAGCGCCTGGCGCGCTGATCCCAATGGAAACTTCTCCGGTGCGAGCTACGTTGTCTTTGGCCGAGGCGTTGAGGTGAGCGTCAGCGATGCCACGGTAACCGAGGGAGACGGCGGAACGGCTGCTCTCCAGTTCACGGTGAGCCTCTCGGAGGCGGGCGCCGTCCCGGTCACCGTGAAAGTTGCAACCGCCGATGGCAGCGCGCTGGCGACCAGCGACTATGCTCCGCTTGACGCAACGACGGCGCTCACCTTTGCGCCGGGCGAGACGAGCAAGACGATCACGGTCAATGTGCTCGACGACACGCTCTTCGAAAACGACGAGACCTTTTCAGTTGTCCTGTCCGACATCACGGGCGGGGTCATCCGGGATGGAACCGGCGTCGGAACGATTCGCAACGATGACGCCCCGCCAGTCGTCAGCATCGCCAATGCCTCGGCGGTCGAAGGCGACGCTGGCTCGAGCAGCATCACCTTTGCCGTCAGCCTCTCGACGGCATCAGGCCTGCCGGCGTCGGTCGAGTTCGCGAGCGCCGACGGCACCGCGCTTGTCGGGAGCGATTATACGGCGCTGGCGCCGGGCACACTCAACTTTGCTCCCGGCGAGACGAACAAGACGATAACCGTCGATGTGCTCGGCGACACGAGCATCGAAGATCACGAGCACTTCTCGGTGATCCTCTTTGGTGCCAATGGCGCCACGCTCGGCAACCGCACGGCGGTCGGAACGATCCTCAATGACGACACTGCCCTTCGGATTAGCGAGCCAACGAGCGCCTTTGAAGGCGATTCCGGCGCAACTACACTCGTCTTCACCGTCGGCCTGGAAAAGCCATCGGCGCTTCCGGTGACGGTGAACTATGCGAGCGCCGACGGCACGGCAAGCGCCGGGAGCGATTATACGGCGCTGACGGGAACGCTCACCTTCACGCCCGGGGAAACGAGTCAAAACATCACCATCGACGTGCATGGCGACACGACCCACGAAGCCGATGAGACATTCTCGGTCGGGCTCTCCGGGGCGACGAATGCCCCCATCACAGATGGCACGGCAACCGGCACGATCCACAACGACGACGCGGCGCCCGTCATCACGATCAGCGATGGTTCGGTAGTGGAGGGTGACTCCGGGACGAGCAGCCTGGTATTCACGGCCAGCCTCTCGGCGCCGTCTGGGCTACCCGCCACGGTTCGATACACCACCGCCGACGGCACCGCTGTCGCCGGGAGCGACTTCACTGCACCGGCAAGCGGCAGCCAGATCATTTTCGCGCCGGGCGAAACGAGCAAAACGATTATGATCGCGGTGAACGGCGATGCCACCATCGAAGCGCACGAGGCCTTCTCGCTGCTCCTCTCGGATGCCACGAATGCGATGATCGCCAGCGGCGCCGCGACTGGCACGATCCTTAATGACGATACGTCGCTGCGCATCGATGACGCGACGCTTCTGGAAGGCCATGCGGGAACGCGTCCCGTGACCTTCACCGTGAGCCTGACCGCCGCCAGCGCTCTGCCGGTGACGGTCGATTTCATGAGCGCCGACGGCACCGCAACGAGCGGAACTGACTACACGGCACTGCCGCCCCGCACGCTCACCTTCACGCCGGGCGAGACGAGTCACACCATCACCATCGAGGTCGTTGGCGATACGATGGTCGAGCCGAGCGAAACCTTCTCAGTGCTGCTCTCCGACGCGACCCACGCGGAGATCGAGGACGGCAGCGGGCTGGCAACCATTCTCGATGACGACGTGACCATCGTTGGAAAGCGCAAGGCGACCTTCACCGATGTGGATGGGGACGTGGCGACCATCAAAGTGAGCAAGGGGACGCTGAAGGCGGAGCAGTTCACGCTCTTCCCTTCGGGCCTCGGTTCGCAGCTCGCGCTGGTGGACTTTAGTGGCGAGACGAGATTTACGGGGGCGAACCTGAGCATCAGCGCGAAGCGTCCGGCCGGGACAACGGGCGGGGCCGGCCTGGTGCACGTCGGCGCTATCAACGCGGCCGGGATCGATCTCGGCAAAGTGGTCGTTCAGGGTGATCTCGGGCAGATCGACGCCGGCGACGATCTCACCCCCGAGCGCGGATTATTGAGGCTGAGTGCGCATTCGCTCGGCCACTTCGGATTGGCCACGCAACTGCCCGGCGGCTCAATGCAGAGCGACATCACAGGCGCACTAAAGACACTCAAGCTGGCCGATGGGATGCACGACGCGGCGCTCATCGCGAGCGGCGACATCGGTGCGGTGAAGGTCAAAGGCGACGTGCTCGGCAGCGCGATCCGAAGCGAAGGAAACATTGGCACTCTCAAAATCAGCGGCGACCTGGCGGCAAGCGCGACGAACATCGCGATCATCACCGCTCGCGGCACGCTCGCACCAGCATCGCTTACAAAGGCGCTCGCGATCGGTAGCGTGTCCATCGGGGGTTCCGTCGAGCACGCGCAGATCCTTACCGGATACGACCGCGCCGGGGCGGCAGTGAATGGTGCCGCCGGCATCGACAAAGTGGTGGTGGGCCGCAATTGGATTGCCAGCGATCTTGTGGCTGGCGCCACTGCGGGTGCCGATGGCCTCTTCGGCACCGACGACGACACGCCCATCTCCGGGGACACGCCGATCATTGCCAAAATCGCCTCGATCGTGATCAAGGGCGCCGCGACTGGCACCGACGGTGAAACCGACCATTTCGGCTTCGTTGCCGGCGAGATCGGATCCTTCAAATCCGGCGGCACGGGGCTGACGTTCATGTCCGGCCCCGGCAACGACCTCGCCGGTCAGCCGGTCGGACTCACCGGCAACCTGCAGGTTCGCGAAGTCGCATGAGCACCAAGTTCGCACATTCCACGCCTCTTCCCGAAACCGCCACCGGGCCGTGAACTCCGCTCGTATGAAACACCATTCCTCCAGCATCGAACCGCTCGAAGCTCGCATCGCTCCGGCGTTCACCGCCGTCGTCGATCTCGCCAGCTTGAATGGGCTCAACGGTTTTCACATCAACGGGCAGGGGGACGCCGATCGTTTCGGCTACTCCGTCAGCGAGGCTGGCGATGTCAATGGCGACGGCTTGGACGATCTGATCATCGGCGCTCCGAATAACAAAAACGGCGGCTTCTCCTATGGTGGCGCCAGCTATGTGGTGTTCGGAAGAATCGACGGATTTGCCGAGGCGCTCGATCTCTCCACTCTTGACGGCGCCAACGGCTTCAAGATCAGTGGCGAACCCGGCAACGGCCGGGCGGGGTCGTCCGTCAGCGGCGGCGGCGATATCAATGGCGACGGCTTGGATGATCTGATCGTCAGCGGGCTCGAAACAGGTGCCACGTATGTGGTCTTTGGCAGGGCGGACGGCTTTGCCGGCAGCGTGAATCTCTCGACCATTGACGGTGCAAACGGCTTTAGGATTAACGGCGCATCCTCCCGCTCCGCAGCGAACGCGGGCGATGTCAACGGAGATGGCTTCGACGATTTGATCATCGGAGATACGTTTGCCTATTCGGGCGGTATTCTCACCGGAGGGGCTTACGTCGTATTTGGGAAAGGGAGCGCCTTTGGCCCGACGCTCGATCTGTCCACGCTCAATGGCGCCAACGGCTTCAAGATCAGTGGCGTCGCCGCTTATGACAACGCGGGTATTTCCGTCAGCGGCGCCGGCGATGTGAACGGCGACGGATTTGAAGACCTGATCATCGGCGCTTACCGAGCCAACGGCAACGGTTCCGGGGTTAGCTATGTCATTTTCGGGAAAGCGGTCTCGTTTGCCGCCAACCTGAATCTCTCCGCGCTGAATGGCAGCAATGGCTTTAAAATCAACGGCGAGGCGAACAACGATGGTGCGGGCCGGTCCGTGAGCGCGGCGGGCGATGTCAACGGCGACGGCTTTGATGACGTGATTATCGGCGCACCAGTCGCCGATGGGTCGGCCTCCGATTCCGGGGCGAGCTATGTGGTCTTTGGCAGAGCCGGCGGGTTCTCGGCGGCGCTCAATCTCTCCGCGCTCAATGGGACGAACGGCTTCAAATTGAACGGAGAAGCATACTCCGACTCCGCGGGGTTCGCCGTCAGCGGCGCAGGCGATGTGAACGGGGACGGTTTGGACGACCTGATCATCGGGGCGAGGGGTCACGGCGCCGCCTACGTGGTCTTTGGGAAGGCTGGCGGTTTTGCGGCCGGGTTGGACCTCTCCACGCTTGACGGCGCGAATGGCTTCCGCATCAACACCGTGCCCATCATGGATGGAGACGCAACCGGTTGGTCCGTCAGCGGGACGGGCGACGTCAACGGTGACGGCTTTGATGACGTGGTCATTGGCGCGATCGGCGCAAACCGCGTGGGCAGCGGCGTCTTCGACACGGGCGCCAGCTACGTCGTTTTCGGCCGAGGGGTTGAGGTGAGTGTCAGCGATGCCACCGTGACCGAAGGTGACGGCGGAACGGCCGCTCTCCAATTCACGGTGAGCCTCTCGGAGGCGGGTATTGTCCCGGTCACCGTGAAAGTCGCAACCGCCGATGGCAGCGCGCTGGCGAACAGCGATTATGCTCCGCTTGGCGCATTGACGCTCACCTTTGCGCCGGGTGAGACCAGCAAGACGATCACAGTCCATGCGCCCGGTGACACGCTTTTCGAGAACGACGAAGATTTCACCACCGTCCTGTCCGATGCCACCGGCGGGGTCATCCGGGATGGGATCGGCATCGGAACGATCCGCAATGATGACGCCCCGCCGGTCATCAGCATCGCCAGTGCTTCGACGCTCGAAGGCGACGCCGGCACGAGCAGCCTCACCTTTATCGTGAGCCTCTCGACGGCTTCAGGTCTGCCGGCAACGGTCGAGTTTGCGAGCGCCGACGGCACGGCGCTCGCCGGGAGCGATTATACGGCGCTGGCGCCGGGCATGCTCACCTTCGCGCCGGGCGAGACGAGCAAGGCGATCACCGTCGATGTGCTCGGCGACACGGGCATCGAAGATCACGAGCACTTCTCCGTCATTCTTTTGGGAGCGCGCACTTCGACGATCGGCGCGGGCACGGCAACAGGCACGATCCTCAACGACGACACCGCCCTTCGGATTAGCGAGCCAACGAGCGCTTTTGAAGGCGATTCCGGGACAACTGCACTCGTCTTCACGGTCGGCCTGGAAAAGCCATCGGCGCTTCCGGTGACGGTGAACTTTGCGAGCGCCGACGGCACTGCGCTCGCCGGGAGCGATTATACGGCGCTGACGGGAACGCTCACCTTCACGCCCGGGGAAACGAGTCAAACCATCACCATCGATGTGCATGGCGACACGACCCACGAAGCCGATGAGACATTCTCGGTCGGGCTCTCCGGGGCGACGAACGCCCCCATCACAGATGGCACGGCAACCGGCACGATCCGCAACGATGACGCGGCGCCCGCGATCACGATCAGCGACGGCTCGGTAGTGGAGGGCGATTCTGGGACGAGCAGCCTGGTATTCACGGCCAGCCTCTCGGCGCCGTCTGGGCTACCCGCCACGGTTCGATACACCACCGCCGACGGCACCGCTGTCGCCGGGAGCGACTTCACTGCACCGGCAAGCGGCAGCCAGATCATTTTCGCGCCGGGCGAAACGAGCAAAACGATTATGATCGCGGTGAACGGCGATGCCACCATCGAAGCGCACGAGGCCTTCTCGCTGCTCCTCTCGAATGCCACGAATGCGACGATCGCGAGCGGCGCAGCGACTGGCACGATCCTCAATGACGATACGTCGCTGCGCATCGATGACGCGACGCTGCTGGAAGGCCATGCGGGAACGCGTCCCGTGACTTTCATCGTGAGTCTGACCGCCGCCAGCGCTCTGCCGGTGACGGTCGATTTCATGAGCGCCGACGGCACCGCAACGAGCGGAACTGACTACACGGCACTGCCGCCCCGCACGCTCACCTTCACGCCGGGCGAGACGAGTCACACCATCACCATCGAGGTCATTGGCGATACGATGGTCGAGCCGACCGAAACCTTCACGGTGGGGCTCTCCGACGCGAGCAACGCGGAGATCGATGACGGCAGCGGGCTCGCCACCATCCTCGATGACGACGTGACCATTGTTGGAAAGCGCAAGGCGACCTTCACCGATGTGGATGGGGACGTGGCGACCATCAAAGTGAGCAAGGGGACGCTGAAGGCGGAGCAGTTCACGCTCTTCCCTTCGGGCCTCGGTTCGCAGCTCGCGCTGGTGGACTTTAGTGGCGAGTCGGAGTTCGCCGGCGCGAATCTGAGCATCAGCGCGAAGCGTCCGGCCGGGACAACGGGCGGGGCCGGCCTGGTGCACGTCGGTTATATCAACGCGGCCGGCATCGATCTGGGCAATGTGGTTGTTCAGGGCGATCTCGGCCAAATCGACGCCGGCGATGAACTTACCCCCGAGCGCGGATTATTAAACCTGAGCGCGCATTCGCTCGGCCGCTTCGGGCCGTCCACGCAATTGCCCGGCGGTTCAATGCAGAGCGACATCACAGGCGCACTAAAGACACTCGAGCTCGCCGATGGGATGCACGACGCGGCGCTCATCGCGAGCGGCGATATCGCCTCGGTGAAGGTCAAAGGCGACGTGCTCGGCAGCGCGATCCGAAGCGAAGGCAACATTGGCACTCTCAAAATCAGCGGCGAACTGGCGGCGAGCACGACGAACATCGCGATCATCACCGCTCGCGGCACGCTCGCACCAGCATCGCGTGCAAAGGCGTTCGCGATCGGCAGTGTGTTTATCGGCGGTTCCGTCGAGCACGCGCAGATCCTGGCCGGATACGACAGGGCCGGGGCGGCGGTTAATGCCGACGCGCGCATTAGCGAAGTGGTGGTGGGTCGCAATTGGATTGCCAGCGATCTCGTGGCTGGCGCCACCGCGGGCGCCGATGGCGTGTTCGGCACCGACGATGACGCGCCCATTTCCGGGGACACGCCGATCATTTCCAAAATCGTCGCGATCGTGATCAAAGGCGCCGCCACCGGCACCGACGGTGGAACCGACCATTTCGGCTTCGTTGCTGAGAAGATCCACGCCTTCAAATCCGGTGGCGCCAGGCTGACGTTCACGCCCGGCCCCGGCAACGACCTCGCCGGCCAGCCGGTCGGACTCACCGACGACCTGCAGGTTCGCGAAGTCGGATAAGATTTACCCGGCTTGGCACCCGCTCGCGGAAATAGATTCCCTCCGGCGGTGCTTTGGCGGACCATTCATGGGTGTGAGCGACGTGACGCGCATTCTCGAAGCGATTGAGCACGGGGATCCGCGTGCTGCGGATGAACTGCTTCCGCTGGTCTATGTCGAGCTGCGGCGGCTTGCGCATGCACGAATGGCAAGGGAGCAGCCCGGCCAGACTCTCCAGCCGACCGCATTGGTGCATGAAGCGTGGGTGCGTTTGGTCGGCGGGAAGGCACCGATGTTTGCCAACCGGGCGCACTTTTTCAGCGCGGCGGCCGAAGCCATGCGGCGAATCCTGGTCGAATCCGCCCGCCGCAAGAAGCGCTTGAAGCACGGCGGAGAAATGGAGCGTGTGGACCTGGAAGCCGTGGACGTGCCGCTGCCCATGCCGGATGACGAATTGCTCGCGCTGGACGTGGCCTTGAAGGGTCTGGCGGTCGTGGACGCGCGCGCGGCGGAAGTGGTGAAACTGTGTTTCTTTGTCGGGCTGACGCAGCCGCAGGCGGCGAAGGAACTCGGTGTCTCGATCAGCACGGCCGAGCGGCTTTGGAGTTTTGCGCGCGCGTGGTTGTTCCGGGAGATGGAAAAAGCCCGCGAAACTTGAAGGAATTCGATCAGCGAGGACGCATGATAGGTTGGAACCACACGTCACCTCCCATCCACGAACATGGCCGACACCGACCGACTCATCGAAATCTTCAACGAAGCGAAAGCCCGGCCTGCCGGGGTGGAGCGCGATGGGTTTCTGGCGGAGGCGTGCGGGGATGATGCGGAGCTGAAGGAGCAGGCGCTTTCGTTGCTGTATGCGCACGAGGCTGCGGGCGGATTCCTTCAGGCGGGACCTGCGCTTTCCCCCGAGATGGAGGCGGAACTGGCGCGGCTCAAACCGGAGGAAGTCGGCGAGCGCGTTGGACCTTACAAACTTCGCGAACAGATCGGCCAGGGAGGCTTTGGAGTGGTGTGGGTGGCGGAGCAGGAAAAGCCGGTGCGGCGAACGGTAGCCTTGAAGATCATCAAGCTCGGGATGGATACGCACGAAGTTGTGGCGCGCTTCGAGCAGGAGCGGCAGGCGCTGGCGATGATGGATCATCCGAACATCGCCAAGGTCTTCGACGCGGGCGCGACCGAGCACGGGCGGCCGTTTTTCGTCATGGAGCTCGTGCGCGGAATCAAGATCACCGACTACTGCGACCAGGCAGATCTGCCGACGGCCGAGCGACTCGCGCTCTTCATCACGGTCTGCCACGCGGTGCAGCATGCGCATCAAAATGGAATCATTCACCGTGACCTCAAGCCGTCGAACATCCTCGTCACCCTGCACGACGGCGTGCCTGTGCCGAAGGTGATCGACTTCGGCGTGGCCAAGGCGACGCAAGGACGGCTCGCCGAGCACACCGTCTATACGCAGTTTCAGCAGATGATCGGCACGCCGCTCTACATGTCGCCCGAACAGGCCGAGATGAGCGGACTCAATATCGACACGCGCAGCGACATCTACAGCCTCGGCGTCCTGCTCTATGAATTGCTCACCGGCCGCACGCCCTTTGACCCGGAGGAGTTGATGCGCCAGGGCTTGGACGAAATCCGTCGCACCATTCGCGAAGTTGAGCCGCAGACGCCTTCGATGTTTTTGAAAACGATGGCGCAAGCGACGCGAGCGAGCGTCGCTCAGCGCCGTCAGTCGGATCCAGCGAAACTAAGTAAATTAGTTCGTGGCGACCTTGACTGGATCGTGATGAAAGCGCTGGAGAAGGACCGCGCACGCCGCTATGAGACCGCCAGCGGCCTCGCCAAGGACATCGAGCGCCACCTCGCCAGCGAGCCGGTGCTCGCCCGTCCGACCAGTCAGCTTTACCGCTTCCGCCGCCTCGTGCGCAGAAATCGCGTGGTGGTCGTTGCGGCAAGCGCTGTGGCCGCGGCGCTCATCATCGGTCTTGGCCTGGCGATTCATTCTTTCTGGAATGAACGGAGGGCGTTGGCGGGCGAGACGAATCAACGCGAGATCGCGGAGCGGGAGGCCGCCAAGGCGCGTGAACAAACCGCTGCGGCCGAGAAACATGCCAAGGCCGAAGCCGCGTCCCGACTGGAAGCCGAGGCTGTCTCCAACCTCTTTATCAACATTTTCCAAAGCCCCGAACCGGAACGCGATGGGAGAGTCTTTACCGTCGCCGAAGCTCTCAACCGTGCTGTCCCGGTGCTGGAAAGCGATCTCGCCAGCCAGCCCGCGCGACGAGCCCGACTGGAAGAAATCCTCGGCTGGACCTACCGCGCTCTTGGTCTCTATCGGGAAGCGCTGCCGTTGTTCGAGAAGGTCCGCGACTACGATTTGGCCGCGCTTGGTCCGGACCATCCAAATACACTCAATGACCAGCACAACCTGGCGCTTGCCTATAGAGCCGTCGGCGACCGCGACGAGGCACTCAAGTTGTTGGAGGCATTGCTGCCTCTCCGAGTCAAGGTGAACGGCCCGGAGAACCCCGGAACGCTCAGCACGATGAATAACCTGGCAATTTCATACGCAGACGGCGGTCGCCAGGCCGAAGCGCTCAAACTGCGAGAGCAAGTGCTCGTCCTCCGCCTCAAAGTGAACGGTCCTGAGCACGCCGACACCATTCGCGCGATGGGCAATCTCGCGGATTCTTACAACGAGATCGGACGCCAAGGGGAGGCACTCGAGAAACGAAAAGAGGTGCTGGCGCTTCAGCAGAAATTGCACGGTTCAGAGCACCCAGAAACGCTGACTGCAATGTCCTTGCTGGCCCTGTCCTATCAGCAAACCGGCCACCGCGAGGAGGCGCTCCAGCTTGGGGAGAAGGTGCTGAATCTGGCCCTCAAGGTATTCGGCCCCGAACACCCCGACACGCTCAGTGACATGCACAACCTGGCGAATTTCTTCGCAGACGTTGGCCGCAAGGAGGAAGCGCTAAAGCTGCGGGAGAAGGTGCTCGATCTCCGGCGCAAAGTGAATGGCGCGAAACACCCCGACACGATTGGGGCAATCCGAAACCTGGTGGGCTCATACTTCGAAACCGCGGCCGTCCAGGCCTGGCTGAGCAAAGACGCTGACCATGCCATAACCTGTCGGCGATTACTGGAACTCGCCGCGGGGACTGACGATGCCACCGTCGCGAATCGCGCCGCCAAAGCATACTGCCTCCGCCCTTCTTCCGATCCACAACTCAACGAGGCCGCATTGCTCCTCGCTCATCGCGCGGTCGATCTCGACCATGGCCAGCGGAACTTGCCATGGGATCAAATGGTTCTCGGCATGACGGAATACCGGCAGGGTCACTACCTGGTGGCAGATCAGGCGCTGACCGCCGCGGAGGAATCGGCCAAGGGCAACGGGTTCGTTCAAGGTCCGGCCCGGTTTTTCCGCGCGATGAGTCTCGTCCGGCAAGGCAAAGAAGCTGAGGCTCGTCAGCTCTTCGCCGAAGCCGGTTCCCGAATGAAACCTCTCCCCACCGGTGAGCGCCAACCCTTCACGAACGGCGCCGGGCCGGACGACCTTATCGTCTGGCTGGCCTACAAAGAAGTCAAAGCCCTGCTCCAACCATTGGTTCCCGCACCGGTGTTGCCCCATCACCCATAAACGACGAACTGCCGTCTTCAACCCAGCGGGAACAAGACTGCGAGGGCGCTCGTTACCGTTCAGGTAGGGGACTCGAATGCGAACGGAAGGAATTCGGCGTTTCGACCAGCACAGTGGAGCGGCTTTGGAGTTTTGCGCGAGCATGGTTGTTCCGGGAGATCGAAAAGGCGCGAGGCTGAAACAAGGGCGCGTGAAGTTTGGCGATCTGCCAGAATCAATTGAAGGCCGACCATCCAGACGTCATCGCGTCATTGAATCTGTTGAACGAACTGCTTGGGGCGCAGCACAAGCCGGCGGAGCCATGGCGCTGGTCACATTCTTGCCCGCATGAGTCACAACAAAGATTTCCAAAATCATTTGAGGGGTTTCGTCAGTTCCCGTCGCATGACGGTTTGAAGGGAAACCACCCTGTACACAACTAACTAATGCAAATCCTAATATGAAAACCATCATCTATCTTCAAATGACAGCCCTGTTCGTAACAGCGGCGTTGGCCGGCCCCGTGGCGGCAAAGAAGGAAACCCCCTTCCGCGGTGCCTTGCAAGCCATGGAAGTGCAGGAGGTGCAGTTCCCCACCTTATTTGTAAACGGCATTGGGAACGGAAACGCCACCCACCTTGGTAAGTTTTCCGTAACTTACGATACCAACGTGAATCTCTTAACCCGGGTAGGAATCGGGCTAATGGAGTTCGTAGCGGCCAATGGAGATAGTGTCTTCGCTGACATTGTCGGAGTATCTACTCCAACCGAGACACCCAATGTCGTTTCCATTGTGGAGAATGGCACCATCACAGGTGGGACCGGTCGCTTCGCCCATGCCACCGGGAGCTTCACTCTCGAGCGATTGCTGGATCAGGTCACGGGCCACACCGCCGGTTCGTTCGACGGATCGATCGTTGTTCACAAGGGGAACTGATTTTTACTACAAGAATTCGATTGAAAGAGCGGCAAGGCAAAGTTGTCGCTCTCTCTGTCTTGAAGCGTCAACGCCTTAAGGATAGGATCGGCTCGGCGGTCGAGGCCATACGGCGAATCCTGGTCGAATCCGCCCGCCGCAAGAAGCGCTTGAAGCACGGCGGAGAAATGGAGCGTGTGGACTTGGAAGCCGTGGACGTGCCGCTGCCCATTGCGGATGATGAATTGCTCGCGCTGGACGTGGCCTTGAAGGGTCTGGCGGTCGTGGACGCGCGCGCGGCGGAAGTGGTGAAACTGTGCTTCTTTGTCGGGCTCACGCAGCCGCAGGCGGCGAAGGAACTCGGTGTCTCGATCAGCACGGCGGAGCGGCTTTGGAGTTTTGCGCGCACGTGGTTGTTCCGGGAGATGGGAAAAGCGCGCGAAACTTGAAGGGCTTTGATCGTCGAGGGCGCATGATAGGTTGAAACCACACGCCACCTTCCATCCACGAACATGGCCGACGCCGACAGACTCATCGAAATCTTCAACGAGGCGAAAGCCCGGCCTGCCGGGGTGGAGCGCGATGGGTTTCTGGCGGAGGCGTGCGGGCATGATCCGGAGGTGAAAGCGCAGGCGCTTTCGCTCTTGCGTGCTCACGAAGCTGCGGGCGAGTTTCTGCAGGCGGGTCCATCTCTTTCCCCGAGATTGAGGCGGAACTGGCGCGGCTCAAGTCGGAGGAAGCCGGCGACCGGATTGGGCCTTACAAACTGTGCGAACAGATCGGTGCGGGCGGTTTCGGAGTGGTGTGGGTGGCGGAGCAGCAGGAGCCGGTGCGGCGCACCGTGGCCTTGAAGATCATCAAGCTCGGGATGGATACGCACGAAGTCGTGGCGCGCTTCGAGCAGGAGCGGCAGGCGCTGGCGATGATGGATCACCCGAACATCGCCCGGGTCTTCGACGGGGGGGCGACCGAGAATGGCCGGCCGTTCTTCGTGATGGAATTGGTGCGCGGAATCAAAATCACGAACTACTGTGATGAGAACAGACTTTCCACCGAAGAGCGGCTCAAGTTGTTCATCCAGGTTTGTCAGGCGATTCAGCATGCCCATCAAAAGGGCATTATCCACCGCGATATTAAACCCTCGAACATCCTCGTCACGGTCAGCGAACCCAATTCGCCCGGTTGTCCCAAGGTGATCGATTTCGGAATCGCGAAGGCCACCACCGATCAGCATCTGACCGACAAGACGGTCTTCACGGCCTTCGAGCAATTCATCGGCACCCCCGCCTACATGAGCCCGGAGCAGGCCATGATGACGAGTCAGGATATCGATACACGCACCGACATCTACGCACTCGGTGTTTTGCTTTATGAATTGCTCACCGGCCAGACGCCTTTCGATGCCAACGAAATGATGGCAGCCGGACTGGACGCGATGCGCCGCATCATCCGCGAGCAGGAGCCGGTGCGTCCCTCGACGCGGTTGAACTCCATCGAATCCGCGGACCTTACCATGGCGGCACTGCGGCGGCAGACGGAGCCGACGAAGCTTCGGACCATGCTCCGTGGTGACCTGGATTGGATCGTCATGAAGGCTTTGGAGAAAGATCGGACCCGCCGTTACGAAACGGCCAGCGGGCTCGCGATGGACATTCTCCGGCACCTTGAGAACGAGCCGGTGGTGGCATGTCCACCGAGCCAATTATACCGCCTGCAGAAGCTGGTTCGCCGAAATCGGCTGATGTTTTTCGCGGGGGCCGTTTTTGTTGCGGCCTTGGTATTGGTCGCCGCGGGCGCCACGATTTCCGCGTGGAGTATCGGTTCGGCGCGCCGTGCCGAACGCACGGCACTCGATAAAGCAGAGATGACCAACCGTGAGCTGCGTGCCGTGGTGGACAAGCTCGAGTTGCAGCGTGCCGAAGATCTATTCCGCATCAGCGACCCTCCGGCAGGGGTGGCGCAACTTACCGCGATCTTGCGGCGCGATCCGGCCAATCACATCGCGGCCAGCCGCCTGGTATCGGCGCTCATCCACCGGGATTGGGCTTTGCCCGCCGTCGCGCCAATGCGGCATCTGGATCGCGTGACCACCGCCAGTTTCAGCCCGGATGGACGCCATGTGCTCAGCTCCAGTTGGGACAAGACCGCGCAAATCCATGATGCCGCCACGGGACAATTGCTGGTCACGGTCCATCACCAGAACAAGGTCCTGGCAGCGCACTACAATCACGATGGCGATCGTTTCGTGACGGCTTCGTCCGATGGCACGGCACGGGTATGGAATGCCGCGAATGGCGCCCCAATCACACCGGAGTTGCGTCACGAAGCAGCGGTCTTGTGCGCGGAATTCAGCCCGGACGGACAAAGCATCATTACAGGTTCGGCGGACCACAGTGCGCGCATCTGGGATGCGGCCAGCGGCGCATTGAAGCAAGAGTTGCGCGGCCATTCCACCAGCATCACGACGGCGCGTTTCAGCCCGGATGGCGGGCGTGTGGCAACCGGCACGGAAGGGGACGGGCTCTGGCTCTGGGGCGCGGACACCGGAGCCGTGATCTCCCGCCTCACCGTCCTTCGGGAGCGCATCAATGCGCTGGCATTCAGCCCGGATGGAAGCGTGCTTGCGTCGGCCGGCGCCGACAAAACCGCGCGGCTTTGGAATGCCACCACCGGTCGGGCGATGGGCGCTCCCTTCCGTCACACCGATAATGTGCACTCTGTCGATTTCAGCCCCGATGGACAGGTGTTGCTCACGACGTCTCAGGACCGTTCCGGCCGACTTTGGGATGTGACGAATGGCGCTCCCATCGGCCCACCGCTGCTCCACGGAGGCGGCGTCGTGTTTGGAGCCTTTAGCCCGGACGGTCTTATGGTTGTCACAACCTCGATGGACAATTCCGCCAGGCTCTGGGACGTGCGCACGGGCAGGCCTCTCTACCAGCCGCTTCGTGAAGGCGAGGCGATCCTGCACGCCAGCTTCAGCCCCGATGGCCGCAGCTTGGTGACGGCTTCCTGGGACCGAACGGTGCAGATTTGGAGCATCGATTCGCGCCGTTTCACCGGCATTGGCATGCATCACGGAAAAGCGGTCGCGAGCGTGGCCTTCGATCCGCGCGGGGAATCGGTGCTCAGCGCTTCCTTCGATCAAACGGCCCGGTTGTGGGATGCACGCACGGGCCAGCCGCGGGGACAACCGATGCGCCATCGAGGCCCGGTGCGGTTCGCCGACTACAGCGCCGATGGGCGGCGAGTGGTCACGGCTTCCGAAGACGGCACGGCGTGTGTGTGGGATGCCACCACCGGGCTGATGATCGCGGGACCACTGCAGCACGCGAAGACCGTCTGGTTTGCCCAATTCAGCCCCGACGGCGAACAGGTGGTCACCGCTTCATCAGATGGAACGGCGCGAATCTGGAATTCGCGGACCGGTGCACCGATGGCGCCACCCCTGGAGCATGGCGCGGTTGTGAAAGTGGCTCGGTTTAGCCCTGATGGCCGATGGATTGTCACGGCCTCAGACAATCTCAGCGCGCGTGTCTGGGACGCTCAGACGGGCCAGCCCGTGACGGAGCCTTTGTTGCACGGCGATCACGTCGAGTGGGCGGAGTTTAGTCCCGACAGTCAAAGGGTCGTCTCTGCCTCCTCCGACAATACCGCTCGCGTTTGGGATGCGCGGACGGGTCAACCGATCGGTGCGCCCATGACGCACGCGCGGACGGTGCAGAAGGCCGTTTTCAGCCCGAACGGACGGCGCGTGGCAACGGTCTCACTGGATCGGACCGCCCGCATCTGGGATGCGAACACGGGTGAGGCGGTGACGGAACCGATGATGCATGACGCGTCGTTATCGCAGATTTGTTTCAGCCCGGACGGCGAACGGATTCTCACTGCGTCCTGGTCGAGCGCCGCGCGTTTGTGGGACGCCGGAACGGGCCGCCCCCTGACCGACTCACTCGACGCGGGCGGCCCTGGCTTCACGGCCGGCTTCGACTCGACCGGCCGGCGCTTCGTCACGGGGATGCTCGACGGGCTTGTTTGCGTGTGGGATGCCCCACCTGTTCCGATACCGGCGCCGCCCTGGTTTTTGGCGTTGGCCGAGGCGGCGTCGGGCACGCGATTGGACACGCGCGGCGACCCGGAACCGGTTCCGCGTCACGAACTCGAAGTCCTGGCTCGGCAGCTGCCGCGGGAACGCTCAAGCGATTTCTACGAGCGCCTTGCTCAATGGTTCCTCGCGGACCCGGGGCGGCGGCCCGTGTCTCCCTTCTGAGCGCTGACCGGTTGATCAAAGTTTTCCATGCCATGCTGCGGCGGTGGTTGGCATTCGCCCGCGCCTGGCGCTTCCGGGAAATGCAGAAACAATTGGACCGGAATTCAAAAACCGAAACGAGATTAATTGTTGAGGGGTTTCGATGCTCGACGGCGCATGATCCATTGCCGCAGCCCATCTCTCGACCCACGACCATGTCAGGCGCAGACCGACTCATCGAAATCTTCAACGAAGCGAAGGCCCTGCCCGCCGGGGCGGAGCGCGATCGGTTTCTGGCAGAAGCGTGCGGGGATAATGTGGAGTTGAAGGCGCAGGCGCTTTCGTTGCTGCATGCACACGACGCCGCGGGCGAATTCCTGGGGTCGGGACCAGCGCTGTCTCCCGAGATCGAGGCAGAACTGGCGCGACTTAAGCCGGAGGAGGAAGGCGAGCGGATCGGGCGCTACAAACTTTTGCAGGAGATTGGCCAGGGCGGATTCGGCACGGTCTGGATGGCCGAGCAGATCGAACCGGTCACGCGTCGGGTGGCACTCAAAATTATCAAGATGGGCATGGATACGCGGGAAGTCATCGCCCGGTTCGAGGCCGAGCGGCAGGCGCTGGCCATGATGGACCATCCAAATATCGCCAAGGTGCTCGACGCGGGGGCAACACCATTCGGGCGGCCGTTCTTCGTCATGGAACTGGTGAAGGGCATCCCGATTACGGAGTTCTGTGATGAGAGCCAGCTCGGCACGCGCGAGCGGCTGGCGCTTTTTGGTGACGTGTGTTCGGCGATCAATCACGCACACCAAAAGGGTGTCATCCACCGCGACATCAAGCCATCCAACGTCATGATTACGCTGCATGGCGACAAACCGGTGGTGAAGGTCATCGATTTCGGCATCGCCAAAGCTACGCAAGGCCGGCTCACGGACAAAACCATCTTCACCCGCTTCGAGCAGTTCATCGGGACACCCGTTTACATGAGCCCCGAGCAGGCCACTTTGAGCGGGCTCGATATTGACACCCGCAGCGACATTTACGCGCTGGGTATACTGCTCTACGAACTGCTAACGGGAAAGCCGCCCTTCGATCCGAAGACACTGGCCTCGGCGGGCTACGAGGAGATGCGGCGGATCATTCGCGAAGTCGAACCACCGAAGCCGTCCTCGCGCCTGAGCACCGCCGCGGGTGAAGAAAGGACCTCGCTGGCCAAGGCTCGTCACGTCGAACCGGACAAGCTAGACCGTCTTGTCGAACCCGATCTCGACTGGATTGTGATGAAAGCGATTGAGAAGGATCGCGCCCGGCGCTACGAGACTGCCAACGGGCTGGCGCAGGATATCCAGCGCTTCCTGGCGGACGAAACGGTAAGCGCCAGACCGCCGAGTGCACGCTATCAAATTCGGAAGTTCGCGCGACGTCACAAAACGGCACTGCGTGTGGCAGCGGCGATCACGGCGCTGCTATTGGCGGCAACTACCCTCAGCACCTGGCTGGCCGTTCGGGCCAATCGTGATCGAGTGAAGGCGGTGCGAGCCGAAGGGTTGGCGGTACAGGCGCAGGCCGAAGCGAAACAGGAGGCCGCCAAGGCGACGCAGGAACGGGAAAACGCCCTGCGGGCCGGTCGAGAGACAAAGGAAGCGTTGGTCGAGATGCAAATCCAAAGAGCCGAGGATTTCTTTTCCGCGGATGATCCCGGGCGCGCACTGGCGCTCCTTGCCAGGGTCCTGGCGAGCGATCCGTCAAATCATATCGCCGCGGAACGAATCCTTTCAGCGCTTACGTATCAAAATTCTAGTCTGCCCCTCTTCGCGCCCGTCCAAATTGAAAGCCCGGTCTCCTACGGGGAATTCAGCGAAGACGGTTTGCGGGTCGTCATTCCCGGGGAGGGCGGGACCGCGCGAATTTGGGATGTTGTGACGAATCAGCCGCTTTCGGAACCGCTCCAACACGAGGCCCCAGTGGACCTGGCTCGGTTTAGCCCGGATGGGCTGCGGGTCGTCACCGCTGGCACCGACAATACTGCGAGGATTTGGGATATCCGGACCGGAAAACTCGTTGCCGGACCGCTCCGGCACCAAGCCAAGATTCGCTCCGCCCAATTCAGCCCGGATGGTAGGTGGCTCGCCACGGCCTCGGAAGATAAGACGGCCCGGATTTGGGATGTGCAGTCCGGTCAGGCCGTCACTGGCTCGCCCGAACATGCCGGCATGGTCCGTTCAGTTCAATTCAGCCCGGACGGATCGCGCATCGTGACGGCATCGAAGGATGGAACCGCCCGGATATGGGACGCGCGAACCGGGATATCCATCGGCAACCCTCTTCGACATGCAGATGCAGTCTGGTCCGCGCGATTCAGCCCCGATGGGCGGAGTGTAATCACCGCGTCCGCTGACGAAACCGTTCGTATCTGGGATGCCATTTCTACAGACCCGCTCGGGGAACCCCTCCGTCTTAAATACCCGGTTTCATCTGCCCAATTCAGTCCGGATGGGCTGCGGGTGATTACGGCAACTTTTCGCGAAGCCCAAGTCTGGGATCTCGAGGCGCGCCGACCGATTGGAGATCCTCTTTCCCATGATTCCATACTCGAAACCGCGAGGTTCAGCCCTGATGGATTGCGCGTGGTGACGGCCTCCCTGGACAAAACGGCGAGAATCTGGGATCCACGAACCGGGAAGTTGCTTTTTCCACCGCTCCGTCACGAAACCGGCGTTGATATCGCCGAATTCGACGCGACAGGGATGCGGGTTCGAACTGTTGATGCGCATACAGTACGAGTTTGGGATGCCCAACCCGGCATGGCCCTTGTTGAATTACTCCGGCACGACGGATGGATAAGCACCGCTCACTTTAGCTCAGACGGCTTGCGCGTGGTGACCGCGTCGGATGACAATACGGCTCGGGTCTGGGATGCGCTAACGGGCAAACCAGTCACTAAACCGCTGCGGCATGAACCCCGGGGCAATTTCTCGCATGTGTGGGATGCTCGTTTCAGCCCGGACGGTCTGCGCGTAGTCACGGCCGCGGAGGACAACACGGCCCGTGTGTGGGATGCGCTAACGGGCGAGCCAATTACAGATCCTCTCCGACACACGGAGGGCTCTTACGCGTCGCGAGTATTGGCAGCTTGTTTCAGCCCAGATGGCCTTCGGATCGTTACGGCGGCCCGGGACCAAACGGTGCGTATTTGGGACGCCCAAACAGGGCGCCAGTTGGGCGAGCCCATTCTGCATCAGGATAGAGTAAACGCTGCCGAGTTTAGCCCGGACGGGCTCCGTCTCGTCACCGCTTCGAATGATTTGACAGCCCGAGTTTGGGATGCGCAAACGGGCAAGCCACTGACCGAGCCGCTCTTGCACGCAGGGGTAATAAGCACCATGGGTGCTACCGATGGGGACGTATACACGGCGCACTTTAGTCCGGATGGATTGCGAGTCGTCACGGCGTCCGCGAATCATACGGCGCGCGTTTGGGATGCGACAACAGGGAAACCGCTCACCGAACCGCTCCGGCATGAAGCAGAAGTGGTATCCGCCGAATTCAGCCCAGACGGACTACGGGTCGTCACCGCTTCCAGGGATAAAACCGCGCGCATTTGGGACGCACGGTCCGGTAAACCACTCACCGAACCCATTCAGCATGGAGATACCGTTGCGGCGGCCCGGTTTAGCCCGGACGGATCGCGAATCGTAACTGCATGCTCGGACAATACGGCGCGTGTTTGGGATGCAAAATCGGGCAAGGCTCTTACTGAACCGCTTCGCCACCACGGGCCGGTGACTTCCGCGGAATTCAGCCCGGACGGCTCCCGGGTGCTTACCGCTTCGGGAGATAAGACCGCGGGTATCTGGGAAATACCAATCGCCCCCATGCCTGCGCCACTGTGGCTGGCTGAACTGGCAGTGACCGTCGGCGGAAAGCGGCTCAACGAAAACAGCGTTTTTGAGTCGGTCGCCCCGGAAGACTTTCTCAAGTGGAAAGGCCAGATCAGCCAGGGGCTCCCCGCGGATTTCTACAGCCACTGGGGGCAGTGGTTTTGCGCTGATCGCGCCACCCGGACCATTTCGCCGTTTTCACATATAACGGTCCCGGAATACATCGAGGCTCGGATCGAGGAGAACACTCTCGAATCGTTGGACGAAGTCACCTGGATTGCCGCCGGAAATCCCGCATTCTCCCGGAGAATCTCCACGGCGAGACAACGCCTAAAGGAGATCGATCGCCCCATCGATCTGGCGACTCAGGCGATGGCGCTCGCGAATCAGGGGAAGCTAAATGAGGCAGAATCCCTGTACCGCCAGGCGCTCGCGCTCAATCGAAATCTCTGGGCTAACGAGCCGACAAAATGGGAGAGCAACCTCAGCCACCTGATGGACGTTCTCAGGCAACAAGGCAAGTTGGACGACGCTGAACGGGTTTTGAATGACATTCTAACGCCCAGCTTTGTCGCCCAGCCGCAGAGCGCCGGCGTGCTTCGTGTCCGCGGCGACTTTCTCGCGCGTCGCGGCCGATGGGATGACGCCATTGTGGACTTTAGCCGGTTGAT
Source organism: uncultured Verrucomicrobiae bacterium (assembly GCA_963798345.1). GTDB lineage: Bacteria > Verrucomicrobiota > Verrucomicrobiia > Chthoniobacterales > Chthoniobacteraceae > CAWCSW01. The sequence goes on along the minus strand of CAWCSW010000007.1, from coordinate 159,251 downwards.
CCAGATCGATCCCAACGATCGCCTCGCCTATCATGCACTCGTGCCGCTGCTGGTCCAAGCTAAGCAAATTGACGCGTATCGCCAGCGTTGCCAGCAGGCCCTCCTTCGTTTTCACGACACCTCGGACGCGAATACTGCGGAACGGATGGCGAAGGACTGCTCGATCCTTCCGGATTCCGGCATTGAACTGGCAGCCGTTGGCCAATGGACTGAAACGGCGGTCACGGTGGGCAAGCAAAGCGGCTATCTGCCCTACTTCCAGTTTGCCAAAGCGTTGTCCGAGTATCGTCAAGGCCATTTTACCGGTGCCGTGGAATGGGCACAGAAGCCTCTGGCCAATCCCGGCCGTGACTTCTTCCGCGATGCCGAATCATGGTTGGTGCTGGCCATGGCTCAGCAACAACTGCAACAAGAACAAGAGGCTCGTGCCTCATTGGCCAGGGCGATCGAAGTGTTTGATACTCACCTTCCCAAGCTCGAAAGCGGCGATATTGGCGATAGCTGGATCGACTGGATCATCACCCACGCATTGATGAAAGAAGCCGCAAATTTGATCGAAGGAAGATAATGTACGTCGATTGAGACTAACCGGAATCCCCGACGCTTTCCATCGGCATATCTTTCGAGATGAGGTCCGCGTCCCATCAGGATAAGTTAGCGCACGGATTGCGCATTTTTGGAATGTCGCCATTATCTGCTGCGAATCCAACCAATGTGGACCACTCTTGTATTCTGCGGATGCGCCGCCAACTTTCCGGCCACGACGGTTGGCGCACGATGGCAAAAGAGACGGTAGATGCATCGTGACCATGGATTGGCGGGAACGATTGCTTGTATCCGTCGGGCCGGGGGTGCTGGGTGGTATTATCCTTGGTCAGTGGATTGACCTTCTCCGACAGGAACACTTTGCGATCGATCTCGCGCGCTTGCCACGTGCCCTGTTCATCACTGTCCAAAGTCTGAAGAACAGCATCTCGCAGCGCCGCGAACAGCAGCGTTTCGGCCCCCTCGTTGAAAGTGTGAGCGTTGAGCCGCCGCTCTTTATCCTGGGTCATTGGCGAAGTGGCACGACCCATCTGCATCATCTGCTCACGCAGGATCACCGTTTTGCGTTTCCGAATTACTATCAGGCAGCATTTCCTCACACTTTTCTGACGACTGAGGCAAGAGACGCGCGGATTCTGGCGCCGTTCCTGCCGAAGCGCCGGCCGATGGACAACATGGAATGGACATTGGCGTCCCCGCAAGAGGACGAATTTGCGCTGTGCACTTCCTGCCTCAAATCGCCTTGCATGGCCTGGGTTTTTCCGCGCCGCCGAAATCACTTTGGGCGTTACCTGACCTTTCGCAATGCTCCCGCGAATGAGATTACCGACTGGTGTGCTGCCTTTCAGCTGTTCTTGAAAAAGCTAACCTGGAAATACGGGCGGCCCCTCGTGCTCAAGTCACCGCCTCACACTTGCCGGATTCGTCTCCTGCTGGAAATGTTCCCGGGAGCGAAGTTTGTGCATATCCACCGCGATCCCTGTGCGGTGTTCCAGTCCACCCGCAAAACCTTTCAAAAGATGTTCGACTGGCAAGGTCTGCAGCGACCGGATCTGGACGACTTGGACGATTGGATTCTGGAGCAGTATCGGGAGATGTATGAAGTTTATTTTGAGGAACGAACGCTGATTCCGTCGGGCTGCCATCACGAGATGGGATTCGAGAAGTTGGAGAATGATCCCATTGGGGAGCTGCGAACGCTGTATGCGGCGCTGGGTTTGCCGGACTTCGGTGCGGTGGAAGCTCAGATGCAGCAATATGCAGCCTCGCTCAATGGTTACAAAAAGAACGAGTTTCCAGTCCTCCAACCTGAACTCAAAGCGCGGATCAGGACGATGTGGCGATCGTGCATTGACGAGTGGGGATACAAGTGTCCGCCTTGATTGACGCCGACGTGCCATGTGGATGACACTCATTTTCTACGGGACCATCGGGCTGTTCGTAGTCTGGATGCTTTCGGCGTTGTGGCACCTGCACTGGGTGCGGCGATTGCCCGCGCGGGACGGAAAGCGACTGTCGACGTTTCACGGCGTTCGTTGCTCCGTGGTCATCGCCGCGCGGGATGAGGAAAAGCGGATTGAACAGACACTTCGGCGTTTGCTCGCTCAGCGCGGCGTCGAACTTGAGATTATCGTTGTCGATGATCGGTCGAGAGATGGCACGGGCGCGATTGTGCGGAAACTCAGGAGTGCTGACGCGCGCGTGCAGTTGCGAAGGGTCGACGTTCTGCCCGACGGCTGGTTGGGCAAGTGCCACGCCTGCCACCTCGGTGCCAGCGTGGCTACGGGTGAATGGATCCTTTTCACGGATGCGGATTGCTGGCTAAAGCCTGATGTCATCGACCGGGCGCTGCGGGTGGCAGAACTCGAGCACGCCGATCATATAACGCTGGCCGCCGGCACAAATGTCGACCGCGCCAGTGCGCGGGCATGGTATCTCCTGTTTCTCACGAGCCTGTTGAGTTGGTTCTCTGGAGTGAACCGCGACCGGCCGCGAGCGTATATTGGCATCGGCGCGTTCAACCTGGTGCGGGCGGCGGCCTATCGGCAATGCGGCGGTTACGAGGCGTTGCGCCTCACCGTGATTGATGACGTGAAGCTGGGACTGCTTTTGCGACGGGCGGGCAAGCGCACCCGTGGATTTCTTGGCGGCGATGACGTGGAATGTCATTGGGGATCAACGGCTCGCAGCATGATCAAAATCATGGAGAAGAACTATTTCGCGGCGCTGAATTACCGGACGTGGCTGGTGGTGGCCGGAACCGCATTCATGATCCTGATGTCCGTCATTCTGATCCTCGGGCTGGTTTCGGGATCAGCCATTGGGCCCACCGCTGCGCTCTCACCACTTTCGCTAATTTTGCCCGCGTTCATTCTGGCGCGGCGGCTTGGCTGGTGGTGGCCGTGCGCGGTTTTCACGCCCTTCATGCTCCCAGTGTTCCTTTATGCCCTGCTCAATTCGACTTTCGTTACGCTTCGTCAGGGTGGCATCCGCTGGCGTGATACATTCTATCCGCTCAGTCAGTTGAGGGCGGGGGGCGTGAAGTAGACTTGGCGTCGGCGAGAATATATTTTGAGGGGTTTCGGGGGCCTCCGTCGCATGACTCCATTGAAGAGTCATCGCGCTATGAAAAATTTCGCCCAAGTCCGAACCGTCCTCCTGGCAGGAACCATCCTGCTCCAACTCTGCCCACTCTGTTTCGAGGCGAACGGCGCGGCGGGGGATGTAGACCTCACCTTTGACCCCGGCTCAGGCGTGAATGGCACCGTGAACGCCGTTCTGGTGCAGCCGGATGGCAAGGTTATCGTGGGAGGAAATTTCACGACCGTCAAAGGCCTAGCGCGACCGTACATCGCGCGGCTCAATGCGGACGGGAGCGGCGACAGCAGTTTCGCTGATGCCTCACCCACCAGCCCGGTTCGGGCGCTCGCGTTGCAGGTTGACGGCAAGGTGCTCTTTGGGAATGGGTCCGACAATCTTGGTTTGACCCGGCTCAACTCTGACGGAAGCCCCGACGCGAGCTTCAACTCGAACGCTAACGCGGCCATTCTAAGCACGAATCCGTTTTACCAGCCCCAGGTTTCCGCCATCGTCGTGCAGCCGGATGGCAAGGTGCTCTACGCGGGCGAAAGTCTGCTCCGTCTCAATGCCGATGGAACGCTCGACGACAGTTTTATTTCGGGATCTTGGGGCTACGTCAATTCGATGGTTGTGCAGCCCGACGGTAAATTAGTCGTTGGTGCTTATCATTACGACTCGGTCAGTGGCGGATCCACCTACGAACTCTTCCGGTTGAACGCCAACGGCAGCCTGGACAACAGCTTTCACGCGGAGGTATCGGGCAACTTTACCTCCGTTGTTTTGCAGCCCGATGGCAAGGTGCTGATTTGTGGTGGGATCTTCGCGGAGGATGGAACATCCACGGGCCTTGTTGCCCGCCTCAATGCCGACGGCAGTATGGACCCGACTTTCAGCGTGATCATCGGCACCGTCGGCCGAGGGACCCGAGAATCGGTTGGCGCCATTGCCCTCCAATCCGACGGCAAAATCGTCATGGGTGGTCAGTTTGATTCCATCAACGGAAGCACGCGGAACAATCTGGCCCGTCTCAATGCCGACGGCACTTTGGATGAAGGATTCCTGATTGGGGCGGGCGGAGTGAGCGGTCAGCCTGGGGTCTACGTCGACGTTTCTGTTAAGGCGCTGGTCATCCAGGCCGATGGGAAGGTGATCGTTGGCGGTGACTTCACCACCGTCAACGGATCGCCCCGGAAACGTCTGGCGCGGCTCAACGCAAATGGCAGTCTCGACGATGGTTTCCAGCCGGGCGATGGCGTGGAAGGCCAGGTTCGGGCACTTGCCTTCCAGCCGGACGGCAAGGTGCTCATTGGGGGTGGTCAATACGCGATCAACGGCTTGGCCAATGGGAGCCTTCGGCGCCTCACTGCCGACGGCAGCCCAGACGGCACCTTTGATTCGGGCACCAGCGTTAACCACGATGTTTACTGCATCGCCTCGCAGCCCGATGGAAAAGTGTTGATTGGTGGTTCGTTCACCGAGGTCGGTGGACTGGACAAGCTGGCGCTCGCGCGCCTGAACGCGGATGGCAGCGTGGACACCGGCTTCTACCCCGCCCTCAACGGGCTGGGCTACGATCCGATTCCCCATCCCTACGGGGGAGGGCATTCCACTGTTGTGACGGCGATCCACGTTCTGGCAGATGGAACTTTGCTCGTTGCAGGCTATGGCGCGACTGAGGTCACGGGCGAGGAGGTCTACTACGTTTCCATCAACTTCTTCCTCGAAAAACTGAATGCCGATGGAACCCACGCGGTCGGTTTCAACACGGCGGGCGGACCCGGAAGCGGCAGCTATTTCTATGGCTGGTATTCCGCTCCTCCGTCGTCAATCGCCATCCAGCCGGATGGCGGGATCCTCGTCGGTGGGGATTTCGCGCAGCTGAGCGGCAACAACAATCTCAACGGGATCGCCCGATTGCACGCCGATGGAACCGTGGACCCCTCCTTCGTTCCACGGACCGAGCAGGTTTTTGGATTGTCGGTCACTGCCCTCGCTTTGCAGCCCGATGGCAAGGTGCTCGCGGGTGGCGGCTATTTTGGGATCGTGAATGGCGTGGAACGCTTCGGGATCGTCCGCTTTAATTCAGATGGGAGCATGGATTCCACCTTTGCTGCGGGTGCGGGACCAAACGAGTTCTCCGGGAGTGTGAATGCTGTCGCCATACAACCGGATGGCAAGGTGGTCATGGGAGGTTCGTTCACGACCGTCAACGGCACCAACCGCAAAGGCATTGCCCGCCTGAACGCAGATGGCAGTGTGGATTATCGCTTCGATCCAGGCACGGGAGCAGACGGAGCAGTCGTATCACTCGCGGTGCAGCCCGATGGCAACATTCTCCTGGGCGGAAATTTCTTTACGGTCAATGGCGAAGCACGACCGCATGTAGCGCGACTTTACGGCAACGACCCGCCATCGCCGACCGGACCCGGGATCGTGATTGAGCAACCGGTTGGGACGCGGCTCGACGACGGAATCACGGGAATTGGTTTCGGCACCGTCGAGCCTGGATCAGCGATTGACCGGACATTCGCCATCCGAAGTATCGGGTTAACCGATCTGGCGAACCTGGTCGTTAGCATTGATGGCGTGAATGCCTCCGAGTTTTCGGTGACCGCGCAACCCGCGGGAACGATTCCGGGACCGGATGGAACCGGCTTCTTCACGGTTCAATTTGTCCCGCGGATTCGTGGAACGCGCACCGCCATGTTGCACGTGATGAGTAACGATGTGGACCATACCTCTTTCGACATCGCACTATCGGGAGCGCGAACGAATGAAGCGCCGATGACCGGGCCCGATGCGGTCACGACTGACTACGCCAGTGCGATCGAGATTGATGTGCTCGCTAATGATAGCGACCGCGACTTTGATGGGCTGACCATCTCGACCGCGTCGACTGGAATGAACGGCACGACCGAAGTGATGGCCACCGATCTCGGTCCGCGGATTCGCTACACTCCAGGAGCTGGGTTTTCCGGGGTGGATGGTTTTAGTTACACCATTGCCGATGGCATGGGCGGAACTGCGGATGGAATGGTGCAGGTGACCGTTGGTCATCCGGCTGAATTGCTCTCCAGAACGCTCTTTTCCACAGGCGCCCCAGGGTCCAGCGAAGATCCGAATGGCGCACGCTGGAAGCACTTTGGAGTGCCGTCGATCGCCAGCAATGGACGGATCGCCTTCACGGCGACAGTGATAACGCCCGAGGGAACGTTCAGTTCCGTGAATGTGGGATCGAGTCGTGGACTGGGAATTCCCCATGCTCCGGAATATGTCGTTGCGCAGACCGGTGGAATTGCTCTGGACAGCCCCCGTGTGCGGTATGCCCGCTTCCATGATCCGTTGCTCAATAACGAGGGAACGGTTGTTTTTGTCGCCAAACTCACCGGCAGAAATTCGGGCGGCAATAGCGGGATCATCATGCACTACGAAAGTCAGTATTACCAAGGGCCGGTGGCGCTTGCCTTCACCAACGAGAAACCGCCCGGAGTATCCGGGGCGCGTTGGAAAGCATTTACGTCCGTTGCGCTCAGCGATGGTGCACCCGGCGAGGAGACCATCGCCTTCACCGCGACGTTGAAAGGGAACGTTAATAAATCCAATGACACGGGTCTCTGGCTCGCACGTGGCGGCTCGCTCGATCTCGCTTTGCGGGAGGGTGCGAATGTGATCGTCGATGGGATGTCGAGGAGGGTGAGGAGGTTTATCGCCCTCCAGGCGCTGGCCGGTGCCGGGGGGCAGGGACATGGCGCCACCGGCGCTGGAGTGTTGGCGCGGGTGAAGTTTGACGACGGGACCGAAGGCGTGGTGAGGGTGCAGATGGATGAGAACGGACCTGCGGTCACCGAGGTTGCGCGTTCTGGTGATTCGATCGAGGATCTGGAGATGGACCTGGCGGCGTTCGGCCTGCCAACGCAGAGCGGCAATGGCCGAGGGGCGTTTATTGCGTCGCTGAACGGCCTCGGAAACCAGAGCGCCATCCTTCAAAGCAGTGGGCTCGACCTTGAACTCTTGGCTCGAACTGGCGACCCGGCGTTGCCAAATGGCTCCGCGGTTTTCGAAAAGTTCATGTCGCTCGCGAATGACGCCGGGGGTCGAGTCGCGTTCATCGGTCGCGTGAGCGGAGATGGCGCCGACCAGCGAAACAACATCGGTGTTTGGTTGCACGATGGCGTCGAGTCGCGATTGATTGCCCGCGAAGGCGATCAACCTCCCGGCGTTCCTGCGGGCGCAACGTGGGATAGCTTCCCATCGCTCGCATTGCCCGATGGTTCTGGTCCAATCTTTGTTGGCAGGCTGCGCGCATCAAATAGCGCAGATTCAGGTCGCATCACGGGGGCGAATGATACGGGTGTATGGGCCGTTGCTTCGACCGGCGAGTTACGGCTGATCGCACGGACCGGCGACGCCTTCGACGGGCAGCGAAAGATGGTCGCACTCACACTGCTCGACACCGTCCGCGGCTCGCCGACGCAAGCCCGCAGCTACACCGGCACCGGCGAACTGATTTACCGCGCGACACTGTCGGACGGGTCGCAGCAAATCGTCACGGTCACGCTGCCGTGAATTTCGTTGGCAGGCGTTCTGAAAACATCTTTCTCCGCCACGGCGTATCAACCATCGCCGCCTCCAGTGTTCTTGTGATATACGTCCTACGCCGAGACCCGTTTATCCATGACCACGGCCACGATGCAAACGAAGCGCTTGAAGCTGGTTCTCGAATCGCCAGGCGAGGCGCGGGCGCGTCTTGAGGCCATGAGTCCTTCCGACATGGCGGAAGTGTCGGCCGATTGGCTCGCGCGATTTCGCGCCGCCGCCTCGCCTGATCCTTGGATTCAAGGATTCGCACTGGTGCTTCAAGCCCGTGAAGTAATCGTTGGAAGCGCCGGCTTCAGAAGTCCTCCGGGACCGGATGGCGTGGTCGAGATCGCTTACGGAATCGCTCCCGAACATCAGGGAAATGGATACGCGACCGAAGCGGCGGAGGCGCTGGCCGCTTATGCCTTCGGAAGCGGACGGGTTCAAGTCGTCCGGGCACATACACGTCCGGAAGCGAACGCCTCGGCACGCGTCCTGACCAAATGCGGGTTCGAGAATTTGGGCGAGGTCATCGATCCCGAAGATGGATTGGTCTGGCGATGGGAGCGGCGAATTGATCCGACGCTCGTGTCATGACAACTGATCCGGGTCGCTGCCTCGCATTGATTCACATCGGCGACGATTCCGCCGCGGAACAGATTCATGCGGTGTTACAGGCGGCCTATGCGCTCGAAGCGGCGTTGGTCGCCTGCTCGGATTTTCCACCGTTGCGAGAATCGCTCGCGGACCTCCTGCGATCATCCGACCGCTTCCTGGCCGCGCGGCGCGCGGGTGTGATTGTGGCAGCGCTCTCATTCGCGCACGACTCATCCTCCACTGTCATCACCCGGCTGGGTGTCAGTCCCGCACATCTGCGGCAGGGAATCGCCACCGAGCTGCTGACCAATCTCGAGCGGCGTCTTCCGCCCATGACGCATTTGACCGTTTCCACGGCTCAGGCCAATACGCCAGCCATCCGCCTGTATGAACGCTTCGGGTACGCCGTCGCCGGCCGCAGCGTGTCACCCGAGGGAATTTCGCTGCTTCACTTTTCGAAACGGGTGAGGGGATGAACTGGCCACGCTGGCGTCTTGCCGGCGCCAGGACTCCCGCATTCTTCAACGCAAATTTCGCGCGCACTTCATTCTGCTTCGGCGCGCGAGCAACGCCGCGCCACCGGCGGCAAACAGAATCGCGGATCCCGGTTCGGGGATGAAGTCGGTCAGGACCACCGAGTCGGCGGTGTATTTGACCACAAAGGAACCGAGACCGTCAGTGGTGCCCAGGCGAAAACCATCTGCGGGTGCATTCGAGAATACGCCGCTGCGCCCGGCTGCGGCTGAGAGGATGGTAAAGGTATCCGTGCTCGCGGGCGTGAAGCCGCCGCTGAGACGCAAACCCAGCCCGCCATTAAGTTGGGCGGTCTGACCAACAATCAGACGGTCGAATTCGGTGATGTTCGCGCCTCCGAGTTCGATTGCCAGAGTTGCATCCTCAGCAAATGTGACCGCACCCGTGACCGTTAATGCGCCGGCTGAGGGGCCGGGCGCAATGGTTCCACCGGGGAGGTCGAGATCGCCATCGATCGTGCCCACTCCGGAAACAATGCCGTCATCGACGGTGAAGGGTTGCGAACCCGTGAGGTGGATGGTGCCGCCGGCGGAGACGCGCAATTCGCCAATGGCTTCGGACAGCGCCGGTGTGTCCACATTCCCAAGGACGGTCACGAACCCGGCCACGATCGGCACGCCTGAACCCGTGATTGTCGCTCCGTCGAGGGTAACATCACTGCCCAACTCGAGCGTCGTATTAGCGTCCAGTTGTATCATGCCCCCAACCATCCCACCGCCGGCCAGCGAGAGGGTGTGAGAAGCGCTGCCCGCGGTTTCCACACGAATCGTTCCCAAATTGTTGAAACGCGCGTCCATCGACGTGAACCCGGCGCCGGAGGTCGATTTCGCGACGAAGATCCCTGCATTTTCCAGCGTCCACGACGGGCTGGCCGGATCGGCGAAAAAGGCGGACTGATTGAGAACGTTGAGCGTAACGCCGGAGACGATGTTCAAGGTTGCGTTGCCACCGCCGACAATGCGCCCGGATTGAAATGTCGGCGCGCCAGAAATAGTGCTGACCGTGCCACTGCCGATCCGAATCTGGCCCGCTCCAGTCATCTCGAGTGTGCCCCCAGACCACGCGAGCCCATCCATGAGCGTGAGCGGAAACGTTCCACCGAGGTTGCCGCCCGCGAGCGCGAGCTGGTTGATCACGATGGTTTGATCAAGCGAAACAGCTCCCGCGTTGATCACCGCGTCGTAGAGATCGGGGCCAATGTTGTTGGGGAAAACGGGATTGGTGCTCCAGCGCGCGGCGTCGCTCCAGTTGCCAGTGGTGCCATCCCAGGTCGCCGGAGTCGCCGCGCCGAGCGTCGATGCCATCACAACGCACACGATGATCGAAAGCGCACGGAACGCAGTGACGAAACGGTATCCGTCAGACAAACAGCGCGGCATCGATGGTGTTGGCATGGGTGAGAGCGTCGGGTGAGTCGAGGATGGCGATCAGTTCGTCGTAGCCAGGCTCGAAAATGGCGTCGGCATTGGTGTCGTGAAACAGTCCGGTGCCGGGAAAACCGGCCACAGGCGATGCGCCGAGAAAGTATTCTCCGGCGCCGCCATGGAGTTTCAGTTGGTCGCCGTCCGCTGGCGTGAAGTCGTCGATCCGCGCGTAGCCGCTGGTGCCTGGCGTCAGGCTCGAGCGATCGTCGTAGTAGCGCGAGTCCGTGTCCCCGAGCACGAAAACATCCGCTCCCAGGCCACCGTGGAGCAGATCCACCTCGCGCGATCCTGTGAGACCAATCGCAAACCCGCCGGTGATCACGTCGTTCCCGTCGCCACCATCGAGCGCATTGCTGCGCGCGTTGCCGGTGATGATGTTCGCCAGCGCATTGCCCGTGCCGGACAGGGCGCGACCACCGAGTTCGAGATTCTCGACGTCCGGTCCGAGGTTGTAGTTGATCAGCGCGAAAACCGTATCCGCCCCCGCCCCCGCATTCTCCACCACGAGATCCGCAATCGAATCGACCGTGTAGCGATCGTTGCCCGTGCCGCCACTCATCATGTCCGCGCCCGCGCCGCCATCGAGAATGTCATCGCCGGCGGCGCCGCTGAGCGTGTCGTCGCCATCGCCCCCGAGCAGCGTATCAATGCCGCCAGCGCCGGTGAGAGTGTCATTTCCCGCGCCGCCGTCGAAGGTATTGTTTCCGCCAAATGCGCTGATGATCACGTCATTTCCACCGAGCCCAAAGATGATGTCATCGCCGACGAAATCGCCCATCGTATCCGCGTGCGACGTGCCGGTGAGATGCAGCCTTTCGAAGTTCGCGAATCCGACCCGATCGATAATTCCGACGCCCGGTTGATCGCGAAAAAATGCAGGCGTGTAGCCGCCACCGAAAAAGACGGCACCGTAAATGCCATTGTAAGCAGGACTGTCGCCAACGCTAAAATCGAGAACAAGCAGGTCATCGCCTGCGCCGCCGTCCACCGTGTCCATGCCCAGGCCGGGCGCGGCAGTGTCGTCGCCATCGTTCAGGAGGAAGGTATTGTCGAAGCGTCCGAGTTGCGTGATCGAGTCATTGCCCGCTCCACTCACGAAGAGTCGGATCTGCTCGAAATTTCGGGCATAAGCGCCATCCAAAAACTGGATGTCCGTCGGTGTCGCGCTGCTCCATACGATCGCCTCCGAGTGATTGGAGAAATCGACAGAGAGCGAGTCGAAACCTGGGCCGCCATCGAGTTGGAACAGGGCATCGGCGGCCAGCGAAACGGGGCCGCTATTGTAGGCAATGTCTTCGATCGTATCGTCGCCGTTTCCACCATCCAGAATGTCATGCCCGCCGGCGGTGCCACTGAAATCACCCACTGATCGACCCTGCGCGGAGATGAGGTCGTTCCCATCTCCACCGAGCAACGTGTCACTTCCGCCGAAGCCGCCGAGCGAGTCGTTGCCCCCGAGCCCGATCAGCACATCTCCGAAATCACGGGCCACTGGGTAGAAGACGTCCGCGTGGCTGGTGCCGGTGAACTGAATGTGTTCGATGTTTTGATATCCGTAGCTGTCGATCGCCTTCGTATGGGCGATGTCGAGCCGAGAGAGGCTGCCCCCATTGGTATTCACACCTTCCCAATCGGCCTGGTCGGCGACGGAAAAATCGATGACCAGCGTGTCCTCCCCGCCCGCGCCGTCGATCCGATCGGGACCGCCGGTCACGCCGCTGCTCAGCCCTCCGCCGCGCAACGGCCAGAAAGTGTTCGGTCCTTCATCGCCCGTCAGGTCGTCTCCCCCATTCGTGCCGACAATGTTTTCAAAGCCACTAATCACGATTCCCTCCGCCGCGATGCCGGTTTGGTTGGTCGCCAGGTTCACCAGCACGCCAAGCGGGAACACCTTTCCAAAGTCATTGTTGGCGCCGATATAAACCACGGTTTTGACCAATTGATCGAACGCCACCGTGTCGTTGCCGTCCCCGCCAGCGAGGACATCCGCGTTTCCACCGAGATGCCCGACGATTGCACCAAAGCCGTCAAAAACGAAGGTAATGCGCGTGTTGCCGCCATTGACGTAATCATCGCCGGGTCCGGCATCCACGGTGTCATTTCCGTCCGCGGTATTGGCGTCGCCGCTGTAAAGTATGTCGTTGCCCGGGCCGCCTTCAATCACATCGTCCCCGGCGCCCGTGTAAACGATGTCGGCACCTCCATTCGTCCGGATGATGTTGTTGAATCCATCGTCCGCCAGGCCGTTGAGCACGATCATGTCCGGCTGATCGCCGGTATCGAGTTCGCCGACGTTCTGGAAGTTGCGCTCGATGTCGCCGTCCGCGAAGGCGTAATCGTTCGTCTGCCCGGCGATCCAGTTGATCGAAACCGTTTTGTCCGAGTAGTCCGCCGAAAGCCGATTCACCCCGGTGCCGCCGTCGAGCGTATCCACGCTGCCAAGATCAAGGGTGTGCAGATGGTCATTGCCGTCACCACCGTCAAGGATGTCGTGACCGGGACCGCCGTCGAGATCGTCGTCGTCCTCCTGGCCGAAGATCATATCGTTCCCCGGACCGCCGCGCAGCGTGTCCTGATCGAATCCGACCGTGGAAGGCAGCGGTCCATTGATCCCGGAGTAATCGCCGTAGATCACGTCGTTTCCCGCGCCCCCATCGATGAAATCCGCGCCGCCGAGTCCGCTGATGACATCCGCCCCGTCGCTCCCTTCGAGGGTGTCGCCCGTGCCGGACACAATCGGTTTTCCGAAGTTATCGTAACGATTCGTCAGATCGCCAAAGGGCAGCGGTGAGCCGAGCAGGATCTCGACATTGCTCAACACGTCGCCGTCAGCGTCGCCGCCGGTTCCGAGTCCAGTGCGGAGGCTCACGACCACTGGCGTCTTCGAGGTCGTGTAGGAAACCGTGTCGATCCCGTCGCCGCCATCAATCGAGTCCGCTCCCGGCCCCCCGATCAGAAAATCATTGCCGGCATCGCCGAAGATTGCGTCGTCGCCTTTGCCACCGTCGATCAAATCGTCGCCGCCGTGACCGTGGATCGTGTCATTTCCGTCGAGCCCGCTGAGCAGGCCATTGAACGAGTCGTTGCCGTCGATCGTGTCGTCGAAATTCGTCCCTTCATACCGTTCGATCGAGACAAACGTGTCGCCGGCTCCGTCGCCCGTGAAGGTCATCGTGCGCAGATCGATCGTCATCCCGACAGGAGCCGTCGCATACGAAGCGGTGTCCTCGCCGTCGCCTCCATCGAGTAGGTCGCCATCCGCCCCGCCGATCAGCACATCCGACCCCGCGCCGCCGTGAAGGATATCCGCGCCGCCATTGCCGCTGAGCACGTCCGGACCGTCGTCACCGCTCAGGCTGTCAGCCGCCGCCCCGCCCGTGAGAACGTCTCGGTTCGCTCCGCCGGTGAAGACGACCGGGATGTTCACGTCCGCCGCGACGACCAGCGAATCTGCATGGTCCGCGCCGTCGCCGATAATCCGCCCCGGCAGATTGTTGTGGGCTTCGTCGAAACCGAACGCGTTGATGTTCAGGAACGATTGGTTCGTGATCGGGACATGCTGCACATCGATGTAATAGGCCTCGCCGACATCCATCAGATTCCCGAGCTGTCGATCCACCGCCCGCGGCCCCACGTTCAGCGCGAGGTCGCCCCCGCCGATATTGCTCGCCAGGATCGCGTGGTTGTCCTTGTCGCCGTCGAAATTGATCAGCGTAATGCGCGGGCTATCGAAGCTGAACTCGATGCTGAACGGATCAATCCCGATCTCGAGATACGCCCGCAAGCCGGTCGTGAATTCTCCCGACGGATCGAACAGATCGCCGATCGGCGTGCTCGTCAGCGTGTCGCCGCGAATCTTCCCTTCACCGGTCGGATCGAGGGCGCTGTTGAGCGCGAAATCCACCGTGGCGGTGAGGTCGCCATCCACGCCCGCCGACGCGATGCCGATGTTCGCCTCGATCCCAGCAATCACGCCCGCGGAAATCTGAAAGCCCGTCACCGGCGCCCCGGCGTCGTCCGTCGCGCGCACGTAAAAGCCGTTGAAAATGTCGTTCGGATCGACGTATCCGCCGGTCGCGTAATCCTTGAGCCCCTGCGAGTCGAAGCCGAAGTCGAACTGCGCGGACAGCCCAAAATGCCCGCCCAGCTTCACCCCGATGAAACCGAGGACCGGGAAGTATTGGGAGAACTCTTTGTCGAATCCGAACGCGGTTTTGTAATCGAAAAGATCGACGTCCTGCCCCAGCAACAGCTCTCCGATGCTTTTGAAATCCGTCAGGATCGGGAAGCTCAAACCGCCGCCGGCGATCGAACTCAGCCCGTTCACGAAGTCGGCGGCATCTGCATTCTGACTGCTGAGCACACCGGGTTGGCGCAGGATGCCCAGGAGGAGGTTCTCCGGCAAATCCGTGCGCACATCCCCACTCACCGAGAGCGACCCTAAATCGAGGTTCACATTCCCGTCGTTCGTGAAAGTCGCCGTCTTGTTGGCAAGGGTGACGATATCTGCCAGGCCCTTGATCGCCGCCGTCGTCTCCGGACTCAGCCCCGCGAAATCGAGCAGGGTGACTTTACTGGATCCGAGATCGCTCAGGATCGGAATGGGAGTCGTGAGGATGTCGATCACCGGCTGCAGCGGTGCGGTCACCGTCGAAATCTCATTCAGCGTGCGCCCGGCGAAGCTGTCGAAAAACGAACCGAGATTCAGCTTGTTGTTGTTAAAGCTGATGACCGGCGCCGTCCCGAAGTCGGTGTTGTCGTCTGCCGGATCCACCACCGCGTTCCCGAAAGACCACGAGACATCGAACTCGGTGCTGAACTTTGGGAGCGCGGCGCCGACGGGCAGGTTCGAGTTCAGATCGAGATGGAGCCCGCCCCCGCCGGTCAGCGTCGCATCGACGAGATCCCCTCCAAGTTCGCTCACCCGCAGTTTTCCGTCGCCGCCGGGATCTTTCAGGTTGAGGTCAAAGGTACCTTGAAAATCCGTCGGCTGCGCCCCGTGATCCACTGCCACCAGGCGCAGGGAGGCCATGTCCGCACTCCCGTTGAAGCCTGGCGTTTTCGTGTCGGTCGTGATGGTGAAATTGTTTGGGGAACCGGCCGCAACGTAAAATCCGCCGCTGTCGAGCCCGGCGCTGAAGTTGAAAACGTTGCCGACCGTTGTCTGTGCATCGCCGCTCGTATGCAGTCCGAGTTTCGGCAGGCCTATATCGCCCTCGATCGGTGTGGTCAGCGCGCCATAGTTCGCGTTCGTCACAAGATGCAGCACGATGTCCGACGCGTCGGAGAGATCCACGGTTGCTCCGAGGCCACCGATCCCGGCACCGGCGAGCGCGTTATTGATTGCCCCCTCGACTTCCACGGCCGTGTAAGTCGCCGAGCCCTGCAACGAATTCAGCCCGGACATCAGCGCCGTTTTGAGATTGCCGACATAGTGAAGCTGCGCCGCCCCCGCCGTCGCTGCGTCACCAAGATTGTTGCCGACGATCGGCAGCGTCTCAGCGAAAACCTGCGCCGCAACATTTGCGTCGATGCTCGCCAGCGCCGCGCCAAAGCCCGACTTCAGTGTCTCCACCTGCGTCTGCGTCAGACCGCTGGCCGGCGCGGCCGCCGGTACGGCAAAACCGCTCGCCGCGGCGACCGGCTGCCAGCCTTCGGCCAAAGGCACGGAAACTGAATGGGAGCCGGCGGGAAGCGGTCGGACAAAGACGGAACCCGGCTGCCAGTGCAGGGCCGATCCCGCCGATGGGTCGCGATACCCGTCCGAATGGTCCGCCCCCGGCGGCTTGATCCAATCTGCCTGAGCAGCGGGGTCAAAAACATTAAGGACCGCTGCATCCTCGGCGAGGAGAGCGGAGTGAACCGCGAACTTCCGGAGCGGAAGCGAATAATTAGGTTGTGACATAGTCGGCGGCCCCTCACCTCCTACCGACGAAACCGTAAGCTTTGTGGTCGCGCGGCAATGAGACACCCGGCGCTGCGCGAGTCAATTGCAAACAAGTTGTTCGCCAGCGTTTCACTCGCGACCTTCAGAAACCGCCCCGCCGTCGACCGAAAAGCATTCGCGCTCCAAGCGCCGCGATTAGACAAAGAGCGCGGCATCGATGGTGTTGGCGTGGGTGAGAGCGTCGGGTGAATCGAGGATGGCGATCAGTTCGTCGTAGCCAGGCTCGAAAATGGCGTCGGCATTGGTGTCGTGAAACAGTCCGGTGCCGGGCACGCCGGCCACGGGCGAAGCCCCGAGGAAGTATTCGCCGGCGGCGCCATGGAGTTTCAGCTGGTCGCCGGCCGATGGTGTGAAGTCGTCGATCCGCGCGTAGCCGCTGGTGCCTGGGGTTAGGCTCGATCGATCGTCGTAGTAGCGTGAGTCCGTGTCCCCGAGCACGAAAACATCCGCACCCAGGCCACCGTGGAGCAAATCCACCTCGCGCGAACCCGCGAGGCCGATCGCAAACCCACCCGTGATCACGTCGTCCCCTTCGCCACCATCGAGCGCATTGCTGCGCGCGTTGCCGGTGATGATGTTCGCCAGCGCATTGCCGGTGCCGTGAATGGCCCGGCCCTCGAGCACCAAGATTTCGAGATTCTCTTCCAGCGTGTAGTCAATCACCGCCCGGACGGTGTCATTGCCGCTGGCGGACGTTTCACCCGCGATGACGTCGGCGATCGAATCGATACGATAGGTGTCGTTCCCGCTGCCACCGCTCATGGTGTCCGCACCCGTGCCGCCATCGAGCCAATCATCTCCCGAGCCCCCATCGAGCGAGTCATCTCCCGCACCGCCGAGGAGTACGTCCGCCCCACCGAAGCCGTGGAGCACGTCGACCTTTGAGGTTCCGGTAATCTCGTAACGGTCGTTTGCACCGCTAAAGACCCGGATTTGATCCACTACCGTGCCCGAGGTGAGGTCGTGACGTTCGATGGTGGTCGGTGCCGAATACATGAGCCCGCCGACGTTCGCGTCGTCGCCGACCGAAAAATCGAAGATCAAGAGATTGTTGCCCGGGCCGGGATTGATCTGGTCAAGACCTAGGCCCGGGTCGATCACGTCATCACCTGCGCCCGTATCGATGTTGTTGTTCACACGACCGCGCTGAATGACGACGTCATTGCCAGTCGTTCCGATGAAGTCCTGGATCACTTCGAAATTCCGGACATAAGAGCCGCTGGGAAATTCGATGTTAGCCAGGCTGGTGCTGTCCCAAATGAACGGTTGCGTTTCCTGCGAAACGTCCACGGAAAGCGTGTCAAATCCCGGGCCTCCGTCGAGCATCAGGACGGTGGCCGGGGCTGCCGTAACGCTGCTGCCAAAGGTTTGAAACTCGCTCACGAAATCGTCTCCATCACCGGCGTCGACCACGTCCGTGCCATCTACCCGCCGACGCGGAGTTAGTTCATCGCCGTAAATGATGTCGTTGCCCGGGCCACCGGCCAGGACGTCGCTGCCTCCCCGGCCGTAAAGGATGTCGTCGCCATCACCCCCGATCAGCGTGTCATCGCCATCCAGGTTTGCGACGCGTCCGCTGCCCCAGAGCGTGTCGTTACCCGGGCCGCCATCGAGGTAATTATTGTCAATTAATCCGCCCGTGCCAAAACCGCCTCCTCCAATCAGGACGTCATTACCTTCACCGCCAAAGAGCATGTCCGGTCCATCGATCCCGTTGATGTTGTCGTCCTTGCTGGTTCCGGTGATGTGAAAGCGCTCGAAGTCGTATGCGTAGGTGATATCACGTTCGCCGCCAGGTGTGATATAGCGCGAAAATGTTCCGCCCGTGAAAGGACCACCGCCGTTTACTCCCAGCGAAGTCGGACCGTCGCCGACGCTGAAATCCAGAATCAGAAGGTCACTGCCCGGACCGCCGTAGATGCTGTCAATACCAATGCCTGGATCGATGGTGTCATCGCCGTCGCCCAGGTAGAAGTAATTGTCCGCTCGGCCGCGTTGCGCGATCACGTCATCTCCGCCGCCGCCTCCGAAATAGCGCAATTGTTCGAAGTTGCGTGCATAGGCTCCGTCCGGGAACTCGATATTTGCTGGGTTCGCGCTGTCCCAGACTATCGCCATACTCTCATTACCAAAATCGACCGAAAGGATGTCGAAGCCGGTGCCGCCATCGAGTTGGAGCCTGGCATCGGCAGCGTGGAGCGGCGCAGGAGTTCCGCCAAAGTATTCATCGACGTAATCATCGCCGTCGCCGGCGTCGATGAAGTCGTTCCCATCCACCATCAAAGATGCCCCGCCCGTTCCGCCCTGATCGGTGTGGAAAACCAGGCCAAAAATCTGATCATTTCCATCGCCGCCGAGCAGCGTATCGCTGCCGCCATAGCCCTCCAGACGGTCATTTCCTTCCATGCCGGAGAGCATGTCGCTGTAATTGCGATTTCCCGCGATGATCGCGTCGTCCTTGCTCGCGCCGGTGATGATGAAGTGCTCGATGTTGACGGCGGACGTGTCGTCGGACAACCAAACTGGAGAGTCCGGGGTGCTGCGCCTGTATTCCATGCTCCCGTTGCCAAAGCCGAGGGACTGAATGCCCGTGGAAGTCGGCAAATCCTCGCGCGAAAAATCGATACGGAGCGTGTCCTCGCCGCCCCGGCCGTCCACGCGATCCGGCCCGCTGGTGCTCGCGATGAAATAGCCACCGCCGTGCAACGGGTCGAAGAGGTTCGGCCCGTCGTCGCCGGTAAGGTCATCCCCATAGTCCGTACCGATCATATTCTCAAAGCCGCTGAGGGTCGTGGTGGCCGCCGCGTTGTTGTTCACACCGGTGGCGAGATTCACGATGGCGCCGACGATCCGGTCGCCGTTCTGCCCCGCGGGGAGGGTGTGGGCGGCGACTTCCAAGCCCTCAAAGGAAACGGTGTCGATGCCGGGACCGCCCTCGAGATCGTCGCCACCGACGCCGACCAATCGCGTCTCGCCGCCAATTAACTCGAAGCGTGGATAGGGAACTTCATTCGGTCCGAATGGACCGGGAAGCGGGTTGTCGCCACCGCCGGAAACGAAATCGTCGCCTTCGCCCGCATCGATGAAGTCGCGACCCAGGCCACCGAAGATGCGGTTGGGATTCGCATCCCCGGTTAGGGTGTCGGAAAAGGATGAGCCTTCCAATCCTTCGATGCCATCGAATGTGTCTCCCGCGGCATCCCCGCCGGTTGCCGAACTCGTCGCGAGATTCACCTGCACGCCCACGGGCGAGCGCCAGTAGCTGGCATAGTCAAAACCGTTGCCGCCGATGAGTTGATCCGCGCCGGGACCGCCTTCGAGCAGATCGTCACCATCGCGGCCATCCAGGACATCGTCGCCGGCAATGGCGTAGAATACATCCGGACCGGCCGTCCCGATCAGAGTGTCGTCGAACCCCGTGGATTCGTATTGCTCGATCGAGATGAAGACGTCGCCAAACGCGTCGTTCGTGGTCAGGCCAATCGATAAATCGATCAGCACGCTGCTCTGTGAACCGGCATAGGTGACCGCATCATAGCCCGGCCCACCATCCAGGACGTCTGCACCTGGACCGCCCTCAAGCAGGTCATCACCATCTTCACCAAGGAGCGAGTCGTCACCCAGGCCGCCAATGAGCACATCACGCCCAATCCCGCCGGAAATCGCGTCGTTGCCTCCACCACCCGTGAGTCGGTCATTGCCCGCGCCCCCGCTCAGAATCGCGGGAGTGATAACGTCCTCGGCCAGAAAAATCGAGTCATCATTGATCCCGCCATCTCCCCGAATGAAGCCATTGACCGGGCCATAGGGCAACATGCCCAACGCTCCGGTTGATTCGCTCTGGGTGACAAAAGACACCCCGATTTGCTCCGTGGCGGCTGCGCCCCCAAGGTGGGTGACGATAAACTCTTCGGCACCATCGGCGGTATTGCCGGACACGCGCAGAAATGCTTCCGGCCCGAGGTGCAAGTGCGCATCGCCCGTATCAAGATGCGCCAGCACGGGCCGTTCGTCGTCCGGGCCGAGACAGGAAAATGAAAAATTGGCGAGGACTCCGCCGGGGCCATCGAAGGTCTCGGTGTGCGACACCGGCCCGATCCCAACCGTCACGTAGGCATGGAGCCCGTACGTGAGCGCGCCGTCCGCATCGAAAACACATAGCGGCGACATGTTAAACTGGTCGATAAACTCGTCGAGATGGACGCGCAGATCGCCGTTCGGATCCGCGAGGGTCACATTGATGTCCGCGGCCAGCCCTCCGCCCGCACCCGCCTCAGCCAGGATGAGATTCACGGCCAACGCGGCGTTAAAATCCGCCGTCAACTCCGCAATCGAGATCGGCAATCCCGCGCTGTCCGTGGGCACTTTGATATAGAAGCCGTTGAAGATCTGCGATGGATCCCCGCTGGCAGCGAATTGAACGAGCCCATGCGTATCGAAGCCGAAATCGAGATCGAGCCGCACATTACCTTCGCCCTGCAAGCGAATGCCCAGCGGACCGATGAGCCTGACGAACTCGTTCAGGTCATAGAGCGCGATGTTCTGAGTCGCGTTGTCCATCGTGAACAAATCGACGTTGCGCCCGAGCAGAAGCCCGAAGGCGGTCTGTGGATTATCGAGGATCGGAAATTTTAATCCCTGGCCATCGGGTCCGCCACCGGGCGGAACGACGGGAAACCCGGCGAGGTCATTTAGGAAATCCATGGCGGCGGGGCTCTGCGCCGCAGCGCTTACGGCGTCGCGAATCGAGTTGGGGATGATACTCGCGAGCTCAAAAACCGCGGCCCGGGGGTCGGCCCCTCCGAGATTAAAATCGCCCAGGTCGATTTGCACGCCGCCCGCACCATCGAGCGGGACCCGGTCGCTGATGTCGGTCAACGTCGCGAGAATATTGAATGCATCGGCCTGCGCTTGCGAGATGGTCCCGTTGGCCACCGCCATCTGCAGCAGCGATTCGGGGATCGCGGGATTCAGCCTGTGCAGGTTCGTCAATACCGGGATCGGCTGCATCATCGCGTCAATGATCGGTTGCAGCGGCGCGGATACGTCGCGGACCGTCTGGAGCACGGGGCGGGCGAAATCCGAAAAGAAAGTGCCGAGGTCGAGCGTCACGTTCTTGAACCCCACCTCCGGAACCGAACCGAACGTCGTATTGCTGTCGCCCGGGATGACTGGCGCGTTTGAGAAACCCCAGACGAAATTCAAATCCGCACCGATCGCCGGAAGCACCGCCGTTCCCAGATCGCTGGCGAGGTGGAGATTGATCGCCGCATTGCCGGAAAGCGTCGCATCGAGAAGATCGTCGCCGAGTTCACCCACGCGCAGGTGGCCGTCGTTATTCGCGTCCTTGAGGGCGACATTGAACGTGGCGTTGAAGAGCGTCGGCGTGGCCGCGTTGTCCGTCGCGTTGAACTTTAGAGCGGACAACTCGGCGCCCGCGCCAAAGCCCGACAGCGTCGTGTTCGCAGTGATCTGAAACGCGGCCCCGCCGCCGCCGGTGCTCAGGTAGAAACCGTTCGCGTCGAGACCGCTGGAAAAGTTCATCACATAATCGAGCGTGCTTTGCGCGGAACCGGTGGTGGTGAGACCGATGCCTGGCAGCCCGAGGTGACTGTCGATCGGTACCGAAAGCGCACCGACGTTTTGGGCCGTGTTGAAGGTCAGCGCGATGTCGTTCGGATTGGCGAGATTGAGATCCGCCGTGCCGAATCCCGTGAGCGCACTGTTCAGCGCCGACTCAACCTGCGCCTCCGCGTAAGCCGCCGAACCGGTGAGGGTGCCGAGCCCTGTCGCGATCGCGTCCTTCAGCGCTGTGACGTAGGCCAATTGCGTCGCTCCGGAGCTGGCGGCACCGAGCAAATGGTTCCCGAGGATCGGCAGCGTCTCGGCGAAAACCTGATTCACGAGATTTGACTGCACCGCTGACAAAGTCTGGGCCAGGCCCTGCGCGAACTGATTGACCTGTGCCTGCGTGATGGGATCACCCGGAGCCCCCGGGAGTATTTCTCCGCTGCCCGCGGCAACCGGAAGCGAGCTTTCCCGCAGGGGCGATGAAATTGAATGCGGCTCCGCTGTTCCGCGCATGCCACCCGCCGGCAGCGGACCGATAAACGAAGCCGACAGATTCCACTGCGCATGGCTGGCCGTGAGAAACGCCCCTGGATCGTAAAATCCGTCCGATCCACTCGCTCCCGTCGCCTTGATCCACTCGTGCGGCTTTGCTCCCGCGAAATAATCCGCATCTGTTCCGAACTCTGCGAAGAGATCGGTGCCGCCCGCAATCTTTCCGCCCGCAGGCGATTGACGAGTGTGTGACATAATCGCCGCCGCTCACTTGCTATCGACACTCCAGCAAGCATCGCAACAGCGAGCAGAGCCTGAAACGACCCCGCCGCGAAGAAAACACAATTCTTGAAAAGAATTCGGTCGGCTCCGCCCCACCGGCGACGGACCGTAGGAACGTGCGCTCATGAGATTCGGCCTCCGCACTGCCCATGCCATAGCCGAACGGCATGGTCCCCCAAAAATCAAAAGCGGAGCCTGCCTGGGCAGACTCCGCTTGATTCGAACAAACTGCGTGGGCGGAGACCGTTCTTAATCCTTCTTCTTATCCTTTTCCCATTCCTTAGTCGGTTTGCCCTTCTCCGGCGCGATCCGGAGACCGAGCAATTGGCCGTCCTCAACCAGCTCGGAATCACCGATGTTGTAGTGCGCCTGCACGTCGAGCAAAAACCAGCCCTCACCCAGAATGTCATCCATGGGGATAACTCCGGACGATTCCTCATCCTGCGTCAGGAACCCGGGAGCGCCCGGCATGAAACGGGCCGGATCGTGTTGAGCGATCAGAGTCAGTTCGCCCGTCGCAATTTTGTAGCGCCAGACTTTGCCGAGGGGAGTCTGGTTGCCGATGTCTTCCTGAATCAACATCGTACCATTCTTGGAGATGGTGACGTTATCCATCATCAACGGCCCCGTCGTCCCATCGAGCAGGACCGTCGCGGTTCCACCGAGCTGAGGCCGGGACGGATCGACAAAGCTTATCCGCCAGAGACGGCTCTTGCCCGTGAAACTGGCCGTAGTCACGAAGTAAAGGTCTCTCGGATTGCTCGGATCCCAGCAACTGTCCTCCGGACGGTTAAAGCTCGTTGCGCCGGCGGCTTGGGAATTTGCTTCCAGCTGAGCTCCTGTGAGTCCGGTGACGTTGCCCAAGCTAACGACCGAGAACGGCCCCGTGCTGAACACGGTTGCGTCTGTTTCGATCGAAACACCCGCGACCTTAATGGCATACAGGGTGCCGTCTTTCAGTCCTGCGGCCGCGAGATCATCACGTGATTTCGTTTTGTCTCCGGCATAGATGTACACCTGCCCACCGGTGCCGTCGTCCGTTCCGGCGACGATCGTCTTGTCACCGGTTCCAGGATTAGCGACGGAGTTTTCCCACGCAAACTTTCCCAGTGCTGGTAACTCGAAGCTATAGCCATTCATGAAATGAGCAAAGGCGCGGCCTTCCGTTCCGGATTCTTCGCCATTCATGTAAATATGGCCATTGAAACCCCGTTTCGTTCTTGGATTATAGAAAGCAGTCAACGCGGGAAGATCGCCGGAGCAAAAGCGGGTCATGGGACTCGCCAGCGGTACGTAGCTTTGCGTTGCGTTATCCCATTGGCTCACGGTCCGCATCAGGTCTTGACCCCTGAGGACATTCAACGTGCTCTTATCGACGATCCATTTCGAGATGAAGGCACCCTTAAAGCCATGCGCCCGAGGAATTCCGACCGAAGACGTCAATTCCTGATTCATAATCAGCGTAAATGTCCCGCGTGATTTATTCTTGCCCTCGTCGTCATCATTGTCCCGGCATTCACTGTCAGAACTATCGTTATCGAATGCGCCAAGGCCATCGGGAATTCCCACCATGGCGTAGGGAATGTCAGTGTGCGGCTTGTAATTGACGGCGTCGCCCACGGTGATCATCGATTTGATGAACACGGAGGAATCGACCGGAACAAGGTACGGAGATTCTGAGCTGCTGTCCGCGGTATCGGAGATGCTGGATGCGAGGCAGGTCGTGCCCAAGGGGAGGGCGGCCAGCAATGCGATCTGAGTTAGTTTAGGCATTAACATATGCTAGTGGAATCGTGTTGTGTGTTTAATTACTGCGAGGGGTCCCGCAGGGCTGGTAGGTCTAACGAACCGCCCATTCGTCCGGCAATGCGGCTTCTGTAAAGTTTGTGAGGCTAATATGGAGATCACGTTTCGATTGTGACGAATGTGCTCCACGCCTCCGACGCTTTCAGATCGGCTTCCAGAGGGACCACAGCACTGCGAGTTGTTATGGTGGCAGAATCGGTTGAAATCACGCGAGCCGCCGCAGGCGTTGCGACAGGGCAGTCGACGGTTCCAGGTCACCCGGTTCGGAAGCGGATTCTAAATTGCTCACTGCTTCCGGAGAGAAGATTTGGACGCGGATAGGAAGCCGAAATCGACCCGAGCCGACGTGGTGTGCCGAGCGTTTCCGTGGTGAAGATTCAGACCCTGATCCAGAAAGGGTTTTCCGGCGCGTCAGGCGTTGGGTCTCAACATTCAATGACGTTCACAGCGAGGCCGCCGCGGGAAGTCTCCTTATATTTGGTGCTCATGTCCGCTCCGGTCGCGCGCATGGTGGCGATGACTTTATCGAGCGAGACGCGGTGCGTTCCGTCGCCCCGGAGCGCAAGTCGGGCGGCGTTGATGGCCTTCACTGCACCCATGGCATTGCGCTCGATGCAGGGGACTTGCACCAGCCCGCCGATGGGATCGCAGGTCAACCCGAGATTGTGCTCCATGCCGATCTCGGCGGCGTTTTCCACTTGTGGCACCGAGCCGCCGAGCGCTTCGCACAGCGCGCCCGCAGCCATTGAGCAGGCCACGCCGACTTCGCCCTGGCATCCGACTTCTGCCCCGGAGATCGAGGCGTTCAGTTTGTAGAGCATGGCGATCGCCCCGGCGGTCAGAAGGAACCGGACGATACCATCGTCGTTCGCGCCGTCGCAGAACTGCGCGTAGTAGTGCAAGACCGCTGGAATGAGTCCCGCGGCACCATTGGTCGGAGCCGTCACGACGCGACCGCCACCGGCGTTTTCTTCATTTACCGCCATGGCCCACAGGCTCACCCAGTCGAGCGCAGCGAGCGGGTCGCACATTCCCGTCTCGGCATTTTTGTTTAATTCGCGGTACAGGGCCGGCGCGCGCCGCGTGACTTTCAACCCTCCGGGCAGGGTGCCGTCGTTCCGACAGCCGCGTTCGACACACGTTTGCATGGCCCGCCACACGCGGAGAAGACCCTCACGCGTCTCTGCTTCCGAGCGCCAGCACGATTCGTTGCGCAGCGTCATCTCGCTCACGCTGAGCCCGGATTCTCGCGCCAGCCGCAGCAGGTCGTCCCCCAGGCGGAAGGGAAATGGGAGCGCGTGCGCTGTGACCGTCAGCCGGTTTTCGGCGGCGCCCTTTTCTCCGACGACGAATCCGCCGCCGACACTGTAGTAAGTCTTGGCCAGCAACTCCGCCCCTGAGGCATCGCGCGCATTGAAGCGCAGGCCGTTTGGATGCGCGGGCAGCGCTTCCGATCGATGAAATTGCAGGTCGGCGCGCTCGTCGAAAGCGATTTCGTGCCAGCCGCTTACCCGCAAGGTCCGCCCCGACCGGATCCGCTCGATGCGGGCCGGCACAGCATCAACATCGGTGCTCTCCGGTGTCTCGCCTTCGAGCCCGAGTAACACGGCCTGGTCCGTGCCGTGGCCTTTGCCGGTGAGCGCGAGCGACCCGTAGAGGTGTGTTTCGATCCGGGCGGTCCGCGGCAGCAGGCCCGCTTCGGCCAGACGTTCGATGAAGCGCCGCGCCGCCCGCATCGGTCCAACCGTGTGCGAGCTGCTCGGCCCAATCCCGATCGTGAAGAGATCGAGCACGCTAATGTCTGAGGTCATGGGTTCGTCATGGAAGGAATCGAGGTGGGGCTGGTGGCAGAGCGCATCTATCCGATTTCCGGGCGAGATCGAAAAGGCGAAGCTGAACAGAATTCCGGGATGGAGAGCCGGTTTTCGATGTGCATTGCGCGAAGGAATCGGACTGGCGTTTTGTTTTTCGCTCCCTAACGTCCGCGCCCCTTATGTTTCGTTCGACCACCTGTAACCGCCTGCGCAAGGATCACATTGGAGAAACCGTTACCCTCGCGGGTTGGGTGAATTCGCGCCGAGATCACGGGGGGGTCATTTTCATCGATTTGCGCGATCGCGAAGGATTGACGCAGGTCGTGTTTCGCCCGGAGGAATTCCCCGCCGTCGCGGAAGCATCACATGGCTTGCGCGGCGAAGACGTCATTCAAGTCACTGGACGCGTGGCGGCGCGGCTGGCGGGAACAGAAAACCCGAAGCTCGGCACGGGCGACATCGAGGTGATCGCTTCCGAGCTGACGGTTTTGAACAAGTCGGACGTGCCTCCCTTTCCGCTCGATTCGAAAGTCGCAAACGAGGATTTGCGGATGCAATATCGCTACCTGGATCTGCGGCGCTTCGAGATGGCTGCCAATCTTCGGACCGCGGCATCGCGTGACCAAGGCGACGCGCGATTACCTGGACGAGGCGGGCTATCTGGAAATCGAAACGCCGGTCCTGTCGAATCCGACGCCCGAGGGTGCACGCGATTTCCTCGTGCCGTCGCGGCTGAATCCCGGAGAGTTTTACGCGCTGCCGCAGGCCCCGCAGCAATACAAACAACTGCTTCAGGTCGCCGGAATTGAAAAGTATTTCCAGATCGCGCGCTGTTTTCGCGACGAGGATCTGCGCGCGGACCGTCAACCGGAGTTCACGCAGATCGACGTCGAAGCGTCATTCATTTCAGACGTGGAAATTCAGACCTTGATCGAAGGATTGCTGGTCCGAATATTTAAGGAAGCTCGCGGCGTTGACATTCCCACTCCTTTCCCGCGCCTGACTCATGCGGAGGCGATGAATCGCTTTGGCTCGGACAAGCCCGATACGCGGTTTGGACTCGAACTCGTCGATCTCGGAGACGTCTTTCGCGAATCGCAGTTCAAGGTCTTTCGCTCGATCGCGGATGGCGGCGGCGTCATCAAGGCGATCAATGCGAAAGGAGCCGCGGCGGCGCTTTCCAAAGAGCAGCTCAAGAAGTGGGAGGAATGGGTGAAGACGGAATTCGGCGCCAAGGGGTTGGCCTATATCAAATGGAGCGTCGGTGGGGAGTGGGAGTCGCCGATCGTGAAGTTCTTCAGCGAGCCCGAGAAAGCGGCGATCGCGGAGCGGATGGGATTTGTCGAAGGCGATGTGCTCTTCTTCGGCGCGGACAAACTGGAAGCCGCGTGCGAAGTGCTCGGGCGCGTGCGGTTGCGCTGCGCGGAATTGCTCGGACTGATCAGCGACCCGGCGGCGCTCAACTTTCTCTGGGTGGTCGATTTCCCGCTGCTCGCCTTTGCGCCTGAAGAGAACAAATGGGTGGCCGTTCATCATCCGTTCACCCGGCCGCATCCGGAAGACGTGAAACTTCTGGCCTCAGGCGAATACGCCAAAGTTCGGGCGGTGGCCTACGACGTGGTCCTCAATGGAGTCGAGCTCGGCGGCGGTTCGATCCGAATTCACGAGAAGGATTTGCAGGCCCGGATGTTTGAGACCCTGGGCATTGGCCCGGAGGAGCAGCAGGTGAAATTCGGCCATCTGCTGCGGGCGTTCAGTTTCGGCGCGCCGCCGCATGGTGGCATCGCGCTGGGGCTGGATCGGCTGATTATGCTGATCGTGGGCGCGGAGAGCATTCGCGACGTGATCGCTTTTCCCAAAAACAATCGCGGGGTCGATCTGATGGCGCACTCACCGGTTGCGGTCGACTTCAAGCTGTTGCGCGAGGTATATATCGCCAGCACGGCGAAAAAAGTCTGACGTGCTTCGGGCGTGACACCGCCCGGCTGTTGATTGACATTCCCCGGTCGAAGGCGGAACGAACGCGGCGCCTCGTCCCGACGCGTCGCACCGCCCCTTGTTTCATGATGTCGCTTTCCCGTTTTTTGCCCAGTCTCGGATTTCTGCTGGCCGCGAGCGCAGCGGCCCAGGCGCAGGAGGAGATCAAGCCGCCCTTCGGATTGGTCTGGGGTGAGAACGGCGACCGCCTCGAACGCATGCTGAAAAATGCGAAGGCGACCATTGTCGAGCGCCGACGGGCGAGCGGCGGTCTCGAGGCCTGGGATGTGGATGGATTGAAGCAGACCGGACTCAAACGCACCGTGTTTTACTTCCGCTCATCGCAACTCGTGCAGGTCGAGTTGATCTATCAGCGCCCCGACTGGGATCAGGCGAAATACGATGAATTCATGGGCCAGGTCCGCCAGGCGATTCAGAAGCGATACGGTGAAGGAGCGCTCATCGCCCGTAAAAACGAGCCCGCCGGCGACGTGGCGCAGACGATCGTCGGCTACCAGTGGAACCACAATAACGCCGCGATCGAACTGTTCTATTATTCAGCGCAGAATGGGCAGAACATCTTTCGGACGATCAGCGTGCATTACAAATCGAACTGAGGGGAAGGCGGACTGCGGAAAGTGGAAAGTGGAGTGCGGAAAGCGAAAGGCGGGGAGGGGGATCTTTCTCGTGGTTCTGCTCCTACTCGATCGATCTGCGGTTTCCCATGGCTACAGGGTCCGAGTTCGGTTTGCGAATTTGAGCCGGGTCGTTCGACTCCGGCGCTCCGCGCCTCCGCTCACGATGACATTTAATGGCGGCTTTCGGCAGGGGTGGGGGAGTTGGCAGAAAGGTCGCCTTGGCCGAGGCGGCGGTGGAAAAGCTCGAGAGCGATGCCGTAACACTGCTGGGCCAGCACCGGGTTGTAGCGCGGGCCTTCGTCGCGGATGAAGGCGTGGGCGCCGTTGAACTCGAGCCATTGGAACAGGGTTCCGGATTCCTCGAGCGCATCGTGGATTTGCTGCCGGCCGGCGTAAGGCACGTGCGGATCCTGGCGGCCCCAAATCATGACCAACTCGCCCTTGATGTCCCCGCGGCGGGCACGTTCGAGTGAGTCATCCGCCATGCCGGTGCCGAGGCCGCGCGGGACGTCCGCGAGTTTGAATATGTCCGTCGCGTAAAAGCAAACGCTGGACAGGATTTCCGGATTCATCGCGCAGCGAAAACTCAGATGTCCGCCAATGCAGATGCCAACGGCGCCGAGTTTGCCCGTGCAGTTGGGATGAGCCGAAAGGTAGTCGATCACCGCGCGGGCGTCGGCGTCGTAGGCGGCGAGTGGTTTGTTGACCTTGCACCAATTCCCGCGATCGGCTCCCGCGCTGTCGTAGGCGAGCGCGGTTCCCAGCGGCTCGAACTCATGAAAAATCTCGGGCACCGCGACGACAAATCCGTGTCCCGCCAGCAAGGCTGCGGTTCGGCGAATCGGGCCGGTGACTTGGAAGATTTCCGAGAATAGGACGAGGCCCGGATAGTTGCCGGGCGCGGCGGGACGCGAAATAAAGGTTCGCATCGGACCGCTGGGAGTCGCGAGATCGATGTGTTCGTGATCGACGATGGTCATGGTGGAGCGGTGTTGATCGCAGTTTAAACCTCAGCGGGCGAGGAGGCTGAGGATCGCTTTCTGCGCGTGGAGCCGATTTTCGGCCTGATCGAAGATGGTTTGCGCGTGCGCTTCCATCGTCTCGTCGGTGATTTCTTTCCCGCGATAGGCCGGCAGGCAATGCATGACGAGCGCGCCGGGTTTGGCCTTCGCGAGCGCAGCGTCGTTGATCTGAAATCCGCCCAGTTGTGCGAGGCGATAGGCGCTTTCCTCCTCCTTGCCCATGCTGATCCAGACGTCGGTGTAGAGCACATCGGCTCCGCTCGCGGCGGCGTCGAGATCATCCGAGACGGTGATGTTTTTCGCTCCGGCTTTGGTGAGCAATTCAGCCGACGGCTGGAAAGCTTTCGGTGCGGCGATCCGCAGCTCGAAGCCGAGTCGCGCCGCGGCCCAGATCCACGAGACGCCCATGTTGCATGCTCCGTCGCCAATGAACGCGATGGTCTTGCCCTGCCAGGTCCCGAGCTTTTCCTGGATGGTCAGGAGATCCGCCATGATCTGGCATGGATGCTCTTCATCGGTGAGCGCGTTGATGGTGGGGATGCCGCTGAATTCGGCGAATTGTTCGACGTCGCTCTGCGCGAAGGTACGGATGACGGCGCCGTGAATCATCCGCCCCAGCACGCGCGCGGTGTCTTTGATCGGTTCGCCGCGACCGAGTTGAATGTCGTTGGCCGAGAGAAACATCACGTCGCCACCCAATTCGCGAATGCCGACCTCGAAGCTTACGCGCGTGCGGGTGGACGATTTGGAAAACATCAGCGCCCAGCATTGGTGCCGCAGCGGATGCTCGGCGTGCCGTCCGCGATTGGCCTTCATGTCGGCGGCGCGATCGACGATCCGGACGAGGTCTTCCGCGGTCTGTGATTCAATGGAAAGGAAATGTTTCATGGCAGGGCGGCGAGAACGCTTTTCAGGATGGTGACCGCTTCGTCGATTTGTGCGGGCGTGACATTGAGCGGAGGCAGCCAGCGCACCGCATGCGTGCCGGAAGGAATCGTGAGCAGGCCGGCTTCATGC
Organism: uncultured Verrucomicrobiae bacterium; assembly: GCA_963798345.1. GTDB lineage: Bacteria > Verrucomicrobiota > Verrucomicrobiia > Chthoniobacterales > Chthoniobacteraceae > CAWCSW01. The sequence goes on along the minus strand of CAWCSW010000007.1, from coordinate 128,426 downwards.
AGCCGTTCGACCAACTCGAGACACGGCGCCTTGCCGGCCGGGAGATCGACCCGGTCGAGAAAGTCTTCCGCGAGCTGAACGGCGAGCATCAGTCCGACGCCACGCACCTCGGCAATCCAGGAAGAATCCAGCGCGCGCAGCGCCTGGTAGGCATAGGTGCCGGTGCGCCGGGCATTCTCGACCAGCCCTTCTTCCTCGATGATGGCGAGCACTTCATTCGCTCCCGCGCAGACGAGCGGCGTGCCGCCAAAAGTCGTGCCGTGCGTTCCGGGACCGAGCAGATCGCACAACGGTTTGGTCAAGCCGTCGTGGAGCTGGACGGGCCGGTCGCTAATCCAGACAGCGCCCAGCGGAAATCCTCCGGCGATGCCCTTGGCCCAGCTCATGGCGTCCGGCGCGGCCTTCGGAGCGAGCGTGCGCCAACCGCACCAGTCGCCGGTCCGTCCAAGTCCGCACTGCACTTCGTCAAAGAAAAGCAGCAGACCCAGCTCGTCGCAGAGTTGCCGCGCGAGTTCGAGGAAGCTCGCGTCCGCGGGGCGGATGCCGATTTCGCCCTGCACGGGCTCGATCAGGATTGCGATGGTCTCCGGCCGTCGCGCGGCCTCACGCAAGGCTTCGCCATCGTTGTAAGGCACATGGAGAAAGCCCGGGACCAGCGGATCGAAGCCCTTTTTCACCTTGTCCTGTCCGGTGGCGGAAATGCCCGCCAGCGTCCGACCGTGAAAGGATCCGAGCATCGTGATCATGTCGGTGCGGGCGAGCGGCGGTTCCGTCCACTCACCCGTGGCATGCCGGGGCGGGGGCGGCGCGGAATCGTGACCGAACTTCCGTGCCAGTTTGAAGAGCGCTTCGTTGGCTTCAGCGCCGCTGTTGCAGAAGAATATTTTCCCGTGTGGCTCATCCGGGGTGCACGCCAGGCGGACCAGCCGCTGCGCGAGTTCACCCTGCGGCCGCGTGAAATAGAGATTCGAGGTGTGAACGAGCTGCGCGATTTGTTCCTGCATCGTGGCCACGACGCGCGGATGGCAGTGGCCCACGGAGGTCACCGCGATGCCCGCTCCAAAATCGAGATAGCGCTTTCCGCTTTCGTCCCAAATCTCCGCACCTTGCCCGCGCGCCAGACGCAGGTCGAAGCGGCCATAGGTCGGAACGACGTAGCGCTCGTAGAGTTCGCGCGTGGAAAGGTCTGGTTTCATGGAAAGGCGCGGAGCCTACGCACGAGGCGGGGCTTTGCAGCGCAAAAATGGTGCGTTTTTGGAAATCCGAATTAGTCGAGCCAGCGTTCCCCCAGAACTCCGAGGCGATTCGCCAGAGTGCGAATCTGCGGCTGGTATTTTGCCTTAAGAAAATCCCGGATTGCCGGCGGCATTGGCGCTTCGCGGGAAGCGAGCACCCGGCGCGAAAGATCTTCTTCGCTTAAGCGCAGTCGATCGGGATCGGCGCCGAGATGGAGCAGGATGTCGCGGAGCATTTCCGCGGGGCGGCCGGTAATGTCGTCGTAGAAGCTGATGTGCATTTGGCTCGCCGGAAAATGGCGTTCCCAAATCGTGATCGTGCGCAGGTAATCGCCTCGCAGCACCTGGGCTGGAGCGTCCAAAAAATCGCGCACCGCTGGCAGATCATCGAGCGTGGCGAACCGGCCGCGCCCGAATTCGAAGCGGAGTTGCGACCAGGCGCGTTCGATGGGATTGCGCAGCAGCAGAATGATCTTCAGCGCGGGAAAAAGGCGCGCCGCGCGGGCCACGTCGTCGTCGTCGAGGATGGAATACGAAGGCGTGATCTCGCCGCGACGAGTTCCCGGTGGCGCATCCGCGAAGAGCGAGCGATACCAATGGTCATCACGCCCGCCGAAGAAATAGCGCAAGCCCCAGCGCAGCGCGGGCCAATCCCGCTGCTGCCACCAGCTTCGGAGCTGCGCACGAGCGATGCGACGGAAGTCGCGATCTGGCTCGCCCTTTCCCAACAACCGATCCAGGCGCGAATCGCTGGCGAGAAAGCTGGGTGAGGGATAGCGCTGATCTCGATCGAAATAATGAAGCTCCTTGGCCGGCGGCATCCAGATCTGCGGATGGCGCCGCAGCATTTCCCAGAGCCAGGTGGTGCCGGCTTTCTGGGCGCCGATGCCGAGAAAATCAACGGGTCCGTCGCTCACACTTCGTAGCCGAACAGTCGGAAGTCTTCGGCATAAAGCCGGGCCAGACGCTGGCGCAGGTCTTCGCTCAAGCTCTCTCGCGGATCGCGAACGGTCGCACCTTCGGTCACGTTGAGCCGGGACAGTTCGAGATCCACCCCGGACCGTTTCTTGACCTCGGCCATTCCTTGATCGAGCTGCTCAATCTGTCCGACGAAATCCACGCGCAGCTGCCCGGCAGAAAAGGCGATCAGATTTTGCGGCATGATGTGCGGATCAAGCGCCTCTGCCGGGTGCTTTTCGACGACCTCGAGCACCTGTTCGAGAGTCATTCCTTCCCCCAGACCGAGAGCCAGGAAGTGCGGTTTGATTTCCGACTGCGTTCGTTTGCCAATCTTGCTTCGGTAGAATGACGCAAAGCGCGCATAGGGATTTCGCGTGAAGGTGAAGCGAAAACATTTTTTCAAAAACGGGTCGCCGCCCGGCACCGGATCGGCCCACTCGGGATGCCGCACCATCGCTTTTCGCTCGCAGACCGCCTCGCGGGTGAGTTCCGGGTGATTGAGCAGGCTGAAGGCGGCGCGGAAGGTGGTGCTCCCGGCTTTCGGCATCTGGAGGCAGGCCAGGCGCTGGCGGCGGGCGAGGAAGAAAAAGACCGGACGATCGGAATCGGGCATCGCGTGCAGTATGCGGGTTGCGCGGCCTGAGACGCAACGCAAGGCGAGGGGAGAGGTGAAAATGAGCTTCCGCTTTACGCCGGGCGGTCGTGCGCGCATCGTGGCGCCTTCCAGCTCCCGATCGCGGCCCGACGCAGGCGAGCCTGCCTTTCATGTCTGAACTTCCAGAAGAATTGACCACATCACCAATCGTTATCGGCGCCACCGGCGGCTCCGGCACGCGGGTTGTCGCCCGCATCGTCGCGCGCGCCGGCTCTGATCTGGGCGAAAACCTGAATGTTTCGGAAGACGCCATGGATTTCGTGGCCTTTCACGATGAATGGATCAGCCGGATGCTGGCCGCCGAGCGTGATCATCAACATTTTTCCGATCGGCAACTCTTCCAGCGGCGGGCGGATTTTGATCTCGCGCTCGCGCGTCATTGTGCCGGAGTGAAAGGTCCGAAATGGGGTTGGAAAGCGCCGCGCTCGATCTATCTGCTGCCGTTCCTTGATGAGCGGTTTCCGGGCCTGAAATTCATCCACGTCCTGCGCGACGGCCGGGACATGGCCTTTTCCAAGAATCAGAACCAGCTCCGCAAACACGGCCCGGAAATCCTGAGCTGGCGCGAGCGCTGGATCTGCCCGCGAGCGGTGCAATCGATGTTGCTGTGGGATCGGGTGAACCGCCGGGCGGCCGCGTATGGACAAGAGCATTTGGGCGATCGTTATCTGCGCCTCCGCTTTGAAGATCTCTGCCGTGAGCCGGTCCCCGAAATCAATCGCCTCCTGACCTTTCTCGGGGCCAGTGCCGACGCCGAGGAGATGGCGCGCGAGGAAATCTCACCGCCTTCCTCACTCGGACGCTGGCGCGATCAACGCCCGGCCATGCTGGCCCGCATGATGGAGTTGGCGCCGGAAGGCCTGCGGCAATTTGGATACGAAGGAGCAGGCTCCTGAGCGATGCTCGAGTCGAAGGATTTCATTTTCATCGTCGGCTCACCCCGCAGCGGGACGACCATGCTGCAAATCCTGCTGGCGAGCCATCCTCAGGTCGCCTCGACCGTCGAGCAGACGCTTTACCAGCATTACCTCAAGGACTGGCTCGAACGCTGGCGCAGCGAGGTGGAAGTCATCGAGGAGCGCGGGTGGAAACTCGGACTGCCTATTCTGTGGAGCGAGGAGGAACTCCACGAAGTGCTGCGCGATTTCCTGCGCCGCGCCTACACCAAGGTGCTCGCGAACAAGCCCGCCGCCACACACATCCTGGATAAACATCCCGGCTACAGCGCACACGTGGCCACGATCAAAAAATTTCTGCCGCGCGCGAAATTCATCCACATGATCCGCGATGGCCGTGACGTGGCGGCTTCGACCTTGGCGGCGCACCAGAAAATGGGATTTGGTCCGAACGACATTCCGGGCGCCGCGGAAAAATGGAAATGCTTCTTGCGGGCGGCGCAAGAGGCGTCGGGATTTGGCGAGGATTACCTTGAGATCCGCTACGAAAAATTTCTGGAAGGGAAAGAGGAAACGTATGCGCAAGTCCTCGAGTTCTGTCACTTGACGTCGTCGCCGGAGTGGATCCGCGAAACCCTGGCTGCGAATACGTTTGAAAAAATGAAGGAACGCGGCGCTTCGCCGGACCCGAACACGAAGCTTTCCGACAAGCGCTATCATCGCGGCACGGCCGGCGGATGGCGGTCGGACTTTTCTGCGCTCGATCGGTATCAATTTGATCGGGTCGCGGGTGATCTCCTGTGCGAACTCGGCTACGCGCAACCGGGCTGGTGGGAAAAGGAATCGACCGACGGCGTTCTGCTCCCGCTCCGGGATGCCTGGTGGCGGCGGCGTCCGTTCGTGCGCGATCTCATCGACGATGCGCGTCGGTTTTTGCGCGGCTACCGATGAGCGACGCTGCGCCCAAGGTCAGCGTCGCGATGGTGACGTATCGGCACGAACCTTTCCTGGCCCAGGCTATCGAAAGCGTGCTGACGCAGCGGACCAGTTTCGAGATCGAGTTGGTCATCGGGGACGATTGTTCGCCGGATCGAACCGCGCAGATCGCGCGGGACTTCGCGGCCCGGTATCCGGAACTCATCCGATTCCATTCCGCGGCAACGAACCTCGGGCTGACGTATAATCTCGACCGGACAATTGGCCAATGTCGCGGTCAGTACGTTGCGTGGCTGGAAGGTGACGATTACTGGACTTCGCCGGAAAAATTGCAGCGGCAGGCGGATTTTCTCGATGCCAATCCGGACTGTGCCTGGTGTTTTACGCGCGCGATTGTGGTCGATGAGGAAGGGCGCAAAATCGAGACGAAACCGGTGATTCACGAGGCCAAGACGAAATACACGCTGGCCGAGTATTTGGATCGGTTGTTCCAGCCGCGCGCCTGCACGGTGATGTTTCGCCATCGGCTCTTCGACAAATTTCCGGACTGGTATTTCGGCCTGCCCACCGGGGACATGCCGCTGCACGTGCTCAATGCCGAGCATGGCGACATTGGACTCGTGGACGAAGAGATGGCCGCGTATCGAATTCATCCGGGCGGAGTTTGGTCTTCGGGAGTGGCGCCGACGGAGTGGGCCGATCAGACGAAGGAGCAGCGTCGTCGTGCGGCCGCGCGCCTGGGCTCTGTGATCAAAGTTTATGAGGCCGTGGACGCGCATCTCGGCGGGAGGCATCGGAAGATTCTGCGGCGACAGATTGCGAAGTTCGCGAATCAGCAGACGTTTTTGTGGCGGTCTCTCGAGGACTGGCCGCAAATGCGCCGCAGCGCGCGCACGCAACTCCGGTCTCTGCCCTTGCCGGACGGCGTCGGGGTTACTTCGCTCCTCCGTTCGTTGGTCGTAAGTCATCTTCCGTTCCTGGCGCTGCCGACCCGGTCTCAGCCTTAACAGGTTCCCCACGCTGAGCTCGGCCCATTTCCACCTGGCGATCGAACCATTTCCAATAGTGCGCGGTGTGACCGCCGGCCTCCTGGGCCTTGATGAAATCATGGGCGAAGGGAACTTCGTAGGTGGCGAGCGTTGTCAGTCCGGGACCGATCCACGCGATCATTTCCGGCGGAAGCGGGCTCGTCGCAGCTTCCAGCTCGAGCAAGACGCGCCGGTGCAAACGAAGGCCGTCCAGTTCGATGAGTTCGTGACGGATTCCAAACTCACGCGCAGACGTCAGGGCGCCGGAGCGCGCCGCGGCATCGATTTCGTCGTGCTTCGGTTGCTGAAACGCGTTGGTGATTTCGAAGATCAGAATACTCAGGCGCTTCGGGCCGGTGAGCGTGTCGCGAAGTTCGATGAAACGCTGACCGTTATCATAGGTGACAACGCCCATCGGATGCTCCGTCCCGCGGCGAAATCGGTAGCCGCCATTGTGGTCAATCGCCTCTGCCATCGAGCGATAAAACGGGCTCTGGGTGCGCAGCCATTGGTCGCGGGCTTCATCTGAGGTGAACTCGGGCAAACCGTCGCCGCCGGCCATGACACTGTGCGCGAGGAGGAAAACGATCCGAAGCGGGAGGTGAGAATTCAGGTTCATGCAAATTATGCGGAGGGCGCCGTCAGCTGATTTTCGGTTCGCGCCGGCACGAAGCTATGCTCTACATGCCCGGCTCACCCGATGCCCGTCCGTTTTTTTAATACCTACTCCCGCGAGATCGAAGAGTTCACGCCGCTCCAACCGCCCGTGGTGCGCCTCTACACCTGCGGTCCGACCGTTTATAATCACGCGCACATCGGGAATTTCCGCGCTTATATCTTCGAGGATTTGCTTCAGCGCCATCTCGAAGCGCGCGGCTACGACGTCCTCCGCGTGATGAATCTGACTGACGTGGACGATAAGACGATCGGCAATTCGCGGAAATCCGGCCGGCCGCTCAGTGAATTTACGCAGTTTTACAAAGACGCATTCTTTGCCGATCTCGACGAACTGCGCATCAAACGGGCGCAGCATTTTCCCGCCGCCACGGATCACATTCCCCGGATGATCGAGATGATCCGCGATCTCGAGGCGAAGGGCATCGCGTATCGCGCGGACGATGGCTCGGTCTATTTTCGCCTCTCGAAATTTCCCGCCTACGGAAAACTGGCGCATCTGAATCTCGACGAACTCCGGCCTTCGGGGCGCGTGAGCAGCGACGAGTATGAAAAGGAATCCATCGGCGATTTCGCGCTCTGGAAAGCGTGGGATGAGGCGGATGGCGATGTGAAATGGGATTCCCCGTGGGGACCGGGCCGGCCGGGCTGGCACATCGAGTGCAGCGCGATGGCCATCGAACTGCTTGGGCCGCGGCTCGATATTCATTGCGGTGGAGTGGACAATATTTTCCCGCATCACGAGGCCGAAATCGCGCAGAGCGAATCCTGCACCGGCGAACCATTTTGCCGGCTCTGGATGCATTGTGCGCACCTGATGGTCGATGGACAGAAAATGGCCAAGAGTGCGGGGAATTTTCACACCTTTCGCGATCTGGTGGACAAGGGATGGACGGGACGCGAGATCCGATTCGCACTCCTGACGGTCAATTACCGTCTGCCGCTGAATTTCACTTTCGACGGCCTCGCCGCCGCGCGGGCCGCTTTGCAGCGCATCGATGCCTGGCTGGAGCGGCTCCGAGAATTGAGCGGCGGCGCGGACTCGCAGGAACCCGGCCAACGCTCAGCTGCCGTGAATGCGTTTTTTGATTGCCTGGACGACGACCTGAACATCTCGGGCGCAATGGGGCATTTCTTCGACCAGATTCGCGAAACAAACAGCGCCATGGATCGAGGCGACCTTTCTCCTGCCAGCGCGCGGGGGGTCCTGGACGATTGGCAGAAAATCAACGCCGTTCTTTGTTTCGAGCCCGAATCGCGCAGCGTGCCGCCGGAGGTCGCGGCCCTCGCCGAACAGCGCGCAACGGCCCGGCGCGAAAAGGACTGGGCCGCGAGTGACCGCCTTCGCGACGAAATTGCGGCGCTCGGTTGGGTCGTGAAAGACACCAAAGACGGGACGAAGCTTTCCCCGAAATGAGTCCCGCGTTTTAGGATTCGTCTGCGCCCGGCTTTCCTCTACACCGCGAACCGTTCCATGACGTTTCCCGCTTCCGATTACCTCGATCTCAACCACACTGAGCACCGCATGCTGTTCGAAAATGCGGCCAACGTTTGGGACGCGCTCAAGCAGATCACCAGCTACCTGCAATTCCGACTGAAACCCGCAATCAACGGTCGTCTTGTCGGAAAGCCATTCGTGAGCGGGGCGGTTTTTGTCGGAAAAGGAACCGTCATCGAGCAGGGCGCAATGATCAAAGGTCCAGCCTGGATCGGCGAAGGGTGCGAGATCCGGAATGGTTGCTACATTCGCGAAAACGTGATCGTCGGTTCGGGCTGCGTGCTGGGAAATTCGAGCGAATTCAAGAACAGCATCATCTTCGACGAAGCGCAGATTCCACATTTCAACTACGTGGGCGACTCGATTGTCGGCTACCGGGGACACCTCGGCGCCGGCGTGGTTCTCTCGAATGTGAAGCTCGACCGGAGCGAAGTCACGCTGCCTCATGACGGCGCGTTCGTGCCCACAGGACTGCGGAAGTTCGGTGCGGTCGTCGGCGATTACACTGAGATTGGTTGCAACTCCGTGATTAATCCCGGCACGCTGATCGGCCGGCGCTGCGTAATTTATCCCGGCACAGTCTGGCGGGGAATCCTGCCGCAGAATTCGATTCTTAAGTCCCGGCAGGAGCATCAGGTCATCGCCCGGCGCGATTGAGGACTTGCGCGGGTAATGACCCTCTGAAATCTTCCGCACCCCATGTCCACCACGGAGCCTTCACCAACGCCACCGGCCGAGTTCGATCCCATCGCGTTTTGGTATTTGCACAAAACCAAAATCCTCGCGCTGCTCGGACTATTCGTTCTGGGTTTGACGATCTACGCGGTTCAGCAAATGGTGGACAATCGCGAACGCAAAGCGGCGGAACTGGCTTTTGCCGAGGCGAAATCGGCGGAGGACCTCCAGAAGGTGGTCACCGAGCATGGCGGGACGATAGTCGGCGCCAACGCGGCTTTGCTCCTCGCGGATGAGCAGCGCAAGGCGGGCAAGATCGATGAGGCGCTCGTGACTTTGCGGCAATTCACGAGCGAACACGCGGACCATCCGCTGATCAGTGGTGCGTGGTTCAGCATCGCATCAAATCTCGAGGCGCAGGGCAAAGTGGACGAAGCCGTGTCGGCTTATCAAAAGGTGGCCAATACGTATCCAACCAGCTATCCGGCGCCCGTGGCGCTGCTGGCCCAGGCGAGATTGCAGAAGGAGAAAGGTCAGATCGATCTGGCGCGGCGCACGTACGAACAGATCATCACGAATTATAAAAATAGCGACTTTGCGGGCCAGGCACTGCGTGAGAGTCAACAACTGGAAACCAAACCGGAAGAAAAAGCACCTGCTCCCGCTCCGAGCGCGGAACCGGCAGAAGGCGGTGCGGGGAAATCGACGCCCGCACCTGCAACCGCCCCGACGGAAAAAGTCGCCCCAACCGAACCGGCGCCCGCGAACGGAGAAGCCAAGCCTACTCCGGCAGACGAGCCTCCACCCGCGCCAAACGAAAGCCCGGCACCAAACGCTGAGCCACCTGCCACGGCCCCGCAGCCTGAATCATCGGAACCAGCGCCAGCACCGGTCAAACCGTAGTTCGAGATCTGCGGCGGGTAGTCGCGGACGAGAACGGGTGATATTCAGAGCGCCTCGGGTGCATTTTCGAGACGGCCTGTCGAGGCCACCGGAGGCGATCGCTCCTTGATCGGTGCTCTGTGGCCGATTTTCGTTTCTGAGCGCCGGGCGATGGAACCTCGAATCGGACAAACACACAGCCTGAAGGACTCACCTGCGACAGCGTCGGTCAACCAACCTGAACTGCTGAAGCCAGGTCTACTCGGTTTCCGCGGCTGGCGATTTGGCTTTGCTGGTCCCGCTCGCCGCCTTTTTTGCCGCGGGTGACTTCTTTTCGCGCGGGGCGAATTCGAACCCGACTTTGCCTTCTTTCCCGATGGTTAGATAAGCGGCAAATGCCCGCTTCGTCTTTTGCGAAATGAATTTGGGGAGCAGGTCCGTTTTCCCAGTTTGGAGAATTTTCGCGATCTGGTCGCGCGGAATTTCGCGCTGCAATATCGTCTTTCCCATGCGGAAGGTGCACTTTTTGAGCGGCACATTGGAGCAGAGATAAGCGGTGGCGTGTTCGAAGACCTGGCCCGTCTGGCAGACGCGGCAGACACCGATCGGTTCCGGATTGACCGGCTCGGATGGTGCCCCGCCGTTGGGTCCACCTTTGCCGGCGTCATCGAAGTCGAACCGCTGTTTCCACTCCGTTTCTTCATTGAGCACCACCTCAGCGGCAAAGGGTTTGCCAAACTTGCTCCGGAAACCCTCGAGTGGACCGACCCGCTTGTCGCGCAGTAAGGTTTCCACTTCACCACGCTCGAATTCGCGGTCGGACATGGTTTTCCAGACGATAAGTTTACACTCGGGATTGGTGCACTCGAAGGCTCGAAAACTCTCTTTGAATGATTCATTGCCGCAGCGCGGGCACTTGCTCGCCAGGGGTTCGAAATTGCCCATCACTTCCTGACCCAACCCGCCCCGGACCTTCTCGACGATATCCGTCGTCAGTCCACGGATATCCGCCATAAACTGCCCGCGGGAAAGCTGTCCGCGCTCGATCTGCCTGAGCTTGAATTCCCATTCGCCGGTGAGTTCCGGCTTGGTCAACGCCTCCGCGCGGAGATTTCGCAGGAGGGTAATGAGCGACAATCCTTTCGCGGTAACATGCAATTCACGTCCCTGCCGCACGAGATAACCTTCATAAAGCAGGCCCTCGATGATCTGCGCTCGCGTGGCCGGAGTGCCCAAGCCGCGTTCGCTCATGGCTTCCCGGAGTTCCTCGTCGTCCACCAGCTTTCCGGCACCTTCCATGGCGGAAAGAAGCGTGGCTTCGTTAAAGCGTGGTGGTGGCTTGGTCTGATTCTCAGCGACTTCGACGTTCGCCGTTTTGGCGCCTTCGCCCGACGCGACCGCTACGATCGCCTTGTCGTTGTCCGTCCCGCCCTCTGCCTGCCGGCCGTAAACCGCGAGCCAACCTGGATCGATGATGATTTTCCCCTCCGTCTTAAATTTTTCGCTCTCGACGGTGGTGATCCGCGTCGTGACCTCGAACTGCGCCGCGGGAAAAAACACGGCGACGAATCGGCGTGCGACGAGGTCGAAAATCTTTTGCTCGGTCTCGCTGAGCGATTTCGGGGTCGTGCCGGTCGGGACGATGGCAAAGTGGTCGCTCACTTTGGCGTCGTTAAAGATCCGCTTGTTCGGTCGAACCCAGTTCGATGAGAGAGCGCGGTGCGCATGACTCGCCAGACTGGGATCCGTGAAACTGTCCATGACGCGTTTGGCGGTCGGGATATGATCCTCGGGCAGGTAGCGCGAATCCGTTCGTGGATAGGTCAGAACTTTGTGTTTTTCGTAGAGAGCCTGGGCGATTTGCAGAGTCATCCGGGCGGGAAAACCGTGCCGGCCATTCGCCTCCCGCTGCAACGTGGTCAGATCGTAGAGCAGGGGCGGCGCCTGGGTGGTCGGCTTCTTTTCCTCCTCAATGACGCCGGGTCGGCCGAGGCATTTGGCGGCGATGGCGTCGGCTTTTTCCCGATCCCAAATTCGTTCGGCGCGCGCACCTTCATCTTCACTCTTTTTGAAGCCCGGGTCGAACCAGCGCCCCCGATAGTTCCCGGCAGCGACCTCGAAGTCGGCGAAAACCTCGAAATACGTTCGCGGTTCAAAGGCGCGGATCTTCTCTTCGCGTTCGGTCAGGATGGCCAGGGTCGGCGTCTGGACCCGACCCGCGGTGGTCTTTTGAAATCCACCCATCGCCTTGGTGTTGAACGACGTCAGCGCCCGCGTGGAATTGATTCCCACGAGCCAATCCGCTTCGCTCCGGGAAATCGCCGCATCCGCCAGCGGCAGCATTTCCTCATCGCTGCGTAACCGGCTGAAAGCCGTCCGAATCGCGTCGGCGGTCATCGATTGGAGCCAAAGGCGCTTGATTGGCTGTTTGGCGCCGGTGGCCCGGGTGACATTCCGGAAAATCAGTTCGCCTTCCCGCCCGGCGTCGCAGGCATTGATAATCTCGCTGATGTCCTTGCGCTTGATGAGTTTGCGCAGCAAAGCCAGCCGGCTCGCGTTCTTTTCGATGGGAGACAGGTCAAACTGCGGCGGCAAGGAAGGCAGGTTCTCGATGTTCCATTTCCCGCGCGCGGGCTCGAAACCATCCGGCGGTTTGATCTCCAAAAGGTGGCCGACAGCCGAGGAGATGACGTATTGCTCGTTCTCGAAGAAGTCGCCGTTTTTCTTCACACCGAGGACCTTGGCCAGATCATTGGCCACACTGGGTTTCTCGGCAATTACGAGGGTTTTCGACATGCGGGGGCGTTTATTGGAGTTTCACGAACAATTGGCCCGGCAGTTTTTTGACCAGCCTTTTCATTTCGAGGGCGAGCAAGCTGGAAGACACCCTCGGGGTTGGCAAGCGGCATTTCGCCACGAGGTCATCGAGGGAAATTTCGCCACTTTCCATCTGATCGAGAACGGTCTGCTCATCCTCACTCAGGTTCGAGTCAGCCTTTGGCGTGCCACTGGACCCGGCAATCCTGAGCGGCTCGGGGAAAAGCGATTGCATGTCGTCGATGATGTCGGCGGCGCAGGTTACGAGTTTTGCGCCCTGTTGAATCAATCGGTTCGAGCCCGCTGAGGTTGGACGATTGATTGGTCCGGGCACCGCATAAACCAGCCGGCCGTGATCGATGGCCTGCTGTGCGGTGATCAGTGCGCCGCTGTTGAGCCCGGCTTCCGCCACCAGCAAGCCGCGACCCCAGCCCGCGACGATGCGATTTCGATAGGGGAAATTCTGGCGATCAGGCGGCATTTCCATCGGGTATTCACTCACCACCGCGCCCGACTCGATGATTTTCGCGGCGAGATCCGCGTTTTCCGGCGGGTATAAATCCATCAAACCGGAACCGATGACCGCAATGGTTCGCCCCTTGGCGGCAAGAGCGCCTTGATGGGCGGCCGTATCGATGCCACGGGCGAGGCCACTGACGACGGTCAGACCGGCATAGGCCAGTTGGTACGAAAGGCGTTTCGCGCACTCCAGGCCGTAGTGACTGGTCTTCCGCGACCCAACAATCCCTATGGCCCGTTGATCGGCATTCGTCAGTTTCCCCCACACGTAGAGGAGAAACGGGGGGTTGTAGATCTGCCGCAAATCTTGCGGATATTCCGGGGACTCCTGTGTGATGACCGAGGCGCCGAATTTTTCGATCTTCTGAATCTCGCCGCTCAGATCCACCTGGCGTTCCCAGTTCGCAATACCATCGGCGACTTCCCCGCCCACGCCGCTGACCTGCCGCAGTCGCGCTGCGCCAGCAGAGAGAACGGCCTCGGGTGAACCGAATGTCTCGAGCAGTTTTCCCAACCTCACCGGACCGAGATGCGGCACCAGATTCAGTGCAAGGCACGCTTCGGTCCGAGTCATCCCGATGGGTAAACTGGGCTTCGCTGACCGTCGTGACAGACCGCAATCAACGCCGGAGCGTGCGCGCCTCAAAGGCCCGGCGCTCGGCTTCCACGGCCTCCTTGGTGTCGCGGGTCGTCTGGGAATCCTTCACCTCGAAATCTGCTGAATCGTTGGTCACTTTGACCATGCCGTTCGGCTTACGCTGCAAAACTTTGACGAGATCCCCGGGAGCGAGCGCGACAACCCCAACGTCCGTTTCCGCACTCACTCGCTCCGTCATGTAAACATAACCCGGCGGTGCCGTGGGATTCTGGCCTTCCGGAACGTCCGGAATGGCGATTTTTGACTGAAACTGTTCCTCCGGTGCGACGGATGGCGTCGAGGACTTTGAGTCGCCATTCCCGGGCTTCGCCAAGTCGTCGGAACCCTTGTCGTTCGTGGGGGCCTCGCTCTTCGTCAACCAAGGGAGGTCAATTTCTCCTTCGTGCTGTTTGTAGTAATCCCAGCCGAAAAAGGCCAGGGCTGCCAATGCAATGATAAGGACGAGTTGCCGCATAGGTTCTGAAACGGATACCGACGAAACCGCGAGTCAATTAGGGAACAATTACAGCGTTGTAAAGTCCGATGCTTTCCCGGAATCCCACGGCAGGCAGTGCGCAACCGTTAGTGGCGCGCGGATTTATGGACGGCGGTCGTGAGCGCAAGCGGGGGGTAAGCGGTGTTGGTCTGACCCGGTTCTGAAGCAGTCTCGCGGTTGAGGTCCGGGCGATTTGCCTCCCGGACTTGGTCTGGAACCGCCGACCCAATCGGCGACGGTGCTGCATTGCCGCCCAGAAATTTTGCCGCCAGAACGATCCGCTTGGAATCCGGGGGTGGCGCGGTCTCGGCCAGGTATTCGTTCATCGCAGTGCCAGTCAACGCCCCCAAAACCGTCAGTCCGGTGGTGAACGCCGTAATCATCTTCATATTGAGCCCATCTCGCATCATGGCCCGAGCCTTAAGCAATTACGATGCCTCCATTGCCCGGCGCGGCCTTCATCTGCCCATTTGGACAGGCGTTTTGGCTGTCTTCAATCGCCGTAGCCGTGCGGATGGCGTCGATGCCAGTCCCAGGCGCTCTCGATGATGGGAGCCAGTCCACGGAATTGAGGTTCCCAACCCAACTCCCGAAAAATGAGTTCCGAAGAAGCGATCAGGCGGGCCGGATCTCCGGGTCGCCGGAATTTGGCGACGACTGGAATACGCTGGCCGGTCACGGTGCGACACATCTCGATTACTTCCATCACGCTGTTCCCGCCGCCGGTACCCAGATTGTAGTGAGCCTGGCCGTTGACGTTGAGCGCCAGCATGTGTGCGTGCGCGAGGTCGGAAATGTGGATGTAGTCGCGAATGCAGGTTCCGTCCGGCGTGTCGTAATCGGAACCAAAAATCTCGACTTCGTCCTTCTGCCCGAGGGCGACCTTGAGGATATTCGGAACAAGGTGGGTTTCGATCCGGTGATCTTCACCAAATTTGGTACTGGCTCCGGCGGCGTTGAAATAACGCAGGGCGACGTAACTGAGCCCGTGGATCTCACCATACCACCGCAGGACCTTTTCAAAAAGGAGCTTGGATTCTCCGTATGGATTGATCGGCGCCTGCGGCAAAGTCTCATCGATCGGAATTCGATCGGGCATTCCGAACGTGGCGCAGGTGGAACTGAAGATCAGTTTCCGCACGCCACCTGCGACCATGGCATCGAGGAGATTGAGTCCGGCTCCCACGTTGTTACGAAAATACTTCGACGGATTCTGCATCGACTCTCCCACCAGTGCGTGGGCGGCAAAATGCATGACCGCGTCAGGTCGCATTTGAGCCATGGCCGCATCAATCTCGGCGCGATTCTGCAAATCGCCGACGATCAATTGAGCCCGCTCATCAACCGCCCGCCGGTGACCTTCCGAAAGGTTGTCAAAAACTACGACTTCGTGTTCGGCATTCAACAAGTGCTCGACGCATACGCTTCCAATATAACCGGCTCCGCCGGTAACCATGATGGTGCTCATTGCCAACTTATCCGCCTATCCCGCAGGCACCGATACGCCCTGACTCCGCAGGACCGCGCACATTTGGGCGACGTGCCGGTTGCGCGTGCGCGGAGCGAGCATTTTCAAACTCATGGCTTTCGATCCCCATTCCAGAATCTCGATGTTCACGTAGCGGACACCCCAATCCCGCATCATGCGACGAGTGGGCATGTAGAGGTCAACCGTCTGACGCCCGACCAATGCTGAGCCATAGTCCTCAATCACGTAAATCTTTCCGGTTTCAACCATGCGAAAGCGAGTGCCCAGCGGCATCCATGACCAGTCCGACGCGGCACTGTGTTCTTCGCCGCCAAACCGCAACCGGGTGCCGATCGCGTTGTTTCGACCGCCCGCTTCGGTGTGGGTATAGGCCGTCGTCCGGACGGTCATTCTTTTCGCCGAGTTGGGGCGGTTCCCCGTTGTTCCCGGGCCGGCACAGGCGGCAAGAAAAAGGGGGAGCAAAACGACGAGGCCAATGCGGACGCATGACAGAGACGGCACCCAACTCGAAAGTCGGGGCGAGGACGAGCGCTTAGAGAAATGACCATGAATTGGCTTGGTCATGGGAGCGAATCTAAGCAGGAATCGAACTCAGCCCGGGTCATTATTTTCGCCGGCCCGGCCCACGAAGCCCCAATCGTTGGCGCTCGGCTAATGGCAGGCTTCAACTCAGCCAGTCGAAATGGAAGAATTGTCCGGCCGGTTTGTCCACTCGCTCAAAAGTATGCGCTCCGAAATAATCTCGCTGGGATTGGAGAAGATTGGCCGGGAGATTTGCCTGGCGATAGCTATCAAAATAGCTCAAAGCAGCGCTGAAGGCCGGTGCCGCGACTCCGAATTCGATGGCCGTTTGCACGGCGACCCGCCAGTTGGCCTGCGTGCGGTTCAAAATGTCCGCGAAGAAGGGGTCGAGCACCAGATTCTTGAGACCCGGGTTCTTCCGGTATGCCTCGGTGATTCGATTGAGGAAACGCGCCCGGATGATGCAGCCGCCGCGCCAAATGCTGGCGATGTCACCGAAATTAAGGTGCCAATTGTAGAGCTCGCTGGCCTTGCCCAATTGCACCATTCCCTGCGCATAGCTAATGACCTTGCTGGCATAGAGCGCGTCCCGCACACATTCAATCAACCGATTTCGGTCACCCGTGAAAGGTTTTGGATCCGGCCCCTTCAAGACGGCACTGGCCGCGACTCGTTCGTCCTTGAGCGAAGAGAGAATGCGCGCTTCGACGGCACTTCCGATCACGCTCAAAGGCACCCCCATTTCCACGGCGTGCCCAACCGTCCATTTGCCGGTGCCCTTTTGCCCCGCCTTGTCCAGAACGATATCAACCACGGGTTTTCCGGTTTCCGGATCCGTTTTCGTGAAAATCTTCGAGGTGATTTCGATCAGGAAACTGTCGAGTTCACCCTGGTTCCAGTCGGCGAAGATTTGAGCAAATTCGTCGGCACTCGGATGCAGCGCGGCCTTCAAGATTGCATAGGCTTCGCAGATTAACTGCATATCACCGTATTCGATACCATTATGTGCCATCTTAACATAGTGCCCCGCGCCATCCGGACCCATGTGCCGGCAGCACGGTTCGCCTTCGGCCACGGCGGCGATCCGGGTGTAGATGGGCGCAATTGATTCCCAGCCTTCCTTGGAACCGCCGGGCATGATCGACGGGCCCTTGAGCGCGCCTTCCTCGCCACCCGAAACCCCGACTCCAAAAAAGTGAATTCCCTTCTCTTTCAACGCTTTCTCGCGGCGTTGCGTATCCGTCCAGAGGGAATTTCCACCGTCGATAATCACGTCTCCGGGTTCGAGCAACGGAACGAGCTGATCAATAACCGCATCCACGGGCGCGCCGGCTTTCACCATGATCTGGGCCCGGCGTGGCTTCTTGAGAGCGGCCACGAAATCAGGCAGCGATTTCGCAAAAACGAAGTTCTTGCCGTGGCCACGACCAGCCTCGAAGTCCTCCACGACTTTCGTCGTGCGATTGAAAACGGCTACGGTAAAGCCTTTAGATTCCATGTTGAGGACGAGATTCTCGCCCATCACGGCGAGTCCGATCAGACCAATGTCGCAGGTGCTCATATATTGTGTTTGGTGTCCAAATTGCCCGCAATTGAGTATTGAGGGAATGGGCAGGCTATCTGCAAACTCCGCGGCATGGCAAACGCCTTTTCCTTCCACGCGGAAGGCACCACGTTCATCTTGTCTGCTTCCCGCGGTGACCCATGAATTTACCAAACCAACTTACGGTCAGCCGACTTTGGCTAACTCTGCTGTTTGTCGTGTCGCTTTCCTGCTCCTGGCGCTACGCCAATTCCGCCGGACTGCTGCTTTTCCTGCTCGCGGGAATTACCGATTACCTCGACGGCGCCATCGCCCGAAAGCAGAAGATCGTGTCGGACTTCGGAAAGCTGATGGATCCGCTGGCAGACAAGATCATGACGGCGGCTGCGTTCATTCTTCTCGTGCGAGAGCATGCCTTTCCCGCGTGGGTGGCCGTGGTGGTGATCAGTCGCGAGTTCGCGATCACCGGGCTGCGGCTTCTGGCAGCCAATAAAGGCATCGTCCTCCCCGCGGAGAAGCTGGGCAAACACAAGATGGCGTGGCAAATCGCCGCCGTCGGTTACTTTCTCTTGTTGCTGTCGATTTCCGAGCTGGAGCGCGCGGGCTGGCTTCAGGTCGGAGACTGGTGGGCGAGCGCGTGGCGTTTCGGCGGGGGCACCCTCACCGCCATTGCGCTGGGGCTGACCGTCTATTCCGGGATCGGTTACCTGTGGAAAAACCGGGTCCTAATTTCTCCGGCCTGATGTTTCCGCGCGGTCAATCGATCAACGGTCAGCGAATCTCGACCCGGTCGCCGGGCGCCAGCTTCGGATCGAGTGCCGGTTCCCGCTGAAGCTTCTTTCGGCTATACTGCGTGACTTTGCCATCGCGGATGAGATTGACCTTGTCGCCCCCAAACTCGTCAGGTCCCCCGCAGGTGGTGATGGCCCCGAGCAGCGTCAGATCGGCAGACCATCCAATTCGATTAGGCGCCCGCACAGCTCCACCCACGGTCACATAACGCGTCTGATTCGGGATATTGATAGTGACGGTCGGCCAGCGGAAGAATTTTCCGTCGATGAACCGGCTTTCGATATCACGCTCCAACTGATTTTGGGTCAGACCAACCGCGCGAACCTGCCCAATGAGAGGGATGTTGACCGTTCCGTCCCCGCCAATGGTGTAGGCCGCGGCAAAAGACTGCGCTTCTTCAATCGGCACGCCTCCCAGCCTCATTTCGAACACATCACCCAGACGAAAGACGGCGGCATTCGTGGGGCCCCTGTCAGCACCGGGGCTGACAGGAATGGCGCGGCGCGTTTGGACCGCGGCCAGGAGAAGGTCGGCGCTGCCGGCAGTTGCCAAAGCGCGACGCGCCCCGGTCGGAGAACTCGCGCCCCGTTCCGGATTACTGGAAAACGACGATTGGCTCAAGGCAGAGCCGGTGGTCAGGCTGATGGCAGCACTCAGGGTAAATAGGAAACGGGTAAGCATAATGGGCTAATGGGTTAGTATTCCTCGTCTTCGAGCGTTTGCCGCGTGGTGACTTTGGACGGCGGCGGCGGAGCCGTCAGCGGGATATCACTGGTTCGCCGCGGCGTCGTCGGCACCGGCGCCGTTTCCGACTTCTTCTTTTCCTCGCGCGGAGTCGCATAATAATCCGAGTAGTTACTGTAGTAGGAGTAACCATCGTCGTGCTTGGCATCGACATTGTTCAGAACAACACCAATAAGGCGGCCTCCGGCATTGGCCACGGCCAGTTTTACCCGCTGTAACATTGAGCGCGGGAAACGACGATGCTGCACCACCATGACCGTGGCGTCACATTCGCTGGCCAGCACCGAGCCATCGCTCACCCCAAGGATGGGCGGGGAATCGAAGAAGACGAGATCGTATTGCTTCTTCACCTTGGCGATCAGGTCAACCATGCGCTGAGAGTTGAGGATACCCACCGATTCACCGGGCAGCTGCCCACTGGGAAGGAAGGACAGATTGGTTCGCTTCGAGGGCACCATGATCTCATCGAGCTGCACCGTTCCCATCAGGTAGTCCACCAAACCGACCTGATTATCGATATCGAAGAAGCGGTGCTGCGTGGGCCGCCGCAAATCCGCATCGACGACCAGGACGTTGTAGCCGCCCTGCGCGCAAGTGAAGGCGAGGTTATTGAGGGTCGTGGATTTGCCTTCACCCGGACCGCCGCTGACCAGGGTAAACGTATTGGCGTTTCGGCTGGGCTTATTGAACTCCACATTCGCTCGCAGGATTCGATACGCTTCCGCATCCGGCGTATCTCCCTCTGTCTTGATGAGCGTCGTAACGTCTTTCGGGATGACGGCGAGGACCGGGATCTGGAGGTATTTTTCGACGTCGTCCAGGGTTTTGACGCTGGTGTCGAGGTATTCGATGAAGAAGGCGAGCCCGATGCCAACAATCAATCCGATTACAGCTGCCAGCGTCATATACGCCGGAACATTCGGCTTCGCCGGGTACAGGGACGGTTCGGCTCGCTCCCAGATTTTGGCGGGATCGAAATCGATTCCCTTGTCCAGGAGTTCGGTGGAGAGTTTGACCTGGGCGGCATCGAAAATGCGCTTCGCCTGCAGATAACGGCTCTTGGCTTCGACATAAGAAGAAACCTTTTTCTTATCTTCGATGGAATACTGCTTTGCGACCTCCAGCCTTTCTTCAATATCCGTCAAATTTCGCTTTTGGATATTGAGCAGGGTGGTCTGATTTCTGACCACGCTGTCCAGGGCTTCCGAAAGGTTCTCTCGAAAATTCTCCTGTTTGGCTTTCTCCGTCTTCAAACGCGGGTGGTTTTCTCCCAAGCCCATATTGAACAGAATCGTCTCCTGTTTTTCCGATTCCTGCAATTCCGTTACCATCTTGAAGATACTGGATTCCTGGATGCCAAGCGTCTGCAGGACTTCGCGAATCTCTTCGGGTTTCATCGCTTTGATGCTCTCGACCTGCCCCTCGAGCATGGAAACATTCGACCGCTGTTTGTTGCGTTCCGCTTCCATGGCAAACACATCGCGGTCGGCCGCGCTGACGTTCGAGCCAAAACTCTCGGGGTCCGGATCAATGATGCTATCTTGCTCGCGAATCGTGGACATGATCTTGTAAGCGTCTTCGACGCGGGTCCGCTGTTTTTCGACCTCGTCTCTCAATTGGATCAATCCTCTCTCGATACTGTCCTGAAGGCTGCTCAAGCGTTCCTTCTTATAGACCACCGCGATGGTATTCGCGATGTTGGCCGCTTCATTCGGATCGGTGCTGAACACGCCGATTTCGATCAATCCCGTATTTCGAACCTCGCGCAGATCGAGCATCCCCAAAAGGCGGTAATAGACCGTTTCCTCCGGGAGCTTCCGGGAGCTTTCTCCGGACCACTTGTTGACCAGGTCCAGATCCTTGATCACGGGGTCGATAATCTGCTTTTTCTTGAGAACCTGAAATTGGGTCGGGATGAAGGTCGGGTCGTTAAAGCCGCGCCGGTTGTCGAAAACCTGCACAGGACCGGAATCGTCCGGCTTCACCTCCATGGTCACCTTGGAATAATATTGGCGGGGCAGAAAATAAACCGTGACGCCCGCAGTCACCATGACCAGGAAAAATGCGAGGGCGATCAGACCGGCACGGATCTTGATGATCCGCCAGTAGTCCAGGAAATGGAGTTTTACCTCACTTGCGTCGTTCATATAGCGATGGGTTCGGGGGAAAGGAGCGGAAAGAAAGCATCTACGGGGCGGGAGAGCAACGCTGGAGAACAGGAAAAAGGCTCGAAAATTGCGGTCATCCCAAATTCTTAGAATTGATATTCGGCGCCGAAAAAGACCCGGTTGCGATAGTAATCGGTATTCGGGCGATTGGAAGTGACGTTGGTGAACGAGTACGAAAAGTTCAGGGTCATGTCGCGGGTGAGGACATAATCGAGACCGAGGAA
Source organism: uncultured Verrucomicrobiae bacterium (assembly GCA_963798345.1). Classification (GTDB taxonomy): domain Bacteria; phylum Verrucomicrobiota; class Verrucomicrobiia; order Chthoniobacterales; family Chthoniobacteraceae; genus CAWCSW01. The sequence goes on along the minus strand of CAWCSW010000007.1, from coordinate 107,035 downwards.
CGAATCGAAGATCCGTTGATCGAAGTCCTGAATTCCCGGGGCTGACGTTCTTTCGCGGATGAAATTCAGTGAGACGTTGGAGATGAGCCGCGGCGTAAACGAGTATTGGTACTGGATTCCCGTGCGCAAGACCTGGCGTTCCTGATCCGGGCCGGGCGGTTCTTCAAAGCCAAAGCGACTGTTGAAATTGAGTTGAGACCGGGGACTGGTGCGATATCTCAGATTGGCCTCCATATACGGACTCGAAGCGGCACTGCCCCCCGTCTCGAAGGTCCGAATCGATTCACCGAGCCGGAGGCTTCCGGTCAACCGGCGGTTTAACGTAAATTCTGTTCCCAGGATCAGGAATTCGGTGAACGAATTTCGTAATTCAGAATTCGGATAGGACACCATGTTGTGCCGGTATTCGGCCAGCACCGAGTAGCGGGGGGACATCAGGTAACTCGCCTGAACTCCAACGGTCACCGCATCGTAATTGCTCAGCTGTTGGAGGGATTCGACGTAGCGGATGAAATTGTAGCTGCCACTCCCGATGATCGAAAGCCGGGGGGTGGCCCGATACGATAAATTGGCGCGACTCGAATTGAAGTAGTAGCCGCCCAGATTGGCGCGGTCTGGAGTATCGATCTGGGTGTAGTCCGGCTGTTCCAGGTAGACAGAACTCAGGGTCGCTGTCGCCTGCCAGCGTGGGGACAGCCGATAAAGGTAGCTGGCGCTGATCGAGCCGGTCGGTTCCCACGGGTCCCCCTCGCGATTCCAATAGTAGGTGGCGCCCGCCGAGGCATCCAAAACAAAGAGGGTTCGCCGCGTGGCGAAGGTGGTTTCAAGCCCGAAATTTGCACGGCTCAGGAAGCTGCCTACGCGCGGGGCGGGCGGGATCGTAACGATTTCATTCTCAAAAACGGGTGCCGTCGGTTCCGTGACTCCGACTTGCACGTAATCGAGAACGATCGTCCCACCCTCGAAAACTTCTTGCAGCTCGAAGATCGGCTGTCCACCCGGGCTGCCCGGGTCCACCAGCACCGGATTGATGGCGGCGATGAAACTCGATCCGTTAGTAGGAGTCAGGTAGATATTGTCGTCGTAGCCGATCGCGAGCGAAATATTCGTTTCAAAGTGTGGGCGCGCCAGGCGGCCCTGGCCCGGCACGAACGTCTGGGTTCCCTGTCCGTAGAGTCCGGGCAGGGAATACGACGGCGCCGCTTCCTGAGCCCCTCCGCCCGCTCCCGGTGAACCATTCGCGCCGGGCGCTTCGGCCGTGTTGTCCGGGCTGGCGCTAAAAACACTCGAGTCGAACGACGAACTGCCACCGCTCTCGGACGAAAACACACTCCCTTCCGAGGGCGAGGGTTCTTCGGGCGTCGATTCCGGTTCAGGTGCCGGCGCCGGCGCCGGCGCCGACGCGGGGGCCGATTCTGGTGCCGAATCCTCCTGCCCCTGCACGGTCGTGGCCGCGCAGAGTCCGGCAATGCTGATGGCAATCCAGTGCCGGTTGAGATTCATCGATAGTCAGTCGTGCCCGGGATATTCAAGGCCCCCGGTGGGCGAACGAGGGGCGTGGCTGTAGCGAATTCACTCACGGGAGGCAACGGTTTCGCAAAACTTCCTGCCGGCAGAAGTGAGCGGGTAGCGGGAATCGAACCCGCGTGGCCAGCTTGGAAGGCTGGAGCTTTACCATTAAGCTATACCCGCGAATGCGCGGCATCATGCGCAGCCCGGAAACCCTGGCAAGTGCCATTTTCTGATCCCCCTGCATCAGCCTGCAACCGTCAATTCCCGCAGATTGAACTTCGATCCCGTCGGCCCCAATACCACCTCATCCGGTTCCGATTTTTTCAGCGGAATCTTCGCGTCGCTGACTTTGGCGGCGCGAATGATCTCCGCCACCACGCCATAGTTTTCGTCGTTCGGAATAATTCCACCCTTGAAAATAACATGCGCAATGGCCGATCGGGTTTTCGGATCATTGTCGATGTTGCTGCCGGCGATGGTGGCGTCATCGGCGGTTCCGAACTTGCCGTCCGCACCGGCGATGACACCGGCCACGATATTCGTGGCCTCCGTCGTTCCGATGATCTTCACCTTTCCAATTTGAGCGTCCGGATTGTCCGGAGTGCCGAGGGGCACGTTGCCTCCAACCGCCTGTTGGTAGCCGGCAACGATGTCTGCCAGCGCGATACTTCCCTTGATATTCAACGACTGAATCGCCTGGTGGCTGCCGCCGCCCGCTGTTCCCGCGGCCGAAATCAGCGCTCGATTGTCGTCAGTCCCCAGCACGTCCCCACCGATGCGGAGGGAGACGATGTCGCCCGAGGTCCGAATGGATCCGCTGCCAGCCAGTTGTCCGGTCCCGCCATTCGTTCCCGCAATCAGGTCACCCGCGAGGTCCATGGAAACGATTCGCTTGGCGACCACAAACCCTGAATTGACCAGGCTGGTGGACGAACCCGCAGCGGTGCTTCCACCGACAATATCCCCGTCGATCCGCAAATTCACCGCTTTGCCGCCGATGTTCATTCCGCCCGAGGCGCTGCCCGTCCCGCCGACAATATCGCCAAAAATGATTCCCTGTTGGAGGCTCTTTTCGAGTCGGATTTGACCGGAATTCGCGCCGCCGCCGCCTTCCAGATCGCCGGAATCCGCCACCCGCGATTCGCCCAATTGCAGGTAACCGATCTTCCGCGACGACTGAATGGTGCCGCTGCTTTCTCCGGCTCCGCCTTGAATATCACCGGCGACTTTGATCGTGCCGATCGCCTTTTCCGAAACGACCGAGCCCGAGTCAGATCCTCCTCCGCCCAGGATCGAACCCTGCACCTTCACTTCGTTCAGGAATGCGCCGGTGAAGATCTCGCCTGAGTTGTTTCCGATCCCGCCTACGAGATCTCCCTTGATGATAACGCGGTTTAACTTTCCACCGCCCTGCACGGTTCCGGAAGCGTTGCCTGCTCCGCCCATGAGGTCGCCACCGACGACGACCTTGTTGATCGATGGTCCCTGCACCGCACCAGAATTCGCGCCCCCACCGCCAACGATATCGCCCTGCACCTTGATCTGTCCGATGAACGCGCCGGTGTTGATGGTCGAATCGGTCAGGAACGTCGCGAAAATGAGCCCCGAACTCGATCCAGTTCCGCCAACAATGGATCCGATCTTTGCCTGCGCCAGAGTGCCGGTGACGAAAACCTGGCCGGAATCCGACCGTTCATCGCCGCGGAGCGCACCGCCAATCTTCAACTGGTCAATGTCTCCGCGATACGAGCCGACGGCTTGGAAAGTCCCTTGAAGATCATCTTTTATCTTCATGACAGTAACACCACCGAGGGCCAGGGAAACGTTGTCCGGGGCGCCCGTTTCGAGCCGGCGCTCTCCGTGCGAAACAACGTTCAGCACTTTGATCGCTCGGGTGGAGGCGATCTGATCGCCGGCCACAATCTTCCCGAGATCGCCTTCCACTTTCACCGTGCCCAAGTCCGAATTGTTGAAGATCTGGAACAAGCCGCCCTGCGGGATTCCGGCTTGAATGTATCCGACGTCCACCAAGCCATCGCTCACACCGCCACTCGCCCGGAAACCCGGTTGCGGAGCCGCTTTCACAAACACATCCGTGTGATTGAAAGTCGTCGGCGCACTCGTGAAATCGATCTGCTGGAGAATGCGCCCTCCGATGGCGTTCGGTGAACTGAAGGTGAGCACGCCCTGAGAGCCGCCGATGGTCAGAGCTCCCTTGGTGATCCGGACCGTGGCCAGGTCGCCATCTTCGTCGATGTAGAGCACCTTCTGCGCATTCACCTGGAGGATGTCGTCGTTGTAAATCGTCCCGCGTCCCACGCCGTTCACCACCTGGACGGACGAAGGCGTACCGCTTACATCCACAAAGAAGCTCTCCGTGGACTCGAATATCGTATCACCCGTAATCGATACGGTCACGGTGGCCGACGTTTGGCCGGCGGCAATGGTGACCTCACGGCCGGTGAATTCCGCGAAGTCCGAGCGACCGACCGCTGTGCCATTGCGGGTCGAAGCCAGGAACGTGATGGCCTCTTCCGCGGGCGCCGAAAGCGTGACGGTGAAATTCGCCGTTTGCGAACCGGTGGCGAGAGGGCCTTCCACGACCTTCACATCATTGATTGAAAGTCCGATCATCGCGTCGGCTCCGTTCAGAATTGTGCCGGTCCCAGACGTCGAGGTCGGGTTGGCGTTCTGAACTTCGCTGAGATTGAACAAAACCGTTTCGTCCGCTTCCTTCACCGTGTCGCCGTTGACCTTGACCACCACGGTTTTGGTCGTCTCGCCGGGCTGGAAGACCAGCATCCCGGCGACGGGAACATAATCCGGCCCGGCTCCGGTGCTGCTCGCCGTACCGTCGGCGGTGGCGTAGTTCACCGAGATGGGCCGATCGCTGGTGCCATTCAGACTGATCGTGAACACCATGTCCGTCGTGCCGGAATCGCCCTCGCTGACGGTTGGGCTGTTCACCGAGATGACGGGAATCGGGTCGTTATCAACGATGGTAACCGTGGCTGTGGGCGTGGCGATCGTTGCACCTCCAGAGGCGTTGGCCAGATCGATCCGAAACGTTTCGCTCTGCTCGGCGACTTGATCCTCGGTCAGGGAGTAGGTCAGCGCCTTCGTGGTCTGGCCCGGCTGAAAGGTAATCGGCGAGCCATTCGCGTCGGTCCGACTAAAGTCACTGCCGACGGTTGCCGTTTGTCCCACGGTGGCCACATCAACGGTGATGATTTGTTCGGAGGCACGATTGAGCTTCAACGCCAGATTCGCCGTGCTTCCTTCGGTGAAAGATGCGCCGCCATTGGTCAGTCCCGTGAGGGAAATGGTGAGCGCATCGTCATCGGTGATCGTGCCCGTGCCCGTTCCATCCGTTGCGGACAGGGTCGCGTTCTGCACGCCGCTCAAAACAACCTGCATCGTCTCGGCGGACAGTTCGTTGATGTCGTTTTGGAGAACCTTCACGACGATCGTCATCGTCGTCTCGCCCGGAGCAAAAGTGAGTGTTCCCGACTGGGCTTGAAAATCAGCGGTCATCGTGCCGGATGCCGTTGAGATGGCGGTGCCATCCATCGTGGCAAAGTTGACCGTCACCGCATCCAATTCGTTGGGCGCGCTGAGCGACACGGTGAATACGAGATCGGTCAGGTCGGGCGTGGTTTCGTTCGTATCCGGATTGCCTTCCTTTACGGTCGGGCTGCTGATCGAAATGACCGGGATGGCGTCGTTGTCCGTGATGGTCGCGGTTCCTGTCAGGGTGGTTTGCACGACGTTGGCGCTGTCGAGCAGGACACCATTGGTCGAGCCGGTGAGCTGGACCAGAAAGGTCTCGGAATTTTCCCGGGCATTATCGGTTTTGAAATCGATCGTGATCGTTTTCTCCGTCTCGCCGGCGGCAAAGTTTAATGTTCCGGATTGCGTCACGTAATCAACGTTCGCCACCGCCGAGTCGTTATCGGCCGTTTTGAAACTCACTGAACCGGGGAGCGTCAGATCCGCACCGGCGCGCACGACCTTGAAGATCGCCTGGCCTGGCGCCGTACCGGTCTCCTCCGCGGCCGTACTCATCACCGGGACCAGCTTGTAATTCACCTCGTCCGTCTGGATCGTTCCCGTCGCGGTCGCCTGGCCCAGGACGGAACCACCGGATGGATTTGACAAGGTTACCGTGAAAGTCTCATCAGGCTCGAAGGTGTTGTCCCCGGTGACATCGATCGAAATGGTCGCGTTCGTTTGACCGGCCGGAATGGTCACCGTTCCGGTCGCCGCCTTGTAGTCTGAACCGGCAGTCGCCGTTCCGTCGCTCGTGGCGTAGGAAACGACGATGTCGGTCGGTGCCGGATTGGGCACGGAGACCGCGAACAGCAAGTGTGACGTTTGCCCCGCCGGGCCTTCTGCCACCGCCGCATTGGCAATGGTGATCACGCTGTTGTCGTTGTCCGTAATCGTTCCGACCGCGGTGCCATTGGCGATGGTGGCGTTGGTCGCGGCGGACAGGTGGACGGAAAACGCTTCGTCCAGTTCGTCGAACGTATCGCCAACGATCGGAACGCTAAACGTTTTGCTGGTCTCGCCCGCGGCGAAGTTGATGACCCGGCCATCGATCTGCGTGAAATCAATATTGTTCAACGCCGTGCCCTCCATCGTGGAGGCCGTCACGCTGATTGGTTTTGCGGACGCCCCCGAAAGCGTCAAAGTAAAGACCATGCTCGAGGTGCCGGTATTGCCTTCGACGAGTACGGCATCCGCAATACTGAGAGTAGGCTCGGGATCATCGTCCGCGATCGTCGCCGTCGCGGTTTTATTTTCGCCGAGGATCGCACCGGTTGCTCCCGTCAGCGAAACCGGAATCGTCTCATCATTCTCGTCGAGCGCGTCACCGAGCACGATGAAACTGATGGTCTTGGTGGTTTCTCCCGGTCCAAAAACCAGCGGAGAAATCGTCGGGTCGCTCAGGTGATAATCCGTGACCGAGTTGGCCGTACCACTGCCCACCGCATAATTCACTGTGACAGTCGAGCCGTCCACGGGCGCGGCGGAAAGGGTAACGGTCATGTTTTGCACCGTCTCGCCCGAGTCGCCTTCCGTGAAGGTAACATCCGCAATCGACGCGCTGATATCGTCGTTGCTGATCGTCCCAGTGGCGGTCGCGGTCCCGCCCAGAATCGCGTGCTGCGGATTCGTGAGCTGCACCTGAAACGTCTCATTTCCTTCCACCACCGTGTCACCGAGCACATCGATCGTGATGTTGGCGGTCGTTTGGCCGGGGGCGAATGTGATCATGCCATCGGTCACGCCGACGAAATCGGATCCCGCCATTGCTCCCGTCGGGCCGATGCCGTTGATCGTCGAGTAAGCGACGGTGACGGTTTCGGCCTCGTTCGGCTGGGACAGCTTCGCGACCAGCACCAATTGGGGCGTGCCGTCGTTGCCCTCGACGATGGTTCCGTTTTCCAGAGTCACCGTCGGCACCGGATCGTTATCGATGATCGAAGCCCGGCCGGTGGCATCGCCGATGGCCGCATTGGTGGCGTTGGAAAGATTGACCGTGAATTGCTCCGTCATCTCCCGGATCGTGTCGCCGTTAACCGGCACATCGATGAACAGGAACTGCTGACCGATGGAGAAATTCAGGGTCCCATTCCGCGCGACGAAATCAGGTGAGGAGCTTGTCGAATCGGCGGTGCCGGGAGCCGTGGCATAGGCGACACTCACGCTTGTCATCGCGGGACGATTCAGGCTGACGGTAAAACGGGCGTTCGCGGTCCCGGTATCGATTTCTGTCACGCTGATATCGTCGATCGTAATGAACGTGCCTTCGTCGTCTATAATCGTCCCGAGGCCGGTGGCCTTGGTGATGGCGGCGACGTCCGTCGAAGTAATGGCCACGTTGAAGCGCTCGCTGGTCACCGTGGTGCCACCGATCGTGGATTCGCTGACCGCATCATCGAGCACTTCGATGGTGATGGTTCCGGTGGCATTGCCCTCCGCGTCGGCGGTTAGCATGATCGAGCCGCCCGCCGGAGTGTAGTCGAGCGTGCCCAGCGCGACCGTACCCGTGCTGACCGCCGTGACATCCGCGGTCTGGTAATCGACCGTGACCACTTCCCCCGCATTCGCGCCAGCGAGTGTCACGGTGAAAACCATGTTGCCACTGCCTTCCACCACGGAGGCATCCCCAATCGACAATGTGGCGTCGTCATTGATGATGGTGCCGAGGCCGGTCGCGTCCGCCACCAGGACATTCTTCGGGTTGGAAAGCGAAACGGTGAAGTTTTCATCGGTTTCGCCCGTGGTATCCCCGTTTATTTTGACGGTGATTTCCTTGGTGAGTTGCCCCGGGTCGAAGGTCAGCGTTCCGGACACCGGCACGAAGTCGCCGTTCTGCACGGCGGTTCCATTCACCGTCGCGTAATCAATCGTGATCGCGTGATCCGAAATCGCGTCGAGCGTGACCGTGAACACCAGATCCTGGGTTCCCGAATCCCCTTCCACAATGGATGCATCGCCGATGGTCACCACGCGGTCGTCGTTCAGGATCGTGGCCGTGCCGGTGCCATCATCAATTGTCCCGACGCTCGGATCGCTCAGCTCGACCGTGAACGTTTCGTCCGATTCATCCGTCGTGTCACCCTTGATCGTAACCGGGACCAAAACGGTCCTCTGCCCCGGCTCAATCGTGATCATTTGATCAACCGCCTCAAAATCTTCACCGGCGACAGCCGTCCCATCCACCGTGCGAGCATGCACCGTGATGGGCACACCGGCCACCTCCGAGAGCGAGACGCTGAAATTGCCGACTTTTGTGCCGGCGTTGCCTTCCGCGACACTCACACCTTGCAAGTCCGAGATGCTAATCGTTGGCGCAGTATCGTCGTTCTGTATGGTGCCCGTCGCCTGCGCCGTCCCGATCGACGCTCCCACCGCATTGCTCAAATTGACAACGAATGTTTCATCAGCCTCGAACTTCGTGTCATTGGCGATTTGGATGGTGACGAGGTGTTCGGTTTCCCCAGCCGCAAACGTCAGCGTACCGTTCCGGGCCGTGTAATCGAAATCACTGGCCTGAGCCGTGCCGTCCGCGGTGCCAAATTGCACGGTCACGGTCGAAGTCGCAGCCGCATCCAGGGACACGGTGAAGGAAATCGCGTGTGTCGTGTCGTTTTCTGCAATACTGGCGGGGGAAATACTCAGGGCCGCGGGGGCGATGCGCGCTTCGAGGGGTTCGATCAGGGAAAGATTCATGAGTGAGAGGGGTGCCGGAGGGAAAAGCGGCTGAAACTACTGGTGGCCGGAAGCCGGTCAAGGAATGCGTATAAAGATTTTAGTTAAAGGCCGAAAACTCGGGTCCGACGCCAAAAAATCGCGCGCCTCCAGCATTGCGGAACCGGTTTTCGGCACTCTAGCTTCGCGCCCCGCATGAAGCCGACACTCCTGATCGTTGATGACGAGAAGCATACCCGCGAAGGGTTGCGCTCGTCACTCGAGGATAATTTCGAGGTCTATATCTCGGCCGACATCGCGGGCGCGTTGCGCGTTCTGGAAAACGATCATGTCGATCTCGTCCTCACCGATCTCCGGCTGGGCGGCGAGGACGGAATGACGCTCATCGACAAGGTCCTCGCGCTGCCGCATCCGCCGATCGTGATGATGATGACGGCGTACGGTTCGCTCGATGTGGCCGTCGAGGCGATGAAGCGCGGCGCCTTCGATTTCGTGACGAAGCCGATCAACATCGACCGGCTCGAGATCTTGATCCGGCGGGCCTTGCGCAGTCGCGAAGTGGAATCCGAAGTGGTCGAGCTCAAGCAGAAGGTCGAGAAACGCTACGGGCTCGAACGGCTGATCGGGGAATCGGGGGTGATGCACGAGGTCTTCGAAACGGTCAAACAGGTCGCTCCCACGCGCGCGACCATCCTGATCCAGGGCGAAAGCGGCACGGGGAAAGAGTTGGTGGCGCAGGCGATTCACGCGCTGAGTGGGCGTCCCCGTGAAAAATTCGTCGCCGTCCACTGCGCGGCGCTCACCCCCGAATTGCTGGCCAGCGAACTGTTTGGTCATGAGAAGGGTTCATTTACGGGTGCCTACGAACGGCGGATCGGGCGCTTCGAGCAGGCAAACGGCGGCACGCTGTTCCTCGATGAGATCGGTGAAATCGACCTTTTGACCCAGGTGAAACTTTTGCGGGTGCTGGGTGAGGAACGCTCGTTCGAGCGCGTGGGCAGCAATTCCCCGATTAAGGTCGATGTCCGTCTGGTCGCAGCTACGAACAAGGATCTCGCGAAAATGGTGGGCGAGGGAAAATTTCGCGACGATCTTTTCTTCCGCCTGAACGTGGTGAAGATCGAGATGCCACCACTGCGAACCCGCAAGGAGGACATCCCGCTGCTCGTTCGGGTGTTTCTCAAGGAAGGTGCGCGGGAGAACAATAAAGCGGTCGAGGATCTGTCCCCCGACGCCATGCAGGCGATCCTCCGGTACGATTGGCCGGGCAATGTCCGCGAGCTGCGCACAGCCATCGAGCACGGCGTGGTCATGTCTCGCACGGGAAAGGTGACCTTGCGCGATCTGCCCGAGTCGGTGCGCACGGAGGGCGGCTCCATCCCGGCCGGTCCGCGCTTTCAGCCGCCAAAATCGGAGCAATTCGATTTGCACGCCAACGAACACACGCTAATCCTCCAAGCCCTCGACGAGACGGGCGGCAACGTGACCCATGCTGCCAGAAAGCTCGGGATCAGTCGCCGCACGCTGCACCGCAAACTCAAGGCTTTGAAAAACACCAACTCCGCTCCCACCACCCATGCCGACTGAAACCTGGGTTCAGACGTTTGTTCATAAAATCGAGGAAGGAGGCTGGGCCAAATGGATGCGCACGGCAGTCCTCATGGCCTTCGTGGCCTTCGTCCTGAATCTTTGGCTGGTGCGCGACAATGGTTTCAAGGGCCTGACCGCGCAGCAGGCAATGGATCAGGCACAGGTTTCCCGGGAGCTGGCTCAGGGTCACGGATTTTCGACTCGCGTCATCCGCCCCGCCGCGCTCTGGCAGTTTCGGCAAAATCAGGGCGAGTTCAATGTGGTGCGCACGCCGGACACCTATAATGCGCCCCTCAATGTCGTCCTGAATGCGCCTTTCCTCCTGATTTTCCGGAGCATGTGGGAGATGTCCACCAAGAGCCTCGTCTTTGCCTTGGATCGAGTGCTGGTCTGCGTTCAGCTCGCCTACATGCTGCTCGCGGTCTGGGTCAGCTACCTCACCTTCCAACGCTTGTTCGATCACCGACTCGCGGTTCTGGTCACCTGGTTGTTGCTGCTCTGCCAGACCCTGTGGAATTTCGCCATCTCGGGGCTGCCACAAAACCTGATGCTGCTCCTTTTCATGTGCGCCATTTATACGCTGGTGCGCGCGCTCGAAAATCGGACGGAAGGCAAACGGACGGTGATTTGGCTGGGGTTGTGTGCCTTTTGCTTCGGCCTCCTGGCCCTGACGCACGGCTTGACCATCTGGATGTTCGCCGGCGCGCTCGTTTTTTGCGGACTCACGTTCAAGCCCCGCTGGGCGACTTTGCTGGTGATGGGGGGCGTTTTCTTCCTCCTCTACGCCCCGTGGCTTTATCGCAACTATCGCGTCTGCGGGAATATTGGCGGCGTGGGTTCATTCGCCTACCTCGACCAGATTCGCGGCTCGGAAAGTTACGTCTTGCGCTCGATGCAACCGCCGCTCAAGGACGTGTCCCCCTGGCTCTACCGCGCCAAAATCCAGGCGGAGGGAATCAGGCAGCTTGGGAGCATTTACCAGTACCTTGGCGCCGTCGTCGTGGCGCCACTTTTTTTCCTGGCCTTGATGCACTTGTTCAAACGGCCCGAAACGTCGCTGCTGCGCTGGGCCATTTTGCTCATGTGGCTGGCGGCGCTCCTGGGCATGTCCACGATCGGGATGGATAAACCCGTCGTGGCCGGAGCCGCGGGGCCGGATGTGCAATCGAATGACCTGCACATGCTCTTCATTCCGGTGATGTCAGCCTACGGTCTGGCCTTCATCCTCGTGCTCTGGTCGCGGCTCAATATCAATGTCGCCCTCGTGCGCCGCGCTTTCATCGGCCTCATCCTCTTCATCTCGGCCATCCCATTTTTGGTGCAATTCGTCGAACTCAACAGCCGGGCCACCAACCCGGTCCGATGGCCCCCCTACATTCCCCCGTTCATCTCGGTCCTCGCGGATTATGTGAATCCCGACGAAATCATCGTTTCGGACATGCCCTGGGCGGTGGCGTGGTATGCCAACCGGAAGAGCCTGTTGCTGCCCATTACGATCAAGGATTTCACCGATCTGAATGACTACAATCAGTTGAAGGGCGGATTGGTCGGTCTCTATCTCACGCCGGTGACGGGCTACAAGGGATTGATCAATGAAATCGAGAAGGGGGAATACAAGGATTGGGCGGCCTTTATTAAGCGCGATCTGACTTCGGCCACGCTCAAGGATTTTCCGCTCAAAGCCGCCACTCCGTTGCCGATCGATCGGCAATGTATCTTCTACTCGGACCGCGATCGCTGGACTCCGCGTGAGGATTAACGGGGACCATGCCGGGCGGACTCAAACACGCGCTCGGTCCGCACCTGCGCCGGGCCGCTGATTCGCTCGCCCGGTCGCGATGGTTGAAGCGCGGGCGCGTTTTGTGGGAGGCTAATCTCGCTGATCTTTCCCTGGCTGGACGCGCGTGGTCAAAATGGGACAAGCTTCACGCAGGGTCGTACATCATCCTGCGCGACTACGCGGACGGACTGTTCCCGCCACGATACCCGGACCGCGAAGCTGTCTATCGGGCGGAAGCGGCCGTGCCCGACCGGCCGGGTCTGCCTGCCGAAGAATTGCTCGCCGGCGCCATGCGCAAGCCGCACGGAAATGCCGACTCGACCGCCCACCATTTGGGCGACTTCCTGCACCTGCACCGCGCCATGGAGGAACGCGGCGTTCGCCCGCCGCAGCGCCTCCTCGAACTGGGATGCGGACCCGGCTGGCTCAGCGAATTGATGGCGTTGCAAGGGTTCGATGTGACCGCCACCAGTGTCCGCGCGGAGGATCGGGAATTCATCGAGAAACACGCGGCGGCGATTCGAGCCAAGGGCCTGGTGGTTCAGCTCGAATTTCGCGAATGCCCCATGGAATTTGTTGGGCAGAAATTGACCGACGTCGCGCCGTTCCAGGCGGTCTTCGTCTATGAGGCGCTTCATCACGCCTTTTCCTGGGAGGAAACAATCGCTTCCGTCTGGAAGATCCTCGAGCCGGGGGGCTGGTTCTTCATCTGTGGTGAACCCAACGTGATGCACACTTTCATCAGCTACCGCGTGGGCCGGCTCTTGAACTGGCATGAAGTGGGACTCTCTCGCCGCGCCCTCCGTTCCCGGTTGCGCGACTGCGGCTTCACGGAAATCAAGGTCCTGCGAAATCGATTCGACGATCGCGTCCGTCCGCATTGGCTGGCCGCCCGCCGCCCGCTCGGCGGTTGATAAAACTGAAGCTTTCCCAGGATGACGTATTCCGGGGGTGCGAAGGCGAGATCTTCGCCCTCGAACCGAATCAGTCTCCGATGCTTCATCGCCCATTCGCTCAGTCGATCGTTGCTCTTGAGGTAGATGTCGCCTTTGAAGCCGGTGGCATGGTGGATGAGATTGAAGTGCCCCCGGTGCGCGCGACCGGCCTCGATTTGCAGAACCTCCTCCGGTGGGCAGTAAAAGTCGGAAATCGGGAATGCGACTGCGAGTCGTGCCGCGTCACGCGGCGTCAGTTCCAAGACAAAATCCACGTCGTTGGTGGTGCGGATTTCGCCATACGCCACCGAGGCGACCGATCCGACGATCATGTAAGCCAGCCCGAGCCGATTCAACGGCACCGCAAAGAGGAGCACGGGGCTAAGATCGGGCATGGAGCCAGCGACGGCGGACCTCGGCAGCGACTTCATTGGGCGTCCACTCCGGGTGCTGGGTCTGAAGAGCCGCCGCCTGGAGCCGGCGCGCGGAAGCGATCATGTGCATGCCAAGTTCGAGCCGGCGCGCAGGCGGCATCGCGCGAATGATATCTCGTTGCGTCGGGTGCATGGCTCGATGGTGAAGGCTGGAAATTGCCATGTTCCGGCGCCTGGCACAATCCTACGGCGGCGAAGAATTCAAGCCCGGTGCCAGTTCTCCTCGGGAAACCCCCGCGGCTCGTACCGCATAATGCAGCTCGTAACTGCGGCCAATCAAAATTGCAAAACCAAGATGGCATTTCCCAGCTTTCAAACTTGGACCATGGAGATCGCAAACGTTCGCGCGATAAATGATTGAGGCGTTGGCGGAACGCGTTCATATCTCATGGTCCATTCATGGCGAAATCTTCCGCGTGCGTGTTCAACCACCGCCCGCGAGGAGGGACGCCTCTCATTCGCCTCATGGCCAAACGCACTGACTCCGCCAAACCCGTCGAACATTCGTTCGAGACGGCCATGCAGCAGCTTACCGAGATCGTGGCCGCCATGGAGTCCGACCAATTGCCGCTGGAGGAACTCATCGTGCGCTACGAGGAAGGCACGAAGCTCGTCCAGATTTGCGCCGAAAAACTGAAGACGGCCGAGCGCAAGATCGAGGTCATCACGCGCAATGCGCAGGGCCGCCCCGAAATCACCGAATTTGAACCGGAAGCGCAGCCGAACCCGAAGCCGGCTGCGAAATCTCCGGGAGACATCAGCCTTTTCTAATTCTTCCCATGCCCGAATCCCTGCTGCCCACCATCAACTCACCGGCCGACATCAAGGCCATCCCCGAATCCTCCCTGCCCCAACTCGCCCAGGAAGTGCGCGAGGAACTGATCCGCGTCCTCTCCGAGCAAAATCCCAAGTCGGTCGGCGGCCACCTCGGACCGAACCTCGGCGTCGTCGAACTCACCATTGCGTTGCACCGCGTCTTCAACACGCCGCAGGACAAGTTCGTCTTCGACGTCTCGCATCAAGGGTACGTCCACAAACTTTTCACCGGCCGGCGCGCGCGTTTCGATACCATGCGGCAGTACGAGGGCCTGAACGGCTTCCTCCTGCGCACCGAAAGCGAGCACGACTGCTACGGCGCCGGCCACGCCGGCACGGCCCTGAGCGCTGCACTCGGGATGGCTGTCGGCCGCGACAAACGAGGTGCGGACGAACATGTGATCACCGTGGCGGGCGATGCCGCCTTCACCTGCGGGATCAGTTTCGAAGCGCTCAACAATGTGGCCGAGCAGACCCAGAAATTCATCGTCGTCTTGAACGACAACGAGTGGTCGATCGCCAAAAATGTCGGCGCCATCGCCAACTACTTTAACAAGATCGCCACGCATCCGACCTACGCGCATCTGCATGAAAAGGCCGCGGCTTTTGTCGAAGCGATCGGCGGAAAATTCGCGCTCAACCTGGCGCACAAGTTCGAGTCCGGCGTAAAGAACCTGCTCGTCCCGAGCGTGCTCTTCGAGGAATTCGGCTTCCGCTACTACGGGCCGATTGATGGGCACGATATTCCGCTGCTCATCCGCACGTTCGAGTTTTTGAAAACCCAGAATGAGCCGGTGTTGCTTCACATTCTCACCACCAAGGGCAAGGGATATCCACCCGCCTTGGAGCAACCGGACAAGTTTCACGGGTTGGGGAAATTCGAGCCGGTCACGGGCAAGACCGCGGCCGCGAAAGATCCGACGTATTCCGAACTCTACGGCAAGACGCTGGCGAAATTTGCCGACAGCAACAACAAGATCGTGGCCATCAGCGGCGCCATGCCGACCGGCACCGGCCTGATCCATTTCGCCAAGCAGCATCCGGACAAATACTACGACGTCGGCATTGCCGAAGAACACGCCGCGCTCTTCGCCGCCGGCCTGGCCACCCAGGGTTTCAAACCGTTCCTGACCATTTACTCCACCTTCATGCAGCGCGCGTACGACATGATCATTCACGATATCGCCCTGCAAAATCTGAATGTCGCCCTCTGCATGGACCGGGGCGGCCTCAGCGGCGACGACGGCCCGACCCATCACGGCCTTTTCGACATCGGCTATTTGCGCCACATCCCCAATATCGTCCACATGCAGCCCAAGGACGAAGAGGAGTTCGTCGATATGCTCTGGACGATCGTCCACTACAATGATGGCCCCATCGCCATTCGTTATCCGCGTGGCGCTGGCACTGGGGCCCAGCCGAAAGCACAGCCCAAGTTACTGGAAATCGGCAAGGCCGAAGTCATCACCCACGGCTCGAAGCAACCCGCCCGCGTCGCCATTTTCGGCCTCGGCGCCATGTGCGAACTGGCGGAAAAGGCAGCGGCCCAACTTGAAGCCGAGGGTATCAGCACCGCCGTCATCAACCCGCGGTGGATCAAGCCCCTCGATGCCGGCACCATCGAATTCTTCGCCCGGTCGGTCGAAGTCGTCTGCACGATGGAAGACCATGTCCTCCACAATGGTTTCGGCTGCGCTGTGATCGAGCATCTCAACGACGCCGATATCCGCACTCCGGTGGTCCGCGTCGGTTGGCCGGATCAGTTTATCGAGCACGGCGCGATCAATATTCTCCGCGCGAAACACGGTCTGACCGCCGAAGCCGCGGTCGAAAAAATCACGACGAAATTGGGTGCAAAAAAGCGCAAGACCTCGGTGCCCCAAAGCGCGGCCTGAATCAGCTAATTCCCGGTTGGCGCTTTTCCGTAACGCGCCATGATGGCAAGCGATATGGCGAATGCGATTCCGGTCACACCCAGCGTGATCGCGGTTTCGAAGCCAAACTCTCGGTTGTCGCTCGGGTCGGTCAATCGCACTCCGATCAAGCTGACGCCGTTCATCACAGCGTGACAGACCATCCCGGGAAACACGGACCCCGCGCGCCAGGCGACGACGCCAAGCCAGCACCCAATGGGTAGGACCGCGAGAATGTGCACGGGATCAAAATGAGCCACGGCGAAAATGATGCTCGATACTCCAATCGCCACCGGGGCGGCCCAGCGCTGTAGGAGACGAGTCTGGATATAACCGCGAAAGAGCGTTTCCTCCCCAAAGCCCGGCAGCAGGCTGAGCATCAGCATATTGAAAACAGCGACCCCTGGACCGCCCGCCCGGGCGACTTCATTGAAAAACTCGAGCTGTTGGAGATTTTCCGGAAACAACTTCGCCACGGTGAGTCCGGCCAGGATCGCGATGAAGTTGGTGCCGATCGCCAGGATGGGCCATGACCAGATCGGCAGCCGGCTGTGCCGAAAACCGAGCCGCTCTTTCCACGGCACCGGTGAAAGCATGGTGGCCGCAATCGCTCCCCCGAGAAAAACGAGTTGTCCCGGCAGAATCAGCAAGGTCGCGCCGAGCGGCGTGGCGAAAAGATTCTTCGCTGCCGCATTCATTTCAGACGCGATGTCCCCGCCTCCGACGATTTCCTTCATCCCTCCCGAAATGGCGATCGCGATAAACGTAAATATTCCCGCCAATACCGTAGCGGCACCGATCGTCAGTGGGCCGATCACAAGCGCAGGCCAGAGCGGTGGACGGGGCGCGGGAATCGGCGGCGGTTGGAGACCTCCCAACGGTGGCGGGACCAACGCGTCGTCCGTTCCGACCGGCGGCGCTGCGGATGGAATCGTCGAGGAATCTGCGGGCGATGGTGAGGGGAGTTCCGGGGACATGGCGCTGACGGCCCATCACGAGTGCCTTAACTTCGGGTCGGCGAAAAGCTCGGTTTGCCAGCTTACCCGCCGGTCTTGCCAATCCCGGTCCACCTCGCCGACGCTGCTCGGACGCTCCTCTTTGTTCCATCATGGCCTACGACTCTTACGCTGAATTCCTCGCCCGGCTCGAAAACGCGGGGGAATTGCGCCGCATCCAGACCGCCGTGGCGACGGAACTCGAGATCACCGAGTGGGCGGATCGCGAGATGAAATCGTCCGCCGGTGGACAAGCCCTGCTCTTCGAAAAACCAACCGTGAACGGTCAGCCCTCTCCGTTTCCGCTGGCCATCAACACCATGGGCTCGCCTCGCCGCATGGCCATGGCCCTTGGGCTCGAGTCAATCGACGAACTCGTCGTGCAGATGAGCCTCATTCTAAAGGCTAAACCGCCGACCACCCTCAAAGCCGCCTGGGATCTCGCCCTGCAAGGCCTGGACCTGCTCAAAGCCAAACCGAAGCGCGTGACCTCAGGCCCCTGCCAGGAAGTGATTCACCGCTTCGCAGAATCCGAAATCCGAAATCCGAAATCCGAAATTCTTCCGACGCTCCTCGATATCCCCATTCTCCAATGCTGGCCCAAGGACGGTGGCCGCTTCATCACCTTTCCCTGCGTGCACACGCGCGATCCGGACACGGGCGAGCGCAACCTCGGCATGTATCGAATGCAGATTTATGACGAGCACTCGACCGGGATGCACTGGCAGGTCCACAAAGTCGGTGCGCGGCACGGCAAGCGTTACTACGAACGCGGCGAAAAGATGCCCGTCGCCGTGACGATCGGTGGTGATCCGGCCTACACCTTTGCCGCCACCGCGCCTTTGCCCGATGGACTCGATGAAATCCTCTTCGCTGGCTTTATTCGCAAAAAGCCGGTCCCGCTTGTGAAATGCCAGACGGTCGATCTCGAAGTGCCGGCCGACGCGGACTTTGTCCTCGAAGGTTATGTGCAGCCGGGCGAAATGCGACCCGAGGGACCATTCGGGGATCACACCGGTTTTTACACACCGGTCGATGACTATCCGGTCTTTCATCTCACCGCGATCACGCACCGCCGCGACGCCATTTATCCCTGCACCATCGTGGGCATTCCGCCGATGGAGGATTTCTACATGGGCGGCGCGAGTGTGAAGATTTTCCTGCCCGTGTTCCGAATGAACTTCCCCGAAATCGTCGATATCGCGCTTCCGGCGGAGGGCGTTTTTCACAACCTGGTTTTCGTCAGCATCCGCAAGCAATACCCCTGGCAGGCTTACAAAATCATGCATGGCCTCTGGGGCATGGGGCAGATGATGTTCAGCAAATACATCGTCGTGGTGGATGAAGACTGCAATGTCCACAACACCAGTGAAGTCCTCTTTCGGATGTGCGCGAATACCGACCCGCAGCGCGACTCGACCTTTATCAAAAACCCCACGGATGCGCTCGATCACGCCCAGACCACTCCGTGCCTGGGAACGCACATGGGCCTCGACGCAACCCGCAAAATCGCCGGGGAAGGCTACGCGCGCACCTGGCCGGAATTACTAAAGATGGAGCCCGCAGTGAAGGCGCGCGTCGATGAGCAGCGCGGTGAATAGGAGAGCGATTTCACATCACCCGTCCAAGAGTTGCGCCCCGTCCCACGCCTCGACGATAGTTAAGGCGCTTAACAAATTCTTGCTCGCGATCGCCGGCTGAACGATCAAGGGCGCTCGATCGTCGCATGTCACAGTTATCCAATTCCATTTCCGCCTCAGTCTGTGCGCTGGCCGTGCTCACGTGTGCCGGATGCAAAAAATCCGGTGCGGCCGGTGGCCCGCCCGTTTATCCGACCCAGGTCGTGGCCGTGAAAGCCCAGCGTGCGCCGGTCACCGAACGCCTTTCCGTCGTTGGCACCGTCCAGGCAAATGAAACGGTGGACCTCAAATCCGAGGCCGATGGGCGCATCACCGCACTTCATTTCGATGAAGGTCAGCGCGTGGAACCGGGCCAGCTTTTGGTCGAACTCAACAGCGGTGTCGCCGAAGCAATGCTCGCCGAGGCTGAAGCGAATCAAAAGCTGGCCGAGGCCAAATGGGAGCGCACGGAGGGTTTGCTCGAAACCCGTTCCCTTTCCAAACAGGAAGGCGACGAAGCGCGCGCTTCCGTGGACATGACGGCGGCTCGGGTGAGTCAGATTCGCGAACAGCTCCGCAATCTCCGGATCACCGCGCCGTTCGGCGGTATCATCGGCGCCCGCCACGTCAGTCCCGGGCAGGTCGTGACCAAAGAAACCATCATTGCCACCCTCAGTGATTTGGATCCGGTCAAGGTGGAAGGAAATGTGCCGGAGCGTTTTCTCGCGCAGACGAAAGTTGGTCAGAAGATTCATCTCACCATCGCCGCGTTTCCGAATGAAACCTTCGAGGGCGAGATCTACTTCATCTCACCCCAGGTCGATCCGGCGAACCGCACCGGACTCGTCAAAGCAAAGGTCGCAAACGAAGACCTGCGCTTGAAGCCGGGCATGTTCGCCAGCGCCGACGTCGCGTTGAAAGTGAAGGAAGATGCCGTCGTCATTCCCGAAGCCGCGCTCATGTCGCAGGGCGAAAATTTCTCTGTCTTCGTCGTGACGGATGCGATGACGGCTGAGGTGCACCCGGTCAAGCCAGGCGTCCGGGTCGCGGGTAAGGTCGAGATCATCGAGGGCCTCGAAGGTGGGGAAACCGTGGTGGTCGAGGGCTGGCAGAAAGCGCGCCCTGGAGGGCAAGTTGTCCTCGCGCCCGAGGAAAAAGCGGCGCCTTATGAAATGACGAAACGCTGATTAATGAAGGTCGAGCCGCTACTTTTCGAGCTGCAAAATATCCACGATTTGCAGAGGCACATTCAAATTCGCCGGGAAAAAGCCGATCGCAAAACGACCAGAGCGGACGAACTCCACGGCATCGCCGGAGACATCATGTTTTCGAAACTCGCCATGTTGAACCCCGGAGAGCGCGATTCTTTCAATGGGCATCGACAGCCGATTGAAATCGTCTCGCTCGCAAGCCAGAAGTCCGAAGTATGCAGCCGAATGAATGACGAATCGCGCTGGCCGCGGCATTCAGACCGGTTGTTGCCGTTCCTCGAGAACCCTTCGCAGTTCGGCGGAGGTGACTACGTTTCCCGCTTTCACCTCTCTCACATTTTGGCTCAGTCGTTTGAGATATTCGGGATCGTCGAGTTTTTCCAAGAGCCGCAAGTCGAGCATAAGGTCGGCCCGTTCTTCGTTCGTCAATCCCTGCAGACTGTCGCGGATTTCGGCGTAGGTCATGGCTCAAGCGTGCCATCGACGGCCGGTTTATCCAACTCGTTTTAGCGCCCATGCAGCTCCCGCAGATCAGCATCCGCCGCCCGGTCCTCACCGTCATGATGAGCCTCGCGCTCGTGCTCTTTGGCATCATCGGCTTGCTCCGCCTGCCGGTGCGCGAGTTGCCGAATATCGATCCGCCGATCATTAGCGTGCAGACGGTTTATCCCGGTGCCAATGCCGGCGTGGTCGAGACGGAAGTGACGGAGCGACTCGAGGAAGAATTGAATTCCATCGAAGGGATCAAAACCCTCGTCAGCGAGAGCAAGGAGCAGGTCAGCAACATCACGATTGAGTTCAACCTCTCGCGGCCGATTGATGTCTGCGCGCAGGATGTGCGCGATCGCGTCGCGCGCGTCCGCGGCAAGCTGCCGGACGACATCGAGGAGCCGATCGTGGCCAAGCAGGAGGCCGACGCGCAGCCCGTAATGTGGATTGCTCTCAACAGCGACCGTCTCACCACGCTCGAACTCTCGCGTCTCGCCGAGCGGCAGCTCAAGGACGTCCTCCAGACCGTCACCGGCGTTTCGCAGATTGTCATTGGTGGAGAAAAGCGCTTTGCCATCCGCATCTGGCTCGACTCCTCGAAGATGGCGGCGCGCGGCGTCACCGTCTCTGACGTCGAGCGTGCGCTGCGCGAGCAAAACGTCGAACTACCGAGCGGTCGCGTCGAAAACCTGGATCGCGAAATGACGATCGAGACGCGCGGTAATCTCGAGACGCCCGCGCAATTCAACGAACTCGTCATCCGCAATGACGGCGCCACGCTGGTTCGCCTGCGCGACATCGGCGAAGCCAGCACCGGCCCCGAGGATTTGCGTTCGATCGGCCGCTACAATGGGAAACCCGCGGTCGCACTCGGCGTGGTGAAACAAACCCAGGCCAACACCATCGAGGTCGCGAAGAATATCAAAGCCGAGCTCGAACGCCTCCGCGCGGTCGTGCCCGAGGGCGTGGAAATCAATCTGCCCTATGACGAATCCGAATACGTCAGCGAAGCGGTGAGCGAAGTCTGGATCACGCTCGGCATCGCCTTCGGCCTCGTCGTCATCGTGATCTACGTTTTTCTCCGGAACTTCCGCTCGACGCTCATCCCGACGGTCGCCATCCCGGTCTCGATCATCGGCACCTTCGCCGCCCTCTATTTCCTCGGCTACTCGATTAATATCCTCACCATGCTCGCGCTGGTGTTGAGCATCGGCATCGTGGTGGACGACGCCATCGTGGTCCTGGAGAATATCCATCGCCACATCGAGCTCGGCATGCGCCCGATGGAGGCGGCGAAAAAGGCCATGGACGAAATCGCCTTCGCCATTCTCGCCATCACATTCTCGCTTGTCGCCGTCTTTACACCGCTCGCCTTTCAGACCAGCACCACCGGCAGGCTCTTCCTTGAGTTCGCTGTCACCGTGGCGGTCTCGGTGATCATCTCCGCCTTCGTCGCACTCACGCTTTCACCGATGATGGCGGCCCGCATCCTCAAGCCGATCGAGGAACACCGGGGCAATTTTGTCATCCGGTTTTTCGAGCGTTTCATGATGCGGGTTACGAATCTCTACACGCGCTGGCTCGACCGCGCCCTGCGGCACCGCATCGTTACCATCGCCGTCGGGATCCTCGTGATTGTCGCGGGCGGCTTTCTTGCCGAGCGGTTGGAAAAGGACTTCCTGCCGGAGGAGGACAAAGGCCGGCTGTTTAATGTCGTCGTCGCTCCCGAAGGTTCGACCAGCGAATACACCGACCGGCAGATCCGGAAGATGGAGCACATCGTCGAAAGCTTCCCGGAGACGGACAGCTACTTCTCCGCTGTGGCCCTTTCGCGCGGCGGTCCCGGTGATCCCTCGAGTGGCCTCATGTTCATCCGCTTCAAGCCGGGCGACCGGCGCAGCGTTCAGGATATTGTCGGCGGTCCAAAAGGCATGCAGGCGCGGTTCTTCGCCGAAATCGAAGGCGCGCTCGCTTTCGCCATCGTTCCGAAAGCTATCGGCCGCGGCTTCGGCCAGACGCTTACCCTGCAGCTCCAAAACCAGGATCTGAACGCCCTGGCCAAAACCGCCGGCGGCATTGCCAACAAACTTCGCGGTGCCGGCTACCTGCTCAATGTTCGCAGCGTCTTCCAACTCGATAAGCCGCAGCTCCGCGTCACCATCGATCGCGACCGCGCCGCCGCGCTCGGCGTCAGCATCGAGGAGATTTCGCGCACCATGCAGATCCTTTTCGGCGGCCTCGATCTCAGCAAAGTCAAACGCGACGGCAAGGAGTACGACGTCATCGTTCAGCTCCGAGCGCGACGCCCGTCTCACCCCGCGCGATATCGACGGCATCTACGTCCGCAACCGCACGGGCCGCCTGGTGCAGCTTGCCTCCGTCGGTCCGGACCGAGCCGATGGCTGCCGCCGGCCAGATCAATCATTACAATCGCCTGCGCAGCGCCGAGATTCGAGGCCACCCCGGTTGGCGTCCCGTTGGGAACCGCGGTGAGCGGATTCGAGAAATCCTGCAAGAAAACTCCCGCCCGATTTCCGCTACGAATGGAGCGGCGAAGCGCCGCGATCTCAAGAAACCGGGTGATGAGGTTTGGTTCGTCCTGCTGCTCGCCGTCATCATCATCTACATGGTGCTCGCGGCGCAGTTCGAGAGCCTCGTGCATCCCTTCACCATCATGCTCGCACTCCTGCTGGCTGTCCCCGGCGCCTTTGGTCTCCTCTGGCTGATGAACGGCATCAACACGCTTGGCACTGCGCTCTACGGCTGGACGCAT
Organism: uncultured Verrucomicrobiae bacterium; assembly: GCA_963798345.1. Classification (GTDB taxonomy): domain Bacteria; phylum Verrucomicrobiota; class Verrucomicrobiia; order Chthoniobacterales; family Chthoniobacteraceae; genus CAWCSW01. The sequence goes on along the minus strand of CAWCSW010000007.1, from coordinate 83,747 downwards.
TTTGCTCCCAGCGCTCCCGGCTGGGCGCACTTCGTCTCGAATTTCATTCCGCGCATTCCGTCGATGAACCTCAATCTCTTCTCGCAAATCGGCCTCATTCTGCTGGTCGGTTTGGTGACGAAGAACTCGATCCTGCTCGTCGAGTTCGCGAACCAGGAAATCGAGAAAGGCAAAGGCGCTCTCGAAGCGATGCGTGCCGCCGGCCTCACCCGCTTGCGCCCGATCTTGATGACCAGCTTCTCGACCATCGCCGGCATCATGCCCATCGCGATTGGGTTTGGCGCCGGGGCCGAAAGCCGGCGCCCGATGGGCATTGCCGTCATCGGCGGCATGATCACCAGCACGGCTCTCACCCTCCTCGTCGTCCCAGTGGTCTATACTGTCTTCGCCGACACGGCGGCAGCCCTGCGCCGAAAGAAATCAACGTCGGAAGAAACCCCCACGCCGGAACCGCCTGAACTCGTCGAGAGCACCTGACGCTTTGGCGTCCGAACGTCACTTCTCCGCACCGGTCGGCAGCGGACGGACGCTGACTTCCTTAAACCAAAGGATGTCGCCGGGGTCGTGAGTTTGCAGGCCGATGTAGCCTGCTTCCGGGCGCTTGGGCTCGCGCTTCGGCTCATACCACTCCTTGCGCTCAGGCAAATTCGGGCTCGTCGGATCGAAGGTCGTCACGCGTTTTCCATCGAGATCGACGAGGATTTGCTCGCCCTTGAGCGTGATGGTTAAGGTCCGCCAGTCACCCGCCGGTTTTTCAACCGACTCCGCAGACGCGAGCGAATAAATCGCGCCGGTGCGGTGCATACGGTCGGCACTGTCCATTATTTGCACTTCGTACCCGTGATGCACGGCGTACCACGCTCCCGCATCCTGGTCCGCCGAGGCTTTCACCGCCTCCAGCGATTTATCGGAGGGTTTGCCGGCTGCATCGCGATTGAAAGCTGCGCCCGGATTTTTGGCCTGTTCCAGGATTCCGTCGGCAATCCGGACGTACACGCCGGAGTTTGATGTCTCTCCTTTGGCTTTGTAAACGATCCGAATCTGGCAATTGCCCAAACGCTCCTTTTTGTAAACGAGCAGCCCGAGCCCCTTGGGATCGGGTTCGGTTCGCAGCGCGCCGTTATCGACAATAAACTTGCCGCGCCCGACGTGCACCCAATCGGGCGCCACTTTGCCATTTGCGACCAAGGGCAAATCTTTCCATTCGGGCTCGGCGGCGCGCACGATCGAAATAAGGCTGACGAACGCGATACCAGCCGCAAAATGAAGGCGAAATAGGGGATTGAGTTTCATGCTCACGAGGTTCGGCACGCCGCGCGCGGGCGGCAAGAATCAATTCCAAGGACTCCTCACACATCAGCGACAAAAGGTCATCGGCCGACAAGCCGTCGATACTGACCCGGTTGTGAATGGAGGAGCCCCGGCGCGTCAGGCTAAACACCGAGAATGAAAATAAAGCGCAGAGACGCAGAGGCGCGGAGGATCGGAACAAAACGCGCATCCCAGAGCGCGCACCCAACAGGTTAACGTTCTTGCGTCTGCGAATCAGCTTCAACTCTGCGTCCTCTGCGTCTCTGCGTTGAATCCTAATCCCGCATTTAGAATAACCGACGCGCCGCATTGCCAAAGACCCGCCGCCCTCTCTACCGTTCCCCATGTCTGCTCCAGACACTCCCTCTCGTAAATTGCTCGGCCTGTCGCGCACCGGCTGGGCGCTGCTCTGCATGCTGGTGGCGATGGGGCTGGTGGTGGTGTGGCTGGTGGTGGTGTGGCTGTTCTCGCCGATGTGGGTGTTAGTTGATTCATCGGACAGGGAAGGGCCCGCTCAATCCGGCTGGATCGTGATTAAAAACTCCGCCAACTTCGAGTTTGTTGGTTTGTTGCGGAACGCGTTTTGGTCAACTCCATCGGGATCGGTAAAGTCACGGTCGTTCTGGGTGTATTGGCGAGTTGCGCATTATGAAATCTTTCTGGTGGGTGGGTTGGTGGGAATTTCCCTGCTGCCAATCCTGCACGGGTTTCGCAGATTGGTGCCGGAAATGATGCGCCGCAGCGCTTTGATCTTCTTCGTCCTAGCCGTAGTAGGGATGTCATATTACTTGGTCGAGACCTATCAGATCGCCTCATTTGACCCCGCACGTCCGTATCTCACATCCCGAACGCCAGTGCGCTACGGGATGTGGCTGCCGCCGGTGTTTTTCACCCTGGCGTTCCTCTCGGTGTTGCTGAGCGGCGCTGGGGCCAGTCCGAAGGCGGAATCATCCGAACTGGAGGAGCGCCCTGCCGCCTGAGGCGTCGCGATCCCGGCTTCGGATTTGAAGGGTCACCAACTGCGCGGGTGGTGGGGAGTGGAGTGAGATTACGGTGCGGTGACGATTGGGACTCATCAGCCGGCGGATGGGCGGGGTGTTTGCGGGTGGGTATCCGGAATCTTCCGCTGATCTCGGGATTCGATCCGGAGGTCGGCGCAACTATGGGAGTCGGCGCCTGCGCCCTTGGTAATGACGCTTTGCCGGCGCCCAATGACCCCGCATTCCTTGATGGAAAAATCCCCGGCGTGAATTACATCTCCACGGAGATCGCTCTGTCTGTCATCGACACCTCTCTCCCGAACGCCGGATGCAACCTGCACCTGAACCCAATCATCCCCGCCGCGAGATTTCGCCCGGCGAAGATCGGGCGGTTTCCCGCCGGTCCTTTCTCGGGCGCGGTCTGGGTGGGCTGATCGTCGGCGCGAGTGGTGTCGGGTTGGGATCTGGCGTGATCGTTCCGGGCGACGCGGAAGCGGGTGATGTCTCGCCCGACTCCCGGGTGCGGCGGGCGAATCGCGCTTATCGCGTGCGGCAGAAATGTGCGCTCGAAGAACGCAAGCAACCGCTGAGTTCGCATCCCACCAATGGCGACGAGGATGCGTATCCGTCGCGTATCGGTAGCTTTACCAAGGGTCTGCCGAGCAACGACTTTGGGGAAGTTGATCCGAACGCCTACGAGACACTGCTGCATGCCCTCGAGACCGGCAAGCCCGCGCATTTCGAGTCGATCCCGCACGGAACGTTCGCGCCGGAGTGGCGGCAGAAATTCGTCAATCCGCAGGCGGCGCTGGCTTTCGATCTTCAAGGGGCGGACTCGCACGCGCTGAGCATTCTGCCGGCCCCGGCTTTCGCCAGCGCGGAACTGGCGGGTGAAATCATCGAGCTCTATTGGATGGCGCTGGCCCGCGACATCCCGTTCACGGACTACGATACGAATCCGCTCATCCAGTCTGCGGCGGCTGATCTCTCTCGACTCTCGGATTTTCGCGGCCCGCGCCTCGGCGGCATCGTCACACCACAGACGCTGTTCCGCGACAACGTCTTGGGCGGAACGGTTGGTCCGTACCTCTCGCAATTCCTGCTCTTGCCTGCGCCTTTCGGGGCCGCCTACGTCGATCAGCGAATGCGCACCGTCCTGCCCGGCGTCGATTTCATGACCAATTACAGCGACTGGCTCAGCATTCAGCGGGGAGAAATTCCCGTGGCGGAGTCGCGCTTCGATCCCGTGCGCCGATTCATCCGGGATGGGCGCGATCTTGCGCAATGGGTGCATGTCGATGTGTTGTTCCAAGCCTACTTCCACGCGCTGCTCATCCTGCTTTCGCCGGCGACCGGCAGCGATGTGAACAGCCGGGGCCTCGGCGCTCCGCTCGACGATGGCAACCCGTATCGCAATTCCCTCAACCAAGTGGGCTTTGGCACCTTCGGTGGTCCGCATGTTGCCGCCTTGATGTGCGAAGTGGCGACGCGCGCCCTGAAGGCGGTTTGGTATCAAAAATGGGCGGTCCATCGGCGGGTGCGACCGGAAGCGTTTGGAGGGCGCGCGCACCTGCATTTCACTGGGCAACGCGCCTATCCGTTGGCCACCGCGGAGTTTCAAAAATCGGACGCGCTCGATCTGACCTACGACCGGACGGGCAACTATCTTCTGCCGATGGCTTTTCCCGAAGGGAGCCCCATGCATCCTTCATATGGGGCCGGTCACGCCACGGTCGCCGGTGCCTGCGTCACCATTCTCAAGGCGTTCTTCTACGAGGACTTCGTTATTCCCGAGCCGGTCGTTCCCACACCCGACGGCCTCGCCCTCACTTCGTATCAAGGGCCACCGCTTACGGTCGGCGGTGAACTCAACAAACTGGCCTCGAACATCGCCACCGGTCGCAACCATGCCGGCGTCCATTGGCGCACGGATGCCGCGGCATCGCTGCGCCTTGGCGAAGAAGTGGCCATCAGCGTCCTGCGCGATCAGCAGCTGACCTTCAACGAGAAGTTCGACGGGTTTTCCCTCACGCGCTTCGATGGAACTCGGGTGGTGGTGTAGAAAACTGCGGGAGACGGTGGAGCGCTCAAACTTCGGCGCGGCTGCTAATCAATCCGTGGACCGCGGATTGGCTGAAAGCACTTCGAAGCCCTGATGCGCCTTCTCCTTTTAGCCCTTCTCCTCGCGTCGCTCGCTCACGCCGAGCCGACGGCCTTTGACGTCCGGTCGGCGCGGTCCGGTCCGTGGTCGGATGCGGCCACCTGGGACGGTCGGGTACCGCAGGCTGGAGATCGCGTACAGGTGCGGGCGGGGCATGTGGTGACGTACGACGTCGATAGCAGCGCCCCGCTCCGGTTGGTCCACATCGCCGGCACGCTCACCTTTTCCCGCGAAAGGAACACGCTGCTCGAAGCGGGACTGATTCGCGTCATGCCCGGAGAGGCCTGCAGCGAAGACGGTTTCGATTGTCTCGACGACGCGCCGGTGCGGGAGGCTGCCGAACGCCCTGCACTCGAAATTGGCACGCTCGATGCGCCGATTCCGCCGGGAGTCACTGTCACCATCCGGTTGCGATATTTTGACGGAATGAATCGCGACACCCTCCCGGCCATCGTGGCGTGCGGCGGACGCTGGGACGTCCATGGAGCGCCGATGCCACGCACGTGGTTGAAGCTGGCGGCGACAGCGCCGGTCGGTGCACGCGCCGTGGTGCTCGAATCGGCACCGGTGGGGTGGCGGGTGGGGGACCGCCTCATCGTGACCGGTTCGCGCGAACAGGATTACCAGGACGCGGTCAGGAAGTCGGCGTCGGGGGATTTTGCGGGAGCGACCGAGGAACGCACGATCGTGGCGTTGGACGGGACGACTCTGACGCTGGATCGCCCGCTCGAGTACGTGCATTTCGGTGAGGAACTTATGCGCAGCGAGGTCGCGTTGCTTTCGCGAAACGTGATCATCGAGAGCGCGGAACCGGATGGCGTGCGTGGACACACAATGTTTCATCGCGACTCCGAGGGCGGCATCAGCTACGCGGAGTTCCGCCACCTCGGGAAGCGCGGCGTGCTGGGGAAATACGCGATCCATTTTCATCTCGTTCGCGACACCATGCGTGGAAGCGGCGTGCTGGGTGCGAGCGTGTGGGATTCGGATAACCGCTGGATCACCATCCACGGCACAGATCACCTGCTCGTGCGCGACTGTGTCGGTTACCGCTCGCGCGGACACGGATTCTTCCTCGAGGACGCGACCGAGCAATGGAACGTTTTTGACCGCAATCTGGCCGTGCAGGCCACGGCGACCAGTTCGCTGCCCAAACAAGCCCTTCCCTTCGATGCGAATGATGGCGCCGGCTTCTGGTGGGCGAACGGCCGGAATACGTTCACGCGCAACGTCGCCTGCGAGAACGACCAATACGGGTTTCGCTTCGAGATCACGAAAGCCAGCAATTTCGACCCCGTGCTCCGCGTCCGCAATGAAGCGGGCGTGCCGGTCGACCAGGACGTGCGTACGCTGCCGTTCCTGCGCTTCGAGGACAACGAATCACACACCGAGGGCCTCTACAGTTTTAACTTCGGCGACGACCGGAATGGGTCGGTCCACGGCGACCGTGAGCACCCGTTCATCGTCCGTAACCTTCGCGCGTGGGAAACGCACTATGTCCTCCGTCCGAATCTGCAGTTTTTTTTGTGCGAAGGTCTCAGGGTCAAGAATGCGGTGTATGGCGTTTATCACCCGGATTATGACGCTCATGTCTATCGCGACCTCGACTTCGATCATGTGGAAAGCGAGCCGATCAATCGCGGTCACGACGATGAGAGCATCCAGTTCGGCGACTTTACTTACGAGCGCCTGAGGCTCGCGAATTGCCGGGTGGGGCGCGATCCGCTGATTCAATTGGCCTGCACGGCTCCTAGGCCGGGTGTCGCCGGTTACTTCAAAGACCTGCGCATCGAGAATTGCCGCTCAGCCGCGAACGTGGTGGATCTCGGGGGCGGCCCACGCAACGAAAAGATCGAGTATCCGGTCAGTTACTATTTCATGAACGAAAACAGCCACGCGCTCGGCTTGAAGGAGGAAGTCCACGGCAACCTTCTCGTCGTGAGCACGAAATTCCCGGACGCCCTGCGCGAGCACGGTTTTCGCGATTTCCCCGAGTGGACGGGCTCCGATGTCCGCGCTGCGGTCGTGATGCCCGTCAAGTTTCCTGCCCTGCTCGATCCCAGGGACGACCTTCCGCCCGCGACAATGATCACGGGAGTCACCCGTGCCGGCGACCAACTGCACGTACGAGGTGTCGCGCACGACAACGGCGTCGTCGCGAATGTGACTGTCAACGGTGCCGAAGCGCGGATCGTTATGCAGCAGGCAGGATTGGCGGATTGGGAGGTCAGGGTGCCGTCCTCGGAAACGCTTAGGGCGGAGGCGATCGATGCCGCTGGGAATGCAGAACAGCTGCCACATACGCGGCGATGAGGAGCCTTCAAGCCCCTGCGCCGCGCATAGGTTTCGGCCAGGCAGGCCGCACCCGCGCGTGAACAGGCGCCCCGCTCTCGACGCCTGATGGCAAAAAAAGTGCGACGTCGCCGACCGCTGGTCGAGCGACGCCGCTGTTCCCCCCAGAACGATGAGGCGAATCCACTGGCCCCGTTTTGCTTAGGAAATTGTTCTTTTGTTTTTTGTCGCTCTCCAGTGGTGGGCGCCCTTGACCCGGCGCGAGCCCCGCAGGACGCTAGGCAACCAAACCTCGACGCATGAAACACCGACTTCAATTTGCCCTCCTCCTTTTTCCCATCCTCCTGGCCACGGAGAGCATGGCGGCCATTACGGCGGTGCAAACGGATCCGCTCGAGGCCGCGCGGGAGGCGCTGCAAAAACAGGATTACGATCGGGCGCTCAAGTCGCTGACGGAGGCGATTGAAAAGGAGCCTGAGAATCCGGAAGCGCTGCTTTGGCGGGCCCGCATCCTGAGTGACCAGGGCGAACTCGAGAAAGCGCTGGCGGACGTCGAGGAAGTACTCCGCGTGGCGCCGGGTCAGCCGCAGGCGATTGCCCAGCGTGGTTTCATTTTCCAAAAGAAAGGGCAGCTCGACGAAGCTTTGGCGGACTACAATACCGCGTTGCGATCCAATCCGCAGGACGATTGGACGCTCTATTGCCGCGGCCTTCTTCTCATTCAGCGAAATTTTCCCAGCGCGTCCATGGCCGACCTCAACGCCTCGCTCGGATTGAATCCGCGCAATATCGGCGCACGGCTGGCCCGCGGCCAGGTTTACCTCTTCCGACGCGATTGGAATCAGGCAGCGACAGATTTTGACTCCGCGGTGCGGCAGGAGCCCGACAATAGTGGGGCGCACGCAGGGCTGGCGACGGCTTCGCTGGGCATGGGTGCATTCAAGCAGGCGATCGAGGAATTCACGGAAGTGGTGAAACTCAGACCAGATGACCCGCGCCCGCTGGTTGAACGCGGTAACGCACATTCGTTTGTGAAGGAATACGATAAGGCGAGTGCCGACTACGAAGCAGCGCTTGCTCTCGATCCCAAGAGCGTGCTGGCGTTGACGGCGCAGGCTGATCTGGCGCGCGTGCAAAACCGGTGGGACGACGCCATCGCGCGCTACAACGAAGCGCTCGGCATCGAGGACGGTGATTTCCGCGCGCTCATGGGGCGTGCCGCCGCGCATTACGTAAAGGGCGATTTTGATAAGGCCATCGCGGACTATGCAGAAACGATCAAACGTTTCCCGGACGAGCCGCAACCTCTCAACGATTACGGCTGGCTGCTGGCGACCGCGACGAAAGACGAGGTTCGCAACGGGGCGCGCGCCGTCGAACTGGCGACCCAAGCCTGCAAGATGACCGAGTACAAAAATGGCGCGTATCTGGATACACTGGCGGCGGCGTTTGCCGAGCAGGGGAAATTCGATGAAGCCGTAAAGTGGCAGGAAGAGGCAGTGAAAAACGCCGACGATGAGCCGGACGAGGTGGTCGCGGACATCAAGTCGCGCGTTGACCTTTACAGAAGCGACAAGCCGTATCGTGAGACGCCGAAATAGCCGTCGCTTGGTGGCCCGTCGTGGTGCGCTCCGAATTTCATGAGCACCGTCTTCCGCGTCTTCGCTTACATCCGCCGCTATCCGTGGATGGCGCTCGGAACCTTTGGCTGCGCGGTGCTGACCACGATGCTGGTCATTGTTTTCCCGAAGGTCACACAACGGATCATCGATGAAGTGAGCGTCGGACGATCCGAGAATCTGCTGCGCTACTCGCTGGTGGCTCTGGGTGCGTTTTTCTTGCGCGACCTGTTCAATGCGCTCCGGATCATTCTGAACAATACGTTCGAGCAGCGCGTGATCTTTGATCTCCGCAGTGACCTCTATGGGCACATCCAGCAGCTGCCCCTGCGCTGGTTCGACGACCGGGCGACGGGCGATATTATGACCCGTGTCCTCGAGGACGTGAATGCAGTCGAGCGCGTGTTGATCGATGGCATCGAGCAGGGGAGTGTTGCCATTTTGCAGATTCTGATTGTCGGCACGCTGATGTTTTTTACCAATCCGACGCTGGCGTGGCTGGCCCTGATTCCGATCCCTTTTTTGATCGCAGGCGCGCTTTGTTACACCCTCACGGCCCACCGTCGATACCGGCTGCAACGCAAGGCTTCGTCGGCCATGAATGCCCTCCTCCACGACAATCTGGCCGGTATTCGGCAGATCAAAACCTACGTTCGCGAGCGCGAGGAGCATGGGCATTTCAATGCCGTCAGCGGCCAGCTCAAGCAGGCGAATCTCACCATCATGCGGGTCTGGGCGGCCTACAATCCAGCGATGACATTCTTTGCGTCCGCGGGACTCGTGCTCGTTGTCGGTTTTGGAGGACGCGCGGTTTTGAATGGCGCCATGACCGTTGGTGATCTGGTCGGATTTCTTATGCTGGCGGCGTTTCTTTACGAACCCATCGGCAAGCTCCACAGCCTGAATCAGCTGGTGCAATCCGGGCGCGCGGCGGGGGAGCGCGTTTTTGAAATTCTCGATACGCCGGTGGAGCCGGGCCACGCAGGAAGATCATGAACCGGTGACCCTCGAAGGAGAAGTGCAGTTCCAAAACGTCAGCTTTTCCTACGACGAATCAGTGCCGGTGCTCCACCATATTTCGCTGCACGCGCGTCCCGGGGAAACGATCGCGCTGGTCGGACATACGGGGGCGGGCAAATCGACGCTCGTCCATTTGCTGACGCGGTTTTACGAATTCGACGAAGGTGAGATTCTGCTTGATGGACGGCCGTTGCGCGACCTGTCGAAAAGTGCACTCCGCAGCGCCATCGGCATGGTGACGCAGGAGAGCTTTTTGTTTAACGGCACGGTGCGCGACAACCTCCGTCTCGGGAATCCGGAGGCGACCGATCCGGAGCTGTGGTCGGCGTTGGCGGCCGCCAATGCTCGCGACTTTGTCGAACTCCTGTCGGAAGGTCTCGGATCGGTCGTGGGCGAGCGCGGCATTAAGTTGAGCGTCGGCGAAAAGCAGCGCATTTCGATTGCGCGTGCCCTGCTCAAGGATCCGCCAATCCTGATTCTCGATGAGGCCACCGCGAGTGTGGATACCCAGACTGAACGGCAGATTCAGGAGGCGCTCGATCGATTGATGGAACGCCGGACGAGTTTCGTCATCGCGCACCGGCTTTCCACGGTCCGGGCGGCCGATCAAATCCTGGTGCTCGATCGGGGTCGCATTGTCGAACGTGGCGATCACGAAAGTCTGCTCGCTCAGGGCGGGAAGTATGCGCGCCTTTACGAGCACGGATTCGAAAAGAGCCAGAGCAGGCTGATCGCGAACGAACCGGCCGGCACAGAGGGCTGAACACAGCCTCCCGGCCGGATGGGAGCAACCAACCGGCCCGTGCATTTCGCCGGCCGCCTCTTCTTCTCCCTCGTCATCATTCTCTCCTTCTTTGCCCGGGAGGACGAGAAAGAGGAAGACACGCCACCCATAAAAAATCGAGTTGCCACGGAATATCGAAGTGATATCACATCGATAACACCTCACTTCCTATGCCAAACTCCGACACACCCTCGACTCACACGCATGAAATCACCCGCCGCGCCTCCAGCGGCTGGCCTTTCCTGTTGCTCAATATCCTCCTCGTCCTCGGCGGCATCGCGACCTTCATCGCGGGCATCCGTTCCGCCGTGATCCATGACGCCTTCTCCTGGCTCATTCCACTGGGTCCGCTGCTCGTGGTCCTCGGCATTATCTCGCTGACCGGGCACTTCACCCTGCAGCCGAACGAGGCGCGCGTGCTGATCCTTTTTGGCGATTACCACGGCACGGCGCGCGATAGCGGCTTTTTTTGGGCGAATCCATTCTACACCCGGGTCCGCGCGCGCATCCCGGCCCAAGGCGGCGAATCCGCCCCGCACAAGCACGGTGCCGCCGCCACTCCTTACCGCACGCTCGGTGCCAAGATCTCGCTCCGCGCCCGCAACTTCATCAGCGATAAACTCAAGGTGAACGACAAACGCGGCAATCCGGTCGAAATCGCGGCCGTGGTTGTCTGGCGCGTGGCGGATACGGCGCGCGCGGCTTTTGATGTCGATGACTTTGAAAGCTACGTTCAGATTCAGAGCGAGTCGGCCATTCGGCACATCGCCAGCCTTTACAGTTACGGGCGCTCCGAGGAAGACGATGAGCATACCCTCCGGGATAGCGCCGAGGAAGTGGCCGCCGCGCTTCAGCGCGAACTCCAGGTCCGCCTCAACAAGGCCGGCGTCACTGTCGATGAAGCGCGCCTCACGCATCTCGCCTACGCACCGGAAATAGCCCAGGCGATGCTCCGCGTCCAGCAGGCTGAGGCCGTCATTGCCGCGCGGCAAAAGATCGTGCACGGCGCGGTGAGCATGGTCGAAATGGCGTTGAACGAACTCTCCGAGAAAGCCGTGGTCACGCTCGATGAAGAACGCAAAGCCTCGATGGTGAGTAATCTCCTCGTGGTGCTTTGCAGCGAGAGCGAAACCCAGCCCGTGATCAACACCGGCACGCTGTACAGCTAAGGCGAATGGCGAGTCCCGAACGCAAACCGTTTCTCCTTCGCATCCCGCCCGACTTGTGGCGGGAGCTGGAGAAATGGGCTGCCGACGATCTCCGCAGCGTGAACGGCCAGATCGAGTTTTTGCTCCGTCAGGCCGTCGCGCGGCGGAAGAAGAGCCAGGATCAGCAGCGGGACGCTTGAAGATCAATGGCGGGGGCAATTGTGCCTGATCGGCGCCAATGTGGACCGCCGTCATGCGTCGCTCTCAACTCAACGCGTCGGTGACGCCGGTTGCGGGCCGATTCTGACTTCCACTGGTCGGGTCGGCTCGGGCACGGTTTGCGCATGGCTTTTACTCACCCACCGTTCGCATCATGGGGTGCACTTTTTGATTGGGATGGCGTCATCATCGATTCCTCAACGCATCACGAAGAAAGCTGGGAACGGTTGGCGCATGAAGTCGAACGCGTCCTGCCAGAAGGGCATTTCAAGGCGGGGTTCGGTCGAAAGAACGAAGTCATCATTCCGGAAATTCTCCACTGGACGGCCGACCCGGCAGAGATCGAACAGATGTCGCTGCGGAAGGAGGAGCTTTATCGGACCGTCATTCGCGAGCGCGGCATCGAAGCGCTCCCCGGCGTGCGGACGTGGCTGGAAAGGCTGCGTGACGCTGGTGTGCCTTGTGCCATCGGTTCCTCGACCCATCGGGCGAATATCGAGGCGTCGCTCGATCAGATCGGATTACGCGAATTTTTCGGCAACATCGTCTCCGCGGAGGATGTGTCGCGCGGTAAACCGGATCCGCAGGTCTTCCTTACTGGCGCGCAGCGGATTCAGCGCGCACCGGAAAGATGCGTCGTCTTCGAGGACGCGCTCGTGGGGCTCGAGGCAGCGCGCGCGGCCGGCATGCGTTGCGTCGCCGTCACCACCACGAATCCGGCATCGGTGCTCGCGCCGCACGCCGATCGGGTCGTCGATCAATTGGATGAATTGGGAGTCGATTCCGTGGCGGAATGGTTTGGCTGATCGTGCGAACAGCCTTTGAGAACGGGTTCGATCACATGGTCACCAACGTTTCTTGCTCAAAGGCGGCAGTGTGATTTCCTTTTCTGAACCATGAGCAATCACATTTACAAAAAGCTGGAACTGGTCGGTTCATCGCCGAACGGAATCGAAGATGCGGTGAACAATGCGGTCGAGCGCGCGGGCAAGACCATGCGCAACATGCGCTGGTTTGAAGTCGGCGAAGTGCGCGGGCACATCGAAGACAACAAGATCGCGCATTGGCAGGTGACGGTGAAGATCGGGTTCACGCTCGACCCCTGAGGCCGCGTTCGAGCGATGCATGCCGAAGCGCGCATGTGAAGCGCGCCCTTTTGTCCAGCCGCGACTTGTGGCAACATGCGGTTGATGCCTGTCGATGATTGCACTGATGTCCTGAAAGCGCTCGCGGATCGAACGCGGCAGCGAATTGTGAAAGCGCTCCTCACCGCTGACCTCAACGTGAACGAATTGACGGGGAGATTGAACCTTTCGCAATACAACACTTCCAAGCATTTGAGGGTGCTCAAGGAGGTCGGGATCGTGGAGGTCCGACCCCTCGGCAAACAACGCGAGTACTTCATTGCCACGACGTTTCGCCGCCGGATCGAGCGCGAAGGAGTGACCCTCGATTTCGGCTGCTGCACGTTTCGGATGGATCAGCTGCCGGATTGACCGGTTCTTTGGGTTTGCAGTTCCCTTCGGTTATTAATATGCCGCAATACGCATATGAAAATCTCCCTCGTTTTGGCGCTGGCCATCCTCGTAGGGGCCTGGAGCGCCCATGGTGAAACTCTAAGAATCAACGGCTCCACGACGGTGAATCTTCCGGTGGCGGAAGCGGCGGAAATCCTGCGTTCCGAAAAGAAAATGGAGATTCAGGTGGATACGCAAGGCGGCAGCTCGGGCGGTATTTCCATGCTCGGTGACGGTCTGGTGGACGTAGGCATGAGCTCGAAACCCGTAAGCGCGGAGGATCGGGCGAAGTATCCCCATGCGAATATTCAGGAGATTCACATCGGCGAGGATGCGGTGGCATTGATCGTATCCAAAGATGTATGGGCCGGTGGTTTGCGATCGCTCACGAAGCAGCAAATCAAGGACATCTACGAGAGCCGGGTTACCAATTGGAAGGATGTGGGGGGAGAGCCGCAGAGAATCGCTTTCTTCAACAAGGAGCCGGGCCGGGGCACGTGGGAAGTCTTCGCGCATTGGCTCTATGGCGATCCCAAAACCGCACCGCAGGTCAGCTTTCCTGAGGTCGGTGGGAACGAAGAGACGCGCCAAAAAGTGGCCGGGACCCGGGGAGCGCTTTCGCAGCTCTCGTCGTCCTGGGCCGATGGCCAAAACGTTTTTGCTCTGGGGATCAAGCTCGACGACGGCACCGTCGTCGAACCGACGCGCGAGAATATCGCGACGAAGTTTTATCCGCTGAGCCGGCCACTTTTTCTCCTGACCAACGGAAAGCCAGTGGGCGGCGCGAAAGTGCTCGTCGATTTCCTCCTGAGCCAGCGCGGACAGGAACTGGTCAGAAAGCACGGTTATCTGGGCCTCAATGATCTTCGTTAAGATCGCCGCTCCGCGATGACTTGGGCCTGGAGTTGGATTTTCAGCCTGGTTGCCATCGGGGCACTGGCCTTCATGGTCGGGATATTTGGGTGGCAGAGCGTGCCGGTCTGGCAGCACGAGGGCTGGGGCTACGTTGGCGGAACGAAATGGTTCTTTCGCCAGCAGGAGTTCGGCGCGTGGCCGATGATCTACGGCAGTATCGTCGTCTCGGCGATCGCGCTCATCCTGGCCGCACCTTTGGGAGTGGGTGCGGCCATCTGCACTGCCGAATATCTTCCACGCGGACTCCGGCTCGCGGTGAAAGTGCTCATCGAACTGCTCGCGGGCGTGCCCTCGGTGGTCTACGGGCTGCTGGGAGTTCTGCTGCTGCGAAATTGGATTTACGACCTGTTCGCGCGCTTCGATCCGCTCAGCGGTGACACCTTGCTGACGGCTGGCGTATTGCTCGCGGTGATGGTTCTGCCGACGGTGGTGACGCTCAGCGACGACGCCCTGCGCGCGGTGCCGGCGGCGCAACGCCGGGCCGCGCGCGCCCTCGGACTCACACGCGCAGAGACGGTTCTCCACGTGGCACTGCCGCAGGCGCGACGGGGCATTGGCTCCGCGTTGCTCCTCGCCATTGGTCGCGCTTTCGGTGAAACGATTGCCGTCTTCCTGGTCGTCGGACGTCAGGACAACAATCTCCCGGAGCGGCTGCTTTCCTTTCGATCCCTGTTGGAATCCGGCCAGACGCTGACCAGCAAACTCGGCGGCTCCGAAACGAATATCGCGTACGGCGATCCTTTGCACTGGGCGGCCATCGTCGGACTCGGCTTGATTCTCCTCGTGCTTACCGGCGGGTTCACGGTGCTCGGCATGGCTCTCGCAAGGAGGCCTGATGCGTAAATTGAACGACGTCCTTATTGCGGCGCTTGCGGGTCTGTGCACGGTGATCGCGGTCGGCATTCTCCTCGGCCTCGTGTTCATCGTGGCGCGACGCGGAGTGCCGGCAATCCATTGGTCTTTTTTCACCGAGCAGATCCGGCTTGTGGGCGCGGCTGGAGGCATTTTTTGGAATCTCATCGGCACGATGATTCTCCTGGGTACCGCCTTCGTCATCTGCGCGCCAATGGCCATCGGCCTGGCGCTGGTGGAGCACGTCTGGCTGCGGGAAGGACGAACGCGGCGGGCGTGGCGCACCGCGCTATACACGGTAAACGGCCTGCCGAGCGTCCTCTTCGGTCTCTTTGGCTTCATCGTGTTTGTACAATGGTGCGGCTGGGGCAAGTCGTGGCTCATCGGCGGAATCGTGCTCGCGCTGAGCATGCTCCCAACCGTCACCATTGCGCTCATCGAACGACTCAAGGCGATCCCTCTCCATTACGCGGAAGCCGCCGCCGCGCTCGGGCTGAGTCGCGCCCAGATCGTCTGGGCTGTACTCCTTCCCCAAGCCTGGGGAGGATTGATCACCGGCTCGCTGCTCGGCCTGGCCCGCGTCGCGGGCGAAACTGCGCCCATCATGTTCACGTGCACCATCTTTGCCGGCGCGACATGGCCCCATGGGATCAAGGAAAGCCCGGTGCTGACACTGCCCTACCACATCTTTATTCTCGCTCAGGATTCATTCGATCCCGCTGTCGGGGCGAAGCTCTGGGGTGCTGCGCTCGTCCTGCTTGGGCTCGTGTTTTTCCTCAGCCTCGTCGCCCTGCCCGCCCGACTCAACGTGCACGAGGAAGCCGATGTCTGATCAGAGTCCCTGTCGGGCCGCGCCGGCCACAAATCCCGTACTCCAAGTGCGCGATCTTTCCGTCCGTGTGCGTGGCAGGCCGCTCTTGCGCAACGTGGAATTCGAGGTCCATCCGGGACAGTTGTTCGGCATCATTGGTCCGTCCGGCGCCGGGAAAACCACTTTGCTACGGGCGCTCAACCGGCTGACTGACTTGATCCCTGGACTCGAGGTCAGCGGCGATGTTCGCCTGCGCGGCGAATCAATTTACGCACCCGGCACCGACATCAATTCCGTCCGAGCCCGCATCGGAATGCTCTTCCAGCAACCCATCATCTTTCCCACGAGTATCGCGGAAAACGTACTCTTTGGCGCGAAACGGCTGCGCTCGCTCAGTTGTGGCGCTCGCCGCGAGCTTGTTGAACGCGCCCTTCGCGAAGTCGCGCTTTGGGAGGAAGTGCGCGACCGCCTGCGAACCCCCGCCCTTGCGCTCTCCGTCGGTCAGCAGCAGCGCCTTTGCCTCGCTCGCGCCCTCGCCGTCGAACCCGAGGTCATCCTCATGGACGAACCGACCAGCGCGCTCGATCCGAAGTCCGCACAAGCCATCGAAGAACTCATGCTTCGATTGAAGACGCGCTGCACGATCATTCTCGTCACTCACAATCTGGCGCAGGCACGGCGCGTTACGGATTGGCTGGCGTGTGTCTGCGTTCGCGATGGCGTGGGCGAAATCGTCGAGAACGCCTCGTGCACCGCCATCTTTGAGAACCCGCAAAGCCGGGAGGTTGTCCATTATCTCTCCCGCGCGTCCTAACTGACCATCCCCTCTGAAACGGTCGGTATTTGGGCGGAAAAAATGGGTGCGTCGCGGAGGACCGGGGACCATCGAGGACGGCCAGCGAAAAAACCTGAAAAAAGCCGATCAAAAGCGTTGACCTTCGGAGCGGCAGTGGGACACAGTGGGTCGCAGTGGTGCATAGCGGTGCATTGCTCCACGAATCGCCATGCCTGCCTCAGATTCCACTTACCCGCTTTTTTCGGGCCGAGTGCGCCACGCGCTCGACGCGAAGAATCGCACGACCATCCCGGCAGGGTGGCGCCCGGAGATACCGGCTCCGTTGTGGCTCGTCCCACAGTCCGACGGCTCGTGCCTGCTCGCGATGCCCTACGAGGAGTTCAAAGCCATCCCGGGCCGGGTGAATGCACTCACCCACATCGATGCCGAAGATCGGCAGAATTTCATCGACCTCATCTACGCGGAGGCGGAGCAGGTCACGCCCGACAAGCAGGGCCGATTCGTCATCCCCGAACATTTTTGCCGGGAATTGAGCCTATCGGGCGAAATCGTTCTCACCGGGGCCGAGTCGAAGCTAAAGATTTGGAATCCCGACGCGTTTGAGGCGTTCCGCACCCGTCGCCGCACCGAAACCCGCAACGTCGGCAAGCTGGCACAATTGTGAGCACGACCACCTCACGTCTTTCCGCTTCCATGCCTCGCTCTCCGCGCTCTTCCGCCTCGGCCAAAGCGTCCGCGTATCATCGATCGGTACTCCCGAACGAGGTCGTCGAACTTCTGCAGCCGGCTCCCGGGCGCGTTTTCCTCGATGGCACCCTGGGTGCCGGCGGCCACGCGCGCGAGATGATGGCGAAAGAAGCGCGTGTCATTGCGCTCGATTTGGACCCCGACGCGATTGCATTTGCCTCGCGCCAGCTTTCCGAATGGAGCGATCACCTGACCATTGTTCGCGGCAGTTTTTCCCACGCTGGAGCACTGCTGGATTCAGTCGGCGTCGCCGCCATCGACGGGGCGTTGCTTGATCTCGGCGTTTCGTCGCACCAACTCGACACCCCCGCCCGCGGCTTCAGTTTTCAAGCGGAGGGGCCGTTGGATATGCGCATGGACCCCGATGGTCCGATCACGGCCGCGGATTTGGTCAACACCATGAGCGGCGAGCAGCTCGAACGCATTTTTCGCGAATACGGCGAAGAGCCGGCGGCGCGCCGGATCGCGGCCCGAATCACGCGTGAACGTTTGGTGCGGCCGTTTCGCACCACGGCCGAATTGGCGGATTGCGTTGAATCCGTCGTGCCGCGGCGCGGGAAGACCCATCCCGCGACGCGGGTTTTTCAGGGGCTGCGGCTGGCCGTCAATCGCGAACTCGACGCGCTCGAGGAAGGGCTTCGGCAAATCACACCGCGTTTGCGACCCGGTGGCCGGTTCGCAGTGATTACGTTTCATTCGCTCGAGGATCGGATCGTGAAGCGGTTCTTCAAAGAGCGGTCCCAGGAATGGCTGGATCGCCCCGAGTGGCCGGAACCGCGCCGGAATCCGGAATTCATTTTTCGCGCCATCACGCGCAAAGCCGTCGTCGCCAGCCGGGACGAGCAACTCGCCAACCCGCGCTCTCGGAGCGCCAAACTCCGCGTCGTCGAACGCATCACCCCATAACCCTCCTCCCATGCCCTCTAATCGCCGCCGCAACGCCAATGCTGTCCCGCTGGCCTCCATCGCTGCCTGGATTCTCGTCTGTCTGTTCATCGGCGGGGCAGGCTTGGGTTACGTCTGGCTCAAGAACGATCTCCACATCAACGCGGCGAAAATCAAGAATCTCGAGAACGACCTCTCCGGACTTTCGCTGGAATACATGTCCGTTCGCTCGAACATCGTCTCTCTCTCCTCGATGGACGCCATTTCGCGTCGTTATCACAGCGATAAAACGAAGCTGGGTGGCCTGATGGAGATTCCGCCCGAACGGATCGTGTACGTGGACCATCTCAACGCGCTGCCGGCCAATGCGCTGCCGGCCAATGCGCTGCCGCTCGGGAGCAAAGCCGACTTGCGGAAAATCGCCATCCAGGAGGAGCCACGTCCATGAATCGCATCGCCAAACGCCGTGCACTTTCTATTTGTTTTCTGCTGGCTGCCATTTTCACGGTATTTTCCGGCCGCCTTATTCAGCTTCAGGTTTCTTTGCACGCAGAACGTGTGCGCGAGGTGGGTGATGATAATGGCACCCGGCAGCCCATCTACTCCCGGCGCGGATCGATCGTGGATATCAACGGCGAACCGCTGGCGCAGAACGAGCCCACCCGGCTGGTTTTCGCGGATGGATTTTTGATCAAAGACTATGAAGCGGTCGCTTCGATCGTCGCTCCGATTTTGCAATTACCGCGGTCTGAGGTTCTGACCAAAATTAAGCGGCGCTATTATTCCGAGGCGGCTGGAGGCGAAATGCCCCACCACTATATCGTGCTCAAAAAAGATGTGCCGGAGGCGGATGCCGTTCGGATGAAGGAGGAGATGGCCGCCGCGAATCAGACCGGTATTTTCTACGAGCAAGATTCGAAGCGGCGCTATCCAAATGGTTCGCTGCTTTGTCACGTGATTGGCTTTACCAGCCCAGACAATATCGGCCAGGCGGGCATCGAGCAGACGATGGATGAAGAGCTGCGGGGCCACGACGGCTATCGGTTCGTCGAACGCGACGTCAAGAATCGGGAATTGGTGCTTTACCGTGGCCAGGAACGTGCCGCGCGCAACGGCCGCAACGTCCGCCTCACCATCGACATGGGTTTGCAAAACATCATCGAGACGGAGCTCGACGCGGCGATGGAGAATTTCAAACCGAAAATGGCCGTGATCGTGATGATGAAGCCGCAAACCGGGGAGATTCTGGCCATGGGCAGTCGTCCGGCGTACGACCCGAATATTTATGGGTCGGTGGCCAAAGAGATCGCCGAGGATTCGGCCAGGAGCCCATTCATCAACCGTGCCATTTCCTCGAGTTACGAGCCCGGATCAACCTTCAAAATCGTGGCCGTCTCGGCCGCGCTGAATGAGCACCTCGTCGGACCGCTAACCGAGATATTTTGCGAGAACGGCTATTACCGGCGCTATAAACTGAAAGATTCCCACCCGATGGGAACGCTCACGGTCGAAAATATCCTCGTCAAATCGAGCAATATCGGGGCTTGCAAGCTGGCCGAGCAATTAGGCGAACAGAAGTTCTATGAATACATTCGCAAGTTTGGGTTTGGAGACCGGACCGGTGTCAAGCTGCCGGGCGAAGAGAACGGGATCCTTTCCCCGTCGTATAGCTGGGGGAATATTTCCATTAGCCGGCTGGCCATGGGACATGAGGTGGCAGTGACGCCATTGCAAATTACGACGGCCATGTCAGCCGTCGCCAATGGCGGCCAACTCATGATGCCCCAAATCGTCCGGGAAGTGTTCGACGAGCGCGGTCAATCAATTCGAGTGGTCGAGCCGCAGGTGGTCTGGCGCGTGGCTTCGGAGGAGACAATGCATACGATGCGCACGGCCCTGACGAAAGTGACCGAGCCCGGCGGAACGGCGAAACTCGCCCACGTGCCCGGCTACAAAACTGCCGGCAAAACTGGCACGGCACAGGTCATCCGCAATGGCGCCTATCTGAATAACAAGCATCGACCTTCATTCGTCGGATTTCTCCCGGCGGAGAATCCAGCGTTTACCTGCCTCGTTATGATCGATGAGCCGGTCACTCCGCCCAACGAGGACATGGGTGGTCTGGTGTGCGGACCAATTTTTTCCCGCGTCGCGGAAAAGGCGGCGCGCTACCTTGGATTGCCACCCGAACCGGAATTGCCGCCGAGCAGTGCGACCGCCATCAACGCCCGAAAATCCCGCTAGTGAAGCTCAAATCGCTGCTCGAAAATATCGCCATCCTGCAGCTCGAGGGATCAACCGATGCGGACGTCGATGCAATTGCCTGCGATTCCAGGCGCGTCCGCCCCGGGACTGTTTTCGTCGCCATCAAAGGCGAGAAATCCGACGGTGGTCAGTTCATTGCCATGGCGGTGGCGGCGGGGGCGGTGGCGATCGTGACGGAAGATGATGCCGACACGGGCGAAGCGGCGAAAGTTCGCGTGGCTAATGCGCGCCATGCGCTCGCCGACCTCGCCGCTAATTTCTACCAATTCCCATCCCGGAACCTGAAAGTCATCGGCGTTACGGGCACAAACGGCAAGACCACCACCGCGTTTCTCATTAAACACATCTGTGAACAGGCGATGCATCGCTGCGGCCTCATCGGCACGGTGCGCTACGAATTCGGCGACCGCATTCTGCCCGCCGCGCGCACCACGCCCGAGTCGCTCGAAGTGCAGAATCTGCTCTGGCAAATGCGCTCGGCCGGATGCAAAGCCGTGGCCATGGAAGTGTTCTCCCACGCGCTCGAACAGGACACGGGTCCGCGGCGTTGAATTTGACGCCGCCATCTTCACGAATCTGACGCAGGACCATCTCGACTATCATCAGACGATGGAGCGTATTTCGAGGCGAAGACGCGCCTCTTTACCGGTCTGAGCCACGCAGAAAAAGAAGGGCAAGGCGGTCATCAATCTCGACGACCGCTACGGGCAGCGGCTGGTGCAAAATTCATACAAACGGAGCTCCCGGTGATCACGTATGGCGTCAAGGCGCTCATGCGGATTTCCGCGCGAGCAATGTGCGGATCGATTTTAACGGCACGACCTATCCAGCTCGATGCCAAGGGACGCAGTTACCTCGTGCGGCTGCCACTGATCGGGCAGTTTCAATGTCTATAACGCGCTGGCGGCGCTGGCCGGCACTACGCGCTGGGCTGTCGAGGTCCGCACGTCGGCGTGCTCAGCTCTCGCCAATGCGCCTGCGGTGCCCGGCCGTCTTCGAGGCCGTGCCAGTCGCAGCGCAGTTCAAAGTCTTCGTCGATTACGCGCACACCGATGACGCACTATTGAATGTCGTGAAAACCTGCCGGGAACTGAATCCCGCGCGCTTGATCGTCGTCTTTGGATGCGGGGGTGATCGCGACAAAACCAACGTCCGCGCATGGGCGCCGTGGTCGATCAGCACGCCGACTACGCCATTTCACCAGCGACAACCCGCGCAACGAAACTCCGCGAGGCAGATCATCGACGACATCAAGCCGGGATGAAGCGCGGCGCTACGAAGTCATCGTCGATCGTCGCGAAGCCATCTTCACAGCCATCGCGATGGCGCAGCCGCGCGACATCATTCTCATCGCCGGTAAAGGGCACGAGACTTATCAGGAATTTGCCGATCACACGTCGCCGTTCGACGACGTGCGCCGTCGCCGCGTGAGGCGCTGGGACAGGGAAAGGCGCGTCGAACAGAATTAGCATGGACGCGACCACTCTCGAACAGATCATCGCCCGCTGGGCGGATGGCACGCTTTCCGTCGCGGGCGCGCCCGCGGGCACCGGTCAACGTCATTTGCACCGATTCGCGCGCGCTTAATGCCGGCGATCTGTTTCGTCGCGCTTGCGCGGCGAGAACTTTGATGGACACAATTTCGTCGCGGAAGCCGCGAGGCGCGGGGCGGTCGGGGCTGATGGTCGAGGAACTGCCGGCCGCGATCGCCCGCCCGGCTTCGCCGTTATCCAGCGTGACTGACACGCTGCGGGCGCTGCAACAACTCGCCGGGACCTATCGCCGCAGGCTGTCGATCCAGGTTATCGGCATCACCGGCAGCAACGGGAAGACTTCAGCACCAAAGACCTCGACCGCGTGCGTGCTCGGCGAACATTTTCAAGTCACGAAGACCGCCGGGAATTTAACAATCACATCGGCCTGCCGCTCACCATCCTGCAGGCGCGCGGCGCCGATCAAATCGGCGTATTTTCGAACTCGGCATGAATCACCCGGGCGAAATCGCGCCGCTGGCGGAACTTGCCGCGCCGGACGTGGCGATCATTACCAATGTTGGCATCGCGCATATCGAGTTTCATGGGCACGCGCGAAGCCATCGCGCAGGAAAAGGGCATGCTCGCCGAAGCGCTTGCCAGCCCAGCGGTACGCTCATTCTGGATGCGCGCCGATGACTTTTCGAAATCATCGCCGCGCGGACCAAGGCGGACACCTCTTCTGCGGGATCGATGCGGGAGACGTGCTACGCCACCGATTTGCACCACGATTTCTCCGGCACGAAGTTCGAATCTGCGCATTTCGGGGGGCCGCAGTGCCGAGCCGATATCCCCGTGCCCGGCGATTCACATGGTGCGCAACGCGCTTTTCGCCGTCGCCGCCGGAACGGTCTTTGGTCTTTCGCTCGAAGCGTGCGCCGACGGACTCGCGAAGCTGCAACTCTCCAAAGGCCGGCTCGAACATGAAGATCGTGCGCGGTCTCCAGATTCTCGACGACACTTACAACGCGAATCCCGATTCGATGAAGCGCCGCGCTCCGACGCTTGCGCAGCTGCCCGCCGCGGCCGGCGGATCGCTGTGCTCGGACGGATGGGCGAACTCGGCGCCGAATCCGAACCCGGGCATCGGGAGTGGGCCGAAGCCGCTGCGGCTGAAACTCGATTACGTCATCGGCGTCGGTGAGGAAGCCGCCTGGATCGCCGAGGAGGCGTGGCGTGGTGGGATCGAGAAAGCGCTCACGATTCCGCGGCGGTGGGAAGATCTCACTGGAAGCCATCCGCGAGATGGCTACATGCGGGCGATTGGAGTTGCTTGCGTCAAGGGCAGCCGCTCCGCCCGCAGATGGAGCGCATCGTGGAGGGGAATCTCGCGAGTCAGCCATGATGTACTATCTGCATCTCGCTAGTCGAACAATGAAGGGCGCGAAATCCTGCAGGCGTTCAACGTCTTCCAATACATCACGTTCCGCGCGGTCGCGGCGGCCGTGACGGCGTTCCTGCTTTCACTCATTGTGCGGAAACTGGGTCATCCGCCGCCTCATCTCGCTGAAGCTCGGCCAGCCGATTCGCACGAAGGAAGAAGTCCACAAGCTGTTCGAATTGCACGGCGGCAAGGCGGGCACGCCGACGATGGGCGGAGTGCTCATCCTCGGCACCGTTCTCGTCTCCTCGCTGCTCTGGGCGCGGCCCGAACAAAGCGCCGTCTGGCTGCTGCTCTTCACGCTCGTCTATTGCGGCGCGCTCGGTTTTTGGGACGACTATCTTAAGGTTGCGAAGAAAGAATTCCAAGGGCGTGAGCGAGCGCACCAAGCTCATCGGGCTCGGGATTCTCGCGCTGATCATCGTGGCCACATTTCTTCCTCACTCAATCCCGCGATCGAGGTGCAGGCGCGCGCAGCTTTACAGCCCTTTTTCAAGTACCCGCTCATCGCCAATCTCGGCATTTTCACCGTTCTGTCTTTTCGCCCTCGTCATCGTCGGCGCCTCGAACGCCGTGAACCTTACCGATGGTCTCGATGGCCTCGCCGACCGGGTGCACGGTTACCGCTGCCTTTGCCTACGGCATGCCTCGCCTATGCCTGTGCCGGCCACATGCGGTATTTCGATCTATCTCCGATCTCCGTTTCTATCCTTTCGCCGGCGAGCTTAGCCGTCGTCTGCATGGCGCTGGCGGGCGCGTGCTTCGGCTTCCTCTGGTTCAATTGCCATCCCGCGCGCGTGTTCATGGGTGATACTGGGTCGCTGGCCATCGGCGGCTTGCTTGGCGTGGTCGCGATCTGCACAAAGCAGGAGCTGCTGCTCGTCGTCATTGGCGGCGTCTTCGTCATTGAAGCCATGTCCGTGCTCATCCAGCGGACGTGGTTCAAGATCACCAAAGCCTTTACGGCGAAGGCCGCCGCGTCTTTCTCATGTCGCCGATTCACCATCACTTCGAGCTCAAAGGCTGGAAGGAAAACACCGTCATCGTGCGCTTTTGGATCCTCTCCGATCATGTTCGCCTTGCTCGGGCTCGCCACGCTCAAACTTCGTTGAATGTGCCTTACGCCAACCAATCCATTGCCGTGCTGGGCGCGGGAGAAAGCGGGGAAGCCGCTGCGCTCCTGCTGAAGAAGAGGGAGCCATGATCACCGTCCTCGATACCGCTGAAGACGAACAGGCTCCGCAAAAAAATCGATCGCGCTCGGACAGCACGGCATCGCGGTGCATCGCCGGCCTCGCCGCCGACACGCGCCGCTGCGACGAACCCATTTCACGCTGGCCGTGCTCAGCCCGGGCATCGATCCGGCCGTGCCGCTGGTGCAAAATTT
The DNA here is from genome assembly GCA_963798345.1 of uncultured Verrucomicrobiae bacterium. GTDB lineage: Bacteria > Verrucomicrobiota > Verrucomicrobiia > Chthoniobacterales > Chthoniobacteraceae > CAWCSW01. The sequence goes on along the minus strand of CAWCSW010000007.1, from coordinate 59,125 downwards.
CATCCGGCGCCGAATCGCGATGATCGGCGAACTCGAACTGGCTTTCGAGATGTGCAGCTGCCCGATCGTCGGCATTACGGGAACAAACGGGAAGACGACCACCACGCAACTCGTGGAGCAGATGCTGAACGCGTGCGATGTGCAAGACGCTGGCCGCCGGCAACATCGGCCCGGCCTTTTCCGCGACGGGTGCGGCAGAGCGCGGATCTCTCGACGTCATGACGCTGGAAATCAGCTCCTTCCAGCTCGAGACCATCCATCGCTTTCGCCCGCAAATCGCTGTCTGGCTGGGCTTTGCCGCAGATCATCTCGATCGCTACACGTCGATGTCAGGAATACTATGCGGCGAAGATTCAGCATCTTCGAAAACCAGACCGAAGACGACTGGGCGATCGTCAATTTCCGCGATCAGCTGCCGCCACTGAGAGCGCGAAAGATGACCTTCAGCGCCTATGACAACGGCGCCGATTTCACGCTCGAAAACCTCGGCATCCAATTCCGCGGAGAACCCGTCTTGGATATGAACGAAACGAAACTCCGCGGCGCGCACAATGCAGAGAATCTGATGGCGGCGCTCGCCGTCGGCTACGTGCGCGGGTTCAGCTTTTCCGAGGCCATGCGCGCGACCGCTCTGCAGCTATCAACCGCTTGCCGCATCGCTGTGAATCCCTCCGCACGCTGGACGGAGTCGAGTGGGTAAACGATTCGAAAGGCACGAATCCGGATTCCGTCGAAAAGGCGCTCGCCTCCGAAGTCCGGCCGGTGGTGCTCATCGCCGGCGGAAAGGACAAGGGCTTCGAATACGATTCCCTCACGCGAATCGTGAAAGACAAATGCCGCGCGGTCGTGACCATCGGCGAGATGGCGGACCGCATCGAAGCGCTCTGGCGCGGAGAACTGCCCGTGCACAACGCCGGTCGCTCGCTCGAGCGCGCCGTCGCTCTCGCCCGCGACCAGGCCCGGGCTGGAGACGTCGTTCTATTCAGCCCCGGAACCTCTTCATTCGACATGTTTGAAAACTACGCCGAGCGCGGAAATCGGTTCCGCCAACTCGTCCTGCAACTAAACGCCTGAAAATGAAAATGCCACACCTCCCCAAATTCAGTAAATTCAAGGTCAAGCGCCCACCGCGCAAGCTGGACGCCCGGACCCGCACCGCCGCTTCCGTGGCCGATGACTACGACAGCGACGAGCCCCAGACCAAGCTCACAAGTGCTTTCATCGTCGTGCTCCTGCTGCACGTCGTGGCCGTGGGCGGGATCTATGCCTTTAATCGTATCAAAGCTTCGAGGCACGATTTCGAGCCCCTGCTCGGAAGCGCCGTTGAGGCGGCACCGGCCGCGACCAAAAACTCGGCCAAGGACGCGACCAACGATGCGGCGCCGGCGGCCTCTCCGAAACCGTCGATCCCTTCTCACTACGAAGTGGCGAAGGGCGACACGCTTTGGGCGATCGCGAAGAAATTCGACATCACGCCCGCAGACCTGGCGGCCGCCAATCAAATCAAAGTCGATGCCACGCTCCAGATCCGGCAGGAATTGAAGCTCCCAGGTGCCGGCGGATCCGTGGTCGAGCCGCCATTGCCAAAGGCCGAGGCCAAACCCCATCCGGCCGTCGCTTCAGCCGCCGCTGCCAGCGAGAGCGCGTTTCCGACTTATAAGGTCAAGAGCGGTGATAGGATCCTTTTTATCGCGAAACGATTTGGGGTCAGTCCCGAGGAATTGATTGCGCTGAATCGAATTAAAGATCCGACGAAGCTCCAGATTGGGCAGGAACTTAAGCTCCCGCCACGCCACGCGAAATAATTTCGTGCATCGAAAGAGCGTCTATCTCCTGATTGTAGCCGTGGCGATTTTGATCGTCATCGGGTGCGTGATGCTCTTCAGCACCAGCCCATTTGCCATCCAAAAGGTCGTTGATCCAACCAAATTCATCAAACTGCAGGTCGTGTGGCTGGGCGTGGGCGCGGTCGTCTGCCTCATCGCGGCCAATATCAATTACGATCTGTGGCGCCGCGCCTGGCCGTTGCTTTTCATCTTCTCGCTGGTGCTGCTCGCGCTTTGCTTCGTGCCGGGCATCGGCCACAAGGTCAATGGCTCAGCACGCTGGCTGAATCTGCGGGTGGCGACCTTTCAACCTTCCGAACTCGCCAAGCTCGCGACCATTGCCGCGCTCGCGGCGTGGTACGCTCGCCCGGACGTGAACGCCCAAACCTTCGTGCGTGGATTCGTCGCACCGATGGCGCTGACGGCGCTGCCACTGGCCTTGATCGCGCCGGAAGTTGATATCGGCTCCACTGCGCTGCTCGGCGCCACCATGCTCACGATCATGTTCGTCGCGGGCGCGCGCCTGTATTTCCTCGCACCAATGCTCGTTGCCGGATGCGCTGGGACCTTTGTCGTTGCCATCAAAATGAAAGAGCGGCTCGGACGCCTGCTGGCCTTCATGGATTTGGAAAAACACCGGCTTGGGGCAGGATTGCAGCAGTGGCGCGCGCAGATCGCGTTTATCACGGGCGGAGAAGACGGACTGGGCCTCGGCAACGGGCGGCAGAAAATGGGCTACCTTCCCGAGGCCCATACGGATTTCATTTACTCGATGATCGGCGAGGAACTCGGGCTGCGTTTTACCCTGGCGATCATTCTTTGCTATATCGTCATCATTCTCTGCGGTGTCCTTATCGCCATGAATGCCCGCGACCGTTTTGGCATGCTGCTCGGCTTTGGGATCGTCGTCATCATCGCCCTGCAGGCGGTCGTCAACATTGGGGTCAATGTGAGCCTCCTGCCGAATAAAGGCATGCCGCTGCCGTTCGTCAGTTATGGGGGATCGAACCTTTTGTTCTGCCTCCTTTGCGTTGGCATTCTGATCAATATCTATCGGCAGGGCCTGACGGAAAAAGAAGTGCAGCGTGGCACGATGCTGCGCGCACGAACCCGGAAGCGCCGCCTGGCCGTGCGGCTGTAACTGATCGTCCGATGATGAAGGTCGCGATTGCAGCAGGTGGAACCGGAGGGCACCTTTTTCCCGGCCTGGCGGTGGGTGAAGTTTTGCTCGCGGACAAACATCAGGTCATGCTCGTCGTTTCCGAAAAGGAGATCGATGCTGTTGCGACCGAGGGTCGCCATGAATTTCGGGTGGAGAAAGTCGCCGGGGTTGGATGGCCGAAAAAGTCGCCCGTAGCGCTGGCCCGGTTCGCGCGGAAGTTTTTCTCCGGCTACCGCCAGTGCCGGACGCTTTTCCGCGACTTTCGCCCAGACGCCGTGCTCGGGATGGGCGGTTTTACGTCCTTTGGTCCCATTCTCGCCGGGCGACGGTCCGGCGCGGCGACATTCGTGCATGATTCCAACGCCATTCCCGGCAAGGCGAACAAATTGAACGCACGCTTTTGTGACGCGGTTCTGCTGGGATTTGATGAATGCCGGCCATTCTTTCCGCGCTCGACGTGTGTCGTTACGGGAACGCCGATTCGCCGCCAGCTGATGCAGCGAAAGGATAAGGCTGCGGCGCTGGCGGGTTTTGGCCTGAAGACGGACCGGCGCACTTTGCTGGTGATGGGCGGGAGCCAGGCGGCGCATGGATTGAATGTCGCCGTGCGGGAAATTCTGCCGCTGCTCAAGGATGAGCCGGTGCAATTCATTCACCTCGCGGGTCAGGCGGATGAACCCATGATCCGTGAAGCCTACGCGGCCGCGGGTTTGCCTGCGTTTGTGGCATCGTTCTGGCACCGGATGGAGGAAGCTTACAGCGCGGCTGATTTGGCCATCGCGCGCTCGGGCGCAGCGAGCATGACGGAACTCTCTCATTTTTCCCTGCCCTCCGTTCTCGTTCCATATCCCTACGCGGCCGAGGATCATCAGGCTTTGAATGCCCGCATTTTCGAGCGCGCAGGCGCCGCCGTTGTTTTACCCGAAAGCTGCCTCGCCGACCGTGCGCTCCATCGCGAGATCAAAGGCATTCTCGATCACCCGGCGCGACTCGGAGAAATGAGTGCCAGCGCTGGAAAGCTCGCACCCACGGGCGCGGCCGAACAAGTGGCCCGCGTCATCCTTGAGAAATGCCGACCGTGAAGACCGATATTCAAAGTCTGGCCGATCGCCTGATGGGCGGAAACCTGAGCGTTCACCTCATCGGGGTGGCCGGCTCCGGCATGAGCGGAATCGCCGGCTTGCTCCTCGCTTTCGGTCATCGCGTGAGCGGCTCTGACAAAGCGCGGACGGTCGAAATCGCGCGGCTCGAAAAGCTCGGGTTGACGTTTCACCCCCGCCACGACGCCAGCCACGTCGCCGGCACCGATCTCGTCATCTATTCCTCGGCCATACGGGCGGGAAATCCGACCTACGATGAAGCGGTGCGAGCCGGTGTTCCATTGGTTCGCCGGGCGGAGGCGCTCGCCGCCATCCTGTTGTGCAAAAAGGGAATCGTCGTCGCCGGGACTCATGGAAAAACGACCACCTCTTCGATGGTCGCGCATGTGCTGAGGGTCGGTGGGATTCACCCGTCGCATTATGTGGGCGCGGAAATTCCCATCCTCGGCACGAACGCCCGCTGGGATACCGAGGGCGAATTCATGGTCGCCGAGGGTGATGAAAGTGACGGCACGCTCGCGCTCTATCATCCTGAACACTGCATTGTCCTGAATATCGAGGAAGAGCATCTCGATTTTTACCAGGATCTCGAAGCCATCGAAGCGGTGTTCCAACAACTCCTGAGTCAGACGGCCGGTCATGTCTTCTTTTGTGCGGATGATCCGAATGCGACCCGTCTTTGCTCCGAGCATCCTGGCGCCATTTCTTTCGGGGAGCATCGGACAGCTTTCTATCGCTTCGACGACGTGCACGCGAAAGACTTCCAGTCACACTTCCGCGTTCTGCGCGGCGGGGAATCACTCGGAGCGCTCACGCTCAATGTTCCCGGGCGCCACAATGTCAGCAACGCCGTCGGCGTCATCGCGCTGGCAACGGAACTCGGCGTCCCGTTTTCGAAAATCGCCGAGGCGCTCGAGTCATTTCGCGGAGCACGCCGCCGCTTCGAGATCAAGTATCGCTCGGACCGCTACATGATTGTGGACGATTACGGGCACCACCCGAGTGAGATTCGCGCGACCCTTTCCACCGCCGCCGGCACCGGACGCCAGCGCGTCATGTGCCTCTTTCAGCCGCATCGATACACACGCACGCAAAAGCTCAAAGCTGAGTTTGGCCGGGCCTTCCGAGACGCAGATATCATCGCCATTGCGGATGTCTATGCGGCCAGCGAAGCGCCCATTCCGGGAGTGAGTGGACAGACCATCGTTGATGAAATCATTCGGGAAGGTCACGAAGACGTGCAGTTTCAACCCGACCGCCGGCAACTCTTGATCGAGGCGGGCCGCGCGCTCCAGGCCGGAGACTGCGTTATCACGCTCGGCGCCGGAAACATTCACGAGGTCGCCACTTTGCTCACCGCGGACGTGACGGTCCTGGAAGAGATCCAGAATGTGATGGGACCCGGGGTGGCGCGACTCTATGAGCCGCTCTCGAAACACACGACGATGCGGATTGGAGGTCCGGCGCAGTTTTGGGTCGAGCCCGAGACGGAGGAAGGTTTCGCGCGGCTGGTGAAGTTCACGACTGACCGGGAAATACCGCTCTTCGTGATCGGCCGCGGCTCGAATCTGCTCGTGCGCGACGGCGGCATGCGCGGAGTGGTGGCACATCTCGGCCGCGGTGAATTCAAACGAATTGAAATTCGTGACGGGCAGATCACCGCCGGGGCGGGGGTGCGGCAAAAGGAACTGGCTTATGCGGCACGAGATGCCGGAATCGCCGGCTTCGAGTGGTTCGAAGGCATTCCTGGCAATGTTGGAGGCGCGCTGCGCATGAACGCCGGGGCCATGGATGGGGAAACCTTCCGCCAGGTCGTGAGTGTGCGGTTCGTCGATCGGCACGGCGCTTTTCACATGAAGACGCCTGGCGAAATGGATGTTGACTATCGGCATTGCGGAACCCTCGCCGACAACTTCGCGGTCTCGGCCACTTTCGTCGGCACTCCGGGCGAACCGGCGGAGATTGAACGACGGCTCGATGCCTCGATGCAAAAGCGGCGTTCAACCCAACCGCGTGAATCCAGCGCCGGCTGTATTTTTAAGAATCCCGCGTCCTGTCCAGCGGGAAAACTTATAGACGAACTCGGGCTGAAGAACGCGCGCGTCGGCGGCGTGCGGGTGTCCGAGATCCACGGGAATTTCATTGTGAACGACGAGCGCGGTTTGGCGGCCGATGTGCTCGCCTTGATCGCGCAAATCACGGCACGGGCAAAAAAAGAACGCGGAATCGACCTGCAAACCGAAGTCCAGATTGTCGGCGAGGAGAAAGGGTTGCATGAATAGTGCCGCTTCCGTTTCGCTCACCACTCGCCGCGCCGCCGGGGTGAAAGATTCGGCGCCGCCCCGCGTACAGCGCGGAATGAATTCATCCTCGATACTCGCCATGCCGCTTGAACTGACTGGAAAAAAAATTGCCGTCCTGATGGGAGGACCCGGGTCCGAACGCCCGGTCTCACTGAAATCTGGCGAAGGTGTGGTGGACGCGTTGCGGTCGCTCGCCGCGGAAGTGATTGCAGTGGACGTTAATGGCGACGATTTCACCGTCCCGGACGACGTCCTGATTTCATTCAATGTGATCCACGGCACCTTCGGCGAAGACGGTCGCCTCCAGCGGATCATGAGTGATCGCGGGCTCGCTTTCACAGGTGAGGACGTGACCGGGAGCGAACTGGCCATCGACAAAATCGCGACCAAAATTCGCCTCCAGGAACGCGGCGTGCCGACCGCACCATTCGAGGTGCTGCGTGACGGAGCGAAACCGAAATTGCCGAATCCGCTGGTCCTCAAAGCTCCGCGCGAGGGTTCGAGTGTGGGTATTTATATCGTGAAGGAAGCGTCCGAACTCGACGGGGCACTCAGGCGGGCCGCTGAGCATGGTTCGGAAATTCTGGCCGAAGCGTTTGTCGAAGGCCGCGAATTGACCGTCGGTGTGGTCGGCGATCAGGCGCTGCCGATCATCGAAATTCGCCCCCGGAAACCGGGTGAATTCTATGATTTCGCCAACAAATACAATTTCCTCAATCCGCAGGCAGCGGGAGCGGATCACCTCTGCCCGGCGCCCTTGAGCGACGTGGAAACCCGGCTCGTCCAACAAACCGCCCTTGCGGCGCACCGCGCGCTCGATCTCGAAGTGTACTCCCGCGTGGATGTGCTGCTGGCCGCGGACGGAACGCCCTATGTGCTCGAGATCAATACCATCCCCGGCATGACGCCCGTCAGCCTGCTTCCGGAAGCCGCCAAAGCCGCCGGAATTTCTTACCCGGAACTTTGCCGCCGTATCATCGAACTTTCTCTTAACCGTACCCGCCACCCATGAATGGCAAACCCCGTAACAAACGCCTGTCCAATTCCAAGGGCCGCAAACAACAGCATCTCCTCGAGGTCACTGTGCGGCACAAAATCGCGGTTTCGCAGCGGAACCGCGCCATTGCCTCATTCATTTTTCGCACGTGTCTCTGGGTCGGGATCGGCGTCGGACTATGGTTTGGTGGGAATGAATTGCTGCGACGTTACCTGTGGGAGAATCCCGAGTACTCGCTGGCGGAAATTCGTGTTCCCTCGACCGATGGCGCGCTGACCAAGACCCAGATCGTGCAGGCATCGGGTCTCGAAATCGGACGGAATATTTTCCAGTTCGACCTCGGTAGCGCGCGGGCGGCCATCGAACAACTGGCCCAGGTCGAGCGCGCGGAGATTCGGCGCCGTCTGCCCAATCGCATTGATATTACGGTGACTGAACGTCGTCCCATTGCCTGGGTCGCAGGCAGTGCCGATGAAGATCCGACGGCTTCGGATAAAGCCCTGCTCATCGACGCGCGGGGGATCGTGATGCGTTCGAAACGAATGCTCCCGGAATACTTTCATCTGCCGGTCATTTGGGGGGTGCCGCTCGACAATCTGGTCCCCGGCCAGCAGGTATCGTCATTTGAAATGCAAGCCGCCCTCGAATTGATTCGGCTGAGCGCCGACAATACCCGCTGGCAGGCCCGCAGTATCGATCTCTCCAAGGGCTACTGCCTCATTGCCACCGACCGTAATCACGCCCGCATCACTTTCGGGCTCGACAATATGGATCGCCAGCTGGACCGGTGGTTTCGTTACTTGGACATCATCGAACCCACCCATCAGGAAATCTTGACCGCCAATTTGATGGTCGAGCGCAACACACCCTTCACCTTCGCCGATCCGCTCGCGGAAACGGGGTCTGACGCCTCGAAAGATCCAGGCGGTCCCGAGAGCGAACCCACGGATGAAGGGGAGACAAAAACGAAATCCTCCGAGCCATCGACGGCGATTCCGGTGGCCCGGGCTGTTCCCGTCAAGCGAACGCCGTCGAGCAAATCCCCCACGGCCGCGTCCGTGCGCAAACCTTTTCGCCCGCATTAAATCCATGGCGCGAGACGACATCTTTGTAGGGCTCGAAATTGGCACGTCGAAAGTCTGCTGTGTCGTCGCGGAGTCGCGGCAGGATGGGACCATCAAGATCCTTGGCGTGGGTCAGACTCCGTCGCGCGGGGTGCGCAAAGGCGAGATCGTGGATTTCGATACCGCCGGCAAGTGTGTGCGGGAGGCACTCGCGGATGCCGAGGACAAAAGCGACGTCATGATTCGCTCGGTCTTCCTGGCCGTAACCGGTGGCCACGTCGAGAGCTTTAACAACCGCGGATCCATCAATATTCCGGAGGATCGCGAGGAAATCTGCGAAGAGGATTTTGACGATGTTCAGGCCGCGGCGCGAGAGGTCACCATCCCGCAGCCGAACATGTTCGTGCACTCGATCCTGCAGCACTATTATGTCGATGGACAGGATGGCGTGCTCAACCCGATCGGCATGATGGGCCGTCATCTCGAGGCGGATTTTCACATTATCCACGGCGTGGGCACGCGGATCAAAAACGGTGTCCGTTGCGTGAAGGAGCTGGATATCGAAGTCGAGGATGTCGTGTTTTCTCCGCTCGCCAGCGCGCAGGTCGTGCTCGATCACAATCAAAAGAATCTCGGTGCGCTGGTGCTCGACATGGGCGCCGGCACGCTCGGTTACGTGGCGTATCAGGACGGCGCGATCAAACACTCCGGGTGCATCGGTGTGGGCGGCGATCACGTGACGAACGACATTTCGCTCGGATTGCGTATTCCCATGGCCCGCGCCGAGCGGCTCAAGGTCGAGGAAGGCGGCACCGCTCTGGGCCAGTCCGTGCCGGGCGAGTGCGTGGTGCTGAAGGACGAGACCGGGTTTGCGGGCAAGGAGGTCGAGCGCGAGATGCTCAACACCATCATCCATTGCCGCGTGCGCGAGATTTTCGAGCTGGTGAAACGGCGTCTGGAATCTGAGAGCGCGCGCCTCCCCTATTTCGGGGCTGGCATTCTCCTCACGGGAGGATGCTCGCTTTTGAAGGGCATCGATAAGCTGGCCGAGGAAGTTTTTGGGCTGCCGGTGCACGTCACCCACGCGCTCACCATGTCCGGCCTCACCTCCGCTTTTGAGAACCCCCAATTTTCGACCGCCATCGGTCTCGTTAAATATGCCCAGGCCATGGATGGCGGATTTCGCCGCACCGGCTTCATTTCAAAGCTGGTGCGCAAACTTCCGTTCTTTGGCCTGTGGTGATGCCAGCCAGCCAACCAACCGTCCGCCCGCGCCATGATTGAAATCAGCCGACCCTCCACCGTTTCCCAATCCGCCGCCGAACTTCAGATCAAAGTCATCGGTCTCGGCGGCGCCGGTCTCAATGCCCTCGACCGGCTTCAGCTCGATGGCTTCGCCGGAGCCGAACTCATCGCCGTGAATACCGACGCGCAGTCGCTCACCGCGTGCGTGGTGCCCAGGAAGATCCAGTTGGGCCGACAAACCACGCGCGGTCTTGGGGCCGGCGGCGATCCGGAGGTTGGCTACGCGGCCGCGGAAGAAGCCCTCGATGAATTCAGGCCGGTGATCGAGGGCGCGCAACTTACGTTTATTTGTGTCGGGCTGGGCGGTGGCACGGGTTCCGGGGCCGCGCCGCTGTTGGCCAATCTCGCCCGGCAGCAAAACGCGCTCACTGTCGTCTTTGCCACGCTGCCGTTCAGTTTCGAGGGGCGCCGTCGCATGGGGCAGGCCGAGGAAGCCCTCGCGTCACTCCAGGAGCAGGCGGACGTGGTCATCTGTTTTGAAAATGATCGTATGGGCGAAGCCGTCAGTCCGCGTGCCGGGATCAATGAGGCGTTCGCGGCGGCCGATCAGACCATCAGCCAGAGCGTGCAGGCTGTGGCGGCACTCATGCAGCGCAAAGGATTGATCAGCGTCGGATTCGATGAACTGACGACCGCTCTACGGGCGCAGAATCCTCGTTGTTTGTTTGGCTTTGGCCAGGCCGATGGCGACAACCGCGCGCATGCGGCCCTCGAACGGGCCTTGCGCAGCCCGCTCATGGATCGCGGGCGCTTGCTCGCCGAGGCGGCGAATGTGCTCGTCCATGTCTCGGGCGGCCCGACCATGACGTTGAATGAAGTTCAGATCCTGATGGAGGAATTCAATCGCCACATCAGCGACACCACCCGTCTGCTGTTCAGCACCTCGGTGGACCCACATTTGGGAGGATCCATGACCGTCACTCTCGTCAGCGCCATCGGACACGGTCGCACCGTGGCTGCCGCGCCTCCCCGTCAGCGTCTGGAACCGGTCGCTGCGGAACCGGTCGCCGTTGAGCTATCGATTCCGCCGCTTCCACCCGCGGTCGAGCCCGCTCCCGCGCCGGCATCAGAGCCCGAGTTGGTTGGAGTCGCGGCGCACCTCGAGACGCCGGTTCCCGCCGCCAAACCCGCACCCGCACCGCACGCGACGCGAACCAGCGCGAAGGCCAATGGCACGGCGAAAAGTTCCCGCGAAGAACGTCAGGAACAAATGCAGTTCGAGCCCGTCACGCGCGGTCGCTTCGAGAAAAGCGAACCCACCATCGAAGGCGGTCAGGATCTCGACGTGCCGACATTTCTCCGGCAGAACGTGAAGGTGCGGTAAGCCGGGAAGCCGGGAAGCGGTGCTCGCCGCCCGAGCGATCACGCGCGGGCGGTGGTGCGGAGAAAAACTTAATCAGCTCTGGAACTTCACCGCGACGCCTCGGGCCATGGCCTCGTGTTCGGCGTCGGAGCAGGCGCGGTCGAGCGGAACGTCCGTGGTTTTGTCGGTGTCACCAACGAGCTTTTCGCTCAGCATCCACTGCTCGAGTTCTTCGCCACTGATGTCGGCGAGCATGGTGCCGTTGACCTCGATGCAAGGGCTGAGCGGCTGACCGCTCTTTTGCTCCATCTCCCAGCGGAAGGCCGGGTTTTGGATGATGTCCTTTTCCTCGTAAGGCAGGTCATACTTTTTGAGCACGGCGCGAACGCCGTTGCTCCATCCACATTGCGTTTTGAGCCAGGCAGTAATGGTCGGTTTTTCCATAGGTCGTGACGGGTAGAATGTCGCGCTCGGACCGAAATGCAACCCAGGCTTTGTGTTTGGTGCGGGATCGAGGGGAAGCTCCGTGGAGGGCGAAGTGGCGGAGCGGGCAACTGACAAGGAAATCTTGTCGGTTCGACAGGGGGGGCGCTGGTACGGATGAACGGATGCGTTTGCCGTGAGTTCATCCCCCAACGACCGCTAAATGCGTCACGTGAACGACCTTAACAGTTCGGAGATCGCCTCCTCCTCAATTTGTCCGCAGTGACGATTTTCCCGCGTGTCAATCGATCCGCGGCTGTCTATCTACGTCCTCCATGGCTCGCCGAACGAAAGGATCCCCCGATAAATCCTCCACCGCGAACATAGGCTTTGAACAGAAGCTCTGGCTCGCTGCCGACAAGCTGCGCAACAACATGGACGCGGCTGAGTATAAGCACGTCGTCCTCGGCCTCATCTTCCTCAGCCGAGTGGAGCGAGACAGATCACGCGCCAGCGTGACCCGAAGGGCGAGCGGGGGCCTGCGAGTCAAATACATCTCCGACACCTTCGAAGAACACCGCGCCAGGCTCCTCGCCGGTCAGGGGCGACTACGCCGGGGCCAATGCCGAAGACCCCGACGAGCCGGCGAGACAGCCTGCCGCAGGCAGCCCGAAGGGGCAGCGCGGAGGCGCTGAGCAATACAAAGCCGAGAACGTCTTCTGGGTGCCCGCCGATGCCCGCTGGTCCCACCTCCAGGCCAGCGCGAAGCAGCCCACCATCGGCAAGACCGTGGACGACGCCATGGTCGCCATCGAGCGCGACAACCCGCGCCTCAAGGGCGTCCTCCCCAAGGACTACGCCCGCCCCGGCCTCGACACTGCCTGGCGCGAGAGCGCCCTCTCCCGACGCAAAGCCACACCGCAGAACCTGAGCGCAGCGAAGGATAACCACCGCCTCGGCGAACTCATCAGCCTCACCGCCGCCAGCGAGGGCGAGAAGACCCACCGCTCCGTCGATCTGCTCGGCCACGTGTATGATTGGAGCGGAGCGACAAAGACTGCCGCAGGCAGCCCGAGGGTGAGCGCGGCGGCGCTCATCAATATTTCCTCACCCGCTTCGCCAGCGCCGAGGGCAAGAATGGCGGCCATTCGAGCGGAGCGAGAAAGACTGCCAAAGGCAGCCCGCAGGGTGAAGCGGCGTTCATCAATTCTACACCCCGTCCTGCGTCGTGCGCTGCCTCGTCGAGATGCTCGGGCCATACAAAGGCCGCATCTACGATCCATGCTGCGGCTCCGGCGGCAGTTTGCCTGCCTTCAGGCTCCGCAGAGTCCGCTCCGCGCAATCAGGACGCGCTATCGCGCCACGCGGTGTGCAGTCGGAAAAATTCGTCGAATCTCCACGGCGGCAAGCTCGGCGACATCAGCATTTACGGCCAGGACAAATGGGCGCGGCGGCAGCGCCCATTTGGTCTCGCAAAGCGAGCCCGCAGGGTGAGGCTGCGGCGGCAGCAGCCGAAACAAAGCAACGCCACCACCCGCCGCCTCGCCGTGATGAACCTCGCCCTGCGCGGCATCGAGGCCGACTTCGGCCCCGAGCACGCCGACACCTTCCGCCGCGACCTCCATCCCGACCTCCGCGCCGACTACGTCCTCGCCAACCCGCCCTTCAACGACTCCGACTGGTTCCGCAAAGACGACGACGTGCGCTGGCAGAAGTCTGAACAACACATTTTCAATTTATGAGCTTCACCTGGATTCCCATCTATTCGGAAATTGCCCACAAGGTGTTGGAGTTTGAAAATCGGCAGAGCGAACTACTCAGCGTTCTTGGAGGAGATGAGGTCGGAGGGAATGAAAGTCATCCTTCTCAATGATCGAGATGCTGGAGGAAATGTGGTTCCGCTGACCCGAAATCGACCCGTTCACTTTTTTCGCCAGCTTTAACCGCACCAGTTCGGTCAGTGGTCGACAAGCTATCCTCGCGAAAATAAAAACCAAATGGCATCTCGCCGCACCTGTGCCAGACGACTTCGATGGAATACCAATCACTAACCCCAGAACAGTTGGGCTTTTGCATATCTCGCAGATCGAGCAGCAACGACATCCCAATACTTTGGCGAGCGGCGCGAGAAGGAGTGGAAAAGTCATGGCGAACATTCGACCTCGGCACTTTTTGATGAGGCTTTGAGTGTCAGTTACATGGGCCTAGCCAAGTTGACGATGAGTCTCTTTTGGCTGAACCCCCGCGGGTATCCTCCCGTGCGATAAGCATACCGACGGCTATTTCAAACAGCGCGGCATCGTCTGGGAGAGCAAGACGGCGGCAGGCTACTTCTCTTGGCTGGAGAAAGCTGTGGCAAGCGCTGGAGAAAACTTCCCGAAAATTTCGCTCGACGCTTACGAATCGGGGTTGGCGGAGGAAGCGACCGATGGTGAAGACGAAGCGACGGGGATGGTTCTTCGGGAGGATTCTCCAGCAGGTCCCCGCTTCGTTCGCTTCTTTGGTCCTGTGCTCGATGCTTTGCGTGACTTGGGTGGAACGGGAACACCAAAAGCCGTATTGGAGTGGATCGCTGACCACTTGGGTGTTACCGGAAACGGAGAAACGAAACGATGTCGTCGGGAGCTTCCCGATTTAAGAATCATGTCGATTGGGCACGGTTCTATCTGAGCAAAGCTGGCCTTATCGGTTCAGTGAAACGAGGCGTTTGGATGCTCACACCTGAGGGGCGGAAAGCAAAACCGTCGATGCCGGAAGCACTCGAAATCTTTCAGCGTGTTCAGGAGAAGATGGACGAAGAATCACCAGAGACTCTGGAAGGTGGTGGAGTTCGGATGCCGGACGGAGCTACGGCATCCGGCAAGTATTGGACTTGGTCTGCGGGAGCGGGCGGTGAGCACTGGGACGAGTTTTACGAAAATGGCATCGCAGCGATTGGATGGGATGGGACTTCCGACCTCCGCACGTTTAGGAGCAAGGAAGAGATTCGCGAGAAACTCCTAGAACTCTGGCCGGGTGATTCATCAAAGAAAAACGATGCGCATACCTGCTGGCAGTTCGTCCATGATGTCGAAATAGGCGACATCATTTTTGCCAAGCAGGGCTTCACGAAGCTGCTTGGCTACGGCGTGGTCGAGGGCCAATACGAGTTTGATGAGAAGCGGACGCACTATAAGCATGTCCGCAAAGTGAAGTGGCTGGCGAAGGGCGAATGGGAGATGCCGGAAGACAGCAAGATGGCGATGAAGACCCTCACGGACATCACGCCGTATGAGGATTTCGTGAAACTCATCTCCGGAAAAGTCGGGCTCGAACTTGGACCGGGGGCTTTAAAATCCGCCGACCGTCACGTCTTCGTCTGGCATTGCTTATTGGTGGCTTAACGCGAATCCCAAGATCTGGGATTTCCGAACCGCCCCGGTCGGATCAGTTCAGACTTACACTTCGCACAATGAAGCCGGGAACAAGAGGCAGAAATTCAAATACTTCTCGGCTGTTAAACCCGGCGACATTCTCATCGGCTACATTACCAGCCCGGACAAGGAAATTGTGGCCGTATGCGAAATCACGAAGGCGCTTCACGGCCCGCCGGAGGAGAGGAGATTGAGTTTCGGAAGATCGAGCAATTTACCGAACCCGTGACGTGGGACGAGTTGCAGGCACTTCCGGCGCTCGCGAATTGCGAACCGCTCCAGAGCAATCAAGGAAGCCTGTTTGCCGTCACCGCAGACGAATACGACGCAATCCGCGCGCTGATTGATGAGCGAAACGTCGTCAGCCACTCCTCAAGCCCGCCGCTTTCACGAAAGACGACGCGCTGGCGGGTCTGTTCATGTCGGCGGCTGAACTCGATGTCATTCTCGCCCGCCTGAAACGTAAGAAGGCGCTTATCCTTCAGGGTCCACCGGGAGTCGGGAAAACTTTCATCGCGCGCCGATTGGCGTTTGCCTTGATGGGTAAACGCGATGAACGCCGCGTCGCGATGGTTCAGTTTCATCCGAGTTACGGCTACGAGGATTTTGTGCAAGGATACCGCCCTTCCCGGAGCGGAGGATTGGAGCGGCGGGACGGTGTTTTCCATCAGTTCGCTCGACTTGCCCGGAACGACCCGGATCGAGATTGGTTCTTCATCATCGATGAAATCAACCGGGGCAATCTCGCCAAAATCTTAGGAGAACTATTGATGCTGATCGAAGCAGACAAGCGTGGACCGGCTCACGCCGTTCCGCTCACTTACTCGGAAGGGACCGATGAAACGTTTCATCTTCCCGCAAACCTCCACTTCATCGGAACCATGAACACGGCCGACCGTTCCCTCGCCATGGTGGACTACGCCTTGCGCCGTCGCTTTGCCTTCGTGACGCTCGAACCCGCGCTTGATTCCCCAGCTTTTGCCGACTGGCTTAAGGCACGCAACGCATCCGACGAGCTGATTGCGCGGATTCGCGCGAAGGTAGGGAGCTTTGAACGCAGTGATTGAAAAAGAGCGCGATCTCGGCCCGAGGTTCCGCATCGGCCACAGCTTCTTCTGCCCATCCGACGGCTTCCGCCGGATGAGGCTTGGTATCGCGAAGTCATCGCGGGAGAAATCCAGCCGCTGCTGGAGGAATACTTCGACTCCCGCGAGCGGGTGGAAAAACTAGTCGCTGAGTTGCTGGCCGAGTGAAAGCGCAACGACTCATGCACCTATTGTCAGAATCTGGCTGAATCGATGGCTAACGGTCCCTTCCCAATCGGGCATCGCCACTGCGGCCCCGTTTCCTCCCGTGCGGGCGAAATCCCTATCGCCAACATTTACTACCTCCTCTGCTACGCGTGGGATGAGTTGGAGGAAAAGGACACCCTTGCCGATGTCGATGCGTTGGGTTCCACCGACCTTCTGAATCTGTTCGCCCGGGTGCTGGTGAACGGCACGCGTCGCCTGCTACGGCGCGGTTTGGACCGTGGCTACCTCCCGCATGAAGACGAAATCCCAGGGGTGCGCGGCAAGCTACTCGTCACCCAGACTCTGCGGCGTAATCTGCTACGCCATGGCCGCGCTGCCTGCGCATGGGATGAACTCGAATACGACACGCTGCCGAATCGCATCCTGAAGACCACACTTCAGAGGCTCCACGAAGCAGCGCGAACTTGATGCTAGCCATCGCGTACCGACGTGCATGATTTGCTTCGCTGGCTCGCACCGGTTCGGGACTTCGAGCTTCGCACGGAGCACTTTCGGCGTGTCCAACTCCACCGCAACAATCGAATCTATGCCTTCCTGCTACACATCTGCGAGTTCGTCCACGAGCACTGGCTCCCCGCCGAATCAAGGTGGCGCCCGCCGCTTTCGCGACTTCGTTCGGGACGGGCTTCCCGGACTTTTCGAAAACTTCGTCTTCAATTTTTACCGGCACGAACTCCCTGCGGACTGGCACGTCAGCTCCCCAGTTCTCCAATGGCAGTTTGTCGCCGCGAACGCAGATGCGCTAGCTCTGATGCCACGCATGGAAACTGACGTATGTCTCCGTGGTCCCGGCCGCGCGATCATCCTCGACACGAAAGTTTTACGCGCATGCGCTCAAGGCCGGCGCTTACGGGACAGCCCAAGCTCCCATCCAGCGAATCTCTATCAGCTCTTCACTTACCTGCGACAGCAGTCCTGTGAACCCGGTTGGGAACAGGCGGAGGGCGTCCTCCTTTACCCGCGCACCACACGCGACTTCGCCGTCGAATTCACTACGCACGGCCACCGCATTCGCGCGCCTTCCCTCGACCTCGCTCAGCCGTGGCAGAACATCCACGTTGCCCTCATGCAAATTGTTGCCGCGGGACCGGCTCTTACACCGGTTCTCCATTCCTTCTCGCCCGCCACAGTTTGATTCGCAAAAACGTGCGGTGCTTTCGCCGACAAATCGCACCTCACCCAGTATGGTTTCGGCGGCAATGTGAATAAGAAGACGGGCGAGATATCCTACAGCTTCGCCAGCAACCTGCGCGATGCCTTGCCGAATGCGTCGTTCATCGGCTTCACTGGCACGCCCATCGAAAAGACCGACGCGAACACGCGTCGGCGGTCTTCGGCGATTACATTTCCATCTACGAAATCCAGCGCGCCGTCGCCGACAAAGCCACGGTGCCGATCTATTACGAGAGCCGGATTTGACTCCCTCGCGGCCCCGCTCGGTCGGGCTTCGCCCAACGCGTTGCGTTGTCTATCTCAATCGCCCCACTTGGCTCCTTCGGTTCCAAGCTCAGCCTGAACGCCGCCGAGCTGCCGAAGCTGGACGCGGAGTTTGAGGAAATCACCGAAGGCGAGGATCTGACGAAGAAGGAGAGGCGAGCGGCATGGGATGCCGCGAGACAGTCGGAGCGAAGCGCAGCCAGCAGGGTGCAGAATTCGAGGGGTGACGACTGCGTTCAACCGAAAGACCAAGTGGGCCGCGTTGGAGGCGCTGGTCCGCGAACCGCTTCAAGGACGCCAAGGCCCCTTCAAAATCGTGATCGTGCGCGACATGTGGCTGACAGCGGCGCCCCTCATTCGTTAGCCGTCGCGGGTCAACACCTGTTAAAAACCGGGCCCGAATTCCGTTCTGAGGCACCGTCGGCGTCCGCCGAAATCTCCTTTGCGACTGCCTTTCCTTCGCCTCCGGGCGGATGATGCCCGGTGGTTCGGTGGCCGGGCAGGAATGCAACCTGCCCGACCACGAACGGTTTGGTTATTTCTTTTTCGAGTCGCCGGGACGGTATTCTTCCTGGGCGGCGGCGAAGGCCTGCTCGAGGCCGACCATGTCTTCGCCCGGACGGAGCGAATCGAAGGCGGCGGCTTCTTTTTTCAGGTCTTCCTCGCTGTAACTGGCGGCCTTGATGGAAAGACCGATGCGGCGTTCGGTCTTATCGACCTTGATGACGCGGGCTTCGATTTCCTGGCCGACCTTGAGGACGTCTTTCACTTTCTCGATGCGGTCCTCGCTGATCTGCGAGATGTGCACGAGACCGTCGATGTCGCCTTCGAGCTCTACGAAGGCTCCGAAGGTGGCGATCTTCGAGACCTTGCCTTTGACGAGGTCGCCGATCTTGAAGCGCTGATCGATATTCTTCCACGGATCTTCGTCGAGTTGCTTCATGCCCAGGCTGATGCGCTGGTTTTGCTTGTCGATGTCGATGACCACCGCCTCGATCTCGTCGCCTTTCTTCACGACTTCGCTCGGGTGATTGATCTTGCGGGTCCAGCTCATGTCGGAGACGTGGACCATGCCGTCGATGCCTTCCTCGAGTTCGACGAACGCACCGTAAGCGGTGAGGTTGCGGACGGCGCCTTTGATCTGCTTGCCGATCTGGTATTTGACCTCGATCTCGTCCCAGGGATTCGGTTCG
Source organism: uncultured Verrucomicrobiae bacterium (assembly GCA_963798345.1). GTDB lineage: Bacteria > Verrucomicrobiota > Verrucomicrobiia > Chthoniobacterales > Chthoniobacteraceae > CAWCSW01. Next base: position 40,286 of record CAWCSW010000007.1, on the reverse strand, counting down.
AGCTGGCGCACGCCGAGGCTGATTTTTTGCTCCTCCTTGTTGACACCGAGGACGACGGCTTCGACTTCCTGCCCGAGGGCAAGCACGTCGCTCGGACGCGCGATACGCTTGGTCCACGAAAGTTCGGAGACGTGAATAAGTCCTTCCACTCCTTCTTCGATTTCGACGAATGCGCCGTAGGGAACAAGGTTTGTGACCTTGCCTTTGACATGGGTGCCGGACGGGAAGCGTTCTTCGATTTTGTCCCAGGGATTTTTCTGGGTCTGCTTGAGGCCGAGGGAAACGCGCTCCTTGTCCTTGTTAATGTCCAGCACGACCACATCGAGTTCCTGTCCAACCTGGAGCAACTCGCTCGGATGGCCGAGGCGACCCCAGGTCATGTCGGTGATATGCAGGAGTCCGTCCATGCCATCGAGATCGATGAAGGCGCCGAAGTCGGTCAGATTCTTCACGTAACCCTTCACGACCGAGCCGATCGCGACGTTTTCCATGAAATGGGCGCGTTTTTCCGAGCGCTCCTGTTCGATCAATTCGCGCCGGCTGAGGACGACGTTTTTGCGGTCGTCGTTGATCTTAACGATTTTGAAGTCGTAAGTGTTGCCGACGAACTGCTGGAGATCTTTCGGGGGGACGATGTCGATTTGCGATCCGGGGAGGAATGCTTCCACGCCAATATTTACGATCAGGCCGCCTTTGACCACGCCTTTGACCTTGCCTTTGATGATACCCGAATCTTCGAAGACGTTGACGATCTTCTCCCAATTCTGGCGGTAAGCAGCACGCTCCTTCGAGAGGATGACGGTGCCTTCGTCGTTTTCGAGGCGCACCAGGAGCACCTCAACTTCGTCGCCAATCTGGAGATCATCCTCGTTGTCGAATTCATTCAGTGGGATGGAGCCTTCGGACTTGTAGCCAATGTCCACCAGCACTTCCCGAGGCCGGATTTCCAGTATGTGTCCCTTGACGATACTGCCCTCTTTAAACTCGCGAAGCGAATTCGCGAGCAGATCCTTCATTTCAATCATTTGATTTTATTACACCACCACGGTTCCAGGTTCCGATTCACCCGGGCGTGCCAATGTGGCCTGCCAATCGCGGGGAAAAGGGCGGCGAAAATAGGCTCAATCGGTCGGAAGGCAAGGAGGATTTCGGGACCATTTCTCGAGGGGCGTCGTCCTCAATCTCGTTCTCGTAAGGCGCCGTTCTCATGACTGAGCAGGCGCCGGAGCAGGAGAACCGTCAAAACAAAGAAAAAGCCGCGCCAGGAATCGACGCGGCTCTTTCTAAAAACTCTTTCTGGATTTTACCTCAGCGCATCAGCAGCGCCTGCCGCGCGCGCTTGATTTCCCGAGTCACCTTTCGGTGAAATTGCGGGGGCAATCCGGTCATACGCCGGGGAAGAATCTTCCCGCTTTCGGTGACGTAACGCTTGAGGAGGTCGGGATTCTTGAAATCGATCGCGTCAAGGGCGATGTCCACGCGACGGCGTGGCATGCAGCGATTGTGGCGGCGGAAATTAGTGCGGCGTTGCGGTGTTTTCGGCTGCATAAGGAGCGGTCGTTATTTGATCTCGCGGTGGAGGGTATGGCGGCGGAGATTCGGATTATACTTCTTTTTCTCGAGCCGGTTCGGAGTGTTGGGGCTCTTCTTGTTCCGTGTCGAGATGTAACGGGACACGGGTTTGCCTTCGGCTTTCGCCTCCGTGCATTCGAGGATGATGAAATCTCTGGCCATAAGTCGGTGCGGTTATTCTTTTTCTTCTTTCGGTTCAGGCGTGCTGGTCTCCTCTTCCTCCGAGTCGCCGCCTTCGTCATCCGTCAGACCGAAGAGCGAGGTCACCGGGGTGCGGGTGCGATTGACGCGTTTCATTTTCTCGAGCTGCGCCTGGCATTCCACCGTGTAGCGCGCGAACGGCAGGGCCTCCAGCCGCGCATGCGCGATGGGTTTTCCACTCATCTCGCAAGTGCCGTAGGTGCCGGCATCGACGCGTTTGAGTGCTTCCTCGATTTCATAAAGAGCGTCCTGCTCCTGGGAAAGCAAACTGAGGGCAAAGTCGCGATCGTAAGCGTCGCTGCCGGCATCGGCCTGATGCATGCCAAAGGCGCTGGCTTCGCTCCCCTCCGCCCGGGAGCGCAGAGTATCCTTGGCCACGCCCGACATCGAATCCAGAAGACTGTCGCGCAACTGAAGGAGTTTATCCTTCTGCTTGGCCAGAAAGGGTGACTGCTTCTTACCGCCATGGGCCGACACTTTTTTGGAAGGGGCGTTGGCGCTGCCATTGCTGCCGTCCCCGGCTGGCTTCGCTTTGGTCACCTTCGAGGAGGTCGCAGATTTCGACGGCTTGGCGGATTCCGCTTTCGCTTTGGCCGCGCGCTTCGGCGGCGCGGCTTTTTTGGTCGCGGCGGTTGCTTTGGCAGGTTTCGATTTCGGCATAAAAATTGGGGAGAATCTCCGTTTCAACCCGCGGACGGGAAAATGCGGCGCGTTAGTTACTCGTGGGGTCATGGACGCGCAAGGGCAAATGCCAAAGATTTTTGCTCTGCCCGCAGGAGTTCTCACGGTGACGGATCTCTGTCCGAAAAATCGATCGCCGCTGGTGTCCCGAACCGCGATTTACGAACTTGCGCTCGAGTAACGGCGGAGGGCGAAAAACCAAAACGCGCGCGTTGCGCCGACGATCAGTACTGTCACGGCCGCGAGGTGGAGCAGGCCCGGCCAGGGCGAGTCAAAACCGCGGGCGAGGACGCGGGCCGGAACATTGGCCACCACGATGACGGGCAGGATCCAACTGAAAATGAACTTAAAAGTCCCGCGAAACACCACATCCGGATAGCGCGCGATATTGAAGACGTTGTAGTAGCCGTAAATGAGCCCCTGAGCGCGCACGATCCAGAAGCTCATCGTGGCCAGCCCAAACAGGATCGCGTAGTGAACGCCGATTCCCAATGCCACAGCGCCGGCAAATAACGCTACCTGAGACCCAGTTGGCACGACTCCAAGTTTCCATAGACTGAACACGACGATGGCCACGCCCACGATGGCATTGACGATATTGTCCATGCCGAAACGTCGCGTCGAAACCGCGAATTGAGAATCGACCGGCAGCAACAACATCAGGTCGAGCCGCCCGGTGCGGACGAGTTCCGGCAACTCCGCCACATTGACATAAAAGAAAGCCTGGAAGAGCTGCGCGATGATCTGGTGTGTGCCGACGAGGAGCACGCACTCCCATTTTGACCAATCGCCGATCCGATCGACATGGCTGAAGAGTACTTCGAGGAAGAGGATTTGTCCGACGAACCACAGGAATTCCACCACCATCCAGAGCAGGAAATTCGCTTTGAAATTCATCTCCCGGATGAGGGAGTTGCGCACCATCAGACTGTAGATGGAAAAATAGCGGCGCATGGGAAGGATCGACGGATTCGAGAGATGATCAGCCGCCAACGGCCTGGTACTTCCGGACGCCCCGGCTCCAAAGCAGGCGTGCGAAAAGATACGTGAGGATCAACCATCCGGCCTGGATGAACAGTCCGTCGCGCAGGTCCCGGCCCTCGACGCGCTCCATGAAGACCTGCACCGGAAAAAAGATTTCGTAGGTAAAGGGAAGCCAATGCAGCACGGCTTGTAGCGAGCTGGGGAAGATATCGATCGGGAAGACCTGTCCACTCAGGAAGTATTCAAAGGAATACACGATGAAGACGATGGTCGAGATTTCCAGCACCCAAAACGCGATCAGCGCCAGCGCATAAGCCAGGAGAAACTGGATGCCCGCGGCCATGACGAGCGACACGCCGAACGCCAGCCAGGTCATTCCATTCTTTGGCAGCGTAATGTGCTCTCGGAAAACAAACGCGAGAATGGCGATCGGGGCGGCGACGATACAGATGTAAAGCAATCGGTAGCTGAAATAGAGCGTGAAGCGATAAGCCATGTAATTCAGCGGCTTGATGAGGTACGCGCTGATTTTTCCGTCGCGAATCTCACCCGCGATCTGCCACTCGTCCTCCGTGGGCGAGATGAGATTGTCCACGAAGACCACGAGCATGAAATAGAAGATCATGGTCGAGTAGCCGTAGCCGTTGATATCGCCGGAACTGGCATTGAAGACGGCGCGCCAGATGAAAAGCATGCCCAGCAGCGGCACGATCCCAAAGACGGTGCGCAGCAAAAAATTCCAACGGTAAACGAAGGTGTTTTGGAGACCGACTCCGAAGATCTTGCGGTAGGCGGCGACGTTCATGGCGCGACCGAATCGCGGGCAGTTTGAATGCCGTTGTCGTCGGGGATGCCAGCGGTCCCAAGTTTCATCGTGGGGCGATGAGTTCGCCGGCGAGTCGGATCGCGGCAATCATTGAATCCGGGCGCGCGAGATTCCTTCCCGCGATGTCAAATGCGGTGCCGTGATCCGGACTGGTGCGAGGGTGGGGGAGACCGAGCGTGACATTCACGCCGCGGTCAAAAGCGTGGAGTTTGAGAGGGATCAATCCCTGATCGTGATACATGCAAAGCACGCCGTCGAATTGACCCTCGAGTGCCCGCAGGAAAACGGTGTCGGGTGAGATGGGGCCATCGACCTGCGCGCTCGACCCCAGCTCGCCGGCGAGGAGGCGAGTCGCGGGCGCAATCATTTCGATCTCCTCCCGCCCAAGCGCGCCGTTTTCTCCGGCGTGCGGATTGAGACCGGCCACAGCCAGCCGCGGCGGCCGATCCAGGCGCTGATGCAGAAAGTTGGCCAGGAGCATTCCGACCCGAATGATCTCCGGTGCCGACAATCGCGGCACGATGTCCCGCAACGGAACATGGGCGGTCACCAGCGCCACGGTCAGGGCACCGCCGGTCAGGCACATGGCGAAATTCGTGGTTCCGGATCGCGCGGCAAAGAATTCTGTTTGTCCCGGATGCGCGAAGCCGACCGCTTGCAAACGGTGTTTCGATACCGGTCCTGTGACTACAGCGGCCAATTCGCCTGCCTGGAGCAGTGTCGCTGCCTGTTCCATCGCCGCCAGGGCAAGGCGGGCAGACTGATCGGACGGTTCGCCGGGATTAACGCCCGCGTCATCACCCAGCAGCCGGTAATCGAATGCCGGGTTCAATTGACCGGAACCCAGAGCCGCGCGAGCGACCTCCGGGCCGATGCCCGCCGGGTCTCCGAGCGTGATCCCGATGACCAGCCGCTTTCCCACTTAGAACATCTTGATGTAGGCCTTATTGCGGAGCTTGGCCACCCACTCCTCCTGCCGGCGCTGACGTTCTTCCTGAATCAACTTGGACTGAATCTCGTCACGCACTTCCTTGAAAGGCTTCATTGTTCCGTTCTTTCGCGCTTCGACGTAAAGCAGGTAGTAGCTGTTGCCGAGTTCAACGATATTGCTGACCTTTCCGGGTTTCAGGCTAAAGGCCACCTTCGACAGGGTCTCATTCAGGGTGCCGCGATTGATCCAGCCCCAATCACCGCCATTCTCCTGGGTCGAATCTTCCGAATAGAGCCGCGCCATATCCGCGAACTCGACGCCTTCCAGAACCTTCGTCCGAATATCCTCGATCAAGGCGCGACGCGAATCGCTGCCATTTTCAGCCACTCGGATCGCGATCATCCGCAGTTTCACCTGTTCCTCGATCCGATAGTCCTCGCTGCTCTTGCGATAGTATTCCTGAATTTTGGCTTCGGGAACGATCACATCGTTCTTCACGTTCTGGCTCCGCATCGCCTGCACGATCATTTTCTCGGTTTCGAGCTGGCGAAACTTGTCGAGCGTGTAGCCTTGGGCGGCCAGGGTGCGCACAAACGCGGAACGATCGCCGCCGAATTCTTCGCGAATAATGGTGCTGACCTGATTGTCGATGAAATGGTCCGGGATGCTGAATTTATTCTTCCGGAATTCCTGAATGATCAGCTGCCGATCGATCAGATCGTTGATGGCCTGCAGCCTGATTTCCTTGATCTTTTCCATCAACGCTTCGCCTCGCAACTGTTCGCGCGCTTCCTTTTCCGCGGGACCCACCAACTCCCGCACCTGGGAAAAAGTGACCACATCCTCGTTCACCACAGCGGCGATGCCATCGAGCACTTCCTGCGCGTGAGCCGTGGGGCCGGGATGGACCAGGGCGCCACCGAGAATGAGCAGCACCGGAGTCGAAACTGCGGAAGCAATCCAGGATGCGAAGACAGATCGTTTCATGATTTCAGGCGACATCGCGCACGGGTAGCCCGGCGGGCGCCCACGGTAGGAGGCAACGCGTTGAAGTCAAGATGGCCGGTGCGGAAGGCGGGAGTGAGCAGTGAGCAGTTGGACGTTGGACGTTGGACGTTGGACGTTGGATGTTGGACGTTGGACGTTGGACGTTGGATGTTGGATGTTGGATGTTGGATGTTGGATGTTGGATGTTGGCACTTCTGGATTCGCAATCTCACACCCATCGCCCTCCCACTCCGTCGCTCCTCGATCGGCGCACGGCGCTGATTGTCTGCGGTGTCGCTGCCGTGCACCTGGGACTCACGGCTGCCGGTTTGCCCACGTGGGTATGTCCCTTCCAAGCCGCGCTCGGTCTTCCATGTCCCGGTTGTGGGCTGAGCCGGGCCACCCTTGCCCTGCTCGCTGGAGATTGGAAGCGCGCCGTGCACCTGCACGCCTTTGCCCCCCTCGTGGTCCTCGGTCTTCCCGTCCTGGCGGCCCTGGCGATCCTGCCATCCGAGCGTCGTGCGCGAGTTGCGGCAAGATGGTCAGCCATCGACCGCCATTGGCACCTTGGCTGGCTGCTCCTTGCGACCCTACTGGCCTATTGGATTTATCGTTTGACACTCGACAGCAGCGCTTTTGTTCCGCACAACGCATGAAGGGTTTCACGGGGCAGCAACACAAAAAATCCAACTCAAAACATGCAAATCCTTAACATCCTCGTCGGCATCGGCGGCCTCATTTGTTTCGTCATCGTCCTCATCAAGCTCTTCCAGGAAAAGGGCGTTCTGCACGGCATCCTCGGCCTCATTTGCGGGCTCTACACATTTATCTGGGGCTGGATGAATGCCGGACGGCTCAACATTAAGAACATCATGATGATCTGGAGCATCCTCATCATCATCGGAATCGTCATCGGCGTGATCGCGGGTCCGCGAACGATGGCCCTTCCGGCTACGAACCCGTAGCCGAACGAACCGCCGCCACCCGTCTCATGGCGCCGATTGAGCATGGCTCAATCGGCGCCATCTGGTTTTCGAAGGTTCGATGCCTACTCGAAAGCTGATGCTTTGATGGCTTCCGCGACCGTCTTCTTTCCCATTGGTTCCTTGTCGCCGAATGGACCGTCGGCGCTGCCTTTTGGCCATGACTCCGGGTCGGCGTACTGGCCCTCGTCCTTGAACTGCTCCTGCAGACGTTTGATTTCGGCTTTCAGTTCGGCAAATTTTTCCGCGATCTCGGGTGTCTTCGCCTCCGTGGAATCGTAAAGCAGGTTGTGCTGCTCGGTTGGATCCTTGGTCAGATCAAACATCTCGTAGGCATCCTTTTTCCAATAGTAGATCAACTTGTGGGTGGCGGTGCGGACACCGAAATGGGCGCGCGTATTGTGATGCCCGGGATCGTGGTAGTAGCGGTAGTAGATCGAGGTCCGCCAGTCATCGGGGGCTTCGCCATGGAGCAGGGGCACGAGCGAGCGGCCTTGCATGAAGTCAGGGATGGGTGCGCCGGCGAGACCGAGAAAGGTCGGCGCGAGATCGATGTTGACGACGAATTGATCAACCACGAGCCCGGGCTTGATCCCGGGACCGCGCACGAGCAGCGGCACGCGCAACCCGGGCTCATACATGAAGCGTTTGTCGTAAAGACCGAGGTCGCCGAGATACCAGCCGTTGTCAGCGCTGTAGAAGACGAACGTGTTTTTGGCCAGGCCGGCCTTCTCGAGGTAATCCAGGATTTTGCCGACGTTGTCGTCCACTCCCTGCACGCAGGCCAGATAGTCCTGCATGTAACGTTGATACTTCCATTTGCTCAGTTCCTTGCCGGTGAGGGTTTTTGCCGTGCCGTCCGCGAGAGTGATGTCTACGGAGTCGGGTTTGGTTTGGAGCCATTTTTGCCGTTCGGCGCCTTTCAATTCAGCTGGCGGATCGAGCTTCAGATCACTCCTCGTCAGATCGTGTGCGACCGTCTGCTCATTTTCGGGAAGGGCTGCGGGCCGCGTGGCATAGTCGTCCCACAGCGTGTCTGGCTCCGGGATCACTTTGTCCTTGAACATCTTGCGGTGCCGCTCGGCCGGCGTCCATTCGCGATGAGGCGCCTTTTGGTGAAGCATCAAAAAGAACGGCTTGTCCTTGGGTCGAGTTTCAATCCACTCGACCCCGAGATCGCCCGTGATGTCGGTGCAATGCCCTTCGATCGTGAGCTTGTGGCCGGGGACGAGGAATTGCGGGTTCACATAGGCGCCCTGGCCCGGCAGGACGATCCAGCGATCGAACCCGGTCGGATCACTGCCGAGGTGCCACTTGCCGATAATGCCCGTGTGGTAGCCGGCCTTTTGCAAATGCTTCGCCACATGATCACGGCTGCCGTCAAAACGGTTGAAAACAGGCACGCCATTGAGGTGCGAGTACTGTCCGGTCAGCAGCGTGGCGCGACTGGGGGTGCAGATGGAATTGGTCACGAAGGAGTTTTTGAAGCGCGCCCCTTCCGTCGCGAGCCGGTCGATGTTCGGTGTGACGTTGACCTTCGAGCCGTAGGCCGAGATGGCGTGTTCCGCGTGATCATCGGAAAAAATGAAAATGATGTTTGGGCGATCATCGGCGCGAGCGGAGACGGTGATCGCCAGGGCGAGGAGGATGAGGGTCAGCCGCGACATGATTTCGAGACTGCAAAACCATTCTCGTGAAGGCAACCGTCGAACGCTCCCGGCGGGGCCTGAGGTGCATGATCGTCCGCGTTCTCGAAGCTTTCGCTCGGGAGGTTGTCGAGAACGAGAACGAGGACGAGGGCGATCGAACGCCCGGATGGCATTGAGCTACTGAAGTTGCGTCGCGCGCTATTCGAGCCGGATGCTTCGGCTCCGCTGCGCTTCGCTCAGCATGACCAAGTTTGCGTCGCTACAATTCCGCGGGGCAGCAGGTGCCGGGCTCGCGCACGGCGCAGCAGGCGGGAATGGCGAGCAGCGCGCCGATGACTGGGGCAACAAAATAGATCCACACCTGGCCAAGATTCCCGCTCGTGATGGCGGGCGCGAGCGACCGGGCCGGATTCATCGATGCCCCGCAAATCGGACCGGCAAACATGGCTTCGAGTGCGATGACCGCACCAATGGCGATTCCGGCCGTGATGCCCTTCTCCTTGGCACCGGTCGAGACACTGAGGATCACGAGCATGAGGATAAACGTCAGCACGACTTCGAGGACGAAAGATTGATACCAGGTGCCGCTCGGCAAGGTCGCGCCCTGGGTGGAATGAGTAGGAAACAGGACGCGAAGCAGCCCGCTCGCAGTCAGGGCGCCGCCGAACTGCGCGCTCAGGTAAGGCAGCACGTTCGTTCCCTCGAAACGCCTGGCCCGCCAAAAGGCGATGGTGACGGCGGGATTCAAGTGCGCCCCTGAGACGTCGCCGAAAGTGTAAATCATCGCCAGCACGACCAGCCCAAAGGTGATTGCCACGCCTGCATGCGAAATGGCGCCATTGCTGATTCCATCAACGATGATGGCGCCACAGCCCGCGAAGACGAGCGCGGCCGTGCCGAGAAATTCCGCGACCCAGGTCGGTTTCATTGGGTCACACTTCGAGGGCCGGCTCGGCGCATTTTTGCTCGCACCATTCCGCCACACGCTGCCGGATCGTATCGCGCACCTTCCGCACTTCCGCGAGTTTTTCGTCATGCGAGCCGGAAAACTGCGAGGGATCGGGAAAGCCCCAATGCAGGCGGATGCAATTGCCGGGAAAGATCGGGCAGCGCTCGGCACTGGATTCATCGCACACGGTCACGACGTAGCCGAAGCTTCGGCCAGTCTGGAACATCTCCCAGACGGATTTGGTTTTGGCTTCACTCAGATCGATCCCACATTCGCCCATGGCCTCGACCACGAGAGGATTCAGCGTGCCTGGCTCGAGACCGGCGCTCTCGGCGCGAAATTGTTGGGGGCACAAATGATTCAGCCAGGCCTCAGCCATTTGGGAGCGGGCACTGTTGTGAATGCAGACGAAAAGGACGTTGGTTTTCACGGGGTTGTCGATGACTTGCCACTCTGCCGACGACTCGAGAGGGGAGCAAGGCAACCGTGGACTGTCACTGAAACGTCACAATTCAGGTAGGGCTCGCCAACGCGGCCGAATTCCTCGGCTTGAGTCAGAAGCGCCGGGTGCCACGATGCCCGTGTGAAAAAATCTGATCGGGCTTTGATCGATCGCGCTGTCCAATGGGCGACGGTGCTGCAGGAACGTGCCAACAAACTCCAAACCCGGGCGGAGCGCCGGCAACAAGCAGAGCTCGATCGCATGCTGCAATCGCCCGAGGACAAAATTACGCTCATCGAGCTGACCGATCAGGCCTTTCGCGCTCATCGCGCGGCGCGGGTTGCGGAACAATTCACCCACATCCTCGATGTCCAGGGCGTCCCACGGTTTTTCAGCCCGATCGATCGCGCTCTGCTGCGCGGTTTTCAAACCTTCGGGAATTGGCTCCCCGGCGTCTCGGTTCCGATTGTGCAGGATCACATGAAGCGCGAAACCGCGAATGTGGTTCTGCCAGCCGAGACCGATGTCCTGACCGAACATCTGCGCGCCCGCGCCGAAGAGGGCCTGCGGATGAATGTAAATTTTCTGGGCGAAGCGCTGCTGGGCGAAGGCGAAGCCGTACATCGACTCGAGAAATACTTGTCTGCCTTGCACCTCGCGGAGGTGGAGGTGCTGTCAGTCAAGATTTCGACCATCTATTCCCAGATTTCTCCCGTCGCGCGCGAACACACGCTGCGAATCCTCTGCGATCGACTGAGCCGGCTTTTTCGTGAAGCAATGGCCACCGACTACGAACGCCCGGACGGCTCGAAAGGGCCGAAATTCATCTACCTCGACATGGAGGAATACCGTGACCTTTACCTCACGGCGGAGGCGTTCATGCGGACGCTTGACCGGCCCGGAATGGATCAGGTGAGTGCCGGCATCGCCTTGCAGGCTTACATTCCCGATTCTGCGCGCGTGCAAAAGACGATCAACGCGTGGGCCGAAAAGCGGGTCGCGGCAGGGGGCGCGCCGGTGCGTATTCGTCTGGTCAAAGGCGCGAATCTCGAAGCGGAGCGGGTCGAAGCCTCCTTGCGAAACTGGCCGCAGGCGCCGTTCAAAACCAAGCGGGAAACGGACGCAAACTTCAAACTCATGCTGCACGAAGGCATGCAGCATCTGGATGCTGTCCATCTCGGAGTCGCCTCGCACAATCTGTTCGAGGTCGCTTATGGATTGGCGTTGGCGGAGCGGGAAAATGCCGGAGATCGCGTCGAGTTTGAAATGCTCGAAGGCATGGCGAATCACCAACGCCGGGCGTTGCACGAAAATACCGGTCATTTGCTGCTCTACGCGCCCGCCTGCCGGAAGGAGGAATTCATCAACGCCATCAGCTATCTGATTCGACGTTTGGACGAAAACACCGGCGAACAAAACTTCCTCCGCCATGCCTATCGACTCCAGCCGGGCAGCGTGGATTGGGTGCTCCTCGAGCGTGGATTTCGGGACTCGTTTAAAGTCCGAATTTCCGATCAGCCCCGCCGCACGCAGGATCGCCGGCCAGCGGTTGCTCCGGAGCCGCGGGTGGAAATGACACTCGAAGCATTCCAAAACGAAGCGGACACGGATTTTGCCCTGCCCCAAAACAGTGCCTGGGCGCGCGAACTGGTCCGAGCCCAAACGTTTCCGGCGGAGCCGGTGCCACTCGTCATCGCGGGCGGGGAAATTCGCGACGGACGGCAGCTCGAGCCGTGCCGGGATCCATCGCGGCCGGATGTCATCCTCGCGCGCCACGCGCAGGGTACCGCGGATGATGTTGACCACGCAGTTGCGTGTGCGCGCGCGGACGCCGATGGCTGGCGCACCGCGGGAGTTAATGGCCGCACCGAAGTGCTCGGCCGGGTCGCTCAGGAAATTCGGCGGGCGCGGGGTGCGCTCATTCGCACCGCGATTGCCGATGGTGGCAAGACGGTGATCGAGGCGGACGCGGAAGTATCCGAAGCGGTCGACTTCCTCGAGTTTTACCGACTCAGCGCGCGCCGCTTTTACGAAACGCCGGGCCTAAATGCCGCCCCCGCTGGAGTGGTCGCCGTCGTGCCACCGTGGAATTTTCCCATCGCCATTCCGTGTGGCGGTGTGGCGGCAGCGCTGGCCGCCGGAAATACGGTCATCCTGAAGCCGGCGTCCGACACCGTCCTGATCGCGTGGGAACTCTGCCAATGTTTTTGGCGGGCGGGCGTTTCCCGGCGCGTCCTGCAATTCCTTCCTTGTCCCGGCTCCGCGGTGGCGTCGCGCCTGGTCGCGCACGACGGGGTCGACGCCGTCATTCTCACCGGCGGAACTGAGACTGCACGCCGCATGCTTGCCGCCAAGCCGCACATGCGGCTTTTCGCCGAAACTGGGGGCAAAAACGCGATCGTTGTCTCCGCCGTCGCCGACCGGGAACAGGCGATCCGGCACATAGCACAATCTGCTTTCAGCCACGGCGGACAGAAATGCTCCGCGGCTTCGTTGCTCCTGCTCGAGGCGGAAGTCTATGACGATGCGGAGTTTCGACGGGTGCTGGTGGATGCGGTGGAAAGTATGCGCATCGGCTCGGCCTGGGATCTCGAGACCCGGATGGGACCTCTGATCCGGCCACCCTCCGACGATCTGCACCGCGCGCTCACCCGCCTCGAACCCGGCGAGGTCTGGGCGGTGGCACCGCGCCGCGTCGGGAGCAATCCGAACCTGTGGTCGCCCGGCGTGAAATATGGTGTGCAGCCCGGCAGTATTACGCATCTCACGGAATTCTTCGGCCCGGTGCTCGGTGTGATGCGTTACGAAAGGCTCGAAGACGCGATCGCCCTGGTCAACGCCACGGGATACGGATTGACGAGCGGGCTGCAAACTTTGGACGAACGTGAAATCGACCTTTGGTCGCGGACCATTGAAGCGGGAAACCTCTACATCAATAAACCCACCGTCGGTGCGATCGTCTTGCGGCAGCCCTTCGGCGGGTTTGGAAAATCGTGTTTCGGACCGGGTTTGAAAGCCGGCGGTCCAAACTATGTCGCGCAATTCATGAAATTCGCCGACGCGCCGATCCCGCCGTCGAAAGAAGATCATCTCGAACATTCCTCGCTCGAAAAACTCCGACTGCGCGTGCGCGGCATCTCACGTGATGAACCGGAATTAGCGCGTCTGCTTAATGCCCTCGACAGCTACGACGCCTGGCGTCGAAACGAGTTTGCGTGCCCGCACGATACCATGCGCCTGCTCGGCGAAGACAACGTGCGCCGCTACTCCGGCCTCCATGAAGTCCGCATCCGCGTGGATCGCCGCGACACCTGGTTCGAGATCTTTGCCCGCGCCTGTGCCGCCCGCACGGTCGGCTGCCGAATCACGGTCAGTTTTGCACCGGACCAGGCGAATCCAGCAGTGCGCTTGCTTGATGAACTGACCGAGAGTTGGGCCGGTGGGATTGAGTTTATCGAGGAAACGGATCCGCGGTTGGGGGAAGTGATCCGTCAGCAGCCGACCGTGCGCTTGCGTTACGCCGCGCCCGATCGTGTTCCGCCTCTCGTGCGCACGATCGCCGCGGAAGTCGGCCTTTTCATCGCCGATGCCCCGGTCCTGGCCGAAGGAACGATTGAAATGCTGTGGTATGTGCGCGAACAAAGCGTCAGCCACGCTTACCACCGCTATGGAAATCTTGGTGGACGCGCGGGGGAAGAGCGGTCGGAGCCGGCGTAGTGCGATTTTCACCGTCATCCTGAGCGCAGCGGCGAGGAACGAGCCGCGGAGTCGAAGGACCCGGATCCAAGTTCGTTTGCCCTCTGCCACAGCGCTTTCGCCGAAAGGTCTGTCGGTGGTAGAACGCCAATTTCCGATGGTGCCGGGTTTGACGAGCGCCCCGCGCTCGCCCTTCGGGCTGGCCTTCTGCCAGTCCGTCTCGTTCCACTCGGCTTTCGACTCCGGCGCCCCGCGCCTGCGCTCAGGATGACCGGTGCCTTGTGAGCCCCGATCGCCACAAGGCGATAGCAGGCGAGCCGACCTTACGAAATCTCGACCGGCTGCGGAACGCGGAGGTTTTTTTCCTCGAATTCCTTGCACCAGCCCTTGATCTCCGTGTCGTTAAAAATCTTTCCGATCACGCGGCGGAGCAGGCCTTTGAGGCTGGCGTTGTCCACATCGGCGAGGCTGCGGATGGCTTCCTCCTTGTAGCGCTCGAGCAGTTCCCGACACCGGGTGTCCGCGCCCGCTTCGAGAAACAACGATTCGATCTCCGCGGGTGATGATTCCGGAAAGCCGGCGCCAATGCGCCTCGAGTTTGGTTTTCGCATCGCCCTCGGCGCGCTCGTAGGCGGTGGCCAAAAGCAGGCTGGGACGAAGTCCGGCAATATCGTTCGTTTCGCCGTCAGCACCGAGATCGGAGAGATCATCACGGATTTGGTAGGCAATGCCGAGGGCTTCGCTGTAGGCGCTGAGAGCTTCCTCCACGTCATCGAGTTGGCCCGCGTAAATTGCGCCCAGCTTGAGGGCCACGGAGAAGGCCGGAGCGGTTTTCTGGCGGAAAATGTCGAGCACTTCGAGAGAGGTCAGTGGCTTCGGGGCGCGCGCCCAGCAAAGCTCCGCGCCTTGTCCGCGACAAAGTTCGCGCTGGCCTTCCGCCGCAATTCGCAACATCGCGGCTTTTTGTTCAGCACCGAGGCTGCAGCTCGCCAGGAGCCGGTAACCTTCGCCAATGAGCAGGTCGCCGACGTTCAACGCCACGGCGACGCCATGCTCTTCGTGCAACGTTTTTTCGCCGTAGCGCTCCGCATCCGCGTCCTCGATGTCGTCGTGGATAAGTGAAGCTTTGTGAAAGCACTCGATCGCCACCGCCACCTTTCGGAGATCGTCCGGCAATTTCGCGTCCGGTGCGGTACGCAGCGCCTGATAAGCTGCGGTGGTGAGAAACGGCCGCCAGCGCTTACCGGCGCGACCGAGCCAGGCCCGCGCGATCGTTTCCGTGTCTCCCTGTGCCGGTCCCATGATCGCGTCGAGATTCAGCGGGGTGAACCAAAAATCCACTTCGTCCCGCAGCACGCCGAGATCGAGCCGACGGGTATGATCATCGCTCGTGAGATGGATGTATTCCCAGATCCAATCGAGATCGACCGTGGTGTCGATGCAATCGTCCTGGAGCAACGGGACCGCGACTCCGGGAATCGCCGCCGCTTCCATGTAGGGGAACGCGCGCTCGAGCACGCTCAAACACGACACGCCGACGATAGCTTCGATCTTTCCCGTCTGAATGAGTGACATCACGATGGCGGATCCTTCCGCGACCAGCACCGCGTAGCCCAGTTCCTCGGCTTCGGCCTGCAAATCCTGAATCGAGCAGAGCCCGCATTGTTTGCAAAGCAGTCCGAATTCATCGAAGGGCGCCGGGCACTTGCTTTCCACGCGCAGGCATTTTGGCAGGAGGAGCAGCCGTCGTTCGAAGGGCACGCCCGCCAGTTGTTCACGCCACATCTCGTTATTCAGGAGCACGCCGACAAAATCCCGGTAAATGGCATCGCAGCCAAGTTCGGCGACAAGTTGATCGGCGAGGACTTTCAGTTCGTCCGCGGGCATTGGCGGCACGGGCTGATGTTTCGCCACGTATTCGCGACAGCGCTGGAGGATGAAATTCCGTTCCACGCCCGTTTGCGGGACATTCTTTTTCGGCGGGCGAAAACGCTGGATTGGCACTGCGCGGGGAAGCGTCAGGCCGATCGGGGCGGAGCGGGTTGGGGTGGCGGACATGAGCGGGGAGTATTTGCGCTCACGGGCAAACCGCAAGAAAGGATGTTTCTTTGGCCCCTCCGATCCGGCCGGTTCGGCATGGGGACTGTGAAGGCAAGCGAGACCCGGACGGTGAGGGCCGCCCTTTCTGCTCGAAACGCGTCTCCACGGTGACAATGCTGCTTCCGTTTCATGCGAGCCATCCTCCAACGAGTCACCTCCGCCAGCGTGTCGGTGGAGCAAGACATCGTCGGCAGCATCGGGCGTGGATTGCTCGTCCTGGTGGGTTCCGACGCCGCTGATACGATCGACGATCTTGATTGGTTAGCGGACAAAATCGTCAAGCTCCGCTTGTTTCCGGGCGGGGTTGGCGAGCGCGACGCCTGGACGCGGAAGCGTCTTGGAGATGAGCGGTGACTTGCTGGTGGTGAGCCAGTTCACCCTCTTTGCCAGCACGAAGAAAGGCACCAAACCAAGCTGGCACCGCGCCGCCAAACCGGATGTGGCCCGCCCGCTCTACGAGGCTTTGGTGCAAAAGCTCGAACAGCGTTTGGGCCGCCCCGTTGCCACCGGGATCTTCGGCGCGATGATGGAAATCTCGCTCGTCAACGATGGGCCGGTGACCCTGATCATCGACAGCAAGTTGCGCGAGTGATTGCCGCCGGGTGCCGGGGAGAGGTGGCGTTATTTCAACAGCTCTGAAACCATCGCCTTCTCGTCGCTCAATTCAGCGATCGAAGCCGCGATTTTTTCGCGCGAGAACTCATTGAGAGGCACCCATTTCGCCAGCTCCCAGGAGCCGTTATTGAGCGTCCGCACGGGGAAGGAACATATCAGTCCGGCGGGCACATCGTATTCCCCGGGTGAGCACACGCTGACACTGTGCCATTCGCCCTCCGGCGTTCGCGTGGTGAGTGCCCGCACGGTGTCCACCACGGCATTGGCGGCGCTGGCCGCGCTCGAGGCTCCGCGCGCCTTGATGATGGCGGCGCCGCGCTGCTGCACGGTGCGTGATGAATTCGCCCTCCAGCCAGGCGTGATCGTCGAATGACCTCCGTGCGCGGGACGGCCGTCGATCCGGGCGTTGTAAAAATCCGGATACATGGTCGGCGAGTGATTGCCCCAGACGGCGAGATTGCGTCACGGCGGTGACGTCCGACGCCGGCCTTTTTGGCGAGCTGCGTCTTGGCGCGGTTTTCGTCCAGACGCGTCATGGCGAACAAGCGATCCGCCGGGACGCTCGGGCGCGTTGTTCATGGCGATGAGGCAGTTGGTGTTGCAGGGATTGCCGACGACGAGGATGCGGACGTCGCCGGCGGCGTTGCGTTCGATGGCCTGGCCCTGGCCGATGAAAATCTTGCCGTTGATGCCGAGCAAATCCTTGCGTTCCATGCCGGCTTTGCGCGGCACGCTGCCGACCAGCAGCGCCCAGTTCACGCCGCGAAAGCCTTCGTCGAGAGTGGCCGTCGGCACGATGCCTTCGAGCAGCGGAAACGCGCAGTCGTCGAGTTCCATCACCACGCCCTTGCAGCGCGGCGAGCGCGGGTTCGATTTCGATCAGGTGCAGGATGACGGGCTGGTCCGGACCGAACATGGCGCCGGAGGCGATGCGGAACAAAAGCGAGTAACCGATTTGGCCGGCAGCGCCGGTGACGGCGACGCGAATGGGTGTCTTCATGGGTCAGTAATGAATGGGCGCGAGTGGGCTGAGGAGCGATGACAAATGAGCACGAGTGAAATGACAAGACGCGGGCGCGGGCGCCGACGGAAATAATCTATTCCACCGGGCACAACCGGTCCGCCTCGCGCATGGCCTGACGGATGCGCGCCATTTTCAGCATCAGCTCTTCGTCGTTCTCCCACGCCTTCGACCGGCAGTTCGAGACGCTCGCTCCAGTTCGAATCGCTGACGCCACCGGGCACGTTAAATCGCTGCCGCGTGGCGAAGAGATCGGTGATCATGAAAACGCAGAGCCACGAATTGCTGCGCAGGATCGCTCCGAGCAGTTTCTCGTGGACCTCATCACTCCAGGGCATGATTTTCGGCACGTCAAAGCCCGCGTAGGCCGCCAGGTTTCGGCACGTCGACCAGGCGATATCGCGCCGGTGCAGCGAGCCGGGGTCGTCGTCGCGCGCCGCAGCGATGTCGCGCATGCAACCTTCCCAGAGCACCCGAAGCGGTTCGTGATCGTGGGTGGCGTAGGTGACCATCGAGACCCGCTCGTAACGGTCCCCGGGCGTCAGGCTGTGATTCGGCTCCGTCTCCCACTGCGGGATCTTGAAGCCGGCAATACCAAGCTTTTGCAGGGAGGGCCGGACGTAAGGCGGAACTTCGCCCAGATCTTCTCCGATCAGGCGCCACTGTCCGCATTCTTCGAGCAGCACGTGGAGAATTTCCTCACCCTGGCGCCGATTGGATTCCGCGTCCTCTGGTCGCTCGTCCGAGTGCGGCGTGAAATGGGGCAATTGGTTGCCCGTCCGCTTCTTCGCCTCCTCGTCCGTCAGGGGCAGAGAATTCTTCGTTTCGCTCCGGTCGCCACGGGAAGGAGTAAATGCGGAAAATGCCGAGCAGGTGATCGATGCGGAAGAGATGAAAAACGTCGCGAACTTTGCGCACGCGCTGGCGCCACCAGTCGAAGTCGCGCTGCCGCAACACGTCCCAGCGATAAAGCGGAATGCCCCAGTTTTGCCCCCACTTTTTCGTAAAGGCATCGACTTCGAGAATCCGTTCCGGGGACATCCGCCACTCCACTCCAGGTCAAAAATCTCCGGATTGGCCCACGTATCGGCGGAGTAATAGGAAACGCCGAACGGGATGTCGCCCATCAGCGCCACGCGCCGCGTATCCGCATGCGCTTTCGCCTCCTTCCACTGGTTCCACGCGATCCATTGCCGATACATCGCGCCGCGCATTTTCCGTTGCAATGGGCGGCGCACGGACGCGGTCTGGGCGGCGAGCCACGCGCGCGCTTTCTCCGCCGTTTGCTGCGCCTCGGGCCAGGTGTCCCAGCATTCCGTTCCGTGCTCGTTCATCAGCACGCGGAAGAGGGCGTAATCGTCCGAGCCACGCTTTTTGCCGCCTGACAGAACGCACGGAACTTCCGGGCGCGGGAATCATTTTTTTTCCAGCTCCCGACGCTGAACCGCTCGAACGCCCGGGCCAGCAGCTTGAGCTTCAACTGCTTAACCATCGGATAATCAATCGCGCCACGACGCAGGCGGGAAATAACGACGCCACTCGATCATTTCCGAAAAGTCCGCCTCGGTGAGGTCAGGCATGGCCAGGGGATCGAGTTCGATGGTCATCGGATCAAGCGCCACGGAGGAAATGGCGTTGTAGGGCGAGTGATCATTGCCCGTCTCGTTAATGGGCAGGAGTTGGACGAGTCCGAAGCCCTGGTCCGCCGCCCAATCCACCAGCTCGCGCAAGGCTCCTACATCGCCGATACCGAGATCATGCGGGCCGCGGAGGGCAAAGAGGGGAGTGAGGATGCCGGCGAGCTTTTGATCCGGAGTGAGGAGCATGCGGGCGATGCAATAGGCGCCCGTTCCGCACGCGGCAAGCCTAGCCGTGAAGGGAGTGGAGTTTTGGTTATGGATCGCGCGGATCGGGCAAATTGGCGGATGAAGCGGGCTGTTTGATCAGCTCGGTGCCGAAAAGCAGAATGAACCCGCAGATGAAACTCCCGCGGGCGTAGAACCACCAAAACGGCAGTTCCTGAGGTCCCCACATTGGGGTCGTGATTATCATGATTCCTGCCGCCGGAACAACCATCCACGCTCTCGTGCGACGTCGGTATAAGGAAGCCGTCAGTCCAAGTAACGCCAAGGCCAGCCCGAGAACGAAAAAGTCACGTATTGGCAAGAGAAGGATCGCAGCGCTTCCAAGCCAGAGCAGACTGCGCCACCATCCAAGTCGGAGCGCGACGGGCTGAATCCAAAAAAGTAGGATGAAAGTGGCGAGGTTCGCCCACAAGTCGGGGAGCGCAGGTGGGATCTTGATCGGCACGACCTTTGCGAATTCACTGAGGGTGAATGCAGCTACCGAGGTAATCGCCTTGTAGGCACCCGCCTTCGAACGCACCGCCAGTAGCTCCGGAGACGATCACCCACGTCAGAAGCGCTCTCCATCGCGGAATAAACCACCGATCGATCGCCTCGAGAACGCGACGGCTGAACGCCTCGTAGGCGGACGAATCGACCGCTTGGTCCGCGTCCATGTCCGTCAAAACAGAAACGGAATCCCCAGCTTCTTGAATTCCGCTTTCTGCTCCGGCAGCCATTTATCCCCCAATTTCTCGAAGCCGCCTTCGGCCCGATAACTCTCGAGAAACGCGTTCACTTTCCCGCGCAGTGCGTCGTTCCCTTTCTTCAAGCCGATGGCCCAGCTTTCCTCCTGGAACGGCTTGAGCAAAGCACGGGTCATTTCTTCATTTCGCTGCCAGTGACTGAAGACCGACATCTGATCGTAGATGAACGCATCAGCCTTGCCTTGCACGACTTCCAGCACACACGCATTCTCCTTGTCGAGCACCGCCACATCCGCTTCGCGCAAGTTCTTCACCGCATACAAGTGGCCCGTCGTGCCTTTCTTCACCACGATCCGCCGGCCCTTTTGATTGGCTTCCGCGATGGTCCCGAGCCCCGTGCTTTTGCCCACCAGCAGGCAAAGTCCAGTGCGCAAATAGGGTTCTGAAAAATCAATGGCTCGCGCGCGTTCGGAAGTGGCGGTCATCGAGGAAAGGATGAGATCGATTTTACCGGTCTGGAGGGCGGGAATCAGCCCGTCGAAAGGGAGATTCACGATCTCGAGAGGCCGAGCCACGGATTCGGCGAGAGCCCGCGCGAGATCGACGCTGACCCCGGCCGGCTCGCCCGATTCCGCGCGCATCTCGAAGGGCGGATAGGCCAGTTCCATCCCGACGCGCAACGGTGCTTCGGCCCCGCAGGCTGACGTAGCGGCGAAAAGGCCGGCCACGAGCAAAAAAAGGTATTCTTTGAATCCGCAACGCATTGTGCCGAGAATAACGCTGACTCCCCATCCGCGACGACGCGAAAATATTTCTCGAATGAAACGCGCTCGCGCCAGTCTCAGCGATAACCCATTATGAAAACCAAAGCCCTCGCCCTTTTGCTTGCCGCCAGCGCAGCCATTCTGTCGATGACTCCGCGTGCGTCGGCGGAGGTTTCGTTCGAGTTTTTCTACGACTCGCTCTCGCCTTACGGTTCCTGGATCAACGTGGCCGATTATGGAGAGTGCTGGACGCCGACGGGCGTGAATGCGGATTGGTCGCCCTACACAGACGGCTACTGGAGCTATACGGACGCGGGCTGGACGTGGGTGAGCTACGAGGATTTCGGCGGGATCGTGTATCACTACGGCCGATGGATTCAGGCGGCGGACGTGGGCTGGTGCTGGGTGCCGGATACGGAGTGGGGGCCGGCCTGGGTTTCCTGGCGCAACAGTGATGATTACGTCGGCTGGGCGCCGCTGCCGCCGGAAGCGCAATTTAACGTCAGTGTCGGGTTCAGCACCTGGACCGACGACTATTACGGTATCGGGCCGGGATATTATAACTTTTGCCCGATCGTGAGCTTCGGCGCGCCGCTCATCCGCACGGTATGCGTCCCGCGCTATCAGTGCGCCGGCTATTATGGCAGCACGTGGAACTGCACGAACATCGGTTATAACAGCTATAGTAGCGTCGTCTTTTGCGGCGGACCGAACTTTGGATACATCCAGCAGCGGTGCTACCAGCCCGTCCCGACGCTGGTCCTGGTGCGCAACACCAACATCACGAACATCACCAACGTGTACAATGGTCGTGGGTACGGTTCCGTGCCCCGCGGAAACACGCTCCAGGTCTACGCGCCGAAAGTCGTGCGGAAGAACGTGGTGAAGAAACCGAACATCACGAAGATCGTCTCGAAGGGCAACGTAAACAGAGGCTGGGACGTCGTGAAGGACGAGGGCGATCGGAAGCGGCTCCGGGAGAAAGTGCGGGAAGAAGCGAAGGGAATGAACGTCAATAACGCGCCCGCGCGCCCGATCCAGGCCGATGAACTGGCGGTGATCCCAAAGAAAGCTGACCCGGACGCACCTTCGCCCGCGCTCGCCAAGAGCATGCGGAACAAGGACATCGACGGTGATGGCATTCCCAATCGGAAGGATAAGGATCGCGACGGGGATGGCATCGTGAATCGGAAGGATACGGACCGCAATGGTGACGGTGCCCCGGATCGCAAGGGGAACAAGTTGTCCGTGAACAGCAATCCAAATCGAGTTGCGCGCGAGAAGACCAATGGCCCGGATGATCTGGCCGCAAAGCAGCTCAGAAAAGAAGCCAAGCGTCAGGACGAGAACGGCGTGGCACAGGATGGTGGCGGCTTCCGGAGCCCGGGAAAAGCGGAGACCATGGATGATCCCGACAAGGCCGCTCGCAAGCAGGCGAAAGCCGACCCTGACGCTCAGGACAAAGCGGCACGCCAGGCGGCGAAACAGCAGCAACTTGATCGCGCGGACGATTCCGACAAATCAGCGCGGCGACAAGCGCAGGCTCAGGCTGAAGCGCAGGATAAGGCGGCGCGGAGGGCAGCCCGGGTGCAACAGGGAGAGCGCGATGCACAAATCGCCGCTCAGGAAAAGGCATCGCGCCAGGCCGAACGACTGCAAAGCGCCGAACGGATGCAGCGCGAGATGCAGGCGCAAAGGAGTCAGCGCCGCGCCTTGAATCAGCAACAAGACGCCGACGCGATGCGCCAGCGGCAACGAGGGTCGCAGGATCAGAATACACAGCGTCAACAACAGGCGGAACTCCAGCAACGCCAGGCGGACTATCAGCAGCGCGTTTACCAGTCCCAGCGCCAGCAGCAATTACAACGGCAGCAACAGCAGCTTCAGCAACCGCGCCAGCGCCAGCAATTTCAACAACCACAATCGCAACCCCAGCGCCAGCAGCAGCAACCGAGATTTCAACAGTCCCAACCGCAACCACAGCAGATCGTCCCCAATCGCGGCGGTGGTGGTGGCGGCGGTCGCGCGGCGGTGGAGGAGGTGGAGGCGGAGGTGGAGGTCAGGGGAAGGGCGGAAAAGGCGGGAGCGACGACGGCGGAGGGCGCAAGAAGGCGAGCTGATGTTAAAATAAACAACGCAACCAATCTGAGAACTCCCGCGTGGCTGCCCCGCCCGCGGGAGTTTTCTTTTCGATGCTCGTAGCGGGCGTGAATTCGACATCCGGACTGGCCAAGCGAAGCGCTTCCCTTCAATAGTGCCTGACATGTTGAGCAACACCGAACAGACCGCGATTGATACGCACCACAAAGCGCTGAAGATCAATCTTGATCCCCGGTGGTATGGTACTTTCGCCGAAATCGGGGCGGGACAGGAAGTCGTGCGGTGGTTCTTCCGGGTTGGTGGTGCCGCCGGTACGGTCGCCAAGAGCATGTCGGCTTACGACATGCAGGTCAGTGATGCGATTTATGGCGTGACCAAGCGGTATGTTTCGCGCGAGCGGATGCAGGCCATGCTCGATCATGAGTTCGGGCTCAATATCGAGCGCCTCGGCGACGCGCGCGGTGACAACACGGCTTTCTTCGCTTTCGCCGACACGGTGGTGGCTCGCAGCTACAAAGGCGGGAAGGAATGCCACGGCTGGATGGGAGTGAAGTTTCAGACTCATCCGCGGGATGAGCCCAACCAGGTCATCATGCACGTACGCATGCTCGATGATAACGCCGACGCCCAACAGGAGGCGCTCGGGATCGTGGGTGTGAACCTGCTCTTCGGCGCTTTTTTCGTCCATCACGAGCCCGAACAGCTGGTCGATTCGCTGCTCGATGCCCTCGGCCCGGGTCGAATTGAGATCGACATGATCGAATTCCGCGGCATCGAGTTTCGGAGTGTGGACAATCGCCTGATGGCCGTGAAACTCGTCCAACTCGACCTCAGTGGTGCGGCCATGTTCGGGCCGAGCGGTGACGTGCTCCAGCCCAGCGAAGTGCTGCGGAAAAAGCCGATCATGGTTGAGCGCGGCAGCTTTCGTCCCGTCACCCACGTCAATGTCGATATGCTCAATTGCGCGATGGAAAAGTTCACGGCGCAACCTGAAGTAAAGGGGAAGGAGATCGTGACGGTGACGGAATTGACGATGCGAAATCTGCTCGCCGAACGCACGGAAGTGGACCGCCGCGATTTCCTCGCCCGCGCTGATTTGCTCTGTGCCTGCGGCATGACGGTGATGATCTCGGATTTTTTCCGCTATTATCGCCTGGCCGCGTATCTCTCGACACACTCGCAGGAACGCATCGGGCTGGTCATGGGCGCACCCAGTCTGCTCGAGTTATTCGACGAAAAATATTACGTCGATTTGCCGGGTGGCATTCTCGAGTCGTTCGGCCGAATGTTTAAGAACGATCTCAAGCTCTACATTTATCCCTATCAGAAACCCGGCGAGGAGGCGCTGACGACCGTCAATACCGCCGAGATCGCTCCGTCACTGCGCAAGCTTTATGGTTACCTCGCCGACCGTGGCAGCTTTGTGGATCTCGATAATTACCGTCCGGAATATCTCCCCATCTTCTCGCGCGATGTGCTCAAGCGCATCGCCGATGGCGATGATTCGTGGGAAGCGATGGTCCCAAACGAAGTAGCGGCGTTGATTCGCGAGCGGGGGTTCTTTGGCTGTACACGGAAGCGCGCCGGCGCGAACAGCGAAACCGACGATTAGCGCGATGGCCTGGCTCGAGGTCCGATGCTTTTCGGGTGCAGCGGGTGCTCGATTGGCTGCCGCTTTGAAACCGAATTGAACAAAGCTTTCGTCCTCTGGTCTGCTTTAGCTCGTCTCACTCTCCTAACATGAAAAACATCACCTCTCTCATGAGCCTCTTCGCTTTCCTGGGTTTCACCGCCTTCGCCAACGCTGAACCGCTCGCCGTTGGCGCCGCGGCTCCGGACATCAGTGCCGTTGATCAGGATGGCAAGACGATCAACTTCAAAGACGTTTTCGCCAAGGGCACGACACTCGTTTATTTTTATCCGAAAGCCGATACGCCCGGGTGCACGAAACAAGGCTGCAGCTTGCGCGATTCGTGGGCCGAACTTCAGGGCAAAAACATCCAGGTGCTCGGCGTGAGCGAGGACGGGGTCGAGGCCCAGAAGAAGTTTCACGACAAATATAATTTCCCCTTCATCCTCATCGCCGACAAGGATGGCAAGGTCGCCAAGGCGTTCGGCGTGCCGACGCTGGCCGGTTTTGCCAAGCGGCAATCGTTTTTGATTAAGGACGGAAAGGTCGTTTGGAACATGCTCAACGCCTCAACCGCTACCCACGCCCAGGACGTGCTCGCGGCCAATGAAGCTCTCGGAAAAAAATAAGCCGCAAAAGGCGGGCCGGCTTTCAACCAGCCTGCCTGCTCAACCGGTCCGCCCGTTTTCCTTGGTCACGATCCGACCCAGGATATCCAGGCCGCGGAGGAGATCTTCTTCTGGGGCCTTCGCGCAATTTAACCGCAGATAGCTGGTCTCGCTGACGTTTGGAAAGAAGACGTCGCCCGCGGCGAAGACCACGTTTTCAGCCCGGGCCGCATCACGAACACGCGCCAAATCGATCCTTTTCGGAAGTTCGACCCAGACCATGTATCCGCCGATCTGTGGCCAGACTTTGGATCCCCTCGGAAAGGCCCGATCAATTGCGGTTACGGCTGCGCTGCGTCGATGGATGTTCCGCTGGCGTAATCGCGCCAGGTGCGGATCGAGCGCACCCATCTCAAAAAAATGCCGGAGCGCGACCTCCGAAACGACTGAGCTGTGCATGTCCTGCTGACATTTTCGCACGGCAATCTCCTCGTGAATGGCGCCCGGAACGCACACGCCGACCCGCAACCCGGGCGAGACGGATTTTGAAAAACTGCTCACGTAGCTGACCGTGCGACCGTCATCGTAAGCAAGCATCGTGGGCAACGGACCGTCATCGAGCAGCTCACCGTAGATGTCGTCCTCGACCAACCGCACCCCATGCCGCCGGCACATTTCGACCAGCGCTTCGCGATCCTTTGTCGGCACGGTCGAGCCGCATGGATTCGAGGCCGACGAGCAGACGAAAAAGAGCTTTGGTTTCCAGCGGGCGAAGAGTTCGTCCGCCTCCGCCACCTCGACTCCACCTGAACTGCGCACCGGAACGGGCAGAATTCTTGCCCCGGAAATGCTGATTAATTCCAGCAGCGCATAGTAGGCGGGCACCTCACAGGCGACAATGTCGCCGGGCTGAACCACGGCGGATAACATGAGCTGCAGTCCCTGCTGACAGCCGGTGACGGTCAGAACATTCGTTCCGCTCAGTTCGGCCCCGCGTGCGTTCAGTCGCGCGGCCAGCAATTCCCGCAATCCTGGATCCCCTTCCGGATGGTGATAAGCGCACATCGTCCGGCCCTCGATTTCGAAAGCCCGCCCGAACGCCGCTCCAAGTTCCGCCGCCGGCAGCGTTTCGGTGGCGGGTACGCCGGCCGCAAGATTGATCAGACCCGGCTCGCCGGCTTCCCGCATGAAATCGATCAGCCGGCCCGCGGCGGTGAAGGCGAAAGGTGCGCTGGTCATGACGATGTTTTCCTCAGCCGCGCGAGCTTCCGCAAGCGCCTTTCCCACCGGACCGGTGTAAGCCAAACGGTCGTGTTGATTGCTTCCTGAATATCGGGACTTTATCGATGCCGCCCGATTGGCCATTGCTGCTCGGGCCATTCACTTCATGGACCTGCTTCAAATAGAACTTCCCACCATCACCAGAATCGCGCGCGGCAAAGTGCGCGACATCTTTGACCTCGGCGACCATCTGCTCTTCGTGGCCAGTGATCGCATTAGTGCGTTCGATTGCGTTTTGCCCAATGCCATTCCGCGGAAAGGTGAAGTCCTGACGCAGCTTTCCGCCTTCTGGTTCGAGAAAATGACCTTCGTCGAAAACCACGTCGAAACCGTCGAGTTCGAAAAGTTTCCGGACGTGCTGCGGCCTTACAAGAACGAATTGGCAAAGCGCTCGATGATCGTGCGCAAGGCGCAGCCTCTGCCCATCGAGTGCGTGGTGCGCGGCTACCTCATCGGCTCGGGATGGAAGGATTACCAGCGCGTTGGCAAAATCTGCGGTGTGAGCCTTCCCCCAGGGCTCGAACAAGCCAGCGAGTTGCCGGAACCGATTTTCACGCCCTCGACGAAGGCCAGTTCCGGACACGATGAAAACATCGCTTGGGAGCAGGCCGTGGAACTTTGCGGCGAGGAAACGGCTACCCAGGTCCGGGATCTTTCCCTTCGCATTTATCAGACCGGACGCGCGTGGGCGGCCGAGCGCGGGATCATCCTCGCCGATACCAAATTTGAATTCGGGCTGCGCGACGGACGTGTCGTGTTGATTGACGAGTGTCTGACTCCCGACAGTTCCCGATTTTGGCCCGCGGACAAATATCGCGTTGGGACCAGCCCGCCGAGTTTCGATAAGCAATTCGTCCGCGATTATCTCGAAACGCTCGCTTGGGACAAGACGCCGCCGGCACCCAAATTACCCGGAGACATTGTCCGCTGGACGAGTGAGAAATATCTGGAGGCTTATTCGCGGCTGGTCGGAAAGCCCATCTGACCCTGGCTTCTGATGCGCGACGACATCGAAGACTTCATCCTCTACCTGGCGACTGAGCGCGGGCTTTCCGAAAACTACCAGCTCTCGACACGGCTCTCGCTCGAAGGTTTTGCGCAGTGGTTCGAGCGACGGAATAGCGGCGTCATCGAGGGAGTGGAGATTCCCGCCGGACCGGCGTCCGATTGGTCGAGCGGTGAGATTGAATTGCCGCACATTTCGGATTTCCTCGCCCACAAAAAGCGCCTCGGTCTTTCCGCCGCCTCGATCAAGCTGGTGGTCGTCGCGCTCAAGATTTTCTTCCGTTGGCTGACGGTGCGCGGCCGGATTGCGCGCGATCCCGCGGAACTCCTGCCCCTCCCGCGCATCGAGCGTTACCTCCCCGAAACGATGAACGAATTGCAGGTCGATCGTTTGCTCGAAGCGATCGATGCCAATGCTCCACGCGGCTTGCGCGACCGGGCCATTTTGGAATTGCTCTATGCCAGCGGCCTGCGCGTTTCCGAATTGGTGAATGCAAAACTCGAAAATCTCGATTTCGATGCGCGCCTGATTCGGGTGACGGGAAAGGGCAACAAAACCCGCCTCGTTCCGGTCGGTGCGAAGGCGTGCGAAGCGATCCAGCAGTATATCGAACGTGAACGTCCGGCGACGGTGACCCGGCGTTCTGGAAGTGAAATTTTCCTTTCCTCGCGTGGCGGACGAAAGCTCACGACCGTTCGCATCTGGCAGATTGTGAAGGAGGTCGCGAAACGCGCCGGTCTCGACCTGAATGTCTATCCCCATCTGCTTCGCCACAGCTTTGCCACGCACTTGCTCAGCAACGGGGCCGACCTGCGCATCATCCAGGAAATGCTCGGACACGCCGACATCTCAACCACGCAAATTTACACGCACGTTGATCAGCACCGATTGAAAGCGGTGCACCACAAATTTCACCCCCGCGCGTGAATCGCGGAGGCGTCAAAGCGGCACCTCGTGGTATTCGAGTGCCCACTCGCGCATGAAGCGCACGCGTTCCGGGCGAATCCGGTAAATGATCAATTCCGGGCTTTCTGGCGTACCGAGATACTGACGCAGCAGCGGATTCGTCTTCCAGATTTCATCGAGCAACTCCCGATCAGTCAGCACTTCCGCCAACCCGGTGATCCTGACCTGATCGTGCTTCTCGTCGAGATAGCACAGTTCGACCTTGGGATTCGCGGCGATCTCCGCGGTTTTGCCGTAGCTGCGCAGATTGGCCACGAAGATCGTGAAACCTTCGACGCGCACGGGTGACACCGGACGCAAACGCGGCTGATCGCCATCGAGCGTGGCCAGCATGGGAAATTTCGCGCGTTCGACGACGTCGCGCGCGAGTTGCGGAAGGTCCGCGGGATCGATGGGTTTGGGTTGAGGCATGGAGATGGAGAGAAAGGCAGAACATCCAACATCGAACGTCCAACATCCAACATCGAACTGACCTGCCGGTTGTGGGCGCGCACTTGGATGTTGGATGTTGGATGTTGGATGTGGGGGTTGCCGACGGGCGGGCTCGCATCCATTGTCCGCGCCGCCATGCAGACCATCGTTATCGGCCACCGCAATCCCGACATGGATTCGATCGTTTCCGCGATCGGATATGCCGA
The DNA here is from genome assembly GCA_963798345.1 of uncultured Verrucomicrobiae bacterium. Lineage (GTDB taxonomy): Bacteria > Verrucomicrobiota > Verrucomicrobiia > Chthoniobacterales > Chthoniobacteraceae > CAWCSW01. The sequence goes on along the minus strand of CAWCSW010000007.1, from coordinate 11,105 downwards.
GCTGAAACGGCTTCAGGGCGATCCCGAATGTTGTGGCCGCACGGGCTGGGAACACCAACGAGCGCATCGATTTCGTGCTCGAAAAGTTCGGGGTTCCAGCGCCAATGCTCGTCAACGATCTCTCTCCCTGCGTGGCCGACGTGATGGAGCGCCGGGTCATTTCCGTGTCCGCGACCTCGCCCGTCTATGACGCGGTGCAATTGATCGATCAGAAACGCCTGCGTGGCTTGCCGGTGGTGGATGAGCATCGTCGCTGCCTCGGCCTGCTGTCGGCTTTCAAGATTACCCATCATCTTTTTCCGCCGCGAGATGAAGCCGGCCAGGCGCGCGCCGTGACCGCGTCGCTGGCGGATATTGTCACCACCTTTGGTGGCTCGTTGATCACGGGAGCCCTCGGGGCGGAACCGTGCGAGTACTTGTTAATGGTCGGGGCCATGAATGCCGATTCGTTTGCACCGCGCCTCGAGGAGTATCGGGGTCAGCGTGTGGTCTTGTTTGTCGGGGATCGTCCGCAAATCCAGCAACTGGCCATCGAGGCACGGGTCGCGGCGATCGTGATTACCGGGGGTTTGCGCGTGGACGAGGAGACGCGCGCGCAAGCGCGATCGGCCGGCGTGACGGTGATCAGTTCGCCGAGCGACACTGCGACAAGTGTGCTGCTCGCGCGCGGAGCCGTGCGGGTCGAGCGGATGATCGAGCGGGAAGTGACGACGTTTCGACCCGACACGCCGCTGGCCGAGGCGCGCCGCGTTGCCGCGGATCGATCCGATTTTCTTTTTCCAGTCCTGGACGATGACGGCGCCCTCGTCGGCATCCTGTCAAAGTCCGATTTCCTCAACGAGATTCCCGCGCCAGCTCGTGCTGGTGGATCACAATGAAATGGCGCAGGCGGTACGCGGCGCGGAGCATGTGCCGATCGCCGAAATCCTTGATCACCACAAGCTTGGCGGCTTTTCGAGCGACGCACCGATCCTCTTCTGGAACAACCCGGTTGGCTCGACGAGCACGATCGTGGCGCTCTGCTACCGCAATGCCGGCGTGCCCGTGCCCAAGCCCATTGCCGGCCTGCTCATGGCCGGCGTCATCTCCGACACCTTGCTCCTCAGCTCGCCGACGGCGACGGATATCGACCGGCAGGTGCTCGACGAATTGTCAAAGGTCGCGGACTGCGATCCAGCCGTTCTGGCGGAGCAGATTTTCCGCGTCGGCAGTCCGCTGCTGACCATGACGCCGGAGCAGGCGATCAATGCGGACTGCAAAGTCTATGTCGAAGGAGACCACCGCTTCAGCGTGGCCCAGATCGAAGAACTGACCTTCGCGCATTTCCCCGAAAAGCACGAAGCCCTGCTCGCGGCTCTCGACAAGCATCGAGGCCGGGAGGGGCTGCTTTACTCGGCGCTGCTCGTTACCGATATCAACAATCAAACTTCGATACTCCTCGTGCGCGGCGATGAACGATTCCTGGACACGATCGATTATCCGCAACGCTCTCCCTTCACGTGGGAACTGACCGGCGTGGTGTCGCGGAAAAAGCAATTGCTGCCGTATCTGCTCCAGTGCCTGGAGCGGATTCCCACAGGGTCATGACCAGCATGGTCCCTATCTTGCCGGGGTTGGTTCTGGTGTCGGCGGCTCGGAAGTTGTGGGCGCCGACGGGCCGCTCATTTCCAAAAGTAACTCGAGCGCGGCGCGGTAGCGCGGCGTTTCTTCGAGGGCCATGAGCAGTTGACGTTTGGCTTCCTGATTGCCTTGCGCATGCATGAGACGCGCGAGGCGAAAGTGGACTTCCGCCGGGTCTGCCGGGCCGAGTGTGAGCAGGGTCTCATACGATTGAATTGCCCCGTCGCGCTGGCTAAGTGCCTCCGCTGCCTCGGCGGCGAGTTGATAAGCACCCGGGCGCAGCGGATCGACGGCCTGATATCGTGCGGCGTAGTCGAGGACCTTTTGCCACTCGCCGCGCTCAGCATGGATGCGCATGAGACGTTCGAACGCGTTGGTGGCGTCGGATGAAAGTTCGGCGAGTTTCGTCAGCACTCGCAACTCGGCATCGGATTCGCCGAGTTCCCGATGCACTTTTGCCAGCATCGCGTAGGCGCTGTCGGCGTCGTGTTGATTGGGGTAAAGATCGATCAGTCGTTCGAGCGGCTTTTTGCAATCCTCCCAGGCGCCCGCTTTCATCAGTTCAGCTGCGGTCTGCAGCAGTCCCGCAAAATTATCCGGGTGCTCGTTGAGGAAAGCCGCGGTGGATGTGGCGGTCACGAAGTCGCGGCGGCCCGGTTCCGTCCAGTCGAGCTTCGGACCGGTGTCTTTTGCCAATTCCTGGGCGTGTTTGGCGAATTCGGCGTCGATCTCGTCCATGGGCGCGAAATGCTTGGCGAGGGCGGCATTGATTTCCACCCCCTGGCCGAGATCGGCGAGCAACAGCTTCATTTTCTCGAGGCCCCACCTCTCGATCAGCCATTCCACGGCGAGTGAAGATTCGTAATAGGCGAAGCCGATATGCGCCGGAGTTTTCGGTTTGAGAAAGGCCGCGCTCAACTGGCTCACCGGCGTGAGATCGTCGCCAAGGATCATGGCGCGGTAACGCGGCTTCATCCGCTCGCCCCAAGTGCCAGCCTGATTGGCCGGTCCACGTGCCTGGCGCTCCTCATAGACGCTGATCCCTTCGCTCAACCACCGCGGCATTTTGTTTTTCGTGAGGGTCAGCGTGACGACGTGACAAAACTCGTGCCACAAAACGGCCTGCCAATTCGATGGGGATTCGGGCCGGGTGGCAGGCGAATTCGCCGTAATGACGCGGCCAAAGCAAACGCCAAGATAGCCCGCACCGCCCGGCAATCCGAAGGTGCGAATGGCAAAATCTTTCTGGTCGGGGAAGATTTCGACAATGGTTCGCCCGCGGAGTTTGAGGCCGTACTTGGTGGTGAGCGTGTCGTGCGCCCGTTCGAGCAACTCGAGCACGTCCGGCCCATAAATCTCCCCTTCGCGCGGATCCATCCGCACGGTGAAGTGCTCGCTGGTGAGGGTTTGAAAATCTTTCACCGCGTCACGAAGCGTCACGAGATTGTAGGCCACGACATCATACGGATCCGCCTTCTGCACTTCTTCCGCCAGCGCCCAGGCTTCTTCGTCCTGGCCGCCGAGACGGAGAAGATCGTTGGCGAGTTGCGCCTTAGCGGGCAGAAATCCCGGATCGAATTCCAGCGCCTTGCGCTGGAGTGCCGCACCTTCGGCAAACCGGTATTTTTGGGAAAGTTTTTCGCCGATCAGATGCGGGACGTGCGGGTTTTTCGGCCACGGTTCGAGCGCCTTGTCGACCGCCGCCTTTTCACCGGCGGTGTCAGCGCGGAGATTGGCCAGGACGGCGCGCAACGCGTGCGCTTCGGGCAAACGCGGATTGATGGCCAGCGCTTCAGTGATCATTTTTTCCGCTTCGTCGTAGCTCTCCCCGTCGATGGCGCGATCCGCGACCAGCAAGCGCGCCCCGGTGTGGTTCGGATTGAACTCGAGCGTTTTGGTCAGGGCTTCCGCCGCCTTTTCCGAGTCGCTCGGGGCAAAAGCGCGGGCGAGGCCAAACCAAACGTCTGGATCTTCCGGAAACTTTTTCAGCGCGCTGCCCAAGGTGCGCGAGGCCAGTGCGTAGTCGCTCTTTTCGAGCGCGAGATCGCCACTGGCGAGGTACGAGTCTCGCAGCTCGGGAGCGGTTTTCTGCACCGGATCAAAAAACAAATCGAAGACTCGCTTCGGATCCAGACCGACCAAAATGGCGACCTTTCCGAGCGCCACCCGATCTCGGGGAGCGCGGTACGCCCATTCGCGGCGCCCACCGAGCCGATCAAGTTCCCGGAGTTCTTCCAGGGCTTCTTTTTCCATTCCCGTCCGATGGAGCGCGTGATACGCGGCCAGATGCAAACGGAGGTGCAGTTGATTGCGAGTGAGCGCCTTCAGAATGACGTCGCGCGCTTCTTCGTAGCGGCCCACCTCGTTGAGCGCGTCGCCCAGCACCAGCGGCCACTCAGGATCATCTTCCTGCTTTGCGCTCTCAGCCCGAGCCGACGCGATGGCTTCCTCGTAGTCGCCCGCGATGATTTGCGCCTGCACTTCTTCGATCTCCGCAGCCGCCATCGGCCCTCCAGTAACGAGAAGCGCGAGGGCGGCGAGAAAGTGGAGGTGGAGACGCGAAGCCATCAATTCTCTTGATGGTGACACACCACGGCGAGAGTGCAAAACCCCGATGTTTAGGAAACATCGAGGGGGCGGCTTGGCCTCGTCCTCCTGCTCGCTCTCGTGCTCGATGGGTGATCGAAGTCGAATACGAGCAGGGTCGTGCGGAAATGGGGGTTGCTTGCGGGAAAAGGGGATCTGGAGGAAACTCTGCCGCGGGCGGATACTGGTTCGAGAATGGACTTATTCCCCTCCCGGTCCGAATCGAAAATCGGGGCGCGATCTATCAGGTTCCGTGACGCGGCGATTGGCAGCAGCCGATTGAAGAGGGGGCAGAGGGGTCAGTCCGCGCATTTGTGCAATTGAACCGGGGCGCTGATCGATGCTTTTGTGATGATGAGCAACCGCCATCATCTGCTGCTGGAAACACCGGGAGCCAATCGGGTCGCGCCAATGAAATGGTTTCCGCCGCCCACCTCCGACCCCGGGCGCTGTGTCGCAAAGCTTCGGTTCACGGAACTTACGCCCAGCGCTTCGATGCGCGTCATCGGCTCCCGGGCCGTCCATTCCAGGGACGCTACAAGGCGGTTGCCGTCGACGCGGAGCGACGCTGCTCCTCTTACTCGTCCTCTCCCTCTTCTTCCTTCTTCTGAAACTCGAAGACGATTAAGAGCACGAGCAGGAGCAGGAGTAGAAACTCCGCCTTTTGAGCCCCGGGCTACTTGAAGCTGATCGTTACGGGATTGTTCCCCTCGACCTTGATGCCTTCGATGCCTTTGAGCAGTTCCTTGCTCGCGCGTGGCGATTGATTCTCTTTTTTCATCATCGCTTTCATTTTGTCAGGATTGGCGATGAGGGCGTTAAAATCCACGTCCATCAACGTCACCTGCTCGCCGTCCCGATACTCGGCATTCGTTTTGGTGATCGTTCCCTCGATGTCGATCGCCACCTTCATGTGCATGTCTTTCATCATCTGGGTGATCATGGGGAGCATCGCCTCCTGCATCGCTTCGGCCGGGTCCGGTTCGCTGGGTTTCGCAGGATCCGCCGGGTCCGCTTTCTTTTCCTCGGGGAGCATCACGGTCAGCGTCGCGGGGCTGCCCTTGGCGAAAGTGAATTTGATCGGCTTGTCGTCCGAACTCTTGATCTTCATTCCACCGCCGCCGGGTGCAAGGTCCGCTGGTCCCTGCGAGAGCTTCACCTTGCTGATATCGGCAAATGAATAGGTGGCGACGTAGCCTTCGCCCTCGGGTCCCGAGATCGGTTTGGCGGAAACGAATTTGACACCTTCCCCCATCTGCTCCGCCGCGGCCTTGAGCTTTTCTTCATCGAGCAATTTGAAGGGTTCCGCTTTTCCTCCACCCGGCTGCCCGAAGGCCTGCATTTGCTTCATCTGTGCGACGGTGGCCGCGCTCATGGTCAGCTTTTCTTCGATGGTTCCGGAGCCATCCGTTTTGAGGTGCACGATGCGTTCGACTTGCAAACAGCCGGTGAGCGAAAGGGCGGCGAAAACCGCAGCGAAAAATCCAGGTGAGAAAATCGACTTCATGCCCGCAACCTGAGCAAACCGGCGTGCGAGGTAAAGGATCGAACGGGGCACGGCCGGATATTGCGCACCGCGGAGGCAGATAAGTGTGATGATTGCGCCTCCGGAGCAAAGTCGCCGTCGGCGGACGAATACCATCGCGATAGTCGGCGCCGCGGATACGACCGCGAAAATAACGATCATGGGGAAAATGGAAGGCGCGGGCCCGGAGCGCCTCACATTTTGATGGCGCTGATCAGGAGGAGCTTCCGCGGGAAATCTCCTGCCGTTGTCCGCTGCGAAAGCGGTCGGCGCCACCCGCAAAGAATCCCGCGCGCCTCGCGCCCGTATCATTTCCCGTCCTTCCCGTCGCGAAGCGCGCGTGCCTTTCTGCGGCCGCCTTAAAAGATTAGATAACAACTTTGAAAGGCAAAGTCCGCCTTGCGATTCCGTTGCGATTTGCGATCAGTGGAAAAACCTCCCACATCGTCGAACCATGCGAACTTTTTTTCTCCTCATTGCTTCTTCAGCAGCCACGATGCTGGCGCTCTCCACCACCGGAATCGCCGCTGATTGTTTCGATGATTTGATGCGGAAAGGTGACGTCTGCTACGACAAGCTACAGCCCGCCGAGGCCCTGTGCTTTTACCTGCCGGCGGAAAAACTCGATCCAAATAACGCGCGCTTGCTCGTGCGCATCGCCCGTCAGTATCGGCATCTCATGAGCGATGCGCCGAACCGTGGAAAAAAGGTGGAGCTCGGTAAGACGGCCGTGGAGTATTCCCGCCGTGCGATGGCAATCGCGCCGGACGATCCAGAAGTGCAACTCGCGCTCGCCATCAGCCTCGGCAAATTGTTGCCCTACCAAAGCAGCAAGGAGCAATTTAACAACTCGGGAGTGATTAAGCGCGCGGCCGAAAAGGTGGTCGCACTTGACCCAAAAAATGACCTCGGCTGGCAGGTTTTGGGGCGTTGGTACTACAACGTCGCCGACGTAAGCGCCGTGAAGCGCGCGCTGGCGAAGGTGGTTTACGGCAGTCTGCCGTCGGCGAAATACGAGGATGCGGCGCGTTGTTTTGAGAAAGCCATCGCGCTCAATCCCAAACGCCTCATGCACTATGTCGAGCTTGGCCGTACGTGTGCCGCGATGGGCAAGGTCGCGGATGCGCGGAAGTTCATCACCAAGGGGCTGGCCCTGCCCAACACCGAAAAGGACGACCCGGAAACAAAAGCCAGCGGACGAGAGATCCTGGCGACGTTGCGCTGACGGGTTACGGCAGCTCGGCGAGGCTGGAGTCGATGTGAATCTGGTGCCAGAGTTGCGTGGCAACGACCGCGGCCAGGCCGCCTTCTACGGAAAGGCGGGGGAGTGATCCCTCGGGCATCGCGCGGAAGGCGCGGCGCCAGTGCCGCACGGCGGCGGGGTCAAAGTAACCAGTGCGTCGAAGCGATTCCTCGCTCAGGAGCTGGCCGATGTAGGGCGGCTCCGGTTCCAGGTGGAAGCTGTCGAGAGGAGCTCGGAAGATGACCTTTTGACGCTTGTAAACCGACGGCGGGAGCCAGCGTTCGGCGAGCAGGCGCAGGATATGTTTGTCGCGGAATCCGCGCAGCTTCCACTTCGGGTCGAGACCGGCGGTAAAGGCGAACACTTCCTCGTCGAGAAACGGGTACCGCACTTCCACCGAGGAGTGCATGGACACGCGATCCCCTTTCGCTTGAAGCAAGAGACCAGCGAGAGTGACGCGGCCCGCCACCCAAATGCCGCGATTGAGCGGATGCCAGCGTTTGGCGCGCTCGAGCGGCATCTGCAAATCGGCCCAGGCCTGCGCCGGCGCGCAGGCGTGATGCATCGACTCAGAGTAAAAGCGGAGTTTGGAAATGCTGAGCAAACCGAAGCAATCGATCCACGCGTTCGGTCCGCCGAACATCGCTTCCACTTCGCGTCGAAACTCGGCTGAATACTGCGGCACGTTCTTCAGTCGCAGGTAGGCGCGCCGCCCCAATTGGCCCAGCGGCAGGCCGGGCAGGATATCGAGATACCCCAGGGCTTTGGCGATCTTGTACCACGGATAGCCGACCAGCCATTCGTCCGCGCCTTCTCCGGTGAGCACGACCTTTTGCCCGCACTCGTGGACGCGCCGCGCCAACTGCAGCAACGCCGCGCAGGACGTATCGATGACCGGCGCCTCGGCGGCGCGAAGGAGTTCCGGATAGGTGTTCACCGCGTCCTCCGCGCGGAAGTCCTGCACGATCGGTGGTTTCGTCTTGATGTGCCGCGCGACGAGATTGGCGGCGTCGAGTTCGTCCAGCCCGGGCGAATCCACGCGGACCGTGTAGGTATTGATCGCCGGGCCTTTCAAATGGCAGGCCAGCGCGGCGATCATGCTGGAATCAACGCCGCCGGACAGATACGAGCCGACGGGCACGTCCGCCTTCAACCGCGTGTCCACGGCCCGCAGCATCAGCCGCTCAAATTCATCGACCAGCTGGCGCTGGTTGTCGCCGCGCTCTTCGTCGCCCTGATCCGGGAAGTCCATCTCCCAAAACGCGCGTTCCGCGATCTCCGGGCTCTGCCCGCGTTCGCTCCCTGGAGTGATCTCGAGGGTGTGCCCGGCGCGCAGCAGTTGCACCCCTTCGAAACAGGTGATCGGTCCTGGCAGCGCGGAGTAGGTAAAAATGTGATCAATGCCGCGCCGGTCGGGCCTGGCCGGCACCATGCCGGAGGCGAGCAGCGCCTTGATCTCGGAGGCGAAGAGCAGCCAGTCGCCCTGTCGCGTCCAATAGAGCGGGCAAATGCCGAAGCGGTCGCGGGCGAGGAGGAGCCGTCGTTCCCGCTCCTCCCAGAGGGCGATGGCGAATTGCCCGCGCAAGCGCTCGAACATTCCCCGCTGATGTTCCTCCCAGAGGTGCGGGATGATTTCCGTGTCGCAGTGCTTCACGAGGCGATGCCCGCGCGCTTCCAGCTGGGCACGCTGTTCGAGGTGATCGAAAAGCTCGCCGTTGAAAACCGCCACGACGGTGGCGTCTTCATTGGTCACCGGTTGCTGGCCATCCGCGAGGCCGACGATGCTCAGCCGTCTCGACGCCAGCGCGAGGCCCGGCCGAATGTGGAAACCTTCCTCGTCGGGACCGCGGTGGACGATGGCTCGGGCCATGCGGCGCACGACGTCGTCGGGCACGGGTCGTTGCCTGGAAAGATCGATGATGCCTGCGATGCCGCACATGACGCTCATCTAGGTCGGTTCCGCTCGCCACGTCACGTAATTCCAACGATACAGGTGTAAGGTCTTATCTGAGGAACGGCTTCCAACTTGACGGGACGCACTTGTCGGGCGTGAATTGCCGTTTTTGTGCGCAGAGCCGGTCAAATACATATGGATAAAGAACGCATCGCCATCATTGGAATCGGCTGTCGCTTTCCTGGTGGAATCAATCACCCGGACGCACTTTGGAAGCTGCTCATCGAGGGGCGCGAGGCGGTCAGCGAGGTGCCGGCGGACCGATGGAATGTCGAGCGCTTCTATGATTCCGAGCCGGGGCTGGCCGGGAAGTCCATCGCGAGTCGCGGAGGTTTCGTCGAGGGTATCGATCAGTTCGATCCTCAGTTCTTCGGCATCTCGCCGCGCGAGGCGCCTTACATCGATCCGCAGCATCGCCTGTTGCTCGAAACGGCGTGGGAAGCGATCGAAGACGCGGGGATGGTGCTCGATTTTGAGAAGGGCACCGACCTCGGCGTGTTCGTTGGCATTTCGCATAATGACTATCAGGTGATTCAGGGCACGCCGTGGGACTCCGCGGGGATATCCGCGCATTCACCGACCGGCAGCGCGCACAGCATCGCCGCCAACCGCATTTCCTACTGCCTGAACCTCCGCGGCCCGAGCATCGCCATGGATACGGCGTGTTCATCCGCCCTGACCGCGGTCCACGCCGCGTGCGAACATATCCGCTCCGGCCGGGGCGACACGGCGCTGGCCGGAGGTGTCACGGTAATGATTACGCCCGGCGGCTTCATCGGGTTTTCGCAGGCGTCGATGCTGTCGCCCGAGGGGAAATGCAAGGCGTTCGACGCTTCAGCTGATGGCTTTGTCCGCGGCGAAGGCGCCGGCATGGTGCTTCTAAAGCGCCTCTCACAGGCCCTCGCCGACGGCGACCCGATCCACGGCATCATCGTCGGCACGTCGACGAATCAGGACGGCCATACGAACGGCATTTCGCTCCCGAGCACCGAGGCGCAGGCGCGGCTCGTCCGAGACGCCTGCGTGGATGCTGGCGTCGAGCCCTCGCAGATCGGATTTGTCGAAGCGCACGGCACCGGCACCGCCGTCGGCGATCCCATCGAAGCCCACGCACTGGCGGAAGCCTTGTGCGCCGATCGCCCGGCGGATGCGCCGCTGACCATCGGCTCAGTGAAAACGAACCTCGGCCACCTGGAAACCGCCGCAGGCATTGCCGGCCTCGTGAAGGCCGTCCTCGTGCTGAAGCACCGACAGATCCCGGCGAATCTCCATTTCGAGACTCCGAATCCTCACATTGATTTTGAGGACCTGAAGCTGCGCGTGAACACCACGCTGGAGCCATTCCCCGAGACCAGCGGTCCGCGGCTGGTTGGCGTGAACTCCTTCGGCTTCGGCGGCGCCAATGCGCACGTCATTGTCGAAGAAGCGCCGCCACGCCCGCACCACGAGCATTCCGAAAAGCCCACCGAACGCGCCTGGCCGATCATTCTCTCCGCGCGTTCCGAGGAAGCCCTCCGTGGCACGGCATTGCAACTCGCGAAGTGGCTCGACGAGCGCGCTCACGCCAATGGCGATTCGCCACTCCTGCCCGACCTCGTCTATTCCCTCGGCGCGCGGCGTAATCATCATCCGTATCGGCTCAGCATCGTCGCGAACACGATGCAGGATCTCGTGCAGGAGCTTGACGGCTTCGGCGTGAAGGAGGAAAGCCCGAAAGCCCGCACGACATTCTCGCCGCGCCGCGAGCACGCCCCGCGTCTCGCCTTCGTCATGAGCGGCCAGGGTCCGCAGTGGTGGGGTATGGGCCGCGAGTTGATGCGTCACGAGCCGGTCTTTCGCCAGACCATGGAACGCTGTGCCGCCGCGATGAAACCGTGGGCACGCTTTTCTTTGCTCGAAGAGCTGGCCCGCCCTGAGGAGACCTCCCAAGTCCACCACACCGAAATTGGGCAGCCGGCCATCTTCGCGATGCAGGTCTCGCTCGCTGCGCTTTGGAGATCGTGGGGCATCGAGCCCGTGGCGATCGTCGGGCACAGCGTCGGCGAAATCGCCGCGGCTTGTGTCGCGGAAGTCTTCAGCATCGAGGAAGGCGCGCGTGTGATCGTTCTGCGTTCGCGTTTCATGCACGAATGCGCGCGTGGCGAAGGCACCATGCTCGCCGTCGGCCTTGGCGAAGA
>CAWCSW010000006.1:0-264346 GCA_963798345.1 uncultured Verrucomicrobiae bacterium | reverse complement strand
GTCAGGACCCAGCAGACTGGGAGGAGAAAGAGCGCGATGACGAGATTCAGCCAGCGCGTGGGAATGGTGATCGGCTCGTCGAACGGGCACGCGTCCTCGAGCATCAGCCGCCGCGGAGAACGGCGATTGCGGGACTTGGGCGGGCGTTTGGCGGACACAGGTGAAGCCCGAGGGTTCTAGCGGAAATCTGCGACGCGAAAACCCAATTCCATCGTGCTCATGAATTGACAGGTCCCGCCCGCACCCTACCCTCCGCCGCCGTGCAAGATACCACCGCCACGCTTCGGAAAACTGCGCTTTACGACGAGCACGTCGCGTTGGGCGGGCGGATGGTCGGTTTCGGCGGTTGGAGCATGCCCGTGCAATACCGGGGCATCCTCGATGAACATCAGGCGGTCCGCACCGGTCTCGGCGTGTTTGACATTTCGCACATGGGTCAGTTTTTCGCGCGAGGCGCGGGGGCGCAGGCGTGGCTGAATCGTCTGCTGACCAACAATTTGGACCGCGTCGACATTGGGGAATGCCAGTACACCTTTCTGCTCAATGAGCACGGCGGCGTGATCGACGATCTGATCGTTTACCGCATCGCGCGAAACCGAATGGCTGCTCGTCGTTAATGCCGCCTGCATCGATCAGGATTTTGCCTGGATGAATCAGCACCTCGAAGACGGGGTCGAGTTTGAAGACCGCCTCCGACTTCGCGGAGCGGACTGGCGGTCCAAGGCCCGCGCGCAGCTCAACTGTTCGACGCTTTTTTCGGGGAGCGGTATCCGCCGGCCCGCCCGCAATGAGATCCTGGCGCTCGAGATCGACGGAGCCCCGTATTTCATCGCGCGCACCGGGTACACGGGCGAGGACGGCTTCGAGGTCTTTTGCCAAACCGAGCGCGCGGTCAAGAGCTGGCGCGACATTCTGCGAAAAGGTGAAGCCTTTGGGATCACGCCCTGCGGCCTCGGTGCACGCGACACCTTGCGCCTCGAGATGTGCTATCCGCTGAATGGTTCTGATCTGACTGAAACCACGACTCCACTGGAAGCCGGGCTCGGCATCTTCGTCGATCTCGAAAAGCCGGACTTCATCGGCCGCAACACCCTCCTCGAACAAAGCGCCGGCGGGGTCGCCCGCCGACTCGTGCCGTTCAAAATGCTGGCCGCCAGCCCCCCGCCCCGCGCCCACTATCCCGTCCTCCACGATGGCTCGCTCATCACCGAGACGACCAGCGGCACGGTCTCGCCATCGCTCAAGATCGGCATCGGCATGGCCTACATTCCGCGGCAGCACGCCCGGATTGGCGAAGGCATCGAGATCGAGATCCGCGGCCAACGCCACGCGGCGCGCATTGAAAAGAAGCCGCTCTACCATCCCGGTATCGCCACCACCTGATCCCCCACCTTTTCGCCTACCGAACTCATGAATGTGCCCGACGACCTCCGCTATGCAGCTTCCCATGAATGGCTCCGCGCCGATGGCACGGTGGGCATAACCGATCACGCCCAGGCTGAATTAACGGACGTTGTTTATGTCGAATTACCGAAGATAGGCGCGGTGATCAAAGCCGGGCAACAATGTTGCGTGGTTGAAAGCGTGAAAGCGGCGAGTGATATCTATGCCCCCGCGACCGGAAAAGTCGCAGCCATCAATGATGCCCTGACTTCGAATCCGGCGCTGATTAATAGCGATCCCTATGGCGAGGGATGGATCTTCCGTCTCGAACTCGAAGCCGCGGCCGAAGCAGGCGATCTCAAATCACCCGCCGAATACCGCACCCACCTGGACGGTTAACCTGCACCCGCCCCGCCCGGACTTTTCTTCTCCCTCTCCATCCTGGAAGATGACAAAGAGGCAGACGACGATGGCATCATTTACTTCCCGGCGTGCATGAACCCGCACCACGTTGCGCCGAGCCGCGAAGTTTGCGGCATCGAAAGGGCGGGAGAAATTCGCCCCCTCACCCACTTCTCTGGAACGCGCTCGCGTTTGCTTCCCCCCGATCCGAAAATCGCCCTGGTGGTCGGAACCTTCGCGGGCCTGCCTTATATCCATCTACATCTGGAGGCCAGGCGCCGACTCTATCCCGAGGTGCCACTCCTGGTGCACGACGATGGGAGTCCCTTGGCAGCCGAACTATCCCGGCTCTGCCAGCGATATGGCGCTGTCTACGAGCGCAATACCCGCCGCCTGCCTCCGTGCGAAGGTGATCTCACGGCCTTCATTGGCGGTCTGGCCTGGGCCCGAGAACTCCAGTGCGATCTGCTCGTCAAGATGAGCCGCCGGTGGGTGCCTCTTATCCGCTGGGTCGAAGGGCTTCAAGATGTGGCGCGCGACGCTGACTACCCGACCTACAGCTCGTGGACCACGAGCTTTAATTTTGGATTCCGAACGGAATGCATGGCCCTTGCCGTTGAGGAATGGTTTCGGTTGGGTCTGGTTGACGAGATTCTATCCGAAATGGACGCCGGAGAGACGGTATTCGTCGAGGGACTCATGCATCGTCTGGCCCGCAAAGCCGCGTCTTTTCGGAGCGCCCACGCGTGGCAATATGATCAACGTATCGGACTCCGGCCACCCGATCGTGATGGCTATGCGCCGTGGCCCTTTGTCGGAACGGATCGATGCGAACGTTCGGCCGATCATTTCTGGCATGACGTTTCGCAACCGGCCGACTATGCGGCTCTCTCCCAACGCTGGGGGCTGCCTTATGCGGAGGCGGATTTTGTCGACCCTAATATGGGATTCGGAGACGGCACGACATTGGAGCCCACGCCGCCAACCACCGCTCTCGGCCCCGCGCCGATTCGAGTCGTGGTTTATACGGTTTGTCATAACGAACAAGCGCTCGCTCCCTGGTTCGCAATGCATTATACGTGGGCGGAACGAATCGTTTTTTATGACGATTCCTCGACCGATCAGACCCGTGAACGCCTGCGCGAATTTCACAATGTCGAGGTGCGATCGTTCGATAGCGGCGGCGTGCTCGACAATGGCCTGCTGGTGGAAATCAAAGATCATTGCTGGAAGGAATGCCGCGGGACGGGCGTCGATTTTGTGATCGTCGTTGACGCAGATGAATTCGTCTGGGCGCCTCGCTTTTCTGACCACCTGGCACAGTTAAAAGAAGACGAAATCACCCTTCTGCGCCCCACGGGTTATGACATGATTTCGGAACAGATGCCGAGGAGTGACGGCACTCTCACCGAACAAGTCCGATCTGGTGTGCTCAACTCCGACTACAGCAAACCAGCTGTCTTCGACCCAAATCGGATCAAGGAAATCGCCTTCACCCCCGGGTGCCACAATTGCCAGGCGACGGGCCTTGTGCGCGAACGCGTGACGGACGAAGTTAAACTTCTCCATTACCGTTTTTTGTCCCCGGAATTCTATCTCGCGCGCAACGCCATTCGCAGCCAGCGGCGAAGCACCCTCGACCGCATCCGCGGCTGGGGCTTTCATCATGACCGGTCCGATGCGGAATTGCTCCGCGAATTCGCTGAAGTTCAGGCGAAAGCAGTACCCGTGGTCTGACCGCGGAGTCCGGGCATGAATGCTGGTACATCCATCGAATCGTGCGGGCTGAATGGACCGGTATCCGGCGGTGGCAACCGGCGCTCGAAGCCCAGGGGACGCCGCATGTGAAATCGAAGTCCGGTTAACGAATTCCCTTATAGATGGCGACGATTCCCGCCGTCAGGGGTTCCCAGGTGGCTTCCGAAAAGCCCGCCGCGGTCATCATCCGGCACATTTCTTCACCGCGGGGGAAGCGTTCAATTGAATCGCCGAGGTAATCATACGAGCCACGGCTCCCAGTGAGCCATTCCGCGATGCGGGGAAGGACGTGGTGCAGGTAGGGTCGATAAATCCACCGCCAGGGCGCATTCGGGAGACAAAAATCGAGGACGAGGAGGACCCCGCCAGGAGCAACCACACGCCGGCATTCCTGCAACGCGGCCTGCCAATCCTCCATATTCCTCAGTCCAAATGCGATCGTCACCACGTCGAACAATTCATCAGCAAAGGGCAGTCGGAGCGCGTCTGCGACAACCAAGTCGGTTAATCCCTTGCGCCGGGCTTCCGCCAGCATCGGAGCACAAAAATCGGCGCCGATAACCATCGCTTCCGGCCACCGCGCCTTGATGGCGAGGGCAAGATCGCCGCTGCCCGTGGCCAGATCCAGGACGCGCGCCGGCTGCCCCTGCACGGCGAGCCGGGCCATTTTCGCGCGCCACCACCGGTCGAGCCCGGCGCTCAGGACCCGGTTGGCCAGGTCATAGCGCGCCGCGATACGCGCGAACATGGCGCGGATGTGCCGGGGAGAGCGGGTTTCGTCGAGTCCTGGAAGCACGCCATGTTTTCCCCGGCCCCGCGAGAATCCGCGATCCATTTTTGTTTGAAAAGACGCGGTGAGTCCCTACGAAGGACGCACGTCCGCTTTTCAACCGACGCCAGCGAACCCTTATTCGTTCGAGAAGCAGGACGACTCTCGCACATGCACAAAGACCTTTTCCGCAAAGCGAAGGTGCTGATTGTGGACGACGAACCCTCGAACGTCCGCCTGCTCGAACGCATCCTGGAAGTGAGCGGGAAACCGGAAACGCGCAGCACCACCGATCCCCGGCAGACCCTTTCACTCCTCCTAGAAATGGAGCCGGACATCGTGCTGCTCGACCTCCACATGCCGCACCTCGACGGATTTGCCGTCATGGAATTGCTGAAGGCGGCCATCCCTTCCGAGGCGTATTTACCGGTTTTGATCCTGACGGCCGACATTACTCCAGAGACGAAAAAGCGTGCCTTTTTGGCCGGGGCGAAAGATTTCGTCACGAAACCACTCGATCATTCGGAGGTGATTTATCGGATCAAAAACCTGCTCGAGAATCGCTTTCTCCATCTTGAGTTGCAGTCGCAGAACGCCTCACTCGAACAGCAGGTCCGCATTCGCACCGCCGAGCTCGAACAGACGCTGGTGGAATTGCGTTCCACGCAAGAACAGGTCGTCAAACAGGAACGGCTGCGCGCCCTGGGCATGATGGCAGGCGGGATCGCCCATGATTTTAATAACGCGCTCACCATGATGCTCGGTTATGGCGAGTTGCTGGTTCCCTATTTGAATGCTCACGGATCGGGAAAGGAAACGGGCTACCTTGACCACATGATTTCCGCTGCTCAGGATGCCCGCCATGTGGTGAGCCGTCTGCGGGAGTTTTACCGGCCGCGTAGCGCCGACGACGAACGTGTGGCTGTGGATCTGAATGCGGTGGTCGAACGCGCCGTCTCGATGACGTCCCCGAAGTGGAAAGGTTCGAGCCGGGCCAGCGGCGTGCAGATCAACGTCCAGACAGATCTGGCGGAAGGCTCGCGAATTACGGGTAGCGCCGGGGATTTGGCCGAAGTGCTGACCAATCTGATTTTCAATGCGGTCGATGCCATGCCGGCGGGTGGCAACATCAAGGTTTCCACCCGGCAACTCGATGATCGCGTGCGGATTTCCGTGGCGGACAGCGGGGTGGGCATGAGCGAAACAGACCGACTCCGCTGCCTCGAGCCATTTTATACCACCAAGGGCGAAGATGGCACTGGCCTCGGTTTGTCGGTCGTCTATGGAATCATCCAGCGCCATGGCGGGACAATTGACATCAGGAGCACGCCCGGCATGGGAACGTGTTTCGACATCACGTTGCCGATCTTTACCGAGTCTGAAACCAGACTGATTCGGACCGAGGAGGAGCACGAACCGGTTGGCCCCCTGCGCATTCTCGTGGTCGATGACCAGGTGGAAATCTGCGAATTAATCGCAGAGTATCTCAGCGCCGATGGGCACGAATCGATTACGGCTAAAAACGGCAGCGAGGGGTTCGACCGCTACTGCAATTCGGAAATCGATCTGGTGATCACCGATCAATCCATGCCTGACATGAATGGCGCACAACTGGCAGCCGCCATCAAACAAAAGCACGAAAGCGCCAGGGTCATTTTGTTGACTGGCTTTGGCGACGAAATGATCGCTTCCGGGTCGCGCCCGGAAAACGTGGATTTGATTCTGGCCAAACCGATCTCGGCGGCTGATTTGAGACGGGCGGTCTCCAAAGCAGTGCAACCCCGCCGGGCGAGCGCCTGAAACGTTACGCATCCCGAAATCGCCGCGACCCGGGGCGGCGGTATTGGAGCGTCCACCTGCACGCCAGCCATCTCGATAAATGCTCGCGAGAGGATTCGAACCTCCACGGGTTACCCCACACGGTCCTGAGCCGTGCGCGTCTGCCAGTTCCGCCACGCGAGCGTTACCGAGCCCTTTTTCAAAAAGGGGCGAATGTCTCGCCGATCCCGGCGCGGATTGCAAAAGGAATGTTTAGCTAATGCGCATCGGCATCAGCACATACAGAAATGGCGACTGAATCTTGATCACGCCCGGGCTCATTTCATCGATGAGATCGAGATACACCTCGTCTTCAGGCAGCGCCTGGAGAGGGGCCATCAGAAATTCCGGATTAAAGGCGATGGAAAGGTCGCGGCCTTTGTAATTCACCGGAAGGGATTCATGCGCCTCGCCGACGTCGGGAGTATTGGCGGCGATCTCGATGTTGTTCTTCGTGAAAACCAATTTCACGGAATTTGATTTCTCACTCGCCAGCAGCGAAACGCGATGGACGGCATTGTAAAACAACTCCCGCTCGAGCGTGACGCGTTCCTTGGCTTCGCCAGGGATAACCTGCCGATAGTTGGGATAATTCCCTTCGATGAGCTTCGAAACCAGCAAGGTGCCGTTCACCTCGAAAGCGACCTGATTTTCACCGACGCGAAGTTTCAAATCTCCAGACGGTCCCACCAGACGGCGAAGTTCATTGATGCATTTGGTGGGAACGATGAATTCGGCTTCCTGGCTTTGCGGAAACTCGACTTCGATATCGAGCAGGGCCAGGCGCCGGCCGTCCGTCGCCACCATGGTCAGCTTGTTGTCCTTGAACGAAAACAGGATGCCGTTGAGGACGTAACGAGTTTCGTCGGTCGAAATGGCGTAGCTGGTTTTCTTCAGCCCATCACCCACTTCTTTCTGACCCAGCGTGAAAACTGTCGCGTCTTCAAACCGCGGCAACGGCGGAAACTCCTCCTCGGGCAGACCGAGAATTTTGAAAAAGCTTTGCCCGCAGCGGATGGAAGCCACGTTTTTGGAGTCCACCTCGACGGTCACTTCGCTCGCGGGAAGTTCGCGCACGATGGTCGCGAGGCGGCGCGCGGGCAGTGTCGTCGCACCCGCGCGCTCGACTTTAGCCTCGATTCCGCCGGAGACTCCCACATCGAGATCGGTGGTCGTCAGGTGCAGCATGCCCTCTTCAGCCTGCAGCAGGACGTTCGACAAAATCGGCAGGGTGGTGCGCGTGCTGACGACGTTCTGCACGAGCTGGAGGCCTTCAACGAGCTTCTCTTTGCTGACGCTAAATTTCATACGGATATGGGGCGGCAGTTAATGAATGATTGGCCAAAATGGCGCAACCCTTTTCCCGGCTGGCGCTTTCTGTCCCAACTCTCGGCCATCTGCCACGATCTATCGATAAAGAACGCGCTCGAGAAACGAGACGGTCTGGCGCGTCTTTTCCTCGGCGCGCATCCGGTCGCGAACCAGACGATGAGCGTGCAGGACGGTGCCGTGATCCCGGCCGCCAAAGGCATTGCCGATTTCACTCAGCGACGACTTCGTCAATTCCCTCGCCAGATACATCGCCACCTGTCGCGGATACGCGATGTTGGCCGGCCGTCGCTTGCTGGTCATGTCGGCGATCCGCACGTCGTAGTGCTCGGCCACCTTCCGTTGAATCTGCTCGATGGTAACGGCGCGCCGCGCTTCCTCCTGCAGGATGTCTTTGAGCAAATGCTCGATCTTTTCGATGGTCGGCTCCTGGCCGCTGAGTGACGCGTACGAGGCCACGCGCGTCAGGGCACCCTCGAGCCGGCGCACGTTGGTGCGAACTCGTTCCGCGATGTAGAGAAGGATCTCCGGGCTCAACCGCACGTTCTGGCTTTCGGCTTTCTTGCGCAAAATCGCGACGCGCGTCTCGACATCCGGCGGCTGCAGTTCCGCCGTCAGCCCCCAATCAAACCGTGAAACGAGGCGCGTCTCAAGATCGGCCAACTCCGAGGGCGGCCGATCACTCGAAAGCACAATCTGTTTGTGGCCGTCGAAGAGTGTGTTGAAGGTGTGAAAGAATTCCTCCTGCGATCGCTCCTTACCCGCGAGAAATTGAATGTCGTCGATGAGGAGAACATCCGCGTGCCGGTAGCGTTTGCGAAACTTGATCAGAGAACTGTTCTGAATCGCGTCGATGAAGTCGTTCGTGAACACCTCGCTCGTGACGTAGAGAACTTTTCCGCCCTTTTTCCGACCAGCAATCTGATGCCCGATGGCATGCATGAGATGCGTTTTACCGAGACCAACTCCGCCGTGGATGAAAAGTGGGTTGTAGGTTTTTCCGGGCTGTCCCGCCACCGCCAGGCAGGCGGCATGGGCATACTGATTGTTCGCGCCCACGACAAATAACCCGAAGGTGTTCCGCGGATTAATCCCCGCCGCACAAACCGGGCTGTCCACCGACTCATCCAATTCCAAAACTTCGGCGACCGCGCGCGAATCGGCTGGCTCCGGAGCGTTTTCCGCCACGGTGAAGCGCAGCGTGCGCTCGCCGGGAAAGGTCAGCATCGCCAGCGACCGCAGCAGGTTCATAAAATTACTCTCGATCCACAATTGGTGAATGTGGCCGGGCACGGAGAAGACGAGTTCAGAATCGCTCAGCAAAACGATTTCCAGGTCTTGAAACCAGCGCTCGTAAGTGTCAGCCGTAACCTCCTTCTTCAGAGCATTGCTCAGGAGCTTGGAGGCGGCAGTTAAATCATCGGCAACGGGAAGATTATCCACAGGCATGGGAGGGAAGAATTAAACGAGGTTTACGAGATCAGAAAAAACGCAGGGCGGCTCAAAATCGCGGAATTCGGATTGCGGAACGCAATGTCGCGATAATCGTCGAGTAGCTGGGAACCCTTGTAAATTCATGCCTCCGCGGTCAGCCGCTTGTGGAACCCCCACCAATCCAATGCTGACCAAGAACTGCCGCGCAGCAAAGGCGTGCAGCCACTTGACGGGCGATGGGGAGTGGAGTCGGGGAGAGTTTTTCACAAGTTATTGACAAGGGCTTCCGACCGGGCCGCCGGAGCGGCGGAGACGATATTTTTCCAGCCCTTTGGTCTCAAGAGAATTCCTTAGATTTCGCTACGTTTTATTTTCACAAATTGCGAATTTTGGGTTGACCGACCGCGCAGCCAAGGCGGCTGGCCTGCTCGCAGTCCGCAAGCGCTGTTACGTGTGCGTAACAATCATTTTGCCATTTCCGCCACCTTGCTTTTCGGCGTCGCAAAACAAACGGCGACGACGAAGGTGACCAGCGTCCCCAATGTGATCCGCCACGGGAAAGCGAGTTCCAGCGGATCCGAGATGCCAGCCCATTTTTGCAGCGTGACATTGCTCGAGAAGATGACCGCCACCACCGCGGCGACCATGGCGAAGACGTTGCCCGCATCTCGGCCGCGAGTCTTCGTGAAGATGGCGACGAAGAAGATGCCGAGCAGGGAACCGAAGGTGAATCCGAGAATGCCGAGTACGAGCGGGATGATGCCGGCGCTCGGATTCAACGCCATGTAGTAAGCGGTGATGACGCCCACTACGATGATGAGGGCGGCAAAAAAAACGGTGCTCCAGCGCAGGGCGCGCACGCGCTGGGCTTCGGTTACCTCGCCCTGGCGCTCCCGCCATGGGAGAATGAAATCGCGCGCGAAGCTCGTTCCGAGAGCATTGAGCGCCGTGCTGAGCGAGCCCATCGCCGTAGCCAGCACCCCGGCCGTCACCAGACCACGGAACCCGGCGGGCATTTCATGGAGGATGAAATACGGGAAGACGTTGCGCCCGATGATCTCACCGTTTGCCCCGCGCGGCAGATTCGGGTCGGGGTGGGCGTTGTAATACGTAAAGAGCAGGATGCCGACGAGGATGAAACTGCAGACGATCGGAAAATCGATGACGCCGGACAGGATCGTGGCCTTGGCGCTTTCCTTCCGATTTCTCGCGGTAAGCATGCGCTGGACGGTGTCCTGGTCGATGCCGTGGGTGGCCATGGTGACAAAAGTGCTGCCGATGATCGCCGCCCACAGCGTGTATTCTTCGGTGAGGATTCGGCGCAGCCAAGGCCCGAGTCCCGGCTCCTCCGCGGGCTTGGCCAAATCCCAGAACGCCGGCTGCTGCACCTGAGCATAGACTTCGTTCCAGCCTCCGGGGATTTTTCCCAGCAGGAAGATGACCGAGAATCCGAGCGCGATGATGAGCACGCCGACCTGAATGAAGTCCGTCCAGATGACCGCGCGCATGCCGCCGATCGAAGTGTAGATTGCGGTCATCACCGTGACGAAAACGACGGCGCCAGCGAAGAGCCAGAATTCGAGCCACGCACGCTGCTGCGGATCAGCCGGAACGCCAACGGTCGCTTCCCACGCGAGCACGAGGATGATCGCGCTGACGAAAAGGCGGGTACCCATGGCAAGCACACGTGTGACGAGAAACGTCGCGGAGGCGAACTTGCGCGTCAGCCAGCCGAAGCGCGTCTCGAGGAATTCGTAAAGCGATATGACGCCCTGCCGGTAGAATAACGGGATGAAGAGGAAGCTGACGATGATGCGCGCGAGGATCGTGCCGATGGCAAATTGGGCGTAGGTCCAATTGCGATTCGAGTAGCCGCTTTCCGGAGCTCCCAGAAACGTTGCGGCGCTAATTTCGGCGGCAATGATCGACGCGAGAACGGCAATCCAGGGGATTTGCCGGTCGCCCAGCGCAAAGCCCTCAACGCTCCCGCTCTTCGAGCGCTGCGAAATGCCGATGCCCATGATCACCGCGAAATAGGCGACCAGGACGAGGATATCGATAAGCGCAGGCGAGTTCATGAAAGCGGCGCCGATGCGACGGGCCGGCCGGCGTTCCGTCGAGGAAAAATTCTTCCTCGTCCTTCATTCCGTTCATTCTCCTTTCCAACTCATTGTCCGTCCCCGCGAAGAACGGCAGTGAAGACCAGGGAGAAGGCGACCGTGCCTCCCGCTGTGTCGAATATTTCGAGCCGGCGTCGCTGACGTGCGCTTTCCCGGCCTAACCCACCGATGTCAGTGGCTTGATCAGCACCTTCGATTTGCGGCCACTCGCATCATATTTCCGGCGCCGTTCCGGTGGCAGAATGTCGGGTTTCGCTTCAGCGAATCCGCCCTTCTGCTGGAAATAATTATAGGCCTGGGTTGAGAGCGCGAAGACGTGCTTCGCGCCACGACCCGCTGCGATCTGCTCGACGTAGGCCATCAATTTCCGGCCGTAGCCCTGGCCCTCGTGACTTTTCGCCACGTACAGACACGCCAGTTCGGCTTTCTCCTCTTCGGGAAAAAAGTGCAGCGCCACGCAGGCAATGAGATTCCGGTCAACCTCGAGCACCCAATAATCGTCGAGGCTCGACAGGATTTCCGCGCGGGTGCGGCGCACGAGTTCTTCATTGCTCACCGACTCACGAATCAGCGCCATCACCGCCCGGACATCTTTCTTAAACAGCCGCCGGATTTGTTGATACTCGTTGGAATAGACCATCGTCCCCACGCCATCGGGACTGAACACTTCCGCCAGCAAAGCTTCGTTGGCATTGCCGTTGAGCAGGTGCACGCGCGGAATGCCCAGCCGACAGGCGCGCGCGGCGTGGTCGACTTTGGAGAGCAACGGTGTCGCAATCGCCGCCCGACGCCGTTTGGCCAGGTCTTCCGCTTCCACGATGGACAGCTGGCGCACCGGTTCGCCATTGATTTCCAATTGCGGCGCCGCCGACAGGTAAAGGACTTTCAGCGCGTGGACGGCCTCGGCCACCTCCACCGCCACCGCGTCGGAATTCACCCGAAACGTTCGTCCTTCGCCATCGTATCCGATCGGCGGAATCAGCGGAATGATTCCCTGATCGAGGAACAATTCGAGCGGCTTGGTATCAACCCGCTCGACGCGCCCCGTGTGCTGAAAATCCACGCCGCCGAGAATTCCGGCTGGATGGGCGATGATGAAGTTTCCGTGTGCGGTCCGCAGGTCCACCGACGTGAGTCCCTGCATGATTTCGTTCAACACAGAAGTCGCCGCGTCCAGGCTCACGCGCAGTGATTCGTCATCGGTCACTCCAGTGCCGTCGGCGTTGGAAAGCGTGACGCCCCGTTCCTGCGCCAGTTTGGTGATCTGATAACTTGCGCCGTGGACGAGAATGACCTTGATGTTCAGCGAGCGCAGCACCGCCAGATCGAGCAGAATGTTGGCGAAGTTTGGAGACGCGACGATCTCGCCATCCACCGCCACCACGAACGTGCGGTCGCGGAAGCGAGGAACGTATTGGAGAATGCCGCGCAGGTCGGAAACTTTCATGTGCGACGGAGAACTACAGACCCGTGGTGAACGGGTGCAATGAGGAAAACAAACCGCGAGCCCGTTCCGCTCAGAGCTCCGCTTCGAGCGCGTCGAGGTATTTTTGGATTTCCTCCTCGATGGGCTGCTTCCGATCGTCCGCCTCAATGGCGCGCGCTGCCCGCAAATAGCCGTCAAACGCATTGGTCCGCACGCCGAGTTGCGTGGCTTCATACCAGTTGAGGTAGTCGGCAATGTCGTTCATCCGGTGCAAAACCGTCTCCCGATAAATCTCGGTCTTCAAAATCTCATCGCGCACGCCGCGGGTCTTACCGCGCATGAGCCGGGCGAGGACCTCCTCATATCCGCGAACCACCGGTCGAAAGAGGGAGTTGGCTTTCGCACTGAGCGCCACCACTTCCCCATGCCGCGCGGCCAGAGCTTTTTTCGCGTCCTTGTAATTCAGAAATGCAGTGAACTCGGCGATGTTGAAGGTTTTCTTTTCGCCTTCGGGTCCGACCGCCAACTCGATGTCGAGCAATGAATTCAACTGCCGATCTGTCTCCTCCATCGACAAGCCGCGATACCGGTCCGCCGCCGAAAAACGGGCGATGTTGAGCGTCCACCATTTTTGCAATCCCGCGCTGCCTTCGCCCAGACCGGGAAAGGCACGCGTCAGTGCTCCAACCGGATCCTTATCCTGATCCGGCCAGTCGCGCACGAAGTGAGCCAGGCCCCGGCGCCCCTCCGGTTGCTCGGTCAGAAGTTGCAACAAGGCCATGCCATACGCTCCATCCATCAGTTGCGCTGCCTCACCCTCGGACTCCGGATGGAGGGAAAGAAACTGTTCGATTGTCGGCATCCGGTTTGTCTCGACCAGGCGCTCGAAGAGATCCGTATCGACGCCCAAATCGCGCCGCCGAAAGGTTTCGATAGCGCCCGCGACCAGCCATGAGGCCGGGAGCACGATCTGCTCGCCGCCACGAATCTTTCGCTCACGATAGGAATACTCGAGGTAAACCGCCTGGACGATATGTCTCTGGAGATTCACCGTCCCAGGATCGTCGCCGATCTTCACGTCCAACTGAATCTTTGGCCCCTGCGGAGTCGCCTGCATCACCAGGGAAACGGGTGATTTCACCGGATCGAGGTCGCCCACCTTTTCCAACGTGATCACAATCGGGATCTTCCAACGCCCCGACTCCCCAATCAATTTGAGAGCATCGCTTTTAACTTCCTCGGAAAATGTGGCCACTTTGTGCCGCAACGACATGTCGTCGCAATAGACGATGAACTGCCGGGAATTACTAATCGAGCGCTCGAGCGGGTTGATCGCCGGAGCGGAGACAGCTGGCAAAAGCGCACCGGCCATCAACCATGTGCGCCACGCCCTCATGGCGCCTGGCCAGGTTGGGTGATCAGGACAATGCGCCCTTTTTCCACCGTGATCGATTGCATGCGATCCATCTGCTTTTTATCGCGCGCGAGCGCCGTCCAAAGGCGGCCAAAGGCGACGTCGGCGTATTCCATGATCGCGGGATGGATGGCCAGCCGGCCAAAATGTCCGCCTGCTTGCTTCGACCAGAACTCACTACCGGTGACGCCGATCTGCTCATCGATCGAAGAATAGAGAGAATAACCCCAGGCCGATTGCTCCATGCTGATGCGCACCACTCCGGGTTCGAGCTGAACGAAGGCTCGCTTAAAATCCAGACCGGGAACCCATCCCTTGGTCTTCGAGCGGATGGAGCCCAGATGTGAATTGATGTCGTTCTCCGAAAAGGTGACCTTGATCGGCTGAGGTCGCTCAAAGGCCATCTGGAGGTCGCTGCTGACCAGGCGGTCCGCGGGCTCTGGCTTTCCGGGAATCTCTTCCGGGGGCAAAACGATCAGAATCAAGGCGGCCACGATCGCAGCCCAGATCAGGACGCTCATCAGGGTCTTCAGCTCGCGGACCACCGACCCTTTGCTCGGATTCGTCATCCGCTTGACCCGCCGACGCGCTTTGTCGGGCGACTCACTTTTGCCCACCGCCCCTTTGGGGAGCAGCGAGCGATCGAGTTTCGTCCCGCAGTTGTGACAATAGACACGTTCGGCCTCGTTGACGTAACCGCAGTTTGCGCAATTGAGGGTGGGAGTGGAGGAAGTCGCCATGTGATTATTAAAAGTGAATTAATCTGCTTTCGGAACGGCAGCCGGTTTTTTTTCTGCTTTCGCCGGTGTCCCCTCTGCTTTCTTGCCGCCCTCCGATGGTTTGCTTTCGCTGGTGCCGGTGCTGCCACTGTCTTGCTTGGCCGATGCTTTGTAGCCTTCGCTCCGATAATCTGTGATGTAGAAACCGCTGCCTTTGAAAATCAAGCCAGCACCCGTCCCGAGCAGGCGTTGAACTTTTCCCTTGCCCCACTTTTTCTGCTGACACGCTTCAGCGGGGCAGGTCGTGAGGGGGGAATCTTTCATGGACTGGAAATACTCGAAAGATTTGCGGCATTTCGAGCACTCGTATTCGTAGGTCGGCATAGATCCTTGGCTTCCGGGAAATTAAAGGTGGCTCTTATAGCAGACCGAATGCCGCCGGGCAATCTGCAGAATGGCCAGGGCAGCGCTTATTTTTACCCCTGAGAGCGGGTTTCGGCTCGATGAACAGTTTTCCGCCAGAGCTACACGACGACCGAACCGCATCCGACTTTACCTTCCACCGTGTTTTTCCAACCTGCCCTTGACGCTTTCAAGTCCGCCGCCTTTATTCCGCGCCCCGTGCCCGTTTCACACCTCGCGCTTCGCCTTGCAAGCCTTGTTTCGACCGCCGCTATGGCTCTCTTAGCAGCTGGTTGCAGCTCGTACGATCCACGTTATGACGACGCGACGCAGTATCTCGGCGGCTTCCACGGAAATGATAATCAGGCCCGGGCGCCGCACGACGATGTATCTTACTGGGACGGTGATGGGGTTCCCGGCTCTCCATCCATTGTCATTAATCTCACCGAGCAGCGGGCCTATTTCTACAAAGGAGGGGAGCTGGTCGGCATTTCGGTCATTTCCTCCGGCCGCGAAGAATACGGCACACCCACTGGAAATTACAAAATCCTCCAGAAAGACCTGAATCATGCCTCGTCGATTTACGGCAACTACGTCGACGCCCAAACGGGCGAAATCGTCATGCGCGATGTGGACACGCAGAAAGACAAGCGGCCCCCGGGCACTCGCTATGAGGGCGCGCCGATGCCCTACTTCATGCGCGTGACTGGAGGCGTCGGAATGCACGAAGGTTTCCTGCCCGGCTACCCCGCGTCCCACGGTTGCATTCGAATGCCCGGTTTTATGGCTGAACGCTTTTTTGCCAACGTTTCCCACGGGACCCCGGTCCGGATCACGCACTAGGCGACCGAAATGCCACCCATTCCCGAGATCTCGGTCGTGGAAGCGCAGGAGCGACTGAAATCCGCAAAACCGCCCCTGCTCATTGATGTTCGCGAGCCGGACGAATGGGAAGTCGCACGCATCCACGGCGCTCAACTGCTCCCCCTTTCCCAGTGGCCCGCCGTCGCGGTACCTCACTTGAAAGATCGCGCGGCGGAAATATTGATCTATTGCCATCATGGGAGCCGCTCCGCTCATGCGGTCGCGATCCTGCAGGCGCAGGGATTCACGAACGTGACGAATGTGGCGGGCGGCATCGACTCCTGGTCCGAAAACGTCGATCCGACCGTGCCGCGATATCTATGATGGCCGGGAAACGCGCGGAACGCTGATCTCGATCGGGCGCGCGCGCCTGCGAATCGCGGTTTTGCTTGCGGGTCGCGGTCGCACGAATGACAACGTCGCGCAGGGAAACATGACTACGTTACAGGGACCAATACCGCCGGATTATTTAACGATCGGCTTCGAGCAGATCGACCACGACCTCAGATTCCTCATCGGCTGTTTTAGCGAAGTGCTGACAGAAATGGGACACCAGCACTTCGCCGAAAGCCTCCCCTGGAGCGGCAAGCCGGCGTCGGAAATTCCGCTCGAAAAGTTTCCCCCGCAACTCGGCCTGGCCTATTCGATCGCCTTTCAACTCCTGAACATGGTCGAGGAAATTGCGGCGGCCGCGATGCGGGATCTGCGCGAGACTTCCGAAGGGATCATCGCGGAGCAAGGCCTGTGGGGCAGTCAACTCCAACGCCTCGCGGAAGCCGGCATCACTCCCGGAACCATCGCCGCCCGCCTCGGCACCATTCGGGTCGAGCCGGTCCTGACCGCACATCCCACCGAAGCCAAACGCCTCGCCGTGCTCGATCAGCACCGCTCACTTTACGCCCTGATCGAACGCCGGCGCCAGGGGCAGCTCACGCCTTCCCAGGAACAATCGCTTCGCCTTAAAACCAAGGCTTGTCTCGAACGGCTGTGGCGCACGGGCGAGATTCTTTTGGAGAAGCCGACGCTGATCGATGAGCGCCGCAACGTCATGCACTACCTGCGCGACGTCTTTCCCCGCGTGCTCCCAAAGCTCGATACCCGCCTCCAGCTCGCCTGGCGAAATGCCGGCTTCGATCCCAAATTGCTCGGCGGAGATACCCGGCTGCCACGCGTCAGCTTCGGGACGTGGGTTGGCGGGGACCGCGACGGACATCCCGGCGTCACCGCAGAAGTCACCGCCGAATCACTCCATCGTCTCCGCGTGAATGCCTTCGTGGTGCTGCATCGCCAGCTCACTCGCCTGGCGGAGAAGGTCAGCCTTTCCTCGTGGATGCAGTCGCCGCCGGCTTCGCTCGAAGCCGCGCGCACCAGACTGGGGGCCGCGCTCGGCCCCGAAGGGGAAGCCATTCTGGCCACCAACAAATCCGAACCCTGGCGCCAGTACGTGCAACTTATGCTCGCGCGGCTGCCCATCGCGCTACCGCCCCAGCAACTCGCCCAGGAACGAGCCGGGTCCGGGCGCTATCAGTTCTCGGAGGAGCTCAATGCCGACCTTCAGGTTCTGTATGATTCGTTGATCGAAATTGGCGCCCAACGACTCGCCCTTAGCGACGTGCACCCGGTGCTCCGCGCGCTCCAGGTTTTCGGCTTTCACCTCGCCCAGCTCGATATCCGGCAAAACTCTGTCTTCCACGCCAAAGCCCTCTCGCAACTCATGTCCGCAGCGGGCGTCGACGGCAGCCAGTGGGAGGAATGGAGCGAGTCCGAGCGGCTGCGCTTTCTCGAAAAGGAATTGCGATCCCCGCGCCCATTCCTCCATCCGAGCGCTTCCGCGGGCGCCGAGGCCGAAGCGGTGCTGGCCTGTTTTCGCGTGCTCGCCGCGCACATCGAGCGCTGTGGCGCGGATGGCATCGGCGCCCTCATCGTCAGCATGACCCGCCGGCTGAGCGACCTGCTGACCGTCTATATTCTCGCTCGCGAGGCGGGCCTGACGCGGATGCGTCCCGAAGGCCTTGTCTGCGTGCTCCCGGTCGTTCCGCTCTTCGAAACCGGCGATGATCTCGAAGCGGCTCCGGACATCGTGCGCGCCTTCCTCGAACAACCGATGACCTGCCGCAGCCTCGAGTTTCTGGCCTGGAATGACGGACGCGAACGCCGGACAATGACACAGCAGGTCATGGTCGGCTACAGCGACTCGAACAAGGACGCCGGCATCGTCGCCAGCCAGTGGGGCTTGCAGAAGGCGCAGGCGCGGCTGGCGGCCGTCGGCCGGGACGCGGGTGTCGCCATCCGATTTTTTCACGGACGCGGCGGCACCATCTCGCGCGGAGCTGGCCCGACGCATCGCTTCTTTGACGCCCTCCCGCACGGCTCGCTCGCCGGCGATGTTCGGCTGACCGAGCAGGGTGAAACCATCGCGCAGAAGTTCGGGAATTTCTCCACTGCCACCTACAACCTCGAATTGCTCGTTGCCGGCGTCACCGCCACCTCACTCCGGCACACGCACGAAGAATCGCCGGATCATCCGGCCGCGCCGGTCCTCGATCGTCTGTCCCGTGCCAGCACTGAAGCCTACCGCCGCCTGCTCGAAATGGATGGCTTTCTCACGTTTTACCGACAGGCCACGCCAATCGATGCCCTCGAACACAGCCGCATCGGTTCCCGACCTTCCCGCCGAACAGGCCAGGCCAGCCTGGCCGATCTGCGCGCCATTCCATGGGTTTTTTCCTGGACGCAATCGCGGTTTTACCTTTCGGGCTGGTTCGGCGCCGGCAGTGGCCTTGCCGCCCTGGAACCCGCGGAATTCAGCCAGCTCCGCGAGCACCTTCGGACGTGGCCGTTTCTGCACTACATGATCACCAACATCGAATCGAGCCTGGCCAGCAGTGATCTCGAATTGATGCGAGCCTATGCCGGCCTCGTCGAAGAGAACGACGTGCGCACCCGCATTCTCGCCGCCATTGAAGCGGAATGGAATCTTGTCCGGCAGATGCTCGATCAGCTGCGCGGCAGCCCCATGCATGCACGCCGCCCGCGCATGACCAAAACCCTCGACCTCCGCGCGGATGCCCTGCGCGTTCTGCATCACGAGGAAATTTCACTTCTCAGTCGCTGGCGCGCCTTGCGTAAGGCCGGCAACGAAACCGGCGCCGACGCCATGCTGCCCGATCTGTTGCTGTCCATCAACGCCATCGCCAGCGGCCTGCGAACAACCGGATAGCAAACCGTCATCGTGAGCGAAGGCGCTCTACGCCGCAGTCGAACGACCCGGCTCCAATGTCACCGACACCCTTGCCAGGAAACCTCGGCCGGAGCTGAGCGGGTGTTTCGGGTTCCACCTCGTGCTTGGGAGATAGCAAATTGACGACATTGCGGCCGGGGCGTTCGACTCCGCTCTGCCGCGCTCACGATCACGCAGAGCAACTCCCGCCTCGACGACCGGGCGCGCCACTTTCCATCCTCCGCGAATGCCCGTTCCATTGCTCGATCTCAAGCGCCAATACGCGCCCCTGAAATCCGAATTCCTCGCCGCCATGGAGGCGGTCGCAGATTCCCAGACGCTCGTTCTCGGACCAAAAACCGAGGACTTCGAGAATGCCGTCGCCGACTACTGCGGCTCGCCGCACGCCATCGGCGTTTCGAGCGGCACGGACGGGGAACTCGTCCTCCTCATGGCCCTTGGTATCGGTCCCGGCGATGCCGTCATCACCAGCCCCTACACCTTTTTCGCCACCGCTGGCTGCGTCGCCCGCCTTGGCGCCCGGCCCGTTTTTGTCGATATCGATCCGGCGACGTACAACATTAGCGTCCCGGCGCTCGAACGAGCCCTCGGGGACACTCCGAACATCAAAGCAATCATCCCGGTCCATCTTTTTGGGCAATGCGCAGACATGGAAAAGATCATCGCGCTCGGGAAACAACACAACGTTCCCATCCTGGAAGACGCTGCGCAGGCTCTCGGCGCTCAGCATCCCCTCGGAAGCGCCGGTGCCATCGGCGACGCGGGTTGGTTCTCGTTTTATCCCACGAAGAATCTCGGCGCGTTCGGCGACGCCGGCATGGTCGTATGCCGCGAGGACGCGCTCGCCGCCCGGATTCGCGCCCTGCGCAACCACGGCATGGAGCCGCGCTACTTCCACCCTTGGATCGGCGGCAATTTCCGCATCGACGCCCTCCAATCCGCCATCCTCCAGGTGAAGCTTCCGCATCTCGATTCGTGGAGTGCCGCCCGCCGCGAACGCGCCACCTACTACCGCGAGGAATTCTCCCGTCTCGGCTTGCTCGACCGCATTACTCTGCCGACCGAAGCCTTCGCCGACGACGCCCTGCCCAATCATCACATTTACAACCAATTCATCGTCCGATCTGCGGAACGCGACCGTCTGCGCGAGCACCTCACCCAGACCGGCATCGGAACCGAGATTTACTACCCCCTGCCCCTGCACCTGCAAAAATGTTTCGGATACCTGGGATATGAAAAAGGTGCCTTCCCCGAAGCCGAACGCGCCGCGGCGGAAACACTCGCGCTCCCGATCTTCCCCGAGCTGACGCTCGATGAGCAAAAGGAAGTTGTGGCGAAAGTGGCCGAGGCGTTTGGCGGTTGAGTACGTGCGTGTTTCGCTGGGGCTTCGCCGATCCCGCTCGTAATACGGCCCGTGTTTTCACTGGGGCCGGGGCGTATCAGTTGCTCGCGCCAGCCGGCGCGCCCCTTCGGGCTGCGCGTTCGCGGCGGCGGTCTCGCTCGCTCGGCTCGACTTCGGCGCCCGGCGCCTTCGCCCGCGATGAAGGATCGGTGTACCCGCTGCTTCGGGGACTACTGGCCCGTCTTGTCCTTATTTTTCTTGTTCTTCTTCGCCGCTTTCTCCGCGTCGTTGGCTCCAGCTGACCCATCCGAAGCAGCAGCGGCTTTCGCGGCTTTGCGTTCCTGCTTTTCCATTTTCGCCGCCGCTTCCGCTTCGGCCATCGCTTTCTTTTTCGCGAGCTGACGCGCTTTGTCTTCTTCCACCGCTGCGTTTTCCGCCGCAGCCTTCGCCGCCTTTCGTTCTTTTTGATTCTGCTTCTCCGCGGGCGATCCCGCCGGTTCCGCACCATCAGGAGTCGTCATCAGACTGTCCCGATTCTTCTTTTTCTCCGGCGGGACGGCATCCTTCAATCGCTCCCGCTCCTTGCGGCTTTTCTCGTCCGACGCGGTCTTCCCGGCCTCCGCCGCGGCCCGGCGTCGATTCTCCTCCCGCAATTCGGCCGCGCCGTCCGCTGGGATTCTCGTCTCAACGTTACTCGGCGGAACCTGGACAGGTGGCGTGGTCGGCACCGCCGGAATCGCCGCATTCACGTTTGATGCCCCGCGGCGCTGCGCATCCTCAACTTCACGCGCTTTCGCTTTGGTGGCCTCTCGAAACTTGGCAGCGTCGTCACCCTTTGCCTCACGCCAACCCCGCTCCACTTCCGCCACTTTGACTTCCTCCTTCACGCGCCTCGGTTTGCCCACAGGCTTGCTGTTTTTGATTGCGGGCGCTTCGAGGGTCAGCGTGTCGCCTTCGAATTTAGATCCCCTCCCGCCTTTCACGCCCCCAATACCCACTCGCTCGACCTTCACACGCTTCACGGGGTTACGGCTCCGCTGGTTGATGACCGTCACGTCCGGCCCTTCGTTCACGATCGTGTTGACGTTCTTGACCTTCTTGTAAGTCACGTTCGTCACATTCACGGTCTTGTTGATGATGGCGACATTTTGCGCCGGCTCGATCACGCGACCAACGTAAGACGGTTCTCCGAAATCGCCCACGCGCAGGAAGGCATAGAGGCCGGGGCCGATGTCGAAATAGGCATCGACTGACGCGGTGAATCCATTGGCCGACCATGCGTCCGGAGGCAGCGGCGCCCAACCCACGTAGTCATCGCTGTTGCGCCACGAAACCCATGCCGGCCCCCATTCCGAACCCGGCACCCAAACCCAGCCGGTGCGCGGCAATTGGGCCCAGCGGCCGTAATGATAGGTGGCCCAACCGAAAGGTTCGTTACTGCGCCAGGTCCAGCCGTAGTCGCTCTGCACCCAGGACCCATCGGTGTAGGGCCGCCAGGCGGGTCCCGTCGTCCGCGGGCGGAATACATAACCGTAACGATCGGTCTGGACCCAATCTCCGTAGGGATCGAGGGCATCGTAAAAGGAGTCGGTTGTCTGGTCCCCGCCGGTTTGGATGGCGGAACCCTGAACGGCCTGCCGCACCTGTTCTTCGCGTGCCTCGGCCGCCCGGCGAGCCGCACTTTCCTCCGCCGCATTCCGTTCCGCGACCAATCGCTTCGAGCGTTCCTCTGCCAAATCTGCCTGGCGCTGGGCTTCGACCAGCGATGCCTTGTCGCCAGAAACCCGCGCTTTTTCGAGCTCGAGTGCCGCCCGTTCCGATTCCAGACGCGCACGTTCCTGTTCGTTCGACAGCCGGTCGGCATCTGCGCGCTCAGCCGCCAGGGCAGCTTTGTCCTGTTCCAACGCCGCGCGTTCAGCCGCCAGGCGCTGCGCCTCGGCGCTTTGGGTGGCACGATCGCAACCGGCGAAAAGCACGATGGCAGCGGTGAGAGCGAAAAAATGTTGGGTAGTCATGGCAGAGTGCAGGGTTGCGCGGTTCGACATGCAGATTGCGCGGTTATTCAAAGAAGAGTAGTCGAAGTTTCCGCATGGATAAGGATTTGGACAAAATCACGACCGCGATTCTCGGCTCGTACGAGACTGGCGGGATCAACCACATCGACGGAGCCAATCTCCCGTCGAAACTGGCCCTCGCGTCCATATGCGAAGATTTGCTCCAGCTTTTGTTTCCGGGCTTTCACGACCGCGAACCGATTCATTCCAGCCACCTCCGCCGCGTCACGGCGCATCGCGTCTATACCATCGCGGATCGGCTCAAGGAGGAGATTTGCAAAAGTTTGCGCCTGCGGGAACCCGGTTGCCCGGAAGCGAACGCCGAAAAGCTGCTTTTTGATTTTCTCGAACGTCTGCCCGCAGTTCGCGCCATCCTGCGCACGGACGTGGACGCGGCCTTCGCGGGCGATCCTGCCGCGACAACGGTGGACGAAATCATCCTCGCCTATCCCTACATCGAAACCGTCGCCATCCAGCGCATGGCGCACGTCCTATACGAACTGTGCCTGCCGCTCATCCCGCGCATCATGACGGAATGGGCGCACTCACGAACCGGGATCGACATTCATCCCGGCGCGCAAATCGGCCCGAGCTTTTTCATTGATCACGGCACCGGCGTGGTGATCGGCGAAACGGCATCGCTCGGGCATCATGTAAAGTTGTATCAAGGTGTCGCGCTCATCGCGCGCTCGCTGGCTGGTGGCCAGGCCCTGCGCGGAAAAAAGCGGCACCCAACAGTCGAAGACCATGTCACGATCTATGCCGGCACGACCGTGATGGGTGGGGACACGGTCATCGGCGCCGGCTCGACCGTGGGCGCCAACGTCTTCGTCACCAAAAGCATTCCGGCGCGCTCACTGGTTTTTTACGAGGAACGTCAGTTGACCATTCTGGACAAGGACCAGCGTGATGCGGTCGTCGATGACGATTGGATGATTTGATGAAACGCATCGCGCATTCGCGGCTGGCGGTTGCTGGTGGGGCGCACCAGATGTTGGGAAAAACATGTGCGGGCGAACCGAATTGCGCCGCGCTCGACCGGGCGATCCAAGCCGCACTTTCCGAAAAGGACCAGCCGCCGCCCTGAGAAGGAGTTCCTGTTCGCGCCATGACTCCGCACGAATTCCGTCCCAGCCAGGTCCGCGCGCTATTGCTCCTCCTGGCCATCGTGCCACTCATTCCCACGGTGCTAATGGTCCGCTTCATGGTGGATTCCGTAGACGACGAACGCACCGCCGCTTTTGAACGCCTCAGCGCGCTCTATCAGCAAACGCTCACCAATGCGAGTGCCACCCTCGCTCGCAACGTCGCGGACCAAAAAGCGACCATCTCCGCCGACGAAGCGCGTCTCTATTTTCGGGACCTCTTCGATCGCGACGTGCTCGTCCGCGTCATCGACAATGAAGGGAAGCCAGTCAGTGGCACAACGCTCGCCACGGGGGCCCCGGTCGCGCAGATTTCCCTGCGGGAACTGGGCCGGCCATGGTCCGTGCAGGTTTTCTTTGTCGATTCCGAGGCGCTGAATCTCGAGCAACGCCAGCAGTTTCGCGCGTATATGTGGATCGTCGGGACTGTGGTGATCGGAATTCTGGCCTTCGCGCTCGCCGGCGCTCTCACGGTCAGCCGGCAGCTCGAATTGCGCGAACTCCGCAGTACCGCCGTCGCCACCGTGGCGCACGAATTGCGCACGCCTCTGGCCGCGATGCGAATGCTCGTGGATACCCTCCGCGACGGACGTTTCCGCAATGAGCAACAGCTCCGCGAATACCTCGATCTGCTGGCCCAGGAGAACGAGCGGCTCAGCCGGCTGGCTGAACATTTCCTCACCTTCACCCGGCTGGCACGCGGAAAGCAACGGCTCGACTTGACCCCGATCGACCCACAGGAAGCGGCGCACGACGCCATCGCGGCATTGGGACCGAGGCTCGAGGCTCCGCAATGCGAGTTTTCGGTGGAAATCGGCGCGGACCTGCCGCGCGTAAAAGCCGATCGCGACGCTTTGGCCACCGTGCTCACCAACCTGCTCGACAATGCCCTTAAATATACCGACCAGGAAAAGCGGATCGCGCTCCGCGCCGCCGCGAATGGAAGAACCGTCACCTTCTCAGTCGAGGACAACGGTCCCGGCATTTCCGCGGCCGATCGCAAACACATCTTCCGACCGTTCCATCAAGCCGATACGCGCCTGGCCCGCTCCCGCCAGGGCGTCGG
Organism: uncultured Verrucomicrobiae bacterium; assembly: GCA_963798345.1. Lineage (GTDB taxonomy): Bacteria > Verrucomicrobiota > Verrucomicrobiia > Chthoniobacterales > Chthoniobacteraceae > CAWCSW01. The sequence continues at coordinate 239,660 of CAWCSW010000006.1, read as the reverse complement.
ACTCGGCTTGAGCATTGTCAAAGACCTGGTCGCCGCTTTGCATGGCCGCATCGAGCTCGACAGCAAGCCCGGCCAGGGCAGCCGATTTTCCATCGTTCTCCCCACCGCATGAATGCCAGCGTCCTGATCATCGAAGACGACCCCACCTTGCTCCGCGGCCTGAAAGACAACTTCGAGTTCGAGGGTTGCCGGGTGCACACCGCCGTTGACGGTGACGCCGGACTCAAGCAGGCGCTCGCGCTGCAGCCTGATCTGATCGTGCTCGACCTGATGCTGCCGCAAATTAATGGCTACGAAATCTGCCGTTTTCTGCGGCAGGAAAAACTCGCGATGCCGATCCTGATGCTCACGGCGAAAGCGCAGGAAAGCGACGTCGTTCTCGGCCTCAAACTCGGCGCTGATGATTACGTCACGAAACCCTTCAGCATTAAGGAACTGCTCGCGCGCGCGGAAGCTTTGCTGCGGCGGTCCCAGCACAGCGCTGATGCAGTTCACGAATTTGGTGACTGCCGTCTCGATCTCGAGTCGCGCACCCTCACCAGGGCCGGGAAGGAAGTCCCGCTCTCGCCCAAGGAATTCGAGCTTCTCGCCTACTTCGTCAAAAACGCCGGACGCGCCTTAAATCGCGACACCATCATGTCTAGCGTATGGGGCTACGACGCCATGGTCACGCCGCGCAGCATCGATCGTTTCGTCACACTGCTCCGCCAAAAGATCGAACCGGAACCGACCGAACCGCGATTTATCCGCACCGTGCGCGAATTTGGCTACAAATTCGAAAGCGGCGCTGCATGAAGTCGTCCCCATTTTTCACCGACCGCAATCCAACCGAACCCGCCGGGTACCTTGCCGATTGGAGAGCGGCAAAGTAGCCTTCCGCCGATGCATGCTGAAAGACTCAAGGAAGTTCTTCGCACACCACCGTTTCGCCCCTTTACCGTCCACACGGTCAGCGGGGCGCATTATCTGATCGACCATCCGGACTTCGCGTGGCTCCCACGCGGCGGGCGCACCGTCTACATCAACCTTCCTGACGGCGGGGGCGAAAGTGTCCGCATCATCGACACCGCACTGATCGAACGTCTTGAGCCAGTCGGCTCTGCACGCGAGCAATAAAATCGCCCCGCGGAACACATGCCTTCACGCTTCCGAACATATCCCCGGAATCACCAAACTTTCCCCTTGCGAACCGGGCGTGTGGGGGGCAGCTTCGGCGCCCTTTGAAACGGGGTCTTAGCTCAGTTGGTAGAGCGCCTCAATGGCATTGAGGAGGTCAGGGGTTCGAATCCCCTAGGCTCCACTTTCCCGTGGTGGACGTCAGGATTGGAACCGCGGCGGGCGCGGCGATCGCGGCGAAAAAATCGGGTCATGCGGGGCGAGGCGGGCGTGAATTCCGTATTGTTCAGCGCCCGGGAGAGCTCCCGATTCTACTTCCGGCTCGCTGCGACCGCCGAGACCGCCGCGGTTCATTCTCTGAACAAAGAACAACCTCGACACATACGCGCCCGGTTCAAAGACTCGCGGCCCCCAAAACATATGAGATTCGCCAATCAAGTCGCCATCGTCACGGGAGCTGGTCGTGGAATCGGCCAGGCCATCGCTCTCCGCCTCGCGGCGGAGGGTTGCCGTGTCGCAGTGGTCAGCCGCACCGAAAAGAACGCCGAAAGAACGGCCGAGGAAATCAACGCCCAGTATGCCGGCCTCGCCAAAGCTTACACCGTGGACGTGGCCAGTCATGGCGCTGTCAAGGAACTCACGGAGAAAATCGTCGCCGAATTCTCGCGTCTCGACATCCTGGTCAACAACGCCGGGCTCACACGGGACGGCCTTTCCATGCGCATGAGCGAGGAGGACTGGGATATCGTGGTCGATACCAATCTCAAGGGCGCTTTCAATTTCATCCAGGCGGCCGAGCGCCCCATGATCAAGCAGCGCGGCGGTCGGATCATCAACATCGCCAGCGTGGCGGGACTGACTGGCAATGCCGGGCAAGCCAACTATGCCGCGTCCAAAGCTGGTTTGCTGGGACTGACCAAAACAATCGCGCGTGAACTCGCCAGTCGCGGCATCACCTGCAACGCGGTCGCGCCCGGATTCATCACCACGGACATGACTGAAGTGCTGAGCCAGGACATCAAGGACGCCGTGGTCAAGAGTATCCCGATGCGCCGTTTCGGGCTCACGGAAGACATCGCCGCAGCGGTGGCCTTTCTCGCCAGCAATGAAGCCGCTTACATCACCGGCCAATGCCTGACCGTGGACGGCGGAATGGTGATGTAGCCGCGGACCATGGACGTCTTTCTTCTCCGTCACGCCGACGCCAACACCGTGGCCGCGACTGACGACGAGCGCCGACTTTCGGAAAAAGGCGTGGCGCAAGCGGAAAAGGTCGGCCGCTTTTGCGCGGCACACCAGATCGCGCCGGAATTAATCATCACCAGTCCGATTCGGCGCGCGGACGAAACGGCGCGGATTGTCGCGCAGCACCTCCGCTGCGAATTGTTGACGGGGCCCTGGCTCGCTTGCGGCATGCACCCCGAGGCGGCAATGGACGAGATCGCCGTGCTCGATCGTTTCGAGCAAATCATGATCGTTGGGCACGAGCCGGATTTCAGCGAGTTCGTCGCGCGTGCGCTCGGTTTGCCGGGCGAATCCCAGATTCGTATTCGCAAAGCCTCGCTCACGCACCTGTACTTTCCCGTCCTTCGCGCCGGGCTGGCGCGCCTCGAGTTTGCCGTGCCCTGCCGGCTCATGGATCAAATCTAATCCCATGTCCCACAATACCATTCGTTTTGATGATTTTGCCGCCGGCGCGGCGCAGTTCATTCTGAAAAATGGGCAGATCGCCATCTCAGAACGCGGGATCTTTCGTCTTGGCCTCGCTGGAGGAAATACGCCTCGCCCGATTCATGAATCGATGGCCGCGCAGGGCGCTGATTTCCCGTGGGACAAGGTGCAGATCACTTTCGGTGATGAACGGTGCGTACCACCCGACGACAAGGATAGCAATTTCGCCATGGCGAAAGCATCGCTGCTCGACCGCGTCCCAATCCCCGAGGGCAACGTCTTTCGCCTGCGGGGCGAGATCGATCCCGAGGAAGCCGCCGCCGAATACGAACGCAAGCTCGCCGCCGTGGCCCAGCGCTTTGGAGAGGCGAAATACAGACACGACCTGCTTCTGCTTGGGCTCGGTCCCGATGGACATACCGCATCGCTCTTCCCCGGCTCAGACGCGCTCGACATCATTGACCGCGACGTCGTTCCCGTGATCGGTCCCAAGCCGCCTCCACAACGGATCACCCTCACCTTCCCGCTGATCAACGCCTCCCGGGAGATCGCCTTTCTCGTTAATGAACCCGCCAAGACCAACGTCATCCGTGAAGTCCAATCCGGTGACATGCGGCACCCGGCCGCGCGGGTGGGCTCAGCCACTTGGCTGCTTGGCTTCCCGCTGTAACGGTGCCAATACGAGACCCACGCTCAATCTAGACTTCGCCGGACGAAACTCTTCTTCTGGCGATAGAGGAAACGGATGGTTTCCATGGACAGGCGCACATCGTTCATCTCCGCGGCGGCAGCCTCGGCCGCCTTTTCGGCGCGGATTTGCTCGAGCTCGCCGGCATCCAGCCAATAACCGCCGCAGGCGGGGCAGAGGTCCACTTCCACCTCACGTTTCGCGCTGAAAAAATGCCGCCGCAACGGAATGCCTTCGCACCGCGGACACTCCCGCCGACGGCTGGGATCAACCTGGATCTCAGGATTGCGCTCGAGGCGGAGAAGCCACTCTTCAGCGACTTCATCCTGCTCATCCACATTCTGGAGTTCAAAGGCGTCAAACCAGATGCCCGCACATCCACCCTTGCATGCATCCACCGTAACGCCACCCAGATTGAACGGGATCAGCTCGTTGTAACAGGCCGGACATTTCATGGTCGACGATCTACCAAATCACCGGGGCGGAACCAACCATTTTGACGCCGCACGCTGCCCATTGCGCCGGGATTTGGACACCACCGCCGGACCTGCCCGCTCAGAGCGTCCGCAGGAAGCGGATCGTATCACGCACGGTCGGGCTTTTGGCATTGCGCACGTAAAACCCGGAGTTGGCCACGGCGACCTGGAGGCTCTCGGCGAGGTCCATTCCGAGGAGGCGACCGATGCAAAACCCGGCATTGAAATGGTCTCCGGCACCAGTCGTGATCTTTGGCCGCGCGGTGAAAGGGCCCGTCAGATGTGTACATCCGGTCGCGTCCGCCGCCGCGGCGAATTGCGTGGGGTGAATCACCACGGTGTCGACCTTGAGCGCAGCGTGCAGCTGAGCGGCGTGATGCGTCACCGTGCCGTAGGTTTCCTCCGGTGGAGCAAAGCCCAGCACTTCACCCACCTGGCGCGATTCGTTCATGTTTAAGCCCAGAATCACGCGGAAAAACTTCTGGAACTTTGTCACCAGCTTGAGGGCCTCGGCAATGTCCTCGGACGAGCGCTTGGCTGGGTCCGCGAGATCGATAAAGAGCCAGCGCTTTGGGCCCTTGAGGGCGGGCGCCACACGCGTCAGCAGCTTCCGAAAAATGGCGCTCATGTGAGGCAGCATGGTCCAGTTCACCAGCGCGATGAGCTTTGACTGCTGAAAAATCCGGATCAATTGCGGCTCGGGCACGTGTTTGATGATGGTGTTCCAGTTCACCTCCTTGAGCGACTCGTGCTTGCCGAACATCAGCTTGCCGTCATCGAATTCGATGGCGTCGGTATAGCCAGGTTCCGCGACGGAATGAACCCTGGCGTGCTGTGCAAACTGCGCGAACACGGGATGCAAATTCGGACAGCCGAGATTGCCCAAATAGGTCATGGGAAGACCGTAGGCGCCCAGCGCGTTGGCCATGATGGGCCCGTTGCCACCCAGCTTCACCATCTGTGTCACCAGCTCGACATTGCCGCTCAATCCGGCCGCGGCATCGATCCGGCCGGCGAATTCGCGCATGCCATCAAGGCGCCGGAATTTCGTCGCCGATTCGCGGGTGCGGACAACGTGCAGGATGGTATCGACAAATCCGTCGAATCCCACGAGCACCGGAGTCGATTCCAGGAAAGACGGCGAAGACTTCAGACGCGCGGCAACTTTCGAGGGAAGGGATGACGGAAGGGGCATTGACGCGGCTGTTTTTGAAGAGCCAGCCCACCTGTGACAAGCGGCAAGTGGAATCTCGTCGGTCCGGGCGGTTCTTTCAGCTTCGTGACCAGGGCCAATTATCATCTCGAAAGCTGCCAGGAACGCGTCATCGGCAAATTCCCGACAATCTGATGCGCGCACCTGCTCGTCGTCAGCCGAAAATAAGGCGCAACATACCCAATCCTATGAACAGCATCTTCTACATCATCGGCGTCATCGTGGTCGTGGTCGTTATCCTCAAAGTTTTGGGCGTGTATTAGCCCGCCCAAGAGGCAGCGCCTCGAATCCTATTCCACCCGAAAAATGCGCGGCGCGAGGTTGACTCACGGCGCGCATTTTCTTGGAGCCCACGGCGCACAGGGCGCCGAAAACGACTCAACTACGCGTCCCAGCCGTGTTGCTCGCGAACCTGAATCATCGCCGCGAGAATGCTATTCCACGTCTCCGACTTCATCAGTTCCTCATTCGGGAACATGCAACCATCCCAGCAGATGTGTTGAAACTTCTTCGTTTTCTCTCCGTTCTCGTCGCGCATCCAAAAGCCAGCGTCGTGCGGGATATCGAGTTTCCCCGCGGGGTCGGTGGCCATGCAGTGCTTGCCCGTTTTGTCGTGTGACCCGGAGCCCTTCACACTGGCATCATTTTGCGCGACGTGGAAATCGATGGTCCAGGGGCGCAAAGCCGCGGTCAGCGTTTTCAAAGCTTCATTCAAAATCGCCCGGTCGCTCCAATCGTAGTTGGCCGGCAAAATGCGATCCTGTTCCCGATTGTAACCCAGCGTGTAGAGAAGCGTGTGCGCCATGTCGGCCTGAAAGCCGACGGTCTTTGGACGATCCACCATCTCGAGCAGCTTCACCATCACGCGCCAGGAATGCATTCCGGCCCAGCAGATTTCGCCTTCGGCCGCCAGACGTTCGCCATGGCCCTCGGCAATGTCCGCCCCTTCGCGAAACGTTTGCGCGATGAGCTTCGTGTTGTTTTCAGGATCCTTGTCCCAATCCGTCACGCTCGCCGCCGAATCGATGCGCACCACGCCGTAAGGCCGCACGCCGAGTTCCCGGAGCTTTTGTGCGATCCCGCAGGCTTTCCTGACCGCGGTCAGCCAATTCGCCCGCTGCTTTTCATCGCCCATTGCGGAGGCATCAAACCACACCGGCGCCACCACGGAACCCACGGCGAATCCTTTCCCACTGATCTTGTCGGCCAGCGCCTTGATGCCGTCATCGTCGATATCGATCGAGACGTGTGGATCGTAGAGGAAGAGATCTACACCATCGAACCGCTGCCCATTCACCTCCGCCGCCGCGGTGAGTTCGAGCATGGTGTCGAGATCGATAAATGGTTCCGCGCCGGGCGATCCTTTGCCAACGAGGCCGGGCCACATGGCATTGTGAAGTTTGGGGAAGGTGTTTTGCGTCGTGCTCATGGGAAGTGGGGTCGAGGATTGAACCTCCGCGCCGGCGCCCGTGGCGCCAGGAACTGCGAGTTCGGCGGGAGTTGCTCAGTGCTTTGCCGAAAAGCCTCCGCGCGGACAAGAGCGTTTTCGCTTTTTCCGCACCTCGGCTTAGAATCCCGGACTCTTGGACACCGACTTCTCCGGCGCCTTCCCGGTCTGCTCCGCGAGTTTCTTTTCCAATCGATCGGCGTCTCGCGTCTCTAACACGAGCACAAGTTCCGCGATTAATTTTGCCTCCGCATGATCGCTGCGCTCCCAGGTCCTTCCTTCGAAAAGCGTCTTGAGCACATTGAGTTCCTTGTAGCCCGTGCGCGGTTTTTGTTCCCGCCAGGCATACTTCCCGCCTTTCTCGGCCTCGAGGATGGTCTCAATTTCCGCCGCCGTGAGTTTTTTCGGCATCCCGTCCGGAACATGAACGTATTCGATGCGCACAGTCGTTCCATTGACGAATGCCGCCCGCACCCGCCAATCCTGAAACAGGTAAGCCTGTTCCGTGGCGCCGTTCATCAGTGGTTTGTCATTGGGCCCAATGAGATCAGGATTGGGCTCACCGTAGCGGACCTTCGACTGCGCCTCCGTTTCCCCCAGCCGCGCTTGGGCCACGTGAGCAAGAACCAGCAAGGCTACGAAAGTGAGTGACGCGACAGTATTCATAATTGGATTTGGAATTACTGGGATCTGAACGCGACTTCAGACGCGATCAACGCCCCCTCGGTTACAGTTCCAGAAAGGCGCGCCAAAGCTTTTCATTGACCCCCTTTCCTGCCCCTCGTAGCTTCCGCGTTCCACAAAACGGGCTGTGGCTCAGCTTGGTAGAGCGCTTCGTTCGGGACGAAGAGGCCGCGGGTTCGAATCCCGCCAGCCCGACCACTTTAATTCACTGAGAGCGCGTGGTTTGCGAAATAGAGGCCTGAATGGATATTGGGAGAAGGTAACCACTGATGGTAACCACGGCGGCTTTTCTGACGCGCTTCAACTTCGGTGATTGCATACGCCGCGCCTCCGAAGACTTGCGTGGCCCGGCCTGAGTGAGCAAAGAATCGCGAGACTCAGTGCCATCGCCCCCATTCGAGGCGTCACCCGGAAATGACGCCAGGAGCGCGTCGAGTGGCCCAGCGGGGTTCCCAGGCGCTAGTCAAAAATCGTCCTGCTACCCTCCCGATAGCGGCAAAGTGCCCAGCGTCCGCAATGCGCCGTTCACCCCGCGCGATGTTCAGTGCCGTTTCTGACGTGAACGAAACCTCACCTCGCCGCTACGCCAGCCGCATGATTTGCTTCCTCTCGAATTCGCGCTGATCGGCGCCAAGCACTTCCGTGTAGGTGTCCATGATCAGCTTCCCGCCATCCTGGTGGCCCTGCCATTTCGCGAGCGTCTTCACGTCCACACCTGCGCGATACGCTTCCACGATGAACATCTGGCGTAGATTTCTTTGCGTGAATGCCGGCATCCCTAAGCGCTGACACGCGTTGGTGAGCGCTTTGCGCGCGTTGTCGATGAAGAAGACCCGCTCGTCTTTTTGGAGTTCGCGGTTTTCCTTATTCGCTCGCGCTTCGGCCTCATTCCTCATTCGGCTCAACAGCACTCGTAGCTTGGGATAGAGCGGCACCGGGAAGTATTTGCCCGTCTTCACACGCTTGATCTTCATTTCGCCGACATCGAAATCGACGTTTGCCCACGTCAGTTCCGCTGCTTCGGCTTGGCCGAGCCCGGCAGTCCCTTGGAACTCGAGAAAATCGCCTGACGCTGCGCCCTTTCGATTCTTCTTTTCAGCGCGCACCTCGGCGAGAATGTGCCCGAATTGCTCCGCTGTAGGGATCGTCGGCGGCTTGCGATGAACGGACTGATAGCGCTGCCCTGATGTCTCGTAGAGGTTCTCCGCGATCATCCCGTCAATCTTTGCCAACTCGAAAAGCTGCCGCACGAAGAGACATACCCGGTTATAAGTGTTCGCACTATAATTACGCTGCTTGGCGAGACCATTGATGAACGCCTTCAGCTCACTTCCGCGGACCGAAGAGACTCGACGATTGCAGTCGAAATACAGCCGGAACGATGTGGAGAAACCTTGCTCGGCGACCTTGGTCGCGTCTTCGCAATGAATCCGTGTGGCCTGAAACCGCAAAAGCAACTCGTCCAACGTGCTCCTCGATACTTCCGGCCGAAGACGCCGCGCCGTATCGAGCCACTCGGACAGCTTTATGTCAGCCGTTTTCCGATCCGCTGTCTCCAGGCAATGAAGTTGCCTGCGGCCTGCGATCATAGACCTCCCGTAGTAAACGCCAGAATTCGGATGTCGGTAGAGATTGGGGGCGACGCTCACGAGAGTCGCCCACGTCCCGCCCTTTCGCTTCGCAGTCTCTACTCGCTCTGCACCGTCCGGAGCGGCGGCGTTCGCTGTGGGTATAAATTCGGTCCTCTTGAGCATGGTTGCCCGCCATCTTGCTAAGACCTCCGGTGCGGAGTGCGCTCGCTGCTGCGCAGGTTTGACCTCCACGCCGCCGGCCGCGCGCAAATCAAAGGCTCTGTTCGAGGAACCGATCGAGTTCCATTCGCGGGATGAAGATTTTGCGTAGTGCCTTGTTGCGACGGAGCAGCCGCCGTTGAATCAAGCGCTCCACCGTTCGCGTGGAGACGTTGAGGTAGAGCGCAGCCTCCTTGAGCGTATAGTTTTTCTTGTCCGGATAGATTGATTTGGTGGCTGGCGTCGCGGAACCTTCAGCAACGCTCGTTTTGGGGGTATTAGGCAAGTCGTTCAAAACCGTGTCGTCTCCAGTTGCGCCATGAATTCGTGGATGCGCCGCCCGGCGTCGCGCTTTGGGAAAAGCTCGGGCAGTTCGACCTTCAACACGTCGGCGAGGTAGAGCAGCGTGCGATCGTCCACGAAGACCATCCGCGCCTCAATCTTCGAGACACCGCTGCGGTCGATGTCGAGGCCGGCGAGTTGGAGCTTTGTGGCAAGCGCCGACTGCGACCAGCCCCGCAGGAACCGCAGGCGGCGCACCTGCGGTCCTACGTTGTTTTTGTTGTGGATCGCGCGCCGGGCCATGGTCAGCGGGCGGTGGCGGGTTCGGCGCGTTTGGTGGTCTCGAAGTTCACGCGGGGAGAGCTTTCGCTTTCAAGGACGGCGATCAACGCTTCGGCCTTTGGAGCAGGCAACAGAAGAGCGGCCTGGGCGCGGAAGTCGTCCACCAATTGGTAGGTCTTCACCGTGCTGAAAAGGCGGCGGAACTGCTCGCCAGCGACGGCGTCCTCCACGGGTTGCTGGAGTTTTTCTTTGGTCATCGGATGTAGTAGGTTTTGAGCTTCTTGTGCTGTGCGTCGCCCGGCGCATTTGCGCTCTGGATTGCGCGACACGAAGGCTCTACATCCGGTTTTTTGACGCCCGGTCAGATCGCGGGCCATTTGTTCTCCAGTGTTCTCAAACACCTCTTCGGTGTTCTCCAGTGACCTGCGAAAATCTTTGACAGGTCTGCAAGTTCACCTGCGCCGGCGCCTCGATTTTGCGCCCGCGCCTCTGTAAAAGTGTCCATAGGCTGCCGGTTGCCTGCCTGTTCGTTCGAACACTACCTTGTGGCCATCGAAAGGAGCCACGAAACCAATGAGCAAAACCGCCGCAGTCAAAGAAATGGAGCCCGTCAAGCGGCACAAGATGCCGTCGATGTTGAACTCCTCGCCCGTTATCGCCCCGGCTAGCCGCAGGAGGGCCTGCTCGTGCAGGTCGTCCAGCGCCTCGACGAAATCCGCGCCTTGACGCGGACGAATACGCCTGCACCCCTGAGCGCCAAGCCCGAAAAAATTACGTTTCCCGCGCGGATTTGGCAGATCGTGGACCTGCGCTGGAACGAACCCGGCTATCCGTCGTTTTTCTCATACGTCACCGGCCTCATCCGCTACGATCCGCTCGTCAGCGGACCGCATCGCGCGAAAAGCTTACTCGTCAGTCGAGCCAAGCAAGACGCTCGCGCGATACTTTGCGAAGCCTGCTCGCACCAAATAAGCTGGCGTGCGATCAGCAGCGCAGGGCCGCGACAGCGCCGAGCACCCGCACCTTTCTCTCTTTCCCTAGCCAGCGCGGCAATGAGCGCGGGCGAGCGCCAGCGAGGCGGCACCTTCCCAACTGGCCCACGCGAAGCCTCCCCGAAAATCCCGGAGGCTGAGCAACGTCCAGCAAACTTAAGGCGGGCGGCTGATCGCAAGCGGCGTGACGGCTTTTGCCGGCGCGCCGCGTGAATCGCATGGACGGCGCGGAGCACGTGGGGACGCTCTCTGCCACTCCTGAGCGCAGCGGCCGGCCCCCGGCTGTGGGCCAGAGGGAGCCCAAAGGCCGGTAGCGAAGCGCGGAGCGGCAGAGTGCGTTTCCACTCCACAATTTGGGAGTCTGCGTGGGAGCCGTGGCCAGCGCAGTCTCCCGCGCCGACGAGGCCCATCAGGAAGGCGTTGCGGAAAACTGGGTTTCCGCTGAGATGGGTGTGTCAGAGACGCCTTGGGCTCCGACCAGGGAAGAGCCGTCTTCCCTCCAAAAGGGAAGCCTCATGATAAAGGAACCAGAGCGCTAGCCAACGTCCGAAATAAAATAATCGACTCCTCAAGCACCGCCATCGTCTGACCTGGCGGTTAGCTTTTCGTGTCGCCGCGGTCGCCTTGGCCTTTCGGCACGGTCTTCTTTGCCTTGGTGCGTTTATCCGCCGACAGCGATTTACCGACTGCGACGGTTTTGCCAAACGTGCCGTCTGCCTTCCGGCGGACGAATCGCTTGTCGCCCTTCGGCGCGATCAGTTCTCGGCGGCTGGCAGCTTTCTTTTTGGTAGTCATAGCGTGTGGAGGTTCATTCTTCTTTTCGCATCCTACGCCGCAGTCGCGCGGAAAAAAGATGCACTGGAAACTGGCTCCATTCCATATGCCTGGCTTGCGCCGCCGGCCAGCGCGAGGACGGCTTCGAGGTTCTTCGCAAAGTTCTCTAGGCTGAAGGCCCCGTTTGATCGGCCGGGCAGAATCGCCGAAACCGGTCCATCGTGCAGGCCCCAGCCGTGCGTGAGCACGTTCGGGATACCGTCTTCGGGGCCTAGAACTCGACATGCAATTCGGAACCATCGGGGCCGTCGTATCCGCTGTTCGGCCCCGAGTTTCGGCGAGATCTCCGGGTCGCATTTTTCAGCCGACAATTTCCCGCTGCGCATCAGGCGCAGAATTCCGCGAATGATGGCACCCCCAAAAAGCGCGAGCAGGATCAAGCCGACTGCGATAGCGAAGTAGGCTGTTTCTTCATTCCATCCCAAGTTCGGAGCGAAGACCGATTTTTGAAGGACAGAATCCCATCGCCTTGAGCCCTGCTGCCATTCATGTCCGAGATAAACTGTGCTGCCGATGATGCCGAGCGAAAGCAGTCCGAGGAGTCAGATGTGAAGGATGAAGATGGGAATCATACAGTATCTGACCCGCATTTATGGCATCGGATGATCTGTTCAAATGGACGTGGGATTTCCGAGCTGGCGCATGAATTTGCGTCCGCGAAGTCCACCCCGCGCGAAGTTCGCGATACTTGAACGTGAAGACCGTCCACTCATCCGTCAGCCGTCCCGGCTAGACATTGCGCGCTGCCATGACCCGCGAAGGTATTCCGCGCATATCCACTGCCTTCACCGACCGGTGGACCCGCATTCGCGGCGCGCAGTTGCATTCGGTCGAGTCGGCCCACGTTGGGCAAGTCCCCATCATCCTCATTCCTGGCCTCGCGATGTCCGGCCGGTATTTCCTGCCGCTGGCTCGATTGCTTTCCGAGTATCATCCGGTGAGGGTGCTGGAACTGCCAGGCTTCGGGCGGAGCACCGGTCCCCGACGCGCGCTCTCGATGCCGGAACACGCCGCGTGGCTCAACGAGTGGATGCTGGAACGAGGGATCGCAACGGCTCACATCGTCGGTCATTCAATGGGCTGCCAAGTGGCCGCGCATTTCGCAGCGATGCACGCGGATGAGGTGAAGACTTTGACCTTGATCGCCCCGACCGTGGACATTCACGCGCGGAAGCGAGCAACGCAGATTGGCCGCTTGTTGGGCGATCTCCTCAAGGAAAAGTCCCCCGTTATTTTCTGGGCAGCGGTCGATGTGTTGCGGGCCGGAATCGCCCGCACCTGGCGCACCAGCACGGAAATGCTGGCCGATCCTGTCGAAGAACAATTCGCCCGAATCACGGCCCCGACGCTGCTCCTCCACGGACAGAATGACCCGCTCGCTCCCGAGGCGTGGCTGGAAACCGCCGCCCGTTCTCTGCCCACGAGCCGCTGGCTGACGATTCCCGCAGCCGCGCATTGTGTGCAGTTCTCCGAGCCGAGAGAAACGGGTTCGGCCATTCTGTCCTGGACCACCGAGTGGGCGAACTCACGAACAGGAACCGTCATTCTGGCGTCGAAGTAACGTCCGGCGACCGTGCGGGACGCGATGAATCAATGGCCATGCACAAACTCATCCTCGAAGTCTGCGATAGAAATCAGGGTTCACTATCCGAGCCTGTTTTTCTCGAAAACTTGCTCGATCTCCCGATGGGAGTGAAGCAGGCGGTCGAGGATTTCATCGACGCACACGATGGTGTGATCGCGACCCCGATTGTCGTCACCGCTCGCAGGGAGGATGACGACGCGACGCCATGTTTTCCCTTCGAGAAGGAAGCGCAGATGGCTGGCGGGTCGTAGCACCCTCATGACCTGAATCCGCCAGAGTCTCCGACCACCATGACGTTGAAGCTCTGGATTGGCACATCGGGATTCCAATATCCGGAGTGGAAGGGAAAGTTTTACCCGGATGACTTGCCCGCGAGCAAAATGCTGTCTTTCTACGCGACACATTTCGCAAGCACGGAGATCAACTACACCTTCCGGCGCATCCCCGCGGAGAAGACAATTCTTGCCTGGTCTGCCGGGACTCCAGCGCGCTTCAAATTCAGCTTCAAGGCGCCACAGCGCGTGACGCATTTCGCCAAGCTGCGCGGGTGTGCGGATTTACTGAAGGTCTTCCACAAAGCAATCGTGGCAGCCGACAAAAAACTCGGGCCCGTGCTATTTCAGTTGCCGCCCACTTTCAAGAAAGACGCGGAGGTTCTGCGCACGTTTCTATCGGACGTGCCGTCGGGAATGCGGGCGGCTTTCGAGTTTCGTCACGAGTCTTGGTTTGACGACGAGGTCTTCGAGACTTTGTGCGCGGCGAACGCGGCCCTCTGCATTGCGGAGAACGAGGAACTGGCCGCGCCGAGGATCGCCACTGCGAACTTTGGCTATCTGCGGCTCCGGCGCGAAGATTACAAACGAGCAGAGATCAAGCTTTGGGCGCGCTACATGGACGAACAGCGCCGCCAATGGGCCGAAGCCTTCGTCTATTTCAAGCACGAGGAGCGCGCGGTCGGACCCAAGTTTGCGCAGCAGATAAAGGCGGTTTAGTGCCCGGCGAAATCTTTGCCAAAAGTTCTTCCCGCCTCCGAACACTGCCATTTCGAAGATGTTTGTAGTTCTGAACGGCGGCGCAGGCGGTCAGGAGGCCGGAGTAGATGCCGGACTCGCATGGCAGGGGCTGTGCGTGACATCGGTCGAAACACTCCGCCCGCGGCATTTGGCGTAATCGCGCGGAATTCATGCCTCCGCGAAGTCCAAAGTGCCGTAGGTCAGCGATACTCCAAGGTGAAGACCGCCCGTTTTGCCACCGTAGTCGCGAAATGCGGACCGCCTGAAATCTACCTCGCGCTCATGGCACCCGAGAAAGATCGAGCCCTCCAGACCGCAGTGAGGGCAAAGCGAGTCATGACTGTAACGCAGGAGTCGGTGGGAACGAAGGCCGATCGCGGCGAGGTCGGTTTCAAACCCGGTCGCGCGCGTCAATTTCTCATCTTCCCCAAATCCTTGCGGGCTTTTGCGGGCCGCACCGTGGTGGGCGTCAAATACGACCTCATTGGTTCAAGTGAGATTCCCAAGAGTGAGCGAGCGGCGTCACCTCGGCCTCATAAAAAACCGAAGCGCCCGGTTCACCCGGGAAAGATGAATCCCGAGATCTTGAAGAAGGTCATCGTCTTCAAGCCCGCACCGCAAGACGACGAGGACGAGGATGTGACCGAGTTGAAGAAACAGATTCGGCAGGCGATGGCGTTGCTAGAGGATGGAAAAGCAGTTGCCGCCTTCAATCTGCTAAAACGAATCGTGGGCGACTGAATGACGCAACCGCGTGCAGGTAACAAAGCGATTCACCCAGCATGAGAGCACTCTGGAAAGGCGCCATCACTTTTGGCCTCGTTACCATCCCGGTGTCGCTGTTCCCGGCGACCCGGCGTGAGGAGTTGAAGTTTCGCCTGCTACGCTCCAGCGATCAAAGTCCGGTGAATTACAAGCGAGTGGCAGAAGCCGATGGCAAGGAAGTGGCATGGGATCAGATCGTGAAAGGTTACGAATATGAGAAGGGCAAATTTGTCATTCTCAAAGAAGAGGATTTTGCCCGCGTGGATGTTGAGGCCACACAGACCGTGGACATCATGAATTTTGTCAGCCTGGACGAGGTGGACCCGCTGCTTTTCTACAAGCCCTACTACCTCGAAGCGGGCAAGGGAGGCGATAAAGCTTACGTGCTCCTGCGGAACGCGCTGGTCGAGACCGGTATGATCGCCATTGCCAAAGTAGTGATTCGCACGCGCCAGCACCTCGCCGCCGTGAAGCCTCAGAAAAAGGGCCTGATGCTGGAGCTAATGCACTTTCCGAAGGAACTCATCGATGTCTCCGAGTTTAATGAGCCCGTTGAGAAGACGATCGGCAAAGCAGAGATGCAAATGGCGAAGCAGCTCATTGCCAGCATGACCCAGGATTGGGAGCCGGAACAATATAATGACGAATATCACGAGGCGCTGGAAAAGCTCATCGAGGAAAAGATCGAGCATCCCGATAAAGAAACGCGGGCGCCTGCGAAAAAGCAGAAGGCCACCAATGTCATCGACCTTGTTTCGGTGTTGCAGGAAAGCCTCCAGCAATCGAAAGGCAAACCACCCACGAAGAAAGCGGCAAGCAAGTCGCGCAAGCCAGCGAAGCGCAAGAAGGCGGCGTAGGAGCACGACTCATAATTCCCCGACTCGCTGCAGGCCCAATTGCCGTTCCGCTTCCAGCCAGTCTCTCAAGGCGTCCCCGTCCTCACCCCGCCGAGCGCGCTCCAAGGCAATGAAGTAGGCACAAAGCACAATCTCATCGTAAGAAGGTTGCGCTCGTTGCTGCACGGTTAACGGACGTTCGTCATCAGATGGCATGGATCACGTATTCGCAGGGTTGCGACCCATGAAAAAGTAGGCGAGTGCACCGAGAAATGGGAGGAAGAAAATGAGCAGAGCCCATACAATTTTCATCGAGGAATTGAGAGCGGGGTTGGTCAGCGCGTGAATGAGCATCCATAACCAAAAGAGCCCCGCGAGCAACGCCAGTATCAGCCAAACCGCGCCCAAGTCGAAGAAGAAGCCCCTCGCATGGTCGGTTGCTTGAGCGAGGAACATGAACGTGTTCATCGGCAACACTTCGTTGGAGGCACACAGTTTGGACGTGGCGAACGAGTCGCCATTCTGGCGGAACGGCAAGATGTTTAAGCGGGAGAATCATCTCGTTATCAGGCGGACGAAGCGAAAAACGGGTATGCAAAACATTCCCATCCGAATCCACGCCATCATCAGACGATTGATGAGAGCTGTTTTGATTCTCTCGCCCTTCGTCATTCCGTTTTCCGATAGTCCGACCAAGGGGAATCGCCTTCGTGTTCGGTTCGGAGCCATCTCTTTGCTCTACAGCTCCATGACCGATTATCCATCGGGACTTCTGCGATTCCTCTCATTTCCAATTCACAAGGGTGCCGATCTGCTCGCTGGGACGTTGGTGCGGCCAGGAGGGGTGGCAAAGGGTCTCTTCCGCGCTAGCCGGTTTGGCTTTTTAGCAGGCGGCTTAGCATTCGGGCGTTCTTGATGGCGTATCCGTCGCGGTCGTTATTGAAGTAGGCCCATACCCGTGACGCACCGCTGGCGCGAATTTTTGTGGCCCACTCGCGCAGCTCGTCAGCACTGTAGTCGTGGCGATACCAGCGCTTGGTCCCGTGAAAGCGCACGTAGATGTCGCTGGCGGTCTTGACCAAATCATCCGGCAAACGTGGACCACTGCAGGAACAGAAAATCGTGCCGTTCTCGCGGAAGGCAGCGAATACGTCTTCTCTCCACCAGCTTCGATGGCGGAACTCGACCACATTGCGGCGGCCCTTTTCGAGGTGGGAGATGATGCGATCAAGGCGAGCCCGCGTGTAGTGAAAGCTGGGCGGAAGTTGGAACAGGAAGCAGCCCATGCGGGGCCCGAGAATGTCGGCGATGTGCCCAAAATCCCGCACGAGCGTCTTCGTGCCGCTGAACCGTTTAACATGAGTGATCAGTTCGGACGCCTTCACCGTATAGACGAACCGCCGGCGGCCGGCTTGACGAACCCAAGCGCGAACCGCAGCCACCGTCGGCCATGAGTAGAACGGCGCATTCAACTCCACCGTTTTGAAATGGCCGGCGTAATGCGCAAACCATCCCGAGGGGGGCAACTCGGACGGATAGAATTCGCCGCGCCAATGCCAATAGAACCAGCCTGAGCAACCGACATTGACCTTCGACAAAGAGGCGGGCCTGGCCGTATTGGGTTCGGTCTCCCAGGTAACCCGCACCGCACGCATCTTTGCGGCTCGCTCGACGTTCCCTTCTCGTTGCCTGGCTCGTCGTTCCTC
This sequence comes from uncultured Verrucomicrobiae bacterium, assembly GCA_963798345.1. Taxonomy (GTDB): domain Bacteria; phylum Verrucomicrobiota; class Verrucomicrobiia; order Chthoniobacterales; family Chthoniobacteraceae; genus CAWCSW01. The sequence goes on along the minus strand of CAWCSW010000006.1, from coordinate 222,280 downwards.
GCGCCGCGCCCTGCGCTCTTCCCTCGTGAGAATTGCCTTTTCCATGCCTGGTTCGGATCAGGTTTCACGAACCACCGTGCTCGCCGTCTTGTCGCCGCGAAGGCCGATGAACGCGCAGTGCCGGAGCTTTCCGCCACCCGTCCATTCGACAAATGCAACCTGACAAACCACGTTCGGTTTTACCCAGCGGCAGTCTTTCATCTTTTCGGCCGTCAACGCTTCACCCCAGCGCGACGCTTTCTTCTCGGGCAGGTTGGTGAAGGGACAGTCGTCGATCCGCAGCTTTTGGAGCGCGGGAAAAATCTCACCGCGGATGCGCGGCACGAAGCCATCCTTCACCTTCGCCACGTAGATGAGTTTCTTCTTTTCATAAACGCCCACGATCAGTGAATCGAAGCCGCGCGCGCCCGGCACGTAGCCGCCGATCACAAATTCCTGCTCGCGGTTGATTCGCCGCTTGATCCAGGCACCGCTGCGCTCGCCTGCTTCGTAAAGCGAGCTGCTGCGTTTTCCCACGACGCCTTCCAGACCGAGCTTTTGCACCGCTTCGAGGATTTGGCCCGGCGGGGCGTCGAGCAGCGGCGACAACCGCAATGGATCGGGGGATTCAGCGAGAAGTTGTTTCAGTGCTTCCCGTCTTCGCTCCAAGGTGTCGCGCGTCAGGTCTTCGCCATCACGGTTCAAAAGATCGAACGCGTAGAAAAAAATCGGCGGTTGCTGCGATTCGCTATTTTGCAGGAGCTGAAACGAAGGGCGGCCTCGCTCATCGAGCGCGACGATTTCGCCATCGACGGCGGAGTCGCCAGCCAGCCCGGCGAAGGCTTTGGCGAGGTCCGGGAATCGTGCATTGAGTTTCTTTTTGTTGCGCGAGTAGAGCGCGACTTTGCTGCCTGTTTTCACCGCAATGCAGCGGTAGCCATCGAACTTGATTTCAAACGTCCAATCATCGCCCTCGGGAAGCTCCGTCACAGCCTTGCATTGCATCGATTCGACAAAGGTCGGCGGCACGATGCGATGACTGCGCGGACTGCGGTGGGTCCGCTTCTCCGCGGGTCGATTGCTCTGCCACTGCGCGTCATTCGCCTTCGCGATTTGTTTCATCGAGCGACCGCTGATCGCCGAGGTGTCGTCGGCCTTCGCGGATAGCTTTAGCGGTTCGCCGGCCTTGATGAGCAGCCATTTATTGCTGTCCTCCTCGCGCCGGTCTTTCACGAGTATCCACTCTCCCTTCAGCTTTTTGCCCCGCATGACGATGTGCATTTTGCCTTGGTGGAAGGCGGCTGCCGGGTTGCCCGTGAGGTCTTCGTATTCGCCCTGATCCCACACCATAACGGTCCCCGCACCGTAGTTGCCCGGTGGAATCGTGCCCTCAAAATCCGCATATTCGAGCGGATGATCTTCGACGTGCATGGCGAGGCGCGCTTCCTTCGGTTTCATCGGCGGACCTTTCGGCACGGCCCACGACCGCAGCACGCCCTGCATCTCCAAACGCCAATCGTAGTGCAGATGACTCGCTTCGTGTTTTTGAATAACAAAGCGATGCACGCCTTTGCTCTTGGCCTTCTCTGCCACGGGGCGCGCGGCTGGTTCGGGCGTGCGTTTGTGATCCCGCTTCGCCGCGTATTCGCGCAGACTCTTGTCGTGATCGTGGCCCGATTTGCTACGATTGCGGGGCCATGAGGAAAGCTTCGGAGGCGGACCCGCCGCCAATGCCTTGGTGAAAGCGCCCGGCAAATTCTGTTTCAGCTTCAGCACGGGCGCAAATAAGTCGCCGAGTCGTTTGATTCGCTTCACCGCCGCGTCGGGTCGGAAGAACAGCGCGTCCGCGTCGTTTCGCTTTACCGCGCGTCCCAGCTCCTGCCAGGTCACTGGCATTGAGATGAAAGGCCCGCCTTCCTTGGCGCGCATCGCATACACGCAGACCGTGGTTTTGAAGTCGGAGTTCTGGCTCCAGTCGATGAGCACCTTGCCGCGCCGCAACGTCTTGGCCATCGCCGAGACGACGCAATCAGGAAGCTGCTGCTCGACCAGTTCCGCAATCGTTTTCGCGAATGGTTGACTCGTCTCGTAGGTCACTGCGCTGTTGAGCGGCACGGTGAGATGCAGCCCTTTGGAGCCGGAGACTTTTACGAATGACTCCAGATTGAGAGCATCGAATACGCCCTTGAGATGCAGCGCGACCTTGCCACAATCGAGAATGGTGGCCGGCTCGCCAGGATCGAGATCGAATACGACTGAGGTTGGCCGATTCACATCGGGCCCGCGCGCCAGCAGGACGTGCTTTTCGATGTCCCCGAGATTTGTAACCCAGACGAGCGTCGCGAGATCGTTGCACAGCACATAGTGAATGTCCGGTCCGCCCTCGCTGCGCGGCACCGCAAACCGCTTCACCCACGAGGGCGTATGTTTCGGCGCATTCTTTTCGTAGAAGTGCTCGGCGGTGATCCCGTCCGGATAGCGCTTCAAAGTCAGCGGGCGGTCGTGCAGATGCGGCAGGATGGCGTCAGCCAGTTGCGAGTAGAATCGGATGACATCGCCTTTAGTGAATCCGTTTGACGGGTAGAAAACCTTGTCGAGATTCGAGATCGTCAGCTCATGACCGTCGATGGTGATCTGCTGCTTCTTTGGCATGGCAAAGGAGATTCGCATCAGCCCGCACGCGCTGCCTCAGCAAAGTAACGTCGGGGGCGAAATTCTGTTTCCTGCACGCCAAAGGTAGTAACAACCCTCGCAGACGAGGCGCGCGATGCAGGGCCGGATGCGTGAGCACTCAGGAATATCGCTCAGAAAATGAATTCACACGGGAACGAAGCCGAGCGCATCTGGTCGAGGAGGACAATCGGAACAACAACTCTAATTATCGAGTAGGTGCACTCGGAAAAACTGACTCCTGCCAATGGGTGGCCCACTCAACGTCGATGGACCGCCAAGGCGGGGCATCCCGCTATTGTCCGGCACATCCCAAGGAGTCCAGTTTTCAAGATCGGTGGAAATTTCCACGAATGCCGAGCGGCCGGGAGGAACATTGATGGTCAGAGATATCGCCTCCCCATCGAATCCGATGTCAGGGCGAATGAAGTCGTTACCGGAAAGAGGAGACGTTAAAGCAATGAACTCAGCGTAATTTGAAAATCCGTCACTGTCGGGATCTTTGTCGGGATCTCCTTCGGATGAGATTTCCGAATTGAAATTCTCACGGCGCCAATCAAGGTAGGAAATTCGCTCGGGAAGCGTATCCTCAATCCATGACCTCAAAAGCGTGATTCCTTCGTGCTTGAGTTCGTTGGAAGCAAGCGGGGGCATCCGGGAAAATCCTCCGGTGGTGGATAAGCGGTGCAGCAGGACCGAGCGCTCGGGATCGCCGGGAACCACGAGTCGATTGGTCGGGTCGCCTCCGTCGTTAAAAACGATGCCATCGATGAGACCTGTTTCATCGAGCGTCAACTCTGGACGGCCATCCCACACGGCAGGGGCCGCGGCGCCATCAATCCGATGGCACATCGCGCAATTCACAGCCAGGTAGGAGCGCACGCGAGCCTCCACGGGCCATGACTCCTCATCTGCCGATAGTTGACGCGGCAACAGATTGGGGGAATCCACGGGATTTTTGATATAACCGGCATTTACTAGCAGCGTGAGCTGGTTAGCAGAGAAACCCTTAAAGGTGTGCTCTCGATTAAGCTGACGAGTGGTGAAGGAGAGCGAATAGCCCGCCTGAGGCGTATGACACGCCACGCAATCCGAGCGACTCGGGATGCGCCAGCGCTGGACGGCAGGCGAACCGTGGTCAATGATCTCCACATCGAACTCGTCACCGCTATCTGGGACGAGCACCGCCTCAGTCCCCGCTTCATTCCAACGATAGCTCACTCCAAACAGGCCATCGTCGTTTTTGACGAGGAGACGCGTCTCCAGCCGCTTTGCCGTGGCCGGATCATCGCGAACCGTTTCGAGATCGAAATGCTTTACCCAAATCTGCCCGCTGGGAAAAGACCATGCACCATCCCGCGACCAGGTCATCGCGCTCTCCGAGTTGGGAATCGCAAACCACCGGCGTTTGATTGCGTGATCGCTCCAAAAAGGAAGGTTCACGGTGTATGGAAGAACCGCTGGAGCCGGAGACAGATCAGATAGATCCGCGAAAAGGCCCGTCTCAGTAAGAGTCTTCGGAAAGCTGTCCTCAACTGTCGCCTGCGTGAGAGGTAGAATTCGGGAATCGCTCATATCAACGAGCAAAATGTCACCATTCGATGGATCGGTCCCGAAAGAGACGATTCTCACCTCGCCTCCGAGACGGGTGACCCTCGGTTCATCTGCTCCATTGAGCACGAGCGACCAGATATTTCCCGACACATAGTCGCCGAAGATATAGGCGCCCCGCAGACTGGGAAATCGCATCCCGCGGTAAACAACTCCGCCCGTTACCGAATTGCCCTGTAAAGCAGGGTCGCTCCCTTCGCTTCCGATGCGCTCATACTCATAGAGTGGCGGGGTATGGTAAATACTATCGAAAGCGTCCGGAGCCTGTTCGATTTTCGGTCCTTCGTGATTTGCCTCCCGAAAGGACCATCCGAAATTCTCACCCCCGGTCACGCGATCTACTTCCTCGCCTGCGGCGTCCGCTCGATCTTCACTTTCGATGTGATCGGAACATCAGTGTCATTTGCAAGGGCTGCAATGCGCACTTTCCCCTGATGGCGCATTAACACGACGTCATCGCGTGCGCTGAGAAGAGAATTGGGTTTCAGCGAGCGCGCCGTAGGGATAACGAGCCCGTCCAGCTGAGCAAGAAAAAGAATAATGAATGCAAAGGCCATTTTCCTGCGATTTCGTTGCGTGCGCGTTATTGGAGCGTCAGGCCTGATTCTGATTATGCTATCGTCCCAACGCCTACAACATGATCCCATTCGTGCCACTCCTCTCACGTGTTGCCAATCCGACGCCATCGCCGGTGGCGGAGGAGTGGCGCTGTGCAATTCGATGGGCAGCGCCTGGACGGCCGATTACTTAAAGGTTACCGGCGAACTCGACGTCGATCTCCGCAGCAATATCGCCGCGGAGGCGAGGGCCAAGATCGTCTATGAAAGGCTGATCAATTTTTGCGACGATTCGAGCACCGAGGAGACGCTTCAGTTTCTCATGACCCGCGAGATTACTCACATGCGTGCGTTCATGCAGGCGCTCGACAGTCTTGGAAAGGCGCCTCTCGCCATCGGTCTCATCCCCCCGACTCCAAGGATCGTCGATCAATACTACAACGACTCGACAGGCGAAGGGGACCATGGCGAAGTCGATACCACGGGACCGTGGAACGATAATGCGGAAATCACTGTCCTTGAATCACCGGCCCTGGAGGGGTTTCAAGTGCTGAAAGCCACGCCGAAGGAGGGCCGCACGACATTTGACAATGGAGAAAAGCAACGCCGGAAGTCCTCTTCAAAAGCGTCAGTAAAGTGAGATTATTACTTTGCAGGGTTCGTTCGTGGGCGGCTCTCGCGCTTCTGAACGCAATTATTTAAGACCCAACTTCGAAAGCAGCGCCGGCGCGCAGAATGCTTGTTCCTGCGCGCCGACTTGTTATATAGCCCAAGTGGGCTGAGGGGAACTGCTATCTTCTGCTGACGGTCCCGGCTTCCGCGTTCACGGCAGTTTCGGCTAGCGTGGTTAGCTTTGCATCAGTTTCCTTCTCTTCCTCGAGTGTTTCTCCAAGAAGATCGGCGACGTCACTGTGACCGAGATGGGTGGCGAGCGCGCGGGCCGTGCCGTAACCGGCAATCTCATAATGCTCGACGCGTTGAGCTGCGCCGATGAGGCCCGCGTCCTTAACGCTCTCTTCGGCGTCTTCGCCGATAAGCTCGGCGCCTTCCTCGACCAAGCCTTCCATCGCCTTGCACTTATGGCCGCCCAACTTGAGACCGAGTTTTTCGCCGATCTGGTCCAGCCGCTCGACGTGTCCTTTGGTTTGTTCGAGATGTTCTTGTCTTTCAGTTCGTGGTGGAGCAGGTCTGCAAGAGTAGTGAGTTGCATAACGTTGAGTCTTCGGATGGAGGGTTGTTGATGGTTGTGTGAGAGTATTTTTTAAGCCTGTTCCGCATGCGCTGGCTCACGATCGCCCCGCAATTGGCCCAGGAGTTCTCCGGCGCTGCGCCAATGTTCCTCTGCCTTACCCTCCGGTTGGACTTTCTCTTCCCAGAACTTCCGGGCGAAGTTGGCGGTATCCTCTTGCATCGGAGAGGTGTTGTTGTCGGACATATGGGTTTGCTTTTAGTTAGTGTTACTGGCGGGGAAAAGGTGAGCGGCTTCCACGGAACCTTCGTGATCGTGGAGAGTGCTTTGGTGGATGGATGAATTGCGCCGTCTCCATTAGTCGGCGGGCAGTCCACCAAATCGCAGACCCCGTTTTCAGTTCGATCCTGAATGATAAATCGCGTTGTCCCGTCCTGAAGATCCCGAACGAGGAGGTTCAGATTGCGCGGGGCCAACTCCTCGCGAGCCAGCCGATGCAGCTTGCTTTGAAATTCTTGCTCGTCGAGACGGCGGGCGGCGCGAAGCTGTCCGAGCTTTGAGAGGACGATCCGAAAAATCCTGACGCCAATTGAGCCACCTACACCACCGACTTTTAGCAACCGTCCGCGTGCGCGCTCCAGAGCGTGGCGTGCTGGATCATCTCGGGATTCGAGGTCAGCCCGCACTTTTTTTTGATGTGGGCGCGGTGGGTTTCCACTGTTTTGCCGCTGAGTCGGAGAATTTTGGCGATATCCCGCGTGGACCTCCCCCGCCCCAGCAGTTCGAAGCCTCCAACTCGCGGTCGCTGAGCAACTCGGTCGGCGCGATGGACGCCGACTTGCCATCGCTGCCGACTCCGAGCGCCTTGTGGAAGATCGCGCCGGTGACGTCCTTGCTGACATGGTATGCCGCTCTAATGACCGCTAGTAGTCGTCCGCTGCGGAGGATTCTCATGACCGCCGATGCGAGTGGCGGCGTATGGACTTATTCGCAGGAATTGGCACGCGCGCTCGGGCCGCACGAATGACCATCCAGCCGCCCACAATAAAAACGACCCCCGAGAGCAGGAAAAGGACGTCGAAGATGGACTGACCGCGCGCCTCAACGACGTGATGGAGCTGTAAGATGTGATGGTCCACAACGCCCTCAATCAGATTAAAGAGTCCCCAGCCCAGAAACAACGCACCCACAAAAAGCCGTCCCGACCAGAGATGTTGCGGACTGCTTGAGCGCGGAACAAAAGCGTCAATCCGACGATGGTCATGATCCAGGTGCAGGCATGAAAAACGCCGTCCCAAAACATGTTGATCTCGATATTGCGGATGGAATCTTTGGGCAGTCGGCCGACACCATGGCATGAATCTGCATCATCTGGTGGAAAAGTATGCCGTCCACAAAGCCGCCAAGGCCGACACCAAGAAAGATGCCGGCGCGAGTGATAGGTTTAGTCACGACGGGGGTGTTCATGATTCAGTCGGGTAGGTAGCGGTTAATGGCGTAGAGGGCGAGACCAAGCACTGGAAAGGGTGCTACGACCTCAAGAAACGTGATGAGAAATGAATCGTTGAAGATTCCCGCGCGCACGGCCGTGCCGGTCGCGGTGTCGCAGACGGTGCAAGCCATGCCGGTCGAAGCTGCAAAGATGAGCATTGCGGAAATGAATGTTCTCACGGATTGAGATCGTTTGTTGGCATTGGTGCGGACGCACGCGTCGCCTAACTCATGCTCGACGACGAAGAGGACATTGCCGGACGCCTTCAACTTTTCCAGCGCGCCGAGCAGCGCCTCGGTGTCCGCCGGATGGAGACCGGCGGATGGTTCGTCGACCACATAGACAACGCTTCCCGATCCCGACACCCCGGTGAAAACAACCAGCGCATCGCGCGGAATGTCCACGTCGATGTTCTTGAGATTGTGCTCGCGCGCTCCCCGCACGCGGACGAAGCCACGCGAGCCGTGACCGTCGTTGCGTTGATCGGAGTTGAACGGGCTAGGTTGAACCTTCGACAGCACTCGCGAGCGGTGAAGTGTCGTAAGACGCAAGGAGATCCGCAGGGTCTCGAAACAGCGCAATCGCGCCGCCCAATTCTTCGCGTGTGAAGCCGCCGCACAAAACGCCGATTGTCCGCATACCGGCGTTGTCCGCAGCTTTGATGTCCCAAGGCGTGTCGCCGACAACGATAGTTTTGTCTTTCGGCGGGTGGCCGAGTTGTTTGAGCGCCGCCTCAAAAATGTCCGGGTGGGGCTTCGACTTGTCCGCGTCGTCTTTGGACGTTTCCTTTTCGATCAAGTCGTCGATGCCAGCGGCCTTCTTGTAGGTCTGGAGTTCGTCGCCCGCGGCGGACGAAGCGAGCGCGATCTTCTGCCCACGGGAGAGGATGAGCTGCATCAGTTCACGCACGTTCGGGAATCCCTTCACCCGCGACAAATACTCTCGCTTGAAAAGTTCGGAGCGGAAATCGTTAAGAGGCTCTTCCAGCTTTTCCAATTCGGCCTTGGTCCAAAACACCGGCAGCAATTGGTCGCTGCCTTTGCCGATCTGCGAGCGAATATCGTCGAAACTTACTTTCTTGCCGAACTCGCGGAATGCCCGCTGCCAAGCCTCGGCGTGGAAATCCACGCTATCCACCAACGTCCCATCCACATCGAAAATGACCGCCGTGATCATTAGCTGGCGACGGCTTCGAGTGTCGCTTGGGCAGCTTGGTCAAAGCTGTTAGCAAGGCGCTCTGCCATCGTGCGCTCAGCCGCCAAGATGCGCTCGCAAAGACTGACGGTAGCCGCATCTGACGCCCGGCGCGCAGTGCGCAGAAGGAGTTCGTAACCGGCGATTTTGAGATGCTCAAAGGCGTAAGCAAACGCGGCGAGCTTCGCCGCGGTGTCCGACTGCGCTTGGAAAAACATCGTCCAATTCAACCCGGCGAGACCGAGCGCGCTGTCTTTCAAGGTCGAGGCATCGGTGCCCAGCGCGGCGAGGCGTTCCTCGATCATCCGGACGTGGTTGCGAGTCTCCTCCAGTTGCTCGCGGTAGAATTGCGCCATTTGTTCGTTACCGGCGATCTTTTCGCCTTTGCTCAAAAGCTGGATGCCCTGTTGCTCCAGCGCGTGCGCTTCAGCGAGATGGGTCGCGAGGTGATCGGCCAATTTTTTGGGCGGCGTGTCCGCGTGCGAGACGCTCTCGGCTGCATCGAAACCGCTTTCGAGCCGCTCCATCATGGCCCGTTCCTCCGCTCCGATCTGTTGCGCGACCGCGGCCGTCTGCGCATCACCGGCAATTTGCGCGAAGCGCGCAAGCATCTCGTATCCGGCCCACTCCATCGCCTCGTAGGAATAGGCGTGAGCGGTGAGTTTGCCGGGCGTCTCCGGCTGCGTGCCCGCGAAGAGCAGGAAGCCTTTGCCGCCGAGTTTCATCACCGCGTCCTTGATTACGGAAGGCGAGCCGCCGTGCGCCTCCAGCCTTGCGCGGACGAGTTCTGCCTGCTGTTCGGTTTCCGTGTAATGCTGGCGAAAAGCTTCCGCGAGCGCCGGATCGCCCGCGAGCTTGGGCGCGGAGACGAGTTGCGCGAGCGCCTGCTGCTCGACGGAATACATGTCGCTGAGAAAGTGGACGAGTTGTTCTTGAGGTGTGCGTGACATAAGGATGTGGAGTGGGTGGAAATTCAAAATGGACCCGGATCGGGGCGTAGTCGCAACCGATAGGCGGCCCTGGCTTTAAATCGCACCGCATCCGGCGCGTGGCCTGTTCATTTGGGATGCACCACCCTTAGCGGACCCTCGGGATTTTCCGGGACGTGCGGAAACGCGCCAAATTCCACACCCATGGCTGCGGCCATGCGCGATGCTGGGCGACGACACTAACCCCTACCTCTATCTATCCATATCAAAAAACTCATGTTCACTCTTCGCGTCGGCGAACCTGATCCACGCTTTGGCAACATGCTGCTGGGACAATTCGGCGGAGCGAACGGCGAACTGGCCGCCGCAATGCACTGCTCGGTCCAAGGTCAACTGCGAGGACATGGCGTGCAAGGATCTGCTCATGGACATCGGCACGGGAGAGCTGAGCCACTTGGAAATCATCGGCACCCTTGCTCGGATGCATCTCAAACACATGAAAAAGGATTCCGATGCGGCGGAGCACGACCCGTTGATCACCATCGCCGGTGGCGGTGGAGTGGCGCTTTGCAATTCGATGGGCAGCGCCTGGACGGCCGATTACCTGAAGGTCACCGGCGAACTCGATGTCGATCTCCGCAGCAATATTGCCGCGGAGGCAAGGGCCAAGATCGTCTATGAAAGGCTGATCAATTTTTCGACGATTCGGGCACCAAAGAGGCGCTCCAGTTTCTCATGACCCGCGAGATTACTCACATGCGTGCGTTCATGCAGGCGCTCGACAGTCTTGGAAAGGCGCCCCTCGCCATCGGGGTCATTCCCCCTACTCCAAGGATCGTCGATCAATACTACAACGACTTGACAGGCGAAGGCGACAATGGCGAAGTCGATAGCACGGGGCCCGTGGAATGATAACGCGGAAATCACTTTTCTTGAATCGCCGGCCCTGGAGGGATTCCAAGTCCTGAAAGCAACGCCCAAAGCTGCGCGGACCACTTTTGACGATGGTTAGAAGCCGAAGTCGAAGCCTTCCAAGGCATCCAGAAAATGATGGCAGCCTCACGGAATGCCGCGGTGCATCGTCTCGCGCGCCAACAGGTTCGGGCATTGATCCTCTAAAACCGATTCGGCGCGCAGAACACTGGGTTCTGCGCGCCGATGTTGCGTATTAGGTTGCCCGTGAGTAAACTTCTACTTCCTTCCGCCAGCCGCGCCGGCTTCCGCGTTCACGGCGGTTTCTGCCAGTTCGGTCAGCTTCGCGTCGGTCTCTTTCTCTTCTTCGAGGGTCTCTCCGAGAATGTCGGCGACATCGTTATGGCCAAGATGGGTCGCGAGCGCGCGGGCGGTGCCATAGCCAGCCATCTCATAGTGCTCGACGCGTTGCGCTGCGCCGATGAGGCCAGCGTCCTTGACGCTCTCTTCGGCATCTTCGCTGATGAGTTCGGCGCCTTCCTCGACCAGACCTTCCATGGCCTTGCACTTATGGCCGCCTAACTTGAGGCCGAGCTTTTCTGCGATCTGGTCCAGCCGCTCGACGTGTCCTTTGGTTTGTTCGCAATGTTCTTCAAAGCCCGCTTTCAATTCGGCGTTGGTCGCCGCCTTCGCCATTTTCGGAAGCGCCTTCACCAATTGGTTTTCGGCGCTGTAGAGGTCTTTCAATTCGTGGTGGAGCAGGTCTGCAAGTGTGTTGAGTTTCATGGTGCTGAGATTTCGATTTGAGGGTCGTTGCTGATGGCGTTTCGGTTAAGCGGATACGGATTGAGTTTGAGGGTTGTCGCTTGGCGAAGAGCGCAGTTGTTCCTCGGCGCGGCGCCAGTGCTCCTCGGCCCGGCCATCCGGCTGGCCTTCTTCCTCCCAGAGCTTTTGCGCGAGGTTGGCGATTTCTTCTTCGGTCGGGGAACTGTTGTTTTCAGACATAGGGGTTTTGGTTTTAGTTGTTGTAGGTTTGGGGGACGTGAGTGACTTCTGCGGCGAGGGAATCTTCCCGAACCTGCTGAGTGTCTTCGCCGGTCGAGAAGTTGGAGCTGCAGCCACCAGGCGATGGGCAATCCACGAAGTCGCAGACGACGTTCTCCGTTTGGTCCTTGATGATAAATCGCATCGTGCCGTCCTGAAGGTCCCGAACGAGGAGGCTCAAATTGCGGGGCGTCAACTCCTCGCGAACCAGCCGGTCCAGCTTGCCTTGAAATGCTTGCTCATCGAGACGATGGGCAGCGTGAAGCTTTCCGAGCTGTGAGAGGACAATCCGAACGATCTCGGGAGCTCTTTTGCCTGGGTGGGAAGAAGTCATCAGACCGAACACTAGGCCGCGATCCGCTGGCCCGAAATCAGGCTGAGCGCTGACTGCTTCTTCCTAAAAATCCTGATGCTTCATGGTCGGCGAGAGTCCGTTGGCCGGACTTTCAGCAGCCATCCGCGTGTTCAATCCAAAGCATGGCGTGCTGAATCATCTCAGGATTGGAGGCGAACCCGCATTTTTCCTTGATGTGAGCGCGGTGGGTTTCCACGGTTTTGCCGCTCAACCGGAGAATCTTGGCGACCTCCAGAGTGGACTTCCCGCGCCCGAGCAGCTCGAAGACCTCCAGCTCGCGGTCACTGAGCAGTGCGGTCGGAGCGATGGATGCGGATTTGCCGTTGCCGCCCGACTCCGAGCGCCTTATGAAAGATCGCGCCGGTGACGCTCTTGCTGACGTGGTATTCGCCATTCAAGGCGTGACGCAGCGCGAGGATGATTTCCTCCGCAGCCTCCTTTTTCATCACGTAGCCGTGCGCTCCCGCTCGCAGCGCTCGTTCCGCATAAACGCTTTCGTCATGCATCGAAACGACGACGGCGACGATGTCCGGCAGTTGCGCCTTCAGGTTTTTGAGGAATTCGATGCCATTCATCCCCGGCAACGAAATGTCCGAAACGATCGCATCGGGCCGCAGTTCCATGATGCGAGGCAGCGCCTCCGTTCCGCTGCCAGCTTCGCCACACACTTCGAGGTCCGCTTCCCGATCGATGAAAATACGCAGGCCCTGTCTCATCATTCGGTGATCATCGACGATGAAAATGCGTTTCCGCGCGACGGCCGATGGAGCTTCGGCCGCGGGAGCGGCTGGGCTGGGAATCTGCGATGCAGTCATCAACGGATTGTTCGCGCGGCGAGAGTTCTACGGCTGTTCCTGATTTGGCGTTCAGGGTGGCTCGGCGCGCTTGCTTCAGGCTGAAGCCCACCCTTCCGCAGTTCCACCAGGATCTCGTGAAGTTCGTTCACGCCCACGCTGATCACGGTGGCCAGTTCTTTGTGAAGTTCGCCATCGGTCCGGAAGGCCCGCCTCGGCGTCACGCAAGAGAACCTGGGCGAGTAAATGAGCGCTGCTGAAGGTCTGGCAAGGGCCGTCGTGCAGCATCTGCGCGATGCTCCGGCGGCCTTCGTCGGGGCCGGGGGTCGAGGCCTTTCGGGTGAAGTCATCGTCGTCACGCGGCAGGTGAGGCGGATTGTTTCAATCCGCGGAGGATGGGGCCGACTGCTCGGCACTCGCCTCCGCCAGCATGGTGTTCAATTGCTCGACCGCAACAGGCTTCAACATGTGGTGCCGGTAGCCGGCCGCATGGCTCTTCTCTCGATCGGTATCCATGCCGTAGCCGCTCATCGCGATGGCGTAGATGGGACGGGGAAATCGCGCCCGTTGCAGCAGCTCCCAGCCATCGCCATCCGGCAGCCCGATGTCGGATATCAGCACTTCGCAATCGCTGTCCGGCGCGGCTTGCAACGCTTCGTCCATCGACGCGGCCGTGGTCACGCTATGGCCGGCGCCTTTGAGATACATGGCCAGGAATCTCCGGGTATCCGTGTGGTTCTCGACGATCAAAATGCGCAGCGGGTGGGAAGCGGGAGGTGTCATATCAGTTTCCAATCGGCGGAAGGATGCGTCAGCGGCTGAGCGAGAATCGTTCTCCAGCTGAGGCTTTGTCCGCATCGCATTCTTTGTTTTGCAGCGGCAGCTCGACGGTAAAGGTCGCGCCCTTGCCGCGTCCCTCGCTCTCGACCCGGATGCAGCCTCCGTGCGCTTCGACCACCGCCTTCGCAATCGCCAGCCCGAGCCCCAGCCCGCCGTATTCCCGCGTAATTTCACGACTCCCTTGGGCGAAGGCATCGAAGACTTTCTGCAAACACGACTCCTCGATCCCGATGCCGGTATCGGCGACCGAGATGAGGATGTGCTCGCCTTCGTTGCGCGAGCTGACGCGAATCTCGCCCTTGTTCGGCGTGAACTTCGCGGCGTTCCGGATCAGGTTCCACACGACTTGCTGGAGGCGGGTGAAATCGCCGGCCAATTCGTGGCGTTCTGCGTCGAGGGAAACGGTGAGCCGCAGTTCCTTGGCCTGAACGTCGCCATCGGTCACCTCCACGGCGCGTCGCACGGCGTCGTGCACGTCCATCGGCGCACGCGTGATCGCCAGTTTGCCGCGCCCGATCCGCGTCACATCGAGCAAATCGTCGATGAGCTGCACCTCGCTGCCGATATTGCGCCGAATCATCTCGATGATTTCGCGTTTGGTTTCGGGCTCGTCATACCCCTCCTCCATGATGTGCGTGGCCAGGAGGACGGGATTCAGCGGCGTCCGCAGCTCGTGCGAGAGCACCGCGAGAAAATGATCCTTCGCGCGGCTGGCCGCCTCCACCGCCTCTCGCGCCTGCTCGTTTTCCTGGAGCGCCTCCCATAGCTCGGCGCGGCTCTGTTCCAGAGCGTCCTGCGCTTGTCGCATCTCGGTTTGGTCGCGCAGGATTTTCAGATACCCGACGATTTCTCCGCCGCTCGTCGCGCATCGCCATCATCGCGCTCCGGTGGCGAAAAAGCGCGAGCCGTCCTTGCGCTCGTGCCAGCGGTCGTCGCTGGCGCGCCCTTGCTCGCGTGCGGTGCTGATCTCGCGCTCCGGCGCGCCGGCCGCGCGATCTTCCGGCGTGAAAATGACGATCGACCGATTTCCCGACGATCTCATTCTCGGTGAAGCCGAGCAGCCGCTCCGCGCCGGGGTTCCAACTGGTGATGCGACGGTCGGGATCGAGCGAAAAAATCGCGTAATCGTGGGCATTCTCGATCATCAGTCGCAGCCGTTCCTCGCTGGCCCGCAGCGCCTCCTCCGCCGCGTTTGCGTTCATCGATATCGTAGGAAACCGCGAGCACCGAAGTGACCTCGCCGCTCTGAGCGCGCAACGGCACGCCGCGGGTGAGGAAGCAGCGCCCGTGGCTTTCGTGCTCGCACGTGAAGGACTCGCCGGCGAGTGCCCGCCGATAATACGGTTCGTAGGATTCCGCGAGTTCCGGCCCGAGCGCTTCGCCAAGCGTGCGTCCCGACGAAGTCCTCCGATTTCATCCCGACCAGCCCGAGCGCTTCGCCTTCCGCCAGCACGTAGCGAAGGTCGCGATCCACGATGAAGGCCGCGCCGCCGGGCAGGTTGGCGATCAGCGCCCGCGCCCGCGCATCGGACTCGCGCTGCGCCGCCTCCGCTGTCGCGCCGCCGCGTGATATCGACGAAGGTCAGCACCACGCCGTCGATGCGGTCCTCCGCCGTCCGGTAGGGCAGCATCCGCGCGAGAAACCAGCGCCCGTCCGCGTGCCGCACCTCGTGCTCCGCCACTTCGAGCCGCTCGATGACACGCTCCGCCTCGGCGGTGATTTCGGGATAGGCGAGATGATGCGTGAGGTCCGAGAGCGGGCGGCCGACATCGGTCGCGATGATATTGAAAAGCGTCAGCGCGGGCGGCGTGAAGCGCTGAACGCAAAGCTGGCGATCGAGAAAAATGGTCGCGATATTCGTCGAGGCCATCAGGTTTTGCAGGTCGCTGTTCGAGCGGCTCAGCTCCTCGACCTTGAGCTTCAGCTCCTGGTTCACCGTGCTCAGTTCTTCATTGATCGACTGCACTTCCTCGCGCCCCGTTTCCAGCTCCTCGCTCGCCGAACGCAGCTCCTCATTCATCGCCTGCAACTCTTCATTGCTCGCCTTCATCTCCTCGGTCTGCGCTTCGCTCTGCTCGATATTTTCCCGCAGTTGCCGCTTGGTGAGATCGAGTTCCGCCTCGATCTGCTGCAGCACCGCGGCGTGTCCTTGCACGGCGAGCGCTTCTCCCGGCGGCTTCTCGCCCGTGTCGGCCTCCTCGCGTTCGCGGAAGACCACGAGCAGACATCCGGGCGCCAGCTCGTGCGCGGGCCGCACGCCCACATCCACCGCGCGCCGCTCGCCGTTGAAGTCCACGATGATCCCGCGCAAATCCACCGGCGTCCCCGTCTGGCTGGCCTGAAAAAGCGCCGCGCGCAATTCCGGCCGCAGCATCGGATGCACGACGCGCAGCAGATTCATCGTCGGCTCGCCGGCAAACTGGAGGAAGCGGCTCACGCTCTCCGAAAGGTGCAGGATTTCGTAGTGCTCATCGACGAGCAGCGACGGCGGACCGAGCCGCTCGATGAGCCGGAAATGCACTTCGCTCCACGGCTTGCCGAGCGTCTCCGGCGAGGACGCCGCGGCCGGCGCCATGGCGACGTTCTCGGCGAGCGAGGCCGGTCTCCCGACGGCAATCATTGGAACGTGCGGATACGCGTGTTCGCGAGCGTGCGAGCCCGGCAGCACGGGGACGGTCGGCCGTTGCACCGAGCGGCGCGCGTAAATGCGATGCTTCTTGTCGAGCGGGGAAAAAAGCATGCTCGCGTCATCGGCCGATTCCGACGCGCTGAGGCAGAGCCGGCCTTCCGCCCGCAGCGCGAAGTGGAAAATCTCAAACGCGCGCGCCTGCGCCTTGCGGTTCAGATAGATCAGCAGATTGCGGCATGAGATGAGGTCGAGCCGCGAGAACGGCGCGTCCTTCAACACATCGTGCAGGGCAAAGAGCACCAGCTCGCGCACCTCGCGCCGCACGCGATAGCCGCGATGTTCCTTTTGGAAAAAACGCCGCAGCCGCTCCGTCGCTCACGTCCGCGGCGATGGTCTCGGGATAAACCGCTTCGCGCGCTGAGGCGATGGACACGGGATCGATGTCGGTCGCGAAAATCTGAATCTGCGGCGGCGCCTCCAGCGTGCCCGCGTATTCGAGCAGGAGCATCGCGATCGAGTAGGCCTCCTCGCCCGTCGCGCACGCCGCCACCCACACGCGCACTTCGTCTTCCGGTCGCTTGTTTTGGAAGAGCGCGGGCACATGCGCCTCCAGCGCCTGGAACGTCTCGCGGTCGCGGAAAAAGTTCGTCACCGAGATGAGCAAATCCTGCAAGAGCGCGCCCGCTTCGCCCGCATGCGTGCGGAGAAAATCGAGGTAATGCGACAGCGTCTCCGTGTTGTTCACCTGCATCCGCCGGGCGATGCGGCGCAGCACGGTGGCGCGCTTGTAATAGGAAAAATCGTGCCCCATGCGCATCCGCAGAAAGATTAGCACCTCGCGCAGCGCCGCCTCATCCTCCGCGCTCCGTGCTCCTCCGGAGCGGCGGCGCGGCGCTTTCTTCTCCGCGGGAAGTTTGAGCCGCGCTTCACTGGCGCGAAACAACTGCCAGCCGCGCCGGCATTTCCTCGACCCGCAAGACCCAATCGATCATCCCGGTCCCGATCGCGGCGCGCGGCATTCCATCGTGCTCCGCCTCCGTCGGATCCTGCGCCACCGTCAAGCCGCCGCGCTCCTTGATCCGCTTGATCCCGATCGCGCCGTCGGAATCCGCGCCGGATAAAACGATCGCCGTCGCCCGCGGCCCGTGCGTATCGGCGAGCGTGCGAAAGAAAAGGTCCACCGTCACCCGCCGCCCGCGCGTCCGCTCGATCTCCACCAGGCACAGCTTGCCGTCGGTCATGGAAAGATGCTTGCCGGGCGGGATGACATAGACGTGATCGGGCTCCACCTTCACCGGCCCCGTGACCTGCATCACCGGCATCCGTCGTCGAGCGTTGCAGGATCTCCGCCGCGGAACTCTCGTGGTCCGGCGAAAGGTGCAGAATCACGACATAGGCCGCGCCGGTGTTCGGTGCCGGCATTTTCAAAAAAACGCTGCATCGCCGAGAGCCCGCCCGCCGAGCCGCCCAGCCCGACCACGGGCAGCGTGTGATAGCCGCGCGACGGCACCACGTCGTCGATTTCATCCGCCAACTCCTGCTCCGCGCGATCCGGATCGGCCGGCTCGGTCAGGTCTGCCGAATTCGGCGGAGGCGTGAGATCGGGGTCCTGGTCACTCGTTTCGGGCATGTCTCACTCTACGGTTTGTCGACTCGAGCCGACCAGCGGGCTTTTGCTGCCCGGAGGCGGCCTTCCCATTGCCTGCAGACAGGTCCGCTTTGTCGAGCGTCGTTGCGATGATGTGCCGCTGTTCGTCCACGATCTGCACGTCACCCGCGAATGTCGACATGGCCCGCATACGTTCAATGCACTCTCCGCACGACAACCAGTCGCTGGCATCTGCGAACAGCGTCTCACCCGCATTACGCTTTTGAATTTTGTAAGCCATGATCGGAAACTCTGGCCGCAACCGGACGCCGGTGAAAATCAGGCTCCACCCTGATCCCCAAAAGCGGACGCCGCCTCGATTCCATGTGCACCTTGTCCAAAGTGTCTGCGCAGATCGAGTCGGGAATTGCCTCAAGTGCGCTTCGGGCAATCTCCCGACATTCAACCGGGCTGCCGGCAGCGTATTTTGGGGGATGTGACCGCTGGGTCGAATCCCGGTTCACAGCATCAAATACGCGTTATGACTAACCTCACAATGAAAGACCCGCGGAAACTTTACCCGCGTCCTCCATTTCCAAAGGACGAGCAGGCGCCTCCCGGCATGGAAGCTGAAATGTCCCCTGCGACGGATCACGGAGAAACGAGTTACCAAGGTTATGAGCGACTCGTCGGACGCCGGGCGCTGATTACAGGCGCCGACAGCGGCATCGGACGCGCCGTGGCCATCGCATTCGCCCGCGAAGGCGCGGATGTCGCGATCTCCTATCTTGAGGAAAAGGAAGATGCGCGCGAGACCGAGCGGCTCGTCAAGGAAGCGGGCGTGAAGGCGTTGTTGCTTCCCGGCGATACCGCGTCGGCGAGCGTGTGCGGCAAACTCGTCGAGCAGACAGAGGCGGACTTCGGCGGCATCGATATCCTCGTGAACAACGCCGCCTACCAGCGCACCTACGAAAAGTTGGAGGATATTCCCGAAGACGAGTTCGAGCGCACTTATCAGGTGAACATTTTCGGCATGTTTCGGCTGTGCAAACTCGTGCTGCCCGGAATGCGCGCGGGCGGAGCGATCATCAACACCGCGTCGATCCAGTCCTTCGATCCATCGCCGTCCCTGCTGCCTTACGCCTCGACCAAGGCGGCCATCGTCAGCTTCACCAAGACGCTGGCGGCGCTCGCGATCAAGCGGGGCGTCCGCGTCAATGCGGTCGCACCGGGGCCGGTCTGGACGCCGCTCATTCCCGCGACGATGCCAAAGGACGACATTCCGACGTTCGGCAAAAACACCGTCTTCGGCCGACCCGCACAGCCGGCGGAACTCGCGCCGCTCTTTGTCTTCCTGGCCAGCGACGATGCGAGCTACGTCACTGGCGAAACCTACGGCGCAACCGGCGGACGCATGCCGCTCTGATGACCGCGAGCCATCGTGCGCCGCGAAGGATTCCCATGTACAACTCACTTCTATCTCTCCGCGGAGGGTGTTGATCTAACCAACGCGCAAAAGCGGGAGGCACAATGCCCCTTGCCTTTTAGGCGAGTGACGCGACGCGGAGCTAGGGCCGGGATACGCCGGAGGGCGCTTTACAAGAGCTTCCCCACCCTAGACGCAAAGCCGGTGCGAGAACGAGGGACGATCCAATGATACGGCGGGCGCGCACGACGCTGGCGTTCGATCTCATAGCATTCGAAAACTACTTCAGCATGCCTGACTGGCTCCACATCCTCGCCATTGCCTCGCTCATTATCGCCGCCATTTGCGCGGTGTGGATCGCGTTTGATCTCCTGGGGCATCCGCAGCACATGTGGATCATGAATGTGGTGTGGCCGGCGACCGCACTGTATGCCGGTCCGGCAGCGCTGTGGGCTTATTACAGGGTCGGGCGACTCTCAAGCCATCACGCGATGATGGCGGCGCAGGAACGCGGCGAAGAACCTCCGGGAAAGAAGAAGCCATTCTGGCAGATGGTCGCGCTCGGCGCGAGTCATTGCGGGGCCGGTTGCACGCTCGCGGATATCGTGGCGGAATGGTTTGTCTTCTTTGTGCCGATTACCCTTTTTGGGATGAAGATCTTCGGCGCGTGGACGCTCGACTATATCGTGGCTCTGGCTTTTGGGATTGCTTTCCAATACTTCACCATCGTGCCGATGCGCGACCTGTCACCGGGCAAAGGTCTCATCACAGCGGCAAAGGCGGACTTCCTTTCACTGACCGCCTGGCAGGTCGGCATGTATGGCTGGATGGCGATCGCGACGTTTCTCATCTTCGGACACGAGATCGAGAAAACGAATCCGGTCTTCTGGTTCATGATGCAGATCGCGATGTTTGCCGGCTTCCTCACCGCGTATCCCGTTAACTGGTGGCTGCTGCGCGCCGGAGTGAAGGAGAAGATGTGATTTTAACAGGGAACCGCCGGCTCCACTTGCCAAAACTTATCACCTTATGAATGTGCTACCGACTCTATCTCCCAGCCACCGCATTATCTCAAAGTGTCTCCCGATTCTGACCATCCTGCTCCCAGCAACGGCGCTCGCGCATGAGGGGGAATCGAGCGGCCCATGGATCGACTTCTCCCAGTATCGGTTCGAGGGGCTCTCGACGATGCTCAATGTCGCATGGCGGCGAGTAGCGCTAATTTTTGCCAAAACTTTCATCGGCGCGCCCGTTGGCTTTGTTTGAGCTTCCCGGCGCACGAATGCGGTGCCGCCGGCTGACCTCTTGCCCGCTGAGGCCTTCGTAAAGCATCATCTGGATGTGCGAGGCCAGCTCGCCGCAATAAAGCACGATCACGCCGACGATCTGCGCCCAGACGAGGAGCACGATCCCAATGCCCAGCCAGCCATAGATGTGGCTGTAGCCGGCCAGCTTACTTACATAGTAGCCAAACAACGGACGGGCGCAGAGGCAGCCGGCAGTGGCTCCGAGAGCGCCGAGGAGCGCGCCCTGCCAGTTGCAGCGCTCGCGGGGAACAAACTTGTAGAGCGCGAAGAAACCGCCGAGCAGCAGTAATGCCGGGAGCACCCAGCCGATGGCCTGGAGGGCGAGGGTTTTGCCGTGAGGTATCGGGCGGAAGAGATGGCCTACAACCGGAATGGCTAGATCGGAGACGAGCGCGCCGATGAAGAAAAGTCCGATCGTAAGCAGCATTCCCAGCTCGACCAGCAGGCGCTTTAAGAAGCCGTAAACTTCGTCCGCATCGAAAGCGATGTTCAGCGCGCGGATCAGCACCGCAAAGACGCGACTGCCAGCCACGACGAGCAGGACGATCGAAAGAACGCTGGTTTGGCCGCGAAGCGCGATGGCCTGATCGATGATGTCGCGGAGCGTGTCGCCGCGCAGCATAAGTTCGCCGAGGATGTCGCTCGCCTTCCGCGTCGCCCAGGCAGGATCGACGAACCAGGCCGCGATGGCCACGCCCGCGAGCGCGAGCGGGAAGATGGAGAGCAAGCAATAGAAGGCGATGGAGGCCGACCAGTGCATGCCATTGTCGATAACGAAATCGCGTCCCGCCCAGCCAAAAACGGTGATCCAGCGCGGGAGTCGGTCCCACCAGCGAAGGATCTGTTTGCGCAGGGATTCGGTCGACATGTTGCGGCACGTATAACATGCGCCGTTGCTAGCTGCCATCTTCGTTGCCGCGCACAACGACGCTGACCTCGCCATTGCGCTCCATGCGGGCGCTTTTCACGCGGGAAAGATCATCGGCGGATACGCGGAGCCGCAGATCCTCCCGCAGGTCCTCTCGGCTGAAGCGATTGCGCTGCATGTTCCGCACAATGACATGACCTTCCTCGACGAAGGGGTCGCGGTGGCCTTTGATGAAGGTTCCGAACAGATCCCAGTGGCACACCATTCACCCGAGGGCGCGGTGGAGGAAGACCACCGCGAATCCCGCGACAAGGCTGCCGGACAGTGCGGCCGAGCCATTGATCGCGAGAGAGAGCATGGAAGCCAGGATGAGCGCTAGAGCTAGAATGATGTCGAACGCCGTCCTTTTCGAGAAGATCGGCTTGTCCGCCAGACGTGCCATGATCAGTGCCGCCAAAAAGACCGCCACCGCGCGCAGGACAACGTGCGCGACGGTGAGGTTCTTCATTTCCGGGTGCAGGCCGAGCGCGCGACTAATTGCAATGGACCAGGCCATACGACTATTTCGGAACCGAGCGTCCGGCTTCAGCCGGGACGGCAGCCGTTCGCGTCTTCCCCCCGGGCTTGTTTTCGGTTTGCGTGGTTTCCGGTTGGCCTTTAGCGGCGGCGGTTATCTCCTGGCGAATCTGATCGTAAGTGTCGTCGCCGAATCCTGAAAAGACTTTCGCAATCCTTCCGTCCTTCCCAATAATGACGGTCTTAGGAATGCCGCCGACTTGATACTGCTTGGCCACCGAGCCATCGGCGTCGATGAGCACTGGAACCTGGATTGCCCGAGAGGTGATGAACGACTGAACGTTTTCCCTATCTTCATTCACATTCACGGCGTAAACCTGCACGTTCTCATCCGGTTTGTGGTCGCGATAAAGCTTGCCCAAATGCGGGAGCGATTCCTGGCAGGGCGGGCACCACGAGGCCCAAAAATCGAGCACGACGACCTTGCCCCGCAGCTCCGACAACGAAATGGTTTTGCCGTCGAGCGTAGTGAGCTGGAATTCCGGCGCTTGCTGCCCGGCCAGCTCTTTGCCGCTCGCTTCTTCCTGGTTGCGCTGGCTCGCCACATCGGACGAATTCTGCGGAGGCGTCCAGGCAAACTGGTCGTCCGCGAATTTCGGCTCGGTATTGATCTTCGAGTAGTTAATAATGGCCACGGCTCGCTTCACTTCCTTCGCACCCGATTGCTCGAGCCATTCTTTGAGATCAGCGGTCGCGCGGCGAATGAGATGAGTTTCAGGATCGACCAGCACGGTGATGACGCTGTGGCCGCTTTCCAGAGATAACTTCAGTTGCGCATAGCTTTTCCCGTCCAAGTCCACGTCCTCGAGCTTCTCTGCGTCATCCGTGACTTTCAATAGCTTGTCGATGGGGCTTTGCGCCAAAGCTGCCAACAGGGACGGGTCTTCGGTATGGAGAAGACTCACCACGCTGGGCGGCAGCGAGTGCACGAGCGGCTCCTTCGGATTGATCTCCGCCTTCTGGTAGCTGTTCGTCTTTCGGTTGAGGAGATACGCCTCCGCGCCGGTGGAGCCGAAGAGAATATCCACCGTCTCGTGCCGAAACTTGTTCGGCGCTTGGAATGAGCTGGTGAAATCCACACCGGTCTTCACGACGCTGCCATCGATCTGGAAGTCTGTCGCATAGACACCGGTGAACTGTACCCTCTTCAACTGGCGGTAGGCTTCGCGCATCGCATTGAGTTCCTGCTGCGCGGGTTGGCTCAATTCCACGCGGTCCGAGCGATTCTGTGAGGCATTTGGGTTTTCTGTCCGGGATTTCTGACCTTCCTGCGATTCAGGAGCCGGATTCACCACGGATTGAAGATCAACACGCTTTCCGTTCAGCCGGATCTCCTCCGCCACCAAGGCGGGCACGCCCTCGACAATCGCGGCATGTCCGCGGATTTCGACGCGTTGGTTTTTCTGCAAGCCCAGGTTGTCGAGCCGTTCGTTCGAGCCGAGGGCGACCACGACGGAGCGGCCATCCTCCAGCCGGAGCCTGATCAAGGTCTCCTGCTGGTTCTCGCCGGCACCCGGCGGACTGTAGTGGCGGAAGCCATCGATCATGCCTTCGATCGAAGCAGATGTCGTTTCTGCGGTCTCGTCCGCGTTCTTTTGACTAAGGCCTGGATCGGCAAGCAGAGTGAAAGACGCGCCCAAGGCTAGCAGGCAGCCGAGCAAGCGCGGGAGCTGTCGAATGGTAGTGTAGTAGCGTTTGCGATCCGAGCCGTCGGGATGGGGAGCGTAAATAGCTTTCATGGAAATGGTCTTTTTGTTCCCGCAGGCCGTCCCGCCTTTAAGCGGGCGGGACGGCGTAGCAAGGATGGGATTGGACGGTTCGTTAGGAACCGCTTTGGTTCACTTTGTTCCGCTGACCGTTGACCGTGACGTTGCGGGCGTTGAGGATTGGCTTGCCATTGAGTTGGCTCTTGCGACCTTGGATGGTTACATGGTCGTCCTTGTTGATGCCGAGGCTGTTCGGAGTCTTGTTTGGGCCGAAGTCCACGATCATCGAGCCGTTGTTTTCCGTGCGAATTCTCGCCAGGGTGTGGCCGGAAGGTTCGCCTTCCACATTCACCTTGCGGAAACTCTCGACCGTTCCTTGAAAGGTCGTGGTTCCCTGCTGGCTCGGAGAATTCGAACTCGTATTCGAGCGATTGTTCTGATTCTGATTCGACCCCGTCTCCTGCTGGCTCGCATTGGAAGACCGCGAGCCCGAGCGGTTGTTCTGATTCTGATTCTGATTCTGATTCTGATTCTGATTCTGATTGATCCGCGTCACATAAGTTGTGTCGCCACCCGAAGCGATCTGGGTCGCCAGGATCACCTCGCGTCCATTGATCGTGCGGCGGGTGCCGCGGACGCTAATGTGGTTGCCTTTTTGGAGGTCGAGTGATTCCAAGCTCCTGAACTGGCCGATATCGACCAAGGCGGACTGGCCGTTTTTGAGCCGCAGGCGCACGACCGTGAACTTATCCGCCTGGCCTTGGTTGCTGCGGACGTTGACATCGCGGAACCCATCGATCGTGCCACTGAGTTGCAGCGGCTTTTCGTTGCGAGAGGTGCCGGAGTTGTAGTTGTCGTTCCAGCCGTAGCGGTTGTCGCTATAGTTGTCGCGCCAGTTGTCATTCGTGCCCCAGTCGTAGTCGTAGTAGCCGTTGGGATAGTAACCGTAATATCCGTATGGGTAGGTACCGTAGTAGCCGGAGCCATAAGGAGCATGGTCATAGTCGCTATAATCGTAGTGGCGATTTCCTTCGTCCCAGGGATCGTAGGTGTCGTCCGACTCGGCGTTATTGCCATCGAACCAGTCCGTCGGATCATACCATTCATCTTCGTTCTTGGCGGCGTGCGCCGCAGGGGCAATGAAGCTCAGCGTGGAGAGGCCAGCGATGGCAGCCATCAGCGGAAGTTTCAGCCAGGAGGTTTTTACGAGTTTCATAGGTTTGTCAGTAGTTGCTTGTTCATTTCCCGAAAAAGCCGGATGCCGTTTGCGGGTAAGGAGTGCTTCGGCATGAGCTGCGACCGTGAACGTGGGGAGTCCCTCCCATCACCCTCTGGGGAGATTTCCCACGCACCCTACGACCGCTGCTCACCTCAGTGTTGGCCGAGCACTTTCACCGAATCGCCGAGGACATCGTGGATGTAGAGGGCCTGTATCAGCACGATGAGGACGACGGTGAGCGGGGAGGCGAGAATGACTCCATTCAGGCCGAGCAGCACGCCCATGATGACCTGCATGGTGAGCAGGGCGGCGGGCGGCAGCGCGACGGCTTGCTGCTGGATGAGCGGAGTGGCCGCGTAGCCTTCCACCAGGTGAATGCCGATGTAGAGCGCTGCCACTTTCACCGCCATCCAGGGACTCATCGTAAAGGCGACCAGCAAGGCGGGAATGGCGGAGGCAATCGCCCCGAGGTAGGGGACGAATTGGAAAAGTCCCGCAATGATTCCGAGGCTGAGCGCCATCGGCATTCCGAGCAGCCAGAGACCGAGGCCGGTGAGCACGCCCATCGCGGCCATCGTCACCGCGCGGCCCACGAGCCACCAGCGAAGAGCACGCAGTAGCAGCGCGACCACATGCCAGGCGCGCGCCCGGTGGGGCTCAGGGACGAGCAGGACGAGGCTGTCCACATAACGGCGAGGATTGGCTGCGGCGTAGATGCCGAGGAAGAGGGCGAAAACCGCCATCGCCACCGTTTCCGTGGTGATGGAAAGGGCGGCGGGGATTTTGCCAATGATCTCGTCAGGCGCGGGCAGCATCTCTGGGACGGACGGCAGTTCGTTCACTAGGGGACTAGCCCAAGAACCACGGAGTTCCTCGTTCAATTGGGCGAGGAACTTCGCGATTTGGTCTGTGAGTCCCTGGAGCTGATCGACAAGACGCGGGCCCGCCATCCAGCAGAATGCGGTCGCCAGGCCCGCAAGGATTAGGAGCACCAGCGCGAGCGAGGCGGGCCGCCAGAGCCCGGTGTGCCGGGTGATGAAATCAGCGATGCCGTGCAGGAAGACGGCGAGCAACAGGCCGGCAAAAACGAAAAGCAGGACGTGCGAGAGCTCGTAAATCGTCCAAAAGAGGACGAAGACGAAGGCTGCGGCGGCAGCGGCGATCAGCGCCCGGTGCCCGAAACTGGGGGGCAAGCCGGATGACGCGACCATGGAAGTGACGATCGAAGGTGAATACGGCGGGGCCTCAACTCTTTGCTCGCGCCATGCGGCGTCAGCTTATCACTTCACCAGCGCCACGACGAATGCGATCACTGCGAGAACCACGAGAATGTGAATGAAGCCTCCGAGGAGATGAAAGCCCAGCCAACCGACCAGCCAGAGCACGAGGAGAATAACTGCGATAGTGTATAACATGCATAGTCTTCGAAGGCGCAGGTCGGTGCGGCTGTGGGGGTGTACCCTGATGCCGTTGGCAGACCCACCAGCGCGGTCCGGTGCGAATATTCTTCCAATGAGCCAGACATCGCATTCCGATTCTCCGTCAGCCAGCACGGTGCGCGGGCATTCCCGTTCGCGCGAAGCGTGGCAGCTTTTGAAGCTCACCTGCCTGGAGTGGTGGAATGACGACACCTTTCGCCTCGCGGCTTCGCTGGCTTTTTACACCATCATTTCGCTCGCACCGGTGCTGCTCATTGCGGTCGGCGCGGCCGGGCTGGTCTTTAGTCAGGAAACTGCGGCCTCGAAGATCGAAGGTGAGGTGCAAAGCATGGTAGGCGCGGATGGCGCGCAGGCGGTCCGGCAGGTGATAGACGCGTCGAAGGGCTTCGGCTTTATGAGGAACTCTATCTCTCAATGGGTCTCCTAGCCGCCGCCCAGATCGCCGGAGGCGCGAGGCCCATCCTACCGATGGTGCTCATCGGCGCGGTGCTCGTCGCGACGTTCGTGGCCATCGCCTTCGAACTGGTGCACAAAAGCCTCGCCGCGCTGGCGGGGGCGATCGTCGCTGTGGTGCTCGCTCTCGCGCTCGGAGTGTTTTCCGCAGGGCACGGCTACGAGGCGGTGCATGAATTCATCGCGCACGATCTCAACGTCATCGGCGTTATCGTCGGCACCAGCATCCTCGTTGGGATCGCGGCCCACTCCGGGCTCTTTCATTTCCTCGCCATCAAGCTCGTGAAGCTGACTGCCGGCAAATCCGCCCTGCTCCTCCTGGCGGTGATGGCGGCGACCATCGGCTTCGTCACTTTTCTCACGATCGCGCCCGGCGTGCTGATTATGACTTCTCTCGTCCTAGTCATCACCAGGGAACTCGAATACCCGCCCGTGCCTTACATCATGTCCGCGGCCATCGGCGCGAATTCCGGCGCGCTCATGACCTTCGCCTCCGGCATCCCCACGCTGATGATCGGAACGAGCGCCGGCATTCCATATGTCCATTTTCTCCTCGTCTCGCTGCCCCTGGCGCTGCTCTCGGCGGTGCTCGCCTTCACGGTCATCCGCTGGAGCTACCGGCGCCAGCTCGTGCCCGCGGGCAGCCCGGAGGAGCGGCGGGAAAAGGTCGCCGGTTTCGATGAATGGGCGCTGGTGAAGGACCGCGGCATCTTCCAGCGCTGCGCGGTGATTCTCGGGCTCACGATCCTCGGTTTCGCCTTGGCGCAAACGCTCGGCGTCGGGCTCGATTTCATCGCGTTTTGCGGCGCGGCGGCGGCGTTGTTTTTCTCGGGGTTCGATACCGAGGAGGCGATCCGCTCGGTGAAGTGGCCGGTCATCCTGTTCTTCATTGGACTTTTCGTCCTCATCGGCGCCGTCCGCGAGACGGGTCTGCTCGACCTTCTCGCCGCGCAGATTTTCCAGCTCTCGGGCACGAACGTCACCCTCGCGCTGGTCATCCTCGTGCCGTTCGTCTTCATCACCGCCGGCATCGTCGATAACATCCCCGTGGCCGCGACGATGATCCCGGTCGTGCGCTCGATGATTGCCAGCGGTCTGCCCTCCGAGCCGCTTTGGTGGGGGCTCATCGCCGCGTGCAATCTCGGCGGCAACCCCACGCCCGTCGGCTCCATCGCCGCCGTCATCGCCCTGCACGCGCTGGAAAAAGAGCGCGGCATCCGCATCGGCTGGGGCGAGTATCTGAAAGTCGGCGGCGTCATCACCCTGCTGCAAATCCCGCTGGTCATCGGTTACATCTGGATGTTCCGGCGATTCGACCTTTTCCCCGCACTATGAACGAAGCGAACGACGACGAACTCGACCAGAGCATGGACAGCTTTGAGGCGGCCCTTTCCGCCCGGCCCATCGCGTTGCCAAAAATCACTTCCCAACCAATCTGCCTCGCGCTCGACGGCTCGAATCAGGACGCCGCGGCGCAGACCCTGGCTGAGGCGCTCGCCGCGCATCTCTCGGTCAAAGTTCACCGCATCCCTCCGCCCGGCGACGGCCCCGCATTTCAAGCCATCATCGACGAATGCCGCGCCGCGCAGTGCGGCCTCATCGTCGTCCCGGCCCCGTTTCGCGAGGACTTCGCCGAACTCGGCGCCGTGAGCATTGGCACGAATCTCGACATGCTCCTGCACCGCCGTGAGACGCCGCTCCTGGTCGTGCGCGATCCAGAACGCGACGCCGCGGATGCGCTGGAGGAAGTCGTCCTCCCGCTCAGTTTCGTGGCGCATGACGACGCGCGCGCCGCCGCCTGGGCCTTTCACGCGCTCGCCCCGCACGGTCGTCTGCACCTTCTCGCCGTCGCCGACACCGAGACGCTGGCGAAGAGCAATCAGATGATCGCCGACGCGCTCGAACTCAAAGACATCGACCAGTCCGCGCTCGCCGGACTCGGCCAGCCCCAAATGGCCGGACTCGTCGCCGCCGTTCAGCGTCACGCCGCCGAGGTCAATGTCGGCTGCCGCCTCAGCATCCGCGTCGGCCCGCCCGCGGAAACCGTCGCGATGTTTGCCAATGAACTCGACTGCGTCCTGCTCACCACCTGTCCCCGCGACGAACACGCACCCGCCTTCAGCCGCGCCCATTGCCTCATCCGCCAGTCGCGCAATCCGGTGCTGGTGATCGGCCACTGATTTTCCGTGATGACATCCGGATCTTCCCAGCTCGCCATCTACGCGGTCATCGCCGGCAATCTGGCCATCGCCATCATGCGGTTCGTGGACGCTCGTGATTCCCGAGCACAGCATACGTGGGAATCCCAGCCGCGACCAAAGGCCGCACCAAGCTAACCGCTTTTATAGACCGCTCCAGTCCGGGCGCCACTCGCCAATCCAGACGCGAGGCTCCGTTTTTTGCGGCATCTTTCAAAACGCGAAGCCGAAGCTGAGGTGAAATGCGCCGCTGGCTTCGTCGCCGCGTGGCGAGGGATTGCGGCCGTAATCGAACCGCAGCGGGCCGATGGGAAGCTGATAGCGCAGACCCGTTCCGATCGCAAAACGCAGGTCGCTGGTAAAGGCGAAGCTCTGCTCGGAGACGCTGCCCGCGTCCGCAAAGACCGCGCCCTTCAAATCGCCGAAAAGCGGAAAGATGTATTCGGCATTGAAGACGCTGCGGCTCAGGCCACCGATCGGCCGGCCGCCGGAATCCTGCGGCCCCAGTTCGTGCTCGCGAAAGCTGCGCACCGTGGTGCTGCCGCCGGCGTAGAAGCGTTCATCGAGCGGCACGCTATCGAGGCCGCCGGCGGCGAAAAGCGTGCCGAAGCGCGCGCCCAGCGCGAGGATCGTTTTGCCGATCGGCACGTAATAGGAAAGCTGAAGTGTCGCGCGCCCAAAGCTCACATCGCTGTCGCCGGCGGAGAAGGAAAGCGCGCTATTGACTGACAGACCGCGCGGCGGAAACGCGGGATTTTTCAACCGCTCAAAGGTCTGCGTCACGCCCATCGTGCCGAGATCGTAACGCGTTGGCCCGCGTAATGAGGGCTCGATCGACGTGTCGGTAATCATGGCGCGTTTGACGTGGAGAAAGCTTCCGAGGGTAAGTTGTTCGGTGAGCTTGCGCGAGAGTTCGAGCCGCGCCCCAGCTTCGCGCTGGGTGTAGTCGTCCTGCTCCTCCGAGAGCGCGTAGATGCGCATTCGCAGCAGAAAGCGCGTGTCGAAAAGCCAGGGATCTTCGTAGAGGATTTCGCCCGCCAGACCGCGCTGCGCGTATTGCGCGGACAGGGTCAGCGGACGTCCGGTGCCAAACAGATTGCGGTTCGTGAAACTCACGCCGAAAACGCCGCCGACATCCGTGTCGTAGCCGACGTAAGCGCCGGCTTCCTTGGCCTTCGCCTCCTCGACCTTGACGTCCAGCCGCACTTCGCCGCCCGGGAGAGCCACCGGCTCGTAGCTCACGTAGCGGAAAAGGCCCGTGCGAATGAGTTCGCGATAAAGTTTGTCGATCCGCTCGGGGTTGTAGGGCTCGCCGCGCAGCTCCTTGAAACGCTGGCGCAGAAAATCGTCCGGCAGCCGCTCCAGGCCTTGCACGGTGATGCCGTCGAAGCGGTAAAACCCGCCCGCGTGAACGGCGAACGTGACCGGCACGCGGCCCGCCGCTGGCCTGCACCTCCGCGTGGAAAAACCCGCGCGTTTTCAGGAAATATTCGAGGTCGCTGCGCATGCCTTCCAGCCGCCCTTCGGAGTAAGGCTGCGTCCGCCGGTCGCCCAGATGATCGAGCAACTCCTGGCGTGAGAGCGCGAGCTCGCCGGCGAACAGGATGTTCCCGAAAAAATATTGTCGCCCCTCGTGGACCGGCACGGTGATCGAAGCGCGCGTTTTTCCCGGCGAAAAGCGCACCTCCGCCGGGCTCACTTTGGCGTTCAGAAAGCCCTCGGCCTGGTAGAAGCTGTTCAGCCGCCCGATGCCGGTCTCGATGTCCGCCGCGACGTAAGGCAGCTCGCCCTTGAACCGGCTGGAGCGCTCGCGCGTCGCGCCGATGAGATAATCGTAAAGAACGTCCCGCTCGATCTGCTCATTGCCGGCGAAGCGCACCTGCGCAATTTGCACGTGCGGCCCTTCGCGAATTCGAAGCACCAGCGTGCCAGCATTGATGGAGTAGCCGACCCTCACGTCCGGGTAGCCGTGGCGGCGGTAAAAGACTTCGAGAAAAAACGCCGCGTCGTTCGCCCGCGTCTCCTTCAGGCCGCGTCGGGAGATTTGCTCGAGCTGCCGGGCGATGGCCTCGCGCAGCTCACTTTCGCTGAACGCCAGCGCGCCGCCGAATCGGACGGCGGCACCGGCGGCAGGCGGCGTGGCCGGCTGTGTTTGCAACGTTTCCGGGGGCGCGCGGAAGACTGGCTCATTGGGGCGCTGCGCGGCTGCGAAAACCGCCAACATTGCGCCGGAGGCGGTGAAAATCAGGAAAATGCGCGGCGTCCTTTTCATCGGAAACGCAGCACGTATTTCAGCCGCCCCTGCACGCCACCGCCGATGTTCGCGAGGCCGACGATGAACCAGTCATCGGAAATCTTGAATTTCGAGACCAGCGATTGCCGTCCGGTCTGCGGATCGATGCCGCCGAGATTCACATCGATGCGATCGAGAAAGCTCGAGTCTTGCGTATCGATGCCGTCGCCAAAAAAGCGGTGGTAGATCTTCTGCAAAAAGAGCCACGTCGCGCGGCCCGCGATCAAGTTGGGATCAGCCGTCAGCTCCTCTCGCGTGGCGCCGCTGGCGAGGAGCGAAAGGATTTCCTCCTGCGGCAGCGGCGGCTGGCTGACGAAGAGTGTCTCGGGATTTTGCGCGCTGCCGTAGATGTAGGCGTCGATCTCGTAATCGCGCACCTGCGAGACGCCGTGCAGGTCGAGCCGCGGATTGAGCAACGCGCCGCCGGGCGTGAAATAGATGAAGCCGCGCGTGATTTTCAGCCGGCTGAACGGCAGCGCGGCGACGAGATTTTGCACCTCCGCCGTGCCTTCGAGCGTCGGTGCGAGGCCGGTTCCGCCGAAGTGCAGAACCGCCACCACCGCGCCTTCCGCGAGGTTGCTCTCGATGAGAAACGGGTCGTCCGTTTTGATGGCGACATCGAACGTCCAGTCGCGCAGCGGCGGTGTGGTGAAGGAAACATCGGACGCGGCGGCGCCGCCTTTCGGCAAACTCGGCGCGGGACGGCCCGGGAGCTTAAGCGGCAGCACATCGACCTCGCGGAAAAACTCGCTCTCGGTGATGCCAACCGAACCCGCGAGACGGGCCGTGGCTAGCGGGCCGGCGAGGGAAAGAGCGAGATTGGCGCGCGCCGTCACGGTGTCGTTGCGCACCAGCAAAATGCTGTCGCCCTGCACCGAGAAATCGAGCACCGGACGGGTGAAATCCGGAAACTGCGCCGAGCCGCTGAGCCGCAACTGGCCGCCGCCGAGTTTGGCCGCGGCCTGCTCGATGGAGAGCGTCTGGTCGTGGAAACGCAGCTCGATGCGGGCGTTCCGCACGTCTGGTGCGGCGCTCGCCTGCAGGAGCAGGAGCGGCATTTCGACACTCAGCGTGCCGCTCATTTGCGGCGCGTTCATCGTCCCGTTTACGCTCACTTCCGCAGCGACGCGGCCCTCGATCGCTCGGATTTGCGGCGAGAGTTTCTTCGCCACGGCGAGCGAACTGCGCGGCAGGCGCACGGAAAGTGCGAGCGGCAGCGCCGGGTCGATCTTGCCTTTGTGCAGCAGCTCGGGCACGTCGAACGGGACATGACCCTCGATGGAGAGCGGCTGTATTTCCGGGTGGCGCAGCGTGCCCTTCGCCACAAGCCGGTCGTCGGCGAGCGTGACTTTCAACTCGAGCTGTACCGGCGCGAGCTGCCCCATCGCCGCCGCGTGCAAACCACGCGTGCTGACTTCAAGGCTGGCGCGCAAGGCGGCGAGCGTGCCGTCCGCGTGCAGGCTGGCCGTAAGCGTGCCGCGCAGCTTGTCAGCGGAAAGTCCCGGCAGTTTCGCGAGTTCCAGATTGCGCGAAGTGAGATCCCCCGTGATCGCG
Organism: uncultured Verrucomicrobiae bacterium; assembly: GCA_963798345.1. Taxonomy (GTDB): domain Bacteria; phylum Verrucomicrobiota; class Verrucomicrobiia; order Chthoniobacterales; family Chthoniobacteraceae; genus CAWCSW01. The sequence goes on along the minus strand of CAWCSW010000006.1, from coordinate 189,457 downwards.
CCATCGCTCGGGATTAACTCGGCGGGGTTGCTCAGTTTGCTCAAGTCCAGCGGCAGGCGCAGGCTGCCGCTCGCGACCGTCGTGTCTTTCTGTCGCACGGCCAGATCGCTCACCCGCAGCACATTTTCCTGCCAGTCGAGATCGGCCCGCACCGCGCCGAGTGACGATTGCACGCGGAAATTCGGAAAGACGATTTGCTGCGGCGAATAGGAGCCGTCCATGTTCGCCGCGATTCCGGTCACATCGCCGTAGCGTGCGTCGCGCACCACCAGGTTCGCGCGGCCAGTATGTGTCTGCGGATCAATCTGCCCGCTGCCATTCCAGTCGAGCTTCAGCGATCCCGCGAGCGAAGTCGAATGTCCAAAATGACGGAGGACCGATTCGAATTGCGCGAGCTGCTGAATGTCCGCGTGCACCTCGCCGACGTAGTGGGAAGGCGCGCGCAAATCGTAACTCCCGAGCGCGCGCAAGGTGCCGCCGTCCGGCAGCGTCACCCCCAGCTTTTGCAACTGCACCACGTTGCGCTCGATTGTCACCGCGCCCTCGATCGCGGAAATTTCGAGTCCGGCAAATTGGATGCCGGAACCGGAAATCGTCAGCGAGCCATTCATCAACCCATCCTGCTGGGAGATCGTTCCGGTCACCGATAGATCGCCCTGCAACGACTGATTCGTCTGCCGCGCGATAAACTCCTTCACGTTCTGCGCATCGACATCGACCGTGAAGTCGGCCTGCTTCAGATCGAACTGACTGAGGTCGTCCGGCAGCTCGGTTTGGCCGCTGAGCTTCAGTTCGCTTTTGCCGCTGGTGACATCGAGTTTGTTCACCTTCACGTTGCCCTTTCTCGCCGTAATATCGATGTCGGCGGAGTCGCCGGAATAGTCGCCGACCTTGAATTCACCGACGCTGCCAGTCACCTGCGCGTCCAGCTTTTTCCAAAACGGCTCTTTCGATTTGTTCTCTTCCGATTTGTTCTCCGCTGCGAAGCCGTGAAGCGAGCCCATGAGCAGCGACGATAGAACAAGCGCCGCTTTCATTCGGTCGCGTTCTGCCCGAGCCGCAGGCGCAGGTCCGCGTCGTTCACTTCATTTTTCCCGTAGGTCGCGTGCTCCGATTGCAACCGCAGATCGGTGCTCGGCTGTCCGTCGTTGAGCGCGAACCTTCCCCCGATCGTTGCCGCGCCGGTGGCTGCGCCGTCGCTGATGGTCGCGAGGTTTTGCAGATCAGCGTCGAGCGTGCCGTTCGCGTCAAGTTTCGCGAAGCCGGAAAACATTTCCGGCAACTGTACGGTCGCGCTGCCGGTCACGTGATTCGCCACTTGCGTGAGATCGAAGGAACGCACGACGGCCTGGCCGTCCGCGAGTTGCGTTTGCACCTTCGCCTCATCGAGCGCCACCTGCTTTCTCACCACGAAATCGTCCACGCGCAGGCTGGCGCTGCCTGACCATGTCACGGGTCTGGCCGCTTCGCCGCTGAGCTTCAGGTTCAGGTTCGCGATCGTGCCGGCGAGCGGCGAGGTGAGGCCGAAATATTCGGAGGCTGCCGCGAGCGAATTGCCTGCGCTCTCCGCATCGAGCGTTAGGACGTTGGTTCCGTTGAGATCGGTGATCTTTCCGGAGAGCGTCGTCGATCCGCCGAAGAATTGCCCCGCGACGCTGAAGGCCAGCACATCGTCGCTCAGTCGCGACATGTCGAGGCTGAGCCGCGTGAACTGAAGCTGCGGGCCGAGGTCGAAGTTCTCGAGCACCAGATCGCGATCCCGGTAGCTGGCTTGCGCGTGAAAATCCGTCCAGGTCTGGAACTGCGGAATTTGGATGGTCTGCGCCTCGACGGAGCCCGTGCGCTGTGGATCGAGCAACAGATTGAACTTCTCGATGAGCAAATCCTTGCCCTGCTGCCGCGAGGTGAAATTCAGATTTTGAATGCTGAGTTTTTCGGGGATCAGCGCAGGGAATTTGAACGGCTGCTTTTTTTGCTCCTTCGCCGGTGGCAGGCTCTTCGATGGATCGATCACGATCTGCGCATCGGCGACCGCCACGCTTTCCAAAAAACCCGGCAACCCTTTTCGCAAGAGCCCCCAGAGCGAATATCTCAAACGCAATGAGCCGATTTCGAGGCGCTCCACCGGTCCCGATTCCGTCGGCGACGCTTGCAGATTTTTGATCCGAAGGTTCGTGAAGATCGAGCCGTCCATGTCGTAACTCAGCGACAAATGCTGTTGCTGCGCGGCTTGCGCGATGAAGTAGCGCGTCAGCCGAAACAAGATCGGCCGATGAAAAATCGCGAGCAGGACCAGAAGTCCGAGCAAGACGAGCGCGATGCGTTTGAAATTCTTGCGCATGGGCTTCCTTCCAAGCGGCGCGCTAGCCCGCGTTCAGACCGTTGAGGTATGTTTCGAGATCGCTGCATTTCCTGTCCCTTGATCCAGACGCGATCTGGATCTGTAGATACGATTTGCCGTCCACCAGGAGTTCCGGTTGCCGCTGACTAACGATCACTTGCCGCGTGGGCAGCCCCGATCGTTGTCGCAGCGCGCAGCGAGTGCGCTGAACGAAATGAGGATAAGAATAGGTCGTTTCATAGGCAGAGTGTGAATCGCATCATTTCGCACCTGCGCGCGCGCGAATTTCCCGGACTGAGCCGGACGGACGCTGAAATGGCGGAGCCGCCGGGGGGACAGACTTTAGCTGTAGAGAAAATCCCGAGGTGGCATTCAGGTGCATCCCCGGAGCCGGAACATCGGGCGGCATCCGAAAGGAGGACAAAACAATGAACGCACCTATCGTCGTGGGTCGAAAAATCTGGGCCATTCCCGACGGCTATATTCCGAGCACCAGCCACGGTCCCGAACCAGCGATGCTTAGCCACGAAGCCGCCTGTTTCCTCAATGTCACGGATGACGACGCGCACGTCGCGATCACGATCTACTTTGCGGAACGCGAACCGGCCGGTCCCTATCGCATGACGGTCCCCGCACGCCGCACTCTCCATCAACGTTTTAACAACTTCGAAGACCCCGAGCCGATTCCGCGCGACACTTCCTACGCCAGCCTCATCGTCAGCGATGTGCCGGTGATCGTGCAGCACACCCGGCTTGATTCACGCCAGGCGGAAAACGCGCTGCTCAGCACGATTGCGTTTCCGGCTGGGTAGGCTGGCTGTTAATGCGCTCTCCATTTTCGTCCAACCGGCTTCGTCGCGGACCTTCTCAGGTTCCTGCCTCCCGAATGAAAAGGGGCAGGATTCTCCCCTCCCTCTGATCGGGCTGCATCCCCATAACGACGGAGCTTCGTCCTATGTCAAAATCTGATGTTCGCGATTTGTCCCCATGGTCGGTTAAGGCTTCCCCAAGCGGGCAATCGCGCGACTGGCAGGAAATGGGCAAGGCTTAAGCAGTCTCCAGCCGCGATTTTCGAAGCATGGCCGGTTCGCTCCTCCAACAGTTTGCGGTCTTCGGGGGATCGCTCGCCCTCATCGCGCTGTCGAGCTATGTGCTCACCGCGAATTTGGAAAAGGCCGGCGCGCGGCTCGGCATCTCGGAGGGCCTGCTCGGCATCGTCACCGCTCTCGGCGCGGACGCGCCAGAGATCGCGTCTGCGATTACCGCGCTGGTGGCGGGGCATCATGAACTGGGCGTCGGCGTGGTCATTGGCTCGAATATTTTCAATCTGGCCGCGCTGCTCGGCTTGAGCGCGCTTCTTGCCGGCGTGGTCCGCCCAGGACGCGAAGGGCTGTTCCTCGATGGAGGCGTCGCCATCGGCGCTACGCTGGCGGGCGCGGCGCTGATTGGCGGGCTCATCGCGCCGTGGGCCGGCGCCCTCTTGCTCGGCTTACTCCTCGCGCCCTATGTGTGGCTTTCCTCCCTTTATCCCACGCATATCCGGGGGATGGCTCTCCCGGCATCGGTGCGCGCATTCCTCGGGCGCGCGCTGGCGGAGGTGCGCGATGACTCGAAGCAGGACAAGACCCCACCCAAGGCCACTACAGTCGATCTGCTCGCGCTGGTGCCCGCACTTTTTGCCATCATCGCCGGCAGTCAGAGCCTGGTGCATACGACGGTTTCGCTCGCCGAACATTTCCACCTGCACCACGCGATCGCCGGAATGATCGCCATTGCGGCGCTCACCGGGGTTCCCAATGCCATCGCCGCCGCGCGTCTGGCTTTGCGGGGGCACGGTGCGGCTGTTGTCACAGAATCCTTTAACAGCAACACGCTGAACATCGTCGCGGGCATTTGCCTTCCCGCCTTGATCGTCGGCCTCGATAAAATCTCGCCGCGCACGGTTTTCGCGCTCTGGTGGCTGGTAGGAATGACCGTGGTTGCCATTGTTTTCACCGCCTGGCGCGACGGATTGCGCCGCATTGGCGGCGCAGTGCTAATGATCCTGTATGCGGCCTTCGTGGCGGTCATTTTCGCGTGGCGTTGAAGAGCACCACAGGATTCTCCCCATAGGGAGGTCAGGCGGCGACACACCCGCCCGCAATGGCGATCCCGGGCGATAAGTTCATGCTGCCTTCCGCAGCGCATCCAATTTTATGAGCGAAACGACCAGCGACTTCATGCTTCGAACGCATCAATGAATGGGGCGTCAAACGCATCTATCGGTTTTCCCGGGGACGGCATCAACGGCATCATCGGCGCGATCGATCGCGCGGGCGACACGATCGACTACGTGCAGGTGCGGCACGAAGAAATGGCAGCCTTCATGGCCTGCGCGCATGCCAAATTCACGGGCGAAGTCGGCATCTGTCTCGCGACCAGCGGGCCGGGCGCGATCCATCTGCTGAACGGGCTCTACGACGCGAAGATGGATCATCAGCCGGTCGTCGCGATCATTGGGCAGCAGGCGCGGGCGGCCTCGGCGGCAGTTATCAGCAGGAGGTCGATCTCATCTCGCTCTTCAAGGATGTGGCGCACGAATACGTCCACATGGCGTCGTCGCCGGCGCAGATGCGGCATCTGGTGGATCGCGCGATCCGCATCGCAAAAGTCGAGCGCACGGTGACCTGCCTCATCATTCCCAATGACGTGCAGGAACTGGACGCGGTCGAAGAGCCGCCGCGCGCGCATGGCACGGTGCATTCCGGCGTCGGTGTATGCATGCCGCGAGTCATTCCCGCGGATCACGATCTGAGGAAAGCGGCTGATGTTTTGAATGCGGGGAAGAAGGTGGCGATGCTGGTGGGAGCGGGCGCGCTGAGTGCGACCGATGAGGTGCTCGAAGTCGCGGAAATTCTCGGCGCGGGCATCGCGAAAGCGCTGCTGGGAAAGCCGCTGTGCCCGACGAAGCGCCCGGCTGCACCGGCCCGATCGGGCTGCTCGGGAGCAAGCCGAGTTGGGACATGATGACGGATTGCGACACGCTGCTCATGGTCGGTTCGCAGCTTTCCCTATTCGGAATTTCTTGCCGAAGGAAGGCCAGGCGCGCGGTGTGCAGATCGACATCGACGGCAAGATGATCGGCATCCGCTACCCGATGGAGGTCAACCTTGTCGGCGATAGCGTCGAAACCTTGCGGGCGCTCATTCCGCTGCTGGAGCGGAAGGACGACCGCTCATGGCGCGAGACGATCGAGAAAACATCAAGGACTGGTGGAAGGTGCTCGAAGCGCGCGCAAAGAAGGACGCGAATCCGATCAACCCGCAGCGTGTTTTTTGGGAGCTTTCGCCGCGGCTGCCGGATCGCTGCATCCTCAGCAGCGATTCGGGTTCTTCGGCGAATTGGTTTGCGCGCGATCTCAAAGTGCGGCGCGGGATGATGGCCTCGCTTTCCGGCAATCTCGCGACGATGGGACCCGGCGTGCCATATGCCGTCGCGGCGAAATTTGCTTTCCCGGATCGCGTCCGGTCATCGCGCTGGTCGGCGACGGCGCGATGCTGATGAATGGCATCAATGGCCTCATCACCATCGCGAATTACTGGAAGGAGTGGAGCAATCCGCAACTGATCGTCCTGGTACTGGCCAACCGCGACTTGAATCAGGTGACTTGGGAACAGCGTGTCATGTCCGGCGATCCAAAGTATGAAACGTCGCAAGTCGTGCCGGACTTTCCCTTTGCGCGCTATGCCGAGTTGCTCGGTCTCACGGGCATCCGCGTGGAGAAGCCCGAAGACGTCGGGCCCGCCTGGGATCAGGCGTTGGCGGCAAATCGGCCGGTCGTCATCGAAGCGCTCACTGATCCCGATGTGCCGACACTCCCGCCGCACATCACCTTTGAACAGGCCGTGCATTTCAATATGGCACTCATGTCCGACCCCAACGCCGCCGCGATGCTGCGCGGCTCGATGAAGGACCTCCTGCAAAGCTTCCTCCCTCACAAAGACTGACATGGAGTGGCTCCCCGAATAGTCTTTTCCACGCCGCGGCGATGCTCTGGGAAATGCTCTGGGCGCTGGTGCTCGGCTTCAGCATCTCGGCGGCGTTGCAGGTCTTTGTGAGCAAGGAAAAGATGGCGGATCTCTTCGGCCGCAACGGATTGCGCGAGGTGGTCATGGCGATGGGATTCGGCGCGGCCAGTTCCTCGTGCTCCTACGCCGCCGCGGCGACGACGAAGACGATCTTCAAAAAAGGCGCGGCGTTTGTGCCGTCGATGGCCTTCCTCATCGCCTCGACCAACCTCGTGATCGAACTCGGCATCGTGCTTTGGATGTTGATGGGCTGGCGCTTCGTCCTCGCGGAACTCGTCGGCGCATTTGTCATGGTCGGCGCGATCTGGGCGATCTTCGCGATGCATCCGCCGAAGAAGCTGATCGAAGCCGCGCGCAAGCATAACCAAGGCGGCGAAGGGCGGTCACGATCATCACAGCGGAGATGGAAAGCCAAAAGCCGTTCAGGTCGCCGACTCGTTCTTCATGGATGCGTCGATGCTCTGGAAGGAGATCGTCATCGGCGTGCTCATCGCCGGATTTCTCATGGAGCTGGTGCCGAATGACTGGTGGCAAAGCGTCTTCCTGAGCGACGGTGCTTATCCGCTGCGCCTGTCGAAAACGCCGTCGTCGGGCCGCTCATCGCCGTGGCTTCATTCGTCTGCTCGGTCGGCAATATTCCGCTCGCAAGCCTGCTCTGGGCGAGCGGCGCAACCTTCGGCGGCGTGATCGCCTTCATCTACGGCGATCTCATCGTGCTGCCGCTCATCCTGATCTATCGGAAATATTATGGCGGAAAAGCAGCCGCCTACATCACGCTCGTTCTTTTCGTCGCGATGGTTGTCGCCGGCATCTCCGTCGATTTGCTTTTCGCCGGGATCGGCCTGATGCCGACAAGCGCAGCGGGCCGATCTGCGATGTCCGAAGCCGGATTCTCCTGGAACTACACGACATGGCTGAACATCGCCGCGATCCTCGGCGGTGGCTGGTTGCTTCGGCTGCATTGCCGGGACATCGGCGGCGACAGGCACGAGCACGATCACGCACCTGAGGAGCACGAACATGCCGCTCATTGAAGAAGTGCAGGTCGCGGCGTACACCGTCCCGACCGATCAACCGGAAAGCGACGGAACGCTGGAATGGGATGCAACGACGCTCGTGCTCGTGGAAGCGACGACGGGTGGAACCACGGGTCTCGGCTACACCTACGCAAGTCCGGCAACGGCGATGATCGTGCGCGATAAGCTCGCGCCACTGGGAGCCGGCACGGACGCTTTCGATATCGCACGCAATCACGCGGCGATGGTGCGCGCCGTCCGCAATCTAGGCCGCACCGGCATCTGTGCGATGGCAATTTCGGCAGTGGACAATGCGCTCTGGGACTTAAAAGCGCGCCTGCTCGATCTGCCATTGTTCAAGCTGCTCGGCGCGGTGCGCGACAGCTATCCGATCTATGGCAGTGGCGGCTTTACCAGTTACTCAAACGATAAGCTGGCGGAACAACTCGGAGGTTGGGTGGAGCAAGGCATTCCGCGAGTGAAGATGAAGGTCGGCCGTGCGCCCGTGCGCGATTTGGAACGCGTCCGAGTCGCGCGCAAAGCGGTCGGCGATGCGGCGGAACTTTTCGTCGATGCCAATAGCGCCTACACACGCAAGCAGGCGCTCTATTACATGGAACTCTTCGCGGATGAATGCGACGCCCGCTGGATGGAACAGCCGCTCGCGCCCGAAGATACTGAAGGGATGCGCTGGCTCTGCGAACGCGGTCCCGCCGCCATGGACGTAGCCGACGGCGAATATGGTTACGAGCCTTCCTACTTCCAGCGGATGTTGAGCGCCGGTGCGGCCGATGTCGCCATGCCTGACACCACGCGCTGCGGCGGCATTACCGGATTTGTGGCCGCCGGTGAAGTGTGCGCCGCATTCAAACTGCCCGCATCCGCGCATTGCGCGCCGACTCAGACCGCACATGTCGGCTGTGCCGTTCTCGCGCTTCGGCACGGTGAGTTCTTTCACGATCACGTCCGCATCGAGCGCATGTTCTTCGACGGCTTCCTCGAGCCGCGCGAGGGAGCCATGCATCCCGATCCTTCGCGGCCCGGTCTCGGCGTGGAATTCAAACACGCCGATGCCGAGCAATTCCGCGTTCACTGACCATGCACTTTCCGCTTTGGCTCATCGCTGGTTGGTGGGGATTCTTTGCGGGTGGCGCGCTGCTCATTGGGGCCGCTTTCGGCTACTTTCTCCAGATTCCGCAGCGCCTCATTGCGGGGGTGATGGCGTTTGGCAGCGGGGTTCTCATCTCAGCTTTGTCGTTCGATCTCATGGACGAAGCCTTCAAGCGCGGCGGCTTTGATTCCACGGCGATCGGCTTCCTTGTCGGCGCTGGGACTTACACCGGCGCCAATTGGCTGATGACGCGGCTCGGCGCCAAACACCGCAAGCGTTCCGGCGGCCAGCAACCCAGCGAGCAGGAAGATTCCGGTAGCGGCATGGCCATCGCGATCGGTTCACTGATCGATGGCATCCCGGAGTCGATCGTCATCGGCCTGAGCCTCCTCGGCGGCGGGGCCGTGAGCACGGTCGCGGTGATTGCGATATTCCTCTCCAATATCCCGGAAGGACTTTCCAGCGCGGCGGGAATGAAACGCGCCCATCGTTCCGCGGGCTACGTCTTCGGAGTATGGTTCGCGATTGCTGCCGCCTCCGGCGTGGCCTCGCTGCTCGGCTATTCCGTGTTCCAGCATTTTTCCCCGGATGTGGTTGCCGCCACGACGGCGATCGCCGCGGGCGCCATCCTCTCGATGCTCGTCGACACGATGATCCCGGAGGCCTTTGCCGAAGCGCACAACTTCGCCGGCCTGATCACCGTCGCCGGTTTCCTGTGCGCGTTCGTGCTGACCAAATCTCAAGCCTGACCTTATGAAACCACCGACACTTGAAGCCGACGGCAAGGTTCTCCCCTCGAACACCACGCTCCAGCCGCGCGGCGCGGCGAACCTTTCGCACGCCGACGCCTGGAGCCTGCCCATCGAGATGCGCAAGCGAGTCAAAGGTGAGGTGCGGTTCGATGACGGCAGCCGCGCGCTCTATGCGACCGATGGCTCGAACTACCGCCAGACGCCCATCGGCGTCGTGCTGCCGCAAGAGCAAGGAAGACGTCATCGCCGCGATCGAGGTGGCGCGGCAGTTTGGCGCGCCGATCACCGGCGCGCGGGTGCGGGACCAGTCTCGCGGGGCAGTGCTGCAACGTGGCGGTGATCCTCGACATGTCGAAATACTTCAATCGCGTGCTGGAGATCGACGCAGCGGGGAAACTCGGGCGCGTCGAGCCGGGCTGCATTCTCGATGATTTCCGCAAGGCGTCGAAAAAGCGCGGGCTGATCTTCGGCCCCGATCCGGCGACGCACAACGCACTGCACGCTCGGCGGCATGATCGGCAACAATTCGTGCGGCATGCATTCGGTGATGGCGGCAGTTCAACGGCCCCGGCGCGCGCACTTCGGACAACGTGCATGAGCTGGAAATTCTCACCTACGACGGCGTGCGGATGCGCGTCGGGCCGACGAGCGAGGAAGAGCTGGCGCGATCATTCGCGAGGGCGGCCGGCGCGGAGAGATTTACGGGAAGCTGAAGGCGCTGCGCGACAATTACGCGCCGCTCATTCGCGAAAGATTTCCCGAACATTCCGCGCCGCGTCTCCGGCTACAACCTGCCCGAGCTCTTGCCGGAGAAAGGCTTCAACGTCGCGCGCGCGCTGGTCGGCAGCGAAGGCACGCTCGTCACCGTGCTGGAAGCCACGCTGCATCTCATTCCGCAATCCGAAAGCGCGCAGCCTGCTCGTGCTCGGCTACCAGGATGTTTACGAGGCGGGCGACCACGCGCCCGAGATTCTCGAGCATCGAGCCGATCGGTCTCGAAGGCATCGATCACAACCTCATCGGCTACATGAAAAAGACCGGGCTGCATCCGCAGGATCTTCAGCTTTTGCCCGACGGCAAAGGCTGGCTGCTCGCGGAATTTGGCGGCGACTCGAAGGAGGAGGCCGACGACAAAGCGCGCGCGGTGATGGCGCATCTCAAGAGCAAGCCAAACGCGCCCTCGATGAAGCTCTTCGACGATCACGGAGGAGGAGAGCAAGGTCTGGGAAATCCGCGAATCCGGCCTCGGCGCGACGGCGTTCGTGCCCGGGCTGCCGGACACCTGGCCGGGCTGGGAAGACTCCGCCGTGCCGCCGAAGCAAGTCGGGCCATATCTGCGCAAGCTGCGCGAGCTTTTCCACAAGTACGACTACGAGGCTTCGCTCTACGGCCATTTCGGACAGGGCTGCATCCACTGCCGGATTCCCTTCGATCTGAAGACAGCACAAGGCCTCGAAAAGTATCGCGCCTTCGTCTCGGAAGCGGCGGATCTGGTGCTGAGTTTTGGCGGCACGCTTTCGGGCGAGCACGGCGACGGGCAATCGCGCGCCGAGCTGCTGCCGAAGATGTATGGCGAGGAAATCATGCAGGCTTTCCGCGAGTTCAAAAGCATCTGGGATCCGCAGTGGAAGATGAATCCCGGCAAGGTCATCGACGCTTATCCCATCCTCAGCAATCTGCGTCTCGGCACCGATTACAACCCGCGCGAACCGAAGACCCATTTCCAGTATCCCGAAGATCAAGGCAGCTTCGCGCGCGCAACGCTGCGCTGCGTCGGCGTGGGCAAATGCCGGCGGCATGGAAGGCGGCACGATGTGCCCGAGCTTCATGGTCACGCGCGAGGAAAAGGACGCCACGCGCGGCCGCGCGCATCTGCTCTTTGAGATGCTGCGCGGCGAAGTGATCGGCAAGGACGGCTGGCGCGACGATGCGGTGAAGGACGCGCTCGATCTCTGCCTCGCGTGCAAAGGCTGCAAGGCCGATTGCCCGGTGAATGTGGACATGGCGACTTACAAGGCGGAGTTCCTCTCGCACTACTACGCAGGGCCGGCTGCGGCCGATGCCGGCGTATTCGATGGGGCTGATTTATTGGTGGGCGCGCATCGCCTCGCGCATTCCGAATATCGTGAACTTCTTCACGCAAACCCAGCCTTTCGCGACCGTGGCCAAAGCGCTCGGCGGCATCGCGCAGGAGCGGCACATGCCGAAGTTCGCGACCGAGACTTTCAAGGCGTGGTTCTTCAAACGCCCGCGCCGCAACGCGGACAAACCGAAGGTCATTCTGTGGGCCGATACCTTTAACAACTACCTGCTTCCCGCCGCCGCAAAGGACGCGTGCGAGGTGCTCGAAGACGCCGGCTTTCAAGTCATCGTCCCCCGCCAATCGCTTTGCTGCGGACGTCCGCTTTATGACTTCGGCTTCCTCGGCCTCGCCGAAGGGTTGCTCAAACAAATCCTCGCCGCGCTGCGCGATGAAATCCGCGCCGGCACGCCCGTCGTCGGCCTGGAACCAAGCTGCGTGGCCGTTTTCCGCGACGAGCTGTGCAACCTCTTTCCCGCACGATCATCGACGCGAAACGGCTCAAGGAGCAGACCTTCATGCTCAGCGAGTTTCTGGAGAAGCACGCGCCCGATTACCAGCCGCCGAAGCTCCAGCGCAAAGCCGCTCGTCCACGGCCATTGCCATCACAAATCGGTGCTCAAGATGAAATGCGAAGCGAGAGCTGCTTGAAGGAGATCGGCCTCGATTGCGAACTGCCCGACACCGGCTGCTGCGGCATGGCCGGCTCGTTCGGATTCGAGGCGACGAAATACGATGTTTCGAAAGCCGTGCGGCGAACGCGTCCTCCTCCCCGCCGTGCGGGACGCGGGCAAGGACACGCTCATCATCGCCGACGGATTTTCCTGCCGCGAACAGATCGAACAACTCACCGACCGCCACGCGCTCCACACCGCACAGATCCTGAAAATGGCGCGCGAAACCGGCCCGCAAGGCCCGTCGGGAAACTTCCCCGAACGCGGCTATCTCGAAAATCAACCCACCGCGCTCAAGCCGCTCGAAATCGCGCTCATCGCCGGCGCCGTGCTTGCGGCGACCAGCGTCCTCGGCTGGTTGCTGCGACTCAGAAAGGACTAACCAAATCGAACTATGAAAACCGCCACCCTGCCCATGAAGGAACTCGAAGCCATCGCCGCGACCCGATTTGTGTTCGGGATCGGCGCTGGCCCTGCTTCTCGGCCATTGCCTCACGACCCGCCAGCGCCGCTGGGCTGGCTGGACGCTCGCCATCATCGGCGCGCTCAGCACGCCGCCGCTCATCTACGACGTTTACGCCAACCGCACCCACGACTGAAGTCCATGAAAATCAAAGTCTTGAATGAAGCGCCCGAGCGCACGCATCGCCGCCGTTTTCGATCCCGGCGAAGAAGCCTCCGCCGGCCTGCTGCAAATCGCCGAGGAGCAAAATCTCACCGCCGCGCGCCTCACCGGAATCGGCGCGCTGAGCCGCGTGGTGCTCGGCTACTTCGATCTCGAAAAGCGCGAGTATCGCGAGATTGAAATCGACGAACAGGTCGAGGTCCTTTCGCTCATCGGCAACTTCGCCTTGCACGGCGCGGAGAAGAAAGTCCACGCGCACATCGTCGTCGGGAAATCCGACGGCACCGCGCACGGCGGGCATCTGCTGAAAGGCTGGGTGCGGCCGACGCTGGAAGTCCTGATCGTCGAATCGCCCAGCTTTCTCGCGCGGAAAATCGACGAGGCGACGGGCCTGCCGCTGATCGCCATCTTAACGCACGCCTCCATCGCCTATGAAAACATCCATCGGTCCTAAAACCTGGGCCATCGCCGAAGGCTACATTCCCGGCTGGAGCAACGGTCCGGCACCGGAATTCGCCAGACACGAAGCGTCCTGCATTCTCAATGCGACGGACGACGAGGCGCACGTCACGCTGACGATCTACCACGCCGATCGCGAGCCGGTCGGGCCTCACAAAATGACGGTCGCCGCGCGGCGGACGCATCACTTCCGCTTCAACAATCTCACCGATCCCGAGCTGGTGCCGCTCGAGAAGAGCTACGCGAGCGTGTTCGAGTCCGACGTGCCGATCGTCATCCAGCATACGCGCCTCGATTCGCGCCCGGCGGAGAATGCTCTGCACAGCACGATCGCCTTTCCCGGCGCGGAGCAAGCAACTTCCAAAGAGTGAGTAGAGCCAGCAAATGCAGCCGCCGTTCCTCAATTATCCGCCGATCGCAAAGCACGGCGTGATCGGCGACCGACGGACGGCGGCATTGGTCGCGGCGGATGGGACGATCGACTGGTTCTGCGTGCCCGATTTCGACGACCATGTCGTTCTCGGCGCGTTGCTCGATCCGGCGCGCGGCGGCTTTTGTCGTTTCGGACCGGCCGATCCGATTCTGGGCGAGCAGTGTTATGAGGAGGCCAGCGTGTGTTTACTGACCCGCTGGAGAATTGACGCAGGTGGGTTGGAACTGGCCGATCTGATGCCCTGGCCCAACCGCAACCGTCCGCAGATGGAAGATCGCACCCGCGTGATTCTTCGCCGCCTGCGCGCCACGCGGGGCGAGGCGCCGCGCGTCTTTCGAGTTGCGGCCGCGCTGGACTTTCGAGAGAGCGCCACGCGTCGAACGCATCGACGGCGGCGTGCACTTTGATTTCGAAGAGCACACGATCGCGCTCTGGACTTCATTCAATCTGGAGCGGGATGATGCCGGGGTGCGCTCAGACTTCATTTTGCGCGGAAGGCAGGAAGCTTGGGCGATGGTCGGGCTCGACGAAGATCCGCGCGCCTGGAGCATCGCGCGCTGCCGCGATCTGCATGACCAGACCAATCACTATTGGCGCGACTGGACCGGCGAGTTGAAAACCTTTCCCCACGCCGACGCGAAGCTGAAGCGCTGCGCGATCACTGTGCATCTCCTCGCGCACGCGCCGAATGATGCCGTGGTCGCCGCAGCCACCACGTCGCTCCCGGAGCGCATCGGCGGCAGACCGCAATTACGACTATCGCTACACCTGGGTGCGCGACGCTTCACTCTCCGCCGCCTTTCTCGCCACGATGGGTCAACCGGCGCGAAGTCGCGCCGCTATCTCGACTGGCTGTGCGGGCTGGATTCCGAAGTCGATGCGCCGCTGCAGGTCTGCTACCGCACGGACGGGCAGACGAAGCTCGACGAGCGCGAAGTGGAGGGCGTGGCCGGCTATCTCGGCTCGCAGCCGGTGCGCTTCGGCAACCGCGCCTGCGAAGCAGCGCCAGCTCGGCTCGCTCGGCTGGTTCGCCGATTCGCGCGCTCATTTTTCTCGAGGCGGGCGGCGAGTGGAAAAGCCGAAGTTCACCGCAGCTGCTGCGACGTGCGGCGGAACATGTCTGCCAAAGCGTGGCGCGAGCCGGATTGCGGCGTCTGGGAACTGCCGGTGGAGGCGCATTACGTCGCGAGCAAAGTGATGGCCTGGGTCACGCTCGATCGCGCCTTGCGCATCGCTGAAACGGCTCGGCGAAGCGACGCCGGAAGCTTTGGGAGAAGACCGCCGCGAATCGATCCGCGAGGAAGTGCTCGCGAAAGGCTGGAGCGCGAAAGCTCAACGCCTTCCGCCAGCGCTACGATTCCGATGCGCTCGACGCTGCGGCGCTGCTCATTCCGCTCATGGATTTCCTGCCGCCCGACGATCCGCGCGTGCTCGGCACGCTCGATGCCATCGAGCGCGAACTGGTGCATCGATGGCCTTCGTCCATCGCTTCGACCCGTCGGCGACGCTGGGCGGCGAGCAATTGCCCATCGGTGAATTCGAAGGCGCGTTTCTGCCGGCGACCTTCTGGTATGCGCACGCGCTGGCGCTCGCGGGCCGCACGGAAGCATGCCGCCGCCGTGCTGCGCCGCTGCGAAGAGATCGCAGCGGCCCGTCGGCATTTTCGCGGAGGAAGCCGACGCTCGGCGCGCAGACTTTCCTCGGCAATACGCCGCTGCTCTTTTCCCAAGTCGAATACGCGCGGGCGCTGATCGCCTTTCACCAGAGCCAAAACGGCGCACCTGCAGAAACAGCTCATGAACCAATCATCGAAACCGAGAGTCATCGTCGTCACCGGAGCTTCCGCCGGAGTCGGTCGCGCCACCGTGCGCGCCTTTGCCAAAGAGGGCGCGCACATCGGCCTGATCGCCCGCGGTCACGATGGGCTCGAAGGCGCGAAGCGCGACGTGGAAGATCTCGGCGGCAAGGCGATCATGCTGCCCACGGACGTGGCGGATGCCGATGCGGTCGAAGGCGCCGCCGAGCGGGTCGAGGCGGAATTCGGGCCGATCGACGTGTGGGTGAATGTCGCGATGACGAGCGTCTTTTCGCCGGTCAAAGAAATGCAGCCGGAGGAATACAAGCGCGTCACCGAAGTCAACTATCTCGGCTACGTTTATGGCACGCTCGCGGCGCTCAAGCGCATGCTGCCGCGCGACCGCGGGCGCATCATTCAGGTCGGCAGCGCGCTGGCCTATCGCGGCATTCCGCTGCAAAGCGCCTACTGCGCGAGCAAGCACGCGATCCAGGGCTTCATGGATTCGCTGCGCTGCGAGCTGATCCACGACGGCAGCCGGGTGAAAGTCTGCATGGTGCAGATGCCCGGCGATGAACACGCCGCAGTTTGGCTGGGTGAAGAGCCGGCTGCCGAAAAAGGCGCAGCCCGTGCCGCCGATCTATCAGCCCGAAGTCGCGGCCGACGCCATCGTCTTCGCCTCGCACAACGACCGGCGCGAAATCTATGTCGGACTGCCCACGGTCGAGGCGATCGTCGGCGACAAACTCTTCCCCGGCCTGCTCGATCACTACCTCGGCATGGACCGGCGTCAAAGGTCAGCAAACCAACGAACCGAAAGATCCGACGCCAGCCCGAGAATCTTTTCCAGCCAGTGCCCGGCGATCACGGCGCCCACGGCACCTTCGACAATCGTTCGCGAAACTGGAGCCCTCAGCTTTGGACGGACAAACATCGCGACGCGCATCGCCCTTGGCGCGCTCGGGCTGCTCGCCGCTGGCTGCGTGGCTTTCTTCAATCGCGAATCATGAGCCCCGCCCGCGAACTGAGCGAAGCGCGACGCCACGACCGCGGTGAATTCCTCGCGCACCGCCCCGGCGTTGCTGTGCTCGCGCTGACTGCAATGGCATCGCTGGCGCTCGTCGCGCTCTATCAACTCGGCAATTTGAAACGCCTCCGTCACCGACCGCTGCCGCCCTTCGACACGCGCAAAGTCCACGCGTCTGATCAGGCCTATGCACTGCTCGATCTGCCCGATGCTGTGCTCGGCCTCGGCAGCTACGCGGCCACACTCGGCCTCACCCCGATAGGTGGAAATGAGCGTGCGAAAACGCATTCATGGATTCCGCTGGCGCTCGCCGGCAAGGCCCTCTTGGACGCCGCTCAAGCTGGCAAACCGACGCGCGATGCGTGGGTGAAACATGGCGCGCTTTCCATTTGCAGCTTCAGCGCCGCGGCCGCGACACTTGCCACGCGGCCGCTGCCCGAGGCACGCGCGGCTTGGCAGCGCTGGAGCCGCTGACTTTCAACCGCTCATGGCCCAGCTCTTCCCTCACCGCGCAAACGCGATCGCCAAGGCGAGCATCATCGTCGTCGGTGCTCAGGAGTCGTCCTGCTCGCGGCGGTGGTGTATGCCATCGAGCGCTCGGAATTCTGGACGCGCGTGGAAGAGCCGTTGCCGCAGCCGGTACCTTTCAGCCACGAGCATCACGTCGCGGGGATCGGGATCGATTGCCGGTACTGCCACACGTCGGTGGAGACTTCTCCCTTCGCCGGCATTCCCCCGACGGAGACTTGCATGACCTGCCATTCGCAGGTGTGGAAAGACGCGCCCGTCCTGCAGCCGGTGCGCGAGAGCTGGCAAGACGGGAACGCCAATCCAATGGACGCGGGTCCACGACTTACCGGGCTACGTCTACTTCAACCACAGCATCCATGTGAACAAAGGCGTCGGCTGCGCGAGCTGCCATGGGCGCGTGGACCAAATGCCGATCACTTGGAAAACACAGGATTTGCAAATGCGCTGGTGCCTCGACTGCCATCGCCATCCGGAGGAGCACCTGCGACCGCGCGATGAGGTCTTCGACATGAGCTATCAAAAGCCGGACGACCAGCTCGCGCTCGGCCGCAAACTCGCCGCCGCGCATCAGCTCCGCAGCGAAGCGGGCATGACCGATTGCTACACATGCCACAGATGAAACATTCGCAATGGCGCAGCCTGGATGAATACGCGGACACGCCGGAGTTTCGCGAATGGGTAGCGCGCGAGTTCCCGCCGCTCGCTTCGGAATGGTCGAACGAGGTCAGCCGGCGTCGCTTTCTGAAACTCATGGGCGCGTCCTTCGCGCTCGCGGGCGTTAGCGCCTGCACGCGGCAGCCGCTGGAAAAAATCGTTCCGTATGTGAAGCAGCCGGAGGAAATCGTGCCGGGCCAACCACTCTATTTTGCCACCGCGCTCCTGCTCGACGGCTTCGCGCGCGGCGTGCTCGTGGAGAGCCACGAAGGACGCCCGACGAAGATCGAGGGCAATCCCGCGCACCCCGCGAGCCTCGGCGCGAGCGATGTTTTCATGCAGGCGGAGTTGCTCGCGCTCTACGATCCCGACCGCGCGAAGGCCCTGACTCACGAGGCGCCGCGTCTCGACATGGGATGAATTCCTCGGCGCGATGACGCAGGCGCGCACGCTATGGCAGGCGAACCAGGGCGCCGGCTTGCGTCTGCTGACCGGGCACGTCACGTCGCCCACGTTGCTTGCGCAAATCGACGCGCTATTGAAGCAATTTCCCCACGCGAAGTGGCACGCCTACGAGCCGCTGGCGCCGCGCACGCCGCCGACCGATCTACGACTTCGCGAAAGCGGATGTGATCGTCTCGCTCGATTACGACTTCCTCGGGCCGAGCGCCGGCGCAAATGGTGTATGCACGCGGGTTCGCGAGCCGCCGGCGCGATCCGGGAAATTTCAATCGTCTCTATGTCGCGGAGAGCACGCCGACGCTCACTGGCGCACGCGCCGATCACCGCGTCGCACTCGCGCCGCCCGAGCTGGAGAGCATGGCAGCGGAGATCGTGGCGGGAGCCGGTAGTGGAAAATGGAGTGCTGCAATGGTGAAAGATTTGCGGGCGCACGCAGGGACGAGCCTGGTTTTCGCTGGCGATTGGCTGCCGCGGGAGATTCAAGATTTCGCACGGGAATGGAATCGCCCGCTTCTTCTCGCGCAGCCGCTCTCTTCCACCGCGCACCCGCTCGACGAACTCGTCCGCGATCTGCGACGCGGGGGCCGTCGAGACGGTCGCGATCATCGGTGGCAATCCCGTTCACGACGCCCCCGCCGATTTCGATTTTGCGAAGAAGCTCGCGCTCGCGCCGGTGCGCATCCGGCTTGGCCTTTACGACGACGAAACGGCGCGCCCTCTGCCAATGGTTCCTGCCGGAAGCGCACGCGCTGGAAACGTGGAGCGATGCGCGCGCCTTCGACGGCACCGCGACGATCATGCAGCCGCTCATCGAGCCGCTCTATGCCGGAAAATCCGCGCACGAATTGCTCGCCGCGCTGACCGGCGATGCGCTCGCGAGCGGCTACGAAATCGTGCGCGGCTTTTGGCGGAGCCAGCACGATGGCGCGGACTTTGAAAAGCTCTGGCGCAAGTCGCTGCACGACGGCGTTTCGCATTTTCAATTGCCGATTGCCAATTTGGGAAATGCCGCGCGCGCGGCCTCTTCAACTGGACAATCGACAATCGGCAATCGGCAATGCGCTCCACCTGCTCATCCGTCCCGACCCGCACCTGCACGATGGGCGCTTTGCCAACAACGCCTGGCTGCAGGAACTTCCGACAGCCGTTCACCAAAATCACTTGGGACAATGCCGCGCTCATTTCGCCGGCCACCGCGGCGAGGCTGAACCTGACGAACGGAGATGTTGTCGAACTGAAATTCCGCGGTCGCTCCGTGCGCGCGCCGATCTGGATTCTGCCGGGGCAGGCGGATGACTGCGTGACGGTGCATCTCGGCTACGGCCGCACGCCGCGCGGGCAGCGTTGGCAATGGCGTGGGCTTCAATGCGTATGCCTTGCGCACCTCCGATGCGCTGTGGGGCGGGCCGGGTTTGCAGATCGTGAAAACCGGCGAGCGCCACGACCTTCGCGACGACGCAGCATCATCAAAACATGGAAGGCCGCGACCTGGTCCGGGCGGGGACGATCGCGGAATTTCAAGAGCATCCCGAGACCGTCGCGCACAGCGGCGAACCCGCGCCCGCGCCGGACGAATCGCTTTATCCGCCGGTGAAATACGACGGCCACGCGTGGGGCATGACCATCGACCTCAACACCTGCATCGGCTGCAACGTCTGCACGATCGCCTGTCAGGCGGAGAACAACATCCCGGTCGTCGGCAAGGAGCAAGTCGCGCGCGGTCGCGAGATGCACTGGATTCGCGTGGACAACTATTTCGAGGGCGCGCCGGACGATCCCGCGATCCACTTTCAACCCGTGCCGTGCATGCACTGCGAGAACGCGCCGTGCGAACTGGTCTGCCCGGTCGCGGCGACGGTGCACAGCTCCGAAGGGCTGAACCAGATGGTCTATAACCGCTGCATCGGCACGCGCTATTGCTCGAACAACTGCCCCTACAAAGTCCGGCGCTTCAACTTCCTCGACTACGAACGCGACCGCTTCGAAGCCGCGCCGGTGCTGAAGCTCCTGCGCAATCCCGATGTGACGGTGCGCACGCGCGGCGTGATGGAGAAATGCACGTATTGCATCCAGCGCATCGAGCGGGTGCGCATCGAGTCAGCGAAATAGAACGCGCCGATCCGCGACGGCGAAATCGTGCCCGCCTGCGCGCAGGCCTGCCCCGCGGAGGCGATCGTCTTCGGCGACATCAACGATCCGCAAAGCCGCGTGCGCGAAGCTGAAAGCGTCGCCGCTCAACTACGGCCTGCTCGCGGAACTGAACACCCGCCCGCGCACGACCTATCTCGCGAAGCTGCGCAACCCGAACCCGGAGATGGAGCGCATGAACGCGCCGGCCGAAGAACCCATCGTCGCGCCCGGTTACGACGCCGCATCGGTGACCGAAAAGATCACCGACGTGGTGCTCAAGCGCCCGGTCGGCTATCGCATGGCTCGGCGGACTCGCCATCGCGTTCGCGCTGCTCATGCTGTTCAACGTCGCCGTCGCGTGGCTGCTTGCTGAAGGGCGTCGGCATCTGGGGCATCAATATCCCGGTCGCGTGGGGCTTCGCGATCACGAATTTCGTCTGGTGGATCGGGATCGGCCACGCGGGCACGTTCATCTCCGCGATCCTGCTTCTGCTGCATCAGGATTGGCGCACGTCGATCAATCGCTTCGCCGAAGCGATGACGCTTTTCGCCGTCGCCTGCGCGGGCCTTTTCCCGCTGCTGCATCTCGGCCGGCCGTGGGTCTTCTACTGGCTGCTGCCCTATCCCGATACGATGGGCCTGTGGCCGCAATGGCGCAGCGCGCTGGTCTGGGATGTCTTCGCCGTCAGCACCTATCTCCTCGTCTCGCTGATGTTTTGGTATGTCGGCCTCGTGCCCGATCTCGCGACGATGCGGGACCGCGCGGCCCGCAAGCCGTTGCAGCTTGCTCTACGGCATCTTCGCGCTCGGCTGGCGCGGTTCGGCGCGGCATTGGAAACGCTTCCACGCCGTTTATCTGCTCCTCGCCGGACTCGCCACGCCGCTCGTGCTCTCGGTGCATAGCGTGGTCTCGTTCGACTTCGCCATCGCCATCGTCCCCGGCTGGCACTCGACCATCTTCCCGCCTTACTTCGTCGCGGGCGCGATCTTCTCCGGCTTCGCGATGGTGCTCACGCTCGCGATCCCGATCCGCAAGTTCTACGGGCTCCAGGATTTCATCACGATCCGGCATTTGGAAAACAGCGCGAAGGTCATGCTCGTGACCGGCCTCATGGTCGCGCACGGCTACATCACGCGAGAATTTCATGTCGTGGTATAGCGACGACAAATTCGAAATCTACATGACGCTGAACCGCATGTTCGGCCCATATTGGCCGGCGTATTGGCTGCTCATTTTTTGCAATGTCATCGTGCCGCAAGCCGTCTGGTTTCGCCGCCTCCGCACCAGCCCCGGCTGGCTCTTCGTCATCGCGCTGCTGGTGAATGTCGGCATGTGGACGGAGCGCTACGTCATCGTCATCACGAGCCTGCATCGCGATTTTCTGCCGTCGTCGTGGGGCATGTTTCACGGCACGCGCTGGGATTGGATGACGCTCGCCGGCTCGTTCGGCCTCTTCTTCACGCTGCTCTTTCTGTTCCTCCGCATCCTCCCGGCGATCTCGATCAGCGAGATGCGCGACCTCGTGCATGAGAAAGAGGAGGACGAACAATGAGCGCGCCGCTGCACGGAATCATGGCGGAATTTGCGAAGCCGGAAGAGCTGCTGGCCGCCGCGCGATCAGCCTACGAAGCGGGTTACCGGCGGATGGATGCCTACAGCCCGTATGCCGTCGAGGGCGTGGCGGAAGCGATCGGTTTCCACAAAACACGCGTGCCGCTGATCATGCTGCTCGGCGGCATTTCCGGCGCGCTCACCGCGTATGGGATGCAGTGGTATTCCGCGGTCATCGACTACCGGCTGAATGTCGGCGGACGCCCGCCGCATAGCTGGCCGGCGTTCGTGCCGATCACCTTTGAGCTGACCGTCCTCTTCGCGGCCATCGCAGGTGTCCTCGGGATGCTGGCCCTGAATGGATTGCCCAAGCCGTATCATCCCGTCTTCAACGCGCCGGAATTCAAGCTCGCCAGCCAGACGCGCTTCTTCCTCTGCATCGAGGTCCGCGATCCGCGGTTTCGCGCGGAGCGAGTGCGGGCATTTCTGCTCACGCTCGGGCCGGCGAAAATCATGGAGGTGGAAAAGTGAGGCGCGTTCTTGTCTTCTGCGCGCTTGGTCTGCTGGCCGCTGGCTGCCGGCGTGGCATGATGGATCAGCCGCGCCTTGAGCCGCTGGCGAAGGAGCCGTTTTTCGCCGACGAAAGCGGCGCGCGCGTCCCTCCCGCGCACACCGTGGCGCGCGGCGAGTTGCGCGCCGACGAGGCCGTTTTACCGGCAAAGACCCGGACGGCAGACTCGTCGCGACATTTCCCGAACCAGTCACCCGCCAGCTGCTCGCGCGAGGCCGGGAACGTTTCAATATCTACTGCGCCGTCTGCCACGCGCAGACCGGCGATGGCAACGGCATGGTCGGTCCAGCGCGGCTTTCCAAAACCGCCTTCGCTGCACGATGCGCGGCTGCGCGACGCACCAATCGGCCATTTCTTCGACGTGATGACCAATGGCTACGGCGTGATGTTCCCCTACGCCGCACGTGTGACACCGCCGGATCGCTGGGCCATAGCCGCCTATATCCGCGCGCTCCAACTCAGCCAGCACGCCACGCCCGCCGACGCCGATCCCGCGGGAAAAAAGCAACTCGCGAACGCAATGAACGCCGACGCGCTCCCATCACAGTTCACCCGCTGGCAAAGGCGCGCGCTCATCGTCGGCGCCATCGCCGCGACGCTCGCCATCATCGGTGCGCTTTTCGATCACGCACAGTTCTTCCGCTCCTACCTTTTTGCGTGGCTGTTCTGGAGCGGTTTGGCGTTCGGTGCGCTCGTCATCGTGATGATGCAGTTCCTGACCGGCGGAATGTGGGGCAGCGCGGTGCGCGGCCTGGCGACCGCGGCCTATCGCACGCTCCCCTTTATGGGCGTGCTCTTTCTCCCGGTGCTGCTCGGCGTGCACGACATCTACGGCTGGTCGAATGGCCTGCGCGGAGAGACAAGCGGCTATCATCACAAGGCGGAGTATCTCAACGTCCCGTTCTTCGCCGTGCGCGCCGCGTTTTACTTCGTGGTCATCTGCGTCCTCGGCGCGCTGCTGCGGCGCTGGTCGCTCGCGCTCGGGCCTTCAAAACGCGTGCCGCTGCGCGTCACCGCGCTCTCCGCCGGCGGCATCATCGCTTACGTGCTCTGCATGAATTTCGCGTCGATCGACTGGGTCATGTCGCTCGACCCGAAATGGTTCTCCACCATCTTCGTCGAGATCTTCATCGTCGGGCATTTCCTCTCCGCGCTCGCGCTCGTCACCGGGCTGCTCGCGCTTTTCGCGCGGAATCCCTCGCTGTGCGAGGCGATCCCGGCAAAAACCTTTCACGATCTCGGCAACATGCTCCTCGCGTTCGTGATTTTCTGGACCTACGTCACCTTCTCGCAGTTCCTCATCATCTGGTCGGGCAATCTGCCCAAGGAAATCGGCTGGTATCTCGATCGCAGCCGCGGTGGCTGGCAGTGGTTCGCCGGCGTCCTCGCCGTCTGCCAGTTTTTCCTTCCCTTTTTGCTGCTGCTTTCGCGGGCCGCGAAGCGAAACCGGCAGCGTCTGGCCGGCATCGCGCTCGGTATTTTCATCGCGAACATCATGTCCGTCTTTTGGCTCATCGCGCCCTCGTTCCATCCGCGCGGATTCTTCATCCATTGGCTCGATTTCGCGGAGCTGATTGCCCTCGGTGGATTCTGGTTGGCGCTTTTCTTTTACTTTCTCAAACAGCAGCCGCTCCTCCCGGTGCCGCTCATCGAGGATTCGCAAAATGTCTGAGAAAACTGCCATCGAAAAAGGTCACGAGCCCCGCGATATCAACGCCACCGCCGTCGGCTGCTTTGCGCTCGCGCTGGTGCTCGGGGCGGTCGTGATTTTTGCGCTGCTTGCGGGCGTTTTCCATCGGCTGGATGAGCACGTGCCCGGCGGCGCGGCCACGCGGATCACCAGCGAGCGGATCAGCGTACCATCGCCGGAATTGCAAACCAACCCGGCGCGGGAGATGGACCGCTTCCGAGCGGCCGAAAAGGAAACGCTCGCGAGCTACGGCTGGGTTGATCGCCAGGCGGGCATCGCGCGAATTCCCATCGAGCGCGCCATGGAACTTATCGTCGAGCGCGGCCTGCCGGCAACTCCCGGCCCCAGCAAGACGCCGCTCGAAATGCGGCAGGAGAGAGCGAAGGAGGCGCCACGATGAAGAGCGCGCTTTCCTTCGTCCTCGCGTGCTTCGCCCTTTGGCTAAGCGCGGCCAACGCCCAATCCAACGTGCCGGGAAATGCCGGCCTCGAGCAAAAGCTGAACGCGCAGGTGCCTTTGAATCTCACCTTTCGCGATGAGACCGGCGAGGCGGTCCGGCTCGGCAATTTCTTCGGGGCCAAACCAGTGATCCTCGTGCTCGCCTACTACGAGTGTCCGAACCTCTGCACGCTCGTCCTGAACGCGACGCTGACGAGCGTGCAGGACTTGAAACTCGATGCAGGAAAGGATTTCGAGATTGTTGTCGTCAGCTTCGATCCGCGGGAAAAGGCATCACTCGCGGCGCAGAAAATGAAAGCTTACACCCAGCGTTACGGGCGCCCGCAGGACAATGGCGGCTGGCACTTTCTCACCGGCAATGAACCGGAGATCGCAGCCCTCGCGCACAGCGTTGGCTTCCGTTTTGCCTGGGACGCGGAGGTTCGGCAATACGCGCATCCCAGCGCGATCATGGTGCTGACGCCGGAGGGGAAAATATCGCGCTACTTTGCCGGCATCGAATACCCGCCGAAGGAGCTGCGTCTCGCGCTGGTCGAGGCGTCGGAGCGCCGCATCGGCTCGCTCACCGATCAGCTCTTTCTGCTCTGCTTTCACTACAATCCGCTCACCGGAAAATACGGCGTCGCCATCATGCGCGTCATTCAGGTCGCCGGCTTCGCGACCGTGGCCGCGCTCGCCACGTTCATGGTGGCCATGGCCCGGCGCGACCGCCGGCTTTCCAAACTGTCGAGGACCGGCTGATGCACCCATGGCTCTCCATATTCACGGCCCGCTCCGCATCCAGTTTCGCGGGCGAATCGGACTGGATTTTCTGGTCGCTCACGGCGCTCTGCGGCGGAGTGACGCTGCTCGTTTTCACGCTCATGGCATTGTTCTGTATTCGCTATCGGCACGGCTCCGCCGCGTCGCGAAAGGAGCGCAAGGGATGGACCGGGCGGCTGGCCCGCGTCAGCCTCGAAGTCGGCTGGACGGTCGTCCCGCTGCTCCTCTTCATCGCGCTGTTCGCCTGGGCGGCGGATCTCTTCTTCCGCATGTCGAAACCGCCCGCGAATGCCGATGAGATCTATGTCGTCGGCAAACAGTGGATGTGGAAAATCCAGCACGCCGACGGGCGGCGGGAGATCAACGAGCTGCATCTTCCCGTCGGTCACCCGGTGAAGCTGGTCATGGCCTCGCAAGACGTGATTCACGATTTCTTCGTGCCGGCGTTTCGCGCCAAGCAGGACGTGGTGCCGGGCCGCTACACCACGATGTGGTTCACCCCGACCAGGCCGGGAAAATATCATCTCTTCTGCTCCCAGTATTGCGGCACGAATCACTCCACGATGGGCGGCTGGATTTACGTCTCAGAGCCGAAGGAGCACGCCCGCTGGCTCGCGCAAACCGAACCGCCGCTCTCGCTGGCCGCGCGGGGCGCGCAGACCTTTCACACGCTCGGTTGCAGCGGCTGTCACGCGCCGAATTCCCAAATCCATGCGCCGCTGCTCGACGGCCTTTATGGAAAGCCGGTGCCGCTGGCGGACGGGACGATCGTGCGCGCCAACGACCAGTATCTTCGTGACTCGATCCTGCTGCCCAACAAGCAAATTGCTGCCGGCTACGAAGCCGTGATGCCCACCTTCCACAACCAAATCAGCGAAGAAGATCTCGCAGCCCTGCTCGCGTATCTGAAATCGCTGGCAAACGCCGTCCAACCATGATTGCCGAACCTCGCGAGCTGCCGCTGACCGTCCACCCGGCGCAAAACTATCTCAGCGCTGGAGACACCATTGGCTCATGGCTCGGCACCACCGACCACAAGCGCATCGGGCTGCTCTACATGGTCTCGATTACGCTCTTTTTCTTCGTGGGGGGCGCGGCGGCGACCTTGATGCGGCTGGAGCTTCTCACTCCACAGGCCGACCTCGTCACGAGCGCGGCGTACAACAAACTCTTCACCATCCACGGCGTCGTGATGGTCTGGTTTTTCCTCATCCCGTCGATCCCGACGGTGCTCGGAAACTTCCTCGTCCCGATGATGATCGGCGCCCGCGACGTCGCCTTTCCTCGGCTAAATCTCGCGAGCTGGTATCTCTTCATGGCGGGCGGCCTGTTCGCGCTTTTTTCCATCATCACCGGCGGCGTCGATACTGGCTGGACCTTCTACACGCCGTATAGCTCAACCTATGCAAATGGCCACGTCATCGCGATGGCTACAGGGATTTTCATCGCCGGCTTCGGCTCGATTGCGACCGGGCTGAATTTCATCGTCACGATCCACAAAATGCGTGCGCCGGGGATGACGTGGTTCCGGCTGCCGCTTTTCGTTTGGACGATCTACACCACGAGCATCATCCTGGTTTTGGCGACCCCCGTGCTCGCAATCACGCTCGCATTAATGGCGCTCGAACGCCTCTTTGGCGTCGGCATTTTCAATCCCGCGATAGGCGGCGATCCCCTGCTCTTCCAGCACCTCTTCTGGTTCTACTCGCATCCCGCGGTTTACATCATGATCCTGCCCGGCATGGGCGTGATCAGCGAGTTGATTCCATGCTTCGCGCGCAAGCGGTTATTTGGCTACAACTTCGTTGCGATGGCGACGGTGGCGATCGGTGTCTTCGGCTTTCTGGTGTGGGGCCATCATATGTTTGTCAGCAGCCAATCGATTTACGCCGGCATGATCTTCTCCCTGTTGAGCTTCGCCGTTTCCGTCCCCTCCGCGATCAAGGTCTTTAACTGGACGGCGACGCTCTACAAAGGCTCGATCAGCTTTCATACGCCGATGATTTACGCGCTCGGCTTCATCGGGCTCTTCACCATTGGCGGACTCACGGGTCTGTTCCTGGCAGCGCTCGCGGTCGATGTGCATCTGCACGACACCTACTTTGTCATCGCGCATTTCCACTACATCATGGTCGGTGGAATGGTCATGGCCTATCTCGGCGGCATCCATTTTTGGTGGCCGAAAATCACCGGGTGCATGTATTGCGAGTGGCTCGCGAAGCTTTCGGCGGCGACGATTTTTTTTGGGTTCAATCTCACGTTCTTCCCACAATTCATCCTCGGGTTTTTGGGAATGCCGCGTCGCTATCCGATCTATGCGCCGGAGTTTCAGATTCTGAATGTGATGTCCACCGCGGGCGCCTCGATCCTGGCAATCGGCTACCTGTTACCGCTCGGCTATCTGCTGTGGTCGCTGCGCTTCGGGAAAGCTGCCGGGAAAAATCCGTGGGAAGCGACAGGCTTGGAATGGACGATCGATTCGCCGCCTCCGAAGGATAACTTCGAGACGACTCCGGTAGTGACTCAGCCGCCGTATAGTTATAACGCACAGCTTGCCGAAAAGGAGCCGGTGAACCATGTTTGAGTCTGCCACGCACGCGCACCAATTTGACGATGCCGCGCAACAGCGCGAGGCGGCGACGTTCGGGATGTGGATTTTCCTCGCGACAGAAGTCCTCTTCTTCGGCGGGATGTTTCTTGGCTACACGGCCTATCGCCACGCCTATCCCGCGGCCTTCGCGGAAGCCAGTCGGCACACGCTATTGCTCTTTGGCGGGACGAATGTCGCCGTGCTCCTCATTAGCAGCGCGACGATGGCCTTCGCCGTTCGCGCGGCACGGGAAAGGCAGCGTGCTGCGCTCGTCTGGCTGCTGGCAGGGACGGCGGCACTCGGCACCGTCTTTCTCGTCATCAAGGGCTTTGAATATGCGCAGGAAATCCACGAGCACCTGCTGCCAGGCAGCGCGTTTCACTTTGAAGGCCCCCACGCCGCGCACGCCGAGATGTTCTTCTATCTCTACTTCCTCATGACCGGCGTCCACGCGCTTCATGTCACCATCGGCGTCGTGCTCATCGTCGTCTTCGCCGGCCGCGCGTGGCGCTCGGACGCACTCATCCAGCACGATACCCCGGTCGAACTCCTCGGCCTCTATTGGCACTTCGTCGATATCGTCTGGGTCTTCCTCTTCCCGCTCATCTACCTCGTGGACCGCCATTCATGAACCTCGCCGCCGATAGCAAACTCTACCTCCGGACCACCGCCGCGCTGCTCGCCCTACTGGTGGCGACAATCGCTGTCGCTTACGTCGATCTCGGCCCGCTAAACACCGTCATCGCTATGACGATCTCGCTGGCAAAGGGCCTGCTCATTGTCCTCTTTTTCATGCACGTCCGCGATAGCAGCCGTCTCATCTGGCTTGCCGTCGCGACCGGCTTTTTCTGGCTCGGCATCATGCTGGTCCTATCGATGAGCGATTACCTCACTCGCGGCTGGAAATGACTCACGACTTCCGCTGTGGCCTTAGCGCCCCTCATCGCTACGCAGGCATGAACTTCGATATTCGCTCGGGCTCCTCCTCGAGCCATTCCGGGTTCTGGGCGGTGGCGTCGAAGATCGAGCGGGTCTTGAATGACTCGTAGTCGCCGTGAGCCGCCGCATCCGCCGTCCTGGCGAGAAGCGCGGAACGCTCTGCTTCACTGAACGGCCGGAAGGTCCGCGTGCGAGCGATGCGAATGCTTTGTCCATCGTCCACGTTGGGAAGGGCCAGATGCCAACCTCCAAGCCCGGTCGCCGATACGCACTCCCCGTTTCGTCCCAAGTGACGATAGATCGTCGCACCTTTCATGGCTTCTGCCCATTCACGGTTATCCGATCTTCACCAAGGCTTTGCCCATCTTTGATCCGGAAAATAGTGCGATGAATGCGTCCGGGGCGTTTTCCAGACCCTCCGTCACGGATTCTTCCCATACGATTTTGCCATCGTTAATCCATCCGCTCATCGCGTGAAGAAACTCATCTCTCACGTCCTGATGGTCGCGCACAATGAATCCCTCCATTCGGATTCGTTTGCCGATGATCTTAAAAAGGTTGCGTGGCCCAGGCGCAGGCGTTTCGGCGTTGTAACCCGAAATCATCCCGCAACAGACGATCCGGCCGTAGTTTTTCATCTGGTCGATCGCACCTTCAAGGTGATCGCCACCCACGTTGTCATAATAGACATCGATACCGTCTGGAAACATCTCGCCGAGTCGCCGGGAGATATCGTTTACCTCGTGATAATTGAACGCCTCGTCAACGCCCGCCTTCGTTCTCAGCCAGTCGATCTTTTCCGCCGAACCTGAACTGCCGACCACCCTGCACCCATGGAGCTTGGCAATCTGACACACGATCGATCCCACAGCGCCGGACGCTGCCGAAACGAAGACCTGTGCTCCCGCTTTTAACTCACCGATCTTCATGAGCCCGACATACGCCGTCAGGCCGGTCATCCCGAGCACGCTCAGGTAGCTTCTGATGGGCGCTCTCTCCGGGTCGACCTTGGTCACACCGGTTCCATCGGAAACCCAAAGGTCGCGCCAGCCTGCGTTACCGAGCACAAAGTCGCCTTCCGAAAAATCTGCATGGCGAGAGGCCAGCACCTTTCCAACACATCCGCCTTCCAGCGCCTCGCCGGTGCCAAATGGCTCAACGTAACTCTTGGTCCCGTTCATCCGCCCTCGCATGTAGGGATCCACGGAAAGCCACTCGTTGCGCGCTAGGAATTCCCCGTCCCGTGGTTCGGGCATCTCCACCTCGACCAGTTGGAAGTCCTCTTTCTGAGGCACACCTTTCGGCCGGGACTTTAACTGAATCTGACGGCTGACTCGCGTTTTCATAGGGCTTGCGGGAATTGCTTTTGGACTGCTGGCTAAGGTTGCGGGCGCCTTTTCTGCGTATGACCAACTGATGCGTGCGCCCGTCGCCTTTTCTGAAAGGCTACGCCACGAAATGGGGTGATTTGCGTGAACCGCTTTTGAGAGGTTATCGTCCCTGGAGGCGCGGGAGGCCGTATTGAAAGGAGCACGGGGCGGCAATTCGGGGCGTTGAGTGTTTCGGCAGCACAAGCAGAGAACCCGATTATTGAAACTCTCCGTGGAATGCGTTCTCTCACATGGGGTTCAACCTCGACCGGAAAACGGCCCTTGCGGTTGGTCGCCGTGCCGGCCTGAACATTACGCCACGGCTGAAAGCGCAGAACTGAAAATGACCGTCGTTTGCGGATCGGAGGCCATTGAGGATCATCGCCTCACCAGAAACAGAAACTCTCGACGGCCTCGACGCTTTCGCGTGTTCCATCCGTGAAGGATCCTCTGGCGCAGAAAGGCAGAGATCTCATTTGACGGAAACACACGCGCCGTGACCGGGCGGCCCACGAAGAGAGAGAGTATGAAACTGAAAGGTAAAAGCGCTCTCGTCACAGAAGGAAGGCGAGTTAGCGTTGTTGAACGATTCATTACTTTATGAGAATCAAAGTCTCCACTCCGAGGACGAAAATGTTGCCTCCAGAAAACAGCTACGTCCGTTACTCACCTGAGGTGGAAGTCCGCCATGAAAACGAGAAAGCCCTCACCGCGGAAATTCTTGCCACGATGGCATCGTCGAATCGCTGTGCCTTCGAGCGGCATCGTCACGCCGTTCGCGATGCGCATGCCAAAAGCCACGGTTTCCTCACGGGCGAATTGGTCGTCGGGGCGTTGCCGCCTCATCTGCAGCAAGGCCTCTTTGTCAGGCCGAAGACCTATCCCGTCGTCATTCGTTTCTCTTCGGCTCCCGGCGACATTCATTCTGACGCAGTTCCCGCTCCGCGTGGGATGGCAATTAAAGTTATCGGCGTGGAAGGCGAGCGACTGCTTCCCGAAGATACCGGACACAATCAGGATCTTCTTTTGGTGAATATTCCCATCCTGAGTTTCGGGACGATCGGGAAATACCGGGAACTTATCGGCTTGCTGGAAAAGAATGCGGAGAACCCGGAGTTTCTACAGCGAGCCTTGGCCGGTGCGGCGCGCGGAGTCGAGGCGGCCGTCGAGGCGGTGGGTATTGAACCTAACGCGACGCTCCGCGGGCTCGCCCGGGACAACGATCATCTGCTGGGGGAGACCTACCACTCCATGGCGGCGCTTCGTTTCGGCGACTACATCGCCAAAATCAGCGCGGCGCCTTTATCCGACAATGTGAAGGCTCTAACCGGTAAGGACATTGGCCGAATGGAATACTCGACCATGCGCGATTTGGTTGTGGCGCATTTTCACAACGAAGGCGCGGAATACCAACTGCGCGCCCAACTTTGCACTGGTCTCGACCGGATGCCGGTGGAAGACGCCGCGGTGCTCTGGCCGGAAGACCAATCTCCGCATCAACCCGTGGCCACGCTGCGCATTCCTCCGCAAGATGCCTGGTCCCCGGCGCGCCGCGTGTATGGCGATGACGTGCTGTCCTTCAATCCCTGGCATGGCATACGCGAGCATCAGCCGCTGGGTTCGATCATGCGCGTGCGCGTGGCGGCCTACGAACGCTCCTCGCGCTACCGGCACGAGATGAACGCCCAGCCACGCATCGAGCCTGCAACCATCGAAGATATTCCAGATTGACCATGAAAACGATGTCAGAAGATGCCACGACCGACGCCGAAAATCAGACTCAAGTGAACGAGACACGCCTAGAGGCGATTCGCCGAAGAATCGAAGAGGTGGTGGGCGACGCGCCGCGATTTGCCAAGCTGGCCCTCGAGCAGATGGTGGTGGAACATAATCCCGACCTAAAAGGCACGGCAGATTCTGCCGGACGTGTTGGTGCTCGGTCGGGCAACGTCTCGGAGTTGACGGTTATCGCCAAGCTCAAGCACGGCGGAGCCGACCGTCTCAAACGGCTATTCGGCTTACTCAACGGAAACTTCGATGGCGCCCAGAAGGTCGGAACTCTACACGATATGCGTTTCGTCTTCTTCGACGACGATACCCGCATCCTGTTTGCGACGGCCTACGACGGAGACTGGGATACCTACATTAGCGACTTTGCCACGAAGATTCCGGAACTGATGGACTTGCTCTTCGCCTCGGTGGAAGGATGGCCCGGAATTGCCAGTCCGAAGGTGAAGGATTTCATCGCCGAGCACCAGATCACTGCCGCCGGCTGGTTCGTCGCAAATCCGCAGGTTACCGTCGTCGATGTCCGCCGCTTCCAACGGCTACAGCATGCGGTGGATGAGTTTCTCGATAAGTTGGCATAGTCCTATGTCGCTCCTCGATAATTTCAGGAAGCGGTTTCGCCGCGAGTCGGTATCCGTTGACCTCCACGATATTCAGGCGCTCATCCTCAGGAGTCGCCCCGAACCCTATGTGGGCGTGCATGCCATGTTACACTTCAACGAAGGAGAGGGCGCGCGCGAATTCCTCGGACGCCTCGCATCCCACATTGCTTCCGCCGATAGGTGGACCGAGGATTTGGACTCCTGGACCGGAGCCGGGCTCAGTTATGAAGGACTGAAGGCCCTCGGTCTGCCGGAGCCGCAGCTCAAGAGTTTTCCGCTTGCCTTCCAGCAGGGCATGGCTGCTCGCGCCGAGCAACTCCGCGATCACGGACCGAATAGGCCGGAACAATGGGAAGACATATTCCGCCCTGGTAACTGCCACCTGGCGCTGACGATCTATGCCGTCGATGATGGCGCGATGGAAAGGGCACTCAGCACCGCTCGCGCGGAGTTGGAAAGGAGCCGCGGCGTCACGCTGCTTGGCGAGCACCGCTTCGATGCACCCCTCGGGGCGAAAAACCCCTTCGGCTTCCGCGATTCCATCTCTCAGCCGGCCGTGGAAGGGAGCGGCGTCGATCCGCTTCCCGGTGAGGAACGGCTGATCAAGGCGGGTGAGTTTATTCTTGGTTACCCCAGCGAAAACGGCCAATCGCTGGCCATGCCCGAGCCTGCGGCGCTCGGAAAGAACGGAAGCTTTGCGGTGATGCGGAAATATCATAGCCGGGTGGGTTGTTTCAATGCCTTCCTCAAGGCGCATGGCGAAACCGCCGAGCAGCGGGAACACCTTGCGGCCAAGTTGTTCGGGCGGTGGCGCTCCGGGGCACCACTGATTCTTGCGCCCGATCACGACGATCCCGACCTCGGAGCGGATCCGCAGCGCAATAACGACTTCAACTATAAGGACGATCCGAAAGGCAGGGCAGTCCCGCTCGGATGCCACATGCGGCGGCTCAATCCCCGCGATTCCGAGTTAACCCTGCTAACTGACGTCAACATTCACCGGATCATCCGCCGTTCCAGCACTTTTGGTCCTGTCTATTCGGAGGACGTCTCGCCGGAGGATGACTCAAGCGGCGACCGCGGCATCTTCTTCATCTTCATTAGTGCGCGTGCCTACGACACGATCGAGTTCATGCAGCAGGAGTGGATCAACCGCGGAAATTTCATCGACCTGGGCGAGGAACGAGACCCGATCGCGGGCCTGCATGAGGACAGCGACCGCTTCACCATTCCACAGAATCCGGTGCGTCAGCGCATCGACGGCGTGCAGACCTTCAACGTCTTGAAAGGTGGCGAGTATCTTTTCATTCCAAGCCTTTCCGGCCTCCAATGGCTTTCCACCGCTGAATGGCTCGCGAATCCATAAACGCGATCCGCGATGGGCAGGGCGATCACGCATCCGAAGAAGGACGATCGTAGATGGCGGCGGGGCGGGAATCTCCGCCAAAAGCGAAGACGCGCTCACTCCATCGTCGGACAGACGGCGCAAGCATCGGCACTGCCACCTCACACGATTCGATTCTCCGCCATTGCTCCCGACGCGGTTGATGATGCGCACCCACTTTCCCAGCAGCGCGTGAAGGTGGCAAATCGCGACGCGCATGAGAGCTTCGCCGCCGATGAACTGGTCAGCCCTGACACTCTGGCCTGGGTGCGCTTCCTGCGCGATGGCGCAGTCTTCGACCTGCCGACCGTGACTTATGATCGGTATGTCCGAACCGATGACAAAACGCCACGGCAGTCGCTGCCGTAGCGTTCGCCTTTGCTGGAAGCCGCAGCTCAGCGCTTCTTAATCACTTCCAGGATGTCGCCGGCATCGATGTAATCCCAGCCGTTTTCCTCATTCCAAGGACCGCGATGATCTTCACCGGCGTCGCCCTTGCCGCTCGAGTCGTTGAAGTATTTGTGAACGACGCTCTCGGTCGGCGGGAGTTCGCCGATCTCGAGCGGATTCTTGCCCATGCTGTTGAGGGCGATCATGAAGGCCTTCATGTGGGTGATTTCGCGAGTCATCAGAAATTGCAGCGCGTCTTTGGTGCCGGCGTCGTCGCAGAAATTGATCAGGCGTTCATAGACGATTTTCGCGCGCGCCTCGGCGGCGATATTCGAGCGCAGATCGACATCAAGTTCGCCCGTGACCTTCAGGTAGTCGGCAGTCCAAGGGTTGCCCTGAGAATTGAATAAGCCGACACCTCCACCGCCGGCAATGGCAACGAGCGGATCGGCCTCGGCTGCCTCGGCGCTCTTTTTCATGGGCTTCAGGTGCATGCGAGCGAGGGTGCCGATGATTTCCAAGTGGCTGAGTTCCTCGGTGCCGATGTCCATGAGCATGTCCTTGCGCGCTGGGTCTTCGCAATTGATGCCTTGGATGGAGTATTGCATGGCGGCGGCCAGCTCGCCGTTCGCGCCGCCGAATTGTTCGAGAAGCATATTGCCGAAGCGGGGATCCGGGTCTCCGACTTTGACCGTATACATAAGTTTTTTGATGTGGTGATACATACGAAGCTTCATCGCACCCGACGGGCTGGATGATGGTAGTGATCCACCCTTGTCGGGAGGTCGGGAATACCCTCTGCGATGCTCCGCCGCCTGATACTCTGCAGCGAAGTATTCCATGAAGCTTTAGTGGCATCGGCGCGTTTTCGGATATCGTGCTCGGCTACTTTGAGATGGAAACGCGCGACTACAAACACAACTCGATCGATGAGCAGTCGAGGTGCTCGCGCTGCTGGGCAACGTGGCGCTTCAAGGCGACCAACGAAAAATCGATGCGCATGTCGTCGTGAGAAAACCGGATGGCTCGGCGCACGGCGGGCATTTGGTGAAGGCGCACCTCCGTCCCACGCTGGAGCTGATCGTCACGGAATTTCCCGCCCATCTGCGCCGCGTCATCGACGAGAAAACGGGCCTCCCGCTCATCGAATTGTAGCGACGGTTTTTCCACGATCAGACAGTGCCCGACCCGCATTGGTCGGTGGGACAATCCGAATCGCCTTGTTCGAGCTGAATCGTCGTATGTGCGATCCCGAATCGGTCGTGTAATTCTTCGCTGATGCGAGCGAGGAATCCATCGTCGATGGCGGCGTTTGCCTTCACCAAATGAGCCGTGAGCGCAGTCTCCGTGGTGCTCAGGGGCCAGATGTGCAAATCGTGAACGCGCTGCACGCCGGGCAGGTCGCGGAGGTAGCCGTGGACTTGACCGGTGTCAATTTCCTGGGGCACCCAATCAAGAGAAAGCGCCACCGCATCCCGCAGCAAACTCCAGGTGCCGATCGCGATGACCGCAGCGACAAGCAGGCTGACCGCGGGATCGATCCACTCCCGCCCGGTGAGTTTGATCGCCACTCCGGCCACGACGACGCCGAGCGAAACCCCTGCATCGGCCGCCATGTGGACGAACGCGCTGCGGATATTGAGGTCGCCTTTTCGTCCGGACATGAAGAGCCAGGCCGTCGCCGCGTTGATCAGCACGCCGACGCCCGCGATCCACACGATGGTCATTCCCGCGGCTGGCTGCGGGGAGATGAGTCGATGGATGGCCTCCCAGACGATCGCGCCGATGGCGACGAGCAGGATGAGCCCATTGGCGAGAGCGGCGAGGATCGAAGCGCGCCGCAGGCCATAAGTCCGGCGGTTGGTCGGCGGCGACTGAGCGACGGCATGCGCGCCCCACGAAATGAGCAGACCCAGCACATCGCTCAAATTGTGCCCGGCATCGGCAAGCAACGCGAGCGAACCGGAAAGCAGCCCGAAGACGATTTCGAGCAAGATGTAGAGGACATTCAGCGCGACACCGAAGCCGAAGGCTTTGTTGTAATTTGCCGGACCGTGCGAGTGCTGGTGCGGCTCTGGATTCGGATCGCTCATTGGATAGTGTTTCGCAGCCCGCTGGAGGAAAGCGCGGGCGCTTCTACATGAACCCTTCACGTTTGTAATCGCGGAGAAAAGGGGCGTCAGGTTCGCGCGGTCCGCTAGGTGCATCAAGCAAAGCACCGCTCCGGTGTCCGCGCTTGAAAACCGAATCCAAAAATCCGACGCCACATGAACAGCAATCTCTTGAAATAAGAGCGCGCCGGTTTTGCCCCGCCTTTGACGAACCATACACGCCGGAACGGGTTGGCGCGCGATCCGAGAGTATGAAACTGGAAGGTAAAAACGCTCTCGTCACCGGCAGCAGCCAGGGAATCGGCAAGGCGATCGCCCGCCGGTTGGCGGAGGACGGAGCGAATGTCGTGATCAATTTCCACAGCCATGCCGAAAAAGCAGACAGCGTGGTCAACGAGATCAAAGCCCTCGGCCGAAAGAGCGTGGCCATCGGTGCGAATCTCGCCGCCGTATCCGAGTGCGAAAACCTGGTGCGCGAATCGGTGCAGGCGTTCGGTGGACTCGATATTTTGGTAAACAACGCTGGCATCGAAAAGCGCGCCCCATTCATGGAGGTGTCGAACGAGGACTACGATGCCGTCATGGACGTGAACGCAAAGGGCACCTTCTTCACCACGCAGATGTTTGTCCGGCATCTGCAGGAAACGAAACGCGGTGGCACGATCATCAATATCACCTCGGTGCATGAGGAGTTGCCGTTTCCCAACTTTGCGGCTTACGGCATGAGCAAGGCGGCGGTGAAACTGCTCACCCGCGATCTGGCAATCGAACTCGCGCCACTCAACATCACGATCAATGCCATCGCTCCCGGAGCCATCAAAACGCCCATCAATGCCGGGCTTCTCGAGGACGAGAAGAAACTCCACGCGTTGCTCGATAACATTCCCGTGAGGCGCCTCGGCAAGCCGGAGGATGTGGCGGGTGCAGCCGCTTTTCTCGCGTCCGAAGACGCAACCTACATCACGGGCACGACGATTTTAGTCGATGGCGGCTTGCTGTGGAATTACGCGGAACAGTAACGTTTCTGCCCGTCCATTCCGCGACTGGCGCGCGATGAATGGCAGCTATGATCTCACCAAAGTTGAACAAACGCGTCGCCATCCTCGCCACGGATGGCTTTGAACAGGCCGAACTCGAGGAACCGATGAAGGCGCTCCGCGAAGCCGGAGCGGACGTCAGCGTCGTGTCGCCGCGGGCCGGAAAGATCCAAGGCATGAACCATGCCGACAAAGGGGATCGCTTCGATGTCGATCTCGTGTTGGAAAAAGCGGATCCGGAGCATTTCGACGCGCTCCTTCTTCCGGGCGGCCTGATGAATCCGGATGAACTGCGCTCGACGCCCGCAGCCGTGTCCTTCACCCGAGCCTTCGCCGATGCGGGCAAACCGATCGCGGCCATCTGCCATGGACCGTGGGTGCTGATCGAAGCAGGCATCGTCCGCGGTCGCCGTCTCACTTCCTGGCCGGCGATCCAAAGCGACATCAAGAATGCCGGCGGCGAATGGGTGGACGAGGAAGTGGTGGTCGATCAAGGTCTGGTGACCAGTCGCAAGCCCGACGACATTCCGGCCTTCAACGCGAAGATGATCGAGGAATTCGGGGAGGGTTACCATGCCGGGATGGCCGCGGTGCCAGCCGCCGACTAGAGCGGAATCACGCCGGGGATGCGTTGCCGGAGTTAAAACACCGGGGCGACACCATTTCCTCCGCGCGTTGCCGGGCGTTGCTTCGCTGCTTCAGAACTCGCGGCAACCGCATTCGACCGGGATGATCGCGGCGCCCAGCGCTGTGGTAATCCACGCCAGAATCAGAGCTTGGCCTCGAACTCCACCAAGCGCGCCATCGCTTCGAGAAAATCCTTCGCAGCTTCCAATGGGAGGATGATGGTGTCCCAATGTCCCCCGACATCCTCAGTAATTTTGAAAAAACGGCCGCGTGCATGACCAGCTCGCGAACCAATTCGGTCCACGAGTGGCGATCATGGTCGCGGCCCTTGAGCAAGGACCGTCGCCTGCCAGGCGAAGCAGCCGAGAAGGTTTATTTTGAACGGCTCCATGCGGCCGAAGCCCAGTTTCAGATCGACTACGAAAAGCTTGAGGCGGATATCGGCGGGACAGACACGGACGCGGGTCGTGAGGCTGAGATGGGTTTCACGATCCTCGCCGCGCAGAGGCTTGTCTTCGTGAATTTGGGCTGTAGCGACGTCTGGTTCGGGAAGGTGGCAGGTGCATAGAAAACGACCGCGGCGAGCGCGCGGTGCGAAATCATAGGGAGAACCCCACTTTCCGAATCATGGCCGACCTCACTACCCCCGTCCTCCAGGACTCGCTTCAAGGCGTGCGATCGATGAGCGATGGTGTCCTTGAGCGGCTGCCCTACATCATCGTGGCGATCATCGTCTTCGCGGCGTTCCACGTGATCGGGAAAGGGGTGCGCGCGCTGGTCAGACGGGTCTCGGCCCGGATGCGCAAGCGGCGCAATGTGGGAATCGTGCTGGGACGGCTCGCGGGATGGGCGATCACTTCCCTCGGGCTGTTGATCGCGCTGGTCATTGCGATCCCGTCGTTCAAGCCGGGGCAGCTCGTTCAATTTCTCGGCATCAGCAGCGTCGCCGTTGGGTTCGCGTTTCGTGACATCCTCCAGAATTTTCTCGCAGGCATTCTGATGCTGTTGCGCGAGCCGTTCCGCATCGGGGATCAAATCGTGTATAAAGAATTCGAGGGGACCGTGGAGAACATCGAAGCGCGGGCCACAATGATCCGCACTTATGATGGCCGGCGCGTGGTGGTGCCGAACGGCGAACTCTTCACCAATGCAGTGACCGTGAACACCGCTTACCCGAAGCGCCGTGTGGATTACACGGTGGGCATCGGCTACGGAGACGACGTGGAGCGCGCGAAGGCGCTGATGTTGGAGGCGATGCGGGAAGTGGACGGCGTGCTCGCCGATCCTCCGCCGCAGGCGCTGCTCGTCGATCTTGCTGAATCGACGGTGAATATCGCCATCCGCTGGTGGATCGAGCCGCCGCAGCGGAGCAGCGCCCTGGATTCGCGGGATCTGGTGCTGACCGCGGTAAAGCGAAAGCTCACGGAGAACGGAATCGACCTGCCGTTTCCCACGCAGGTTCTGCTTTACCATGATCAGACCGAGGAAACCGATGGCGACCGGCGGCGGCAACGCGAGGGCTGGCCCGCTGGGCGAAGCGAAGTGCCGCGGCCGCGCGCGGCAACGAATGGTGCGCGAACGAACGACCAGGCGGTTGCGCGATGAATACCTTTGCCAGCACGTGGTGGGCGCGGTTGCGGTTTTGCCAACGAGATCGGCGACGACGAAGCGCCGGTCGCGACGAGTCAGCCGGAAACCTTCGCGCAGGATGCGCGATCGGTGATATTGCGGCGACCGGCTATGTGCTGGGGATCGACGGCGAAACACTGATGGCTCTCGCTACGAAGCAGAATCTCAGCCTGCCTGCGATTCCAAGCCGATGTTTTCGGCCCCATCGCGCTTTCAGTCCGCCTCCAAAACGAAAAGCGGTGCGAACATCAAAAGTTCACACCGCTCGTTCGAATCGTCGCTGATGGCGGGTCAGAGCTCTTCCATCTCGTCGCGGAGCTCTTCCTTTGTGCGCCCAGTCTTCTGTTGCAGGCGACCCAGCAGCTGATCTTCAGTGCCTTCGGCGTAGGTCAGGTCGTCATCCGTCAAGTTGGCATACTTCTGTTTCAGTTTGCCCTTGATTTCGTTCCAGTTGCCTTTGAGTTCGAGTTTGTTCATAGCACATCTTAGATCGCTGACGGCGCACGGAGTGGACGGGCTAAAATTCCGGGCCAGCCAAGCGCAAGCTGAACCACGTGCAACGGGAGGCTGACAATCCGTTAAACGGTGGGTGCCTGATCAGCGCAAGGTTGCTCACGTTACGCGCCGTCCTGGCGGCGGCGCTTCACGCAATTGTGAAACCATACCGTCATAACCGGAAGCGGTAACCTGCGCACATCCCGGCATCCATCTGAGGGTCTTACCT
Source organism: uncultured Verrucomicrobiae bacterium (assembly GCA_963798345.1). Classification (GTDB taxonomy): domain Bacteria; phylum Verrucomicrobiota; class Verrucomicrobiia; order Chthoniobacterales; family Chthoniobacteraceae; genus CAWCSW01. The sequence goes on along the minus strand of CAWCSW010000006.1, from coordinate 149,075 downwards.
TGGAGGGGCGGCATCCAGCATTTTACTGAGAACGTAAGGCGAAGTCCCCGGAGGCCGTCGGGGCAATCGCCTGATTTGATTAGCAAAACCGATCGCGTTATCAGTGGTGAGGGGAAAACTAAGCGAATCAATGCAACGGAAGGGCTTGGCCTCTCGGCGTGGCTCAGGAGGCAACAGGCGCGAATCGAGGAGGGAGAATTTCATAAAGCATGCGACCGCGCTCGACGAGGAATACGATTTCGGGGGACTATGAAAAGGAACATACTCATCGGAATATCAACCCTGGCGCTGACCGCCTTACTCGTGCCGGACGGTTTGGCGGGGGATGCCAAAGCAGGGAGCGAGAAATTAATGACAGCAAAAGGCGCCATCGAAAGCGTTAACGCCAAAGTGATAACAATTAAATCCGCGCAGAAGACGGAAACGTTTGTTCTGGACCGCGGCACCAAATATGTGGGGAAGGGAAAAACGCCCCTCGCTTTCAGCGACATCAAAGCTGGAGACATCGTCACAGTTCGCTACAGGAACGAAGATGGAAAGATGGTCGCGGGAGTGGTGCGCAAACCCGGCGCTGAGGGAGAAGGCGGCAACGCGATTGATATCGAAGCCGCCAAATCCGGTTCACCTGGGCTAAAGACGGTCCCGGAAGAAGGTGCGCTGGGAGCGGTCGAGGATACAAAGATCTCCCCGGCGAAACCCGGTTCACCGGGAGCGAAAAAAGTCCCCAAGGACGATTAACGTTAGCAACCGTTCCCAGCAATCGCCTGATTGCGCCGCAACTTGAACACCGCGCATCGAGGAACTCGATGCGCGGTCTTTCAATCTGGACAAACGACCGTATTGGCGAAATAAAGCTTCCGACTGAGGACCGCGAAAAGGGAGAGGACAATGAAGGTATCCGCTGAATTGCGTCCCTTCAAACGTCCGGGCGGGCGTTGGCATGCTATGCCCTCGCCTCAGCCCCTTTCGATCGGAATTTCGAACGCTTCATCTTGACGAAGCCGCGCCTCCACCGAGGAAAACCGTCAGTTCCGGAAGCCAGTGCGTCAGGAGGGAGCCACGGGAAAGCGAATTTTGTTGCTTGATGACGATGATCTCTTTCGCGAACTGATCGATGAATATCTCGCCACCCGCGGCTACGTGGTCACGAACGTCAGCAATGGAGCAGCGGGACACCGGCAGGTTCTAAAGGAACCATTTGAGGTGATTTTATGCGATCCCAAGTCGGAATATCTCCACCGGGTTTGCGAGTTCGTTCAGACTCCGAAGAGGATCTCGGCGAGAGTCGGGCCGCCGTGGTGGTGTCGGACCTGCCATCCTTTACGATCACGCGGCCTTGCGTTTCCGCCGGGCGCCATCGTCTCCCGGTGGGCAATTGCCCTCAATGTCGAAGGGGTTTTGCCGACCGACGTCTCAGGTCGCCGCCTGATTGATGAATTAGCGATGCGAATGAATTTCACATTGAACCAGAGAACCAAATTCCTGTTCGCATCCGAAGTTCAAATCAAACCCAATGGACACCCCTTTTCATCATTCTTCCCCTGCACCCTCGGTCTCGCGTTGGCCGCGGCTTGCCGGTAACTTTCCGAGCATCCCCACCGCCGTTCCGTCGGAGAACCATATAACTTCAACGCGTCCGAATTTCACGACACGGACCGCAAGAGCCCGGGACACAGGCTCTTATGTGATTGTATTAAATAAATGAGTCTTACTATTAACTCTGAAAACTCTCACTGCCTGCCCGGCAGGGGAACTAACAAACAAAAAGAAAAACAACCCATGATTACACTTAATAAATCCATGCTCGCCGTTCTCGCCACTGCCCTGATCAGTTGCGGGGTATTCAGCCAGTCTGCACAAGCAGTCCCGCTCAATGGTTCGATCAACTTCGCTGGAGCCACCTCTCTCAACGGGGATGTGAACACCGCGACGACTGCAACCTTCGGCCCCGTCGCCGCGACGACGACCACGGGATCATACTCTATGGTTCCCTTTGGAACTGCTGTAACATTCAATGCATTAGTATTTGATTCGTTCGCCAGCCCGGCGCCAAATCTCTGGAGCCTCACGACTGCGGGCGGCGATACTTTTGCGATGACCGCAGACACGTTGATCATGGTGGATAGAAATGCAGGAAATCCGCTCGGCTCACTGGAAGTTCGGGGATCTGGAATTGCCAGTGGAACAGGATTCGACGATACGCCTGGCCTTTTCATCCTCACCTTCAACACCGCAGATAACGGCACGACCTTTAGCTTCTCATCTTCCAATTCGGCCTTGCCAGCGGGCGTTCCCGACGGCGGCTCGACCGCCGCGCTGCTCGGCCTGACGTTCGTAGGCATTACGGTTGTCCGTCAGCGGATGATGCCCGCGGTCTAGTCCAAGTAGTACGAAGAAAACTTAATACAGTGGGAGGCGGGATTTTTGATCCCGCCTCCTTCCCGTCATCTCTGCGGGGAGGCGTGTCGAGTGGCGGAAAATGGCCGTCGAAGTGGCGGAAGTGGGCTGCTGGTCTCCGGTTGGAGTTGAGACGGCGGCGCGGCTCGCGCAACGGTTGGCCGCGAGAGCGAATACAACTAACCCGAGCACTCACCGGATTCGCGGACACCGGTGATAGAAGATGAGAGCAAGGTGAGAAGGAATTCGGGTCAGTGATTATCCGGACTGTCTCCGCCTATTCTAAAACGCATAGAATCAATGCCGATTTCGCCCCGCTGTCCTAACTAAAACTGCCTTATCGGAGCGCCATTCCGATTGACCCTCATCCGACTCCCGGGCCTGAGACCTAAGGGTGGATTTCCGACGCTGCTTGAGCAGAAACGTTCCCAGACCACCCAAGGCAAGGAGCGCTGCCGAAGGTTCAGGAATACTCGCGATCCGAAAACCGAAATTGATGCCCTCCCAAGTCGGCTCGAGGCTATCCAGGACATTGGATTGCAAAATATTCGCCTCGAAGTTGTAGGCCCCACCGCCATACGCACGATTCTCGTCAGGAACATTGTTACTCCCATCAAAAGCAGTTTCCCTCCATTCCCAGACGTTGCCGCCCTGCCCGAAAGTTCCATATGGGCTCGCTGCCCCTACATTAGTCACCCCATTCGGAGTACCTTGGCTGAATCCGTTAAAAACCACCGCCTCAAAGTTGGGGTCTCCACTAAAGTCGATACCGTCGGGCACACTGTTGCTCGACGTGGGGTAATCCCAATAGTTGGCTGTCACCCCATCGTTCTTGTGATACGCCGCCTTATACCACTCGTCGACGCTAGGTAGAAAATAGTACCCGTCCTTGTGGCGGTAGCGGTTTTCACCACCAAGCTGCCAAGCGTTCTCGCTGCTCCATAGGTTCATGCGCCACTCCAGGCCATTCCACGCCAAATTGTAGGCTTCCTGATGTCCCGTGCTGGAATTGAGCCAGTTTACGAAAGCGGCAGCCTCATACCACGCTATTTCCACCGCGGGCTGGTCGCCAGTCCATCGACCTGCTATCACGTGGGACATCCCGCTAGCGGTCGCCTTGTCGATCATGTTCTGCGAGACCTCGTAGGTGCCGATCCGGTAGAGGTAATCCACCCCGCCGTAAGGCGCCGCATAGTCATCGTCGTTTGGATCGCCCGGCGTATCGTCGATGCCGTCTTGCGCACGGTCACTTCCGTTGCCTGGATTGCCCACCGCCACCAAATCAATCGTGAACGTGTGCGCCCCACTTCCGAAGGTGTCGGCATGGACCGCGGAAACATGGAAAAGCGCAAATGCCAGGGGCAGCGCCGCCAATGCGTTCAAGCCTTTCGCGGCATGTGGGTGGAGCTGTGGGGTGATCCCGCAACCAACTTGCCCCGGTGGGCAGTTGAGGGGAGGAAGTGTATCGTCATCGTTAACCATTTTCAATTTTCTGGTCATACTGTGGTTGGGAGCAGCAGGCGGTGACGCGTCCATGGAGCTGGCGATCGAAGGTGAATATGGCGGGGGTCTCGACTCTTTGCTCGCGCCATGCGGCGTCAGCCTATCAATTTTTCGCGCCCTCGCTCGCCACCGCGCCCGCAGCCTTGGCGGCCTTTTCCGAGAGAGCGGGCTGCATCCGCGTGTTCTTTTTCGTAGAACCCGCGACTTTGGTCTTTGGTCGGTTCGCGGAATCTGGGAGGGCAGTTCGGGCCTTGGCTTGAACCGTGACTTTCTTTGTTTTCATGGTGAAACGTTGGTTTAGCAATTTTTGAAGGGTTAAACTTTCTTCAGCAGCGCCACGACGAATGCGATCACTGCGAGGACCACGAGGATGTGGATGAAGCCGCCGAGGATATGAAAGCCCAGCCAGCCGACCAGCCAGAGCACGAGGAGAATAACTGCGATTGTGTATAACATGCACACTCTTCGAAGGCGCGGGTCGGTGCGGCTGTGGGGGTTTACCCTGATGCCGTGGGCAGACTCACCAGCCCGGTCCGGTGCGAATATTCTTCCAATGAGCCAGACATCGCATTCCGATTCTCCGTCAGCCAGCACGGAGCGCGGGCATTCCCGTTCGCGCGAAGCGTGGCAGCTTTTGAAGATCACCTGCCTGGAGTGGTGGAATGACGACACCTTTCGCCTCGCGGCTTCGCTGGCCTTTTACACCATCTTTTCGCTCGCACCGGTGCTGCTCATCGCGGTAGGCGTGGCCGGGCTGGTCTTTAGTCAGGAAACTGCGGCCTCGAAGATCGAAGGCGAGGTGCAAAGCATGGTAGGCGCGGATGGCGCGCAGGCGGTGCGGCAGGTCATTGACGCGTCGAAGGGCTTCGGCTCTGGCGTGTGGACGATCGTCGTCGGCGTGGGGACGCTCATCGTCGGCGCGACGGCGGTCTTCGGAGAATTGCAGGCCGCGCTGAACAAGCTCTGGGATGTCGAGAGCGAGCCGAAGCGTGGCCTCATCCTCAAACTCATCATGGATCGCGCCCGCTCGTTCGCGCTCGCGCTCGGCGTGGGCTTTCTGCTGCTCGTTTCGCTCGTCTTCAGCGCTGTCGATCAGCGGCATGCAAGATTACCTCACGCACTGGATGCCAAGCGTGCCGTGGCTCTGGCAGGCAGCAAATATCGTCGCCTCATTTCTCGTCGCGGCATTGCTTTTCGCGATGATCTACCGCTTTCTGCCCGACGTGCGGCTGCGCTGGCGGGATGTGGCGGTCGGGCGCGTCGGCAACCGCGCTGCTCTTCACTGGCGGCAAATATTTGATCGGCCTCTATCTCGGGCAAGACCGCCGTCGCGAGTGCCTTTGGCGCGGCAGGCTCATTCGTGGTGCTGCTCTTCTGGGTCTATTACTCAGCGCTCATCAGCTTCTTCGGCGCGGAGTTCACGCAAGTCTATGCGCGACGTCACGGCGCGGGAATCCGGCCACAAGCGCACGCCCGCCGCGTGGGAAACAAGTCGGACCGAATATAAGTCGAGCGCCAGAACAACGAACCCCGATCCTCGAATGGGGTGTCCGAGAACCGGGGCCTGTTGGAGACGGGTCAAGCTGAACGCCAGTCTTCTAAACGGTCGCCGCCTGCCGGTTCACGCTGCTCGTGGCGAGCTTGGTGAGTTTCTTGTTGGTCTCGCCTTCTTCATCCAGCGTCAGTTGTTCAGGGATTCCAGTTTTATTGATGTCAGTCTCATGGTGATTTGGTGGGTTTGCTTGATGCGAAAGAAGATCGGTGGGTGGCGTGCCCGCGTCTGTGAGGAGACGGCACGAAGCCGTCATGGGGCGTGTCCTGAGCCATCGGAGCTTGCCGGCGACGGCGCCCCGGTAGTGCGGGGTTTCGATCCATCATCCCCTGCCTCGCCATCCCGAGCGGCCCCGTCACCGTGATGCCCGTCGCAGCGGCAATCAAGCAGATCGCAGACATTCCCGTTCGACATTTCCTTGATGATAAAGCGCGTCGCACCGTCGGACAGATCGCGCACGACGACGTGCAAGTTTCTTGGGGCCAATTCCTCGGCGGTCAGGCGCTTTAGCTTTTTCTCAAATTGTTCAGTGGTGAGTTGCCGCTCGGCCTTCACCCGGGCGAGTTGCGGCAGGACGATGTGGACGATGTCCGGCACCTTCCGGTGGACGTCGCTTGAGGGGAAATTCATGGCCCTCCATATTGCAACCACCTGAATCGAGGAGAAATCAGGCGGGCAGAGGAACCGCCTCCCAAGGATTTCCCGATGGCGATCCCTCAGTGCCCGTTTACGCCGACGCGCTCGCGCTCGCGTGCTCGACCCACAGCGTGGCCTGCTGCACCATCTCGATGGCCGTCGCGATTTGCAGCTTTTCCTTGATGTGCGCGCGGTGGCTCTCCACGGTCTTCGGGCTTAGGTGCAAGGCGTCCGCAATGTCGCGCGTGCTTTTCCCCCTACCGAGCAACTCGAAAACTTCCAGCTCCCGATCGCTCAGCAGATCGACCGGCGAAGGCGTCGCGTGCTTGCCCGGCCCACCGGTGCCGAGGGCTTTGTGGAAAATCACGCCGGACACTTTTTTGCTGACGTAATGCTCACCCTTGAGCGCCGCGCGCAAGGCGGCAATGACCTCCGCGGTGCTCTCCTTTTTCATCACGTAGCCGAGCGCCCCGGCGCGCAGAGCGCGCTCGGCATACACGCTTTCGTCGTGCATCGAGAGGACCACGGCGACCATGTGTGGGTGCCGCGCTTTGAGGTTTTTTAGGAACTCGATGCCATTCATTCCCGGCAGCGAGATGTCCGTCACCACGGCGTCCGGCCGCAGATCGTCGATGGCCGAAAGCCCGGCGGCGGCTTCATGAGCCTCGCCGCACACTTCCATGTCCGGCTCCTGCGCGATGTAAAGCCGGAGCCCTTCGCGAACGATGCAGTGGTCTTCGAGGATGAAAATGCGCGTTTTAGCTGGAGGCGGATTCTTCGACATAGGTAACCTTCTTTCCGGGAAACCTGCACGTCACGAGCGTGCCCCGCTTTTCCGCGGCACCGACCTCCAGCGAGCCGCCGATCATGCGCGCCCGGTATTCCATGGAGTGCAGGCCAATGCCGGCTTTCTTTCCCAGTTTTTCCGGGAGTCCTCTTCCATCATCGCGGATCCCGAGGCTGACGTTGCCGTCGCTCGCGCGCAGGCTGATCTCGATCTGCCGCGCCTTGCCGTGGCGGATGGCATTGGCCACAGCTTCCTGCGCGATCCGGTAAAGGTGAATCGCGGTGTTTTCATCGGCAATGGTGATCGGGGCGGGCATGGTAAAGCTACACGTTACATCGCAGCGCGCGGTGGTTTCGGCCGCGAAATCCTGCAACGCGAACGCCAGCCCTTCGCGCCCGACTTTCACGGGAAAAAGCCCCGCGGCCAGCCGGCGCATCTCATCCGCGCCCTCGCGCACCATCCGGGAAATGTCGCGCATCTTCGCAGCGAGCGGTGCATGCTCGCGATCCAGGTCGCGCGCCACGACCTCGGCGAGCATCCCAATCCCGGTAAAGCTCTGACACGGGCCGTCGTGCAAATCCCGGCCAATGCGCGACTGCTCGCGCTCGCTGATTTCCAGCACCTCGCGCTGGAGCCGCTTCAGCTCGGTCACGTCCTGGCCGATGGTGAGCAGGCATTGCCGGCCTTCGAGTTCGATCAATTCCGCGGAAACCAGCACATCACGCGGTTCGCCCGATTTGGTCGGAATCTGGTACTCGATGGGGGCGAGCGTGCCCGTGTCTCGCAGCGTGGCGATGCGCGCCTCGCGCGCCGCCGCGTCGGCGTGAATTCCGAGCTCGAGCGAAGTTCGCCCGAGCACCTCTTTCCGCGTGTAGGCTGTAAGCTTGCAGAAGCTCGCGTTCACGTCGATGAAGCAGCCTTCTTTCAGCGTGGAAATGGCGATCGCGCTGGGGCTGGCGCGAAAGGCGGTGGCGAAGCGCTCCTCCGAGAGCCGCAAGGCCCGCTCCGCATGGCGCTGCGCAGTGATGTCGCGCAAGACCGAGCGGAAGACCGTGCGCCCCGTCTGCGTGTCGACCACCGGCACGCTGAGCACTTCAATCAAGCGGCACGCGCCGGCCCTCGGGCCGAGGGCAATCTCGCACACCTGCTTCTCGCGCGTGCTCTTGCAGCGGCGGAGGTGATTGAGAAAAGTCGCGGCATCCGCTTTCTCGACAAACGGCAGCAGCGGCAACCCGGCAAGCTGCGCGCGCTCGCGGCCGAGCAGTTTCGCGGCGGCGACATTGAGTTCGAGGATGCAGCCCTGGCCATCCAGCGTGACGCAGCTTGTGGGCGCGAAATCGTAGTGATCGGCGTAATGGCTGCGCGCTTCTTCGAGGAGCTGGACGGTTCTTTCCAGTTCGAGAATTTTCCGCTCCAGCCGGGCATGGCGCGGCTCGCTCCGGTGGGCGGCATGCTTCATCCCGCCTGCTCCTCGATCGCGAGCAGGATGAGCGGCTCGCCGGTAGGATCGCGCTCGATGCGGCGGGCGTTGAGCAGCATTCGTTTTTTGCCGATGTGCGGGAAGTCGTGCTCGACCTTGAAATCCTGCACCTGCATTTTCTTCGGCAGGATTTTTTCCAGCAGCGCGCGCAGCCGCGGGATGTCCCACTGGCCGCTGCCGAGTTCGTAGAGCAGCCGGCCCTCGGTCTGCCGCGCGGTGACGTGGAAGGTCTGGTAAAACGCGCCCGTCGCCCACTTCACGCGCAATTGGCCATCGAGCACGAGGAAGGCGCCGCGCATGGTCTCGACGAAGGCCTCGGCATAAGCGCTGGCCAGCGCCCGCTGCTCGGCCTCGCGCTTGGCCGCGTCGATGTCGAAGAGGATGAGGATCACGCCGGTAATTTGATTGCCCACCGACTCGTAAGGCCGCACCTGGAGGCGCCACCAATGCCCGTCCGTGCCGCGCACCTCGGCCTCGCGGGTGTCGAGGCGGTCGCGCACTTCGCCCAGCATCTTCTCCAGTCCCGGCAGCCCGAAATCCAGGCGCAATTCCGTGATCATGCGCCCCGCGTCACCAGCTACCAGCCGGAACACCTTCTCCGCGCCGGGCGTAAAACGCCGGATGCGCAGTTCGCGGTCGAGCAGCAAGATGGGGATGTTCACGCTGCGCAAGAGATTGCCGAGATCGCTGTTCACCTCGCCGAGGTCGAGGTTGGTGTGCTTGAGTTCCTCGTTGACGGTCGTCAGCTCTTCATTGGCCGATTGCAGCTCTTCCTTCGCCGTTTCGAGTTCTTCGTTCGTGCTTTGAAGTTCCTCATTGCTCGACTGGATTTCCTCATTCGCCGAGCGCAGTTCCTCGTTGGTCGCCTCGTGTTCCTCGATCACGCTTTGCAAATGTTCGCGGCTCCCGGCGAGGTCGTCTTCGAGCTGTTTCACCCGCGCGTCTGCGGTTTTGGCGCCGCCGCGTCCAGCCTTCGCCGCTGGCGCAGGCTCCGGCGGACACTCCTCGAAAAGCACCACGAAACAATGCTCGCGCAAGGCCGGCGAGCCGAGCGGGATCACGTCGAGATTCACCAGACGCGGTCCGCCATTGCCGCCGATCCGCACGTTCTCCTTGCGCACCGGCGCCCCGATTTTTTTCGCGCGCGTGATCGCCGCGCGCAGCTCGATCTCGATCGCCGGGCGTGTCATGCGGAAAAGATTCAGGCTCGCATCGCCCGACGCCGGCTCGAGGAAAGGCGCGACGCTGCCGCGGAACTGGATGATCTCGAAGTTTTCGCCGACGACGATGGAGGGCGGGCAATAGCGCGCCATGAGCACGCGGTCGGCCTCCTTTTGCACATCGAGCCGGCTCCAGATTTCCTTTTCGCCGCCCGGCTCGCCCGCGGAACCGTGCGCCGCGGGCATCTCGCGCGTCACGTCCAGCCCATGTGCCCGTTCCGCGGGCCGCCGCACGAAGAGTTTGCTCTTCGCATCCACGCTCTCGAACAGCTCGGAAAACGCGCCGACGGATTCCGCGCTGCCGAGCAGCAGCCAGCCGCCGGACTTCAGCGCGTAGTGGAAAACGGGGATGAGTTTCTTCTGCGCCGGCGGCTCGAAATAGATGAGCACATTGCGGCAGCTCACGAGGTCCATCTTGGAAAAGGGCGGGTCCTTGATCACGTTTTGCCGCGCAAAGATGCACCGGTCGCGGATGCTTTTCGCGACCTGCCAGCCGCCCTCCACGCGGGTGAAAAAGCGCCGCAGCCGCGCGGGCGAAACGTCCGCCTCGATGCCCGGCGCAAAGACGCCTTTGCGCGCCTGCTCGACCACGCGCTCGCTCACGTCTGTGCCGAAGATTTGCAGCTCGGGCGCGTCCTCTTTTTCCTCGAGACACTCCGCAAAACAGATCGCCAGCGAATACGCCTCCTCGCCGGTCGAGCAGCCTGGCAGCCAGATGCGGATGGGGTCATTCGACGGACGTCCCGGTCGCAGCAGCGCGGGGAGCACGTGCTTTTTCAGCGCCGCGAAGGTTTCCGGCTCGCGAAAAAAGCTGGTGACATGAATAAGCACATCCTGGCACGCCGCGTCCACTTCGTCCGGATGCGTTTCAAGAAATGCGCCGTACTGGTCGAGATCCTCGAGCCGATGCACGGCCATGCGCCGCTGGAGGCGTCGGGCGATCGTGGTCTGTTTGTATTGAGAAAAGTCCACACCCGACCCCGCGCGCAGCAGCTCATAGATCTTTTTCAAGCCATCCCCCGGCGGGGCTTCCGTGGCGGACCTTGGCTTCGCCACAAATGGATGCTTTCCGAGCCGCGCGATTTCCTCCGCAATCTTCGCCGGCGGCAGGACGAAATCCACGCACCCCGCCGCCGCCGCACTGCGCGGCATGCCCGCGTAGCGCGCCGATTTTTCATCCTGCGCGAAAGTGATCCCGCCGCTCGCCTTGATCGCCTTCAGCCCCTCGGTGCCGTCGCTGGCATTGCCCGAGAGCACCACGCCGATGGAGGTGCCGTCGCACTCGTTGGCGAGTGAGCGGAAGAACTCGTCGATCGGCAGATGGACGCCGCGCGAGTCCGGGCGCGGCGTGAGATGGAGCACTTCATCGGCGATCCGCATCTCGACATTCGGCGGGATGATATAGACGTGGCCGCGCTGCACCTTCGTCCCGTCCTCCGCCTCGACGACCGTCAGCTCGGTGGAGCGCTGGAGGATGGAGCTGAGATGGCTCGGATGCTTCGGGTCGAGATGCTGCACGATGGCAAACGCCAATCCGGTCTTCGCCGGCAGATGCTGGAGCAATTCCGTGCAAGCCTCCAGCCCGCCCGCGGAGGCTCCGATACCGACCATCGGGCACGGCGCGGTTGTTTTCGGCCGGGTGGACTTGGCTTTGGGCGAAGATCCTCGCTTGCTCATGGACGCGAGGCTACTCGGAGCCGCGCCTTTTCCCATCACATTCGCCAGGACCCAAGTCCGGCTGCCTTCGTCTCGGGAAAACGCCTACCCCGCATTCAGGCCCGCCCCCCAAACGCGCGAAGAGCTTAGGCACCTATGATCAATGGAACCGCGATCCATGCCGAACCCAAATCCAACTTCGCCTGTCCGCCCGCTGCGCCTTCTCTCCGCTGCGCTTGCGCTTGCGCTCATTTTCCGTCCTGGCGCGGGCCACGGCCACTCGCTTGGAACCACCGCCGCAGAAAGCGCGGACCGCGATCTCTACGGCGAGGGGACGCCTGCGGAATTCGCCAAACGGGACGACGTGCAAAAGGAAATCGATCCTGAGCATTTCGATGCCGCGCTGCTCTCCGCCGCGATTTTTCATCGCACGAATGCGGTGCGCGCGGAGCACGAACTCCCGGCGCTGGAATACAGCACGCAGGCGGCAAAGGCAGCTCAGGCGCATTCCGAGGCGATGGCCAATGGCGACTACCTTTCCCACGGCACGCCGAAGAAAAAGAAGAACCTCTCGCCCTATGAACGGCTGCACAATGAAGGGTTGCAGCCGCAATTCAGCGCCGAGAACATCGCCTTCAGCTTCCTCCTGAAATACGAATCCGGGAAGCCCTTCTTCACTCGCGAGGAGAATGGAAAGACCCTCTATTCCTACGAGCCGGAGGGCGAGCCGCTCCAGTCAAACACCTACCTCAGCTTCGCCAGCAGCATTGTTCAGCAGTGGATGGATTCGCCGCCGCATCGGAAAAACCTTCTGTCGAAAGAGCCGACGCAACTCGGTGTCGGCGCGGCCCTCTCGACGACAAAAAGCGGCTTCGACCAAATTTATTCCACGCAGGATTTCCTCGCGCCATTTTCACCCGGTGTCATTCCGGCCTCCACCGTGAAGTGATCCGCGCCTCGCCCCGCTTCCGCCATGAAGGATCCACGCTCGCCCCACCCGCAGCCGCCGTTTGCCAAACAAAAACAAGGCCCCACGGGCGAGGACGCGGATATGTCGCCGAAGCCGGATCACGGCGAGAAGACCTACCAGGGCCACGGTCGCCTCGAAGGCCGGCGCGCAACGATGCCGGACGACAAGGTCCAGAATTTTGGGGGAAACACCGTCTTCGGACGGCCTGCGCACCCCGCGGAACTCGCGCCCGTATTTGTCTTTCTCGCGAGCGATGAAGCCAGCTACGTGGCGGGCGAAACCTACGGCGTCACCGGCGGCCGTATGCCGATTTCAGCGCGATGAGCGCGCGCGCGCCGAAGCGGATTCTGATGACCGGCGCCACGGTCGGCGGTGTCTGGAATTTCACGCTCGAACTCGCCCGTGCGCTTGCGCTGCACGGGATCAAAATCACGCTCGCCACCATGGGCGGCCCCGCCTCCGACGCGCAGCGGCGCGAAGCGGCGGAACTGGAGAATCTCGATCTGATCGAAAGCAATCATCGGCTCGAATGGATGGATGATCCCTGGGACGACGTCAAACGCGCAGGCCGCTGGTTGCGCGATCTCGAAGCGCGCGTGCAGCCCGATCTCATCCACCTCAACGGCTACGTCCACGGTGCGCTGAAATGGAATTCGCCATGCCTCATCGTGGCGCACTCGTGCGTGCTCTCGTGGTGGCGCGCGGTGAGAGGCGAGGCCGCGCCCGCGTCGTGGGATCGCTATCAGCGCGCCGTCCGCCGCGGCCTTCGTGCCGGCTGTGGGCTCTGCGGCCCGACGCAGGCGATGCTCGATACGCTGTCACAAAACTACGGCCGCATCCGCCGCGGACGCGCGATTTACAATGCGCGATCCCGGGCAGCCTGCGGGAGGCGGCCAAGCAGCCCTTTATCCTCACTGCTGGCCGGTTCTGGGATGAGGCGAAAAACACCGTCATTCTCGAACGCGTCGCCGGGGGATTGCAGTGGCCGGTGCTCGCGGCCGGAGATCGCGGTCCGCTCGGACTTGGGGAACGGGGCGGCGGCGCAATCGGCTACCTCGGCCCGCTCTCGCCTGGCATTCTTTCAAACTACCTCGCCACTGCGTCGATCTATGTATTGCCGTCGCGCTACGAGCCCTTTGGCCTCTCCGCGCTGGAAGCTGCGATGTGCGGCTGCGCGCTCGTGCTCGGCGATATCCCGAGCCTGCGGGAAGTATGGAAGGACACCGCCATCTTCGTCGCGCCCGACGATCGTGCGGGCCTTCGCGAGGCTCTTCGGGGCTTGATCGAGAGCGCGAGTCGTCGTGCGGAGTGGGCATCGCGCGCCCGCGAACGCGCGTGCTTTTTTACCCCGGAAAAGATGGCGTCCGAATACTGCGATCTCTACGGCCACCTCCTCGCCGGCGGCGCGGGGGGATGAAGATCGCGCCGCTCTTCTGACTTGCCCGATTCGCCGGGGCAGCTCGCCGATGCCCGAGACACAATCCGCCGCCACCCCTTCCGGAATGGCGGCGGTGCGTGCAGTTTTTGCGCCGCGGAGTTACCTCTTCGTGGTCGAAGCTCCCGAAGCGCTCGTTGTGTCAGTCGTGCCGCTGCTCTTTGTGTCAGTGCCGGTCTTGTCGGTCGTGCTGGAGCCGGTGTTTCCAGTGCCGGACCCGGTGTTCCCAATGGTGTTCCCAGTGCCTGGTTTGCCCGCGTCGTTCGTCATCGGCTCGTCCCACCAAACAATGCTCCAGTAGGAATAGATCGGCGCGGAGGCTTGCCTGCCATAGAGCCGGTCGGCGTCCCCTTCCTTGAATTTCGGCGCCTTCTCCAGCTTCTCCTTGGTCGCGTCGATGGACAGGTTCGGCATTTTGTCGTCGCCCTTTTTCACGGCGAAGGAGCCCCAAGGCACTGCGACCGTCGGGTCGTCCCAGTTCCACGATTTATTCACTTCGAGGATTCCGTAGCGAATGCGCCCGCTTTTTGGATCGACCAGCACTTTCTGCAGATCGCCGAGCTGGTTGCCATGGAAATCATAGACAGCGGTGCCGTCTAGTTTTGAGGCATCGACCAACCACTGGGAGTCGGTCTTGGTTGCGGGGGAGGCGGTCTTGGTGGTGGACTCCTCGGCGACGCCAGCGGACGTAGCTAGTGCGAAGGCGGTGAAGGTTGCGGCTAGTTTCTGGTATTTCATATCGTAGTTCTTTTGGTTTGCGTTTTGTGATGTCACACCCGCGACTGATGCCTCGGGTGCAAAAGGAGTTCGTGCGTCTTCTGGTCGCCGGCTTGGGTGAAGGTGATGAGGAGCGAGTGGAGATAATCCTGATGCCAGGGAAGCGCCGCGTTTTGCTCCGAGCGAAGCCGGTAAATCCTGTTCGATGGAAGACGCGCCGAGCATGGCTTGGGCTCTGTCTCCGAGAATCTTCGGCAGGATTTTCCCCATGTTCCCTTCGGGTAGGCTGCCCATGATGCCGGTGCGCTTCGCGAAATCCAACCGGGCCGGTTCCTTCGATGCCTTGGCGCTATGAAAACATCACTGCTCGTATCTCTCCTCTGCGCCAGCTTTGTGGTGCTCAAAACGGAAAAGGACGGCCTCACCGCCGTGAGTGTCTGCCACACCGCCGCCAAACGCTCCCAATAGCGCCGCTGCCCGACACCGCCTAAAGCCATGCCCATTCTTTCCGTCCTCGTCGCGGTCCTTCTTCTGTTCTTTGGACAGCGCCTTTACTGGCTGTTCGTCGGCGGGGTCGGTTTTGTGGTCGGGATGGACCTGGCGGCGCGCGCCCTGGTCGGACAACCGGAATGGGTTATCCTGCTCGCGGCGATCCTCGTGGGGATTGCGGGCGCGGTGCTCGCGATTTTTTTTCAGCGCATCGCCATCGGGATCGCAGGCTTCCTGGCCGGCGGCTACCTCGCGCAAGCCGCGCTGGTAAATTTCGCCGGAACCGCGACGGAACAGGCCTCGACGATCGCGTTCATCATCGGCGGCATCCTGGTCGCGATTCTGGTCGTGGTCTTTCTCGACTGGGCGCTCATCGCGACTTCGGCTTTGCTCGGCGCGGCGATGATCTCGCAATGGGCGACGCACGAAGCGCTGTGGCACGCGGTCACCTTCGCAATCCTCTTCGTCGCGGGCGCGGCAGTACAGGCGGCGATGCTGCGAGGCGGACCGGTTCGCACGGTGGAGAGGCGAGCGGAATCATGAACCGCGAAATCCTCCATCCCACGACCGAGGAGCCGTCTTCGAGGAGCCTTCACGAACCGCGCCGTCGTGACAGCATCAGCGGTTTTGAGCTGATCGCCTTCCTGCTCTTGCTCTGCGTGCCGTGGGTCGCCGTGCTTCTCGTCCCGGCGGCGGTATTTCCGGCGGCGTTGACCTTCTGGTTCGTGATGATCCTCTGCCTCGCGCTCGCGTGGCTGCTCCTCGCCCCCCGGCGCGTCGTCGCCGTCCCTTCCGAAGGCCCGCGGATGCTGCTGCCCGACGAACAGCCGGCGCCCGTGCGCGACGTGATGGAAGTAAGGTTCGCGCTCGAAGAAGATGGCGCGGCCTTGTTTCGCGGGCCGTTGCGCGGATCCGCCGAAGCGACCTTTCGCAAGCTCCGCGGCGCGTTCGGCCCGTCGATTGTCCCGCTCGTTCAGGAAGATGAAAAGTTCGGCGCGAGAATCCTGCTCGTGCCGCGGGCCGTGGAAAAAGCCGCGCTGGAGAAACCCGTGCGGCCGTGGATCCACTGGCTGCTCTTCGCCCTCACCATCGCCACCACGACCTGGGCTGGCGCGCTGCATCGCGGCATCAATATCCTCCACGATCCAGCGGGCATCTCGGTGGGTTTGCCCTACGCGCTCGGCCTGCTTTGCATCCTCGGCATTCACGAACTCGGCCACTACTTCACCGCCCGCCGGCATGGGATGAATGTGACGCCGCCCTACTTTATTCCCGTCCCATTCGCCCTCGGCACCTTCGGCGCTTTTATCAAGATGAAGTCGCCGCCGGAAAACCGCCGCGCGCTTTTCGATGTCGCCATCGCCGGGCCGCTCGCGGGCCTCGCCGTGGCCATTCCCGCACTCTTGATCGGGCTGCAACATTCCACCATCGACACCGTGCGCGAGAGCGGACTGGGCATCCTCGGCGGCACTTCGGTCCATGCGTCGATTCTTTTCGCGCTGCTGACGAAATTCTCGCTCGGCCCGGCCGTCACTTATGACTCGGTGGTGCATCTCAGCCCGCTCGCCTTTGCCGGCTGGCTCGGTTTTTTTGTCACCGCGCTGAATCTCCTGCCGGTCGGCCAGCTCGATGGCGGCCACATCACGCGCTCGATGTTTGGCACGCAGGCGGGCGCGGCGATCAGCAGCGTGGCGATGTGGTCCATTTTCCTACTCGCGCTCTTCGTCTGGCCGGGGCTGATGCTTTGGGCGCTGATCATTTTCTTCATCGCGCGCCGCGGCACGCCGCCTCTCAACGACGTAACGCCCATCTCCGGTGGGCGCCGCGCGCTTGGCTGGTTCACGTTTGCGATCCTTGCGATGATCCTGTGTCCGCTTCCGCAGTCTTTTTGGTATTTGGCGAGAATCATCTGCCCCTACTGCTGATGGCCATGCGGAGGGCGCGAATTCGACACACGCGGGAAATGCCGGTTCGTCCGAAGTGATTACCAATGATCTTCACCTGGCTCCTTCTGCTCATCCCGCTTTCGCTCGGGCTGCACTACTTCCTGCACCTCGGGCCGCTCTGGACTTTCGCCACGGCCATCTTCGCGATCGTTCCGCTGGCGGAATGGATTCGCCGCGCCACCGAGCAGCTCGCGCATCGCGCCGGCCCGGCCATCGGCGGCCTGCTCAATGTGACCTTCGGCAACACCGCCGAGCTCATCCTCGCACTCTTCGTCCTCATGAGTGGGAAGGTGGAGGTGGTGAAAGCGCAGATCACCGGCTCCATCATCGGGAACAGCCTGCTCGGGCTCGGCCTCGCCATCGTCGTCGGGAGCTGGGGCCGCGAACGGCAGACCTTCAAACGCGAGCGCGCGGGCCTGCTCTCCAGCCTGCTCATTCTCGCCATGATCGCGCTGCTGCTTCCCGCGCTATTCGACTATACCGAGCGCGGCCTGCGCGCCCCCGCCGACACCACGCGGCTGGACGAATGGCTCAGCCTTGGCGTCTCCGTGGTGCTCATCCTTGTCTATGTCGCCAACCTGATTTACACGCTCTTCACCCATCGCGATGTCTTCGCTTTTGCGCGCGATGAAGATGAAACGGCGCGTGAGCAAGCGTGGCCGATTTGGCAATCCATCGGTGTTCTTTTGATCGGCACCGCCTTCACCGCGTGGGAAGCCGAACTCGTCTCCGGCGCACTGGAGAAGAGCGCGGAGACGCTTGGACTTTCCACCTTCTTCCTTGGCGTCATCGTCCTCGCCGTCATCGGGAATGCCGCGGAATACGTCGCCGCCATCTACTTCGCGCGGAAGAACCAGATGGGCCTCGTCATGAGCATCACCGTTGGCTCGACCATTCAAGTTGCGCTCCTGCTCGCGCCGCTCCTCGTCCTCTTTTCGTACTTCATCGGCACCCCGATGAACCTCGTCTTCAGCAACCCGCTCGAGCTCATCGCGATCGCCGGCGTCACCTTTGCCGTCAATGCCATCGCGGAAGACGGCGAGACGACGTGGTTCGAAGGCGTGCTCCTGCTCGCGGTTTATGTCGTGCTCGGCATGGCCTTCTACCTTGTGAAGTAACTTCCACCGGTCTCTCCGCGCGATGAATCATCTCTTCTTCGATCATGCCGCGGTGCTCCTTCGCACCGCGATCATCGGCGTGCTCGCCTACGTCGTGCTCATCGTTTTCCTGCGCATCTCCGGCAAACGCACGCTGGCGAAGATGAACGCGTTCGATCTCGTGGTCACCGTCTCGCTCGGCTCCACGCTCGCCTCCATTCTGACCAGCAAGGACGTTTCCCTGGCGCAGGGAGCGCTGGCTCTCGCCCTCTTGATCGGTCTCCAATTCGTCATTACGTGGAGTAGCATTCGCGCGCAATGGATGCGGCAGCTGGTGACCGGTGAGCCCACTCTTCTCTTCCACGATGGAAAATGCCTGGACGATGCCCTGCGACGTGCGCGGGTGACCGAAGATGAAGTGCGCGCCGCAGCCCGATCTGCTGGCTTGGGCACACTCGACGAAGCGGGTGCGGTCGTCTTGGAAACGGACGGCTCGTTCAGCGTCATCCCACGAAGCAATGCCGGCTCGTCGCGACTCGACGGCATACCAGTGCCGCGGCACGCCGAAAACATTTCATCCTAAAAACGTGATTGGAGGCCCCGAAAAGCGGGGTATCCGTTCAAACGCAACACTTTGATCGTCATAGCCTTGTCACCCAATGGGTTCATTGCGGAGCGATGGGAATTCACCGCACTCCAGCGCCTTGCGCGTCTTGAAGGAATTCCAACTCCGTTTTTAGGTTCATAGCGGCACCGGCTTTCCCCGATTCGCAAATCAGGCGCGCCCATGCCTTCCGTATTCGTGGCGCGTCCGATCTGGCGACAATGAGCGCAACCACTGATCGGCCCCTACCCGGCCTGCTGTTCGAACTCGGGATACTTCTCGCCCTCGGCCTTCTCTTTACCGGCGCGCTCATCCGGAACGTGCTCGCTCACCGAGTACGCTCACCCAAATGCCCGGCGGAGCGGAACCCATCGGAGGAGCCGACATGAATGAACTCTATTCATTCGATTGGCCGAGGGTCGCCGGGAATGCGCTGCGCCTGCTCATCGCGTTCGTCCTCGCATTCCCGCGGGCTTGGGAGCGCGAGAAGACGGGACGCCATCTGGGTCTGCGCACCTTCCGCTCCTCCTCGCCGCACTGGTCCCCAAGTGCCAAACGTTAGCACATCATTCAATGCGCGGGATCGGCCGCACCACCAGCCACGGTTGCATTCGACTCTCAAATTGGGACGCGCTCGACCTGGCGAAGAAAGTCCGGCCGGGCGTGCATGCCCTGATTCGGTAGCGGCGAAGAGTCCGGACATACTTCACCCGCGCGGGCGAAAGTCACCCGCGCGGGCAAAACTTTGCGGTTTGGTTTAGAACTGGTTGGCTTTCCTGGCTGCCGAATCTTCGAATTTCGCTCCGGCTTCCGTCCCCTCGCGCTTAAGGCTTTTTCCCGTGAGGGCCTCTTCTTTCGCGGCCTGCCTGGCTTCTTTCTTCGCAGCTTCCGTAACTGCACCGACCTTGGCGCTGAGATCTTTCGCCGCGCTGGTTGCCTTGTCTCCGGTCAGCCCCTGTTTCTCGGCCTCTTCCATCGCTTTGTCAGCAACCTTTCCCGCCACGGCCTTGCCGCGTTCGAGAAGATCTTCGCCCTTCGCTCTGGCGGCATCGACCAGCTCGTCGGAGGCTTCTCCGAGCATCTCGTCCTCCGTCTGCGTGCGCGGGAGCAGCAGTCCAGCCATGAGACCGAGCCCGAGGAACCCGGCGCCGACGGCCAGCGGATAGTCATCCACTGCATCCCTGAAGCGTTCCTCGGCTTCGGCGTAGCCAGACTGGACCTGGCGCGAAAGCCGCCGTCCGCGTTGCTTGCCGCGCGCCACTTGACGACTCATGGAAGCGTGCGCAGAGCCGGCCTGTGACTTTAGTTCGTCCGCGACGTTGCTCACTTTCGCCTTGGCGGATTCGGCGGCGTCTCCGATGGCATGGCCGACCTCGCTGGCTTTGGCTTGCGCCTTCTCCATTATGCCGGGCTCGGAAGCAGTCGCCGGCCCGTCTCCGGAGTAAGGCGCGGTGTGATTGACATCGTAAGGGTCGGCCTCCGGAATTACCCCCCGGCTCCGCGGATGATCGTAAGCGTACTCGTAATCGCTCATGTCGCCGTCGGAATCTCGGGCTTCCGCGATGAGCCAGGCCACGCCGGCACCCGTCAATAGGACCGGCAGCGGATTATCCCGGATGAAATTGAGCGCTTCACCCGAGGCACGTTTCGCCCGCCGTGCTGTGGAGGAGCGTTTCCGCGAATCAAACCAGTCGAGCACGCCATTGATCAGTGCGCGCGGGCTAAGCTGTTCGTTCAAGCGGTCGAGAGTTTCGTCCATCTCGCCGCGGACGTTTTCGATGTCGTGTTTGATCTCCGTGCTGGAGCGGGGATCTTCGGTGGTGGTGGATGTTGTCATGAGAGTTGGTTGGCGGCCCATTGCTTGTCGCCTTTGAGCGTTTCGATGGTTTTCCTCGGCACGAGGCTTTCTTCTTTGAGCGTGTGCAGGGCTTTCATGACGAGGATGGCGCTGATCCCGGCGAAGACGCCTCCGACAATGATCAGCCCGAGGAAGTGAGCCATGGCTGGCTCCATGTTTTGCTCGATGAACGCCCTCGTAACCAGTGAACCCAGCCCGATGAGGATGACCACCACCGCAGAGTAACCCAGGAGGGCGCCGCCAAAGAGGAAGCCGATGTTGCGTCCCAAGATCGTCGCTTTTTCCCTCATCTCTGTTTTTGCCAAGGCGATCTCGTCTTTGACTAGCATGGTGGATTCGTCCCGCAGTTCCTTGATCAAACCGGAAATGGATATCTGCTCGTTCATACGGAGGGTCCTCCTGTAGCGGCGGTGGGCGACAAATAAGAAGACGTCCCGCCTGTGGTTGGCGTCGCACTCAAGGAGGGTTTCGAGCCTGCGACCGGCGGGGAGTAGTCGGATCCACCGGAAAATCCGCGTGCGGGCTCGCGTCGCATCCCGTTGCTCCTTTCGCTCCGCCGGGTTCGTTCGGAGGCTTTGAGGAATCGCGCGAGGCCGAGACCGGCGAGGAAAAGTCCGCCGAAGACATACTCGGGACGGCGTCGCGCCAGATGGCCGGCCTCGGCGAGGAGATCCTGTGGCTGAGTGTCTCGGAGGAAAGTCGAAACCCGATCGAGCTGATCCGCGGCGCGGTCGATTTTTTGCGCGGCGACGGAATGTTCTTCATCGGTCAGCTTGTCCACGGCGGCCCGGGCGGCATCGCGATATTCATCGACCGTGTCGGCGAGCGTGCCTTTCTGCTCGCGGACGACCTTTTCGAGATAGCCACCTGCTTCGGCGGCTGCCTGCTGAGCGCCTGCTTTCACGTCAGCCGAAGTTTTCGAGGCGACTTCTTGCGCCTGCGCTTTGGCGTCCTCGACTCGGTCCTTAACCGCTTGCTTTCCCGCTTCTACGCGGTCGCCGACATCAGCGCCCGGGTTGGGAGATTGGTAGGTAGTATTCATCGTTGTGAAAACGTTTCGCCGCAACTGTCGGGCGTGCATGTCAGTCATCCACCCGAGTCGGGGATCATCTTTTTCTCGATGCGGCCTTTTCCTCGCTCGTTGATACCGCGATCGCACTAGGCTCGATCCTATGACCGTGCGCCAAGGCCCAGACCTGGGTGAACTCCGCACCAAAAAACAGGATGCACCCAGCGTAATAGACCCAAAGCAGCAGCACGATGGCGGAGCCCGCGACTCCATAGCTCGACGTTTGCCCACTGAGATACCAGGCGAGCAACAGTTTCCCGAGGCTGAAGAGCAATGCGGTGAAGGCTGCGCCGACCCAGACGCTGCGCCAACCGACGGTCACATCCGGCAGCACCTTGAAGATGAAGGCAAAGAGCACCGTCACGACTCCGAAGCTGATGATGAAGTTCAGGATAACCCACACCCACGGCGGGAGGGGAAGAAAGTGCGACAATTGACCTCCGGCGATGGCCAGGCCCGCGGAAAGCAAAAGCGTCACCAGAAGGAGAAAACCGATCACCAGCACCATGCCAAAGGAAAGCAACCGCTCGCGCAAAAAGCCCCAGACGCCCAGCCCCGGTTTTGTTTTTACCTCCCAGATGGTATTGAGCGCTTCCTTGAGCTGGCCGAAGACTCCCGTGGCCCCCAAAACGAGCGCGAGCACGCCGAAAATCGTCGCCACGATGCCCCCGGAGGTTTTCTCGCTGGCGCTTTCCACCATCGTTTGCACGCCCCGCGCGGCCGAGGCGCCGATCATGCCGTTGAGTTGTTCCTGAATCTGGCCCTGCGCGGCTTCTTTTCCGAGGAAAAAGCCGGCGAGCGCGATGGTGATAACAAGCAGCGGGGCAATGGAAAAGATCGCGTAGTAAGCCAGCGCCGCCGCGAGCCGCAGTGCGTTGTCTTCCGAAAAATGTTTCGCTGTCGCTTTGAACATTGCGACGAGACCGGTGGCGTGGGTGGATTGGCTCATGCCTCTTCAATCGCGTCCCACGCTCGATCAGCCGTCTCATACGCACCGGGACCCCGCAGAGGATAGAAACACGCGGTCCCAGGCGATGTCATCTGGCGAGGCACCGAACTGGCAGTGGCTTCGCTAAGGGAGAATTTTCAGCCAACCACTCGGGCTGGCGAATGCGTTAGGCCATTGCAGGTCTGCACTTTTCACGACCATGAACGATGATCCTTCGCTCCCGCCGCCCGACGAAAATTTGGATCAGATGTTGATCTTCGGCGATCCGGCGACGCGGCGCGCCTTTCTCAAAAAAGTGGCCGGCACTGGTGCGGCGCTGGCGGCTGGACCACGTTTGGTGCTTCTCGATGAGGCCGTCGCGGCTGATCCGACAGGTGCGGCAAAGGCGGAGACGGTGGAAGTGCGGCTGGTCATCAATGGCCGGGAAACCAAACTCCCGCTTGATCCGCGGGTGACGCTGCTCGATGCGCTGCGCGAGCGGCTGACTCTAACGGGCACCAAGAAGGGCTGCGATCACGGCCAATGCGGTGCCTGCACGGTGCTCGTGAATGGCCGCCGAATTAACTCCTGTCTGAGCCTGGCCGTGACGCATGACGGCGATGAGATCACGACCGTCGAAGGTTTGGCGAAAGGCGATGAGTTGCATCCAGTGCAGGCGGCTTTTCTAGAACACGATGGCTTTCAATGCGGCTACTGCACGCCGGGGCAGATTTGTTCCGCGGTCGCGCTCCTGAATGAAGGCCACGCCGGCAGCGACGGCGAAATTCGCGAGTGGATGAGCGGGAACCTCTGTCGCTGCGGCGCGTATCCGAACATCGTCGCCGCGATCCGCGAGGCGAAATCCAAAACTCCTGCCGCATGAATCCATTCGCCTATTCGCGCGCGGTCGATGAACAGCAAGCGGTCGCCGATCTGGCGGCCCGGCCGAATGCCAAATTTCTCGGCGGTGGGACCAATTTGATCGACCTGATGAAGATGGGCGTCGAGACGCCGGAGCGGCTTATCGACATCAATCCGCTGCCGCTGGCCAAGGTGGAGGAATTGCCCGGCGGCAAAGGCGTGCGCATCGGCGCGCTGGCGCGAAATTCCGACGTGGCCGCGCACCCGCTGATCAAGGAACGCTATCCGGTGCTGAGCGAAGCTTTCCTCGCCGGGGCCAGCCCGCAGCTTCGTAACATGGCGACAGTCGGCGGCAATCTGCTCCAGCGCACGCGCTGCTATTACTTCTACGATCCCGCCTTTCCCGCGTGCAACAAGCGTAACCCCGGCAGCGGCTGCGGCGCGTTGAAAGGCTACAACCGCATCCACGCGATCCTCGGTCAAAGTGACCAATGTATCGCGACGCACCCGAGCGACATGTGCGTCGCCCTCGCAGCGCTCGACGCGGTGATCCGCGTCCGCGGCCCGCGCGGCGAGCGGGAAATTCCGTTCGGGAATTTCCATCGACTTGCCGGGCGACACGCCCGACCGCGATACCAATCTCGCGCCCGACGAATTGATCACCGCTATCGATCTGCCCGTCGCACCGTTTGCGGCGCGTTCGCATTATCTCAAAGTGCGTGATCGCGCGAGCTACGCCTTCGCCCTGGTCAGCGTGGCCGCGGCTTTGCAGACCGAGCCGGGCGGGAGGATCTCCAATGCGCGCATCGCCCTCGGCGGCGTCGCGCACAAGCCGTGGCGGGCCTTCGAGGCGGAAAGTGCTCTCGTGGGTCAGGACGCCGGCGAGCCCGCTTTTCGTGCGGCGGCGGATGCGGCGCTCGCGGGGGCGAAAGGGTATGAGCATAACACTTTCAAGATCGAACTCGCGCGGCGCACCATCGTCCGCGCGCTAAGCACCGTGGCCGCCAAAGCATGAGCACTCCAAGCATCGCACCGCGCATCCTGGGCAAGCCAATCGACCGGGTGGATGGCCGACTGAAAATCACCGGCGCCGCGCCTTACGCGGCGGAGTTCAATCCGCCCGGCGTGCTCCAATCCTTTGCACTGACGAGCCGCATTTCCCACGGGCACATCACGGCGCTGAATACCGCCGCCGCCGAAGCGGCGCCCGGCGTGCGCCTTGTGCTCACGCATCTCAACGCGCCGAAAGCCAAGGACCCCGGCGAAGGTTCGCCAGCCACAGGCGGCGGCATTCGCAATGAACTCCGACTCCCGCTCGCCGACGATCAGATTCATTACGGCGGACAGTATGTGGCGCTGGTCGTGGCGCAGACGCTGGAGCAGGCGCGGCACGCCGCGTCGTTGATCAAGATTTCCTACGAAGAAACCGCACCTGCTTTGACCCGGAAACAAAGCGGCGACAAAGGGAAGAAGCCGGACAAGAACAATGGCGAACCGGTGCAACTCGACAAGGGCGATGTCGAAAGGGCGCTCGCCGATCGGAGCCTCGTCATCGTCGAGCGCACCTACGAAACGCCGCAGGAAACGCACAACCCGATGGAGCCGTCGGCGACCGTCGCGGAGTGGGTCGCGGACGATCAGCTCACGCTGCACGACGCGACGCAATACGTGAAAGGCGTGCAGGATTTGCTCTCCCGCACCTTTGGTTTGAAGCGCGAAAATGTGCGCGTGATCAGTCCGTTTGTCGGCGGCGCTTTTGGCTGCAAAGGCGCGGTTTGGCCGCACGTCATCCTCGCCGCGATGGCGGCCAAAGTCGCGAGCGCTCCGGTGAAGTTGGCGCTCTCGCGACCGGACATGTTCACCGGCACCGGACATCGCACGCCGATCACGCAGACCATCGCGCTCGCGGCGACGCGCGACGGCAAATTGCAAGCGATCCGCCATCGCGTCGAGACGCTAACCTCGCCCGTCGGCGAATACGTGGAAAGCGCCGGCGCGCGTTCGACCGGCGTGCTCTACGCGAGCCCGGCGATTACCGTCGAGGAGACGATCTTTCCGGTGAACGTCGGCACGCCCACCTTCATGCGCGCGCCCGGCGAATGCCCCGGCACTTACGCGCTGGAGTGCGCGATGGATGAACTCGCCGCTGAGTTGAAGATGGACCCGATCGCGCTCCGGTTGGCAAACCACGCGGACACGCATCCTATCAAGGACAAGCCGTGGAGTTCCAAAAACTTGAAGGCCGCTTATCAGCTCGGCGCGGAGAAATTTGGCTGGGCACAAACGCACGCCGGAGCCGCGGTCGATGCAGAAGGATGGCCTGCTCGTCGGCTGGGGCATGGCGACCGCGACTTATCCCGCGCTACAAGATGGCCGCCGAGGCCAGCATTCGCCTCAGCGCGAATGGCGATGCCGTGGTGAAGTGCGCGGCGCACGACATCGGCACGGGCGCTTACACCGTGCTCACGCAAATCAGCGCGGAGGCGATCGGTGTGCCGGTGGAGAAAGTGAAGTTCGAACTCGGAAATTCGGACCTTCCATTCGGCCCAGTCGCCGGCGGCTC
This sequence comes from uncultured Verrucomicrobiae bacterium, assembly GCA_963798345.1. Taxonomy (GTDB): domain Bacteria; phylum Verrucomicrobiota; class Verrucomicrobiia; order Chthoniobacterales; family Chthoniobacteraceae; genus CAWCSW01. The sequence continues at coordinate 123,307 of CAWCSW010000006.1, read as the reverse complement.
GAATACGACGGCGACCGTCGGCTCCGCGATTTATGACGCCGCACAGCGCGCTGCATCACAACCTCGCCAACCTGGCCGCCGACGACGAGCACTCGCCGCTGCACGGCCTGAGCGCTTCGAAGATCGTGATGTCCACGCCGGGCCGCTTGAGCGCGCAGGACGACTCGACGAAGAGCGACAGCTTCGCCGAAATCCTACGCCGCGCGGGAAAGGAATTCATCGACGGCGACGGCAGTTTCAAACCGCCGCTCGTTGCTGAAACCGCAGCTAGCCTTCCAATCTTTCGGCGCGCAATTTTGCGAGGTGCAGATCGATCCGGCGCTGCCGCGCGTGCAGGTCACGCGCTTCGTTTCCGTGATGGACTGCGGGCGCGTGATGAATGCGAAAACCGCGCGCAGTCAGATCCTCGGCGGCGTGGTCATGGGCATCGGCATGGCGCTGGAGGAAGAGACCGTGCTCGACCCCGCGACCGGCGTTGCCGGCCAACCGCAATCTCGCCGAATACCATGTGCCGGTGAACGCCGACGTGCCCGAGATCGAGGTGCATTTTGTCGGCGAACCGGACTTCGCGTTCAATCCGATGGGCGCGCGCGGCATGGGCGAAATCGGCATCACCGGCACCGCGGCGGCCATCGCGAACGCGGTCTTTCATGCGACGGGAAAGCGAGTGCGCGACCTCCCGATAACCTTGGACAAGCTGCTCTGATGCGCGAGATCGGCGGACATCGTCCGCGCGTTTGAAAAGCGACCGCACGAGCCATTCGCGCTGGCGACGCCGGTGAAAGCCCACGGCTCCAGCTACCGCCGACCGGGTGGCGTGGATGGAGTTTAACACGCCCCGTTTTGGCTGTCGCGGCGCGATTGAGGTTCTTCGAGCGCACCCGTGCCGGCCTTTCTCGATGGACTCGCGGAATCGTTCCACGCCCGCCCAAGCGTCCTCGTCGTCACTCACTTCTGATTCTCAGAATCGTACGAGAAAGTGCGGGTGAAGATTACGTATCTACCAATACGTTCGTCCCAGTGCACCACGGTTGGATTTTCGATGCGGAGCGGCGAATTTTCTGCAAAATGGGGAAGCGCGAGCAAACTGGCCGACGCGATTTTTCGGACATGAAATTATCCGACGTCAATTCACTGGCAGTTCTGCCGGTGTCGCGCGCCGTGCGACGCACTTCGATTGCGGCGGGGGTGGTAACGGCTGTGTTCACCGGCGGATTGCCGATCCCGGAATTCGGTCCGGGACTTGTCATGGGCCGTGCCACACCGCTGCCGTTGCTGCTCGCTTTCACACTACATCTTGCCGTTGCGGTGATTTACGGCGCCCTATTTTGCCTCGCCATCGTACGCGCTAAAAGCGGCTGGACGGTTCTTGCGGCCGGCATTGCATCCGTCATCCTTTACACGGTCAATTGTGCCGCAATTCACGCTTGGTCTCTCCCGCATTTCCTACCGGAATCCCATGTACTCTTTGCCCATATCGTATTTGGAATAGCCTTTACCGTTTTCTTTAAACTCGCCGAGCTCGGCGAGCCGGAATCAACTCCGATTTCCCATTCGCTGGCGACGAACAGCAATGTTCACGCACCGCGAGCACGTTGAGGGGTGTTTATATCACCCGGCTCCGTGCTTTACGCTCACCGGAAAATCGCTGCGGCTTGGGTTGTGCGAACAAGGTGCTCCTCGACAGGTCCGGTGTAGAGTGCGTTACCGATTCTTCAATTTCCCATGACCATAAACGCCTCCGTCGTCGCCCCGGGCTCCGCGCTATTGACTGAGACCGCTACCCAGCGCCTGCTCATTGTGGACGACCACCCCGTTTTTCGCCACGGGATCAGCCAATTGTTGGCAAGCCTTCCGGAAATAACCGTCTGCGGTGAGGCGGAAGACGCCCACGATGCGCTGAGCGCAATGCGCCGGCTTCAGCCCGATGTGGTGCTGATGGATGTCTGCCTGCCCGGCACGAATGGGATCGAACTCATCAAAATCATGCTCGCCGAGCAGCCGCGGCTCGTCATCCTCGTGATTTCCATGCATGACGAGTCGCTCTATGCGCTGCGGGCTCTGCGGGCTGGCGCGAAGGGCTACGTGATGAAACAGCAAGCGATGGACAATGTCATTGAAGCGCTGCACAAAGTCATCGGCGGCGGCATCTATGTCAGTCCCGAATTCAGCGACAAACTGGTCTTCAAAGCCGTTCACGGTAGCAATGGCGACCTCGGATCACCGGTGGATACGCTCTCCGACCGCGAATTGGAGGTGCTGCAACTTTTCGGCCGAGGGAAGACCACGCGCGAGGTAGCCGAGGTTCTGCATCTCAGTGTGAAGACCATTGAAACGCATCGCACGCACATCAAAGTAAAGCTCGGGTTCAAGGAGGCCGGTGAGTTGGTAAAATTCGCGGTGGAGTGGGTCACGGCTGCGACAGGCTGACGAGGCCGCGAGAGCGCTGTGCGCGATCTTCCACCAGCCGGTGAATGGCGGCAATTAGCTCTGGCACGTCGATGGGTTTGATGAGGTGTTCGGTAAATCCCGCTTCGTGGCTCCGGCAGACGTCGTCGTTCATTCCGTACCCGCTCATCGCGATACCGGGCACGGGTCGCTTCCCTTGCAGTGCTCGCATAATTTCGCCGCCTGCGCCATCAGGTAGGCCGAGGTCGCTGACCAGCACATCGATGGGTTCATGCTCGGCGACGGCGATTGCGCCAGCTACATCGGTAGCGGTGATGACGGTAAATCCCGCCGCCGTGAGCAGGCGCGCGAGCGTCCGTGCGGTGTCGGCGTGATCTTCCACTAAAAGCAGCCGGATCGGCGAATTTACAGCGTGGCCTCCCGCGGTGGTTGGCGGCGCAGTGGCGGCGGACTCGGCAAGGTGGCCGGGGAGTTCGATGATGAATGTAGCGCCCTGGCCGAGGCCGGTGCTTTCCGCGCGGATCGCGCCCCCATGCAGTTCCACCAGTACCCGGCTGATGGCGAGCCCGAGGCCCAGGCCGCCAAATTGCCGCGTGATCTGTGGGTCCCCTTGTTCGAAAGCATTGAAGATCCGCGGCAGCACTTCGGGGTGGATACCAATCCCGCTGTCGCGCACGCAGACTTCGCAGCGGTCGGCATCGAGCCGGCTGGTTTTGATCCGCACAATGCCGTTTGTCGGACTGAATTTCACGGCGTTCTTAAGCACGTTCCAAAGAACTTGCTGGAGCCGCGCGGGGTCGGCGGTGATCTCGCCGATGCTTTGATCAAAATCGGTTTCGAGGTGAACATGTTCTTCGACCAATTGTGGGCGGCAAATCTCGCAGACATGGCGCACGATCTCGTTGAGCGCGACCGGTTCCGTTTTTAAGTCGACCTTGCCGCTGGTGATGCGGCTGAGATCGAGCAGGTCGTCGATAAGCTTGGTTTCGAGTTCAACGTTACGTTTGATCATCGCCACGTCCTCGCGCACGTCGGGCCGCAAATCGGGATCCTTTTCGAGCGCGCCCACGGCCATGAGAACGGGTGAAAGCGGCGTGCGCAGTTCGTGGCTGAGCACGGCAAGGAAGCGGTCCTTGGCCTGGTTCGCCGCCTCGGCCGCGTCTCTCGCTTCGCGCAAGGCGGCGTCCGCGCGGTCGCGCTCCAGCACGATGTTGGCGAGACGCGTGCCGAAATCGCTGAGCGAAAGCTCCCACTCGCTTGGCGTCCGCGCTTCTTCAAAGTAGGTGGTGAGGACGGCGACGGCGCGGCCCCCGCTGTCGAGCACTGGGGCTGAGTGGCACGCGCGGATGTCATGCGAAAGGCAAAGTTGCTGCCATGTGGGTGACCAGCGACGGTCCGCGGCGATGTCTGAGCAGGTCACTGCCGCACCGCTGAGCGCCGCGGCGGCGCAGACACCCGCGCCGACCTCCTCCATGGGAGCGCTGGCGATCCCTTCTGTAAATTCCCGCGGCAGGCCCGCGGCGATGGAACGCGTGAATCCGGCGCCGTCCTCCCCGGCCAAAAAAATGCATGCGCGGGCACGATGGAGTCGGGCGAGGGTGGCACAGATCGCGGTCAGGCAATGGTCGAGTGGATTGCCGCGGGCGAAGAGTTCCAGCAGGTGGTCCTGTTCGATGATCAGCTCTTCGGAGCGGCGCCGCTCGGTGATGTCGGTGTGCGAGACGATGGCTCCGCCGATTTCCGCGGCGGGACGCACGGCGTGCAATTCGTACCACCGCCTCCGGTCCGGCGTGTTGCATGCGTACTCCATTTGAAACACCTCCGCCTCTCCCGCGATCAAGTTCGCGAGGCCATCGAGAGTTTTCTGGGCTACATCGTCGCCGCTCGCCGCCGCAGTGCGGCAGACTTCCAAATAATCAACGCCCACGCCCAGGCGTTCCGGCGATGCGTCGGGAAGATCGCGAGCAAACTCCCGCCACGGTTCGTTGATCGCGATAATCCGCCCTTCGCGATCCAGCACGGCGATGGCCGCGGGCAGTGAATCGAGCACCGCGATCTTGAAGTGCTCGCTCTTGCGCAGCGCCGCCTCGGCGCGCGTGAGTTCCTCCACATCCGTATTGGTGCCAAACCACTGCACCACTTCGCCGTCCGCATTTTTCAACGGGATCGCACGGGTCAGGAATTGTCGGAAGACGCCGTCGGACCGGCGCAACGGGAACGTCATTTCAAAAGACTGGCCTGTCGCGATCGCGGCTTTCCAGCGTTCCAAAACCTTCGGCAGCTCGGCCTCATCGTGCACGCGCTGCCAGCCCCAGCCTTCCATCTCGTCCGCGGTCGTGCCAGTGTAGTCGTACCAGCGCTGATTGTACCAAACAATGTGGCCGTCGGTCCGGGCGATCCAGGCGAGCTGCGAGATCGCATCGGCCATCGCGCGAAACCGCGCGTCCTGTTCGCGCAGGTCCTGCTCGGCACGTTTCAAGTCGGCGACGTCGAGATTGATGCCGGCCCAGCACACGATCTTTCCCGCTTCGTCTTTCACCGGTACACCGCGAGCCAGGATGGGATGCCATTGGCCATCCACGCCGCGGAAGCGATGTTCGATGTTCCACTTGCCGCCGGTTCGGACGCACTCCTTCCATGCCGCCATCGTGCGCTCCGCGTCGACGGCATGGAGCACTTCGCCCCAGCCAAACTCGGAACATTCCTCCTGGGTGAGACCGACCAGCTTGAGAAAGCTCTCGCTGGCGTAAATGTTGCGACCCTGGGGATCGCAGACCCAGACGCCGAAATCGATGCTCTCGCCGATGGCCCGGTAGAGCGCTTCGCTACGGCGCAGCGCTTCCTCCGCGCGCTTGTGATCGGAAATATCCCGCGCCACTCGCGACGCGCCGATGATCCGACCCACGCCGTCCCGGACCGGCGAAATCCGCACAGAGACCGGCAAGCGGCGACCGTCCTGGTGCAGGCGCTCCGATTCGTAAGGCGCCACGCTTTCCCCGCGAACGATCCGTTCCAGGCGCTCCGTTTCATGTTGCTGAAACTCGGGAGGAATCACGTGGGCGAACGGCTTCCCGACGACCTCCGCGGACGCGTAGCCAAGCATCTCCTCCGCCCCACGATTCCAGCTCGTGACAAGCCCGTGGAGATCCAGGCCGACGATGGAGTCGCTGGATGACTGCACAATCGCGGCGAGCTTCGCGGCTTCCGCCTCGACCTCCTTCAGCATCGTCACGTCGAGGAAAGTGAAGACGACGCCCGCAATTTGGTCGTCCGCGGTGCGATAGGGCAGCGTACGCGCGAGGAAGTAACGAGCGTCGGCGCGGACCTCACGCTGCGCGGGCCGGAGCTGCGCGAGCGCCTGCTCGGCGTCGGCGGTGATCTCCGGATAATCGAGCTTGCGGCTCAGGTCGGCGAGCGGACGGCCGATGTCGGTGGAGGTGAAATTGAAAAGCTCCCGCGCCGACGGCGTGAAGCGCATGATCCGCAGCTCGCCGTCAAGGAACACGGTGGCGATATCCGTCGCGGACATCAGATTGTAGAGGTCGCTGTTCGACCGCGCGAGCTGATCGACCTTGTTTTTCAGCTCGTCGTTCACCGCCGACAGCTCCTCGTTCATCGACTGCAGTTCCTCGCGGCTCGTCTCCAATTCCTCCGTCGCGGAACGGAGTTCCTCGTTCATCGCCTGGAGCTCTTCGTTGCTGGCTTTCAGTTCCTCGGTCGAGGCCTCGGCTTCCTCGATTGTTTCGCGCAGTTGCGCCTTCGTCGCCTCCAATTCACTTTCCAAATGCACCGCCGCTTGATCGGCCTCCGCCTTCCTCGGCTCAACGGGCGCCGGACCATTGTCGAGCGGACCCGCATCACTCGGCGCTGCTGGTCCGCGATTGAGCGTCAGGTGGCGGGGCACCGTGGGGCGCTCCCGCGAGCGCTCCTGCAGCGCCAGAGCGCGGGCCGGTGTGCTCGGTCCCGTGGACACGCTCAGGGCCTTTCGTGGAACCGGTCGCTGGATAAAGAGCCGCTGCTTTTTGTCAATCGGCGCGAAGAGCGGGCTGCCATCTTCCACTGTCTCCGAGGTTCCCAAAAACAGGTACCCGGCGGGCCGCAGCGCGAAGTGAAAAACGTCGAGCGCCCGACTCTGCGCCTCGCGATTCAGGTAGATAAGCAGATTGCGGCACGAGACGAGATCGAGCCGCGAGAATGGCGAGTCCTTCAGCAAATCGTGCGGGGCAAAGAGCACAATCTCACGCACCTCGCGCCGCACCCGGTAGCCGCCGTGTTCGTGGATGAAATAGCGCCGCAGCCGCTCCTCGCCCACGTCGGTCGAGATCGTCTCGGGATAAATGCCCTCGCGCGCATCGCGGACCACTTCCTCATCGAGATCGGTGGCAAAGACCTGCAACTGCGGCGGCGCCTCCAGTGTGCGCGCGTGTTCGCAGAGCAGCATGGCGATGGAATACGCCTCCTCGCCCGTGGCGCAACCGGCCACCCACACGCGCACGCTGTCCGCCGGCCCTTTATCTGCAAAGAGTTCCGGAACGATCCGCTCCAGGGCCGCGAAGGAATCAGGTTCGCGGAAAAAATTCGTCACCGAGATCAGCAAATCCTGTAAGAGCGCGCCCGCCTCGCCCGCATGTGTGCGCAGAAAGACGAGGTAACCCGGCAGATTGTCGAGCCCGTTGACCTGCATCCGGCGCGCGATGCGGCGGAGGATAGTAGCGCGTTTGTAGTAGGAAAAATCGCGGCCCGTCCGGGTGTGGAGAAAGGTGAGCACATCGCGTAACGCGGTCTCATGATCGGCGGGCGCGGCTGTCTCCGCTGCGGCCGGCCGCGGGCCACTGTGGTCCGGCAGCTTCAGGCCATCGCGGCGCGCCATGTAGCCCATGAGCCGGGCCGGGATCTCCTTCACTGGGAGGACCCAATCCACCATCCCGGTAGCGATCGCCGCGCGCGGCATCCCCGAGTGCTCCGCTTCATCAGGATCCTGGGCGACGGTCAGGCCGCCGCTTTCCTTGATCCGCTTCAAGCCGAGCGCGCCGTCCCCGTCCGCGCCGGAAAGTACCACCGCGACCGACTCCTCACCGTGCGTATCCGCGAGCGTGCGAAAGAAGACATCCACCGCCGCCCGCATGCTACCCGCCTTTACGGAAGCCGCGAGCTGCAGCCGCCCATCGATCGAACAAAGCAGCCGACCCGCCGGGATAACATACACGCAGTTTGCTTCGACGGTCGCGCCGTCCTCCGCCGTCACCACCCGCATCGTCGTGCAACGCTGAAACATCTCCGCCAGTGTGCTCTCATGCTCCGGCGAAAGATGCAGGACGACGACAAACGCCATCCCGGAATTCACCGGCATCGCGGTGAAGAATTCCTGCAACGCTCGGATGCTTCCCGCCGATCCTCCCAGCGCCACCGTTGGCGGACTCGCTGGAGCAGCAATTTGAACCGATGGGTCAGCGCCATCGTTGCGCATCAGGGATGTGCCCCCCTTTACGAACGACGAGGCAGAAGCTGAAGGCGAAAAATCTTCCGACGAGCACATGGGAGACGTTGGGAAATCGACAGCAGGAGATACGAAACCATTCGAGAAAAAACCATCGAAAGAAGCGTCTGAGGGTTCGAGGCTCGAAAGCTATCAGGGGGCATCCTGATTTGTGGATCGGGGCAAGCAGACATTCCGTGAGTTCTCCGTGCTCTTCCGATGAATCGCCACGCGCACCGGACAAAGCGAACGCGAAATCTCAAGCATGAGCATCACCGCTTCAATCGTCGCGTCCACTCTGAAATCCCCCATCGCAGCCGGAAAAGACGGACTGGAAGGCTTTCAGAATGCCGCAGAGAAAGTGAAGGCCGCCGACTTGAAATCGCCCTTCATCGAACTCGCCTCGCACCGCCCGCAATTCACCACCGATCTCCAGCGACTGGCTCGCGATTTCGGCGACGCTGCCGCGGAGCCCGGCAGCGTCGCCGCCACCGGGCATCGCACCTGGATCGATCTCAAATCCGCGCTGGCGGGCGGAGACGAACACACGATCCTCAAAGAGTGCGACTGGGGCGAAGATTCCGCCGTCGCTGAATATCGCGAGGCGCTGGGACGCATGGAACCGTCGGCGCATCTGCGCGGCGTAATTCAAGATCAGGAGCGACAGATGGAGCAGGCGCGCGACCACGTGCGGACCTGCGCGAAAGCTTCAATTCCTGAGCCATGAGCGCGCCCCTGACCGACGCCGCGAAGCGGGAACACTTTCTCGAATTGCTGAACCAATTCTCCACTGCGATGCTCGTCACCCATGGGAACGGAGGCCAAATCCGTTCGCGCCCGATGGCCGTGGCGCGGGTCGAACGCGACGGCCGCATCTGGTTCATCACGGGTGCGGAGACTGGCAAAGTTCACGAGATCGAAACCAATGCGCGTGTTCACATCACCGCACAAAACGAACGCGATGCCTACCTCTCGCTAAACGGCCACGCCGAGCTGGTGCGTGATCCTGCGATCGTTGCCGAGCTTTGGCAGGAGCCGTTCCGCGTCTGGTTCCCCGACGGGAAGGACGATCCCAACATTGAGCTGATCCTTGTTCATCCGGAGGAGGGCGAATTCTGGGACATCGAAGGCATGAACAAAGTCCGGTACCATTTCGATGCCGCGAAGACCTACGTGACCGGCACCACACCCGGTGTCGGCGAGGGCGACCATTACGGCCGCGTGCGGCTGTAATGCGCGCTATCGGCATCCCGCGAAATCTTGAGTCCGGCGGCTGGTCACGAGAGAAAATTGTGAAGCAAACGCTGACGGTGAAATGACGCCCTTTACTGAAATTTCATCGTTATAGCCGGGATGTCCACCATCCATCTCTTGAAAGAGTTTGCTACGCCAACCCCCGAGGAAAATTCTGCGGCGGCTCGTTTAATCTATGAACAGGAAGGGCGCCCGGAGGGCCGAGCCCTGGAGCATTGGCTCCAGGCAGAAGCACAACTCGTCGCCGTCGCCCACGCGGATGCGGGGCAACTACCGGTCACTGGGTCTGGCGGGCCGGAAGACGAGCGATGCTGTGGGTGAAATTATATCGTGCGCGGAAGGGCTTTCCCGCAATGCCGCGCGAAGCAATTTGCAGGCGTCACGCTTTGTGACGCGCCGCCTCCGGGGCGGCGGCGATTCCCCGCGAGCCTTCAGCTTGCTGGAGTCGATGATTTCGACAGGGCGATGGCTGGTTCGGGTTTCGCTTTGGGCTCGGAAACCCTTTCCAGCGTCTTGCCTAAAGCGCGAGCTTCGCTGGTCTTCGTCGCCAGATCGCCGATCGAAACGATGCCCACGATCCGCTTCTCCCGATCAAGGACCGGCAGCCGGCGGATTTGTTTCTCGGCCATGAGACTCTCGGCCTCGGTGGCGGTCTGATCCTCGAAACAGAAGGCGATGTCCGGCGTCATGCTTTCGCTCACCGGCGCGGTCTTCGGATCCCGCCCATCGGCCACGGCGCGCACGGTGAGGTCGCGATCAGTGAGCATGCCGACGAGCCGTTTGCCGTCGCACACTGGGAGTGAGCCCACGTCGAGATCGCGCATCCTACGGGCGGCTTCGTAGAGGGAGGCGTCCGGTGCGATCACTTCCACGTTTTCTGTCATCAAGTCTTTGAGTTTCATTGTTTGAAGGTGTTTGAACGTCCTCGGAAGGGGCCGCGCGTCGGGGCGGGGAATTTCTTCCCCGCCCCTGTCGCGTGCAGCACTCCGCCCTCGATTGGGGCGAGGTTTCGTGACGCGGAAATTACGGCCGCGCTCCTGGGGTTGTCGGTTTCTCTGTGGGCGTTTCCGACTCCTCCGCTGGAGGCGTGGCCTGCTCATTGGGAGGTGTAGAATTGCTTTCTGGCGTCGGCGGTTCTTCGATCCACCAGAGTTCCCAATAACTGTAGATGGGCTTCCCTGCTTCCCGCGTATAGAGGCGGTCGGCGTCGCCGACCTTGTAGCGCGGAGCGCGTTCCAGCCTTTCCTTCGTCGCGCCGAGCGAGAAGGTCAGCTTTTCGTCGCCATCCTTGGTAATCTTGAACGCACCCCATGGAACGGCCATTTCGGGATCATTGAGATCCCAGGCTTTGTCCACCTGGAGCACGGCATACCGGGTGCGTCCACTTACCGGATCGACGAGTATTTGCTGGAGGTCTCCCAGCTTCTTGCCGTTAAAGTCATAGACCTCATGGCCATTGAGATTTGCGGCGTCGATTAGCCCGATGGCTTGGGCAAATGCACTGCCACACGTGATTAGCAGTGCGCCCGCGAGCGCACCGGCGATCTCTAGCTTTGTAGTCACGCCAGAGACATCGCGCGAACGCGACGCGGTCGGGGTCAGAAAATTTCTGATCCTCATTTCAACTCACGTGACAATCGCTGGCGGCTTGATCCTGCGGGAGAAACGTGAAGGCTGCGGAGACCACCCATGCACGAAGAATTTAAGATTTTGCTGCAAGCGCTCGGCGCAGTCGTCCTCGGTGGCGCCCTGGGCTGGGAGCGCGAGTCCGCGGGAAAGTGGGCCGGTTTGAGGACCCACATGCTTGTCTGCCTCGCGGCCTGTCTTTTTGTGAGGCTCGGGCAGCTCCTAATCGCCGAATCCGCTCGCATTTTTCCGTCCCAGATCATGCGTGCCGATCCAGTGCGAATCATCGAAGCAATCGTCACCGGAGTGGCCTTCCTTGGCGCTGGCACTATCTTTCGTGATCATGACGCCGCCAGGGCGCGCGGGCTGACCACGGCTGCTTCTTTGCTCGCGACTGCGACCGTGGGAATCGCACTTTCGATTGATCGCTACGTCGTTGCCGCCGGCATCACAGCGCTCGGCCTTTTCGTTTTGCGGACCATGCAGTGGATCGAACGGCGCATCCCGGCGCACAAACCGACAAGCCAAGCGGTGAAGATTGCTCATGACGAATCTGACGAGGACATGCCGTGAATCGGGCTCTCAACGATAATTGCCTGCGTCCCCGGATTCGCCCGCCGGTTGAGTCAGGCCCGGACTTAGTGGGTGTCTTTCTTGGCCGAATGCTTCCAGCACTTGACCCACGGTGGTCAGGGCGGCGATCAAGGTGAGGATGATCCCCGCTGTTTCGCGTTGCTCCTCGGTGAGCTGTTTCGCCGTGAGCACGGCGACGCCCGCTCCGACGTGCCGCGCGTCGCTGCTATCCGGGTCAACTCCTGGAAAGTGAGGGTCGTCATTCTCATCGTGCGATCGCAGTTTTATCACGGGTTGTCACAACAGCGGACTTAGTGGCAACCGATTCGCGAGCAGTTTGCCAAATCCACTCTCGGGTCGCCGGACGAAGATTGGGTATGCCGGCGATATCCAAAAAACAACAGATGGCTGCTGGAGCGGCGCTTGCCGCCAAACGCGGAGAGCGACCGAAGTCATCGTTACGAGGTGCTTCCAGAGAAATGGTTAAGTCGATGAGCGAAAAGCAGCTCGGTGACTTCGCCCGCACAAAGCGAAAGAACCTGGCGAAAGCCAAACAATCGAAGTAAAATCGGAGGTGATTGTCCCGAAACCGAAGCCGATTTTTCGGACGACACTGATCATCTGTGTTCGCTTTCACTAGTCTTACCTTCGGCTCGCGACTGCCGGCGGAATTCGATGTCGCGGCGTGCAGTCCGACGTATTTCGTCCGCGCGCTGATCTGCCTGATGGATATTGCGCGCGAGGAAGAGGAGATCGTGCGCGACTGATCGGGACGGAGTCATCAGTCGCGCGCGACCAGAATTCTGAAACCCAACGATATTCTGTCCGGCGCGATGCATCTTTTTTCCTCATTGCTCGATCTCCGCTTAGCGCCGTTACTCGCCGCGGCCGCGGGGCAGGGCGATCACAAGGCCGCTATTTTCTTTGCGCAAATCGCGCTGCTGATTCTTGTCGGCCGATTGCTCGGCGAAGCGATGCAACGCGTCGGCCAGCCGGCGGTGATTGGGCAATTGCTCGCGGGAATTGTTTTGGGGCCGAGCGTCTTCGGGGCCGTTTGGCCTTCAGCGCAGCAGGCGATTTTTCCCGCTGAATCCGCTCACCGGCCGATGCTGAGCGCGGTCTCGGAATTGGGAGTGCTCATGCTGCTGCTGCTCACCGGCATGGAGACGGATCTCACGCTCGTGAAACGCGTGCGCCGCACGGCCGTTATCGTCTCTGCCGCGGGCATCCTCATCCCGTTTTCGTGCGGTTATGTGCTCGGTGAATTCCTCCCCGCGAGCGTCCTCCCGGATCCGAACCGCCGCCTCATTACCTCGCTTTTCCTGGCCACGGCGCTGTCCATATCGTCCGTGAAAATCGTCGCCGCCGTGCTGCGCGAAGTTGATTTTCTCCGGCGCGATCTCGGGCAGGTCATCCTTGCTGCCGCCATCCTGGATGACACGATTGGATGGACGATCCTCGCCTTCATCGGAGGGCTCGCCGCGCATGGGAAAGTGGTGCTCGGTCCTGTGGTCGTCAGCGTTTGCGGTACGGTCGTCTTCTTACTTGTCTGCTTCACCGTCGCTCACCGCTGGGTTGCGCGCCTCATTCGCTGGGCGAATGACCGGCTCATCATCGAAATGCCGGTTATCAGCGTCATCCTCGTGTTGATGATTGCGCTGTCGCTGCTCACAGATCTCATCGGGGTCCATACCGTGCTCGGCGCGTTTGTGGCCGGCATCATGATCGGGCAGTCGCCGATTTTGACGAAGCACATCGAGGAGCAATTGCGCGGTCTGATCGTTGCGCTGTTCATGCCAGTGTTCTTCGGTGTGGCCGGTCTTTCCATCAATCTCAACGTGCTCGGCGATCCCGATCTGCTGTGGCTCGCGTTGCTGGTCATCGGCATCTCGAGTATCGGGAAGCTTGGCGGCTGCTATCTCGGCAGCCGGTTCGCGAGGTTGAATCCCCCGGAGTCGCTCGCCATCGGTCTGGGGATGAATGCGCGCGGCTCCACTGAAGTCATCCTGGCCACGATCGGCCTTTCGATGGGCGTCCTGAATTCGCGACTCTTCACCATCATCGTGCTCATGGCTGTGGTGACGACACTTGCCATGCCGCCGTTGCTGCGCTGGGCGCTCGCCCGCGTTCCAACACGACCGGACGAGAAGAGGCGCATGGAGGACGAAGAGGCCGAGGAACAGGATTTGATGCCCAAAGTCGAGCGCGTCCTTGTCGGGCTCGACGACAGCGATGTGGCGCGGCTGGCCGGACGGCTGGCGGGCTGGCTGGTCGGGGCGCGCCGGCTCACCTCCACGGTGATGGTTACGAGCGACGCCGATGGAAACGCTGGGCCGTTGCACGGCTTCACCGAGGCCGCGGAGCAGGCCATGGCCGCGTTCGTAGAGACCCCAGAAATTAAGGCGCCGACGGAACCGGACGAGCTGACCGCCCCGGCCAAATCGAAGGCCAATCCAAGGCCCGTCAAAGACTTTATTTCCATCCACTCCATGAAAGACAAAGGCACTGCACCGGCCATTCTAGCGGAAGCGGAGCACGGTTATGGGCTCCTGTTTCTCGGACTCCTGAGCGGAAAGAAATCCGATCCCAAAAATCTTTCACCCGTCATCAGTGAACTCATTCGTGAGTTCAAAGGTCCGATCGCCGTCCTGCTCAATCCATTAACCGGAAAGCTCGCGCAGGAAGGCCCCCTGGAAAGGATTCTCGTCCCGGCAATCGGTACGGACTATTCGCGATTTGGCGCGGAGGTCGCCGTTGCGATCGCCAAAGGCTCCGGGGCAACAATCACTGCCTTGCACGTCTCGGTGCCGCCGCCAGTGAGCGACCTGCTGCGGCGCCCGGAAACACTCCTCCGGACTGGACGCGCCTTACTCGCCGACATCGTGGCACTAGGGGAGCGCGAGAAAGTGCGCGTGGCCACGAAAGTCCTGGTCGCTCCCGCAAAGGAACGCGCCATTCACAGGCAGGCGCGACTGGGAAGCCATCAGCTTATTGTGCTCGGGACCACGACCATGTCCGGCGACCAGCTTCATTTCGGGCAGAGCGTCGAAGCCATCATCGAGATTGCACCCTGCCCGCTCCTCATCGTGAAGTCGTAGCGAGGCGGCTACCGACGCGATCAAGCACGCCCGGCCCACATCCATCCTCACCCCGCTCATCATCAAGAATGAAGCGATCGTCCTGCGGGTGCGGGATGATGGAAAAGGGATTCGCAAAAGATCGAAACAGTCGGGCATGGGCGTTCACACGATGCAATATCGGGCCCAAATCATCTGCGGCTCCCTGGACGTGCGCCGCAACCGCCCGCGTGGAACGGTCGTACCGTGCTACTCCCGACAAATCAATCCATTTCATGAAGACTCAAGTCCGCGCGAAAACGAAAATCCTGATCGTCGAGGATCATCAAATCGTCCGACAGGGGATTACGCAGTTGATCAACGCGGAACCGGACATGGAAGTCTGTGGCGAAGCAAGCAACGCCAGCGACGCGTTAAAACAAATCGTGCGGTGCGAACCTGACCTTATCCTCACGGACATTTCCATGACTGGGATGAATGGGATCGAATTCCTCAAACATCTGAAAGCACGTCGCCCTGATTTGCCGGCCGTGGTCCTCTCAATGCACGATGAAGCGCTTTACGCCGAGCGAGCCCTGCGCGCCGGCGCATTGGCTTTCATCATGAAAAAGGAAAGCAGTGACGAAGTAATGAGGGCGATCCGCAATGCACGCGAGGGGCAATTCTACGTGAGCCAGAGTGTCGGTAATGGAATCTTTCAACGGCTCCTCAATACGCGGCGTCCGGTTGAGTCGCCGATCGCGCAACTCAGCGACCGCGAGTTGGAAGTCTTTGAGTTGCTCGGTCGCGGCCGCACTAGCAAGGAAATCGCCAACGAATTACACCTCAGCGTGAAGACGGTGGATACCCACCGCAGCCACATCAAAGAGAAACTTCGATTGCATAGCGTGCCGGAGATGATTCAGCGCGCCGTGCAGTGGGTTGAACGCGAGAACAGCGGCGGGGAGCCTGAATAGCGTCGCCGGTAGTGGAACGCGCTGTGCCCTCGATGATGTCGGGTTTTCACGGGTCTATCATTTTTGGGAACATCGCAAATGTGCGCAGGCGCCATCGTCCGAACCCATCTCGCTGTGGCCTCAGAAGTTCTCTGAGGGCACGAATGGGAAGTGGCTTGATTGCGCGATCCAGCGGGTGGCGCAAAAATCACCACCTTATGAAAAGCCACACGTTCCACCGCCTCAGTTCTGTTCCTGCCATCGTGCACATTGTTCTCGCGCAAGCCACTCGCCTGCGCACCGAAGGCGCAATCACTCAGACGACATTCGACGAACAGATTCGCCGCATCTCGCAAGAAGAATTGACGCCGAGAAAACTGAAACTACTGGTGCGGGAACTGCCAGCCGGACGCACGCGCTATATTATTAAAGAGCAGAAAACGGGAGCCGTCTGCGATCTGCTAAACTTCGACGAGAATGGCGCGCTCGAACCTGACTCCGCCGCGCTGTTGGAAGTCGAAGCTTCATAGGCGTGAACCGCGCCGGGGAATTCCACGGGATTCGGCGTCTGCCCCGTTTTGAGCACTGCTGGGACGCAGGGCGCGGTGGAAACTTCTGAATCAGGAGATTCCTGAAGGTAAGATCGGATCTGCCTTGATTGTGTGCCGGTCGCCGTTGGGCAACGATCGCCATTCTATGAATGGAGCATTGGTTCGCCGCCGCACTGCCGTACCCGTCATCGTGTACATCGTGCTTACTCAAGCGACGCGCAAACGCGCTGAAGGGGGAATCACGAGCGGAAGTTTTGCCGAGCAGATTCAGCGCATTTCTCGCGAGGAATTGTTGCCGAAAGGGATGAAATTGCTGGTACGGGAGCTGCCCGGCGGTCGGACCCGCTTCATCATCAAGGAGCAGGCGACCGATGCTGTCTGCGACCTGCTCGAATTCGATGTCAACGGAGCGCCAGAAGGCGATTCCGTCGAGCTCATGGACAGTTCCGTAAGAAGACGACTATGCGGCATGAGCCCGTTGTGACCGCGCAGGTCTTCGCGGCACATTTGTCGGGATAGCGAAAATCCTCCTTTTCGTTTTCCTCGTGCTCTTTATCGCTTCCTTCCTTCTGGGTCGCCGGTCTCCTCACGTTTGAGGGCAGCGGGCGTCGCCCGGCCGGACGGTTTCCATTACGACATAGACTGATCGTCCGGAGCGGATAGACGCTCGATGGTTCGCGTGAGCTTTTCACGGGCATCTCCATCGGCGTGCTCAGCATCCCCTTGGAGGTCAAGCGCCTCTTTTTCCCTTCTTCCGAGGTGTTTGACTGCCTCCGGTCTCGTCGCTTCAGTGCGGGTCGTTGGTTTCTCTTTCATAGGTTGTAGATGTGAATCGGGTGGCATGCGGGAAATGGCTGCGTGTTCGCGCAGACCAACGGCGTTATCCGAGCGTCCGCGCAAGTTCGATTCTTGTTTAATGATGACGAGCTACCGGATCAGTGGATCCTACGTTCGAGGCGTCCCGGAAGCGAAACGAAGCTTCAGAAAAGCTGCGGGACCAAATGGACAACTGACCGACTTTTGGTGTCACGCTGCGTGCTGCCTCCGCGAAACGAAACGCATAATTCGGCGGTTGGGCGTGGATGGCGTCGGCAGGAATTAGGGCGCGGTTTTCACCCAGCAACGCAAAACTTCAGCGACGCTCCAAGCCTGGGCAACGCAGGCGCGTGGAGTGAATGGGGATTCCGCGTCGAATACTTCACTGATCGACCCGACACAACCGTGGTCGAGATGCTCGCTCAGGCCGTCGAGGAAATCCCGCGCTCCTTGGTGATCATCCGGATGGACTTTTAGCCATGCGTCAATGAAGGGGCCGATGAGCCAACCCCAAACCGTGCCTTGATGGTAGGCGGCGTCCCGTGCCCGAAGGTCGCCGAAGTAACGGGACTTGAAATCGGGGTGACCCGGCGAGAGCGAACGCAAACCAACGGGCGTCAATAGTTCGGTCCGGACCTTCTCCAACACGGCCGGCCAGTGCTCTTCCTCAAGGACGGGATGACGCAGCGAGATGGCGAAGATCTGATTCGGACGGCACGCGGAATCGTCGCCCTGTTCACCATCGACGACATCGAACAGATAGCCGTGTTCCGCGGACCAGAAGCGGCGATTGAACGAGTCCCGACACTGCAGCGCATGCCCGGCATAAGTCTTGGCGGCTTCGGCATCGAGCCAGCCGGAGAGGAGGCGGAGCGCGTTATAATAAAGGGCATTGATTTCGACGGCCTTTCCTCGGCGCGGGGTCACAACCCAGCCGTCCACCTTCGCGTCCATCCAGGTAAGTTGATAGCCCTCTTCGCCTTGTCGAAGCAGGCCGTCGGCAGGATCGACACGAATTCCGAAGCGAGTGCCACGCAAATGATGTTCGATGATTTCCACGAGCTTCGGCAGAAGACCCTCGAGGGTGGCACGGTCGCCGGTGATTTCGACATATCGATCGAGCGCGTGGAAAAACCAAAGTGTCGCATCCGCGGTATGGTACAGCCCCTCGGACTTGCCTTCGGGGAACAGATTCGGAATCAGTCCATCGCGAATGTAATGACCGAACGTGCGCAGGATCCAGGCGGCTTCGGCGTGGCGGCCCGTGGTGAGGGTTAACCCCTCGAGACTAATCATGGTGTCGCGGCCCCAATCGGTAAACCAATGGTAACCGGCGATGACCGTCCGCACTTCGTCCCCGGCGGCTCGGGCTCTCGCCGCATCCTCGGTCCGGCCCGCGGGCGTGATGATGAACTGGTCAGCGGCCAGGACGAGTTCCGCTCCGGGTTCAGTCTGCGCTTCCGGGGCAGCTGCGCGAATGAGGCGCTCCCGGCGCGCCAGGTCCGCGCGCTGCGCTTCGTCGGGACCGAGCGCGAGGATCTCAGACCACTCTTCAGTGGAAGCGATCAGAGTGATCGCGTGTTCGGAGCGGAGTTCGACGGTAAAAAGACCCGGACTCCACAAGACTCCGCGCGATGAATAGCCGCGGTCTGCTTCGGTCGGATATGTGATCTCGCTGATCCGACCACCTTCGTGGATGAAATGCGCGCGTTCGTCATGGACGCACAGGCGAAGCGGGTGAGGATACTGTTGGGTGAATACCTCGTAACGGCGGTCGCGAATGAGCAACGAGTAGGTTCCCGAAAGAGGTCCGCCAACATCGTTTTCGTGCGGGCGAAAATGGACGGATGGCCTCAGTTCGAGCTTGGCGCAATCGGCACCCGAGAGCAACCGGTACGTGACGTGCAACGTGTTCTGCCCATGCACGAGCAGTAACGATTTTTCGATCACGCAGCCGTCCGCTTCGTAGGTCCAAATGGGCAAGCCATTCTCGAGGCGAAATTCCTTCACGTAATGACTCTCCGCCCCGTCATCCTCGGTGTCCTGCGGCTCATCACCACCGAGAAGGAGACTGCGACCGTCCGCCAAGCGCAGATATTCCGCGAGATGATTGAGCATGACCATGCGCCCGAACGGCGCAGGGAGCGCCGCCACCAACAGCCCGTGATAGCGGCGCGAGACCATCCCGCAAATCGTACCCGATCCGTAGCCACCGAGCCCGTTGGTGATAAGCCATTCGCGCCGCAGTATTTCCCGCGCATGATGGGCTTGGGCATCGGCAATGTCGATGCGCCGGATGAGCGTGTTCATCGGTCCAACGGTCTGGGCACGAGCAGAAGGCCACGACTCAGCAGGTAAGTGCCAGTTTTCTTCGGAATCGACCGGCGGCGTCCCACCGCCGCCGTAACGCGGATCCTCACTCGACCACGCCACGTTCCACTGGCAACCGAGCGGCGGCGCGAGCAGTGGCTCAGGCGCAGGATCGAGATGCAGATGCGGACCGAGGTTGATGACCAGCAGGCGGTCATCCTGCGCACGTCCAAAAAACCGGAGCACCAAAGCGGCATCGCCCAGCACGGCACCGTCGTAGGAGCCACGGGGAGACTTGCCCAGGAGCGGATCATCTTTGCGCACCTGCAACAAATCGCAGTGGAGATGCCAGACTTCGGCGTGCCGCTCACGATCCAAGAAGTCGAGCTTGGAACGCTGGAAAGTGTCCTCGGATTCCGGGTTCGGCAGCAGCGTATCGGTGTCTTCCGAGGCGATGCTGGGGAACTGTTTCAGAAATTCCCTGCGTCCGCGACCCACCGCTTTCGCAAGGTCGGGATGGTGGTCCGCGAAGTAAAGGAACGGCGAAGTGGCCGCGAATTCCTGCCCCTGGAATAGCATCGGCGTGTTCGGCCCGAGAAGGAGCAGCGTGGTGAGGGCGCGGAGTCGGCCCGGACTGGTAATCGTGTGGATACGGCGGCCCGCGAGCGAGTTCGCGATCTGATCATGGTTTTGCAGAAAGTTCACGAAATTCGCCGGGACGAGATCGAACCCCGGCGAGCCGCGCCGGGCCTTTTGCCATTTGTAACGCTGACCCTGGTAGAGAAACCCCCACTTCGCCGCCGAGATGAACTCCTGCGGGGAGCCATGATAGTCAGTATAGTAGGCCTCATTACGCCCCGTCATGGCGACGATGGCGGAGTGATGAAAATCATCGTTCCACAATGCATCGAGTCCATATCCTCCATCCTCCGGCGAGCGTACGAGATGGGCGTGCTGCGGTTCATTCTCTCCGACAAGAAAAGTCGCCCGCCCGCCGGCCGCCGCCCGCACCTGTCCGCGCGATGGCTGCCAGAAGATGATCCGGCGACGCATCGAAGATTTGCTGTGTGGCATCGAGCCGCAAACCGTCGAGATGAAACTCGTCGATCCAATAACCGGCGTTGGCGATGATGAGTTCGCGCACCGGACCGCTGTGCTCGCCGTCAAAGTTCAGCGCCTCGCCCCACTCATTCTCGTATCGCTCGCTAAAATAATACGGCGAAAAATCCTTGGCGAAATTCCCATCCGGTCCGAGGTGGTTGTAGACCACGTCGAGGATGACGCCGAGTCCAAGCTTGTGCGCGGAATCCACAAATCGCCGAAAGTCGTCCGGCTCCCCATAAAGCCGTGTCGGGGCAAAGAGATTCACGCCGTCATAGCCCCACCCGAAACGTCCGACGAAGTCCGAGACTGGCATCACTTCGAGCAAGGTTACGCCGAGTTCCGCGAGCCGGGTTAACTCGATCATCGCTGCCGCCCAGGTGCCTTCGCGGGTGAAAGTGCCGATATGCATTTCGTAGATGACCTGGCCTTCTCGTGCGATCCCACGCCACTGTGAGTCCGACCAGAGAAAGTTCGAAGGATCGACGATTTGCGATGGGTCCGTGCGGGCCGGTCGGTTGGAAGCGCGAAGCCATGTCAGGAAACGCACCGCTATCGAGCTGATAACGATAATGCATTCCGGCGCGCCCTTCGGCGATCCAGCCTTCCCAGTAGCCTTCGCCGTCCCGTTCGAGCGCCCTTTCCACTTTCTCATCCCCTTCTCCGAGCACCACCGAGATGCTCCCGGAAACGGGAGCCCACACTCGGAAATGCACGCCGCCGTCGGGCTGCACTTCAGCGCCCACTGGCATTCGGCGGACGGCGCTTGGACAGACGGATATGTCAGGAGGTCTCATCGAGTGAACATCGCGGATCGCCTCCTCCGCGGATGCCGGCTCTTTCGATACGTAAAAGCACCCGCACAGCGACTCGACAAGGAACATTCGGCGACCACGACTCGTTCCGAGGGGGCACCTGATCGTGCTACCGGAAACCGCCTGAGTCGTGCCTGGTCATAGTCCTGAGCTTCGTTGATTTGACGAAAATGCCGGACCGCTGCCTTCGCTTTTGATTGAAACCACCACTGATTTTGCCAACTGGTCCCGCTGGGATGTGCCCGGCAACGTGCTCATGTACCCTGCCACCACCATGCTGCGAACTCTGACCGGACCGCGCGATACACCCGAGCGCTTTTTCCGCGCTCGAATCATTGCACCGTAGGCCGATCCGCTCTGTCGCTGTGCCCCGTGCGCGTCTCGCCTTCTACTTTCAACGCGCCGTTGCAGCATGCCTCTTCCCTCTCTTTTGCACTCTCTCAGGCGACGATTTTGGCAGTTTTTGTTCAACGGACCGAGAACGCGTTGCCTCGAAGGTCCGAATTGGTCGTGCGGACCGATACTTGAAGGGCACGCTGTCAGACGTGCCGATCTGAACCATGAGCAATCTTCCAACTCCCCATCTGGCGAGGATCCGGTGGCGCATCACCAGCGAGGAAACCGGATCGCCGCTGGTGGCGGTGGCACTTCACGATGGCCATGAAGTGCGCGCGTCTGCACTTCCGTACTTGGCCCTGGGGGAAATGGGACGCTTGCGGGAAGAGGACCCGTTTACCGCGGAATGGGTGGGAGTCGCGCCGCATCAAGTGGTGGTCAGCATGTCGCGTTTCGAAGTGGACTTGAATCGCGACCGCGAGAGCGCGGTCTATCGAACGCCGGAGGAGGCTTGGGGCCTCACGGTCTGGCGGGATGAGACGCCAGAGTCCGGGTGGAAGGAATCGCTCGCCCTGTACGATCGGTTTTATTACGAGGTCGCAACACTGCTCGATGAACTCGTCGCGCGCCACGGACGTTTCGTGTTGTTCGACCTTCACACCTACAACCACCGCCGGGAAGGGAGGAACGGCCCGGTGGCTGATCCTGCGCAGAACCCTGAGATCAATCTTGGCACGGGCAGTCTGAATCGCCGCCAATGGCGACCGGTGATCGATCGTTTCCTCAAAGAGCTCCGTTCCTTCAAATTCGCGGGGCGACATCTCGATGTCCGCGAGAATGTGCGGTTTCGTGGTGGTGCATTTTCGCGCTGGGTGGCGGCGCGTTATCCCACTGGTTGCCCTCTCGCGATTGAGGTGAAGAAATTCTTCATGGATGAATGGACCGGCGAGGCGGACCGCGCACAGGTCGCGCTCGTTGGCGCTGCCCTTGCATCCACAGTCTCGAGCGTACTCACCGCGCTGGCCAAGACATGACTAATGCCCGCCCCACTGTTAATTCCGCGGCCGCGATGGAGGCCGCCCACGTGGCGGAAGAGGTTTGCGAACAGCTCGCACAAGGAAAGCCCGTCCGCCGGACGGTGCCGCCGATCGGATCGATCTTCATCGATGCCCACGTTCCATTTCTGCTCGTATATCGGTCGCCCGTCGGCATCTCGGATGCAGGCACCAAGGATCTTGTCACTACGGAGGCTGCATATTTGTTCGCGGCCGGCGACGAAGAGCACGCCGCGGGGTTGCGGGACTTTTGTTCGAAATTGGGCAGCCACCTCCGGCAGGCCATGGGGATGTTTTTGCTCGTCGAAATTTCCGCCGCCGATCTTGGTGGTCGAAGTCCGAGTGAGACCTCGCTTCCGCAGGCCGCCTTTCGCATCACCCATCGCGGCGATCTCGATCCCTTGGCCGCAGCGCTGCGACGGGAATTGAGAAAGATTCGGTTTCGTGGGGAAAACGTGGGCGTGACGGTGAATGTCTGCGCCGACCCGATCGCCCCGGGCGGGCTGGCGCCGCTGCTGCCCCGAGCTCGGCGTGGATTTCATCATCTCAGCCTCGAGGTGCATCCCTGCTGGCGCGGCGACGACGAAGTCTACCCGGCGCTCTTGCGGGACTTTCGCGCCCAGTTTTCCGCTGCGCTTCGGCGTGGGCTATTCGCGTTTGCGAAAGACAAAACGAAGGTGCCGATGCGGCATCATCACGAGCTGGGTGCACGAGCGCTGGCCCGGGTCACACGTGCGTTTGATCAACGCCTGGCGGAAGTCTCCGAAGCGTTCGATTTTTTGCTCCAGGTCACGCCGATCAACCTCGAAGCCGCTGGCGCACAGTTCGCGGCGTCGCACTATGCCAGGGAGCCCGCCTTTCAATACCGGCCGCTCACGCAACAGCCCGAGGAATTGAAGCGGCAGCTTTTCGAGATTCCACTCGATCGCCTCGAAGATCCAACCGTGTCATTTCTGCTCGGCGAGAAGCAGATTGAACTCGACCTGCAATTGACCGCGCTGCGCGACATCGGTACGCGATCTTTTCTCTATACCTGCCTCCAGCTTTACGGCGTGCCAGCTCCCCCGCTCCTCGCTCTGGCGAACGAGATCCTCGAGTGTTTCCCGACGCCGAAACCAAGTTCCGGGCTAGAGCTGATCGGTGTCGAGGAATTGCGGTTGCGTGCGATCGATCACATCGCTGAGTACCGCGCGCTTGATCCAGAATTCGATCCGCGGGTCGAGATCCGCAGCGACATCGCGGCGGGCATGCTGGTGTCGCGCGGTACCCTTTATATTTCTGATCATCGTCCACGTTCACCGGATCGGATCGACGCCCTTTTCCAACACGAGATTGGCACCCATCTGGTGACTCATTTTAATGGCGATGCGCAGCCCTTCGTCCAAATGCGCGCCGGACTCGCTCGCTACGAAGCGCTGCAGGAAGGTCTCGCCGTGCTGGCGGAATATCTTGTCGGCGGCCTCACGCCGGACCGTGTCCGCACGCTCGCGGGACGCGTGCTGGCTGCGCATTGGATGATCGAGGGCGCGGATTTCGTGGAGGTGTTTCGGCGGCTCTCGAACGACTTCGATTTTCCACCCGGCAAGGCGATCGGCATCACGATGCGGATTTTCCGGGGCGGCGGCTTTATCAAGGATCAAATCTACCTCCAGGGATTTCGCGATCTTCTCGAGTACCTCGCTGCGGGCCATGATCTCGAGCCGCTCTATGTCGGCAAGATCGCCTTGGGGCACGTGCCATACATTGATGAATTGAGGCACCGCCGGATCATCCGCGCGCCGCGTTTACTACCACAGTTCCTGAAACGTTCGCCCAGCCGCGCCCGGCTGGAGCGTATCCGCCAGGCCACTCCGCTCGCTGTGCTCACTTCATCCACTGATCTCTTATGAAACTTGGCCTGGTCGTCAACGACCCCAAAACCGAGATCGCCGCCTATACCAGCACCCGTCTCGGGTTCGCCGCCACTTCCCTCGGTCACGAAGTTTGGACGATCGGTGTGGGCGACTTCATATACGCTTCGGACGGATCCCTCCACGCGCATGGTCGCCGGGTTTCTGCGAGGGACTACAAAAACGTCGAGACGTATCATGCGGCGTTGACTGGTGACGAAACACAGTGCGAACGCATCCACCTCACGGATCTCGACGTGATGCTGCTCCGGAATGATCCTGCGGAAGATGCCATCGATCGTCCATGGGCACAGACGAGCGGCATTCTTTTCGCCGAACTGGCCACGCTGCGAAACGTCACGGTTCTGAACGATCCGGCATCGCTCGCCCGGGCAATGAACAAAACCTATTTTCAGCATTTCCCCGAATTGGTGCGCCCCCGAACCTGCATCAGCCGTGATCCTGAAGAGATCAAAGAATTCATCCTTCGTGAAAAAGGCAAAGCGGTCCTCAAACCACTCCAGGGCTCGGGAGGGCAGAGCGTATTTCTGATTCAGTCCGCCAGCGACCCGAACACGAATCAAATGATCGAAGCTGTGGTGCGCGACGGTTACGCGATTGTGCAGGAATATCTCCCGGCGGCGGCGAAAGGTGACACGCGACTATTTGTCATGAATGGGCGTCCGCTCATGTCCGGCAACAAATACGCCGCCTTCCGGCGGGTGGGGAAGAAGGGCGATCTTCGCAATAACATGCACGTCGGCGGCACTGTCGAACCGGCCAAAGTTGATGACCGAATGCTACGCTTGGTGGAGATGGTTCGCCCGAAATTAGTCGGCGACGGGATGTGGCTGGTTGGGCTCGATATCGTAGAAGACAAGTTGATGGAGATCAATGTGTTCAGTCCCGGCGGATTCGGGAGCGCGCAGGCTCTGACAAAGAAGGATTTCTCGATCGAAGTGATTCGCGACCTCGAACGAAAAGTCGCGTACAAGCAATACTACGGGGGAACCATCCCGAACAGGCAGCTGGCCACCCTCTAGTCAAACTCTGATTCATAGGTTTCGTGTTCAGTTTAGTCTATGTGCAGAGGCGACTTCACGGAGAGCGGGGCGAATTACATAGGCGCGCCCTGCAGGAGCGTGAATAAACGCACAACCGGCGACCGTTCCGCTTGCGAAATGGAGGTATGACTAAACTACAAATGAAAGGCAATTGGAACCAGATCAAAGGCAAGCTGAAACAAAAGTATGGCGAGCTCACGGATGACGATCTCACCTTTGCGGAAGGCAAGGACGATGAGCTCCTCGGCCGCCTGCAACAGCGGCTCGGCAAAAGCAAAGACGAGATTCGCCGCGAGATCGAAGAATTCTAGCTCCGAAGCAAAACCGAACTCCGCAGTCACATCCATTGGGATAGAGGCTGCGGAGTTTTTCGATCCTTGTTTCCATGCCTCAAATGCAGCGCAAGAAGAAGCGGGTGCAGCCGCGGCAAAAGCAGCCGCGCCAGCCGGGAATTGAGGAGGAGATGAAACCACGCCCGGAGGCGTGGATCAAAACGGCGCCGGCGGAACCGAAGCTGGCGGGCAAAGTTGCGGTGATTTCAGGTGGAGACAGCGGGATCGGGCGCGCGGTGGCACTGGCCTTTGCGGCCGAAGGAGCAGACCTCGCGATTCTTTACCGGAACGAACACCGCGATGCGAAGGAGACCACGCGCGCAGTCGAGAAGGCGGGACGGCGCGCGGCAGCCATTGCGGGCGACATCGGAAGCGAGGCTTTCTGCGGGCGCGCCATCGCTCAGGTCATCAAAAAATTTGGCCACCTCGATATCGTGGTGAACAACGCCGCTGAACAGCACCTCCAGGACACCTTGGAGAAAATCTCCGCCCGGCAACTGGAACGCACTTTCCGGACGAATATTTTTTCCTTTTTCTACCTCGCCCAGGCCGCGCTGCCGCACCTCAAGAAGGGCGCCGCGGTTATCAATACCACATCGGTCACGGCCTATCGCGAAAGCCCTTCGTTGATCGATTATTCCTCGACCACGGGAGCGATCGTTTCCTTCACCCGCTCACTCGCCCATGCCGTCGTAAAGCGTGGCATCCGTGTGAATGCGGTGGCGCCGGGACCGATCTGGACGCCACTCATTCCCGCGACTTTTCCCGGCGAAAAGGTTGAGAGCTTCGGCTCCGATGTTCCGCTGGGCCGGGCGGGACAGCCCAATGAAGTCACGCCCTGCTATGTCTTTCTCGCGAGCGCAGATTCCTCCTACATGACCGGGCAGGTCTTGCATCCCAATGGCGGCGAGATCGTCAACGGCTGACCCACGGCCAGACCCTTTCGCCACAGCGCTCGCCGAGGAAGCGCGTGAGGCGGGACTCCGCTATTCCACCGATGCCGCCCCCGGCATTCGCCGGCGCCGGCATGGGAAAAGTTTCGTCTATTCGCGACCGGATGGGAGCCGGGTCAAGGAGCCAGCTATGCTGACACGCATCAAGCGGCTCGCGATCCCGCCGGCTTGGACCGACGTCTGGATCAGCCCGCGCGAGAATGGGCATATTCAAGCCACGGGCCGCGACGCGCGCGGCCGCAAGCAATACCGCTACCATGCCGACTGGCGGCGGCAGCGGGACGAAAACAAGTTCGATCACATGATTGCCTTTGCGCGCGCGTTGCCACGCATTCGGCGCCGGGTGAAGCGCGACCTGCTCCGGCCGGGAATGCCACGCGAGAAAGCGCTCGCCACTGTCGTCCGCCTGCTCGAAACGACGCTCATTCGCGTAGGCAACGGTGAGTATGCCCGTGAAAATCGTTCTTACGGTCTGACGACGATGCGGAATCACCATGCCCGAGTCGCCGGCTCGAAAATCCACTTCAGCTTTCGCGGCAAGTCGGCGAAGCGACATGAAATCGGCCTGCATGATCCGCAACTCGCGCGGATCGTCCGCCGCTGTCAGGAGATGCCGGGACAGGACCTCTTCACCTACGAAGACGTGGACGGCGAGTCGCGGGATGTCACTTCGCAGGACGTGAATGAATACCTGCGTGGCATCGCCGGCGATGACTTTACCGCCAAGGATTTCCGCACTTGGGCGGGGACCGTGTTGGCGGCGATTGCCTTGCGAGAGTTTGAAACAGTGACGCACGAGGCGCAGGCGCAGAAGAATCTGGTGGCCGCGATAAAAGCCGTCGCAAAGGTGCTCGGCAACACGCCCGCCGTTTGCCGCAAGTGCTACGTGCACCCCGAGATTCTCGACCGCTATCTCGCCGGCGAGACCATCGCGACCATCCGCCAGCGCGCCACGAGCCGCATCGACCACGCCCTTACCCTGCTCAAGCCGGAAGAGGCCGCGGTGCTTGTGCTTCTCCAAAAAAAGAATGACGCGAAACCGTCATCCGCACGGGCCGGCCGCTCTCGCCGACGCCGGATGAACCAATAGACCGCACGCATGAAAGAGTCTTCGCGAAAAGAAAAGCCGAAGTCATTCACCGACCGTTTCTCCGCGTTTGCGCGCGGAGCGGCCAAGGTGATGGGTTCGCCGTGGGCCTGCCTCACCGCCGTGCTCGTCATCGTCGTCTGGGGCGTCACGGGTCCGTTGTTCGGTTATTCGGACACCTGGCAGTTGGTCATCAATACCGGCACCACCATCGTCACGTTCATTATGGTTTTCATCATTCAGAATACGCAGAATCGGGACTCGAAAGCGCTGCATCTCAAGCTGGATGAAGTGATTAGAGCGGTGCGCGGTGCACGTAACGATTTCGTCGATCTCGAAGACATGGACGATGAGGAATTGGAAGCGATGGCTGCCGAGTTCGCCGCAATCCACGAGCGGGAACGGAAGGCTTTCAAGAAGCACGGCCACGATCTCTCCCTCGACCGCAAGGACAATTGACTAAGCCGGAATTTTGATCGGGAGCATCCTTGCTGCAATGCTGTCGCGTCCTAGGCGCAATTCACCACGCCAGGATCCGCCTCGGTGCAAGACATGGACCCGGGCGCGGATGCAAAGCGTTCATACCGACTGAATATCGGACATCCGCCGGGTTCGAGCGGGGCGATTCACAACGGTCATCGCACTGACACAATGAGTTTACCCTTCCAAAACCGAATCGACTAACGAAAGGACGCACCATGCCTCGCGGAGACAAATCCAGTTACACCGACAAACAGAAACGCAAAGCCGAGCATATCGAAGAGGGCTATGAAAAGAAAGGCGTCTCGAAAAATGAGGCGGAACGGCGTGCGTGGGCAACCGTTAACCAGACGGACAAGGGTGGCAAGAAAAGTGGCTCAGGTCGCGGCAAAAAAACAGACACCAGCGCCAGCAAAATGGGCGGACGCAAAGGCGGCAAAAAGAAAGCCACTTAATGGAGACCGCGCTGCATAAATTCACCTGTCCTGAAGCAAATTCCGACTCGCGTTTGTGCGGCAGTCCGTGGGGAAAAAAGACGCCGCGCCACGGCGGATAAGTCCAGCCTGAGATGCCGATCCGGATGCTCATCGAGGCGGTTAAAGTGCTTTGATCGGCGGCAGGCGTTGCTTCACCGTGAGGACCGGCGCGAAGAGGTCGCCATGCTTTTTTACGCGGTGCAGCACCTCGTCGCTGAGGAAACGGAGACGCGGTGGAGATTTGCGTTTCACACAGCCTTCCACTTCCTCCCACGTCACTGGCGTCGAGACGGTGGGCTCGGCCTTCGCGCGCAGCGAATAGACGTTCACCGTGGTTTTGTGATCGTCGTTCTGGCTCCAATCGATAAGCACTTTGCCTTTGCGCAAGGACTTTTGCATCCGTGAGACGATTTGTTCCGGGTGCTCGCGTTCGAGCCGTTCCGCGAGGGCGTGGGCAAAGGGTTTTGTCTTCGCATAACTGGTCGCGGTGTTGAGCGGCACGAAGACCTGGAGCCCTTTGGAACCGGAAGTCTTGGGGAAACATTCGAGGCCAAGCTGGTCGAAGATGGCCTTCAGCCACAGACCCACGCGGCAGCAGAGGACGATGTCGGCGGGCGGGCCCGGATCGAGATCGAAAGCGAGCGCCGTCGGCCGCGTGATCGCCGGCGCGCGATGGAGGAAAGTGTGCAGTTCCAGGTCGGCCAAGTTCGCCGCCCAGACCAGCGCGGGGAGATCGTTCATCACGCAATAATCGATCTGCTTTTCTTCGCGGCGCTTGCTCGGCACCGTCGCCGTCTTGACCCATTTTGGCCGGTGCGAAGGACATTGTCTTTCGTAGAAAAAGAATCCCTCCACCCCGTCGGGATAACGCTTCAATGTAATGGGACGATTTCTCAGATGAGGTAGCAGCACCGGCGCAATGCGAATGTAATAATCGATGACCTGCGCCTTGGTGAATCCGGGCTCGGGATAGAGAACCTTGTCCAAATTCGAGACGAGGAGCATGCGTCCGGCGATTTCGAGTTCCGTCTTTTTTCCCATGTTACGTCGCGGGTTCTTCGCGGATGATTTCCGTCGCGGCCTTGTCGTCACGGAGACCGAGAAAGACCGGGTGACGAAGCTTTCCGTCGCGTGTCCACTCCGTGAAGCGCACCTGGCAGACGAGCCGCGGCTCGACCCAACGGCAGCGTTTCATTTCACGAGGCGTGATATTTTGCTTCCAGCGTCCCTGCTTCTTCTCCGGCAGGTCGGCAAAAGGGCACGACTCGGACTCCAGGGCCCGCAGCTTGCGATGCAGCGAACCCAACAGCCCGGTATCGAAACCGGTGCCCACCTTGCCGGCGAAATGCAGTTCCTCGCCCTCGTGATAGCCGACGAGCAGCGCTCCAAAATGCTTCCGCGAGCCTTCGGGCGGAGTATAGCCACCGATCACGAGCTCCTGCTCGGCCACGCACTTGAGCTTCATCCATGAGCGACTGCGGCGCCCCGATTCATAGACGGAGTCCGCTTCCTTGCCCATGATCCCTTCCAGCCCCCGGCGGTGCACCTCGGCGAGCAATCGATTCGGATCGCCGTCGATTTCCGCCGAGTAGCGAACCAGCCCCTTCGCTTGGCCGAGGAGTTTCCGCAGCGCGGCCCGCCGTTCATGCAACGGTTCGCCCCGAAGATCCGTGCCATCGAGTTGCAGCAGGTCGAATAGATACAAGGCCAGCGGCGGGCGCTCGGAGCTTTGGTCGATGGCCTGGAGCAGTTCAAAACGGGAGCGGCCCTCGTGGTCGAGAGCCACGATCTCGCCATCCAGGATGGCGATATCCGCGCGGAGCGCCGCGACGCCATCTGCGAGTTCCCGAAAGCGCGCGGTGAAATCCTTTCCATTGCTGGACAGGAGTCGCACGTCGCTTCCGCTCTTCAAGGCCAGCGTGCGGAAGCCGTCGAACTTCAGTTCATAAATCCAGCTCCCGCTCTCCGGCGGGGCGGCGGCAAGCGTCGCTTTCATTGGCGGGACAAAGGCCAACTTCTTCTTCTTCTCCGACCGCCCCGACCGCCACTCCGCATCGCGGTCGCGCTCGATGTTCGCCATGGTGCGCCCGGTCAGCGCGGATTCGTTGTCCTTGTTCTTTGAGACCGGCCGCACGTCATCGCCGCTCTTGATTAATAGCCATTCGTGATCTTCCGCGTGCTTGATCCGCACGAGCGTCCACTCGCCCTCTGTTTTTTTGCCATGCAAAGCAAAGTGCAGCTTACCGGCCGCGAGATCCTTCTTTGGATTCGCGCTGAGCGGCTCGTAGGTGCCGGCATCCCAGACCATGACCGTGCCGCCACCATACTGCCCCTTCGGGATCACACCCTCGAAGCTTGCATAGTCCAAAGGGTGATCCTCCACCCGCACCGCGAGATGCTTCTCCCCCCGCTTGAATGGCAGGCCCTTCGGCACGGCCCACGATTTCAACGCTCCGCCGAGTTCCAGCCGAAAGTCATAGTGCAGCCGCGAGGCATCGTGCTTTTGAATGACGAATCGATGTTCCTCCGCGGATTTCCGGCCGCGCTTGCCGCGCGGCTCGTTGGTCCGGGAAAAGTCCCTCTTTTTCGCATAGGTGCCCAACGACATAACTCACGCCGCCTTGCGCCGCGGCTTGCGCGCGGTCTTTGCCCCCGGCTTGGCTTTCCTTTTTTCACCGCCGGATTCTTCGAGACTCTTTTGCAGAACCGATACCAGATCGATGACATTGGTCGGTTTCGATTTTCGCGTCGGCTTGGGAGCTCCCCTGTCGCCCTTTTCGATCTTCTCCTCGATCACCTTTTCCAGCGCTTCGCGATACTCATCTTCGTATTCCTCGGGCTTCCATTCACCGGACATGGAATCAATGAGCGCCTTCGCCATTTGCAGTTCCTTCTTCCCGACTTCCTTCGTCGTGGGCAGTTTGAATTCCTCGATGTCAATCAACTCATTCGCGAAGTGCATGAGTTCCAGCATCAGGCCTTTTTCCTGCGACTTGACCGCTGCGAGATGCTGGCGGGTTTTGATGACCACCTTGGCTATGGCGATCTTGCCGCTCGCACCCAGCGCTTCTCGCAAGAGAACATAGGCTTTATCCCCACCTTTGAGCGGCTCCATGTAGTAGGGCTTGGAAAAGAAGATCGGATTGACTTCTTCCAGTTTCACGAAGCGCGAGATGTCCACCGTCTGCGTCGCCTCGATATCCACGCGCTTAAAGTCCTCCTCCTTCAAGACGACGAACTTTCCCTTCTCATACTCGTAGCCTTTCACAATTTTATCCCACGGCACTTCCTTGCCGTCGGCTTCGGCCACCCGCTTGTAATTCACCGGGCTCAGATCGCCTTCGCGCAAAAGACGGAACTTGAGATCTTCGGACCGTGTCGCCGAATAAAGTGCTATCGGGATATTCACCAATCCGAAGCTGATCGCACCTTTCCAAATCGCTCGCATAAATCTGGAAATTTAGGTACAGCCGCGGAAGAGGAAAAAGATCAGCAGAAGTGGCACGGGGACGCCGATCAGCCAAAGCAGAATCCATCCAATCTTTCCGCTCTCGGGTTGGGTATCGTTTTTCTTCATTTCACGAACATTTCGCGTTTCGCGCTGATTTCGCGCTTCTGAAATTGGGAAACGAACGAAGGTCGCCCAATGCACGATGTAGTGGTTTCACCCATCTATGCAGACGGATGGATGCGATTGACAAATACCTTCCCCAAAACGCCCATGAGCAAAGCTTCCGTCTCGAAACGCCCTCGCTGGCGCATATTTGGGCTCGTCCTCCTGAGCGTCGTCATGGTGCTGACCGCAGTTGCTGTCTTCGGCCTGATATTTCTCCGGCGGACGGTCATGAACTATCGTTCAGAGCACGATTTTTCGACCCGCGATCCGGCATTCTTTGCCTCCGCTCATGCCCTCGCGGATCCCCTGCCTCTGGACGGAAATTCCATTCAGCTGCTCCACAACGGCGATGAGATTTTCCCGGCCATGCTCGACGCCATTCGCGGCGCTCGTGCGAGCGTGAATTTCGAGGCATTTCTCTTCAATTCCGACGCCGTCGGCGCGCAGTTTCGCGATGCGCTGTGCGAACGCGCGCGCGCCGGTGTTCGCGTGCGCGTACTGCTCGATGGTATCGGGTCCGGCACGGAGTTTACCGATGAAGATGAAGCGGCCTTTCGCCAGGCGGGATGCACCTTTGCTTACTACCATCCAACGCATTCATGGCGGGTGGATAAACTCAACCGCCGCACGCATCGGCGCGTTCTCGTGATAGATGGGAAAATCGGTTTTACCGGCGGCGCCGGCTTCGCCAATAACTGGGCGGGCAACGCAGACTCACCGGATCATTGGCGCGATGTGCATGCGCGCCTCGAGGGCCCGATCGTGGCCAAGCTCCAGGGCGCATTCCAGCAGCATTGGGCCAAAGCCACCGGGGAGACGCTCAGTGGCGCTGCGGAGTTTCCACCGCTCCCACCGGCCGGGACGCTGCATATGCAGCTTATCGCGTCGCATTCCTTCTCAGCCTCCCCGATTTCTCTCGTCCAGGCCGTCGCCTTTGCTTCCGCGGAGAAGACCATCTTCATCACTAACGCCTACTGCGCACCGAGCCAAAATCAGGTGGATCTCCTTGTCGCGGCCGCCGCGCGCGGAGTGGATGTTCGCGTACTGATCCCCGGCCGACACAACGATCAACCAATGACGAAATCCGCCGGTCGGGGAGCCTATGGCGATTTGCTTAAGGGCGGTGTGAAAATATTCGAGTATCAACCGACCATGATTCATACCAAGACCATCGTCGTGGATGGACTCTTCGCGATGATCGGCTCGTCGAATTTCGATGCCCGTTCCACCCAGATTAATGAGGAGTTGGATATCACGATCTACGATGAAGACTTTGGTGCGCAGATGGATGCGGTCTTTGAGCGCGATCTGCAGCAGGCCAAACCTTACCGGTTGGAAGACTTCCAACAGCGTTCGGCGTGGGAGCGCTTTTCGGAAGCAATCGTGTCTCCGCTCGCGCCGCTTCTTTAGCGGGCAAAAACTTCAATCGCCCGGTGTATGGCGTCGATCAATTGTGGTATAGCAACGGGCTTAACGATGTGTTCGAAGAACCCGGCCTCGCGACTTCGGCGAATGTCTTCATCCATGCCATAGCCGCTCATGGCGCAAACTTGCCATGACCATCCGGGAACATTGGGATGGGATCGTTGCTTTCATGCAGACCCGAGTCACTAATGGCGCCATCGAGGCCGTCAACGGCCTCATCCAGCTCGCCAAGCGCATGGCGCGCGGCTTCCGCTCGTTTCGCAACTTCCAGCTCATGGCCTACCTCAAAGCCGGCAAACTACGCCTCAACCTCCCCTCCCTCTCACCCACTTGAAACAGCGAAGCGGCAGTAAAAAGCAATAGCAGTCAGGGTTTTCTCATCATCCCTCCGCCACGAGCACCCGAATCGGAATGAGATGAGGCCCTCGGGGAAAATTGATGCGGGCGTGGTACAGAAACCGGCTCAGGTGCGTGCCTGATGAATGTATCAGGTGCATAATCCGCCCGGTCAATGCCGTCTAGCACCGCGAAAGGATGGACGCGATTCACGCAAACTAAACCTTATGAAACTCGATACACTTCAAGACCTATTCATCCACGAACTCAAAGACCTCTACAGCGCCGAAACGCAGCTTGTGAAAGCGCTGCCCAAAATGGCCAAGGCCGCCTCGCATCCCGATCTTATAGCCGGTTTCGAGGAACACCTCGAACAGACCAAGGGCCACGTCCAGCGGCTCGAACAAATCGCCGAATCTTGCGAATGCAAGCTCGCGGGTCACAAGTGTAAGGCGATGGAAGGCTTGATCGAAGAAGGCAGCGAACTCATCAGCGAAGACGCCGAGGACACCGTCCGCGACGCCGGCCTGATCGGCGCGGCGCAGCGTGTCGAGCATTACGAGATGGCCGCGTACGGCACCGCCCGCGCGCTGGCCAGGCAACTCGGCTACGACGATGCCGCGGAGTTGCTCGGCGAGACGCTCGAAGAAGAGCGCGCGACCGACGAAAAGCTAACGGAACTTGCCGAGTCGGCGATCAACGCCGAAGCACCGCAGAGCGGCAAGTAACACCTTGGGAGCGCGGCTGCGGCGCGGGCCGACGCTCGTGCCCGCACTGGCGATTCCGTGTCGATCGCTGCCCCCCGTCCGCTCCCACCTTTCCGGGAAGGCCGCAACGGGCGACCAACCCCAAGGGGCGGGAAACTGTGGCGCGAGCCGCGTTTCCCGCCCCTCATTTTCCCCATGAAGTCGTGGCGAAGGTGCCGCCAAGTAGTCATCGTATGACCGCTCATCCCGCGTGTTAGGCTGGCTGCGATGGTTTTCCCGCCAGTACGGATTCATTAGTTCGGCGACGCCTTTGGAGGCATAGCCGCCGGACACGGCGCCAATGACCGCGCCCACAGCAGTTTCAATGGGACCGGCACCGGAGCCGATGGCCGTTCCGGCGGCTCCCGCCGCTGCAGCACCGACGCCCGTCCGACGGGATGTGCACCCGGTTCGCCGGTAACCGGATCCGGATAGAGTTCGCGCCCGCGTGCGGGCGTCCAAGTTTCTGTGGCAGGCACAATGATTGAATGGGTTTGAGGTTTCGCGTTGCGCAAAAAGTCTCGGCTGCCGTGTGGTTGCTGCCGGTAAGGTTACCCCCGGATAAAGCTATCGGGCGGGCGTTTGGCTGCTTATTGAGCGCATCCGCCTGCGCTTACGATGGTGACAGCACCGGCCTGCCATCTTTAGCGAACCCCACGTCTTGAATCCCAGGGTAAGTCGAGGCCATAGATCGGCGCGACTGCAGCGGGGATCCGTTCCTTCGATGAGACCATCGTTTTGCAACTCAAATCCTCCCAGCAACCGCTGGATGTCGTCCTGCGGGGTGAAAGTTCGCAGAAGTGGGCCCATGTGCTTGATACGCAGGACGAAGCTCGATTTGTCGCCGACTGCGGACGTATTGCTCTCAAGCAAAACGCTGCTTCCTTTCGAGCGTTCCGTTATTGTACTTCAGCGCCTTACCTGGATTCTCTCTCTTTCATTTTATGAGCCAAGCGCGCGTCCGATCCGTCACGTCCGTTGTCGTCGTAGCTCTCGCACTTGGTGCCGTTGGTGCGTCAGCCTTTCGAGGAACTGAAGGGGAGATGTTCATGCCGCACGCGCATTGCTACCTTTTTAACCGCGACCTGATGGTGCTGCATGGTTGGTCCGACCTCGT
The DNA here is from genome assembly GCA_963798345.1 of uncultured Verrucomicrobiae bacterium. Lineage (GTDB taxonomy): Bacteria > Verrucomicrobiota > Verrucomicrobiia > Chthoniobacterales > Chthoniobacteraceae > CAWCSW01. The sequence goes on along the minus strand of CAWCSW010000006.1, from coordinate 87,452 downwards.
CATCGGATTTTCCTATGTCGCGATCTCAACGACGCTGACCTATCTTGTCTTCCGGGCACGGCGAGAATTGCCATTTCACTGGATGATGCTTGCCTTCGCGCTCTTCATCGTGGCCTGCGGGGCCACGCATTTCATGGAAGTCTGGACGCTACAGGCGCCGCACCCCCGTTACTGGCTCTCTGGTTGGGTGAAGTTGCTGACGGCGACAGCTTCGCTCTTGACCGCGCTTTTGCTTCCACCGCTCGTGCCAAAGATTCGCGCAGTGCTGCAGTCTTCGCGGCTGGCGACCGAGAGAAAGTCGGAACTTGAGAAAGCCTACGCTGAACTAACTGAACTCTACAGAATGGCGACGGGCGCGGCTCCTCCGACGCACGTCAAACAAATGGCCTCCGGCGTGACTGTGGGCCTGGATGACGAACGGACACACGACCTCGCGCACATGGCCAAGGAAGTCGCGGTCCACGCGCGTGAACTCGAACGTGCAAAACAAGCCGCAGAGGCTGCCAACCGCGCGAAGGACCAGTTTCTCGCCGTGCTTAGCCACGAGCTGCGGACTCCGCTCACGCCAGCATTGGCTGCTGCCAGCAATTTGGAGAACGCGACCGAAATCGATCCGCAAGAACTGCGCGAATCGATATTCTTGATACGTCGCAACATCGAACTCGAAGCCCGGCTGGTCGATGACCTCCTCGACGTTACCCGGATCACCAAAGGCAAGCTCGAGGTGCATCTCTCCACCATCGACCTGCATGAAACGATCCAGCACGCCGCAGAAATGTGCCGCTCCGCCGCGAACAACAAGCGCATGGATATCGCTCTCCACCTCGATGCCACCGAGCGGTATGTGAAGGGCGATGGTTCGCGCCTCGCGCAAATATTTTGGAACGTCATCCTCAATGCGGTGAAGTTCACCCCGGTTGATGGCGGCGTTACCGTTCACACGGTGAATCCCAGGCCCGGTTCAGTGCGCATCAACGTGACCGATACCGGCATCGGAATCGACCCAGCAATGCTCTCTCGGATTTTCGAGCCGTTCCAACAGGGCGAAGCTTCCACATCCCTCCGCTTCGGTGGCGTCGGATTAGGACTGAGCATCGCCAAGGGACTCGTCGAAGCCCACGGTGGCCGCATCAGTGCGCGCAGCGAGGGAAAGGATCAGGGAGCGTCATTTATCATCGAGCTGTCCACGATTACCCCGCCGGCTCCCCCAAAGGTCTCGGGGATCCCAATGCCCGAAACGTCCTCGGGGCGCACCCTCCGCATTCTCCTCGTGGAAGACCATGAAGACACCCGGAATGCACTGGTTCGGTTACTCTCCCGATGGGGGCACGTCGTGAAGTCAGCTGCTACGATTACTCAGGCCATTGAGTTGGCCCCGGCTTTCGACCCAGAGTTGTTGCTCAGCGACGTGGGACTTCCCGATGGCACGGGTATGGACTTGCTGAGCAAGCTCCGACAGGACCGCGATATTCCGGCGATCGCCATGTCCGGCTACGGTATGGAATCAGACTTAGACCAAACGACGCACGCCGGCTTCAACGCCCATCTCGTCAAGCCCGTAGCCGCTGATCGGCTCAAAGAAACGATTGACCGTCTAAGTGCGCGTTGATCCCCGATTATCACGCATTTGTTCCCGATTATTGGAATGAATGCAAAGGTGGCCGCGTCGATTGGTCCGATAGTGCGCGCACCGCCCTGATCCCGGAAGGAGCGGATTTAGACGTTTCGCAGCGCGCTCATTCCGTCATTACGCCACTTCGAACGCCGCGATGGGATCATTTTCGCGCACGTCCAGAATTCCCGATCGGAAGCACCGATTTGATTCCGCGCGTGGAAAAATCCACCTTTCTCACTGGCATAGACATTTTCTTCACGGTGACTAAGCGGGGTGGATACGTAGAGACCTACGTCCGCCTAGCGAGCGAGTTGCGATTCTTGCTGGAATTCCGCATCCTTATGAGATTCCTTGCATACTTAATTGGTTTTCTGATCTTTATCGGCGGACTCGCTTGGGCGGCGCTGGAGGCGGGTGCGCCACGACTTTACGTGATGATTGGCGCCGTGATCCTGCTGGGCCTTGGAATCATCATGGGCGCAAGCAGGTCGAGGAGGTACCGCCATGGCGGGGATATTACGGTCGTTCGGGACGACGACCTGATTTAAGTCCGGCAACTTGATAGTATTGTTTCGCCGCTACATACCTGTACTTGAAGAGCCGTAGCAAGTGCAGCAAAACCACCTCTTCGCGACCGGTCGTGTCCGCGGCGAGAACGGCGACAACCTATTGGCCCGATCTTTCGTCCTCATCGCGACAATTTCAGGTGCGCGCGGCCGGAGGTGAGAAGAGCGCAATTCCAGCAATCGGAGAGCGTTAGTTTTTCCTGTCGGCTCCATTGCCGCCGTTTCGTTCGGCGCGGGAAAATGGTTCGGTTGGAATTCCGAAGTCGTCGTCAGAACCGATTTCGCGATCGCGGCGCGGACTCACGCCCGCTTGCGGCCGAGCTTTTGCGTCAGGGGCCCGACGCGGAACCAGCGGTAGCCGTGCGCATCGAGTGCGACTTCGTGATCGCCCCTACCGTCAGCCGCGCTTTCCTGGCGCTCAATCAGATCCACAAGGCCATGCTCGCGACCTCTTTCCGGCCGGATGCGGACGGTCTGCGGCGACGAAGCGAAATTGTGCAGGATCACTACGGAGCTGCCCCTCCACTCGTATTGCAAAGCGAGGATCGACTTCGACTTCGCTTCCACCATTTTCCAGGCGCCCATACCGATCTCGGGACATTCTTTGCGCAGGCGGATCATCGCCACCGTCCAGCTTAGGAACGAATCCGGCTCCCGCCGCTGCGCTTCCACGTTCACTCGCGAAAATCCATAGCTCCCCTTCTCGATCACCGGGCGAACCGTTTTCTTTGCGGTGGAAAAGCCGCCATGAGTTTCGTTGCTCCACTGCATCGGCGTGCGGACGGAATTACGCTCCGAGAGATCAAGATCGTCGCCCATGGCAATCTCATCGCCGTAGCGCAGCACCGGCGTGCCGGGGAGCGAGAGCACGAGGCTATTCGCGAGTTCCAGCTGGGGGCGATTGCCCAGCATCGGTGCGAGGCGGCGGCGAATGCCGCGATCGTAAAGCTGCATATCTTTCTCCGGACCGAAGCGCGCAAAAACCCTTTCCTGCTGTTTCTCGGTCAGACGCCCGAGGTCAAGCTCATCGTGGTTGCGGAGAAAGTGGCACCATTGCGCACCCGGCGGCACCTCACGGGTTGCCTTGAGCGCTTGGGCGAGAGGCTCGGCATCTCCGGTCGCGAGCGCATAAAAAATCCGCTGATTGACCCAGAAGTTGAACATCATCTGCAGTCCATTTCCGCATTGCCCGAAGTAAGGCGTGCTTTGCTTCGGTATCACGTTGGCCTCGCCCATGAGCACGGCATTTCCGCGGCGCCAGTTCATTGCCTCCCGCATTTCGTAGAGGTAATCGAAAATCATCTTCGGCTTCTTTGCACCGGGCGCCGGTGTCTCAATCACAAAGGGTACCGCATCCACGCGAAAGCCCGCCACGCCGAGCGCGATCCAGTAACTGATGATTCGCCGAATCTCCTCGCGGACATCCGGATTGTTCATGTTCAGGTCCGGCTGGAAGTCATAAAAGCGGTGGAAAAAGTAGTCCTTGGCCTTTTTGTCCCGCGTCCAGGTGCCCTTCTGCACCCCGGGGAAAACCATGCCGGAGTCCCAGTCCGATGGCCTTTCCTTTGACCACACATACCAATCCCGAAACTTCGACTCTGGATTCGAGCGCGCCGCCTGAAACCATGGGTGCTCATCCGAAGTGTGGTTGACCACCAGATCAGTGATCACGCGGATCCCCCGCCCATCGGCCTGGTGCACGAATTCCACAAAGTCGCCGTTGCTGCCAAGACGTGGATCGACGCGGTAGTAGTCGGAGATATCGTAGCCGTTGTCGCGATTCGGAGAGCATTGGAAAGGCGCAAGCCACACGGCATTGACGCCAAGCGCCTCCAGATAATCGAGGCGCCGCATCAGGCCTTCGAAGTCACCGATCCCATCGTGATTGGCGTCCATGAAGGTTTCGACATCAAGGCTGTAAATGATGGAATTTCGATACCAGAGTTCGTTGAGCATGCTGGTTAATCGACTCAGAGGTCGGGTTTGACCCCGAAGAAAGACTGTGTTCCCCACGTGGCGGCCTCAATGGACCTCGGGCGCGAGCGTCTGGACGATCAGGCTTTCGAGTTTCGGGAAGTTAATCGGCTTCGTGAGATGGGCTAGGAAGCCGACCTCGAGGCTCTTCTGAACATCATTGTTCATGCCGTAGCCGCTCACCGCAATCGCGCGCACGGGGCCGTGAGGATGAAGCTTCTCCATTAAATCCCATCCGGTGCCATCGGGCAGCCCGATGTCGCAGATAACCAGATCCGGCGCAGTGGAGACGAACGTTTGCGCCGCGGCGGAGACGCTGCCAGCGGCCGTTACGCCAAAACCTTGTCGCCGCAGCGCGCGGGAGAGCGCGCGGCGCGTATCATCGTGATCCTCCACGACCATGATCGTCATCCCGCGCACCGCCGCGCTCGGATCTCTGTATGGTGGCTCGCGCCGACTTTTCGCGCCCGGCGCACCGGGCAGGTGGATGCGAACGAGCGCGCCGCGGCCCTTACCATCGCTCTGCACATGAATCTCACCGCCGTGTCCCTCGACGATGGCGCGCGTAATTGCCAGTCCAAGGCCGACACCCGTCGCCGTAGGTTGCGGCTTGATCGGATTGAACGCCCCAAAGATCGAGGCCAGCCGCTCTGCCTCAATGCCCAGGCCGTCATCGCGGATTTCAATGACGACGTCGCCGCCATCATTCGCGGTGCTGATTGTCACCACACCGTTCGCCTTGCCGAACTTCGCCGCATTTTTCAACAGATTCCAAAAGACCTGATTGAGCCGCGCAAATTCGCCCAAGACCATCGGCTCCGCGGCGGCCAGCTCGACGCGGACAACCATGAGCTTTTGATCAAAGCCTTCGTGGCAGACATCGAGCGCGGCCTCGATGCAGCGGTGAATGTCCGCCGGGTCCTTCTCGATCTTAAGCCGACCGCTGGAGATTTGTGTGAGATCGAGCAGGTCATCGACGTCGTGGTCGTTGTTGATCATGCGACTGATGACCGTGCGGATGAGCGCCCGATGACGCTGGTGTAAGTCGGCCAGAGCTTTTTCGTCGCGCTGCTGAATACGTTGCATGAGCTGTTCATCGGTCGGGTCGCCGACAGGCCGGGCAAAGCGGGGATTGATGTATCGTTGGTCGAAGGATTGAAGCATGGTTTATGGTTTGGTTCGCCACACCTCCTTTGCCTTCCGCGTGCCAAGGCGCTGCTACTCTGGGACGGCGCGTATTGGCCGCCCAGGAGTGTCGCAAAAATCAACGGAAGTGTCGTCTCCGCCGAACACCAAGTTCGATTTTCCCGAGGAGCAAAAGCACGAGCAGGAGGCCGAGACTGCCGCTCGTGCCGTAGCCCCATTTTGAGCGGTAAGTAACACCTTCGGAGCGCGGCGGCTGCTCGTGCCGGCGCTGGCGATTTGGTGTGAAGTGCTGACTCACCGCCCGCTCCGACTGTTCCACAAAGACCGCAACGGGCACCCAACCAAGAGGCGGGGAACCGCGCGGCTCTGCGGTAATTCCCGTTGGCGCCGATTCCGCCGCAACGATGTGGCCGCGCAGCCGCCAGTCGGCTGCCGCAACTAATGGATCGTCAGGGCTCATTTGACGGTCGGTGGTGTGCGCAGCAATAGCAGGTCGGACGCGGTTTCGAGCTGCGTTTGGAATCCATTTTGCCGGTGCTTCAGACGCTGCCGGTCGAGGAGGTTGAAGCCAGGATGCTTGAAAGCAGCGGTGATCGGGATGTTGTGCTCGTTGAGCAGGGCAACGAGCCAATCGTGAAGGCACGGCATGGCGATATCGCGTGCGTGGAGAGTGTCCTGCATGTGGCCGTGGGTCTTGCTGTTTTCGTAGAGCTTGAATGCGTCGCTGTGCGCTTCGTTCTTCACGACGACCCAGCGACAGCCGCCGTTCAGCCGCGTGGAGAGTAACCGCAGTTGCTCCACGCCATCCGCCTCGTGGTTCAATGGCGTGACAAGCGTTAGCCTGGCATCGAGCGCGCCGAACACTTCGCGCAGATTGATCTCGGCGAAGTACTCGAGGAACAGGTCCGGCGACGCGGCGCGGCAATCTACGATCAGCAATGCCGTCGTCTCCAGCAGAGCGAACGATCGGTCGATCTCGCGCGGCTTCTGTATGTTCGCGAACTCGGCGTCGGCGTGGAAGCGCAGCAGCGTCAAGGTCTCGTCGTCGGTGTCCGACGCGCGATGTGCCAGCCGGCGGTCCTTCAGCGCCTGCACGAAGTTGACGGCGAAGAAGCTCTTACCGACGCCGCCTTTGCCGTTGAGAATGAGGTTGAGTTGTTTGGTCACAAGGTGAGCGTGCAGCGGTTAGAGGTTGCGCGGATCAGCGATGCGGGGGCCGCGGGTCCGTGGCGTTTCGGCGGGTGCGAGAGTCGCCTGGGTGGCGACGGTCGGTGGCGCGGCAGCCGCTCGGGCTGGCGAATGCAGCGGTGCAGGCGCGGCGGGTCGTTCGCGTTTCGGCCCGCGTTTGGCGCTGGTGTGCGGCGGCTCTTCAATCTCGTGTCGGTAGAAGCGCCGCACCGTATCCGCGGGGGCCCGATGCCGGCGATAGCGAGAAGTTCGCGGATCATGCCGAACGAGGCGCCTTTCTGCCGCAGTTCAGCGATGCCGTCGCGGTGGGGCAGCAAGGCCGCAAACCGCTTCGGCGGCACGCCAGCGAAATTGCGCACGGCTTCGGCGAAGCGTTGGCTGCGCTGTTCAGCGCCGCCGGCGTCACTCATCTTCGTGCCCTCGGCGAGTGGTCAGCGGTGCTTTACTAACCGGAGTTAGACGTAGGGCGTCCCTCCTCTCAAACCACGGCTTCCTTGCCGTGGAATAGAGAATCTTCCGGCGGTCTACTTACCGCCTCGAAATGCGTTTGCGGAAGGAAACGGTAGCGTTGGATTCACACCGAGAGTCGTGATGCGTCGTGTTCATGCGCAGTGTTCTCGCACGAATGCTGGCCGTCTCTGCGCTCGCTCGGGCGCAAGGTTCAGCGATGCCCCCGTCATTCTGTGGTCGCCATGCTTTCGCCGAAGACGAAATACAACCTGGGTAACGCGAAGAGCTACTTCGAGGAGCACCTTTGCGTCGGTGATTATTATTCGGAAAGCGAGCGTGTGCGAGGCGTGCGGATCGGGACAGGCGCGGCGATGCTCGGCTCGGCGGGATCGGTGACACAAAAACAGTTCCTGGCCTTGTGCGAGAACAAGCATCCGGCAACTGGGGAGCGGCTGACTCTCCGGCACAAGACGACGCGTCGAAATGCTGGAGACGATGCGGACGTGGCAAACCGGCGGGTGTTCTACGACTTTACGTTGTCGCCGCCGAAGTCGGTCTCCATCGCAGCGCTGGTCGGCGGTGATGAGCGGATCGTTGCTGCACATCAAGCGGCGGTTCGTGCAGCGGCTGGCGAGTTCGATCAATTCGCCACGGCTCAGGTGCATATTGGCCGCGCTGTTTCCATGCGGCCGACGGGCAACGTCCCAGCGGCATTGTTCCAGCATGACACGTCACGAGCGTTCGATCCGCATCTGCACACGCACTGCATCCTGTTCAACGCCACGCACGATCCCGTCGAAAATCGCTGGAAGGCGTTGCAAAACTATGAACTGCTCCGCGCCCAGAAATACGTGGAGAACGTCTATTACCACGCGCTTGCGCAATCGCTTCACAGCCTCGGCTACACGGTCCTCAACAAGGCACGCGGTGATTTTGAGATCGCGGAAGTTTCCTCGAACGCGCGCCAGCTCTTTTCCAAACCGCACCACGAAATTGACGTGAAGACACGCGAACTGCTAACGCGCGATCCAGAGAAACGCGGCGAAAGTATCGCGGCCATTCGCGAGCACATCGCGCACAAAGGTCGCGCTCGAAAGACTTCTTCCGTCTCGGGCGAACGCTTGCGCGATCACTGGAAGGCTCAACTCGGAACCAAGGTTGATCTTAGCCCACAATGCTCTCACCGAGAGGAAACAAAGCTCGCTGCTGCTGGCGCCGTGTCCTGGGCCGAGGAGCATTTGTTCGAGCGGCGCTCCGTCGTGCATGACCACGAAATTTTGGCGGCATGCACTCGTCGCTGCTCGCGGCTCGGCGTTTACGCTCGATGAGTTGAGTCCGGCAATCGGAACGCGATCCCAACGGCGCTCACGCCATCGGCTGGCCCGAGCACCGGTGCGGCCGTCCCGGATGAGGATTGCCAGGCGGAGGGCATCGCCGCGCTTGGCCGTGAGGATGTTGGCGGTCACGGCCGGTTCGACCGCGTCCGTCGAGACGGTCCGTTCGATCCCCGGCCTGGTCGTGTCCTTGACCGTGCTCGACGAACGCGACTCAGCCCGCGCGGCTCGCTGGTAATAGCTTTGCACCTGCCGCCGTTCGATGTCGCCGCGGATTGAGAACTGCAAATCATAAAGCGTTCGGTCGGCATGCAGCCAGGCCAGGAAGAGACCGCCGTTGATCTTGAATCGCACCTGGGCGCGACGGAGCCCGGCGACGCCTCCGCAACACACATGCGCAGTGATCGTGGCATCGAAGAAACCGGACTCGGTCGGGATGCCGGTGATCGCCACGATATTGTTGGTGCCGGCATAGACGCTGTCCGGACATCCCAACGCGCCGATCTCGACGCCGGGCGGGCCGCCGCTCAAATACCAGTGCTCGACTTCGCACGGTCCCTGATAGCCCAGGCGCACGAGCAGTGGATCGCCCTGCCAGCCTTCGATCTCCGGCTCGACGATGATCAGCGAGTTCACCGTGATGACCAGCGTCTGGCTGTCGGAGAACTCATCGAGTGACGCGATCACATCGACTTCATAGACACCCAGCTCGGGTGGAACTCCTGCGAGGACGTTCCCATCCAGGTTGAGCCACTCCGGCGGATTGACCAGCTCCCGGGTCACCGGCGGAGTCGAAGACGTAGCCGTAAACGTGTGATCGAGGTTCGCGCCTCCGTAGCCCGTGATCCCGTCCGGACTGGTGATGGATAGTTCAGGCACGGTAATCGTGAGCGTCGCGGCACCACTGCGTGTGCCGTCGCTGACCGTGAGTTGGATCGGAAAGGTTCCGGCGCCGGTCGGTGTGCCGGAGAGGATGCCCGAGCCAGCATCCAGCGCGAGCCAAGCGGGAAAATGCGCGGCGGCGTAGGTGAACGCCCCGGTCCCGCCCGACCGGCGTGCTCGGATTTGATACTGGAAAGGGACACCTAGTTTCGCCTCAGCGGTCAGTGGCGGCAGGACCGAAATGCTCGAAGAGATGACGCGTACTTTGAGCGTCTTGGCATCCGAGGTGGAGCCATCGCTCGCGGACAGTGCGATCTGATAAGTCCCGACCGCCGCCGTGATGACGCCGCTGATCACATTATCGATCCGAGCGAGGCCATCGGGAAGCTGTTCGCCGGGCGTCCCGGGATCGCTATCCGCCGTCCACGACGTGCAAGTCGTGTTCGTCGTGTTCGTCGTGTTCGTCGTATTCGTCGTCGTTCGTCGTGTTCGTCGTGATGGTGTAACTGAAGGCTGAGCCCTGTTCGGTGGTGAGGCTGAGCGGGCTGGTGATCCGAACCTGGGCTGGTCCCGGTGCGAAAGGTCACTTCGTTGGACCACGCCGAGCTGTGCCGTGGCAGATGCCGCGCTTTGGCCACACCGCCGATTGCTTTCAACCCGCACCGTGTAGAGTTGATTCGGCACGGCGTCCGCAGAGAACAGGGTCGTCAGGTCGAGTGCGTGGCTCTCGGTCATCCCATCGACGCGCAATTCGCGAAGCTCCGCCGCGCCCCGGCACACTTCGATGACAAAGTAAGATTCGTTGTTGCTTTGGTCTTCCCATGTCAGCGTCGCGCCATAACCGCTCACGTCCGACACCGCAAGGCTCGCAGGTGCGAGCGGCGGGTTTTGTGCGGTGGCCGGTTCGCCGGTGGCGAAGTCGAGCGTGACCCAGGCCGAGACGCCCGTTTCGTCCTCGGCGCGGATACGCAAATGAGCGACGGCGCCGTTTGCCAGTTTGCCGATGATGCCCTCATCCGCGCCCGGACTGGCGATGGTAGCCAGGCGCCATTCCCCGGCTTCGTTTTGTCGCTCGATGCGATGCTGCGCGGAAGCAGCATCATTGGTCCAGTTCAGTCGGACGGCGCTCTTATTCGAGATCGCTCCGGCCAGGAGATGCAGGATGGCGGATTCATCGACCGCGAGATCGGTGGGTGCGGCTGGCATATTGGATCAGGTGTTGCGGATGCCGGCTTTCGCGCCCGAGAGGCGGTAGAAGACGAGCCCTTTCGCTCCGGCCACGGAGTTCTCGGTGTCGAATTGGATGAGTCGCGCGCGGAGCGCAAAGGATGGCGATTCGGGAGGTGGCGCCCCGCCTTGCCAGACATCGTAGATGAGCCGGTCAGCCGTGATGCTCAGGCCGTCGAGCGAGCGTCGAAAGGCGCAGCCGAAGTGGTGCGTGAGCTTCAGTCCGGTAACGATAATTCGTTGTGAAAGCACCGGTGCTGGCATCCAGACGACGTCCTGCAGGTTGGTGCCCACTGGGGCCGGCGTAGTTTGCCCATGTGCGGTGCCGGCTTCGACGACCAGCAGGTATTGCCCGCGCGTGACCGCGTTGAAGAGCTGCACTTCAAGATCGAATTCCGCCGTGAAGGTTCCACCTGCGCGGAACTGCTGCTCGTTGATGTGGAGCATGAAGAGCTCGCGCTCGAAGTCCGCTGGATAGAAGGAATTGGTCAGACCGTCGCGGGTCACGCGATACCACACACGACCGTCGCTGGCGGCGTATCCGTCCGGTTGCAGGATGGAGCTTCGCCGTCCCAGACCGCCTGGAATCGTCACCCCCCACCCGGTCTCATTGTGAAAGACGTTACCTGCATTCGCCGCGGCATCTCCGAGCGGAATGACCAGCGGCGCCACAGTCGCATCGTGGACGGCCGGCAACAGTCCCCCGGGCTTGAGCTTCGCCGGGTCCACATTCGATTGCGAACCGAGCCGAGCCGGGAATGCCTCGGACTTGTCCGGAATCGTGATCTCGTAGGCCCTGACTTTCGTCGTGAGGAGCCCAGGCGTCACGTGGGGCAGCAGCTCTTCGATCAGGTCGACGCGTCCGCTCAGTGCCGCAATCGCCTCGAGCAAACCGATTACCTGTTCCATCGTGTGCGTGTGCGCGAGAAAGGCACTCTGCGGGCCGGCTGTGGACAGGACCAGCGCGAGGCTGTTGAGCGCCGGTGCCGGCAATCCGATCGGAAACTCGAGCACCGCTTCGTTGGCGCTCGGGATCGTAATCGTGAAGTCCTCGCCGTTCACCAGCACCCGGCCACCTGAAACGTTCGCGCGAACCGTGAGATGAAACGCCTCGGTGCCGAGGTTGTGCGGGAAGGAGAACGAACGCGCTTCGCCGTCGCCAAATACCGCGACGTAGTGCTGCACACCGACGATGATTTGGTCGGGAGTGAACGGGATGTAATCGCGCGGCTGTGGCGGACGCAGCCAGTCGATCGGCTGCACCGTTGCCATCTCGTCCCAGATCTGCTCACGCACAACCTTTGCCGCCTGTTGGAAAAGCGTGATGAGTCGACCTGGGACGGCGGGATCATCGATGTCTTCGCCGTCCTCGACGATCTCCACCTCGACCTCGAACGGCACTTCGATCTCGGCCACGGACCGCAGTGCCGCGGCCATCTCCGCTCGATCGAGCGGCAGGGTGAAGGTGAGCACGCCCGGGGCGAAGGTATTGACCTCGACGGTGATGAGCGGCTGTGACGAGCCGGCGAGTTCACCGACAAACTCGATGTAGGCGTTGTCCGGCTCCGGGTTGGTGACCTCAAACGGGTCCGAAGCCGGACTGGCAGAACCGCTCTCGAACATCGCGTTCAGCGCCCCGGCGATTTCGTCCGGTCCATCCTCAATCCCGAGCAACTTCGAGACACGATAGTTCCAGCGCAGGAAATAGGTGCCGCGAAAATCAGGCGGCAGATGCAATGCCTGTAATTCGTTCACTGGCGGTTCCGTCTCGCTGCCCGCGCTGCCTTCACGGATGCGCCGCACGGTGGGAGGCGCTGGCAGCACGCGTTCATGCCCGCTATTGAACGCGAGCGGCGCCTGGATCAGCCGGCATTCAAACCACCAGACGCCGAGCTGCTTGAACTGCCGCACACGAACAAACGAGATCGGCGCGAGCTTGTTGGTGTGAACGTTGATCAGCGAAGGCCTCCTCGGAATCCAGCCGCGTGGTTTTTACAACCCAAGTTCCCGTGGCCGGATTATCCACTGTGTCGATGATCCCCGAACCTTGCACCGCAGTTTGGAACACTTCGGCGGTGGCATCGAAATTGATCTCCGGCGTGTCGAAGTCGTCGATTGAAAGCTTGAACCATCCGCTCGTCGGCGCCGCGAGCACCGGGCCGATGCTGGCGCGCAGCGTCCGCACACGCAGATCCTGCTCGCGAAGATCGCCACTCTCGCCGCGTTCATAAGTTCGCAGCGTGCAGCGCAACTGATCGCCGAGCACGAAGGGCGACAGCGTCACCGCACCACCGTCGCGCGAGACCAACTTGCGCGTGATTAGGTCGGCGTAGAGATCGAGATCGCTCACGCCGCCACCCAGATGTCAAAGCGCCGGTGCGATCATCCATCGCACGTGGATACGATAACGTTCCGGCGGCTGTTCCACTACCCACCGGACCAGCCGCACCGCACCACGGGCGCGCCTCTGTCCCATCGTCCGCAATGCGAACAGGACACTGCGTTCTTCTTCATTGAGTTGCCGGTAGTTCATGGCGATTCTCCTGCCAGAGCTCGCCGCCTTCGAGACCTTTTTCCTCCACCGCCCCTCCATGCACCTTGTGTTGCACTTACTCTGTGAATTCGCGAGAAAACTCCTTCTCCTTTTGGTGACCATCGGTTCGGAGATATTCGCGTGAAGACCTTCCTTTCCGAAGGTCGTTACTATGGATGCTGCAATGTCTCCAGAAGGACGGGGCCTTTGGTTCTATCGGAGTATAGTTACGGTCCAGGGCTACACATTCCCAAGCACGCTCACGAAAACGCATACTTCATTTTCGCATTGAACGGTGGCCAGGAAGAGACGTTCGGAACTTGCCATCGGGCCTATGCTCCCGGCACTCTGGCTTTTCACCCGGCGGGCGAAACCCACTGCGAAAAACTCGGCCCAAAGGGGATGCGTTGTCTGCATGTGGAATTCGGACCTCAGTGGATCGGGCGTCATGCCGAGGTCTCTCGTTTCCTTGAAAATGGATCGCACTTCCAAGGCGGCAGATTCGGCTGGCTGGCGCAGAGAGTATATCAGGAGTTTTGTCACATGGACGATGTGGCTCCGGCTGCAATTGAAGGCTTGATACTGGAGATCCTTGCGGATGCCTCGCGATTCCGGCGGGAAGATTCACCGGGGGAGCGCCCGCGCTGGCTGATTCAGGCAAGGGAACTGATTCACGCTCACTTTACGGAATCGCTTTCGTTGTCGGACGTGGCGACGGCCGTGGGAATTCACCCCGTTTCCCTGGCCCGCGCGTTTCGCAGCCAATACCATTGCTCCGTGGGGGAGTTCATCCGCCGGGTTCGCATCGAGTCGGCGTGCCGCACGATCCTGTCCGGTGAGCTGTCGCTTGCTGAAGTAGGTTTGGCGGCTGGCTTTGCCGACCAGGCGCCTTTTTTCAAGGACGTTCAAGCGAATCACCGGGCAGACTCCCGGTCAGTTCCGGGCAGCCCGGAGAGGCGGTTAGAGACGCACAACGCGTTTCAATCGTGCAAGACTGCGAATCGGAACTCCGTTAATTTGCTGCGATAATGAATTCCGATCTAGCTATCGTGCTTCGCGCATTCCTGAAATCACTCTGCCGGGCTGGGTTGGCTGCGGCTATGATTACAACCTCGATCCTGCCGTGCCAATCGGCGGACAACCCTTCTGCGACCACCGCAGCGGAGTTGTCACCGGCTGATACACGGGCGGATTTCGATTTGATGCGCAAGGCACTGGAGGAAGCCCACCCCGGACTATACCGATATTCGACGAAGGCCGAGATGGATGGGGTTTTCGACGCGCAGAGGGCGAAGCTGAATCGTTCAATGAAGAAGACTGAATTCATGGAAGTGGTCGGCGCAACACTCGCCGCCATCCGCTGCGGGCATACAAGCTGGAAGCCGGATGACGAGACTCAAAATGAGATGGAAAACGCGCGACTGTGCCCTCTGCAAATGCTGATCGAGGGAGAGCAATGGAAGGTGCTTTCCAACAACACCGCTGATGACCAGACGATTCGCCCAGGCATGGAGGTTCTCGAAATCAATGGGCATCAAATGAAAGACATCCTCCTCCGGTTCAGCCCAATGGAGTCCGCCGATGGCGATATTGAAACGGGCAAAAGGAGGCGTTTTGGAAGCCGCTTTGGGCTGTATTATTGGTGGTTGGTGGAACAGGCGGAAGTCTTCACAGTGAAGGCCCGGGATGGAGCAGGCACGACGGTAATGGCAACACTGGCCGGGGTGACGGAAATCGAGCAGAAGCAAAATGAAAATCCCGTGAATGCCGCCCTGAAGCCGATCATCGGCAAACTGAATTGGTCACGGGAGAATCTGGCGCTGCGTTTTCTGAAAGACCCGGAGGTCGCGCAAATCCGCATCCGGAATTTTGTCGGGCGCGACTACCCGCAGTGGATTGAGGAGACATTCAAAAACCTGCGCGAGAAACGGACCAAGGCGCTAATCATCGACCTGCGGGGCAACGGAGGGGGCGATGACATGTATGGGGCCATGCTTGTGTCTTACCTGACGAATCAGCCGTTCCGTTACTTCGATCATATCGAAATTAAGACGACTACCCCTTCCTTCAAGGAGCACTTGGATTGGTCCGCGGCCCGCGAAGACACGTTGCGCGAGGGCACGACGCCGAATCCGGCGGGCGGCTACCTCGCGACGGCGAAGCTGCATCAGGGCGTCGTGGAGCAGGCGCCGGGGGAGCATCCGTTCTTGGGAAAAGTGTTTGTCCTGATCGACGGCGGGACGTTCTCGACGGCGGCGGATTTCTGCGCGGTAACACATCACTTGAAGCGGGCGACTTTCATCGGCGAGGAAACGGGCGGCGGATACTACGGTAACAACTCGGGCATGCTGACCATGCTTTCCCTGCCGAACTCGAAGCTAAAAATCAGGATGCCGATGTACGAATATTGGAACGCGGTTCCAGGATACGACGGCAAACGCCGGGGAACAATTCCTGAGTACAAGGTGGAGACCAAGATCGAGAATCAGCTGAGTGGCGTGGATGAGCAGTTGGAGCTGGCGCTGAAACTTGCGACTCAGGTTCAGGACTAGGAACGGAAGTGGCAGAGCGATCCGCCCAAGCGGGAGTTCGTGAAACGCTCATGAGGGTTTTCACACGGCGTGCTCGCGCACGAACTAAGGACACCGATGCTCACCCGGCGTCCCGATTTAAGCCTTCGCGCCAGGCGGCATCTTCGGTGGGCGTCCGACCTTCCCAACGCCCTTTAGCCCTTCGCGTTGGGGTTGTCCCGGAATCAGTCATCAAGCCGGAGATGCCGCTCCGATCCGTTTCACTTCGACCTCAGGTATTGATTTCCTTGGTGCTCGCTTGGCAGGAGAGCGAGATAACACCGGCCGTCCAGCGGTTTGCGAATTTGGTTATTGAATGGCGGGACAAGGGGACCCTTTGGCAGCCGGAAGGATGAGCGCCACGTCGCTGCACGAAAGAACTCGGGACAAATTCCTGATAGCAGCCATACCGAGCCAATTTGTCAGCGAGCCCGTCTCAATCGCCCGGATTTAAAGGGCCGAGTCAGGTGAACGTTTGACGGAATGGCAGAGGCGGGGGTTCTGCCAATCCGGAATCGAGACGCAAGAAGAACGGATCGAACGCCTGCCGCTTATGCGGGAACGGCGGATTGAGCGGCGGCTCTTGCTGTTTCTTCGCATTCTCCGCCTCGCGCTCCCGGCGATTAGTTTTCGGATCGAGGGACACAGTCTTCGGCTGATTCTTAAGTGCTCCAGAACATGCCGCGGGCGTCGGCTTGGTTGAAGAACGCCTCGGCCTCGGCGTTCTGGTCGTTCACGAAGCTCAGCAGCGCGTCGTTGATGCGGTCGCCGACGCCGCCCGCGAGGCCGGTGTAAGCCGCAGCGGTTCGGCTCGGTGCCGCGGACGGGATGAGACGCGAGGCGTGTTGCAGGTTCCAGAAGACGAAATGCTGCGGGTAAGGCGTCCACGTTTCATCGGGCTTCGTCATCCGCGCGCCGCGCCCGGAGGCGAGACGATCCACACCGTCGCCATCTTCAACTCGTCGGATTGCGTGTCCCCGGCGTTGAGCAGCGTCCCATACATGAGCGCGAGGCTCTGATCTTCGGGCGGCACATACTTCGATACCGCGCGCAGCTTGGCCCGGCCGCCGGTGGCGCGGAGCGCATCGTTGAGGAAGACGGTCGAGATGGATTCGGTCTGCGCGTCCACCAGCGGATCGTGAACGTCGATTTGCAGGCGCGTGCCGATGCGCGCCTTTGGAGAGCACCATGTCCATCGCGCGAATCTCCCGCGTGCGCGTTTCGTCGAACTCACCTTCGAGCGCGCCGGCCTTGGTCACGTCGCCGCCTTTCGCCGCCGGCTTCACGCCGAGTTTCTCGAAGAACTTCGGATAGCCCTCAGCCGCCGCCCGCGATGATCTGCCCGGAGAGCGATGCGCTCACGCTGTCCGGCATGAGCGGATTGCGCCAGCCACCGAGCACGAGATACGGCGCCGGGTCATCGGTGAGCGGAACGTCGATCAATTGCGGATCGCGGATCCTCGGGGATTGCCGATCCGGCCAGTCGGCGGGCATCGTGATGTGAGCGTCGCGGCCGTTCACGAAGCCGGGGCGAATGAACGCGCGCCACTCGCCCGTGCCGTCGTCCTTGAACTCGTATCGGGCCTCGATGAACCACGGATGCCGCCACGATGCGCTCGCGTCGCCGGACACGATCACGCCGTTCGGCTGATCCTTCGTGTCGACACGAACTCCGCGCAATGGCCGCCCTCGTTTCACCAGCGCGACGAGCTTGTTCCAGGCATCAGCGGCGATCATTGCCAGAAGAAATGCCGCGTGGCCGTCTTGCGATCGGGGCTGAGTGCCGGGCGATGTTGCAGGTCGAAGAACGTGATCTGGTAGAGGTCGAGCTTCCCGTCTTTGCGCTCGCGCAGCATCGCCAGTGGATAGCGAGCACGCCGGCCCGGAAGCGCGACTGCAGCCGCCGTTGCCGCCAGTGCCTTCGCCAGGCTTCGCCATCGTCGGTATTTGGATCGGCGACCTGCACGACCTCGACTTTCTCGACCGACCAATCCTTCTCGCGGCACGTCACCTCGACGCAGATGTAGCCGCGGCCTTCGTCATCGAGCATTGGCTTGCCGAAGCTGAAGCACCGGCGGTGGCTCCGCCCGTCCGGCATCGGACCCTGCGAGCGGCACGTCTTTGATTTTCGCGTCCACGCGATTCACGGTGCCCGGCCGGATCGTGGCCGCCTCGGTGCCGGACGAGCGACACCTGGAACGGATGAACGAACTCCGCGCTGCCACCGTCGAAGGTGATGATCGTGCCGTCCGGCATTTCGCGCAGCCGCACGCCGTTGCCCGCGATGAGGCGGTTTGCGCGCACGGCCGCGCAGAGCTGATTCCACAGGATCGCGGTGATCGGCTGCCCGCCTTTGCGGACGAAGGGCAGGTCGTTCATTCGCTGCCGCCCTCGAGTTGCGCCTGGCCATAGACATCACGCAACCAGCCGTTCGGTCCGGAGAGCATGTATTCCTCCGTGATCTCGACGGCGTTGCCCTTGCGTTTGATCTTCGGCGCCATCTTCAGCCAGTTCCGTTTCTTCGCCGCGCCGGGAATCTTGAACTGCTCGATGCCCGGCGGCTTGTCCACGATCGGTGCCGATGCCGCGCAGGATGGAGGCCGGGATCGTCTTTGCGGCGTAGGTTTTGCGGAAGACCGCGCCGACCACGAGCCAGTTATCCACGCCGAACATCGGGTTCTTCTTCGGCTTCTTGCCGCTGCCGCTGAGCGCGGTTTGCTCGCCACTCGACTCCGGGCAGCGTCTCGGCAAACTGCTCCTTCGCCGCGTCCCAGGCATAGCGTGTCTTGAGCGTAGCGAAGAACGGATGCGTCTGGATGGGATCTTCGGCCATCGAGGTATCCAGCTCGAAGGTCACCT
This sequence comes from uncultured Verrucomicrobiae bacterium, assembly GCA_963798345.1. Taxonomy (GTDB): domain Bacteria; phylum Verrucomicrobiota; class Verrucomicrobiia; order Chthoniobacterales; family Chthoniobacteraceae; genus CAWCSW01. The sequence continues at coordinate 69,108 of CAWCSW010000006.1, read as the reverse complement.
GGTCGTCGCTTGGCGCCTCGTTGGCGATGCCCTCGAAGTGCAGCGTCACTTTGAAACCGCCGTCGTCTTCCTGCGCGAAGGAGCGCGAGCGATACGGAATCCCGATGCCGAGATTCGGCAGCACGCTCAACGCCTCCACGAGCGTATCGACGAACATCGGCACCTCGATGGTGGCAACACCGGTTTCGGAAATGCCGCCGGTGATGCCGGTCGTGGGAAGTGGTGTGCTGCTCATGGCTTCAGGCGAAGACGGGGCTGAGCGTCGGAGGTGCTCGTCGTGGGTTTGTTTTCGATGGCCCTCTTCACGTCGCGCAGCAGCCCAGTCTGGGTCGCCAGTTCGCGCGTCTGCCGCTGTTGTTCACGGAGCATCGGATCGCCGTTGCCGTACGCCGCACCGCCTCCGCCGATGCGTTGAATGGCAGAGATCGCCGGTTTCTTCCAGTTGCGGCGTCTTCGCTGAGATCGATCTGTGGACCGCTCGGTTTCGTCGTCTCGAATGCTTGGCGCGATTGCTCGGAAACGCTCTGCACGCGATCCATCACGGAGCCGACAGCATCGTCGAGTTGCTGTTCCAGGTCGCTCGTGTCGATGAGACCGCTTCCTTTGGTAGAAGCCCTCCGAGAGCGCAGTGCCGATATTGTCGAAGGTCTCGCGCATCCGAGTGCCGGCCTTGTCGAAGGCGGGTGTGAGCAGGTCGGCGCCCGCCTGCTTGTTTTCGTTGCTGGCCTGGCGCACGCCATCGGCCCGCGACTGCACTTCGCTTCGCGCCCTGGCCGATCTCTTCGCCGATCAACGGCACATCCGCCAGGTAATCGAGCAACTTCGCGACGCCATCGAGCAGTTGGGCAATGAAGCTCTGGGCAATTGAGATCAGCGCTTTCCCCATGCCGACCCAGAAGTCGGCCGTTGTGACGATCTGGAAAAACGTGATGGCGTTCTTCACCGCCTCGACGAGCGCCTGCCACAGCGCCTGCGCCACGGCCATGAGCGTGCCGGCGAGGAAGTTCACGGCGTTGGCGAAGGCGATCTTGGCCGACGTGAATAGAATGTCGCCGACTTTTCCATCGGCAAACGCCTGGACGATGAAGGCGACTGCTTCACCGGCTTTCTGCCCCCAGCTTCGCAAGATCCAGCGACGCGAAGCGGTCGAGCAGCGGCTTGAGCACTGGCGCGACTTTGTCCGCCACGCCAACCCAGAACCCGCGCACCTTCGTGCCGGTCAGCGCGAGCTTGTCGCTGATGTCATCGAAGAGGTTTGCGTCGCGCCCAAGGATTTCGGCCTGGGAACCGACTTGGCTAGCCGCATCGCCAAAACCGTCCGAGGAAAACAGGGCCAGCAATTCCGCGCCGCTGCGTCCGAAAATCTGCATCGAAGCCGCGGCCTTCTGCGACGGGTCCTGAACCGAGTTGATCGCAGCACCCAGCGTGCGGAACTGCTCTGCGGGCGTCTTCTTCTTCAGGTCTTCAAGGTTAACGCCGAGCTTCTCGATAGTGTCGTCCGCGGACCCGCCCTGGAGCGTCTTCGCCATTTTGCCGAAGACCGGTCCGATGTCCTCAGCCGACTTGCCCGCGTTGGCGAACTCCTGCTGCAAGACGACCAGGTCGCCCACCGCAATGCCGGTATTCGCAGACAGGTCGCTGAGCGCTCCGCCCAAATCGAGCGCCTGGCGAAACTGATCAAAACCGGCCGTCACCACGTCGTGCCGCTGATCGCACCGCAATGAACGCCGCGGCGAACTTGGCGATGCGCGATTGCAGCGCGAGCATCTTGCCATTGATGCGCGCCAACGCCGCGCTCAGGCGGCTGTCATCGGCATCGAATACGGCGGTGGCTTTCGGCATCGATCGGCGTCGGGAGTCAACCGTTGCCTGCGTTCACAGCGCTCCGCCCCAATCGTGTCTGCCCGCTTTCCCCACGAATGATCGGATCCGACGGAACGACCGACGCCGAAACCACCTCCCGGCGCGGTTTGGAGCCCCGGATTAGATCTCACCCATGCGCCCAAGCTGAAAGTCTTGAAATGCCTGCGCGATCTCCGCGCGGGTGTTCATCACGAACGGGCCTTGGCCGACGACGGGTTCATCAATGGGTTCGCCGTCCATCACGAGGAGCTTTGCCTCGGTCTTCGCTGCAACGGTGACGCGGTCGCCGTTGCGGGCGAAGATGGCCAGGTCGCCTTCGCGCGCGTCGCGTTCGGCGTTCACGGTGACTTCGCCGCTCAGCACCAGAAACGTCGTCGTGTGGCTGTCGGGCAGCAGCAGGTCCGCCGACTTGCCGGCGCCGAGATTCACGTCCCACACGTTGATGGGCGTGAAGGTCTTCGCCGCGCCTTTGCGCCCGTCGAACTCCCCGGCAATGACTCGCACCGTTCCGGCGTCGTGCGGTAGCGCGATGTTCGGAATCTCCGCGCTGAGCAAGGTCTGGTAGCCGGGCGAGGCGGTTTTGTCTTTTGCGCGCAGGTTCACCCAGAGCTGCACCATTTGCAGAGTGCCGCCGTCTTTCGTGAAATTCTGCGAGTGAAATTCCTCGTGGACGATGCCGCCACCGGCCGTCATCCACTGCACATCGCCCGCGCCGATTTTGCCGCCGGCTCCGGTGGAGTCGCGATGTTCCAATTCGCCTTGATAGGCCACAGTCACCGTCTCGAAACCTTTGTGCGGATGCCCGCCCACGCCGCGCTTCTCGTTACCGGGCGAAAACTCATACGGCGCGGCGTAATCGAGCAGCAGGAACGGCGACAGCTCGCGGCCGAGGCCATTGTAATCGAACACGGAGCGGACGGGAAACCCGTTGCCGACCCAGTGCATTTCGGAGCTTTGATGAATGCGGAGCAGTTGTTTCATGGCGTGACCTTCCTCCCGCGATGCCGTGCTGGAAAATACCTTGTTGCTACGGTGAGCATACCCAAAAGGATCGGTCGCCGGGCAGCTTCAAGGACTCCGTGCCGTCGCTCACGAATCCGCCTTAGTGGCAATGCGGTGAGCGAAGATGGATAGATGTGGTGGCGTCAGATCTTTGAGCGGCGAGCCTTTGAAAGGCGGAGATTGGACAGTTAGAACCGCATCGTCGCCCGCAGGCCGCCGATGACCGCAGTGGCGATGCCTTCCTTCGCAGAATCGGTGACCTGCAAATCCGCGGTAATCAGGCACGCCGGCGTGACGGCGAAGGTGTAAAAAGCTTCGACGCCTTGCTCGTGACCGAGGTGCAGGAACTCCGGCAGGTCGTCGCTGGTTTTCAAATAATACCAGCCCACGCCGAAGCGATCGTGGGGCCGCGACGAGCAGGCGCCTTTGCCTCCCACACCGAAGCTGTAGAACTGCGCCACGGGATTGGTCACTTCATCGGCAAAACCAATGCGCCCGAAGAGTCCGACGCCGCGCGTGGGGTCCACTTCCGAACCCCCTTTGGCGTCGGATGCGATCGTCGGATTCCACAGGTATTGGTCGAAGTTCCAATAGACGCACCACGAATCATCGGACTTGGTGGGAGTGACACCGCTGCCGGCAATGAAGGCACTTAGCGGCTGGCTGAATTCGGCAAATCCGCCGCGCGCGTAGCTGCCGCCCAGCGTCTGATGGCCGAGCTTGCCGCCGAAATGCGTGGCCAGCCGCGCTTCGCCCGCGTAGCTGGTCTTGCCTTTGAAGACGGTATCGAAGCCGGACCGCGTGGCAACGCCGTTCGTATCGAGGACGGAGAGGTTGATCGTCAAATCCTTGGTGGGCAGGACCACGAGCGCCGCACCGAGCGGCGAGTAGGGCGCGGTGACCCCCACCACGGGATTGAAGGCGAAGGCGGTGCCGAGGAAACGGTTGTCGCCGTCTACGTGGGCGAACTCGTTGTTATCGCCGCCGAGGGTGTCGAGCTTGCCGACGACCACGGCGATTTTTTTGGAGAGGAATTGCGTGAGATACAGCGCCGGGATGGTGGCGCCTTCGTAACCCGGAGACGGTAGGACGGTATCCACGTTTGGAGGCAGGAGCGTGCCGGCACGCGCATTGATGGGACGGCCGAACTGCTGCTCCATGCGCACAAAGATGAACCCGCCGGGCCAGAGTCCCATCTTCCCGGTGTCGAGCTTGAGTTCGAGATTGTAGATGCCGAAGTAGTCCGCGTCCTGCAGCCCCGTGGGCGGCGGCGTGCCGAGGTCGAGCCGGTCGATGCGATTCTGCAAGACCGAGCTAAGTGTGGCGCCACCGATCCGCGCCCGCGGCAGCGTGAGCGAGCGTCCGAGCAGCGTGTCGCGATCCTGCACGGTCACCAGCCCGCGTGTGAGCAGCTTGGTAAAGCCATCGTTCACGGAGTCCGACACACGTTGCGACCAGCCTTCCGATCCCCCGCCGCTGAAGACGCCCTGATAGAATTGCATGAGATTGAAATCAATCTGGATGCCGTGCTCCGCGAGCGGCTGCCTCGGCCCGCTGAGATCGCCGAGCAGACGATCGCGCTCCCGAAATGAGCTGGTAAGTTTTGGGATCGGAAAGAGCGTGGCGTCAGCGGGTGGAGTTACCCGGCCAGTCGGTGCCGGGTTTGTTTCACCCGCGTGCAGCAGCGCGCCTGTGGAAAGGATCTCAGCGAGGAGGATGGCTGATGTGTTCATGGGTCGGGCAGAGGAGAGTGATATTGGGTTTGGGGAAGTGGCGGATTACCAAACGGATGAACGCCGGGCATCCCACGCGGATGCCCGGCGTCGTTCCTTATCGGTTATTTCGCTGCTCCCTCGCGCAGCATCGGAAACGCGTTTTCAATCTTCTGCTTGCCTTTGATGTCGCGCAGGGTGTCTTCCAGCATGTTGGCCGGATTGAAGCTCTGCGGAACGGAGCGTGGCGGGAACTCCTTGAACGAGGCCACGAACGCCGCGACGGCTTCCATCCCCTGATACATCTGCGGGATGTGGGTCGCGTGCCAGTCCCAGTAGGTGTTGGAGGTGATGTCGGCGCGCTCGAACGGGTCCTGCATGAGATTGTAGAACTTGGTCAGTCGCAGCTTGGTAAACGGCTCAGCCCAGAGAAGCATCGTTCCCTGCACCCGCTGCTCGGCGAAGCTCAACTTGTAGTCGCCCATCCGCATGCCGACGAGCAGACCGTCGTCGTCGGTATAAAAGAACCGGTCGCGGGCACTCTTGACGCCGTTGTTCTTGCCGACGGTGCCTTCGACGGTCGTGAGGAATTTGCTCTGGTCGTAGCCATCGAGGTGGACCTTGTAGGTGTGCCCGCGCTTGTCGTCATAGCCCCCGAGGAGATCGGCGGTGATGTTGGGATCGCCGGCGAGGGCGCAGAGCGTGGGAACCCAGTCGTTGTGGCCCATCAATTCATTAGTCACGGTGCCGGGCCTGATGTGGCCGGGCCAGCGCACGAGGCAAGGCACGCGGAAGGCGCCTTCCCAGTTGGTGTTCTTCTCCGAGCGAAAGGGCGTCATCGCACCGTCGGGCCAGGTGTTCATGTGCGGGCCGTTGTCGCTGGAATAGACGACGATGGTGTCGTCCGCGATGCCCATGTCATCGAGCGCCTTGAGGATGGTGCCGACGGTGTCGTCGTGCTCGATCATGCCGTCGATGTATTCACTGTCGCCGTGCGTGTAGCGCCCGCGATGCTCGGGGCGCACATGGGTGCGGAAGTGCATGCGGGTCGCGTTGAACCAGCAGAAGAACGGCTTCCCGGCGGCGTGCTGGCGTTTCATGTAGTCGATCGCCGCGGCCGACGTCTCGTCGTCGATTGTTTCCATCCGCTTCTTGGTTAGCGGCCCCGTATCCTCGATGGTCTGCTTGCCGATCTTGCCAAAGCGCGGGTCGTTGGTCGGGTCGTCCGTGTCCGTCGCCTTACACTTGAGAACCCCGCGCGGGCCCCACTTGGTCTTGAACGCCGGGTCTTTCGGATAGTCTGGCAGTTCCGGCTCTTCCTCTGCATTGAGGTGATAGAGGTTGCCGAAGAATTCGTCGAAGCCATTGACCGTCGGCAGCGTTTCATTCCGGTCGCCGACGTGGTTCTTGCCGAACTGCCCGGTGCCGTAGCCGAGGCTCTTGAGCAATCCGCCGATCGAAGGATCGAGCTGGCTCATGCCCATCGGCGCGCCGGGGAAGCCGACCTTGGTCAGCCCGGTGCGGATGCCGTGCTGTCCGGTGAGGAAGGCCGCGCGCCCCGCCGTGCAGGATTGCTCGCCGTAGTAGTGCTGCAAACGGAGCCCTTCCTTGGCGATGCGGTCGATGTGAGGCGTCTCGTAACCCATCAGCCCACCGCTGTAGGCGCTGATGTTGGAGATGCCAATGTCGTCGCCCCAGATGACGAGGATATTGGGTTTCTTGTCCGCGGCTTGCGCGGAGACTGTGGCAGCCAGCGCCAGGAGGGCGAGGGCCGTGAACTGCGCAACGCGCAGCGTTTGGCGAGGCCAGCGGGTCGGAGCAAAGCCCGGCCGTGTCGGCGTTGGTTTGGTTCTCATGGCAGGTCTTGTGTTTTGTTTTCGTATGGGAAGCTACTTTCCGGCGGCCGCTTTACCGGCCATGTAGCTGGTAATCAGACAGCGGTAGGAGGGCAAGTGGTTCGAGAAGAGCGCGCCGAGGCCCTCGATGTCGTTGCGCCAGTCACGATGCAATTCGCAGGCGACGCCGAACCAGCTCATCAACTGTGCTCCGGCGGCTGACATGCGCGACCACGCGGCGTCGCGAGTCGTCTTGTTGAACGTGCCCGACGCATCGGTGACGACGAAGACCTCGTAGCCTTCCTCCAACGCCGAAAGCGCGGGAAAGGCCACGCAGACTTCGGTGACGACCCCCGCAATGAGCAACTGCTTTTTGCCCGTCGCCTTCACCGCTTTCACGAAGTCCTCGTTGTCCCACGCGTTGATATTGCCGGGCCGTGCTATGTAGGGCGCATCGGGAAATAACGCCTTCAACTCCGGCACGAGCGGCCCATTTGGACCGTCCTCAAAACTCGTCGTCAGGATGGCGGGAATTTGAAGTATTTTGCGGCGTCGGCAAGCGCGAGGACGTTGTTCTTGAACTCATCAGGGGTGAAATCCTGAACGCAGTTCGTGAGACCAGATTGGTGGTCCACGAGAAGGACGGCGACGTTGGCTTTGTCGAGACGGTTATATTTGAACTGGCTCATAGAGATAGGTGGTTTCGGGGTTTTGTTTTTGCGCGACGGAAATCGTCGGACTTCAGCAAGCGTATCGACCAGCGGGGGTTTTCAGAAATACTTTGCACCTTGGCTCACCATGCTCGCGGGGTATGCTCGCCGGCCCATGGAACTCCGCCACCTCCGCTATTTCGTTGCCGTCGCTGAAGAGCAGAACGTGACGCGTGCGGCGGCGCGGCTGCACGTCTCGCAGCCGCCGTTGAGCCGGCAGATTCGCGATCTAGAAGACGATCTCGGTCTCGCGCTTTTCGAGCACGGCGCGAAGTCCGTGCGGCTCACCGCCACCGGCCGAGTCTTCCTCCATGAAGCGCGCGCGGTCTTGCAGCGCGCGGACGAGGCGGTGCAAGTGGCGAAGGCGGTGGCCAGCGGGCAGCGCGGCGAGATCCACGTCGGCTACGCGCCGTCGCTCACCGTGGAGCTGCTTCCGCGTGCGCTGCGATTGTTTCAGGAGGCTAATCCCGGCGTGCGCGTCCAGCTTCACGACCTATCCACGCAGGAGATGCTGCGCGGCTTGCGCGACGGGGAACTCGATCTCGCGCTGCTCGTGCAGGTGTCCGCGAAAGTCATGACTGGACTCGTCTTCGAGGAGCTGCGCCGCTACGCAGTTTGCGTTGCCGTGCCTCTGGCGCATCCCCTGGCGCGTGCGCGCAAAGTCGGACTGAAACAACTGGTCGATGAAAGGCTCATCGCCTTCACGCCGGAGGACTATCCCGAGCACCATTTGTGGCTCGCGGATTTGTTCGCGCCGTTCAAGCATTCGCCGCAGATCGCGGAAGAACATGACAGCGCCACGAGTCTCGTCGCTGCCGTGGAGGCAGGCCGCGGCGTCGCCTTGGTGCAGGAAGCCTTCAAATGTTTCGCTGGACAGCGCGTGAAACTGCGCGCCCTAGCGCCGGCTCCGCCGCCCCTGGTGGTCGGCATTGCTTGCCGCAGAGAAGTGAAGTCAGCGGCTGCGAAAAATTTCATCGCCGCCGCCCGAAGCGCGACGACGCCATAGCTCGCCGATTGTTTCTGCGGCCCGCAGTTACTTCCAGCCCGCTTGCCGGAGAGCGCGTGTCAAAAGGAACTCCGCCCGCCGCAGCATCTTCTTTCCCTGGATGTTGATGGCCGACTGGATGCGGCGGTCGTAGCTCTCACGTTGGTGACGTATTTCACCGCGTTGGTGAGGATGATGCGGAAGACGCGGAACGTGTTGAGCACCGCCGCGGAGCTGCGCTTGGAACCGTGGCGCGCGACCCACGCCGGGAGTTTCACGCCGAGCTTTTGCGCGCCCGCATTCCAGCCGGCGGCGAGTTCGCCGACGCGCTTGAGCAGATCGCGTTTCAGGGCGCGCAGTGCCGAGGCGTCCACGGGATACGGGCTGCTTCAGATTGCGCGGATTGATGCGGCCGGTGTGCGGATCGCGCAGGCGTTTGTGGATCTCTGCCGGGTCGCCCAGCTTCACGCCTTTCTTGCCGGGCCGCCGCGACCATCACGCGCGCGAGGTCGGCGATGATGGCGCCTTCGCCGGCCTTCTTCGCCGCGCTGCCCCGCTTTCCCTTCGATGCGGGCGGCGTGATGGCGACGACTTCCTTCACGAAGCCGCGCGCCGCTTCCTCGGCGAGTTCGCGCCGGGATTTCTTCACCTGCGGAGCCAGCGCCTTGATGCCGCGCTGGATGGGTTTCAGATCAAAACGCACTCGGCCATTCATGGGGCGTCCAGTTCGTCAGCAGGGTTTCGAGTTGGTGTCGTCGCGGGCGGTGCGACCGGCACCGTCCAGACGTCGTGCGCGCGCAGCGCGCAGTGCTGGTATTGCAGGAGCCGCGCGAGCGGCAGCTCCCAGAAGATGAAGTGCTCCGACCAACCGGTTTCTCGCGCCAGTGTGAAGACGAAGCTCGCCGTCCACACCGGCTCGATCAGTTTGGGGGTGGCGTCGGCTCCTTCTTTGCTGCCGCCGGGCCGCGTGATGACTTCGATCTGCGCGGCCTCGATGGCGGTGAGGTTGTTCTCGAGCTGCTGCATCGCGGTGAACATCGCGGTCACCGGCAGTTCCAGCTCGAAGGCAGCAAGTATTCGTCCTCGAACGCCTGGCGGTTTTCGCGCGCGAGCTTCACCGCCTTCTTCACCACGTCGAGCGGCTGCGATTGGATGAACAGGAACGTGGTGAGCTGCCGCTGCTTGTCGTCGGCGGAGAGCGCTTCGACCGCTCCTTGTCGCCGCCGACGACCATCGTGAGGCCGAGCGCGCGGCAGATCGTGAGTGTGCCCGCCGAGAACGGCCGCAGCGTGATGCCGCCGGCCTCGGGCGCGGGCGCGATGAACGTGTCGATGTTGGTCTGCGTGCGTTCGTCCGTGTGTCATTTTTCGAGAGCGGTGAGGAGTTCCTGGCGGCGTTCCGGCGTCGCGTCGAAGGGCACGAGCGCGAACCGCTTGCCTTTGCGAATCAGCGCGACGGGAGCCAGTCGCCCGATTTCCGCCGCGAGCAGGCCCGCGTTGCGGAAGGCGGTCGTGATGTAGGCAAACGGATGCTCGGCGTTCTGCGTCGTCCACACCGGATCGTGCCAGGCCTCGATCAGCTTCCGCGCGTCATGCTGGCCGCAGATGCTCTTCGCCTTGAGCGTCCACGTCACGAGCCGCCGCTCCGCGCCTTCCACCAGCTCGCGCGTTTCGAGATACGGGCAATCGTCGTCCAGCGGGATGCCGATGGCGGTGAGCGCGGCCACGAGCCGCAGGAGATTGAGCGCGTCCGCGTCGGTTTTCACCTCGGCGCGCAGGATGCAAAGTTGGTCGCCCTTGTTCATGGATTACGGAGTCAGTTCGCCGCCGACGGCTTCGGCGGTCGGATAATGTTTGAAGCTGTATTCCCAGCCGTCGAAGTCCTCGTTGCTCTCGCTCTGCTTCACGTTGGTGATGACGGTCACGCCGCCGTTGGGCAGGCCGCTCACGCCGGGATCGCCGACGCCCGGCACGACGGCCAGTCGCGCCGTGGCCCTTGACCGAGCCGTCGGTCATCTGGCGATAAGTCTTCAAGCGGGCGATTTCGCCGTCGCTGCCGGGCAGTTCTTTGACCTGCACGCTGTCGTCGGTTTCCACCGAATCAATGAGCGAGCCGGCGTGGCGGCTGATGCCGAATTTTACGTCGTTGGCGGGCATGACCTCGATGTGCTGTCAACGCTCACGCCGGGCCGAAGCCGAAGCGGTAGCGCAGGTTCGTGGTGAAACGAGCATCGCCCGCCGTGGGTTCCGAGCCGAGCGGCGCGTAGCCGTAGATGTGCAAGCCGCCCGGTCGCATTGAGTGCTGCGATGACCGTGCGCGATCGACAGGACGCCGCGCACCGCTTCCACCCGCTCGCCGTGAATGGCAGGCGTCGTGTCGTGCGCTTCGCTCTCGATCGAGATGCCGACCTCTCCTCGAAATGCCGTGTCCGACCCGGCGAGCGGTTCCGACGTGGTGCTGACCGTCAGCGCCGGCAGCTTGTGCTCCGCATTGTCCTGGCCCGTGTAGCCATTGAAGCGCGGCCAGCGCCGGCACGGCTTTCAGATGCGCAAGCAAGACGTTCGTCGAGGACGTGATCGAGCATGGCGTCAGTCCTCCGGTTCGACCACCAGCACGATCATCGGGAACTGCGGGTGGTCCGTGACGCGCGTGATGCGATAGGCGCGTTTCCTGAAACTCGATCTTCTCGCCGAGCTTCGGCCGGTCCGCACCAAGCTCCGAGCGCAGCACCTTCATCGTGCAATCGCCCTTCGCATCGAACCCGCCCAGCCCGAGATCCTGGCTCAGCGGATTGTCGGAAACGAGCGCGTGAAGCGTTTGTCCTTTCCAAATAATCTCCTCGCCCGTAGCGGCGAGAACCTCAGCGAGCGCAGCGGCTTTTTCTTCATGCAGCGACATGTAGCTGACGGATTGTCAACAACGTCCATTTCTTATAGCTGTCCACGCTGCAAATGTGCGGTCTACCGGTCCAAACTCAGTGACACGCCGGAACGGCGCGGAGGCGTGTTCGATGCCCGCGTGTAGATCGACGTTCGGTTCATTGTCTAAAAGCGTCCCACGACTGGCGCCCAAACATGGCTCGAACCGTTCGAACGCGAAAAGTGGTTGGGCAAGTGGCAAAACGAACCATGCGCACACTTATCCGTGCCGACGGAAAAACTATTTGGCGAGAACCAGAGCGACACCGACACCCGTTCTTACCTTCCAACCGTCGGATGCAAGTTTGTTCAGGTCTCCCTCCAAGCGTGCGACGTCGTCTCCGTATGCCCTGAGGGAGAATATTTTGTATTGTTCATTGCCGGCTATATCTGTCGCGTGTGCTTGTTGCGCGAGGAATGACGGGACTGTGAGGAATGCCGCCGAGGCGAGGAAGGCTCCGATGACGGCCGCGAGGGTGGTCTGTTTCATGTTTGGTTCGATTCAGTTGCTTGTGGTGCGGTTCGGGGAAAATGCGCGAGAACGCCTACCTTCGCGCGACAGCGGCCAAACTTAAACGCGCGCCAGGCACCGTTGCCATAGGTCAACTCCGGTGCATTGTGGACCTTTGCGGCCTCATTCGAGTGAGATCCGAATTGGATCATTTGCGGATTTATGTTGATTGTGATGGCCGTCGAAATCGAAGCTAAAGTAATACTCAACGATGCCATGAGCCTCCGTGGAGAATGCGGGAAGAGTGCAACGAGCGATGAGATGACGCTCATCCACATCGGTAGGCGTCATCGCGATTGACGCGAATGGAGAGTTCTTCGATAGCCGATAGTGACAGGCGATCTTTGTCATCCTCAAGCTCATCCTGCCGTGAGCATTGACCGCAGAGAGTTCAAGCTGCAAAGGCATGGGCACATCGCGCTTAATTGCGGACGGAGGGAGATGAACGGCGCCACCACCCCCCGGCTCCATGCACGAAACCAGTGCAAAGGAGGCAAGCAGGCAAAGCCAATAAATTATTGATTGTTTCATAGGATGGATAGCGCCTTCATTTTCCGGGCGTCTGATCTAATTCCAGGTAGTTCGCACTTGCTGGCTCCCCGGTCGGCGCCGGCACCGTGGGCGCAGGCGGCGGCTGGAAACCAGTCGTGGGCGGCATTTGAAAACGCGGGATGGCGTTCACCTCATCGCGGCTGACGTGGCCAACGTCGGCGAGCAGGTGCCACTGTTCGACAATCGCCGCGCCGGGCGGGCCAACCTTCTCTGCCGCGAGCAGGTGAAGAGTGGTGGAACGGCCGGGCTCGACCAGCATCACGCTCGGATTCTTGTCTGGCAACGGCGCGACTTCCAGAATCTTGAAGCGCGCGCCGAGGCCGAAGCCATGCTCGAAACGGTGATAAGCTACGCCGGTATCGGGATCAGCAATATCAATCAGGACGCGGCTTGGCTGTTCGCCGTGCCCATCTGCGCTGGCGTCGTAGGCGTGCCAGCGCAGGAGAAAACCAGAGGTGCGGTCAGGCGGAGTTTTGAAATAAAGTGGATCGCCCACGGGCTGAGGCGCCTGATCGTTTGCGCTGGCGAGCAGCGCCAATCTCACCGTGCGACCGTTTGGCACGATCACCAGCTTCTCGAAGGTGTAATTCGCCCCGGGCGGCGCGGGAGGATACGGCGCGCCCCACTCGCGCCTGACACGGGCGAGCAGGACATAGGTCCAGCCTTCGCGATGCTTCACCTTCGCAAACTCGATCAAGGCGCCATCGGGGAGTTGCGACATCTCTCGCCCGCGATTCTCGACCTCCTTCGCGATTGACCGCGCCTCGTCGGTGCTGAATTCCTCCAGCAGTTCCCACGCAAATTGGCCGCTGTCACTCGCGCCGAGGAACATCTTCTGACGCCAGTCGCGATAGCCCGACTTGGGTGCTTTGCCATCCGATGCAGCGATCACGTCCTGCGAGAATTCGAGACCGAGGCCGTAGTTCTTGTCGCGCTCGAAGTGCATTGCGATGACTCGGGAGCCGGGCGGATTTTCAACGCGCGTGACTCGGAACTCGATGTGGTCGGGAATCATTTTCGCATTCTGTTTTTTGTCGGCGCCGCTTTTCTTCGGGGCGGCTTCCTCGTAACGAATCAAGCGAGACATCTCCTCAGGGTCGCGCGCGGTGGCGACGGAGGGAAAGAATCGGAACTGCTCTGTGACGCCATCATCGCGCAACACGATCACCCGGCCCTTGCGCAGGTCGTATGCGGTGCCATTGATGTGTAGTTCATCCGGGTAAAGCGCCTCGCGCCGGTAACCGAAAGTGCGCCCATTTTTCAGTTTCACCGCACCCTCGTCCACCCAGGTGTTCGCGGCGAGGTTTTGCGAGCCGGACGAGGCGGTGTTCGCAAAATCACCGTCATAAAAAAGCACATAATGCAGCTCTGTCGCCGTCTGGTTGTAGGTCGCGACGACGGAAAGGTGATTGCGGCCGACATGCTCGCCAGCGGGGAATGCGTTCGATGGCGGGTCTCGTTCCACCTTTACCGCGATCGGCAGCGGCCCGCCCTTGTCTGGGCGGAACTCACCGATGACATACGAACCGTCTGGCTTCGGTTTGGGCGTGCCAGGATGGAAGACGATCTTCCCGAGCATCGGCCCCGGCGGGCCATCGAGCCGGTAGCTCGAAATAATCCCATGCCGAGGTTTCATCACCCAATTTGCGCCGCGGCCGATCCAGTGCGGTTCGAGCGTAACGTCGAACATCGCTTCGAGATACACCCCCGATGGCGTCCAGCGATTGGCCGCAGGTCCGAAGGTGATGATCATTCCTTCGAGATCGTAACGTGGCTGGCTAATGACGGCCCGATCCTCCGCGACCTCTACTCTTTCGATGCCAGAACCATTTACATCCGCGCCCACCCGCCCTCGCTGGACAACGAGCGCGATCGCCGGCCAGATGACCGTGCCGAGAGCGGCGATGATCAGCGCGCATTTCCCCGCGGCCAAGCGGCGCACCGGCAGCGCCATCAAGATCGACATACCGGCAAACAGCAGTGAAAAAGCCATCGCAGGCCACGCGCCTGCGTTGCGGACCACGGCCAGCGCACCCAGGGCGGTGGCGATCAACGCTAAAATCATCGCGATCGAGGCAACCTGAATTTCATTGCCTATCGCGCGAGTCTCGGGTGGCGCTGAGGGAACCTCTCTACGCACAGCGCGCAGCACGGCACGGACGATGAGCACATTCACCACAATGGCTGCAATCACGCCGACGATGACCGCCACTTCCTTGTTCAACGACAGCCAGTTCGCCATCCGCGTGATGAGCGGTGGATGAATGTGAGGATCACCGATGACCGAAGGATTAGCATAGAATTCCACAAACATCTTTGCCAGTGCCACGACAGCCACCGCAACGATGGCGCCCAGAGTTATCAACGGAAATACGAGTCCGTCGAACAACGCCAGTTGCAGGCCAAGAATTCGCCCCGCCGACCGCCGGATTTGCGCTACGGCCACCCAGCCGAGGATCGTTGTGCCGAAGGGGCCAGCGACACCCATGATCAGCGCGGGGATCAAGAGCAACAGTTGCCACCATGCGGGGTTGGGGCTGGGTCTGCCGAGCCCTTGGTAGCTGATCAAAGCCACCGCGACAAATGAGACGAAGATCACCGGCACCCAGCACGCACCGACGATGGCTGCACGAGAAAAGCGCGGCGGGCCGGTGGTGTCATCTGGCTCTGAATGCGGCGACGCACCAGACTTGAGGCTGATGCGGACCGAGGAGCCCACAGTCAGCAAGGCGGCGATCCCAGCGAACGCCACGACGATCACAAAGGGGGGCGCTCCCTTTGCGACAAGCGACATAGCTGCTCCAATTACGAGTGTGATAGCAAAGACGGCGAAGGCCGCGCCCAACACACCACGCCAGACGATGACGCGACGACCATCGCGCTCTTCGACAAGCCTGAATTGCATCGCGCGCTTGGAGTTGGGAGCAGCACTTTGCGCCGTAGCTTTTTCGCCCTTCACATTCTCCACTCCCGTCCGAAAGTCCGCAGCAGTCTGGAAGCGCAGTTCCGGCTTCACTTCCAACGCGCGCAGCACGATCTCATCGATGCGCACGTCCACCTGCACGCGCTTGGAGGGCGGCTGTAGTTTGTCCGATGGCAGTTCGCCGGTCAGCATTTCGTAAAGCACCACGCCGAGCGAATAGATGTCCGCGCGATGATCGGTAATGCGATGCTCCTTCTGTTCCGGGGCCATGTATTGCGGCGTGCCAGCGGGCTGCGATTCCGCCAGCCCGATGCCTGACGCTTCCGCACCCAAAATCTTCGCGATGCCAAAGTCCGCGATCTTTACGCGGCCATCTCTGGCGAGCAGCAGGTTCTCGGGCTTGATGTCGCGATGCACGATGCCGTGCTCGTGCGCGTATTGCAGCGCCTCGCAAACCGGCGGCACGATGGCCAGCGCCTGCTCCGGTGTGAAGCGCCCCGCCTTCATCGCCTGCCGCAGATTCACGCCATCCACAAACTCCATGAGCAGATAGAAATACCCGCCCGCCTGGCCGAAGTCGTGGATCGTCACGATGTTCGGATGGTTGAGCGCCGCGAGAGCCTTGGCTTCGTGCGCGAAACGCTCGGCAAACTTTGGATCCTCCACCCGCTCCGGCGCGAGGAGCTTCAGCGCGACCAGCCTGCCCAGCGCCTTTTGCCGCGCCTTATAGACCACGCCCATCCCTCCGCGACCGAGAAATTCGATGACTTCGAGCTGCGGAAAATGCGCCGCGATTTCATCGGGTGCCGGGGCCGATTGCGCCCCGACCTCAGTCGCTCCGGCCATCGCCGTATCGGCGCAGAGATTCACCGCTGCAACGCATCGCGGGCACAGCCCCTCCGGTGCTCCCGTGGCGACGATGGCTCCACATTGCGGGCAGGTGTTTGCAGGAGGGGCGGAATCGGACATGGCAGATTGTTTCTACCTTCACCATACGGACGAGGGAGGAAGCGTTACAGGCGGCACCGAAGATTTCCGCGCGGCGATCCGGCGACAAAATGCCGGAGATGCTGGTCATCCGTTGATTGGCACAAAACGCTCAGAATGGTTTGCCCCGGATCCTAGATCGAACTGACTGCGGCAAACTGAACCACGCCGCAGCCGCGATCACTCCTGCGAAGTATGCCCATTGCAAAACGGGCTGCGTTGCGCGCGGCCCCAACGTTGCAACCGCAACCCAGCCGATGAAAATCGCGGCGATCCAGAACCCGATGATCCACGCCAGCACGGTTGGCCGGTCCGTGGAGCACGCACGATACGCGAGGGTTTGCCACGGCGGCGGATCCTGGCCTGCCTCGTCCTCGCGCAAGATCGCGAGCGGCACTTCGCCCTTGAGCAATCGATCAAGCACCTCGCGAAACGGCATGGGGCCGAACGCGCCTTTCTCACTTGAAACAAGCCACCGGTCCTGATCGGGAGGCACACGAACAAACGGTGCATATTGACGTTCCAACCCCGCCAGCTCGATGAGCCGGAGCAAGGAGAGCGGCAGAGAACTGATGAGTGACCCTTCTGTCGTATGTAAATCGTGTGATGAGTTCATAACCGTGATTTTTGGACGAAAGGCTCATTCAACCGGTCATGCCGGTGGGAAGGATGGTCAGACAATGGTGGTGGAAATTGGGAAGTGAGTCGGACACGGCAGTTTGATTTCTTCCTTAACAATACGGATGAGGGAGGAGTCGTTACAGGCGGCCGCGAACATTCTCATGCGCGGGCGAGCACGGAAACCAAGTGGCGCACTTCCACGTCGATGTCTTCTCGCGTGGCCACGGTTTGTGCGACTTCCAGGCGAAAAAGTTCCCGGAACCGTCTGCGCAACCGATGCGCAGCGACCCGAACCGCGCCTTCCGAAGACCCAAGCGACGCCGCCATTTCCGCGTAGCGAGATCCGTCCTTCGGTGCACTCAAGGCGCCTTTCAAAATGTCGAAATCCGCCTCCTTTCCTGCGGCTCGGAATTCCTCCCGGAGGGCCTGCATCACCGCGGCCAGCACGGTCATGGCCCAACGAAGCTCGAAGACTTCGTCGGCCGGAAGATTCGGCGCGTCCTCGGCATGGCCGATTTCGGCCTCTAGCAAATCGAAGGGCACATGCGCAGCGCCACCGCCTCGCTGCAATGCCGACGCGCGATCCCGCTCCTTGGAAAGGAATCTTTTGAACGCCATCTGGAGGAACGCCCGGAACGGTCCCAGCTCCCGCCGCACGGCCTGCAGATAGTCCTTTTCCAGCAATCGCGCGAAGAAGGCTTGCGTCACGTCTTCGGCATCGTGCGGCGAAAATCCATGTCGTCGCGCGTAGCCGTAAAGCGACCGCCAGTAGGTAGTGCAAAGAGTCTCCAACGCCAGCGCGGCATCCCCAACGACAGCACCACGCGCCGCCAGCACGACTGACCATCGCGTCGTCGCAAAGAAGGATGGTTTATCAAGAGGCTCGGAATCGCTCATGGAGGCGTCTCCTCCGTAATACGGTAGTGACGGCCATGATTACAGATGGCGTTTAGTTTTTGACGAAATGTACCGGGACCGTCCAAATCCTGACAGCGCCCCCAAATTACTATTCTTGCGCAACTTAGCCGTATCAATCTGTAGTCACCGATCACGACCGACGATCCAATAATTGGCGCATGCTGCCGAACGCGGAACCCCGCTGCCGGTTCCAGCATCGGGGTCTTGCAACCACCGAATCGAAAGTAACCGAATGGAAGCGTGGAGCAGTGAGTCCCACAGCTATGGGGCCAGCGAGACTCGATCCGGGTGTTGTGTCCGCCGGCTCCCGATAGCTCAAAACTTCACCGAGAGATCAAACTGAAATATCGAAATGTTGTTCGTATCCGCGATCCCGTTGCCTCCCGTGGCCTGACCTCCGAACAGATTGTCCCGAAGATTCCAGGCGTATTGGTAGGTCAGCGCGGCGACGGTAAAATCGGTTAAGTTGTAGCCCAGGCCGAATTTGAATCCGCGGGTGTTCAGCCGGCTGCCCGCGAAATCCGAATCGTTTAGATTGGGATCGATCGAGGAAACGCCGGCCTGGCGGTAATAGGCGAGCAGCGACCAGTCACCGGCCCTTTTGTTCTCGCCGATTTGGAAGCCGGCGAGAAAGGCGATGTCGTCGATGAGCGCGTGATTCGAGCTGCGATCGTCAGGATCGTTCATCGGATTGGTCAGGGTGACGAGGTCATAAACGTCCTCGTAGCGTTTACGGCCTTCGATGTTGTAAGCGAAGTCCCAGAAGAATCTCGATTTGGCCTTGCCGAGCGAGAACGTCAGGTCGCCGGGAGCCAGCAGAAGGCTGAGGTTCCGCGTCGCGCCCGAGATGTTCGGCGAGTCGTTGAATGGCCGTGTATTCTGGAGGCCGCTTACGAAGGCCGCATTATAGACCAGCCAACCGGGCGCGAAGGTCGCCCGAATACCGTTTTTGAACTGATAGCTGCCGACAAGTTGCGTCTCGAAAAGGTAGGCGTCGGTCGATTCATCGTTGTCGAAGTTGCTCTCGAGGTTGTCGTCGAAAATGAATTGTCCGGCGACGAGGCTTAAGGTCCACGGCTGCGCTTGCCTGCTCGCGACTTGGAGCTTTCCGTCCTTGTCGAATCCTACCTCGTCGGTGCCGCCGAACCATTGGTGGAAGTTGATGACTTCCGCGAGGCCGGTCGGTGTGATGTCGGCGTCCCAGATGAGTTCGGTCGTATAGAACGGGTTATCGAACTTCCCGCCGGTGATCGTAAAGGTGTTGTTTGGTTTCCAGCCCAAAAACGCCTTGCTGATGAAGATCGCGTAATCGTCGAATCCGTTTTCAAAGGTCTGGTTGCCGCTGTCGGAAGGCTGCCCGGTGGCAAGTTGCACACCGCCAAACCAATGCTCGCCGAGAATGAAATCCGCGCCGAGCCGCAGTCGGAAACGGTAACGACTTTGCTGCGAGCCGCTGGGGCTGCGGTCTTCATCGTGGCGATCCTGGTGCACACCGACCGGGTTTGGATCAACCTGCAGGTCCTGATTGTCGTATTGGTAGCGCAGTCGCAGATCGCCGTAGAGCTTCAGCTCAGTCAGCGACGGAGTGAGCTTGATCCTGTTGGCGCTTACCTGCGCGCGGGCGTTTTCCTGATCGTGGATTAATTCCTGACGGACGCTGGCGGCTTCGGATCTCGTCAGGATTCCTTTTTTTTCGAGGAGATCGAGCAGCGCCGAATCGTCGGCGTGCGCAAAGGTGGAAGTGAGCGCGGCAGCGACGGTAATGGCGACGCGACGGGTGGATGAGATGGATGGCATTGGACTTCTTTGTTTGAAGGGCGCCTCCGGAAGTCCGGTCGGTCGGTCGCCTTGATTTTAATGGTTGCTGAATTGGCATCCGCGAGTGCGGTCTGCGTTGGAAATTGTGGGAGGCTCAGGACGTGAGGGCGCCGAACGGTTCAGCGTCTTCGCGGCGGAACTGGCGGGTCGCGCGGAAGCGCAGGCCGACTTCATCGCCCTCATCGAGCGCCATAGTTTCGAGCT
This sequence comes from uncultured Verrucomicrobiae bacterium, assembly GCA_963798345.1. GTDB lineage: Bacteria > Verrucomicrobiota > Verrucomicrobiia > Chthoniobacterales > Chthoniobacteraceae > CAWCSW01. The sequence goes on along the minus strand of CAWCSW010000006.1, from coordinate 49,549 downwards.
GCGCGCGGCTGATTTCGGCGTCGAGGAATTGGCCGTCGGCCAGCCGCAGATTGAGCCGCACAATCGGGCCGGCGGTGAAGAGGTGCCGGACGCGCGCGGTGGCTTGCACGCATTCCTCGGTCGCGAAACCGACTTCGATTTCGTGCGGGCGCACATAGATGGGACTCGCGGCGCCGCGCCAGTGATCGAGCCTGTTCACATTGCCGAGAAATTCGCAGACAAACGCCGAGCCCGGCTCGTCGAAGATTGCCTGCGGTTCGCCCTGTTGCTCGATGCGGCCCTGGTTGAGGACCACGATTTCATCGGCGAGTTCGAGCGCTTCCTCCTGATCGTGCGTGACGAAGAGGGTGGTGATGCCCATCTCGTCGTGGAAGTGGCGCAGCCAGCGACGCAACTCCTTGCGCACCTTGGCATCGAGCGCGCCGAAGGGTTCGTCGAGAAGCAGGACCTGCGGCTCGATGGCGAGCGCGCGGGCAAGCGCCACGCGCTGGCGCTGTCCACCGGAAAGCTGCTGCGGATAGCGCCGACCGAAGGCCTCCATTTGCACAAGCTGCAACAGGCGCTCCACGCGCCGTCGGATTTCGTCGCGCGGCGGTCGCAGCTTGCGCGGGCGCACGGTGAGGCCGAACGCGATGTTGTCGGCGACAGTCATGTTGCGAAAGAGCGCATAGTGCTGAAAGACGAGGCCGACGGCGCGCTCGCCGGGTCGCGTTTCGGTGACGTCGCGGGCGCCGAATTTGATGGAGAGTCGCGGGTGTGGGTCGGGGATTTCCAGGCCGGCGAGGATGCGCAAGAGCGTAGTTTTTCCCGAGCCGGAAGGACCGAGCAGGGCGACAAGTTTGCCGGTCTGGAACTCGACGGAAACGTCATCGAGCACCGTCGAGCGGCCGTACGATTTGCAAATGTGATGGGCGATGATGCTCATGCGGATCAGTGTTCGAGGCGGGCTTCGAGTGCGCTCTTGGCGACGAGGGTGATGAGGGCGAGCAAGGCCAGCAGGCTCGCGACGGCGAAGGCAGCGGCGAACTGGTATTCGTTGTAGAGAATTTCGATGTGGAGCGGGAGGGTATTGGTCAGTCCGCGCAGATGCCCACTCACGACGGACACCGCGCCGAATTCACCCATCGCCCGCGCGTTGCACAAAATGATGCCGTAAAAGACACCCCATTTCACATTGGGCAGCGTGACGCGCCAGAAGGTCTTCCAGCCGCTGGCGCCGAGCGTGAGCGCCGCGAGTTCAGCGTCGGTGCCCTGCGCCTGCATGACGGGAATGAGTTCGCGGGCAACAAAGGGGAAAGTTACAAACAGCGTGGCGAGGATGACGCCCGCAGGCGCGAAAATAATGCGGATATTATGAGCTTCGAGCCACGGGCCGAACCAGCCGTTGGCACCGAAGACGAGCACGTAAATCAATCCCGCAACGACCGGTGAGACAGCAAATGGAAGGTCGATGAGCGTGATGAGAAAACTCTTGCCGAAAAACTCGAAGCGCGTGACCAGCCACGCCGCAGCCAGGCCGATGACTACATTCAGTGGCACGACGACGGCGGCGACGGTCAGCGTGAGTTTCAATGCGGCGAGCGCATCGGGCTGCGTGAGCGCCGCGAGATAGACTTCCCATCCGCGGCGGAGCGCTTCGGCGAAAACCAGTAACAATGGCAGCAGCAACAACAACGAAAGCACGACGAGCGCCGCGCTGATGAGCAACCAACGCATCCACCAAGCTTCGCGCAAAGCCGCGCGGCGATCGGTATCGAGCGATGCGGAATGTCCGGTCAGTGCGGCCATATTTAGAACGGGGCGCGCCGGGCGGTGCTCCAGCGTTGGAGTTGATTGATGATGAGCAGGAAGATGAAGCTCAGGCCGAGCATCGCGGTGCCGAGCGCGGTGGCTTGCGTGTAACGGAATTGTTCCAGCTCCGTGATGATAAGCAGCGGCAAAATCTCGGTGCGCATCGGCATATTCCCAGAGATGAAAACGACCGAGCCGTATTCGCCCAACGCGCGGGCGAAGGCCATGGTGAAGCCAGTCAGCAGCGCCGGAGCCAGCTCCGGCAGAAGGATGCGGCGGAACGTGGTCCAGCGCCCGGCGCCGAGCGTGGCTGACGCTTCTTCGATCTCGGGCTCCAGGTCCACGAGCACGGGTTGCACGCTGCGCACGACGAACGGCAGCCCGATGAACGCGAGCGCGATGCCGATGCCAAGCGGTGTGAACGCTGTCTCAATTCCCGCCGCGTAGAAGTGCTTCCCGAGCCAGCCGTTCTTCGCATAAAGCGCGGTGAGCGCGATGCCCGCCACGGCGGTCGGCAAGGCGAACGGAAGATCGACGATGGCATCAAAGAACCGCCGTCCTGGAAACGAATAGCGAACCAGCACCCACGCGATGAGAAGACCGCCAAACAGATCGAACACCGCGGCGCCCAAAGACGCGGTGAACGAAAGGCGAAATGCGGCCAGGGCGCGCGGTGTCGTCACCGCGTGCCAGAAACCATCCCAGCCCAGGCCCGCGGACTTGAATACAGCGGCTGACAGCGGAATGAGCACGATCGCGCTGAGCGCGAAAATCGTTACTCCGAGCGAGAGCCCGAAACCGGGAATTACCCGGCGTTTCCCGAAGCGGATTCTCATAGGTCGGCGGCGTACGAAATAAGTCGGCGGTAATGCCGGATGATCTCGATGACCGCGAGCAGGAGCGCGGCGCGCTGTAGTTGCAACGGTGCCTGTGCGGGTGATTCCAGAATGATTTCAAACGGCGCCGGACGCGTGCCGGGTGGCGCGGAAAGGATGCCGTCGTAGGCGGAATGGATGATGCCGTTGACTGCATGGAAGCCGTCGATGATCGGCGCCTGATTCACCGGCAGCATCTGTTCGGCGGCAGCGAGCGCCGGTTCGAGCAGATGTCGCGTGAGCGTGGCCCCGCGGACGAAGCCGTAGAATCCATCGCTCGTGTCGTCGGAATGGAGCGAAATGAAGCCATCGTAGCGTTCACGCAGGATTTCGCGCTCGATCAACTGCACCTCCGGCTCCGTCGAACTTCGCCAGAATTCGCGATTCAAGTCCTTGCCGGACCGTGAATGCCGCGTGCCGTCTTCGTAGCCTGTGGGATTGCAGAGAGGATAAACGTGGATGAGGTATTGCCGCGCGAGATTCGGAAGTGACTCCAGAGCTTGCACCAGATCGCAGAGCGCGTGAACGCCGGCGGGTTCATCGCCGTGGACGCCGGCGAAGATTGCGAGCTTGATGACTGGCTGCTCGCCGGCGCGCTGAAAGATCAGCCGCGGCATCCAGTACCGCCCTTCGTCCGTCCGCCAGAGCCCAACCGAATCGGCGCGCCATGAAGTATGCGATTCGGAGACGCGCTCAAACAACGGACGAAGCAAACGACGCAGCGATCGGCGGGGACGCATGCCATTAGTCCCCGAAGTTTCCGGCACTGCGCGCTCCAGGAGTCGAACAGCGTTCACGGCGGGCTTCCTTTGTTTTCCAAAGTCTTTGCGGGTGAGGAGCGCGTTCATTTTTCGGTGTAGATTTGGTCGAAGACTCCGCCATCAGCGAAGTGCGCTTGCTGCGCCTTGGCCCAGCCGCCGAAATCTTTGTCGATGGTCACCAGATCGAGCTTGGGAAAGCGCCCGAGGTCGGCAGGATCAGCGGCTTCCGGTTTGATGGGTCGATAGAAATTCTTCGCGATTACCTTCTGCGCGGCGGTGCTGTAGAGAAACTCGAGATACGCCTGCGCCGCTTGCTGGTTACCCTTTTTCTCGGCGTTGGCCTTCACCACGGCCACCGCCGGTTCCGCGAGTATGCTCACCGACGGGACGACGATCTGAAACTTCCCATCGCCGAGCTCTTTCATCGCAAGAAACGCTTCATTTTCCCAAGCGAGTAGCACGTCGCCGATGCCGCGCTGGGCAAAGGTGGTGGTCGATCCGCGCGCGCCAGTGTCGAGTACCGGGACGTGTTTGAAGAGCGCACGAACGAACTCCTTCGCCTTCGCCTCGTCGGCGCCGGGCTGCTTGAGCGCCCAGGCCCAGGCGGCGAGATAGTTCCAGCGCGCGCCACCCGAAGTCTTCGGATTTGGCGTGATGACTTCGACTCCGGGCTTGATCAAATCGCCCCAATCCTTGACGCCCTTCGGATTTCCCTGCCGCACCAAAAAGACAATCGTGCTGGTGTAAGGCGAGCTATTCTGCGGTAGCGCAGATTGCCAGTCCGCGGGAATCTTCCCGGTCTTTTCGGCGATGGCGTTCGTGTCCGCCGCGAGCGCGAGCGTCACGACGTCGGCGTCGAGGCCGTCGATCACGGAGCGTGCCTGTTTACCCGAGCCGCCGTGCGTCATCGTGATCTCCACGTTTTCGCCGGTCTTCGTTTTCCAATGACTGACGAAGAGCGGATTGACCGCGGCGTAAAGCTCGCGCGTCGGATCGTAGGAGACGTTGAGAAGCGTGCGCTTTTTTGCGCCTGAGGATGCGTCGGTCGGTTTGCTGCAAGCCGTCAAAAGCGCGAGGGCAAGGGCAGTCAAAGCGATGAATGGGATGATGGAATGGAGTCGTTTCATGCGGATGAAATGACGAGCCATCCGGTGGTCCGGTCTGCCTCGTGCAGGCTTGGTATTGAAAGGACCTCCGCTTTGAAGCGGTCGGTCGGAAAGCAGCGAATCACCCGATTGCGGAATTATCGGCCGGCAGGCGTGTGCGCTGGGTGCTTTCCACCTGAGTCACGCGGCCTTCATGCACGACGATCTGCACGGCGCCAAATTGCAGGCCGGCGACTCGATCGCGCACGATCTGCAGCCATGCGGGCTGTTGGCCGGCGTTTCCCTTGGATGGTGGACGAGTTTCAGGATTCGTTTTCATCGGTGGTGTGCAAGGCGAGGAATCCGTCGCGCGGATCAGCGTGGCGGCGTCCCGGTTCAGTGATTCCAGCAGTGAGAGCCTCGACCATCGGCACGCCAAAGGGGGCCGGGAGATTGTCGCGACGGATCTTACGCAGCGTGACCTCCACGATGTCGCGCAATGAGTAACGCTCCAGGATGCCGACGATGGCATTGCGCACATCGATCATCAGCATTCGCAGGCCGCAGTGTTCCTCATCCGGGCACGAGCAGGGCTCGTAACAGGTCTCACTCGCGCAAGCGATTGGAGCGAGCCGGCCGTCGATCAATCGGACCACATCGGCAAAGCAAATGTCCTCCATCGGCTTGGCAATAAAGTAGCCGCCGAATTTGCCCCGACGGGTCTCGATATACCCAGCGCCACGAAGCTGGCTGAGGATCTGTTCGACAAATTTAAGTGGCAACCGCTCCGCTTGCGCCAGTTCCGAAACGCTGACCACCGGACGCCCTAATTCATGGGCGACGCCAAGGCGGATCAGTGTGCGGAGCGCGTATTCTCCGCGCTTTGTGAGTTGCATGGGGAAAATGTGCCAGCATATCTATACCGCGCAAGTATATTTTAAAGTAATGGCACATTACGGTCATTCCAAGCGCGCGTGACGGCCCAAACGCGAAGTGGTTCTACAGGTAGCTGCACTATGGGGATGGGTGCTGCGGATCGGGTAACGGAAAAACCCCGCTGCCGTTTCCAGCAGCGGGGCCGTGCAACCACCGAATTGAAATGGGCGAACTCAGAAATACTCGCCCGCTGCCAGATTGATCCGGCACGGCGGTGGCCGCCGCAGAAGTCAGCGATTGCTTCGCCGTGGCCAGATCGCTGGCGAGTTGGTCGCGTTGCTCGGTGAGTTCGCCGCTGGCGAGACTGAGCGTTTCCTTCTCCTTGGTGAGCGCGGCAATCTGCGCCTTGAGATCGTCGGATTGTTTGGCCGCTTCGCTGAGGAGTGTCGAGCCCGCCTGGGCGTCGGCTTCGAGTTGCTTCGCCCGAGCGAGGGCGTCTTCGAGTGTTCGTCGATGGTTTTCATCTGTGCTGGCGTTTGGCTGTCAACTAGACCGGCCGCTTCACGTGCCGCTCGCGCAGTTTCTCGAGCGCCGTGGTGCGATCCTGGACGACGCCCGAGGTGAGCGAATGGTAGGACGCCTTTCGTCCCGAGAAGCACTGGCCTTCCATCACATCGGGAGTGATGCGACGGCCACGCGCGAGCACGGCGGCTTTGAAGTCGCCGTAGATTTCGTCGATGTCCCCCTGCAGCCAGGCCCGTTGTTCGTCGGTGAGCGACACGCCCGGCATGCCGACGCTTTTGTATTTGCCGGCGGCGAACAGCTCGACCTTCAGCCCCGCCTGCTCGAAAGCCTTGGATTCATCGAGCATCGGCAACAGAACACCGATCGAGCCGACCCGCGCGCTGGGGCTTGCGTAGATGGCGTCGGCTTGCGACGCGATCCAGTAGGCGGCGCTGCACATCTGGCCATCGGTGAAGGCGTAGGTGTATTTGGCTTTCGACACGTCGGCCACAAGCGAGGCCAGTTCCGGCGTGCCGTTGACGGTGCCTCCCGGCGAATCCACGTCGAGAAACACAGCCTGCACATCCTCACGGTCGCGCGCGGCAACGAGCGCCGCTTCGATGTCCTCCATGTTCGTCGCACCGAGCAGCAGCCGCGCGAAGAAATCCGGCCGCTTCATCAGTGCGCCATGAATGGTCACGATCCCCACGCCGCGTTCGACGGTGAGCAGTGCGGGAGTTAAGGCCGGCTGCGGCGGATCGGTGAAAAGCCCGAGATTTCCAGCGGCCCGGCGCATGGCGGCGTGCGCCTCCGGAGTGATGAGCCACGGCTGGTAATGGATGGCTTGCAGTAACGGCGTCACTCCGGACGACGACTGTCAATTGCGCAATACGTGTGGAAATGTTCACCGATGAGAGATCCCTCGTGCTTTCGCACCAGCGGGTCGCTCCGGTGAAATTCGAAGCCGACCAGGATCGAAAGATTCCGCTGCCAATTCGATGTTCGCATGGTAAGAATCGCACCTGCCCCACATCGAACGGCGTCCATGAAATCGACGCGGCTCTTCCCCCGCCTCATCATACTTGCGTGTTTCGCGCTGCTCTATTTTGGGGCGGGCAAACTCGGCCTGCACCTTGCCTTTGTAAATGCAAGCGCGTCGGCTGTCTGGCCACCAACGGGGCTGGCAATTGCAGGGTTACTGGTGCTCGGGATGCGCGCGTGGCCGGCCATTTTTATGGCGGCCTTTTTGGTGAATATCACCACGGCGGGCAATGCCGCGACCTCCCTTGGGATCGCGGCAGGCAATACCATCGAGGGCCTCTGCGCCGCCTGGGCGGTGAGCCGTTTTGCAGGCGGACGGCACGCCTTCGACCGCGTGCCTGACGTGCTCAAGTTCGCAGTGCTGGCGTCAATGCTCGCCACTACGATCAGCGCGACCCTGGGAGTGACGGTCCTTTCCCTCGCGGGGCTGGCGGCCTGGTCGGACTTTGGGGCGATCTGGCAGACATGGTGGTTTGGCGATGCTGCCGGCGCGCTCGTCGTGACGCCGCTGATAATCACGTGGGCGGCAAACCCGCGCTTCGACTGGGGACGACGCCGTGCGGCAGAGGCGACCGCCGCCATAGCAGCGCTGCTCGCGGCGGGTGGCGCCGTTTTTGGGGAGTGGTTCTCTTTCACCGAGAAAAGTTCTCCGCTATTTTTCCTATTGCTGCCACTGCTGGTATGGGTGGGCTGTCGTTTTCGGCAGCGGGAAACGGCAACAGCAATGGTAGCGCTATCGGCAGTCGCAATCGCCGGCACCCTGCGGGGCCACGGCCCGTTTGCGCTCGAGACGCCGAACGAATCATTGCTCGTGCTCCAGACATTTCTCGGAACCATCGCCATCATGAGCATGACACTGTGCGCGGCGGTTTCCGAGCGACGCGCGAGTGAGCAGCGTCTGAATGCGCAGCAGGCGACCACGCGCATTCTGGCCGACTCCCGGGTGCTCTCCGAGGCGATCCCGAAAATCCTCAGGGTGATCTGCGAGAAGCTCGACTGGGAGGTTGGAAACTTCTGGCAAGTCAACGACGACGAAGGCCTGCTCAAGTGCGCGGAGACTTGGTCCCGGCCCGGCACCTCCGTCGCGGAGTTCGTGACCGCCAGCCAGCGCACGCAGTTTTCCCCGGGGATCGGGATGCCGGGCCGGGCGTGGGCGGATAAGGCCATCGTCTGGATTGATGATGTGATTCGGGACTCGAATTTCCCGCGGGCGGCTTCCGCGAAAAGGGCAGGGCTGCACAGCGCGTTTGCGTTTCCGATCCGGATCGAGGGTCGCGTGTTTGGAGTCATCGAATTCTTCACGACCGAATTGCGCGGTTCCAAGGATGAGCTCCTCGCCATGGTCGCCGCGGTGGCAAGCCAGATGGGACAGTTCGCGGAGCGGAGAAAGGCGGAGGAAGCGATGGAGCAAAGTGAAGCTCTTTACCGAACCATGGCGGAGACGGCATCGGACGCATTCCTCACGATTGATGAGAACAGCACGATCCTTTTCGTGAATGCCGCCGCCGAACAGACCTTTGGCTACAGCGCCGCCGACATGATCGGCCAAAAGCTGACCATGCTTATGCCCGAGGAGATGCGCGCCATGCATCTCGCTGGGATCAATCGTTATCAGGCCACCGGCCGCAAGGGCATGCCCTGGCGAGGCGTGGAACTGCCGGGCCGACGCAAGAACGGCCACGTGTTTCCGATGGAAATCTCCATCGGCGATTTCGTCCGCCATGGGCAGCACATTTTCACGGGCATCGCACGTGACATTTCTGAGCGCAAGCGGACGGAGATGGTCCTCGCTCAGCACGCCTCCGTGGTCGAATCCTCCAACGACGCGATCTACAGCAAGACGCTGGAGGGACTCGTTACCAGCTGGAATCAGGCTGCCGAGTTGCTCTTCGGTTATTCCGCAGGCGAGATCATCGGGAAGGATGTGCGGATTTTGCTGAGCCCGGATCGCGTCAAAGAGGAGAGCGAGATCCTTGTGCGTGTGGGCCGGGGCGAGCGAATTGCGTCCTACGAGACGGTGCGACTCCACAAGGACGGCACGCCACTCGACATCTCTCTGACGATTTCTCCGATTAAATCCGGAGATCAGATCAGCGGTGTCTCTGCAATCGCGCGCAACATTACCGAACGGAAACGCGCGGCCGAGGAACTCGAGCGGCAAAAGCTCGCCGCCGAAGCGGCTAACGATGCCAAGGACGTCTTTCTCGCCATGCTATCCCACGAACTGCGGGCGCCGCTGAGTCCCGTCGTCACCACGATCGACGACCTCGAGCCGATGCTTCTTGACCATCCCGAGGCACGGAGCGGGCTGAGGGTGATCCGCCGCAACATCGAGCACGAGGCGCGTTTGATTGATGATCTGCTGGATCTCACGCGAGTCGTTCATGGCAAGCTCGATCTGCGGCTGGAAGTGCTCGACGCTCATGAGTGCATTCTGGCCGCCGCCGAACTGTGTCGTTCGGAAATCAGCCACAAACAAATCGATCTCCAAATCAACCTGAAGGCGCCAAGGCATCTGCTGAATACGGACCCGACGCGGTTGCACCAGATCGTCTGGAATCTCGTCCGCAATGCCGTGAAGTTCAGCTCCGACGGCGGCGTGGTTACGATCACCACCACCAATGAATCACCGGACCTCCTCGCGATTCAAGTCAGCGACCAGGGCATTGGCATCGAACCGGAACTGCTCCGCCGCATCTTCACACCGTTCGAGCAGGGCGAACGTGCGATCCGTCGCCGTTATGGTGGGCTCGGGCTCGGACTGGCCATTTCGAAGGCGCTGGCCGAGGTCCATGGCGGAACTTTGGCCGTCGCGAGCGAGGGCTTGAATAAAGGCGCCGTTTTCACTCTGCGCCTTCCAACGGCCTCAATCGAAGCCTTGCCGGAAACGGCTGAAGGTTCGACGCCACCGGTCGGAAGCCTCCGCGCCGATCTGAGCATTCTGCTTGTGGACGATCACGACGATACGCGCGACGCCATGGAGCGGCTTCTGCGTCGGCGTGGCTACCGCGTTTCCGGAGCACACGATGCGCGCTCAGCACTGGCGCTGGCGGCCGAACAAACCTTTGACCTACTCGTCAGCGATATCGGGCTGCCCGATCAGAGCGGCCTCGAACTCATCCTGCAGCTTCAACTCACCCAACCCATTAAGGGAATCGCCGTCAGCGGATTCGGCATGGAGGGAGACTTGGAGAGAAGCCGCGCCGCGGGTTTCTCGGAGCATTTGCTCAAACCCGTGAACTTCCACGATCTCGAGGTGGCCATTTGGAAAGCAATCGATGGTCGCGTGGATGCACCTGCGGAAGCCGGCCCCATCGCTGCCGGATGAACGTCCGCGATCCCACGCGGGAACGCTCGCGTACGCGTTCTGCGCCATCGTTTGTGTCGACACGAACTTATCCGGACAGCCACACGCTACTTGCAACCACAGGGTCTTCGATCTCGCCGACAACCGGCGTTGCCGCGATGCCGCCACTTGGTTTCCAGATCAACTCGAGCGGGATCGAGTATTTCTCTACGAGATCCAACAGGGCGCGCGCGTTCTGAGCCCGGATCTCCATCTCTTCGTCGAAGTCCATGCCCTGTTCGGCAAAATGGGAATGGAGGGTCTTCAAGCCCATCTCCACGTCCGCCCGGTTCTGCTGCGCTTCACGCCCGGCATCGACCGTGATTCGCCGCGGTGTGGTGAAGGCGACCTTCGTCCATCCTTCCACGGCATCGAGTCGGCCATTAGCAATCGCATCGGCACGTCACGCGCGCGCGCCTGACAAATGCAGGACAAACGGCTTCACTTTTACCGCAATAACTAGCACAACACCTGATGCGTTTCATTTCCGAGGCATCCGAACTTTGAATGATTGCGATGAAGAAGGTGTGAGCGTTCCCCTTAAAATTCACGAACTCGACTTGACCATTTCTGACATGGCCGGAGTATGGAAGGAAGCGGGCGGGCTGTTGGCAGGACTGCCCGGCATCGAATGGGTGCGCATTCTTGAAAGGGGGGCGTTGGTCCAGTTCAACTCGAGCGATATCACCAGCCAGCAAATTCAAGACGCGCTCGCGCAGGCCGGTCTGCCAACGACCGCAGGTCACGAGCGCAAGCGATGCAGGGTTTAGAAAGCGCCAGGACGGAAATGGCATGATCCGTTCGGCGTTCATCAATGGGTCGGCGGCGCCGTGGGTGTCGTGCGTGACGCGAATGGCGGTGCGCCGACGTGGGACGAACTGCTCAAGTGCAAGTGCGACATCGATGCCAGCTCGAAGAACTGATGATGAATCGCATCGTCTGGAATGAAGCCCGGTTCTGTTTTGTCCAGGAGCGCGACAAAAAGCTCGGGGCAATTCGCTCTTTCGATCCGCCGATCGCATCGCGGCCGAGAAACGCTACCTCAAACGGAAGTGGAAGTCGCACATCCGGTTCGAGACCTACCAAAGCCAAGACAAGACCGCGATCGAGCCGGGGTTGTTCGACGATCTGATCGAGGATTGATTCGGCGACTCGATTCAGAAGGCCATTCGCCGTAGAGACACTCGCCTCGCGGGCTATTGGGTGCTGGAATTGTGGGCCAGCGGCTATGATCAGTGCGCGGGTCTTGATGCGGACAAGCTCGCCGCCGAATTGCAGAAAGCCGGGCGCGAGAAAATCCCCGATTACGCCTTCGACTGCCACACTCAGAAGGGGCGGCGCATGGGAAAGACGAAGGCGGAATTCTGACAAACCGCCGCTGGAATTGGGGACGTGCTCGCCTCGAACCTCGCGTGGCCTTTTCTCCTCCGAGATCGACGTGGCGCGTAGTGCTCGCGCAACGAAAGCCATGGAAGCGCGAGCGAAAACGCCCCGGCCAGAAGACCCTAAGCCGGGGCGTCTGCATCCCAAGGTTGTTTTTTTATCGAGGTGTTCCGCTGGCAGGGTCTGTCGTGTTGATCCGCGGCGTGCCAGGGTCCGGTGTTTCCCGGCTAATCGCTGATCCGGTCTGGCGCATGACGGAGCTGAGGCGGGCAAATTCCTCCTGGGTCAGTTTACCGTCGTGATCCGTATCGAGTTTGCGGAACAGCGCCGACGGATCGTTGAGCAGTGCAGTGCCCGCTGTTCCGACCGCGGAACTCGGTCGGATGTCGTCCGTCGTACCCGATCCGACGTTCGCGTCTGTTTTAGATTCATTCTTGTTGGAGCTGTCGATGTCCCTGCCTGCCGCCCCGGTATCTGTTGTTTTGGAGGGATCAGGCTTGTCCGCTTGGGCGATGGCGGACACCGGAAGCGCGAAGGCCGCGAGGACAATGATGGATTTGCTTACGAGGTGTGTTTTCATGGTGACACACGCTTCGCAACTGCGGCCCAGTACGGTTTTAAGGCGAGGGCCTGATTTGCATACGCGGCAATGATGGCATCGGTCCAAATCGCCTCTCCCGGACGGACCGGCTCGCGCCAGGAGACGGGCTGCTGAGTTCGTTACCGCACTTGAAAGATCGCGGTGCAGCCGGGCGCGCTCTATTCCAACCTTGAATCGTGAGCTACTGTCCCCTTGTGCCCGACCGCGACCTAGCCATCTACGAAATCCGCCAGCGGCCTGACCGACGCGGCTTTCACCTCACCGGCCCGGTTTTGCCATACCCGCTTTGGTATCAGGTCGTGGCTCACGCTGTCGATTACGCGCAGCATCTTGGGCGCTCCAGCGGCGGCATCATCCGCATCTACGATGAATCCGGCAAACTCACCGGCGAGCAAACCATCCGCGCGGTCAGCGGCTCCATTTGATCTGGACTGGGCGAGCGAGCGGACGGAATTATCTTGTATGGATCGAACGAAGTCCACTGCCACCCAGCTCGATAAAAGCGCCGTGTTGGCTGAATCGACCAAAACACGGGACGAAACGCGTCGGTCAATTGAGGCAACTTTCGAACGCATCCCGATTTTGGCTATTCCCACCATCGGAGACACGCCTACACCGTTTTGGATTCGCGTGAAAAATCCTCGGAGGTAGGCGCAGTATTGTCGTCAGAGCAGCTCGGGTCCACCGCGTATGTCGATCTTCGTCCGGGAACTGCGGGAGACGCGCCGCCATCCGAGACTTGTAACACGAACTGACACGTCACGGTGGCCGGAGACAATCCGGAGGTCAACCGATGGTCAGACCCTCATCCTCGATCGCAAATTACCAAGGTCCAAGGTCGTCTCCCGGTTGCCAAGCGACTCAAAACGAATCAGTTACGAATTGGCATAAAACAACATCACTTTCTGCCATCGTCGTCGCAGCCCTCATCATTGGGCCGCTCGTGGGCGGCTTATTCGCGTGGTGGTTCTGGCGATCCAAGCTGCAATTCTTCCGAGCGTTTCAACACAAGTAGGTGCGGGCAGACCTAGTAGTGCAGTGCTTTCTACCAAGGCCATACGGCATCGCCTACCTGCGGTGCGCATCGCCTTTAACGCGCGGTTCAGGGGGATGGCGGTAACCACAGCGGTAACCACATCGCCAAAAAATGAGTCGGAAACTGGCGGATGTAGTCGGGCCCCAAGCGCTCAAAAGATCGCACCAACAGAGAAAAGTCGGGTTTTGACGGGGGCAGGCAGCTCCTGGCGGAGCAGCAGAGTTTGCCGAAAATTCGTTCGGGACGAAGAGGCCGCGGGTTCGAATCCCGCCAGCCCGATGTGAAACAACGGCTTTGGTTCATCTCGCCGGAGGCGCTTCCTCGGAAAGCGGACGGGCCGCGGCCGCAATCCCGCCAGCCCGATGTGAAACGAGAGATGGCGGGGTTCGAACTTCAGTTCGACTGCCCACGCGGCAGCGCTACGCAAACCCGCGGCGGGCGCACTTCGCAGAGACCACGGGTCGTGTGGGGTCCATCCCGCCAGCCCGACCATCTCAAACCACTGAAAACTAAGGACTTGGGATTGGCTTCGAAAACGCGGCTTTCCGCGTGGTAAACCCGAATGGTAAACTGGGCAGCCAGACCGCTACGGAAAGGCATGGCCTCGAGGATCCAGCATGACGTCTGCGATCTCTCCGCCAGCAAGGAGTCCCGAGACAAAGGCCGCCGTTTGGGCGACTCAGTGCCACTTCAGCACCCCCCCCGAGCGCGAGCTTGGACGAATGGCCGGTTGTGACGAGGCCATGGTTGCCGGCTACGCGGAAGTCGGAGTCGAGGGTGAAGACCGGGGCTTCGGGCCAGAGTTCGGACATGCGGACGAGGAAGGCGTCGGCGAAGCCAATGGGGACGTTGGAAACGCTACCGCTCGTCGCCGGGCACCGGCGGTGCGTCCGGCACGCGCGCCATGATGCGATCGAAGTCTTTCCAGTTTCCGTGGTCGTTGCGTTTCAGGACCTCCTCGTATTCGAGCAGCAGGTGATTGCTGAGCACGAGTCGCCATTCGCCACGCCGGAGCCGTCCGAGAATCTCGAAGGCCGCGTCGCGCCGGGAGAGCAGCGCGGCGAGGATCACGTTGGCATCGAGCACAGCGCGCGTCATTGTTCGCGCAGGTTTTGACGGCCTCGCGTTATCCCCCCAACCACGAATTTCCTACGACAAAAAGAACAAACACCGCTGCGCACTCGGAGTGTGTCCGCACGCTGCGCTTACCATTTTCAACCGAACCAATACCATGAACACGAAAGATCTCACCCCCGCCGGCCAGCGCGACCGTCTCGCGAACCTCATCGAGAGCGAGACGCGCTTCAGCATGGGCTGTGAGTTCAAGGATCGCCGCAAGCACGAGGTGATGGATGAAGAATGGAGCGTCTCACCCGTGACGCAGCGCCTTCGCGACAAAGCGTGGAAGCAATCCGGTGGCACCGTCGGGGTGTGGCGCCGAGCTTTCGCTAAAATTGTAACCGCGCTTTTCGTCCGGCGAGAACGGCGGCGTAATCAGCCTTTTTCTCTGGCGAGAGAAAGCTGGCGGCGAGGATTTCGTCCCAGCGGCGGAATGCCGACCGAAAGCGGGCAATCGTCTCCCTTAGAACCCGCTCGTTGATCTGAAGTCGCTCGCGGGCGAAGTAGGCGAGCAGGTCGTTACGGGCGAGGTTGGAACGTTTGCCCCGGATGGGCAGGGCCATTTCTTCCCGCGGATTTTTCAGCGCGAGGGTGGAATTCAGCAGGTCGTAGGCGGGCGCGAGATCAATTCGCCCGCGCCGGGTGATGAGCGAGAAGTCTTTTAAGTGCATGTCCTCGTTGCCGATTAGGAAACTGAAGAGCGTGCGCTCAAAGAGTTTCACGCGCTCGATGGCGGGGAAGGTGCAGAAGCGATCCACGACCGCGGCGACCTTTTCCATCGACGAGTCGTATTTCGTCTCGCGGCTCGCGCCAGAGAGCTGGGCGAAATCCTCCACGGGCACACGCACGCGGCCCTCGCGATCGAAGCGGCGGATGAAATAGGTGAGCGATCCGTCGCGTGCGCGGACGAGTCCATGCACTGGTACTTCGATGCCGGCGGCGGCTGCGAGTCGCATGGTAAGACCTTCGTTTTCGGGCAACTCTGGAAAGTCGAGACTCGGTGGCTTGAGGATGAAGCGGCCGCCGCGATCGACAACATCGAAGGCGCCAGCTTTCACGCGTAGTACGGCGCTGAGTTTGAGTTGCACCCCCTGGATCGACATTTTCCCGGCGCGCTCCAGGGCTTCCTCGCGCTGCTCGGCCGCGCTGTAGCCGAGCGGCGCGAGCGACGTGAGATTGCGGTCGAGCAGTTTTAGTCCGGCCGCGGAATAGTCGCCATCAGCCTCGAACGGCTCGTAAGTGATGAGGCAACGTTTCACGCCACCTCCTTCACGGTCAGCGAGCCGACAAGATCCTGTCCGGCAACGACCAACTGCCCGAACAAATCGGTCCGATCGAGTTTGTAACGGCGGAGCATCGCCTCCAGTTGAATTCCCTCCGGCAGCAAGCCCTCGAAGGCCGCTGGGAAGCGATCAAACTCGTGAACGCTCTGCTTTGGCGGGATCGTCAGCGATACCGGCGAGCCGGAGTAGCCTTCGGTATACGTAAAGCGCCAGCTGTCGCCGCCGAGTTCTTCGAGCACGCCGGCGAGCGTGGCTTGCTGAAAGACCTCGGCTCGCTTCATGGCCCGGGATCCTCGGTCTTTTCAGCACTCATATTGGTTCGCTCGGCAGCAAGGCGTGTCATCAGCGGGCTGTCGAAGTTGACGCTGATATTTAACACCGACAAAACCTTCGTGAGGGTATCGTAGCGGACCGACAGCTTGCCGTGCTCCAAGTCGAAGACCACGGTTTTTCCGACACCGGCCAGCTTGGCCAACTCGGCTTGGGAAAGGCCGCTCAGGCGCCGATGGCTTTTAATGATTTCGTGAAGTGGCTTCATATTGCTGCCATAGCGGTAAATTATTACGATCTTTAGAGTGGGATATGCCACTCGCGGATCAATGTCAATTATATTACCGTTATTGCGGTATATTTTTGTTACATTGGGTCGAACACCTCGCAAATACTCCTCCAGATCGGGGTCCCTTACCGCTGTAGCAGTAATTTCCTATGAGACAAACCAAGTATCCCCAAGATCCAAGCTATTTCGTCGGCAGCTACGCGCTCGCGGCTTGAGGCATCAATCCAACGCCGTCGGGGGCCACGCGCTCCGGACGGCGATCCTATTTCTTCATCAAACCTCAACCCACCCACACCAATGCAATCACCTGACTCAACCAACACTCCGGGAGTCCCGAAGGCTCCAAAACAAAACTCAATCGGTTGCGCCAATGCGCGCGACCCAACATGAAATCATGAACTCCAAAACGATCGCGAAGCAGTTCGTCCGCATGGGCGCGCGGTTCCCCGGCTGTATCTTTTCGAGGAAAGGAACAAACACCGCTGCGCACTCGAAGTGTGTCCGCACCTTGCGCCCACCATTTTCAACCGAACCAAAACCATGAACACCAAAGACGTCATCCGCCTCGTCGTGCCTGTGGGCGAGGGCCTCGATTTTAGGCCGAAACGCGGTGACCATCTCCGGCATGGCCGGACTATCGCTGATAGACCGGAAGCAATTGGAGTGGCGGCGTCAGGGAAAGAACGGCCATAGCCGTGGTGTAAGTGTTGCCGAATATTCGATCTGATCCGTACGGCTCGGCGGGCCAGCTTCCTGAAGGCGTCTGGCATTGGACCAAAACATTGGCCAGTTGTGGAAAGAACTGCCTCCAATGCTGCCCCCCAAGTTGCGCCATGGCCTGACTGCAATAGTAGGCGCTGTAAAAGAAGCGATCTCCGCCCCCGACCGATTCGCCAAATCTCCTGAACGGACGTGCCACGAGCCAGTCCCCGGCACGCTGGGCCATCCGTGTCCGATGCTGCCCCGCGAGCGCCAAAGATAGGATCCCTGCGCCGACCATCCCGCGGCTCCATCTCTGGTCGGCTCCGCTTTTCTTATAGTAGAAAATCCCTTGCGGGTCATCCCAGCAACGCAGGACATAACCCACCGCGTCATCCACATACTCTTTTGGAACGACAAATTCCGCATTTCGGGCCGATCGATAAAACATCAATTGCCAGCTGGTTACCGAGAGATCTGCGTCCCCGATACCTTGGTTGTAAAGGTAGCGCCAGCCTCCGGCGTCCTGCGGGTAGGTTTTCGGCAACATTTGCCGGCGCCGCGAAAAATTCAGCGCCTTGACGATGGCTGGCTTTAATCTGGCCGCCCGGGTCCGATCAGTGGCGCCATAGACTTCGGTTAACATCAATCCACTGATGGCGTGGTTATAGTTGGCGGTCTTCGAGGAGGTAGGAACTGTTCCCGCCTGAAACTGCGTCTCGACGGTGACTGGTGCGCTGGGACCCCCATAAGCCAGCATTCCGTCCGGCTGCTGCAAACTCAACACATAGTCGATCGCCCGATCGATCCGCGCGCCATAGGGCCCTTCACCAGGGATGTGCCCTTTCGAGAGATAAGCCATCACGGCCAGACTCGTTGCGGCCGGTTGAGCGGTATTGGGAGCGGCAAACGAACCATCAGGAATCTGCTGGGTGGCCAGCCACGCCAGGGCGCGGTCGATGGATCCCTCGACAATATTCCAGGCTTCAGGCCCCAATGCGCTGGCCAGCGATTCGCTTTCTTCTTTGGCAGGAATTGCTGGAGCCTGTGCCTGTGCGAATTGAAGGGAGCCAGCGAAAACCAAAACCGCGAGCACCACTCGTTCAGCGGGAAGTCGTCGAGGAAGGAGCCATTCCCACACGCGGAGATCCGAAATCATTTATCTATTGATCCACCGGAACAGGCGCTTCCGAAAGAACTTTGAAATAGTTTTCGATCGCCGAGCGGTATTGCTCCGGCAGGTTATTGTCCCGGCCCTGAAGAAGGTCGTTCTGCAAGCTCGACGCCAGCTTGTTCCAGGCGGGAGCACGTTTGCGAGCGGCGACTGCGTTCTCCTTCTTTTCTGCCGTCACTGCGGCCAGGCCAGCCTTACGGGCATTCTCACGCGCCTCCTTCTCCAGTCTTTCGGCGTCGGATTTCGCCTGTTGAGCTTGCGCTTGTGCGGCCTGCGCCTGCGCTTGGCCCATTCCCTGCCCCATGCCGGAACCCGGCTTCATCCAATCGGTCATGAGCATTACGTTCGTCGGGCGGCAAGGAATGCCAAGAGTCTCGCAGGCCTTCATTTCGTCCTGCAGCATGGCGAGCAAGGATTCCAATTGCGGGGGCGCTCCACCCGGCGCGTTCGGAGCCGGCGCTTCATCGAGTTTCGCAATGATCAGTCGCATGAGTTCATCGAAGGTTTCCTCTGCCATGGCAAAGGCAGGCACGACTGCGTCCAGAACTTTACCGGCCGATTCGATCTCGCGGTTAGCCAATCGGATTCCGGATGCTGCCTGGGGAGTAACGATATCCCCTTTCACGGTCTTGTTCAGGAGCGCGGCCTTGTCGGCGATCTCCTGCGAAAGCCGTGCCACTTGCTGCTCCGTCGCTTCCAGCTTTTGGCTCAATGTCGCCGTCTCCTGCGTGATCGATCCCTGCGCAACTTCGGCGACCTTGGTAAAATCACCCTTGTCCAGCGACGCCTGGATAACGAGCTCCGCCGACTGGCTGGTGACAAGTGACGCTATGTCTGCCGACCGGTTGGCTATGTAAGCCGCCATTCGCGGTTTGTCCGTGGAACTGATTTCCGTTAGCTTCGATATACTGTCACGCAGCGATCGTAACTCTTCGAGGGCTTCCATGCCCGGATCATTGCCCTTCCCATCGGCACGGGTGGCCTGCTCGGTGAGCCGAACAATTTTTTCCGCCTGGCGAAGGGTACTTTCGACTTCTTTCGTCTCGGGTTTTACATCGAGCGGCAGCCAAGTCTCCATCTTTTCTCGCAAGGCGACAGCCTCCTGCAAAACCCGACGCGGTCCCGCGGCAAAATCCCGTCGGAATTGCACGAGCAGAGCCGCGCGTTCCGAGTCCGACGTCTGATTCCAGTTGGATACTTCCTCCTGAAGCGCCTTTTGGCGTTGGGCCAGGAGCGTCATTTGGTCGCGCAAACTTGAGCATTCGAGCTGTTGCATCGCGAGAAATCGCCGAAGCAGGCGGGGGTCTTCGGACAACAGCTTCGACAATTCCGCCAGCACCTTCTTCTTCTCTTCCAGAAGCGCCTTCAGTTTTTCGACATACTCATCATTCACTTCGGCGATTTTTCGTTGGTAGGAATTGATCGGCCCTTTTGCACCACCGAGCAGCGCCTGGGTGTCTTCGATGAATATCTGATGCATCTTCGCGAGTTTTTGCAGGGCGTCGGCAATCTTCTGTTCGCGTTTTACGTTTTCAAATGTTCGCGTTAGGTCCGCGAGCATTTCTCTCGCTCGCGTAATGTGAAACGAAGCCTGGTCCAGTGGCTCTGCGTTCGCGGTGGATGGCGAAGAAGGGATCACGACTTCCTCGATATTCCGATGCGCGGGTGTAACGTGCGCGGCCCCGATATTGTGCAATTGCAATCCGACAAAGGAATACGGAGTTCCCGAGGTGCGTGACTTCAAACCTGAGATCTGCTCCTCCGATTTTACGAGCGGGGCGATAGCCTCAGCGAGCGGGGCGGAATGGTCAGCCTGCAATCCTTCGGGCAGGGCCGCGGCTGATTTGAGCACATTCGTTTTCTCATCCGCCGCTTTCAGAAGCTTTTCCAGTTCATCCAGGACCGGAGCAATGGCGATCTCCAACTTTTGCCGCTTTTCACCCTCAAACGTCCCGGCCCATTCATCGACAGTAATGCGGCACGCTTTGCACGAGGAACATTGACCCGCATCGAGCATGCGTTTGGACATTTCATTGGGCGGTGGCTGGCTGCCTCCAGCGGGCTTTGGCTCCTTGGAATCCGCAGCCTTGGCTAGTAGTGATGAAGGATTATCAGCCGGTTTTCCCGTCGAATTGGACGGATCCGCCGGCGCGCTGGGTTCGGGCTCCGCGGTTGCGAGCTGGGCTTGCGAATTAGCGTTGGCTCCGGCCTCCGTTGGCGTCTGTTTCGTATCGGTGACTCGAACGACGTAGGTCAGCTGATCGCCATTCTTAAGGCCAAGCGCGGCGGGGTCCAAACTGACACTTGTGCGGAGCTTGCGGGCGCCTTTATTTTCGCCGAGCGGAACTGGCATTGAAACAGTTTTGCTCTCGCCGTCAGCCGTCGATGTCGTAACGACGAGTTCCGCTTTGGCCAGGCCGAAGTCATCGGAGGCCTCGAAAGTGACCTTCACCTTTTCGTTCGGAAGGATTGTTAGTTCATCGTTCGGTGCCACCACTTTCACGGATGGTGGCTGATCTTCATAAACACTGACCCGACAAGTCGGCTTGATCTTGTTCTCCAGCTTGAACCGATTGATCGCGACCGCCGCAAAATTAAAGCTCTCGGTCGATTGGAATCGATACTCATACCATTGGTCTGGCCCTATCGTCAGCTGGGCGGAGCGACCTTCGCCCAAATCCACAAACATGTGTTCCAAATCTTGATTGCACTTGAACGCGACGGTTACTTCGCTGCCCTGCAGCACCCGAATGCCGTGCGGGAGTGAGTCTTTTTGCTCACCCGGCAAGTGACTGTATGCCGGGGGCGTGACCTTAAGCCTGACACTAGAAATCTCGGGGCGATCGATCGCCTCAATACGATGCCAGGGCGTCTGACCGTCACCCGCCTGGGCGCGAAACTCGAAGGAGGCCGATACGTCCTCGATAGAATGCTGGAACGTTCCCGATTGGCCTGCCTTGGCATCCATGGGCACTTCCTTTTCCGGCGCTCCAAGCGGCCGGATGATCAATTTTGGTGCATCGTTCGGGACGCGCCCTTCGACGGTGGCAATCAGGGTCAACGGTTCGCCCTTTGCCACCCAGGCGTCCGCTGGCGAGACACTGAGTTTGGTCAATGATACGTTATCACCTGGAATCCAAAAGCGGTGCAAAAGGACGCGCGCTTGCGAGAAATTTACCAATCCCAAGACCACCAGGGCAGCGGCAATTCCGAAAAACCAGCGACTCGCATTTCGCAACGGCTCGGCCGAAATCACCGATTCGGGGGTAATCATGGCGCTGGCGAGATCCGCCTCAGAACACACCTGATTGATCATGATCGGGGAGCCGCGCACTTCGTCCGGATCTTTGCTTTCTGCGAGTTCCGTGACCGTGGACCAACGCTCCTCGAGTTGCGGGACCGATTCATCGACTTCGCGAGCGGTTGAAACGATAGTTTTCCCGCGCAGGAGGGGCAAAGCGCACCACAGCAGGCAGAGCACTCCTACGGTGCCAAGCGCGAGGCCCGTCACGACGTAGCGGGCCCGTGGATCGAGCCATCCGACCGCGAGGTCGATCAGCATGGCCACGAGCATCGCTCCGACCAGAACCGTGCCCGTGCGTGCGCAGCCTTCCAGAAAGGTCAGAACCCGAGCCCGGCGACGAATCCTTCGGAGCTTATGCGCAACGTTGGGAGGAAGGTTTAATCCCGCATCATTCGTTCTCATAAGCAGTGACGTTTAAAGTTACGACAATCCGAATTCTATTGGTCCGCCCAGTGAAGGGTGAAGCACCCGACGAACAGTTAAACCGGTTCCGCCGGTTCCATAAAGCCTTTTTCCTGACATTCTCAGAGGTCGCTGGGTCGAGATTGATCACCTCAAATCCGTTGCCAGACGCGCCCTGGGGCAGCATCATTCTTCTGTTGGCTCCCCGCTTTCGTGCAGCAGCGGTTCATTGCACAGCGGCTTTCCCTGTTACATAACGGCGAGGCATCGAATGCCGACTCGCCGTCCGCCGCCAATCGTTTCTTTTCAAAAGCGGGAGCACGGAAATTTACGACAAGCCCAGATACTTACGGCCGGCCCATTCAAGGGTGAGGCAGCCGATAAAAATGTAGAAGAGATCCCACCGGTTCCAGAGAGGCTTCTTCGTGACGATCTCCGACGTCTCAGGCTCGAGATTGAGTTGTCCCAACGCAGCCGCGAGACCGGTGGGAGGAACGATCATTCCACCGCTGGCGTCCGCGATTTCGCGCAACAGCGGCATATTACAAAGAGGATTCCGCAGTTCGACCATTGCGTTGGGATCAACCGTAATCGTCGTTTCCAACGGTCGCGAATATCCTTCGGAAGCGAGTAGTTCGGTGACGCGGTCACCCATTAAGTGCAACCGAATGAGACCCGTCGGCGCCTCGGGAACCTGAGCGCGATAAGTTCCCGGGCGGCTGGTATCTTCCTTCACAACCACGTCGTTGACGATGTGGTCACCTTGTGATGTTTCGATGTGCAAGATCGCTCCGCCGACAGGCTTTCCGTCGAGCTGCCGCAAGTGCGCCATCACCTGGATGGGTTCACCGACTTCGTACCGCAGTTTATCGGTGCTGAGGCGAACGGTTTGCGAGCCTTCCGCCAAGTCGCGCGCGACGATCCAGCGCAGAAGCTGCCCCCAAAAGCGATAATGATAGGTATCTCCCTGGCGATAGCGCAGCTGATAAGTGAGCGGCGCCGCCAAATAGACGACGCGACCTGCGCCGACGTAATGCCAGGCCAGAAAGCTACGGGCCGAAGGATCGCTTGGATCAAAGGCGCTTTTGGTTTGGCTGGCCCAAATCAGCGAATGCGTTGTGGGCTTTGGCTTCGAAAAGGGGGAGAGCGAATAGATCGGGAGCCGTTGGCTCATTTCATGCCAAATCTGCTCGCTCGAGGCCGGGTTCGCCGCGATCTGAATCGCCAGGTTGTCCGCTGATTCATCGGCCACATGCAGGTAAAAAGGTCCGCTCGCGGGAGGGCTCTCGACAGCCTGTTGGACCGGGATCAGCGGTCCAAACGTTTCGTTCGCATAAGCGGCCGGCATCGCATCCTGTCCTGCAACAAGAATCAAATTCCCTCCCGCCTCGCTGACATAATCGTGCAGCAGTTTTTGAGTATCCGGACCGAGCTGTGACGGAAGCACATCGCCAATGATGACAATGCGATATTTGGCCCACTCTTCCAGCGTGGTTGGAAAGTCCGAGCGCACGCCTTCGCCCGCAACCGGTTGGGGCTCGAACAGCAATTGGTCGAAGACCAACCGTTTATCTCGCTTGAAGAGGTTGAGCAAGTACCTCGTTTCCCATCTGGGATAATTGTCCGCGACCAGCACTCTCATGGTTTGCTCCATGACGAGAATATCCACGGTGGCCGAATTGTTTTCCTCCGTTCGTTCGTCGGCCACGGGGATAACCCGCATCGTGAGTGTGTGCTTGCCGAGAGTTGGAGCCTTCCAACGCATTTGGATGCGCGTATCGAATGTATCGCTCGTTACATTTAGCGTTTGCTTTTCGAGCACCTGATCTTTTTCGAGTAACTGGACCTCCAATTTCTCGTTGGCACAGCCAAAGGCCGTGACCACGGATTCGACGACGACGACGTCATTCTGCAATACTGCTTTTGGCGCGTCGGTATGATGGAGAATGACGTCGCGCTCCATCTTCGTATTGCCGATTGGCACGATGTGCAGAACGGTATTGGCGAGCGCCGGCGCCGTTTCACGCGGATCACGTCCCGTGTTGTGACCACCGTCCGTGATCAATACTGCCGCCGCGAGAGGCTCAGCTCCATTGATCAGCGCGATTTCTCGCAGGGCAGCGCCCAGATCAGTGGATACCGAGAGCGCCGGCTCGTCCTGGCTCGCGCCCGCTCTCTTGTCGGACTCGTGAGGTGCGACGGGGTGCACCTTGTCACCGAACTCGAAACGGCGGACCGTGACTTTGGCCGACATCTCCTTGAGCCAACTCTGCTCCGCGGTCGAGAGGAAGGCGTGCACTTTGTCCCGTCGGGACCGCTGCGATTCTGCCGCCACTTGGGACGAAGGTGTTGCGATCGCATTTTCGGACGACTTGACGGTTTCGTCCGCCAACCGCTGGATCGTAGCGACAGCGATCGCCAATTTCTCGAGCTGGTCCGGCAGCCAATCCTGGCGTTCAAGCGCAGCGAGCGATTTGCCGAGGCGGAACTCCGTCGCCTTTTCCCGTAACGTCTGGAAGCACCCGCTTTCGACCGTCTGAGCCGCATTCATGAGGGCCGAACCGAACTTTTCGGAGGTGCCCGGCAATATCCGGCTGCTGGTTTTGACCAGGTCGATTCCTTTGCCAATCCCGTCCACAGATTCGGAAAACAAGCCGCGCGCGGCGGTGGAGTCCTTGGTCGAATCGGGCACCTTTTGAAATTGCACCAGTTGATGCTGCGCCGCGGCAAGCGTGGCGACTGCGCTGTCCAATCGGGGAATCCGCCCGTCAATGGATTCGTTGCCGGGTGAAGCCGCCCACCGGCTGACGTTTCCGGAGCCGTCAGGGAATTCAACCAATCCCATGCTGGCTGACCTGTCCACCAGCAGCGCAATCGATTTCCGCTTATACTTCCGCAGCGTGGTAACGAGGGTCGGACCTGCAAGCATCCAGATGAGGATGAGCACGGCGGCGAAGCGGACCAGAAGGAGCAGCCAAATCAACCCGGGCCGCGCAGCAAAGCCCCGGTCACGCATCGCCATCCAAAACGAAAGCGCGAGCAGAAGAATGCCGACCAGCACGATCGACCACAGCGGAAAGAATGGTTCGAGCGCGAAGTTCGTTTCGGTCGTGGAGTCCATGGGATCCATGCTCTCGTGCGCCGTTTAGCCAACCATCGTGACGGGTTTAAGACGGAGGTTGCGCCTCTGATTTGTCCAGCTGGCCAGCGCCATTTCTCCCAGCAGCGCAAAGGCGAGCGCAGCCAGGAGCCAACGTTCGAGTGGATGCCGCGGGATCTCGATCTCTTTCGGTGCGGCGAGGGCGTTCGAGCCGGCGTCAATCTGAAAACCGGGTGTCGCGCGAATCTGCTCAAGGTCTTTCTCGTTGAGGCTCGTCAAATCCGATTCTTCCGGATTGCGCAGGACAAGAAATCGCGTCACCGCGGCTTCTCCATCCTTGTTCTCGAGGCGCAGCAGGTATTCGCCGGGCAGTCGCGTTGCCCCGTAATGGACCTCTGTTCCGGCGTTTGAGACCGTCGGGAGGAGTTCAATCACCCGCCCGTCCGGCAAATTTAGCTTCCCGCTTTCCTGTGCTCCCGCCGGCTCGACGATAGCATCCCCGATGGCCAGATTGCGTTTCGGTAAACCCGGCTCCGCCAAATACCATAGCCACTCGTGCAGCATCGCGACATAGGCCTGGCACAGCGGCAAGGTGCTCCACGAAATGCCAAGCGGAACAGTTTGGATGAGCACGCGTCCGCGCTCGAACTTTCGCTCCACCACCACCGGATCATCGTGCTGCACCTCCAGCAACGCGGACACATCCTTTCCACTAAACATGTCGAATGGATACCGTCGGTAAACGCGCGCACGATCCAAATCGAGCCGCTTCGGATCCGCCAAAAGCGCTGTCGCCGGGTGCGTCTCGGACGCGGCGCGGACAGTGAAGAACTTGTCACGGTTATTTGGATCGCCGATGGCCGCCGCCACTTTCAGCGGAGCGAGCCCGAGACCGCCACGATACAGTTGTTCATTGAAGAATGCCGCGTCCGTGCGAGGTCCGAGTGCAATCCAAACTCCGCCACCTGACCGTGCATAGCCTTCGAGCTTGTCAATGCTCACGGAGGCGAGACTCGCCGGATCGGCCAGCAGAACGCAGCGATAGGGTGAGAGATCAGTGGTCGCAAGCGCAGCCGGCTCGATCACCGTTGGCTCAAAAACCGATCGCCAGGTTGACTCTCCCGACCGGGCTTTGGAAGCGCCAAGCGCTGCGAGAACAAACGTCGAATCGGCTTCGAGCGGTGCCGACTTGGCCGCTTCCTCGACGATCAGCACTGGGAGCAGGTCGAAAACCTGCACCAAGAGACGCGCTTCATTGTCAGGGATCAGCGCGTCTTTGGCCTCGAGTCGGCAGGTCACTTCGGAAAGTCCCGCCTCGGAAAAGGAATGCGCCAGACTCACGCTCGTGCTCGCGCCAGGTGCGAGTTCGGGAACGGTCGTGACGCCGAGCGCCTGACCGTTCGCCTGCCAGGACAGGAGCGTTGCGCTGCTCGGAGCGGTGCTGCGATTTTGGATCTGCGCGGTAAATTGCAGCTCCTGATTGACCGCCGTAAAGGGGCGCAGCGTCTCGATCCGATTCACGCACAGGTTGTTGACGTCCGTTTCATTCGCCAGGAATTGGAGACTGACGATCGAGGGAATGTCCGCTTGTTTGAGCCGTGCCTGCACAGCAGCCCAGAGCGCCCGCTCATCCGTATGCCAGCCAAATCGTTGTCGATCGCTCATCACGACAATCATGCGAACGGACTTGTCTCTGGGCGCCTCGAGTTCGACTGCTTCTTGAATGGCCGCGAGCAAATTCGCGGCCCCGAGAGTTGGCTTAAGGCTATTGAGTTGGGTGCGGAGCTTTTGGATCGCGGACGGACTGGCCGGGATCGCATCAGGAGTGAGCCATTCGGGAGATTCGCCCGCCAGGAGGACGCGCACGCTGTCCCGGCTGGTTAGCTTTTCGAGCAATGTATTCGCCTCCCTGACCTGAATTTCGAACAGCGGCGTCCCACCTGATTTCCCGATCATCGACATCGATTGATCGAGCACCAGAATCACGTCGCGAGGCACCGATCCACCGAGCCAGGTCGAGGAAAGCAGCGGTCGAGCGAGGGCGAAAATGAAGAACAAGAAGACCGAGGTTCGCAAAAGCAAGAGCAGCAGATCCGTCAGCCGCCACAGCCGGCGTCTGCGCGTCGCGGCCTCCTTGAGAAAGCGCATCGCACCCCACGGGATGCGCTTTTGCTGCCGCCGGCTGAGCAAATGGATGATCAGAGGGACAGTGACCAACGGCAGACCGATCAAAAACGCTGGGTTGAGGAAATTCACCTCACGTGTGTTTGATGCGAGCACTCCGGCGTTGGAGATACCAGGCCAGCGCTTGCCCGATCGGTTGGTCGGTAGGTAAAGGAAGATAGTCCGTGCCGGTTTCGCTACAAATCCGTTTCAGCCCAGCGAGGAAAGTCTCCACATTTTCGAGATAGTCTTTCCGCACCAATCCCGGATCGAGACTCAGGTGCGAACCATCCACTTCGAGGCAATCAAACCGGGACCACCCGCCGAAGTCGAAGGTGAGTTCCTCCGGCGCCATTGTGTGCAGGAGAATGATCTCATGACCCCGCGCGCGCAGGAAGTGAAAGGCCCTCCGGAGAGAGTCGAGATCGTCGAAGCAATCGCTCAGCAAGACGAGCAAACCGCGCCGCTTGATGCGCAGGGCCAGATTCGTCAGATTCTGCGCCAGCGATGTTTCACCGGTCGGGCTCGCCTGGCCCAGCATCTGCAGGATCGCTTGGAAATGATTTGGGTTCGCGCGGGGTGGAACGTAATTGCGCAATGTCGTGCCGAGAACGGCCAGACCGGCCGAATCGCTTTGGCGAAGGACGAGCCGGGTCAGGCACGCCGCGAGCGCTCGCGCGTGGTGGAACTTCGGCTGACTGCCCAACCCAAACGCCATCGATCCGCTTCCATCGAGGATCACGATCACCTGCAGGCAGGTCTGCTCAATGTATTGCTTGATGAAATAACGATCACTTTTGCCGAAGACTTTCCAGTCGATCAGCCGAATCTCATCACCCGGAACATAACCGCGATGCTCGGTAAACTCTGCGCTCCCGCCTTTCAATTGCGATCGATGCTTGCCCGACAGCAAACCGTCAACGACGCGGCTGGCCAGTAGTTCCAAACCTTCGAGCTGCGCGAGGTCCTGAGGACTGATCACATCGGAGACGGCGGCTGGCATGGTCATCCTAATCTCGCTCTTCGATACATGATTCCAGGAGCCGCGCCTCGTTTAGGCCGCTCGCCTGGCAGCCCTTACAATATCGGCCAGAACCTGCTGCACGATTGCGCATTCGTCTTTGCCGGACGCTTCCGCATTAAAGGTGGGAACAATCCGATGCCGCAAAACCGGCAATGCCATCGCGCTCACGTCCTCCGTGGTCGTGTGATAACGCCCATGCAAAATTGCACGAGCCTTCGCCGCCAGAATAAGGCAGATACTCGCCCGCGGGCCGGCGCCCCAGTTCACCATCTCCGTGACATACTGGCTCTCGCTACCGAGGGGACGCGTATAACGCGCGAGATCGACGGCGAATTCATACACGTGCTCGGCCACCGGCACCCTGCGGACCAGTTGCTGCATTCTGACGATCGCTTCCGTGCTGATCACCTCCTGAGCCGCGCTGACGTAGTCGGTTGTTGCGCGCTTCACGATCTCGATCTCGTTCGGCCGCGAAGGATAATCGACTTTGATCTTCAGCATGAAGCGATCGAGTTGGGCTTCCGGCAAAGTGTAAGTCCCTTCCTGTTCAATTGGGTTTTGCGTCGCCAACACGAAAAACGGGTCCGGAAGTCTATAGGTTTCTCCACCGACCGTAATCTGGCGTTCCTGCATCGCCTCGAGCAACGCACTCTGTGTCTTTGGTGGCGTTCGATTAATTTCATCGGCCAGCACGATGTTTCCAAAGATTGCACCTCGGACAAATTTAAACACGCGCTTCCCGGTGACATGATCCTCCTCCAAAATCTCCGTTCCCGTGATGTCCGACGGCATCAGGTCGGGGGTAAATTGAATGCGCCGAAATGACATCCCGAGGAGAGAAGCCAAGGTGGAAACCATCAAGGTTTTCGCCAGGCCGGGAACGCCTTCAAGGATTCCATGACCCCGGCACAAAAGAACAACCAGAAGTTGCTCGATGACGTCTTCGAGTCCGACGATCACATGCCCCACCTGGCGTAAAATGCTTTGATAATGCTGGTGCAAATGCTGCACCGCTGCAAGTTCGTCGGGTTCGAGTTCAGAGGAATTTGAGTTCACGGGAGTTCTCCTTGTGCGCGGACAATCTGACCAACGCTGGCGTTATCGCTGGAGCCTGTTCAGTTCGTCGAGAATGAATTTGCGACGGTGGACGACCTGGTCGCGAAACGACCGCAAATGTCCTCGAAAAAGAGCCGCCACCTGCACCGGATTCTGACCGGTGACTTTCGCCCGAAGCGGAATTTCTCCCTCCAACCGCTTTTCCATCGCATCGATCAGCGGAAAGATCTTCTCCTCGGTAAAATCCGTTTCGACAACTTCGCGCAGCCGTCGGAGAAATCGTTCACGGAAGACCGGGTTCGACAGCAAGGGCCCGGCGATAAGGCCCGGAGCCCGCCACCAGCCAGCATACGGGTTGCGTCCTCCCGGTCCTCCCAGTGAGGCGGGTCGTTGCGAGCTGAGCATTCCGTAGGTGAGTGGCATTTCGTACCAGTCATATCTTCGGGATGCCCCGTCGTAATCACCCCACGTTTTGTCTTCGTCCCAAGGATAGATTTCCCAACGGCCTGTCCCCTGTGTGTCGTGATAGACGAAGTAGTTGTTGTGAAAGCCATCCCAGTTCTGGATGCACATGTTCACCGCGTAATAACTGGCAAACTCATCGACGTTGAAATGTGATTGCACATATTCCCATTGCGCCTGGGGACGAGGCGCGTTTATCCCGTCGATGGCGGCGAGCAGGTCACCATGTCCGTTGGTGACGTTGGTTTTCTTTTCATGCTGTCCGACTATTCCATTCCCATACCAAATGAGTTTATAGAGATTTCCGTCCGTATTTCGCTTATTGCGGGCGAGGAAGGCTTTATTTGGTTGCTCGATGAGCAATTGATACCCGAGCCACTTTCCATCCGCCCACAAACGAATGTGCTCGGTTAGCTCCGCGGGAACACCTGCCAGACGATAGATGTCGTAAGAAAGCGCCTCGGCGAGAACAAAGCGTGGAGAGAATTCAAAGATGATGTTTATGGCGGTCATCCCGCGCAATGCCTGATCCTTCAGGAAATGCACTTTGTACCCACCCTTCCGTTGGCGGGTCTGGATAAAATCAAACGTCTGCACGTCCCCACCGTCGGCCGGCATGTAAATGAATGCATCCGTCCCGCGTGACGGTTCCAGAGCTGCAACTTGCGGATTGTAACGTTGCGGACTGTGAGCCGCAGGCGCACCGCTCGGATGCAATAAATAGCCAACCGGAATCCGAGCCGAGTTGCGGTTGGTGAACGTCGAATAGCTCCACGCTCCGCGCAGTTCATGCGGACCTGGCGACGTCCGTGTGAAGCGCTTTTGGTCAGTCGCCTTCAGCTGATAACGGACCAGGCGACCCCACGGCTGCCCCGGCAGAGTAGCTTGGTAATGACCATCATGTTCATCGCCGGACACTCTCTCCATTTCGAGTGCCTTTTCCTTTGTCAAACCGGCGGACGTCAGGACTTGAAACGTCATTTCGACGGTTGCCACCCCGTCATCGTCAGCGACCGATGCATCGACCAACACGGGCTCGTCCGGTTCGGCTCGGGGCGGGGTCAACGTGATTTCGCGGATGACAGGTGGAAGATTGGGAAGATAGGAATCGTTCCTGCGGCCCGGAGTCCCCATCGGGGTTTCATAATCGGGTATGCGGGACGCGGCCCAATTTGCCGCGTCGTCCCCGGAAGCCGTCGGACAAATGCGTTCGAGCGAAGGGGAATGGCCATCCGCCGCTGCCGACCACGGCGCGGAGTCGGCATATTTTACTATATCGACAACTTGCTTCTCCGCGTTCGAAAGCTCCACCCGTTCGCCACCGTGACTAAGTTTCCCTTTGAATCGCCCAGCTACCGTAACATTCTTTCCGTAGCGCCGCACAAATGCCATCGGGTCCCTGCACACGACCAGGTATTTGCCCGGCGCGAGTTTCGTGTGGTCCGGAAACACAAAGTCAACTCCCTTGGTAAACCGCCATCCCGCCAAATCACATTCACTCGTACCCGCATTAAATAGCTCGATAAATTGCAGGTCCTCCAGATCCGCCGGAGGGTGATACATGATTTCGTTAATCACGACCTGATTTGCGTCTGCAAAAGCCGTTGGCGCAATCAGCGAGTAGAGCCCGGAGACGACAATGGCATAGCATGCACCTATCACTCTGACAACGTCCGTCATGGCGGTGGTTTTGCCTCCATGGGGGCTGACCAGTGGCTCCACCTTCCGTCGCGACCCTGAACGCGAGCACGAACGCGGTAAGTGTGGCCCGCTTTCAGTATCTCGGTGGGGATGTCCGCTTCTGCGCCACCCATTGTTTCCCACAACGTATTGATTTCATAAGCACCGGGGACGGTTTCCTCCGTTCGGTCTTTCTTGTTAACAGATACTTCAGCCACCCGCCATTTCACCTTGGCTGCGGAAGTCGGGCGCGCGAGGCGCACTTTCAGTTTCGGTGCGGAGAAATCCGCTCTCGATCCGGTTGCGATCACTGGCGTGGCCGGAAGAGGCGCATGGCCAAGGAGCATCCGATCCACCCACTGGCCGCGCTTCTCCACATAGCGCTTCATCAACTCCGTCATACCTTGGAAATCCCGCGTCGGCGAACTTTGGTAAAAGAGTCCTGGGGCAGTCTTGCCTCGCACGGTGTATTGCGACGACATGATCGGGTGATAATCCCATTTCGCACGGTCGGCCTCCGCCATGGACGGGCTGCCATCCGGCTGGCTGATCACCGCCGCGTATTCGTCGATCAATGCACCGGTCTGCTCCGAATTGAACAGCAAATCCCGAATCTCCGTCAGGCGACTATCATATTCGATTCTCAGCGGTTCGCATCCGAGCAAACCAGCTCGCAGAAAAGGCTCCATCCCCATGCCGAACATGCGGTCACTCCACGTCAAGTCAACGTCCCACGGAATGACCTGCCATCGCCTCGCCCTCACGTCGTGGAAGAAGTAGTAATTCTTCCCCATGTCGAGATCGTAGTGATGAACGCACTCCAGAATCGACCGGTAACTATAGTAGCGAGGAAGATCGACGTTCGCCGTCCACCACCTGGCGTCCGGTTGTCGCCGCATATCACTCATGAATTGATGAACGTCCGAGCCATCGGATGAAAAACCTTCGGCGGAATGCTTTAGCTCAGGGCCGCTAAAATCCATCTTGTAGAGGTTGCCGTCTGGAAGGTGGTGTTCTTCCAGATAGTCGTCATCCACATTTTCAACCACGAGATACAGCCCCCAAAAGTCGCCCTCATACTGATTGGCAGGCGCTTCCTCCGCTTCGTCCACAATCCTCAATTGCACCCAGTGCGTGTGCGGAGACTCAACCCCAGCCAGGTTGAATAGTTTGAAAGTAATCGCCTCCAGCATGCCCTGTTCACCACGCATTCCATAGTCACCCTGTTGGATACAGGGATTGAGATTGAGTTTGCTCCACTTCTTTTCATACTTTCGCCCCCAGTTGTCACGCGCCTCGAAATGGTGACCCTTTGGAAAATCGATCTTCCACATGTTCTTTCCCATGGCGTGTCGCCACGTGCCGCCACGAGCCCGGAAGCGAACGTGATCATACACTTTCCCGTCTGCCACCAGCGTCCCGGTGTATCGGTACTCGCTGGCCGATGGGCTCATGAAGTTTTTGGGCTCAAACCAGGTCGTATTCTCGATCGAGACCTTTTTGCTAATCAGATGGTAGGCCTGCACGCTGCGCATGGCACCCGCCTTGAACGTGACAACCTTCCGCTCTATTCCGGATCCTTTCGGATTGATCGCAGCGCGCCACTCTGGGATGCCGTCATAGACAAAATACGCGAAATTGGGCTGGGTATCGTCTTCTGTCGGAGCCACGACTGTCTTCCCCTCAGTGGACCATATGCGATAACGGATAAGACGACGATTCCTTTGCAGTTCAGGTTTCAATTCAACGGTGAAGATGGCTGCCTCCTTGTCGGCGTTTTTTGGGCCCGCTGTTGATAGCGGAAGGTCTTTCCACTCTGTGGAATAGTCCGGATCTTCGACATCGATATATTTTCCCGGCTCAACCACCTGGTACTGCAGCACAAAATCGTCCGCCTTCACCGCGCTCGACATTTTCACCGAGATCGTCACCCGCTCGCCGCTCTTCGGCTGTTTCGGGTTGTGCGAAACCTCGATCGTTGACGAGGTTGTCGCCGCGGCGCCGCTGTGGGCAGATGCAATAACGACAAGAAAGATCACTCCAAGCACCGGGACACCCCGCATCCGGCTGCAAGTCCCGGGTTCCTTCCTGATGCCGCTATTCGACGCATCGAACATCCCCGAAACGTTTCAGATTCCGCCTTGGGTGGCAATACGAAGATCGAGGGAAGCAGGACCAATCCATTGGTCGTGATGGGAATCGCACTGGTCCTCGATTTTAAACGGATCGCTCGATTCACACGGGAGTTAGGCCTCACCTGCTGCATCGGGAACGCCCCAAATGCGGAAAGCTACTGGGGCCAGCCGCAATATCGCGAGAATCAGTCCGTAATCTCGATCGGGCCGTTCACGGAACTGCGCCAGATCATGAACGATCACACTGACTACTGGCGCAAGCTCACAAGTCGCTGGGCTCGGGGCCGCAGGCTTGGTCTGCTGCATCGCCTCCGCCGTACAGGTGACATT
Source organism: uncultured Verrucomicrobiae bacterium (assembly GCA_963798345.1). GTDB lineage: Bacteria > Verrucomicrobiota > Verrucomicrobiia > Chthoniobacterales > Chthoniobacteraceae > CAWCSW01. The sequence goes on along the minus strand of CAWCSW010000006.1, from coordinate 15,760 downwards.
GAAGCCAGGAAGCTGGAGCGATGGTTTATCCCAACTTCGGAACGGCCCGTGGCGCAGTAATCCGATTCAGCAGCGCGTATTTTTATTCTCTGGGAGTATCAGGACAGCGGAGCGGGATGCCAAAGCATCCAGCAGCAACACCCACGCGGACATTTGGAAACGCCAATGGTAACGCCGCTGAAGTTGGCTCAACCTGTCCGGGGATTTTTCGCTTGCCTAGCTCCACTTCGGAATCAGGAACCGCATCTTTCTCGAGTCGGACGCACTACAGCTTACAAAATCAGCCATACATGTCGTTGAGATCTGAGGGAGGCGACACTGTTCTCCGTCCGCAAACGTTTTCTCTGACCCTTTGGCAAATTGAGCATCAAAGTAATAGCCGTAGCCTCCATCGAAGATATCAACGCATGTAACGTCGTAAGACTTGTCCAAGACGACCAGCTTAAGCTTTTGATGGAGAACAGGTAGAATCATTGGCAAGGATCACGAGTTCGTGTTGGAATCGGCCGTTGGTTGCAGGCGCCGTATCCGAACCCGGCTGCTCGGTCCACTGCCATAATCTTTCCTGCCAATCCAAAACGCAGGATCAGGCTGTTTGTACGCAAAAACGAATACTGCGCCATCCCGGGTCATGGTGAAGACCTTTCGAGCGGGATCATCGATGACCTCTGCCAACCGCCGGCTACCGGGTTTTCTCAAGTCACGACTCAGGGCGGCAAGCAAATCAAGAGTCGTAGGGGTAATCATCGGGTTTCATACATACGGCACGAATGGGTAGCGGTCAACCACCGCGGTGTCCGCGACCGGGAGCACTTCCTCAGACAACGGCCGGGCTTTGCCGGAATTCGCCCAGAGCGAGTGAAGCGAGTGCGCCTGTGAAATCTCGCCGGAGGCGCGGTATTGGATGGCGGATGGGGTTGTGGCCGCAACCCCATCGGGTGGAATGGCATGATTGGGACCCGCGATATAACCAGCTTCATCCTCGTGGTCATTTCCATGGTCAAGTTCTTCAACATCGAAGAATTTGCCGACGGCTTCCACAAGTATGAGCCGCTGGCCAAATGCCTCCGCGCTTATCCGGTTGTGTTTACCCTGTAGTATTCTACACTCCATCATCCTCCCCAGATATGAAACTGATACATCCTCCAATGCGCCCAACGAGGGCCTTCACGCTCATCGAGCTTTTGACCGTCATCAGCATTATCGCCGTTCTGATGTCCATCCTCATTCCGGTGATTGAAACGGCAAAAGAGAGCGCAAGACAGACGCAGGCGAAGAACACCTCGCTGCAAATCGTCGCCGCGCTGAAAGCCTATTATCAGGATTACAATAGGTTCCCGCCGGTGGCGGAAGACCCGTCCACGGCTGACGACAACGCCAGCCAGGACACGGTGGTTGGAGACCCGAATACGTCGGCCAGATATACCAACAACACGATCTTCAATACCCTTCGAGGCATCGATGCTCCGCCAAACACGGGTAATCGGAACAACCGGCGGGGGACCGTTTATTTCAATTATAAAACGGCTGCTAACACTTCAGGGAATCTGCCTCGGAATGGGTTCTACGATCGCGACGGCAATGGTGCCATGCCAGCGCCTGACAAGGCAGGTTGCTTGTTTGATCCGTGGGGGCGGCAATACAATGTCATCATGGACACAAATTTCGATAACCGGATCGATCTCGGGGGATACTACGCGGACTATTCCGGCGCCACAAGCGACGGTCTCGCACCGCGCGATACGGTCGGTGTTTTTTCGATGGGTAAAGATGAGCAGCTGGGAACCAAAGGCGATCGCGTCTTCAAGAAGGGCTCACAGAAATCGGACGACGTCATTTCTTGGTAGTACGCGAGGTTTGTACGCGATGCAGCGCCGTCACAGCGTTCGTTCCGTCTGTCAATCGGCCCACCCGATGTTCCAGTGAGGTACTCAGCGGCGCGACACCAGCGCGCAAGCGCGCTTGGCGGCGGCCGCGGTCAGCACCGCCACGCATAGGATCGAGAGCAGCATCCTCAGGTGCGCAGCCGTGGACATGGAAAGACCAAATCCCGTGAACAACGCCAGCAGCTCATCTGGGAAACGCCTCGAAGCCTCATCGAGATTGCGGTCGAAGTGGACGATACGAACCCAAGCCATTTCGCGCAAGTCTTCCGCCAAGTCGTCGGCGTGACCCCAACGGAATTCCGGAGCGCGTTGTGAAATCGCGAAATCACGCCACCGGAGCGTCGGTGGCGGCGGGGACTGGAGAGTCGAAATCGAGCGTGAATAATTCCTGCGGTCGCCGGACCCCGCGCAGCGCGTAGCGACCGACGGAAACGAATGACGCCCGTTCGTTTTCGGGCAGACCGTGGATGAACGTTTCCGACGCGAGGAGGTCGCGATCCACCGAACGGCACATCGACACGATGCGACTGACTTCGTTGACCGCTGGCCCGACGACGGTGAAATCCAGCCGATCATCGCTGCCGATGTTGCCGTAGAAAACCTGGCCGACATGCAGGCCGAGCCGGAGAGTCGTGATGGGGCGGCCGGCCGCTCGACGCTCTTCGTTCAATTTCTCGACGCCACGTTTCATCTGCGCATAGGCGCGCAGAGCGGCGCAACGAGCTGCCACGCGGTCACCACTTTTGAAGATGGCGAGGGTGCCATCCCCGATGAGTTTGAGGACGTCGCCACCGGAATCGTGGACGGCGGTGATTACAATCTCCGCGTAATCGTTGAGCAGCGGGATGATTTCGTCCGGCGCCGAATTATCCGCAATAGTGGTGAATCCGCACAGGTCCGAAAACCAAAGCACGGCGCCGATTCGGTCCGAAACGCCGCGCCGAATGCCGCCACTGAGCACCCGCCGCCCGGCATCCTTGCCCAGATATATTTCGACCAGCGTGCCGGCGATTCGCGCCAGCGACGCAGCTTTCAGCGCCAGCGCCAGTGTCGGCACCAGTCGCCTCAGCGTGGCACAATCCGCCTCCTCGAATCCGCCGAGTTTCTGTGTCGTCCAATTGGTGTAAATGCAGTCCATTTCGCCGACGACGGAATCGCCGGCGAACCGCTGCACCATGGCTAGGAAGTCGGTATGCCCCTGCTCGGCCAGCTCGTCGAGCACCATAAAATCAGCTGGGTCGCCGCGCCCGATGCGCCGCCGCACTTCATCCTCACCGGAGGTGTAGAGATGGTAAAACGCGCTGCGTTTCCAGCCGTCGTTTCCCTCCTCGGTCCGGGTGCCGCCATACTCCTGCACCGGTTGTTCATTCACCCCATCGTTGCGCCAGAAAAACGCCCGTCCTTCCCAAACCGGATGAAGCGTATCGATCACCGCGGTTGCGGCCCCCAGCGGCAGCCCAGCGTCCACGCATCCCTCGCAGAATGTGGACAAGAGCTCATGCTCCCCGGCGCCGGCCAATCCCTTCCGCACGATAGATTGCGAGATGGCTTCAATGTTGGCGTCGTCCATGGCGGGATTCTGTTAGTCTGGAAGAATTACGCCAGCTGCTTCCTCGGCCAGCGGCGCCTGCGACTACGATTTCCCGCAAGAACACAACAGGCGGTGCACGATCGCAAGAGCAGCAGCGGGCGATTTATCGGATGGTCGGTCGAGTTTAAATGGTTCAGGCGCATCACCGAAGCATCCATTCCATGTACCAATCCAAAGCCTATTCCGCAGCCAGCGAGCGTGCGTCGCTGACCATCACCAGCATTCCACGCCGCGAGGCGACCGATCGCGACGTACAGATCGCCGTCCAAGGGACGCGTTATTCGGAGACTCTGGAACGAACGACCCGCGGTTGAGTGGCCCCTCAACAGTATCGCAGACGGGCACCTACAGCTTCAAACGATAGACCGGATTGGCCATGGCGGAGGCGTAGAGAAAGTTGTTCACCGGATCCCACGCGTAGCAGCCGAACCAATCCACCGTGAAAAGGAATCCGTCGCCCTTCGCCTTGAGGCCCGCGACGCGTTGCCAGGTGGTTCCCGCATCGGTCGTTTTGAAAATCCCCTCCTTGCCCGCCACCATCATCTCCGATTCATCCCGGCCAAAGAACGGCCCCTGCCAGAAACTGACTTCGCCTCCTTTCTCCTGCCAGGTCGCACCTTTGTCCCGGCTCACCAGCAGGCCCTTCGCGCTCCCCAGATAGAATGCTCCACGAAAATTCACCGGAATTCTTGTCTGCGGATCGATCGGCGAGACTTTGCTCCATGTCGAGCCGCCGTCGGTGCTGCGCTGAATGCCGTCGCCGTTGGCATAAATGAATGTCGTCGCATCAATTGCCCCCACCATGGAGACGCGATTCCGGTCTCCATTCAGATGAATCGATAGCTGTTTCCATATCATTCCGCCATCGGAGGTCACATAGACTTCACCCGGCGGCGTCGTTTCATGCTTGGCCGCGATGATCGTTTGCGGGTTTCCGGAAGCCCAGTCAACCGATCCGAAATCCCAATTCCGACCAAGGTTGCTAAAGCGCGTCCAATGGATACCATCCGTCGTCCAGCCGGCCGTTCCATCGAGGGAAAAACTGGCAACACGTTCCGGTGCGTTCGGATCGCCGTTCGTCGCCCAACCGGTTTCATCCCGGCCCGAAATCGTATCGTCGTCGATGCGTTTCCAGTGCCCGCCCTGGTCCTCACTCCGCCATAGCCCGCGGCCGACCACTTTGATGACAACGGCGCCGGTTTTTCGATCAACCACCACGCCCGAACACCCGCCGGGCCAGTCCGGCTTCGTGCCGTCCTTAAAGATTTCATCCGTCAAGGCGCTGGAAACGTCTTCCCATTTTTCCTCAGGTTCCACGGCAAATGACTGCGGGACGCTCGAATAGCAGGCGATCACCGCGGCACAGGACCAGAGAGCGAAGCGGCTTGGCATATTTTTGGGGTGCGACATGCCGCGGTTTTCGGCGTTAACAAGCGCCGTGGCAAGACCGACGAAAAGCGGAAACCTGAATCGAGAATTGAGTCGTTCGCGGAGATGGCCCTTTCCACCAACGAACAAACCCGAATAGGAGATTCACCATGCAAGTCAAACGTAGTGGTTCACAATCCTCTGCCAAAGGTCCCGCCGATTGGTTCACCGGCACGGTCCGGATCGATCCGCTCTTCGATGCGCCAGAGCCGGCGCGCGCCGTGGGCGTCAGCGTCACTTTCGAGCCGGGCGCGCGGACGGCGTGGCACACGCACCCGCTCGGGCAAACGCTCATCGTCACCGCCGGTGCCGGATGGGCGCAGTGTGAAGGCGGGCCCATTGAAGCGATTCATCCGGGCGATGTGGTGCAGTTCGCGCCCGGCGAAAAGCATTGGCACGGCGCCGCGCCGACCACGTCCATGACGCACATCGCCATTCAGGAAAAACTCGACGGCAAGGCGGTGGAATGGATGGAGAAAGTGAGCGACGAGCAATACTCCGGCTAACCGTTTCTCGGTTCAACGTGACACTTGGAACGCCGTCGTCAGTGACCAAGGTTCTGCTCGTCGCACCTCCCCATAGACCTCAGCCTCGACTTCACGGTCGAACTGGCTATCTGTCCGCGCCCTATGTTTTGGACTGAAGAAATCGCCGCCCGCGTGCAGGGGCCGCAGATCATCAATGACTCGAAGACGCCGAGCGGGCGCGTTCACGTGGGCGCGCTGCGCGGAGTGCTCATTCACGACGCCATTTTCAAGACCCTGCGCAGCAAAGGCATCGAAGCCCGGTACCTCTTCGGTGCCGACGATTACGATCCCGTCGATGAAATTCCCAAGGGCGAGGATGAACATTTCGGCCAATACATCGGCCGTCCGCTCTGCAATACGCCGGCCCCGGGCGGGGCTGAGGGTGACATGGCCGATTTCTACATGGCTGAGTTTTACGCGGTGTTCGACAAGCTCGGCGTCGAAGTCGAGCGCTACCGGATGCGGGACATTTACCGGAGCGGACAATTCAACGAACCGATCGATCGCATTCTCCAGAGCGCCGACAAGGTCCGACTCGCCTACAAGGAAATCTCCGGTGCGGAACGGCCCGATCATTGGTTCCCGTTCCAGGCCATTTGCGAGAACTGCGGCTGCATCGGGACCACTGAAGTCTTCGCCTACGACGGCAAGGAAGTTTCCTATCGCTGCCTGCCGACGCGAGCGGTGAATACCAAACTCAATCTCGGCCGCGGTTGCGGTCACGAGGGAAAGGTTTCGCCGTTCGACGGCAAGGGAAAGCTGCCGTGGAAGCTCGAGTGGGTGGCAAAATGGGTGAACTTTCCCGTCACCATCGAAGGGGCGGGCAAGGACCACTCGACCAAGGGCGGCTCCCGCGATGTCAGTGAGGCGTGCCTGCGCGCCATCTACGGAACGAAGCCGCCGCTGAAAGTGCCTTACGAATTCTTCCTTGTCGGCGGCGCGAAGATGTCGTCGTCGAAAGGCGTCGGGGCGAGCGCGGGCGAGATGGCGGACCTGCTCCCGCCCGAGGTGCTGCGTTTTCTCATGACTCGGACGAAGCCGAATTCGCCCGTCAATTTCGACGTGCACGAGGAAGGCATCGTGAAACTTTTCAACGAGTTCGATCGCTTCCAATCCCGCGTCTCCTCGGGCACTGCGACGCCGGACGAAGCCGATGGTCTATCAAATTGCGGAACTCACACCGGAAGGCCCGTATCAAACGGCGAATTTCCAGGTGGTCTCGGCATTGGTCCAGATGCCGCATCTCGATCCCGTCGCGGAAATCACCAAACGCGTCGGTCGGCCGCTCACGGACGTGGAACGCCGGCACCTCGACGCACGCATCGCTTCCGCGCAGATTTGGGTCGAGCGTTACGCGAGCGAAGAGGAAAAGACGAAGCTCCAGGAGACCCTGCCCGCGCGCGCGAAAGAACTCAGCCAGACCCAGCGGGCATTTCTCCAACACCTCGCCGCCGCCCTGCCGGAGACGGCATGGGAAGACGATGCCCTCCAGGCAAAAGTCTTCGAAGTCGCGCGTACCACACCCATCGAGCAGCCGCTCGCCTTCAAGGCGCTTTATCGGGTCCTGCTCGATCGCGAATCCGGTCCCAAAGCCGGCAACCTGCTCGCCTTTCTCGATCGCGAATTCGTCATCAAACGCCTGGCCGAACTGCCCTACAACCAGGCCGCATTCTGGCGCGAGAGCGCCATCACGGTGCCCGAGCTCGAAGCGTGGATGGAAAAGGAAAAGGCGAAGATCGCCTCGCACGACTCGCAGCTCATCGTGGCCGGCGACCTGACGGCGAATGAATTCACGTTTCAAATGGTGGACGGGAAAAAGATTTTGCGCCGTGTGATCACCGAAGGCGGCCTCCTCGCCACTACTTGATTATCGGACGGTCAGCCTCCCGAAACCGCCGGAATTGGGTGACGAGAGTGGCAGCTTGGAGTACGCGACAGTCAACGCGGCCATGACCCGCTGGCGCCACCGGATGGCTGAAAGCGAGTCCCTTACGAAACGGGCGCCCGGAGCAGAACAAATGTTGAATGCAAAGACCTGACCCCAAGACCCGAATTGGTTCTCTCACAGGGGACTTTCACCCCATTCGCAACGCGCCCATGCTGGGCGCACACCAGACGCTGGCGACGAACTGCCGCCCCGCCTCTCCGCTCGGCGCGTGGCGGCAGTTCGGACGCGCCGGCCACGCTCAAGCTTGCGTTTTCGGCGGCAGTCGCTCAGCTTTGCGTTGGGCTTCGACTAAGGACCGGGTACTGACTTCTTGGAACAAGAAACGCGCTGCGGACGCCGTATCTGCCCTGAGAACCAGATATTGCTAAATCCAACACGGCCCTTTATCTTCGCGGTGTTACGCAACTCGTTCTTAAAAGGCGCAATAGTGATGTCATGTTTCTTTACTAAGGGCAACGCCCTCGCCGCCCTGGCGCTCATCGCGTGCACACGGCTCTCTCTTGGCAGCGACCTACCTCGTGAACAGATAGAGTGGCAAAGCCGGATCTTTCGGGTCGAGCCGACTCTTGGCGCGGCTTTCTTCCGAATCGGCGCACGCGCGTATATTGTTCCCGAGCTCGAGGCACGCAAGCTGGAGCTACCGGAAAGCAGTAGCGTGTATTATGATCCCGGTTCGAATTGTCTTTACGTTCGCTCCTCACCTCCCATCGTTCAGATGATTACGAACCTGACAAAGGCACCGGAGACTCCCAATCTGCGTTTTACAGCGACCGCCTTCGTCTATCCCGCGGATGAGCCGGTAACAGGGAAGAAGGAGAACATTGTAGGATCAATGACTATCATGGGACGAACAGGTCAGCGCGCCGAAATTGTGATTAACAAGCTGCCAGAAGTGACCGATCTGAAGTCCTTGGTGGTTCAAGTCGAGCCAGTACTGGAGCAGATTTCGTACAGCCCGGGTACTGACAGGAGTTACACGGATAACGCCGACGTTAACATCATAATACAAGGTCAGAGTTTAAATGCCGCTGATGACTCTCGCCAAAATCTTCTTGGGGTCTCCGATGTTCGTCTCCGCTCCGGTAGGGCCGCAGATTTATTCAGCAGCGTGATCAGTTCAAAGTGGAAGCTGGTGGTCAGGATTCAATTTGATTTTGCTGACCCCGAACCGACGGATACTGACGAACGCTGATCCGGGGGGAAGACCAGCGGGGTCAGGTCTTTGCATTCAACAGTGTCAGGTAGCGCGGTCAGGAATTTCCATTTGATATTTCCGTCGCCTTCCGGAATGGAAAACCGAAAGCAGCCCCGAAAGCAAAACCAGCTCTGCACGCGTTTGGGTTCCGGATCGAATTCTTCATGGCAAACGTTTGGTGTCCATGCCCCGAGTGGTTCAAGCGCGCGCGACATTTCGTCTTTTGGCGACCGGGTCATTCTGGTCAGATTCCGTCGCCGCCCCTTCCAGACCGCCCACTTCGCAACATGAAATGCCGTTCATTTTTCACCTTCACAATTCTCTGCCTCACCACCTGCGCATCCGTCGCTGCGGGGCCATTCAGCGGGCTGGTGGTCTTTGGCGACAGCCTTTCGGATGTGGGGAATGTGCAGCAACGCACCACTGAATTGGTGCCGCTCGTGCAACCAATTCCGGGACCGTTCTACGCCAACGGACGGTTTTCCAACGGACCGAATTACGCGGATGTGCTTTCGGAAGGGCTCGGCCTTGGGCCGCTGACGCACAGTCTGGCGGGCGGAGATGATTTCGCCTACGGCGGCGCGCTGACCACAGGCACGCCGCTGCCCAATTCAATCGTGGTGCGGGACTTGGACGATCAGGTGGATGACTTCCTGGCGATCCGGACACCCGTCGCGACGGATTTATTCGTGGTCTTCGCGGGAGCAGACGATCTCTTCGAGCTGATCGATACGAATCAGACGGACGTGATGCCAGCGGTAAACAGTCTGCACGCCAGCGTGACGCAGTTGTACAATGCGGGCGCGCGGGAATTCCTGGTGCTAAACGTTCCCGAGCTGGGCGCAACGCCAGAGTATAATGGCGACCCTATGCTGGCCTCCAAAGCGACTGCCTTGACGATGCAATTCAATACGGCGCTGGATTTGTCGCTCGATGCCTTCGAAATGAGCGCGCCGGGATCGACGGTTTTTCGGCTCGATGTCGCGGGCCTCTTCCGCGATCTGCTGGCGATGCCGGCGGCGTTTGGATTCACCAACGTAACCGATCCGGCCGCGCCCGGGCTCGAACCCGGGGATCAGACCTACGACACCGCGCTGATCGCGCCAAACGTGGATGAATACTTGTTTTGGGACACGCTCCACCCCACGCGAGCCACCCAGGCGTTGCTGGGCCAGCGTGCGCTGGCAACCGTGCCAGAGCCGGTCAGCCTCCCGCTGCTCCTGATGGGCTCGCTGTGCCTGCTGGTCCGGCGGCAACGGGCGTGACAGGCTCGCGCGGAGCGGGGACCAGCGTCCACCGCTTAAATTCGGCGAGGTTTGGTCTCGCCCCACCGCTTTACCTCGGGCGGCGCAGCATTTTTGCAGCGCTAAGAACTTTCGCGCCAGCCGGTGTTCTCCGTGATTTCTTCGCTGCCGTGCCCCGCCATTTGTTCACACCCGGCCATCTCACGTTTGCGCTATTTTGCGCAGCGATCGCCGCGCGTGTTGGCGCCGCGGAGGATCCCGGGTCCTTTTTCGATCGCGAGGTGAAGCCGGTGCTCGCCGAGCATTGCTTCAAATGCCACGGGCCGGAGAAACAGAAAGGCGGGCTGCGGCTGGATGCCAAAGCGCTAATGCTCGGCGGCGGGGACTCGGGCGACCCGGCGATCGTGGCCGGCGATAGCGCGGAGAGTCCGCTGGTCGCGCGCGTCAACTCGACCGATCCGGACGAGATGATGCCGCCAAAAGGCGAGCGGCTCAATGCCGGACAGATCGCCACGCTCCGGCGCTGGATCGACGACGGCGCGCACTGGCCCGGCTCGAGCGAAGTAGAGGAGAATGAAGAGATTGCCTCGGCTCCAGGCATGAGCATCACCGATGTGGACCGCGCATTCTGGGCCTTCCAGCGACCGCAGCGTCACAACGTGCCGTCAGGAGAGCAATCGGAATGGGCGCGTCAGCCGATCGATCATTTCATCCTGGCCAAGCTCCGGGAACACGGTCTTGAGCCTTCGCCCGAGGAGTCCCGCGCGGTGCTGCTGCGCCGACTCAGCCTCGATCTCACCGGGCTTCCGCCGACACCGGACGAAGCCGATGCATTCCTGTCCGACACCGCGCCGGACGCTCTCGATCGAGCGGCCGATCGCCTCCTCTCCTCGCCACGCTTTGGCGAGCACCTCGCCAGCCTTTGGCTGCCACTCGCCCGTTACGCCGAAGACCAGGCGCACCAGGTCGGCGACGATACGAAATTCTTTTACCCAAATGCGTGGCGTTATCGGGCGTGGGTCATCGCGGCCTTCAATCGCGACCTTCCTTACGATCAGTTTTTGCGACTCCAGCTCGCCGCCGACCAAATGGATTCCGCGACGCCCGGTGACCTCGCGGCGCTCGGATTTCTCGGACTCGGACCCAAATACTACGATCGCGGAAAGATTGCCGTGCAGGCCGACGAATGGGAGGACCGCGTCGATACCGTCACGCGCACCATGCTGGGGCTGACCGTCGCGTGCGCGCGCTGCCACGACCACAAATTCGACCCGATCAGCACGCGCGATTATTACGCCCTGGCCGGCGTCTTTGCGAGCACGCGCATGGTTAATCGCCGGCCCGACGGCAGCGACGAGAAGGAGAATGCAAAGGCCGCGGAAATGAATCCCGAAGTTCTGCATGTGGTTGCCGATGCCGAGCCTCGAGATCTGCGCGTCTTCATTCGCGGCAATCCCGAGCGCCAGGGCGCGAAGGTCGGGCGGCGGTTTCTCGAAATCCTCGCGCCGCCAGCGGCGTCCGCCTTTTCCAAGGATGCGAGCGGACGCCGCGAACTCGCCGAATGCATCGCCAGCGACCGAAACCCGCTGGCTGCGCGAGTCTTCATCAATCGCGTGTGGGCGCGCCTTCTGGGGCGGCCGCTCGTCGCGACTCCGAGCAATTTCGGGCATTCCGGAGCCCTCCCCAACCATCCGGAGCTGCTCGATGATCTCGCCGCGCGCTTCATGGAAAACGGATGGTCGGTGAAGCAGCTCGTGCGCGAGATCGTCCTCTCCTCCGTCTATCGGCAAAGCACGGCGATGGACACCGGCAAAGTCGCCCTCGATCCGGAAAATGTCTGGCTCTGGCGAATGAATCGCCGCCGGCTGACGATTGAGCAATGGCGCGACACAGCGCTTTTTGTCGCCGGCGAACTCCGGGAAGAGCCCGGCGGCAAATCCGAAGACATCGACGAGCCGACGACCCGTGGCCGCACGCTCTACGCGCGCATCAGCCGGCTGAAACTGGCCGATACGCTCATGCAATTCGATTACCCCGACGCGAATGTGCATGCCGAAAAACGCACCGTCACCACCACACCGATCCAAAAGCTATTCATGATGAACAGCCCGTTTATGCAGCGGATGGCATCCTCGCTCGCCGCGCGTTTGCTCGGCGGGGCCGAAGACGACACCACACGCGTGACCAACGCCTATCGGTTGCTTTTCACCCGCGAACCCGACGAGACGGAACGGGACCTCGCACTCACATTTCTGCGCAAGACCGCCGCTTCGGACCTCTCACGCTGGGAGCAGTATGCGCAACTGCTTCTGGCTTCCAACGAATTGCTCTATGTGGATTGACACCAACTGCTGCCTCCCTGCCACCGCCGGGCGGCTTCTCACGCGTCGCGAAGCACTTGGCCGGATGTGCGCGGGGTTCGGGGCGCTCGGTATGGCCTTTCTCCTCGGGCCGAGCCACGCGCTGGCCGCGCTGCGTCAACCTCACTTCGCACCACGCGCGAAACGCGTCATCTTCCTGTTTTTGAATGGCGGCCCGTCGCACATCGACACCTTCGATCCGAAACCCGCGCTGGCGAAACACGAAGGCGAGCAGCCGACCGGCAACCTGTACAAAAAGACGAAGGGCAGCGGCTTCATGCCGTCGCCCTTTGATTTCGCACCGCGCGGACAAAGCGGCATCGAAGTCAGCGAGATCGCTTCCCGAGCTGGGCGACATCATCGACGACTGCTGCGTCATTCGCTCGATGCACACCGACGTGCCGAATCACGAGCCCGCCCTGCTGCAAATGCACTCGGGCAACGTGCAACCCATTCGGCCTTCGCTCGGCTCGTGGGTGCTCTACGGACTGGGCACGGAAAACGAGAACCTGCCCGGCTACGTCGTCCTGCGCCCGAGCCCGAAGATCGTCGTTGGCCCGGCGCTGTGGAGCAGCGGGTTCCTGCCCGCTGAATGCCAGGCCACGAGCGTCGATCACCGCCGACATGGACGTCGAAAAGCTCGTCGCCAATATCCGCAATCCACAGCCTCACCCGCGATCAGCAGCGCGAGCAGCTCGACCTCCTGGCCAGCTGAACCGCCGGCACCTCGACGCCGCGCGCCGGACGACTCCGAACTCGAGGCGCAGATCCAGCTCGATGGAGACCGCCTTCCGCATGCAGAGCGAAGCGATGGAGACGTTCGACATCAGCCGCGAGCCGGAGACGTCCGCGCAGATGTACGGCGACACGCCCTTCGGCCGCTCGTGCCTGCTCGCACGGCGGCTGGTCGAGGACGGCGTGCGATTCGTCACGGTCTATTACACGAGCACCGGACAACCAGCCGTGGGACACGCACGCCAACCACGACGAGCGCCATCCGAAGCTCTGCGCCGATGGCGACCGCGCCGGCGGCCGCGCTCATTCGCGATCTCAAACGACCGCGGCCTGCTCGACGACACGCTGGTCATCTGGGGCGGCGAATTCGGCCGCACGCCCTATTCGCCAGAACCGACGACAAGAAGACAGGACAATCAAAGGCGGGCCGCGATCATCATCACACCGGCTTTTCGATGCTGCTCGCCGGCGGCGGCGTCCGCGGCGGCCTGGTCTACGGCGCCACCGATGAACTCGGCATGGACGCCGTCGAGAATCCCGTCCACGTCCACGACTTGCACGCGACGATCCTGCACCTGCTCGGTCTCGACCACGAGCAGCTCACCTATCGCTACGCCGGCCGCGATTTCCGCCTCACCGACGTCTATGGCCGCGTGGTGAAAAGCATCGTGGCATAAGGCGCGGATTTGCAACAATCAGGACTCGACACCGCGATCAACGGCGTGACGCTCGAGCCCAACGGCCACACGGCTGGCATCTCGACGCCTGAACACACTAAATCGTGCGCAGCCCCTCGAGTTTGGCGAGCTTCACTGCCCGCTTGTCGAAGCTCCAAAAGGTGTCGCACCCAAGCGCGAGCGCCGAGGCCACGTGGAGAATGTCGTAGGTGCGAAACCCATGCCCCGCCGTATGGCGAAGCGCGATCTCTTCGAAAAGCCGGGTCAGTTCGTTCATCGAAATATCCACGAGCTGCACTGCCCGCCGTTCGCGGAGATCCTCGCGAAAATCCCCCTGGCACGCGGCTGCGAGTTCCGGAGCAATCCGCGCTTCACGTTCGCCGAAACCGGAAAATACCGCCTGCTCAAACGCATTGACCAACTCGACACGCAGCAGCCAGGTTACCGGAAGGATCGGCTGCTCCGAGGCAAACCACTTGTCCGCCTTCGCGCTCTCCGGCTGCTCGAGATAAAGTCGCGTCAAATAATTTGTGTCGGCGTAAATGCTCATTCGCCCGCGATAAGCCGATCGAGCGCTTCGCTTTGTGCCTTTGTCATCATGGGCATCCCGATCGCTTTTCGCCGAGCCGCGAAATCCGGATATGCCGCCTTCTTTTCCTTCGCAGACCGCTTCTTCGGCGTCTGCCGCCGCAACTCATACGTGTCCCCGGATCGCGCCCGGATCACGACACTGCCAAGACGGTTGCAAGCGTCGAGCACTTCCCTCAGGTGGCGATTGAGGTCGCGGACGGTAAAGTCTTTGGTCATGTCGGACATCTTGCACATGCCATGTCCGCGCGCAATGGCGTCAGATCATTAGCCGTTTGCCGCCGTTTCACCGGGTTCAGGACAGGAACCGTTCGACAATGGCGCCGCTCTGGGCGGCAGCATGGTGCCTTGACGGATTGATCTCTCTGGAGTGACTTGGCCACCGTGATGCATCGTCTCGTTCCCCTTCTCATTTTGAGCGCCCTGCTGCCCGGCGGAATTGACGCTGCGGATCCAACCCCGGAATCGCTGCCCGGCCATTCGATACACGGTGAGGCCTTCAATGAAGGGCCGCGCCAGGCCGCGGTGCTGATGAAGGGCACGGGGAATGTCCATCTCGAGGTCACAACGAAGAGCGAAGAAGCCCAAAAGTTTTTCGATCAAGGCCTGGGGCAGACTGCATGGCTTTTGGTATTTCGAAGCGGAACGGTCGTTTCGACAGGCCGCAGCCCTCGATCCGGATTGCGCGATGGCTTACTGGGGCATGGCCATGGCGAACTTCGAAAACGAGAAACGGGCGGAGGAATTCATCAAGGAAGCGTCCAAACGAAAGAACCAGGCGAGCCCGCGGGAACAAATGTGGATCGATGCGTATGTCGGATTCTTCACGGATCGAAAGGACGATACGAAACGGCGGAATGGTCTCGTGACGGCGCTTGAGGAAATCAGCTACACGTTTCCGGAAGAAATCGAGGCGAAGGCCTTTCTGGTCTTTCACCTTTGGGATAACAAGAATGCCAGCATCCCAATGCCCAGCCGGCTGGCCGTCGATGCGATTGCGCGACAGGTGCTGGCGGTAAACCCCACGCATTCGGGCGTTCATCACTATCTGATTCACCTTTGGAATTCGGGCGAGAAAGATACCCGCGCCCTGACCAGCGCCGCGCAAGACGGGCAGGATGCGCCCGCGATCGCTCATCTCTGGCACATGCCGGGACACACCTTTTCGGCATTGCATCGTTATGCCGAAGCCGCCTGGCAGCAGGAGGCCAGCGCGCGAGTGGATCATGCGCACATGGCTGCGGCGCGGATCATGCCCGAGCAGATTCATAACTACGCGCACAACAACAGTTGGCTGGTCAAAAACCTGATATATATCGGCCGCGCCCATGACGCCGTGGATCTCGCGAAAAACCTGATCGAACTCCCTCGGCTCCGTCCCGGGCGGCAGCAGGCCTACGACCTCGGTCGGGAAGGGCTGCTGACTGCGCTCGAAAGCTTCGAGCTTTGGGACGATGCCGCGGCGCTCGAAAACACGATGTTTCTGGCCCCGGAAGAAAAGCCGGAACGCGAAGCGCGACGATTGCACGTGCTTGGTCGCGCATGGTTTGGGCGGGGAAATCCCGAACGCGCCGAAGTAAA
>CAWCSW010000005.1:0-76991 GCA_963798345.1 uncultured Verrucomicrobiae bacterium | reverse complement strand
CAGGCAAAGAAGCGCCGACGAATCCACTCGTCCCGATGGGTTGAAATGCTCCCGCCGGGATTCCCGCGCCATTGAAAAGGACTTCATTTTCATGTCCGGCCCTCGCGATAATTGATGCAAAGCTCGAGTAGATGTCCTCATCCACGTCCCGATAGTATCGGTAGAGCGCCGTCGTTCGGAGTTGGTAACTGCGCCCAAATTGTTCGTAGGGCGGGATCAGCATAAAGAACGGATCGCCAGTCGTATTGTCGTAGCCCGATCCCTGCGCGAACTGACCGACCAGCACTGGTTGATCCGAAACGATATGAGACGGTTCACTGAGGACTGCTTCATAAAAGCCGCCGCGGCGAAGCGTTGCGACGATTCGGCCATTGATGGACACACGCGTCTGCTCCCGTGCCGCCAGGATACGAAAGCGGTCACCGCCCGTTCGCGTTTCGAGCGGCATCGTCACAAAGTTGCGACCCCAAAGGGCGACCGGTGGCATTTGCTCAAAGAGATGGTCCCCGGCCGCCGTTCGATCCGGCACCAGGGCGATGGAGTTGCCACCAAAGACTGCGACCGGTCGGCTTGCAACGATCTCCGTGCCTGTGAAGTCTGCCACGGGATCGTCGGTGTTATGCATCCGAAAGACCTCTCCCGCATCGAGCGATACCGTGAAACGCTCGCCCGCAGGATGAGAGTCCGACGCTGCGGATGGCGTTATCTCCACTGTCGTCCCGTCCTGAGTTCCCAAGACGGCAAACTCTGTTGCGCCGACGACGCCGTCGTTTCCCGGGTGGAAACTCTGGGTGTTCCGGTATCCCATTACGAAATACTCATGTCCGAGCTGACCAGTGGGGAGTATGAGGGCCGCGTCCGCTGTCGCGTCGGAAACGCTGAGCGCGGTTAAGTTGACGGGGGCATTCGTGCGCAGCCGCATCGCCTTGCGCGTTACGTGGTCATAGTCCTCCTCGCCGATTTCCATCGGCCAAGTATCCTGAACTGACAAACGTTTCGATTCTCCCGCCGAAAGTGTGAATTCGATTCGTTCGACATTCGTAACGGCGGGCTCGGGACCAGCTCCATACAATTCATAGATTTCCAACGTCCCCGTGGTGTTTTGATCACCCGAGATTAATATGTGAGCGCCAGCGTGGTCCAATTCGAAGGGTGGAGGAGGCTGGCTGAGGAATGTGAACCAAAACTCCCGGCCGGCACTTGAGATGTAAGCTTCAGGGCCCGGCTCTGGTGCGGGGATGACGGTGACGCGGAGAGTGTCTGAATCAGTGCCTTCCGCCGTTGTGACAGTCAGGCGAAGACGATACTCCCCGGGAGCGGTGAAGATGGCGCGTGATTCTAGCGTTTGCGCAGCACTGAATGTGACGTCTCCCGGACCATCCACGTGCGACCACTGCGCCTGGACTTGATTCGTCGCTGGCTCGCCCGAGACCGTAACGATACCTGCGATTTCAGCTTCGGCCGGCAGAGCGAGCAGTTGATCTGGCCCTGCGTCCACATCCACCGGCCCGGTATTCGAGCCAATGACTTCAATCGTCACCAATGCTGATTGGGTCTCGGCGCCGGTCGCGTCACGAGCGATTGCGCTTAAGACATGCACGCCGTCCGCTGCTTCCGTCCAGTTGAATACAAGGCTGCTGCCTGCGGAAGTCGCCAGCATGGCTCCGTCCGCGTAGAGGCGGGTCTGGGCGACGGCATCGTCAATATCCGTTGCGGCGACCTGAACGCTGATGGGGTCCATGGAAGCAAACGACGCTCCATTTGTCGGCGCAGTGATCGCCACCAAAGGCGGGTCATTCACTGGGGTAACGGTGATCGAGACGAGAGCGGTGGACTCAGCGCCTCCGGGGTCGCGGACACGGAAGACGAAACTATCGGGGCCGTCGTAGTCGGTGACTGGTGAATAGTGATAAGTGGCTGATGAAGACGCGTCGGGTGTGAGGACGCCGTGGGTGGGGGCTTCGATGATGTCGATTGTGAGCGGGTCTTCATCGAGATCGACGGCGGTAAGGGCGATCGAGACTTCGCTGTCTTCGGGGACCGTAGCGGTGCGGGCGAAGGCCGTGGGCGCGTCGTTGACGGATGTGACCTCGATGATGACCAGGGCGGGACCGGACTCGGCACTGCCATCATCGACGACAAAGCGGAAGGAGTCGGTTCCGTGATAGTTGGCAAACGGCAGGTAGGTGTAGGTGCCGGGAGTGCCGGTCGGAATTAGGGAGCCGTGGATGGGAATTTCGGGGATGAAAGTGAGCGCGTCCCCATCAACGTCCGTGCCGGTGAGGGTAATGAGGACGGGTGTGTCTTCGCTGGTTGTGAACTGGGCGGGTTGGGCGACCGGGGGGTCGTTGATGGGCGTGACGGTGATGGAGACGGTGCCGGGTGGGGAATCGAGGGTGCCGTCATTCGCGATGAATGCGAAGCCGTCGGGGCCCGTGTAGTTAGCGAACGGCGAATAGTGATAACTCGATGGCGACGCGGCATCGGGAGTGAGGGTGCCGTGCTCGGGTTGCGTAATAACGCGGAAAGTCAGTGGGTCGCTCTCGATGTCCGCGCCGGCAAGAACGATCTCGATCGAGGCGTCCTCGGCGAGGGCAACGCTCTGTTCCGCGGCGATGGGTGCATCATTGATCGGGGTGACGGTGATCGTTACCGCGGCCGGGTCCGAATCCGCAAATTCATCGCTGGCAGTGTAGCGGAACTGGTCCGGCCCGTGATAATCCGGGGCAGGTGAGTAAGTGAGTTCGGCGCCGGTGCCGGTGAGTGTGCCGTGCTGCGGTAACTCGGTGACGGTAAAGACGAGGTCGAATCCATCGACATCGAAACCCGTTAGGGTGACAGTCGCCGGTTGATCTTCGGGCGTGGAAATGACGAGGGGTGCGGCTACCGGGACGTCATTAATTTCAGCGATGGCCAGCGAGACGGCGGCGACTTCTGAATCCACCGTTCCGTCGTTGACCTTAAAGGAGAATTCATCCGCGCCACTGTAGTTATCGATGGGGGAATAGTAATAAGTCGATGGCGAAGACGCGTCGGGTGTGAGGGTGCCGTGGGACGGCGATGTGACGATGGTAAACGTGAGCGGGTCGCCATCCACGTCGGTGGCCGTGAGTTGAATTTCCGCACTGGTGTCTTCGCTCAACGCCACCGCTTGAGCATTGGCAATCGGAGCATCGTTGACGGCCACGATGGTGAAGGTGACTTCGGTCGCGGCGGATGAGGCGAAGCCGTCATCGGCGAGAAACGTCAGCGTATCGGCGCCAACGTAGTCGGGCGCGGGCGTATAGATGAGGTTGGGAGGCGTGCCACTGAGCGTGCCGCGGGCGGGCGCGATCGAAATCGCGTAGGTGAGCGCATCACCATCCACATCGGTCGCCGGCAGGACAAATGACGCAGCTGTATCTTCCGCCGTGACGACGTCCAGCGGCGAGGCGACGGGTGGATCGTTCACCGGCGTAACGATGATGGAAACGGCGGCCGGATCGGACTCAGCTGAGGCATCCCGGGCGACGTAGTGGAACGCGTCGGCTCCGTGGAAATTCGCGTTGGGGGTGTAGACGAGATTGGGAGATGTGCCGCTCAGCACGCCATGCTGGGGTTCGACGACGACGGCAAAGGTGAGCGCATCGCCGTCGGCATCGGTGCCGGTCAGGTTAATGTTGGCCCATTGGTCCTCCTCGGTTGTGATCGTGAGGGGCGCGGCGACCGGAGTGTCTTCGACCGGAGTTACGGAAAGCGAAACCGTGGCGGGTGTGGAATCGACCTGGCCATCATTGACCGTGAACGTAAATTGATCCGGTCCGGTGAAGTTGGCGTCCGGAGAATAGTGATAGATGGATGGTGACTGGGCGTCGGGAGCGAGCGTGCCGTGATTCGGTGGCTGGAGAATGTGATAGCCAAGGGTGTCTCCATCGAGGTCGGTGCCCATCAATTCGAAGGTGGCGGGCGTGTCTTCGGTAACCGCGACGGCTTGTGGCTGAGCTTCCGGAGGATCATTTACCGCGGCCACCGTGATGGAAATTGTCGCGGGCGCGGAGGCCGCGGAGCCGTCATGTGCAATGAACGTGAAACTGTCGGGGCCGAAATATTCCGGCAGAGGAGCGTAAACGACCTCGCCGCCCGTGCCGCTGAGGTTGCCGTGAGCGGGCTGCGTCACGACCGTGAAAGCAAGCAAATCGCCGTTGGGATCGCTGCCCGTGAGGGTGATCGCGACAGGCTCATCTTCATCGGTGGAAATGTCCTGCGCCGTAGCCACCGGCGGATGATTGCCGACCGTATCGCACCAGCGGACGAGGCCGCCGCCGTTGAGCGTGAAGCGGTCGCACATCACCGTGCCGCAGAGTTCGCTCTGGCCATTAACCCTGACCTCCCCGTTGGGGGCGAGAATTGAGCCGTGGACCGTCGAGTGGCCATTCAAGGTCACGCCGCCGGTGGCGATTTTGATCTGGAGCCACTCGGGATGGTTCGCAACGCCGGTGACGCCATTGGCATTGAAACCATTGCCCAGGTGCAGGATCACCGGACCGACGACCGTGACCGTGCTCTGGCCGTTGAGAGTCAGACGATCGAAAGAATATGTGACCGGAAGAGACGAGCCAGCGACACCAAAGGTAAACCCGCTCCCGCCATTCGCCGTGAAATTCCGGTAAGCTCCGGGCGGCACGGAGATCGGACCCGCGTTGCCGTTCAGGGTGAGGTCTCGCAGCGATGTCCAGTCACCGGGGCTGTCACCCGACTTATTGATCTTAACCGTCCGCGATCCAGGTGCCGGCGGTGGCGCAGGAACCGATGGGATCGAGGTGGGATTGGTGTGGGTGATGACATGGCGCAAGGCCACACCCCCATTGAGACGCACCGTGTAGTTCGTCGGGAATGCGGTGCCCGAGCCTTCCTCGACGCCCTGCCACGAAATGTTGCCGTTTACTGCCACCTGCGGCGCTCCTGGGGCGAGGAAATCTCCGGTCAGGACGGCGCCGCCATTGAGATTCACGTTTTCTCCGAGGAGCATTTGGACCGAGCCTTCAACGCGCGCGTTGCCATTGAGATTCGGAGCATGCCGCGAGGCAACGGCCAGGTCGTCTTCGGCGGACAGCCGTGTGGACGCCATCAGGAGGATGGGGAGAAGATATCGTATCGCTTGGAAGAAGCCGCGCCGGCGCGGCTCACGCTCGGGGAGAGTGATGTTCATGCAGGGGTTCTGGGGCTGAATTGGAATTCTGAGCGAAAGCTCGCAACCATCCATTCCGAGCCTGACGGTCCGCCAGACCGGAGGGTGATTCCGATCTTGTCCGACCTTCAAGGATCCATCCGGTCGGAACAATTATTCGGCTATCAGGATGTGCCCGATCGCGAAAGCAAAAATTCCGGCGAGGGCATTTTTGGTCCGCGGATTGGGCTAACACGAAGGCGGGTATTGTCACATCCAGACCCATTTCGGACCGATGACCGAATTGTGCGGTCGATCATCACGGGCATCAATCGCCGCGCGCGATCGACCTGCCCATCGCGCGCGAGATCAAGGCGGACTCTTCGCCATCCACTTCACGGCTCTGGAGCCTGAATCTTCAAACCGCGATCCAAAATCGCGCCTCAAAATTCTTGGCACACCGGCGCCGACGGCCATGCTCCGCAATAACCTGATGAGCGCATCATTGCCATGTTAGTGCTCCGAGCATTCAAACGAGGATGGAAGACTTTTTTGTTCGTTCACCTAGCGGTTGCCATTGTTGCCGGGACCATAGCCGCACCCTTGGCGGCGGGCTTGATCCAGGGGGCGGTTTCCCTTTCCGGGCAAGCGGCTTTGAGCGATACCGCCATCGCCGCATTCGTTTTCAGCCCTTGGGGAGCATTGGCGGCGCTGATGATTGGCAGTTTGGTGCTGACCCTGCAACTTCTCGGGTATGCCGCGCTGTTAATTCCGGCTCGGTCTCTGCTGGAAAACGGACACTGCGACGCGGTGGGCGTGCCTCCGCTTTTGCTACCCGCCCTGCCGTGCCTTCTGCGGATTTCGCTGCGCTTTATTGTGCGGCTCGTCCTGTGGTCGCTGCCGTTTTTTGTTCTGACCGGAGCGATCTATTTATTGCTGTTAGGTGACAACGACATCAACTTCTACCTCGCGGAAAAGCCCCCTATTTTTCTCTGGGCCGTTGGCCTCGCCGGGTTGGTCCTGCTTGTCCATTCACTCGTGGTCGCACGACTCGCCACCGGCTGGGTCCACGCGCTTCCGCTCGCGATTTTCCGCAGGGAAACTCCCGCTGCCGCACTGCGGCTGAGCCAGCAATACGCGGAAGGAAGCCGCAAGATCATCTTCAAAGGCCTCGTCGCGTGGGGTCTGCTGACGCCGCTCGCCAGTGCGATGTTAAGCCTGCCTTTCTCCGCCCTTTCGATGTGGGCGGCACGTCACTTGCA
Organism: uncultured Verrucomicrobiae bacterium; assembly: GCA_963798345.1. GTDB lineage: Bacteria > Verrucomicrobiota > Verrucomicrobiia > Chthoniobacterales > Chthoniobacteraceae > CAWCSW01. The sequence continues at coordinate 70,583 of CAWCSW010000005.1, read as the reverse complement.
GGACCGCCTCGGCTGGCTGGTCTTCGCGTTGGGAATTTGTTTTGCGCTCTCCATTGTCACAAGCTGGCTGATCGGCTGCTGCGGACTGTCTTTGCTTGCGTTGCAAAACACTCGCCTCTACCTCGAGACCGGTCTGGATCGCGAAGCAGCGCTGGCGCCCACGCCGCCGCGCCCCCTGCCGATCGGAATGAAAACCGTCCTCGCCGGAGGCCTCGCTGTTTGCGCCGGGTTAATGGTTCTTTCTGCCCGCTGGATAGAGCGTCTACATGACGAACGCCCCGCCGTGGTGATCGCCCATCGCGGGGCTTCGATGGAAGCCCCGGAAAACACGCTGGCTGCCGTCCGTGCTGCGGTCGAAGCGAAGGCGGACTGGGTCGAGATTGACGTCCAGGAAAGCGCCGACGGTACGGTGATGGTTTTTCACGACAGCGATTTCAAGCGCATGGGTGGACCCGGCAAGGGCATCTGGGAACTGCACGATGCCGAACTGGCAGCCATCGATATCGGTTCGTGGAAATCACCCGCGTTCGCCTTGGAGCGAACTCCCACGATTTCCGACGTGTTGGCTCTCTGCAAGGACCGCGCCGGCGTGCTGATCGAACTCAAATACTACGGCCACGATCAACACCTCGAAGAGCGTGTCGTGGAAATCGTCGAGGCAGCGGGCATGGCGGATCAGGTCATGGTCATGTCGCTAAGTTATGACGGAGTTCGCAAGATACAGAAGCTCCGTCCGCAGTGGAAAGCCGGACTGCTTTCCACCGTCGCAATTGGAAACTTGACGAAGCTGGATCTCGATTTCCTCGGCCTAAACGCCCGGACCACATCGAGCAAGTTGGTCCGTGAGGCGGGCAAACGCGGGATCAAGATCCACGTCTGGACCGTCAATGATCCGATCGACATGGCCGTCATGTTAGGGCGTGGCGTGAATGGCTTAATCACCGACAACCCTGCGTTGGCGCGCAAGGTGATGGCGAAGCGGGCGCAGGCATCGTTCGGCGAAAAACTGCTGTTTGATCTTGCTGCAGTTCTCGGAAAGAAACCGGAGACGCCCAAGCAGTGACCAGGGTCACCAAATCGACCCCGGTCCGTAAGCGCCAGCGTGAGCGTGGACGGCTTTGAGTCGCATTGCTGGATGAAATGAGGCTGCTTTTGACGGCAGTCGCTGGAGCCACTTTTTTCGGCGAGGAGCCTCTGCCGGTCGTTTGGCATCGGCGGGGCTGCGTCAGCGACCTTGATCGCTACGCCAATCTCGTCACGCGCAATCCGGTGTCCAGCGATGACGGCGTGGTGACGCTTTCGCCGTTCGTGTTCGATGACCAGTTGCGTGCCGTAAGTAAGGAGATGGAGATGAAGCAGGGGGAGAATGCGCGCTGAAGTCCAGCGGGGAAGGGTAGCGCACGCGCCCTCGCGTGCCGTTTTCGGCGCCCTCGCCGAAAAGCGGCTGGATTTAGGGCGAGCCAGCCAGGATGGGCTCAAGGACGGCTTTGGCGAGGGCGCCAAAGCCGGCACGCGAGGGCGCGTGCCCAATCCCATTCCTCAGTTGCAACCTGCGGCGATCTATTCTTAAAACCGAAAGGGTCAGTCCGTGCATGTGTGCAAAAGTTTCAAGACGCAGTTGGCGAATGGGTGATCGAGCGGGGAAGGCGACCCGGCGGATATTGATTCCGTGGAAAGGGAACCGGGAGGCGAAGCAAAACGAATCGACCGTTCAAATTGGCAGACCGCAGAGCGAGATCTGTAAGGTGGCGGCCAGCTCGCGGGTCCGTTCGGGTTCGAGCAGCAGCGTCTTGCTCGCTTCGACGCCAATCACCCGGATGCGGGCATCACGGGCGGCTTCGAGCGTCAGCGGGCCGATCACGGGCACGTCAAAACGGATGTCCTGTCCTGGCTTCGAGACCTTGACCATGACCGCGTCTTTACGGCCCAGTTCGCCGCCGCGCTTCATGGCGGCATTGGTGCCCTCGAAAGCTTCCACCGCCAGCACGGTCCCGCCTTTCACCACTACCGTTTGCCCGATATCGAGCCGGCTCGTTTCCTTGGCGAGTTGAAAGCCAAACTCGACATCGGCTTGATCGCGCCGGCTTAAACGCGGTCCCGCGAAATGCCCGGCGGGGGCTAATTGATCCTCGAGAAACATTGTGGCCGGGAGGAGTTCGACTCCCGCTTTTTCCAGCTCGGCGGCGATTGCTCCGAATATCGACTCCGCATTTCGGGACCGGAGTTTTGCCAGCAGCAGCAGCGCTTTCACGTCCGGGCGCAGGTCGAAGAGGTTCCGCGGATGAATCTGTCCGGCCATGATGGCATGGCGGGTGCCGGTGGCCTTGATGACGGAAATCATGCGCCCGAGCTGACCCACCCGCATCCATTCGATTTCGTCCACTTCATCAGCCAGCCGCTCGTCGGTTTCAGCGGTGAAAGCGGCGGCCGTAATTCGAATGACTCCGGCCCGGCGCGCGCCGCGCACGGTGGCGAAAGGATAGGTGCCGTTCCCGGCGATAATGGCGAGTGTGCGAGGCGGTTCCAATACGGGACGGTTTTAGGAGTGCGACGGGCAGGTGTCGAGCCGCGCGCGATTTCCACAGATTCCCATTGCGGTTCGCGTGGCTTGGTCATTTCATCGCGCATCCTTCCCACATGGAGCCCGAACGCCCAGTTACGATGCAGCAAATCGCCGATGAAGCTGGTGTTTCGCGCATGGCAGTCTCCCTCGCCCTGCGCAACAGCCCCAAGATTTCGCCGGCCACTACGGAAAGAATCCGCACCATTGCCGATCGGCTGCACTATCGACCGAATCCGCTCGTTTCCGCCCTGATGGCGCAGTTGCGCTACCAGAAGGAGGTCAAGCGTCGGACCAAACTCGCCTTCGTCACCGCCTTTCCGACGGCGGAAGGTTGGCGCCTGCCGGGGCCCTATGTGCCCTTTTTCGAGGGCGCCAAAAAGCGCGCGCACGTGCTTGGCTACGACCTCGAGGAATGGTGGGCGCGCGATCCGAAAGTGAGTGAAAGCCGGCTTTGCGAGATCCTCCTCACGCGCGATATTCGCGGACTAATCATCGCGCCGGTGCCGATGGGCACGACCTTGAATCTCGCGTGGGAAAAGTTCGCCGCCGTCGCGATTGGGTACAGCTTGCGCGAACCCGCCGTGCACCGGGCGAGCAACAATCAGTTCGATTCGATGGCGCTGGCGCTGGAGAATCTGAGCAAACTTGGGTATCGCCGGATCGGCCTGGCGGTTTCCGACGAGTCGGATCAGCAGGTCAAGAGGCGGTGGTCCGCCGGCATGCTGATCCATCAACATTATGTGCCCGAGAGCGACCGCGTGCCGATGCTTCTCACGACGGGATCGTTCGAAGCGGAATTCCGCGAGTGGTATTTAAAGCATCGTCCCGATGTGGTGCTGAGCCTCGCCTGGCAATGCATCAAATATCTGCGCGATCTCGGCGCGCAGGTCCCTGAAGATGTGGGTTTCGCCCATCTGGCCCGGACCAGTGAAGAGATCCTTTGGGCCGGACTGAATCAGCGCAGCGAACTTGTCGGCGCGGCCGCCGTGGACCTGATCGATGCGCAACTGAGGCGCAACGAATACGGCATCCCGGAGTCGCCGCGGATTTCATTGGTGGAAAGCGTGTGGCTCGATGGACCGTCGTTGCGCCGTCCCGTGGGTGAGCCGGCCTTGGCCCAGACCGGGAATCCAGATTGAGTGCCGTGCTCGGGCGCATTCGCTGCATGCTGGGCCGGGGCCTGCGTGGGATTCTTCCCGTTTTAGTTGCGGCGACCACCTCGAGCGCTGAAGAAAGGTCCGCGCCGGCGGGGAGCACGGACCTCGCAAGGGAGCTGACCGGCAAGGTGATGGCCGGTTACCAGGGATGGTTTCGTTGTGAAGGTGACGGATCGAATCTTGGCTGGATGCACTACGGCGGGCGGGATTTCGCGCCCGGACGTTGCACCATCGATCTTTGGCCAGACATTTCGGAATACGGACCGGGAGAACGTTTTTCCACGACCTTCAAATTCGCGGACGGACGGTCAGCAGAACTTTTCAGCTCCGCGATTCCCGCGACGGTGCACCGGCATTTCCAATGGATGCGCGATTACGGAATCGATGGCGCATTCGTACAACGCTTCATCGTCAACACGGGCGACGATCGAATGCGGGAGTCGCTGGATCAGGTCCTCGAGAATTGCCAGAGCGGGGCGGAGAAGGCCGGGGTCGTGTGGGGACTGATGTATGATCTCAGCGGGTCGAAGGCGGATGGACCGGACCGCGTGATGGCCGACTGGAAGCGAGTCCGCGCGGCGCGACGTATCGACGAGGATGCCCGCTACGTGCGGGTGGGAGGAAAATTGCTCGTGGCGTTGTGGGGGCTGGGGTTCAACGATCGGGAACCTCATCTCGAGGAGTGGTCAAGGCTGATCGATTTTTTGCAGAACGATCCCGAAGCGGGTGGTTGTGCGGTGATGCTCGGGGTTCCTGCGTATTGGAGGACGCTCGACCGTGACTCCATCAGCGATCCGCGTCTGCATGAACTGATCGCCCGTGCCGACGTGGTCAGTCCGTGGACTGTCGGTCGCTACGCCACGACACAGGGAGTGATCGAACACGGCGAAAGGGTATGGACCGCCGACCGGGAATGGTGCCGCGAGCGGAACCGGCAATTTCTCCCCGTCATTTTTCCGGGGTTTAGCTGGCACAATTTGCAAAAGTCTCGTCGGCGCGAGGCGGCGCTAAATGCCATCCCGCGGGCAGGCGGAAAATTTCTGTGGAGCCAGGCGATGGCCGCCAAACGAGCCGGGGCGGAAATGCTGTATGTGGCGATGTTCGACGAGATGGACGAAGGCACCGCGGTATTCAAAACCACGAATGAGCCTCCCGTCGGCGACAGCCCATTTCTGGCCGAGCCTGATGTGGCCAGCGATCACTACCTTTGGCTCAGCGGAGCAATCGCCCGCATGCTGCGGGGAGAAGTGTCGGCTGCTCTCGATATGCCCATTCGATGATGTCGGAAGTGGAACTCATCGGTTTGGCCGCGGCTGCCGCTGCGGCCGGGGTAATCAATGCTGTTGCCGGCGGGGGAACGATGATCACCTTTCCGGTGCTCCTTTTTTTTGGCACGTCGCCGATAGTGGCCAATGCGACCAGCACGCTCGCGCTCGTCATTGGAACCGCGGGGAGCATCTTCGGGTTTCGACAGCAATTTGCCGGAGTGAGGCCGTGGCTTGGGCGTTTCGTGCCGGTGAGCATCATCGGAGGCTGGCTGGGCAGTATGCTGCTCACGCGTACCAGCGAATCCACATTCGCGCGGTTGATTCCCTTCCTGATCCTTTTCGCAACCATTCTGTTTCTGGCACAAAATGTCTTCCGACGTTTCGCGCGTCAGCATCTCAATGATCCGCCAGCTGCCGGACCGACACGCGGTGTCTGGATCGCCATTGTCTTTCAGCTCGGGGTCGCGATTTATGGCGGCTATTTCGGCGCTGGGATTGGCATTCTGATGCTCGCGTCGCTGGGCTTTCTCGGGCTGCACAACATTCACGAGATGAACGCGCTCAAAAACATTCTCGGCTCGCTGATCAATGTCGTCGCAGCCGCGTGGTTTGTGCAAAAGGGTCTCATCGATTGGCCCCGCGCGGGAGTGATGACCGCGGGTGCGTTGGGCGGTTATTTTGTCGGCGCGCACTTTTCGCAGCGCATTCCGCAGCAGGTCGTCCGGCATATCATTACGGCGATTGGCTTTATTATCTCGATCGTCTTTTTCATCCGGCAGTTTGGATGAAGGATCCGCGTCAACTGCTGGTGCCGATTTTGCTTCCGATTGCCACCGCGTGGGTTCGGAATCAGGAGCGTTGGATTCTGAGGGACGGTTTGCCGCTCAATGAGGAGCAGCGTCGTGATGCCGTCGCCATCGGCGTGCTGGAACACCATCGCATTCGTCTGGTGCACGTGCCTCGCATCCCGTTTCCGTTGCCGTGGCTGACCAAATCGCTCGACCGCGTTATGGGTATGAGCGTCGAGCAAACGGCGGGGCTCACCGCCCGCTACGGCATTTTCATTCGCGTCGATTTTCGAGGCGACCGCCGGTTGCTGGCGCACGAACTGGCTCACACGCGGCAGTATGAGCGGTTTGGCGGGATTCGACCATTCCTCCGGCAGTATTTGCGGGAATGTCTAACGACTGGATACGCGGCGGCGGAACTCGAGATCGAGGCGGATTCGGCGGCGCACGAGATTTGTGGTGGGTGCGGACCTTCGTAAGGAAGAAGAGGGAGAACGAGAACGAGAATCACGAGTGACTCGCGCTGGGGGAGGGGAGCATTATGATCGCACGGTGTTTTCCAAACCGATTCGATCCATCATCGTGCTGGGCGGCGGCAGCGCGGGCCTGCTGGCGGCGCTCACGCTCAAGACGCGCCTGCCCCATCTCGCAGTGCAGCTCGTGCGCAGCCCCGAGATCGGGACCATCGGGGTCGGCGAGGGGACGACGATCGCTTTCCCCGAGCACCTTTTCGATTACCTCGGGCTCGCCCGTGCCGGATTTCATGCGCACGCGGAGCCGACGTGGAAGCTTGGATTGCGCATGTTGTGGGGACCGCGGGATCGATTCTTTTACGTCTTCAACGACCAGTTTGACGCGCGGGTGACGCAGCTCTCGCGCGGGCACGGCTACTACTGCGAGGATTCGTGCGACGATACCAATCTCGCCGCCGCGCTGGCGGCGCGGGACCGGTTGTTTCCGGATCGCGGGGATGGCTGGCCGCAATTTCTCGAAGGGGGATACGGTTACCACATCGAGAATCAAAAACTAATCAGCTATCTCGAGATAGCATGCAGTACGATCAAAATTCCGCTTAGCGAAGGCACCGTGATTGCGGCCGAGAAAGGTCCGGCGGGGATCGATGCGCTGCGGCTCGAATCGGGTGAATCCGTGACGGGGGATCTCTTCATCGACGCGAGCGGCTTTCGCGCCGAATTGATCGGACGCGCGCTCGGCGGACAATGGCGCGGATTCGAGCGCGCCTTATTCACGGACCGCGCGGTCATCGGCGGCTGGGCGCGGGGCGAAGAGCCCATTCTGCCGTACACCACGGCCGAGACGATGCCGGCGGGCTGGGCTTGGCAAATCGAGCACGAACGATTCATCAACCGCGGCTACGTCTATTCGTCCGCCCAAGTCTCCGACGACGAGGCCCAGGCAGAATTCCTCCGCGCCAATCCCAAGATCGGGGAAACGCGGGTGGTGAAATTTCGCAGCGGCCGGTGGCAGAACGCGTGGGTCGGCAACGTCGTGGCAGTAGGTAATGCCAGTGGTTTCGTCGAGCCGCTCGAGGCTACGGCGTTGTCGCAACTGGCGCATGAATTGCGGCATCTGGCCGACATGCTGGCGGACGCGCAGGATCAGCCGAGCGCGTCTATGATGGCGCTTTACAATCGGAAGATGGCGGAGACGTGGGAGGCGATCCGCGATTTCCTGGCGCTGCACTATCGCTTCAATACGCGTCTCGAGACGCCATTCTGGCAAAGGTGCCGCGCAGAGACGGATCTCGGGCACCTGGATGAATTCATCCATTTCTATCAGGAAAACGGCCCGACCGGATTCGCGCGCCAACTTCTCCCAGCCGGCAGCGATGCCTTTCATCTCAGCGGTTACCTGGCTTTGCTCCTTGGTATGAAAGTGCCGTATGCGGGCGGCGGAAAGATCGACGATGCGGAGAAAGCGACCTGGCAACGGTTTTGCCAGCGTCACGGCAATCGTGCCATGAAATCGCTAACCGTCCGGCAGTGTCTGGAGGCCGTCCGTCATCCCGCCTGGCAGTGGCCGTAATTCTTGGACGACCTTCGGATCCTGCTTCGGCCGTGGTGTGTGTACGCGCACTGCTTTGCGCCGTTGGTAGCGGTGGGCCTCGTGTTGAGGCATCTCGCTTCGAGTAGGAATAAAAGGCAATGATTCAAATGGCGCCTTGCAGCGTTGGCCTGAGCTTCAGGACCCTGCGGCATTCTCGTCCCGGATTGCGGGATTGCGCGTCGGAGGTTTCTTGAACGGTGCGGCGAGCATGCCGGGCAGTCGGCGCCATTGGTGTTCATGGTAATTGTCCAGACCCAGAGCGATTTCCGACGGCTTGTCGCGTAGCCGGAAGGAGCCGAAGAGCCGGTCCCACACCGAAAACAGACTCGTGTAATTCGAGTCCGTCTCCGGTCGCCACCGCGAATGGTGCACGTAGTGCATCCACGGAGTGACGATGAGCCACCGGAGGCTGCGGTCGGCCCATCCCGGAATTCGCAGATTGCTGTGGTGGAACAGGATCACGGGGAGCGAGATGGCTTCATAGAGCAGTAGCTGCGGCACGGTGACGCCGATCAGCGGCAGCACGATGAGTCGGGCAAGGTGCGAGAAAAACTTTTCGCCGGTGTGGAAACGGACACCGGAACTGACGTCCATTTCCGCATCCGAATGGTGAACGGCGTGGAAACGCCACAACAGCGGCACTCGGTGATTGAAGCGGTGCCACCAATACTGCCAGCAGTCGATCAGCACAATGGCCCCGACCCAATGCAGCCAGGCGGGTAACGGCATTAGATTGAGCAGCCCGAAATGTCGCGTCTGTGCCCAGTCCGTTACGGCGAGAATGGCGACGACGAACCCGGCCGCGAGGAGTGCGTTGATGCCGGCCAAGGCGAGGTTCGTCGCGATGTGGGAGAGTCTCCGTGTGCGCCCGGCGAACATGGGGGCCAGCGATTCGGCTGTCCAGAGCACGGACAGCGTCACGGCTGCGATCAACAGACGGTTGTTTTCCACCCAAGCGATGGCCTCCGGCCAAAACGGCGCGCGCGCCGGTGAGTCCGCGACCAATGTAACGTGCGCCAGGAGCGTGATAACGGTGACGATCATACCGCAGAGATACTCGCGATCCATCCCCATCCAAAAGTGGAAGTGATTGTGTATTTAATTGAGCAATTCACGCGCAAAGCAGGCCCGGATGAACATGAATTCCAGTGCCTGACAATGCGCGATCCTTCCATAACGGAGAATCACATTGACTCGCCGGCTTCGGCGCCTCACACACGCGTCAACCATTCGTTTAATCACGCGGAAGAATCATGAAGATCGCTAATTTCCCCATCGCCCTTTGCCTTACCGGATTCTCCGCCCACGCGGGAGTGGTCATTTCCACGGACAATGAAGTGGGCCCTGGTGGCGTCGGCTCGACATTCACACCGAGCTACATTGTCTCCAGCACGGACCTCATTAATGGACTCATTCCGTCGGCTTCCAGTGGCGATTACGCCTTTGAACTCTCGGGCGGCATCACCGTCTTGAACGATGGCGTTTACGGCACCATTACGGAGCCGGGTGGAGCCGCCGATCGCACGCACCTGGCCTTTGGCGTCGCGGGCGGAGGCAGCGGCACCGGCACTTTCGTTACTTACACGCTCGATACCGCCACGAATCCGCTCGGTTACGACATCACAAGCATTGCGGTCTATGGCGGCTGGAATGACAACGGACGTGATCAGCAACTTTACACTGCGTCGTATTCGCTCATCGGGGACCCGGGGTTCATCGACTTCCCGCTCGTCGATTTCAATCCAGCCGTTGACGCGAATTTACAGTCGGCCACGCGCACGATCATTAGTGAAGAGTCCCTCCCGCGACTGGCCTCGGGTGTGGATGAGATTCGATTTACGTTCGACAACCCGGCGCCTGAGAACGGCTACACGGGTTATGCCGAACTCGATGTGCTGGGAGCTGCGACGGTTCCCGAACCCGGCTCCGCCAGCCTGCTGCTTGCCGGTTTTGGGCTGCTTGGCGTGCGCCGGTCGCGTCGCTAGCTTAACGCGCCTCGAGCGGGGGCGGTCCTCCTAAAGACTTGCCGCGTCGGAATGCGGCTCGCATCGTCGTCGGGACGAATGATACCGCATTTTTTAAGGACCCTCTTTCTCTTCGCCGGAATGTTCGCTTTCGTTGGCGAAGCAATGCCGGCCGAGATTCGCGTCCCGGCCTTCACGGGCTATCTGAATCCTGACCCGGACGGAGCCCGCGTCTCGAAATCGAGCGGCATTTCCAATTGGGCCGAGAATGGGCAGAGCGTTTGGTGGTTTGGCGACTTCAAGAGAACGGGCGAAATGGCTGTGGCGCTCGAGCTTCGCCTGCCGACGGGACGCGCCAGCCGGCTGCAACTTACGGTCGGCGAGCAAACACGCGAGGCCACGGCCACGGGGTCCGATAATGTTGTCACGGTTGCATTCGGAAACTTCACGATCGCAAAGGCGGATTACGTCAGAATCGCACTCGCGTCGTTGAATGCACCTGGTCAGCCCGCAGGTGATGTCCAAACGCTTGTGCTGTCCGGCCCCGCGACAGAAGGCGCCCATTTCAATCTCGAACCCCGCCGGAACGCGGCTTCCGTCCACCTCATGTATCCACTCCCGCGGGACGCGAAGGTCGCGCTGTTTTGCAATGAGATCGTCGGTCTCGAAGATCCGGTGGGAACCTATTACATGGCGTGCGGATTTTCCCGTGGCTATCTCGGCATGCAGGTCAATTCACCCAATGAACGCCGGATTATTTTTTCGGTGTGGGATAGCGGTTCCGGCGAGGACGCGAAGGACCGTTCGACGGTGGCGGCCGAGAATCATGTCCAGCTCCTGGAAAGCGGTGAAGGTGTTGTCGCGGGCGTTTTCGGAAATGAGGGCACCGGGGGCCACAGTCATCTCGTCTATCCGTGGAAAACCGGCACCGCCCAGCGATTCGCCGTCGCGGCGCAATCTGACGGCACGAACACCATCTATGCTGGTTACTGGTTTCATCCGGAGCAAAAGCGCTGGATGTTGATCGCCCGCTTTCGTGCACCCAAAGACGGGAAGTGGCTCCGCGGTTTGTATTCCTTCAGCGAAAACTTCAACGGCGCGAATGGGCACCTTCGGCGCAAAGCGCTTTTCGGTCCGGGCTGGTTGCGTCTTGTGGATGGGACCTGGGATGAAATCACCGTGGCCTCCTTCAGCCATGATGGGACGGGAAAAGAAGCGCGTCTCGATCGGTTCATGGGGATCGAGGGAAACCGGTTCTTCCTTTCACACGGAGGATTCATCCGTGGCTCGACCCCTTACGGTGAACGCTTCACCCGCCCCGCCACCAACTTGCCCCCGACCGATTTTCCGGGCTCGAATTAACGTCCGTCATCCTGAGATGGAAACGGGGCGATTGAAAGGTCGTGAGTAATGAGTCGGAGAGGTATGGCGGACAATCTGGTGTTATACCTATAACATCAGATTGTTGAAGCCGTGGTTTCTTGGAGGGCGCCGCGAGGCAAAGTCGAAGGGCGAGAGAGGGAGTGCTCGTCAAATCAGGTCGGATTTTCGATAACCGATCTGCCTTCTTCCAGATCTCGCCCACACCCGAAAACTGCATGCCATCCCGTCTCGCCCTTCATCTCCAAAGTCAACTCGCCGACATCCGCGCGGCCGGCACCTACAAAGCGGAGCGTTTGATCGGCACGCCGCAGGGCCTCCGCATCCGCCTGCAGGACGGCCGCGAGGTCCTCAACCTGTGCGCTAACAATTACCTCGGCCTCGCGCAACATCCACGGATCCATGCTGCCGCCCGGGAGTCCCTCGACCGCTGGGGCTACGGCCTGGCCAGCGTGCGGTTCATTTGCGGCACCCAGAATGTGCATCGCCAACTTGAAGAAAAGCTGAGCGACTTTCTCGGCACTGACGACACGATCCTTTATTCGTCCTGTTTCGACGCCAATGGCGGACTCTTCGAAACGCTTCTCGGTCCCGAGGACGCTGTCATTTCCGATGCGCTCAATCACGCTTCGATCATTGACGGCATTCGGCTGTGCAAGGCTCAGCGGCATCGCTATCGCAACAACGACATGGCGGATCTCGAGGAAAAGCTGCGCGCGGCCACTGACGCGCGTTTTCGTTTAATCGCCACGGACGGCGTATTCTCGATGGACGGAACACTGGCCAATCTGTCCGCCATTTGTGATCTGGCCGATCGTTATGATGCGCTCGTGATGGTGGATGATTCGCATGCGGTCGGTTTCATGGGTGCGCATGGTCGGGGCACGCACGAACATTGCGGGGTCAGGGAGCGGATCGATATTCTCACCGGCACGCTGGGAAAGGCGCTCGGGGGTGCGAGTGGCGGCTACACCAGCGGTCGTCGCGAAATCATCGAGTATTTGCGTCAGCGCTCGCGTCCTTACCTCTTTTCCAACACCCTCGCGCCCATGATCGCCGGTGCGACGATCGAGGTGCTGGCTTTGCTGAGCGAATCCACCGGCTTGCGGGATCAGCTCGAAACGAACACACGTTTTTTCCGCGAATCCATGACCCGCGCGGGCTTTGATATCATCCCCGGCGAACATCCCATCGTGCCCGTTATGCTCGGCGACGCGGGACTCGCCACGCGCTTCGCGGACGCGATGCTCGCCGAGGGGGTCTATGTCATTGGCTTCAGCTATCCGGTCGTGCCGATGGGCCAGGCTCGCATTCGCACGCAGGTCTCAGCCGCCCACTCGAAAGACGACCTTGCGTTGGCGGTCGAGACTTTCATCAGGGTCCGCTCCCAATTGGGCCTGGCGCCCGCTACTCCGGCAAAACCTTGATGCGCGCGTGGCGAATCATCACGTGGCCGAGCAATATTCCCGGGGGATTCATGGTGCTCGTTTGCTACTTCCCCACCGCAGCTACCAGCTTTTCAATCACCTGTGCCGGGGAGACGCCTTCGGCTTCGGCGCGGTAGTTCACCAGAATGCGGTGCCGCAAAACCGGGGCGGCGAGGGCGACGATGTCCTCGCGGGTGACGTGTGAGCGACCCTGCAGGAGGGCGCGCGCTTTGGCGCCCAGGGAGAGGAATTGCGCCGCTCGCGTGCCTGCGCCCCAGCTGACCCATTGATTGATGAAATCGGGCGTTCCCGTTTGCTGCGGTCGCGAGGCGGCGGCGAGGCGCACGGCGTAGCGGACGAGATCTTCAGCGATCGGCACCTTCCGCACCAGGGCGTGGAAGGATTGCACATCGTCGCCGGTGAAAAGCGCCTCGATTGTCTCTCCGGCGGCGGCGGTCGTGCGTTGCACCACGGTCACTTCGTCGTTTTCGGGCAGGTAATCGATGACGACGTTAAACATGAAGCGATCGAGTTGGGCTTCGGGCAGGGGATAGGTGCCCTCCATTTCGATCGGGTTTTGCGTGGCGAGCACAAAAAATGGCTCCGGCAGCGCGAAACGCCGACCACTCGCCGTTACCTGATGCTCCTGCATTGCCTCGAGCAATGCCGCCTGTGTTTTCGGCGGTGTACGATTGATTTCGTCCGCGAGGAGCATATTGGCGAAGACTGGCCCGGGCGTGAAGACGAGGCCACGTCCGTCCTCGGTGTCCTGCAAAATCTCGACGCCCGTGATATCCGTCGGCATCAGGTCCGGCGTGAATTGAATGCGTCGAAACTCGAGATGAAAAATCTGCGCGATGCTTTTAACGAGGAGCGTCTTGGCCAGACCCGGCGCGCCCGTGATGAGGCAGTGGCCACCGGCCATGAGCGCGATGAGGATTTGCTCGATGACCTCTTGCTGGCCGACAACGGCTTTTCCCAGTTCTTGCAGGATGCGAGGTCGGGCAGACTGCAATTGATCAAAGATTTCGGCGTCGGAAGGCGGCAAGGTGGGAGCAGTTTCGAATGACACGGGAAGCACTGAAAGCGGGACGCGTGGAAATTGCGAATTCTTCCGACCGCGGCTCGTGAATTCCTCGCGCCCGCAGGAGAGGCGAAAACCCAACAGCACGCAGAAGAGGATGTTCGTCCTCTGCAGAAAACCGGGCTCTTCGATGGCGACCGAGCGTGAGTCACCGAGGGACCACGCGGGTTCGGCAAATCCGATCGAGCAGGCTGCGCGAGGGATTTCGGGCGGCGACGGCGGTGAAGATCAGGAAGCACAGCGCGAGCGCGGCAGCTCCCGTCAACGCCATTGACCGAGTCGTGGTGAGAAATGAGCCACTGGCAACGCTGAACAGGATGATCAGTGCAGGTCCCCAGGCGAGGCTGCTGCGCAAACTGGCGCGCCAGCGGGAAAGGGGATCCCCATTCTCATCCACCGGCGCCAGCCCGGCCATGCGAAGCCCAATCGGAATGCCAGAGGCGAAGGTTACAGCGAGTGTGCCGAGTCCGCCCAACACGAGTCCGGCACACAGGATGCCGACCGCCATCGCGAGAGTCTCAGTGCGAATCCAACTTTCAAATCCCGGAAACGGCCGGCGAATCAGCGTCTCGTCGGCCTGGCGCAAATCGTTCGGCGCAATGTCCCCCTGCCGGTCGACAATCTTCAAGAGCGTCGTCTGGAAGTTTTCCGCATCGGGCCAGTAGTAGTCCCTGACTTCAGGAAGGTGCCAGAAACCTTCGTCCCTCACGATTCGCCCGTGATGGCCCGCGATGTGGACTTCGAGTGCTGCGCGTTCCGCCAGGGTGAGGTCCACTCGTTGGAGGAGCTCAGACGCGCGGTGAAGTGGAGGAAGTCCGCTGTATTTTTCGTGCCACCACGCGTCCATGCGCCTTTTTCCTCCGGTGGCGAGGGCGAAGATAAGAGCGGCAAACGCAAACGCTGCGGCGGGTCCGGCGAGCAGGCTGAGCAGACGCCGACGTTGAGTGACGCGCGCCGGGCGCGTCGCCACGGCATGGAGATTTCCAGCGAGGATCTCTGGTGCTTCAAAGCGACCCGACCGCAGAGTCCGCAAAAACTCGCGCGCGTGGAGAGGAATGACCGGCGCCAGATTGGCGCCGTGTCGTGGGAGCACCGGTGTCCTAAAAGGCGTCAGAGCCGCCGTTGCGATCTCGCTGAGGAAACGCTGCACTCCCGCGGCATCCGCGAGGTCGTGCAGAGGGCGCTCGGCGACTCCCGGCGCCGGCATATCAAGAATGATCGCGTGGCTGTTGGTCGAAATCCAAACGTGGTGGGCGCCAATATGGTTCGGCAGGGTACCGTCGCTTCGCGCGGCGACGGCTTCGTCCGCGAGATCGCAAAGCCATCGCCGCACGCGCGTCCAAGGCTGCGAACCATCCAGAAGATCGACCAGCGGCATGCCGGCCGGGGCTTCGAAGGCGTCCCACGAATCCCCGGGCTTACGGCGACCTTGGAGCCAGTGGAGTCGAGTGCGACGGGCGACATCGCGTCGGGCGCGCGAAATCGGCGGGTCGTCAGACCGGCGCGGAATAATCCAGACGCGTCGTCGCAGTTTTTCGTCGATGGCCTCAATGAGCGTTTCGCTCCGCGCGGTGACCGCGAAACTACCGATGCTCGTTCCACCGGGCATGGGAATTGGCAGCGGTGCTTCGAATGGGAACGGTGCCGGTGTGTCGATCTCCCGCGAGGAAACGACACGGGTGCCGGAGGCGAGATCGTGGACGGCCGCGAACCCATTCCGACGGCGCATCGTGATAAACAGGGCGATAAACGCGACGAACTCGATCCAGTCGGTGACAGGAAAGGTTGTTTCCGCACCGCGGATAGCTGCTTCCACCGGCGTGTAAAGCATGAGCCCGACCAGCGGGGTGATGACGACAACGGAATTGTAAATGGCAGATCGCAAGAGGGAGGCACGCCACCCCGGTGTTCCTCCTTGCGCGGTCTGCACGCGCAGTCTGCAGATCATTTTGCCAAGCGTTGTGCCCCAGACCGCTTCCTGAACGGCGAAGTAGGCCACGCCAAACATCATGCCGAACAGCAGCCAGAGCAGCGATGCGGCATCACGCTCAATCAACCAGCGCAACGATATGTCCGTTCCCCAGACGGCGAGAGCGACGAATTCCGGGAGATAGGCGATCAGATTGTCGAACACTCCCGCGATGATGCGCAGGCCAACCGTTGCAGGAGTTGGGGCGGTGGAACCAAAGGGTTCGAGGTCGGCGCGCAGAGCGGCGTAGTTGGCGGGTCGGGCGGCGCGTGGTTTTTCCAGGCAACGCATCACGATGCGCGAAAGCGATGCCGGCACATCGGGCCGAAGCTTGCGAACATCGACAGGCTTTTTTTCCAAAACGGAAGCGATGAGCGCGACTACGTTTTCCGCGTCATGTGTCGGTTTTCCGGTCAGGAGATAGTAGAGTGTCGCACCGACGGCATAGATGTCTGCGCGGATGTCGATTTCCTCGCCACGCAGTTGCTCGGGTGCGGCAAAGGCGGGCGTGCCGAGGACGGCTCCGCTTTGCGTCAGCGAATTCTCGACCTTCGCCAGGGTCGAGATGGAGAGGCCGAAATCACCGACCTTCACGACGCCGTCCGCACCGACGAAACAGTTGGCCGGCTTCACATCCCGATGCAGGACGCCTGCGTCGTGGGCGGCCTCGAGTCCGTCGATAATTTGCAAAATCGCGTCCACGGCCCCGGCCACCGCAAGCGGCCCGCGGGTTTTCACCCGATCCTTGAGCGTGCCTTCGTGGAGCAGCTCCATGGCGATCGCGGGTGTGCCTTCGATTTCGTCCGCGGCCAGCACGGCGACGACATTTGGGTGCCGGACCGAAGCCGCAAGCTGGCCCTCGAGCACAAAGCGCGCGTGCAGTTCCGGTGTGTCGAGCGTGTGCCCGAGCACCTTCAGCGCGACACGCCGCCCACTCTCGAGTTGCTCCGCTTCATAGGCCGCACCCATGCCGCCTTTCCCGAGCAGGCGCAGGATGCGGTAGCCGCCGAAATCGAACGGTTCGATGATTGAGCCGTCGTCGCGCAATCCTTGCGCCGTGGCGGGCAGCGAACCACTGGCGAGCTGGCTGGCGAGCCCGAGCTTGAGCAGGCACTTGGGACAAACGCCTCCTGTGTCCTTCGGACCAAGGGGCGTGTGGCATTCGAGGCAATGGCTGGGTGGAGTCATGGTGAGTGAAGCGGGTTCACTCGTTCCAAACGAAAAACGGCGGGAAGGTTACAGCGCGGCGATCAGATGCCGCAATTCGGCATCGACATCCGCGCTTGCCGCCACGGTTTCCGCGACTTCCGTCCGCAAGGCGGCCCGATAACGCTCGCGGAGCCTGTGCACGGCGACCTTGATGGCGCCTTCGCTCAAGCCGAGCGATTCCCCGAGCGCCGCGTACCGGGCCGATTCGCGTGAACCGGCGAGAGTCGGTCGCAGGGCCTCGAAGAGCGTCCGCTGGCCGGCGGTCTCATATTCCGAGGCAAGTCGGTTCTCCGCCCGCGCCAGGATAGTCAGCGCCCATTCGCGATCAAAAAGTTTGTCGGGAGATCGGTTATCCGCGGGTTCCAGCGCGTAGCGTTGCTCGGCGTCGAGCGCGTCGAAAGAAATCGCCACCTGGCCTCCACCACGTTTCTGGGCCGCTGCACGTTCGCGCGCATGGCTCAGATGGTTGCGCAACGAGGCGAGGAGGAAGCTGCGGAATTTTCCGCGCCCACAATCCACCGAATCGAGGGCGCCTCGACCGAGCAGTTCGGTGAGGAAAGATTGCGTGGCGTCCTCCGCATCGTGTGCGGTCAGGCCCGAGCGCCGCAGAAAGGCGTAAAGAGGATACCAGTAGATTCCGCACAATTGGCCGAGCGCGTCTCGCGCACGCGAATCGTCTCCCCTCGTCTTGAGAATCAGACTCCAATTCGTCGCGGAAAAGGCGGCGCCTCCGGCGTGCAACTCGGAGTTAGAAACAGGCATCGATCCGCACCTCACCAAAGCCGCCCTCTGGAACAAAGCTTAAAGCTCGATCGCTCCGAAATGCGCGAGCGCCTCGACAATTCCGGAGCTGCAATCGGAGCTGGCCACGTATCCGCCGGCACTGCGCACGGCAACTTTTACCGCCTCCACCGCATTTGCCGGGCAGGCGACCCACTTGGCGAACCGGCCATCGAGCATCGGCAGATCGTTGAAATGATCGCCCGCGGCAAATATTTCCTCCGGGGTGAGATTGGTCAGGCGAGCGAGTTCACCCAGCGCCGTGCCTTTGCTGTAAGCCTCGTGGCAGAAGCGCAGGTAGATGGTGTTGCGCATGAAATTAAAACCGGGCACGCGCGTCCGTTCGCGGTCGAGGAAGGCGCAGACTTCGTCCATCTGGGGTTCGCTATCCGTGACGATGCCAACCATCCGTTCGCCATCGAATTCAAAATGTGCCCACGGCTCCGCATCAAAACGCGCATGGATGTCGGCCAGCAAGGGGCTGGCCTGGGTGAAGAGCCAGTCGTGATCCTGGGCGCAGCGCTGGTTCCAGTCCCCGTAATCCTGCCATTGGCCATTCGGTCCACGATGAAAAACCTCCCGTTCGGAAGTCAGGACGTAGTCAGGTTCGAAAGGAAAATCGAATTCCCGCAAACCGGCCTCGACGTGCCAGAGCACGCGGCCTGTGTTGACCGCCCACTGCACGCCGTCCTTTCGCAATGCGTTGAGTGCCGTGAAGAGTTCCGGGGCCACCGGCGGCATGGCTCCGTGTTCGACCAGAGTGCCGTCAAAGTCCGTGCTGATGAGCTTAATCATGAAGTTGAAGGTTGAGTGCGGGTCGCGGCGCGGTTTTCATCGGGCCCCGAGGCAGCGCGTCCGCACAAAAACGGGCGCTGCCCATAGCACTCAATTCTCAACCCGCAACCTTCCCGTGAAATCCGCTTACGAACTGGCCATGGAACGACTCGAAAAACAGTCGCCGACAAAAAAGCTCACCGAGACGCAGAAAGAGCGAATCGCCGAGATCGATTCCCAAACCCGAGCCAAGATCGCGGAAAGGGAGGTTTTCCTGCGTGGAGAAATTGCAAAATCTGAGGCGGCCGGAAAAACAGATGAAGTAGAGGCATTGGAACTGCAACTGACACGCGACATCCGTCGAATCAATGAAGATGCCGAATCCCGAAAAGCAAAGGCGCGTCAATCTGACAAGTAGCGAGTATTTCATCGTGCCGACACGGGGTGCTTGCCTTCTGAAAAACAGCTTGCGCCTGCTGCCGTGCGGGCGTCGAATAACGGTCTGGTATGGCGAGCGCTGAACAAAATACTTCTGACCTCGGTATTGCGATCCGTACGGTTGCGGCAGAACAGCAATTGTTCGGTCGTTACACCTTGCGTAAGGTCCTCGGGCGCGGTGGCATGGGGATCGTCTGGCTGGCGCATGATGACGAGTTGAAACGAAACGTCGCCATGAAGTTTCTCCCGGACATGATCATCCGGGACCGGGAGGCGGTCGAGGATCTGAAGCGCGAAACCCGGCGCAGTCTCGATCTCACCCATCATCACATCGTCCGCATTTACGATTTCACGCAGGACGACTCGTGCGCTGCGATTGTGATGGAATACGTGGATGGGGATTCGCTTTCCGCGCTGAAGACCCATCAGGAGGGCGGATGTTTCGGAGTTTCGACGATCCAGAACTGGGTCGGACATTTCTGCCAGGCGATGGATTACGCGCATCGGCAGGCGCGGGTGGTGCACCGGGATTTGAAACCGGCCAATCTGATGGTCAATGGGCGCGGCGACTTGAAGGTGACTGATTTCGGCATTTCGCGCTCGATGAGCGATTCGATGACGCGGGTCAGCATGTCGAACAGCGCCGGCACCCTCGCCTACATGAGTCCGGAGCAGGCGCTCGGTTCACCTCCGGCTGCGGGTGACGATATCTATGCCTTCGGTGCTACGGTGTATGATTTGCTGACGGGTCGCCCGCCGTTTTTTCGAGGGAATCTTCAGGTCCAGCTCGAAACGGTAATCCCGCCGCCCATGGAGCAGCGGCGAACCGAACTTGGCAACAGCAGCGAACCCATTCCGGCGCTCTGGGAAGAGGTGATTGCCGCCTGCCTGGCCAAGCGCCCGGCCGATCGCCCGCAGAGCATGGTCGAGATTGCCAATCTCCTCGGCGTTGGTGCCGGAAGCACGGCCAGCACGAGCTTTCGGTTTGGCAGCACCCACGGGGGCCAGTTCGGCGTACCGGGAACGAGCCCAACTGCCTCCGCACCGGCCACAGCTCCGACGCAGCAGCGAACGGTGAATCCCGATGAGATGCGGACGGAGGAATCGGTGCCGGCGAGTTCGTCCAACCCGTCCCAGTCAACCCAGCCTCCCGCACCCGCCCAAAAGCCCCCGGTCGCCACCCGCCAGGAAGACGTGCTGCTTAATGTCGCGCCGCATATCCCGTCACGTCGTCCGACCGTTTCGCCGTCTCCGTCAGGATCAAATCAACAGCCGCCTACGAGCGCAACCAACCGCTCGGGTGTTCTGCCCCCCGAATACACGCCGCCTGTGGTGAGCCGGCCTTCTCGAAATGCGAGCGAAGATGAGGTCATTGAAGCGCAAACCATTCGAGCGGCCGCATCCGCGGAGTATTTAGCGGAAGAGTCTGACTTCCAGTCGTCGGGACCCAATCAAGAAGCGCCTCCCATGCAGCCCGACGGCGCCGACGGAGAATATGCGGACGCGCTCCCTTCGATGGCTGAGGTGTCCGGCAAGGCCTTCGTTCCATCGCAGACCCATGTTGGTCACCTGATCGGTCAACCGGCCCCCAAACCGAAAATCGGCAAAGTGGTTCTGGTGCTGGCGGGATTGGCGGTAGTCGTCCTGGTCGCCGGTTTGGGTGCCTATTTTGGAACGACGGACGATCCGAATAAATTGAACCGTTTGCCGAAAGCGAATCCGGAAGAGACCGAAGTCGAGCCCGTGGTTCCGCCAACGCCGTCGGAATCTGACCAATGGCTGGCCAAGGCGCGCGAATTCTTCGACGCAGACAACGTGATCGAGGCGCAAAAGGCAGTGGCCCAGGCCCTGGCCCTGGACGCCGCGAATGCCGAAGCGACCGCCTTCTCCCAAGAAGTGGCAACGCGCGTCGAGGCGGACAAACTGGCTGCACAAAAAGACGACATATTGAATCGCGTCGATGCGGCCCTGGGTGATTCCAACCCGGTCCTGGCCAAAAACGCACTCGAAAATCTGCCATCGGCTCTCGAAAATGATTCCGATGTTTTCCGGAAGAAACTCGATATTTCAAAGCTCGAGACAGAATTGGAAGAGACGGCCCGGAAAAAGGCCGAAGAGAAGGCCAAAAACAATGAGATGGAGCTGAACAGGCTTGCGGAGCAGGAGGCAGCCGCGAAGGCGGCACGAACCGCGAAAGCTAATCAGGATGAGGCTGATCGTCGCGCCGCCGCCCAAGCGGCGGATAGGAAACGTGCTGCCCAGCGAGCTGCGGAACGAGACTCCGAGCCGCCTGTTCGTCGTGCCACGAAGCCCGTCGTCTCCCGCCCACCGACCCCCGCGCCCGCCAAAGCTCCACCGCGCCCGTTTCGGCGGACGCCCTTCGGCGGTGGCGCTCCGGGTGGCTAGTGTCTCCCCCACGTCCCAAATCCTCCCCATCGATTATGAAACATTCTCTCTTCATCCCGCTTCTTTCAGCTGTGGCCGCGCTGACATTGACTTCCGCCTGTGCGGGTGAACGCACGGAGGCGTTGGAATCCAGTCGGCGCACCCGGGGGGAAGAAACCGTCAAGCGCGGGACAGCAGTGAAAGTCCGGAGCGACCAGACCGCGCGCCGGGGCAGCGATCCGCGCTACAAGAACGTGAGAGTGATCCGCTGCCGGGTCCGTCCGCCGTGGGCCCCCGCTGCCCCCGGAGATTAGTCCGCGGCGAAAAGCTGCGAGCGTCGTTGATATGAGTCGCGGCGATTGAGCGGTGCTCGAACCGGTCGCCGGTACCAGTTCGCGGATCGAGCACGGTTGTTGGGAGGACACGGCAGGAGCGCAGAGCGAGGCGGGGGCCGCGGCAGTCGAGTTGGCCCTGGAAACGCGATGCCTTGTTCATTCCCAAACGCTTGCCGTTTCTCATCCGCGGTTTCCCAGGGCGACGTTCCGGGACGGAATGATTTTGCCCCGTTGGGATTCTGCATGTGGTCCAGTCCATCGGTGCCAACACATATTGCCCGCTGCCCGCCGAACTCGATCGGGCATTTCTGCGCGCTGATCCGGGGAAGTGTCTGACTCAATCTTTTGTCAGTTGTCCACGTGTGGCTGCTCGACTATTGATGTCATCTTAGTGTCGGCCAACCGTATTCGTTTGAATTTATGAAACTCCGCTACTTCCCCCTTGTCGTCGCGATCGCGGTTGGAACCGCGCCACTGGCGTTGGCGAAGCCGCCGAAAAGAGCCGGGATTGGAAAGGAGGTTTCGGTTCCAGAACATCTCCAGGATGGTGACGAATTTGAGATCTCGGTGCGCAAACTGATCGAGGCGGGCAAGGCAATGTTCGTTGCCAACTGGACGACGGATGAAGGCGGCGGCCGACCGCTGACCAAGGGCACCGGAACGCCCCTGGCGGATCCGGCAAATCCGCTGGTGTTTCCCCATAACTTCAATCGCGTCTCGGGACCGGACTCGAACTCCTGCGCGGGCTGTCACAATGCGCCGATGGGCATTGCGGGAGGAGGAGGGGATTTCGTTACAAACGTGTTCGTGCTCGGGCAGCGCATGGATTTCGCCACGTTCGATGAAACCGACACGGTACCGACGCGCAATGCTGTGGATGAACGCGGCGTGCCCGTCACGCTGCAAAATGTGGCGAACTCGCGCTCCACGTTGGGCATGTTTGGTTCTGGCTATATCGAGATGCTGGCGCGCCAGATAACCGAAGACTTGCAGGGAATCCGGTCCGCGACGTTTCCCGGTCATTCCAACCCGTTGATCTCAAAGGGTGTCTCCTTCGGCACCATCACTCGTCGCGCCGATGGAACCTGGGATGTCTCGCAGATTGAGGGCTTGCCGGCGTCCAGTTTGGGGACGGTGGGCGCCACGCCGCCCAGCCTGATCATCCGCCCCTTTCATCAGGCGGGGAGGGTTGTTTCGTTGCGGGAATTCACCAACAATGCGTTCAATCATCATCACGGCATCCAGTCCACCGAGCGCTTTGGGGTGAACACCGATCCGGACGGCGATGGATTCGCCAATGAAATGACGCGTGCGGACGTGACGGCGGTGACGGTGTTTCAAGCGACCATGGCGGTACCCGGACGCGTCATCCCGAATGATCGCGAGATCGAAGCGGCCGTGCATACGGGCGAAGCGCTTTTCAAACAATTGGACTGCACGAGTTGCCACGTTCCCAGTCTACCTCTGGATCAAAATGGCTGGATCTATTCCGAACCGAACCCGTTCAATCCGCCCGGAAACCTGCGCATCAACGAGGCACCGACGCTTTTATTGAATCTCAATAGTGCGTTGCTGCCGCTGCCCCGGCTCCGACCAAACAAGCAAGGCATTGTTGCCGTGCCCGCCTTTACCGATTTGAAGCTGCACGACATTTGCGATGGCTCGCACGATCCGAATATCGAGCCGCTCGACATGCAGCAGCCAAATGGTTCGATGGCATTCTTTGCCGGAAATCGCAAATTCCTAACTCGCAAACTCTGGGGGGTGGCCAACGAACCTCCGTATTTCCACCACGGACTCTACACCACGATGCGCCAGGCCATTCTCGCGCATGCAGGAGAAGCACTATCGCAACGCCGGGCGTTTCAGGCTTTGTCGAGCGGCGAGCAGGATGCGATCGTCGAATTCCTCAAGACCTTGCAAGTTTTACCACCGGGTACTCGTGGGTTGGTGGTCGATGAGAAGTTCCGGGCAAAAGACTGGAAGAGCAATCTATAGATTCGGAATGTGGCGGGGCCGAAACGAATTGGGAGCACAGCCGTCGCGCCAGTCGTGGCCGGCGTCCCACCGGGCACATCGAGCGTTCTCAAGGGTTTGGATTCACTGGTGATCCAGATGGCATCGGCGAGGACGGGGAAGGCGTCAGGAATGACTCCTTTGCTCCCCAGTGCATCGCGTTTGCGCGGCTACGATGTGCCGGGATCTGTCCTGTGATGAGCAGCTTTACCGTCCGAGTTCCTTGGTTAAGGAGAAATTGTTTGCCGAATTCTCCAGAAGAGCGGGGACGATTTGTCAAATGGATCGGTGGCGCGATAAGTCACCACTTCCGAGCCGTCCGACTGCCGCGTGCTGGAGACAAAGACAATGTTGCTCGAAGTCCAGTTTGGCGCCGTCACGCTCGGAGACGTTTCCACGACCAACGTTACGTCATCAGCGGCGAACCTTCGGGGAAAACGAACGGTGGAATAGATACTGGTCGTTCCGTTGACCGTAAAGGCCTCGGTGCCGCTGAGTGGAATGCGATTTGCATCTGGCACAGCAACGTTTCCGCCATCCGTATACTCTTTAAACGCTGACACCCCGTCGCCGTCACCATCCTCAGAATCACTCACCACACCGTTGGCTGATTTCCACGCCGGGTAATTGATGGCGTCACTCCCTCCGGGCGAACCACCGAGGTCCACGCTGGAACGATAGCTCCGCGGATCATTCGCGTCGTTTCCACTGCCGGGATTGATGCGAACGAGACTGAATCCATCTCCATCGGCTGCCGTCGGCCAGCCATTCTTATCCGAATAGGTGACATCGATCAAACTTTCTCCGGTGGGGGAGTAAACGATGATCTGTTCGCCCCCATTTCCTAAGTGCCCCTGATAAGACCCTGCGACGGGTTTTCCGGTGCCGTAGCGAAATGCAAAGGCAGATTCATCGGCGGCGATGAGAATTCGTTCGCCGGGAGCCAGAATGCGATCGAGGTGGGAATTACTGAAATCGAACGAAATTGGGCCGTAGAGATACAGCCCCATCAGATCGACACTCTTTGATCCGATATTGACGAACTCGAGATATTCAAAGTCATCCGCACTCGCGAACCCGGCGGCGATTTCGTCCGCCGTGGGTGGTGAAGGATTATACATGATCTCGCTGATGGCGAGATTGCTGCTGCTGGCGGGCTCCGTGTCGATTAGATAAACGGCGTCCACCAAGGCGCTCCAGGTTGAACCATTTCGAGAACGAAATTGGAGGCGCCTTTCACCATCGCCTGTGATCGTCAGCGGCGTCGTATAGGTCAGTGCGTCAGGCTTGATTTCGCCGCCAATCGCTCTGGGATCGGAGCCATCGGCCATGTAATAGACGGTGCCGGTGGCCCCGGAAACGGTTACGGAAGTACCACTACTGATATGGCCGCCAAACGGTGTGATCGTCGGTGCGTTGAAAGCCGGATACAGACCATCGACTTTCAATTGATTCAGGACAATGTTCCCACGAGATGGAAGGTAGCTGCCGAGAAGGAAATTGCGCGCTGCGGACCAATCTCCTCGAGTGAAAGGAGAAGAGCGCTTGGCGTCGCCCCAGCGGGCGGATTCAGCGATGATGGGCTGGTCGACGATGGCGGCCAGTTGATTGAAACGGGCGGTCCAGGCCGGATTGGTCAGCGCGCCGCCGTTGAACATGTGCTTTTGGACGCGATCCGCCCACCGGAGGCGATACTCCGCATTTCCCATCAAATCCATGTGCAGATACATCGGGTTGCTGTAGGCAAAGTTGTTTTGGTTGGCATCCGGATAGGGGCCGGTACGATCTTCACCGGTATTCAGGAACGTGTGCTCAGAATCGTGGGCAAAGTAACGGAAGCCTTCGGTGCCATTGCGGCGGCGCGAGCCAAACCAATTGTTGGCGTGATTGTTTCCCAGAAACGCGCTCGTGGCACCGTCGAGATTGCCTGTCCAAAACGTCAGAAGCATGTAGTCGATGAGGTTATCGACATCCAGCAGCACGGGATCCGCGGTCGGTGTCACCCCGTCCGCGGCCAGGCCCATCATGCGGAAATAGTTCGCGTTGGTCGGACTGGCGGCGTGGGCCCGCGATTTGGTCCAGAGATCCCGCCACGCATCAAGATTTCCATCGGTGGCGCCGACAACATAGCCCTCGTCCTGTTCCGATTTGACGACATCATAGTCTTCCTTCTTGCCCCCGAAATAGCTGGCGGAAAAAGCGGCTTCCGTCCGTTCATCGAGATTGAAAAGACCCCAATACTGGCCGTTGATGAAAAGGTGCAGATAGCGAACGCGAGAGCCGGGCTGCCCCATTTCGAGCTGCGCCAGGCGGGTTGATTCCTCGCGCAAAAAGGTGTTGCGCGAATCGCCGTCGAAGGACCACGAGTAGTTTTCAGCCGTGCGAATATCAATCTGATCAAACTCACTCGCACCAAAGCGGCCGAACAATGGGTATTTCAGTTTCCCCGCGCCATAGTCACTCCGAAAGTAGATGTGAAAAGCGTGTTTTGGATTATTGGTGCTTCGGGAATAGCCACCGCGGATGCGCATCCCGCAGTCGATCTGGAATTCCGACGTGCCATTCGGGTTCTGGGCATCTGGCGGATTGATCCATTCCAGGGAACAGGGCCGTTCCCAGGCAAGGCCACGGCCGTTCGGGTTCGCATAGATGCCCTGCGAGCCGTTCATATTGAAAAGGTTTGGCAGATCGGTGACCAGCGAGACGGCAGAGATTGACGCGAGGGCATTTTTCACCGTCTGCGCTCCGCCCAGGCCCGGGTTGGAGTTTTTCACAATGGCCGGGTCCATGCCGTAATCGAGCACCTGACTCGTTCCGCTGCTGCTTGGCCATCCGGGCGGCGCCGCCCCCGTGGGCGACTGCGTGAGCACGTCATCGAGGAAAAGGTAGGTTTGCGTGTCGACGTTGGTCGGCTGGAAGCCCGTCTTGAAGGCGGCGGCCCGGATGACGGTCGTCTGCGAAATGTTCAGCGGGCCTGCATAGACGGTACCCGTCGTGGCCGTGGGCTCCGAGCCATTAAGCGTGTAGCGAATAGTGGCCCCGGGCGTCGTGGTCGTGATCGTCAGCAGAAAGGGCTGCGTGAAGTAACCGCGGTCCACGCTGAACTTCGTATCCGACACTTTGCCGAGGGTCGAATAGTCGCCGTTGATGGCCCCCGGGGTCGCTTTCTCGCGATTGAAGAACACCGGATCCGCCGCGCTGTTGAGCACCCCGCCGACCAGTTCCGGGAGCACGAGGAAGGAACCATCCGCAGCGCTCACATTGAGGCCCTGAATGGCCAGCACATTAGTGCCGTCGACGAATTGCGGAATGAGTGGCGCGGCGTTCGAGGGCGAAGGGATTTGCGACTGCTCGTCGGTCCGGGTTGCCGTGGCCGCGGAGTTATACGCGAGCGCTCCCGGAGCATTCTCGCTCGTGATCGGCACGCCATTGAGAAAGGCGGCGTAGCCGTCATTGAAGCGCATCTTCAGACTGAGCGCGGTGAATGACGACGCATTACTTGCCGGGAAACGGACGCGAAAATAGCCTGTGGCATTTTGATTCCGCATCGCGCTTTCGATGTTCGTGGCAATGACGTTGCTCCCGCCGCCGCTGGGCAGCGTGAAAGCGGCCAGGCCGCCGTTGGCCGTGTCGCCCACCAGCCGCATGTTGGAATTCCAGGACGTGAACGAACCGGCCGCACTATAGAATTCAACCTCATCTCCGCCGCCCCCTTCCCACATGATCACTTCAAAGGCGTGCAGGCCCGCGCTCAAAGTGACCGTGCCCAGGTTATCCACCGGGCCATGATTCGTGTCATCGACCATCACATTGCTTCCGTCGATGCGGATGCGCCCACCGTCATCGGAATTAAGCCCGAAAGTATAAGTCCCGGCGCTCGGGATGGAAATCGAGCCCGTGGCCTTAATGGCATAGGGTTCCCCCGAACTGACGGGGAAAATCTGGTTCGAGCCGTAATGTCCGTCGCTGCCTTCGCCCAGAAAGTTAACCGTCGGCGCGATGACTGTGGCCTCGGTGGCAATAATCGCGCTGCCGGGCGCGGCATCGAGCAGCGCGTCCGCCGTGGCAATACTATTGACAGTGCCGAAAGCGGTGTTTTTGAGCACATGCCGCACGTTGATCCCCGGGACGAGAAGCCCGAAGCCGATCCCGGTCGTACCATTGGCCCACGTCGTGTCATCGAAGTTGCGGTTCGTCCAGTTCAGCCCGAGAGCGCCATCGGTGGGAATGAGGTATTTGGCGCTGGCACCTTCCGCGAGGAGCGTGGTGCTGGTGAATTGCAGGCCGTAGGATTCATCGGCCTCGAGCGGCGGATAGGCCGGCGCAAACTGCTGTTGCACCGTCGCACCATCCGGACGCACCAACGCCAGATACTCGCCCCCGGTCGCCAGCCCAAAACTGGTGTGCAACGGCTGACCGGGCACCCGCTTGTCTTTGCCCGACGCCCACACAATCAGAAATCCGCCCGGCGGCAGTGTGACGGCCGGAAAGCGCCATTTCGCCAGATCGTTCGCATTGTCGGTCAGACACCAGTTGTTGAGATCGATGCTCGTACTGGTGGGATTATGGATCTCGATGTAATCGGAAAAATCTCCATCCTCATCCTGCACCGTGGATTGATTATCGGCCATGAATTCCGTGATCACCGGTTCACACCGCGCAGAGTGAGCCAGGCCGAACCAAGCCGAGAGCACGAGGAAACCGAACAATCGGAACAGGGGAATGCGCATGTGGATGGACTTGGGGGAGATTAAGTGCGGTTCTTTCGTCGATTTCGTGCTTTTCGCAACCGCGGACTCATTTCATTTCGGGTTGTTGAAAGGTGTGGCGACGCATGCAGCAGCTCGCCGGCTAGAGGCAGTCTGATCGAGTGCGTGGTCCGCTTGGTTTGCGGCGGCGCAATTGTGTCCGTAAAGTTCGCGAACATAGTCTTGGGCGAGAGAAAGTGGAGTGTGAGTTTTCGGTTGGAATTCGGCCTGACGGCCACATCAACCAGCCATCAGCATCGAGCACTTTGGGTTTTGTAATAGGGGACGAATAGGTGACAGATTTGTTATCATGATTGGTGCGCGCAGCTCCGTCGCACCCAGCTCAATTTGGATTTCTCCGTCGCATTCCGCCCGTCACCAGTTATGAACGGGGCAATCCGAACTTCCTTTCTGCATGAAATCACTTCTCACTCCGCTGGCCGCAATCGGCCTGGCCGTCACTGCCCACGCTGCTCCAATCAAAGTCCTGATCGTTGATGGGCAGAACAACCACGATTGGAAGACGACTTCGCCCGAGCTGAAGAAGATTCTCGAAGATACCGGGCTTTTCACCGTTGAAATCGCGACCGCGCCCGCGGAAGGGCAGGGGATCGGAAGCTTCAAACCGGACTTCGGCGCTTATGAGGTCGTGGTGTCAAATTACAACGGCGAACCATGGTCGGCCGAGACAAAGGGCGCGTTGGAAAAGTATGTGCGCGCCGGTGGGGGCTTCGTTTCCTATCACGCAGCCAACAACGCTTTCCCGGAGTGGAAAGCCTACAATGAGATGATTGGATTGGGTGGCTGGGGTGGGCGCGATGAAAAGTCCGGGCCCTTGTTGCGGTTGCGCGATGGCAAATGGACACCCGACACGACTCCGGGGCCGGGTGGGCATCACGGGCAGCAGCACGAATTTCTCATGATCACGCGTAGTCCGGAGCACCCGATCATGGCCGGGCTGCCGGAGAAGTGGATGCACGGCAAAGACGAGTTATACGATCAGCTCCGTGGTCCGGCGGTGAATGTAACCGTGCTGGCCAGCGCGATGTCCGATCCTGCTTCCGGCGGGACTGGCGAAGACGAGCCGCTGCTCATGGTCATTAATTATGGCAATGGTCGTGTTTTTCACACCGCGCTTGGCCATGCGATGGATGCAATCAAATGCGCGGGTTTTGCGACCACCTTCCAACGCGGTACCGAGTGGGCTGCAACGGGCAGGGTGACCCAGAAGGTGCCAGCGAATTTTCCGACCGAAGAAAAAGTTGTTTCGCGTCCGTGAAATCGTCGCTGACGCACGAACCGGACAATTGGGAAACGTCGGGCGTCCGGTCCGCACGTTCGAGGACGCGCGGCTGTGGACCTGCCCGATGCGCAATCGCGCGATTGTTCTGTATGGCAATTGAAAATCCATGAATGAAGCATTTGATCTGATCGCGATTGGTGGCGGCCCGGCCGGCACGAGCGGAGCGGCCGGCGCCGGAGTGCTCGGCAAACGGGTCGCGCTCGTCGAATGCGCGCCGCTAATCGGCGGCGCGGGCATTAATACCGGAACCATCCCAAGCAAGACTTTGCGCGAAACGGCGCTTGTGCTCTCAGGGTGGCGCTCACGGCGCCTGTTTGGCGTGGATTTGTCGCTCCAGCGCGCGGCGACCGTCGGTGATTTCATGCGGCACGAGAAGAACGTGACCGCCGGTGAGCGTCGGCGCACGGAGGCACGGCTGGAATTGCGCGGGGTCGAGCGCTTCACGGGCACGGCCAGCTTCGTCGACCCACACACGATCCGCATCATCGGGGCCAATGGAGCGGAGACGATTTTACGCGGCGAAAAGATTCTCATTGCCACCGGCTCGTCGCCGCGCCGTCCGCCCGAGTTCAAGTTCGAGGATGATCGCGTTCACGATTCCGACGAAATCCTGCTGCTCAAGGAGATGCCGAAGAAGCTCGTCGTCGTCGGTGGTGGCGTGATTGGCAGCGAATACGCGGGCACCTTCGCCGCCCTGGGTGTCGAGGTCCATCTGGTCGATGGCCGTGAGACGCTGATGCCTTTTCTGGACACGGAAATCTCCCGTGCTCTCGCGGCTGCGATGCTGGCCAATGGCGTGCATTTCCATTGGAGAGAGCGCGTGACGGCATGCGATAGCACCCGCGGGGGAGACGTGATCCTCACGCTCAGTTCGGGCGCAACGCTTTCGTGCGACGGAGTGCTCGTCTGCGCGGGTCGGCAGAGCAACACGGCAGCGTTGAATCTCGCCGCGGCGGGCATCACCCCTGGAACGCGCGGCCTCGTGCCCGTGAACGCCCACTACCAGAGCGAGGTGTCCCATATCTACGCCGCGGGTGATGTTGCCGGGCCGCCTGCGCTCGCCGCGACCGGGATCGAACAGGCGCGCGTCGCGGTTTGCCATGCGTTCGACTCCGCGTTTAAAACCGGCATCGCGACCATCCTGCCAACCGGCGTCTACACGATCCCCGAGGCGAGCATGGTGGGCGAGACCGAGGAATCGCTCCGCGAAAAGGGCATTGATTTCGTAGTGGGCCGTGCGCGCTATGCCGATGTGCCGCGAGGCGAGATCATCGGCGATGAAACCGGCTTTCTGAAATTGCTTTTCCGGCGCGAAGACATGCGTTTGCTGGGCGCTCACGTCATCGGCGAGCACGCCACCGAGTTGATCCACATCGGACTCATTGCGATGCTCGCGGAGTCGGGCGGGGACCTGTTCAACCGCGCGTGTTTCAACTACCCAACCCTCGGCGACCTCTACAAATACGCCACCTACGACGCCATTGCCCGGCGCAACGCAGGTTAGTAGTCCACCGCGGTCGCGGGCCGGAGCGAACGGCTCCGGCACGCCAGCGAAGGAGCGGCGATTTGCACTCCCCGATGTGCGGGCCGCGAAGCGCGAAGTGTCTCTCCAAGTGAAGGGCCGCCACGGAGTCGAAATCCGCGCTGCGCACGTTCGCTTTTGGTCGGCGATTACAAAGCGCCGCTCCTTGAGACGCCCCCGGTGCCCCCTGTTTAACTGTGTAATCACGGCCGAGGAGCGATGTTTCGACGCCAGAAAATCCCGCGCCATTTGCGCCTTCATCCAGTGCGGTTGCAGGTATGGTTGGCGGATGCGAATTGCCCTTTTGCTCGTTGCCGTCGTTGCCGCTGGTCTCGGTCTCTGGCTGATAGCGAGTGGATTCATCGAGCCGGCACAGGACTCCGCGGCCACCACGCAAATGGCTGCGACGCCGAAGCAAAACATCAACCCTTTCGGCCCTGGGATCGCCCTGCTCGCCGGGAGCGTTTTCTTTCTCTTCCTGATCTTGCGACGCAGATAGGAGGGCGCGAGATCAATCATCATTTCCGGTCTGAAGCGGCGCTGCCGCCTATTGGAGCCTGCGATTTCGGCATTGAACTTTCGCTTGCGGTGCGGGCATGACTTTCGAGGTCATGAAATTCCTCCCATCGTTCGCCGCTGCATTTCTGCGCGGTCTCGTTTTTTCAATCACTGCATCGGTCCCACTCACCTGCTCGGCCCCGGCGGCCATACAGGCTGTCACGCCGGACAGCTATCTTCCCCTCCGGACCGGCGCCGAATGGACAATGGACCTGGTCATGATCGGACCCAACGGTCAGGAGCTGAAGGGAACGGGCAAACGCAAGGTCGGCGATGCGGTGCAGCGCGACGGCAAGACTTGGTTTCCGGTGCGCACTTGGGCCGAAGGTCTGCCTTTCAAACCGGACTCGAGCAAGCTGATGCGCAAGGATGCCAAAGGCTTTTACAGCATCGATGGGCGCGATCCCGATGGGCGCGAGCAGATGGAGATCGCACTTCCGCTCGAGGTGGGGCAAAGATGGGAACGCTCGGAAGGGTCACGAACTTTGAAGGAGCAGGTGGTCGGACTCGAGACGGTGACCATCGGCGAAAAGACCTACGAAAACTGCTATCACCTGCGCAGCGAGAGCATCGACGGAAGTTTCCAGGAGGATTATTGGGAAGCGCCGGGATTAGGATCTGTGAAGTCAATCATCTTGAATGGCGATGGCTCGAAAATTACGTTGACGCTGCGCGAGTTTAAACCGGGACCAAAATGAGGAACGGGTTTGGGCGCAGGCCATGATGAGTTCGATGCTTCGGTTTATTGTCCTGCTTGTTCCCACGGTATCTTCGTTCGGAGCAGGCGATCTCGAACCGCTTCGTTATCGAAACCCGGGCTTGGTCGTGGATCTCGGCGTCGGACTCTGGGCCTGGCCGGTGCCGTGCGATGCGGACGGCGATGGTGATGGTGATTTTGACCTCATCGTGTCGTGCCCGAACCAGCTGGCCAACCATTTCTCACTCGCTTAACACCGTTCATAAGAGGGCTTAGGCGTTGGCGGCATTGATCGTCGTGTCAGCTCGTGCTCCAGGGAGTAGGATGAACAGAGCCGCGAACCGTTGGCAGGGCCGGTGAGTGACGAGAAGTCGCTGCGTCATGACGTTTTGATTCTATGGTCTGAGGAGTCGCAGGTGCTGGATTCGAGGTAGCCTTTCGGTGGGTGGAATTGTTTGTCGTCACGGTCGGCGGACACGAAGAAGAGCGTCAGCGCCACCAGGTGACCGTTGGCCCGACGGAGAACGAGCGGGCATTCATAAAGTTAAAAAAGGAGCGGAATTGCGCATGGTCGTCGTTTTGGATTCAGAAGCGGAAATCTCATGCGATCTGCCCGGAGCCGCGGCGCCTCCCGGCGAGCAGGATCGCGCCGCCGGCCAGCGCGAATGGGATGGCGCCGAGTTCCGGCACTTGGGTGACGGTGAAAGCGAGCGAGTTGTTCACGATGGCAACGTTTCCTTCCATGCCGCTAAAGGTGAAGTCCTGCGGGGTGAAGCCCTGGAGGCTGCCGAAATGGATGAAATCGTAGGTATTCCCAACAACCGCGCCGAAGTCCTGAACTTCGAAGGTGAACGCGCCGCCGGCGTCGTCGCCGCGGATGAACGCACTGCCGATGTCGAGCCGATCGCTGCCGGCCTGATCCGGGCCGAGGGCGAGCCGGATGATGCTGCCGCCGTCCCACGTCAACGAGTCTTGCAAAGTCAGCGTCACCGGGTCGCCGGGCACGATGGCGCCGCCGACCTGAAGCGTGACTGGTCCGGCGATGAAGCCGCTCCCGCTCAGCGTCCCGCCGCGGCGGATGGTGACAGGGCCCGTGCCGGTCGCCGACCCGCTGATGTTTCCAGCGATGAGCTTGCCACTGTTTGCGGTAACGCCGTTGCCGATTGTGGTGCCGCCGGAATACGTGTTCGCGCCGGAAAGGATGAGCGTGCCCGCACCGGTGATGGAGAGCGCGCCGCCGGTTTGATTGACAAAGCCGCCGTCGCGGAGGATGCCGGAAAATGTTGTGATGACGTTGTTGCCGCCGACGGTGAGCCTTTTGCTGCCAAGGGATACGATGCCGGTGCCTTCGATCGAACCGATGGTTGTCCCGGCGTTGGTCAATTGGCTGAGATCAAGGCCGGAAATTGAGAGTCCCGAGCTGCGCATGATGACGCGCGCGCTGCCGCCGCCGCTGGTGCCTGAGAAAATGACCGATCCCCCTCCGCCGGTGGCCACGCCGGCGTCGATAAAAAGGATGGCGTTTCCCGCCGTGGAACTGGCATTGAAGTATATGGTTCCGCCGCTGCCGCCTGTGCTCGTGGCTCCGTTTGCGTGCAGCGCCGCGGAACCGGCGGACGACGTATCTGTGAATGAAACAGTTCCACTTGCAAAACCATCGCTCCCTTCGGCGGTAATCGTCGCTCCGGCGGCAGTGCTGTTTTGGGAAAACGCCGTGTAGCCACCGGAACTGCCTCCTGGCGATCCGCCGCGGTTTACAATTGTCGCCTGCCCAGCGGTGGCGCCATTGAAAAAGTAAGTCGAGCCGCCAAAGGCGTTCAGCGTTGAGCCCTCATTATAGATCGTCGCCTGGCCGGCCGTGGCGGTGCTGGTGATAAATGTTGTCACCCCTCCGTTCCCGTTTGGCTGCACGCCGGGATGATTGGTGATCACCGCGTGTTCGGCGCTGGCCGCCCCGCTGAACTCCGTGCGGCCACCGAGCGTGATGGCGGTGACATTTGAGACCGGGCTGCCGTCGTTGCTGATCGTCGCGGCACCGGCCTTGGAATTGGCCTGAAAAAAAAGGACGCCGCCTTCGTTCGCCGCAGCCACGGTGCTGCCTTGATTCGTGAAGGTTGCGTTCTCCGCATCGGAGTTGTCGCGAAAGAACATCCCGCCCGCGTAGCCATTCGCCGCTGCTCCACCGATGTTGATAAAGCGCCGCGTGCCGGCCTTCGCCGTGTCGTAGAAATCCGTGCGCCCGCCATACGCGTTGGCGATCGCGCCCGGCTGGTTGGTGGACACGCCGGTGCCGCCGTGGGAGGTGCCGCGAAACTCGGTGAGCCCGCCGGCTTGGGCAGCGAACCTGCCGCCCTCGTTGTCCAGAGTGCTCGCCTCCGCGTCCGACAAATCGTAGAAGATGGTCTGCCCGACGCCCGCGCCACTGAACGCGCCCGATTTGTTGCGGAGCGTAGCGCTGCCGCCGGTGGAGGATCCGGTAAAGAGGGTGAGCCCGCCGCGTGCTCCGGTGTTGGTTCCGCCGCGGTTGAGCACGGTCGAAGTGCCCGCGGTTGAATTGCCGAAGAATTCGACCCGCCCGCCAAACAACTGATCGTCCAGTCCAGCCAGATTCGTAATCGTTGCGGAAGCCGCGCTGGCCCGGTCGAGGAAGAAAGTATTACCCGCGCCACGGAATTCGACTCCCAGACCGGTGGGATTTGCAAACGCCGTCCCGAAATTATCGATCACCGCGCTGCCCGCCTGTGAGGTGCCGTCGAAGGAAGTTAACGCACCGAAGCCTCGTGCGGCGGCATTGCCGAGATTCGAGATGCTGGCTGTGCCGGCGGTGGCGGAATCAAAAAAACTGACGGTGCTAATACCGGTATCCATGGGTGTGTTGCCACGAGCGGTGATCGCAATCGAGCCCGCCGAAGCGCTGCCGGTGAAGCGTAGATCGACGTCAAACGTCGGGAAGACCGTGACCGGCCCTGAGCCGAGTCCGAGCCCGTTTGTGTTAGTGACCCGCAAGACGCCGTCTGACACGATGGTGCCACCGGTGAAGGTGCTGTCGCCTGCGAGAGTGAGCATGGCGGTGCCGACTTTGCGCAGCGAGCCGCCGGACCCGTCGATCGCGCCGGAGAATTCGGTATCCAGATTGCTCCCGCCGACCTCGATTCGCTTGCTGCCGAGCGAGATCCGTCCGTTGCCTTCGATCGAGCCGATACCTATCGTGGTGAAACTCGTCGCGCTGATGTCGAGCAAGCCATCGGCCGCGTCGCCGGGAATGAATATTACGCGCGGAGTGCCGCCGGTGGCTAACTGGGTGAATCGGATGGTCCCGCCGAGTCCGCCATTGGCTCCACCTTCGACGGTGAGAGTGGCGGATGCGGCGGTGGAG
Organism: uncultured Verrucomicrobiae bacterium; assembly: GCA_963798345.1. GTDB lineage: Bacteria > Verrucomicrobiota > Verrucomicrobiia > Chthoniobacterales > Chthoniobacteraceae > CAWCSW01. The sequence goes on along the minus strand of CAWCSW010000005.1, from coordinate 34,775 downwards.
GATCCCGTAAAGAGCGTGAGCCCGCCGAGCGCTCCGGCGGTAGTCCCGCCCCGGTTGATCACGCTCGCAGTTCCCGCAGTCGAAGTGTCGAAGAATTCGACACGCCCGCCAAACAACCTATCGTCCTGCCCGGCCATATTTGTAATCGTTGCGGAAGCCGCGCTAGCCCTGTCGAGGAAGAAGGTATTACCCGCGCCACGGTATTCGACTCCCAGAACGGTGGGATTTTCAAATGCCGTCCCGAAATTATCGATCACCGCGCTGCCAGCCTGCGAGGTGTCGTCGAAGGAAATTGACGCACCGAACCCTCGTGCGGCGGCATTGGCGAGATTCGAGATGCTGGCCGTGCCGGCTGTGGCAGAATTAAAAAAACGGACGGTGCTAATACCAGTATCCGAGGGTGTGTTGCCGCGAGCGGTGATTGCAATCGAGCCCGCCGAAGCGCTGCCGGTGAAGCGTAGATCGACGTCAAACGTCGGGAGGACCGTGACCGCCCCGGTGCCGAGCCCGAGGCCCGCGGAGTTCGTGACGATGAGCAGGCCGTCGCTCACGGTCGTGCCTCCGCTGTAGCTGTTGTTCGCGCTGAGGGTTAGCGAGCCGATGCCGATTTTGTCCAATGCGCCGCCGGTGAGCATGGCGTTGATTGTCGCGCTCGCGCCCGCATCCACGCGGATCGGCGCCGTCCCATCGAGCGTAATCGATTGCCCCACCCCAGCATTCACGACGTAACCGTTCGTCACAAATTGCAGCCCGCGGGCAGTGACGTTTTCGCCAAGGGTCACCGTGCCCGCGGTGCCGGAAAAGACGGCGGTTTTTGATGCCCACGCTTGCTGCACGGTGCCGCCGGAGTTCGTCCAATTGCTCGGCGGATTCAGCCAGGTGCCGGTGCCTCCATTGACCACGCCGTTCGCCGTGAGATTGGGCCCGTCCCAAAAAAGCAGATCCCCCCCACCGCCATTGAGCACGACATTCACCTGACCGGTGACGTTCGTTTCAATGCTGAAATCGCTGGCGCTCGTGCCGGTGGGCAGGGTGCCGAGCGCCAGGCCGTTGTCGGTGAAAGCGCCCGTGTAGTTGAGCAGCCGGTAAACGCCGACCGTCAACCCGCCGCTGACCGTGCCGATATTGATGGCGCCGTCGAGCGTGAGCGGCCCGTTCACATCGATGCGATCACTCATGGTGCCGAGCTGATAGTCGAGGATCGAGTTCGCGTTCAGAGTGAGCGCACCGACAGTCAGCGTGCCAGGGCCCCCTTTGCCCGGTGAAATGATGCCGCCGTTCGCCACGATCACTGGGCCGCCGATTGTGCCGGTGCCGCCGAGAGTCGCGCCGCTGGCGATATCGACCGGCGCGTTTCCCAGCGCCCCAGTGACCAGCAACGCGCCACCATTGACGTGAGTCGGACCAGTGAATGCATTCGCGCCACCGAGTTCGAGGGTCCCGGGACCAACCTTCGTCAAAGTCGCGCCCGCGCCCCCGGCCTGACCGCCGTCGCTGATCACACCCGAAACCACCGTGTTGGCGTTGTCGCTGCCGACCGTGAGCGATTTACTTCCAAGAAAAAAAGTGCCTGCCCCTGCGATCGACCCCAGCGTCGTGCCTGCGGTGGCTAGCGCGCTGATGTCGAATTCGCCGCCGAGTTCCACCGTCACGCTCGCCGCGCCACCGCTTGCCATTTCCGCAAAGAGGATCTTTCCGCCGAGCCCGCCGTCCGTCCCGCTCGCTGCTGTCAGCGCCGCATTCGCCGCCGTGGACGCGCCGGAAAACGACACGCTTCCCCCGATCGCGCCGCCTTCTTGCCTCCCACCACTGGCGGTGATGACAGCATTCTCGGCGCTGGAATTTTCCCGGAAGAAAGTCCGCCCGCCCTCGGTTCCAGGCGCACCGGAAGTCGCGCCGCTATTGTCGATCGTGCTTTGGCCCGCCCGCGACTGGCCGAGGAATTCGGTCATCCCGCCGACCGTTCCCGGATTCGAGCCTTCGATCTCGGCCTCATTACGGATCAAGGTGTTGGCGCCCACGATCTGCGATTCGTCGTAGAAAACGGTGCGACCGCTCTCCGCGTCCGCGGTTCCTGCCCCCTTATTAAAGATTAATATGCTGCCAGATCCTGGAGGGATCGGCGTGCCGTCGAAGCGCGCGCGATTTCGAAACTCGAGGCGACCGCCGGCCGCTCCGGCGACTTGTCCGGCGAAATTCTGCACAAAGCCGCTGAGCGCGGAATCATCAAGGAACTGCGTCTCCGCCTCGGCTCCGAGTTCGAGATGTGTCCCGCCATAGTTGTTCAGGAGGATGTGGTCATCCGCCACCGCGCTGTTTTGGAAGATGATACGCCCTCCCTGTCCATCGCCGGTCTCGTTGGAGACATTGCCCGAAGCCGTCGAACGATCCCCAAAGACGGCGAGCCCGCCTTGCGCCCCGGCGACATCCCCGGCGAGCGTTTCGAATCTTGCGGTGGCACCCATCGAGGCGTCGTCTGAAAACCGCAGTTCGCCGCCGCCCGCTCCCGCTACCGCAGCCCCAAAGATGCGCAACCCGGTGCTCGTGTTGGCCGGCGGCCCCGATGCGGTGCTGTTATTTTCGAAAATAATCCGACCGCCACTGCCTCCCACTGTCGTGCCGCCGAGCGCGCTCAGATCGACCGGGAGATTGAAGACCGCGTCACTGCCACCGATCGTGGCGTTGTTTCGGAAAGTCATTGTCGAGCCCCCGTCCATGTAGAACTGCTGGCGGACCACGCCGGGCGGGTTCTGTGGTTGGCCAACCCCCGGAACGCGTGAAACATTATCGATGCCAAAACCGTTGAGCGTCAGCGACGCACCCGCGGTAAGATGAAAATTGTGCTCCGGCAAGATTAACGCCGCGAAGCGAAAGGCCGTCAGCGAAAGTGTGAGATCATCGAGCGAATCGCCCCCACCCGCCACCCCGAAGACCACCTCGTCCCCATCCACTGGCACTCCGCCTGACCAATTCCCCGCGTCGCTCCATAGGCCGTTGCCTGCCGACCCCGTCCATGTCTGGGTCACCGCCGGCGCAGGCCTGGCGGCAATCGCCATCACAAACACGCTCACGAGCAGGGGCAACACTGCACGACCCCGCCCTAAAATAGGCCACCATCCGCGTTGATTCACCGGAGAAGGACCGACGATTCGGGTGGAGTGAGTATTGTTCATTCGGAGACGGCCCCGCCGCCTCGTCAGGAATTCGCTTTTACACCTCTGCCGCGACTGTGCGAGAGATTTGATGGGAAATCTTCGTCATCCGGTAGTTCGTGGGTTGGCTTGCGCGACTCGCCGCGCGACACTGAAATTCGTTACCATTCCTCGACCCAATTCGTGAACCATTCCCCAGTGCTCCCGATCCGAATTCTCGCCATCCTCACTGCTTTCGTTGCCTCCGCGCACAGCAATGAGCTGGCACCGCTCGGTTACAATAATTCGGGCTTGGTCGTGGATCTCGGCGTCGGACTCTGGGCCTGGCCGGTGCCGTGCGATGCGGACGGCGATGGTGACTTTGACCTCATCGTGTCGTGCCCGGACAAGCCGTCGAATGGCGTCTATTTTTTCGAGAACGCAACTGGCGATACGGCGAAGCAGAAAATGCCTGTTTTTAAAGCCGGGCGACGATTAAGTGCGGCCGATCGTTACGTGATGCCGAGTTATGTGGATGACAAATTACGCGTCCTGACGCCCGGCGCTGAATACCCGAATTTCACGGGGACCGGTCTCAACGAGAAAGTGCCGCTGCCGATCCCGGTAGATTTTTACCAGCCGCAGGGCAAGCAAAGCAAAGGCCCAAAGGTCCGGCACAAGCAATGGCGCCTGGCGGACTACGATGGCGATGGGCGAACCGACATGATTGTCGGCATCGAGGACTGGAGTTTCTACGGATGGGACGATGCGTGGACTGAGCGCGGTGAGTGGAAGAACGGTCCGCTGCACGGTTTCGTCTTTGTCTTTCGCGCGCTCGGCGACGGGACCTATGCCGAGCCTTTTCGCGTTGATGCCGCGGGGAAACCAGTGGATACGTTTGGTTGTCCGTCACCGAACTTTGCCGACTTCGATCAAGACGACGATCTGGATCTGCTCTGCGGCGAATTTCTCGATGGGTTTACTTATTTCGAGAACATCGGCACCCGCTCCGAGCCGCGCTACGCAGCTGGACGCCGGGTCATGGATTCCGCGGGCATGGAAGTAAAAATGAATTTGGAGATGATTGTGCCCGTCGCGTTCGACTGGGATCACGACGGAGACCTCGATCTCATCGTCGGCGATGAAGATGGGCGCGTGGCTTTGGTGGAAAATACCGGCGAATTTTCGGATGCGGTGCCGGTTTTCGCGCAACCGAAATATTTCCAGCAGGAAGGTGATGCTGTGAAATGCGGTGCGCTGGCGACACCCGTGGGGGTGGATTGGGATGGCGACGGTGACGTCGACATCGTCAGTGGCAATACCGCAGGTTATTTCGAGTTTTTTGAGAATCTCAGTGGTCCAAAAGTCGCCGAGCCGAAGTGGGCCGCGCCGCGCCGACTTGAAGTCGATGGCAGACCATTTCGCATCATGGCCGGTCCGAATGGCAGCATCCAGGGGCCGGCGGAAGCCAAGTGGGGTTACACGACCGCGAGCGCGGCGGATTGGGACGGTGATGGTTTGCCGGACATCGTCTTCAATTCCATTTGGGGCCGCGTTCAGTGGCTGCGTAATCTTGGTTCGCGGTCCGCGCCAAAACTTGCGCCGCCGCAACCCATCGAAGTGGCGTGGCCTGGGTTGCCCGCAAAGCCGGCGTGGAATTGGTGGGACCCGCAGCCCGGCGAACTCGTTACGCAATGGCGCACCACGCCGGTGGTGGTGGATTGGAACCGTGATGGTATCGCGGATATCGTGATGCTGGATCACGAAGGCTATCTTGCTTTCTGGGAAGGTGCCGAGCGTGACCGAAAACGGATTGTTCTCCCGCCGCACCGTGCCTTCGTGGACGAAACAGGCACGCTGATTCGGCTTGCCGCCGGTAGCGCCGGCAAGAGCGGGCGACGCAAACTGTGCGCCGTGGATTGGGACGGCGACGGCCAGCTTGATCTCCTGCTCAACAGCGCCAACGCCACGTTTCTTCAGCAAGTCGAGAAGCGCGGAGAGTCTTGGGTGATGCGGGACCGCGGCTCGCTCGCGCAACGCAACATCGAGGGCCACGATGTCAGCCCAACCACCGTTGATTTTGATGGCAACGGCGTCCCGGATTTCCTCGGCGGAGCGGAGGATGGCCGCTTTTATTTCCTGAAGAATCCCCGTGTACCATGAAGCTCCCTGTTTTCCTCCTCAACACCATCGCGCTTGTGACTGCCTCGGCCGCCAACGATCCCGCCATTCTTACCCAGGAGTTCATTTACGAAGACGCACCGTTTCCCTCGTGTCACGCCTCGACCATTGTCGAGACGGCGGACGGACTGGTGGCCGCCTGGTTTGGGGGTACTGCGGAGGGAAAGCCGGATGTGGAAATCTGGACGTCGCGGCATCGGGACGGAAAATGGTCGACCCCGGTCAGTGTCGCGAATGGAGTCCAGCCTGATGGAACGCGGCATCCCTGCTGGAACCCTGTTCTTTTCCAACCCGATCACGGCCCGCTCATGCTCTTCTACAAAGTTGGACCATCGCCGCAGAAATGGTGGGGCTTAGTCCGAACGAGCTCCGATCAGGGGGCAACGTGGGGCGAGCCAACTCTGCTTCCGTCCGGGGTCCTTGGGCCGATCCGGAACAAACCGATTCAGCTCGCTGACGGCACGATTCTCTCGCCGTCCAGTTATGAAGATCCCGCCACTGACGCCTGGACCATTCACTTCGAGCGCAGCACTGATGGCGGGAAAACGTGGACGCTGCACCGGCCACCTCCGCATCCAAAGATCAGCGCGATTCAACCCAGTATTCTGCGGCTCGGAGGTGATCGACTTCTCGCCGTCGGGCGCACGCGGGAGAATCGGATATTTGAATGCAGGTCCACCGACGCCGGACGCACCTGGGGTGACGTTCAACTCGGCACTTTGCCCAACCCAAACTCCGGGATCGATGCCGTCACCTTGCGCGATGGCCGGCATCTCATTGTTTATAATCACGTTCCCGGAACCCCGGGACAATGGGGCGGTCGCCGTTCGCCGCTCAACGTCGCGGTCAGTAACGACGGTCACGAGTGGCAGGCCGCACTGGTGCTGGAGAATGAGAAGGGCAGGGAATTCAGCTATCCGGCCGTGATTCAGACGCGCGACGGTCTGGTGCACATCACCTACACGTGGCAACGAAAACGCGTTTGCCACGTGGTGATCGATCCCGAAAAGCTCGTCTTGCGCTCGATGCCCAACGGACAGTGGCCGTGAGCGTCCGCGCAGTTTGTGGGTCGGATTGAGGGGCGATGATTCGCCAGGAGGAAAGATCGTCCCACTTTCCAGATCACCCGCCGCGTTTGGTCCGGCGGGCTGGCTCTGCGGCATTGCACGGAGCCTGCGCCGCGTTACGTTTGTCACCGCCCTATGAAAAACGTTCCCCTCGTTTCCCGCCGCCATTTCATCACGACCACCACGGCCGCTGCGCTGGCGGTGCCTCGTGTGCTTACCGCGCAGAAGACCGATACGCCGCCCATCATCGGCGACGGTGAACATCGCTACGAGGTGCTGCATAACTGGCCGCAACTCCCGAAAAAGTACTCATGGCAGACGACTCATAATGTGGCCATCGACGCCGATGGGCTGCTCTATGTCATCCACGAAGGGCGCGAGAATTTACCGGATCATCCGTCTATTTTTGTTTTCGACGCCGACGGTAAATTCATCCGCGCGTTCGGCGAAATGTTCCAGGGCGGCGGGCACGGGCTCGAAGTACGCACCGAAGGCAACGAGCAGTTCCTTTGGGTCACCGCCTATCAGCAGGTGAAAAATTTCGCGAAACTCAGCCTGACGGGTGAAGTCGTGTGGGTGAAACACGCGCCGATGGATTCGAATCTTTACCCTGCCGGCGAGGACACCGCACCCCAGAAGCGTTGGGGACGCGATGCCTTCATGCCGACCAATTTCGCCTTCCTGCCGGATGGCGGCTTTTTCCTCGCCGACGGTTACGGCTCGTATCGCGTTCATCGCTATGACAAGGACGGCAACTGGGTCTCGATGTTTGGCGAGCCCGGCACCGGGCCCGGCCAATTCAACACTCCCCACGGTTTATGGATCGACACCCGCCCAGGCCGCGAGCCCTCCCTCGTCGTCTGCGATCGTGCCAACAAACGTCTCCAGTGGTTTACCCTCGAAGGCCAGCATCTCAAGACACTCGACGGCTTCATCCTCCCGGCGAATATCGATATTCGCGGTGACGTAATGCTCGTACCTGACCTCAGCGCCCGTGTCACCCTCCTCGGTAAAGACGACAACGTCATCACCCACCTCGGCGAAGATCCCGAGTGGCGCGAGCAGGTGACCAAGGATGGCAACAAACTGCGCGGTCAACCGAACGGCGAAGGCTGGGTCTCCGGCAAATTCCTGCACCCGCACGACGCCTGCTTCGACAAGGACGGCAACATCTTCATCGCCGAATGGGTGGACACGGGCCGCATCACGAAACTGCGAAAAGTGAGCTGACGCGGAACACGCGGTCACGTTCACCGGGAAAGGACCGACTCTGTATCGACGGGACTCCACGCCGTCGCGAACGGTCATATCGATCTTGGCGGGCAGGCCACTACGCAGGAGCCGCCGTGGACGGCAGTTCCGGTGACCGCATCTCCGAAAATAAGAATCGCGGTCCCCAGGCCCTTCACGATGATCCCACCCATGAGAGCCTGGTTGCGCTTCCTGTTGATTCTGGCCGTTGCCCTGGCCAGCGCCGCTGCGGGTCTCGCTGCCAGCGCCCCGGCCGATGATGGTCCGAGCGAAAATGATATTCGCGCCACGGTCGGGAAAGCACTGCCGCTTATCGAAGCCGGCGCAAAGGGATCCATGGAGAAGCGCGCCCGCTGTTTCACCTGCCACAACCAAGGCCTGACGGTGATGGCCTTGACGACCGCGCGCGCCCGCGGCCTCCCGATCGATCAGGATAATCTGGCACGGCAAATCGATTTCACCGCTGAGTTCCTCGGCAAGAACCGGACGAACTATGCGGAGGGAAAAGGGCAGGGGGGCGAGGCGCTCACCGCCGGCTACGCGCTCTGGACTCTGGAATTGGGCGGACGGAAACCCGATGCCATCACCGACGCCGTCGCCGAATATTTCCTGCGCTGGCAATCTGACATCGACCATTGGACAACGCCGTCCGATCGACCACCCAGCGGAGGAAGTTCATTTACGGCCAGCTATCTTGGGCTGCGCGGGCTAAAAGCCTTTGGCACCAGCGAACAGGGAGACCGCATTTCCGAACGGATGGTGCGGGTTCGAGACTGGATTTTGAATGCACCGGCGGCCACGACCGAGGACCGCGTCTTTCGACTGTGGGCGCTTCAGGTGGCCGAGGCTCCAGCCGATCAATTGGCTCGCGCCAGGCAGGACCTGCTTGCCATCCAGCGTGACGACGGAGGTTGGGGACAACTGCCCGAGCTGCCGGCTGACAGCTACGCCACCGGCACGGCCCTTGTCGCTCTGCACCTCGCCGGCAAACTCCCGACCACGGACCCGGTTTATCGCCGGGGCCTGGCGTGGCTCATCGCCGCGCAACTGGCTGACGGTTCCTGGCATGTGCGCACGCGGAGCAAACCGATTCAGACTTACTACGAATCGGGTTATCCACATGGCGAAGATCAATTCATCTCGATCACCGCCGCCGGCTGGTCCACGACCGCGCTCGCCCTGGCGCTTCCACCGCGATGATTTTGGGGACAGTCAGATCAAGGTTCTGCATTTAGCCGCTTCTTGGATGTGCCCGGCGGGTCCAACTTCAAACTATGAAATTGGTTGGATCCAAATCCCGGATGCCGGGTTCTCTGATCTGGGAATTCAGCCTGAATCAAATGCGGCTGCCGACTAGATGTTGGTGTTAGAAACTATAATAACATTCTCAGTTGACATCCGCGGAGGTTAGTTCTACGCCCACGTCATGTCCCCCCTTACCCGTCGGTTTTATGCTGCCTGCGCAGCAATCCCCAGCCTCGGCGGACCAATGGCCGTTCAAGCAGATCCAATTCAGCAAGGCCTGGGAGACACCTTCCTGGCCTTTGAGGCCGAAAAGGACGGTGTAATCAGCAACGGCACGGTCCAATCTTTCATAGTGCTCTCAGACGCCGCCGCGAGCGGCGGGCTGGCCCTGCAAGTGGTCAACCCAACGGATCCTATTTTCAACGAAGGGGGCGCGGATGGGACGACGGCCACGAGCTTCGTGAATTACACGTTGAACTTCGTCAACCCAGGCACTTACATGCTTTACAATACGGTTCGTACCGCCCCGGCGACGCTCGCGCTCGATATTAATGCCGGCGATAGCTTTTTCTTCGCATCCGTCTTCGGCGGGCCGGTGGATACTCGTTCCATTAGCAATAATACCGCCGATCTGACTAGCTACACTTTCTTCTCCGAAATCCAGACGTTCACTGTTGGCACGCCTGGGTCCTTCACGTTCACCCTGGGCGATCGTGAAGCGGGAACGATCATCGATCGCTTCGTCTTTAGCTCCGTGACGATTCCAGACAAGGCGGCATTTGATTCAATTCCCAACTCCATTCCGGAGCCGTCATCGTGCGCGCTCCTGGCGCTCGTAGGTGCTGCGGTGGCGGCGCGCAGGAATCGCCGGAAGTAGTGGAACGGCGGTTCATTCTCGTAGGGGGTGGCTTCAATCCAGTTGCTGGAACAGGCGAGGGGTGGAAAGCAACGGTGCCCGAGCCTTCGACGCTCACCGTTTTTGGGTGGTCCATCTTTGCAACGAGCATCCGCCGACTCAGAAAGAGCGAGTCAGGAGGGGCCATGCCTTTGCGCTGAGCGATCGGGCGCTTTTTCCAAAGCCTCGACCCATTTTCTCGTGTGAATCGTCATCCCCGGCGCACCCGTCGAGCAGGACCATCATTCAACAGCCCCCTCGACTGATCCCTCCAACGCCGTCGCAACGTCGAAGCTCCTGGGCTTCACGCCGTCTTGCGGATGTTCACCCAGACGTGGACGTGCGGGTCGCCGCGGAAATACCAGACCATGTTCGGGCCTTCGAGCTGCCAGACATCCCAGACGCCGTCGTTGCCGATGTCCTGATCTTTATAAAAAGCCATGTGCAGGTTCTCGAAGCCAGCCGCTTCAATATATTTGAGCGCTTCGTCGGCGTCCTGTTGGCGGAAGGGCGCGAGCAGATCGCTCATCACCTTGCGCACGAGTTGACGTTGGTCCGGGGTCATCTCGGTCAACGGAACGCCCGGCAGCCCCTCCGTTTTTCCCTTCAGTTTCACCGTCTCGGGTCCCTGCTCCATTCGCCCATGCTTGCGCAAGGCCATTTCGCGCTGCTTGCCATCGAGCGCCTGAAAAACCTCATTCGCGCGTTGGGCCTGATACCAATAGACATTGCCAGGGTGATCAGGCTTTTCGTTGAAGCTTTCCGCGGCGTGCCCGTAAAAGATCGGTCCGCCAAAGGCCGCGCCTTCGACCGAGTCGCCGTCGCAGCGCCGCGTGCAATGCCGGCCGGTGAGCACGAACTCGAACTTGCCCGTGCCCGGCTCACCGAAGAGCGCGATCGACGAATCCTCAAACCCGGCATTGCCGCTATCGTGGACGACTTGTTGCATCACCTTGTCCGCGTATTCCGGGCTGTGCAGACCCAGGAAAATCTCCCGCACCATCTGCTGCTGATCCTTATCGAGAAAGCTCCCGATCTTTTCGTCCACGATGTGCCAATTGTTGTCCACCTCGGTGCGGAGCGGATTGTCGAACGGGAGGCACAAGGCTTTGCGTTGCGTGTCATTGAGCGACTTGTAGAGCGTCGTCACGAGGGTCTCCGACGTGGGCTTGGGTGTCGCGGCCGCTTCGGCGGCGCGACCGATGATTGGCACCGAGCCAAGGGTCGAGGCGGCAGCGACGCCGAGCGAGGTCTTGAGAAAATCGCGACGAGAGAAGCCGTCGCAATCGGAGCAGATCAGAGAGCGGGAGTTTGTGTTCATAGGGCGAGGAGTGAGATTGAAAGGATAACCCAACGCGTCGAAAGTCCGAAGGCGGAAGTTTCAACGCGGAATGCCGTTATGCTTTCATTGGGTAGTCAGTTCTGAAAATGATTGCCGGGGCGCGCAATTATTGGGTCGGGACAAAATCACGGCTGGGACGCACAGGAATGGGGAGCACAGGCGTCCTCGCCTGTCGTGGCCGGCGTCCCCGCCGGGCACATCGGACGTCGATGACGCGTAGAACTCGCCGGCGAACCCGGCGGGAAGGTTCGCTGAGAAAGGGCAATCGATGGTGGTGATCCGATGGCTTCACCGAGGACGCCAAAGCCGACATGCGCGACGCCTATACTCCCCAATTCCCTCCGCTTGCCCATCTCTGATCGATTTGCGTCATTCCTCCCGTGTTTCGATGACCTTATCAATGGGACGATCGAAAAGGTCGTTGCGGAAATGCGATGGCAAGTCGCAAAGGAGGACTTCGTCCAATTCTTCACAAAGGCATACACTCTTGAAGAACTCCACAGCTTGCACCGTTTCCTTGAATCTCCCGCCGGACGAAAATTTATGACAAACCTCCAGTCCATGGAACGCGAATTGTCTGTCGTCGCACAGAAGCGCATCGCATCACTGCGGCCGACACTCCAAAAAGACCTTAGGGACTGGAACGATGCCCATAAGGCTGAACTCGAGGCTTACAGCAAATCGTCGAAACGTTCTGAGAAATAGCGGTATTCGACACGCCACCGGTCGCCTGAGTTTCTGACGAGAACAGGGTTCGATAGTAATCCAAAATGAGACGAGTAATCGGACAGGAGGGTTGAACATTCGATTTTTAATCGAATGCCTTATCTCGCTTCACCGCGCAGCCATTCCGTCAGCATCTCGATCTCCTTGCTGCTGAGTTCGCCCTTTTCGCCGAAGGCCTGCATGCGGTCGTTGCGACGGCCATAGTATTTCTTGTCGGCGGGATTGTGGATGATGCCGTTGGTCCACCCGCGCGAACCCCAGCCGGTGAGGTCCGCGCCTTTGCCGCCGCCTTCGCCGCGGAACTCGTGGCAATCCGCGCAGTTCAGGCCGGATTCGCCAAAGTCCTTGCGGCCTTGCTCGATCAACGCAGCGTCTTTCGCGTCCGCTTCGCGCTGGGATTCGAGCTGCGCCTCGGCGCTCACGGCCAGGATCACGCGGTCGAGCATGGCCTTCTGCTCGGGCGTGAATTTCGGAATTTCATCGAGAATGAACTCCACCATGTCGGTGCGTTTCTTCACGAACTCCGTGCCGCCCCAGACGCGGTCAGTGGCGATCAGGTGTGGATCCATAAAAATGCGCAGCCATTCGCGGCTGCCCCAGCCCTTCAGGTCCGCGGCGGACTGCTTGTCCGCGAGCGGCATGAGGAGTCCGTCGTGGCCGTCGTAGCTGTGGCAGGCCGCGCACTTCGCCGCGAAGAGCCGCGGTGCCTGCGTGAGCGCATCGTTGCGGAGCAAGGCGAGCGCGCCTTCGGGCGGCACACCGTTCCGGGTGGCAAGCTCCTTCACGCGGGCAGCGTCGCGGTGAGCTTGCTCGACGGCAGCGCGGTATTGCGGGGCGTGTTTGGGATCATACAAATCGTGCCAGTAGGCCATGACCGTGAACGCCAGATAGATGCCGAGGCCGGTCCAGAGCAGGCTGAGATTAAAGAAGTGCCCGACTTTCCAGCGACCGAGCAGCGGCATCAGCAGCAGGAATCCGGCGACGATGCTTGGGATGATGATGACGCACCAAAGCATGCCGCCGCCGGGCAGAGTGTGCTGGAACCAGTCCTGGAATTTCAGGAGCTGGAAGAGCGCCATAAAATACCACTCGGGCCGGGCTGCGGAGTAGGCTTCCGAGGGATTTGCCGGACCGGTCAGTTCCGCGCCGTGCCGCCAGAAAACCAGCACTAGTACAGCGCCGATGACTGCCAGACACGCAACTGCATCCATGAACACCTGGTCGGGCCAAAACATTGCGTCGGGTCGGCGGTGTGGCTTTTTTGCGGTGATGCCGTGCCGGCGAAAGAGCGCGATGTGCGCGACGATGAACGCGACGAGCAGAGCTGGCAGCACGCCCGCGTGCAGCGCAAAAAATCGTGTAAGCGTGTGGTGCCCGTATTCGGCGCCACCGATAACGACCTTCTGCAAACCTGGACCGATCCACGGTACGCTCGCGAGCAGGTTGGTCGCGACCGTCGTGGCCCAGTAGCCTTTCTGATCCCACGGCAGCAGATATCCGGTCAGGGACATCGCCAGCACCAGCCCGAGCAGCCCGAGTCCAAACCAAAAATTCACTTCGCGCGGGGCCCGATACGCACCATCGATGACCACCTGCATCAGATGCAGCACGAGCAAGGGCACCATGAGCTGCGCCGTCCAGTGATGAATTCCGCGCAGGATCCAGCCGCCCGGCACCTGGGTTTCGAGGTAGAAAATCGATTCCCACGCCGTCTGCGCGCTCGCGCTGTAGGAAAACCAAAGCGCGATGCCCGTGATGAATTGCACCGTAATGGTGAACGTAAGCGTGCTGCCCCAGATGTAGCGCCAGCGGGCGCCACCGGGGATGTGCTCGTAGAGGGCCTCGTGCGTGAGCTTGCGGTAGCCGGTGCGATGATCCAGCCAGTCAAAGAGCGCCTTCATGCCTAAGCGGTCGAGACCTTCTCCGCGATGCCGGGCTTGAACGTCTCGAAGTAAACCCACACCTCGCCGCCTTCGCGAATTTCAACCCGCAACGTATCCAACCCACGCAAGCTCGGGCTCGTCCCGCGCACCTCGCCGGTCCGGGCAAATTCGCTGTCGTGGCACGGACAATAGAACGCATCGCGCTCGGGACGAAACTCGACGGAACAACCGAGGTGGGGGCACGAGGCCTGGAAAGCGATTACTTCCTGGTCGCCAACCCGCCGCAGAAAGACCGCGCCGATTGCATCCGCGGGAAATTTTGTCCATGCATCGCGGCGTTCCGTGACGACCTGAACAAAACGCGGCGGCCCATTGAGCGGCAGCGCGTCCAGAGTGGTGAGCTTCACCGGTCGCGGGACTCCCTTCGCCTTTAGCGGATCCGTGAGCACGACGATCACTGCGCCGATCGGTACCGCCAGGGCACAGCCGCCGATGGCGACGCACGCCGCCCGCTTCAGGAATTCGCGCCGCGGCGTGGGGTCCGGTACGGGATCGGTCGGTGGGGGCTCGTCGGGAGGGGACATGTCCGGCACGTATAAATGGCTCGCGCAGGCGGAAGCCAGAACGAACACCGTCGGTAACGCCGATCCCGAACGGCGTGGCGCAAGATCAACCCACGATCCGGGGGAGGATACTTCCCATTTTCGGCGCGAGCGGCGATGCCGTCGCATCGTCGAACCAGCTTACACGGCCATCCGGCGTCACGTAAACCAGGCCGGGATCTGCGCCCGCGCGGGTCGCTTCGTCGATGCGCAACTCCGCGGCATCCGAAATCTCGAGCCAGCGCTCCTTGAGCGTGGTCGGGGTAAAGTTCGCCCGCATCTCGTCGAGTTGATCCGGACGCGCCACCGCGTTCCGCCTCATCCGTGCGAGCATACTTTTCGGATTCCATCCCGAATGCTTGCCGCAGGCGGCCCAAATAATTTTTTCCAGCGGAAACTCCCCGGCGTGACTGACCAAATCGACCAAATCCCGGGTCTCGCTGCGACCCGCCAGGGCAAGTGCTTTGTTCGTCAGCGCGTCCAGCAGATGCAAACGCCATCCGAGTTGAGAATCGGGTTCAATCGGAAAGAAGCGCCAGGCATCAATGTAAGCCCACTCGAGAAGCACCAGGTCCGGAGCGCGCACAATTCTCGCGCGGCGAAATCCAACTTCCCACAGAATCCGTTGAACTTCGAATCCCATTTCCGCCAATCTCGCGCAATCCGCTTCGCTTGCGGCGGCCAGCGGATCGATACCATCGTGAAAAATGTCGATGTCTTTGCTCACGCGGGCGGAGCCGAGCCGACTGTTAAGCGCAATACCTCCTGCCACATGACTTGCCGGCGAACGGTTTGCGGCGATCACGCGGAGCACCTCCGACTGAAACGGCGTCAAAGGCATCGTTCGATTTCGCGGGCCACGTCCCACGTTTCCCGGTCCCCGTTCTCGCGTAGGCGTCGAACGACCAGCCGGACGTCAGCCATCGATTCCAATGGCGCGTCGTCGCTTCGGAACCAGAAACAAAGCACGTTGTATTTTGCGAGCGCGGCGCGCGCACGGGCGATGGCTTCCGGTGAAGCGGGTGCGGATTCTTCGGGCGTGAGTTCCGTTTCCAGCATGGGCGCAAGGTAGCAAACCCGAACGCGGATGCCAGTCTTGGATCATCCCTGATGGGGCCGGAGACGAACCGCCGCATTTGCGCGCTATTCCGGACTGCGGAAGGTGTCCGTGGCGACAGCAGTATCAAATTCTGCAAATGCGCAGCGCGACTGCGGCGGAAATCAAGTTGGGGAAACATCCAGTTTCGCACTTCACGAATGATGACGATCGATTATAAGTCGCAGACGTGCCGAAGCCTTCACCCGGTCAGGCGCCGCTCGCGTTTCCTCGAATCAAAACCGTGAAATCTCGCACTTATATTTTTCCGGATGTTGAAGCGATGGTGTTATTCCACATCATTCTTTTCGCGGTCGCGATTTTGTCGCAATTCCTCTTCGAGATCGCGATTTGGTTTCAATACCCCACGGCGCTCTCGTGGCTTTGGGCGTTTGGCATTGCCGCCTGTGTTTCCGTTCTCGGGTGTGTGCTCCTGTTTCTCGCGATGCTTCCTCAGTATCGCGCCGGCGTGTTTTTCAGCGTCGGATCGAAAAATCTAACGCCACGGTACCAGCGACTTTACCGGACGGCGTTCTGGTTCATCGTTCCATCAGTAAGCTTGCTTCTGACGCTGCTCCTGGCGGTCCAGCAGTTCCAATGATCCTTGGCCGGATCACGGCGACGCCCAATCCCTCAGCCCACTCCTTACCTGGCACGGGCGTGTTGGCGCCGATGGCGGGACTATTGCGGCGCGGGCGCTGGTGCCGATTCCGGCTCAGGGTTCGGCGCGGGCACCGGTTCGCTCGCAGCGTCGGGGCTGCCGGAACTCGCGGCCGGGATCGCTGAAAAATCGCCGGGGATGACCTCGGGCGCCTGCTTCTTTTTGTCCCAATAGATGGTCGTGAGCGCGCCGGACTTCTTTTCACGCACGGTGTAACGCTTGTTCGCGTCGTCTTCGTTGACCATCTCGAAACCCCCACCGCTGACCGTAACCATGGTGGTCGCCATCGTCCGGGTCGGATTCTTTTGCGCGTCCTCAGCGAACTGTTTGATCTTCCCGCCAAAGAAAAACATGCCGATCGCCAGAGCGATTACGATGAGAAAGATGAGGCCGCCGCATCCGATCCCGACCCACGCGAGCGCACCGAGACCTTTTTTTTGAATGGGAGGAGGAGTTGCTTCCATAGGTTTGCGAGCCTAACGGCGACGCTGGTGAAACGGCAAGCACCGAGCGCATGATCGTTCGCTACGGGTCAGCGAACCGCGCGCTGCCATCATCATTTTCGTGATGCCGACCGGTCTGTGTCCCGCATCGACGCGAAAATATGCCCGGGCAATTTCCGATCCGACACGGGCAAACACACGTTTCCAACAAACTTCAATCCTGATAGTCAGACGACTCGCAACTCCGAGCCGGGCACTCGCACCCGGCGATTTTGCGCTTCGCCATGAATCTCTCGACTCTCGGCTGGAACGATCAGTTCGCAGCCCACTTCCAAATCTACGCGACCGACGGTTTCCACGCCGCCCGCGTTGCGCTCCAGCACAAACACGCCTACCGACTGCGCGCGGGCTCAGCTGAAATTGACGGCGTCTGCACCGGCCGTTTGCTCCACGAAACTGCCGCCCGGGTTGACCTGCCGGTGGTTGGTGACTGGGTCGTGATCAGACCGCGCCCGGGCGAGGAGGTGGCTGACATTCACGCTGTCTTGCCGCGCCAGACCGCATTCATCCGGCGGGCACCAGGTCCGCGCGAGGAATCTCAAGTGTTGGCCGCGAATCTCGACACCGTGTTTCTGATGATGGCCCTTGATGGGAACTACAACCTTCGCCGCCTTGAACGCCTGCTCGCCATTACATGGGACAGTGGCGCGAATCCAGTGATCGTGCTCAACAAGCTCGATCTCTGCGCGGACCAAGACGCCGCACGCTCCGAAGTCGCCGCGCATGCTCAGGGGGCCGACGTCATCATCATCAGCGCGCTAAAGCAGATTGCGCTGGATGCCTTGCAGTCGCATTTGGTCCCTGGAAAAACAATCGCTGTGCTGGGTTCATCCGGAGTCGGCAAGTCAACGCTGGTCAATCGGCTGCTCGGAGAGGACCGCCAGCGCACGGGCGCGCGCCGGGATGACAACTCCCTTGGTCGCCACGTCACGGTCCATCGCGAATTGATGCCTCTCCCCGGCGGCGCATTGATCATTGATACGCCGGGTCTCCGCGAGGTTGGTCTCTGGGACACGCACGAAGGGATCGATGAAACCTTTGCCGATATCGGCACGCTCGCGGTGCGCTGTCGTTTTGGCGACTGCACGCACACGAGTGAACCCGGCTGCGCCGTGCGCGAGGCGATCGAGATAGGAGAACTCGACGCGGAACGCGTCACCGCCTGGCAAAAGCTCGCGCGCGAACAGGCGCATTGGGACCGCAAATCCGATAAGCCTGCCGCCGCCGCAACCAAGCGGCGTTGGAAGCAAATCACGAAAGCCATGCGTAAGCGGAACGAAATCCTGGGTAACGATTGATGCGGGTGCGTTGCGGTTGGCTCAAGGAGCGGCGATTGGCAATCGCCGAAGAAGAACGAACGCGCGCAGCGCGCACCTTGACTGCCGGAGCGCCACCCGCCGGGGAAAATCATTTGCGCTGCGCGACCGGCAGGACGGTGATTGCAAATCGCCGCTCCTTGTCTGGCGCTCTCCACTGGTCTTCGCTACCAAAAGTCATGCGCACTTTGCTTCCTCTCGCCCTGTTGATATCCGCCGCGGCGTTTCTTCACGCCGACGACTGGCCGCAGTGGCTCGGGCCCCAGCGCGATGGCGTGTGGCGCGAGACTGGCATCCTGGAAGAATTTCCGGCGGATGGTCCTGTGGTTCGGTGGCGTGTGCCGATCGGTCCTGGCTATACCGGTCCGGCAGTGGCGGACGGCCGCGTCTTTGTCATGGATCGGCAGGTTGCCAGCGATGCAAGTAAGCCAAACAACCCGTTCGCCCGCGGTCAGATTCCCGGCACGGAACGTGTGCTCTGCTTTGATGCGCGTGACGGCAAGCTGCTCTGGAAGCACGAATACGACTGCCCATACACCGTAAGTTACGCGTCCGGCCCCCGTGCGACACCGACGGTCAGCGGTGGAAAAGTCTATACACTCGGCGCGGAGGGAAATCTCTTCTGTCTCGACGCGGCCACCGGAAAGGAAATCTGGGCGCATGATTTCAAAAAGGATTTCGAGGTCAAAACGCCGACCTGGGGTTTCGCTGGTCACCCGCTCATCGACGGCAACAAGCTCATCTGCCTCGCCGGTGGCGATGGGAGCGTCGCCGTGGCCTTTGACAAGGACACGGGCACGAAACTTTGGCGAGCGCTCAGTGCGCAGGAGCCAGGCTACGCCCCACCAACGATCATCGAGGCGGGTGGCCGTCGGCAATTGCTCCTCTGGCATCCGGAGGCGCTCAATTCCCTCGATCCCGAAACTGGTGAAGTCCTGTGGTCCGAGCGCGTCCAGGCGCGATCCGGCTTGAGCGTCGCGCAGCCGCGCCAGCTCGGCGATCTGATTTTCATTACGTCGTTTTACAACGGCTCGACGATGTTCCGTCTCGCCGCCAATAAGCCCGGAGTCACAAAACTGTGGCAAACTAAAAAGCCGAGCGAGAAGGACACCGAACATCTCCATAGCATCATTCCGACGCCATTCCTCGAGGACGGCCACATCTACGGAGTGTGCAGCTATGGCCAGCTGCGTTGTCTCCGCGCCGACACTGGTGAACGCGTTTGGGAAACCTTTGCCGCTACTACGGGCGACGGCCCGGTCCGCTGGGCGAATGCGTTCCTCATCAAGCACGACGACCGGTTTTTCATCGCGAACGAAAAGGGCGACCTCATCATCGCGAAGCTCTCACCGGCGGGCTACGAGGAGATCAGTCGCACGCATCTGCTCGACCCGACCAATAGCGATCCGGGGCGGGCCGTCGTCTGGTCCCATCCGGCCTTTGCCAATCGCAGCGTTTACGCGCGCAATGATCGCGAACTGATCTGTGTCTCGCTCGAAAAGTAAACCCCTCGTTCGCCGTGTCTGATCCCGAAGATTCACTGCCCTGCCGCCCGAAGAGCATCTCTTTTGCTCGATCGGCATCGGCTGGGGCGACGTGCTGTGCATCGGGGACGGTCATGTTCATGGCGATGAGGTCAATCTCGCCTGCAAGCTTGGGGAGGACATCGCCGCCGACGGCCAGATTCTCGTCACCGCCGCTGCCCACTGCGCCGCGGGGAGTGACGCCCCCACGCGGGAAGCCCGCGTGACCGTTTCGGGCATCGACCTCTTGTATCACGAAATCATCGAGTGAAGGGCCGGCTCCGCTGCGATCACTTGCACGGGGAAAATCCGGGCAGAAGGCAGGCCGGAACAGCCGGTCCGGTTCGTTCCAGCGACCGTCGGGAATGCGTGGCGGCGACTTGTGATTCCCGGCGTGGAGGAAAGCGGTTTCCCGGCTTCCTCTTTCCTCATGGAGCCACGATCGTGCGGGCGTGCCTCGATTAACTCCTGCTCCAACCACCACCAAACGCTCCGCGATCGAATCCGTGCCCAGGCGGCGAGTGCTGATTCTCGTGGACGAATCCAACGTCACCAGCTCGGCCAAGGCCGCCAATTGCAAACTGGACTGGCTCCGCCTCCGGGACTTTCTCGTCCAGGATCGGGATCTGATTGAGATGGTGGTTTATGCGGGCATGCCCCCGGCGATGACCGAATGGCAGGCGGAGCGGGATCGGAAAAACAAGTTTCTTCACTGGCTGCGCTCCCACGGCTTCCTGGTCATGGCCAAGGACGGCTCCCCCGGCGCCGAAGCACACTACAAAGCAAACGTCGATGTCATGATGGCCATCGATGCGGTTGAACTCTCAGTGGAAATGAAACCCGACGTCGTCGTGCTGGTTACGGGGGACGCAGACTTCGCGGAGTTGGCGTTGCGACTCAGGCGGCGGGGCATCCGCATTGAAGTCGGATCGACCGCTTCGACGCTGGGCGCCGGACTGAAGACCTCCGCCAATGCGATCATCGACCTTACTCCCTTGCTCGAAACCTTCGACTCGCTGACGTGATCTGGGCCGTCTGCCGCCGAATGATCCCGAGGATTGCCTTCGCGGGGCGGGCAGCGATCAAGCTGCAGTCCGGGGACGCCGGCGGCGCAAGAGAGCGGGCAGTGCCGCCAGGACCAGGATGGCAGTGCCGGGCTCCGGAACGGGAATCGGTGAACCTGCGGCACCAAGGGAGAAAACGTCGTCCGGGGTCAGAACGCCGTCGTAGATGGCTAATGCGCCGACGTTGAGCGGTGCATTCTCGCCATCTTCGTCGGTGAAAATCAAAACCGTGGGGTCGAGCGCGAAGCGGCCATCCAGGGTATCGCCCAAGTGGAAGTAGAACGGCAAACCGTCAATGTAAGACTGGATGCTAAAACCCAGATCGAAGGTGATCACCAATCGGCTCCAACTGGTTTCGTCGATGGCCAAGTCCGAGTATCCGATCTGCGCCACGCCGATCGCGTCGTCATCCGGGGCAATGAAGAAATCCCCGTCATTCGCATTGGCCGTACTCGTCTGCAGAATGGTTCGCCAGCTGTTGCGGCTCTCGACGGGAGAGAAGAGGTCCACGACGATGGAGTACTGATTCACAAAACTCCCGCCACCATTCGGCGCAATGCCGTGCGCGACGACGAATTGGTTGCCCGGGTCCGCGGCGGGCGTGGTGATGACACCGGTCAGCGCGTCGCCCTGATCATCCAGAAGCGCGCCACTCCAGGTCCCTGGCGCGGCGCCCGTAAAAGTGAGGTCATTCCCGACCGTGGCATGGGCCAGGTCGTTGGAGTCGTCAAACAGCCAGAGACCGTTGAGCGTGGCCGCGGAGGTTGTGGCGGCTGTAACCGCGAGCAGGCAAACCGTCGTGAAGAAGCGTGATTTCATAGGATTGAGCAGGGTCTTAAAGAGATTCCGATTCGCAGTGTCGAGCGCCGGTTCCGAGCGATTTGTTCCAAGCGGTTCTCCGGGGAAATGGTTGATCGACATTTTGGCCTACTGCGGCGCAATCCATTTCATCGTTTTCTCAACCAGCTTGTCCAACGCTTCGACGGACATCGCGAGGTGTTCTTCCTTCGTATTCTCGATCTTATTGTGGCTGATGCCGTGCAGACTTTGGACGAAGAGCATCGCCGTCGGAATGCCGGCGGCGGCGACTTCGGCGGCGTCGTGAAGTGGTCCGCTGGGGAGGCAATGCGACTGGCCACACGTTTCGCGGATGGCGTCGTCGCAGAGGGCGATGAGGTCGGGGTGAAAGGGGCGGGGGGCGATGTGCCAGAGGCGTTCCCATTCGACGGTGGCTTTTGCTTCGGCGGCGAAGCGTTCGCTGGCGTCGCGCGCCTCGGCGAGCATGCGCGCGAGTGCTTCGGGGTCGAGGTGGCGTTGATCGAGCGTAAGGGTGCAATCGGCGACGACGCTGGTGACGATGCCGGGCTTCGTCGTGCAGGAGCCGATCGTGCAGACCCCGTCGCCGCTCCGTTCGGCGATGGCGTAAATCTCAGGACTCATCCGGGCGGCGGCGAGGAAGGCGTCCTTCCGGCGGTTCATCGGGGTGCTGCCGGAGTGCGCGGCCTGTCCGTGAAAATGAATCGCGTGCCGTTCGACGCCGAACGTGCCGAGAACCGCGCCGAGCGGGAGATCGAGGTCGAGCAGCACCGGGCCTTGTTCGATGTGCAATTCGAGATAGGCCGCGGCCCGGGCCAGTTCTGAGCCGCTCGATTCAACGTCCTCGAATTCAATCCCGTGTTCTTTGAGCGCGTCCGGCAGACGAATGCCATCCTTGTCCACCAGTCCACGCGCTTCGTTCAGATCGAGATTTCCCGAGCAGGCCGAGGATCCGAAAAGGCTCTTCCCAAAACGCACGCCTTCTTCGTCGGCCCAATCGACAACGCGAACCGTGACCGGCGGTTTTCCGCCATAGCGCGCATGCATGCGTCGCAATATTTCGACGCCGGCCAGCGTGTTCAGGCAGCCATCGAGCCAGCCACCGTTCGGGACGGAGTCGATGTGCCCGCCGATCAATAATTCCTTTTCTGATTCGCCGCGCATGGTGGCCCACAGATTTCCTGCCGCGTCCCGATGCACTTCCGCCGGAATGGCTTCGAGTTTTTCCTGCAACCAGGCGCGAGCGGTTGCCCACATGGGGGTGAAGGCAACGCGTTGTGCCCCGTTCTCGTCGCCGGTGAGGGCGCGGAGTTCTTTGAGTTCAGCGATGGTGCGCATGGCGGAAGGCGGAAGGCGGAAGGCGGAAGGCGGAAGGCGGAAGGCGGAAGGCGGAAGGCGGAACTATCGAGGTTAGCGGAAATCCCGAGCGATCCGCAGCCATTTCTCCAATTCGGATTCCCGCTCGCGCCGCATCAAATTCCCAAATCCGCATTCCGCATTCGGCATTTTGTGCTACTCGTGCCCGCTCATGTCCAACTTGACCGACTGGTTGACGCAATCCCAGGAACAATTCGCCCGACTGGGATGGATGGGTGTGGTTGGGTACGCATTCATCATCATGGTGGTGCAGGTTTTTTGCACGCCACTGTCACCGCTGGCCATGATGGGCGGGATGATTTTTGGGTTTGGTCGCGGCTTTGCGGCGATCACCATGGGCACGGCGGGAGGAGCGGTGATCAATTTTCTCCTCTCGCGTTACATCGTTCGGGAGCCCATTCTGCGGCGCCTGGCACGCAACGAAAAATTCCAGTTGATTGACCACGCAATCGGGAAAGAGGGCGCGCGAATCGTCTTCCTGCTCCGGTTTTGTCCGATTCCATTTGGCTTCGCTAACTATTGCTTCGGCCTGACCTCCATTCCGCTTGTGTCGTATTGGGTGGCGACCGTCCTGGCCATCATTCCAGCCAATGCGTTTCTCACGTATATCGGCGTGACCACCCGGGCGGGGCTCGCTGCGGCGGCCGGCACGTCGCATCGGCATCCGATGGAATACATCTTCATGGCCGTCGGCATTGTGGCGTTTTTTCTGGCGCTGCGGCTGGTGGCCAAAGTGGCCCGTCAGGCGCTGGCCAAGCGGGACGTGGAAATTGCGATCGAGGGTTCGTAGGGTGGGGGAGATGAATCCAGGATCGGGCGTGGACGAGGCGGGCGGAATCGAGGTGCGTACGTACTTTGTGCGGGAACGCAATGCCCTCGTGGCGCGGGCGGATTTCGGCGATCTCTACGTGGACTACTATCTCCATCAGGCACAGCTCGGCGTGCAGCATTTGCCCAGTTACGATTCCATGCTCAAGGACGCGCTCGCGGCGCTGACGCTGCATTGCGCCTCGCGTCCGTGGAATGAGACCTGGGCCTGGACAATCCATTTCGACGAGCCATTGCTGAATCTATTTGTGACCGGCTACAACCGGCGCGGAACGGTGGTGGGCCAGCTTTTCACTGAGGATGTGAAGGCGAGCGGGCCGGGGCGGTTTATTGCCGACGTGGTTCGGGAAGGCGATGAACCCCGGCGTAGTGCGGTCGATTTGAACGGAAACGATGTCCTGGCCGCGGTGGAACATTTCTACCGGCAAAGCGAGCAACGGCCGGCGCGCTTTTTTCGCCATGGCGTCGAGGACATCGTGATGATCTCCGCCCAGCCGCAATGTGATCTCGCCTGGCTTGAGGCACTGACCGATGACGAAGTCCGGCGGATCGACGAAACGAATACCCTCAGCCTCCTCGAAACGCGGCGCTACCGGTGGGAGTGCGGCTGCACCGATGCGCGCATGATGGAAGTGCTGGCACCCGTGATGCGGCGCGATCCGGAAGGATTGTTTGGACCGGAGGAAATACTCCGGATCAGTTGTCCTCGCTGCGGGATGCGGCACACGGTGACCCGTGAATCTCTCGAAGCGTATGTGGAAGCGAAGGGCGGATAATGGATGACTTCGAGCAGCGCTTTGGCGGGGTGGCCCGGCTCTGGGGCCGCGAAGGACTGGAGCGATTGCGCGCGGCCCATGTCGCGGTGGTTGGCCTGGGTGGCGTCGGCTCGTGGACAGTCGAGGCCTTGGCGCGTTCGGGGGTCGGCGCCTTGACCCTGATCGATCTCGACGATGTCTGCATCACGAACGTGAACCGGCAGCTCCCGGCGATCGATGGCCAGATTGGCCGGCCCAAGGCCGAGGCGCTCGACTAAACGTGTCGGCCAGATTAATCCCGCATGCCGCGTCCATCCGATCGTGGAATTCCTGACCGCGAGCAATGCTGCGCGGTTGCTCGAGGCAGCGTTCGATTACGTGGTTGATGCGATCGACAAGGTCGCTCACAAATGTGCGTTGATTGTGGAGTGTCGCGCGCGCAATCTTCCCGTTCTCACCATCGGTGGCGCCGGTGGCAAGCGGGATGGGAGCAGCCTGCTGGTCCGCGATCTGGCCTTCTCGGGGCATGATGATTTGCTGCGTCAGGTGCGAAAAACACTCCGTCGCGAGCATGGATTCCCGCCGGATGCGAAAGCGGCCTGGGGTGTGCCGGCCGTTTATTCGACTGAGAAGCCTGTCTTTCCACAGCCGGACGGAAGTTGCGCAACGACCTTCGCGCCGGGCACGAATCTCACGCTCGATTGCGCGAGCGGCTTTGGCACGGCGGCCTTCGTCACGGGCGCCTTCGGGTTGGCGGCCGCGGGCGAAGTCGTGCGTAAAATTTGTCTCGCGACTTCAGGGTAGACGCAGAAGACGAGGGGGAGGGTGAAGGAGACAGTTTTGGTCCGTGATTCCAAGGCGTGAGGATGGACTCCACGTAAGGCTATCTTTTCCCCACAAAGGCTGGCCATCGTGCGGGTGACGCCCGTAGAAACTGCGGCTCTCCCGCAGCCACCCATTATCAATATTGTCTTATGCCCAACCCTTGGACCGGAAAAGGAAATCCGTACACTCGCCAGGAAGTTCGTGATCGCCTGCAGGCAGCGCTCGATCGGGGGGAGCCGCTCATCGCGGCCGGTGCTGGCACGGGCATCTCGGCGAAGTTCATCGAGAAAGGCGGAGCCGACCTCATCATCATTTACAACTCGGGCCGTTTTCGCATGGCGGGTCATGGCTCGACCTGCGGGTTGATGGCGTACGGCGACGCGAATCAGGTCGCCATGGATATCGGCGAATATGAAGTGCTGCCGATCGTCGAGGAAGTACCGGTCATCTGTGGCGTGCATGCCACCGATCCGCGCCGCCGGATGTGGCACTGGCTGGGTCGCGTGAAGGAGATGGGGTTCTCCGGGGTCAACAATTTTCCCACGCATTGCATCGTCGATGGGCACTTTCGCCGGGTGCTCGAGGAAACGGGGATGAGCGTGGAGAAGGAGTTTGAAATGGTTCGCCTCGCCTCGAAGATGGAGATTTTCAGCGTCGTCTATGTCTCCACGCCGGACGAGGCCCGAACGATGGCGGAGGCGGGTGCGGACGCGATCATTGCTCACGTGGGCACGACGGTTGGCGGGAGCATTGGCGTCACCGGGGCCACTTGCTCGATGGACGATGCCATTCAACGCACCCAGGCCGTGATCGAGGGAGCCAAGAAGGTTCGCAACGATATTTATTACCTGTGTCACGGTGGCCCCATCGCCACGCCGGAAGACGCGCAGAAGGTGTGTGACGCGACGGATTGCGTGGGGTTTGTCGGCGCCAGCTCCCTTGAACGCCTCGGTGTCGAGGCACCGCTGCTCGAACTGACTCAGCAATTCAAAAAGATCGCCATCCGGAAGTAGAAGGGCGGCGGAGAAGCCGATTATCCTCTATTCCACGATCTGCCCGGCGCGCTCGTGCTGCGCATCCTCGGCGTCGATCATCGAGAGGAAGATTTTTTCCAGGCCGCCTTTTTCCGTGGATTGACTGCGCAATTCTTCAACCGTGCCGAGAGCCAGCAGACGTCCGTGATTGATGATCCCGATGCGGTCCGCCACCTCTTCCGCAACGCTGAGTTGGTGGGTCGAGAGAAAGATGGTCATGCCCTGGCGGGAGCGTTCGCGAAAGACTTCTTTGACCACGCGGGAATGACGCGGGTCCAGTCCGACCATGGGTTCATCGATCACCAGGACTTTCGGATTGTGCAGCAAGGCGGACGCAATCACGAGACGTTGCCGGGTCCCGTGGGAAAGGTTTTCCGTCAGCTCATGATAGTAATCAGTGAGGGCGAAGGTCTCGAAGAGTTCATCGATGCCGCGGTCGATGGCAGCGGGTTCCATGGCGAAAATGTCGCCGACGAATTGCATGAATTCGCGCGCGGTCAGCTTGTCGTAGAGGAAAGGGAAATCGGGGACATAGGCCAGCATCGCCTTTGCTTTTTCCGGTTCCTTCTGCACGTCAAAGCCGCCGATGGAAACCGTGCCGCTGGTGGGTTTGAGCAGGCCGGCCAGCATTTTGATGGTGGTCGTTTTCCCGGCGGCATTGGGACCCAGAAATGCAAAGAACTCCCCGCGGGCGATGTCGAGATCGAGTTGGTTTACGGCCTGCAGGGAGCCGAAGCATTTGGAGAGGGCGCTGATACGAATCACGGGTAAATGGGTGCGGAAATGGGTGGGGCGGGTGAGCCTTTAGCGTGCGGCTCCGTGGATTTCTACCGCGGAGTTGGTTGGGATGGTCTTGCTCAGTCCACGTCCACGGCCGCCATCTGATAGCCGAGCATCGTTGTTACCTTCAGAATTTGTCCCGCCTGATTGACGTAAATCTCGGCGAGCGTCTGCCCGGCTTGTTCGATCGTGACGAGGTAGGTTTCGACCCGTTCGTCGCGAATCTTAATCGACGATAGCCGGGCGTGCACCTCCGTCGTGAGCGTGCTTTTTTGCGCGGTCAGCGCCGCCATCATCGTCGGATCCACGCCGAGATCCCGGAAAAAGTCCCGGGCTCCGTTCTCGTCGAGTGTGTAGTCGCGGGTATCGATCTCGCCTTGCGCCTGCAAGACCACATGGGCGCGATTGGCCACGGGATCGATCTCGACATCCGCGCGCCGTTCGGTTTCCGCGCCCCCAGCCAATGGATCTTGCATCCCGAGCCCGAGCCGCAGATGCCGGGTTTGAAAACCGCGGTCCATGGTCCACACCCCCGCGCCGGTCAATCCCGGACGGGTTCCATTGGCCAGCCTGACGCTCATTCTGCCGTCGAACTCGACAGTACGGATCATGGTGCGCGGGTCGGTCCGCGGCGTGATGCTCACCTGACCCACCAAACGCCGGTCCGAGTAAATTTGCAGCAGGCTCGGAGTGTTGCGCAAAAAAAAGACCTTCAAAACGTGGGCGGGCGGTATCCGGTTCAGCGCCGAATTCTCCGGCCCGAATTCGTTGCGCACGAGCAAGCCCATCATGGCGATCCAAAAAATGATGATGAAGGCGGCAGCTAGTCGGGCGAGCATGGGGGGAATCTGAAACGCAGGGTTTAGGATTTAGGAATTAGAAGCGTCGCTCGATGAGCAGCGGTTCGCGTTCCGTGAGGCCGGGGATTTTGTCGGTTAAGTCGAGCCACGGCTGCAATTGTCCGCGCTGAAATGTGCGGCTCATCACGACGTAGATCGAGGTTTGCGCTGGGCCGATCCCGATCTCCTCGACGTCCCGCCAGGAACCGGCCGCCAGTTCGTCGCGGACAACCAGTTGGTTCTGTTCCCAGGATAACCGTCGTTCGAAGCGCAGCGGCGCCGCGGTCTTCCCGGTGATCAACATTTTTTGGAGGAGCTTCCGGATGAGGTTGGGGAAAAAGCGGCCGACGGTGAACATCAGGCCGCGCAGGACGATGAGATTGAAGGAGGTCATCTGCTTGGACTTGGCCCAGCCGAGCTTTCCGCTGATGACCACTTCTTCGGCCCCGAGCTGCGTGTCGTATTTTCCAACCAGATGCGCGACGGCATTGCGCCGTTTGCCGGCGCGCAGTGTGACCGAGAATTGGGTGTCGCTGTGAATGAGTTTGTCGCCGCGGAAGAATTTGAACACGCCGCCTTTGTTGAGGGCGAGGTAGAGGCGGCTCTCGCCGCGCTGTTCGATGAGGAGGCCGGCGTGCTTGAAATGAATCCGACCCTGCGGACGTGGGGTTGCCGGCGGGCGAAGTTCCTGAAAGCTTTCCCAGGCGAGCAGGTAACTCCAGCCGTGGTGGCCGAGGATGTGATCATCCGCGTAGCAGGCGCCCAACCCCGCGGCGAGGCCTTCGAGGAAGCGGTCATTGATGGCCAGCGCCTCGGGCACAAGGCGTCCGGCGATTTCAAAACCGTGCGGGAAGAAATTGTAAGTATTCCGGCTGGTGTATTCGCCTCCAAACGACCCATCGGGGTGAATGAAATGGCTCGCGAAATGGATCGCTTTTTTCAGGGCCTTCTCCAGATCGTCGTCCTTTTGTCCCTGTTGCTTCGTTAAGTCACTGCTTCGATCGTTAAGCGTAAAACCCCTTCTCGTGTAAGGACCCGCACTCAGCGGTTATTCTGATCCGGGAAATACCGGGTCCCCCCATGTTCGACCAAAGGGGTAGATTGTTCGTTCAAGCCGGCCGCTCCGGCGGCTTCCCGGTAATCCCTGGGTGGCAAGTCCATCGGCTGATCGGTTAAATCAAAGACCCCCCATTGTTGAGGGATAAGAACCTCAGCCCGCATCTCCAAAGTAGCTTTTATCGCTTCCCGGGGGATCCATTGATAGGGTTGCATGAACCAGCGCGGTTCATAGAGCCCTACCGGCATCAGGGCCGCGTCCAGGGGGCCGAATTTCTTGCCGAACTCCCGGTAACCGGAAAAATAGCCCGAATCTCCGGCGAAAAAAACCTTTCGCCCGCCTCCCTCTACCAGCCAAGACCCCCAGAGGCGTTGGTTGGTATCGAAAAGCGACCGCTTGGTCCAATGCTGGGCCGGAAGCAATCGGTAGGTAATGCCCTGGAAGGTATAAGTATCAAACCAGTCCAGCTCCACTACCCGAGCCCCGGGGACCACGGATTCAAACCAATCCTTATAGCCGAGCGGAGTCAGATAGAGGGGCGCGGTGCCCAGCCGGCCAATACTGTCCTCATTCAGGTGATCAAAATGGCCGTGCGAAATTAGGACCACCTGGAAGTCGGGGAGTTCCTCCAAAGGGATCGGAAAGGGCGCGTGCCGCTTGACAAAAAAAACGATATCCCCGAAAACCGGGTCGGTTATAATATTCTGGCCCTTCAGCCGGATCCAGAGGGTGGCGTGACCGAGATAGGTGATGGAATCCCCGTGGCTTTGAATTTTCTTGACATTGGTCGGGATACTGGGAAACTGGATTGGTTTCTTCTTCTTCGCGGCATACGGGTTGGAGCCCAATTTCCACCTCAGGAATCGCCATACCCCCCCGGGTTGGTTTTCGGTCAGCCAGGGGTTGAAAAATCCGGTCTTCCGATGATGGGCTTTTTTCTTCGCCAGGCTTTCGAAGTCACCCCCCGGGGAATTGTTCTGAGAAAGAACTAGAAGCGGACTGATCACGAATACGAATGATACCAAGAGGCATATTTTGAAAACCATGAGCCCTCCTCACTGTCTTCGGGCGGCTGAATTTTCACTTCCCTATTACTATGAGAAAGATGCCTTTGGTTTTCAAGCCCTAATTCCCCAAAATCGCGTAAATCTTCCTGCCCGGGGCGGAC
Source organism: uncultured Verrucomicrobiae bacterium (assembly GCA_963798345.1). Classification (GTDB taxonomy): domain Bacteria; phylum Verrucomicrobiota; class Verrucomicrobiia; order Chthoniobacterales; family Chthoniobacteraceae; genus CAWCSW01. The sequence goes on along the minus strand of CAWCSW010000005.1, from coordinate 4,810 downwards.
ACCCACGAAGGATGAAATATTTCAATATTCGAAATTCGATTTCATTTTCATACTGAACCGAAGGGCGGGAAAAACTAATGCAACTGCCTCCCGAACATGAAATGTTGGAAATAGTGGATGAAAATAACCGGATCACCGGGATCCGGGACCGGGCGGAGATTCACCGGCAAGGGCTTTGGCACCGTTCGGTGCATATATTCATTTTTAATTATCGAGAGGAAATCTATCTCCAGAAACGATCGCCTCGAAAAGACCAATACCCGGACCATTGGGATTCCTCGGCCGCCGGTCATTTGATCCCCGGAGAGAGCCCGGAAATCGCCGCCCATCGGGAACTGGAGGAGGAACTGGGGATCGATACCGAGTTAACCGAGGTCTATCGACATCCGGCCAGTCAAGCAACCGGTTGGGAATTTGTGACCCTTTTTGTCGGGAGGACCGACGAAACCATCCGCCTGAACCTGGAAGAGGCCACGGAGGGAAGATTTTTCACCGAGCCCCAGTTAAAGGATCTCCTTGAGGATCCGGATCAAAAAGTGGCGCCTGGTTTCCGCCTGTTGCATCGAGTGACCGCAAAACTGTCTCTTTGATTTGGGTTCACTTCGGTTTTTCGCTAATGTCCGAGTATCGATTTATACCCAAAATAGGGTCGGGTGTTCTCATCGGCTTTCAGGACACAAGGGAAGAAGACATCGGCCTTTTCTTGTTGACGAAGTCCCCGGGAGGCGTTGCTCTAGAAGCTGTGGTAGTGGACCCTTTGATCCCCCCGATTAGGGGTGTGGGAGGTCATGGCGCGAGCCATTCCAGGGCGTCGGAGGCTTTTTCTCGCTGGTGGTCCATTGAGCGGTAGATGATTCGGGACTCTTCTGGCAGATAGGTCATTCGTTCCTGAGAGGAAGAGGCCCGGATGATATAGCGCGCCGGCTATTCTCTCCGAGGTGTTGGCCCGTCTTTACAAGCCGGAGGCTATGGCACCGTTTTTCCTGGGCAGGATGCGGGGTCCGAAAAGGATTGAAATACGGAATACTCCCATGATTTCATTAGGTTAATATTGCCAGGAGTGATCTTACCTGTGGCGAGAAGCAAGGCCAGGGCTATGGATCTCCCTTGTAGGCTTGTAGATGTCCCCACATCCCTGCCTTTCCCATTGCCCTTGTCAAATTCTGCTTGAAATCGAGTGGAGTTTAGGGGTAAATAAATATAATGGCTTATGGAGCAAAAAATGAACAGCATTTGCGAAGTGGATAAAATGCGGGGATACCCTCACATATGGGAGTGAAACTGTCCTCTCATCCGGAACCGACAAAAGATCTTGATATACGAAGGGTTCTGCTTTCTAATTTGGTTCGGAAGTACAAAAACGAACCTACTACGATTGTTATAGAGGAGTTGGGGCTCTGTCAAGGAGAGGTGCGGGTTGACGTTGCAGTTGTGAATGGCGCGATCCATGGGTTTGAAATCAAGAGCGATCAAGATACCCTTAAAAGGCTTAACAGACAATCCGAAATCTACAATCGGGCTTTAGATTTTGTAACATTAGTTGTTGGCACCAGCCACCTCAATGAAGCATTAACAATAATACCAGAATGGTGGGGTATCTTAGAAGCAAGAAGGTCCGACAAAGGTATTGTCCTCCACAAATTTAGGACTAACAAAAGATCTCCTGCTTTGGACCCAGAAGCTATTGTCCAACTGATTTGGCGTGACGAAGCGCTCCAGATACTGCGGAAAAGGCATCTCCACGAGGGTTATCTCAGCAAGACAAAATGGGTCTTATGGGAAAGGCTTATGGAAGCTCTCTCAATGACTGAATTAAAAGCAGAGGTCAGAAACGTTCTCAAATCGCGGGTCGATTGGCGATCTGTTGAGCAACCAGTGTAAGATGATGATTCGTACCCACCTCGCGCCATTTCGGGAGGTTTCCTGGCCCTTGGGAACCTACCTTACAGTTGTAAACATACAAATCACCGTACGAAAAAGCTTTCCCATAGTAGCTCTTGTTTAGCCGTAGGCTATGAGCAAGTGTGTAGAATTGACTATAGTTATAGGTCTTTCTTCCGTTGACTCTTTGTTTGAGCCCACCCCCCTTGACAATTAGCCAGTCCCGAAAGAGAGTGTAGCGGATATTCGCACTTGGATTCATAGTAGGGTCAAAATCCAGGAGGTTTGGGTGACAAACGCCGTAGTCAGAAAAAGCGGGCAGACGATTAAGTTTCTTCGCTTTGCTCTCAGCGAGAACCCGTTCCCAGAGAGTTAGCTCTGTTCTAGGAATCAGTTCATATGAGTTCTTCTTGACCCCACCCATGTGTGGGGGAAAACCTGACGCGGAGAGAACTAGAGTTTTCCAAGCGTTCAAATCTGGAGATTTGATAAGAAAATCTATTACATCTGTAACGTCTTGTGAGAGGCCGCCTTGGCTAATCTCACGAAGGTCCAAAAATAGATGAACATCATTTTTTCTTGTCTGTAAATCAACGAGGAGTTCATCAAGAGCTTGGTTCGTTGACTTAGGGTCTTCGATGTCATGTCGCTGTAACCTGACTGCAACGCCTCTTTTATCCATGTCGATTGTTTGAGCTATGGAAGTGTTGTAATTGTCATCACGGTCAAGTGCAGTGACTGGTATTGCCTGGATATTATGAGCTCTTAGCCCATCAAAGAAGAACCGAACAAAGTGTCGCCCGGAAGAGGTCCGCCTTTTCAAATCAATATCGAAAAAATCAACAAAAAGATGATCCTTCCCCCAGAATCGTCTGATATATTCTATTTTTTTGTCGAGATGATCATCGAAGTCACTTTCACTTTCATTTTCAGATCGTGGTATATCAAGGAAAGGCGTCAAATTGACCTTAGTACCCGTCGATAGATGAGATAACGCCCTGAATTCTCCCATTTTTCCCTTTAGAATTGGGACATAATGTTTATAGCCAAACATTGGGCACCCCTTTTCTCAATTCCACTTGATATCGGGGAATAGTTTACGGACTTTCCCTGCACCAACCATCTGGTTGAGAATGTAAAAATTATTGGCGTCATGCCTGATCTTACCTGCTATGATCGCCGGATGAATCCTAAGCTGCAGCGCCAGTTCATTGATTGCGTCTGGAGTTCGTTTGCGGTATGCGTCACTCCTTTTCCAGATTGTTCGAGACACAATAATCTCATTAGTGATTCTGTCGGCCTCTCTTTCTCTCGGATCGTTCCCCGGTTCTGAATCAAGGTTGTCCACAAAGGCCTCATCGGCAGTCTCTAAATGCTTCCAGATGTGAACCAACTCATGAACTAAGTTAAACCAAAAGTTATCTATCCTGTCATGTCTAATGGTTAGACCGATGACTGGTCTCCGCTCTTGAGTCAGCAAAGCTCCGCCGTCCAAATGCGTTTTAGGCAAATGTGGCTCTATTATAAGAGAGATCCCGTGTTGGGCAAGGTAATTCCATGCCTCCAGTGGTCCCTTGTCATATAAACTTAAGTGGATAATATGTCTGATGAAATCGCCATCAACAGTCCCTGCTTTGTACTCAGACAATTTCAAAAGGCTTGTCCTCACAAGAAGGCGAGCTGCCCATGCCCACAAAGCATACTTATCCATTGATTTGCCTGACCTCTCAACAATTTGTTCTTCGGCAAAGAACGTTAAGAGATTTCATCCCGCCCAACTGGTCGAAGAATCGCCCAACCAGACTCGGCCAATTGTCTTTTAATGCCTGATCAGTTGCGTCCAACCATCCCCGTCTGATCATTTCTTTTAGCGGAAACTTGGTCAAATCAATTGATTCATCACAGGAGTAATCTACTTGAGGTTTCTTGCACTAATACCTCTGCCGGTATACCAAGTTTTTCATGAAGCGCACGGATCATTTCTTGGCGCTCGTTGGAGTCGCATTTACGGCAGCACTTCTGACACTTTGCTCTTGCTTCCAATAAAAGGGACCAAGTCTCTTTGCTTTAGCCCTTGCTCATCCATCCGAAAAACAATCGCGTAGATTGGGTCGGGGGCTCGATGCGAAATTTCTCCGACGTATAAGTTTCTATAAGCAAGGAAGAAGATCCAAACGTTCGGCCTCAGCAGTGCCGGATCCGGATCCAGCGAAAGTAGGCTTTCCACTTCTTTCAAAGCCTTCTTATGTTCTTCCCTGGTCTTAATAATTCGTGGATCCATCTTAACCTCCTTACCTGTCCCAGCGGTCGTATTCCGCATGGGTACCAATCCGCCTTATCACAACAATCTTGCTTTTATATGAAGCTTGGATTTCCATCCTATAATTATTTCCTTTTACGTTCAAAATCGCCCTGTTATCATCAAGAAGGCTTGCCGATCTATACCTAGCTTTGATATCGCTCGGACTCTTCCAATTCGTATGCCTTGCTTCGGCCAACCAAGCTTTAAACCAATCACCTGCATCAGCGTGCTTCCGGACAAACTCATCTATTTTTTCTATTCCGATTACTCTCACCCGGCTGGCCTCTTCAAACTCAACATAAAAACCTCATAACATGTTCCCAAACCAGTGTCAATAAAAAAGTTCCCAATTAAGGAACTTAATTTATTAGAACCTGCTTCAAGCTGGGAAGCGTATGTAAAAAAGAAAAAGACGAGATCAAGGAAATAAATAGGGCTCAAGGTAGGGGAAGGGGGAGGCTCTTCTGAAAGGAAAGGGGTGTTTAAGCTAGACATTGCCTGTAGCCGGGAAGAAGGGAAAATGGGGAGGGCCGGCTGCCAGAAATACACCCAGGCATCCGGCGGACCTTTAGCTCAGGGAGACGATGGAGCAACGGAAGCCCCAAAATCCAGGTCAATGGAATTCGT
>CAWCSW010000004.1:0-419992 GCA_963798345.1 uncultured Verrucomicrobiae bacterium | reverse complement strand
GTGCGGCGCGATACCGGAAGCAGCCACCATTTTCAAAAGCGTCATTGGTGTAACAGCAAGCACGGCGGGTTGAGGCTCCGGCCTCCATGCAGTGAGCGCTCCGCGACCCATTCTTATCGACGCTTCGCGTCACGCATTCCAAACCGCCGAGGAGGAGGAAGGGAATAGCGGCTGCCGGCGGGTGGGCGAGCCGGGCGCCGGGGCAGCACCGGCATGGCGCACCATTTTCAGCTCCCGAAGTGTAAGAGTTCTGCACGCCGCTCTGCGAAGGCGGAGGTTCGAGGTGCGAGTCCTCGCGGGAGCACCATTTCAATTCCTCCGTGGCAGAGGTCAGCAATGCACTCCTCTCGTAAAGGAGACCATGCCGGGGCAGCGCCGGCCGGAGGATCGGATTTCCAAACAAGGAAGAAGCTGTGGCCGTAGCTCAAGAGTCAGAGTTTCTGGCTGTGAACCAGAAGATCCGGGTGCGAATCCCGGCGGCCACCCCATTTCAAAACGCGCGCGATGCCGAAATCGTCGAGGCGGCGGCTTGCAAACCCGCTCTTACCCGGTGCGAGTCCGGGCGCGCGCTCCATTTCGGGGCCATCGTCCAATAGCAAGACGACGCAATGGCATTGCGTAGATCGGGGTGCGATTCCCCGTGGCTCCACCATTTGCACTCGGGCACGAGGAAGACAGCAATCCGCGCCGTTCGGATCGGCGAGACACTCGGGGCAGCACCGAGGTGCCCGACCATTTCAAATTCCGCCAAAGCGTTGGTAGCGACGCACGCCGCTGGTATCGGCGAGAGACCGGTGCAACTCCGGTTGGCGGATCGTATTGCCCTGTAGCTCAACAGCAGAGCGCCCGGCTCTGACCCGGGAGGTTGATGGCGCGAATCCATCCGGGGCAGCCACTTTGCTACGAAACGCTCGGCGCTTGTGGGCATTGAGGTGGACGCCTACATGTCGGTGATGGAGAGGGGCGTTTCACATGCCGACTACCACATCATTTTCACCTCTGACGTGGTCGATGAAATGCCCGTTGAGCGACATCGCTTCACCGAGCTTTACGTTCCAAGTGGCGAAATCGTTGTCACCGACCCGCTGGTTGTCCCGGATTTGTTGCCGCTGAAACGACGGGTTCCAGTCGGCAAGTATCCAGATCGATCTCTACATCGCGAAGACACCCGCCTCCGGATTTCGGATCGCTGTAGCCGTCCTAACATTCAGCGCTGGAATTGCGAATCGATACGAGCTTGCCCTTTGAGGGGAGCAGAAAGTTTCAGACTTGGAAGATGACCGAAGCTACTTCGGCTTTCCGGTCGATGCGGGGCTCGGTTCATTCTACGATTTACAAACGAGTCGCCTCTACAACGAGTTCATCGACGAATTCTACTCCAAGCATACCGACGGTAACATTTACGATGACTTCCTCGCGGAACGATTCCAAGCAAATGCGAGGCATCCTGAAAATCCGGATGACGCCGGAGATTGGTTGGATTTCCATATCCCTGGCTCTCCGCAACACAATGTCGCGATGTTCGCATCGGGGTATGGGGACGGCGTGTATCCTGCCTATTGGGGTATCGACGCTAGAGGGAACGCGCCTCGTAACCCGGCACTCCCTCCAACAGCTTCTCTGCCGTCAGACTCCGACGACGATTGCGGCTGCACACGAACAGCAACTTGGTCGAGTGGGTTCGGGTTGCTTTCGGGTCTTTTGCACGCGGTGCAGCCATCGACATCATTGAGCCGCTTTGTTCATCCTGGTGCAAGAATACGGGATCTCATCTCACGGCGGGTTGAGACTGCCGTCCGCACCTGCACGGGAAGACACCGGCCACCAGCGCCACGGCTGCCATCGCTGGAGCCCGGAGACTTCCCGCCCCGCGCCAACCGATGCCGTCGCTGCGCCAGCGCAGCCACGCCGGTGGCGAGCCTCGCAATCTTGAACCTGCCCAATTTAGGGAGCGCGTCGAATCATCGGACGACCGGGTCATTGCCCCCCGACCACCACCATGGCGACATCAACCGTCGCGACCGAACGCCAGGCGCGCGGTCGCACCGGTTCATGTCGCCCGCCTTCATTCCGCGAGACTGCGACTGCCTCTCCGCTACGGGCTGCGCCGCTCCGCTCCGATTCAGTCGCAGACTCGCTCCCGCCTCCGCACAGCGACGGTGCGAAATAATCGGGAAGTCTGAACCGCAAACGTGGCGCAGATTTCGCGACTCGCGATGGGTTCATCAGCCATCCATGGACGTGAACTCGCCCCTCGATTTTACTGCTCGCTGCGCGCCGTCAAGGTCGTGCTCCGCATTCGCTCCGCCTCCACCTTGACCGTGCTCGCTCGCCTGCGGAGGGTCTCTATCGGTTCACGTCGAAGACTAGTTGCCGTCGGCGGCAGCAGGGCTCACGGCTTTTTCGTGAGCGAGATCTCACGGAGCGTCTGCGCGATCTGCGCTTTCATTTTCTCCAGCTCGTCCTTGGGCACGCGACGGCCGTTCGTCCGTTCGATCAGATGGTCGAGCAGGATCTTTCGTTTGGTCCCCTTTCGCCGTGCCGCGACCGTCTTGCGCGTGATGGCACGTTGCACTTTGGATCGGCATTCGCCGGTCGCATAAGCGTGCGGTCCGCCCACCAGCAAGTCGTAGCGGATCAGCCCGGTAATGTAGGCTGATAGTGAGCGGTAGCCGAGGGTCTGCCAGCGCTCGTCGGCGAGCGGCCAGATGTCAGCGGGAAAAGTAACGCGCTCTGACGCCGCGCTCATTGCTCCGAGGGGCAGATCGTGACGATTCCGTTCGGCGATATCTTGCAGTTGATGGAGGCGTTGCGCGATTTGGACCAGCAAACCCACGCGAGGCTGACCAGGCCGGTAGCGGCTCACCAGTTCGCGATCCACGGCATCCTGGGCCGCCTGCGTGTCGCGCGCGATCTCGATCGTGATGGTGTGGTTGGCGGCGGCGCGCAAATCGTAGCACACGAGCTCGACGGCATAGGGTGCGAATCCACCGTCGCCAAATTCGGCGCACCGCTGCTTGAGCGTCGGGGCCAGCAGTCCTGGGATCGTAATATTTTTGCGAACGCCTCTTGGCATACGAAACAAGCAAAAGCAGCCATCATTCCTGCTTGTGGCCCGGATGCTCGGCAAGCCATTTGTCCAGGCGCTGAAGAGTGCATTTGCCGAGCGAGAACGGCGTGTCGCGCGCGTTCTTGATTTGCGACATGGCCGTGCGGCCAATGCCCGACAGGACGCACAGCTCGGCGCTGTTGAATTGCCGATGCGGAAATTGCGCGCCCAGCAGGAGCAGGGCGGCGATCGTCGTGGTGGAGCAAATCGCTTCGCTATCGGCGATTTCGAGGTCTGGAGTTGGAGTAGACTTGGTCATTCGTGCGGTTCCTTTTGATGGTCTCAATATGTGTTCTCGCGAACACGTGGGCAACGGCGCGCCAATGGCCACTTCGCCAGAGAGAAAGCAGTAAAAGTCCGCATCCTGCCCCCTGCGAAGTGGTCCATCTGCCTCGTCAACCGGCGGATTGGGGCTGCCTGCGAAAGCCTGTCAAAAACTTCCGCAGGTCGCTGGAGAACGTCGGAGAACGTCCATGCGAGCGGTTGGAGAACAAACGGCTGGCGACGAACCGCTTAGCCAGAAAACGGGGTGTAGAGCCTTCCCAGCGCAAGCACCGGAGCAAATGCCCGGATGACGGCGCAGAAACCAAAAATCAGAACCTCAAAAAATCTACATTCCATGACCACGAAACTGCAAAACCTCGTCACCGAAGCCGTCAGCCTCGACCGCGAAATCTCCGAACAGACCGACAGGCTCAAGGAACTGAAAGCAAAGCTCGTCGAAGCCGCCCGCGAACATGAGGACGAACTCGTCCCGACCGATGGCGGCGGCCTCCGCTGGACAGCAGAAGGCAACGACGGTTGCATCGCCCGCGTCAATTTCCCCGCGCCATCGCTGAAATCGAAAATCGACGGGGAGGGCAAGCCCATCGAGAAGATCAAGCAACTCGCCGGCGCGCTGTTCAGCCGCCTCTTCATTCCGACGATCAGCTTCAAGCCCGTCGAGAATTTCCGGGACGAATCCAGGGCTCTGCTGGCGAAAGCGGACGCGAACAAGCTCATCAAGCTTTGCCAAACCGAGAGCGCGCCGCGCGTGAGCTTCGAGACCACCGAGCGCGCCGCCGCCTAACCGGAGGACAACGACGATGCGATACGCAAACAACATCGGTCCTCAAATCCGTCGCCGGCGCTACGCCCTCGGCTGGTCGCAATCGACCTTCGCCGCCAAACTGCAGCTCGCCGGCCTCGACATCAGCCGCAGCGGAGTCTCGAAGATCGAGGCGCGCCTCCGCTTCGTGGACGACAAAGACCTCATGTTCCTCGCCGAGGTGCTGAAGGTCCCGGTCCAGGAACTCTTCCCGCCCCGAGCAACCAACAAGCGACTCTCCGAGTTCATGGCGCAACTCGAAACAACACGCTTCTGACGAAGTCCGGCCGATTTCCGCTATGGCGCCGTAGCGGAACGCCCTTTGCAATTTCATGGAGCTGGCGGAACCAATCCCGTCTGGATCGATCTCGCCTCTCGGACTGTGTTTGACGAGCGGTGATCCCCACGAATCGGCGTTCGCTTCCTGTCCACCCGCAACAACCCGTCAAGATGTTGCGCGATTCGGTGCAAAAAAGTGTGACAGTAAAAGTGTGACAGTGCGTTTTTCACCCCACTCCTTGATCGTCGCAAGTCCATATAAATCAGCCACTTGCAGTGGTGCGCGATACAGGGTTCGAACCTGTGACCCCTACCGTGTCAAGGTAGTGCTCTACCACTGAGCTAACCGCGCGTCACTTGTCTCTCCGGATCCCCTTCGGAACCGGGCCTGATCCGGAGGATCGGGGGCGCGGAAATTAGGGAGGCGGTAGGGGGCGTGCAACCTCTTTTTCTACATGAAGCGACACGGTACCTCGACGGAATTAAGCGCAAGGAAGAAGAAGAATGCGGCTATCCGCCAGCGGAACCTTCGCCACCGGGGGTGGTCATCGAAACGGGGTCGAGGGCGCGGGCGAGTTCGTCTGGAGGCAGAATCTGCCTTTCGGTACACAGGTCGCGCACAGTGCGTCCGGTCTTCGCACTCTCCTTGGCAATTTCCGCGGCCTTATCGTACCCGATAATGGGGGCGAGGGAGGTGACCATGGCCATCGAGTATTCCACCAGTTCATTGCAGCGGGCGACGTTGGCGTGCAGGCCCTCAACGCATTTCTCGCGGAAGACATTCGAGACGCTGCCGAGCAGCCGGACGGATTCGAGCATCGCAGTGGCGAGGACGGGCATCATGACGTTGAGCTCGAAGTTTCCGTTGGCGGCGGCCCAGGTGACCGTGGTGTCGTTGCCAATGACGCGGGCGCAGACTTGCATGACGCTCTCGCACATCACTGGGTTGACCTTGCCGGGCATAATCGAGGAGCCCGGCTGAGTCTCGGGCAGGATCAATTCACCGATGCCGCAACGGGGACCACTTCCGAGCCAGCGAATGTCGTTGGCAATTTTGAAGAGGGAAACAGCGATGGTTTTTAACTGGCCACTGGCCTGCACGAGGCCGTCTTTTGCGGCCTGGGCCTCGAAATGGTTGCGCGCTTCCCGCCAGAGGATGCCGGTCTGGTTTTCCAAATGCCGGACGACAATGCCGGCAAAGTCTGGGTGGCAGTTCAAGCCAGTCCCAACAGCCGTACCGCCGATGGGCAGTTCTTCGATGGCGGCGATCGCGTTACCGGCGCGAAGACGGGAGTATTCGATCTGCTGGGCGTAGCCACCGAACTCCTGGCCAAGGCGGACGGGTGTTGCGTCCATGAGGTGCGTGCGCCCGATTTTGATGATGTCCCAAAACTCGAGGGTCTTGCGGCAAAGTGCGTCGTGGAGCTGGTCGAGCGCTGGCTGGAGATCGATGCGGAGACGTTCTCCGACCGCCACGTGGATCGCGGTGGGAATAACATCGTTCGACGACTGCCCCATGTTCACGTGGTCGTTTGGGTGCACCGGACGTTTGGAACCAACGGGCTCACCGGCGATCTGCGAGCAACGATTCGCGATCACCTCGTTGATGTTCATATTGGTCGAAGTGCCGGACCCGGTCTGAAAAACATCGATCGGGAAATGCGCGTCGTGCCGCCCTTCGATGACTTCTTGCGCGGCGGAGGCGATCAGCGTCGCCTTATCTTCGTCGAGGCGCCCGAGTTCGAGATTCGCCTCGGCGGCCGCCCATTTGATCATGCCGAGGGCACGAATAAAATGACGGTCAAAGCGCTCGCCCGAGACCGGAAAATTCAGGACGGCGCGTTGGGTGGAAGCTCCGTAAAGAGCGTCGGCAGGGACATCCATGGAGCCCATGGAATCTTTCTCGGTGCGGGTATTGGACATGGGGATGACGGATTGGGGGATGCGAGCGTCATCATGGGTCGCCACCCGTTTTTTGGGAAGAAAAACGTCCGCGGACCCGGCGCCGCGTTCAGGCGAATCGGCGCGTGAATTCTACAACCGCGCCGCGCCGACGGGCGCGGGTTCTCCGTTGAGGGATCGAACTTTCTCACCCTTATCCGGCGCCGGTACCGACGAGTGGGAATTCGGATGACCATTCAACGTGCGATAGAATTTGGTGACAAACATCGGTGGAATATTGCGCAGGCAGTATTCGCTCTCGATGCGGGCAAAATGCTGGCAGTGCCCGCGATCCTTTAGTTCGTTCGTGACCTGGTAAATTATGAACGCGGCGTGGTATTCCGGGCGCAAGGCACCGTGGGTGGCCCGCAACAACGCGCGCTTCTTTTCGCCCTTGATGAGCGAAAATGGGATGCCGGAAATCACGTAGTCGCACGCGCCATGGCCCAGCCGCGCCAACTGCTCCGAGATGGTAGCCGCATCCGCATTCAGCACCGTGACACGGGGATCACCGGCAAAGGTCCCACGCAGGTGGTTGGCGAGCAAGGTATCGAGTTCAAATAAGACCAGATGCGAATCCGGAGACATCCGGGAGACGATTTCCCGTGTATGACAGCCCTCGCCCGGGCCGTATTCGACAATAACCCGGCGCGCGGAGAAATCGATCTTGGTTGTGACGCGACGAACAAGTTCGCGGGAACTCGGAATGATGGAAGCGATCTGGCGTGGGCGTTGCAGGAATCGCTTGAGAAAAAGGACGCTCATGAAATGGAAATCCGACGGAATGAATCGGCGACTTTAGGAGTGGGTCTGCTCATGTCCAGTGCGTATGCGACCCTCACGGGCTAAGAAAAATGCTTCGCAAAGCCTGAGAAAAGTGCTTTCCATCGGTCTCGTCTTGGTATTTATGGTTTTTTTAATCAATTTCTCCGCCCATGCATAACCTCATGACTGTCAAGGAGACGGCCGAATATCTGCGCATCCCGCGCCCGACCGTTTATTATTTGGTTCAGCGGGGCCAACTTCCCGCGATTCAAATCGGGGGTCGTTGGCGAGTCAAACGCGATGCGCTCGATCGCGACATTTTGCACAACCAGCAAACTGGTCAGCCAACGGTGCTTGTGGTCGATGATGACGACGCGTTGCAGGACATGTTCAAGTTGTTCCTGAAAAAGGCCGGATTCAGCCGACTCGTCGTCGGCACGGGCAAGGATGCCCTCGCGGCGCTCGAGAAACAGAAATTTGATCTCTGTTTCCTCGACCTCCAGCTCCCGGATATCACGGGTGACGTCATCTATGCCGAGGCCAAAACCAAGTATCCCGATTTGCCGATCGTCATCATTACCGGGTATCCGGACAGTACGATGATGAACAATCTGCTCAAACACGGGCCGGTAACAGTGTTGAAAAAGCCGCTGCGAATGGAAGATCTCGAAGAGACGCTGCGGCATCTCGGGCGGACCCAGGCTGCCGAAAAGGCAGCGTAATCGCGCAGAAATGCGCTTCGTAGCCCCGGATGCTTCGGGGAATTGGCAGGAAAGGAAAAGGAGATGGCAAAGGCGAAGAATTAAGGAGTGCCAGGGGGGAGGATTGAACTCCCGACCTAGGGCTTATGAGTCCCCCGCTCTACCACTGAGCTACCCTGGCGGAAAGCGGGCGGGACAGTAGGCACGAGCTTTTCGACGCGCAAGCGCGGAAACGGCCCAATTCGAACAACCTAAAACTCGCCGTCGCCGTTCCGTGCTTTCACGGCTTCCAGGGTCGTCCTGGCCCGTTGTACCTGACGCCCGTATCCAGACTTTTTGACTGCCTCACCCGTCGCCTTCGGACCAGTGACCAACGGTGCAACCTCCGTCGCGGTCACTTCCTGGACCACCTTCTCCACCGGTGCCTGACGGCTAAAATAGTAGTAAACCCCGAAGACCACGATCAGGAGGAATATAATGCGCATGATCGACATCAAAGCAGGCTGCGAGCCAAATTGACGCGTGCGAATCGCGCTTCTCCACTACTCCTCCGCACCCATCGTCGGCGGAGTGGAGACGGTGATGTCGGCCCACGCCAAAATCTTCCGTGCCGCCGGTCACGAGGTCGTCATTATCTGCCAGCGCGGTCAGGGCGACGACCGCGCGGTGCGGATTCTTTCCACGGCGCCAGAATCGCGCGAGGTGGCGAACGCACTGGATGGCGTAAACCTCGCCATTATCCACAACGTGATGACGATGCCTTTCGATATGGAATTGACTGCGGCATTGTGGGAGGTGGCGGCGGCGCATCCCCGAACGAGATTTGTCGGCTGGATCCACGATCTGGCGGCACTCAATGAAGATTACTCCTTCGATCGGCAGGCCGAGCCGTGGAACCGGCTGAGCGCGGCGTCGCCGCACTTTGACTACATCGCCGTGTCGGATTTTCGCGCCCGGCAATTCAAATCGCTGACCGGCATATCGCCGTGGGTCATTCCGAACGGAGTTGATTCTGCCCAAGTGCTCGGGCTGACGCCGGCAGTGGCCGCATTTGCCGACGAAATCAATTTGCACGAGCGCGAATTGCGGCTGCTTCACCCGGCGAGATTCGTCCGCCGAAAAAATATCGAGCTCGGGCTCGATGTTATCGCGGCCCTCCGCGCCGCCGGTCGGGATCCTGTGCTCCTGGTCACCGGAGCCGCCGACAGCCAAAACCGCGGTCCGAATCACTACCAAACCGAACTCGAATCGCGGCGGCGAGAACTTGATCTTTCACGCCACGCCTTTTTCCTCTCGGAAAATTTCGCGGTGACAAGCGCGGACATGAAGTCCCTATATGGGGCCGTCGATGCCCTGTTTTTTCCAAGCCACCACGAAGGTTTCGGGCTGCCTTTGCTCGAAGCGGCATTGCATCGATTGCCCATTTTTTGCCCCGACATCGAACCGATGAACACTTTTTTTTCTCATGGCATCCATGCCTATCCCCCGTCGGCCGGGGCGCCAGAAATCGCAGCCCTCGTAACCGCGACGCTCGACGCTGACGCAGCGTTTCAAGCGCGCCAGGCTGTTCTCAGCCGATTCACCTGGCAGGCAGTCGCCACGCAGTTTTTGCAACCATTTCTCAACGCTCAGTCCGCACGCGCATGAACCTAATCACCATTTCACTTCCCACCATCGACGAAGGCGCCATCAACGCCATCGTCTCCGCCTGTCACGGCGACCCCTTTTCGATCCTGGGCATGCACCAGGCAGGAGAACATCTGACCGTGCGGGTTTTCCGGCCCGATGCGAAATCGTTGATCATTCGAAAAATCGATGGCGAGGTACAGGAGTGGGCAGCGATCAAAGTGCACGCTGAAGGTTTTTTTGAGGCCTTGTTGGAGGGCGCAGAGCAACGATTTCGTTATGAACTCGTGATCACCAACCACGCCGGCGTCACGTGGATCGAGCGCGATCCCTACTCGTTTGGCACGATCCTTGGACCGCTCGATCTCCACCTTTTCGCCGAAGGTCAGCACTGGCAGCTTTATGATCATCTGGGCGCGCATTTGACCTCTGTCGATGGCGTCGCGGGCACAAGCTTTCACGTCTGGGCGCCGAATGCCCGGCGCGTCTCAGTGGTCGGCGATTTCAATCAGTGGGACGGCCGCATGCACCCACTCAGAAAGCTGCTCGGGTGCGGGGTCTGGGAGATTTTCATCCCCGGTGTCAGCGAAGGTGCGCACTACAAATTTGAGTTGCAGCAGTCGCACGGCGGCCTCGTGTTGAAGAGCGATCCGTTCGCATTTTTCTCGCAGCACGGCACCGCCACGTCATCGTTGGTGTTTAACCTCAAACGCTACGCTTGGAGTGACGATGAATGGATGGCGGAACGCCGGACCAAGGAGTGGCATCGCACACCCATAAGCATCTACGAAGTGCATCTCGGTTCGTGGCAGCGAAAGCCGGAGGAGGGCGATCGCTTCCTCAGCTATCGCGAGTTGGCGGACGCATTGCTGCCGTACGTGTTGGAGATGGGTTACACGCACGTCGAATTTCTGCCCGTAGCGGAGCATCCGTTCGAGGGCTCATGGGGATATCAGGTGACCGGTTATTTTGCGCCGACGAGCCGGTTCGGTAATCCGGATGAATTCCGCTACCTCGTCGATCGCTTTCACCAGGCAGGCGTCGGCGTCATTCTCGATTGGGTGCCCGGGCACTTTCCAAAGGACGTGCATGGTTTGGCGGAGTTTGACGGGACGGACCTTTATGAACATGCGGATCCCCGGCTCGGAGAGCACATGGACTGGGGCACGCTCATTTTCAATTACGGCCGCAACGAGGTTCGCAATTTTCTGATCGCGAACGCTCTCTTTTGGCTGGACGAATATCACATCGATGGCCTGCGCGTGGATGCGGTGGCGTCGATGCTGTATCTCGACTACTCGAGGCAGCCGGGGGAATGGATTCCCAATGCGCATGGCGGCCGGGAAAACCTCGAAGCGATCTACTTTCTCAAGCGGTTCAACGAAGTTTGCTACGAACGCCATCCCGGCATCGTCACCATCGCGGAAGAAAGCACGGCCTGGCCCGGCGTTTCGCGTCCCACTTACCTCGGGGGCCTCGGTTTTGGCCTCAAATGGAACATGGGCTGGATGCACGACTTTCTCGACTACATGTCGCGCGATCCGCTCTACCGCCGCTACCATCAGGGCACCGTCACTTTCTCGCTGGTCTATGCGTTTCAGGAGCACTTCGTCCTGGTGCTCAGCCACGATGAAGTCGTGCACGGCAAAGGGTCGCTCCTCAATAAAATGCCCGGTGACCTGTGGCAGAAATTTGCGAATCTCCGGATGTTCTATGCGTGGATGTATGCGCACCCGGGCAAAAAGCTGCTCTTCATGGGCCAGGAATTCGGCCAGTGGCGCGAATGGAATCATGACCGGTCACTCGACTGGGATTTGTGCGGCTACCCGGAACACGACGGCCTGCGCCGGCTCGTGCAACACCTCAACTGGCTCTACCGGCACGAGCCGGCCCTCTACGAACTCGACGACACGTACGAGGGCTTCGAATGGATCGATTTCCTGGACTCCGACAATTCAGTCATTGCCTTCATGCGCAAGGGACGGACGGGGGCGACACTGGCGTTTGTTGTAAACGCGACGCCAGTCGTACGCGAAGGTTACCGGATCGGTGTCAACGAACCGGGATTCTACTCGGAGATCGTCAATACAGACGCCGAAACGTACGGCGGCTCGAACGTCGGCAATTGCGGTGGTGTGCCTTCCGAGGAAATCGCGTGGCAGGGCAAACCGCACTCCTTGATGCTCCGTTTACCGCCACTTTCCGTGGTGGGGTTCAAACATGAGCCCTGGCCCGCACCAAAAACCTCGATCGAGTAGCGAAAAAAGTGCCCGTGCGGGCACAAACATATTGCCCAAAACAGCCGGGCCGGTATGGTTCGTTGTCTCTCTCCCTCAAAGACACTGCTAATGAAAATCACCAAAACTCAGGGCTTCACCCTCATCGAACTGCTCGTCGTCATCGCGATTATCGCCGTCCTCGCGAGCATCGCCATTCCGGTTTACGGAACGGCGCAGGAACGCGCGTTGCGAACAAAGTGCCTTGCTCAGGCCAAGGGCATCTTCCCCGCGTTGAAGATGTTTGCGGGCGATCACGACGGTTCGTTTCCGACCTACACGGATCAGGACGAAAATACCGGCGCCAATAACGAGCTCAAGGACGCGAATGACGCCTTCGCCAACTTGATTCCCGGATATTTGTCCAATGAGTCGCCGTTCGGCAATTCCAACTCCAAGTATTGCAAAGACTCGACCGGCGCCGCCAAAGGACCGGACAACGACATCAGCAGCCGGAACAAGATCCTGGAGAAGGGCGAGAACACCTACGCTTACATGCGCGGGCTCAGTGAAACGTCGAACAGCAGCTATCCGATCATTGCCGACGGCTTCGCCCAAGGCAGTGAGCAGGACCCCAAGTACTCAAAGAAAGAAGGCGATTACGGTGCGCAGTGGAAAGGGAAGTACGCGATTATCATTCGTTGCGACGGCAGCGGAGTGCCTGAAAACGTCAACTCCAAGAGCCTGAAAGTCGTCCGCAAGGGTCAGGGCAACAAGAACATGTTCAAAGAGGACACCAGCGATAACGATCCGTGGCTGGTCGGTGTCAAGGTTCTGAATCCTCGCAGCTGATTCCCAGCGCCTCAATCGAAGTTAGTCTCAAGCGCGAGTCCGGAAACGGGCTCGCGCTTTTGCTTGGCCAATGCCGCCATCATCCGCGCCGTGCGGAGGGACCGGCACCCAAAACGCCGAGTCGATCGATTCCCGGTCGCAAGGGATCGAAGCACGACCACGCCAGCGAGAAATAGATTGCTGACGGGCTGACAATCAAGACAGTCGGCTCACTTTCGCCCCAAGCACGAAATGGCTTTCTCATTCAAATACTTCCTGCGCGGCCCCAGTGTCACCGAAGAGCGTGACTGGGAACGCGAAAATATTCGTCAGAAAACAGATCGATACCTCGCCACGAACCCCATGGACCGGTTCGAGAAGGACGACTCTTATCGAATGAAAGTCCAGACGGTGGAAAAGCATCTGCAGGGGATAGACGGGCTCGTGCTCGATCTCGGAGGAAATACAGCGGGCGAAGCGACCATTCTCCAGCAGCACGGGTTCGATCTCGTCGTCGCCGATATCAACGAATACGCGCTCGCGGTCTCACGGCAACGGATCGAAAAATTCGGGCTCCGTTCGCCCCAGTTTGTTGCCCTCGACGCGCACCATCTCCCCTTCCGCGACGGCGTTTTCGCCGCGGTGACGGTGCTCGAAGCGTTGCATCATTTTTCTGACTACCATCAAGCCCTGACCGAGATCCATCGCGTGCTGGCCCCCGGCGGACGCCTTTTTTCCATCGAACCAAACGCGCTCAATCCACTGCGACGCGCCTCGGAGGTGCGCGATCGTTTGCGGGGGACGATCGAGAAAAGTTTCACGGCCAGGGATCTCGGCGATCTGTGCCGTCGCGCGGGATTTTCCACCATTGAGGTCAAGCCGTTTGCCAATCACCGCTCGCAGTGGAAACTGCAGGAACTTCCACCCTGGCGTCGCCCGATCGCGCAACTTCATGGACAGTTGTGCGCGAATTTTCCCACCGTTTTCGCCGCCCTCGCAATCGAAGCGCGCAAGGCTGGCAACCCGGCGCCCGTCCCCAAACTACCCCTGGCGGAAATCGTACAAAGCCCACTGTCTGGAAAACCTCTCCGCCTCGACGGTGGCCGCTGGATTGATGACGAAAACAAGATCGGCTTTCCGGATCAGGACGGCGTGCCAGTCCTCATCCCCGGTGAAGATTCGCCGCACGAGAAAAGCTAATGGGGGCAATCTTGTGCCGCCCATTCTATGCGCCACAGCGGCGGTGTAAGAACGTTTCCGCCGCCGCGAGCGCTTCACCGATTACCACATCCATGTCGAGATATCGGTATGTCCCCAATCGGCCCAAAAACGTGACTCGCTGATCGTTGGAAGCCAACTCGAGATACTTTTCCAACGTTAGCTTATCGGCCGCGAGACGCTTTGGATAATAGGGTGTATCAGCACCTTCGGTCTCCTTGCTAAACTCGGTAAATACGTCCGTCTTCGCATGAGTTTCCCAGGGGGCGAAATGCTTGTGTTCGTGTATCCGCGTGTACGGAACGAACATTTCCGGATAGTTGATAACGGCGTTCCCTTGATAGTCCCCATCCGCAATCTGACGCTCGAAATAAACCGTTCGGTAACTCAGCCTCCCAAATCGATAACCGTAATAGGCATCGATTGATCCGGTCCAAAAGACCTGGTCGAAATCATCCGTGGCACGCTCATCGAGGCGGATCCCCAGCTTCACTTCGATCTGGGGATGCTGGAGGATCCCCTCGACAATCGATGTATATCCATCAATTGGGATTCCTTGATAGGTGCTGTTATAGTAGTTGTCGTTGTAATTAAACCGTACTGGAAGCCTTTGCAGAATCGAGGCGGGAAGCTCGCGTGGCTCACATCCCCATTGCTTCTTCGTGTAGCCATACATGAATGCCTGGTATAAATCCGGGCCGATCCCTTTCAGAGCCTGCTCCTCGAAGTTTCGCGCCTCAACGATCGAGGCGTCCCGAACGGTATCCAGAAAGGCCCGGGCTTCCGTGGGATTGAATTTCTTCCCGTAGAACTGGTTGATCGTGTGCAAATTGATCGGGAGCGAAAAGATGCCTCGCGCCGTTGAAGCCTTCACACGATTAACGAACGGGCCAAATTTGCCGAAGCGGTTGACGTATTCCCAGACGTCGGCCCGGTCAGTGTGGAAAATGTGGGGGCCGTATTTGTGCACCATCACTCCACTCTCCGGATCCCGGTCGGTGTGGCAATTGCCGGCGATATGAGGCCGTTCCTCGAACAGCACGACACGGCAATCGCTGGATTCCACGAGTTTTCGGGCCAGAACAGCTCCGGAAAAGCCGGCGCCAGCGATTGCGTAGGTGGGCATCAGAAAACCATCACTTTTCGGAGAGTGCGGTCAAGGCCAAGTGCCTGCGATAGTCGTCGCGGCCCACGGAAACGGCAATATCGTCTCCAATCTTGCGTAATTCTGGAAACTCGCCGAAGACGGTGCCGCTTTTATGAAATCGACACCCACCTCGCGCGCTCCCGTGAACACGGGCAGCGGTTCTGAACCGTCGAACCAATCCACACCACGCTCATAAATTATAGGATGCTGACGTCCCCCATCCCACCCGGTCCTTCCGCGGCAATTTCATCATGACGAGAAACGTATTCCCTGACTCCTGGCACCGGGCTGCCAAAGAACTCTCCGATTTGTTCGGCGGAATCCCGGTCGATACCATCCTCGATGAGCGGAACGGATTCTATCTCCAACTCATCGATGAAGCTGGAGAATTGCACGAGGGCAAACATCTCGTGGACATTGGCTGCGGGCTCTCGTGGCTGGGTCCGCTGGCCAGCAAACTCGGAATGAAAGTTTCGCTGGTTGACGACTTCGGTGGAGGCGGTGGCGTGGACAACGCCAATCGAGCCCCGGCCATGGAAATGGTGGAACGATTCCGGAAAGACCTTCCGGTCGCGATCATCGAAACGGATTTGCTCACGGAACCACTCCCTTTCGAAACCGGGTCGGTCGATATCTTGACGTGCTTTCATGTGCTGGAGCACTGGCACCACTCTCCGAAAGCGCTGTTCGCTGAGATTCACCGGGTGCTGCGCCCGGGAGGTCATATCGTGTTTGCCACTCCGAATGCCGCCAATGTGCGCAAGCGGTTCGCGGTCATCACGGGAATTAATATTTGGTCTCCGCTGGACGCCTGGTTCCACGCGCAACCTCATTTCCGCGGCCACGTGCGCGAACCGATCGTGCGCGATTTACATCAAATCTTTCAGTGGTCCGGATTTGCCGTCACGGCGACCCACGGACGCAATTTCATCGGCCGCGATAGCTATGCACTTTCGTCCATCCCGCGCCCCATCCGCCATGGCCTCGCGATCGCATCGCAAAGCTTTCTCCAGTTTTTCCCGACCTTGTGCTCCGACCTGCACGTGATCGGGCGCAAGGAATGAAGCATCGGGTGGCGATGCTCGCCTACGCTTGCGACCCGGACGGCAGCGGCGAACACTGGCTGGGTTGGGGCTGGGCGGAACAGGCGGCACACGCCTTTGACGTCCACCTGTTCACACCGGCCAAAGCGCGTGTCGCCATCGAAAAGCGCGCCGAGAAGCTGGGGATCACCGCACATTTTATTGAGCTTCCACCCACGTGGCGGTGGTGGAGCGAAAGGTTCGGGAATGCGGGCCTTTGGTGGCGGAAAATAGCCTGGGCTCGGCTCGCCGCGCACGCCGTCGCGGTGGAGCATGCGAAAGACTCGTTTGCGATCGTTCATCATACGACGTTTCACACGTTTCGCGTCCCACTTTACGCGGCCAGCCTCGGGATCCCTGCGGTCTGGGGTCCGATCGCCGGAGGCGAAAGCACGCCATCGGGTTTCAATAAATATCTCGGGTCAGCGCGCTGGTCGGAGGCGTGGCGGACGGTATCCAATCGACTTTGGCTCCAATGGCCAGCCGTCCAGCGGGCCTTGAAGGATACTCGGGTCCTGTTTGTTTCGAATAGCATTACACGAGAATTTCTTCCGGAATCGTGCCGCCAAAAGTGCGAACTCGTCCCGGCGAACGCCCTCCGGTCGGAAGACATGGAAATCAACATCGATCGGCGCCGCGATCGAACTGCCCCCGTTTCGCTCCTTTACGTTGGAAACTGCGTGGCTCGACGCTCGATCCCGCTTGTGCTCGAAGCGCTCAAAAGAACGACGGCGGAATGCCGCCTGGTCGTCGCGGGAGACGGACCGGCGCTCGGGGAATGGCGGCGATGCACCGCGGATCTCGAGCTGAACGATCGTGTCGAATTCCGGGGTCAGGTTCCGCGCGCAGATTTGCCCGGACTTTATTCCGAAGCGGACGCGCTCGTGTTCCCAGCGCTCCGGGACTCCGGCGGTTCGGCCTTGCTCGAGGCCATGTCCAAAGGTTTGTGCGTGATCTGCCTCGATTGGGGCGGCCCGGGAGAAATGGTGGACCATGCATCCGGGATCAAGGTGAGCGCCACCTCGCCCGAAGCGGCCATCGCGGGATTCGCCGAAGCGTTTCAGCGGTTGCACGATGATCCCGCGCTGAGCGATCGGATCGGTCGCGCGGCCATGGTTCGCGCCCGCGAAAAGTTTTGCTGGGCGGAAAAGCGGCGCCTCCTCGAATCCACGTATCACCGTCTGATTTCAGCATCATGAGCGTGCGGCAGGATTTCCTCCTTCGATTCTTCGCCCGCCTCGATGAAGGTCAGATTCCGTGGTGTGTTCTTCGAAATTTCGATCAAGTCTTCGCGGATGACACGTGGGACATTGACTTCCTGGCCACGCGCGAAGATCTGGCACGCTTCCGCGTGGCCGCTTGGGAAACCGCCCGGGACACGGGCTGGGAACTCGTGCAAGTCACGCGTTTCATCAACCATTCGTGGGTTTTTGCCAAAGTAGTCGCCGAGCGGCTCTGGTTCGTCCGCATCGATGTCGAAATGGAAATTCGCTGGCGCTATCTGCATGTCCTCACGGCAAAGGAAGTCCTCGCGGAGCGCGTTCGCTACGGAGACATCTGGCGGCCCTCACCACGGCACGAGGCGGACATTCTCCAGACCAAGACTGCTACGAAAGGATTCCTGGAAAATCGCTACACTCAGCGGCTCGAGGAATTGGGCCGGTCGGTGAAAACACCAGAATCGCTGCGGCGCGAAATCGTGCGACGCACGATGTGGCAGCCGTCCGCCTGGGCCCGCGGACTGGGATATTTCCTCGAAGACTTTGCCCGCCTCTGGGGCCGGTGGCGGCGTCCGCCGGGCGCGTCTTTGCAAGTGGCGGTGGCTGGAGAACTCGAACCCGAGCCCATCTTCGAAGCGCTCAATCCCCTCTTCCCCCGGATGAAATGCGACCTTGTTCCCGACGGCGACCCTCCGCCGTGGCGGATTCTTTTCAAAGGCGGCCTGGCGCTGGGTCTGCGAAATGTGGATGGAGATTTGAATCTCGCGGTGGAAGTGAAGCGCCGAGTTTGGCCTCTCGATAAACCGCCCTCCCAACGGCGCCTTCTGGGCCGCGCTTTTGCCGGCATCTCCCAAAAATCCGGGAAGATGCACCTGGGCCATGCCAGTTCGGGTCGCATGGCGCTGGCGGAGAATCCTGACGATGTCGGGCGTTTTCTCACCTCGAGTCTCGGGCACGAGTTGAAACCCGAGACAGCCACTTCGCCCGGGCGTTCCGTCGCGTTGGTGGGACTCGACGGAGCCGGCAAGACAACCTTCGCCCGCACGCTTTGCCAGAAGATCGGCACGGATCCGCGATTCACGGGCGTGCGCTATTTTCATTGGATTCCGAGTGGGCGCATCGAGTTCCCGTGGCCTGTCTTTGGTGATCTTCCCCGCAACGGAAGACCTTCCTCACCTTTGGTTTCAGGCCTGCGCCTGGCGCGCAATATCCTGCGGGCGCGCATCGCTTTTGCGCGACATGTGCATCCCTGGGTGCAGCGCGGCTATCTGGTCCTACTCGATCGATTTCTCTACAACTACTGGCTCGACCCGGCGTCCGTCCGTTATGGTGGTCCGGAACGCTGGCTCGAATTTGCCCGCAAGTTCATGCCTCGTCCGGATGCCCTCATTGTCCTTTCGGCTGACCCGACAACATTACTGGCCCGCAAAGGCGAATTGTCTCTCGCCCAAATCGAATTTCAGCGAGCGCGCCTGCATGCTCTGCCGGCCCTGGCTCGAAATCGGATTGAACTCGACGCCACCCTATCCCCCGACGCGCTCGTCGAGGAAGCCCTCACCCGTTTGCCATGAAGATCGTCGGAATGGAGGCGCTGCTCTGTGCTGACGCTCCGCTCACGGAGAAACGCCTGATGCGCGTGCTCCAACGCGCCGGTGAACCCCTCCTGGTCCTGCCCCACGATCCGCGTCTCGCGCGACAGGCGCTCGCTTTGTATCCGGCGCAATCAAGCAAAGCCCGGCTCGCGCGCGCTCTGGTTGGACTGTGTTTGCGAGTCACGCGCTGGCCAGCAGGCGCGCCCGCGAACGTCGAGATTTCCGCTTCCGCTCCGCTGCCATCATTCATCGCCGACATGCATGGCGGCACGGTACCGACCTTTGCGGCGCTGCTCGGAAACCCGCGCGCTCCCGGTCGCCGGATCATGTTTCTCACCTTCGATGAAGCCGGATGTCCACGCTTTGTGGTAAAAGCCGGCGCCTCCGTGGAAGCGATCGTGCGCGTGGCTGCCGAAGCGGAAATTCTCGACCGGCTTGCCGCCACGGTTTCGGGAATCCCCAAAGTGCATCGACAAATACACGAGGAATCGATGGCCGCGCTCGCATTCGAGTTTGTTCCCGGACGTACGCCACGACGCAGGGATGACGCGCAGATGCCGCCATTGCTCGAAGCCTGGATTTCCAGCGACGGCCCGGTCCCTTGCGGAACATTGCCCGCCTGGCAGCGGCTGATGCAGGCGCCGAAACTTGATCCAGCCGCGCACCAGGCCCTGGCTGTCCTCGCCAGTCGCAAAGTATGTCCGGCGATTCATCACGGAGATTTCGCGCCCTGGAATGTAAAAATCGACGGCGCCCGATGGATTGCCCTCGATTGGGAACGGGGCGAGCTGGCCGGACCACCGACGTGGGATTGGCTGCACTACGTCATTCAACGGGCGGTCCTGGTCGAACAATCAGCTCCTGCGAAAATTGTGCACGAGCTTGAAGCGCTTTTCGCGTCGCCGGCCTTCGCCCATTACACCGAGCGCGCACAGTGCGCCGGTCTCGAATGGAAACTCGCGGCCGCATACTTGTGGTACGCCTGCGAAGTGCTGATCCAGACCGAAGGTTTGGAACGCGTGCGCGAACTGGCCCGGACCATCGCGCTTACGCGGCTTTGATTTCCTCGACGCTTTGCAAGGCCGCGGTCAGAAACTGGACATGCCGGTCTTCCGTGAAATTGGCGAGGAAATGAGCGCGTAACCGCTCCGCGTCATCGACGATAAATTGCTGTTGGAGCATCTGAGCGATCGCCGCGGGATCGCGCTGGGGAACGAAGCCGATGTAGTCCGCGGGCAAGAGTTCCGGAATGGCCCGCCAACGAGATGTTACGACGGCCATCCCGGCAGCCATCGCTTCAACCACCACCAGCCCAAAACTTTCCGCGTGATAGTAGCTGGGAAAACAGAGGCAATCGCACTCGGCCAGCAACCGGCATTTCTCGGCCCCTGCGGCAAAGCCCGCATATTCGACAGCGCCCGCGAGATCCGGCATGGCCACCCGCCGACGGTATTCTGACTCCTCGTCGTCACTGGGAAAGAGTCCGGCCACGGTGAGCGTCATGCGTAGTGGCGACTGATTGCGCTCGAGCTGCGCATTCGCGAGCGCGATGGCGTCGAGGGTATCGAACAAACCTTTTTCCCGCGTGCAATGAGCCAGATAGAGGACCCGGAATTGGCTACGTTCCGCACTCGACGTTCCGGCGGCGAGGAGAGCGGCTCGCGCTTTCCGGCGCGCCTGGCGACGCGGTTGCACATTCTCGGCGAAATCGGGGCACGGATCGGGAATGCCATTCGGCACGAGCTCGACCCGTTCGGTTTCAAACCAGAGCGCGTCTCGCATGCTCGGAATGGCGAGCGAAAGACCCAGGGCCGGCTTTCCGAGCAGGTGATGCGTGAGCCAGCGCTCGAACGCAGAACCTTCCGCCCGCAGCCAGTCCCCGAGTCCGACGGCGTGCCAATGATGAACGAACTGCCGGAAAAACGGGCGGCAGAGCAGCATGACGATCCAGTCGCGGTAAAGCGCAGCGCGCTTTCCCGGCGCCGGAACATAATAAAAAGCGGTGACTCCAAATCGGAATCGACACCAAATCGCTTCGAGACAGTAGCGAAGCACCAGCCACGCTTTGCCGAAGCGAAAACTGCCGATGTCTTCAAGGTTATCCGAATACCGGCAATCCACATGGTAGCACTCGATTGCGCGCTGGCGGTCGAGTTGTTCCTCCGGGGAAGCGTCACGGCAATCGCCGCCGAAGTGGTCGAGCATCATTTTCACCATGTAGCTCTGGCCGTGGTGTGGGGGCGGGATGTGCGCGAAAACGAGAAGCTTCATCAATGAGCCATGCACCATCGTCCTGCCGGGACCGACTTCTCAACTCGGAATTTTGATCTTCGATTCATTTCCGGCATGCGCAACGGTGAGAACTGAATATCCAACGCATGACCGCGACTTTCTCGATTATTACCCCCAGCTTCCGCCAGGCGGGCTGGCTGCGCCGCTGCGTGCGTTCCGTCGCAGACCAGGGCGCGATCGTAAAGGAACACATTATCCAGGACGGCGGAACCGGGCCCGAACTCGAATCCTGGCTCCATGATCGGAGCAAGGTGTCCCTCCATGTTGAGAAGGATCACGGGATGTATGACGCCCTCAACCGCGCGCTGACGCACGTGACGGGAGATTTTTTCGCCATGCTGAATTGCGACGAACAATATCTGCCCGGCACAGTGGACCGCGTCGCCCGGGCATTTGCAGACCATCCGGAAGCCGACGCCATCGCGGGTGATTTTCTGGTGCTCGACCCCGACTGCCAGTTGATTGCCTTCCGCAAAGCGACGCCCCCGCGCGCGGCCATGATCGAGACCGACCACCTCTACACGTTTACTTGCGCCATCTTCTACCGACGGCGGGTGCTGGAAAGCGGCGTGCGCTTTGACCCCACGCTGCGATCAATCGCGGACGGGGCCTGGGTCGCGGAATTGCTCCGTTGCGGCCATCGCTTCGCCGTCCTGCCGGAGTATTTGTCCGCCTTTATTTTCACGGGCGACAACGTGAGCGCTCAGGAGATATCTCGTCAGGAAGAGCGGCGCCTGCGGGCGCGGGTTCCGAGAGCTCTGCGACTGGCCACGCCCGTCCTGCGCGCCGTGCGTCGTTTGGAAAAATGGAAGGCCGGCGGTTACCGCTCCGGACCCATTTCCTACGCAGTCTTCGCGGGTGATGACGACGAAACGCGCACGCCGTTCGTCGCCGAGCGGCCGGATTTTCGCTATCCAGCCGTGGCCGGCTCTCCGTGAAACTCGACTCCCTCCTTGTGCAAACGGGGCGCCAGCTTCCGGATGAAGTCTTCAATCACCTTGTCCGTCGCCTCTTCATCCCGGCCGAACTGCGTGCGATTGGCCGTGATATCCGCGGAGATCATGATCATGGCCCAGCGCTGAACATAACCTCCGAAAAGGCGGTCTCGCGTGTCGAGCCAGACACGATTCAGATGCGAAGCGGTGAGGTCCTTGCTCCCGGCGAACCAATAGTAGCAAATATTTTCCACCTCAATCGGTGTGCCATCCGCCGTGTGAAGAGTCTGGCTGTTGTGCAGCCGTCGCACGGGCAGTTTGCCGCGTCCGGGAATCTCGATGAGCCGCTCGCCGCCGGGACGAAAATCCCAGCCTTGCGCCCGCAGACAGCGCTCTGGGCGATGAATGCTGGTCATCATATCCTGGCCCGCGAGGACCACGGATGCCAGCACGTGATCGCCTGACCCATTGACATAATCCCGACGGGAAAACTCCGTGTCGTGCCCGAGCGTGTCGATTTCCTTTTGCGAGATTTTGATCGGCTGGCCCCACCATTCGCCCAGAAACTCCGGCAGATCCTTGTCAATACCGACGGGTTGATACCCCAACTGCTTTGGCAGAAAATGGATGCTGCCCAGTCCCGCCAGCAGCACTGCGAGGAGGATGGCAAGGCGGCTAGTAGTCATACGAAATGGGACTGCTCGGCGGTGGTTGGGAACCCGTTCCGGCATCAGTTTTCTTCGGCGTTTCCACTTCCGGACGCATGAGTTTTGCCGCCGTGACCGACCAATCGTGATTGAGCAGATTAGCGAAGCCGATCATCGCACACACGGCGATCGGGATGGTGACGATGAAGCCGGAGATGTCGTGCCAGGCGCCGGTCCCGAAAGAGCCGCCGAAAAGTTTCGACATGATCATGATGGAAAAGACGCGCCCAATATTTCCGAGCACCGCGCACGGAAGCGCGACGCAGAAGACCGCGATCTTTTTCCACGTCTCCTTTAAGGTGAAATGCCCATAGAGCGCGCTCAGCATGGCCATGGCCATCAGCGAACGCACGCCACTGCATCCTCCCGCGACCTCGCACTGAAAGCTGCCGTCCGTCGCGAGCAGCTTGACTCCCACGCGTTCGACGCCGATGCCGACCAAATTCGTGAGCGCCGTAACGATGGAAGCGACGAGGCGCTGCAGCGGCTCGGTGTGCCCGAGGAGGAAGCCGATCGGCACCATGAAAAGCAGAAACGCGCAGGGAAAGGCAGCCTCGCGCGCCACGCGCCAGCCCCAGAGAAACCAGACGCAACCGAAAATCAAAATTGGCAGCGCCACGAGCGCGACTCGCTGTTGCAAAGTCCAGGCGGAGACAACGAACAACAATATGCCGCACAGCGACGACGAACAGCCCAACCCAGGAGGACTCCTTTTCCACCTCGGCAAAGCGCCGCCGATGCATCCACGCGACGATGATTGCCGCCGGGAGGATCAGCGCGCCGTGCTCGAGATCGTTTTCCGTGTTCCAGGCTTTCATAGGCCCAGCGCCAGTTCGTCTGGGTACCTTTGTTGTAGATGCCCTGAAAGGCGTAGAAATAGACGAACGTGCCAACCAGCGCCGCGAGCAGCAGCGTCTGAATCGGATTGCGACCGCACCAACGAGCGAAGCGCGTAAATTCTTCGGCAATCGAGGGCTGGGTATCAGGAAGTGGCGGGGCGGGATCGGCCATCGCGCCGAAAGTAACGCACTTTTCCCGGAGGCAAAGCCGACAGTTTTCGATTCTCGTTCGCCGCCGATCCTGCATTCTGCCCGCGTATTTTGCCAACCGCCACCGATCGCCCGCTCACCTTTCAACCTTCCCGTCCCAAGCTCCTCCTCCTCGAACTGTGGGGTCTCGGCGATCTGACATTCTCCACGCCGGTCTTGCGGGCCGCGGTCGAACGCTACGACGTCACGCTCGTCGGCAAAGCCCACGCGCGACCGCTGCTCGAGGCCACTTTCCCGGATGTCCACTTCATCGCTTACGACGCACCGTGGACAGCCTATCGCGACAAGTATCGCCTTTGGAAGTGGCGCTGGAGCGAAATGCTTGATCTCGTGCGCCAGCTCCGGCGCGAGCATTTTCATCTCGCGATTTCAGTGCGCAATGATCCGCGGGATCACCTTTTCATGTGGATGATCGGAGCCGACGAGCGTTTCGGCTTTCCGCTCCGGGGCAGCGCGGTGTTTCTCACCCACCCGCTCACCCGTTCGCGGCCCAAGCAGCACAAGGTTCGAGACTGGCGCGACATTGGCCAGGCACTTGGCTTTCCCGATATGGAGAATGCCGACCCGCGGATCGATCATGCCCACTATCGGAGCGATCGGGTTGACGAGCTATTTCGCGGGATCACGAAACCAGTCGTTTGCCTCCATCCTGGCGCTCGCATCGTAGTGCGGCGCTGGCCCGAGGAAAATTTCGCCACCGTGGTCGCGCGCATGCGGGAACTGTTCGACTTTCATCTCGCCCTCATTCCCGATCTCGATGGGTACGGGCTGGGGCTGGCCCCGATCGTGGATTCCGTGCTGCCCGCGCTCTCCGTCGCGGAACTCGTCGATGTGCTTGGGCGGGCGGATCTTCTGTTGTGCAATGACAGCGGTCCCGGCCACATCGCTGCTTCGTGCGGGCGGCCGACGATCGTTGTTTTCGGTCCGACCGATCCGGACTGGTTCAGTCCATGGGGCGAAATTCATCATCTCGTCATTCGGGACATCTGTCCGTGGCGCCCGTGCTTTGATTACTGCAAGTTCCGCGAGCCGTTCTGCCTGACCAAACTCGAACCCGATCGCATGTGGCCGGAGATTCGTGAGCACATCGAACGGTTGATGGAAGACGGCATCCTCCCGCAGGAATTCGGTCATCCATCCACCCTCACGTCCGCATGAACGCTCGCGTCGCCGCGGTGACCGCGACCTATCGCCGCCCCGAGGAGATCACCCGGCTGCTTCGCGCGCTGAGCGGCATTCCAGAAGGACTCGAAGTCACCGTGATCGTCGACAACGGCGCCGGAACGGAGATTCGAGACGCCAGTGAAGGTGCAGGAATCAAAACGCACTATGTGGCTCCCGGAACCAACCTGGGTTGCGGCGCCGGCCTCAAGCTCGCCGCCGAGGAAGCGCTGCAATTACCCGGTCCACCCGTGACTCATCTGTGGATCCTCGATGACGATGCCGTGCCGAAACCGGACACGCTTGCCAACTTGCTCAGGGCCATGGAGACCGAGAACGCCGATGCCGCCATCCCGCTCGTCACCGCGCCCGACGGCATGGTCGGTTGGGTACCGGGCCTGAGGAATCGGCAAGCTCATCGTCAGGCGGAATTGCGCGCAACTCCCGCCGAATTTCGCGAACGCCTCGGTTCTGTGCCGCTCGATTTTACCTGGGCTCAAGGCATCAGCCTGCTCGTCACGCGCCGCGCCATCGATAAAGTGGGCGTGCACCGCGACGATTTCTGGATCCGCGGTGAAGATCTGGAATTCAGCCTGCGCCTGACCGCGAGTTTCCGAGGCATTCTCGTGCCCGCAGTCGAGGTGGCTCATTTGCCGCCGCCTGGAAACAGCACGACCTCTCGCGCCGCCGAATACCTCAAGCATGCGGCCCTCGTGCAAAATGTGGCCTACATCGGCGCCCGGTTGCCGCACGGCCATCGCATCGCGTCGACCATTCCCGCCAACGTCGCGCGCTTCATTGTGGAATGGGGTCCACGCTCGATCGCCGACGCCTGCCGGGCCGTCGGGCGCGGCGCCATACAGGGTGAGCCGGCCGGATTTGCTCGCGGTACTGGCGAAACATTTCGCGAGCGATTCGCTCGCCTTTAGTTCGATCCCAACGGGCCGTCAGAAGCGAGGCTCATGTCGCGGCCGTCTGTACCGACTGCAGAATGGCAATCGTCTCACGCAGGTTTCGATCCATCGAATACTGATCAGCGCGCTCGAACAGACGCTTCCGGGCGTTCCGTCGCAAATCGGCTTCCGACCAGAATCGAATTGCCTCGATCAGGGCTGGAATGTCATCCGGCCGATCGATCACGTGACCATCGAGACCCGGCGCGATGATTTCACTAAAACCATTGCTTCGGGTGGTAATGACCGGCAATCCGGCAACGAACGCTTCGAGACACGCATTCGAAAACGGATCGTAAATGGTCGGCAGAATGAAGGCGTCGCTCGCGCCCAGTAATCTGACGACATCGGATCGCGGCCCAAGGAAACGCACTCGCTCGGATGGCGGCATCAAGCCACGTTCTCCGCGGCCAGCCACCAACAGAATGGAATCCGAAAGGCCCGCAGCGATGAAGGCTTCGACCGCAAAACGCAGACCCTTGCGCTCCCAGCCTGATCCAACAAACAGCAACACGAAGGTGGATGCTCCGAGCCCCAGTTCGGCTCGAACTTCGTGGCGGGCGTTGGCGGGAACTTCTTGAGTGGGCAAGCCGTTGTGGACGACGTGAATCCGTGCCGAAGGATACTCAAAATGCAGTTCGATCTCCCGTTTCACCATGTCCGAGTTGGCAATGACCGCGCGCGCACCGTCGTTGCTAAAAAGCGCTCGCTCGAGTTCGAGTTGCTCCGCGTGCTTGCGATTGAAGCGCCGCAACCACTTTTTCCAATTCGGCTCAAACGCAGCTCGTCGCTCCAGCCAGGCGGCGTGCACACCATCACCCGCGCGGGCAACATCGCAGCGCCACACGCGCTCGAGGCTGAAGAGCAGATCGCATCGCTCACGGGGACGACTCCTCTCCAGGGCGTCGGCGAACGCCCTGGGGCTCGGTCCGTCGACCGTCACCCATTCATGATCCCAGCGGTTGCGCGGCCAATCCGCGGTAAAAAGCACGCATTCGTGACCATCGCTTTGCGCTGCCTCGGCAAATCGCCGCAGATACGCTTCCGCTCCACCGGTTTCCGAATAGCCGCGTCGCACGAGCCCAATTTTCATGCGGATTCAGGTTTCAGAAATCGGTATTCGCAGAAAAACATGGGAGCCGGCGCCAGTGGCGCCATGTTTCTCCAACCTGAACTCCGAATTCGCCAACACCAAATTGCTTTACGCCACATCCGCCCGCATCGGCGGCAGTGGCCTGGATAGCGTCGCG
Organism: uncultured Verrucomicrobiae bacterium; assembly: GCA_963798345.1. Lineage (GTDB taxonomy): Bacteria > Verrucomicrobiota > Verrucomicrobiia > Chthoniobacterales > Chthoniobacteraceae > CAWCSW01. Next base: position 392,831 of record CAWCSW010000004.1, on the reverse strand, counting down.
CACGAATCGCTCCGTGCGGCTGAAGCGGCCGGGCTCGACTGGCGGGCGCTCGCATTTGACCTCCGCGCCGCCGACCTCCCGAGTCGTCGCGTCCGAAATCTGCGGCGCCACCCGGTGCGCCTGTTTTCCTGGGTCATGGGCAGTGAGTTTTACTACGGAGCGAAAAAGCAAGCGATCGACCGGGCTGCCGCCGTCGAACTCGAACGGTTCGGCAGTGCGGCCCAGCCACGAGGACATGGAGCGCCGCCATTGATCTTTCATGGCTGGTCAGGCGAATGCGTCCGCAGCCTGCGCGTGTGCCGGCGTTTGGGCATCCCCAGCATCGTCGAGATTCCCACGTGGCACCGGCACAAGGGAAAGCCCAAGCCCGACCGTCTCACCAAGAGTGAACGCGAACGCGCAGCCGCCACGGGTTGGGATGGATTTAAAAACCGGATGCTGATTACGCGCCAGCAGGTCACCGAGGAATACGATCTGGCCGATCGGCTGCTCGTGCTTTCGGAAAAAGCCGAGGAGACTTTCCTCGCTGCGGGCGTACCGCTCGGGAAATTATTTCGTCACCAACGGGGCGTGGATATCGACCGCTTCACCCCCGCCGCCGCCTTCCCGGAAAAATTCCGCGCGCTTTTCGTGGGAGCACTCATCGAACGCAAGGGCGTTCATCACCTCATCGACGCGTGGCGCCGCCTTGCACTAAATGACGCTGAACTCCGGCTCGTCGGCACGGTGCACAGCGAAATCAAACCTCTCATCGGCCAACCAGGCGCCGGCGGTATCTACGCCCTCGGCTTTTCCCCGAAAGTCGAGGAACTCTACCGCGACGCGACAGTTCACGTGCTGCCGAGCGAATGTGAAGGCAGCGCCAAATGCACGTATGAAGCCGCCGCCTGCGGACTCCCGCAGATTGTCACGCGAGAATCCGGCGACGTGGTGCAGGATGGCGTCAATGGTCTCATCATTCCGCCGAACGATCCCGAAGCCATTGCTGTCGCGTTGCGCCGTTTGCACGGAGATCGCGAGCTGTGCGCGCGTCTCGGTGCTGCGGGCCGACAGCGAGTGGTCGAAAATTTCACGTGGGCGCACTTTCGACAGCGCCTGCTCGAGGCGTATCGAAGCGTGCAAAGCGGCCATGGATAACTCAGCGCCCTATTGTCATCCTGAGCACAGCGCATCATGAGGATCCTCGCGCTCCAACTCAAACGCATCGGGGACCTCGTACTGACCACACCCGCGCTCGCGGCGATTCATCAGGCGCTGCCTCACGCAACGGTCACGCTTGGTGTGCACGTGGACACCGCCGGCCTCCTGCCGTCGATTCCGCACCATGCCGAGGCGATCGTGTTCGGCCCGGGGCGCGGCTGGGCTCCGTGGCAGCAAGTCCTCAGCGGGCGCTTCGATGCGGTGCTTGATTTCACGGGCGCGGATCGCTCGGCGGCCGTCGCGGCCCTTTCGCGCGCTCCCCGGCGGATCACATTTTCCTGGTTAAAGAAGAAGAGAGCCCGTGCGCTGGCCTTCAACGAGTTCGTCGTTTCCGCGGTCCGTGATCGACACACCGCTGACCACTATCTCGATCTGCTTCATGCTCTCGACATCGAGGCCGTCGATCCCAATCCCAGCCTGCACCTCCCGGAGATCACAGATCCGTCACCGCCCGCCGTCGTTCTCCATCCCGGCACCGCGCGCTCCGAAAAAAACTGGCTTCCCGAGCGCTGGGCGGAAGTTGCGCGGCACATTGCGACGAAACACCGGCTCCATTGCGTCGCCACCGCCGGCCCGAATCCAGCCGAACAGGCGGCGGCGGGTCTGATTGGCATTCCCGTCATCGTGCCGCGGGATCTGCGCGCCTTCGCTGCGCTAATTGCCCGCGCGATCCTGGTTGTGAGTTGTGATACGGCGACGGTGCACCTCGCCGCGGCGTTTTCCCGTCCACAGGTTGCCCTCTTTGGACCCACTAATCCCTTCCACTGGCGCCCGCGACACGCGCAGGCGGTGGTCATTTCCGCGGCCCAGCCGGATCGGCCCATGACCGAATTTGACCCACGCCTGAAAGGGGGACCGATGGAGGACATCTCGACCGCGCCGGTATGCCGTGCTATCGACGACCTGCTTTCCCGAGCCTCATAACCTGCGCATGGCCACCAAGAAGATCTCCCGCAAAGACATCTCGAAGATGAGCTTCCGGGAATTCCTGCGCGCGAGCCGCGAGCCGTATCGGCGACTTTTCTCCTATGTGCGGCCCTATATGCGACGTTTTTGGGCGGGCATTCTTTTCGGCGCCATGTTCGGCGTGGTCCAGGCGGCGTTGATCTTCGATGTCAAATTCGTCTGTGCGATGGTTTTTCCGGCGTCGGACACCAAATCGGCGCTGCCACCACTCGTCTTGAAGTATTTTCCACAACTAGCGCACCTTCACCTCGAGGCCACACCCGGCATCGTGCTGGCCATTTGTATGACCATCCCGCTGCTCATGTTGCTGCGCGGGCTGTGCAGCTATCTCAACAGCTATTGCATGTTGTGGGTCAGCGTCCGCGTGCTCGACGACATTCGAAAAGAGGTCTTTCGCCACACCCTCGGCCAGGCTCTCGATTTCTTTAACAAATCCAAGGCCGGCGATCTCGTGCAGACGGTCTTCAATCAAACCCGCATGGCCCAGCAGGCGATCACTTCGATTTCAGGCGACATCGTCAAACAACCAATCTCGATCCTCTCGGCGCTCGGCGTCCTGTTTTATCTCGATTGGCGATTCACCCTCGCGTCCTTCATCATATTTCCGCTCTGCCTTCTGCCGGTGGTCATCGTGAGCAAGAGAGTACGCAAAGCCGGAGCGAGGGAAGAAGAGGAAGCCGGCGCCCTCATGGTCGTGATGAGCGAAGCCTTCGCCGGTGTCCGCGTGGTCAAGACTCATGCCCGCGAAGATTACGAAGCTGCGCGCTTTAACGAAGCCAACGCGCGAATCATGAAGTTCATCATGCGTTGGCGAAAAGCGATGGAACTGAGCGGACCGATGGTCGAAACCGTGGCATCGTTCGGCGTCGCTCTGGCGCTCGTCTGGGCCTGGAAATGGAATCTGGGCTTTCCCACGTTTTTCGCGCTCGCGGGCGGCATGATGATGCTCTACCCGCCGTTCAAAGCGCTGAGCCGCATCCATCTCACCATGCAAAAGGCGCTCGCCGCCACGACCAAAGTCTTCGAGCTGCTCGATCTCAAACCGACCATCACGGACGCGCCCGACGCCAGGGAATTGCCGCGCGTCACCGGAGAGATTCAATTCGACAAAGTAAGCTTCAGTTACGGCGCGGACAAAACCGCTGTGCGCGACATCAACTTGACCATTCCGGCCGGTAGCACGTGCGCGCTCGTCGGGGCCAGCGGCGCGGGAAAGACGACGATGCTCGCTCTTTTGCAGCGGCTTTACGAAGTCTCGTCCGGTTCGATCCGCATCGACGGGTTTGATCTCCGCGCGGTCACCCAGGCCTCGCTCCGCGAAAACATCGCCACCGTGAACCAGGACATCTTTCTCTTTCATGACACCATCGCGAACAACATCCGCTACGGCCGACTCGAGGCCACGCACGATGAAGTCGAAGCCGCGGCCCGGCAGGCTCATGCCCACGATTTCATCCTCCAGCAACCGCACGGCTACGACACCGTGATCGGGGACAAAGGCTGTCTGCTCAGCGGAGGCCAGCAACAGCGGTTGTCCATCGCGCGGGCTCTGCTCAAGGACGCACCCATCATCCTCCTCGACGAGGCCACCAGCGCGCTCGACACCGAGACGGAGAAGCAATTCCAGGCCGCGCTCGATACCCTCGCCGAAGGCCGGACCGTTATTGCCATCGCGCATCGCCTTTCAACCATCCTGCACGCCCAGCAGATTGTCGTCATGGAGCACGGACGCATCCTCGCCATTGGTCCCCACGCCGAAATTTATCGAACCAGCGAATACTACCGGCGACTTTACGACCTGCAGTTCAACCACCTCGGCGGCGAGGAAGTGCCGCTCGCAAAACTCGTCGCCGCGAACTAATATCCTCATCGTGAAAGCTCCGCCTATCCTCCTTTTCGCACTGCTGCTTCTGGCGGCACCCTCGATGAGCAAGGGAGATGTCACCTTTAAATCGAAGGTGATCGATCCCGAGACGAACGGAGTTACGGAAACGATCGCCGATTCGAAGGGAAAGATCCTGAAGAAAACGACCTTTTACTTTGACGAAAATAATTGGTCGAAAAGCGCGATCCACTACGATCTGAAAGGGAACGTTCGCTACAAGGAGGTTTACAAGCGGGACGCATCCGGGCGCGTGATCGAGTCTTGGATCTACAGCAAGGACGACAAGGTGCTTGGACGAAACACGTTTACCTACAACGCTGACGGAACGACTGCGGATGTGAAGTCGTTCGATGCCCAAGGCCGGCCGATTGCCAAAGCCGTCCCCGCGACAGCGACCGCGGCGGCCCCGACGCGCAATCAATCGCGCGGCCGGCCGGATAAGAAAAAGTGAATCAGAGGCGGAAGGCGGAAGGAAAACGAGCCTTCGATCCGCTACGAGCCAAAGGCGTAGATCGATCCATCTTCGGCACCCACGACAATCATTCCATCCGCGGCCGCGGGTGAGGCGGTGACTGCGGCGCCGATTTCGTAATTCCAACGCTCCTTGCCGTCGGCGAGCCCGATGCAGTAGAGCCGGCCATCCGCCGATCCAACCACCACCGCGTCGCCGCAGACCACCGGTGAGCTTTCCACTTCGCCGCGGGTCTGAAATTTCCACACCGCTTCCCCCTTCGTGCGATCAATGCAATGCAAACGCTTGTCGCGGCCACCAATGATCACCCGGTCGTCTGTCACGGCCGCGGAGGAGAAATATGGGAAATTTCGATCCCGATATTTCCACAGGATTTCGCCGGACTTGGGATTGAACGCGATCACGAGGTTCCCGTAATTGCCGACATAACCCAGCCCGTCCGCTGAGGCGACCGACGACGCAATGTAGGCGTCGCTCTCGATTTGATGGACTTCCGAACCGTCCGCCACCTGCAACACGTGGATGTAGGAGTCGCACCCGCCGAACGCGATTAATCCGTCCTTCGTGATGGCCGGTGCCCCGTTGATATAATTGTCCGTTTCGTGCTTCCACACCGGCTTTCCGGTGGCCGCTTCGATGCAATGCAAACTGGCATCGTAGCTTCCGACCACGATCCAGGTTGCCGCTCCGTCTGGTGATTTTACATGATTCGCACCGCCCATCACCTTGTCTCCGGTTTCATATTTCCATTTCAATGCACCCGTCTCTGCCTCGAGCGCGTAGAGGAACCCATCGCTCGAGCCGAGGTAAACCAAACCGTCAAGCACCAGCGGCGTGGCCTCGATCGGACCCTCCGTTTTGAAGGTCCACAGCTCCTTTCCCGAGGAAAGTTCAAGCGCGTGAATGATGCCCTCGTCGTCGCCGAAATAGACGTGACCTTTGGCAATCGCCGCCGCGGCCTTGATCGATTTTCCGGCTTTGAAAGTCCATTTCAACACCGGCTTTTCCGGGGCTTGAAAGTCCGCGAGGCCGCGCATTTCCGGGCCTCCGCGGTGCATTGGCCAATCGCCTGCCGACGCTGAAACCGCAAACGAAACGAGTGTAAAAAAATAGGCGGCGGTTCTCATTCCAAGACTTCTTCGTAAAGCGCCGCGAAATCGCTGGTCTCAATCGGCCGCGGATTGAACCCCGCCGTCCACTGTTTCGATGCTTCCTCGGCCAGCTCGGGAATTTTCTCCGTGGTGACACCGAATTCCGAAAGCGCCGCGGACAACCCAGCCGCCTCCAGCGTCTCTTGAATTCGCTCGACCAGTTCCTTGACCGACCCGAGCCCCGCCGCATGGGCCAGTTCCAGATAAAGCGCCGCCGTCTCCGCCTGTCGCGCATTGAACCGAATGACCCCTGGTAGCATGAGGCCCACCGCCTGGCCGTGGACGACGCCATGATGCGCGGTCAAAGGGTTGGCCGCCGCATGGGCCGCACCGAGCATCGAACACTCGATCGCGGTGCCGGCGAAGGCCGCGCCCAGCTGCATCCGCTGCCGGGCATGGACATCGTCCGGACGCGCCAGCACGCGCGGCAATCCCGCCAGGCACAAGCGGAATGCTTCGCGGGCATACATCGAGGAGATCGGATTGCGTTTTTTGGTCACCGCCGTCTCGAGCGCGTGCGCCAGCGCGTCCATGCCCGTGCACGCCGCCACGCGCGGCGGTTGCGACAGCGTCAACAGCGGATCGAGGATCGCGACCCGCGCCGCGGCCTTCGGATCAAGGCAGGCCATTTTCTGATGCGTTTCCTCATCAGCGATCAAGGCAGCCGACTGGCATTCGCTGCCTGTCCCGGCCGTGGTGGGAATGGCGATCAGGGGCAGCATCGGCTTCGTTGCTTTCCCAACGCCCCAATAATCCTTCATCTCGCCGCCATTGGTCAGGAGAAAATTGCACCCTTTCGCCGTGTCCATCGCGCTTCCTCCACCCAGTCCGATCAATAATTCCGCCTTCGCTTCGCGCGCCGCGACCACGCACTGGTCCACGTCGGCGGTCGTCGGATTCTCCCGCACCGCACCATAAACCTCAACCTGAAGACCCGCCGCGGCGATGAAGCCCACCGCGCGCCCGGCATGCCCCGCAGCGACGATTCCTTGATCCGTCACCAGCAGTGTCCGAGAGACTCCGATCTCTCGCGCCAATTCGCCAACTCGCTCGAGCGCATCCGCGCCTGCAACGATTCGAGTTCGCGCCTGCCAATCCACAGAACGAGCGGCAACGGAGGAGGATTCGGAAATTGGGGCTAAATGCATGAGCGGCGTCAGACTTGGCAAATCGTTGCCACGTTCAACCTTGGACTTACGGCAATCGTAGAGCCATACGCTGATTTCCCGTTCAATTCCCTTGTCCATCGTCGTTGCAGGTCACCGAAATTTTGGACGTTCCAGATGCGGACGGACGTTCTGGCGATGATGGTAAGGCAGGTCTGTCCCGTACGCTGATATCGTCGCCCAACTCATTCGACCTTGTCTCCCGCGTTCCAGGAGACAAGGCTGCCCGAATGCAGATGGCCATCGTTGCTCAGGTCAGTTCGCTCGGATGTTTGCTGTTTGCCAGCGCGCCCGTCCTCTGTACAGAGCCAATCAAAGAGCAGGGGCGCATCGTATTGGATTCCGTGCCGGAAGCACGCATTCGGATGGGCGGGATCATTGCGCCACGGCTCGAAGCAAATATTGATCACTGGCTGCTCCCGGCACCGGACGCGAATCCGGCGATGCTGGAAATGTTCCTCTTACGCGATCGTCAGCCGGCACCGCAGTTGGTCGATTGGGCCGGCGAATTTGCCGGGAAATATTTGATCTCGTGCGTGCAGGCATTGCGGCTGAGCGACAGCCCGGCCTTGCGCGAACAAACGAGCCGCTTTGTTTCCCGCCTGATCGCGACGCAGGCAGAGGACGGTTACCTCGGACCATTTCCGGCCGCACGACGCCTGCTCGGTGCCTGGGACCTCTGGGGGCACTACCACGTCGTGCAGGGCCTTCTCCGCTGGTACGACTATTCGCACGATCCAGAAGCTCTGGCATCGGCCAGGCGCGGGGCGGACTTGATCTGCCGGACGTTTCTCGATGGGCCGCGTCGAGTCGTCGACGTCGGCTCGCCGGAAATGAATATGGCGGTCGCGCATGTGTTGGCCGAGCTTTACCGGCGCACAGGCGAAACGCGGTATCTCGCGATGACGCGGGAGATCGTCAAAGACTGGGAGCGGGCGGGGGACTATCTGCGCACGGGCGTCGACCGCGTTCCCTTCTACCAAACACCCCGGCCGCGCTGGGAAAGCCTGCACGACCTGCAGGCCCTCACTGAACTGTGGCGGATCACCGGCGAAGCGCAATTTCGCGATGCACTCATGAGCCACTGGGAGACGATCCTGAAATTTGATCGACGCAATACTGGAGCCTTCAGTGGCGGCGAGCAGGCAACGGGAAATGCCTTTCTGCCCTCGGCCATCGAAACCTGCTGCACGGTGGCGTGGATGGCTCTGAGCGTCGATGCGCTCAAGCTGACCGGAGATCCTCGAGTGGCCGATGAACTGGAACTTTCAACGCTGAACGCCGCGCTCGGCGCTCAACATCCGTCGGGTCGCTGGTGGACGTACAACACACCAATGGACGGCGAGCGCAAGGCGAGCGCTCACGACATCGTTTTCCAGGCACGGGCCGGATCACCGGAGCTGAATTGCTGCTCGGTTAATGGCCCACGGTCACTCGGCATGCTCAGCGAATGGGCCGTCATGCGTGATGATCGCGGCCTGACGCTAAACTGGCTCGGGCCGATGGAAATCGAAGTCGCAGATCCTGGCGGACAGCCAATCAAAATCCGCTGCGTGACGGATTACCCCGTTGGAAGCCATGTCGTGTGGCAGGTTGACGCCAAAGTTCCACTGCAGGTTCGGGTCCGTATTCCCGCGTGGGCGAAAGGCGCCACCGCTCGTATCGCTGGTGAACCAATTGCGGTAACACCCGGCACTTATCTCGAGATCAAACGCACTTGGAACGCGACCGATCGGCTCGAATTGGATCTGCCCATGCCTCTGCGCGCTTTCCTGGGCGAACGAGAGCAGGCCGGCAAGGCGAGCATTTACCGCGGACCCATTCTGCTCGCCTTTGATCAGCAGGATAATCGTTTCGACGAAACGGCGATTCCGCCGCTCGACCCGAAAAAATTGAACGAAGCGACAACCGCTGCTCCCGCAAAGGACGATGATCTCCTGGCACCTATTCTCGTCGTCGAAGTTCCTGCCGCGCCGGAAACATTGCGGTTGCGGGATTTTGCCAGCGCTGGTGCCAGCGGGACGCACTACCGATCCTGGTTGCGAATGCGCGGACTTGGGCCACCGATCGGCCCCGACTTCCTGATTCTCTCCGCCGCGCTCAAGGGTGACGCCTCACCTCAGTTCGGCCGATTGGTGCGGGCAACGTCCTTTGCGGCCGCGGAAAATGGCGCCATCCGCCTGAACGGTCGCGACGAAATGCTCGTCTATGCGCTGCCAGATGATTTTGGCCCGGATTTCACGGTCACCGTCCGCGTACGGCTGCGCGAGCTTCCTGCGCCGCGTCTCGGCCAGATCCTCAGTGCGTGGGGAGGCGCCGGCGATGATCCTCTCCGGCTGACCGTCGAGGACGGAAAAGTCTTCGCCCGCGTCGAGGCGGGCGGCAGTTACAGCACGACAGGGACGCCGTTTTCCCTCGGCGAATGGCATCACGTCGCAGCCGTAAAATCCGGCGCTGCGCTCACGCTCTACCTCGATGGCATTTCCTGCTCAACCATCGACGTACCCGCCGCAGTGACCACCGACGCACGCGCCGTCGCCGTCGGCGGAAATCCACTTTTCACGGGTGCGCCCGAGTTTCTCGCCGCGGACGTCGCGGACCTGCTGATTCGGAATCGTGCCGCCACTGCCGAAGAAATCGCTGCGTTCAAACGAATGCCCGGCTCGTAACTCGAGCAGACCCGCCTTTCGTCGATCAGATTTCGCCGTCCGCCCGCGACTTACGTGTATTTCAGCACTTCCTCGATCGTCGTGTCGCCGTCGTAAATGGAGCGCAATCCATCCTGGCGCAGGGTGTTCATGCCGAGCTCGATGGCCTTCTGCTTGAGGACCACGGACGGCACCCGCTCGTTGATCATCTGCCGGAGCGGATCGGTGAGATCGAGCAATTCATAGATGCCCTTCCGGCCTTTGTAACCGGTGCTGTTACACTTGTCGCAGCCTGCACCATAGTAAAAATTCTTGTCTCCGATCTCGTGCGGTGACAATCCCAGCTGCGAGAGCACGATCTCAGTCGGTTCGTAGGCAGTGCGGCAATCCGGGCAGATTTTTCGGATCAGCCGCTGGCCGAGAACGCCCTCGAGTGAAGCCGAAATCAAGAACGGTTCGACCCCCATGTCCACCAGACGCGTCACGGCGCCGGGCGCGTCATTCGTGTGCAGCGTGCTCAGCACCAGGTGACCCGTAAGCGAAGCCTGAATGGCGATCTGCGCAGTTTCGATGTCGCGCGTTTCGCCGACCATGATTCGATCTGGATCCTGCCGCAGGAAGGCGCGCAGGACGCGCGCAAAGGTCAGCCCGATGCCGTCGTTGACCGGCACCTGAATGATGCCTTCGATTTCGTATTCCACCGGATCTTCCGCGGTCAGCACCTTGGATTCGATCGTGTTGATCTTGTTCAGGCACGCGTAAAGCGTCGTCGTCTTTCCCGAACCGGTCGGACCGGTGACGATGAAAATGCCGTTCGGCATTTCGATCGTTTTGTACAGGTAATTGAGAATGTCGGGCGGCATCCCGAGGGCTTCCATGTTCAGGTTCACCGTCGAGCGATCGAGCACCCGCAACACCACCGATTCGCCGTACTGAGTCGGGAGCGTCGAAACACGCAGATCGACCTGGCGGCCGGCGATGTGCATCTGAATGCGTCCGTCCTGCGGGAGGCGTCGCTCGGCGATGTTCAGGTTCGACATGACCTTGATGCGCGAGATCACCGGCATGGCGAGGTGGCGCGGCGGCGGAGCCATTTCGTAAAGTGCACCGTCCACCCGGTAACGGATTTTGAACTCAGTCTCGAAGGGCTCGAAATGGATGTCCGACGCCCGGTCCTGCACGGCCTGATACACAATCAAATCGACGTAGCGGATGATGGGGGTGGCATTCGCCTCGGCCTCGAGCGCTTTCACGTCAAACCCGCCCGGTCCGTCATCTCCAAATTCGATACCGTCACCGCCAAGCTGCCTCAGGATTTCGTCCATGCTCGACATGTCCGTCCCGTAGTGCTTCTTGATCAATTCATCGATTTGATAGCTGGGCGCGACCACGACCTGCACCTCCCGGCCGAGCGCAAACCGCAGATCTTCGACTGCCTGCGCATTGAGCGGATCGGCGAGCGCGATCTGCAGGGCGTTGCCATCGACACCCACGGGGAAAGCCTTGTGCAACATCGCCTGACCCGCCGGGATCATGCGGAGCAATTCGTTGGGCGGATCAAAACTGCTCAGGCTGATAAAATCCGTCCCGATGGCTTCGGCGATCACCTGATAAAATTGATCCTCGGTGCAGATGCCGTAATCAACCATGACTTCCGGCACGGGCTTCCCGCTGTGTGAGACTTCGGCCTGAATGTCTTCGGCTTGTTGCTGATCGAGCAGACCTTGTTCGATGAAAATATCGACGACTTGAGCAGTGTTCATGGAGAGCGTGGGGACTTGATTTTAGGTGCTGATGGGGACACTCGCCAGCAATTGGGCGGCGACTTGCGGATCTTGCGCCTTGGACAGGACCAGATCCTTGCTGATCAAGCCTTCTTCGTAAAGGCTCACCAGCGATTGTTCGAGCGTGACCATGCCGTATTTCGAGCCGGTCAGGATGTCGTTGGAAATGCGGAAGGTTTTGTTGTCACGGATGAGCGCGCCTATCGAAGGCGTATTGATCATGATCTCGAAGGCCGCGACCCGGCCCGTGCCATCGCTGCGCGGCAAAAGGACCTGCGAGATGACCGCTTTGAGATTGGTGGAAAGCTGAGCCCGAATCATTTGCTGCTGATCCGAGGGAAACGCGTCGATGATTCGATCGACGGTCCGCGAAGCCCCGGTGGTGTGCAACGTCGAGAAAACCAGATGGCCGGTTTCGGCCGCGGTGATGGCGGTCTCCATCGTCTCGAGGTCGCGCATTTCACCCACGAGAATCACATCCGGATCCTGGCGCAAGGCACGCCGCAAGCCATCGGAAAAGCTCGGCACATCGACTCCGACCTCCCGCTGATTGACCATCCCGCGCCGATGCTCGTGAAAGTATTCAATCGGATCCTCGATGGTGATGATGTGATTGTCGGAGGTGGAATTGATGACATCGAGCATCGAAGCCAGCGTGGTCGATTTTCCCGATCCGGTCGGTCCCGTCACCAGAATCAATCCACGCGGCAGCCGCAACAGATCGCGAACCGAAGGCGGAAATCCGATCTGCTCGAGGGTGAGCAGTTTTTTTGGCACCAGCCGAAGCACCATGGCCAGCGCGCCCTTCTGCCGGTAAACGCTGCACCGAAACCGATTCTCGCCCCGAAAGCTGAGACCGAAATCGACGCTGCCTTCCGCGTTGACCTTCTGCAAGTTTCCGTCGCTGGTAATGCTCCGGGCCAGCGTTTCCGTGTTCTCGGACGTCAGGACCGGAAGGTTCAGTTTGATCAGACTGCCATTGATTCGAATGGCCGGGGGCGCACCGACCGAAACATGCAGGTCGGACCCGCCTTCATCGACCACCAAACGGAGCAAATCCTCCATGGGCACCAGACCGCCACCGGCGGATGGAGGGATCGACGGGACAACGGCCGCCCGCGGAGATTCCGGGGGCGGGCTGGTCTTGCCGAAATTGAAAAGCGCCATGGCGAGAGGCTGTCTCCGCTTAACCTTCGTCGCCCATGGAAACCGAAATCACTTCCTCGGCGGTGGTCATGCCCGCCAGCACTTTGCGGATGCCGTCTTCGCGCAGGGTGCGCATTCCCATTTCCCGCGCGCGTTTCCGCAGCTGGACGGTATTCGCCTTGTTATTCACCATGTGTCTCACCTCGTCATCGATGAGGAACATCTCGAAGATTCCGGCGCGGCCTTTGTAACCACGGTGTTTGCAAGTCTCGCAACCGGTCCCCTTCGACACGCTCGAATCGGAAAGCTGATTGGCGTCGATCCCGAGAGCGCTCATTTCCGCCTCGTTCATTTCGTAGGGGTGTTTGCAATTCGGGCAAACTTTTCGGACCAGACGCTGGGCCACGATCGCACGCACAGCGGACGAGACCAGGAAGGGCTGAACCCCGATATCGACGAAACGCGCGACGGCACCGGGCGCGTCATTGGTGTGGAGCGTGGAAAAAACCAGATGGCCCGTCAGCGAAGCGTTGATGGCGATGTTCGCCGTCTCGGCGTCACGAATCTCACCGATCATGATGATGTTCGGGGCCTGACGCAGAATCGAACGCAGCGCGGCCGGAAAGGTCATGCCGATATCGGCATTCACCTGTACCTGATTGATGCCGTTCATCTGATACTCGACCGGATCTTCGACGGTAATCAGCTTTTTGTCGGGCTTGTTGATGTAGTTCAGGCAAGCGTAAAGCGTGGTGGTCTTGCCCGAACCCGTCGGGCCCGTGACGAGCAGAATCCCGTCCGGCAGTGTGATGAGGGTTTCGAAGGTCTCCTGGTCGTCCGAGAGAAAACCCAATTGCGGCAAGCCCAGCGACAGCGCGGATTTGTCGAGAATACGCATGACGATCGATTCGCCATGTACCGTCGGAACCGAGGAGACGCGCAGATCGATCGACTTCTTGCCCATCTTCACCTGGATGCGCCCGTCCTGAGGCAGACGCTTTTCCGCGATCGACATCGATCCGGTCATGATCTTGAGCCGTGAGATGATGGCCGATTGCAGTTTCTTCGGCGGATTGGTCATCTCGGCCAGCACGCCGTCGATCCGAAACCGGACCCGGAAACGCTTTTCCAACGGCTCCAGATGAATATCAGACGCCCGCACATTGTAGGCCTCGAGCAACATCATCGTCACCATCTTGATGATCGGCGCGTCGGCTGTTTCCGAATCGCCCGGGCTGCCGCCGCCTTCACCGGTGATGGAGATTTCACCCAATCCCGCGGCCAATTCGTCCGCCGCTTCATCCGCCGTGGCATAGCACTTTCGATAGGCGGCGTTGATGGCATCGGGCGTGGCGCAAACGAACTCGATGTCGCGATTTAGAAGATGATGGAGCGCGTCGAAGGTGTCGAAATCGAGCGGGTCGCTCACCGCAATCATCAGACCTCTCTCCGTTTCCGCGACGGGCATGACCCGGAAGCGCTTCACCACATCGCGGGGCACGGTCTGCACGATTTCCTCGGGAATCGACACCGCCGCCAGATCGACGAAGTCCATCGACGAGTGGGCCGCCAGAGCGCGGGTAATATCTTCCTGAGTAACGATGCCGAGCCGAATGAGCGCACCAACTACGGTTTCGTCGGATGTTTTTTCAGCTTGGGCACGCTCGAGCTGGCTCTTGGAAATGAGCGCCGTTTCAAGCAGGATTTCGAGTGTATAGTCTTCGTTCTGGGCCACAGGCGGGAGGCTTTCGGAAAGGGTTGCGGGGAATTGGATTTGGAGCGTCGGCCAACAAACGGAGTCGTTTCAGAGAGGTCAAGACCCATCACCGAAAATCTGACCGCGCGCAGTCTGGAATCACGAGTGCGCCGGTCGTACTTCCGCTGAACGATCATCCGAGTTTCGAGGCTCGACACACCACTGATCGATCCTTGAACTCAGGCCGCATTTTTAATCAACCCGCTGATCGATCGTTCACCATTCATTCATGTCCATCCAGTTTTCGCAGGGAGCCGAAATTACAGATTCGGGAGTTCGCTACACCGTCTGGGCACCCGGGCAAAGGCGGGTCACAGTCGAAATCGTGGACAAGGGCGGGAACTCCGTCCGGACCATTTCCCTGTCCGCCGGGCCGGACGGACACTTCTCGGGATTCGATCCGGATGGGAAAGCGGGCGATCGCTACTTTTTTCACCTCGGCGACGGGCCCGGCCGGCCTTGCCCGGCCTCACGGCGCCAGCCCGCGGGTCTTAATGGTCCATCCGAAGTCATCGATCTGTCCGACTACCCGTGGACCGATCAGAATTGGCAGCGACCGTCCTTTCGCGACCTCGTCATTTACGAATTGCACGTCGGCACTTTCACGCCGGAAGGCACGTTCCGAGCCGCCATCGAAAAACTGCCCTATCTGCGGGACCTCGGCATCAATGCGATCGAGATAATGCCCGTCGCGGATTTTCCGGGCACGCGCGGTTGGGGCTACGATGGCGTCCGTTTGTTTGCACCCGCCGCGATTTACGGAACTCCCGCGGATCTCTGCGCTCTCGTCGATGCCGCGCACGCGCACGGTTTGTCGGCCATTCTGGATGTGGTCTACAACCACTTCGGTCCCGACGGAAATTTCCTGCGCGAATTTTCGCCCGACTATTTTGAAAAGCGGCATCACACGCCGTGGGGCGAGGCGATCAATTTCGGCCTCGCGCCCGTCCGGGATTTCTTCAAGCAAAACCTCCTCATGTGGATCGCGGACTACCATTTCGATGCCTTCCGCCTCGATGCCACGCACGCCATCTTCGACGATTCGGATGAGCATATTCTCAAAGAGTTGGCCGACCTCGCACACAAATACGGATGCCAAATCATCGCCGAGGACGAACGAAATGAGGGCCTCATCATTACGGATGTCGCGGATGATGGCTATGGACTCGACGCAGTCTGGGCGGACGACTTTCATCATGTGGTCGAGACCACGTTGATCGATGCCTCGATGTATCGCGGCGGCTTTGCGGGAGAATTACATGAGTTAACCGATTCCCTCGAGCACGGCTGGGTCTATCGCGGTCAAACCTATCCCAGCAAGAATCGCCCGGTTGGCACTCCCTGCGCCCATCTCCCGCTCGACCGTTTCATTTTTTGCATCTCGAATCATGATCAGGTCGGCAACCGCGCCCTGGGGGAACGGCTGCATCACATGATTTCACCGGAGAGTTACCGGGCGGCCAGCACGCTGCTTTGTTTCACGCCCTATACTCCGATGATTTACATGGGCCAGGAATGGGCCGCCACCTCGCCCTTCCAGTACTTTACCGATCACGGCCCGGAACTAGGGCGCCTGGTCGAGGAAGGGCGTCGGCGCGAAATGCACCAGTTTCCCGCCTTCCAAAAAGCGCTCAAGGATGTCGAGGTGCCGTCGCCGCAGGCCAAGGAGACATTCCTCTGTTCGAAACTACACTGGGAGGAAATCGATCGCGATGGACACCGGCAATGCCTGCGTCTCTACCGCGACGCGCTGAGTTTGCGGGCGAATCACGACGCCTTCCGACCGCGCAACCGCGACCAGGTCAAGTTCGCCGAGTTGACCTGTGGAATCCTCGGGATCCGCTATCACGGCGAAAAATCGGATTGGCTCCTCCTCTGCGATTTGCGCGGCGCCCATCGCGGCCTGCTCGGCGACGAACCATTCTGCCAGCCACCGGCCGGGCGGTCGTGGCACCTCACTCTCTCGAGCAATGCGGAGATCTACGGCGGCGATGACACCTCCGCCTTTGATCCCGCCACCGGTCAGCTCGATTTCCAAAAATCTGAAGTCCTCGTTTTTCAATCCCACGCATGAGTTCGTTTATCCCAGCCGCAACCTATCGATTTCAATTCAACAAAACCTTCACGTTTCAAGCAGCGCGCGAGCTCGTCGGGTATCTTCACGAACTCGGCGTCACTCACATCTATGCTTCCCCCTTCTTCCGCGCGGCCCCGGGAAGCATGCATGGCTATGACGTTTGCGATCACAATGAACTGAACCCCGAAATCGGGACACGCGACGATTTCGACGCCCTCGCCGCAGAACTAAAGGCGCGAGACATGCGTCTGATCGTCGATTTCGTCCCCAATCACATGGGTATCGGCGAACCCCAGAACTGGTGGTGGATGGATGTCTTGGAAAACGGACCATCCTCCCCCTATGCCCGCTTTTTCGACATCGATTGGGAACCGCTGAAACAGGAACTCGCCAACAAAGTCCTGCTGCCCATTCTCGGAGATCAATACGGCCGGGTGCTCGAACGCGGTGAGCTGCGCATCGATTTTTCCGACGGCGCCTTCACCCTGAACTATTACGAAAATCGCCTCCCGCTCGGTCCCCGTACCGTCCGCCCGATTCTCCAACGCGCCGCGGAATTTCTGAATCCTGCGCCTCCCGAGTTAGTCAGTATCATCACCGCGCTTGATTACCTGCCCCCGGCGAGTGAAACGTCTCCGGAAAAAATCGAAGAGCGGGCGAGAGAAAAACAGATCATCCGCGAACGCCTGGCGCGCTTGTGCGGCGAAATGCCCGAGGTCGAGGAAACCATCCGGCGCGCCATCGGCGAATGGCAGGATGTCTCCGACGCGCGCAGCCTCGATCGGCTCGATGACCTCGTCACCGCCCAACCCTATCGCCTCGCGTACTGGCGCGTGGCGGCGGAGGAGATAAATTACCGGCGCTTTTTCGACATTAACACTCTCGCGGCCATCCGCATGGAATTGCCCGAGGTCTTCAACGCCGCCCATCAGCTTCTCCTCGAACTCATCGGCACGGGCGTCGTCGATGGTGTGCGGATCGATCACATTGATGGGCTCGCCCACCCGCGTGAATACCTCGCCACGTTGCAGGCGAATGCCGCCCGCATCCTCCAGCAACCGTCCAATCCTCGAGCCATCTATCTGTTGGTCGAAAAAATCCTCGGACACGGCGAGCAACTCCGCACTGATTGGCCCTGCCACGGCACCACGGGTTATGAAGTCGGAGCGCAGATCACGCGCGTCCTCACCGATCCGCGGACGGCCAGCACGATGACGGATTGCTATCACAAGTTCATTGGCAAGGCGCCGAACTATCGTGACCTCGTCTATCGCACCAAGAGCCTCGTCATGCGCGTTTCCATGTCCAGTGAAGTCAATGCGCTGGCGCACCTTTTAAACCGTCTCTCCGAATGCCACCGTTGGTATCGCGACTTCACGGTCAATTCCCTCACCACCGCCGTGCGCGAGATCATCGCCTGCTTCCCGGTTTATCGCACGTACATCATGCCAGACCTGCCCGCGCAGGAAAGTGACTCCCGCGTCGTAAACTATGCCATCGCTCAAGCGCGCCGCCGCAACCCCGCCATCGAGCGTAGTATCTTCGATTTTCTCCGGGACGTCCTCATGCCTCCGAATCCGAATCCCCATCCCGTGGACGAGGATTTGCGACAGACCTTTGTCTTGAAGTTCCAGCAGTGCACCGGTCCCATCACCGCCAAAGGCGTCGAAGACACTGCCTTCTACGTCTATAACCGCCTCGTTTCGCTCAATGAAGTCGGGGGCGAACCGGATATTTTTGGTTCCACTGTCGATGAATTTCATCAGGAAAATGTCGCCCGATTGGTGAACTTCCCGCACTGCATGGTGGCCACCTCGACCCACGATACCAAACGCGCCGAGGATGTCCGGGCTCGAATCACCGCAATTTCGGAACTGACCGATGAATGGGTGCGCTCAGTCAGGCGCTGGCGGACGATCAATCGCAAGCACAAGCAATTGATCGATGGCATCGCCGCCCCTGATGCTAATGAAGAGTATCTCATCTATCAGACCCTGATCGGCTCGTGGCCACTCGAAGACATGACCACTGAACTGCGCCCCGTCTATATCCGACGCATTCAGGACTATCTGGTCAAGGCACTGCACGAAGCCAAAGTGAACAGCAGTTGGATTGAACCCAACGAAGCCTGGGACGGCGCCGTTCGCGAATTCGTGGCCAAGCTCCTGCATCCGCGTTCGACCAATCGGTTCGTCGCCGCCTTCACTCCACTCGCCGCTCGCGTGGCCGAACTGGGCGCTCAGAATTCGCTCAGCCAGATTGCCCTGAAGCTAACCATTCCCGGCATGCCCGATTTCTACCAAGGCAGCGAACTGTGGGATCTCAGCCTCGTCGATCCCGACAACCGCCGCCCGGTCGATTACCAACGTCGCCGGCAGGTTCTGGACGAACTCAAGCAGGGACAAGCCAATCCGCGCGAACTGCTCGAGCACTGGCGCGACGGACGAGTGAAGATGTTTGTCATTCATACCCTGCTCCAGGTGCGGAAGTCCCACCGCGCCCTGTTCGATCAGGGCAGCTATACCGGTCTGACCGTGCATGGCACCCACGCTCGTTCCTGTGTCGCCTTCACGCGGGAATGGCAGGGAAAACGCATCATCGTCGCCGTGCCGCGCCTTTCCCATGCCGTCGGCTTTCCGGCGGTCGGCGAGCACTGGTCAGACACTGCTTTGGAAACCCAAACCCCCGATCTCGCCTGGCGCAACGTTTTCACTCAGGCCAACTATCCCGCCGCCGCCAAACTCCGCCTGGCCGAGATTTTCGCCGATTTCCCTCTCGCCGTGCTGGAATCGGAATAGATCTTCCTGGGACCGCTGGCGTCCTCGCCCGCCTTCGTGTCATTGCCGGCGGGACGCCAGCGCTCCCAGGGCCGACGTTCCCAGGACTCCGCGAAATCGACAATCTTGAAGTCCGTATCGATGTCGATGATGTCGGCGTCGCCGACGACCAACGGCTGACGGGCGCGACCGAGCGTCAGACTGGCAAACGGCTGCGCCGTGATGCCAAAACCATCGGTATTTGTAGCTGCGGCCGTGGTCACGTCTCCCGTCCGTTCACCGGCGCTTCTGAAGCCATTGCCATCGACAAGGCTGGCCAGGTCGATGACTGCCGCAGGGGAGATGCGGACTTCCAGTGCTTCGATCAGGTATTCGAGCGATTGAGCTTCTTTCCCGGAGCAGACTGGGCCGCGCTCGCTCAGTGGAGGATGCTGGCGCCAATTCATATCGTCGCCACCCCGTTGATCGGTGGGCTGGCGAGCGACCGGATCCCGGGGACCGTACGGCGTCGATAGCCGGCTTGAAGAGCGCTCAGGTTCGCCAATCAACCTACCGCACCCAGGTCCCCGCCGTCCCCGTGCGAAAATCGACAGACCAACTCTGCCTGCGAATGGACGAGGAATCTTTGGAATAGCTCCTTGCAGTATCCAGAGACGGTATGGATCGAGATCCCGAGGTGCCAGGCGATTTCCTTCCCGGACGCGCCCTGGATCAGGAAATTAAGGACCTGGCGCAGGCGTGGACCGAGGCGATAGGCCGGCGTGTCGCTGTCAGGGATATCGAAGTTGAGCCACGGCACTTCGAGCAGGATCACGTGGGCGATCCGGGACTCCCGGGGCGAAAACGCGGCCCGATCAAAACGCCGGCAAATGGCGATGGCGCTCGCCCCACCGTGCTCGAGTGGATGGAAGCTCAAAATGACCGGCCCCACGCCGGCGTCTCTCCAAATGCCCGCCACTGCCGTTCCCTCATAAACGGAATCGGGGATGATCTGTTCCCGACGCCGGGTCAGCGGACGTGGCCTCGCCGCGAACTCAGCAAAGTGTGGCGCGCAGAGTTTGCGCATATCCGGGTGCTCGTTGGCAGCCAGCGCGGCGGAAAATTGCTCCTCGGAAAATCCGCCTTTGACGATGCATGCATACTCCGGCTGGGATCCACTCTCGGAGTCCTGGGAGATGCCCCAAATCCAGGCATCGGCCTCGATGAGTTTGCTCAAACCCTCGAGAAGTGCGTGACGCTTGTCGCTCAGCGATCCGCCGAGAATTGCCACGTCGGCGAGCAACCGGACTATGTTCCGCACATCGGACATCGGCAGGGAGTTCTCTGAAGCGTTGGAGGCGCCCCTCGCTGCCGGGAAACTCTTTTCCGGGCTGGCTTTCATGCTGACGGAGGAGCCGGGGTCGGTGGGGTTGCAGAGGTGGCGACTTCCTGGCGTGCCAGGCTCCGCAGCTGTGGGCAAATTAGGAGGGCGCCCACCCGCGCGTTGGGCTCGCCCGCTGCCAACTGCGCGATCGACCAGCGCCTCGTCGGCAGCCCTCCGTAGAGGGTCCGCGGTTCGAGCAGGTCTTCATCCATAAGCCAACGCCGCGATGCTGGGCGGCTGGACGGCATAACTCAATGCTTTTCTGGGCGTTCCGGAGGACGCCGCTCCCCTGGGAGCGCCCTGGGACCGCTGGCGTCCTCGCCGGCAGTTTTAACGTCCTGGGAGCGCTGGCCTCTGGCCGGCAGTTTTCATGGGCTGGCGGGGACGCCGGCGCTCCCAGGCTTCCGACCTGCGCTCGACCAACGCCATTCTTCTGCCACCTTGACAAGGCCCGCCTTAACCGGGTTTTGTTCGACGTATTCGACGGCATTCTTGAAGTGAACTTCGTCGCGGATGTAGCGGTCGTGGTATTCGCGGGACCAAAAGGGGCCGGTGCGCGCGAGATCGTGATTGGCTTTCTTGGCGGTGTAGGACTTCCAGGAATGCAGGATGCCGGCCAGAGGCCAGCGGTCCCAGGGTTCGATCAGCGCGTGAACGTGATTCGGCATGATGCACCAGGCGATGAGGCGATAGCGCGCGTTGTCGAAATGGAGCATCGCGTTTTCCACCAAGGCGGCGATGCGCGGGCCGCGCAGCCAGCAGGCGCCGTGGCCGGCATCTTCGTATTTGGCAATGCGCCGGCGCAGCTCGCTCTCGGCCAAGCCGGGACGGCCCCTGGGACCGCTGGCGTCCTCGCCGGCACCCCTGCCAACATTGGCGTCCCCGCCGACGCTCTGCATTTTTTCGATCTTTAATTCCTCCTTCCACTTTTCCAACACGTCGCCTGGAACGGAGTCGAAAAGGCGAAAGGTAATGGCTTGGACCAGGCCCGGTTGATCAATATGCGGAAGGTAGCCGCGGGAATGCCAGGTGTGCGGGATGTCACCGGTTTCGGGTGGGATGGGACGTCCGCTGTCGGGGGCAGTGCCGGCGGGGACGCCGGCGGTCCCAAGGGGCTCACTTTCCATCGGCCGGCTCGATGTGGACGAGGACGTCGGCCACTTCGGGTTTGGCCTGGCGGATCGCGTCTTTCACTTCGTGGGCGATGGCGTGACCGGCGCGGACGGTCAGCTCCGCGTCCACGCCGACGTGCAGGTCCACGTAAAAATCGAGGCCCAATTTTCGGATGCGGCACTGGTCGAGTTCGATCACGCCCGGCACGGCGGCGGCGGCCGCACGGATGGTCTCCTCGAGTTCGCGCGGTCGGGGCGGAATCCATGGCTTCCTGCAAGGCCGGCACAAAGCAGCCGCCAGCCATTGCGGGCGATGATCGCGCAGGCGAGCGAGCGCCGCCCAATCGTCCGCCGACTCCCATCCGGGCCCGCCGAGTAGGGCAACCGAGATGCCGATGAAAGCCGCGGTGGAAGTGATGGCGTCCGAGCGGTGGTGCCAGGCGTCAGTTTTCACCGCCGCACTGCCAAAACTCTTCGCCGGCCGCCACGAACTTTGCGAAACAGCACTTCCTTGACGAAGATCACCGCGATGAGAACGACGAGCGTGAAAGGCGCGGGCGCATGATGCGGCGTGACAATTTCGCGCACGCTCTGAATGGCGAGTCCGAGTGCGGCGGCCATCAAGACGAGCGAGACGACGATCGCAGAGACGGATTCGGCGCGGCCGTGGCCGTAAGGGTGCTCGGCGTCAGGAGGAGCCGCCGCGACTTTAAGTCCATACCAAATGACGACAGAACTGAAAATATCGAGGGTGGATTCGATGCCGTCGGCGATGAGAGCGTAGCAATGACCGATAATGCCGGCGGCAATTTTGACCCCCGCGAGCAACGCATTGACGACGATACCGAGCAAGGCCAGCCGCGCGCCGGTCTCGAGTCGCTGAAGTGTGATGCGCGTTGTCTGGGCGGGCACGATGCCGCATCGTAGGGGTGTCATGCGAAAAGTCAGCGCCATTGTCATTCATGAGCACGGTGATCCACTCGCGGTTCCCCGCGTCGAGCAACTCGAACTGCCGTCGCCCGGCCCCCGGGAAGCGGTCATCGAAATGCTGGTGGCACCGATCAATCCGGCGGATCTCAATGTGATCGAAGGAACTTATCCCCTTCGACCGGAACTGCCGGGGGTTCCCGGAGTGGAAGGCGTCGGACGGATCAGTGCCGTTGGCAGCGCAGTCGAGAATTTTGCCGGCGGCGACACCGTTCTGCTGCCGCACGGGTTCGGATCATGGCGGGAGGCGGGCATTGCTCCGGCGGACGATCTGATCCGGGTGCCGCGCGGTCTGCCCCTGGCGATGGTGGCGATGCTGAAAATCAATCCCGCCACGGCGCTTTGCATGATGCGCGTGTTCGAGACGCTCTCGGCCGGAGATTGGCTGGCGCAGAATGCCGCGAACTCCGGCGTCGGCCGGGCCGTCATTCAGATCGCTCAGCATTACGGATTAAAGACGCTCAATTTCGTGCGCGATCTGGCGGTGGCGGATGAACTCAAAGCTGACGGGGCAACGGTGGTCTTGCGCGATGAAAAAGAAGCAAAACGCGAATGGCCGGATTTTGACTCGAAGCCGCCTCGCCTCGCTCTGAATGCGGTCGGCGGCGACAGTGCGACGCGCCTCGCGGGAGTGCTGGCGCCGGGCGGCACCCTGGTGACCTACGGAGCGATGGCCCGGCAACCCGTGCGACTTCCGAATGGCCTCCTCATTTTCGGAGACATTCGAGCGCGCGGCTTTTGGATCACGAAATGGTATCGCGAAGCATCGCGGGACGAGCGCTCAGAGTTATTCGCGGAACTATTCCGACTGATCGAGGCGGGCATTTTGAAAGCCAAAATCGAGCGCACGTATCCGTTGACCGAAGCAGCCACCGCCATTCAGCATGCGCTGCAATCCGGTCGTGGCGGAAAGATTCTCTTTGCCGCGCCGGGAATCGACCTTGCACATTCGTGCTCATGAAATCGCATCCGCGTGGAAGCGTCACCCGTTTTTTTGGCCTGCTCCTGTTCCTCGGCATCATGGCGGGGATCATTTATGCCGCGCGCGTATTCGAACGTTGGAACACACCAGGCAATCTCGCGCCCAGCGGCGGACGATACTTTTTTTCCAGAGTGGAAATTCCCGTGCCGCTCTTTCAGCAGGGCGATCCGCGCTGGGCACACGATCAGCTCGGTCCCGGGCCCACCACGCTGGCTGCAGAAGGCTGCGCGATCAGCTCCGCGGCGATGGTGCTGGCGAGCTACGGCATCGACACCGATCCGCAGCGTCTCAATGAATTGGGCCAGGCCCGCGGCGCTTTCACCCCGCAGGGTTGGTTGTATTGGGAAGTCTGCGAAGCCATCCCGGAAAGCGGTGTGATCAAGGCCTACGAGGGACCGCCGACGTATTATTTGATCGATCAAAATCTCGCCCGGGGAAATCCTGTGATCGTGCGGCTGCGCAATCCGCACGGACCGGGTACTCATTTCGTGGTGCTGGCGGGCAAGGACGGCTTCGATTATCTCGTCCGCGACCCGGGGAGCGGCGGCAACAAGGGACTGTACCCGCTGCGGGAATACGGCAGCCCGATCGAAGCGCTGCGCATTTATCAAAAAGGATCCTGAATCTTGGGACGCCGATTTTTCTCGGCATCCTTCGTGGCAATCGGAACTTTCTCACGCTGATGGACTTTCTCGATGAGCTACAGCACCGAATCGTGCCCGGCGATGGAGCCATGGGCACGCAGTTGATGGCGCTGGGCGTTCCGAGCAATGCCTTTTTTGAAGAGCTGAACAAATCCGATCCCGACAAAGTCCGCGCGGTGCACGAAAGCTATCTCGCGGCGGGTGCGAGTGTGATCCGAACCAACAGCTTTGGCGGAAATGCCATTCGTTTGGCCCAGACGGGCAATGAGACCCACGTCGGCGAATTCAACTGGCTGGCCGCACAAATCGCCGGCACCGCGGCCAGGGCAACGGGCGCACGGATCGCCGCCAGCGTCGGCCCACTGGGTCTGTCGCCCCAGGAATCCGCCGCGGTCGATCGACGATCCATTTTCGAGGAACAACTCGGGGCGTTGCTCGATGGCGGCGCCCGATTGGTGATGCTCGAAACGTTCACGGTCCTCGATGAACTGCTGGCGGCCGTCGAGGCGAAGTATACGCTGCATCATTGCCCGGTCGTGGCGTCCGTCGTATGCGATCGGCATGGTCGAATGCCGGACGGGCATACATTGCCCGAAGTCATTACCGCTCTGCGCTCCGCGGAAGTCGATCTCGTGGGTATCAATTGCGGCGGGAATCCCGACGATTTGCTGGCGGCGCTCGAGCGGCATCGAACCGGGCGCGATTCAGGCGGCATTTCCCAGCGGAGGCTTGGCGCAAGCAACGGCAGCCGGAAACGCAACGTGGCCATTGAGCCCCGATGCATTTGCGGAAGGCGCATTGGCGCTGGCGGAAAAAGGCGTGCGCTTCATTGGAGGATGTTGCGGCATCGGTCCGGCGCACATCGCAGCCTTGACTGCCCGGCTCAACTTGATTCATCCGACGCCTTGAAACGCGCCGCTTTAACGCAGGTGCTGAGTCTGGTTCTCGCGGCGATTGTCGTGGCGATCCTCGCGCGAATTTTCCCCGTACTCGAAATCGTCACCAAGGCGCAGGAGAGCATCGCGGCGCTCGGCGTGTGGGGCGGCATTATCTACCCGTTCTTCTACGCCTTGTGCAATGTGCTGCTCCTCCCAGCCGGCATTTTGTCCATCAGCAGCGGCTTGTTCTTCGGCCTGTGGTGGGGATTCGCCCTGACCTTGATCGGCAATGTGATCGGAGCAGCGGCGGCTTTTTTGATCAGTCGCCGACTCGGGCGCCGATGGTTTGTTGAAAGGCTGCTCCAACGCTCGAATTGGTCGGGGCTGGATGAAGCGATCGAACGCGAGGGGTGGAAGATCATTTTCCTGAGCCAATTGCATCCACTCTTTCCGACCAGCCTGCTCAATTACCTTTATGGCGTGACCAAAATTCCGTTTCGGACGTGCCTCTTTTGGGTGGCCGTCGGCCAGGCGCCGGGGCTGTTCCTATACGCGTACCTCGGCACCCTGGCACAACTCGGTCTGCGGCTGTGGCGAGGCCAGAGCCATCCGCGCTGGACGGAATATGTCGTTTGGCTGGGGGGATTTGCGATCACCATGACCATCACCGTGGCGCTGGCGCGGATTGCCTTGCGCATCATCTCCGCCGCCCGGAAACCGCGCACCTCGCCATCGGCCCCTCCACAGCCGAAACCGTCAGAAATCGTGTCGGCCAAATCCTGACACCCTTTTTGACAGGTTGAAGTGGCGTGCTAGCTTGCCGGACCCTTTCTTATGAAGGCCTGCGAATTCAACTCCCTCCCGAAATGCGGCCGTCCCAGTCTTTGCCTCGATTACGGAGTCGATGAGCAACCCTGCGGACCCTCCTTCGATCTCTCGGAACGCGGCATGCGCTTCGTTTCCCGCTGGAATTTCAGCCTCGGGACCACCCTCTCGATCAAATGCGTCTGGCAACATCCGCGCTTTGGAGCCCGACGAATTCCAATCGAAGGGATCGTCGTCTGGTCCGAACCGGTCATCGACGCCGACGGCTCATCGTACGAGACCACGATTTTGTTTCTCGATCTCCCGGATGCACTCAAAGCGAGTCTCCGGGAGTTTTCTTTTGCGCTGGAATCGGAGTAGCAAATGCGGCCGAGCCAGCCGCCTGGAACCGCTGGCCTCTGGCCGGCAGTTTTAATCTTCACGGCCGCACCACTTCGTCGCGGACAGGAGCCAATCCGCTGATCCGACAAATGGAAAGGCCGCTCTCAGGGAGAAGCGGCCTTCGTGCTCCGGAAACCGCTCACGCTTGGAGCGGCTCTCGGAAAGTGATAGGCAAAGGGGTGTCAGTTGAGCTTGGCCAGGGCCTTGGCCATCCGCGACTTGGCCCGGTTCGCCTTGTTCTTGTGCACCCGACCTGTCTTGGCTGCTTTATCGATCGACGAAACAAAATCCCGCGCCGCCAGGACCGCATCATCCTTGCGCCCGTCTTCGATCGAAGTGCGGACTTTGCGTTGCTTGGTCTTGACCGCGCTGATGACCCGACGGTTGGCAAGCGTGCGCTTGATGGTTTGGCGGGCGCGTTTGGCGGCGGATTTGGTATTGGCCATGGGAAGTGCGAGACGGGCTTTGGTGAAAAAGGAGCGCGAGGTTAGAAGCGAACGCCCGTTTGTCAACCGACGAATCCAAGCCAGCGACCGGCCGCTTTCCGTGGGCAACTGCATTGCAATTTCAGCGCCAGACGGGAACAGAATTTCCCGCGAAGCGTGAGGAGAGCGGGAGCGGAAAAGGTGCGCCTCGACTTGAACCGCTTATCCGAGACCAACAGCGCGAAAGTCATCGTTTGCTTCGTCCAGCAGCAGATCGACCGGTCCATCAATGCGGCTCATCCGCACCGCACCGGCAAATACTTTCCCGATTTCCTGTGCCACGATTCCGAAGTGATCCGCGGTCGAGGCACTGCTACCCTCGACCGTGCCCTTAATTACGATGCTGGCGATGCGCGAGAGCAGGGCCGGCGTCGTGTCGCCCGCGATCGGCCCATCATTGCGACCAAATCCGTCCCCCGTCACATCGGCGACGCCGGCAACCACGCTCGATGCTTCCCAATTTCGCCCGACAGAAATGCTTCCAATCCCCGCGTCGGAATTGAACGGAATCCCATCGCGATCGTATCCTGCCAGGACCTCGGCGTTGAACACGCTGCCGGCGATGCTCAGTTTCTTGATGGCGATGGCGTCCTTCTGGCTGGTCGCACTTTCATCTCCCAAGGCGGAAATCGTAACCGGTATGTTCGCGTCCCCGCTTCGCAGGTCGCCCCCGATCTTGACGTTCGCCAATTCGCCGTCCGACACAATTCCGCTGTGAGTCGCTCCGCCAATCACGCTGCCTTTGACAACGACCCTCTTGATCCCTCCTCCCACCTGCAAAAGCCCCGCTTCCATCCCGCCAGCGCTTCCGTCGAGATCCCCCTTGATCACAATCTTCTTCACCACGTCCGCAGCACTCGTTCTCGGGCCACCACTGGCTCCCCCGCCTGTGATTTTCAATACTCCGGTCACGTCTTCCGAAACCTTGAGGACACCCACGGTTCCGGCAATCGTGCTCGATTGAACCGGGCTCGAGGTCAAGCTCGGGCCGATTGAGTTGACCTTCAGGCTCTTAATCGCTGTTTTTCCCGCCACTCCCTCTCCCACATTGATCGCACCCAGGTTGCCCTGGATCTTCAGCGACTTCAGGCCGATGCCCGAGGCATCAAAATACCCCACGTTGACCAGCCCATCACCGCCGCCCGTTTTCTTGGCGGATACGGATATCTTCGCTCCGCTGAAGCTGGCACCGGTTCTGTTCGCCCCTCTGAGTCCATCAAGGACATTAATGTAAATATTGAATCCATCCTGATCCGGCTGAAGAAACTCACCTGTGAACTGCCCTCTGTTGGTCGTCACTGTTACTCTATCTCCGTCGAGATCGGTAAAGGTGGCGGTGCTTCCGTCTCCCGAAATCTGCACTCCGTCGCCTCCGCCACCTCCATCATCGTTGACAATTGTGCCCTGACCCTGAGCGTCAGCGATGGTGGCATTTGTCGCTGAGGATAGGTTCACAAAAAACGTCTCATCCAATTCGACCGCGAGGTCTCCGAGCGCGTCAATACGGATTGTCTGGATCGTCTGCCCGGGCTGAAAGGTCACGGTTTGATCGGACTGCGGTGTATAGTCGCCGCTTTCCGCAGTCGCGGTGTCGTCAGCGGTGGAATAGATGACCGTGATAGGCTGAACGCTCGGTGCCGAAAGGGTTAGGTTAAAATCCAGTCCGCGCGGCCCCTTATTCCCCTCGGTGATCGACGCGTCGCCGATGCTGATCGTTGGCAGGACTGCCGCCTCCATTCCATATACCACGTAACTCGCCCCGACAGGGGCGCCCTTCACGGTGACTCCCGTAGCACCGACCAGCAGGTCGGCGAAACCATCCGCGTTCACATCGCCGGCCGCACCGACCGAAAATCCCGCCAGGTCGGCATTGGACACGCCATTGATCTTCACGCCATTGCTGCCATTGAGGCTCGAGAGTTCCAACGTTGGACCCAGCGCGGGACCGCCGAAAACCAGAAACGCGGCGCCCGATCGGTTGCCGTTTGGGTCCGCGGCCGCGGCACCGATGATGAAATCCTCGAAGCCGTCGTTATTGACGTCTCCCGCGCCGCTGACGGAATTTCCCGACTGGTCGAGCGCCGCCGCGCCGTGGATCGTCAGTCCATTAGTGCCATTCAGGTCGGCGACGTTCAGCGCCGCGGGGAAACCGGTATTTCCACCATAAATGACGTAGGTCGCTCCTCCCCGAGAGACCGTCGGAGTGCTGGCACCAGGCGCACTAATGATGGCATCTGCAAAGCCGTCACCATTGACGTCTGCGGAGCCGACAGAAGTTCCCAAAACGTCGTAGGCCGTCGCGCCGAGCACCGCGAAACCATTCGTTCCATCGAGGTTTGCCAAATCCACTCCGGTGGGAAACCCACCGGTCCGGCCAAAAATCACATAGGCCTTGCCCGAGTTCTTCCCGTTTGGGCTGGCGTGAGGAAATCCAATGGCGAAGTCATCAATCCCATCTCCGTTCACGTCACCCAATCGACTGACCGAGGCGCCCGAGGAATCCCCTGGATTCTCTCCTTGAATCGTAAAACCACTCGTTCCATTCAAAGTCGCGAGATCCACGGCGGCACCCAAACCGTCAGCGCTCCCGTAGACGACATGAACCGCATCGGAAAAGGCGTAGGAGTAGCCCCGCGGTGTGACCACAATTGTGTCTGCGAAACCATCGCCATTAATATCACCCGCAGAATCCACAACCGTCTCCGCGTAGGAGTAAGCATATTGGTCATAGAAAGCGGTTACTCCATCGGCGTTCGAAATGTCTCCGTAGAGTTGAAATTGTGCGCGGATTACCGATTTGCCGTTAAGCAAATAGGCTACGGGGCCGGAATCGGTGGGATGCGCGCTCATGACGATCTCGTGGAACCCGTCAGCGTTAACGTCACCCGCGCCCCTGACCGAACCGCCCAGACCGCTGCCGGCACTCGCTCCGCCGATTTTTATTCCGCTGATTCCGTCGAGCGTCGTGAGATCCAAATTCGCGGGAAATCCCGCGGCGGTCCCCCATATGAGGTAGCAGGCACCCGAATCATCTCCGTTTGGATCAGCCCCAATGGCGCTCACAACAAAATCGGCAAAGCCATCCCCATCGACATCTTCGACACCACTCACCGAATACCCAGCTCCATCGCCGGCATTTTCTCCTCGGATCGTGAAGCCGGTGGTTCCATCAAGCGTGGCGAGCTCGACGACAGCGGAAAAGGCGGGCGCGATGCGGGCCTCGAGGGGTTCAATGGAGGGCGGATGGATCATGGGATTTGGATTCAAGGGTTGCCTGCTTGCAAAAAATCCAGTCGCCACACACCTCGGCGATTCGATCCAATGGCTCGCGTGCGTCGGATACCGAGAATTCTGCGCCAGTCTGGATCTCGGTCGCGACCATGACAACCGGGAGGCACCCAGACAAATCGGTCCCATTGCGAGCCCCAACCTGGACTCGCACGAAACTCACGTGAACATGGAATGCCGACGTGCACCGTTGACCGAAATCAGAAAAGGTTTTCTGTTCAGACGACCTATCCCGTCAAGCGGCATTTTTCCGCTGAAGTCGCGCGAGCGCGTCCTCGCGTTGAAGAGCGAGGCCTACTTTTTCGGGATAAAATCGATCACCATCGGTTCCGCGAGGACGGGTTTGAGCACTTCCACGAAAGCCAGGTGCGCCGGGTGGGTCAGATAAACGTCGCGGGCCGCCTCGTCTTTGAAGGTGACAATCCAGATGTGGGTAAACCCGTTGTTCAGCTTTTCCGGGCTCGAATTTGTGCCCCACTCGAGACTGGTGACCCCGGGCACCTTGTCCTTCAGCTTCGCAAATTCAGTTTCCACTTTTTCGACGCTCGCTTTATCAGCCTCGGGCTTGAATTTGAACATGACGACGTGATGGACCGGACCATCGGCAACGGCGGAGGTGGCAAGCATGGCAAAAAGGGAAAGCAGGGTGAGCAGTTTCATGAATTTAGGAGTCAAGGGAATTAGGATTTAGGATTCGGGAGCGTGGAAAGCCCAAAGTTCGATGTTGGATGTTGAGTGTTGGATGTTGGATGTTTTCTTCCCCATGTCGCCGCTTCTATCAGCTCCCGCCACCGATCCCCTGCCCCTTTACCGCTACCGCGATGGAATTGTCGCCGTGGATCTGCTGGCGGCGGCGATTGCGCATCTCGATTTTTTTACCTGGCTGGCGGACCATCCATCGACGCCTGGCGCCATCAGCGCCCATTTCGAGATTCACGCCCGGCCGACCGATGTGATGCTGACGCTGTTCACGGCCATGGGATTGATCACCCAAAGCGGCGGCGTTTTCCATCTGACCCTTCGCGCCCGGGAACATCTCGCGAGCACTTCGCCGTGGAATCTCGGGCCGTATTTCACCTCGATGAAGGATCGCCCACAGACCCTCGACATGCTGCAGGTTCTCCGCACGGGTAAACCGACAAACTGGGGCAGCTACGATCCGCAGGCGTGGGCGCAGGCCATGGAACGAGAGGACTTTGCGGCATCGTTCACGGCGGCGATGGATTGCCGTGGCGTCCTGCTCGGACCGGCCATGGCAGATAAGGTGGATTTGACTGGCCGGACCACCGTTCTCGATGTCGCCGGCGGATCAGGCATTTACGCCTGCGCCCTGGTGACCCGGCATCCGCATCTGCGTGCGGCCGTGATGGAAAAACCGCCAGTGGATCGCATTGCCCGCGAAGCGATTGCCCGCCAAAGCTGTTCGGAGAAAGTGGACGTGATTGCGCAGGACATGTTCGCCGGAAACTGGCCGCAGGATTTCGATGTTCATCTCATCTCAAATGTCCTGCACGACTGGGATGAGCCGACGGTGCGCACGCTGCTCGATCATTCCCGCGCGGCTCTGCCATCGGGCGGCATGCTGCTCATTCACGATGCCTATATTTCCGCCGACAAAACCGGCCCTTTACACGTCGCCGAATACAGTGCGCTGCTCATGCAGATCACTGAAGGCAAATGCTATTCGCTGGCAGAAATGCGATCCTTACTTGGCGACGCTGGTTTTGACTGCCTCGATCATCAACCGAGTGCCGTCGGCCGCAGTGTCATCGTCGCCCAGCGTCGGTAGTACCAGATGAAAGGCCCCCGGAGACGAAGGCGAAGCGTCCGGTCCCACGTGGCACCGCTCCCCGGGCGGACTGAGATTCGATCCGGGAACGCGGCCGCCCCCGAGTGGCGGCTCTGGGCCCTGTGGGCGGTTGCGGTCTTTCCCATCTGCTGGCGGCAAATCACGACTTCAGATTTGTGGTGGCACATCGCGCTGGGACGCTGGCTGGCACGGCAATGGTCGGCGCCGGATTTCAGCGCGTTCTATTTCACGCCCGTCAACCAGTCCGTGCCCGATCTGCGCTGGACCGCACTGGGTGATATTCTCCTTTGGGCGGTGCACGCGCTGGGGGGCAACGTGGCGATCCAGATCCTCGCTTTCGGCTGCACTGCGCTCGGTTGCGCGCTGCTGCGGGGTCTGCGTCCAGGTCCGATGAATGGATGGATGACCGCCGTTCTCGTCGCAGTCGCGATCGGGACTTATCAGCTTCAACTCCCACGCAACGCGCTATTCTCACTCCCCTTCACCGCCCTGATTTTCTGGTTATTTGCGCGCTACCGAACCACGCGCGGGAAACCTTATCTTTGGCTCCTGCCAGCGACCCTCGCACTTTGGAGCGTCATGCACGGGAGCTATCTCCTCGGCAGCATCCTGATCGCCCTTTTGCTCGGCGTTGATACCGTTGAGGGAGTGGTGCGGAGCCGTGGCGAAGGATGGCATCGAATGAAACGGACAGCCGTAGTCCTTGCCGTTATTCTCGGAATTTCCTGCGTCGGAAATCCGGCGGCCACACGGATGCTCCGCCGACCGATCGAACACGTGGTGCAGGTTGGGAAATCACAGCCGACGAAAACGGAGGATGGATCGCTCAAGGCCGGCAAACTTGAGGAGAAAGCGTCGGCGAACGCTCCGGCCAAGGCGAAGGAATGGTTGAACAACCTCATTTGGCCGGAAGTGCCGGGACAGGTTCGGTCCGCAGATTTTTCCTCGCCGCTCGATCGCACCAGCTACCGACCGGTAATCGTCGCGTTCATGCTCATGGCGTTGGCGGCGGCTTGGGCACTTTGGTCGAGCCCGCCTCCGTGGCCATGGATCGCCGCTTTCCTGGCCACGAGCCTGCTCGGGCTCAGCTATTTTCGCATGACCGGCTACGCCTCCCTGGGCTCGGCAGCGCTTATTCTGGCGAGCGGGAAACTGCGCGGACCCGTGGCAGAAGCGCTCGGGCGCAGCAGTTGGATGGGCGCAGCCCTGGCCGCCATCGTAGCTGCGGTTATGTGGGGCGGACTGTGGATGGGAAATCTCCCGCGAGTGTTGGGGAACTCGCGCCATGTTGTGGCCGTAGGCAAGTCGCCGACTTTCGACGACAACGCATGCCGGTGGCTGGTCGATCATTTCCCAGACGCGCCGACCTTCACGACCATCGTCACCGGCAGCTACGCACTCGAGCGCTGGCAAGGACGCAAACGTGTTTTCATCGACGGCTTTTTTGCACCCCACCCGGCCGCGTTGTGGAGGGATTATGTCCGGGCGCGGCGGACGAAGGACCGTGATCTGTTACGTGAAAAATATGGCGTCGAGCTGGCGCTGATCGAACACACCCGGCGCGATTGGAATAGCCTTTTCCTCAATCAACCCAATTGGCAGCCGATCGCCATTGGCAGCGGTTGCGTCATCTACGGACATCGTAGCCTGACGGGAGATGCCAAGCCGCAATTGCTCTGCTCTCCATCCGAGGTCGATCAACTCCCCACCGCTTATCGCCGTGCTTTCGCCCGGAATTACTATGGCGCCGTCCTGGCGCTGCTCGCCGCGGAACGATTGGACGCCGCGCGCACCCTCGTGGCTGCCGCCCCCGAGGGATATCGGCGATGGCGGAAATGGGTGGCACCGGCCGAGGCTCGCGTGATCGCACAAATGGACCCCGTCCTCGATCCGCAAAACGATTCGCGTCAGCTCCCGGGACCAGATTGAAACCAGTCGGAACGAGGTTTCCTTTGACAGGGACCTGCGCCCGGCGGAACAAGCGCCACCGCGCGCTTGAATACTGACTGCCCGGTCCGAGATTGCCCAAGCCCCCCATGCTGATTCTGTCGAAATCCTCGCCATTGGCTCGAGCGCGCCTGACCCGCATCCGGCACGCCGTCGTCGCGACCGTGCTTTGCGCGTCGGTGTCGGCCTTCGCCGCCGCCCCCGCGAACGACAACTTCAACGAGGCGGAAGCCATCACCCACGCGATGGGATCAGTCACGGGAACCACCGCCAATGCGACGCGGCAGGCGGACGAACCCCTGGCCAATTCCACGGTATGGTATCGCTGGACGGCGCCGTTCACCGGTGCCGTTCACTTCGAAGCGTCGGCCAGCGACTCGAGTATTGCGATTGCTGGTTATCAGGGGGATTCCCTTCTCACCCTCGACGCTCTGGCTCTAAAATCCACGAGCGGCAACCAAACAGCGGCGATCGAATTTAATGTCATCGACGGCCATGTTTATCGCATTCAGGTGGGTGAACTCGACGGACTGAACACCCTCTCCGGTCCCTTCGCATTGGATTGGTCGCGCGCCACTGGGCCGGGCAGCTTTCGGCTGCACACCGCATTTCCGATTGTTCCGGAGAATGCCGGGACCGTAAGCTTCACCGTCGAGCGTGTCCCGGCTACCGGACCGGCCAGCGTGCGCTACGTTTTCCTGGACCGCATGGCCCGCAATGGCCGGGACTACATTGGAGTCGATGGCACGCTGCAATTCGCCGATGGCGAAACGACCCAATCATTCACGGTGCAGATCCTCGATAACGACATTGTCGATTCCCTCGAGTCGTTCGTCGTAAAACTCGAACAACCCACTGGCGGGAGCAGCCTGGGATTCCCATCCTTTTCTCACGTCATCATCGAAGACGATGATTACCCGCTCAACGATCGTCTCGCGGCGGCCACGGCTCTCGTCGGTTCCGCAGGCTCCGTCAGCGCCTCGCTGGCGGGCGCCACGGTCGAGGATGGCGAACCTTCCGCCGCGGACGGAAGTGCTCCCCGAGCCACACTTTGGTATTCCTTTACGGCCCCCACGTCCGGAATCCTCATCTGCCGCCTTGACGACGACTTCAACGGCAGCCCGCAGATTGACACTTTCACCGGCGCGACCCTCGCGACGCTCGCGCCGGTTCCGAACGCCCGGCTAATGGCCGATGGCGGACTGGCTACCCCCGTCCAGGCCGGGACCAATTACCTCATTCGGGTGGACGGCCCGACGTCGCGAACGACTGCCATTACGCTGAATTACCTCCTCGCGCCGGGAGCCAGCCTCTTCGAGATCGCGGACGTGGGACACCTGAATGAAATCCGCGAGAATGGCGGCGCGCGCACGGTCACAGTCAACCGCATCGGCTCTCTCGATTCGCCCGCTTCGGTGCGGATTTCCGCCCATGGACGCGGCCTTGCCGTCTCGGACGTCGACTTTTCTCCCGTGGACACGGTTCTTAGCTTCGGCCCCAACGAATCGTCTCAAGCAATAGCAATTACCGCTTTGACGGATGACGCCCTCGAGGGAAACGAGCGCGTGCGCCTGCAATTAACTGAGCCCACCGGAGGTGCGGAACTCAGCCCTGATTTTGGTGAATCCATCATTCTCAACGATCAGCAGGACGATCCGCTTAACGACGACTTTGCCCACGCCTTCTCGCTTGACACCAACACAACGCAACTGACCTCGACCAACGCCGGCGCCAGTCGCGAATCGGGCGAGCCGATCCACGTTTTGCCGCGCAATCGTTCCGTCTGGTTCAACTACACGGCACCGAAGGACGGCATCACCACAGTGTCCGCCCACAATGACAAATTCAGCGCGCTGCTCGCCGTCTATACCGGCGCCGCCGTCGACACACTGTCCCCGATCGGCGATGATACAGACGACTCGGACGAAGGTCCGGCGGTGGTCCGGTTCCGCGCCACCACCGGTACGGTTTACCGCATCGCGGTCGATGATCGCGATGACCGAAACGAAATCATTTTCGATGACAGCGAGGATAGTGACGATGCCGACGACGGGCAGGGCGGGGGCGGCGGACCGTTCCTGCTAACTTACGATACCATTGCCCCCGGCACACTCGGGTTCACGCTTTCCAACTACGTGGTTAGCGAAGGGGGCGGCACCGCGCTTATCACCATCACCCGCGCTTCTGGCAGCGACGGTCCAGTGGGCGTCCATTACGCGACGGCCAATGGCACCGCCACCGCCGGCCGCGACTACACTGCCACGTCCGGCGAGGCAGTTTTCGGGCCTGGAGAAACCAGCGCCTCCTTTGGTATTCCGATTTTGGATAATACGCTCTTTGACGGGCCGCGAACGGTGCAACTCATCCTCAGTGAGCCCGTGGGTGACGCAAACTTGGACCTGATAAACGCCACGCTCACCATTGACGACGACGACGATTTCACCCCGGGAAAAGGCAGCTACTCGGCACTCGCGTTGCCCGGCTCTTTTAGCAACGACGCAACGGGTCTACTTAGTCTGAAAACCAATCCGCGTGGCCGATTCTCGGGCACCTTGCTGCTCGGCGGGAAGACGTTTCGTTTTAAGGGCTCCTTTAATGGTGTTGGCGCGAGCACCATCGATATCTCCCGCAATGGATTCTCCCTCATCCTGACGCTTCAGGTGAGTGAAAAGCATATCTTCGGAACGGTAACCGCGGGCGGCATTGTCTCGACCATTGAAGGCGCGAGAAATCCGTTCTCGAAGAAGGGGGTCCACGCCCCGCAGGCAGGCACTTACACAGTTCTTGTGCCCGGCGATGATGAAAATCAAGAGACCGGTATCCCGAAAGGCGACGGTTTCGCCACGATGAAGATAGGGGTTTCTGGTCGCGGGAAACTCGTCGGAGCGTTGGCGGACGGCGCGAAATTCAGCACGGGTGTCTCGCTTTCCGTGGATGGCCCGGCACCAATCTATGCCGCCCTCTACCGGAAATCAGGTTCGCTTTCCGGCACGCTAAACTTTCGGTCGATCAAGGGCATGAGCGATGCCGATGGCACACTGCATATCTTCAAGCCGCCTGGCGTTCCGCGGACGAAAATCTATCCATCCGGGTTCTCAATCGATTTGCCGATACTCGCGTCCCGCTATGCAAAACCGCAGGATCGGCGCGTCCTCGATGGGCTCGACAACACGGCGGGCGAAGCCGTCCTGGCATTTGGCGAAGGCAATCTGGCCGCTGAACTCACGCAAACCGTGAACGTGGATATTAAGAGCGCCATTCGAGTCACCGAACCCCGCACCATCGATCTCGAGGCCCGAATCCTAACAAACAGCGGAATCCTAACCGGCTCCTTCACTTCACCCGCGGGACTCCGGACAAAATTCAAAGGCGTCATCTTCCAGGTTCAGGATCGGGCCGGAGGATTCTTTCGCGGTCAAAGTGCGAATGGCTACGTCCGCCTCGCACCCGCCACCACCGACCCGTGAAGTCGTCCACTTCCGACGCGGTCAGGAATCGTGAGCGGACCCCTTCGGCCAGGCGGGATGATGAACGATGTGACGGAGCGCCTGGCCGAGCAAAGTCTTGCCCGGCTCGATGCGGTGCCAGGGGGAGGCGCCAGACGGATGCGGCAATGGAATCAAATCGAAGGTGCGCCCAAAACGTTCGGCCGCCATTCGCTGGCCGATGATTCCCGCCAGTTTGTCGAACGGAACAAACTGCCGAATGGCGAGCGCTCCGATGGGAATGACCAACGCCGGCTCGATGATTTCGAGTTCCGCCTTGATCCAATCCGCGCAGGTCGCAATTTCGATCGGATCCGGCACGCGATCGCCACCGGCTTTGGTTTTTCCAGGAAAGCAACGGCACACCGCAGCCATATAAATCGATCGTCGAAACTCGGCTTCGGTCATCCCGCACGCGCGCTCGAACCATCCAAACAGGGTCTTTCCCGCCGTCCAGGCGAACGGCCTGCCGAGGACGGGTTCCTTCGCGCCGGGCGCCTGACCGACGATCATCACCTTGCTCAAAACCGGTCCGCCGGAAACGGGCGGGCGATGCATTTTCGGACACAGCGTGCAGGCCTGAAGGCGGGCGACATGCTGGTTGATGCGGCGTTGCCGGGCTGTAGCGGACATTCAATCGAACCGGCCGAGGTTACGGGGTGGCGCCCAGTACCACCCCGGTTTCGACGAGCGTACCCATCAAGAAATCCCGGGCGGCCATCCGGCGTTTCCCTTCGAGCTGAACGTCCCGCAGGAGCACCCCGCCGCCCGCACAGGCCACGAGCACGCCGTGCTTGTCCGCCCGCACCACGGTGCCGGGTTCGCCGATCGGCTTGCGATGTTGAATGACCGTAAAGACTTTGAGTTTGCGTGAGCCCTCGGCAGTCGGCAGCCAGGTAAACGCCCCCGGCCAGGGATTCATCGCCCGAATGTGACGATCGAGTTCGTCCGGTGTCTGCGTCCACGAAATCTCACCATGCTGACGAGTGAGTTTCGGCGCGTATGTCGCCCGGGAATGATCCTGCGGCACCCGAGGAGCGGCGCCTTGTTTTAACAGCACGAGCGCCTGTTCCAACGCTCCCGGTGCCAGCGAAGCCAGGCGTTCGTGCAATGAACCTCCGGTTTCGCGCCGTCCGAGGCGGATCGATTTGGTCAGCAACACGTCCCCGGTATCGAGCCCCTCGTCCATATACATGACCGTAATTCCGGACTCGCGGTCTCCAGCACTAATGGCGGCTTGAATGGGTGCCGCGCCGCGGTGCCGCGGCAGCAGGGAGGCATGAAGATTCAGGCACGCCACCGTGGGAATACGCAACACCTCGCCGGGCAGAATCTGGCCATACGCCATCACCACGATGACATCCGGCCGATGATACCGAAGTTGTTCGATCGCGGCGTCATCACGGATCTTGTCGGGCTGAAAAATGGGGACGTGATGACCAAAAGCCACCTGCTTGATGGGGGACGATAGCACCTCCTGGTGCCGGCCCGCCGGCTTGTCCGGCTGCGTCACACAGGCCAGCACATGGTGATCCTTCGAAGCCAGCAACGCTTGAAACGTTGGAATGCCAATATCGCCGGTGCCAATGAAAATGATCCGCATTCCTCGCCCCTACAGTATTCGCACCTGCCGACCGGAGTTCTTTCCCGACGCTTGCCGACGGCGCAGCATCTCCACGCCCAGCTTGTCCGCGGCTGTGACTTCCCGCGTGCCAACGGAATCCCCGCACGTCTCGCAGGTATATTCGTGCAGCTCACGATCGGGCAGCACGAGCAGCAACCTTTCACGGACCGGACGCGCCTGCCCGCAGCGTGGGCAGTAGAGCGACGAAGCGCGAAACTGATCGAATTGCCGCGCGCTCACGAGTCCTCGATCACAGTCTCGATCACTTCGTGAGCGACGCACACCGGCGCCTGCGTGGCGTTGATTTCCCGAATGAGTTCCGGTCCGTAAAAGTCCAGCACGGGCTTTGACTCGGCGTCGTACGTTGCGAGACGGCGGCGAATCACTTCCTCATTCGCGTCATCCAGACGATTCTCCTTGAGAGCGCGCTTTTTCAGACGCCCGACCAGCGCCGCGCGATCCGGACAGGCCAGATGAAAGACCCGTTTCACCTCGATGATATCCTTCATGATTTTGGCCTGCCCCACATTGCGCGGAATGCCATCGAGCACCAGCGAATCGATATCTGGTTTGAATTCGTGCGCCCGGACCATGTCCGCGATGCGCGCCTGCCAAAGTTTTACGGTCAGGTCGTCAGGCACGAGTTCACCGCGGCTCGAGTATTCGAGAAATTTCTGGCCCAGCGCCGTCCGGGTATCGAGCGAACGAAAGACCTCTCCGCAGGAGAAATGATAAAAGCGGGGGATGGCCCCGAGAATCTTGCCCTGAGTGCCTTTGCCGCTACCTGGCGCGCCAAAAATCAGGTAGGTGCGGTATTTCATCATGGCGCGGGGCGCCAATAAAGGGAACCCGATCGCGTGGCGCAAGGCGGAAGTCGCCGACGTGAAAAGTCGCTTTACGCTTGGCAAAACTGCGGTGATCGGCGCGACTTTAAACTACCGTTGCGCGGCCCCGCCGCTGCTCGCTGGCCGCGAATCCATGAGATCAATCCTGCTCCTCTGCCGCCTCCTCTGGCTGATAATTCCTGTCGCTGGACACAGTGAGGACTTGTTTGTGGCGGTCGGGTATGGAGGACGCCGCCTTTCATCGCGCGATGGCGCGACCTGGGAAAATGACCAGCGCTGGAGCGACGAGGCCCGCGACAATGATGACGTGCTGTTCGATGTCGCGTATGGACTCGATCGGTTTATCGCCGTCGGCGGAGGCGCGGCCATCGGCCACATCCTATCGACTCGGGACGGTGCGACGTGGACGGAATTGCCGCAGCTCAAGAGCCGCGTGGCCACCATCGCCTTTGCGGGCGATCGATTCGTGGCCGCTCACGACGCGGAGCTGCTATACTCCGACGATGGTCAGGCCTTTCACCCGGGCCAGAAGCTTGAGTGGAAAGGCAGCGTGCACGCCCGCAAATCGGCCGTCGGCGATGGTGAAGGCGGGCGGATGTTTGTCATCATCGGGGATGTGGATCTGTGGGCGGAGAAGGATCGCGTGAGCTGGCGAGCCGCCACGCCCGATGGTGTGGCCTTTGCCCAGGCGGAACACCACACGTCGCCCGCACGCGACATCGCATTTGGCGCCGGGCATTTCGTTGTCGTCGGTCCCGATGGCCTGATCGAGACCTCCCATGACGGGATCAATTGGACTCGCGAACGTTCGAATTCCGAGGAGGATTTTCGCTCGATCATCTGGACCGGCGTGCGTTTTCTCGCCCAAGGGAAAGACACCTGGACTTCGCCGGACGGCGCTCATTGGGAGCGCGTTCCGCGTCCGATTCCCTGCACCATCGCCTGGGCTCGCGAAGTCGGGTCAATCCTCGGGATCGGCTTTTCGTGGGGCGGAAACATCTTCCACTCGAATGACTTGATCATCTGGGAAAAACTTCGCGTTCGTGAGGGTCCATCATTGAATGCCGTCTCCCATGGCGCACGAATCAATCCGGAACGGTGAGCATGGCCCCATGCGGGCGGTTTCCGATCTGGCGCCCCACTCGATCGCCCAAGAATTCCGGTCTTCCCGCCCCCCGGTTGGAATGCTAATACAAATTCGCATTGCCTCACGGAGAATTTGGGTAACGGCAGCCGATCGCAATGCGCATCTCCGAGCGAGATCAGACGCTAATGCAGGCGGAATGGAGGGGCATCGCGACGCCTTTATGTCCGATCAACGAATTCATGAGCGCGCCTCCAGCGAGAAATTTTTTTTTGCACCTCTGGCGGCCAACAGCCGTCACATCCAACTATAAATTCTGGCCTTGATACCCCAAATTCAGGTCGAGCCGCGTCCAGATCGCTGTCGCCGACCGCCCAGATTAGCGGTACGGACGACTGTCGGAATGTGTTCCCCGTTTTTTTTGACGAATCCCGTCGCTGAAAGGGTGGGCGCGATAGTTAACACTGCCTATCGTACCGCGATTTCCATTCAGCACCTGAGGGAGGTCCGCGCTGAAAGCGCTGCAGTTTTTTCTGTTTCATGAATCGCCTGCGCGATCTCGCGATCATGCGACCGCTGGCGTCACGACTCCTATTCCTCGACGACATGAGCCTGGCCGTCGCTCTCATCATCTGGCTGAATCGCTCGCACCGCTCGTCGGCCACTGGCATCTTTTGACGAGTCCGGCGCGGGCTGAGGCTCGCATTGCCATTTTTGATTCTCGCATACTGGCCGACGTGGCGGGTATTATGTCTCTCGCGCACCTGCTCGGAAATGGCGTCATGACCAGCGCGTAGGCCACGGTCGTCTTCGATGCGGCGCCCTGCATCTCATACAGCCTGG
The DNA here is from genome assembly GCA_963798345.1 of uncultured Verrucomicrobiae bacterium. GTDB lineage: Bacteria > Verrucomicrobiota > Verrucomicrobiia > Chthoniobacterales > Chthoniobacteraceae > CAWCSW01. The sequence continues at coordinate 351,220 of CAWCSW010000004.1, read as the reverse complement.
TCGCGTTCGCGCTCCAGGTTCGGCCCCTGGCGTCGTTGCGCACGGCGCAGCACAATCGAAATCTTTCTTCTGTGGACCGCCAATGTCGTCTGGGTCGTGCTGCTCTGGGGCTTTTCCCGTTCCCTCAGCGACCTTCTCCCCAGCGTTGCCGACAAAGTGCGCGCCGCATCCGACCCGGGCCATCAATCCGACGCCAGCACTACAATCAGTCCGCCTTCCGATTGGCTCGAAAAAAGCCGATGATCCCGAGCGTGAACATGACGGTGAGAAAGCTGATCCCGATGGTCCCGACGGGAAGGCCGAGGAAGATTTTGCCGCGAATGCCCCAGACAATGCCCACGGTCGTCAATATCGTCGCCAGCATCATCAGGACATTCCAAAAAATGCGCCATCCTCCACGCGGCATCGCGCCACCCAAGGTCCGCGGGCTGTTGAGCAGGAGTAGAAACGCCAGGTAGGCCAGGGGCAGGAACGCGCTCGAGATGATCGAGGTCGGAATCGCCAGCGCGGCTTGGGAGGCTCCCGTCCACAAGAATGGCCCCGCAAATCCGCAAACGCCGCAGATCATCGAGCCAATCAGGCGCGTTGATCGAACATCCGCTCGATGAATCATCTCACTCAACGCGAGGCCAGCCATGAGCATGTGGATAACAATGGTGGAAATGGCCATGCCCAGGATACCGATTCCGAAGACGAACTGCGCCACCGCCGGGCCGGTGAAATCCTGAAGCGAAAGCGCCAGTGACCGCGTGTCGCGACTGGCCAGCATGGCGGCCAATTTCTTCTCCGCCGGTGGCAGGGCTCCGCGCAGTTCCTCCCGCTTCGCTTCGGGAAGATTCGCGAAATCCCCGTGCTCCCATCCCATGCGCCGATCGATCGTCTCCTCGTAGATGCCGCGCATACCCGCTTTCACCGTTCCGTCCGCATTCAGAATATCGGCGGCATCTCCGTGAAACTGCGACGCGGCGGCGATGACCAGACACGAAGTCGCCAGAACGAATGGAATAAACAAGCCGATGGACAGATCGAAGATTGCGAGTCCACGTTCCGGCTGTCTCCAACCGCGGCGGAGCAATGTGTAAGGGAGTAGGAACGTCATGTTCACACCCACAGCCGAGCCCATTGCGGTGATAATTCGGTCACGTTGGGTCGCAATGAGGAAATCCGACCACTGCGCCCGGTACTCGGCGATGCTATCAAGGAAAGGTAGGAATGCCGGCGCCGGTGTTCGCAACAAATCGAAATTCGGGATAAAGCCGATGAAGATGCCGTGCCAGTTAAGGCGCCCGTTCAAACTGAGCGAAACGACCACGCCAAAAAACGACAGCACCACGACCGCCACCATGGCTTTGAGAATGCGCTCGAAAAGCCGGATTCCCGAGGCGCCGCTATCGTAAAACCAGACGACGACACTACAGACCAAGAGCATGGCGAGGCAGACGATAATCGTGGACGCGTTGCCCTCGCCGATGGCGGGCAGCAGGTTTTGCTGAATCGCAGCGCGACCCAAATTGAACTGCGGCATGTCCCACACGAGCGTCGTAAAAAAGGTCGCCAGCGCCCAACCCCAGCCCAGCACCGGCGAGACATTTCGATTGATCAATCCAAGCGGGCGCTCGCCGGTGGACAGCGTCACATACGCCAGCGCCCCGAGCATGATAACGCCGATTAACATGGCCAGCGGTTGCACCCAAAGCAACCCGGTACCGGCGATCACGCCGAGATAGAGCGCCCCCGCGAGCGATCCGCCTCCGAGCGTCACGGCTCCTTGCAGCCAGCCCGGTCCGGAAAGTTTGACGCAGGCAAGGAATTTTGCGAGCGGGCCCCTGGCTTCGGCAGAGCGGATGATATCGAGAGCGGGATCGGGTGGCGAAGAATTCACGTCGGCAGTTTGGGAGGTTTGGTGGTAATGGTGGCAAAGGCGTTCCGGCGGAGCCAGCCAAAGCCGGTGAAATGAACAGGGGCAGCGTATTTCGGCCAAAAATATGCTGGTGAAAATTTCGACCCTGCTAGCATCCGTCCCCGTGAAACCCATCCACGAAACCCGCCTCGAATTACGCCGCGAACTCGAAGCCCCGGCCTCGTTCCGGAAGTTCGGCAGCGGCTGGATCAGCGGCGTGCTCGGACTCGCGCTGGGAGTAGGCGGGCTCCTCCTCGTGCTCTCGCTCCGGGCGCCCGGCCTGTTTGCCATGCCGGAGGTGCGCGGCGTTCACGACACTGTCTGGTTTCGGCTCACCCTCCACCTGATCCTGATCGCCGCTTTCGCCTGTTCCGCGCTTAGTCTGGCGCTTCGACCGGGAAAGATTCTCGGCACTTGCGGCCTTGTTGCCACGCTCGTGGCCGTTCTGCTCGGCGGGTCGAAAGCCACCGCGCTGGTGCCGGATCCGACCCCGATCTTTTTCGGCCTCGATTGGTTCGTGCTGAACGTCCTCTTCACTGGATTTCTTTTTGTTCCGATCGAACGCCTGTTTCCGCAAAACCGGGAGCAGGCGCTCTTTCGCGAGGAATGGCGAGAGGACATTTTTTATTACCTGGTCAGCAGCATGATGGTGCAGGTGCTGACGTTTCTCACCTTTCTGCCAGCGCACACCTTGCTAACTTTCGCCACGCTGACTTCGACCCGGGCCTGGGTTTCCGGGTTGCCTTTTCTGGTGCAGCTCATTGCCATCATGTTCCTCACGGACTTCGTCCAATACTGGGTTCATCGAGCGTTTCATCGCCTCCCGTGGCTGTGGCAATTCCACGCGGTGCATCACTCGGCCCGCAGCATGGATTGGATGGCGGGCGCGCGAATGCATTTCTTTGAGATCATCGCGCTGCGCAGCTTCACAGTCATTCCGATGATCGTTCTCGGCTTCGCACCCACGGCTGTTCAAAGCTATATTCTGCTCGTCTATCTCTATTCCACATTCGTGCATGCCAACGTGAACTGGCGTTTTCGGGGTATCGACCGCGTGCTCGTCACTCCGCGTTTTCACCACTGGCACCACGGCCTTGAGCGCGAAGCCATAGACGTCAATTTTGCAGTTCATTTTCCCATCTTCGATCGTCTTTTCGGTACTTACTTCCTGCCCGAGGACCGCTGGCCGTCCGGTTATGGAATTCCTGGTCATCCGGTTCCCCGCGGCTACCTTGCACAATTCGCCCATCCATTTCGGCGCAGGAAAATACCTGCGGCCGATGCTGGCTAGTTAGCCAAGGCCACTCGATGAGGCTCCTGATCAAAAACGGGCGGATTGTCACCGCGGACTCGGATTTAACGGGCGACATTCTTTGCGAAGGCGAGACAATCACGCGCATCGGCCGTGACCTCGAGGCGCCACCCGACGCGGAAATCATCGATGCTTCGGGCAAGTTCATCTTTCCGGGCTTCATCGACCCGCATACGCACATATATCTTCCTTTCATGGGAACGCAGGCGAAGGACGACTACATCACCGGCACACAGGCGGCGCTCGTCGGCGGCACCACCACGATATTTGAAATGGTGTGTCCGTCGCGTTCCATGGGTACAGCCGAAGGTTTTGTCACGTGGAAGGCCCAGGCAGAGGGCAAAGCCGCGTGCGACTATGCCTTTCACATGGGCGTGACGAAATTCGATGAAACGACCGCGACGGAACTGCGCGAAATCGTCGCGGGCGGAACAGCCAGTTTTAAAGTTTTCCTGGCTTACAAGGGCGCATTTGGCATCGACGACACCGAACTCTATCGCACGCTGCAACTCGCGCGGGAGCTGGGTGTCATCGTCACGGCTCATTGCGAAAACGAAACCCTCGTCGCTGAGCGCCAGCGCGAATTGCTCGCCGCTGGCGTCATTGGGCCCGAAGCCCACTATCAAAGCCGGCCGCCCCGGGTGGAGGCCGAAGGCGTGCATCACCTTTGCTCCTTCTCCGAGCTGACGGGCGCCCATGTCTATTGTGTCCACACAAGTTGCACTGAGGCGCTCGAGACGGCGCTCGCGGCTCGTCAACGCGGCGTGCACGTTTGGATCGAAACGCTCATTCAATATCTGCTGCTGGACAAAACTTATGCAGAACAGCCGAACTTCGAGGGCGCCAAATACGTGATGTCGCCCCCGCTGCGCGAGGCCCGGAATCAACCGGTGCTGTGGAATGCACTTTCGACCGGCTTGGTGAGCACGGTGGCCACTGATCACGCCCCGTTCGCTTTTGCCACGCAAAAGATCATGGGCCGCGATGACTTCACCAGGATTCCCAACGGCATTCCCGCGGTCGAAGATCGCATCAATCTCCTCTACACGCATGGCGTCAATCGCGGGCGGCTCGATCTCCAGACATTCGTCAAGGTCGCCAGCACGAACGCCGCGCAACTCTTCGGTCTCTTTCCACGAAAGGGCACCATCGCAGTTGGCAGTGACGCGGACCTGGTCGTTTACGATCCGGACTATCGGGGAAAAATCAGCGTCGAAACCCAGACGCAGAACGTCGATTATAACGCCTTCGAGGGCTGGGAAATTGAAGGGCGTCCAAGCGTCGTCACAGTCCGCGGCCAGATCGCCGTGCGGGACGGAAAATTCGTCGGCACCATCGGCCGGGGGCGTCTTCTGGCTCGCCCCGCCACGCACGGCGCGGGTATGGACCAGGCATGAAGAAAGGACTTCTCATCGGCTGCGGGGTGCTCCTGCTGATCATGACAGCCATCATCGGAATGATCATCATTGCGGGGCCGGGTCTGTTCGAAAGTGGAAAAGAATGGGTCGGAAAACAATGGTCCGGCATACGGGAAATGTCCGCGATTGAGCAAAACTGGCACCCACCCGGAGCGATCCTTGGACAGGAATGGTTTCCCAAACAGGTTGCGGACTGGCAGCGCACGGACGTTGCCGCGCCGGTGACGCTGCCCGAGGTGTCGAGCCGCAGCCTCTCCGGAGGATCGGCCCGCTATCAAACGATCGGGGGACGTGTGGTGAAGGTGACGATTGTCCCGGTGCCGGCGGCCGAAAAGGACGCGGTGATCAAGGAAATCGAAGAAGCGCTCAAGAACGGCGGAAAGACCACGACCACGCGATCGCACAACAATTTCTCGATCACCACCACGACTTCGGTCAGCCACCGCATGACGCGGGTCCAGGACCGTGTCCATCTCGTGATGAATGGCGACGAACACACCCGTCTTTGGTGGATCAAAGACTGGCTCTTCATGTTCCAAAGCCAAGGCGGGGAAGATCCCGAAGACTTCGCAGTGCTGTTTCTCGCGAACTCATCGGAATCAGCACCGGTCGTCGCAGACCCCGCGCCCGCACCGACGGCGGATCAGTAGCCCGCGGCCTTCCCGTTCACCCGCGGATCCGCCGCACCGCTAAACACTCCCGTTTTTAAGTCCCGGCCGATCGCCACCGACACGCCCACGGAATCACCGACCTGCACGTGATGACCCATCGCTTCGAGCGCAGCACGCACGTCTTCAGGCACCGTACTTTCAACCAATAGTGTATCAGGTCTCCATTGATGATGAATGCGCGGTTGAGCCAGCGCCTCGTCGATGGTGAGGCCAAGATCGAGCAGACCCACGAGATTCAGGGCGGTCTGAGTGATTATCTTCGGCCCGCCCGCCGCGCCGAGGGCGAACATCGGATCGTTGCCCTTCAAAACGATCGTCGGGCTCATGCTCGAAAGCGGACGCTTTCCGGGTGCCACGGCATTGGCTTCCGCGCCGATCAGACCAAAGGCATTCGGGACGCCGGGTTCGATCGAAAAATCGTCCATCTGATTGTTGAGCAGAATTCCGGTCCCGGGAATGATGACCTTCGCGCCGAAGTTCGTATTGATGGTCGCAGTACACGCCACCCAGTTTCCTTCCGCATCCGCAACCGAAAAATGCGTCGTATGTTTGCGTCCAAATAAATCAGTGTCCGCCGCCGGCGGTTGACCATGATCCGCAATCGCGGCCACGCGGTCTGGTTGGATGCGGGCGGCCAGCGCACGGGCATAATTCTTGTCGACCAAACCGCGCGGCACATTGGCGAAATCGGGATCACCCAGCCAGAAGGCGCGATCGACAAAGGCCAGGCGCATCGCCTCGGCGAGGGTGTGATAGCGCTCCGCTGGAATCATGGCAGCAAGATCGAATGGTTCGAGGATGTTCAGGATTTCAATGACATGCACCCCGCCCGAGCTCGGTGGCGGAAAGCTCACGATGCGCCAGCCGCGATAGTCCGCCTCGACCGGTTCGCGCTCGCGGACTTCATAGTCCTGGAAATCTTTTGCCGTCAGAACGCCACCGTGATCCCGCATCCAGGCCTCGAGCTTTTCCGCATACGCGCCCCCGTAGAACCAATTGGTCCCCTCCTCCGCGATGGCTCGATAACTTGCCGCCAGGTCAGGCTGCTTGAGATTCGTCCCCGCCGGCAGCGGATCACCCGCGGCATCCATGAATAGTGTGCGGCTCGCTTCGCATTTCACCAGTTCCTTTTGCTCCCAACGAATGCGTTCCGCGTAGTTTTCATCGACCGCAAACCCTCGCTCCGCCAAGTCAGCAGCATCGTGCAACAGCCGCGACATTTTCCATGTTCCAAACCGCCGAATCGCCTCATCATAGACGGCCAGCGATCCCGGCACCCCGATCGCCAGCGCACCGTTCTGACTCAGCGAGGTGTCCGCCTTGCCATCACGAAAAAACATGTCGCGCGTGGCTGCAGCCGGCGCCATCTCCCGCCCATCGAGCGCAACGATTTCACCATTGGCCCGCCGAATGAGCATGAAACATCCACCGCCGATCCCGGAATTGTAGCCGTCCACAACCCCCAACGTCAGACCGACCGCGACCGCGGCATCGATCGCATTGCCACCCGCACGCAACACCGCCAGTCCAGCATCCGTGGCCATCGGGTTGACTGAAGCCACCTCGCCCCGGACGTTTCCGATCTCGGCGGCAAGGCCCAGACTGAGGCCATTCAGACCAACGAAGAGGGCGATGAGTGAGGCGCGAAATTTCATCGCGACACATTGCATCCCGCAAGGCACTCACGCAATGCGAGCCATGAGCGCCTGGTTGAACCGAGGCAAATGCGCAGGGTTCAGGGTTGCCGCCGGGCGATGAGAATTTCAGTCTTTGAGGATGAATCGCTTCCTCCACGCTGCCATCTTCCTGGCCGCGATTTCGCCACTGGTTTTTGCCGCTGATGATTCGACCGCGGGATCGTTTGACGTTTCGATCCGCGTCGATGGGGGCAAACCCGTCGGGGAACTAAAGCCCATCTGGCGCTTCTTCGGTGCCGACGAACCGAACTACGCCTACATGCGCGACGGAGAAAAATTGTTGGGCGAATTGGGCGCGTTGCGACCCGACGAAGTATATTTTCGTACGCACAATTTGCTGACGACGGGCGATGGCACACCCGCGCTGAAATGGGGTTCGACGAATGCTTATCGCGAGGGCGCGGACGGGCAACCGGTCTACGACTGGACGATCCTTGATCGCATTTTCGACGCCTATCGAACAAACCATGTCCGGCCGTATGTGCAGCTCGGTTTCATGCCGAAGGATCTTTCGATCAAACCCGAGCCCTATCAGCACTCCTGGCGACCCGGCGCGAAGTATGACGAGATTTACACCGGCTGGGCCTATCCACCAAAAAACTACGAGAAATGGGGTGGCCTCGTGCGCGCTTGGACACAGCACTGCGTCGAGCGGTATGGCGTCGATGAGGTTATGCGCTGGTATTGGGAAACATGGAACGAGCCAAACATCGGATATTGGCGTGGGACGCGGGATGAGTTCTTCGCCTTGCACGATCACGCCATCGCGGCCGTGCGCGGTGTCATGCCCAAGGCACGCGTCGGCGGACCGGATGTTGCGGGTGGGCCGGGCGGCGATTTCCTGAAGGCGTTTCTCGAACATTGTCTCAAGGGAAAAAATGCCGCCACCGGTGAGACCGGCACGCCTCTCGATTTCATCGCTTTTCACGCCAAAGGCTCGCCGCGCTACCTCGATGATCACGTCCAGATGGGCATGGCCAATCAACTCCGCGACATCGACGGCGCCTTCCGCGTCATCGCTGGATTCCCTGAGCTGAAAGACAAGCCCATTGTCATCGGCGAATCCGATCCCGAAGGCTGCGCCGCCTGCCAGGGTCCGCAACTGAGCTATCGCAACACCAGCCTCTATGCCAGCTACACCGCCGCCAGTTTCGTGCGCAAACAGGACCTCGCCGCGAAGCACGGCGTGAACCTCGAAGGCGCCCTCACCTGGGCCTTCACCTTTGAAAATCAACCGCTCTTCGCCGGGTTCCGCCAACTCGCCACCGGCGGCATCGATCTCCCGGTGCTCAATGTCTTCCGCATGTTCAGCCGCATGGACGGCCAGCGCCTGACCGTGGACAGCGATGGCGCCAGCACGCTCGATGACATGCTTAAAGACGGTGTGCGCGGGAAACCCGATGTCTCCGCCCTCGCCACTCTCAGCGATCGAAAGCTCACAGTCATGGTCTGGCACTATCACGACGACGACATTCCCGGTCCGTCCGCCAAAATCGCGCTCACGCTCACCGGAATTTCCGGATGGCCAAAGGATCCGACGTTCCGTCATTTCCGAGTCGATCCCACCCACAGCAACTCCTACGCAGCGTGGAAGGCCATGGGCTCACCCACGATCCCAAACGCCGAGCAATACACGGCCTTGGAAAAAGCAGGTCATCTCGAACAACTCGCTCCCGACCAGTCGGGCACGTTCGATAAAGCCACCGGCACGATCACGTTCGATCTCCCGCGCCAGGCGGTTTCTTTGCTCGAGTGGACCTGGTAGCGGGACGTAGAGATCAGACTAACAATCCACATGCCTCTCGATCCGATTCAACAAGCCGCGCAGGAACAATTCGCGCGGCAGAGCCGCAACTACGGCAGCAATCATATCCTCGCCGACGTGAGCGATATCATCGACGCGCTGGGTTCGATACCGCTTCCTGAGCAGATGGATGTGCTCGATGTCGCCACCGGCGGCGGGCACACGGGCCTGCATCTCGCGAGCCTCGGTCATGTTGTCACGTGCAGCGATCTCGCGCCCGCCATGCTCGAACGGGTCAAGGAAGCAGCCCTTGAACGGGGCCTTTCCATCGTGACGCGTGAGCATCCCGCCGAATCACTCCCCTACCCCGACGCCACCTTTGATCTCGTGACCAGCCGCGTGGCGCCACATCACTTCAGTTCGCCCCGTGATTTCGTGCAGGAAAGTGCGCGTGTCCTGCGAACCGGCGGATATTTTCTCCTCATTGACGGCAGCATCGAGGACGGCCAGCCCGAAGCGGAAGCGTGGAGTCACGAATTGGAAAAGCTGCGCGACCCGAGTCACGCCCGCTTTTTGACACCGAAGCAATGGCGGGAGCTTTGCCTCGCGGCAGGATTGCGAGTCGTTCGCGCCGATTTGCAACCGTTGAAGCAACCAGACCTCGAGTGGTATTTCGAGACCGCGGCCACGCCCCCAGACAACCGCGCCAAAGTGCGCGCCATGATCGCGACCGCTCCAGAATCGGTCCGCACATTGCTTCGCCTCGGGGAGGAAGACGGACGGATCGTCTGGTGGTGGCAACGGCTGACCCTGATCGCCCGGAAGGACTGATCCCCCCAAAATCCTCAACCAAATATTTCCGCCACGGAAACTGTAATCCCGGGCACGCTCGCACACACAATCTCTTCGCCGATTCGATAAATCTGCGTTGCGCGGTAAATGCCGGCCGACAGTTCACGATAGACCTCCACGGACGATTCGCCGCCGAACACAATCCAGTATTCCTTCACTCCCGCCTCCGCATAAAGCGCGGCATTAGCCCGGTCGAGGGCGGCGCTGCTGACGGCGACTTCAATCACGAGATCGGCCGTGGGTGGATGACAGGTCTCGAAGTCTTTCTCGTCACCGATAAACACCGAAATATCCGGCTCTGGTTCAGAATCTCGAAACGTCAATGGCTCTTCCTTCAACGCCATATATCCATCCGGCAACAGCGCGAGCACTTTTCGATAGAGCCGATAGGCAATGGAGCGGTGTTTAGGGGATTTCGACATTTTTTCGATCACGATTCCTCGGATGAGTTCGGTGCGCCGCCCATTCTCATTAAATTCCCCCAGCTGATGGTACTCCGCGACCGAAAGCGGTGATACGCGCTGACGGACTTCAGGGATTTCCAAGATTTCGGTCACGCGCGCACGGTAAGGCGGACAAACGCGAAAGTCGAGTCGGTGCTGGGACGGCAGGAAGTTCACATGGCTCGATGACGATGAGCCCGGGGCGCGGTCGCAAATGCAACGGCGACCTTTAGACCAAAACGCGGGCTTCGATAGGGACGCGCATCGAGAAAACCGGAGACTTTATTAAGGTCATTAACTATTTTCTGGATTTTACCTCCGGGCCGGATTACCTCCGCCCGCATGTCTTCGACCTCTCTGCATTTGTGCGCCGCCGCCATCGTCGCGGCCGTCGCCCTTTCCGGGTGCAAGAAAAATGCGGCCTCGCCCGAGCAAGGTCCACTTCCCGTCAACGTCGTCACCGCTCACGAGCGCGAAGTGACGGAGTGGGATGAATTCACGGGAAGGATCGAGGCGGTGCAGTCGGTGGAAATTCGCGCGCGGGTCAGCGGCTATCTCACGTCCGTGAATTTTAAAGCCGGAGCGCTGGTCAATGAGGGTGACCTGCTTTTTGTCATTGATCCCCGCCCCTACCAGGCCGACCTCGATCGAGCGAAAGCCCAGCTGGATCAGGCTGAGGCTCAGCTCAAGCTGGCACAGATCGATTTCAATCGGGCCGAAGAACTGCGGGAAAAGAAGATCGTTTCGGCGGAGGAATACGATCAAAAGGCGGCGGCACGCCTGCAAGCCGAAGCCAGCGTCCGCGCGGCCCAGGCGGCGTTGGACGCCGCGGCTCTTAATCTCGAATACACGCGGATCAAATCTCCGATCACCGGTCGAGTGAGCAATGAACGCGTGACCGCCGGGAACCTCGTCACCGCGGGAACGGGCGAGGGTATGGTGCTGACGACCGTGGTGTCGGTCGATCCGTTTTATGTCTATATCGACGCGGACGAAAACAGTGTGCTCAAATACTTGAAGCTGCGCGAGGAAGGCACGCGCACCTCCGCGGTCGATGCGCAGATTCCCGCCTTCATCGAACTCGCCAATGAGACCGGTTTCCCCCATGAGGGCTACATTGACTTCGTGGATAATCGCCTCGATCCCAACACCGGCACCCAGCGCGCGCGCGGCGTCTTCAAAACCTGGAATTCGCGCCTCGCCCCTGGATTCTTCGTTCGCATGCGCATTCCCGGCGCCGGCAAATACCAAGCCGTTTTGATCGACGACAAGGTCATCAGCTCACAGCAGGGCGTAAAATACCTGTTCGTCGTCAATCCGGACAACACCGTCGCACGGCACAATCTCGAAACTGGCCCGCTCTTCGAGGGCAAGCGCATCGTCAAAAAAGGCCTGCAAGACGGCGAGAAAGTGGTCGCCACGCGCCTCCAGATGGTGCAGCCGGGAATGGCGGTCGTGCCGGTTCCGGAGGAAGCGGCAAATGCGGAAGGCGGAGTGCGGAATGCGGAATGAAAGGCATCTCATGAGTGAGCGGGATTTGAAAATGCGGACGAAGACGTTTGCTCTACGCATTTTGAAAGTCGTGGATGCGTTGCGCAGGACGACGGCTGGGCGCGCGATTGGATCGCAACTCGTTCGCGCGGGAACTTCTGTGGCAGCAAACTATCGCTCTGCCTGCCGCGCGAAGTCGCCGGCCGATTTCATCGCTAAAATGGCGATCGTCGAAGAAGAAGCCGATGAAACGCTCTTCTGGCTCGAACTTCTCGAAGAATCAGAACTGATCGCGGCGAGCAAGCTAACCGCTCTCAAGCAGGAAGCCGACGAACTCATCGCGATTGGCATCGCTTCCATCAAAACGGCTCGCGGGAAAAAGCCGCGCTAATTCCGCACTCCGCATTCCGCATTCCAATGTTTGCCCACTTCTTCATCGACCGGCCGATTTTTGCCGGGGTCATCTCGATCATCATCACCCTGATCGGCGCCATCGCGATGTGGACGCTGCCGATTGCGCAATATCCCAACATCGCGCCCCCAACCATCCAGGTCACCACGAGCTATCCAGGCGCGAATGCCAAGACCGTCGCCGAGACGGTGGCGACGCCGATCGAGCAGCAAATCAACGGTGTCGAGAACATGCTCTACATGTCGTCGGCCAGCACGAGCGATGGGGTAATGACGCTGAACGTCACCTTCAAACTCGGCACGAACATCGACGACGCACAGGTCCTCGTGCAAAACCGCGTGGCCACGGCGGTGCCGACCTTGCCAGCGGACGTGCAGCGCATCGGCGTCACGACAAAAAAGCAGTCGCCGGACATCACGATGGTCGTCCATCTCGTGTCGCCCGACGGCTCGCTCGATTCCGTCTTCACCAGCAACTACGCGTTGCTGCAAATCCGCGACGAACTCGCCCGGCTTCCCGGAGTCGGTGACGTCAACGTTTTCGGCGCGCGCGAATACTCGATGCGCATCTGGCTTAACCCCGAGCAGGTTGCTTCGCGCGGACTCACGGCGCAGGATGTGGTGGAGGCGATCCGCGAGCAAAACGTGCAGGTGGCCGCCGGCACGGTCGGCGCGCAACCGGTCCCGAAAGCCTCGACCGCATTTCAATACACCGTCAACACGCAGGGCCGGCTCGCGGACGAAGCGGAGTTTGGCGCGATCGTGATCAAAACCGGCCTGGACGGCCGCATTACTCGCGTGCGCGACGTCGCGCGCGTCGAGCTGGCAGCCAAGGACTACACGGTGAACAGCCGGCTCGGCGGAAGGCCCGCCACCGCCATCGGCATCTTCCAGCTCCCGGGATCGAATGCGCTCGAAACCTCAGACCTCGTGCGGGCCAAGATGGTCGAACTAAAGGAGCGTTTTCCCGCGGGCCTCGATTACAAAATCCAATACGATCCGACCGTCTCCGTTCGTGAATCAATTCACGAAGTGCAAAAGACGCTCTTCGAAGCCATCGCGCTCGTCGTCCTGGTCGTCCTCGTCTTTCTGCAAAACTGGCGCGGCGTCGATCATTCCCCTCATCGCCATCCCGGTTTCGCTCATCGGCACGTTCGCGGCGATGTCGCTCTTTGGATTCTCGATCAACAATATCTCGCTCTTCGGCATGGTGCTGGCCATCGGAATCGTGGTCGATGACGCCATCGTCGTCATCGAAGCCATCGAGCATCACATCGCGAATGGGCTCAGTCCGCGCGACGCCGCGCGGAAAGCGATGGACGAAGTGAGTGGCGCGGTCGTGGCGGTGGCGTTCGTGCTGGGCGCGGTCTTCGTTCCGACCGCATTCATGTCAGCGGTATCAGCGGTCAATTCTTCCGCCAATTCGCGCTCACGATCGCGGTCTCGACCGCGATCTCCGCGCTGAACTCGCTCACGCTTTCGCCTGCTCTCGGCGCCATTCTGCTTCAGCCGCAGGGCGCAAAACGTGACGCCATGCAAAAGATCATCGACGGGCTGCTCGGGTGGTTTTTCCGCGGCTTCAACAAAGTCTTCGCCTGGAGCTCGAACGCCTACGGCAAAAGCGTGGCGCGGCTCACCCGCGTCGCGGCAATTGTCCTCTTTTTCTACGCCGGTCTGCTCGGGCTAACTTATTTTGGATTCAAAGTGGTGCCGACCGGATTCATTCCTACGCAGGATCGCGGCTACGCCGCATCCTTCTGCCAGCTTCCCGATGCCTCGTCGCTCGATCGCACACAGGCGGTGGTGGATAAAATGGCGAAGATCGCGCGCGAAACCCCCGGCGTCCTCGACACCATGGAGATCGCCGGCATGAACCTCTTCGGCGGCAATCAGCCAAACACCGGTGCCGTCTTCATTCCGTTCAAACCATTCGCCGATCGCCACGGTCCCGACGAGCAGATGCCGGCGATCCTCGCGAAGATAAACGCTCGCTTCCGCGCCGAGATTCCCGAAGCCATCACCGGGGCCTTTCCGCCACCTCCAGTCGCCGGGGTCGGCAACGCGGGCGGCTACCGCATGTATATCCAGGATCGCGGAGACGCCGGGCTCGAAGCCCTGCAGGAACAGGCTTTTGGCCTCATGATGGCCGCGAACGCGAACCCCGCCCTCCAGGGCAACATCACCACCTTCCGCGCCAATGTTCCGCAGCTCTGGCTGGATATCGATCGCGTGAAAGCGAAGTCCATGAACGTTCCCCTGAACAACATCTTCGGCACGCTCCAGACTTACCTCGGCTCCACCTACGTCAACGATCTCACGCTCTTCGGCCGCAGCTACCGGGTTACCGCGCAGGCCGACGCACAATTTCGTCTCACGCCCGATTCCATCCGCCTGCTCAAAACGCGCAACGCCAGCGGCGGCATGGTTCCGCTCGGCGCTGTCGGAACGGTGAAAGAAGTCAGCGGCGCGGACAAAGTAACGCGCTACAACATGTGGCCGGCCGCCGACCTCAATGGCTCGCCCGCTCCGGGCTTCAGCACCGGTGAAGCGATGGCCACCGTCAAGCGCCTCGCGAAAGAAACCCTCCCCACCAGTTTCACTACCGAGTGGACGGAAATGGCCCTGCAACAAGAACTCGCCGGCAACAGCGCCATCTACATTTTCCCGCTTTGCGTTGTCATCGTCTTCCTCGTCCTGGCCGCGCTCTACGAAAGCTGGTCGCTGCCGTTGGCCATCATCCTCATCGTTCCGATGTGTCTGCTTAGCGCGATCGGCGGCGTCTGGCTGCGCAGCATGGATAACAACATCTTTACCCAAATTGGGTTCGTCGTGCTGGTCGGTCTCGCTTGCAAAAACGCCATCCTGATCGTTGAATTTGCCAAGATGATTCAGGACCGCGACGGCGTGGATCGCTTCCAAGCCGCGATCGAGGCTTGCAAGCTTCGTTTGCGCCCGATCCTGATGACGTCGTTCGCCTTCATCCTCGGTGTCCTCCCGCTCGTGCTCAGCAGCGGCGCCGGCTACGAAATGCGGCAGGCGCTCGGCACCGCGGTCTTCTTCGGGATGCTCGGCGTCACCCTCTTCGGCCTCTTCCTCACGCCGGTCTTCTACGTCATCATCATGTGGTTCAAGGAGCGCGGAGGCTCAGCGCCAAAGATGGACAAACCGGCCGAGGTGCAGGTTCCAACCTCCATGGCCTAATTTTCAGAAGTGAGGACGCACGTCGTGCGAACGAACCAAGGACGCGAAGGGGACCTAACCTACGCTGACTCTCCGCGCGCGAAGAACGCGATCCGGTCGAGGCGGTTCTCCTGGAAGCGCTCCAGGTAATAGAAAAACACGGGCGTTACGTAGAGAGTCAGCACTTGGGAAACGAGCAGACCCACGACGATGCAGATTCCCAACGGCTGGCGACTTGCGCCGTCCGATCCGAATCCAATCGCGATCGGCACGGCTCCGAAGACGGCGGCGAAGGTCGTCATCAGGATCGGTCGCAGCCGTTCTTTGCACGCCTCGACGGTCGCCTCCTCGATCCCGCGTCCCTCGCGCATCCGCTGGATGGCAAAATCCACGACCAGGATTCCGTTCTTTTTGACGATCCCGATGAGCAGAAATAAACCGATGAAGCCGTACACGGACAGGCTCATGTCGAGCGCCCACAGCGCAAACAATCCGCCGATCCCGGCCGTCGGCAGACTGCTCAAAATCGTCAACGGATGAACATAGCTTTCGTAGAGAACGCCGAGGATGACATACATGACGAAGATGGCGATGAAGAGGAAAACCACCATGCCGTTGACGGTCTGCTGAAATTCCTCCGCTTTGCCGACCACCTTGCCGCTCACGCCGATGGGCAGAAGTTCGGCGGCGAGTTCCTTCACTCGCGCCACCGCTGTTCCGGTCGGGTAATCGGGATCGAGATTGAAGAAGATGCTCGCAGACGTGATCTGGTTCGTGTGGTTGATCGTCTCGGGGCCCACGGATTGACTCCATCGTGCGACTGACGATAACGGGACCAGATCGTCCTCGGATTTTCCGCGCAGGCGCAGGGCTGCGAGCTGAGAGGGAAATCGTCTCACGTCATCCTCGAGTTCGAGCACGACATCGAACTCGTTCATCGGAGTCATGATCTGACCAATCCGGCCGCCGCCCAACGCCAACTGGATCGTCTTCTCAACATTCTCCGCACTTAACCCGTAGCTCCGCGCCTGATCGCGCAGAATCTCGATATCGAGATATGGCGTCTGGTGGCGCATGTCGCTCGAGACTTGGAGAAATCCCGGTTCGCCGTTCAGCTTCGCGATCAGGTTTCCGGCCGATTCGTAAAGGAGATCGGGGTCGGTGCTGGTCATGGCAAACGCGAATTCGCCCTGCTGATCGGACGTCGCGCCAGCCGCAATTTGCAGGGTGGGAACCGGCCGAAAGAGCGGAATGACGCCCGGCACTTTCTCGAGGATCTCCGCATTGACCGCCGCCGAAACCTCGGAGATAGACGGACGCTGTCCGGCCGGTTTGAGCTGCGCCCAACCCAAACCCATGGAATTCGGGATCCCACCGTTGCCGAGGTTCGTAACGTTGACCGCCTGATCGAAAAAAGGACTCTGCGCGAAGATCTCGGTGATCTGATCCTGATACGCCTGCATCTGCTCAGGCGAGGTGCCCTCACGTGCGACGTAGGGGCCGAGCATGGTGCCACTGTCGCCGATCGGGAGAAACGTCTTGGGGATGTCGAGATAGAGCAGCACCGAGCCGACCAGGCACCCGATCCAAACGAAGACGGCCAGGGGTTTGTGCCGCATCATCCATCGTAGAGTCACATCATAGTGGCGGTAGAGACGCGCAAAGATCGCGGTCAGCACCTTCTCCACGCGCGACTCATCTCCGGGTGTCCGCTTTCTCAGCAGCCGCGAGCACATCATGGGCGAAAGCGAGATCGCCACCACGCCTGACATCAGGATCGCAAACACAATTGTCAGGGCAAACTCGTGAAACATCTGCCCGAGCAATCCCGGCATGAACACCAACGGAATGAAGACCGCCGACAAAGAAAGTGTCATCGACAACACCGTGAAGCTGATCTCTTTCGCGCCATCGAGCGCCGCCTGCACCGGCGGCTTCCCCATATCCAGATGGCGGACCGTATTTTCCAGGACGACGATGGCGTCATCGACCAGGAATCCAACCGCCAGGGTCAGCGCCATCAGCGAGAGATTATCCAAACTAAATCCACACACCGCCATCATCGAAAACGTCAGGAACAACGCCATCGGCAGGGCGACGCTTGGCACCGAGGTCTCGCGGAGCCGGCCGAGAAAGAGGAAGATCACGAGAACGACGAGCGCGAATGCCAGTGCGATCGTGAACTTCACGTCGTTGATGCTATCGACGATCTGCGTGGCCCTTTGGTAAATGACATAAGTCTCCACCGAACGCGGCAATTGGCTCTGCAACTCTTCGAGCGTCTCCGAGATTCTGTGACTAACCTTCACCGCATTGCTACCCGGGCCCAGCGGTGATCGCGACCACCAGGGTCGCCGCCGGTGTGGGATGTCCCCGTCGCCATGAATGCAACCGAATGTATTCAGAACTCAGCCCATCGACCGGCTGGGCCACGTCGCGGATCCGCACCGGTGCGCCGTCCTGGTAGCGGACGATGACGTCCAGATAATCGCGGGCCCAGGGCAACTGTCCCTGCGCGTTCACAATCGGCGCCTGACTCGGTCCGTCGAGCTGGCCGACCGGCTGAAACACGTTCGCTGATTCGATCGCGGCCGCCAGATCGTCGAGCGTCGCATTGCGCGCCGCGAGCGCGTTCGGATCCGCCTTGATCCGCACCGCCCGGGGCGAACCATACACGGACGCCTGCGACACTCCGGAGATCATCGTCATCCGCTGCGCGATCACGTTGTTCGCGTAATTGTAGAGTTCTCCCAGCGTCATGGAATCCGAGGCGACCTTGATGTAGGAAATCGGCTTGTCGTTGGGATTGGTCAGCTGGAACGACGGCGGCGCCGGCAGGTCGGTCGGAAGCGATCCGTTGGCTCGTTGGATGGCCGCCTGCACATCTGTTGCAGCCGACGCCATCGGCTTGTTTAGCGAGAACTGAAGCGTAATCAGCGAAACACCCTGCGAATTGCTCGATGTCATGAGATCCAGCCCCTGGATCTGCATCATCTGCAACTCGAGCGGAGTCGCGACGTTGTTCGCCATGATCTCGGGACTCGCCCCCGGGTATTTCGTCGTTACCGCGATCACGGGGAACGCCGCGTCGGGCAGGTCGGAAGTTGGAAGGTGGAGAAAGGCCGTGATACCGAAGGCCAGGGCCGACAATGACGCGAGCGTCGTCATCACGGGCCGGCGGATGAACGGCGCGGAAAGATTCATTTCGCAGTCGAGACTGGTTTTCCGTCCAAGACCGTCACCTTCGCTCCAGACTTCAGCGCGATCTGCCCAAATGTCACCACGGATTCACCAGCAGACAGCCCATCGGAAATGACGACCAGACCTCCCTCCAGTTGCCCCCGAGTCACTGCTCGTTGTTCCACCGTATCACCCGGCTTCAGCACGAAGACGTAATCACCATTCGCTCCGGTGAGAACAGCGGACGATGGAACGAGCACGCTGTCCGGCATTTCCTTCAGGATCAAACGGACGTTCACGAATTGCCCCGGGAGGAGCTTCAGATCGTCGTTCGGCACGGTCGCCCGAAGAGCAAGGGTCCCGGTACTCGAGCCGATCCGGTTGTCGATGAAGGTCAGCTTTCCCGTCGCCTGGAATTTCGCATCCGACGGCACGGTGATCCGCACCTCGAGGCCGTCGTCACCTTCCTCGAGATAGCGCTGCACGCGCGGAAAATCGGACTCCGAAATCGTGTAATCGACGTAAATCGGCGAGAGTGTGCGCACATTCACCAACTCGGATTTCCCCGCCGAGACAAGATTCCCTGAATTGATGAGGTAAGGCCCGGTTCGCCCATTAATCGGGCTATTGATCGTGCAGTAGCTAAGATTGATCTGGGCCAACTCGACGGCCGCCGTGCTTGACTCGACGTCGCCGCCCGCACCAGCGAGCGCCGCCTGCGAATTCTGCAACTGCTGAATATCGACCACCTTTTTCTCGAAGAGCGCCTGCTGCCGCGCCAGCGCTTCCTGCGCATTCACGAGATTCGCCTTCGCCGTCTCCAGGTCTCCCTTCGCCTGTTCCAGCGCCGCCGTGTAGGGTTTCGGATCGATCTCAAAGAGCGGGTCGCCCGCCTTCACCATCGTGCCTTCGGTGAATTTCGTTTCCGCCAGAATCCCAGTCACCTGCGGGACCAAGGTCACCGATGCGATACTGCGACATTTTCCAAACGTGGCGACATACAGCGGCACGGTTTCTTTCGTCACTACCGCGACCCGCACGGAGGGAGGCCGGGGGGCGACAGTGGTTTTTCGATGACAGCCAACGGCCAGCACGAAGCTAAAGATGATCAATAGCGTCCGAAACACGGGCGGCGTTCTACCGTCCGGAGCTGGTCGATGAAAAGTGATTCTTGCTGCTGGGTCGCCCCCGCAAACGAACTCTCTTGGATCGGTTGGTCGGTCGGCCGATATGGAATTCTACACGCAATTGCTCGGCTCGTGTTGCGATCAGGAACGTAAACATGGCCGAGATTGTTCGGGCAGACTGAAGTTCGGATACGTTTCACCGACGTCTCTTTTCATTTTTGGCCGCACCACGCAGGACCAGCACCACACGCTCGCCCGATTCGCACAGACAACTCACAATCCAACTTTCGATAACCATGGAATACAGACTACTCGGCGGATCAGGATTGAAAGTCCCGGTCCTGACACTCGGCACCGGAACCTTCGGCGGAAAGGGTCCACTCTTCGAAGCCTGGGGCGCCACCGGCCCCGAGGAAGCCACGCGCCTCGTGGATATTTGTCTCGAAGCGGACCTGACCATGTTCGACTCCGCGGACATCTATTCGGGCGGGGTCGCGGAAGAAGTGCTGGGGGCCGCGATTAAGGGACGCCGGGACAAGGTGCTCATTTCGACGAAAGGCACCTTCAAGATGGGCGACACTCCGAATGATGTCGGGTCGTCACGGCATCATTTGATCAGGGCGGTTGACGGATCGCTGCGCCGACTCGGTACGGATTACATCGACCTTTATCAACTCCATGGATTCGACGCCCAAACTCCGGTCGAGGAAACACTGAGCACGCTCAATGATCTCGTGCGGGCGGGGAAGATTCGTTACCTCGGCTGCTCGAATTTTTCCGGATGGCACTTGATGAAATCGCTCGCCGTATCGGACCGTTACGGCTGGCCACGCTACGTCGCTGACCAAGCTTATTATTCGCTGCTCGGACGCGATTACGAAGGGGAGCTGATGCCGCTGGCCCTCGATCAAAAAGTCGGAGCCGTGGTGTGGAGCCCGCTCGGATGGGGAAGACTCACTGGTAAAATTCGCCGCGGGCAGCCGCTCCCGGAAAATAGTCGGGTGCAATCCGACACCTCGATGAGTTACGGACCGCCGGTCGAGGACGAGTTTCTTTTTCGCGTCGTCGATGCCCTGGAGGCGGTGGCCAGCGAAACTGGAAAAAGCGTGCCGCAGATCGCGATCAACTGGCTGCTCGAACGGCCCAGCGTTTCGACCGTCATCATCGGCGCACGCAACGAAGATCAGTTGCGGGCAAATCTTGGCGCTGTCGGTTGGAAACTCACTCCCGCACAGATCGCGAAGCTCGACGAAGCCAGCGCCACAACACCGGCCTATCCGTATTGGCATCAGCGCGGCTTTACTGAGCGCAACCCAGCGCCCGTACCATGACCGACGCCTCTCAACCACCCCTACGCGTCTTTTCCGACATCACGCTCGACGACGCCAACCGCCAACTCCTGGTGGATGGCGTGGCTCCGCACGAGCTGGTTTTTCCCGCGCAACGCGCCAGTTCGGTGCTCGATGCTCCACCGCCCGCTCCCGCTCTGGCGATGGTCGACATCGCGGTCGGACAGCCGGATGCTAACGCCGTGCTCGCTTCGCCGACGCTGCGTTGGATTCATATCACGAGTGCAGGGTACACTCGCTACGATACCGACGCTTTCCGCCACGGCGCCAAAGCGCGCGGACTCCTGGTGACCAACAGCTCACAGGTTTACGCCGAGGCCTGTGCCGAACACGTCTTCGCCTTCATGCTCGCCCAGTCGCGTAATTTAGCCGAAGCACTTCGCACCCATACGGCAAATGGCACCGAGTTATGGCAACGATTACGCCAGTCGTCACGCTCCCTGCGCGGACAGAACGTTCTCATCCTCGGCTTCGGCTCGATCGCCTCGCGTCTCGTCGAATTGCTCGCTCCGTTCGAAACGAAGATCACCGCTTTTCGCCGCCGCGCTCGCGGCGACGAACCGGTGCCGACGATCACGGTTTCCCAATTGCCCGGTGCGCTCGCCGCCGCGGATCACGTGGTCAACATCCTTCCGGCAAACGCGGACTCCAATCGTTTTATCAATGCCGGCCGCCTCGCGCAGATGAAGCGCGGCGCCTCCTACTACAATATCGGTCGCGGCACGACGGACGATCCATCTGCGCTGGCCCACGCTCTGCGCTCCGGTCAACTTTCAGCCGCCTGGCTCGATGTCACCGATCCCGAGCCACTGCCTGAGACCCACGAGTTGCTCAAGCTGCCGAATTGCCACATCACTCCACACACCGCGGGCGGTCACGCCAACGAAGCCAAAACGCTGATCCAGCATTTCCTGGCGAATTTCCGCCTTTTCCTCGCCGGTGAGCCGCTGCTTGATCGGATCATATAACGGACCACAAGTTGTTCATCCCGAGCGGAGCGAATGCGGGAAGGCGGGCGCAGCGCAGTCGAGCGGACCCGGATCCAAGTCAGAAACTGATCATACGACCATGAATTCAGCTGCAAAGCCGCCATCCCCCCTCGGTCGCACCACACGTCTCGCAATCGATCCGGGTCCCTCGACTACGCTCGGGATGACCAAGCGCGAAATGCCGCCTCCTTGACACGGCGAGACGCTCGGTCTAATGTGCTACAGCTCATGATCGGAACAACCAAAGAGCGTATCCTCGAAGCCGCTGAGGAGATCATGCTGTCCAAGAGTTTTCACTCGGTCGGACTTCGTGAGATCCTGGATGCGGTGAAAGTGCCGAAGGGTTCGTTTTACCACCACTTCAGTTCGAAGGAGCAATTCGGGGTCGAACTCATCTCTCACTATGTCCACGAACACACGGCGCGGCTTCGGCAATTTTTTGATCAGACGGACACGACGGCTCTCCAGAAGCTCGTCGAATATTGGAACTATCAGATTGGGAAAAGCACTGAGGGCGCCTGCCAACAGTGTTGTCTGGTGGTCAAACTCGGTCTCGAAGTGACCAGTTTTTCCGAACCGATGCGCGACGTTCTTGCCGCTGGATTGAAGACTTGGCGCAACATTTTTGAAAGCGTCGTCCGCGAAGGGCAGCGCGACGGCAGTATTTCCAAAAAGCTGAAACCCAGCGAAGCGGCCGCCGTCATTCAGGATACGTGGCAAGGGGCGCTGCAACGCACGCAGGTGGAAAGAAATGTGGGTCCACTTCGTACGGCAGCGAAGTTTCTCGAGCGCACACTCAGGGCGGCGTAAATATTTTGAACAAAAATGAGACGACCGGTCTAATCGTAGTGTGCGAATCTCATTTTATCATTCCATGAATGCCGCCCTTCCATCCGCCGCTCGCGCGCATCAGCCACCGGTCTCTCGGGTACGGCTCGCTCCGGTCCTGTTTCCTCAAGACGATTCCGTCCCTGCGCTTGAGCATCGTTCCTCCGACGATGACTCCGCGTTGCTCGACGCCTACTCGAGAACCGTTGCTTCCGCGACGGCCCGGGTCGCGCCGAGCGTGGTGAATATTCGCGTCGATGGCCCGCGCGGGCAGGGCGGCGGATCGGGTTTTGTCATCGCCCGAGACGGTTTCATCCTCACCAACAGCCACGTGGTGCATGGAGCTCACAACCTCGAAGTCACGCTGCACGACGCGCGGGTATTTCCGGCGCAGCTCGTTGGAACCGATCCCGAAACTGATCTCGCCGTCATCCGGATCGACGCACCCAATCTGCAACATGTGCGCCTCGCGGACTCTGCGCGCCTGACCGTCGGCCAGGTCGCGATCGCAGTTGGCAGCCCGTATGGATTTCAACAAACCGTAACGTCGGGTATTGTCAGCGCACTCGGCCGCTCCATGAGAGCCGAATCGGGCCGACTGATGGACGACATCATCCAGACCGACGCAGCGCTGAATCCAGGCAACTCCGGCGGCCCGCTCGTTAACAGCGCGGGGGAAGTGATCGGCGTGAACACTGCCGTGATTCTGCCAGCGCAGGGCATCTGTTTCGCGATCGCCAGCAACACGGCGCAATTCGTCGCGGCGTGGCTGATCAAGGAGCAACGCATCCGGCGCAGCTCGATTGGAGTCGCTGGTCAGAATGTGACGCTCCACCCGCGCGTGGTCCGCTTTCACAAGCTGCCTGCCGACCGCGGCGTGTTGATCGTGGAAGTCGAGCCCAGCAGCCCGGCGGCGGTCACGGGATTGCACCAGGGTGACACCATTGTCGGCTTTAAAGGTGAAGCTGTTCGCTCCATCGATGACCTGCACAAGCGCCTGGTCGCCTCAGAAATCGACGTGCCCTCACCCATCATGGTCCTGAGGGGCACGGAGAAGCTTTTCTTCATGGTCGTGCCGCGCGAACTCCCACCGCACACGCCGCGTCAACGAGCTTCCCGTCACTAAAACACACCCACATTATCAATCCATCTACTTAGCTATGAACGAACCCATCAACATTAACGCGGCCAGTTTTGAAAAGGCGGTGCTGAGATCACCCATTCCAGTCCTGGTCGATATCTGGGCGCCGTGGTGCGGCCCATGCCGCCTCATCGCACCTGTGCTCGATGAAATCGCCCGTGAGAGCGAAGGCCGCTTTCGTATTGCCAAAATCAATGCCGACGATGAACCCGAACTGCTGGGGAAATTCAAAGTCCGCGGCGTGCCGACGCTGCTTTTCTTCAACGGCGGCGAACTGCGTCATCAGATCACCGGCGTCACAGCCAAGAAAGTCATCGTCGATCAACTCGAAGCGCTGACCAGTCAAACCGCGGCGCAAAACTAATCCTGCCGATCAAACAGACCAACTTCACCCACATTAACCACTACCAGCACCACATTCCATGAACGATTCATTCACCGGCAAAGTAGCTCTTATCACCGGCGCGACGTCGGGCATCGGGCGCGCCACCGCTCTCGCCTTTGCCAAAGCAGGCGCCAAAGTTGTCGTCGCCGGACGACGCGAATCCGAGGGCGCAGCCGTCGTCAGCGAAATCGAGAAAGGAGGCGGTGAAGCGCTCTTCGTCAAAACCGACGTTTCGAGTGAAAGCGACGTGAAGGCATTGGTCGCACGAACAGTCGAACGATTCGGGCGTTTGGATTGCGCCTTTAACAACGCAGGAGTCTATGCCGACCCCGGTCCGATTACCGAAAGCACCGATGAAGTATTCGACCACACGATGAACATTAACGTGCGCGGTGTGCTCTACTGCATGAAACACCAGATCCCGGCGCTTCTCGCCGCCGGCGGCGGATCAATCGTCAACAATGCCTCCGCCCTCGGTCTCAATCCGATTCCCGGTGCGCCGATTTATAACGCCAGCAAGTTTGCCGTTATCGGACTGACCAAATCCGCGGCGCTCGAATTCGCCACGCAAGGCATCCGGGTCAATGCGGTCTGTCCGGCGGTTATCGAAACGGAAATGACGGATGAAATTCGCGGCAACGCCGAGATTCGTGACGTAATGCTGGCGAAACATCCCGTTGGGCGCTTCGGTAAACCGGACGAAATCGCCGCCGCGGTCCTTTACCTTTGTTCACCCGGTGCCGCCTTCACCACCGGCATCGCGCTGCCGGTCGATGGCGGCTGGACCGCGCAGTAAGACAATCTTCGAGCCATCAACATTCCGACATTGAGTACAAATCATGAGCACAAGCGACACCTTCTCCGCACCAGACCTGACGAAACGTCCGCCACGCAGCCCGCGCGTTCGCCTGGGCGACTATGTTCTTTTGCCGCGCATGCTCGACAAGGGCCGGGCCGAAATTGCCGGCACCAACGGCGAGTATCATTACAACTGCCCGCTCGATCAGCGCCTTCTCGCTTTCATCGGCCTCGACCCCGAAGCGCTTCGTCAGGAGTTGGCCACGGGCAAAGGCGACGGGGAAATCTTGGAATGGATCAATGAGAACGCGAAGGTCAAACGTGATCCTTGGGAAATTGCTCAATGGAGCGCCTTCCACGAAAACCGCGGACCAACCAGCGACGCGGATACTTTCCAGTATTTCGGGGAAATGGTCGGTGCGATCAGCAAGACGCGCGAAGACGTTACGTCCTGGGCGGCCATGCTCGATCTCGACGACTACGTCAGCTTCGGAGGCAAGGCGTGAACCCTCGCCAACTTGGTCGTACGGGCCCGATGGTCTCGGCGCTCGGGCTCGGCTGCATGGGCATGTCGGATTTCTACGGCGGGCGCGATGATGCGGAATCAATCGCGACTATTCATCGTGCGCTCGAGAAAGGCGTTACGCTCCTCGACACCGCCGACATGTACGGTCCGTTCACAAATGAGGAACTCGTCGGCAAAGCCATCGCCGGTCGGCGCGAAAAAGTGGTACTGGCGACAAAATTCGGGATTGTCCGCGATCCAAACGACCCGACCAAACGCGGCATTTGCGGGACGCCCGAATACGTGCGCCGATCGTGCGAAGGCAGTCTCCGCCGACTCGGCGTCGAGACGATCGACCTCTATTATCAGCACCGGGTTGATCCGCAGACGCCCATCGAGGAAACCGTAGGGGCAATGGCTGAACTGGTGCATGAAGGTAAAGTGCGTTACCTCGGTCTGTCCGAAGCGAGCGCCGACACGCTACGCCGCGCACAGGCCGTGCATCCCATCGCCGCGCTGCAAACCGAATATTCCCTCTGGTCGCGCGACCCCGAGGATGAATTGCTCGCGACCTGTCGCGAACTCGGCATCGGCTTCGTTGCCTACAGCCCGCTTGGGCGCGGATTTCTCACCGGCCAGTTCAAAAGATTCGAGGACTTCGATCCGGATGATTACCGCCGGCAATCACCGCGTTTTCAGGGCGAAAACTTCCAGCGCAATCTCGATCTCGTGTCCCGCATCGAAGAGATCGCCGTCGCGAAAAGCTGCACGCCTTCGCAACTCGCCCTCGCCTGGGTGCTGGCGCAAGGCGATTTCGTTGTCCCGATTTTCGGCACCAAGCGTCGACGGTATCTTGATGAAAACCTGCGCGCACTCGAGGTCGAGCTCACCGCCGAAGACCTCGCCCGCATCGGCGAAGTCGCCCCGCGCGGAGCTGCCGCCGGAAATCGCTATCCGGAAAACATGATGGCAACGGTCAATCGCTGATCAGCCAGTTCGGGAGGAATGTTTTCAACCCATGCTTTACTCTGTTCTCGATCTGGCGCCGATCGTTGAGGGCGGCGATCCGGGGCAGGCACTGCGGAATAGCCGCGATCTCGCCCAGCATGCCGAGCGCTGGGGCTATCATCGGTATTGGCTGGCTGAACATCACAATATCCCCGGGATCGCGAGTTCCGCGACGGCAGTGGCCATTGCCCATATCGCGGAGGCGACATCGCGGATTCGAGTCGGCTCGGGCGGCATCATGCTGCCGAACCATGCACCGCTGGTCATCGCCGAACAGTTCGGCACCCTGGAATCGCTTTTTCCAGGACGGATCGATCTGGGTCTGGGACGCGCGCCGGGCGGCGATCAACTGACAGCTCGCGCTCTCCGGCGCGGCCTCGGCAGCAGTGGCGATACCTTCCCACAGGATCTGCGCGAGCTTCAGTCGTATCTCGCCCCACCCACGCGCGAACAACGCATAAAAGCGATTCCCGGCACCGGACTCGAGGTGCCCCTGTATCTCCTGGGCTCATCCGATTTTAGCGCCCGCCTCGCCGGTGAACTCGGCCTTCCCTTTGCCTTCGCCTCTCATTTCGCGCCGGATTATCTCCACGCGGCACTCGCGCTTTATCGTCGCCATTTTCAGCCTTCGAAACAACTCGCCGAGCCGCATGTCATCGTCGGCGTCAATATCATCGCCGCCGAGTCCGACGCCGAAGCGCACCGCCTCTTCACTTCATTGCAACAAGCCTTTCTCAATCTCATCCGCGGCCATCCGCGCAAACTTCCCTCGCCCGTCGCCACCATGGACGGACATTGGAATCCGTTTGAAGAATCGCACGTTCAACGCATGACTCGCTGCTCCGCGGTCGGCGGACCCGAGACGGTTCGCCGAGAACTCCACGAGTTGATCGAGGCCACCGACGCCGACGAAATCATCGCGACCGCGCAGATTTACGATCACGCCGCCCGCTTGCGTTCATTTGAAGTCGCGGCGGATATTTTGAAAACCGTCTCGACCCATAGCGGCACAGTTCCGTTGCGCGAGTCGATCAGCGCTCTCAATAGATAAGCGTTGGCGCCGCGAGCTGGACTGCTCCTGCGATGGATTGGCGCGCGACGTTATCGAGCAGGAAGATTGACTCCCACTGGATCAGATAGTGAATTTCCCCGTCATTCACTCCACCCCAATGCGCGAGCGCCTTGCAGCATCTCGAGTTCCCCCGGCTTGGGATCTGTGAAGTGGATGTTCACTCCGAGTCCACCGAGCGAACCGATTGCCCGGAGCGCAGGATGCGGTTCCGCAGCCCCGAGGCACGCGATGGTCGCCGTTGCCAGCGCGAGTGCTCCAATCCAGGGACTCATCGTATTCGGAATTTGCTGATTGAGGTGAATCGCCGGCTATTTCGAACCGGGAAGCTTGATTGTATTCGCCGCATGACCGGCGGGCACGGCGAGGCTCGCGAGAGTTTGCTTCAGCTTCGCTTTTTCGTCCGGGTTCGGCGGAAGCAGCGCGTCGTGAAAGGCGGGCAGCAATTTGTCCCAGACGACATTGAGTTCGCCCTGCATGTCATTGCAGTCGGCGGTAATGGCGACGACAGCATCCTGCTCGGGCAGAACGAGGCAGAACTGCCCAAACGCGCCGTCGCCGCGATAGGCACCGTGGCGGCAGCGCCAGAACTGAAAGCCATAACCCTGATCCCAATCCTTGGTTGGATCGCTGCCATTCGAGACCTGCTTTGAAGTCGCCTGCTCGACCCATGCGGCGGGCACGAGCTGATTTCCGTTCCACTTCCCTTTCTGCAAATAGAGCTGGCCGAATTTCGCTATGTCCTCGGTGCAAATCTTCAATCCCCAACCGCCGAAAGAATTGCCCTGCGGACTGCTGCCCCATTCGGGATTTTCGAATCCGAGCGGCTCGAACAAACGCGGTTTCAAGTAATCGAAAACGGTTTCGCCCGTCACTTTCGTGACGATAGCCGAAAGCATGTGCGTACCCGGCGTGTTGTAGAGGAAGTGGGTGCCGGGCTTAAACGGCACGGGCTGGGCGAGGAAAGTTTTCACCCACGGCTCGTCCGGCGTAAATTTCGCCTCGGTTTGCTGGCCGGAATTCATGGTCAGGAGATCGCGCACCCGCATCGCCTTGAGGTTGTTCGAAGGGTCGGCAGGCGCGTCGTCCGGGAAAAACTTGAGCACTGGGTCATCGATGCTGAGCTTTCCCTCGGCGACCGCCAGCCCGACGGCGGTCGAGGTAAAGCTTTTGCTCAGCGAATGCAGGACATGCGATTTGTCCGGTGCCTCCGGCTTCCACCATCCTTCGGCGATTACCTGTCCATGCCGCACCACCATGAAGCTGTGCATCGTGTCCACTTGGTGGTCGGCGGTTTCAACGAATTCGCGGATCCCCGCGGACGAAACTCCCTGCGCCTCAGGCGAACTCCGCGGCAACGGCGATGCGGCAATGCAGGCATGGTTCGCGGCCAGGAGAATGGGCGCAACGGTGGCGACGAGATACGACGTGTTCATGGGTGAGCGCGAATCATGGCCGCGGAGAATTATTTGGCGAGCCACGATCCCCGAGACTGATTTCCACTTGCCGGACCTGCGAACTGGCCGAATGCAAGCGCGTGAAACTCCCCTGCACACTCGTGGCGTTGTGGCCGCTCTTGGCGAACGCGTCCGGCGAGCAACCGCCGTGGCCAAAATTGGTGGCGGCACCACCCTTTGAACTCATATCATCGGCAGCGCCCAATGCAGAAAAACGGTTCGCCTACGAGGCGCCACATTTTTCAATCGAATCAGACGTGTCACTACCCGTCGCGGTGGTGCGTGATCTGGCCCTCGTATTTGAGGCGACGCGCGAAACGCTGGCCGCGATACCGCTCGCGCTCGGGATCGATGTTTCGTCGCGAAAACATCGCGTGTTGCTTCTCAACACGCCGGAGAGCTATGCCGCCGAGGGTGGTCCGGTGGGTTCCGGCGGGTATTTCAACGGACGGGAAATGCTAATCCTTCTCCCCAATCTCGGGATCACAGCCCGTGGCGGACGAATCGATGCCCGGCATCAACAAAATCTTTTCGTGGTGAAACACGAAGTGACGCATCAGATCCTGCGTCGCGGCTCCTCGCGCTGGCCGATTTGGTTGAAGGAAGGATTCGCCGAATGCGTGGCCTCGTGGCCGTACACGCAGGGGCGCTACACGTTTGACTCTCTCGACTCCGCGATGCGGCGCTATCTCGTCAAATGGCAACGTCCGAATTCCCGCGACGCGCTGCCGATCATTACTCCCGCAACCCTGATGCGTCTCACCCCGAACGATTGGGACACCCAAATCGCGGCGGAAAGCGCCTACCGCCACTACAATTCGTCGGCACTGCTGACGCACTATTTTCTCTTCCACGATCCCGATGGAACACGCTCTGCGCTGGCGGCCTACCTCGACGCTCTCCGCAAGCGGCGCGTCCTCGACCGACGCCGAGGAAGCTCACTTGCAGCGAAGCCGAAATCCGGCGCAATTGAATGCGGTGCTCGAAGCGCTGGCTCGGCGGATGGCGTTGCCGGTAAAGTTTAGCGATTGAGTATCCCTACGGAGAGTGCCTCAGGCGCTTCACCGACGCGTCGCGTCAGCGGCTCAAGCTCTTTGCACTTCGCCAGCGCGAACCGTTCCGCTATGCGTCGCGCATGCCCCGTTCCCAATTTGGCGAAACGCGCTGGAGCGTTGTGCTCGCCGCGCAAGGCTCCCCCGGCGACGAAGGCGCGGCGGCTGCGCTCGCCGAGTTGTGCCGTCTTTACTGGTATCCACTTTATGCCTTCGTGCGTCGCAGCGGACATCCACCGGCCGAGGCGGAAGATCTGACCCAGGAGTTTTTCGCGCGCTTGTTGGAAAAAGAATGGCTCGCTTCGGTCGATCGCGAGAAGGGCCGATTCCGTGCCTTCCTCCTCGCGGCGATGAAACATTTTCTATCCAAGGAATGGCGGCGCAGCCGGGCGCTCAAACGCGGCGGCGCGGTGACGTTTATGCCGCTCGAAGCGGAGGAACGCTATGCCGCCGAACCCCTTGACCGCTTCACTCCCGAAACTCTGTACGAACGCCGCTGGGCGCTTACCGTGCTCGAGAATGTGTTCGCGACCTTGCGCGCCGAAATGGAGGCGGCGGGCAAAATCGAATTGTTCACCGCCCTCAAGGATTTGCTCTCCCCCGACCCGCAAAATCTCTCCTATCGCGAAATCGCCGTGCAGCTTGGTCTTGGCGAGGACGCGGTGAAAATGGCGGTCTATCGCCTGCGCAAACGCTACCGCGATCTGCTCCGTGCACACATCGCGGCAACCGTCGAAAGCACCGCCGAAGTGGATGCCGAGATCCGCGACCTCTTCCGCGCCCTCGCCGGAACCTGACCCACCACCCAATCGGTCCCGCATCAGACAATCTGCTGTTATAGGTATAACAGCAGATTGTCCAAAGCCCGGCGCCGGCGCGGTTCGCCTTCCCCTTCACAATTTTCATTCTTCTCCGTTACCTTTTTCCCCCAACCGGTCTGGAAGTGGCAGGAGACCAAAAACCATGAACGAATCAAACCATTGCCCAAACTGCGGAGCCGTGATCCCCGCCGATGCACCGGAAGGCGTCTGCCCCGCCTGCGCACTCGGTCGCGGGCTCGGAGTCGGCACGCCGGGGGAAACGGACCAGGCCGCCGACGAGGCCGCGTTTCGCCAATCGCAGATCGATGCCCTCGCCGCCGCGTTTCCGGAATACGAACTCATCGAGATGCTCGGTCGCGGCGGGATGGGCGAAGTCTATAAGGCGCGCCAGAAAAAACTGAACCGTCTCGTCGCCATCAAGGTCTTACCCGAACCGTTCGGGAAGCTGGATGAATTCACCGAACGATTTCATCGCGAAGCGCAATCACTCGCGCGGCTCAATCATCCGAACATCGTCACCATTTACGATTACGGCACGACGGACGGGCTTTGCTATTTCGTCATGGAATACATCGACGGCGTGGACCTGAAGCGCGCCATCGAGGCCCGCACGCTCACGCCCGAAGAAGCGCTGAAGATCGTCCCGCAGGTTTGCGATGCGCTCCAGTTCGCCCACGATGCCGGCATCGTTCATCGCGACATCAAGCCGGCCAACATTCTCATCACCCGCGACGGCCGGGTGAAAATCGCTGACTTCGGTCTCGCCAAAATCGTCGGCAAGAATCCGGCCGACATCACGCTGACCGCCATCGGCGCCGTGATGGGCACACCCGAATACATGGCGCCCGAGCAACGCCACGCCACGCAGACCGTTGATCACCGCGCGGACATCTACTCGCTGGGTGTCGTCTTCTACGAAATGCTCACAGGCGAAGTGCCGATGGGCGTTTTCGAGCCGCCATCGCACAAGGTGCAGGTCGATGTCCGGCTCGATGAAATCGTCCTGCGCACCCTCGAACGCGAGCCCGAGCGGCGTTATCAAAAAGTGAGTGAAGTGAAGTCCGGCGTCGAAACGGTCACCTCGACCGCGATCCAGCGCCGCGCCGCGATTCCCACGTCGAAACGTCAGCGCTTTCCATTCAAGTTCACCATCCTCTGGACGTTCCTGTTCGCCGCCCTGTGGTTCGTGCTTGGACCGCTCTGGAATCTGCGTGGGACCGGCGTCGTCATCGGCGGCTTCGGGCTCGCGACCTTCATCGCCGCCGCCGTCTTCTTCGAGCCGGAAGAAGTTCCCGATCATCGTCGAGCAATGGCACGCGGACACGCTGTTTCGCCGAATCCTCCGCGTGATCCTGCTCATCGGCCAATGCCTTCTCGTGAACGCACTGTTTCTCGGTGCGAACCTTAGCCTCAAAGAGCGCATCTACTGGCCATACTCCCACCTTGAGCCAACGAAATTCGAGGCCGATTACAAAGGCGAAGAGTTCAAGCTTCTGCGCCAGCTCAGTGCTTTCTCCAAGAACATCCCGCGCGCCGAACTTGGCACTGACGGCTTCTCTTTCTCGAGCGGGATTGCAGTCCTGTCCCCCACCCCGCCGACACTCCTATTCTTCTCCAAGTTCGGGATTTTCGGACAGTATCTGGTCGGCCTGATCTTCCTTGCCAACGCCGTCAATGGCCTCGTCAGCACGGATTTCTTTCGCCTCCGCCCTGATCCCTCCTGGCGCCGCACGATCTGGCCGATCGCCGTCCTCACCCTCGCCGCTGCACTCAGCCTCGTGATCAAGTTTCTCGGATCGATCTTCACCCTCCCGTATACGGGGGCCATCGGAAAATACGCCTATGCCACGGTCGCGCTCCCGATCGCGGAGGTGCGCGAGCACGTCGAGAAAGCTTTCCACGACGAAGGACTCAAAACCGGCGATGAACGGCGGTGGACTCTCTACTCGGTCCCGCAGGGAAAGGCGCTGGCCAAAGTTGCCATCTCAAATGCGTGGCATCCGTCACCCTTTGATCGCTGGGCTTGGCGCGGTTGGAAGCTCGTTCCAACAAGCCCGCAAGTTTCCGTACTCTATCTTTCGACCTCCGACCCCAATGAAACCAGGGCGAACTTCAGCGTTACCACGTGGCGCGGCGCATCCAATGAAGCAAAGGATCAAAGCCTGATCGACGGACTCCGGGACCGGGTGGAGGAACTCCGCCAGAAACCCGACGCCCAGAGATAATCCTCGTGGAGGGCGATCGACGCCGCGCTCGATGGCGTCGCCAGCGACAAGCAGTCTTCTATTCGACCCCATCGGTGATTTAAGTTGCCGCGGAAATTGCCAGCCGCGGGACAACTGCTACCACCTCGGCTGGACGTTTCCGATCCGAACCGAATGAACCCGCAACCGAACCCGGCAAGTCCACCCACGGGATGGTTGCAGCGCTGGAACACGCTGCCGCTCTACCTGCGCATCGTGATGGCCATGGCAGTCGGGGCGGTGACCGGACTGCTGCTCGGCGAAAGGGCGATGGTGCTGGAGATTCCCAGCAAGGTCATCCTGCAACTCCTCGGCGCACTCGCCCCGCCGCTCATTCTGGTCGCCGTGACCCATGTCCTGATGACCACAACGATCAGCGGGAAGATGGTTCTTCGGCTCGGCGGACTGCTCCTGCTCAATACGCTCGTGGCGATCGCCATCGGCCTCACGGTGGCCAATCTCATGAAGCCCGGTTCGTGGTCGAACCTCGCGGTGCCAGCGAGTCAGCAAACCGAAGGCTCCGGTCCAAGTCCGGTAGCTTTGCTGGTGCAAAACGTCCCGAAAAGCATCCTGGGGCCGCTCGGCGATCACCAGAACATCATCGGAATTATTCTCATTGCCATCGCGTTTGGAATCGCGCTGCGGGGAGTGAAAGAGAAGCGACTGGATAACGTCCAGGATCTGGTCGAATTGGGCTACGGGTTATTGCTGAAGATATTGCACTGGATCATCCAATTGGTGCCCATCGGCGTGTTTGCCATTGTCGCCAAGGTCGTCGGGACCGAAGGATTCGCTCCGTTCAAGGCCATGGGCGCTTTCATCGTGGCGGTACTGATCGCGCTCTCGCTGCAGTCCGCGTGGTATCTCCTGCGCATCCGATTCTTTTGCTGGGCCCGTCCGATCGCAGTCCTCAAAGGCATTCGAGACGCCCTGGTGATGGCTTTCTCCACCGGAAGCTCCACGGCTACCATGCCCGTGACCTTCGCCTGCCTGAAGGACAAGGTCGGCCTCCGGGAAGAATCTGCCAGCATGGGTGCGCTGGTGGGCGCCAATTTTAACAACGACGGCACCGCACTCTACGAAGCAATGGCTGCGCTATTTGTCGCGCAACTGCTCGGCCTCGATCTGACGATCGGGCAGCAACTGACCGTCGTCTTCACCTCGATTATCGCTTCGGTCGGCGCCGCCGGAATCCCGGAAGCGGGGTTGGTGACGATGACGTTGGTCTTCACCGCCGTGAAGCTCCCGGTGGAATACATCGGACTGCTGCTGACAGTTGACTGGTTCCTGGATCGTTGCCGGACGAGCATCAACGTCCTGGGCGACGTCAATGTCAGCTGTCTCATCGACGGCCGAACCCGACAGCCCGAGGCCGTGACCAGCTCGCCGTGAGACCATTGTTCGCCGGGCGCGACAATTCGGTTCTCCTGAAAAGGACGCACGGCCAGCGCGTTCCCATTGCCGGCGAGGCAGTCTCGCGATTAACTCCCTCGCCTTCTGCCATGCGACTTCCACCCTCCTTTCTCCTGCTCGCGCTCGCTCTTTGCGTTCATCACGCGTTTGCCGGCGAGGCCACGCCGGCCGATCAACTCGCGGTCCCCGAGGGCTTCAAGGTCGAGTTGCTCCGTTCCGCGGGTGAGCGCGAAGGCTCGTGGGTGTCCATGGCCGTCGATGAGAAAGGCCGGCTCTACATTTCCCCGCAGGGTGCCATTCCCGAAAGCAGTTTTTCCAAAGACTCGAAATGGGGCGGACTCTGGCGCGTCACGCTCGACGACGCGGGCCAGATCGCCACATGGGATAAAGTCCCCGTGCCGGTCGGCGACGCGATGGGCATGCTCTGGGCGTTCGACTCGCTTTACGTTTCCGGCGAAGGCCCGGAAGGCCGCGGCATCTACCGGCTGAAGGACACCGACGGCGACGACACCCTCGACTCCGCCGCCATGTGGAAAAAGGTCCCCGGCGGCAATGGCGAACACGGCGCGCACGCCCTCGTCCTCGGCCCCGACGGCAAATCCATCTACATCGTCCACGGCAACGCCACCCCGCTCCTCGAGGGCGTCGATCCGAACTCCCCTTACCGCAATTACGGCGAGGACGATCCTCATCCCGCGCGTCATGGACCCCGTCGCCACGTTCTTCGACAACCTCAAGATCCCCTACGGCACCGTCCTGCGCACCGATGAAAACGGCACCAAATGGGAGCTCATCGCCGGCGGCTTCCGCAATCCCTACGACATCGATTTCAATGCCGACGGCGAGCTCTTCACCTACGACAGCGACATGGAATGGGACGTCGGCCTGCCGTGGTATCGGCCCACGCGCATCCTCCACGTCGTGCCCGGCGGCGAATACGGCTTCCGCGAAGGCAACCAAAAGTGGCCCGAGTATTACGAGGACTCGCTGCCCGCCGCGGTGAACATCGGCCTCGGCTGCCCGACCGGCGTGAAGTTCGGCACAAAGTCGAACTTCCCCGAAAAATACCGGCGCGCGTTCTTCGTCATGGACTGGACCTTCGGCCGCATCCTCGCCGTCCATCTGCATCCGAAAGGCGCCAGCTACGTCGCGTCGAATCCGCTCGCGAGCTACACGTATCCCAAAGGCCCGGAGTCGAGCGATGACGTGGAAGTCTTCCTCAGCGGAAAAGGCATGCCGCTCACCGATCTCGAATTCGGCAAGGACGGCGCGATGTATTTCACCGTCGGCGGCCGCGGCACGCAGGGCGGGCTGTATCGGGTAAGCTGGGAATCACCGAAGTCACAGCCGACGGCAAAAGCTAACTCAGTTGACGTAGCAGCATTCGATTCGCGGTCTGATCGGAAGTTAATTACCAACGGCAAAGGAAGTGGTTCGCGTCGCGTGGGAATGGGCTTGGTTGGACGGTGATGACCCGTTGCTTCGATACGAAGCGCGTCGCGCAATCGAGGCGATTCCTTTCGAAAAGTGGAGCAAGTAGGCTCTTACCCGAGGAGCGTCCGGAACAAGGGCTCACGGCCCTCCTCGCCCTCGCCCGCGTCTCGGGTAGGGTGGGCGTCCCGCCCGCCGTGCCGGGCATCTTGCCTGGCAGCGGCCGGTCCGCGGGGGCGGAGCCCGGCGGGACTTCGCGGAAAAATCCAAAAAGCTCCGCGCCCGCAGACAAACCGCTCGGACGCGAGACGCCTCCGACGGCGGGCGGGACGCCCACCCTACCCGAGACACTCACAACGCCGGAGGAAGTTCAAACGGCCATCCTCGGCGCGCTGAAAAAATTTCCCTTCGACTCGCTCGATGACGACCTGAAGCTCCTCAAGCTCCGCGTGATCAAGGTCAGCTTCATCCGCCAGGGCCGCCCCGCACCGGAAATGGTCCAGCTCGGCATCGAAAAACTCAGCCGCATTTATCCGGCGACTGGGCCGCGCGCGGCGGATTTGAATCGCGAGCTGAGCGAACTACTCGTTTGGCTCGACGCGCCGGACATCGTGGAAAAGACACTCGCCTTGATGGACGCCTCGACCTCGCAGGAGGAACAAATCTGGTATGCCTGCATGCTGCGCGTGGCGAAGCATTGGACGCCGGAGCAGCGCGAGCGCTACTTCGCCTGGTTCTCGAAGGCGCAGAACTATCACGGCGGGAAATTCCTTTACGCGAAATTCATCGAGCGCATCCGCGATCAGGCCCTCGAAAACGTGCCGGACGATCAACGTCAGGCCATGCTCGTCGTCGCGACCAAAGCGCCGCCTGCGCCGGAGCCATTCACACCCGCCGTGCAACGCGATTTTCAAAAAGCCTGGACGATGGCCGACCTCGAACCCGACCTGCCTAAAGCCGCCGGCGGACGAAATTTCGAGCGCGGGAAGGAAATCTACGCGAGCACGCAATGCGCATCGTGCCATCTCTTCCATGGCGGCAAGGGCAATGTCGGTCCCGATCTTTCCGCCGTCGGCCAGCGGTTTCAGCGGCGAGATATTCTGGAAGCGATCGTCGATCCGTCGAAGGCGATCAGCGAGCAATACGCGAGCTACGTCTTCACCATGAAGGACGGCAAAACCTGGGCGGGGCGGATCGCCAATGAGACGAACTACAACTACGACGTCATCGTGGATCCGATCGCCGACGTGCATCAGCTCGTGGTCAAGACCGCGTTGAAATCGAAGGAGGTCAGCCCGGTCTCCACGATGCCGCCCGGGCTCATCAACGTTCTGACCAAGGAGGAAATCCTCGATCTGCTCGCCTATCTCGAAACCGGCGGCGACCCGAAGGCACCGGCTTTCAAAAAGTAATCTCGCCCAAGGGCGACGGAGGCATGCTCCCACGCGCGCCTGCGTCGCCTGGCCAGAACACTTTTTCATTCCCCGGCTGGGACGCGACTGCTACGCACTCGGCGGCAAGACTTCCCCCTCGTCCATTTTTGTCATGAGCCAAAATATCGAATCGCACCTCGTCGAAAATCGCGTCTTCAAACCCGCCCGCGAGTTTTCCCAAAAGGCCCGCATCAGCTCGATGCAGCAGTACCGGAAGATGTGGGAGGAATCCGTGAAGAAGCCGGATAAATTCTGGGCGCGCGAGGCGGCGGATCTGGTCTGGAACACGAAATGGACGAAGGTCCTCGAGTGGAAGGAGCCGGTCGCGAAATGGTTTATCGGCGGAAAACTGAATGTCTCGGAGAATTGCCTCGACCGGCATCTCGGCACGGCACGTCAAAACAAGGCGGCGCTGATTTGGGAAGGTGAGCCGGGCGAAAAACGCGTGCTGACTTACCAGCAACTGCACCGCGAAGTCTGCCGCTTCGCCAACGTTCTCAAGCGCAACAAGGTCAAAAAAGGCGACCGCGTCATCATCTACATGCCGATGATCCCGGAGGCGGCCATTGCGATGCTCGCCTGTGCGCGGCTCGGGCTCACGCACTCCGTCATCTTTGGCGGGTTCAGTGCGGAATCGATCAAGGATCGTGTAGCCGACAGCGGCGCGGTCTGCGTCATCACGGCCGATGGCGGCTATCGGCGCGGCAGCATCGTTCCGCTGAAGGCAAACGTGGACGCGGCGCTCAAGGACGGAAAACATCCGGTGAAACGCGTCATCGTTTTTCGCCGGGCCAGCAATGAAGTGCACATCGAGGAAGGACGCGATGTGTGGTGGCACCGCGAAATGGAATACGTGGATGCCGATTGCCCGCCGGTCCCACTCGACAGCGAGCACCCGCTTTTCATCCTCTACACCAGCGGTTCGACCGGCAAACCGAAGGGCATTCTGCACACGACCGGCGGCTACCTGCTCGGTGCCTACACCACGTGCAAATACGTCTTCGATCTGCGCGACGAGGATGTCTATTGGTGCACGGCCGATGTCGGGTGGGTGACCGGCCACAGCTACGTGGTCTATGGCCCGCTGGCCATGGGCGCCACTTCGCTGATGTATGAAGGCGCGCCCGATGCCCCGGACCGCGGCCGTTTCTGGAAGCTGGTCGAGGACTACGCCGTCACCGTCCTTTACACCGCACCGACGGCGATCCGCGCCTTCATCAAGTGGGGCGACGAGTGGCCAAAGAAATACGACCTTTCTTCATTGCGTCTCCTCGGCACGGTCGGCGAGCCGATCAATCCGGAAGCGTGGATGTGGTATCACAAAGTCATTGGCGGCGAACGTTGCCCGATCGTCGATACCTGGTGGCAGACCGAGACCGGCGGTCACATGATCACACCATTGCCCGGGGCCACGCCGACCAAACCCGGCACCGCCACGTTGCCATTTTTCGGCGTCGATGCTGCCGTGGTCGATGACGAAGGCAAGGAAGTCCCACCCAACGTTGGAGGCAAACTGGTCATCCGCAAACCGTGGCCCTCGATGCTGCGCGGCATCTGGGGTGACAAGGCGCGTTACCGCAAGACGTATTGGAGCGAGTTCAAAGGCATGTATTTCGCCGGCGACGGTGCGCGACGCGACAAGGAGGGGTATTTCTGGATCGTCGGCCGGATTGACGACGTGCTCAACGTGGCCGGGCATCGACTCGGCACTGCCGAAGTCGAAAGCGCGCTCGTCTCGCATCCGGATGTGGCCGAAGCCGCGGTGGTCGGACGACCCGACGAATTGAAAGGCCAGGCCGTCGTCTGCTTTGTCACCGTCAAGGGCGGCGTCAAGGCCACAGCGGATCTCGCCGCGGCGCTCAAGAAGCATGTCCGCACCGCCATCGGCCCGGTGGCCACGCCCGATGACATCCGTTTCGCCGAAGCCCTGCCCAAGACGCGGAGCGGCAAAATCATGCGCCGCCTCTTGAAACAAATCGCCGGCGGCCAGGCTGTGACCGGCGACACCACGACGCTCGAAGATTTCAGCATCCTCGCGAGGCTCTCCGCGAACGACGATTAAGCGTGGACTACTTTGCCCCCGGCCTCCTCGAGATGCGCCGCCTGGCGGGACGCCTCCACCGACGGATCAAACTTCATTTCGCTCTGCGCCAACTCGCAGCGGCGGAGACGGAGCTGGGATTGCTGGGCTGGCAGCAGGCCGAATACGATGATGCCACGCAAATCGAGGTCGATAAAATCGAGAACGCCGAACGCGAGCAATCGCGCCTGACCAATGCGGCGGCGCAATCGGCGCGGGAAATTCGCGAGGAGAGTGAGCGACTCGAAGCCTACCGGAAGACAGCGAGCGTCCAGGATGCGGAACTCGAGCAGGCGCGCGCCGCGGTCCGCGAGAAGCTGACTCCGATCGAGGAAAAGATCGCCAGCTTACGAAAAAAAGATCCAGACTACGAAAAGCTCATTCCAGCCCTCGATAAAGAGCAGAAGCAGATCGAAGAGCTTTATACCCAAGTGCTGCTCATCCAGCCCCAGTCGCCGGAGATTCGAGACGAAATCTTCCGGATGCGTGAGCGCCTGATCGCGATCCCGAATGAAAAGGAGGATTTGCGCAGCCGGCACATGCGGATTGCCGCAGACCTCGAAGCGAAGGAAAGCGAGGCTGCAGTGCTATCATCGGAACTCGCAGAAATTGATAGCAAGCTGCGAGCGCTCCGGAAGGATCTGGACGAGAAAACCGAGCAGATCAATCAATCCGTCCACGCCAGAGAAAAGGAAAGGGCCCGGCTGGAAGCGGAAAATGAGAAGCTGGAACGGACCAAGGAAAACCCGTATCGGGCCATCGGGCGCGTGCTCGCCGACAGCGGCATTGTTCCGGTGAATCAACCGCACGTCTTTGAAAAAGTGAAAGCCATCCGGATCGCAATTTCCAGCCATGAGACATGGATTGCGGAGTCGCATGCAGAGAGCCGCGCAGCCAACCGCGCCGCAGTTCAATCGTCGTTGATTCTGTGGGCCGTCGTCATTATTGCGATCGCACTGTTGGTCGGCGCGCTACTGTAGCGCATCCTGCGAGGGGTCCGGCGGGGCGGAAGCCAGCCGCCGCTTGCCCAGAAGTAACAGCGCCGCCGCCACGGCGTATCCACCCGCCGCGCACCAGAGCGCCGGACGGATGCCGACGAGATCAGCCCACGACGACATCAGCAGGCCGGAGAAAGGGAGGATGCCAAAGAACGACAGACTGGCCACGGCCGAGACGCGTCCGCGAATCGCGTCGGGCGCACGTTCCTGGATCACGATATTCGCGGTGCCGTAACTGGTGGAAAGTCCCAGCGTCATCAGAATGAGCGACCCGGCGGCGAAACCGAATGAGGGTGCCAGCGCCAATCCCATCACACCCGCGGTCACGGCCACCGCCGCCCCTTTCACAAAAATCGCCCGCCTACCTTTTGGAATGGTGAGCAAACCGAGCGAACCGACGAATGAACCAATGCCCGAGACCGCCATGAGCGTTCCCATTCCTTCCGGGCCGAGTCCGAGTTCGACGCGCACGTAGAGCGGCATAATGATCATCAAAAACGGAGACACACACAGCGTCGTGGTGGCCATGAGCAGCACCATGGCGCGGGTTGGACTGTCGTCGCGTACGTACCGAAAACCGGCGCTGATCGGACCCTTGCGCTGCGCTTCTTCTTCCGCGCTGCCACGGGGACGGGCTGCGATCGTAGCAATCGCAACCATGAGCGCGATGAAGGTAAGCGCATTGATGAAATAGGCCGTCGGGACGCCGTATTTTCCGACGATCCACCCGCCCAGTGCGGGCCCGAAGAGGCGGGTAAAATGAAAGACCGAACGGTCGATCGCCAGCGCCTTCGAGATGTCCGCTCGCCCGACCAATTCCGGTACAAACGCCGACACGGCTGGGACTTCAAACGCAGCGGCGATCCCGAGCAGAGTGGTCACGACCGCAACGTGCCAAATGGCGATCTGCTGCGTCGCCACCAGCCAGCCCACGAGGGCTGCCAGCAAGGCCTGCGTGATCAACGCCGCGAAGAGAATGCGGCGTTTATCAAAACGATCCGCCCAGGAACCGCCGACCATAGAGAAAGCGAGCATGGGCAGACCCCCGGCGAAATTGATCAAGCCCAGGATCGATGCCTTGTCCGTGAGCGTGGTCAGCAACCAGCCCTGGGCGAAGAGCTGCATCCACGTGCCGACCATCGAAACGGCCTCACCCGCCATGTAACGGGGAAAAGGCCCGCGGGAGAGAAGGCGGCGGTAAGTATGCGAAACGGGTTCAGCGGTCATGTGGCGAACGCGGACCATGGTGCGTCTCTCCCGAGCTTGCCAGCGATCCATGGAACGCTATTTGCGAACGCCATGGCTCGACATCCGGACGCCGCCGCAGGAGCGGTATTCGCCACGCCTCATTGATGATCACCGCTTCCCTTTTCGCACTCCTCGGTCTCGTCCTCCTGTTTCTCGGCGGCGAAGGACTGGTCCGCGGCAGCGCCGCGCTGGCACTCCGGCTCGGGCTGACACCATTGATGGTCGGGCTCACCGTCGTCGCATTCGGCACGAGCGCACCGGAACTCGTCGTCAGCGTCCAGGCTGCGCTCGCTGGTAAGGGAGACGTGGCAATCGGCAAC
Organism: uncultured Verrucomicrobiae bacterium; assembly: GCA_963798345.1. Lineage (GTDB taxonomy): Bacteria > Verrucomicrobiota > Verrucomicrobiia > Chthoniobacterales > Chthoniobacteraceae > CAWCSW01. The sequence goes on along the minus strand of CAWCSW010000004.1, from coordinate 309,226 downwards.
GTCATCGGCTCGAATATTCTCAACATCGGTCTCATCCTCGGCCTCACCGCACTAATTCATCCGCTGCGCGTTCAGCTCCAGATTTTGCGGATCGATTTGCCGATCATGATCGCCGCGAGCGCCCTCGCCGCGTGGATGCTCGCCGACCGCGCGGCAGGCCGCACTGAGGGCGCGGTGCTTGCCTGCGGACTGCTGGCTTACGTCAGCTTCACCGTGGTTTTTGCGAAGAAAGTAAAGCCGTCCGCCGAGGTCGAGGCGGAGTTTGCCGAGGGCATTCCGCCCGTCAGCGGAAGCATCGCGCGCGATCTACTTTTCATCGCTGCCGGCCTGGCCCTGCTGGCGGGAGGATCCTATTTTCTCGTGGCCGGGGCCGTCTCCATGGCGCGCGGATTTGGCGTCAGCGAAGCCGTCATCGGACTCACGATCGTTTCGCTCGGCACGAGCATGCCGGAGCTCGTGACCTGCGTGGTGGCCGCCCGGAAAAAGGAGCCGGACATCGCGCTCGGAAACATCATCGGCTCGAACATCTTCAACCTCCTCGGCATCCTCGGCTTTGCGGCCTTCGTCTGTCCCATAACCGCCGAGGGCATCCGGATGACCGACCTTTTCGTGACGCTCGCCTTTGCGATCACACTGCTGCCGATCCTGTCGAGCGGACGGCAAATGACGCGCGTGGAAGGCACCGTCCTGCTCGCCGGCTATGCCGCCTACGTCATCGCCCTATGGCCGAAATAATCCCCTCCTTACCTGCCGCAAATGGCAAAAAGATGGGGATAAAAATACGACCGACGAGAGTTCCGATTCTTTTGCCTCCATTTTTTACCTCGCTACCCGAACACTTCCGTCACCGCTTTCTCGCGGAAAGCGAAGATGCGATCGAGCTGCGGTTTCACGAGGATCGGGTGAAAGAGATCGCCGAGCGGGCTGAACGGGAGGACATAGGTGACGCGATCCGTCACGTCGACCTGCCCGCCTTCCAACGGTCGAAAGTGGTGCTCGTGATGCCACATGCGATACGGACCGATGCGCTGCTCATCCACGAAGTATTTTCCGGCCTCGACGTGTGTGATCTCTGTCACCCAGCGCGCAGGGAGTCCAAACAGCGGGCGGACACGGTATTCGATCATCATTCCCGCATACATCCGATCGGGAAGATCGTTCCTAATTGTAAAATCAAGTTCGGGAGGCGTGATGCGGGCCAGGTTTCGCGGGTCAGAAAAGAAATCCCACGCCCGCTCGACGCTGGTCGAGATAACCTGGGAACATTCGAGTGTGTGAACCATGAGATCGATGTCTAGCAGGGCCGGCCCTGGAGGCGCGAGGCATCCCGCACCAGACAGCGCACGCGAAAACCCTCGTGCAGGAGCCGCGGCACCAGCCGACCACCAATATAACCAGTGGCTCCCGTAACCAGGACAAGTGGTGCGACGGCGTCGTTCATAACCTAGTTATCTTGGGCGTCTAATGGTTCCGCCGGAATGGCAGCCCGGCCTTTGAATCCAACGGCGGTCAAATCGCTGGCGCCAAAGCCCCGGTTGATCGACAATCCTCGCAACTTCCAATGATGAGCGTGCAGCCGGAAGGGAACGCGGATGCGTTCGTCAATATCTGTCGGCCATTGGATGCCACCGATGGTGCGAAAATCTCGGAACGTGATATCGACCTCTGCGGCGCGCGTACTTTCCAAACCGTTTAGCGTCATGCGCACACGCCGGAGTTGCCTCGTTGCACGGTCGATGGAAAGCAGAACACGGTCTTCCTCGGACATTCCAAATCCTGGACGCACGACCGCGAGGACTTGATCGCAAGCGGCTTTGTCCACGTAGCCACCCCCTGCCAGCGAGAAGACAACGCCGGGGCGATCAAAGTAAAATGGCCCGAGCAGGAACAGGGTGTAGGCGTCGGCCACGAGGGCGGCGGCCGCTTTCACTTCTGCGTCCTCAGAACGGAGGCCGTTATATGTAACGGAGACGGTCCCGGGCTGGCGGAGAACCACCTTTTTGCCAGCCGGCCCGGAGTGCTCCTGGGCCATTATCCCCGGGGGCACGAGCAGGCGTTCCTCGGAATTCCCCCGGAACTTTCTATCTGAAAGCACGGGCTGAAATCGGGGGCCGATCAGTGCCCACCTGCCCTCGTAGCGGACACTGACGTCGTGGACTCCATTGAATGCCTGGCCTCCGTGTGCTTCCCGAGAAGCCGCGACCAGATCTCGCGCACGCGGATCCGATTGGCTGATCTCGCGATTGCTAATCTGCGGCGTGGCGCACGCGGTCAGGAGAAGAATCAAAACCGCGCATAGCCAGCACAATTTTGGATCGAGCCAAATCGTGGAAAGCCGATGCGCGTTCGCGTCTTCGATAGCTGATTTCATTTCGGGTTGAAATCCGGCAACGCCTTTTCCGTCGAATACCCCGAGTAGGGCGCGGTCGTCCCATCATCCCGTTTGACCAACCTGGTCTCACCGCCTCGTGTCTCCTGGATGAGCACTGCGAACGGATCGCCAGAGTAGCAGACCTCCCCGAAAAATGCCCATACGGAGGAGCGATCGTTGACAAACATGGCGCCGAGTTTGCCGGCCGTGGTGGTGTAGCTGAATCCACCGATCACCTCACTGCGCCCGCCATTGAGTGTATTGACCAATGTACCGCCACGTTCGGTTTTGTAGCCGAGAATCCACAGGTCGCTGCCGTCGTTCGTGATATGAGCGCCCTGACTCTCGATATTGAGTTGCCGTGCCCATAACTGAACTTGGTCGAGGCGAAGATCGTGGGTGACGACGTCTTCCAAAAACCAGTCTGCCCCTTCGGCCTCTTCCGTGCTCGCGAGCTTGCAGTCCTGGACGCTCCTGATTACCACGGTGCGTCGAGTCGCGATCTCCAGCCCGCCATGGATGTTGGCGAAATGCTCAATCAGCACCGCCGGGGCCTCTCCATCCGCAATGCGAAAATCGGGCTTCAGTCCTTTTCCGTAGTTGATCATCCCCCCGAGCCCCACCACGCGCCGCACTTTGCCGCGGATTGCGACTGGAGAACGCAGATTGTAGCTTCCCGGGAGGAATACGGTGCTCGCACCCGAATCCATCGCTTTTTGCATGGCCGCGGACGAGTCTGCCTCGCCGGTTGGGTCGGCGCCAAAATCATCCGCGCAAGCCCAGGTCTTCGGATCGTCGCGCGGAACTTCGGGAGGATCCTTTACCGGCAATCGCAGCGAACTGGCGGGCGATGGAAAAGGGCTGGTCGCCGGATGCGAGCAGTACTCCGCGATGTCAGGCCCTTCGCTGCCTGGCTTGTCCATGCCCTTGACGCGAAAGGCGGCGGCGCCGTCCGGCGTATGCGAGACATCGGCGAGTGCACGCCCGTAGCCGCTGGTTTTGATGTCCCGCAAAAAAATTCGCCCTCCGTTGAAATTCACAATGGCTGGCGCAGTGGCCGCATCGCCGCGCCCCGTGAGCGTCGCTTCGAGCAGACAGAGCATTCCGTAGGTGAAAACAGCGGGTACCGAATTCTCACTCATGAGCCCACGAATGCTGATGATCTGGCCTTCGTTTACCAACCCCGCCTCCGACTGTCCGCGCAGCATCACGTGCTCGAAGGTCTGCCCATTGACAGCGTTGGCCGTAACAATCCCGCGTCGAAAACCTATGATCGTGCAGTTTCGCACCAGCAGAGGGCCATTCATCTCACGGTGACCAAGATCCAGGCCCACGATTCCGCTGCCTGGGCTGGCCACGAAACGGCAATCGCGCACCGCTCCAGAGTTGTTCGAGTAGAATTGCAACGCCACAGCGCCCGGATTCCCCGCCCCAACATCGAAGGTCAAGTTCTCCACGTAGTTGTGAAACCAATCCGCCGACCCAAATCCACCGCTCCACATGATGGCCGCCGGATTCTGGGGATCGGTAAAAGTCGCGTCCTGGAGTCGCAGAATGGTGTGGTCGCGATCTTCGCCGCACAGGAATGTATATCCCCAATTTTCCTGCCCATCCCATTTCTTGGGCCAGGTCAACGTGGCGCTGACGAGATATGTTCCGCGTGGGAAGAAGATCAGGCGATGCCGGCCCGTGTTTTCATTGATCGCCCGTTGGAGAGCATCCGTGTCGTCCGTCACACCATCTCCCTTTGCGCCATAAGGAGGCTGGGTGACATCGATCACAAACGGACTCGGGGGAAAGGACACTGTCGTCGCGGACCCACCCTGGACACTCACCGCCATGAGCGTGGCGATCAAGGCAGGCAGGACATTGCGGGCGGCGCATCTAACCATCGGTCGGGCCGATTCGGATCATGACCTCGTTGCGGCGCATGAAGACGGGCGTCCACGGCGGATCATAGTAGGCGAAGACGGGTTCGCTTTGGCCGGCGATCTTCTGCTCCGCGAGCCAGGCCTTCAATTTCTCGATCGCTTTCGATTCGTTCTCGGCGGTGCGTCCGCCGGGAAAACGCAGGACCGCGAAACGCGCCGCCTCGATTTTCGTAACGGTCACCCCTTCTGCCGTGGGTTTTGGGACCCCCTTTTCGATCGTCGCCTTGGGCATGATGAAGCTCATGGTCTTTCCGTCCTCCTTCGTGTCGATGAGGACGGGCGAGGTCATCTCGATTTTCTCGCGCTTTTCATTACTGCCCGTGATGAAGCGGAAGAGCGTGTTGAATCCGCCGTTCATTTCCCCTCCCTCCATGGGCACGGTGGCAACTGTGAGCGTCGGATATTCACGGATCTCAAACTTTTCGTCGGAGCGAACGACTTTGTAATCAGGTGTCTCGGTCGCCGCGCGCGAGGTGCTGGCAAACCAAAAAAACCCGATCCCGAGGGGAAGGGCGAGCGCGAGGACGATGGATAGTTTATGGGAACGTTTCATGATGGGACTGTGTTGAAATCGGTCGCAAGGCCGACCTGCTCCCAGGCGGCGGCCTCTCTTTCAGCGTCAGAGAGCTTCCGGCGCAGCTTATCGTGAGCATATTTGCCGAGCACGAGTCGCAGAGGCGGAGCGTCTGACTGGACTGCGGTGATGATGGCATGGGCTGCTTTTTCCGGATCGCCGGACTGCCTACCGTCCATCGTCTTAAGGTAATGGAGGAATTTTCCGCTCGTGCGATCGTAGTCGGTGCGGCGGTTTTGAGCATGATCAAGGGAGCGACCAAGGAAGTCGGTGCGGAATGGGCCGGGCTGCACCATGGTGACCTTGATTCCGAGCGGCTTCAGCTCTGCCGCCAGCGATTCTGAAACGCCTTCGAGCGCCCACTTCGTCGCACCATAAATCGAAAACCCCGCGTAGTTTGCGATCGCGGCGGCGGCCGAAATATTCACGATATGCCCGCTGCCTTGTGCGCGCAGGATTGGCAGCACGGCACGGATGACATTGAGGGCGCCGAAGAAATTCGTATCGAAATTTCGGGCGATTTGCGCCTCGGCCAGTTCCTCGAAGGCACCAATCAAGCCGTAGCCCGCGTTGTTCACGACGACATCCAGCCGGCCGAAGACTCGTGTTGCTTCCGCAACCACGGTTTTCACCTGCGCGGAATCGGCAACGTCAAGATCGAGCGTGCGGCAGGTGTCGGGATAGGCATCTGCGAGGCAGGAGAGTTGTTCCGACCGACGGGCAGTAGCGATAACGCGATCCCCCGAGGCGAGTACGTTCATCGCGAGCGCGCGTCCCAAGCCGCTCGAACTTCCCGTGATGAGCCACACCAGCGAACACGGATTCATGTACCGAACGGAGTTCCCAAGGAGCGGGCGAATCGATCCCAATTCCCTCCGCGCCCGCGGTCTCTGCGGGCTCTGCCTGGACGCAACTTTGGAAGTCGATCGATGTCGTCAAAGATTGAAATGTTCAGGAGCCCATGCGGCCGTCGGCGAGTGGCGTTGACCAGTGGCGGTAGTGGAAGGGGAATCGACATGGAAATAAATTGATTGAAGCCTTTGTCTAGCTTGTGTAGAACTATTGTCAATCCATTTTGACAATTTTAACGGCATTTATTTACTCTTGTCGAAGTATCGTCTAGACATCCATTTCATATGTCCGCCACTTTCTCCATCCAGGTTGCCGCTGAACGCACCGGACTGACCCCGCACGTCATCCGGGCTTGGGAGCGGCGCTATGGCGCCATCAAGCCGGAGCGTTCTGCCGGCCGGCAGCGCGCGTACGGTGATGCCGAAATCGCGCGCCTCACCTTGCTTGGACGCGCGGTGCGGAACGGTCATGGAATCGGAAAAATCGCCAATTTGCCTTTGAGCGAGCTAAAGGACTTGGCGATCGGACGCTCGAATGGCCCGCAATCCGGCCCGCCATTGATGACTGGCGATTCCCGCACGGCATTTCGCGAGGAAGCGCTCGCTGCGGCGCGAAGGTTTGATGGCCCGGGCCTGGACGATGTTTTCCGCCGCGCCCTGCTCGAGTTTGGAAATCAGGGGCTGCTGCAGCTGACGATCTCGCCGTTGGCCCGACAGATTGGCGAACTGTGGCGCGCCGGCGAATTAACGGCCGCACACGAACATTTTTTCACCGCCGGCGTGAAGGTTTTCCTCGGCGAATTGACCCGTCAATTTGCCATGCCGCTGTCCGCACCACGCATCGTTGTTTCCACGCCCGCCGGCCAACTACACGAACTCGGCGCGGTGATGGCCGCGGCCATGGCGGCCAATCTGGGATGGCGGTCGATCTACCTCGGCCCCAGCCTCCCCGCGCACGAGATCGCCGGCGCGGTCCTTCGGAACGAAGCGGCCGCCGTCGCGTTGAGCATCGTATATCCCGAGGACGATCCAAATCTCGACCGCGAGTTGAGCGACCTTGCCCGCCTCATTCCCGCCCGCACGCGCGTCTTTGTTGGCGGCCGCGCCGCCCAGCGCCACCTTGAAACAATCATCCTCATCGGTGCGCTGTACGCCGACACGATCGACGAATTCGGGGAACAACTCGACCGGTTGCGCCAGACGCAATCGCCCGCGTAAGCCGGCAATGACGCTCGCCGAATCACAACAATCCCCGGGTAATTGCGGTGGACCACATGTCGTTCATCATGAGGTAGCCGAAGTGGCCCTGGCGGACGTGGCGCAAATTTGAGCCGGGCCATTTTTGGTGCAGACGCTCGATGGTCCCTGGGGGTGCGAAGTGATCGAACTGACCGGCGGAAAGCCAGACCCGGTCGGCGGGATCGAGCGGCAGCGCGTGCATCGGAGAAACGAGCGGGTAATGCTGTTCGACCAAATCGTGAGTGATGCCCGCGCGCTCGAGCTGGCGGGTCAGGACGCGGCCGGCGGGCGAAGTCCAAAGGGCGTGCGTGACATCGACAATGGGCGCCATGAGCGAAAGGAACCGGAACCCGCGCTCGACGCTCGCCAGGAGCGCACCAATCCAGCCACCATAGCTCGTCGCCCACAGACCGAATTCCTGGCAGCCGTGGGCACGAAGCAAGCCCATCAATTGCCGCAGTTCACATACGCCCTGGCGAAGCGCTTCGGCGGTGCGAACGCAGTCGGCGGTGATGGCGAGTTCGCCATTGAAGGTGCCCCGCGGCTTCCGCGAATAGTGATAGGGCAGGTGAATGAAACACGCGTTCCATCCGCGCGCATTGAAAGCCGCCGCCCAGCGTCGATAGCCAAAATCGCTCGCGGACATGAGCGCGTGGAGCATGAGGACGGTTGGCCGGGACGTGCCGCCCTCGCAGAGATAGTAATCCACGTGGCACCGATTGTTGGCCGGATGCCAGGTTCTGATCGGCGAATCCCAGCGGAGAGCATTTCGGTGCGCCGCAGTGAGACAATGATCTCCCGCAGCCAGCGCTTCGCGAACAAAATACTTTTCGCGCGGCGCGCCGGCGTGCTCGGTGACGTAACGCTCGAACGCCATTCGACTGCCGGCATTCAGCCGATGCCGCCCCATCAAGGTGGACATCATCAAGCCCATGATGCCGTCGCTCACGGCGGCGTTCCATCGTGCAAATTTCATGCGCCGCGCATCCTTTCCTGGGGTGATTTGGGCATGTCCGCATCCGTCAGGCGAAAATGCGCCCGCATTTCATCGCGCAATGCCCGCAAGCCTTCGGCGAGTCTGAGTTCAAGTTCCGGCAAGTCTGGAGCCAGGGGTTCGCCGAAGCCAATCCAGACCGGCGACCGGCGCCAGGGCATCCAATTCGCGGTCCGATACAGACGATCACTCCCGAGAATAATCCCGGGGATTACCGGTACCGCCGCCACATGTGCAACCGCCCGAATTCCACGCCGCAAAGGGGCACCGCCGAGCACCGACGTTTCGCCATGACGCAATCCGCCCTCGGGAAACATGCCGACGACGCGTCCCTGGTTCAGACGCGCAATTGCCAGTTTCAAGGCGGTGCGATCTCCTTGAAACCGGGCGACGGGAAAAGCGTTCACCGCTCGGAAATAGGCCCCGAACACGGGCGATTTGAACAGTTCATCCATCGCCATCCAGTCGATTCCGCGTCCGGCGGCAGCCGTAAAAAATGGCGGGTCGAAATGACTGATATGGTTCGCGGCCAAAATCCACGCTCCTTCACGGTCGGCCCGCTCACGGTGAAAAACGCGCACCTGGCAATTCATGCCGAGCAAACATCGGCACAGGAATTTTGTGATGGGATAGGCGATCCGGCGCATGCGGGCGCGGAGCGTGTAAGGACGCCGGTCTCGTTTCAACTCACACCTTGCGCAATCCGCTGGTTGCGCCGACCGGTGGCCCCAACTCAACACGCGAATTCCCAGCGCCCGAATCCTCCTAACGCGGCGCTCATCCTGCGGTTATGAGCACGCGACTTTCCGACATGCGATTGCGACTATTCATCCAGACTCTGTCCGCGATGGCACTCTGTCATCCCGCTTTCGGCGAGGAGACGGCTCCCGTGCCGGCCTTCGATCTGGCGAAAGATGTCCGGCCGGTGATGGAAGAGTTTTGCGTCGATTGCCACAATCCCACAAAGCATAAGGGCGATGTTGATCTGGAGCCGTTGCTCAAGGACGCGAATTTCGACGCCCACCAGGAGATTTGGGAGAAGGCTGCGGAACTCATCGAATCCGGAGAAATGCCGCCGGAGAAGAAGCCGCAGCCGACCGATGAGCAAAGAGAGATGCTCGCGGGATTCATCGACCACGGGCTGACGCAGTCACAACTCGCGGCCGGTTTGAATCCCGGAAAGGTCACGATTCGCCGGCTGAACAAGGAGGAATATCGCCGGACCATTCACGACCTGCTCAAAGTCGATTTCGATCCGAAGGACTTTCCCACCGACGAGGTGGGCTATGGCTTTAACAATATCGGCGATGTTCTTTCGCTGTCACCGATGCTGCTGGAAAAATACCTCGGCGCCGCGGAGGAAATCGCCGGGAAAGCGATTGTGGCCGAGGCTCCCAAGACTGAGAAACAAAAGATTCGCGGGGAGCGCTTCACGTCCGAGAATGACTGGGTGAAGGCGTTGGATGATCGCTCGCTCGGACTGTATCGCGAGGGTGAAGGACGCACGGATGTCGATTTCATCCGGGAGGGCGACTACGTGCTGCGGATCCGGGCGTACGGCGAACTGGCGGGGCCGGAGGCTCCGAAGATGCAGGTGAAAGTCGGGGGCCGGGAAATCGGAACCGTTGAAGTTGGGAATCGAAATCCGCAGACCTTCGAGCTGCGAGCCAGCATCAAGGCGGGGCGGCAACCCGTGGCGATCGGCTATTTGAACAATTATAATGATACGACCAATCAGGATTTGAATTTGCGCGGCGATCGAAATCTTTTCGTGGAAAGCGTCGAGATCGAAGGTCCGCTCGATGGAAAACCGGCTCCGGCCGTTACGGCGATCGATGTGCGTCAATGGAAAACACCCGGCGGTTTCCAGGTCGTGGACGGCAAATCGCTTCTTTTTGCCTCCGAAGGCGAAGCCCAGACTCAGGTGAAAATCCCGGCCAAAGACGAGTACATCTTCCGGGTGCGCGCCAACGCCGATCAGGCCGGCAACGAGCCGGCGAAATTGCGCGTGCGACTTGGCGACCGGGAACTCGGAGTCTTCGAAATCAAAGCGCGCCGCGATGGCGAGGATGTGCGCGAGGCGCGGACGACGATCGAGGCTGGCGAGCAAACGCTGGGGGTTTCGTTTGTAAACGATTTCTACGATGGTGCCCGCGGCGCGGATCGGAATCTGTGGGTGCAGAGCGTCGAGATGATTGGACCCATCAATGCGGCCGACCGAAATCTCCCGGAATCTCACCGGAGCCTGATCACCCGGATGCCGGAACCCGGGAAGGAAGTGGAGGTCGCGCGCGAACTGCTGAGTCCCTTTGCCCGTCGCGCGTATCGCCGTCCCGCGACAGACGCGGAGGTCGAGCAATTGGTAAAGTTTGTCGAGTTGTCGCTGCAAAATGGCGGGTCGTTTCTCGAGGGAATGCAGACCGCAGTGCAGGCAGCCCTGTGTTCGCCCAATTTTCTGTTCCGCACGGAGCTTGATCCCGAAGCCCTGGACCCGGGCGGAATTCGCGAGCTCAACGATCACGAAATCGCGTCCCGGCTTTCGTATTTCCTCTGGTCGTCCATGCCGGACGACGAACTTTTCGCGCTGGCCGATAAAGGCGAATTGTTGAAGGATGGAAATTTGGAAAAACAGATTGGGCGGATGCTTTCGGATTCCCGCGCACGCGCCCTAGTGGAGAATTTTGGAGGCCAATGGCTTCAGGTGCACAATCTCGATGAGGTCGATCCAGACCCCGCGACGTTCCCAAATTTTTCCAACGAATTGCGCGAGGATATGAAGCGCGAGACGTTTGCCTTCATCGAAGCAATCGTGAGGGAAAACCGCAGCGTGTATGAACTCATCGACGCAGACTTTGCCTTTCTGAACGAGCGCCTGGCAAAAAATTACGGTATACCGGGCGTGCAGGGGGCTGAATTTCAACGCGTCACACTGCCCAAGGATTCGCCTCGCGGCGGGGTGCTCGCGCAAGGAAGCGTGCTGCTGGCAACTTCGATGCCGACGCGAACGTCGCCGGTCATCAGGGGGAAATGGATCCTGGAACAAATCCTCGGGACCCCTCCCCCGCCGCCGCCGGCAAATGTTCCGCCGCTCGATGGGAACAATCAGGTGGACGCGAGTGCGCCCCTTCGCAAGCGCCTCGAGCAACACCGCGCCAATCCGGACTGCGCCGGCTGCCACTCCAAGATGGATCCCCTCGGATTTGCCCTGGAGAACTTCGATGCGCTCGGGGGCTGGCGAACCATGGACGGGAGCAATCCGATTGATGCGTCCGCGGAACTGCCCAACGGAACGAAGTTCAACGGCCCGGTGGAACTAAAGAAAACGCTAAAGACCGAGAAATTCGTGCGCGCGTTCGTGCAAAAGCTCATGACTTATGCGCTGGGCCGGGGCCTCGAGCGCTACGATCGCCGGGCGGTCGATGAGGTGCTCAAGAAAACGAAAACCGACCAATTTCGCATCGGGGCCGTAATTAGAGCGGTCGTCGAGAGCGATCCTTTCCTGAAACGCAAGGCGGCACCACGTCTGGCCGGGCCGTAAAACCTTTTCTAACCAACCCATTTTCTCGGGGTTACAATACCGATCCAAGCGCATGAACACGAAACTCAGTTTTAACCGTCGCACCTTTCTTCGCGGCCTTGGCACAGCCGTGGCCCTGCCGATGCTGGAGTCTCTTCGGCCCATTCAAGCCCTGGCGGGCTCGGTGGCTACGGCAAAATCTCCAGTGCGGATGGCGTTTCTGTTTGTTCCGAATGGCGTGAATATGGAGGAGTGGACGCCAAAGACGGAGGGCGCGGATTTCGATCTCCCTTACGCGCTCGAACCGCTGCAAGCGCATAAAGACGAACTCATGGTGCTGACGGGCCTGACCCAGGATCATGGTCGCGCCAATGGCGACGGAGCGGGCGATCACGCGCGTTCGGCGGCCAGCTGGCTGACCGGTGCGCAACCCCTGAAAAGTGAAGGGTCGCAGATTCGTGCTGGCATTTCCGCTGATCAGGTGGCGGCCGAGGTGATCGGACGCGAGACTCGCTTCGCATCGCTCGAACTCGGCCTGGAGCCGGGCCGACAGGGCGGCAAATGCGACAGCGGATATTCGTGCGCCTACTCAAACAACATTTCATGGCGCAGTGAGAACACGCCCGGCACGCGCGAGATCAATCCCCGCGAAGTTTTCGAGCGCTTCTTTTCCAATGGCAACAGCAAGGAAGCGGGTGAAAGCCAGAAGCGCCGTCAGCTTTACCGAAAGAGCATTCTCGATTTCGTCATGGCGGACGCGAGTGACTTGAGCGGCAAGGTCAATGGCAACGACAAGCAGAAGATCGACGAGTATTTGACCGCCGTGCGTGAAATCGAGCAGCGTGTCGAGCGCGCGGAGCAACAGGTGGCCTCCGCGAAATCCGGAGTCTTGAGCGATTACGAAGTTCCCGAGGGCATTCCGGAAAGCTACGAGGAACACGCGCGCTTGATGATCGACATGATGGTGCTGGCTTTTCAGACGGATACGACGCGGATCGCGACCTTCATGCTGGCCAACGAAGGGTCGAACCGCCCCTACCGCAATCTCAGCATCAGCCGCGGGCACCACGAGCTTTCCCATCACCAGGGCAATCCGGACAACCTCCGGCAGATACGCGACATCAACCGCTTCCACATCCAGCAGTATGCTTACCTGCTGAACAAATTGCGCTCGATCCCAGACGGCGACGGGACGTTGCTGGATAATTCGATGATCCTGTTCGGTGCCGGAATCGGTGACGGCAACCGCCACAACCATGACAATCTGCCGCTCGTGCTGGCGGGTCGTGGCGGAGGCACGCTGACGCCCGGGCGCCATGTGAGCTATCCGGATGAGACACCGATGTGCAATCTCCTGCTTTCAATGCTCGAGCGTGTGGGTGCTCCGACTGCGCGCCTGGGCGACAGCACGGGCGTCTTGCGCGGTCTGAATGTCTAAGTGGCTGGCGTTCATTTCGGCGGTCAGCGGGCTCCTGGCGCCTCTGGCCCTCGCGGCCGAGGACGTACAAAAGCTCATCGCGGATCTGAAGTCGCAGGATGTCAACACTCGACGGGATTCCGCCACTCAACTGGGCCAGTTGGGGCCGGCAGCGCGACCAGCCGTAGCAGCCCTGGTCGAAAACCTGACCGATCGCGACAAACAGGCCTGGTCCAACGCCATGGGGGCACTGGCGTCAATTGGACCTGACGCGGCTGATGCCATTCCAGCATTGATCGAGTGTCTCGACGGCAGCGCGTCCGGTGGACGCGGTGGCCGTGATGGGGAACAGATGACCTTGCGCGCGGCTTACGCGCTCACCCAAATCGGGAAGCCGGCCATCCCGCCTTTGATCAAGATCCTTGAGAATGGCGACAAAGACTCTCGCGCCGGCGCGGCCATGGCGCTCGGCGGGATGGGTGCGGAAGCGGCCGAAGCGATCCCGGCCCTCGTCGCGAATCTCGGTCACGAAGACGATGACATCCGGCAGGCCATCGCCAATGGACTGGGCGGCATCGGGCCGGTCGCCGTACCGCAATTGAGCGACGCGCTCGGGGCGAATGAACCGCGTCAGCGCGCTGCCTCCGCCACCGCCCTGGGAGTGATCGGCAAGGGAGCTCAATCCGCGGCGCCGAAGTTGATCGAACAGATCCAGCGCGAAGACAACGCCGAAACGAAAGCGCGCGAACTCATCGCCCTGCCGCGCCTCAAGCCCGACCCCATCGCTGTCGTGCCCATTTACGTCGCTGCGCTCAAGGACTCACAAGAATCGATTCGCAGAGCCGGAATCAACGGCCTGTTGCTGACACGCGATGCCTTCGACCAATCAATCCCCGCCTTGATCGCGCTGCTGGAAAGTGGCGACCCGGAACAATCGCGACTCGCCATCGTGGTGCTCGGGCGCATGGGACCTGTGGCCGAGAAAGCGATCCCCAGCATTATTCGAGTCGCTCAGCAAAACTCGAAACCCGACGAGGTGTATCTCGAATCGCTGGCCCGCATGGGGGAACCAGTCATCCCGCGCGTTTTCGAGGCAGTGGAAAAGGAATCCCCAGATACCTTGACCGGCGACCATTGGAGTGTGCGATGTCTGAAATCCGTCGGAGCCGTCGGGATTCCAAAGCTGACGGAAGCGTTGAAAAGCCCGAATCTTTCCGTGCGCATCGTCGCCGCGCGCTCACTCGGCGAGATGGGCGCCAACGCGGATCGCGCGGAGACGGCCCTGATGGAATTGCTCAATGATCCCGATCCACGGATGCGTGCCATCGCGCTCGGGTCGCTGGTCGGCGTCAAGGCCAGCACCGACGTCGTTGTCCCCCGCATCAAGGCCGCGATCGAAGACAATTCGACAGCTGTACGCCTGACTGGACTGCAACTCGTGCCGGCCTTGGGAGAGGCGGGAAAAACGCTGGTACCGTCAGTCATGGCCGCGCTCAAGGACCCAGACGATACGGTCCGACGAGCGGCCTTGAACGCTCTCGACTCAAATTCCGGCGCGGCGGTGCCGACGTTGATCGAGCAACTCGACGACAGCACGCTGCGACCGGCCGTCGTCGATGCCCTGATTCGGATCGGACCGTCTTCGTCGGACGCGGTGCCAAAACTGGTCGCGCTTCTGCCGAAAGCTCCGAAATCCCAGCGTCTCCAGATTTTCGAACTGCTGGCGAAACTGGGGTCCGGAGCGTCTGCGGCACGACCGGAAATCTCGGGATCACTCAATGACCAGGATGCCGAACTGCGCGCGGCGGCGACCTCCGCGTTTGCCAGTCTCGAGGGAGAAGCCGCCCTTCCCGTCATGGTTTCCGCCCTGGACGATCCGGATCCGAAGGTCCGCCAGGTTGCAGCCGAAGCACTGGGCGGGCTGGGCGAAAAGGCGCAGGAAGCAGCGCCCAAACTAATTGTTCTGCTGCAGCAGGAATCGGATCGGGCCGCTTCGCTGGAAGCTCTCAAACGCGTCTCCGTGGACTCGATCCCGGACCTCTTGGAAATGCTGAAAATCGAGGATTCAGATGTGAAAATATTCGCCTGCGAACGGCTGCGCAGAGTCGGCCGCGGCAAAGAAGAAGTCATCGCGCCACTGGAAGCTGCGATGCGGGATGATAATTCGAACGTCCGTCGTGCCGCGCGCCGCGCGATGGAAAGAGTGAAACAGAAATAAGGCGCCGCGTTGGCTCAGGCGAACATCAGGCGACAAAGGACCACCGAGGCGATGACGGCCGTGAAATCCGCGGACAGCCCGGCGATGATGGCGTGGCGGCTCTGGCGAATGGCCACGCTGCCGAAATACACTGCCAGCACATAGAACGTGGTTTCCGTGCTGCCGTAGATGGTGCCGGCCATCCGGCTGATCAGCGAATCCGGGCCGAATCCTTCACCCGCCCGGCTGATGAGATCGACAAAGAGTCCCTGGGTACCACTTCCACTCAACGGGCGCATCAGCACCATTGGGAGTAAATCCGCCGGGAACCCGATGGCGGCGAGCATGGGGGTCAGGAAGTCCGTGGCGGACTGGAGAAATCCCGATTCCCGCAGCATCCCGATGGCCACCAGCATGGCCACGAGAAAGGGAATGATCCGCAACGCGACGGGGAACGATTCCTTCGCGCCCTCAGTGAACTCCGAATAGACTTTTACGCCGCGCACCGCCGCATAGAGCGGAAAAAACGAGAGGAGAAATGGGACGGCGAGAATGGAAACGGCGAACAGAACCTTCAAAACCCCAGTCTGCCCTTCCATCTGCGCGGTTGGGTGGCGCATCAGAAACAGAAACATCATCGCGAACCCGACAGAAAATCCCGCCAACACGAGCCATCCGACGGGCGTCAGAGGATGAAGTGAACCTCTATCCGCCTCCAGTTCCCCGTCGGCTTCGTCACGCGCGGCCTCATCTGCCCGCGGCAAGGCGGCGGGCTCGAGGCGAAACCAGGGAGTTTTTTCGAGCAACTTGGCGACGGTGATGCCGACAACAAAGGCGCAGAGCGTCGCGAGGATCGCGGTCGGAACGATGGCGGCGGGATTGGAGGAGCCTTTCAAGGCCAGCCAGCTGATCGCGGTGGTCGGCACGAGTTGGATGGACGCGGTGTTGATGACGAGGAAGGTGACCATCGCGTTGGTCGGAATGCCGGGCCGCGGATTGAGCTTTTCGAGCAATGTCATCGCGCGCAGGCCGAGTGGTGTCGCCGCATTGCCGAGACCGAGCATGTTGGCCGACATGTTCATCACCATCGCACCCATCGCTGGATGGTCGGCGGGAACGTCGGGAAAGAGCCGCCGCAGGCCCGGCTTCAAAACGCGCGCAATCACGCGGACGAGGCCGGACATTTCGGCGAGCCGCATCATTCCCAACCAAATGGCCATGAGTCCCACCAATGGCAGCGCCAGATCCATGACGGCTGTCTTGCCCATCTTGAACGCGCCTTCGGTGACCTCCGGCAGCCGTCCCGTGAACCCGCCCCAGAACACGGCGATAAGCAGGAACGAGAGCCAGATGTAATTCAGCATCGGCGCGGACTATGCGCCGCCAGTCCGCAATACCGCAAGCCAGCGCCAATCGTCAGTCGTTCCAAAAACCAATCTGCTCCGCCGTTTCGAGCATCGCCTGGGCGCCCACAATCACCGCCCGCATCGGGTCGCGGGCCACCAGCGTGGTCAGGGAAGTCGCTTGTTCGAGGCGTTCGCGCATGCCGGGGAGCAAGGCGCCGCCGCCGGCCAGGATGACGCCGCTTTCGATCACTTCCAAATGCATCCGTGCCGGAATATCACCGAGCAGGGCCAGGACCGCGTCTACGATTCGCACCACGTGAGGTTCAATCGCGGAAGAAACTTCCATCGGTGTAAAGCGGGAATCGAACAGGTGGATCGCATCAGGCGCCGCATCTGGTTCGGCCATCGAAATTCCGGCCAGGCGAACCAATTCTTCGGCTTCCTGTTCGGTTAACGTGAACCCGCGCGCCGAAGCGTACTGACAAACGGCCCGACGCAAATCACCACAGCCAACTCGCACGGCGTGACTGGCGGCCACTGAGCCCGAGCGGATAATCGCGCAATCCGTAATTCCTTCCCCAAAATCAACGATGCACTGGGCATAACCGCTGGCGACATCGACACCGGCCCCGACGGCCGCGGCCAGCGGTTCCGGGACAAGGCCCACTGCGCTGGCACCCGCTTCGGTGACGCATTCCTTCAAAATTTCACGCTCTTCAGCGGTGGCATCACTCGGCGCACACGCCAGGGCTCGCGGTCGGGATGCGCCCCAGGTTCGCGTGCGCCAAAAAAGCGGGCGCAACAACTCGATGGTAGCCTCCCGGTCCAGGACTACGCCCGATTGCAAAGCAGCACGTTCTCCGAAAACCGATGGCGTCTCAAAACGGGCGCGGCGGACGCCCGTGGACATCCGCGTGACGGCGGTGCCGACATCGAGCGCCACATCCGAATTCCGACAGAATGATCGGGTTAGGCTCGGCATGCACAAGGTTTAAGCATGAGGTCGGCCACGGCAAGTATCGAACGGCAGGAAGCCACATAAATTCGGCGTCGGACGACGAAAAACCCACAATGACTGCGGTGATTATGGTTTTTCAATGCCCGACCGGACGACACCTTCAGTCCTCTCTGCAATTCGTTGCATCGAAAGTGAGGATTTGCGGTCGATGCGCGCATTTTTGAGAGCGTCGAGTCACCCGGCGAACCGCCCTACCTTGACGCGAAGGGCATCCGGGCGGATATGCATTCCGCATCAACTGTACGATCACCGCCGCTCAAGCTGCAGCCCGCTTTCTGCTGCGTCCCGCAATTCGCCGCGACCGAATCAAAACCGAACCTTCTCCAATGTCCATGCCTTCGCGATTTCGAACTTTGTTGATCATTGTGGCCGCCATTTCCGCCGTTTCCTCGGCTCCTCTCATTGGCGGGCAGGGGGAATTTAATCCGAAGGGAAACTATGGCGGAATCGTGCAACAGGACAGCGCATTCGATCCGGTCAACGCCGGGCTGATCGAACTGAAAGTGACTCGCTCGGGAGAGTTTACGGGCAAGCTCGTCTGGATCGGTGTGCGGTACCGGTTTTCCGGAAATTTCGAACCGGACTCGCTGAGCTTCGAGGAGACCTTCGATAAAGCGGATGATTCTGCCACATCGCTGGTGATGAAACTAACGCTCGATCCTCTCGCCCTCCAGATTGCCGCCAGCGTTTCCGAGGTGAATAACGGAACGACGGGGATTACCGCGTTCGGATCCCTCTCGGGTGCACCTCCTGATCCCGCAGCGGCCGACGCCTATCGTGGCACGACCAATGTCTCCTTCATCAATTCGCCAAATTACGGCACAGGTGCCGACAGCATCGGAGGCGATGGCTTCCTCATTGTGAAAGTCGGGAAAAACAAGAGCCTGGCATCGCGCTTTGTGGGTCGCCTCCCGGACGATGAACCGTTCACAGCGGCGTCGCCTTTGAGGGGGACCAATTTTGCCATCATCGCCGCGCTCTATAAACGTGGCGGCGTGGTCGGCGGACAGGCCCTCGGTCCCGTCAGCGCGGCAAACCCGGACGAGCTCGATGCAACGATTCTCTGGGGCAAGAAAGCCAACGTCGATCCTGACTACTATCCCGATGAAATCCTGACCGGCGTCTTCATCTCTGCCGGCCCGTATCCAAAAATCGGTGGCCGCCGGGTCCCGCCGATCGGCATCTCGAAATCGAAGTTGCTCGTGACGCTCAAATTTCGTGATGGAAATATCGGCCGCCTTCAGAATGGAGATCCGATCGTCGTTGAGGTTCCGATGAAAATATTGCCTTACCAGACCAAAGTGATCGGGGACAATCCGCTCGAAGTGAAGATGTTCACCAACGGTGCGAGGGGAACCTTCAAAGGCAGCTTCATCCATCCCATTTCGAAACAGAAAACCAAGTTTCACGGAGCATTCAAACCGTCCCTCAGTGACACACCAGGAGAAGGTCGCGGCAGCTTCAAGGGCACTGTCGATGAGAATGATCCAGAGCGGGGGCCGCGGCAGAGCGGTTCCGTGCGCATCATCGTCACGCCGCGACCTTAGCCACACCCCCGCGGACGGCGGCCGCTGCCGTTTCCCACCTGCGATTCATCGGCGCTCGAGATAGATTTGATAAGCGTCCCCGTGTTCGTTTCCACGGCGGACGTCGAGGGTCAACTCAGCGTCGCCGGTCGGAATCAAGACATTTTCGAGCCGTACAACGTCTGAGGGTTCGCTCAGGTCCAACTTTCGTGAAATTCCACCGACCCTTAATTCGATCTGCCCGGGAGCAATTGGCTTTCGCCAGCGAAGTTGAACGTCGTAATTCGCATCGCGCTCGAATTTCAGCATCCACCTACCGCCGCTTCCCCAACCGGCTTCATTGTCACCCACACGCCAATCCTGCTGGCTGAGAAAGGTCGTGGGCTGAAACGACGAACCGGCAATAATGCGCGGCGGTGCGTAGTTATCCGGGCGCGTGCTCGACACGTCCTCGAACCACTTTTCGTACGCGTCCTTTAAGGCCTGCACCTCATCCGGATTTTCGGCGGCGAGGTTTCGGGTTTCGCCCGGATCCGCCTCGAGATCGTAGAGCTCGAATGGCACATCAGCCGGCATCGCCTCCCGGCCGAAGCCAGTTGGGTGCACCAGCTTCCAACGCTGCTGAATGGTCGCGGCATGATGAAAACGCATTGGCTGATTGCCGCGGTGGGTTTGAAGGACAATCGTCCGCTCCGGCCACGCGACGCTTTTTCCTTCGAGAAGCGGGAGCAGGCTACGGCCATCTAACTTCACTTCCGCAGGTGCCGGAACGTCCGCAGCTTCGAGCAGCGTGGGCATCACGTCGATATGCGCCGCCAGCCGGTCGCTCACCGTGCCGGCTGTGAATCGCGCCGGCCACCGGACGAAAAACGGAGAACGTATGCCGCCTTCGTGGACATCCGATTTCATACCGCGAAACGGACCCACGTAGCGCCTGGTGTTGGGACCATTGTCCACCATGAAGATGACGATGGTATTCTCCGCGAGCCCGAGTCGATCGAGGGCCGCAGTCAACCGGCCCACGTTCTGATCGATGTTTTCGATCATGGCGTAAACACGCGCCACCGTGTCCGCACTCTTGGCATTGCCCAGCAAGGCCGGCGTCAAATCCTTGGCCCGATATTTTTGGTAGAGCTCCTCTGGCACATCGTGAAAAGGGCCGTGCGGTGCGTTGGTCGCGATGTAAACAAAGAACGGCCTTTGCGCCTGCTGCGCGGATTCGATAAATTTTAACGCCGCATCGAAGTAAACATCCGTGCAGTAGCCTTTCGTCTGCACCTGCTCGCCGTTATGAAATAGAATGGGGTCGGTGTAGTGCTCGTGATTTTCGATTGGCTCGGAAGGTTGCGCCAGACCGCCGCCGCGCAGCACCAGCGATTCGTCGAAACCCTGGTCCTGCGCACGCAAAGGATAGTTGTCTCCCAAATGCCATTTGCCAAAAACTCCGGTGCGATACCCCGCGGTGTGGAGCACTTCAGCGATGGTGACTTCATTCGGTTCCATCATCGACCGGCCCTTGAAGGTATCGATGACGCGCGTGCGATAATTGTAGCGTCCGGTCATCAGGCACGCGCGCGTTGGTGAGCAGACAGGGCTGACGTAAAAACGCGACATCGATGCGGATTGTCTCGCGAACGAATCGATGTGGGGTGTTTCCAGGACCGGATTGCCCGTGATGCCGAGATCGCCGTAGCCCTGATCGTCGGTCATCACGAGCACGATATTCGGGCGTGCCGCCAACCCTCGAACCGCGAGAGCAAGCGCGAAGATCATGATACACGGGATGATTCGGGGAAATGTCGCCATCACGAAGCGAGGATAGATCGCGAAACGGGCCGTGGACGAATCCATTTCGCCGTTGCCGCTCACACAGCACCAAGTTCGCGCGCCCGTGCGTGCGCCAACTCGAGAAAGCGCGCCGCGGGTGCGGGCAACCGCCCCGCCCACAGCGCTCCAAATGAAAGCTGCGGGAAACCGCGCAGCGGAAGCATCCTTAAGCGAGCGGGCAACGCGCGCCCAGGAACCTCGAGCGACAGCCCAACACCGAACCCGTGCCCGACGTAGGCTTCCACCAACTCGAGTCCACTGGCTTCGATGCGCGTTTGCCATTCGATCCCACGCCGACCGAGTTCTTTTTGAAAAACCTGAGAGAGGTGCTCCCGAGGTGGCAGCGCGATGAGCGGCGGCGGCGGCTTCATCTTCAGAATCGTCGCCGCGCTTTCAAGGTTCGAGGCTGTATCCACCAACAGAACCATGGGCACTTTCAAAAGTCGCTCGCAGCGCAGGCCTGCCGTCGGGGGAGCTTCGAGGAGGCAAACCGCGAGGTCGATCTCATGCTCGCGGATCAACCGTTCCGCGGCGGGTTGAGTCGCTTCGCGCAAAGTCACGCGCAGGTCGGGAATCTGTCGCTGGAGCGTCTTGAGCAGATGGGGCAATTGCTCACGCAGCACGTTCGCACTGGCAGCGATGCGCAGATGCTGCGCCGCCTCGCCTCGGACCGCGCCGGCCAAATGATCCAATTTGCTGAAAAAGGGGCGATGTGCTCATAGACCTCGCGGCCGGCCGGCGTGAGGGAGAAGGGCCGGCGATGAAAGAGCCGCGTCCCGAGCGACTCTTCGAGACGGGCGAGCTGGGCGCTCACGGCTGGCTGCTGGATGCCATAGGGAATCTGGCGCAGCGCCGCTGTAATCCCGCCAGCTTTGGCCACGAAAAAAAACAGCTCGAGGTGATGCACGTTCAGCATGCGGGAAGCGTGAACCATTCATTGACGAAATCAATCCTGACCGAAGCAATATCAATTAACGGTTCCCGCTGATCTCGACCAGCATCCCCCGCATGAACGCCTCCGACCAATTTGAATTGGACCGCATCCGTGATGACCAGGCCCGGATCCGCGACTTCGTCCAGGGCCTCGACCGGCGCATTGATCTCCTCGCCCGGCGGCTCCACCACGAACCCGCGCCTGTTCCGCCTCCGACCACCGGGCCCATTCCTCCGCCGCCCAATCCTGCGCCTCCCAAGGCGTCCACGCCACCTCCGCTGCCGGTTCATCCCGTCCCTCTCTCACTTTCCCGTCCTCATCCTCCGGCTCCTGCTCGTCATCCTACCCTGTCCGAACCGCTCGAACTCCGCGTCGGCACGTATTGGATGTCCCGCATCGGGATGGTCATCCTCCTCACGGGCCTCGTGTTCCTCGGAAACTACGCCTATCATCGCATCGTCCCGTTGCTCGGTCCTGGCGGGAAACTGAGCCTGCTCGCGCTGGCCGGTGCCGCGCTGACTGGCGCCGGATGGTGGATGGAAAAATCTCGCGAGACCCTGCGCAATTATGGGCGCGTGCTGTTCGGTGGCGGCGCGGCGGCTATTTACTACACGACCTACGCCGCGCACTTTGTGGCCGGACTGCGGGTCATCGAAAGTCCGGTGGTGGGCGGCGGGCTGCTCCTCCTGCTCGCAGGTGGCATCGTCTGGTTCGCCGAGCGGCGCCGATCCGAAACCATCGCGCTCCTGGCCATTGGTCTGAGCTACTACACGTCCGCCATCAATCCGATCGGCGGCTTCACCCTCTTCTCAAACCTTCTTCTCACCGCCGCCGGGGTCGTATTCCTCGTTCGCCAGGGCTGGTCACGATTGTCCTACCTCACCCTCGCAGGCACCTATTTGAGTTACGCCTTCTGGCGGTTCGCCGGTGGGTCAACGGCCGATCTCACTTCTCTCGGAACGTTTGCCGTGCCCTGCTTCCTGGCCGGATATTGGACCCTGTTTTCCGCTGCGGTGTTCCTGGCCAAACCCGCAGTCTTTCATCCGGCGGAACGCGCTGCGTTTCTGACCATCAACAACGCGGCGTTCTTTGGACTCGCCACGCATCATTTGGTCGCGCGCACCCCCGACGGCTTTTGGCCGTTCGCCCTTGTTTTTGGTTCCGCGCTACTGGGCTTGGCGGCGCTCGCAGCGCGGCGCCTTCCGTCCGAACGAACGCTCGATGGCGCCTATTTTGCGCAGGGGCTGTTTATCATGACGGCCGGTCTCGTGGCGAAATTCACCGGGACATCGCTCGCCATAATCCTGGCCATCGAGAGTGCGCTTCTCATCAGCGCCAGTCGTTCGCGGTATGGCCGCATTTGTGACCTGGCGGGCGGCATGACCAGTTTGCTCGCCCTCGCAATGACGCTGCGGGAAGTCACGTGGGCATCCGCGTCGCCACTTGTCGCCGGACTCGGCGTCGGCGCCATCTTCGTTTTCAATGCGTGGTGGAGCAAACGCGACCGCGGTGTCGTGGACCAACCGGTCCTCGACGGCCGGGCCGCGCTCTACAGTCTCTTTGCGCTGCTTATCGTCCGCGGATTGATCGATCGGCTCGCCGTCCCACCATGGGAATCGCTCATGCTTGGCAGTGTCGCCGTGGTCGGCCTCGTCGGTTTCCTCGTGGCGCTCCCTGAGATTGCGCTCCTGGCCCAGGCGGGTCTTGCCATGGGAATTGGCCAGTTCATTTTCCAGCAGATCGGCCATTCTGCAATCCCGGCGCCGGGTTGGCTGACCGCTCTGCACGCCGGACTCGCGCTTGGATTGATGCACTGGTGGCAAAAGCAGCGCGCGTTCGTCCTGCCAATTGCGGCCCGGCTTACCCTCGAACCCGGCTGCGCGCTGGGAGTCATCAGCGTCATTGCGGTCTGGTGGCATGTTCACTACGGTCTCGATGGCTGGATGCTGGCCACCAGTCTCGGCGCATTGGCGACCCTTCTTTATGGATTGATCACCCGGGCCACAGCGCTGGCTATCGTCGGACAGATCCTCACGTTGCTCAGTGTGCTCGCCTTTGGAACGAGTCTTCTTCATCCCGGCTCATCAGCCTGGGTGACTTTGGCGCCCATTGCGAATCTAATCGCCACCAGCACGATCCTGCGGCGAATCCCCAAGACCGCCACCGGTAACTTTGACTTGGCGGGAGTCGTCTTTGCCTACCGCGGCACCGCCGCATTGCTGCTCGGTGTTTGGGGCTGGATCCACGTCGAACCAACATGGCGAATGGCCTTCTACGCCGCCTTGGCTGCACTGCAGATCCTGGTGGGCGCCTTCGGACGCAACCGCGAACGGATCACCGTCGGTATCGGCTACGCCGTGGTGGCATTCCTGGTATTCTGGGCGCGACTCGGGGCGCATCCCACCGCCGAAGATCTGCTCGCCATTCTCGCGATACCCGGTGCGTTGCGGATCGCCCGTTGGTGGCGCGGCGAAACAGTTATCCAGTCACCCGTGCACGACGCCCTGGTGGTCGCAGCGACGGGCAGTTTCTGGCTGTGGGCCACGACCGGCACCATCGAACACGGTTATGGTCAATACCTCACCGGCGCGTGGGCACTGCTCGCGCTGGTAATCTTCGGTGCTGGGCTCGGCTTGCGTGAACGCATCTATCGGGTTGGGGGATTCGGCGTGCTTGCTCTGGCCGTCGGGCGACTGTTTTTCCTGGATGTTTGGCGGTTCGACACGCTCTACCGCATCGTCAGTTTCCTCATCCTCGGGGCAGTGCTCCTCGTGCTCAGCTTTGTCTATCATCGTTTTGCAGAAACCCTCCGGCGGTGGCTGTAAGTCGGCGAAAATACTGGCTGACCGGTGAAAAGGCGCGTGTATGCTCGCGCCCCATTTTTCACCAAACTCGAACTACCATGGACGCTCTGCTTGAACTCCTGCGCAAAAACGCTCGCGCGTCGATTGAAGACCTGGCCAAGGAACTCAATCTCACCGCCGCCGACGTGGCCGCACGCATGGATCAACTCGAGCGCGATGGCGTTATTCTCGGCTACCAGGCCATTGTCGATAAGCTGAAGCGCGACGCCGATTCCGTGTCCGCCTTCGTCGAAGTAAGCATCACTCCGGAACGCGGGGGCGGCTTCGACCGCCTCGCCCACCGCATCGCCAATTTCTCCGAAGTGCAATCCTGCTACCTCATGAGCGGCGGCTACGACCTGCTTGTACTGGTCGAAGGACGCACGCTGCACGAGATCGCCATGTTCATTTCGGAGAAGTTGGCCACGATTAAAGGGGTCCTTTCCACCGCCACGCGTTTCCGGCTCAAGACCTACAAGGAAAACGGGCTGTCACACGCCACCGAAACCAGATCCGAGCGCCTCGCGGTTACGCCCTGATTTCATTCCCGGCCATGAATCTCAAGAAACAGATCGCGGCGCACGTTCGCGAGGTCCCCAAGTCCGGCATCCGCGAGTTTTTCGACATCGTGGCGCAGGAAAAGGAAGTCATCTCACTGGGCGTCGGCGAACCGGATTTCGACACGCCATGGCGCATTCGCGAGGCGGCGATTTATTCGCTCGAACAAGGTCGCACGCACTACACTTCGAACCTCGGCCTGCCCGACCTGCGCGCGTCCATCGCGCGTTACGTGCAAAAGCATTTCGGCATCGGTTACGATCCGGCGACGGAAATCATCATCACCGTGGGCGTCAGCGAAGCGATCGATCTCGCGTTGCGCGCGCTGGTCAATCCCGGCGACGAAGTGCTTTACCACGAGCCGTGTTACGTGAGCTATTCACCCAGCGTGGTGATGGCGCATGGGGTGGCAGTCGCGATCCCAACACGTGCCGAGGAGAATTTCAGCCTGACCGCGAAGGCGCTGAAAGCCAGGATCACCGAACGGTCCAAGGTGCTGATGCTGAACTTTCCGTGCAATCCGACGGGCGCCACACAGACCCGTTCCGAGTTGGAGAAGATTGCCCGCCTGTGCGTCGAACACGATCTCGTGGTGCTGACCGATGAAATCTACAGCGAACTGACCTACGACGGCGGCGAGCACGTCTCGATTGCGTCGCTCCCAGGCATGCGCGAGCGCTGCGTTTTCCTGCACGGCTTTTCCAAAGCTTTTGCCATGACCGGCTTCCGGATCGGCTACGCCTGCGCGCCGCCAGTGCTGACCGATGCCATGATGAAGGTGCATCAATACGCGATTCTCTGCGCCAACACCATGGCCCAGGACGCCGCCATCGAAGCCCTCGAACACGGCGGAAAAGACGTGGAAATGATGCGGGCCGAATACGAGCATCGGCGCAATTACATCGTCCGCGCTTTCAACGAAATTGGCCTCGATTGCTTCCTCCCCCACGGCGCATTTTACATTTTCCCGAATATCCGGAGCACCGGCCTGACCAGCCGTGAGTTCTCGCTCGGCTTGCTGGAAAAAAAGAAAGTCGCCTGCGTCCCCGGCCCCGCCTTCGGTCCAAGCGGCGAAGGTTTCGTCCGCTGCTGCTACGCCACCAGTCTCGATCAGATCAAAGTCGCCATGGAGCGCATCGGGGACTTCGTGGGGGAATCAAAACGGTAGAGGGCATGCGCCGAATTGCCTTCCACGAGAGGCTACATAAACGGGTTGATCACCTGCAATCCCACCAGCCTCCCCAGCGCGAGTTGGCGACGATCTGAGGTGATGAATTCATCCGATGACGCAAGAAGGGCGCACGCCACGTGCAGCGAATCCAACGTGCGGCAACCCGTCGTAGCCGCATGGGCCTCGGAGAGAGATTGGCAGCGTTGCCAAGTCATTTCCCAATCGACGGGAAGCGACTTCAATACTCCCGCCTGAAAGTCACTCTCGAAATTGCCAATCGCCCGTGCCACGTGACCGGGCTCGCACTCGCCGCGAAATTGTTTGAGCCGGAGAGCGGAGCGGACTTCCGCCGCATGCAAGCTGCTCAGGAAAACTGCCTTGCCCCGAACGGTCACGAAAGCTCGTGCCAGATCTGATCCCGATTCCTCGGTATAGAGTTTCAGGATGATGCCCGTGTCATAATACGTCTTCACTGTTGGCCGCGGCTTTCATCCAGCAGTTCATCCGAGCTCGTTCCCTTCCACGGTCCGCCCCATGTTTCGCGCGCGCGCGCGGCAAAGTCCGGAAATTGAACAGCGTCGGACGCCAGCGGGGGAAGCAGCCGGGCCACAACCTTCTTTCTCCGGGTGATCAGAACCTCGTGCCCTGCCTCCACCTCACGCAACACCTTGGAAAGGTTGTGTTGAGTTTCCATGATGGAGAAATGCTTCATAACGCATGAATTCAAACGCATAATGCTCACGTGTCAACGCGGACCGTATCGAACGAGGCTATGCGGGAATTCAATTTCGGGCCATCGGTCGCAGACGAGGCGCGTTTCGAACCGATAAAAAACGTCGATTTTCTTCTCCGTCACCGGTCCGGGAGCAGCTTTCCCGCCGCCAGCGGCCTTCCATCCGTCCGCTTGGGGGCCAAAGCATCGCGCTTCACGAATCGCGCGGAACCCACGGGGCGGCGTGCGCCATCGGACTGCTTCTTAATCCCCGCTAACGATTAGGTTCCGTAAAAATGCGCTTTGTGGCGTCCCATGTCCACGTCTCTGCATACGGTTTGATTGATTGCTGTTTATTCTCGCCGTCGAATGTGGCGATCGAGCCGGAAAGGAAAACCGCCTCCTCCGCGGCATTCCTGGGAACATGGTAATCGACGCTCAGGTGATCCTCTCTCGCGATAGAATGCCGGCTCGCTGGCGATCCAAGTGACCTTGTCGCCCGTATGGTGGATGATCCGAAACCGCCCCCACCACGAGAGATCCGTTTCACAATTGGCGACGACGATGCCATCGCGTTCGGGATGCGGCGTGAAGGTCGTGCGCTTAAATTTTGATATTTGGAGAGCGAGCCCCTCGCGCAACCAATCTTCCTCCGCCCAAGGATTGTCCGCTCCGAAAGCGAACGATGCTTCCAGTAGGAACAGGAGGAGTAACGCTGCTTTCATTGGAGAACGGCGAGTATGCAGAGCTATTTTGCGCGCTCGATCCCGGTGACAATCATAATGACCGGACGCAGGTGATGCACTGTTTCCGCCTCCCACAGAGTCCCCGAAACCACGAAGCGGGCCTTCCCCAATTCCTTCTCCGTGACCCCGTTTGCCCCGCCGCCAAGAAGATCGATTTCCCTGATCTCATGAGCCTTTGTATGAACGGGATCGGCCGAAGTGACAGTGATCGGCCGTTCGAGCTGCAGGATTAGGTGTGGCACCGGCTTGCCAACTCTTGCCGGATCCGCCGCATGTTTGCTTTTCGCCTCCGCGACTGCCTGCGCAACTTCCGCCGGGTTTCGGATCGGCGAAAGGTCGCTATCGACAAATGACATATCGAATTCGCGGATGACCGTGCCACCCAACGTCACGGGCTTGCCGAAATGCGACGGGTTCGGGCTCCGTCCCATGGCTGCCGGCCGCGGTCAGGAGGAGAAATGGAATGAGCAGGAGCAAAGGTTGATTCCGGGCTTTCATGGGTTGAATCCATGCGTTTCACTCACCGAACTACTATTCATCGGAAAGCTTCTTGCAGTGGGCGCGACAATTACGATCTATCAGGATTAGGCTCCGACTTTTTGCCGATGCATCACCGGCCCGTGGGCACGCTGGATCACGGAACGACGAACATCTTCCCCGAATAGGGACATTTCGCCTCCGCGCCGGAGGGATATCCACGGACGTCGATGTATCCTTTGTCGGGAGCGAATGGACTGCGGACGTAGCCGGGTTTTCCGGGAACCTCCTCGGCTATCGCCAACCCGCCGGGAGATATTTTTTTGCCGCCTTTTGAACCGAAGAGGAGTTCATCGATTTTCTTCTGCGTCACCGGTCCGGGAGCAACTTTGCCGTCGCTATTTTGCGGCGAACCGTTTCTGTCCAGCAGACGGGCGGTGACGATGGCGACAACGGTCTTGGTGGCGCTGGGTAATTGAAACCACGGGTTCTTTTCGGTCTCACCCAAAATCAAAACGACGCTCTGTCCGGGAGAGACCTTGATCGAGGTGGTGATCCGTCGTGTGGAAAATATGGCCTTTCTTCGGGCGTTCCAATCGTCAGCGGGTACGCCCTCCGGTCCGGTGACTCGATCGGTGAGCGTCGCGGACGGCGGATGTTCTACTTTCGCCAGCGGTTCGTTCGTAACTGGATCGACAAACCCCAGCAACTCGACCACTTGCGGCCGCAGGTTCAGATCGATGGCACCGTCGTCCTTCAGGACTGGTTCGACCTCGAGGTGAACCCAACATTTCGCGTTTCGCGCGACTTCGGTGTCCCGTTTTTGTGATCGGCATCGGGCGGATTCCATGCGGTGGCATAAACAACCTCCCGGATGACTTCGATGACCGCCCGTTGTTGAGACTTGGTGGTGACGCGGGGAGCAGCCGCGATATCGACTCCTTTCTCTTTGGCGAGTCCCTGCAAGACCATCTCGGCAGTCTCTTTGGTCAGCACTCCCACGACTCGAGCCACGCCCGGCTCGAACTTTTCGCCTCCCGACAGAAAGGATTTTTCGGCGAACCCATTCGGCATTTCGATGAACTTCACTTCGATCTCGATTTGCGACAGGCGCTGGTGCAAATCATCGTTCCGCGCGACCAGTCGCGCGTCCGCGAATAATAGAGCGCTCTCTTCACCTTTTCCAATGGTGACACTCGCGCGAATGGGAGCGCCCGCCCACTCGATCTTCCGTATCGTCACGCCTTCCTTGCTCAATACCCCCTCGGTCAACTTGACCTCGCGCCCGGCGGGCGAACGCAATTCGACAAAGGCACCGCGGATATCGCCGCTCGAAGGGATGGTAATCCGCGCGATTGACCAGCCCTCTGCCCAATCGGGTTTGACAGCAGCAGCCGCTTCCGCGGACGCCGGTGGTTCCGGCTTTTCTGCTGGCAGAACCGCCGCTTCGTTAGCGCCAAAAGCCACAGTGATCGCCGCCACCGCAGCGAGGGCCGCAACGGTTTGGGTGATGGTCCGCGGGGCATGGTTCGCGATTCGCGTGATCGCGGGTGCGCAATGCGCGTTTCCCCTCGATGATTCCGACTGCCGGAATGGAGGGCCGCTGGCCCGAAACCATCCCAGCCAATTTCAGCAATGTCCCGCCGTAGCCTTCGGGATTGTTGGCGCGGCACAACACCGCTTCGTCGCAGGCCAGCTCAGCGTCGATGCGAGCGGCACGGGCCGCCATCCAGACGAGTGGATTGAACCAATGAATCACGCGCGCGGCCGTGAGAAGCCACATCGCGGCGAGATCTCGGCGCCGAAGGTGGGTAAACTCATGGAGAAGGACGAAACGGAGGTCTTGCTGCGACAACCGCTCGTGTAATCCCCGCGGGAGGAGCAGGCGCGGCCGCCACAAGCCAATGACCGCCGGACCGGAAACGGCGTCGGATTCAACAATGCGCACCTCCCGTCCGATCCCGGCTTCCTCGGCGCACTGCTGCGCAATCGCCACGATCCCTGGCTCACAGATTGTCCGGACGGTTCGAAGGCGACGACGCATCGCCCAGGCCGCCCGAGCGAGCAGAAAGACCTGCACGAGCACGCCGCCCAGCCAAATTGCAACCAGTCCGAAACGGGAGACCGCGCGTTTCCAGTCAAGTGTGGCCGCGGCCTTCGTCTCGGCGCTCTTGGAGATCCGGAGCGCCGCTTCCGGAGTCGGATCGAATCGAACGTGCCAGCGCGGCTCGACACGATGCCCGGAGGGCGCGGGCGCGGAGAAGAGATTGAAGATACTCCACGAACTGGCCGGACTGATCGGCACGAGCAACCGAAGCCCAACCAGGATCCAGAGCAGATGAAAATATCTGGCGGGAAATCGCCCCCGCAATCCGGCGCGCACGAGCAGAAGGAAAACGATCAGCAACGAAGCGCGGAAGCTGTTGTGCGCGACGAGATTTCCGAGCTGTTCGAGGGTGTTCATGACTGTGGTTTTTTTTGTTTGAGGACTCGTTCGAGTTCGCGGATTTCCTCCGCCGACAAATTGGCCTGCTCGACGAAGTGAACGAGCATTGGCCCGCTGGCGCCGCGGAAGATTCGCTCGAGAAAGGAAGCGCTCTCGACTCGCACGCATTGCTCACGGGTCTTGCGCGGCGTGTAGAAATTAACCTTCCCGTCGCGGCGCACCTTGAGCAGGCCTTTTCGGGTCAGGCGGCTGAGAAATGTTCCGACCGTCTTCGGATGCCAGTCATGTTTTCCGGCCAGCGCCTGACAGACGTCGGTCGCGGCCGCGGGAGCCTTTTCCCAAAGCACATTGAGGACTTCCCATTCGGCGGGTGAAATGCGGGTGGACATGATGTTACTTACGAATGTAAGCGACGGGTATCGCTTACGTGTGTAAGACATGTCAACCAGGAAAATTGGCCCCAAGAACCGCTGGCGTCCCCGCCGGCACTCGGGCGCTGTTTACCGAGGGACGCCGGTGCTCCCAGGAGTCAGCGTATCAGGCCCCAATGCCGGCCGAACGGCCAATACACAAATACGCCCCGCCCCATCAGATTTTTCTCCGGCACCACGCCCCAATCCCGACTGTCCGAGCTGTGATAGCTGTTGTCGCCCAGAGCGAAATATTCTCCCGTTCCGAGGGTAACCATTTCACTGGGATCTTGCAGGAAATTCATCGGATGGACACCAAATCCGCGTTGATACGAGCCGTTGGAATAGCCCTCGTATCCCGCCGCGCTGGGATGTTCGAGCGTGCCGCTCATCACTCGTTGCATGGGTGCATTCGTCGGCACCTCGCCATTGACGAAAAGGCGCGGCGGATCGATGCGCAGGGTGTCACCAGGACGGCCGCCCAGCCGCTTGATGTAGTATTGCGACGGCCAATCCAGCGGGCGTCCCCGGTTTTCATTCGTGGGCAGCCCGTGCGTGTTGAAGACGAAAACTTCGGCCAACTTAGGCCGGCGAAAGTGATAGGAAAACTTATCCACAAACACCATGTCGCCGCTGTCGACATGGCCGCGGATGATGGGCTCGCCTTTTTTGAAAACGAGGTCGCCTTTCTTCTCTTCGAGCGGTGCCAGAAAATAACGTTTCACCGTTTCCGCGTCTTCATCCACGTAGTATTCGTTCTTGTCCGTTTTGATGGCGGTGTAGGTCAGAATGCCATGTCCGCGCGTCGAGAATTTCAAGCCATTGCGCTGCTCGAGTCCGACAAAGCGCTCATCATCGATCGCCACGATATTGATCCAACTTTTTCCGAAAAATAGGCGATCCACAATTCTCCGGACGACGTTGGGCGGCGGCTCTTCCGTGGGAAAACCAATGATGCCATTGAGCGTGGGCTGCATGGAGCCGGTTGGAATCGTGAACGGCTGGAGGAAGTACGTGCGCACACCGAGCGCGACGGCGATGGCCACCAGAAATACTTCCACGTTTTCGCGCAGCCAATGGTCCTCCCGCCGTTTGATCAGCTTGCCGCAAACCTGGTCGAGCTTTTGCGCCTGGGCCTCGATCGTCTTGAGATCCTTGGTCTTCACGGCGGCTTCCATGGACCCGATCTCGGCTTCCATTTCCTCGATTACAGCGGGCGCAGCAATGTCGCGTTTGTATGCGAGCAACTTCCGCGCGTCTTTGATGAAGTGCCGGCCTTGGCGGACGTGGCGCGGAGTGAAGAAAATCATGCGGGCCGGGTGCTTAGCGAAGGGTGCGGCCCTTGGCAAGCAGTGAGCAGCCGGGAGTCAGCAGTGAGCCGTAGGCAGTCCGAGGCACGGACGGGATTTCGACCCCGGCATTCCGATGTTGGGAGTTGGGTGTTCGATGTTGGACGTTGCATGGCTCCCCATTTCCATCCTTGCCTCCCTCGAGTCCCCCCGGCAAAGACACCGCTCCATGCCAGCGACCATTACTTCACTAGGGCCGTGTTTGTATGATTCGCCGCTGCGTCACACGGGTGGCGGAGAGGTGCCGTTCAAAACGGAAACGGATCGAATTCTCGTCAACCACCACGAGGGCTCCGAGCACGACCTCGGCCATCCGATCAGTTTCGAGGTGGCGGGCCCGCGCGAAAAAATCTTCTTCGATCCTCCGAAGACGACCGCCGCCATCGTCACTTGTGGCGGACTGTGTCCGGGCTTGAACGATATCATCAAGGGCATCGTCACGCAGTGTCACAACCGCTACGCCGTCACCAAAGTATTCGGTTTTCGCTACGGCTACGAAGGGATGATCCAGCGTTACGGACACACTCCCATGCTGCTGAAACCCGAGAGCGTTTCGCAGATTCACAATTTCGGCGGCACCATCCTCGGCACTTCCCGCGGCCCGCAGGACGTGGGTGAAATGGTCGATGTGCTCGAGGAAATGAAGATCGACATCTTTTTCGTAGTCGGCGGTGACGGCACGCTCCGCGGGGCGGCGACCATTCAAAAGGAGATCGAGCGGCGCGGATTGAAAAAGGCCATCGTCGGCATTCCGAAGACCATCGACAACGACATCATGTATCTCGACAAGTCGTTTGGCTTCGAGACGGCCTTTGCCATGGCCGTGCAATCGGTGAAATGCGCCCATATCGAATCAATCGGCTCGATGAACGGTATCGGACTGATCCGGCTCATGGGCCGCGACTCAGGATTCATCGCGTGCTACGCTGCGCTCGCGGGCGGCAATGTGGATTTCGTGCTCGTCCCGGAGGTGAAGTTCGATCTCCAGGGCGACCGCGGCTTGCTCGAAGTACTGCGTTATCGCCTGGCGAAAAAGAAGGGTGCCGTGATCGTGGTGGCGGAAGGCGCGGGCCAGGATTTGCTCAAGAGCGGTGATGAGCGCGACGCCAGCGGGAACGCACGATATGGCGACATTGGACTTTTCCTCAAGGACCGCATCAATCGCTTCTTCAGCGATCGAAAAATCGAGGTGCAATCTCAAGTATATCGATCCGAGTTACATCATCCGATCCGTGCCCGCGAACGCGCAGGACAATGTCTATTGCTCACAACTGGCCCAGCACGCCGTGCACGCCGCGATGGCGGGAAAGACCGGAATGCTCGTGGGGCGCTGGCACGGGGCGTTTGTTCATCTGCCCATTTCCATCGCGACGCGCGGTCGGCGAAAAGTTGATCCCTCGAGCGAACTTTGGCATGCCGTGCTCGAAAGCACCGGCCAGCCGGCCAGGCTCTTTTGAACGCGGAAAGCGGAAAGCGGAAGGCGGAACGCGGAAAGGTCATCCAGCGAAGTGAAGGGCGCGGAGTCGAAAGCCTCGGCGCCCCGCGCCGACGCTCAGGATGGCGGGTTGCCACTCGCATTCAACCACGTCGCCAGCGCGAGAAGCGGCCAGTTATTACGATACATGTCGTAGCGGAGGTAGAAAACTTTGGGAAATCCGGTGCCGGTGGTTTCAGGTTCAGTCCAGGAACCATCGGCGTTTTGGCGGGTGAGCAGGAAATCGAGGGCGCGGCCGATGCGCTTTCCATGGAGCGCGGCGGGGTCGTCGGGATCGGCCGCGGCAATGAGTCCCATGAGCGCCCAGGCGGTTTGGGAAGGGGTGCTCGGGC
The DNA here is from genome assembly GCA_963798345.1 of uncultured Verrucomicrobiae bacterium. Taxonomy (GTDB): domain Bacteria; phylum Verrucomicrobiota; class Verrucomicrobiia; order Chthoniobacterales; family Chthoniobacteraceae; genus CAWCSW01. The sequence continues at coordinate 274,945 of CAWCSW010000004.1, read as the reverse complement.
CTTTGCCTTTCCAAATCGGATCATCGTAGCTGGCGCAGGTTTCACCCCAGCCCCCATCTTCGTTCTGACAACTCTCGAGCCAGGTCGCGAGCCCGCACGATCCAATCCTCCCGCATGTCTTCGCCGATGGCACGCAGCCCGCGCAAAACCTGCCAGGTGCCGTAGATGTAATTGACGCCCCAACGCCCATACCAGGAACCGTCCTGCTCCTGATTGTGCCGGAGGAAAGCCAAAGCGCGCCGCACTTCCCAACTGTCGCGCGGCCAGCCGATGCGGCCAAAGAGCTCGAGCATGCGCCCGGTGAGATCACTGCACGATGGATCGAGGATGGCATTGTGATCCGCGAAGGGAACGTCTTCGAGCCAGCGCTGCGTCACGTCGCGGTCAAAGGCGGCCCAGCCGCCGTCGCGGCATTGAAACGCGAGCACCCACTCCAGGGCACGCCGGAAGGCAGATCCCTCGTCACCGCAAGCCCGCGGCTCCAGTCCTCTCGCCGCTCTCCTGTTCGCGATCCCACAGCGCCATCAGCACCATCATCGTGTCATCGGTGTCGGGATAGAACTCATTGTTAAATTCAAAAGCCCACCCACTGGGCGCGACCCCGCGAACATTGTGCGTCCAATCGCCAGCGCGCCGAACTTCGTGCCGCTCGAGCCATTCCGCGGCCCGCCGAATCGGGTCGGAACTCCCGTCCACGCCGCTCTTGACCAGCGCAATGATATTGATCGCTGTATCCCACACGGGCGACAGGCAGGGCTGAATGCGAAAGTCCGATGGGTCATCGACGAAGAGCCCCGCAAAATCGGAGGCCGCCTTGGCCAGCATCGGGTGATCATCAGCGTAGCCCAGCGTGCGCAATGCGATCATGGCATTGAGCATGGCAGGGAAGATCGCCGCGAGACCGTCGCTCCCCGGCCCCATGCGTTCGACCATCCAGCGCTCACACCGGCGCAGCGCCCATCCACGCCACGGTTTCCACGGCATCTTGTGCAGGAGCTTGAGGAGACCATCACAGACCAGGAAGAAATTCGGCCAGGAAAGCCATGGTCGTTGCCGGGACAGACCGAGGTCTCTCCGAAGCCGTGCCGGCCGGGTACAGCTCGCTGCACTGCTGATCGTCCGGGAGCAGGCGTGTGGGTTTGAAATGGTTCACGATCGCCAGCGGCACCAGCATGGCGCGACTCCAACTCGAGAGTTGGTTGAGGTTGAAAAAACTCCACTGCGGAAAGTAGATCATCTCGGCCGGCACGGTCGGCAGATATTTCCACGGGAACTGGCCCGAGCAGCGCGAGGTACAGTTTCGCATACGTATTCATGTGGGGAATACCACCGAGCCGAAGAATGCAGGCCCGCGCTTCCTGCATGTGCGGCGCGTCTGGGAGAATGGCCCGCCAGCTTGAGCGCAAAGTAGGCCTTCACACTTGCGTTCACGTCGCTCGGGCCGCCCTCGTAGATATTCCAACCGCCATCGGAAAGCTGCCGGCGGCGAATGTGGGCCACACATTTTTCCTGCGAGCACGGGATCCACTCGTTCCGCCCAGTGCATGATAAAGGACGTAGTCCGCGCACAACGTCTAATCGACGAACAGCTCGCCGCACCAATAGCCGTCCGGGTGTTGTAGGCGAAGCAGATTGGACTGTGCGCGCGCGATGGCGTCAGAGAGGCGATCGCGCTGCGAACGCTCGTCAGTCGGAAAAGAGCGGCATGGTCGTAGGAATGCGGGCTGGAGGCTATTTTGGCAAGCGGCCGGCGTGTGACATGGAGCGCGAGAAACGGAGCGGCTACAGAAGCCCAGTCACTTGACCGAAACCGGAGCCACCACCCGCGCTCTTTGCTCATGACCATTCCCGCACGATACGCCATTGAAGGCCTGCACGCCTTCCGCGCTGACCGGCTTGGGGCGGGGACCGAAATTGAATTTGATCGTCTTCCACAGATCGCCCGGCAGCGCGCCGATGCCGAGACTCGCCGTCGGCTCGTAACCGCAGTGCACCATGCAATTCTCGCAACGCGGATCCTGGGCCACACCATTGGTAACGCCCAGCCGCGACCAATCCGTTTTTTCCAGCAACTCGCGATAGCTGCCGATAATGCCCGTCCGTCATGAGGTAGCAGGGCCCTTTCCATCCACGAATATTGCGCGTCGGAATCGCCCAGGCGGAACACGTCAGATCACGCAGACCGGCCAGGAATTCGAGATACACCGGCGTGCCGAAAATCGGAAATTTGCGACCCCACTCAATCGCGCGTGCGAACTTGCTGCGGGTGGCTTCGCGAGTCAGAAAGAACTGTCTCCGGTTCCAGGCCCAGGCGCTGAACCATGTCGCGCTTGGCGGCGTCGTATTCGTATCCGGGTGAGATGGTATGCCCGTCCACGCCGAGCGAACTGAGGAAAGCGAACATCTGCTCCAATTCCGTCACGTCCGTCTCGCGATAGACCGTCGTGTTCGTCGCCACCTGATAGCCCAGAATCTTTGCCATCCGGATCGCCAGAATTGCTTCTTTAAAAACGCCCTCGCGTTCGACGATGAGATCGTGCGTGCGCTCGAGACCATCGAGATGGACGTTCCAATACATCCAATGGTTCGGCGCGATGACCGGGCGCAAGTTTTCCGTTTTCGGGTTGCGAATCGTTTCCGCATCCCGGACGAGAGCAGTTCTTCGGAAACCAGGACTTGCAATAATTCCTCCGCCTCGCCGCGGCGCTGGCCATGGAGCGCGGTCAGGTAATCGCGCATTTTTCGCCGCATCAGGGTGGCGTTCGTGCAAACATAAACGATGCGCCGCTGCGCGAGCAAACCCGCCACCAATTCCTCGATCTGCGGATAAATGAGCGGCTCACCTCCGCAGATGGAAACCATCGGCGCCTCGCATTCCTCGCGCCGCGGCCAGGCAATCCTCGAGCGGCATCACATTTTTCAGCGACGTCGAATATTCCCGAATTCGCCCGCAACCGGTGCAGGTGAGGTTGCAGGTATGGAGCGGTTCGAGCTGCAGGACGGTTGCGAATCTCCCGACACCCCGCAGCTTCTTTCCCACAATGTAAGCGGCGATTTTCGCAGTCAACGCGAGTGGAAATCTCATGGCGAGCGGAGGAAATACACACGCGGAAGGGTGGCGCGCAATGGCATAACCACGGATACTTATGACTCGCCGGCAGGAATGGTGCTTGACTGATCGAAAAATGGTTCTCCACGGTGCAGCGGTATCCACGGCTCGGCAGGCCATCTGCTTACCGCGGCCTTCTCCTCGCCATGCTCAACCTCACCTGCCCGAACTGCCAAGCCGAATTCACTTTTGCCAATGTGCCGGCGGGAACACCGGTTCGCTGCCGCAACTGCCGGCAGAGCTTTAATACCCCAGGCGGAGAAAGTGAGACTGGTTCGATGAAGGCACTGTTTTCAGGTGGCGCCAGCCCGGCGGCTCCGGCAGCCGCCCCTGCCCCATCAAAGACCACCCCAGGCCCCGAACCAGTCGCACCAACGTCGGCGGCCGCTCCACGCAAGTCGCCGTATCAGGGGCCGCTGATCGCCGAGACCGGCGAAACATGCCCCCAGTGTGGGTTGACGACCGTCAAGACCGCACGGGGCAAAGTCCTGACGATCATGAGCTTTGGCGCCGGGATTGTGCTTTTCGTCCTCTGTGGAATGGCGATCGGAAGCGCTTTTGGTTGGATGATTGGATTGTTCGTGGGGATCGTGGCGTTTTTTGCGCTCCGGCTTCGCGCTCGTCCGTCGGCGGGAAAGGTTTGCACGACGTGTGGGCACCGTTGGTCGTAATCAGGGCCCCATTTCGGTCGCGAATTTCTTTTTATTCGGCAAGTCGCTTTCGCGAAGGCGTTTATTTCGCTTGTCTTACCAGCACAATTCCCTCAAACATCCGCGGTGGATTTTGGTCTATGAGAAGTGAGGAATCGATATGGTCATACTATTGGTGGAAGATAACGCCGCTGAGGCAAAGCTGACCGGCGAGGCGCTGGACGATGCAGGCGTGCCGCACGAACTCGTGGTCGTGACGGACGGCGAGGCCGCCACTCGTTTCCTTCGCCACGAGACGGGATACGAAACGGCGCCCCGCCCAAACCTCATCCTGCTCGATCTCAACCTCCCGCGGAAGGGTGGGTGCGAAGTGCTCGCCGAAATCAAGGCCGACCCCAGACTCTGTCGCATCCCGGTGATCGTCATCTCGAATTCCGAGGCCCCCGAAGATATCGACGACGTCTATCAGCACCTGGCCAATGGCTACCTCGTCAAATCCGGCGACTTGGATGAATTTTTCTCGGCGGTAAAATCGATGGTGGATTTCTGGATGCGGCGTGCCCGACTCCCGAGCGCTTCCACCGCCTAACATCTCCACAGCGCGCCATGACCAAATCCGAGACCCCCACCAAAATGGTTTTCCGAAACGTGCGGGATCCGGCGCGCGCTCCAGTGAGAATCCTGTGTGTCGAGGACAATGACGGAGATTTCGGACTGATCCGGGCTCACCTGAAAGAGGCTGCCTTCTCAGCGCCCGTCCAAATTGAGCGTGCGCGGACGTTGGCCGACACCCTACGACTTCTCATCAACGATGGCAGCCCGGCGGCATTCGACATCGTGCTGCTGGATCTCTCTCTCCCCGACTCGCACGGAGAGGAAACCTACAAAAGAATCCACGACTCCGCGCCCCACATCGCGGTGGCCATTCTCAGCGGCGATCACGACGAAGCGCTCGCACTCAATCTCGTGCAGCACGGCGCCCAAGACTATCTGCCCAAAGATTCCCTGACGCCGGACCTCCTCATGCGCTGCATCATTTACGCCATGAAGCGGCAGTTGCATCGCGTCGAAATGGAAAAACTGGCGAGCCGCCTCCAGCGCACGGCCGATGAGTTAAAAACCGCGCAAATGCAGCTCATCCAGGCCGAAAAAATCGAATCGCTCGGCCGGCTCGCCTCGAGCGTCGCGCATGAGGTCAAGAACCCGCTCGGCGTCATTCAGATGGGTCTCGATTTTCTCCGTGGTCACGTCGAAAATCCTGACGGCGATATCATGCGCACCCTCGAACTCATGGAGGAAGCCGTCGCCCGTGCCGACTCCGTCATTTTCGACATGCTCGATTTTTCCCGGACCCAGGAAGTGCGGATGACTTCTTGCGATGTGAATGAGATCGTCCGCTCAGTAGCGCGCATGCTCAAGCACGAGTTTGACCGGCGAAAAATCGTCCTCGAGATGAAACTCGCCACCTCCGCGCTCCGGACCGAATGCGATGCCAATGGGATCCGACAAGTCCTCATCAACGTCGTCATGAATTCGCTTCAAGCCATGGACAAAGGCGGCCATCTCGCTGTTCGGACGCTCCGCGCCCGCGCGGAGGAGATCCCGCGCGATCCCGGTCTGCGGGACATGAATCGAATGCGAGCCGGCGATCCCGTGGCAGTCATCGAGGTCCAGGACCAGGGACCGGGAATTCCCGAGGGAAACATGGGGCGCATCTTCGAGCCGTTCTTCACGACCAAACCAGCCGGACAAGGTACCGGACTCGGCCTCTCGGTTTGCCGGCGCATCGTCGAGCTCCACCGTGGGCAATTGCTTTTTGCCAATGTGACCGAACCGCGCGGGTTGCGGGCCAGCATTGTTTTAAAAGCCGAACCAGATTCTGAAAGCGGGCCTGCTGTCGGCGAAGGCGCGCCCGTCTGTTGACATCAGTACCGTAAAAAACCGATCCCATGAATCCAAAACGTATCCTCGTCATCGACGATGACAAAGGTTTGACCGGGATGGTCAAACTCAACCTTGAAGCAACCGGCGACTACGAAGTGCGCGTGGAAAATCACTCCGTTCAGGCATTGGAAACGGCGCGTGAATTTCGCCCAGACCTCATCCTGCTCGATTACGTCATGCCAGATTTGGACGGTGGAGACGTGACCGCGAGCCTGCAAAACGATCCCTTCCTGCGCTCGATTCCGGTCATTATGGTGACCGCATTGGTGTCAAACCAGGAAACCGGACCGGACGGGACCGTCCGCGCCGGAGGCCAGGTAATGTTCGCCAAGCCGATCAAACTGGCCAACCTCCTCCGTTGCATCGAGAAACAACTGGCGGCTGCACACTGAGTCTCGCCAGCGATTCCTGACGTCGCTAATTCCGCCCTTCGGCATTGATGCGGAGCGTGGCGGGAGATTTCTGACGCGCACAGATCCCGTTTCTGATTCATCGATGGATCCTCGATCCATGAGCCTGCGCACTGCCGACTACGACTATCCGCTCCCCGAACACTTGATCGCGCGGCATCCGCTGGCCCGCCGGGACGCGTCCCGGATGATGGTGCTCGATCCTTTGACCCAGACGATCGAACACCGCTACTTCGCGGAATTTCCTTCTCTGCTGGCGCCCGGCGACCTCTGCGCCCTGAACGATACTCGCGTTATTCCCGCGCGTGTTTTTTCCGATGATGGCCGTATTGAAATGCTCTTCCTCGAGACCACAGGACCGAACACCTGGCGTTGCCTGGTCAAGCCGGGTCGGAAAATGAAACTTGGGGCCGGCGTGCAGATCAGGGGCGTCGGCGGTGTCGTGCACGCGATCGAACCCGAGGGCGAACGCCTGATTCAATTCGATGGCCTAATCGATCTCGACGCTGCCGGTGAACTCCCCCTGCCTCCCTATTTCGCGCGACCGATCGAACCCGAAGACGTCGAGCGGTATCAAACTGTTTACGCGCGCGCTCCCGGCGCCGTGGCGGCTCCAACCGCCGGATTACATTTCACGCCCGATGTCCTGGCCAAGGTACCGCACGTTTTTCTGACGCTTCACGTCGGCGTTGGCACGTTCAGGCCCGTCCAGGTCGACGATCTTTCCGGGCATCGCATGCACACTGAACACTTCACCCTGCCGGAAGCGTCCGCGGAGGCATTGAATCAGGCGCGCCGAGTCGTCGCCATCGGCACCACGACCACCCGCGTGCTTGAAACGCTCGGACGCCCATTCGCCGCCCGCCAAAGCGAGACGGACATTTTCATTCACCCACCGCATCGCTTTCGGGCCGTGGACGCGCTCCTGACAAACTTTCACCTGCCAAAATCCACCCTGCTCATGCTCGTGTCGGCGCTGGCCGGTCGAGAATTCGTGCTCGACGCCTATCGCGAAGCCATTCGCGAGGACTACCGCTTTTACAGCTACGGCGACTGCATGTTCATCCGCCATCCCCTCGCGTCTGGCGCGTGAAATGCGCCGTCACAACTTCCACAACCCGTATTCCGCGTTCAGTTGCCTCGTCGTTCGCGAAAGAACGCCTTGAGCATCGCAGCGCATTCGTCGAAACGCACTCCGCTGGTGATCTCGCAGCGATGATTCAGTTTCGGATGTTGCAACAGATTCAAAAGCGAGCCGCCGGCGCCGTCTTTCTCCGCGGGACACCCAAAAACGACCCGTCGAACCCGCGCATGCACGAGAGCCCCCGCACACATTGGGCACGGCTCTTTGGTGACAAACAGGTCGCAGTCCGTCAGCCGCCAATCACCCAGCACGCTTTCGGCCTGTGTGATGGCGAGCATCTCCGCGTGCGCCGTGGCATCCTTGAGCGTCTCGACCTGATTGAAGGCGCGGGCGATGATGCGACCTTCGTGGACGATCACTGCGCCCACCGGCACTTCCTCGCCTTCCCAGGCCCGGCGCGCCAGGCGCAGGGATTCGCCCATGAAATAGGCGTCACTGTGCAGGTCGATAATGGGATCATCCATGGCTGGAGAATTTCGGTTGCTACAACCGGCTTTTACGCTAAACCTCCCGGCCCTTTTCAAACCAAACTGCGAGGCAACTGCCATGATCAACAAATTTCTCGACGTCATCAACCGTGAACAAATTAAAACGGACCTCACTCCGTTTAAGGTCGGCGACAGTGTGCGCGTACATACCATCGTCAAAGAGGGCGACAAGGAGCGCATCCAGATTTTTACCGGTATCGTGATCGCGCGCCGTGGCAGCTTGATCAATGCGAGTTTTACCGTGCGCCGCATCAGCTACGGCGAGGGCGTCGAGCGCGTATTCCCGCTGCACTCTCCGCGGATCGCCAAAATCGAGGTGGAAACCGCGGGCCACGCCCGGCGCGCGAAGCTTTACTACCTGCGCGATCGTCGCGGGAAGAGCGCGATGGCAGTGCGGGAAAAGAAAGGACCTTTCAAGTCCGCCGGGTCGAAGGCAGCGGCCCGCAAGGCCGCTTTCGCTGCCGCCGACGCGGAGAAAGCTCAGGGCACATCCAGTGAGCCGGCCGCCGACACGGCCACGGCCTGAGACGGCGCCTTCGGCCCGTCGCAACTCTGGCTGCAGCCTGAAACACGAGACCAGGCTTCGCGCCAGCGGGCGTACTCGCATCGCGGGCATCGATGAAGCCGGACGCGGCCCGCTCGCGGGACCGGTGGTCGCCGCTGCGGTGATCCTCCCCGGCCGTTTCCGCAGTCGTATTCTGAACGACTCGAAGCAGCTCACAGAACGCAAACGCGAACAGCTTTTTCAGGAAATCACGGAGCGGTCCGATGTCTCCTGGGCCGTAGCCATCATCGGCCACGAGGAAATCGATCAACTGAATATCCTGCGCGCCACCCATCGCGCGATGCAATTGGCCGTCGCGCAGCTTTCTCCCCTCCCCGACCATGTCCTCATCGACGGGCTGCCCGTGCGCGGCTTTCCCATCGCGCAAACGGCTCTGGTGGCCGGTGACACTCTCAGCTTCAGCATTGCCGCGGCCAGCGTCATCGCAAAGGTGACACGCGATCGACTGATGCTCGACTTTGATCGGCAATTTCCCGAATACGGTTTCGCCCGTCACAAAGGTTACGGGACCGCCCTGCACCTTGAACGGCTACGCCTCCATGGACCTTGCCCCATCCATCGCCGCACTTTTTTCCCGGTTCGCCAGGCGGAATTCGCCTTCGAGTGAGAACGCGGCACAGGCTCTCGGGCGCCGCGGAGAAACCATCGCCGCACGGCACCTGAAACGTCATCGATACCGGGTGCTTTACCAAAACTTTCGCGCCAAAGGAGGTGGCGAAGTGGACATCGTTTGCCGCGATCGGAGCACGGATGAACTGGTCTTTGTCGAGGTCAAAACGCGCCGCACGCGAGACTTCGGAGATCCGGCCCGCGCCGTGGACGCTGCCAAACGGAAACTGATCACCCGCGGCGCCCTGGCATGGTTGCGCATGCTTGATCACCCGGACATTCGTTTCCGTTTCGATATCGTCGAAGTTATCGTCGATGGTGATTCTCCGCCCGAGGTCAAAGTCATCACCGCCGCCTTTGGCCTGCCGCATCCGTATTTGTATTGAGGACGCGGGGCGCCAGGGCAGATCTTCGGTGGCGGTGCCTGACCCATCTCCCCGATGACCGACCTTTATTCACGGAGTTTACTGGGATCGAGCGCATTCGCCTTTGCACTCCGGGTCATTCACGCGGATGAGTAGTAACTGACCGTCATGAAAGACGTGCCCCCCAGTCTCCCCGCGCCGGCCCATCCCTTCGGAACGACGATGCGTATTGACCTTTCGCCCGAGGCGCTCGAAGCGGCAAAATCCGGTCAGACACGGCCCAAGTCCGGGCGCCGCCCTCCGGCGGTCCCTGGACCTCAGCCACCGCACGCGACTGCATCTGCCGTCGGCGGCGTGGATTTCCAGCAGCTCTTGCGAAATATTTACGACGCGGTCCTGATCACTGAACGCGACGGTCGGGTCGTGCAGGCCAATCTTCGCGCACAGCAATTCTTTCACGCAGAACCCGGTGAACTGGCCCGATTCAATATCATAAGCCTCATCTGCGGCGCGGACGAAACCCTGCTGCCGACGATCTTCGAAACCGTGCACGACAATCGTTTCGTGCTTCTCCAAGCGACCTGCGTGCGCATGGATGGCTCGCAGTTTCCGGTCGAGATTTCCGTCAATCAGCTAACACTCGGAGGCCAGATCCGGCTCAGCTTTTTCATCCGCGACGTAACCGTGCGCAAGGAACAGGAGGACCGCTTGCGGACTGGGTACACCGCGCTCCAGAATTCGAGCAGTGCCATCGCCATCACCGGGAACGAGGCGGGGCTGGTGTATGGAAACCGGGCTTTTTTCACGATCATCGGGCTCGCACCGGAAACGAAGTTGGAGGGCCGGAACCTGCGGGAATTCGTGCGGAACGGTTCCCAGATCGATGCAATCCTCGAGGCCGTGCAACGCGGCGAGACATGGTCAGGCGAAATGGACATGCAGCGTCTGGACGGATGCACCTTCTTCGCTCACGCCTCCGTGACGGCGAATCTGAACGCCGACGGCGAGCAGGTGGGTTCGGTATTCTCGCTCCTCGACATCACCCCGCAAAAACAGGCGCAGCAGCAACTCGAGGCTTACGCGCGGGCCTTACGCGAAAAAAATGCAGAAATGCAGGGTGATCTCGACGTGGCTCGCGAACTGCATCAAGCCATGCTCCCGGATGACTTTGAATTCTTCCCCCCGGACGCCAGCCCGGAAGATGCGTGTTTGCATATTCGGCACCTCTATTTTCCGTGCGGGACAATTGGCGGCGACTTTTTCGATTTGCGCCAGATCTCCGATCACGAGGTCGCGTTCTTCATCTCCGACGTCATGGGTCATGGGATCCGCTCCGCACTCGTCGTCGCCACGATTCGTGGTCTGATCGAAGAACTCCAGCCGCACGCCACGGACCCTGGCGGCTTGTTGACTCAACTCAACTCCACCTACGCCGCGATCTTCAGTCGCATGGGCAGCGACGTGACATTCGCAACGGCCTTTTATGGCGTCATTGATACCCGGAAGGGTCTCCTGCGCTTCGCCAATGCCAGTCACCCCAAACCATTTCTCCTCCGGCGCTCCGCTGGGACCATTGACCGGGTTTCGGCCGCAGCCGAATCTCCACGGACCGCACTCGGGCTTTTTGACGCGACGCACTACGCGACTTCGGAATGCGATCTTGTCCCGGGCGATGTCCATCTTGCTTTACACCGACGGATTGTCGGAGGCAGAGAATCCGACCGGCGAACTTTATGAAGCCCGGCGACTGCCTCACACCGTCGAATCGCTGCTCGGGACGCCGCTTCCGGATGCCCTCGACCGATTGCTGGCCGACGCGCGTGAATTCATCTCGCCCCGTGCTTTCGACGACGACATTTGCCTCCTGGCCATGGAATTCAAAGGAGAGCGGGCCAGCGCGGAAGGATGATTTGGGAGGCTTGAGGCTTCTAAAATCGAGCACCCGCGTTCTCCCGACGGATTTCGCTTTTCGCGCCGTCCTTTCTGCCAATGCTCTGCGCCCTTCATGAAGCGTCTGGTCTCGATCCTCGTCAGCCTCACGATCCTCGTCGTCCTTTACTGGAAAATCGACTTTGCCCGACTCGGGCCCGTCTTTGCGGCCAGTCATCCGCTCTGGATCACGCTGAGCCTCGGCATGGTCGTGCCGCTGACTCTTTTCACCTCTTGGCGGCTGCAGCAACTCATGCCGCGCACCGGCCAGCTTGGCTTTGGTGAAGCCAACCGCCTCATTCTCGTCGCCAGCGTGCTCAATCTCGTGCTGCCCTCGAAGATGGGCGACATTGCGAAGGCTTATTTCATGCGGGATCGCGGTCATCTGCCCGGCTCGCTGGCGCTGTCGCTGGTCGTCTTCGAGAAAGCCTGCGACATGCTCTCGCTTCTGCTCTGGTGCGTATTTGGTCTGGCTTGGATCAAGTTCTCCGGGGCCATCGCGCTCGAGGCCTTTCAACCGCCCGCCTGGATGGCTTCGCTCGGAATCGAAAGCGGCGCTTTTTTCTTTTGGATGAGCGCTCTCATCGTGGGCGGAAGCCTGACGCTGGGGGTGCTGCTGCTGGCCTCAGTGCGGTTCGCCCATTTGTTCTTCGGACTGGCGGCGCGATTCGCTCCGGGGAAAATGGGGGCGAAATTTGAAAAACTCGGCGCCTCGTGGACCGAGATGCACGCTTACTTTTGGGAAAGCAAAGCGCGTCTCGCGAAAGTCACGCTGACCTCGATCTTCATCTGGTTTTTGCATCTGCTGCAGATTTGGATGTTCATCCTGGCCCTGAGGGCCTGGGCGCCCTTTTTCGCCAATCTCGCGCTTTCGCCGCTGGCCATTCTCGCCGGACTCCTGCCGCTCACCTTTGCCGGGGTCGGCACGCGGGATGCCGCCCTGGTAATTTTTTACGCGCCCTATTTCGCCGCCCCAACGGCCGCTGCGCTCGGACTGCTCTGCACGGCGCGTTACGTCCTGCCAGCCCTGGGCGGCCTGCCTTTCGCCGGGCGATATTTCACCGCCATAAAATCGATCAAAAAAAGCGATCTCAATTCCTCGCCGCTGGCGGCGGATCCAGCACCACTCGAAAATCCATAAACTCGACCGGCGCCGTCTTGCGGGCCGCCCTTAGTTGGACCTCGCAGTAGTCGCTGTTCGCTGGAATGGGCAGGATAAAGAATTCCTTTCCGCTCTCGCTGTGGAGATAGGGCTTGAGCAGATATTCGGAGAGCATCGTTTTTCCCTCATGAAATTTAAGGCGCACGGTAAAGGCCTCGACCGCCTCGGACGCCGCCGTAAGTTCAAAACGACCGAGCATTCCACGCAGCGTCGGTGGAATATTCCATCGGACATCATGTCGTTCCGAGCGCTTTGGATTCCACGTCACCGGTAGTTTGGGAACGAGTCCATCAAACTCCGGTGCGTTCGCTTCCAGAACCAGCGGTGGAGGCATTTGCGCAGAGCGCCGCCGGTAAAAGATGAGGTCCGGCTGATCGCCCTTGGCGAGCATGAGAGTGAGCGCCCAATCGCTTTCGGGAGCCTCAAAATATGACGCCAGGCGCGGCTGATCGGCGAGCTTGCCGCGCTCGAGTCTTTTCCGCGTCGACAGCCAGACCAGCTTGCGCGCATACCAGAATTCATCGGCACGTTTGGCCGCCTGCTCGAGCGGTTTTTCCCGTTGGAGGATTGAAGTCCGCGGCGCGAACCACTCCAGGCTGGAGGCCCGTTTGGAATCACAAAGGAAAGCCAGCGCGCGCATGGCGTCGTGCGTAAAAACGCGCGTCCCCGGTGCCAGCGTGCGCAGGTAATCGCGGAATTCCGGGATGAAGCCAGGATTGAATCGTTCGCGCGTGGTCCCGAACCACAATAACACGCCCGCGACGGCGACCACCGCCCAGGCGGGTGGCCGGTGCCGATAGCTCACCCAACGCCAGCATTCTCGCACCGGACGCAGGTTCGCCAGCGTCCACAACCCGGCGACGGCCAGGAGCGAAAATGGGATGACCTCGCCACAAAGGAAGCGGTCGGCATCACGAATCATCGGCCGGATCGGCCAACCGGGCTGCGGCGCGCAGCTATACTCGAAATGCAGGATGCCAAACCACAGCACGATGCTGCGGCCCAACTGGCCGTGGCGTTTCCACATCGGAACCAACCCGATGAACGCCAGCACGCAATAGAACGGCGCCAGCTGATTGCCATTCCATAAGGTATCAAAAAAGCGCAGCGGCAGAAACCAGAGCGGAATCGGCTCGGTGCCTTTATTTCCGGCATTCCCCAGATTCGCATGCAGGTTGTGAAACCAATCGTCAAAGAGGCGGTGGTAGAACCACATCTCGCCTCCGTAGCAAAGAGCCGCCACCACGCCCGCACCGACGAGCCAGCCGAAACGTCTTGGAAAGGACACGAGGGTGCAGACGATCAAGACCGGAACAATGAAGGCGCCGGTGACGCGGTTTGATTCGACGATAAACACACTCAGACCGGTGAGAACCGAATACGCCAGCGTCACGCCGGCGCCCTCAGCCTTCATCATCCGCCACCAAAACATCATCGCCGCTGCCCCGAGCACGCCTTCCGACAAATCCGGCATGGGCCGAAAGCAAACGGTATCGAGCAAGGGATGAAACAAAAACGCGAGAGCGGCCGCCCACCCTGCGGCGAAGCTTTCGAACAATTGGCGAGCGAAACCAAAGGCCAGCAGCGATCCGAGAATCAGGTAAAATATTGGTTCGGCGTAATAGGAAGCGACCCCAATCCCGACGACCTTTTGCACCGCCAGGCACACACCCCATACCGGCCAGCGCAGGTCGTGAAAACTACTCTGCTGCCACGCTTCCAACCCCCGCTCATGAAGGTCGAACGCGAAGCTCCAATACGTCAGATCGTCGCCAAAGCCCGGCTCGCGCAGGAACAGGATCTGGACGATGACCGCCACGACGGCGACCAATGCTAATTGTCCGGCTAACTTCATTTCCGTCGAAAGAGCGCCCGCGCAGCGAAGAGCAACGTGTCCAGGATGCCCGCGATGTAAATAAACCAGAATGGCTCGAAGACGAAGCGGAACCGCGGACGAACATTCGCCGTCAGCATGATCACAAAAAAGAAGGCCAGCAGGGTCAAAGCCCAGGCGGCATGAAAGGGCTGCAATGGATCCCGAAAGCGAAAAGCCATCGCGACCAATCCAATTCCCCCAAGAACAAAGTAGTATGGGATGCCGGGATGAAAATGGACCTGACCGGGCCAGCCTTCGTAGGGATATTCATCATCCTGCATGCGCCAGTGATTCGTCGCCAGCAACCAGCGATCGTGCAGTTGATTAAACCACGGCACCTCGCCGTAGTGTTCATCGACGAAGCGATTGATATCTTCGACGGTCCGCAAATGCTGGCCGGTCAGACCCGGCTCCAGCCGCGCGATGCGCGGTTGCTGATCTGTGAAGGCTTCCCGCTGTTTATCGAACAACCAATGATTGTCGAAAGTGCCAATGGGCGCCTCATTTGAGACGAAGCGGAATTTCCCGATCACGTGTGCCGGCAACTCCGTTAGATTGCGCAGGCAGGTTTCCATCGCCAGTCGCAGACAGTAGGCATTCACGTCGGTATGGCTGCCGATTTTGACCGCATCCGGCTTCGCCCGGAGATAATCGCGCACGGCTCTGGCCACATCCCGCCGATCGCTGACCCGCGGGAATGTTGGACGTTTCGACCATCGCGCCTGCAAATCGTCACGGACGGGCCTGATGTAATCGATGAAGCCCGGTGCCACCCACAGATTGTCCGGCGTCATGCGCGCCACCGATGTGTAAAGGAGCAGGCCCGCCTGGGAGGTCTTGGTCATGAGATGTGTGACCAACGCCAGCGCGAAAAGAATCGCGAACTGATGCCAGTCGCGCCGCCAGTGGCGCCAATGAATCATGGCGACGAGCAACAGCCCGAAGGGGAACAGAAGTTTGCCTTCCGGACGGGCGCCCGCCTCGAGAAAGAGTGCGATGCACAGAAAAATGAAACGGCCCCGGTCCGGCTTCACGTAGTAGAGCGATCCGGCAATCGCCACCAGGAGCGTGCAGACAACAAAGGTCGTCTCCGCCATAATGGTGTGCTCATACCAGAGATAAAAGGGATTGATCGCCGCCAGGATCGTGATGGGCAAAATGAACCAGCGCCAATGGGTCAACCAAAGCCGGCACAGCAAACCAATTTGCACAATCATGACCAGCCCAAGCAAATGCTGTCCCACGGGAATGGCGATCAACGCCGGAATGCGCACCAAAAACGGCAGCGTGAACAGGGTCGGCGTCAGAAACGTCTTTTTCGCGTGCACATCCCAATCGAATTCGCTCAGCAGCCTGTCTGGCGTGCTGAGAAAATCTCCGGTGTCGTCATGAAAAAAGCCATACGGCATCTGCACCGTCAGGACGACGCGGAGAACGAGGCCGATTAGCAGTGCGGGCAGACACCAGAGCAGGAATTCACGAACCCGGCGCTGGCAGGCGAAGTCGGAGACGAAAGCGGTAAATCGAGACACGGGCGCGCGATATATGTGGGAAGCTACCGGCTCGGACAAGGGCGAACGCGGAGAGAACGTGGAACCGGCTCCATCGTGGCACTCCAGGAAAACGCCCGTCGGACTCCGATCCGCCCAAAAAAGACAAAACATGCCCAGGAAGCGGAATTCACCCGCTGTGGCGGAACACACGGATGGCGCCGTTTGCCCATCGATTCAGCCGGCCGTCGAGGGTCACCCCCCGGTACCGCATCCGCAGCCTTTTAATGGTTTCCCGCCGGCACCCATCCGTCTAAACGTACGCCATGAAGATCGCGAATCTGCTGGCCCTCACTTTACCGATCCTCCTCGCCGCCATTGCCAGCGCCGCGCCGCTGCCGGTCGTCATTCGCGACAAAGAAGCGTATGTCACCGCCGCCGCGCTGGAAGGCGAGGCGGGCATCGCCATCAAACGATTGCCCGGCAGCAATGGCTTCGTCGCCTGCAGCGCAGAGCTGTGCGCGCCGCTCAAATCCGTGCTCACCGATGGCGACATGGTGCTGGTATCGGTGACCAGTTTGGGCGAGGCACTGAGTCTCGAATCCACGTTTGATCGGAGCCGCGAGCACGTCACGTTTGCGCCGGCGCCGGGTGCGTCGCCGGCTGCAGCCGGCACTGCGCAAGTCGGGGCCGTCGCGCCAAATCTTCGACTGACCAAACTGGACGGCACCTTCGTCACGCTGGACGAATTGCGCGGCCAACGCGTGCTCATCAATAGTTGGGCCAGTTGGTGAGGCTGCCGGCATGACCTGCCGGTCTGGCAGGCTTTTTACACCAAACATCGCGACGAGCATTTCACCGTGCTGTCCATCGCCGTGGACGTGCAGGGACCTTCCGTCGTTACGCCGTGGGTGAAAAAGTATGGCGTCACGTTCCCGGTCGCAGTGGACACGGCGGACGTTTTCGGCGCGGCCTTTGGATTGAAGGCGATTCCCGTTTCGTTCCTCGTGGACGAAGTCGGCATCATTCGACTGCAAGGCGGGGGACCCTCGAAGGATTTCCTCGCCAGGATTGAGGAAATACTGCGCGAACCGCTCAGCCCCGTCCGCACCACCCCTCGCGAATCCGCGACCGCCTTATCTCTCGACGAACTCCGCGCCCGCGCCGAACGCCAACCGGACAACGCCGCCACACACCTCGCGTTGGCGCAGGCGCTCGAGCGAACGGGCGATTTCACCGCCGCGCTCACCGAATGCGAAACCGCGGCTCGTCTGCGCCCTGACGACTCAACCATCCCGTTCACGCAAGGCCTCGTCCTGCTGCGTCAGGGCGAGAACGGCAAAGCGCTGGCCAGCCTCAGACGCGCGCACGAACTCGACCCCTCCAACTGGCGCATCCGCAAACAGATTTGGGCGCTGGAAAACCCGGACAAATTCTATGGTCCGGACGGAATCAATTGGGACTGGCAGAAGGAGCAGATCGCTCGGGAAAAAGAGTGACCGGACTCGCAGCGAGCATTACAATGCAGGCCATGAAAGTGATCCGTCTCGTCGCGAGCTTGATGACGATCAGCCTTTTTTGGGCGCAGAAAGTAAACGCCGCCGAACCCGCCGCCCCGGAAAAAACGGGACTCGCCGTCGGGCAAAGCGCCCCGTCCTTCACGCTCAAGGATCAAAACGGCGCGGAAGTTTCGCTCGCATCATTGCTCGGGAAAGGCCCGGTGGCCCTCGTCTTCTACCGCTCCGCGGATTGGTGACCCTACTGCAAAAGGCAGTTGGTCCAACTGCAATCAAGCTTGAAGGAAATCGAAGCAACCGGTGGCCAGCTCGTGGGCATTAGTTACGATTCCGAAGCCATCCTCAAACGGTTCGCCACGAAGAGTGCGATCACGTTTCCGCTGCTTTCCGACGCCGGCAGCAAGACCATCGAAGCTTTCGGCATCCTGAACCAGGAGGCGCCCGACCGATGGAAAGGGATCCCCTATCCCGGCACCTTCATCATCGACGCCAAGGGCGTGATTCGGGCCAAGCTCTTCCTGGAAGGCTACAAAGAACGCCATGCGCCCGAAGCCATTATCGAGGCGTTGAAAAACACAAAATAGAGTTTTAAACTGAAGATCTGCGGCGAACGCATCCGGCTGGTCAACGGAGTTGAAGGTTCCGAATGGTTCTTGCGAGAGCGCAGAGCAGACTAGTTTCCGCCTCCCGCACCACGCAGGGAAGTGCGACCACCACGGCGCTTCCGGAATTCATCAAAAACTTCGTCGCAACCATCGACTTTGAGTTGATGCACGATCCGGAGCAATTCGCCCAGCCGGCCCTGCGGAAACCCCCGACGCTCGAACCAGGCCAGGTATTCGACGGGCAGATCGTAAAGGGGAACGCCGCGGGGTGGAAAATGGTCGGGACCATATTTTCCAAATGGCATGCAGCCACCGGCGATTTCGGCGAGGTCGGTGGCGAGCCAGTGGCGCAGATTGTCTTCGAGCATGGATTCAGGAGCCAGTTTCAGGACGTTCGCCCCATCTTGTAAATCGTTTGCCAAGCAACGTTTTCCGATTGCGGTTCGAGGCCTGATACCGGAACCGTTGGGAGGCCATCAGCGTGTTCCATCCCGTCTCCCACCCATGAATATGATTTTTCCCCGCGCGCTTCGCGCCGTTGTGTTGCTGGCGATGCTGAGTTCTGTCGCTTTGGCGGAGAGCGGTGACCGGCGTCACTACGACCTCCGCACCGATCCTTCGAAACCCGCACGTGCGCTCGTCGAGAGTTACCGAGGTGCCGGCAGCGAGACCATCTTGCGGGTCACCAGGATCGAAGACGGCATGAAAGCCAGCCGGGCCGCACTCACCCAAAGCGTGCCGGCTTTGAAAGTCGAGGAGAGTCCGGTAACGGGTCTGCCCGAAATTGTTGGCGTTGGCACCGCACCCGCCGCCCTCACCAAGCCATCCGGAGAGAAGCCGGAGGTAGCGCTGCGCAATTTCGTTTCGAGCCAGGCCGGACTCTTCGGATTGACCGCCGAGCAGGCGGCACAATTGAAAACGCATTCGGCGTACACGAACCCAGCGGGGAACCTTTCCTGGGTCGAACTCGAGCAGGTGATCAACGGGATCCCCGTTTTTCAGGGCACGATCCGGGCGGCCGTACGCAAGGACGGCGCCATTGCCCGCACCACCGGAAATCTCGCGGCGGCTCTGGATTATGCCTCGCTCCCGACGCAGCCCAAATTGAGCGCCGCGGAAGCAGTGGCGGCAGGCGCCAGCGCTATCGGAGTCGCGGTCGAACCGGCGGCGCTGAAAGTGGAGTCGGTGCTCGATGATGGCAAGACCACGGTCCTCGAGCCCGGACCGTTTGATCAAAACACCAAGGCGGAACTCATTTACTTTCCGGTCGAGCCCGGCGTGGCGCGCCTCGCGTATGGGATGGTGCTGTGGGAAAAAATCGAAGCCTTTCACGTGCTGATCGACGCGGCGACGGGCCAGCTTTTGTGGCGGAAGAATATCACCAACGATCAATCGCAAACAGTCACCTATTCGATCTATCCCAGCGACAATCCGGCCCCCTTGAGCCCGTCGAATGCAACCCCGGGATCGGGCATTCAAGGCGTCGGGGTGTCCCGCGAGACGGTGACCCTGGTCAGCGAGTTGCCGGCCTTCGACAATCAGGGCTGGATTCCTGATGGCAACAATGTGACCACGGGCAACAATGTGGATGCCGGCCTGGATATCGATGGCTCGAACGGTGTGGACGCCAACGGTCGCGCGACCGGCACCCCGGCCCGGGTCTTTAGTTTCAACTATATTCCGGCCGGTCAGCCGGGCGAGCAACAGCCTTCCAGCCCGAACTATCGTCTCGGCGTGGTGACGAATCTCTTTTTCTGGACCAACCGTTATCACGATCGCCTCTACCAATACGGTTTCACCGAGGCAGCGCGAAATTTTCAGGCAAACAACTTCAATCGTGGCGGCACCGGAAATGATCGTGTGAGCGCGGAGGCCCAGGATTCGAGCGGAACCAATAATGCCAACTTCGCCACCCCACCGGACGGCACTTCGGGCCGGATGCAGATGTATATCTTCGATCAAGCGAATCCGGCGCGCGACGGCAGCCTGGATCAGGAGATCGTCATTCACGAATTGACCCACGGACTCTCGAACCGCCTGCATGCCAATGGCAGCGGGCTTAATACCAATCAATCCGGCGGGATGGGAGAAGGCTGGTCAGACTTTTATGCGCGCTGCATCCTTTCGACGGAAGATGAAGATATTGCCGGCGTGTTTGCCTCGGGCGGCTATTCGACGCGGAACTTTTTCGGGCTGGGCACGGACAACTATTACTACGGTATCCGCCGGTTCCCCTACTCTCTGATCGAAAACGTGGGCGCCAACGGCCGGCCGCACAATCCGCTGACCTTCGGCGATATCGCGCCGGCTCTCAGCGCCACGGCCGACGGCGCGTTTGCTCAAAGCCCGGTCATTTCTTCGAGCGCACTCGAGGTGCACAATGTCGGTGAAGTCTGGTGCATGATTCTGCTCGAAATGCGCGCGCGGCTGATCGCCCGGCACGGTTTTCAAGCCGGCAACGATCGCACCCTGCAAATCGTCACCGACGCAATGAAACTCGACCCGGCCAGCCCCACGTTGATTCAGGCGCGCGACTCGATCATCGCCGCGGACGTCGCCGGATTCGCCGGTGAGGACGTGGACGATATCTGGACCGGATTCGCGACGCGCGGGATGGGCTTCAATTCCTCAATCACGGGGTCGAACGTCGTGGTCGAATCGTTCATCGCGCCCAATCTCATTCTCGGGGCCATCACGTTTTCGGATGCCACGACAGGCAACAACAACGGCTTTGCCGATCCGGGCGAGAGCATCGAACTGACCGTGCCGATTCAAAATCTGTTGCCCACAACGGCAACCGCGACCACGGCGGCGGTCGGGAGTGGCAATCCGGTTGCCTTTGGAGACATCGCGCCGAACACGACCGTGACGCGCACGATCGTTTATCAACTGCCATTCACTGCGGAAAGCGGCGAACTGCTGAACGTGCCGGTCGACATCGACAGCAGCCTTGGTCCGGTCGGTCCGCGGACACCGATCTTCCCGCTCGTCGTCGGCCAGCCGATCGTGAACTTTGCGGAAAACTTCGACGCTCTGACAACCAACGCGCTTCCGACCGGATGGACGACCAGCACGACGGGCAACGGTCAAAACTGGGCTTCGACGACCTCCAATCCGGATACGCCGACGCGCGCGGCCTTCACGTCCGACCGACCGTCCGTCTCCTCCGCACAACTGACCACCCCGGCAATTCCGATCAATTCGGGCTCGGCCACGCTGACTTTCCGAAATGCGTATAATCTGGAACTATTCCAGGGGCGATTCGCGTTTGATGGCATGGTGCTCGAGGCCAGCGTGGATAACGGGCCGTTCGTCGATATCCTCGCCACGGGAGCCATTTTCCTCTCCGGTGGCTACAACTTCAGCCTCGAGTTATTCGACAATCCGCTGAGCGGCCGGAGCGCATGGAGCGGAAACTCCGGGGGCAACACTTCCGCGCCTGGTTACATCACCACCAAGGTCCTCCTTCCGCCCTCGATGAACGGCACAAGCGTCCGCTTCCGGTGGGTCGTCGGCTGCGACTCCTCGGTCGTGGCCGCGGGCAATGCCGGCGCCTGGGTCGATGGTGTCGAGGTGGCGAATGACACGACTTCAACGCCGGCCAGTCTCCCGCCAGTGGTTACCGCCAGTACGGGCAACGCGAGCTATCTCGAAAATCAGCCGGGCATCGCCATTGATCCCGGTCTTGGCCTCACGGATCCCGACAGTACGGCGCTGGTCGGTGCCACGGTTTCCATCACCCGAAACTTCACTTTGAACGAAGACGTGCTGTCTTTTACGAATCAAAGCGGAATCAGCGGCACCTACAATCGCGTCCTCGGCACCCTGACCCTGAGCGGGAACGCTTCGCTCGCCAACTATCAGGCCGCCCTCCGCACGGTCGCGTATTCCAACACGAGCGATCATCCCATGACTTCGCCACGCACGGTGACGTTTTTGGCCAATGACGGCGCAGCTTTTGGCACCGCCACGCGCACCGTCACGGTCACACCGATCAATGATGCTCCGGAACTTGATCAGATTTCGGATCCACCCGCGGTGTCCTCAAACGCCGGACTGCAAACCACGCTCCTGGCGGGCGTCAATGCGGGTGGTGGCGAAACGCAGAACATCACCATTACCGCGACCAGCGACAATCCCACGCTCATCCCGGATCCGACGGTCAACTACACCAGCCCGTCCGAGGCCGGCTCACTGACTTATCGATCCGTCGCCGGACAGTCCGGGTCGGCGACCATCACCGTTACCGTGGCGGACAGTGGCGGGACGGCGAACGGCGGCATCGACACGGTATCCGAAACATTCACCGTCACCATTCTCCCGACCCTGAACACGCCCCCCACGCTGGTCACCTCCGGCGGTACGGTAAATTATTTGGAAAATGATGCGCCCGTCCCCTTGGATCCGGCCCTCGCCCTGTCCGACACTGACAGTGCGGGAATCGTGAGCGCGACGGTATCCATCACGGCTGGATTCGATCCCGGACTGGACGCACTTGATTTCACACCGCAACCCGGCATCACCGGCAGCTACGATCCAAATGCCGGAACTCTGACCCTCACCGGTGGAGCGCCAGTCGCCAACTATCAGGCCGCGCTTCAGTCCGTGACCTACAGCAGCCTCAGCGACAATCCGTCCGCTGCGCCGCGGACCATCATGTTCACGGTCGATGACGGCGCAGATGCCGACAGTCTCGCCAGCGGCAGCACCGGGTTGACCGTGACGCCGGTCAATGACGCTCCCACACTCGATGCGATTCCGAATCCGGAATTCATCATCCCGGATTCGCCGCAGCAGACGATCCAACTTACTGGTATCAGCGCTGGCGGCGGAGAAACGCAGAACGTGACCGTGACGGCGACCAGCGACAACACTGAGCTGATTCCGAATCCATCCGTCAGCTATAGCAGCCCCTCCGCCACCGGGTCCTTGAGTTACACGCCCGCGCCAGGTCTCAAAGGCACTGCCATCGTCACCGTCACCGTCACCGATGACGGCGGAACCGCCAATGGCGGCGCAAATGTCTCCACCCAATCGTTCACCGTGCGCGTGAAACTCGGCAACGAGGCGCCCACCTTCGATGGGGGCCCGGATATCGTGGTGGCGGGAAACTCGGGACTTTTCTCGATGGTCAACTGGGCTCGGAATATCAGCGCCGGTCCGCCCGAGGAAAGCGATCAAGTACTGAACTTCATCGTGGAAGTGGACGATCGCTCCCTCTTCTTCTCCCGCCCGACGATTTCAACCAACGGTACTTTGCTTTTCACCGCGGCGGAAAATGCCAGCGGCTCGGCGAAGGTGACCGTTCGTCTGCACGACAATGGTGGACTGATCGGCGGGGGCATCGACACCAGCCCGCCGCAGTTTTTCACCATCTCGATTTCGTCGTTTAAAGAGGAAACCGGTAAATATTATGGATTGATCGTGCCCGCGGTGATCGCGCCGCCGGATCATGATCATTTCGGGTCGATTCAGGTCGTCATCTCACGAAAGGGCGCCGTCACGGCCAAACTCGTCCTGGGCGGGCAGACTTACACGACGAAAGGGTCAGTCAAAGACACGGGCGTCGTCATTTTTTCCGATTCGAATTCGCCCATCGCCACGCTGGTGCGCAACGGCCAGAGCCCGCTGCAATTGAAGCTGAACGTTGATACCGTCAATGGCAGCGATCGTCTCTCCGGTTCCATCGCCAACGGCACGGCCGGTTACGCCTCCCTCACCGCAGATCGCGCCATTTATACGGCGAAGAAAAATCCCCGGCCACCCATGATCAATGTGCCCACGGGCGTGCTCGGCAAATACACCATCGCTTTACCCGCGAAGACCCCCGAGGCGCAAGGCCAGACGGCTGATTCATTTCCCCAGGGCGCCGGAATTGGATTCGTAACCGTGAAAAAGAATGGCTCAGCGAAACTCGTCGGCCAGCTGGCCGATGGGACCAAGATCTCGACCGGCGGTCCTCTCTCAAAAAGCAACGTCTTTCCGTTGTACGTCCTCACGGACAAAAAGCTCGGCTCGCTCACCGGCCCCCTCTCCATCCGCGATCAGCCTGACGTGAGCGACATCGACGGCGATGATCTCCATTGGTTCAAACCGCCACCGGCCAAAATCAAACAATCGACGACATATCCAGACGGCTGGCCCCGCGGCATCCTGGTAAATTTCATCGGTTCTCGTTACGCCAAACCGAATGGTTCAGCCGCCATTCCAAATCTTCCCGCGATGGATGCGGACGGAAATGCCGACGTCAATCTCGCCGAGGCCGGCCTGCTTGATCCACTCAATCTGGGGGTAAATATCGACCCGAAAAGCAAGGTGACTCCCGTGGGAGCGGGCGGGCTCAAATTGAAAATCAAGACGAGTAACGGCGCGGTCTCGGGCCAGTTCACCCATCCGGCCACCGGGCAAACATCAAACATTACGGGAGTCATCCTGCAGAAGACCGGGCAGGGTACCGGATTTTTTGTTAGCGGCGTGCAAAGTGGTGACTTCAAATTAGCGCCGGATCAACCCGTCGTCACCGCGCGCACTCAAGCCCGCAAGAAAAAGTAATTGCATATTTGCCCCGCAGCGTCGCTCAACGCAGATCGCCGGGCGAATTCACATTCCGAAAACCCACCACTTCCTCCGGGGTCAGTTGATGCGTGACGATCAGGATCCGAGATTCTGCGACCCGAAGCAGATGCTGCATCGAGCGATCGGGGCCATCGAGACATTCGCATACCAAGGGAACGAGCGTGCGCGGATAGACCGCCGCCAACGGCTCGTAACCGCGCGGACTTTTGGGCACACAGCCTTTCCCGAGCCGCGTCGCAGTTGTCATGAGCATGCGTAAAAAGTCTGCCCGGATGTCGGGCAGATCGATTCCCAGCACCACCAGCCAATCTCGCTCGCAGCGATCAAGCAAGGCCTTCAGCCCACCGAGCGGCCCCAGATCCGGCACCACATCTTCCACCACCTCGACCCCGCCGTTGGCATACGGACCGTCGCGTTTGCCCGAGATTAATACCGTGCTCACGTCGAGTTCTCGCAGGGTGGCGAGTTGTCGTTGCCAAAGCGGTTCACCCTCAAAGGCAGCGACTGCCTTGTCGAAACCCATGCGCGAGGATCGGCCGCCCGCCAGCAATGCCGCCGCGAAGTTCGGATTGGCGGGGTTCGTTTCCAAAGGCAAGTTTTGTGCGTGATGACATACCAGCCGCCGATCCGGATCAAGCACCTCTACCTGTCGCCCGGTCACAATTTTTTTGGTCATTACGGGCGACCACCGGGCGAACATCCCATGATGGAACAGGACGACCTGCATTGCCGGGCCGGACGCGGCATCGAAGGGGACCGGTTTCTCGATTTCCAATCTGACTACAAAGGCCAGATCACGTTTTTCGCAGACGAAATCCACGAGGAATTGTGCGCTCGCTTCGACATCTGGGATCGGCCGCCATCGGTCTTTCGACGCAACGTCATCACCCGCGGCATCGAGCTCAACAGCCTCATCGGCCGGGAATTTGCAATCCACGGCGTGCGCTTTCTTCGGCGTTTGCGAATGCAGCCCCTGCTACTGGCTGGACACCGCTTTCGCTCCCGGCACCGAGGACGCGCTTGCCGGTCGTGGCGGTCTGCGCGCACGGATCCTGACGGACGGAGTCCTTCGCCGAGATTGATTCTAAAACTCATGGACGTGAGGGGCTGTTCTGGTGCGAAATGCGAATACACCCCATGAAAACGCTCCTCTCCCTCCTGTTCGTCCTGCCGGTTGCTTCTCTCGTCGCCGCTGATTTCGACGGTACGGCCGGCCTGCAACTCTACAGCCTCCGCGATTCGTTTGCGAAAGACGTTCCCGGCACCCTCGACACGGTCAAGAAGCTCGGCTTCGTCGAGGTCGAGGGCTGGGGCGCGATCGGAAAGCCGCCTGCCGAACTGGTGCCTCTGCTCAAAGACCGCGGACTCAAGCTGGTCAGCACGCACATGTCCTGGGGTCCGCTCAGTACGGATCTCGACCAATGCGTGAAGGACGGCCAGGCCCTCGGTGTGCAATATGTCATCTGCCCGTGGATCGACCACGAGATCGGCAGCTTCGGCATGGCCGACGTCGAAAAAGCCGCCGCGCTTTTCAATAAAGCCGGCGCCGCGTTCAAGAAAGTCGGCATTCAGTTTGGTTACCATTCGCACGGCTATGAATTCCGGCCCATCGCCGAGGGCAGCACGGAAACCTATTTCGACAAGCTCGTCGCGGCCTGCAAGCCCGGTCTGGTCGTCTTCGAAATGGATGTATTCTGGGTCACACAGCCGGGCCAGGACGCAGTCAAGCTTTTGGAGAAATACGGGGATCGCTGGCAGCTCATGCATCTCAAGGATTTGCGGAAAGGCGCGCGCGTAGGGGTCTATACAGGACAGGCACCCAAGACTGATGACGTCCCACTCGGCACCGGCCAGGTCAATTGGCCGGCAGTTTTCAAGGCCGCCGAAAAGGTCGGCATTAAACACTATTTCATTGAGGATGAGTCCCCGACGGTAATGGAGCAGCTTCCGCAAAGCCTGGCGTATCTCAAGTCGCTCCAGTAGCGATTCCGGGTTGGCTCTTGCCGGGCCACGGCCTGACCTTTCCACGTCGATGAAAACACGCCTCCGCTGCTCCATCCTGGCGGTCGTTTTGTTTTCCGCCAGCCAGGCGGCGGAATTTCGTATCGGCGAGCAGACGTTCACGGTGCCGGATGGATTCACGATCGAACAGGTCGCCGGTCCGGACCTCGTCGAGCGACCCATCAACATCGACTTCGATGAACGCGGGCGGATGTTCGTGACCGATTCTTCCGGCTCAAACGAGCCGGTGGAAACGCAGCTCGAGAAAAAGCCGCATCGCGTCCTTCGGCTCGAGGACACCGATGGCGATGGACGCTTCGATCGCCAGACAGTCTTCGCCGACAAATTGATGTTTCCCGAAGGCATCCTTTGTTTCCGCGGCTCGGTCTATGTCTCGGCGCCGCCGGTGATTTGGAAAATGACCGACCTCGATGGCGATGGCGTGGCTGATCAGCGCGAAGAATGGTTCAATGGCGGCACGCTCACCCACTGCGCCAATGATCTGCATGGACCGTATCGCGGGCTCGACGGATGGATCTACTGGTGCAAAGGCGGCTTTGCCGAGCAGACCATTCGTAACCCCGGCCAGCCGCCACTTAAATCGCGCGCTTCCCACATTTTCCGCGCCCGGCCGGACGGCACCCGCATCGAACCGGTCTTCACCGCCGGCATGGACAATCCCGTCGGCGTCGCCTTCACCGCGACCGGCGAGCGCATTCTCTCCGGCACGTTTTTTCAGCAACCGGCCGCCGGGCGGCGCGACGGACTCATTCACGCGATCTACGGTGGCGTTTACGGCAAGGTCAACGACGTGCTCGATGGCCACATCCGAACGGGCGATCTCATGCCGGTCCTGACACATCTCGGACCGGCAGCGGCGTGTGGCATCGCGCGTTATGACTCGTCCGTTTTCGGGCCGGCCTACCAGGACAACATCTTCGTCTGCTCTTTCAACCTGCACAAAGTCTCCCGTCACGTCCTCATCCCCGAAGGCGCAACGTTTCGCACGATCGACTCCGATTTTGTTGTCTCCGATAGCACGGACTTTCATCCCACCGACGTGCGCGAAGATGCCGACGGCAGTCTGCTCATCGTGGACACCGGCGGCTGGTATAAACTGTGTTGCCCGACCTCACAGCTCTCCAAGCCTGACGTGCTCGGAGGCATTTACCGAGTCCGACGTGACGGCACAGCGGCCGGGCTTGATCCGCGCGGTACGACGCTTTCGTGGAAGGATCAGCCGGCAACCGAACTTGCGCGCCGTCTCGCCGACCCGCGTCCGGCAGTGCAAACCCGAACCATGGATGTCCTCGCGCAGTCGGGTGCCGATGCCGTGCGCGCGCTGAGTCAGGCCCTTGCGAAGTCGACCGATGCGGCGCATCGCCGCCAGATCATCTGGGCCTTAAGCCAGATCGATGTGCCCGAAGCGACGAGCTGCCGCCCGCGCGGGCCTGGCTGATGAAAGCGCCAGCACTCGTCACGCCGCCATTAGCGTCGCCGGGGTGTGGCGCGATGCCGCGGCGAAAAACGCCCTGCTCGACGTTCTGCGCGGCGATGACCCGCCCCTGCAGCGAGCCGCGGCGGAGGCTCTCGGTCGTCTCGGAGATGCGTCGGCGTTGCCCGACCTCTTTGCCGCACTCGAAAAAATGGCGCCCGATCGCGTGCTCGAACACTCGCTCATCTACGCCATCATCGAAATTGGCAATGGGGAAGCGGTACGACCGTTCGCCTCGAAAGGGTCGTCCGTGACACGGCGCGCGGCCTTGATCGCACTCGATCAAATGCCAGCCGTCACCTTGGAACCGGATCTGGTCGTTCCGTTGCTCGCATCGGACGATCCGGTGCTCAAGCAGACTGCGGCCTGGATTTTTGAAAGACATCCCGAATGGAGCGATCTCATCGTGCCACAGCTTGCGGCCAGCTTTGAGAAGCTCGAACCCCAAGCCGACCCGGACACAGCCAGTTGGCAGGAGTTTCTGGCCAATTTCGCCACCGGGCCCGAATTCCAGAAACTCATCGCCGAAAAAGCTGGCGATACAAAGGCGGCCGAGCCAGCACGCCTTCTCGCTTTGCGCGTGATGGGCCGCGCGGGCCTGAGCGACCTGCCGGCATCGTGGGCGGTTGCACTTTCCAGCGCGCTGGCCGCCGATGATGAGGCCGTGCGCAACGAAGCGGTGAAGGCCGCGCGTGCTCAGAAAATCAAGCCGGAGGCCGCGCCTGTGCTCGTGCAAGCGCTGCGCAACTTGGCGGGAGATGCATCGGCACCTGCGGCGCAACGGCTGACCGCGCTGTCCGCGATCCCGGGCGAAATCGGCGGACTCGAACCGGAAACCTTTGCGTTTTTGCGGCAGCAGTTGAAACCCGAGATTTCACCGATGGCCCGCGCCGAA
Source organism: uncultured Verrucomicrobiae bacterium (assembly GCA_963798345.1). Taxonomy (GTDB): domain Bacteria; phylum Verrucomicrobiota; class Verrucomicrobiia; order Chthoniobacterales; family Chthoniobacteraceae; genus CAWCSW01. The sequence goes on along the minus strand of CAWCSW010000004.1, from coordinate 246,115 downwards.
GCGGCCACCGCCCTGGCGCGAGTAACTCCGAACGAAACACAGATCGCCGAACTCATCCAAAGTCTGCGCCAAGCCGGCCCGGCCTCCATTCCCCTCCTGCTCAGCGCCATCGTCCGCACGCCCACGGAAGCCACGGGATTGGCAGCCATTGAAGCGCTCGAGCAGGCGGACGGACTGGCCACTCTGCCGCCGGGCACACTGCGCGCCTGGTTGGAAAAATTCCCGGAATCCGTCCAGACCCGCGGCCATTCACTGCTCGAGAAAGTCGGACCGGAATTCGAGAAACAGCGGGAGCACTTGCTGGCCGTCGAAAAGGCATTGCCGGCGGGAGACATTCGCCGCGGCCAGTCGGTCTTCAATTCCACCAAGGCCGGCTGCTTCGCCTGCCATGGCTTCGGTTACATTCGCGGAAGTCTCGGACCCGATCTCACCAGCGTCGGCCGGATCCGGACCGAACGCGATCTGCTCGAAGCCATCGTTTACCCGAGCGCGAGTTTCGTTCGCAGTTACGAACCCGTCGTGGTTTCCACCAAGGCCAACGGGAAACAGTTCGGCCTGCTCCGGGAGGACAAGCTCGACAAAATCGTGCTCGCCACCGGCCCCAACGCCGAAATCCATATCCCGCGCGACGAAATCATCGAGCTGCAACCAGGCGTCACCTCGCTCATGCCACAAGGCTTTGAGCAAATTCTGACCCCGCAGGAACTCGCCGACGTCATCGCCTTCCTCCATGCGGCGAAATGAGATTCGTGAAATCACCTCCCGAAAATGCGAGCCTCTTCTCCGCACCACTGTGAGTATCATTTTTCGGCAAATTTCGAGTTTGGCGGTTCTATCTGCACCTGACAATGAGCGCTCCAAATTATGGTCCCGCCAGCCGCGAGATTGCTAATTGGCTGACCAGACGTCCGGCTGGATTCTTTCGCAGTTTGTCTTATCTGCTCATCGTTCTCGGTTTTATCCTCGTGGGCACCTCTGCATATGACGAGCACCGAGGGATTGCATCGGTTATGCCGCCAGGCCGCTACGCTCGTCGGATCACCGTCAAACGTTCCGAACATCCCGACGATTTCCACAATATTATGATTTACCAATGGAGCAGAGCTTTGGTGGCTCTTTGCGGCGGTTTTATCATCCTCGGCATCTGTCGGCGTGCCGACCGCCGAGACCCGTTCTCCCCTGATTTTTCCGGCGCGAGTGCTCTCGACGAATGCGAGCACACCCTTGACGCCGAACTCGAAAAGAAACACCGACCATCAAGCTGATGAACGAAACCGAATCGCGTAACTTCGCTCCAGCGACCGGCTCCAGCTGTCCCAGTCCCCCTTTCCACCGCCTTCGCCCGCGCAGCCAGCGTGCCAACCTACACAGTCGCAGAGAGCGAACAACCTGCGGGCGGTCTTGCTTTTGAGGATCTGCGGATGCGCCGCGAGATCGAGTTGCCCAAATAACCGCAATGCCATCCAACCGTTGCAAATTTTCCCGTGATCGTCCGGGCGACAAAGACTCGCATCAAGCTCGAATGCGCCGCACGTTATTTGGATGACCGCAAAGAAATTCTATGACTGGCAGACGGTTGGCGGGACCGATGACGTCATGCGTCTGGTCGATTGTCTGGAAAGAGCGGGCATTCCGTGGTGCGCCATTGGCGGAGTCGCAGTGAATCATTGGGCGGCCGAACCGATGGTTACTCAAGTGTCGATTTTGTGGTCGCTGCCGAGGCCATCGACCGGGCGGTGGAGCTTCTCACCGAAGCCGGATTCCAACCTCAACGATTCCAGTGGTCGATCAAAATGTATCAACAATGCTCTGGGTCGGATTGACCATTGTTGCGGTCGCGTCGGTGTTGGCAGCGAATGGCCGCTTTTCTCCGACGGCGTTCGGCGGCGGCATCGGTATTGTGATTCTGTGGTATCTATTCGAGCGCGAGCGTCCGGCACAGCCTGCTACGGAGGAGGAACTTTCCCAGCTGTCCGGGTCACTTCACGAGTCTTCCACCGAGTTTGACCTGCAAGACTTTCCGAAATTTCTCCGCCAAATTGTTCCCCACATCACGCGCGGCTTTCGCGAACGCGAGGTTTCCAGACTCGCGTCCCTTGCGGAACGCCTCCCGCACAACCGCGAACGCCAGACAGAGTTTCAGGTCGTCTTCCGCGAAACATCCACACCATTGCGAGTTCGGCTCTTCAAGAGTGATGCATCCTGCATCGGGGTCTATTTCTTTACATCGTAACCCCTGGCCGACTTGCTCGACCGCGAGAGGGAAGCGTTCTTCGCTGAGCGAGGGATGTAGCCATGCGCGATTGACCAATACTTACACCATGAGATCTGCGCACGTTTTCGCGCTTTCCTTCACATCGCCCCCTACTTCGCGCCCCAGCCGAAGAGCACCACGGGGACGGTCCGAATCAGGATTTGCAGATCGAGCCAGAGGGACCAGTTGTCGATGTATTCGAGATCCAGCGCCACCCAGCGGTCGAAATTTTTGATCTCGTTGCGGCCCGTCACCTGCCAGAGGCACGTCAGACCGGGTTTCATCGACAGGCGTCTCCGTTGGGACGGCGTCTCGAATTTTTCCACCTCGTAGATCGGCAAGGGTCGCGGACCGACGAGACTCATTTGCCCGCGCAAAACATTCCAAAATTGCGGGAGTTCATCGAGCGATGTGCGGCGCAGGAACTGACCAATTGGTGTGATGCGCGGATCTTTGTCGATCTTGAAGACCGGGCCGCTCATTTGATTGAAACGGGCAAGTTCCTCCTGCTGCATTTCCGCATCCGTCACCATGGTGCGAAACTTCAACATCATGAAGGGGCGTCCGTGGCGCCCGCCGCGCGCCTGGCGGAAGAGAATCGGCCCGGGCGAAGTCAGCCGGATGGCGGCCGCGATGAGCACATAAAGCGGTGCGCAGAGGACCAGCCCGGTCAGGGCCCCGAGGCGATCGATCAACCCTTTGCACATCAACGCCCACGACAAATCGGGCGTGGTGCGAAAGACGAGCACGGGCCGGGTCCCGAAAACATCGAAGTCCGGGCGGGCGATCGAGGTGCGAATAAAATCCGCGATCAGCCACGCTTCCACCCCTTCAATCTCGCATGCGCCAATCGCTTCCTGCAGACGGTCAAGATGGCTGCGGCCACCGGCAAAAATCACCCGCGAAACGCTGTGGGTGTGGAGGGCGTCAACCAGATCAGAAACCGGCTGCATCTCGATATCGATCTCCTGCACGACTTCCAATTCCATGACCTGGTCCGGGGAGAATTTATCGCGCAGGGCTTTAATATCGGCCGGAGTCCCCACGAGAATGATGCCCTCGCGGAGCTCCTCAGTTTTGACCCGCATCCTGTAGCGCTCGATCGAAACCCGCTCGCGCAGCAACAAAATCGCCGCCGCGAAAACAGCAAACATTGGCATGACCGCCCGGCTGGGAATGGCGAGTTTGAGGAAAAACGCGCAGGCTGCGATCAACAGCCCCAGCCAGAAAAAGGCGCGGGCAATTTGCTGGAGCGACTTGGCGAGCGTCTTTTGCAGGGGATGCACGTAGAAACCCTGCAATTCGAGAATGATGGGACCGAACGGCATGATGACGAACAGCAACCATTGGAATTCCTTAAACTCCCCGATCGGATACTCGAAGAAGGTCGTCGCTCCGACGAAACGCAACGTGTGCGCGAGCCAAAACGCGATCGACATGAGCAAGCCATCAGCGATCTGTTGGAATTGAAGATTGAGTTCTTGGCGGCGTCCAATCATGGGAGGGTTCGCGCGGAGCGGCGGACGATACGCACCCTTTGCGCGCCGCGCGCGAGTAAAAATGTCCGGCTCTCTCAAACTTAATTCTCCTTCAGTGGTCGGGACCATTCACTCTCCCGCGGCCTTGACGCAAGCCCTGAGCTTGAAATCGGGCCAGGTCGATTACCTCGAATTGCGCGTCGATCACTTCGTCGACGACCTCGATTCGGTCCGCCGTGCCCTGCCCAAATTGAAGACTCCCCTGATCCTTACCGTCCGCCATTCGGCTGAGGGAGGCGCCGGTCAGCTCCGCATGGCCGATCGGCGGCTGCTTTACGGGGAATTCATGGAAGTGGCGGCCCTGATGGATGTTGAGTTGCGTTCCAGCCGGGCTCTGTCGTCCATTCTGAAGGCCGCGCGCGACCGCGGGGTTGGCATCATCCTGTCGCATCATCGCTTTGACCGCACACCGTCGCTGAACGCCCTCAAAGGTCGCCTGGCGGAAGCCCGGGGATGGGGGGCCGATGTTTTCAAGGTCGCCACCCAGACCGAATCGCCCGCGGACGTCGCCAAACTCAGGGAACTGCTCGAGTCCCGCCGCCGGGATGATCCTGTGGTTTCCGCGATGGGAATGGGTCCGGAAGGCAGGAATTCTCGGCTGATTCTCGCCCAGGCCGGCAGCGTGCTGAATTACGGCTATCTCGGCGAAGCGCAGGTTTCCGGTCAATGGCCTGCGCTCGCGCTGAAGGAGCGTCTCGCCGGCCTGGGTAATTAAATCAATTCGGACCGGAGTTGGCGCTTGCCAGCCATTCCACCGCCCGGCTAAGCATCTCGTCCCTTTTTCAACCTCTCAGTTTCTTCCCGTAACCCTATGCCAGAAAAAATCGGATTTGTCGGAGTCGGCCGGATGGGCGCGAACATGGCGCGCCGCTTGAAAGACGTGGGCTATCCCGTCTCAGCGGTCTACGACGTGCGCCAGGAAGTCGCCGCCGAACTCGCTCGCGAACTCGGTGCCGAAGCCTGCACCAAACTCGCCCGCGTCACGGAATTGAGCGATGTCGTCATCACGGTGGTCACGGACGACAAGGCGATGCAAAAAATCTTTGCCAGCAAGTCCGACAACCTTCTCGTGGGCGCCAAGGGGCGCGTTTTTATCAATTGCGCCACGGTCTCGCCAAAGGTTCATCTCGAAGTGGCGAAACTGGCCAGGAAAGCCAAAGCCGCGACGCTCGAGGGCTGCATGGCTTCATCGATTACTCAGGCCCGCGAAGGCACGCTTTACCTCATGTGCGGCGGTGACAAAGCGGTATTCGATCAGGTGCTGCCGATCTTGAAAAAGCTTGCCACCGATCTGCGTTACGTCGGCAAATCGGGTCAGGCGGCGGAGGTCAAGGCCCTCGTGAACATGGTCATGAATATCAATACCGCTGGCCTGGCAGAGGGTCTCGGGCTGGCCAAAGCGCTGGGGCTCGATCTGTCCATGATTCGCGAAGTGTTTTCCCAGACCGGCGCCAACTCGCGCGTTCTCGCCACGGACGGCGAAGACATGCAAAACCGCGATCACTCCTGTTTTTTTAGCTCAGCGCATGCGGCCAAAGACAGCGGCATCGCCCTGAGCCTCGCCAGAGCCGAAAAACTAAGTCTTCCCCTCGCCACCGCCACCTACGGTCAATTCAAGAAAATGATCGACCTCGGGCTGGGCGAACTCGACAAGAGCGGCGTTGCCGAACTGACCTTCAAAGGCCGCGGGGGGAAAGCGAAGGCCAAGAAGAAAAAGTGATCAGTGATAAGTGCGCAGAGGATGGTTGCCGCCACCTGCCCTGCGCTCAAACCCGCAATCCGCAATCCGCAATTCCCCAAATCCCAAACCCTAAATCCTAAATAACACCCCATGTCCTACGTTCCCTTAATCAGCTCCGGCGTTGCCGGTCCTCTCGGCGTCCTTCACCTTCCGCGCCTGTGGCAAAAAGTTTCCCTCGAGTCACAGGGTAAACTCGCCGCCGGTTATCCGGGAATCGGCAAGGGCTATGACGCCATGACGTGCGCCGCTCTCGGTCTCGAAGAGCAGGCGGTCAAAGATTACATCGCGCAAAGCAAACCGACTTACCCGCAGTTTGAGACGTGGGTGAAACAAAACGGAAAAACCGTTACCTCCGACGCCATCGCCAAACACAATGCCGCGGTCACCGGCTATATTCACGACGACGAGACTCGCAAAAGCATCCTTGGGGCGAGCGGGATTCCGGATGACGAAAAAGCGCCCCGCGACGCCGTGAACCTTAACAACCTCGATGACTGGTATGAATTCCACCAGTCGGTCCTGAAGTAGGTTCTGACCAGTTTTACGCGGGCCGGCGTTCTGATGAGCGCCGGCCCGTTTTATTTTCTCAAATTATTTCCCATTCCCCGGCTCGCGCCGCGGTTATCGCAAGAGCACCTTCCATCCATTCCAAAAGTCGCTCTTCCCTGCCATGAACTCCCAATACTTGTTTCCCCATCGTCTTAATCGTCGCGACTTCCTGAAAATGAGCGCCAGCGCCGCCACCGCCGCTGCGCTCCCATCTTTCGCCCGCGCCGAGGAGTCCAAACCCGTGACGTTCGGTTCCGGCCCTTGGCGTTACACTCTGGACGAATCGTGGGGAAAACTTCCCGAAGGCATGCGCTTCGGTCTCGGCTGCGGCATCGTCGTGGACAGCCAGGATCGTGTGATTGCCACCACCCGGTCGACCAATCCGTGCGTGGCCATATTCGGAGCAGACGGGAAACTCGAGGAAACGTGGAGCGGCGAGTTTGCCAGCAACGTCGGCCTCACCACCGATGAGGTCGCTGGCACCGCACACTGCATTTATCTGAGCAAGGAAGGGGACACCGAATTCCTTTACTTCACGGAAAACAAAGGGCCGGGAAAGAACGGCAACGAGATCGGCAAGCGCGTCTATAAAACCGATATGCAAGGCAAGGTCCTTTACACCATCGGCAATGTCGAGAAAGAGGACGATACGCATCAGAAATTCGAATGGGACAACCCCACTGATGTCGCCGTGGCTCCCAACGGCGACATCTATGTCGTGGACGGTTATGGGAGCCAGCGCGTCAGCCGCTTCGACAAGAACTTTCACCACCTCAAAACATTCGGTGGCAAGGGAACGACCAACGACACCTTCAACACGTGCCACGGCATCTGGGTTAGCACCTTGAATGATGAGCCTGAGGTCTACATCGCCGATCGCGCCAATGGCCGCTACCAAGTCTATTCACCGGAGCTCGATTACAAGCGCACGATCAGTGGGGACTTCGTCCGCAACCCCTGCTGCTTTTACCAGCATAACGGCCATCTCTACATCCCCGACCTTGCCTCACTCGTCGCCATCATCGATCCCAAGGATCAACCCGTCGCGCGGCTCGGCGACGGCAAAGACATTCCCAACGGCGGTATGGGTGCTAAACCAGAAATGGACGCGGCAAATGCGAACAAATTCTTCGCCCCTCACGCCCTCACCGTGGACTCGAAAGGCAATATCTACGTCGTCGAATGGGTCGGCTGGGGCCGCGTCCGCAAGCTTGCCCATACGCCGACAGCGTAACCGGCGCCCGCTGCCCGGAAATTCGCGCGCAGTTCTTTTCCACGGAATTGCCTGAAAGCGAGCGCGGGGATAAGACTTGAGCTACATCCCGCCGCCCTGCTGATAGAATCGGTAGCGCGCGATGATGTCGTCCACGTAACGTCGCGTGGTCGGAAAATCGATCGCATCGACCAGGTCCCGGCTGTCGGCCTGCTCGGCCAGGCCGGTATCGGAAACCCAACGATCAACCCGAGAGCCACCGGCATTGTATTCCGCCAGCGCGAACGGAATCGGGTCCGTGCGGGTTTTCCACTTGTCGAGCGCGCGCCGGAGATACCAGGTGCCGACATCGAGATTGGTTCGCGGATCGAACAAGTCCGTCGGCAGAAAAGTCTCGATCCGGTTCGCTTTCGCCCAATCGGCCGCCGCGGCTTCGCCCACCTGCATCAGGCCACGCTCCCCTTTGCTGCCGATTTTCTCGGGATCAAACGCGCTCTCGCGCCACACGATTGCCTTCACCAGCAGCGGATCGACCTGATGTTTCTCGCTGCGTTCGCGAATCAATTCATCGCAGGCCGAATATCGTCCGAACGCCAGCCAGGATTGGAGCGTATAACGCGGATCGGGCGACATCCAGAGCAGGACGCCGGCGGCGGTCAGCGCTGACAAAATCAGCACGAGGAGAAGATTCCGCAGAAAGCGCAGCATGGCGCCGGACTACAACCGGGGCGCCAAAAAACTTCGACAAAAAACCGCGCCTTCGCATGCTCGCGCCATGCCTCGATTCGCCCGCGTGATGGTTGATGATTCGGGCGGAAATGCGTTCGATTACGAATTACCCGTCGAGGTGGCGGCACGCCTTGAAGTCGGCTCCCGCGTGCGGGTGCCGGTTCGCACCCGGACCGCACTCGGCACGATCATTGAGTTGCGCGAGGAGACCGACGTGTCGGGCGTGAAGCCGATCAGCGACGTGGTCAGCGCCGAGCCGATCCTCAATCCCCTTCTCATCCGGCTCGGAACGTGGATGGCCGACTATTACTGCTGTTCCCTCGAGGCCGCGATGCGATCGGTGCTGCCGAACGTGATCCGCAAAGCCGAGGTCGGCCCAAAACAACGTCTCGTTGCTCATCTCGAGCAACCGCTTTCCACCGACGAACTCGAAGCGCTGCGCCGCAAAGCCCCCCTGCAAGCCGGAGTCATCGAATTCCTCATGGCAAAAGATGCGCCGGTGCTCATCACCGAGCTCGCCAGCCAGTGCGACGCTTCGCACGCCGTGGTCCAGGCTTTGATGAAAAAAGGACTCGTGCGCACCGAGGCCGCGACCGTCGAACGCGACCCATTCGAGAGCGACATTTTCGTCGAACAGAAACCACTCGATTTGAATGCTGAGCAACTAGCCGTGTTCGAGCGAGTCCGAGCCGCCATCGACTCCGCCAATCCGCAATCCGCCATCCCCACTCCGCAATCTCCCCGTCCCATCCTGCTCCACGGCGTCACCGGCAGCGGCAAGACGGAGATTTACCTTCAGGCGATTCAACTCGTCCTGGCCCGTGGTCAGACTGCCATCATGCTGGTGCCCGAGATCTCGCTCACGCCGCAAACTGTCGAGCGTTTCAAGGCGCGCTTCGCCGCGACCCAACACGAGGTCGCCGTCTTGCACAGCCACCTCAGCGATGGAGAACGCCATGACGAATGGCATAAAATCCGAACCGGCCGCGCCCGCATCGTGATCGGAGCGCGCAGTGCCGTGTTCGCGCCGTGCAGTGATCTCGGACTCATCGTGGTGGATGAAGAACACGAGAATTCCTACAAACAGGAAGAGACGCCGCGGTATCACGGGCGTGATGTGGCCGTGCTGCGCGCGCACCTGGAAAAATGCGCGTGCCTGCTCGGCAGCGCCACACCGTCACTCGAGAGCTACCACAACGCCGCCTCCGGGAAATATGAGCTGCTGCGCATGCTCAGCCGCATCGATGACCGCAAGATGCCTTACATCCGCATCATCGACATGCGGATGGAGCCGCAGAAAAAGGGCGCCATACTTTCCGAACGCCTCATCACCGCCATCAATGCGCGCCTCGAGCGTCGCGAGCAATCGATCCTGTTTCTCAATCGCCGCGGCTTCTCAACGTCACTGCTCTGCGAGAAATGTGGTTACGTGCACGAATGCCCCAATTGCTCCGTGACGCTGACGTTTCACCGCGCCGATCAGCGCGTCGTCTGCCATATCTGCGGGCACCAGGCGGTTGCACCCGCGAAGTGCCCGCAATGCGGCGACCCGAAGATCAGGTATTCCGGCACCGGCACGGAGAAGGTCGAGGACGCTGTGGCCAAATTGTTCAAGGGTGCGGTGGTGAAACGGATGGATGCCGACAGCATGCAGCGGCGCGACGCCTTTCGCGAGACGCTGAGCGCATTCCGGGTCGGAAAGATCGACATCCTGGTCGGCACCCAGATGATCGCGAAAGGGCTTCATTTTCCGAACGTCACATTGGTTGGGATCATCAATGCCGATCTCGCGTTGCATCTCCCCGATTTTCGTTCGGGCGAACGCACGTTTCAGCTGCTGACTCAGGTGGCTGGTCGCGCGGGCCGCGGGGACGTGGAGGGCGAAGTTTTCGTGCAGACTTTCACTCCGCACTCGCCCGCCATCCAGTTTGCCAGGCATCACGACTTCGAGGGTTTTTGGGATCTCGAGATCGAACATCGACGGCAGTTTGATCAACCTCCTTTCGTCCATTTTATCCTGATCACTGTGCGGTCGCCCCACCAGACTCGGGCCAGCTTTTCGATCGAAACCCTCGCCCGCCGGCTAAAGGAAGATCTCCCGGCCGAATGCGAACAGGGCGAACCGACGCCCGCCCCGCTCGAAAAATCCCACGGCAATTATCGTTTTCATCTCGCGCTGCGAACTCGATCTCCGCTGCGGGTCAGCCGACATCTGCGCGGCGTTCTGGACAAACTCACCTTCCCCGACGACGTCATCGTCACGGTCGATGTGGATGCTTACCAATTGCTCTAACCGGCGTCTTTCTTCCTGCTTGTTCTCGTCCTCGTCCTCGAGCTCATTCACATCCTCACGTCCTCGTTTTTTCGCTTTCTCGTGCGCGGTCCGGCAAAGCGTTTCGATGAGCGGCCGACGGCGGCATGACGTTATGGACATTCGAGCCGGCTCCCGACTTCACTCGGGATGACTGCGAGCGCTTATGCGAGGATCGACCGAATCTCCCGCTCGCGCTCGCGGTGCACAACGTCAGAAATCACCGGGGCGACAGTGATCGACCCCGGGACATCCGGCAGTTCGATCCATGAACGGCAACCGCCAAATTTGGGCGAATCCGGAAACACGAAGGGCTCGCTCAAGCGCGCGATGCGGACAAAGGCAAGGCTGACCATTTCCTGGTCGTCCTGCCGGAAGCGCTTTTCGATCTCGCTCTCCTGCCAGAGGTGATGCGGCGCTAACGCCTGAACTTTCGCCCAGTTCGTGATATCCTCCGTCCATTCGACTTCCGCGGAAAGGCGCACTTCGCATTGTCCATCCGTGCGCGGGGCTGGCAGCGGCGTGTCCGCGGGCACTTTCAATTTCGTCGCCTGCTCGTGAAAGAGAGTGGGAAAGAGTAAAAACTCGCGATGCTGAAAGCGGAACCCGGCGCGGCCTTCGGCGATGCCACCCTTGCGCAGGATGATGCTCTGTTCGCCACGCTCGAGCGCTTCGCAAATCAACGTCCATTCTTTGAATCCAAATGACATGGCACCAACCTGCGCGGAATGAGCTGGATTGAAAATCTCCGTTTGCGATGCACCGGCGCCCGGCTTGCCGCGCGCGGCGGGACTCCCTAATGTCGGACCGCGACGATCGATTAAACGCTTCATCACCTTCCCCTCCCCGATCATTCTGCTGCATGGCATTTCACATCGATCTCCACTGTCACTCCTGGTTTTCCGGGGATGGAGTGAGCAGCCCGGAATCGTTAATCGAAGAGGCGCGCAAGAAAGGGCTGCACGGGTTTGCGCTTACCGATCACAACACGAGCGATGGGTGCCGATACCTGTTGGATAAAGGGCTGATGCGCCAGGATGGGCAACCGGTGGATGATTTCCTCATCATTCCTGGAGTCGAGGTGACCACCGCCGAAGGCCATCTTCTTTGCCTCGGTGTTGTGCTGCCGTATTTGAAAGGAACACCAGCGGCCGAGGTGTGCCGCATGGTTCACGCGATGGGTGGCGTCGCGATTCCACCCCATCCTTACGATCTGTTCCGGGCCGGCATTCGGCAGGCGGTGCTCGAGACGCTCGAGATCGATGGTCTCGAGGTTTTTAACGCCGCAACGACATTGAAACGCCATAACCGGATGGCCTTTGAATATGCCGCCGCCAGGAGGTTACCAATGACCGCCGGCAGCGATGCGCATCACGCTGCCGCCGTCGGCACGGCGTTCACGATCCTGCCAACGAAGGATTTTTCCGCGGCGGGCATTCTGCGCCAGATCACCGTCGGCACAGAATTGAGTCAGCGGTATCTTTCCAAAAAAGATGCGCTGCGCAAAACGTGGAACAACTGGTTGCGCCTCCGCCCCAAGCGCATCCACCTGCCGAATCAGAAGTAGATCGGAAATCCCGAGACGTGAATGTCCGAGCCAATCCGCTCGTAGCAAACGTCGCCCAGAATCGGAGCGCGATCACTCGCTCCGACGCCACGGCCCCCGATGACATCCGGACCACCGCAGAGCAGTGGTGCGATGTAAAAATGCACTTCGTCCACGAGCCGACGGTCAAATGCTTCGCCCAGCATCTGACCGCCACCTTCGATCAAAACACTCGTCACCTGGCGCCGGCCAAGATCCCGAAGAACTGCCGCCAGCGATTGGTTTCGAAAGACCAGCGTTCGGTCACGATGCCGATCCGTGAAGGCGTGAGCCGTTTTCGGCAGCCGACTGTCGCGCGCAAGAATCACGCGCCACGGCTGCGGCTTGCGCGCCAATCCCGGCAGACCACGAATGGTCAGACGCGGGTTGTCGGCGCGCAGCGTTTGCGCGCCAATGAGAATGGCGTCCGCTGTGCCCCGGAGTTGCATCGCCTGCGCCCGCGATGCTTCGCTGGTCAACCATTGTCCCTCGCCGGGCGGACGCGTGAGCCGGCCATCGAGTGACATCCCGGCTTTGGCCACCACCCACGGGCGACCCGTGGTGATCCATCGATTGAACGCGCGATTGAGATGCGTGCATTCCGATTCCAAAACTCCGGCCATGACCTGGATGCCAGCGGTCTTGAGCAGCTCGATTCCCCGCCCCGCGTGCGCGGGATTCGGGTCCGTCGCCCCGATCACGACCCGGGCGACCCCGGCCCGGATGATCGCCTCGACGCAGGGCGGGGTGCGACCGTGGGTCGAGCACGGTTCGAGCGTGACCGCGAGCGTCGCCCCGCGCGCGAGGCTCGGATTCTTCAAGGCGCGCATCGCCTCGATTTCGGCGTGGGGCTGACCCGCACCCTGGTGCCAACCCCGCGCCATAATGCGCTCGCCGCGGACGATGACGGCTCCAACGGCGGGGTTTGGGCTCGTCAAGCCCACACCGCGGGCCGCTTCGCGCAACGCGGCGCGCATCATTTTTTCGTCGTCCATTGACTCCGGGTTTAATCCTTGCCGGCGTCATGTTGAATCCCGAACTTCCGCCATGCCCCTGAGTCATCGCGAGAAGCAGCGTTTTTTCGACAGCCTCGCGCGGATGGTCCGCTCCGGAATTACTCTCCCCAAAGCCCTCGAGAAACTCGCCCGCACGGTCGAGCGACGGTTGCGCAAGGTAACGGACGCGATGCGGCATCAGCTCGGCGAGGGGCGCACTGTCGCCGAAGTTTTTCGATCCCAGGATCGGGAGCTCGGAATCATGGAAGCCAGCGTGCTGGGGGCTGCGGAACGCACGGGGCGAATGGATCAGGTGCTTCACGAACTCGCCGACTACCACGGCGCTCTCGCTTCCGCTCGGGAGAAAGCCATCACCAAGCTCTATTACCCGATCTTCGTTTTTCATTTTGGCGTCCTGCTCCTGTCGGTTCCGAAACTCGTCACGAATGGGGAGGGCAGCGGACTCGAGGCGTATCTCCGGACGACGCTCGGGACCTTCGCCGTCGTTTACGTCGCTGTCTTCATCCTGTTTGAAATCGTGTGGCTGCTCCGCAAGCTCGCAACTCGGAATGCCACGATCGATCGAATTCTGAACTGGATTCCGGTCATCGGAGCTGTGCGGCGCAATTTCGCCTTGAGCCGCTTTTGCCTGACCTACGAGCTTCATCTCAGCGCGGGCGTGAACACCTTCGACGCCCTCGAAAGCGCCAGCGACGCAAGCCAAAGCGGGCTGATTCGATCCGCCGTCGCCCGGACGATTCCCGAGGTCCGCGATGGATCTCCGGTCGGCGAAGCACTCGCCGGAAAAAAGGCGTTCCCTTCAGATTTGATCGAAGGGCTGATCGTCGGGGAAGAAAGCGGTCAGCTCGACCAAGTCCTCACGCGGCTGGCGGCGCGTTATCAGGAAGATGCCACGACCGCGCTCCAGGTAATGGCGGAATGGCTCCCCCGGATCATCTACCTTGCAGTGCTCGGCTACATGGCATGGATGATCTTCAGAACATTGATGACTTACTACTTCGGTCCGATCCAGCAATTGCTGGATTCGATGTGACATGATGTCTCCATTGGCGACAGAGTGCGGCCGCCGTATTTGCGCCATAATGGCTCCCTTTGGGTATGGAGTACGTTTGGCTGAAATTGCATTAATTGTTCATCCCAAATAGGTTGCGCCGAGAACTCCGCACACACTGAAGACTGGCATTCGGCAAGCTCATTGGAAATCACTGAACAACCCACACAATCCTATGAGCATCATCCGTTATCAATCACCACAACTCTCATCCTGGTCCCCTTTCGAGCGCTTCTCCTCGTTGCGCGATGAAATGGATCGCCTCTTCGATTTCGCCTGGCCGAGCCGCGACAGCGGCCTTTTCAGCGGCTGGTCGCCCTCGTTGGACGTCCACGACGAGAAGGACAATTTCGTCGTCCATGTCGAATTGCCCGGCATGAAAAAGGAGGACATCGATATCTCGCTGCACGACGGCGTTCTCAGTGTCAGCGGCGAACGCAAACACGAGCACGAGAATAAGGAAGGCGAGGTCTTCCGCAGCGAGCGCTACTTCGGAAAATTCCAGCGGAGCGTGACGCTTCCAGCTCGAGTCGACGCCACCAAAGTCAAGGCCAGCTACAAGGACGGCGTCTTAAGCATCGATTTACCAAAAGCTGAGGATGCGAAACCGAAGCAAATCACGGTGGACGTTTCCTAAACGCCATACGGCACCCGTGGCCGCGCGACTGACGTCCAAACCACCAGTCGCGGCCAGGACCGCGATGCAAAAACAAACATCTCAAACTCACCTCACATACTTTTCACGACCATGAATAAACTCACCAAATCCGAAAGCAACGTCGCCACCGCCGAACCAAATGACGGGGCGCGCGTCAAATACCTGAGCCCACTGGCCAACATCGTCGAAACAAGCGACGGCTATGTGCTGGAAGCCGAAATGCCAGGCGTGTCCCGCGAAGGCCTGGATATCTCCATCGAGAACGGGCAACTGGTCATTACCGGCCACCGCCGGTCCTACGCTCCAAAGGGCGTCACCATCTATCGCGAGTCGCGCGACTTTGACTATCGCCGCGTTTTCGAGATTGATCCGTCGATTGATGGTGCACACATCACCGCAAAAATGGATCAGGGAGTGCTGAAGTTGAACCTGCCGAAGGCGGAAGCCGTCAAGCCGCGGAAAGTCAAGGTGACCGACTGAGTCCGGCAGTCTGCCAAACGAGCTGACTGTGGGCCGAACCCCGCGAATCGAAAGACTCGCGGGGTTATTGGCTTCCCGCGAATCACACGATCCCATGACGAGACGCGACAAAGCGCTGCCATTTTCCGCGAAAATTGATCTACACTCCCGATAAGAATGCCTATCTACGAATACGAACCTTGCGAAGACGGCTGCTCAGTCTGCGGAGGAAAGTTCCAACTCAACCGGCCCATGGATCGACCGGATCTGACGCATTGCCCGCTTTGCCGCAAAGCCGTGCGCAAAGTGATCTCGTCGTTTAACACGCCCAGCGTGTCCAAACCCCTTTCGGTCAGTGACGCCAAAAAGGCGGGGTTCACGATTTTGAAAAAAATTGGCAAAGGTGAGTACGAACGCCAATGAGCCGGGGGCTCAAACTCTCGTGAGCAACGCTTCCCAGCCGACGGAAGTGGCCCGGGTGCCGGTCGAACTCGGACCACGCGCTTACCCGGTCGTCATCGGTTTCGGACTGCTGGCGCAACTTGGGCAGATCGTCCGAAACGAGGGTCTCACCCAACGCCATGCGTTTGTGATCACAAATGGTAACGTCGGCGCGCATTACTTTTCCGGTCTGCGGGATACCCTCGCCGCATCCGATTTCGTCACGATCGTCCGGCACGATATTCCCGCGACGGAGGAAGGAAAAAACTGGGATGAATTCTCCCGCACCTGCGCGGCGATGCTGAGCGCGTTTCCGGATGCCGGTTCTTCGCCTCTCGTGTTCCTACTCGGAGGCGGTGTGGTCGGCGATTTGGGCGGGTTTGCCGCGGCTGTGTTTCGACGCGGCGTTCCATTCGTGCAGATCCCAACGACCCTCCTCGGAGCCGTGGACTCGAGCGTTGGCGGGAAAGTGGCGGTTAATTTTGGCGGCGTGAAAAACATCATGGGCGCCTTCAGCCAGCCGCGTTTGGTGGCCTGCGATCTCGCACTATTGCAGACACTCGATCCGCGTGAAATTCGCTCCGGCGCCGCGGAGATCATCAAATACGGTGCGGTTTGCAGTCGCTCCCTCTTCGAGCAGTTGGAAGCGGGTGCACTCGACCGGCTCCTCGCGCTCGATCGCGACGTGCTCGTCGATGTCGTCACGCAATGCGTGCGGATCAAAGCCGGAGTCGTCGAGCAGGATGAGTTCGATCGCAAAGGCATCCGCAACGTCCTCAATTTCGGCCATACCGTCGGCCATGCGCTCGAACTCAGTGCCGACTACAGACTTGCCCACGGCGAGGCGATCAGTATTGGCATGCTGGCCGCCACCCGCCTGGCGATGAGATTGAAACTCGTTGACGAAACTTTCTCGCAACGATTGCAGGCGCTGCTCGAAACCGCGTCACTTCCGCTGACCTTTGACGGCCACCCCGGGCTTTTCGAGCGCGTGAAGAAGGCCATGCTGCTCGATAAGAAATTCCGCGACGGCAAGAACGTCTTCGTGCTCCCAACGGGCGTGGGCAAGTGGCAGCAGTGCGAGAATGTTCCGTGGCCGCTGGTGGACGAAACGATCGTCGCCGCCCTCGGGCAAACCTGAGCATCTGACTGACTGGCGGTTTGGCCGAAGGCCTGCCGCAAGCCAGCCCAAGGCAAGCAAGGAACGAACGCCGCCCTGGGTCTGCCATCGATTCAGTGCGCAGGCCCTGAAAGGGAAAGCTGATTTTATGTTGGTTATTCTGCTTCCCGGACGCTTCAAGCGCGATGAGTCGCGATGGCGTTTCGTGCCGCTACGCCACCATTTTCAAGGCCTGCCGCCGAAATGCCGTCGGTGACTCTCCGGCGATGCGGCGGAACATACGGTTGAAGTGGGTGATGGAAGCGAAGCCGGACTCGAAGGCGACTTCGGAAATGCGCGTTTGTGGATTCGCGAGAAGCTTTTTGGCTTTGGCCACACGCACGACCGCGAGGTAGCTCGTGAAGGTCATGCCGGTGGCCCGCTTGAACAGTTTGCAGAAATGGAACGTGCTCGTGTTGACGGCCCGGGCGACTTCGTGCAGGGAAAGTTCTTCTCCGCTGCGTTCATCGATGAAGTGGCGGGCGCGTTCGATCATGGGAGGTTCCGCATGCGACTGTTGCGTGGCGATTTGTTCGGCGGCGAGCGAGAGATGCTGCGCAAACACTTCGAGCAGGCCCAGGACCGCGTCGTATTGCGGGCGCGATATGACGCGGGTTTTGAAGTAGGCGTCTTCCAGCGTCTCCCAGTCCACGTCCGCGCCGCCCCGCTTGAGAAAGTCGGTAACGTGGCGGAAATCGTCGCGCGTGAGCTGGCGCAACGCGATCTGGCCGGTTTGCAAATAGCCGAGCACCTTTGCCCCAACCCGAACGGGCACCGCGGAGTCAGTGAGTCCCGCGATACAGGCCGCGCTTTTGGTCGAGCCATTTTCGTCCTTGGTGAGGTCTTCCTGCATATCCACGCACAGGCGGCAACCCGACTCGGTTTCGGCCATGGTCGTGCAGAAGGGATTCGCCTTTTCGCTGCCACGCATGCCGGGACGCTTCCGGCCTACCGGAGCGAATTTCAGCGGCAGACCGGTCGCCTCGGAAAAGGCGCGTTCATAATCCTGGAGGATTCGCGATCGCGAGAGCTGATCGGCGATGGGTGAGGCGTCGGTCACGGGTCAAAACGGCTAGCCTTCTTCGAGCGCGGCTGCAACTCAATCGAGGGAGAGCTTTGCACAAGGGAGGGTGAGCGTCCTCGGGAAACTCACGCCATTCTGCGTCCGTGATGGATGCAGAAACCAACTCCGCGCCTGGTGCCGGCCCCTGTGGCCGGTGCGGGCAATGCCGCTGTGGCGATCGAGGTACGGCACCGCTCGAGATAGGGACGGCATTCCGTGCCGTTCACGCGATTGTATCGCACTCCGCATCCATCACACCGAAGGCGGTGAACGGCGCGGAATCCCGTCTCCATCCAGCGGCCGAGTTGGCGAGATGAACGTTCTCGCGCTCACCATCTTCGTCAGCGTGATTCTGGCCGCGATGTTTGCGCTGCTCTGGATCATCGCTGCCTCCGCACCTCATGCCTTCAGCGAGCGTGACGCCCTGCTCCCCCTGGACGACGACGCACCTCACCCGCCACCCCCCTTGCCTGAGAAAACCTCATGACCACTGACTCGAACGCTTCCTCGACTCTGACCAAGACCCGCATCGAATACGACGACAAACCCGTCCGCCAGTTCATGGTGGCGTCCATTTTCTGGGGCATCGTGGGCATGCTGGTGGGCGTCCTCATCGCCACCCAACTCGGCGTCTGGCAGGCGAATTTCAACACCTCGTGGCTCACTTTTGGCCGGCTCCGTCCCTTGCACACGAATGCGGTCATCTTTGCCTTTGTCGGCAATATGATGTTCGCCGGCATCTACTATTCCACCCAGCGATTGGTGAAGGCGCGCACGGCTTCGAGCCTGCTCTCGCAGATTCATTTTTGGGGCTGGCAGGCGATTATTGTGGCGGCCGCCATTACCCTCCCGCTGGGGCTCACGCGGGGAAAGGAATACGCCGAACTGATCTGGCCGATCAATATCGCGGTGGCGGTGATCTGGGTGGTGTTCGCCATCAATTTCTTCTGGACCCTGGCGCGTCGCAACGAGCCGAGTCTCTACGTCGCCCTCTGGTTTTACATCGCGACGATCATCACCGTGGCGATGCTCTACATCGTCAATCATCTCTCGATTCCCACGAGTTTGACCCATAGCTACCCGATTTTCGGCGGCGTGCAGGATGCCTTGGTGCAGTGGTGGTATGGGCACAACGCCGTCGCGTTTTTCCTCACCACTCCCATCCTCGGCATCATGTATTACTTTCTGCCCAAGGCGGCAGAACGGCCGGTCTATAGTTATCGGCTCTCGATCGTCCATTTCTGGTCGCTCGTTTTCATCTATATCTGGGCCGGACCACATCACCTTTTGAATACTTCGTTGCCCGGGTGGTTGCAGTCGCTCGGGATGATTTTTTCGCTGATGCTCTGGGCACCGAGCTGGGGTGGAATGCTCAACGGTCTGCTGACGCTGCGCGGCGCGTGGCAAAAGTTGCGCACCGATCCGGTCCTGAAGTTTTTCGCGGCGGGAGTCACCTTTTACGGCATGGCCACGTTCGAGGGGCCGCTGCTCTCGATTCGCTCCGTCAATGCGCTGTCCCATTATACCGACTGGACCATTGCGCACGTTCATGGCGGCGCGCTCGGCTGGAACGGGTTCATGGCGGCGGGCATGTTCTATTGGCTCGCGCCCCGGCTGTGGAAACGGCCGCTGCATTCCGTCAGCGCCGCGAACATGCACTTCTGGCTCGGGCTCACGGGCATTCTGATCTACATGGCCTCGATGTATGTCTCGGGCATCACCCAGGGGTTGATGCTCTCCGCCACGAAGGAAGGCGGCACCGTGCTCGCCTATCCGAATTTCATCGAAGCTGTCACTTCGACCAAGATTCTCATGCACATCCGGGCTCTGGGCGGGCTGATGTATCTGGCCGGCTTCATCATGCTGGCCTGGAACGTATGGAAAACCGCACACGGCGCCGAGACGGTAAATGGGAGCGTTGAAATTCTCCTGCCCGAAAAGCCTGCGCGCATGGGGCTGGTGGCGGGTTTCCTAAATGCGCCGGTCCTTTACACCACGATCCTCTTTGTCCTCGCCGCAGGCTGGGCGGCTCTTCCACCCGTTGGCAGCGCGTTTTGCATCCTGGGAATGATCACCGCGGCGATGGCCATGAGTATGAATATCGAGTTCTCGGAAAAGGGCTGGGCCGATTGGTATGAGCGGTTGCTAGCTAATGCGCTGCCCTTTACCGCGCTCACAACAGTGGCCGTTTTCATCGGTGGCCTGGCGCAAATCATCCCGACGGTCATGGTCAATACCGCGGGGAGCATCGAAGGCGTTCGCCAGATTCCCTACACACCGCTCGAACTCGCGGGTCGTGACATCTATGTCCGCGAGGGTTGTTACAACTGCCATTCGCAGCAGATCCGCACGCTCGTTGGTGATGTCCTGCGCTATGGCGCCTACTCGAAGCTGGGTGAATCAATCTACGATCATCCTTTCCAGTGGGGATCCAAACGCACCGGCCCCGATCTCGCTCGGGAGGGCGGCAAGTATCCAAATTCCTGGCACTACTTTCACATGCGGGACCCGCGGCAGATCAGCCCCGGCTCGACGATGCCGGACTATCCGTGGCTGTTTAAGGACAAGACCGACACCGCTGCGCTTCCGCACAAGATCGCCGTCCAGCGGAGGATTGGCGTTCCCTATCCGGCGATGACCGAGGCGGAGATTCAGCGGGCGTGCGACACGCAGGCGGCCGCCATTTCTGATGAACTCCGGACCGCCGGTGCCGAGGTTCCAGCCGACCGTGAAATCGTGGCTCTCATCGCCTATCTGCAAAAGCTTGGCCAATCCGAAAAGGTGGTCACTGAGGGCGGAGCCGAGGACGCGCGAACCGCAGCCATTTCGCAATCCGCAATCCGCAATCCGCAATAGTATGTTTCATCGCATCATCGTTGAAGACTGGCAGCGTGCGCTCAGCGTGCTCAGCATCACGCTCTTCTGCTCGGTCTTCATCATCAATTTCCTTCGCGTCCGCAGGCTGCCCCGCGAGACGATAACCCGTCTGGAGAACCTGCCGCTCGAAAATGACGATCTATGACCTCGCCTGACGACATACCCAAGCCCTCGCCGCGCGAAACGGTGCCGCCGCCCGGGGGGCAAGTGACGCCGGAATCGCAGCGTTACAGTCCGCTCACCTCCCCGGTGAAGTATTTGACCGAGCCCATCCAGGATCCGTTGCGCCCGCACAGCTACGACGGGATTCAGGAATACGACAAGCGATTGCCGCGCTGGTGGCTCCTCACGCTCTATGGCGCCATCGTGTTCGCCGTCATTTACTGGGCGTATTACCACACCTACGGCATCGGAGTTTCGCCAGCGGTGAAACTCGAAAGAGAAATGGCCGAGAATGCCGAGCGCATCGCCAGCAAGTCCGGCGTGCTGGATGACGACGCGATCTGGAAGATGAGCCTCAATCCCGAGGCGGTCGCGGCGGGCAAGACGACGTTCGATACCACCTGCGCGGCGTGCCACAAGCCCGACTTGACCGGCCTCATCGGCCCGAATCTCGTAGATCACGAATGGATTCACGGCGGAACTCCGATGGATTCGATCAAGATAATCAACGAAGGTGTGCTCGCGAAAGGAATGCCCGCGTGGGGGCCGCTCCTCGGCAGGCAGAAGATCAGCGAAGTTGCCGCCTATATTTTTTCTCATCATCAACCGGGCGAGGAAGTCATCGCCGTGCCCGGCTGGACACCGCCCGCCGGTGTCGTTGCGCCCGCGCCCGCGGTCCCTGCGCCGTGATCGAGCAGCCGCCCCGTCCTTCGCTCGAATCCGTCGCCACGATTAACGAGGACGGTTCGCGCCGCTTCATTCATACGGCTGCCGTGCGCGGGCGTTTCACCCGCTGGCGGGCTCTGTTTGCCGTAGCCCTGACGGCAATCTATGTTGCGCTCCCGTGGATTAAGATCAATGGCAACCCGGCGCTCTTCCTCGATGTTGCCAACCGCCAATTTCACTACTTTGGCCTGACCTTTCTGGGCCAGGATGTGTGGATTGCATTCTTCGTGCTGAGCGGTCTCGGCTTCTGCCTCTTTTACGTCACCGCCCTGCTCGGCCGGGTCTGGTGCGGCTGGGCCTGCCCGCAGACCGTATTTCTCGATTTCGCGCGGCGCATCGAACGTTGGTGCGAAGGTGACGCGCCCGCGCGCCGCCGCCTGGATCGCATGCCGGCGACCTTTTCGAAGGTCGTGCGTCGCGGGGCGAAGCACGTCCTCTACCTACTGCTCTCCCTGCTGCTCGCGCACGTGCTCCTTTCCTATTTCGTCTCGCTGCCGCGCCTGTATGCGATGATGACTCAAGCACCCGGAGAAAACTGGAACGCGTTCGTTTTCGTTTTCTTAATCGCGGGCGCGCTGTGGTTCGACCTCGCGTGGTTTCGGGAACAGTTCTGTATCGTGCTCTGCCCGTATGGCCGCTTGCAATCGGCCCTCATCGACAGTGATTCCCTGGTTGTGGGTTACGACGTCAAACGAGGTGAACCGCGCGGACGAAAAGGCACCTCCGGCGCCGGAGATTGCGTCGATTGCCTGCGTTGCGTCCAGGTTTGCCCAACGGGCATCGATATTCGACAGGGGCTGCAAATGGAGTGCATTGGCTGCACCGCTTGCATCGACGCCTGCGATGCGGTGATGACCAAATTGAAGCGGCCGCGCGGGCTCATCCGTTACGATTCCCGTCACGGTTTTGATGGCAAACGCACGCGCTGGCTGCGTCCGCGCGTCCTTCTTTACACCGGCCTCGCGCTACTTGGCGCGGGCGCCCTGACCGCCGCGACCTCGACGCTCAAATCCGCCGCCGTTGGTCTCACCCGGGTGACCGGAATTCCTTACGTGGTCGAAAACGGTTCCGTCCGAAACCAGTTCCTGTTGCGGGTGCAAAACAAGCGCAACACGCCCGTGACTTTCCGCGTCGAGATCCCCGATACGCCGCCAGGCCTGCATTGGAGCGGCGTGGAAGGCGGTCTTTCTGTCGCGCCGTTGGGAGAGGAGATCCGCACGCTCGTTCTGACTCTGCCGCGGTCCGAGTTGAAAGAGGAACTCCCGCTGCGCATCCGCGTGGTGAGCGATCACGGCACGACCATCGAAAAGTCAGCCACCTTTCTGGGGCCTGTAACGCCATGAAAGAACGCCCGTGGATCTGGCTGGTGGCAGCCAACGTTGTTTTCATTGCGTGGCTGACGACGATGGTTGTCATCGCCGTACGCCATTCGCAGCCGGAAGTGCCGCTGGTCCATGGACGCTAATATCACCACTTCTCTCGCCGCTTTGATCGCGGGTCTCGCGACCAGCGTGCACTGCACGGTGATGTGCGGGCCGCTGGTGTGCGCGCTCCGCGTGCGGCCGATCGAGTATCACGCGTCTCGCGCCATTTCTTATTCGCTCGCCGGAGCACTCTGCGGCGCGTTGGGCGGGACGGTGGCTGCGTTTCTGCAGGGTGGCACCGCGCGCCTGGTTCCCTGGGCGTTTGCGGTTGTCCTGATCGTGCTCGGGTTTGGGCTCGAGAAGCGAATTCCGCAGCCGCGGTTCATGGCGGCACTGCTCATGAAGGCGCGATTGAATCGCTCCCTCGGCTGGCTGACACCATTACTTCCCTGCGGTCCGCTCTGGCTCATGCTGGGTGCCGCGGCGATTACGGGCTCCTGGTGGAGCGGCGCACTCCACATGACGTGTTTTGTCGCCGGCACGATCCCGCTGCCGCTTCTGCTGCAGGCACACGCTGTGCGACTGCAGCACCGCCTCCCTCCCCAGGCGGCGCGCTGGATGCAGCAGACGATCGCGTTCACTTCCGCGGGTCTGCTCGTCTGGCGCGCCGCTCTTCCTCTCCATGCCAGTTGCCACTGATGTTTCCAACGGCCGTCTTCGTCGCCATGATTCTGTCTCCGGTCAGGCTCTGGAGAGGGAATGTGTGCACTGCGGCACTCCGTTTCGATCCACGGCGCACCGCCCGGATTTTTGCTGTGCGGGCTGTCAGTTCGTTCACGACCTGATCGCGAAAAGCGGGCTCGGGCAGTTCTACGATTTGCAGGCCGCCGGACGACCGCCGGTAGCCGCGCTCGTGTTCCAAAAACGCGACTTCAGTTGGCTGGAGGATCTCGCACGCCGGGGTGAAGGCACCCTCCGGCTCGATGTGCAGGGCCTCTCGTGCCTCGGTTGTGCCTGGCTCATTGAACGGCTGTTCGGACGCAGAACTGGTGCCCTCGCGATTCACGTTGAACCTGCGCTGGGCCAGCTCGAATTGCGGGTGCAGCCGGGCGTCTTTGATGCCGTCGGTTTCGCGCGCGAATTGCAATCGTTTGGTTATCTCGTTGGACCGCCGGGCAAGGCCGCTCCGGCCAGCCGCGCCCTCCGTCTGCGCCTCGGGCTCTGCGCGGCGCTGGCGCTCAATACCATGCTTTTCACGTTGCCGCGGTATCTCGGCATGGATGACGACTTCGAGTTTGCGGTATTGTTCCAGCGCATCACACTCTTCCTGGGAACGCTCAGTTTTCTTATTGGAGGAAGCTATTTTTTTGCCCGCTCGTGGCGCAGCCTGCGTCAAGGCGTGCTGCATATCGATCTCCCAATCTCGCTCGGCCTCGGCGCTGCCTATGCCGGTTCGGTTGTGGCCTGGGTGCGCGGCGCGGACGGGTTCGTTTATTTCGATTTCGTCGCCATGTTCACTCTTCTCATGCTCGCCGGTCGCTGGCTTCAGCTCCAGGCGATCGAACGCAATCGTCAGCAACTGCTCACCGTGCACGGAGACCCGGCACCGGTGCGAGAGGCGACGACGCGCGCGCCCCTGGCCGTCACCGAGATCAGCCCTGGGACTGTCTTCACGGTCGATCCCGGGCAAACGGTGCCCGTTCTCGCTCTCCTAAAATCTGAGGCGGTGGCGCTTGGTCTGGAGTGGATCAGCGGTGAAAGTGAGACCACCATGGCGCATCGTGGACGCGTCGTGGCGGCGGGTTCAGTCAATTTCGGACAAGACGCCATTGCCCTCGAAGCGCTCGAATCCTGGAGCGAGTCCCTGCTCGCCCGTCTGCTGCATCTCACGCCCGCGGCCGCTCTGCGCGATCTGACCACTGAACGATTCATTCGCGGCTACATCCTCGCCGTGCTCGCAATCGGTTTCCTTGGTTTCGCCGGATGGTGGTTGGTGCGCGGCGAACTGCTGCCTGCGTTGCAGGTTTTCATCTCCGTCCTCGTCGTGTCCTGCCCCTGCGCCTCGGGCGTGGCCCTGCCGCTCACGCGCGAGCTTGCGGCCTCGCAGTTGCGCCGGCTGGGTGTTTTTGTCTGCCGATCGGAGATCTGGTCAAAGCTCGATCGCGTGCGCCACCTCATCTTTGACAAGACCGGCACGTTGACGCTTGAAACCGTGACCCTGCGTAACCCGGATGTACTCGGTCCCCTGACGGATGTGCAGCGCGGGGTTCTGCTGGCCATGGTGAGGAACAATTTGCATCCCGTGAGCGGTTGTTTGCGCGAGCAATTACTGGCCGGGGGCGCACAGCCCGTCACAGATGTGTCCGCGGTCGAAACGATCGGCTTTGGCCTGGCTCTCGCATACGACGGCGCGACATGGAAACTTGGGCGGCCGGAGTGGACCGGAAGCGCGGTTGGCGAATGCGCATTCACGCGCGACGGCGAAGTGCTGGCGAATTTTCGATTTGGCGAGGAAGCGCGTCCGGATGCGGTCGAGGAGATCGCCGCTTTGCGCCAGCGGGGTTGCCGACATTTCGATCTTAAGCGGCGACCGTCGCGCCAAGGTGGATGCGATGGCCGATCGCCTCCAACTTCCGCGCACCGACTGCCACGCCGCCCTGTCGCCCGAGCAAAAGGCGGACTGGGTCAAAGCGCACGATGAGCACGACACGCTCTATCTGGGCGATGGAGCGAACGACTCGCTGGCTTTCGACGCTGCCTGGTGCACGGGCACGCCGGCCATTGACCGCGGCTTGCTCGAACAAAAGGCCGACTTCTACTTTCTCGGCCGCGGCCTGAATGGCGTCCGGGCACTTCTCGAGACCGCGGCCCGGCGTCGCCGCACCGCACGGATCGTCATTGCCTTTGCCGTTGCCTACAATTTGATCGCCATCGTCCTTTGTCTCACCGGCCGCATGAATCCTCTGATGGCCGCCATCCTGATGCCCGCCAGTTCCATCGTCTCGTTGGTCATCGTCATCGCGGGCCTGCGTCAGCGACGTGCTCGATCGAAAACCGTTCTGGTGGCAAAGTCGGCATGACTGGGAAGGGTTGCTCCAGTTTCTCCCTCGATTTCTTTGGGCAACACTGACGGGAGGAATATCTCAACCGTGATTTCCACGCCTTCGTCTTGAGACCCATGGGATATGCCCTCCAACTCAACGAGCGGGAGGAAAAATCCTGCCAACTCCCGTTCGACTTTTGGCATTTCGGTGCTACTGCTTTCTATGAAGACAACCTTTGGCTTTTCCCGCCGCGGACCAGATCGAGTCACCGAAGAGCTGGCCGCAGCCCTCTTGGACGAAAAATGGGTCGAGTTCAAGGCGCTCTTTACCGTCGTGTATGGAAACCTGCGCGCGCGCAACGCGGCCAGTGGTGGTGAGGAAATGCTGCGACTGCGGACTTACGAAAAACTGCAGACGCTAGTGCAAAGCGGAATCGTGAAGAAAAATGCCAAACTTTATCGTGGTGTCTCTGCTTCATTGAAAACGTTCATTGAGCAGCTCAACGCTCTGCCAGAGGCCAACCATCAGGCGGCGGCCGCCGCCGCCAATGCCCGCGCGGCCGCAGCCGTGGCGGAGGAAAAGAAGCCGGTGGCCAAGGCGAAACCGCGTCCCGCGAAGAAAACGACTGCGACGGCCAGTGCTCCGGCCAGGTCCAAGGCGAAACCGAAGACCCGGACATCGAAAGCCCGGACATCGCAAAAGTCCACCACAACGACCAAGACCCGCGCGCGAAAGCGTGCATAGACGGGAGTAAACGATTCGGTCTTTCGGACGCTTTTATATCCGAGTCGATTGGGGTCTCGGACATCGTTTGAGGCATTACTGATTTCTCGCCCGTTGATTGAGCTGAAAGGCTCGGTGCGAAGCCCGTTACCAAAGATAACGGATCAATTCTTCTTCGGCCAGGGTGGCCAACTCTTCGTCCGAAGCGTTCTTGATCTCCATCAGCACGGCCTTCGCGCGGGGATCGTCAGGATTGACGTCGGCCAGTGCAACGGCTGCAGCAGCGCGCGCTCTCAGGTCTTGATGAGTGAGCAGAGCCGTCAACGCAGGAGCAGCCACGGTGCCTTTCTCGCCAAAATCTCTCAGCACATCAGTGATCAGGACGATACCGTCGGTGTCTTCGGTCAGCAGTCGCTCGGCCACCAGCCGAATGCCCTCTTCGGCCTTTGGATTGTCAAACCAGTCACCAGCAATTTCCGAGAGGCTGCCGCGGACAAAGGCGCGCACCTTGGCATTCGGGACACGGTAAAGGGATGTCAGTAAGTCAAATAGCTGAACAAACTCGGAAACGGTCGGAGGTGGACCGTCATTGGGAAAGCTCAGCGGGTTATAGATCAGCATTGCCTTCTCCTCCCAGGTTCCATTCCGAATCACTTCGGCTACAGCCGGCCAGGCGGGGGCGCCGATATCTTGGAGGCTGAAGGCCGCGAGCAGGCGATCATCATAGGCGCCATCGCGAGCGGCTTCCAACAGCGCGGGGACTGCGGATGCGGCGTCGGGACCGAGCCTGCCGAGGGCACAGATTGCTTCAAAGTGAATGACATCAGCTTTGGTGGGACCCGCGCCATGCCACAGTTCGTTCCACCAGATGCGGAATCGGACCATGGCCGATGGATTTTCCCCAAGCTCGAGCGCGTCCCAGGCATAGGCACGTTTCGTCTGGTAGATGAGCCACGGGAGCGGATCGGGTTTGGCCCGTTTGAGTGCGGCGCGATCGGGATCGAGATTTTCGGTGAACCATTCCGAGAGCGGCTTCCCGTCGATCGCTGGTTCCATGGGGACGAAGTTCCGCCACGCGGCGATGATGAGGAGAACGCCCGTGGTCACGGCCAGCACGATTTTCCACCGAGTGCTCAAGGCCCGGAATGACTGAAGCCCACATCGCATATCCGACACTACGGTTGGCGTGATGGGTTTCAAGCGCTCCGATCACCCCGCCACGAACGGCTGCCAAACCCTACGGACTTTTCCCCTCCATGTGCAGTTGCGCTAACGGAAACTACGCGCGGGCGCGACGCCGAAGGAATCCGAGCATTGCAACCGCACCGCCAAGCAGGGTCGTGGAGGAGCTGGGTTCGGGCACGGCGATGAGAGCGACGTCCTGGCCGGCGTCCGACTGGTAGTCAATGATGTAGGGCTGGCTAAAGCCGTTGTTTGATACAAAAAATTGCTCGTCCTGATCGAGCAAGTTCCCGAGGTAGGAAAAGCGCGCTCCTGCGGCGTATCCAACTAGCGGAGCAGTGCCATCCAGAATCGTGAGAATTACGTCGTCGGCGGGGTCGGCGGTCAAGATTAGGGACAGCGCGACTGTGCCCGAAAGGGTAGCGGCGCCGTTGATACTAATCTTGTCGGCAGTGAGGGCGCCAATCTCGATGGACAGGCCCGAGCCGTCAGCCAAAGAAAGGGCGCCGGTGGAAATCGTGCCGATACCGCCGTTTCCCGGGGCGATATAACCACCAGAGTTCACGGTAACGGCCGCCACGGTCCCGACGCCCGCCAGGATTCCGAGGTCATTGACCGTCGTCGTTGATCCCGCCGCGGCGCCATTTACGACCAGTTGACCGAGGGCGACGGTGGTTGGGCCGGTGTAGGTCGCCGTGCCATTGATGATCAAAGTGCCGGTGCCTGTCTTGGTTAGTGAGGCTCCAGGAGCCGCCTGACTGATATTTGTAAACGCGGCCATTCCAAGGCCCGTGCCGCTGTTCGCGATGTCGATTGTATTCGTTCCGGACAACGTCATCGCGCCGCCAATCGTGAGGGTGAAGCCAGTATTCGTCGCAATCGTGCCGCCGTTGATTTCGAGGGTGGCACCGTCGCCGAGGGTCAGGCTGCCAGTCAAGGTGGCCACTCCGGCCCGTTCGGGTGCGAGGGCAGGGATGTCGAGACCGGCGGTCGCGCCATCCGGGACGGCTATCGCGTTTGGCAGAGTCACTCCTTGCTCGAAATTGGTGAACGAAAAGTTGCTTATCGTCTGGGTGGCGTTCGCACCGCCCGTAGCGCCGGTGAAGCCGATATATCCCGCCGTATCAAAAAGCGAGAACGCAAGATCGAATCCGAAGAGGACGCTGGTATAGGTGTCCCCGGTGAGCTGGTCGGTTAGCGTTTCCGTCAGGGTGGAATCCAATGGATTATGAATGAGATTCACGGCAATCGGATGCCCGCTGGCGAGATCCACTGGCGCGCTTGAGAAATACTGGCCGGCGCCTCCGATGGAAACGTTGGTGCCGACGGGTTGCCCGGCGCCAGTATAAATATTCATTTCGTAGGCAATGCTATTGATGATTCCCACATAGCCAAGGCTGCCGCCGCCGGCGCCCAGCGCGAATGGTGAATCGTTCTGGATCGTGAAAGTGACGCCATCCGCGACGCGATTCCCCGACGCCGTGTAAACGAAGTCCACGCTAAATCCGTTCGCGACCTCCACCGGATCGGGAGTGAAGGCACTGCCGGCCTGATCGTTGGCGTTGCTGGTTAAAGTGAGTACGGAACCTGAAAAATCAACGGTCGCGGTTCCGTTCAGCATCAGGGTGGAAAAGTCGCTGACATTACGATCGGCGCCGAGTGACAACGTCCCGCCATTTTCAATCGTCAGGCTGCTGGTGCCCAGAGCGGCGGAATTTGTTACCAACATCGAGCCTTCGACAATCCGGGTCGGACCTGAAAAGGAATTGGTGCCCGAAAGCCCCAGGATGCCCGCACCCGCCTTCGTCAATCCGCCGCCTGCATCGGCGAGATGCGAACTAATGGACAAATCCACCGGAGCCGTCCCGCGGGCGACATTGAAAATAACGGGAGTGGGAGTTCCGGTGTTTTCCGGATCGTGGCGGAGGAAGACACTATTCGCATCGAGCACGGACGGGATCGTCCCGGCGGCGGTGGCCACATTGCCATCGAGGATGTAATTCACCATTCCCGGCGGGGCAAGGTTCCCGCTGCCATCGGCGCTGATCCGAGCTTCATGGAGGGCCAGGTCAGGGAGCGTATTATAAGTCAATGCGCCAGCGAAGATGCTCCCCTGATTCACCGTGATCGTTCCCGAAAGGCTGCCTTGCATTCCCACCGCATCGTCACTGCCCAACTGCAAGGACGCGCTACTGTTGATTACGATGGGTTGCCCCGCCGGCAGTACGCTTTGGAGAGATCCGATCGGTGCGCTAACCTGAAGGACCCCGGCGTTCACGGTTGTGGGTCCAGCATAGGTATTTGCCCCGGTCAGCCTGAGAATGCCGGTTCCTTGTTTGATTAAACCGCCCGTGCCCTGGATCACACCATCGAAATTCGTGTTGGTGTCCTGAACAATGGTGAGATCACCAGTTAGATTGATAACCGCGGAATTCTGGCCGCTTGATGGAGTTGCGATCACGCCGGATAAGGGGCCGAACGATTGAGGGGAAGCCAAATTGACCGTCACTGCCGTGCCAGGTCCCGTATTGTTGTTGTTCAAAGTTACGGGGCTTGAGCTGAGCGAACCTGTCGCGCCAATGCTTAATGTTCCGGCGGCGACGATCACCCCATCCCGGTAGGTGTTGACATTGTTCAGCGTAACGGAGGCAGCGCCGCCAATCGTCAGCGTCCCGTCGCTGGTGATGGAATCGCCGCTGATGACGTAGCTTAAGGTATCATTGGCAAAGGCTACCGCTGCTGGGACGACCCCGATGCCTCCGGTCTGAATGGTGATATCCGTTTGGGAGGGAGATCCCGTGTCATCAAATCGAACCGCATTTCCGTTTGTATAAGCCGCCGCATTTCCGAGAGAATTCCAGTTCATCGTGGTGGAAATGTCCCAGACGGCATTAACACTACCGGTCCAGACCAGCGTTCCCACGCTGGCAATGCCGAAGAGCTGGACCTCTCCGATTTGCATGCTATTCGCAGCCACTTCGTCTTTCACCGTGGGAAAGATGATCAGATATTCGCGGAACGGAGATGAGTTGGCAAAAGTGACCGTTTGCGAATTGATCCCGTTGAGAGGTGCTCCTCCAGTGCCTCCTCGTCCCGCCGGAAGAGCAAGGTCCCCTGAGGAGATGAGCGAGAAATCACTCATCTCAAACACGGTTGTTATCCCGCTTAGATCGAGAGCTGCGTTGGAGCCCCAGAGTTCATAGCTCGCGGGGTCGCGAGGAACGGCATCGTTGGCTGTCCACAATTGCATGCTCGAGACGATCGAGCCGTTCTCGTTGTTAAACTGCGGATTAATGACGAACCCAGTATAGGTCTTCCCAAAATTCAGGTACTTTTGCGCGACGCCGTCGATGGCGTGATCCGGAGACTCGGCACCCGGCCAGTTGTTGGTGTCAGCGGTCGTGCCGGCAAAACCGATCACGAACTGGTTGGCGACGAGGTCTTCCTGTCCGCCAAGAATTTGATCGAATGGATCGAAAATGGGTGCACTCCACGAGGCCGTTGGAAGCGCGAGCACCGCGCCAGCAATCGACACGATCGTCGCGGTCAGAATCAAGCGATGAGAGGGATTCATGGTGGATTAAGGAATCGAGATCGACCGCAGAAGACGCCGCCCATTTTTTCGGGCGACATCCGAATGGTGACGATCCACGTTTCGACGATGATCGCCCGTGATGGCAATCTGAAAATGGAATCTGACGATGAGGATTGCCAGAATGGACCCGGATGCGCTTCGCGGGGGGCGACGATTTTTCCGTGCGGATCATTGCCGCGCTCGCCGGCGTCTGGTAGCACCTGCACACTTTTGTCCCGCGACTTTCGCCATCATGCCCAAAGACACCTCGCATCCACAAAATCCTCGTCATCGGCTCCGGGCCCATCGTCATCGGGCAGGGGTGCGAGTTCGATTACTCCGGCGTGCAGGCTTGCAAGGCGCTCAAGGAGGAGGGCTACACGGTCATCCTCGTGAACTCCAATCCGGCGACGATCATGACCGACCCGGAGTTTGCCCACCGCACCTACATCGAGCCGATCACGCCGGAGGTGGTGGAAAAGATCATCGAGCGCGGAAAAGCCGGATGCGCTGCTGCCGACGCTCGGCGGGCAGACGGCGCTGAATTGCTCGATGAAGCTTCACGAGATGCGGCGTGCTGGAGAAGCACGGCGTGAAGATGATCGGCGCG
The DNA here is from genome assembly GCA_963798345.1 of uncultured Verrucomicrobiae bacterium. Classification (GTDB taxonomy): domain Bacteria; phylum Verrucomicrobiota; class Verrucomicrobiia; order Chthoniobacterales; family Chthoniobacteraceae; genus CAWCSW01. The sequence continues at coordinate 214,086 of CAWCSW010000004.1, read as the reverse complement.
AAGCCGGAGGCGATTCACAAGGGCGAGGACCGGCAGCTTTTCAAGGACGCGATGATCAAGATCGGGCTCGATCTGCCGCGCTCGGGCACGGCGCACACCATCGAGGAAGGGCGCGCAGGTGCGCGGCGGAGATCGGCACGTTGCCGCTGATCATCCGCCCGGCGTTCACGCTCGGCGGCACGCGGCGGCGGCATCGCTTACAATCGCGAGGAGTTCGAGGACGATCGTCGCGCGCGGGCTCGATCTTTCGCCGGTGAGCGAGGTGCTGATCGAGGAGTCGCTGCTCGGCTGGAAGGAATTCGAGATGGAGGTGATGCGCGACCGCGCGGACAATTGCGTGATCATTTGCTCGATCGAAAACGTGGACCCGATGGGCGTGCACACGGGCGACTCGCATCACCGTGGCGCCGATCCAGACGCTGACCGATCGCGAGTATCCAGCTGATGCGCGATGCGTCGTTCGCGGTCATCCGCGAGATCGGCGTGGAGACGGGCGGCTCGAATATCCAGTTCGCCGTCCACCCGGAGACGGGGCGGATGATCGTCATCGAGATGAACCCGCGCGTCTCGCGTTCGTCGGCGCTGGCGTCGAAGGCCACGGGTTTCCCGATCGCGAAGATCGCCGCGAAGCTGGCCGTGGGCTACACGCTGGACGAGGTGCGCAACGACATCACCCGCGAGACGCCCGCGAGCTTCGAGCCGACGATCGATTACGTGGTGGTGAAAGTGCCCGCGCTTCACCTTCGAGAAATTCCCGCAAGCCGACCCGGTGCTGACCACGCAGATGAAGAGCGTGGGCGAGGCGATGGCGATCGGGCGGACGTTCAAGGAGGCGCTGCAAAAGGCGCTGCGGAGTCTGGAGATCAAGCGGTTTGGGTTGATCGGGGATGGCAAGGACGTGGTCGTGGATGACGACACGCTGCGGACGAAGCTGACGGTGCCGAACGCGGAGCGGATCTTTTTCCTCGGGCTCGCGTTCCAGCGCGGGTGGACGGTGGAGGAATTTTCGAGCTGACGAAGATCGACCGGTGGTTTCTGGAAAACATCCGGCAGATCGTCGACGATGCGAGCGGTTGGATCGCTTCGGAGCTGCACATGCGAGGCGTCGAAGATCGTGCAGCAGAGGAGACCGACTTTGGTCGAAGCGAGCGATGCGCTGTCAGCGCGAAGAAGCTCGGCTTTTCCGACCGGCAACTCGCCATGCTCATCGAACGGCGCGACACGTTCACGACAGGTGCGAGAAGCGCAGAGCGGCATACGGCATCATCCCCACCTACCGCCTCGTGGACACCTGCGCGGCGGAGTTCGAGGCCTACACGCCGTATTACTACTCCACCTACGGCGACGAAAATGAGCGGCGCGAGAGCGGGAAAAAGAAAATCATCATCCTCGGCGGCGGGCCGAACCGCATCGGGCAGGGCATCGAGTTCGACTACTGCTGCGTCCACGCCGCGTTCGCGCTGAAGGAACTCGGGCTTCGAGACCATCATGGTCAACTCGAACCCCGAGACCGTCTCGACCGACTACGACACCAGCGACAAGCTCTACTTCGAGCCGCTGACGCTCGAGGACGTGCTCAATATCTGCGAGCAGGAGAGCGAAAATCTCTTCGGCGTGATCGTGCAATTCGGCGGCCAGACGCCGCTCAATCTCGCCGCCGGACTCGCCGAGCGCCGGCGTGCCCATCATCGGCACCTCGCCCGAAGTCGCATCGAGATCGCCGAGGACCGCAAACTCTTCGGCGCGATGCTCGACAAACTCGGCATCCGCCAGACCGCCGGCGGCACCGCCGTGACGGAAGACGAAGCCGTGACGATCGCGGAACGCGATCGGCTACCCCGTGCTCGTGCGGCCGTCGTTTGTGCTGGGCGGACGCGGGATGATGCTCGTGCACAACGAAGCCGACCTGCGGAACTATGTGCGCGAGGCGATCGAAAGTGTCCCGGGTAGGGTGGGCGTCCCGCCCGCCGATTCGGGCGTCGCGCCTGAATCATCCGGAAAAGTCACCGCCTCCGGCGGTCATTCTCCAAATGCCCCGCAGGATGCGGGGCAAGGCGGGCGGGACGCCCACCCTACCCGAGACATTTTGGAACCTTGCTCGGAACATCCCATTCTCATCGATCACTTCCTCGAAGACGCGACTGGAGGTGGACGTGGACTGTATAGCGGACGGCGAGACGGTGGTCATCGGGGCGATCATGGAACACATCGAGGAGGCCGGCATTCACAGCGGCGACAGCTCGTGCGTCATCCCGCCGTTTTCACTCAAGTGAAAAAGTGAAGGAGGAAATCACGCGGAGCACGAAAGCCATGGCGAAGGAACTGAAGGTGCATGGGCTGATGAATGTGCAATTCGCGGTGCAGAACGAGACGGTCTATGTGCTCGAAGTGAACCCGCGCGCCAGTCGCGGACGGCGCCGTTTGTCAGAAAGCGATCGGCGTCCCGTTGCCCAAACTCGCGGCGAAAATCATGGCGGGGAAAACGCTTGCGGAACTGGGCTTCACCAAGGAGATCGTGCCGGCGCATTACTCCGTGAAGGAAGCGGTCTTCCCATTTATCCGCTTTCCCGGCATCGATATCGTGCTCGGGCCGGAGATGAAGTCGACGGGCGAAGTGATGGGTATCGATGCGGACCTTGGCCTCGCGTATGCAAAGGCGCAGATGGCCACACAACCGCCCGCTGCCGGAAAAGGGGAACGTTTTCATCAGCGTCGCCGATCGTCAAAAATCGCGCGTGGCGGAACTGGCGCGGGGCTTTGTCGAGCAGGGCTTCACCCTTTATGCCACCAGCGGAACCGCGAAGACCTCAGCGATGCCGGGATTCCGGTGACCAAACTTTTCAAGCTGAGCGAAGGCCGGCCCAATGCGCTCGATATGATCAAGAACGGCGAGCTGGCGATGATCATCAACACGCCGAGCCGGCAAGACGGCGCGGGAGGACGAGGTGAAAATTCGCAGCACCGCAACGGGAAACCGCATCCCGATCGTGACCACACTGCGCGGCGCACGCGCGTCGCTGGAAGGAATCAAATCGCTCAAGCAATACGGCCTGCGCGTGAAGCCGTTGCAGGAGTATCACGCCTGATCCCCGTCGCCTGCGCGCTTACCGCGGGAGGCCGGGCGGACGGTCGGAGAGCTTGGGCACAGGGGCTGAGGGTCCAGCGGCGGCGGCAACATTTTCCTGGGCGGTGGCTCCCAGCACCGAAATCGTGCCAGCACCATCGCGCTTGAGGATGGGCCGGTATTTCGGGGCGTTGTAAATCGTCTGACCCAGAGACTCGCCGTTTACGCCAATAATCGAGAGTTGGTAGGTTTTTGGTCCAAGGTAGTTCAGGATGTGAATAGTGTTGGTGGCGTCGAGTTGCACCTGGGGCTTCGTCCGATCAATGACGTGACCGAGCCGGGAGGTGCAAAAAACTTCCTGCGTTTGCTCGTCCATGACGCGGCAATAGAGGTAGCGGTGATCACCGCTCTGAGTAGTCAGGAGCTCAACACGGTGCGTTTGTCCGGCGTTCGGCAACGTCTCGGGTACTCCGACCGATTGCGACCAGATCACGCGACCGTCGCTGATCTCGATATTGACGGCGTTGGATTCGAAATACTTGTCGAGTTCCTTCGAGTAAACGACGGCGCGAATATTGTGCAGGCCGTATTCGGTGACGGGGTAAAGCTGAACGAGATCAACCTGCCGCTTCATGGTTTCGCCGATCTTAATTTCCAGTGGATCGAGGTGATAATCGGGATTGCGCGGAGAGAGCAATTCCGTACCTCCGTGCTTGATCTGAAAGCTGAACCACGGGACGGCCTCGTCCGACAACACCAGGTCACGGCCCGCGTTGTTGCTGATCTTAACCGTCGCGACGAGGGGCTCGAAGCGAACATAAAACGGGCGCTTCAATTCAAGCGTGACCTTGAGCTGAGCATGGGCAGGAGTGGCGCCAGCCAGCAGCGCGGTTAGCAGCAGTAGCTTGAAGAGGAGAGTTGAACGATTCATTTGGCAGTATTCGGGTTGGTGCGGCTGATGGTGCGAAATCCGATGAACTCCTCGGGTTTCGATGGGTCTTGAGTCATTTTCGAGGAAAGATTTGGATCGCCCTGGGCGAAACTGCCGCCCTTGACGACGCGCAGTTGTTTGTCCGGCGTCCAGGTCCCGGTCCACTCGGCAACATTTCCCGCCATGCCGACGACACCGAACAGGCTGACGTCGCCGCTGATTTTGTCCACCGGATTCCAGAAATTATACCCATCGACGGTGCCTTTGGCGCCGGGGTCTTTGGGCTGGTAGTCGGCATTCGTGTTCGACTTGGTGGGATCGAATTCATCGCCCCAAGGATACTTCAGGCCCTTGCCACCGGAAGCTGCGACCTCCCATTCGTCAGCCGTCGGGAGTTCGCGGCCCAGCCAGTTGGCGTAGGCGTAGGCATCCCACCAGCGCACCTCGACCACCGGGCAATTCAGATCGATGGGAATGCTGCGCACGGGCAGACCCTTCGCTGCCCGACCGTAAAAAATATCCCAGTACTCGGGCCGATGAGTAAAGAAGCGGGGCATGGCCGGATGGCGGAAGTCCTGATCCGAGGTCGGATGCTGATCCAGATATTGGAGAAAGCGGTGATACTCAGCCCAGGTGACCTCGTATTTGTCGATCCAGAACGGTTCCGGGATCTCGACCATGCGTCCGTCAGAGAGGAGATATTTCCCAGCGGGAATCTCAACCATGGCCTGGATGCGGCGTTCGTTGCTGAAGACGAATTTTTTCAGAATGATGAAGACCACGATCGCGAAAAGGATCGTGAGGCTGATGATATTGAACCAAAACGATTTGCGCCGCTGTCTGCGGGCCGCTTCCACGGCTTCGACCGCGGCGCGATCCCGGGCGCTGATTTTGGCGGCCTCGACGGGAACGTTCTTGGGTTCGAGCGCTTTCACGGCCTGGAGGAGCTGTCCAAATCCGGTCAAGCCGCTGGTCGGGGACTGGACCATGCGCCCAAGGAGAACACGCAACGGAGGCGGAAGCTGCTGGGCGTCCGGCAGGATGCCCGTCATGATTCGGCCGAGAGTCTGAATTTCCGTCTCGATCGTAGAAGGCATTTCGCTGATCTGGATGGCGAGATTGGCCAGGCGCGGTTCGCCATCGGCGCTGAGATAAAGCGAAGAAGCGTCGAGCGCGGAATGGGGAATGTTGTTGACGTGGAGATAGGAAAGTCCTTCCGCCGCGGCGCGGATGATTTTCAGTCCCGTCGGTACGTCAACGAACGATCCGCCTTGTTGCAGTTCGGCCAGGGTCTGTCCGTCCACATATTCCCGCGCATAATAAATGCGACCGTCGGCCTCGCCCGCCTCATACACTGACAAAATAGAGGGGTGCTGCACGTGCGCTTTGGCGCGTGCGTCGCCAATGAAACGGGCCTTGAGGGCTTCATCCTTCTGCCGATCGGGATCGAGGACCTTTAAGCCGACGGTGCGATTGATGGAGGTCTGGACCGCGGCGTAGGCGGAACCGAGATGACCGTCGCCGAGGAAGCTCACGATCTGATAAGCGCCGAGCGTTTGGCCAATGAGGCTTTCACCATCGATCGAGTGAGCCCGCGCCACGGGATCGAACAACTCAAATTCACCATTCCCCCCCGGAGCAGCCGGCATCCCAGGGGGGCGGGTGCTTGCGGCCGGATTGTGGGTACGCGTCGCGCTTACGGACGCCCCTGCGGCGGCGCTGGACGGTGGAGCGGACAAACTGGGATGACCAGCTGCCGCCACCGTGCGAGGCGCGGCCGCAGACGCGCAGGCGGCCACTTCACGCTCGACGGCGGCGCGAAAATCGTTCGTATCGATCGGTTTCGTCAGCACCTGATGGCCCTGCGTGTGCCTGGCGTAATCGCTCAAATCGTAACCCGACATGAATATGGTCCGCAGTCCCGGGTAGGCGGTGCCGAGATGCTCGAACAACCGAATGCCATCGACCGGTTCCATGACTACATCGGTAATCAACAAATCGACGCCGCCCATGGCGGTCGCGTGCTCGAAGGCCCGGTCGCCATCCACGGCTGCCTGCACTTCATGGCCGGGCATTTGTTTCAGGATTGGAAGCAGCGATTGAATAACGCCGGAATCGTCGTCAACGAGGATGATTCTCATTTCGGGGGCTCGGATTTATCGAGGAACTGGGGGGCGGGGAATTTCGCATTGAGGCTTTCCGGTTCCGCCACAGTGTCCTGCAATTCCCCACGATAATAGACACGCACGACATAGCCGAAATAGGTTCGCTCCTCCGCTTTTGGACCCCTGGCCAGCGGGATGGGAGCATCGTATTCCACCTCGAGCACTTCCGGGTCGGAGGTTCCCCAATCGATCGGTGAGCTGCCCCATTTGTAACTCACATTGGCGCTCGTCTGCACGACCGTCTTCTCGTCGAGCGAATCATAGAACAGAACGTGAATGTCCACGTCCTGAACATCCACGGCGCTGCCGGAGCGCGCGCGGATCGGCACCTGGAGGGCAAACCGTTTGAGCGAACCGTCGGCCGGACGATCTTCGCTATCAATATGACCCAACCCGAGGACGGCATCATCGCGCAGTTTGGAGACCGGCCCCGATGAAGCCGAGGCGGCGATCTGAGCCGAAGCCAGGGCCTGGACCTGGCTCATTTTCAAACGCGATTCCGCCGCGATGAAATACGAACCGGCCGCGTCTCCCATGTCGTAAATGCGCTTCCATTGCTCGGCGGCGCGATCGAGCATGTTCATCCTTTCAAAGGTGATCGCGATCTCCGCGATCAACTCGGCATTGTTGGGCTCGAGGGCGGCGGCCTCGCGAAACCGAATCAGTGCGGTCGTCATGTCGCCGCGGTTTTGCAGTGCTCGACCTTGCTGGAGCAGCTCCTGAAAACGATTTTCGGGCGGCGCGGGTGGTGGATTGAATGCGTCCGGTGAAACCGGTTCGGGCCGTAACGGCTGCCCGATTCGCTTGGCGGGCAGATTCTTGGCCGATGCCATCTCGGTTTCGAACGAATCGCTGGCATCCAGACTCTCGCCGTCATCGCCCGCCGTTGCGCTACCGGTCGCGAGTCGAGTGCGCGAGCGGGCTTGTTCGGGCGAGACTGCTCTTTCCGCCAAAACCCGGAACCGTTGAAAGAAGACCCAACCCGCTGCGCCGAGCTGCGTTAACGCGACCAAGCCGAGGAGTGAGATCGCGACGACAAAGGAACGTCCGACGGATTGCGAGACGATTGGGGAAACAGCGGACATGTATCGATGAGGGCGCCACGGTAGGAGGACGGCTTGGGAGTGTCAAACGGTGCCAACGCCCCCCCCGGCGCCGTCGCGCGGACTGGTCTGAAGTCGTATGCCGCGTCAGGAAATCAAGGCGGTTCGCGTTAAGTTCTAACGCGTCGCGGCGCATTTGATTCAATTCCCTGTCTTGCACTTTCCTTCCGTTTCGTTTTTCCCCACTGCCGTGTTTCGTTTCCCCGTCCTGTTGATTTTGATGCTTTGGCCCCAGATGTTTTTCGGTGCCGAGCCCGCGGTGGCGCGTCCCGCGGTGTTGCACGTCGATCTCGCCAAGGCCATTCAGATGGCTCTGGCGCGCAATTTTTCGATCGAGGTGCAACGATTCGACCCGAAGATTGCCGAGCAACGCGTGGTGCAACAACTCGGCCGTTTTGATCCGAATCTGACCCTGGCTGGGTCGCGCGACGAGAATACCACGCGCAGCATCTTTTCGCAGGCGCAGCGTTTTCCGGCGGCAGATATCATCCGGCAGGATCGTGTCTCCTTCGGCCTGACCGGCTTGACGCCGCTCGGCACGGAATACGATCTGGGATTTAGCGCGGTGAACAGCACCGGGAGCTTAAATCGGTTCGAAGGGAACTACACCAACACGCTTTCGCTCGGTTTGCGTCAGCCACTGCTCCGCAACTTCGGGACGGACACCAATCTGGCCCAGATTCGTATCGCGCGGAACAATGTCCTGATCTCGGACTGGGGGCTCAGGCGCCAGATTATCGATACGATCACGGAAACCATTACGATATATAACAACCTTCACCTCGCGCACGAAAGCCTTCGCGTAGCGCGTGGATTTCAGGAACTGGCCCGGCAGGTCTACAATGACAACGAGGCACGGGTGCGCATTGGCGTGATGTCTCCGCTCGATGTCACGACGGCGCGCGCCGAGGTCGCTCGCCGCGAGGAAGCCGTGATCGTGGCGCAGCGCGCGGTGTTCGATAACGAGAATTTTCTAAAGCAAATCATCACCAACGATCTGCAGCGGATGCTCGATATCCGGGTTGAAATCGACCCTCCGCCGACGCCAACCTTTTACGCCAGCGTGGCGCAGGGTATCGACGATGCACTGCAACTGCGGCCCGACTATCGGCAGAACCTGATCGACATTCAGAATCAGCACATTCTGGTCGCGTTTACGAAAAATCAGGCGCTGCCGCGGCTCGATCTCCAAACAAGTCTCGATTTGCTCGGCTTCGACAATGACATCGGAACGGCCACCAGCCGAATCGGCCACAGCGATCGCACGGCCTGGTCGATCGGTACGATTTTCAGCGTCCCGATTCCCAATCGCGAAGGCAAGGGTGCCGTGGTCGCCGCCAAGCTGACGGCGGCACAGGCGCTGGTGAATTTGCACCGGCTCGAACAGCAAATCGTGGTTGATGTGGATAATGCCATCGGTCAGATCGTAACCACCCGGCAGCGAATCGAGTCCACGCAGGAAGCCAGTAAACTCGCGGTCGAAAGCCTCAATGCCGGAGAGGAACGTTTGAAAGCGGGCACGGGCACCACTTTCGAGGTCCTCGAATTGCAACGGAATCTGGCGGATGCCGAGCTGGCGGAGCTGCGCGCGCGCGCCGATTACAACAAAGCCGTCAGCGAATATCATCGGCAGACCGGAACGACCCTGCTGATGCACGGCGTGAAGACCGAATAGCATTCGCTTTGGCGAAAGGTGGCGCCGTGCTGTACGAGAAAAGTTTGAACAGATTGTCCTTTCCCTTGGTTGATGGCGCTCTTCATGCAAGAGCTACTCCCCGTATGTCCTCACTCTCACTTTCGCGCGCGAGTTAATCATGGCTGGAATCAGGTGCTTTCTCTTTTCGTGTCTTGTCTTCGCCCTCCTTTGCCCCGCCGCGCTGGCCCGACCGACGGTAATCATCGACGCTGGCCATGGCGGGCATGACCGGGGAGGTGGACCTGGGCAGCGCATCCCGGAAAAACCTTACGCTCTCGATGTGGCGCGGCGGGTTCGCAATATCCTTAGTCAAGCCGGCTATCGCACGGTGATGACGCGCGATGGCGATTACTTCGTTTCGCTCGGTGGCCGTTGTGCCATTGCGAATCGCACCAGTAACGCGATCTTCGTCAGTATCCACTTTAACAGCGCGTCGCGGGAAGGCGCGGATGGCATCGAGACCTATTATTATGGAGGGAGCGGTGCCCGATTGGCGGCGGCGATCCATCCACGGGTGGTGCGGGCGGCTGGCACCGAAGATCGCCACATCCGCCGACGCGGATTTTATGTCTTGCGCCGGACGAATTGCCCTGCCGTGCTGGTCGAATGCGGATTTCTCACCAATGCCGCCGAAGCGCGCCGCATCACGAGTTCGAGCGCCCATCGCCAACGGCTCGCGGAGGCGATCGCGAGCGGAATCATGTCGATTTACTAGCGACGCTCACCACCCTTTCATTTTCCCCGGGATGATCGTCTCCTGCGCCGGTATGCGAGCGATCGAGGAGCGCGCCTTTTCCGACGGCATCAATGCCGAGGCGTTGATGGAGGACGCCGGGTGGCAGATCGCCGAGGCGGTGCGGCAGTTTATCCCTGGGGCCGGTCGTGTTCTGATTTTTTTTGGCAAAGGAAACAATGGCGGAGACGCGCTGGTCGCGGCACGGCATCTGGCCGCGGCGGGCTGGGAACTCGAGATGCGCCCGGCGTTTCCAAGATCCCAGTGGGGAGGACTGACCGCGATGCAGCATCGTCGGGTGCCGGACGGGACGCGGTCTTCGGCGATGGCAACGAGCCGTCTTCCGCTCGTCGTCCTCGACGGGTTGCTCGGTATCGGAGCGGGTGGCGCGCTGCGCGAACCGATTCGCGGCGCTTGCGAGGAGATCAATCGTTTGCGCCGCGAATCGGCCGCGACCGTGTTCGCGGTGGATATCCCAACCGGACTGGATGGTGACACCGGTGCCCGCGATGAAGCAGCGGTCAGTGCCGACTTCACGCTGACGATTGGTTTCGCCAAAACGGGCCTGGTGGTCGATCACGCCATCAATCATGTCGGCCGGCTCGCCGTCCTGCCGCTGGCGGAACTAACGCTCCGCAGTGGCGAGCCGGTACCGGGTCAAGCCGAGGTCGCCACGCCATTCGCCCTCGCGCCGCTTGTTCCGTCGCGAAACTTCGACACCCACAAAGGCCAGTGCGGACGTGTGGGTGTATTGGCTGGATCGAGGGGTTTCACGGGTGCAGCCGTAATGTGTGCGGAAGCCGCGGTCCGCGGTGGGGCCGGACTGGTGACGCTCTATGTTCCGAAGGAGGTGCACGGAATCGTGGCGACGCGCATTACTCCAGAAGTGATGGTGCACGCCATCGATCATCCGCTCGATTTGTTGTCGCGCATCCACGATGTGCTGGCCGTCGGCCCTGGCCTTGGGACCGAGCGGGCGAATGATGTCCGCGAACTGATCGAGCGTGCGCCGCAACCGATGGTTTGTGACGCGGATGCGCTGAACGTGCTGGCGGAGGACCCGGGCCCTTTGCAGCGCGCCCAGGGAGAACGATTGCTGACGCCGCACCCCGGCGAGATGGCTCGACTTGATCCTGGCTCCACCGGCCGTTCGCGTCGCGAGACGGTTGAACTTTTCATGGCGAATCATCCACACGTGCTCCTGTTGAAAGGCGCGCGAACTTTGATTGGCCAGCGCGGCAAACCGCTCAGTTACAACAGCACCGGCCATCCCGGCATGGCAAGCGGAGGGATGGGAGACGTCACCACCGGCCTTCTGGCCGCGCTCGCCGGCCAGGGGTTGTCGCTTTACGAAACTGCGCGCGTTGGGGCCTGGATCGCCGGTCGGGCCGCCGAACGCGCGCTCTGGAATGGTCCTGAATCAGCGCAATCCCTGCGCGCTACCGCGGTGCTGGACCATCTGGGCGGCGCCTTTACGGATTTGCGGCGGAGGTGTTTTTAAAAAATTGTTTTCTGCCGGTCCGCGATTGCAAAGTCGCCGGAGGCTGGTAGCTCTCTCGCCCCATGTCTAACGAATCTCCCGCTCCGTCCCCGCAGAAGCAGTCCACGCCCTTGCAGGTCAAATACGAGGATATGACGGCTCGCTATGCGAACCATGTGCTCGTCAATACCGGCCAGGAGGAACTCTATCTCGATTTCACCTCTGGCATTGTCATGGACCGAAACGCCGGGGTCAGTGTGATGCCCATCCACACCCGAATCGCCATGACGCCGGCCGGCGTCGTCCGCCTGTGGCAGCTTCTCGGTCAAACCGTGAAAAATTTCCAGGTCGTCCAAACAGAGGGTGCGACCAAGACGCCCGTGGCGCCGACACCGGTCGAGCCCGCCTCCGGAAACTGAGTTCGCCGCGCCATCGAATTTGAACGCCGAGACGTTCTAATTCTTTGTTCCCCACAGCTCCTCGATCGTCTCCTCCGTGTTGAACCCATTCGGGCAGGCATCGCTTTTCGTGTTGGCCCAATACCAGCGTGGACCATCGGGGATTCCCGGTGACAGCACGCGGCTGCCGGGCATTTGCAGATGGCCATTCGGATCGGTGTCGCGGACCCACTTCCACGCATAACGGAGCCAGTCGTTGCGCTCCTTTTCGGGCGTGCCCTTCGCCTTCCTTAATGAGAACCGTAATGGATCCGCCGAGATCCAGATAGCGTTTCTCCAACACGCGCGTGTTCTCCTTCAACGCCGGATCGAGACTTCCGCAAACACTGAGCATGGGCACTCCGGCTCGGGCCAGCGGTGCAAGACTTTCCAGCAGCGGAGATTTCGTCATGAAGCTGCGCAGTACCGGATTTTCGCCATAGATGAATGAAACCTTGCCAGGATTCTCGACGGCCCTGCCGAGGACCTCGCCCGGGGCGCGACCGGCGCCTTCGAGCACCGGCATTTTCGAAAAGCCGTGCTCGGTCAGGTGGTCATAAACGGCGTTCCAATGCTCCAACACTGGAGCATCTCGATTGTAGGGAATCGGGCCGGTGACGACGTGAAAGCCCTTCGCCAAAAGGGTGAGATCAACGGTGGCCGTACGATCGACGAACCCCGCGCGAAATACCCACGGCTTTCCCGGTGCGGGTTCCTTCGGGACGATCACCGTGATCGCCCCCTCGACACCCGGCAACTCGAAGGAAAAGCGATCATAGGCGCCGGTAAAGAACGGGCCGCGACAAGTGATGTTGGTCCCTTCGCCCGGGAAATCGCGGTAGTCGTTCGCGATGCTGTAGAATGAATTTCTCGTGACTTTGCCGCTGAGAAAATCTGGAGGAACGTTGGCGGCTGATTGAACGCTCTGGGTGATGAAGTCCGCGATCGGTTTGGGATCGCGCAGGCTGTGCGGATGATGCCCCGCGCCGTCTTTGATCATGACCGAAATGCGACCTCCAAGCTGCTGGTAGATCCCCTCGATGACTGCTGAGACTTTTCCCAGGAGTGGATCAATGCTGCCGCAGACATGGAGCAGCGGCACATCGTTGGCGGCGAGTGCTCCGAGCTTCGACATCACGTAGTCGTAGCGATCAAACCCCTCGTGCCACGCGGACTTCTCGCCATCGAACGGCACGTACCCGTCAGCACCTCGCGCCGTTTCCGGATTCTCAAGCGTCGCGGCGAGAACGATGGCTGCAAGCAGAGCGATCGCGGAGGGAAATCGTCGTTTCATGATTCTTCGAGAGGACATTGGCGAACTGAGACGCGAGCATGATCGGACGCCGCGCAAATCACCGATCGATGCCCGAGATGACTTCTTAGCCATTCTCAACTCTTTATCGATCACGATGAGCCCCTGCGGATCGATTCCGTCACCTTCCGGGGCGCCGGTTTGAAAGGTGGCAACGTGGGGATCGAACCCAGCAGACGGGCTATCATCCGTCAGAACAACCAGTTCCAATTGCCATTAATAGGGGGTAGGTATATTTGCACATCCGGGATCAATGTCAATCGGCGAGTCGAGCCTTTCCGACATTCGATCAATGCGACGGCTCGGAGCGGGTCAGGCGCCACGCAGTTTCACCAGCAGATCATTCGCTTCCACCGAATCACCCACGGCCGCAGTGAGCTCAGCCACCACTCCATCCGTGTGCGCATAAAGCGTGGTTTGCATTTTCATCGCTTCCAGCGTGGCGAGCTTGTCGCCGTTGGTGACCTTGCTGCCGACACTGGTGTAAAGCGCCGTCACCATGCCGGGAATCGGAGCGCCGACCTGGAGCTTGTCGCTGGCGTCAGCTTTAACGCGGCTTTTTGATTTCGGCGCGATCGATTTGTCCAGCACCAGCGCTTCACGCGGCATGCCGTTGAGTTCGTAGTTGATCACGCGACGCCCTTCCTTGTCCGGGGCACCGACATTGATGAGTTTTATAAACAGGACTTTTCCCAGTTCGATGCTCACGGAGATCTCTTCTCCGGGCTGGAGACCGTAGAAAAAGGCGGGCGTCGGCAAAACACTCACGTCTCCTGACTCGCGGCTGACCTTGGCAAAATCTGCGAAAACACTCGGATACATGAGGTGCGAGTAGAGGTCGTCGTCATTCGGCTCGCGTTTGAATTTCGTCGCGATCTCCGCCTTCACATCCTTGAGCTTCACCGGTGCAGGCTTGGCCTGCTTGCGCGGTTTATTCGCACCGAGCACGGCCTTCACGACGGCCGGTGGCCAGCCACCCATCGGCTCGCCCAGACCGCCACTGAGCATGTCGATCACACTCTCCGGCCAACTCGTGCCGGGCGGGAGATTGACGACGTCCGCGGGTTTGATTCCCTTGGTGAACAGAAAAAGCGCCATGTCGCCGACGACCTTCGAACTCGGTGTGACTTTCACGATATCGCCAAACAAATCGTTCACCTCCGCGATAAGTCCGCGCGATCTCCGGCCAGCGATGACCGAGGCCCATGGCACTCGCTTGCTCACGCAGGTTGGTGTATTGGCCGCCGGGCATCTCGTGCAGATACACTTCAGCGCTACCGCTCTTGGGCGCGGTATCGAACGGGGCGTAAAACGTGCGGACGTGCTCCCAATAGTCGGAAAATGAATTGAGCGCCTCGAGATCGAGGCCGGTATCGCGCGGCGTGTGCTGCAGCGCCGCGACGATTGAATTCAAGATTTGGTTGCGAAGTCGAACCGCTCATCGACGCGATGGCCAGATCGACCACATCCACTCCCGCGTCGCTCGCGCGGAGAATTGATCCGGCGTTGATGCCGCTGGTGTCGTGCGTGTGGAAATGGACAGGAATACCGATCGCCTCCTTCAACGCCTTCACCAGCGCACTGGCGGCGAATGGTCGGCAAAGACCGGCCATGTCTTTGATGGCCAGGAAATGCGCGCCCATCTTTTCCAGCTCCCTGGCCAGCGAGACGTAGTATTTGAGAGAATATTTCGTGCGGCTCGGATCGAGGATATCGCCCGTGTAACAAACCGCGCCTTCGCAAATGGCGTGGGTTTCCTGCACCGCCTCCATTGCCGCGCGCATGTTCTTCAAATCATTCAGCGAATCGAAGACCCGAAAGATATCCATGCCGCACTCCGCCGCGTGTTTCACGAACCCGGCGACGACATTCGCCGGGTAGCTCGTGTAGCCGACGGCATTCGCACCACGGAGCAGCATTTGAAAGCAAATGTTCGGGATGCGTTCCCGCAGGAGTCGCAGGCGCTGCCACGGATCTTCATTGAGGAATCGCATCGCCGTGTCGAAAGTCGCGCCCCCCCACATTTCCATCGAGAAAATCTCCGACGTTTGGCGCGCGACCGCTGGCGCAATTGACGCCATATCGTACGTGCGCACGCGCGTGGCCATGAGCGATTGGTGCGCGTCGCGAAAGGTGGTGTCAGTGACGAGCAGGCGCTTTTGTTTCAGCGTCCAGGCGGCAAATTTCTTCGGTCCCAGTTCCAACAGCCGTTCGCGCGTTCCAGGCTCAGGTTTTGTCTTGCGATTGTAGTCCGGGATGATGGCCCCGGCGAGCGGCGCAGGCGGCGTGTAGCCTTTCGCGTGCGGGTTGCCGTTGACGATGACGTTACCGAGAAATCCCAGCAGCTTGGTCGCCCGGTCACGGCGCGGCTTGAATTTGAACAGCCCCGGCGACGTGTCGATCATCGTCGTGGTCGCCCGTCCGCCCCGGAAATCACCGTGGTGAATTACGTTTTCCAAAAAGGGAATGTTCGTTTTCACCCCGCGGATCCGGAACTCGCGCAGCGCGCGATCCATCCGCTGCAGTGCCATGTCGAAACTGCGCCCGCTCGCCGTAATTTTGACCAGCAACGAATCGTAAAACGGCGTGATCACCGATCCGGAATCGCCCATACCCGCATCGAGCCGAATCCCGAGCCCGCCCGCGCTGCGATACGTCACAATCTTGCCGTAGTTCGGTGTGAATTGCTTCTCCGGATCTTCGGTCGTGACGCGGCATTGCACGGCATAGCCTCGTCGCGGTACGTCCTCCTGTTTCGGCAACCCCAGCTCCTCGCCATGCAGCACGGCACCTTGCGCAATGAGGATCTGCGACCGGACGAGATCGATGCCGGTGATTTCCTCCGTCACCGTATGCTCGACCTGAATCCGGGGATTCATCTCGATGAAAAACCAATCGTTGGTATCGAGATCGAGCAGGAACTCGACGGTGCCGGCATTGTCGTAGCCGATCTCCTTCGCGATCCGCGCGGCCGATGCGCACAGCTCCTTGCGCACGCGTTCATCGAGGCCGACCGAGGGCGCGATCTCCACCACTTTTTGGTGCCGCCGCTGCACGGAACAATCGCGCTCGTGCAGATGCATTGCGTTCCCGTGCCGGTCCCCGAGCACCTGCACTTCGATATGTTTCGCCCGTGGAATATATTTCTCCAAAAACACCGCCGGATTGCCAAACGCCCGCTCGGCCTCGCCCTGCGCCTCGTCGAGCAGGGAGTCGAGATCACCGGCCTTTTGCACCACGCGCATGCCGCGTCCGCCTCCGCCAAACGCCGCTTTGATGATCAGCGGAAAGCCGATATTGGCCGCGACTTTCAGCGCCTCCTTGCGATCGCTCACCGGATCTTCCGTCCCGGGCAACGTCGGAATTTTCAGCCGTTGCGTGAGCGCGCGAGCCGCCACTTTGTCGCCCATCAGCTCGAGCAGCTCCGCTTTCGGCCCGACAAATTCAATTCCCGCGTCGCGACACGCCCGCGCGAATTTGGCGTTCTCCGAGAGGAACCCGTAGCCCGGATGAATCAGCGAAACACCGCGTTCCTTCGCCAGCGTCACGATCCCTTCGATATCGAGATACGCGCCGACTGGCCCTTTCCCTTCACCCACGCGATAAGCTTCATCCGCCTTGAAGCGGTGCATGGAAAAGCGGTCCTCCTCCGCGTATATGGCCACGGTGCGCAGCCCGAGTTCCGTCGCCGCCCGCATGACGCGGATGGCGATCTCGGAGCGATTGGCAATGAGGAGTTTCGGTGGCGAGGAGACGGGACGCGAGGGGCGCGAGGAGTCAGGCATGATGAAGCATTGTTTCTATTGAAACGCAGTGACGCTTGGCGAGCGCCGTATCATCTCGGCGACACCGCAGACGATCGACACCTCCGGCGACCTCAGAGGAACTCGTCACGCGTTATCTCGACACTGAGGAGTCAACTCCCAAAGACCGCCAACTCCGGGACTTCGACCCATGCTCGCTTGGCCCATGATTCGAGGCCTAGTTCGGCCAGTTGCACACCTTTGGCGCCTTCGCGCAGGTCCCAGCGGAACGGCTCATCGAAGGCGACGTGACGAATGAAAAGTTCCCACTGCGTCTTGAAGGCGTTGGGACAATTCTGCCACTCGGGAACCCGGGTCCAGCCCTCAAAGTAATCAATTGGACTGTCGACATCTGGATTCCACGTGCACCGCGGTGTCGCGCCGAGCGGCTGGGCGACACAATCCCGCAGACCAGCCACCGCCGATCCTTTCGTGCCATCCACTTGCAGGGTGAGTAAATCATCACGTCGGACCCGCACCGTCCACGAGCTGTTGAATTGCGCAATGATGCCGCCTTCGAGCTCGAAGGTCGCGTAGGCACTGTCATCGGCCGTGCACGCGTAGGGCTGGCCCGATTCGTCGCGCCGCTCCTTCACGTGCGTGGCTGCCGAGACAGCTCACGGCTTTCACGGCGCCGAAAAGATTGTCGAGCACGTAGCGCCAGTGGCAGAGCATATCAACGATGATTCCGCCGTCGTCCTCCGCGCGATAATTCCACGATGGTCGTTGTGGTTCGACGGTTTCGCCGACGAAGACCCAATAGCCAAACTCGCCGCGCACGCTGAGAATCTCGCCGAAAAAACCCTGGTCAATCAGCGTCTTGAGCTTCACCAGCCCCGGCAGCCAAAGTTTATCCTGCACCACGCCGTTTTTAACCCCGGCCTTTTTTGCCGCGACGTAAAGTTGGTATGCCGCGTCCGTGCTCGTCGCCGTCGGCTTTTCACAATAGATGTGTTTGCCCGCCTCGATCGCCCGTGAAACGCCATCGGCGCGGCGGCCGGTGGTTTGCGCATCGAAATAGATCAGGTTGTTCGGGTCAGCGAGCGCGGCGTCCAGGTCGGTCGTCCAAGTCACACCGGGGCCGCGCGCCGCGAGTTCGCGGAGTTTTTCTTCATTGCGTCCCACGAGGACGGGCACGGGCATGATTGCAGGGCCGTTGTCCCCGCTTACCCCGCCCTCCTCTATGATCGCCAAAATCGAGCGCAGGTAATGCTGATTCGTGCCCATCCGTCCAGTGACGCCGTTGAGAATGATGCCGAGAGGGATGGAGGTCATTCCACTGAACATTCAACATTCAACGCCCAACATCCAACATCCAATGGTCGTGGGAACACGTCGTTTGCATATTCACATCCTCACCGGCTGAGGAACGCGTTCTGTCGTCCGCGCCCCCGCAACCGATCATTGGGCAGTTAATTCTAAAAATGATCGCATGAAGCGCGCAATTCCTGGGACCGGACACAAACACGCTTGGGACACGCAGGAATGGGGAGCATAGGCGTCCTCGCCTGTCGTGGCCGGCGTCCCCGCCGGGCACATCGGACGTCGACGACGCGTGGAACTCGCCCGTGAAACCGGCATGGGAGATCAATGAAAAACGGGGATCGAGGGAGATCCGATGGCTTCGGTGAGGACGCCAAAGCCGACAGGCGAGACGCCTATGCTCCCCAATTCTTTCCGCCTACCCGCCCCTGATTAGTTCGCGTCATTCCTCCCGTGCGCTTGGTTTCGGCTTGGCCGAGTTGGATGTTGGATGTTTTCCCCGCCCCTACTCTTCATCCGCACCCCACAGGTGCTCCTTCGTCCACTTGTTCTCGTAGAGCTTGCACAGGCCGATCGCCGCCGCGACACCGCCGCTAAACGAAGCCGCCGTCGTGTATTGCTTTTCGTCGTCGTAGGCGCCCACGGCAATCACCACGTGATCGAAATGTTCGCTGAGGATTTCGAAGACTCGATCGATGGCCTGTTGCTGGGCGTCGTGCATGGGCGGAAAGTGAGAAGGGAATGGCGGAAGGGAAAGTGGTTTTTTGCTTTCGCCGGTGCCCGGCCTCAATCCATGGCCGGCTTTTCCGTGCACTGCGGCCACGCACCTTCGGGCAAAGGAGGCGCCTCGACTCCGGCCCGCGGAAGCGTTCCGTCCAACTCCTGCCGCCAGTGCGCCACGTCGCCCGCCGGGCCGTAGCAGTAGATCATCCGCAACGGCGTCGATCCCGTGTTCGTCAATTGATGAAAGACGCCGGACGGAATGTAGATCGCCTGACCCGCGGTGACCGTTTGCCGCTCCTCGCCCAGACACATTTCGCCCGTTCCCTCGACGATGAAGTAAATCTCCTCCTGTTCCTGACTGTGCCACGGAACCTGTCCGCCGTTCGGATCGAGCGTCACGTTTCCCATGCTGAAATTCGTGGCCTGAATGGGAGCGGCGCCGCCCACGAGATTTTGGGTGTGTCGCCGCGCCGGATAGCGGCGGCCGTCGATTTGAGAGAGGTCGGAGACGATCATGGAACGAGTGGGCGGCTATTTGGGGGCGCCAAAAAAAGTCAGGTAGGGTTTCTTTTCGTAGATTCGCTGGACCTGGAGCGCGACTTCGCGGGCGTGATAGTCCCCCCACATGCTCGATTCTCCACAAGGCACTTTGCGGCCATCCGGAATGTGATCCCAGCCATTCGGACGATGATAGACACTGTGCAAAATCAGCCCTTGATGCCGCGCATCGGTGCTTAAGTAGGGCTCATCAAAAACCGTGCGCAGGATGGTCAGAGCTGCTTGCGAGTAACGGCTGCCGTCTTCTGTCTGGCCACGACCGGCAAGGAAACGACCGAGCCGCAGCAGTCCCTGCGCAGCGATCACGGCCGCCGAACTATCCACGGGCTCATGCTCATTGAATGGTTCCGCGGGACGATCCAGGTAATTTCCCAACCGGACCAATCCCGGCGCGCCCGTGTCCCAATACGGCACGCCATCAACAGGTGTGTGCTCGATATAAAAGTCACAGGCGGCGCGAGCCGCATTGAGGAAAATGGCCTCGATCGCCTCCCGGCCGCCGACTAATTCGAGTTCAGATTCCCTGCACGTCGCCAGCCATTCGAGTTGCTCGGCAAAACCGCATATCACCCAGGCCAGACCCCGCGTCCAGGTGCTGAAAGGCGAATAGCCCTGCTGCGTCCCCGGACAGCGATACGAGCCATCGGTGACATTAAAAATACTCTCATGCGCCACGCGGCCGCGAACATCGTAGGCATCACGATTCGCGCCGTAATACACCGTCCATTTCGCGGTCGTTCGCGCGTGCTCGATGAGGCGACGCAACAACGAGATTCTTTCATCCCGTTCCCCCATCAGGATGTGGCCGAGCTGATGTGACAGCGCCAGCGATCGCAACGACCGCATGGTGTCGGCAAAGAGCGAATGCGGCCCATTGAACGAATGAATAAAACCCTCGCCGTTGTTCGTGAACGTCCAGCGTGCGGCCTGCACCGCACCGGAGCACTTCAGCGCCAGTTCGTAAAAATTGCGCTCCCAACGATTCTCCGGGATGCGCCCCTCGCCCATGAGTCGCCACAGATTTCCGTAGGTGGAGACGTTATTGAAGCCATGATCGTGAACGCCGGTGTGCGTGAGATGATTCGCCATCCGTGACACCGTGCGTTCGCGTCCGATTTTCAAAAACGCCTCATCCCAGAACGCGTCAAACTGCAGGATGGCGGAGCCGTAAACGAACCCCTGTGTCCACTCGGTCCAGCCGCGCGCCGTGTATTTCCCGTTGACTGTATAGACCGCCGTCGCCGTGCCGGGCATGTCCCCGCGATCGATGGCAAAAATCTTGGCGGCGGAACATTCCCAAAGCCTCTCGATTTTTGATTTTAGATCGATGGGGCGAAGATCGTAGTCGATTTTGATCATGGGGATGGGCGGGGACGCATGAACGCTATCGGGAGCACGCGTACCATTCCAAGTTGCTCAAAGCACACGCAAGTGAAAGCCGCCATCCACTTGGAATACCTGGCCGGTGGAATACGGAAACGCGTTGCCGGCGATCGCCGCGACGCAAGCCCCGACGTCCGCGGGCTTTCCCCAGCGATTGATGGGCGCCAATCCCTGCGCGAACAGCGCGTCATACTTCGCCTGCACCGGACCCGTCATGTCGCTCTCGATCACGCCGGGCTGCACTTCATGCACTGCGATGCCGTGCTCGGCGAGCCGCACCGCCCAGAGTTTCGTCATCATGCTGAGGCCCGCCTTCGTCAGGCAATAGTCGCCGCGATTGGTCGAGGCCGTGAAGGCGGAGATACTCGAGATATTGACAATCACACGCGGCTGATTCGGCAGTGGGTCGGATTCAATCATGAGCCGTGCCGCCAACTGGGTGAGGAAATACGGCCCGCGCAAATTCACGTTCATCACCGCATCAAAGCTCTCCTCCGTGGCTTCGAGAATGTCCGCACGGCCCGGCGAAGCGATCCCGGCATTGTTCACCAGCACATCGAGGCGGCCCCAGCGTTTGCGGATGAAATCGATCATCCGCGTTCGATCCGCCGATGACGAAACGTCGCCCTGGATGATCTCGACCTCACGCGCGCCCGCCTGGCGACACAAGTCCGCGCATTCCGTCGCCGCCTTTTCATTCCCCGCGTAATTGATCGCAAGGTGATGCCGTCCGCTTTGCGCAAGAGCGAGCGCGATTCCGCGGCCGATCCCGCGCGACGATCCGGTGATGAGGGCGACTGCGTTCATAGGCGCTCATCCGTAGCGGACCGAACATCGAAATGGCGAGCAGACAGACGCTCAGGGTGATGGCGCCGGTTCAGGAAGAAACACGCCAGCCCCGCCACCCGTCGGCAGCAGGACTGGCGCTGTTCTTCCTCCCAAATCTTTTCGATTGATCAGCTTACCTTCGTCTCATCGACGACGACCCAGCGGTTGCCGCCCTCGCTCCAGATCTTGAGCAAAGTCGTGCGATCGACGGGTTTCTCCGTCAGTCGCACCGCTTCTTCCGCGTTTGCGACGGGCTTCCGGTTGATCTCCTCAATCACATCGCCGGGTTTCAAACCCGCCTCCGCCGCAGCGCTATCGGGATCGACTTGCGTCACCAGCGCTCCTTTCACCTCGCTCGGGATCTTCGCGGCGCGACGTGTTTGCGGATCGAGGTCGGTGACGCCCACGCCTTCGAGTGTGCCTTCATCCTTGTCGGCATCGGGATTGGCTTTTGCCAGTTGGTCCGAACCCGGCAACTCCTCAAGCGTCACACTCAAGGACTTTTCATGGCCATCGCGCAGGACTTTCACATCCACGCTCTTGCCCGGCTGGATCCGCGCAACTTGCAGTTTGAGGGTTCGACTATCCCGCACCGGCTTGCCATCAAATTCGACGATCAAATCGCCGCTCTCGATCCCGGCTTTCGCGGCGGGTGTTTTGTCACTGACATCACCAACGAGGGCGCCGTGTTTCCCTTCCGCATTGAATTCCCGAGCCAGCGTGGGGGTAAGATCCTGGATCATGACCCCCAGATATCCGCGGGTCACCTTGCCATCAGCGAGCAGGCTCTCCATGAC
This sequence comes from uncultured Verrucomicrobiae bacterium, assembly GCA_963798345.1. Classification (GTDB taxonomy): domain Bacteria; phylum Verrucomicrobiota; class Verrucomicrobiia; order Chthoniobacterales; family Chthoniobacteraceae; genus CAWCSW01. The sequence goes on along the minus strand of CAWCSW010000004.1, from coordinate 191,810 downwards.
TTCTCTGGCCAGGTTCGATGGAATGGCGAAACCGATGCCCTGATTGCCACCCGTGCGGCTGAGGATGGCCGTGTTGATACCGACGAGCCTTCCCTCCGCATCGACAAGTGCCCCACCGGAATTGCCCGGATTAATGGCCGCATCGGTTTGAATGAAGTCCTCATAATCGAGTCCGACGGCACTCCGCCCGGTCGCGCTGATGATGCCAGTCGTCACCGTCTGGCCAATCCCAAACGGATTGCCGACCGCCAGCACGAGATCGCCGATCTCAGCCTGATCGCTATCCGCCATCGGCAACGCAGGCAGATTCTTCGCATCGACCTTGATCAGCGCCACGTCCGTCTTTGGATCGGTGCCCACGACCTTGGCGGTGAATTCGCTGCCATCCTGCAATGAGACTTTCACGTCCGTCGCATGATCGACCACGTGATTGTTTGTCAGGATGTAACCGTCGGCGGTGACCACCACGCCGGATCCAATGCCGTGTTGCTTCGGCATTTTGAACTGGCGTGCGCCATTTCCACTCGGATCGAAGTACCGGCGCAGAAATGGATTGTTGAAGGCGGGATTGTCTTCGAGATCCGCCGCATCGGGGGCGGCCGTGGTGAAGACTTTGACCACGCTCGGGCTAACGCTCTTGATGACGGGTGCGAAACTGGTGGTCAGCTTCGTGTCGCGCGCGAGCGGTTTGGCATCGAGGACGATCGCCGGTTTGAGCGTGTCCTTGGCATTGTCGCTCTGAGCCACGGCCAGTACGGAAACCGCGGTCAGGATCGAGCCGGCCAGAATATAGTGCGGAAGGCGGCGCCGGCCGGAAGGCGCAGGATTCGTGGGATGAACGATGGGTTTGGAATCGGGTAACTGATTCATGCCACCATAGTCACATGCGTCCCTTACCGCTTCCTTTCCGCACCATTACATTTTTGAAAGGTGCGCGCCGGCCCCGGCGTCGCGAGTACCTACGGAGGCGAAGGCGCACCGCCCTCATCCATGGTAGGTGCTCTCTCTTCGGGATTACCCACTTCCACCGGACGTTTGGTCGGGGGATTGAAGAACAAGGCCAGGAGTAGGATTCCCGTCAATGCCGCTCCGGTCGGGTAGAGAAACAAGGTCTGGTAATCAACGATCTTGGTCACACCGTCTGGGCCTACGGTCGTGAGGCGCTCGACCAGGGAGGGAAAAAGAAACTGGCCACAACCATCCCGACCCCGAGGATCAACAAGTTGAACAGCCCTTGCGCGCTGGCTCGGACATCCTTGGGGAAGACGGCATCCACGAAGATGTAAACCGTGGCAAAAAAGAACGCGTAGCAAATGCCGTGGAGCAACTGGATGGCGATGATCAATCCTTGCAGATCCGGGAAGAACGCAAAAACCGCGAACCGTGCCGCATGTCCAAAGATGCCGATAATCATGGTCACTTTCCAGCCCAGCCGAATCAGCACTGTTCCCAAGATCAACATCGTTACGATCTCAGCCACCTGCCCCAGGCTCATCACCACCATGCTCATGTTCCCAGCGATCCCCACGCGATTCGTCAGGTACATGTCGGATACCACGAAGTAGCCATTGTGGATCACCGAATCGATAAACGTGACGACGAAAAGGATGAGCACGAAGGGCGTGCCAAGGAGGCGCATGGCCCGCACCCACGCCAACCGATCCAATCCTTCCGCATCGCGCCGAGGAGGAGTGTGCGGCAACGTCAGCGCATAACCCGCCATGATGAATGAAATCACGGCGCCCACGAGAAAGATGTAGCGCACCTGCTCCGGCGTGGCTTTCTCGCCGAGCAGGAAAATAAAGGGCCAGCTGACGACGATCCACCCGACCGTGCCGCCCATGCGGACGAAACCAAAGTCTTTCGCCGGATTCGCCAGGTTTGCGAACGCGAGGGAGTTGGTGACGGAAATCGTCGGCACGTAGAGCAAGCCGTAGAGCAGGAAGAATCCGAAAAACGCGCCAAAGCTCGAGGCGTAAGTGGCGCCGATCAGCGCCAGACCTCCAACACAGTGGCTAAAGGCGAGAAACTTTTCCGCCGCGAAATTTCGATCGGCAAATTGATTCGAGAAAAAGATGCCGAGGATCGAAGCGATGCCGAAAACGCTGCCGACGAGCGCCTGCTGCCAGGCGGCAAATCCGAGCATGCCCATGTAGGGAAAGATTTTCGGTTGCCAGGCGCCCCAGATCGCGATCTCGAGGACCATCATCAGGAACAGCTTGTTACGGGGGGAGGAATTCATGGCGCGACGGTGTAGTGGGCGCACGGTTCCTGAGCAAGCGTCCGCTTTACCGGATTAAAAAAGGCGTCGCCGGGACGGATCCCCGCCTTCCGCTTTGGCACCTCCGCTAAGCCAGCAGGCTTTTCACGACCTTCCCGTGCACATCGGTGAGGCGGAAATCGCGCCCTTGGAATTTGTAAGTCAGCCTTTCGTGATCGATGCCGAGGCAACGCAGGATGGTGGCATTCAGGTCATGCACGTGCACCGGATCGCGGACGATGTTGTAGCAAAAGTCGTCGGTCTCCCCGACCACCTGCCCCGGCTTGATGCCACCGCCCGCGAGCCAGACGGAGAAACAGCGCGGGTGATGATCGCGTCCGTAATTTGGATTGTTGATGTCGCCCTGCACATAGGCCGTCCGTCCGAATTCACCGCCCCACACGATCAACGTTTCATCGAGCAATCCGCGTTGCTTCAGATCGAGCACGAGCGCAGCGCTGGCCTGATCGACATCACCCGCCTGCAAGGGCAGATGCTGCGCGAGGTTTCCGTGCTGATCCCAGCCGCGATGATAGAGCTGCACGAAACGAACGCCGCGCTCGACGAGCCGGCGCGCGAGCAGGCAGTTCGCCGCATAGGTTCCTTTCTTGCGCGCGTCTTCGCCGTAGAGGTCGAACGTGCTCGCCGGTTCCATTGATACATCCATTAACTCCGGGACGCTCGCCTGCATCCGGTAGGCCATCTCGTATTGTGAAATCCGCGTTTCGATCTCCGGATCACCCACCCCCTCGAACGCGACCTGGTTCAAGTTCCGGAGCGTATCGAGCATCTCGCGCCGGCCCGAGTCGTCGATCCCCTCCGGGTTGTTGATATACAAAACCGGGTCACCAACGCTGCGAAATTTGACGCCTTGAAAGCTGCTCGGGAGAAAGCCCGAACCCCACAAGCGCGAAAAAATGGGCTGGTCTGTCTTGTTTCCCGATCCCTGTGAGATGAGGACGATGAACGCAGGCAGATTCTGATTTTCCGAACCGATTCCGTAGGTGACCCAGGAACCCATGCACGGCCGGCCCGGCTGCTCAGAGCCAGTCTGGATGAAGGTAATCGCCGGATCATGATTAATCGCCTCGGTGTGCATCGAGCGCAGGAGGGTGAAATCATCCACGATCTTGCCATGATGCGGGAGCAGTTCGCTCAGCCAGGTGCCGGCCTGGCCATGCTGCTGAAACTTCCATTGCGAAGCTGCGACCGGAAATGCCTTTTGTCCCGAGGTCATGCCGGTGATCCGCTGACCCATCCGAATCGAGGCCGGTAATTCCTCGCCGTGATGCTTCGCCATGTTCGGCTTGTAATCGAACAAATCCACGTGCGACGGCGCCCCGGACTGATGAAGGTAAATGACGTGTTTCGCTTTCGCGGGAAAATGCAGCTGCGGCAAATGCCCGCGCGAATGCAGGTCCGGCGCAGTGCCCGCGAACAGATCGGCCCGCAAGAGGGAGGACAGCGCAGCGATGCCGATACCCGTGCGCCGAACGGCCGAAAAATTGGCGGCGGGTTTGTTGGAGTGCCCAGAGGTGGTCGAGAGTGTTCGCGTGATGCATGGACAAGGCCGGACATATACCACTGCTGCGCCGAGGCACAAGGTGACGCCGGCGACGCTTGCCGCCGGACGCGATGCTGTATAGCATCGCCGCAATGCACTTCACCGCCTGACGACCATGGGACTCGGCGAACATATTCGCAAACAAGTCGGACGTCCCCGACCGACAAATCCCTTGCGCGAGCTTCAGACGCTAAACGACAACTTACGGAGCCTTGGCATCCAATTGCCCCCGCCCGATGCCCGACACGTTCGAAAGTCTGTTGGTAAAACTCAGCCGGGCACGCGTTGACTTCCTCGTGGCGGGCGGCGTGGCCGTTTGCCTCAACGGTTTCGTCCGCACCACGCAGGATCTCGACCTCCTGGTGGAGCCGTCACCCGCCAATCTTCACCGCCTGCTTTCGTGCCTCGCAGATTTCGGCGACGGATACTCGCGCGAATTGACAGCTCAGGATTTTCCTCTCGAGGAAGGCGCTGTCCGCGTCGTCGAAGACTTTACCGTGGACCTATTCACGGTGATGCGGAGCAAAACTTACCAGGATTTCAAGGTAACTGCGCGGGCCTTGGATATCAGTGACGTCACTGTTTGCTATCTCGATCCGCATGCCCTGATCGAGTTAAAGTCCGCTTCTGTCCGTGAGAAAGATCAGCTTGATGTCGCGGCGTTGCGTGAACTTGTGTCCGGAAATGTTTCGGTGCAAATTCCAAATCTCGTCGATTTGACGCCCCCGTCGGACACTCCGCCCGAGGAGTCGAAAGCATGACGACTTGAAAAGTCGTCCCCGCCCGAGAAAGCTGTTCCTCTTGGCTATTCCACGATTCACGAGACGGCGATTTTAACGCCCGGGAAATTACGCAGATGTTTGCTCCAAGATTGCGCCCGGTAAGCGGGGCACTCAGCCCTTGGTGACGGTTTCATCGAGGTTCAGAATGGTGCTGGCTACGATGGTCCACGCGGCGAGTTCCGCCGGATCGAGCGTTTCGTCACGCGGCGCTTCGCCCTCGCGAAGTAATTTTTCAGCGGCCTCGGGTCGTTGCCCGTAGCGGGTTTTGGATTTCCCGAAAAGCTCGGCCAGCATCGCGGTTTCGGAATCGCTCGGCTTGCGGGCGGTTGCGAGACGGAAGGCGAAGGCAATTCGATCTTCCGGGGTTGCTCCGCCTTCGCGCATCATGCGCTCCGCGAGTTTGCGCGCGGATTCGACGTAGGTCGGATCGTTCATCAGCACGAGCGCCTGGAGCGGCGTATTCGTGCGGGCTCGGCTGGCGGTGCAGACCTCACGATCGGGAGCATCGAAGGTCAGCATTTGCGGCGGCGGGCAGGTGCGTTTCCAAAAGGTGTAGAGCGACCGCCGATACAGGTCCGTGCCGTGGCTTTGTTCGAAAATCTGTGCCGACCAATTTTTCGAGTCACCGCGCGAACTCAGCTCCTGCCACAACCCTGGCGGCTGATAGGGGTAAACACTCGGGCCGCCGATCCGCGGATCGAGCAATCCGCTCACGGTCAGCGCCGAATCGCGAATGGCCTCGGCCTCGAGCCGGAAACGCGGTCCGTGCGCCAGCAGCCGGTTCTCCGGATCGCGCTCGAGCATTTCGGGCGTGACGTTCGACGCCTGCCGGTAGGCGGCGGAAGTCACCAGCAGTCGCATGATGTGCTTCACGTCCCAGCCCCGATCCACAAATTCGCACGCAAGCCAATCGAGTAATTCCGGATGTTTCGGCCATTCACCCTGCGAACCGAAATCGTTGATCGTTTTCACGATGCCGATGCCCATCAGTTCGTTCCAAAAGCGATTTACGGTCACGCGCGCCATGAGCGGGTTCTGTGGGTCGATCAGCCATCGTGCCAGGGCCAGACGGTTCTTCGGCGCATCGGGTGGAAGCTTACCGAGCGCCGCCGGAATACCGGGTTCAATCTTTTCACGGGGGTGATCGTATTGCCCGCGTTCGAGGATAAAGGAGTCGCGCGGTTTCTCCATCTGCTGCATCACCATCACCGTCGGGATTTTCGATTTCGCCGCGGCGAGTTCCTTTTTCAATGCCTCGAGTTTCGCCTGCGGTTCGCGGAGCACGGGTGAAACTTCTTTTCGATAGTAATCGCGAAGCGTTTCATTCTGCGCGGCATTCCGCTGAATGCCAACCAGGGCCGCGATCTCCGCGGGAAGCGCCGTTTCCGGGAAGACATTCGCGTCGCTGGTGAACGCCAGGCGCGGACGCCCGATCACGTGCTGGCCGAATTGGGATTCAAACCGGAGCCGCAGCCGAATGACGGTGCCGTCTGGAAATCCAAATGGTTTCGCCGCCGCAAACCACGCCATTCTCGGCTCGTGCCGTTGATTACCGTCCACCGCCCAGCCGCTGCGCGGATCGGCGTCCAGCGCATTGGAGATTGGAAAATCCTTTTGCTCATAGTCCGCGCGCGCGCTCGCCAGCGACACCTGCGCGAAATTCGATGGATCGCCGCACGCCGCCGCTTCGACATCGATCCCGGTCAGGACGAAATTTCCGTTGCCCGCACGTCCAGGACCCGCGCTGGGAAGCGATTCATCGGTTAGCGCCTCGATTCGCACACCGGTCAACGGACCCGCACTAACCTGAGCGAGAAATTCGATTTCATCGCTCGCGGGATTCTCCCCGGTGACTCGAAACGACCCGTCCGCCTGCGGCTCAAGTTTCGCCCCGGCCTTCGATTTTGCGCCCGTAACCTTCGCGATCTTCCACTCCGCCGGTCGAGCATCCATCAGCGATTTCTCCCACTCTGCCTGCCCCGCATCCGCCTTCGCTTCGAGCGCCTTCATTTCGGTTTCCGCCGCTTCAATCTTCTGCGCGAGGCCATCAATTCTTTCCTTTTGCTCCCGTCCCGGCGGAAGTTCCAACAACGGCGCCGCATTGCCCTTCGCGCCGTCGAGACCGTTCTCGGGAACCGCATTGAAGTAGGCGTAGAGTTGGTAGAAATCCTTCTGCGTAAACGGATCAAACTTGTGATCGTGACACTCGGCGCAGCCAACCGTGAGGCCGAGAAAAACGGTGCCGACCGTGTTCACCCGATCCTTCACGTAAGCCGTGAGGTATTCCTCCGCAATCGCCCCGCCCTCGAAATTGATCATGTTGTTCCGCACAAAACCCGTGGCCAGTTTTTGTTCGACCGTCGCGTTGGGCAGCAAATCTCCCGCGATCTGCCACTCGGCAAATTCATTAAAAGGCAGGTTATGATTGAAGGCCTCGATCACCCAATCGCGCCATGGCCACTGCTCCCGGCCGGAGTCCAAATGATAGCCGTGCGTGTCGGCATAACGCGCGAGATCGAGCCAGGGAATCGCCATTCGCTCTCCGTAACGTGGCGAACCGAGCAGGCGATCAACCACCTTTTCATACGCATCGGGCGACTGGTCCGCGAGGAAGGCATCGACTTCCGCCAGCGTGGGCGGCAACCCGGTCAAGTCATACGTGACCCGACGAATAAGCGTTGTTTTCGATGCTTCCGGTGACGGAACCAAACCTTCGCGCAAGAGTCGCTCGAGAATGAACCCGTCGATTGGATTCCGCACCCAATCTCGCGCCAGCGCTTCGGCTTTCGCAATCTCTCCGACCCGCCCTGGCTCGCGCTGCTTCCATTCCGCGATCTGAATTCCGAGTTCCGCGTTTCCCGGAACGTTCGGCCGCTGCGGCGGAATAAAAGCCCAATGCGGCTCGTACTTCGCCCCCTGTTCGATCCATTTTTTGAAAACCTCGATCTGCTTCTTGGTGAGCTTTTTTTCACTTTTCGGTGGCGGCATCACATCGTCGGAGTCCGTCGAAGTAATCCGCGCCCACAAATCGCTCGCCTCGAGATTGCCCGGTACGAGCGCCCGGATGCCTTCATTTTCCGCATAGGCGCCTTCCGCGGTGTCCAGCCGCCGATCGGCCTCGCGTGCTTTCTTGTCCGGCCCGTGACACTGAAAACAGTTGTCCGAAAAGATCTGCCGAATGTCGCGATTAAAGCTGACCTCCTCCTCGGCCTGGCCGCTGGAAATCAGACCGGCGCCGAGCCCAAAGGCGAGCGAGCAGAGAAGGAAGCGATGTCGCAATGGTTCGAGCATGGCGGAGGGATAACACAAAACCCGCAAATGACTTAGCCGCAATGGAGCAATCGTTTCCAGACTCACTTCGCGGAGATCACGACGCTCCCGTCTGCTCCAATCACTCGTGGACAGAACAGTTTACTTCGCCTTTCCCAACTCAGACAGGTATCGGATCAAATCGCGGAGTTCCTCGGTCGTGAGCGAATCGGTGAGATTGGCTGTCATCACGCTGCCGCGCATTTCGCGCTTCGCGATTTCATCTCCGCGGATGGCCACCTCCCTGGCGCCAACGAGATCACGCAAGGTCCGTTTCTCTTCCGTACCGGCAATCCAGTAACCGCTGAATTTCGCCCCGGTCTTCGTCGTGACGTCGTAGCATTCATAGCCCTCCTTGATCTCGCGTTGTGGCTCGAGGACGGCGCCAATGATGAAATCCACGGGGTGACCCGAACCAATGGCATCGAGCGGCGGACCCATGTTTCCTCCTTCGCCCGCGACCGCGTGACACGCCACGCAACCGATGCGTTGGTAAATCTCGGCCCCCTTCTTCGGATCACCTTTTGCCTTCACCTCCGCAGTAAGGGATTCGACGAACTCCGGGGTCGCGCGGTATTTTCCGAAAGCCGCGGGCTTCGGAAGGAAGGCACCAGAGCCGGAAATCGCCGCCACTTGCGGGTCGCCCGAGAGCGCGGACAAATTCGCTCGCCAGGCCGCTTTCCAGCCAGCCGTACCGCCAGGCGCCGCCAGCACCGATTGCCAGTGCGGGCGCAGGGCTTTGACCGCACTCGCCAGGGCCAGGTCAATGGTTGGGTCGCGCGGTTGATCGGCCGCGCTCAAGACCACCACGATACTCTCGCCGCGCGGAATGTTTCCCGCTGCGACGACCGCCGCCATCCGCACCCGCGGTTCGGGATCGTGGGCCAATTCGGCCAGCGCTTCGAGCGGATCAAACGTCGGCGGCAGCCGGTCCGCCCAGCGCCCAAGCAATTCCGCCGCGAAGGCGCGCAAACCGGCCTGCCGGGATTTCGCAGCGCGCTGGAGCAAGGCGGGCTCGGGCGTTTCCAGCCACGCAAAGAGTCCGAGCGCCTCAAAGAGAGCATGCTCGACACCTGCATCGGAAGCGGCTTCCGCCTCGACCCGTGGCCACCAGGCGCGCAGGGCCAGAACCACTTCATCCGCCGGACGACTCGCGAGTTCGAGTTTGCTCGCGTAACGCACGTACCGCTCCGGGCTGCGCAGGTTCGACAGCAATTGCGCAATGTTCGCTCCTGCGATTGGCGGCGGCAGAACCAGCGGGCGTCCCTTGGCCGTTACCCGCCAGATGCGACCGTGCACTTTATCGCGATCCGGATGGCGGAAGCTGGCCTGATAGTGACCGATGATCGGGTTGTACCAGTCGCAGATATAGAGCGCGCCGTCGGGTCCGAATTTCACATCGACCGGACGAAAGCTGGCGTGCGTGCTGGTCAGCAATGGCTCGCGATCCACCAGGCGAAAACCCGCACCATCATCTTCAATCTGCAAAGCCCAGACCGCATTGCTAATGTAACCGCCGGCGATCAGCACGCCCTGCCAGGCCTCTGGAAAATGAGCCGTGCCAACGATGTCTGGGCCGCTGGTCTTTCGTCCGCGACCTTCGGGCCAAATGTTCTCGCGGCGACCACCCTGAACCCCGCGAATCATTTCCGGTTTTGGATAATAATAGGTCCCGTTGTTCCCGGCTGCGACGAGCGGTTGCCCCCAATCCGTCCAGACCCAGCCCCACGGATTTTGCGGGTCGGCCTGCCCACCATAAAAGCCATCGAGCCTTTTTTCTCGGGGTCGATAGCGCCAAAGCCCCGCCTCATCGAGCGCCACGATTCCGTCCTGCGTCTCGATTCGCGCGTGCGCATGCAACCCCTGCGAAAACATCAGTTCACCGCCCGGCGACCAACGAAATGAATTGATATTCTGGTGATTGTCGCCCGTGCCAAAGCCGCGCAGGACCACTTCCTTGTGATCCATTTTTCCGTCCCCATCCGTGTCCTCCATGCGCCAGAGTTTCGTCCCTTCGCCAAGATAAATCGCCGCCGCACCAGACTCCCCGTTCCGCATCCCGCATTCTGCAATCTCCAGTCCGGTCGGCACCATCAGCCCATCGGCGAAAACCGTCACTTTCTCGGCTTTCCCATCGCGATTCCGATCCTCCAAAATCCAGACTTTGTCGTCGGGCACCTCGCCCGGCTTGATCTGCGGATAGGTGGTCGAACCGATAACCCACAGGCGCCCGCTGGGATCCCAGCGCATCTGGATCGGATTCACGATCCCATCCTTCTCCGAGGCGAAGAGATTCACCTCAAATCCGTCCGCAACCTTGAACGCAGCGAGCTCAGCTGCCGGATCATTTTGATCGACCGCGGGCGCCTGGGCAAAGACACCGCCGAAGGTCCCGAAAAATATCGCCGCGGTCATCGTGAGCGCAGCGCAGCGGAGTCGAACGACCCGGCCCCAATGTCGCACACCTCGCTTCAGCCGCGGAATCACCATCGAAGCCTTCGGCCAAAAATGCAGCATCGCCGCATCGTGTTCGCGGGGGATTAAGCGCCCGCTTCCTATCGCGCTGGCGCTCGACCATGGCAGCCCGCTCGATCGACTGCGGCGCTCCGCGCCTGCGCTCACGATGACTCTGCGGATGGGCGCGATCATGGCGCGGGGGCGAGTTCCTTTGCCAAAGTCCAAATCGCCTCCTCCTTCGCCGCGATGAGCGGGAGGAATTGCTGCATCTCGTCGGGAAACCAGCGTTTCGTCGGATCGCGGTAATCATGACTCGAAGGCTGGCTGACGCGATCACCGCCCAGGAAGGCCCAGTTTTGCGGCCGGTAATAGTTAAACCACAGACGGTTCTTTTCAGCAACGAGCGCGGGAAGCAGGGCTTTTCCTCTCGCGCGACATCTCGCGCCCCGTGCTCACTGCATCGATTCGAGCAACATCGTGATTGGCGGAGTATGGGGGCCACCTGAACGTCAGAAAGATTCCGTCTCGACTGCATGACCAGCTGCGTACCAGTGAACGTATCCAATCCCTAGAAGGCGCGCCGGTTGAGAGTCCCGATTTGTCGCTTCCTCCGGCGAAGTTCCGAGCCGGCATCCGATCGATTTCCGCCAATTTTCGGATCGCCGCGGCATATGCTTCCGCCGATTCAGAGTGTTCGCGAACAGCTGGCGGATCTCCGCCACCGTCGGACATCCCACGGCATATAAGGAGACGTCTGAGCAAAATCGACCAGCGGGATAATGCCGATTCTTCGTTGGCCGTCGCAGACAGCTCGATGAGTCGCTCGTAAGCCGCCACGAATTCCGGCATCTGCTCCCTCGCCCCCCGAGATACTTTCCATCTGGCCGAACTGGCATCAGCACGACGGTCGCGCCAACGTCGTCGAGTTGCTTTTCCAGGGGCGGATAGTTCAGCATTCTTGGCTGCTCAAACACAGTGTCCCCCTCCCAGGCCAGGCAGCGGAATTTCAATCGGTAACCCGGATACGCCCGCACCAGTAGGAGCTCCAGATAGCCGAGTTCACTCGCGGCCACCATGTCCTCGCCGCCGACCAAGGCGACAACGTCGTTTGGTTTGAAGAACTTCGCTTCTTCGGCGGAAACTGGTTCGGCGACAAACATCGCCGCCGCGAGCAGGCAGCAAGAGGTGGGACGGGGAAACATCGGTACGACGTTGCCTCTCCGCGCGGACCGCCGCAAGCCAGCTCTGTCACTTCGTCCAACGGACTTCAACCCGCGCGCGGCGCGAAGGGCAATGTCGGTCCGGTCCAACACGATCAATCCGATGGGGCGGAATCAACGGCACACCCTTCACCGGCCGCCTCAGATCTCAAACGCCAGACTATCCGCATCCGGGGAAAGCCGCAGCAGATCATCCACCGTTCGGTTCGCCAGCCACTCACCCATTTCCTGGCGGAATCCGGACATGACAATTCGGATCGGGCATGTGCGCGGGTCCGGACACGTGCAGCGTTCGGTCGGCCGTTCCGCCGCGCACGGCACCGGTGCCAGCGGGCCATCCAGGATTTGCACCACCTCGGCAAGCGAAATGTCGGCCGATCCTTTGAGCAGGGCATATCCACCACCCACTCCCCGCTTGCTGGCCAGCAATCCAGCCCTTCGCAAGCTTAGCAGGATTTGCTCGAGAAACTTCACCGGGATTCGCTCCTGCTCACTCAACTCGTGGATCGACCACGATTTCGGATTTCGCGCCATCGCGACCAGGGCCCGCAGCGCATATTCCGCCTTCTTCGAAAAGCGCATGGCGCCGTCTAACGATACTTCTGAGTCGACATCGGCCCACCCGCCGACTGTGGCTCCGCGTAGTAGTGAAGGCTCGACCCCTCGCCTTCGGTGAGGGTCGAGGAAGATTTCGGCCCCCGGCAGCCGCCCAGGACGAGGAGGGACAACGACAGAATTCCAAGGAGACAGCGGCAGAAACGAGAGAAGTGCATGAGGAAAGGAGGATCGCCGCTGACCGTAGCGACCCCTGCCGTGCCCGTCCAAAGCAATCGTGCCACTTGCGGAATCAGCCATGTGAGTTACGCTTGTCGTCCTCCAAAAAAGGGGGCGCACTGGTTTCGACTGTTGATTCGATCCGCAGGCGGCATGTCGAGGAAGCTTGGTGTTCCTCGTTAAAAACCTGAGCAAACAAAATAAACGCCAACGATTACGAAGATCTGGCTCTCGCGGCCTAAATCACCGCGACGTGGCTGCACCAACGCCTGCTAGGTGTAGCTGCGACGACTAGCAGGCTTTGCCCGAAGCGGTGCGACCGCGCTGAAAGGTGAACTCGACCCGTGGACGCTCGGTGATGAATCGCCCGCCCGTCGGCAGTCCAGCACTTAAATCAAAGGCGTGGATAAACATGTAGATGCTTGCGCTGAAGGTTAATAGGACAGGGGTTCGACTCCCCTCGCCTCCACCATTTTTACTCTGTAAAATTGGATTCAGATTGAGCTTGTGACAATTTGTGACAAACTTGGCTCCGTGAAAGAGCCGCTCCGCGTCGTCGCTGTCAAAGGTCACGAGATCGCCACTTACCGCCTTTCTTCGCGCCGGTGCATGGTCGTTTGGTATGACTCCGACGGCAACCGCCAGCGGCGTTCCCGCTCAACCCTGAAGGAGGCAGACGCGTTGGTTCGTGACGTGTCGAAAACGCTTCAGGAAAAGGTGAACGGAGCGATGACGCTTGATGATCGCCAAGCCTATAATTTGGCGCGCGCGATCGCCGAGCCGTTCGGGTATACTGTTCTTCAAGCCGTTCGGGAATGGGAACGGACGAAAGCGCCCTATCAGGGTAAGAAGACTGCCGACGTGATCGACGAACTCATCGCCGCCAAGCGCCGGGAGCAGCTCTCCGGTCCGTATGTAAATCGTTTGGAAGCCGACTTGAAGGCATTCGCGACCTCGGTCCCGGAGGAGATCGAGAAAGTCCATGCGCCGCACATCAAATCGTTCCTCAACGGTTGCAGGGTCGGTCCCAGACGCTGGAATAATCTACGCGATCAGGTCGTCACTCTTTTCCGCTTCGCACGCTCGGAACGCTACCTCCCAAAAGACCGAACGACCGAGGCGGAGGACGTGTCGAAGATGAAAGTGGCGCGGAAGACGGTTGATATGTTCACGCCCGAGGAACTCGGGATTCTGATCGAAAATACCCGGCACCTCTGGCTGCCGTGGATTTTCCTCAGCGCGTATGCCGGCATCCGCACCTTCGAGGTGTTGCGGATGGATTGGTCGATGATGCGCTGGGAGCAGAAGCTCATCGACCTTCCGCCCCAGGTAACCAAGGTCAATGAACGGCGAATCATTCCGATGTGCGAAACGTTGATCAAAGCGCTCACCCCTTGGCGACAGACCAGCGGCCCGGTGTGCAAGGACAAAGTTCCACAGCGCGAGATCGAGCAGATATTGGCCAAAGTAAAAAGCACCCACCCCTCGTTTCGGTGGAAGCACAATGCACTTCGTCACGCATATGGAAGCTACCGGACCGCGTTGACGCAGAACGTGCCGCAGGTCGCTTTGGAAATGGGCAACTCGGTTCACATGGTGAAGCGCCATTATTTGGAAGCGAAAACATTTGAGGATGGCCTGCGCTGGTTCGGCATCGCTTGGCCGCTACCGAAAAAGGAGCGCGCCGGTAGCCCCTTCCTCCGCTGGGTCGCAGCAGCGATGTGACCGGCCCACGCCAACCCCCGCTTCTCAAACCGAGATCGCTTTCCGTCGCCGCCCGATTTTTTGCGAAAGTGAAACGGTCTCCGGTGATTTTCCACCGAGAAGCTTCGCAAGATCGGATTCGCGAACGCGATACTCCTTCCCGATACGCACCGCTGCGAGGACCGAACGCTTGATCCAATCCCTCACGGCGCCGGCAGTGAATCCCGTCCGTTGGCTCACCTCCGCGACGGTGAGAAGACGTTCCCCGCTCGCCTCGATGCGTTCTGTCTGAAGTTCGCCGGCATCCGACGCTTCGATGATCAGCCAGCCGTCACGCACGAGGATCGTCGTGGTCGCGGCATTCAATCGTAGGCGGGCACAGTTCATAAGCATTGCTGAGTCAGAACGTGCCACAGTCCCGGCTCCGGGATGCGCGACGGCGAGAGCAACCGCGTCACTGGTGGCATCCCGCTCGCCTCGCTCCGGCTACGAAGCAGGTCTCCGTCGATCCGATCCGACGATTGCCGAATGCACTCCGAAAAATCGGGCCGACCCAAAACAGAAGGTGGAGACGCTGCGAAAAGCCGCCTTTCCAAGATCCGACCCTCTCCACGTCTTCAACGACGAGCGGCGGTGCTCATGCAGGGTTTGGAACGGCTGCATTGGGACAACTGTAAGGTGATCTACCGTCGAGGACTGGCCTTCACGTTCGCACTTGGCGCGCTCCGCGAAGGCCACGAGGCGACGGACATCGCGACCGCCTACGACCGCGCGTTGCATGAGTGCCATGCGTTTGCGACTGACCGCACGGCGCATTGCGGGCAGGTTCACCGATTCGAACCGTCATCGACTGTCAGTCGCGCTCGGAAAATTCTGAAAATGGACGGACTTACTCGAGCGCAGCGGATTTGACGACGGCGTGAGTAGAATCGCAGCGCGGCTATTGAAGTGAGGAAAAGCCAGCGCCTCCATTGTGGCATCGACGCAGCAGCAAGGACTCGCCTCGGGAGAGGAAAGTCCAGGATTACTCGATCGCTTCCACCGCAATCTTCGATATCATGTTGCCCTCTCGATCCACGAGAGATTGATAGCGCGGGGGCGTGACGCGAATCCACTTCACGGCGAAGTCCTGGAGTGCGAGGAGGAGATCGCGCAGATTGCGCCCGACAATTTCAACTTTGTAACTCGCGAAAATAATCCGCACCGTTTCGCCTTGATCGGTGCGAACGAGGGACGCGGCGACCATTTGACCGAAGGGGAAGAGATGGACTTCGCCTGCCGGTGTTTCGACTCGAAGGCAGGCGAAAGGCGCTTCACGTTGCCAGCACGTTGGAGCGGTTGGGACGCTGGGATTTTCGAGATGTCGTTTCATGGTGATTTTTCATGTCGGGTTTGAGGAATGTGGCGGTCCAGGCGCGCATCGTGGCACGACATAAACGTCGGGCGAGGTCACGCCCACGCTTCACGGGTCCGAGCACATGCTTGCAGTTCCCGCGGGGTGCGGAAGTGGCGGCGAGGTCGAGCGCAAGGGGGCGATCACCGCTGCGGGCGACATTGGTGCGAAGCGCCACCCTGTCCGGTGTGAAGATGCGGACGCTTTTGCGCCCGCGCGAGATGCTCACATACCACTGCTGCGCATTTGTGGCGGCCCGGATCGCCGAGTCTGCGAAGAGCACGTGATCCACCGTCTTGCCCTGCGAGCCGTAGGAGGTGACGGCATAGCCGCGCACGAACTGCCGGTAGCCCGCCGGCAAAGTGCGCCCGTCCGCGAGGACGATCTCACCGCCAGCTTTGATTCTCGAGACGGTGACGAGTTCGCCATTCGCGAGCTTGGTTCCATCGGCGGCAACCGAGTTGGCTTTGAGCTGCAAACGATCCCCGCGGCTCAGGGCGAGACGTTGCGGCTTGCAAACGTTGATCGCGTCAAGCTGCGTCGGCTTCAGCCAATGGAGTGAGTGGCCAGTGTCGATGACCGCGCCCTTGGTCGTCATGGCGTGGAGACGACCAATGTCGCCGCGCTGGCATCGCGCGACGCGGCGGTTGAAGACGATAACGTGATCCTCGGGATAAAAGCGGGCGTCCTGCTTTTGCGCCGTCGTCAGGTCGACGGGTTTGTGCGCGGTAATCGTCCGCTCTTCGTCGGCCAAAAGCTTGCGGCCACGCAGTCCAGATCGAATCCGATCGTTGATTTCGTCGATTTCCGCCCAAGTCTGCGACACGACGATGGCCGACTCCTTTCTCTCCGCGTGTGCAACATACGCGCTGGCGAGTTCGTCGCGCGCAGCATCGGGCGCGCATTCAGCAACTACTCCCAGCGCATCGAGCCGATCAAACGACGCCGCGAACGCGCCTTCCGAAGCCTCCTTCACCGCCTCGCGATACTCGGCGATGCGCGCGCGTTCCCACCGTTCCGCGGCGCGCTCGGGATCTTGCCGCCGGATTTCGTTCAACTCGGCGGCGCGGACGCCCGAGTAGCGCTCAATGGCTCGGAGTGCGTCGGACGCCTCCACCGGGCCATGCTGCCGCGTGTCGCCCGAGAGAATCACGCGCCCGCCGCGCGCCTCCACCAGCTTCAGTAGGTCCAGCATCTGTTGCGCGCCGATCTGCCCGGCTTCATCGATTACCACGACCGCTCGCAGGGGCATGCTGCGAGTCGTCAGGAACTCGGCCACCGTTTGCGTGTCGGCAAGTCCATCCTTGGCGAGGCCGAGGACTTGCTGACGCTGCGGAGCGAGCACGCGCGTGACTCGACCTTCTCGTTGCAGTGCCTCCTGCACTCGGCGAAGGACGAAGCTTTTTCCCGTGCCGGCACCGCCGCGGAAGAGCGTCACGAAATCCCGTGAAGCAAGGAGGAGCGCGAGTGCGGCCCGCTGGTCGTCCGCCAGATTTTTCCCGGCTCCCGCGCTCGCAGAGGCCAGCGCCTCGTGTTTTCGAGCACCGTCTTTCGCCAGTTGGACGATATGCCACTCTCGCGCGAGCACGTCCCGCCGCGTAAGCTTTCCCGTCCGCCTCGCGGATGTAGTCTCGACCCGCCGTTTCGCGTTTTACATCGGCCAAAGTCACGGCACTACCCCGCGCGATTTCGAGCGCATACCGCCACAGCTCATGCTCTCGAATGACGGACCGGCGGTCGAAGAGATGATCCTCGGCCCACGAGACTGACGCCGCTGCATCTCTTTCGCTCGGATCGCTGCCGCCTTTGTGATACCGCGGCAGCGCGGCCATCGCACTGCGTTCCGATTCACCGAGCTGTTCATGCCAAAGCCGCCGCAGGTCCGGTCGCGGCAGCGCGCGCATCTTCCTTGAGCGTTCATTGTGGGCGATGTTCTCCCGCACGTCGTTGACGTTCCTTCCTCCCATCTCGGGCCGTGCGTCCAGCAAGGCGCGAGTCTTCTCGTCAATCTCCCGATGCCGTTTGGAAAATCGCGCGCAGAGTTCCGGTGGAATCTCGGCGAGCTGAAAATCACCCCGCGCCGAGTTGACGACCGAATAACCATATCCCCTCAGCGCACACGCTAGTTCGTGGTAATAGACATTTTCCACGAACTTCTGCGCGGCCAGCATTTCGTAATTGTGCAGCGCCTTCCAGCGGCCCTCGTCGGCATCGTGGGTGGCGTTGAAGATAATGCAGTGCGTGTGCAAATGCGGGTCCAAAGCGCGCGAGGTTTCATGATCAAAGAGCGCGGCGACGATGTTTCGGGTCAGACGATCCGGACCCTGCAACTTTCCATGCACTTGCACGGCGGCGAAGCGTTCGAGTTCCCGCACGGCAGCGCTTACCGCCGCACGATGCGCCGCCACAATCCGACCGTCATCCGCGACGAGAGCCGCGACCGACACCGACTTCGGCGGTGAGAAGGTGAAGTCATAGAACACCCGGCGGTTTGCCACGGTTCGCTCCTCGCCGTCATTCGCTCGTTCCCGCCGCGTTGTTTTCTTTCGCAGCGTGAGTCGTTCGCCGGATTGCGGATGGAGATTATCGCAGAGAGCTACGAAAGCCTTTTGATCGACCGCGCCGTGAAGACCGAGAGCCGCGGCACCTTCCCCGATCCATTCGCCCGCAACGCGATTGGATTCCGTGTAGTAGTCACCCACGGCCAGGTGCTCGTCGAAGTAGTTCTTCGCGTTCGCCAAGTTGGTCTGAGTCTTCGGCGAAAGCATCGCCGAGTCCTAAATTGCCGCGCTAAAAACCTTGCTCCGGTGACGGATCAGCAGCGGGGCAAATGCCTGCCAAGGATGGCGACATGAATTTTGAGAGATTGGACGCCCTACGTCTAACGCCGGTTAGAAAAGCACCGCTGACCACTCACCGAGGGCACGAGGATGAGTGACGCCGCCGGCGCTGAACAGCGCAACCAACGCTTCGCCGAAGCCGTGCGCAACTTCGCTGGCGTGCCGCCGAAGCGGTTTGCGGCCTTGCTGCCCCACCGCGACGGCATCGCTGAACTGCGGCAGAAAGGCGCCTCGTTCGGCATGATCCGCGAACTTCTCGCTCTGGCCGGCATCGAGGTCGCCGCGGATACGGTGCGGCGCTTCTACCGACACGAGATTGAAGAGCCGCGCCGCCAGCGCCAAACGCAGGCCGAAGCGTGAACGGCCCGCCGCGCCTGCACCGCTGAATTCGCCGGCCCCAGCGGCTGCCGCGCCACCGGCCGTCCGCCGCCCCGGCGACTCCCGCACCCGCCGAAATGCCACGGACCCGCGGCCCCCGCATCGCTGATCCGCGCAATCTCTAACCGCTGCACGCCCACCTTTTGACCAAACAACTCAACCTCATTCTCAACGGCAAAGGCGGCGTCGGGAAGAGCTTCTTCGCCGTCAACTTCGTGCAGGCGCTGAAGGACCGCCGGCTGCCACATCGCGCGGCGGACACCGATGACGAAAACTCGACGCTGCTGCGCTTCCACGCCGACGCCGATTTCGTGAACATTCAGAAGCCGCGCGAGATCGACCGATTGTTCGCTCTGCTGGAGACGACGGCATTGCTGATCGTCGATTGCCGCGCCGCTTCGACGGACCTGTTCCTCGAATACTTCGCCGAGATCAATCTGCGCGAAGTGCTCGGCGCGCTCGATGCCAGGCTAACGCTTGTCACGCCAGTGAACCACGAGGCGGACAGCGTGGAACAACTGCGGCTGCTCTCCGCGCGGCTGAACGGCGACTGCCGCTACGTCGTCGTGAAGAACCAGGCGCACAGCGAACACTTCCGCATCTACGAGGACAGCAAGACGCGCGCATGCATCGTCGGCGAGTTGTAAGGGCAGATTGTTCGGGACGCCTTCGAGCGAACGCAGCGCGGGGAATTGTGACGGCCGATCGCTCGCGGTGAGTTGGAAGGGATGTTCGGGACGGGCGAGATCGCACAGTCGATGTTCCCCGAGCGCCCGCAATTGCACGCTCGTCGGTAGCACGTCGCGAACGAGTTCCTCGGTCGGCAGTGAAAGCGGCACCTGGCCGCCGTGAGCCGAGGCAAGGGTGCGCGCCACGCGATTCAGCGCCTGGCCGAAGTAATCGTCGTCCCGCAGCTCCGCCGTGCCCGTACACAACGCCATGCGCACCTTTATTCCATCGCCCTTCCAGGTCACTCGCCGCAACGCCCGCTGCGCCTGCGCCGCGGGCCAGGTAGATAGAGGTGCCGTGATGGTTGTTGATCACTCGCAGTTTGGAATCGTCGGCAACAGCGCTTCTGGTGGAGGCGAGGGCCAGCGAGAGAGCCGCGAGGATGAATTTGGTCCGCGTTTTCATAGTAAGGTTGGTTTTGGATTTTGGTTTGCGTGTGCAGCCAATGGGCCTCGGCTGCTGTTCAGGAGCCCGATGGTCATCTCCCGAGCCTCACGCCTTGATGCGGACTTTAAATGCTGGAATTCAGCGACTTATAAAGTGTCGATATCATCGCCGAAATGCGTCTGAAATCTCGTAGAGCGCGATCTTTCGAGCCTTCTCCTACCAACATCCGCACCCATGAAGTTCAGGCATTGGCCTGATCCAACCCCCGGCCGGGAGCGCTCAGCCGCCCATGTCCGAATGCCCGACACGTGGACGAATTCGGATCATACTTTGATATAATGGCGGCAGCGCGTTCTTCCGATGTACAAGACTTGCGTGAATATCCCAAATAGCCGCTTCGACGATCCGGAGGTTGCCGGACTTGGCTTGCCGCCGGGCCGAAAAGTTGCCGCTGGGACGGGACGTCCGCCCGCCACGACGGCCGCGAAAGGGCCACCCAAGTGAAGACGCGGATGAAAGCGGAGCCAGAGGGGCGGCCGATTGTCTTCGTGGTGGACGATGACGTATCAGTGCGCGAGGCGCTGAGCGGCCTCGTTCGCTCCGTCGGGCTCCAGGTTGAGACGTTCTCCTCCGCCGCCGAGTTCCTCCGGCAGAAACCGTCGTCCGAGCCATCCTGTCTTGTGCTCGATGTCGATCTGCCTGGCCTCAGCGGAATCGAACTCCAGCGGAAGCTCGTCGCCGCGCACCGCCCCATCCCCATCATCTTCATCACGGGCCACGGCGACATTCCAGATGACGGTCAAGGCGATGAAAGCAGGAGCCGTAGAATTTTTGACGAAGCCTTTTCGCGAGCAGGAACTGCTGGACTCCATCGAGCAGGCGCTCGCGCGGGACCGGGTGGCGCTCGCCCTGCGCGCGGAATCGACCGGCCTGCATGCCCGTTACGAAACGCTCACGCCCCGCGAGCGCGAGGTGATGACCCTGGTCGTGCAAGGGCATGCTGAACAAACAAGTGGCCGCGGCACTGGGCACGAGCGAGATCACGATCAAGACTCATCGTGGCCGGGTGATGCGCAAGTTGCACGCGGAGTCGCTCGCCGACTTGGTGCGAATGGCGGAGAGGCTCGAACGGGAAAAGTAAGGCGGAGGCGGTGAAGGCGGCGGCGAACTCCGCATAAGACCAAGGTATAATAGATTTTGGGCGAGACAGGCGGCACTTTGATCAACTGAATTTCCATGACCGATGCTTCCCTGATCTCCGTGGTGGACGACGACGAATCGCTTCGCGAATCGCTTGAGGGCCTGCTCAAGTCGCTGGGCCATGGCGTCGCGGTGTTTTCCTCGGCCGAAAGTTTTCTGAGTTCGGAGGCTCTGGCGAAATCCGACTGCCTCATCCTCGATGTGCGCATGCCGGGGATGAGCGGACCTGAACTGCAGCGGGAGCTGATCAACCGCCGGCAGAAGATGCCGATCATCTTCATCACGGCGCATGGTGATGACGATATGATCGCGCGCGTCATGGCCGACGGGGCCGTGGATTGCCTGCTCAAGCCTTTTAGTGAAGATTCGCTTATTGAAGGCGATCAGTCAGGCCTTATCGGGCTAGACGGAACGCCGACTCCACGTCACTTAACCTCGAAAGTGTGCCATGAAGTAAAGTCGATGCCCCTGTTTGTGTAGTGGATGACGATGCGTCCATCCGCGAGTCGGTCGAAGGGTTGTTGCGGGCGGAGGGTCTGCGGGTGGAGACCTATTGCTCGGCGGGAGAGTTTTTGGCGCGAGGAGCAGCCGAACCGCCGGGGTGCCTGGTGCTCGACGTGGAGCTGCCCGGGTTGAGCGGCCTGGAACTGCAGCGCGAGCTTTTCCGGTCGGAAGCCGCATATCCCCATCGTTTTCCTCACGGGCCACGGCGATATTCCCATGTCGGTTCGCGCCATGAAGGCGGGAGCATTCGAGTTTCTGACCAAGCCTTTCGATCCCGATGATCTGCTCGACGCGGTCCAGGAGGGATTGCTCACGCGTGAATACGGCGGCCCCAGGACGAGCGATCATTCTTCGCCGCACTCGGATGAAATCGTCGGCGCCAGCAGCGCCTATCGGACGTTGCTGAAACGGATCGAAATGGTCGCGCCGACCGATTCGACCGTTTTGATCCAGGGCGAAACCGGCACCGGCAAAGGAACTCATCGCGCGCGAGATCCACAAAATCAGCCGGACGGAAAGAGCAGCCGCTTGTGCGGGTAAATTGCGCCTCGATTCCGAAGGAATTGTACGAAAGCGAATTCTTCGGACATGTGCGCGGTGCGTTCACCGGAGCGATCAAAGACCGCGTGGGGCGCTTTGAAGCCGCCCATGGTGGAACGCTTTTTCTCGACGAGATCGGGGAGATTCCCATCGAACTCCAAAGCAAGCTCCTGCGCGCCTTGCAGGAAAAGCAATATGAGCGGGTGGGTGACGAAAGAACGAAGCGGGCGGATGTGCGGATCATCGCGGCGACGAACCGCGACCTCAAGGCGGAGGCGGCAGCGGGGCGGTTTCGCGAGGATCTTTACTATCGGCTGAATGTGTTCCCCGTGCAGGCCGCTCCGCTTCGTGAGCGCCGCGAAGACATTCCGCTTCTCGCCAAATATTTCGTGGACATGCTCGTCAAGGAGCTGAAGTGCCCGAAGCCGCGCCTGACGGAAGCCGGCGTGGCCCGATTGCAGGACTACGATTGGCCGGGCAACATCCGCGAACTGCGCAACGTCGATCGAACGCGCGATCATCGTCGCGCGAGGGAAGGCTCTGGAATTCGATCTTCCGACGATGATGGTTGCGCCGGCGTTTGCGCCGCCCCTGTTCGCAGAGCCGCGAGACCGCGCAGCCGGAGTTTCATGACCGAGCCGGAAATCCAGCGTCGCGAGCGCGAGAATCTGCGCATCGTCCTGAACAAGACCGGCTGGAAGATCAAGGGCGCCGATGGCGCGGCGGAGCTTTTGGGAGTGAAGCCGACGACCCTGATCTCCCGGATCAAGAAGATGGGGCTGAAACGCGAGGATTCTCCGCCAAGTGTGCCGTTGGATCGTGCAGCGGAACGATGGGAGATGGACCTCGAACGAGTCGTGTTGTTGATGCGCTTCCGGGCTTGGTATGGACTGCACTCGCTGACGGTCAGATTGATTATCTGAACCATCGCTGGTGCCAGTACACCGGCCTCAGTCTGCAGGAGGCCTCAGGTTGTGGGTGGCAGAGAGCAATTCATCCGGACGACTTGAAGGAGCTTGTGGATTACTGGCAGTCGTGCCTGGCGGCCGGTGAGCCCGGTGACACGGAAGCGCGCATGCGTCGTTTCGATGGGGTCTATCGATGGTTCCTGTTTCGAGCCAACCCGTTGCGCGACGAATCAGGCACCATCATCAAATGGTACGGAACGAACGTAGATATCGAGGATCGCAAGCAGGCTGAAGAAGCGCTGCGGGCGAGTCGAGCGCCGCCTGAACTGACCATCAATGCGATTCCCACGATGGCGTGGTCCACCCGGCCGGACGGCTACTGCGATTTCCTCAATCAGCGCTGGCTCGAACTATACGGGTTTCACGGCGGAGCAGGCGCGGGGCTGGGGTTGGAGTAGCTGCGATTCATCCGGACGACTTGCCGGGGCTTGTCGGAATACTGGCAGTCGGTGCTGGCGACTGGCAGCGCCAGTAGACACGGAAGCGCGGATGCGCCGTTACGATGGAGTCTATCGCTGGTTCCTGTTTCGCGCCAAACCCTTGCGCGACGAATCAGGCACCATCATCAAATGGTACGGAACGAACGTAGATATCGAGGATCGCAAGCAGGCGGAAGAGCAACTGCGGAAGAGCGAACTCAACCTGCGCGAGATGACCGAAACCATTCCGGAGATGCTTTGGAGTGCGACTTCGGAAGGGGCAATTGATTACTGCAATGGGCGGTTGCTCGAATACACCGGCTTCTCTTCCGACGAGGTCATGGGGAGCGGCTGGACGAAGCTTCTTCATCCAGACGATGTTGAACAGACGGCCCGAGAGTGGCTGTCCTGTGTCACGACCGGAGCCCCGTACCGCGTCGAGGTTCGCACCCTCCACGCTGCCGATCACACGTATCGATGGTGCTTAACTAGCGCGCTCCCGTTGCTGGACCAACAAGGGCGCATTCTCAAGTGGCACGGCACGGTCGTGGATATGCACGACCGAAAGCGGGCCGAGGCAGATTTGCGCCGCGCCAACCGCTACCTGACCGAGGCGCAGAGGATGAGCCGCACGGGCAGCTTCACTTGGGACCCGGCGCGAGGCGAGCGGGACTGGTCGGAAGAGATGTTCCGGATCTGGGAATTCGCCCGGGGAGACGAGTTAAACTTCAGCGAGCTCATGAAGTGCGTCCACCCCGAAGACGTGCCGGCCGTCGAGGCGGAACTGGCGAGGGCGATCGCCATCGGGGACGACTACGAGCTGTTCTATCGCATCACCACTCGGAGCGGAGCCTTGAAGCATCTCCATTCCGTGGGCCAGCGCCTGGCGGAAATTACCGATCGCAATGTCTATATCGGCGCGACCCAGGACATCACGGAAAGCCGAAACGCCGAGGAGGCCCTTAAGGCCAGAAAGGCGGAGTTGCGAAGGGCTCTCGCGCAACTCGCAGAGGGCCAGCGTCTGAGCAAAACCGGTACTTTTACCGCAGACTTGCAAATGGACCGGCACGAGTGGTCGGAGGAGTACTACCGCATCTTCGAGATTGATCCCGCGACGCCGCCCAGCGTCGGCGCGTTGCGGGAACGGGTCCATGCGGACGACCTGGAACTATTCGACGCGGAGATCCGGCGCGGGATGGAAGGCGGGGGCTCCGACTTCATCTTCCGCATCGTGACGCCCATCGGCGGCCTGAAGTATCTGCGCGGCGTCGCCCGCCTCATCGAGCATGTCGCCGGCCGCCCGATCTTCATGGGCACGGTCCAGGACATCACGGAACGCAAACGTGCCGAAGACGAATTGCGGCGAAGCGAGGCGGGCGTTGCGGGAAACGCAAAACGAGCTGGCCCACGTGACGCGAGTGATGACGATGGGAGAACTCGCGGCCTCGATCGCCCATGAGGTCAATCAACCCATCGCCGGTGTCGTGATCAACGGCAACGCGTGTCTGCGCTGGCTGTCGCGCGTGAACGAGGACTCTGCCAATCTGACGGAGGCTCGCGAGGCTCTCCGACGGATCATCCGCGACGGCAGTCGAGCCGGAGAAGTCATTGCGGGCATACGGGCGCTCTTCAAGAAAACGGAACCGGCCAAGGAAGCCGTTGGACCTTAATGAAACCATTCGGGAGATCATCGTGCTGGCGAGAAGCGAGATGAACAAGCAGCGGGTCGCGTTGCGATTGGAATTGTCGCCCGATCTCCCGAACATCCTTGGTGATCGGGTGCAACTGCAGCAGGTCATGCTCAACCTGATTTTGAACGCAATCGATGCGATGGCGACGGTCCGGGACCGGGCTCGTGACCTTGCCATCCAAACCCAGAACAGCGATGAGCGGAACGTGATGGTCACCGTTCGTGACTCCGGGATTGGACTTCATCCCGAAAGTATCGAGAACGTCTTTACCGCCTTCCATACCACGAAGCCGGGCGGGCTCGGGATGGGCCTTCCGATCAGCCGCTCCATCGTCGAGAATCACGCCGGCCGATTGTGGGTGACCAGTAATGAAGGTCCCGGAGCCAGCTTTTACTTCACGCTTCCGTTGCACTCATCCGTAAATGGACCGGATGTTAAGCCCTGATTCGCGTCGACGCTCACCTTGGTATGCCCACGTCCATTACGAACCTTCTCCTGCGAGGCGACCCACTCGACTTGGTGTGGCGCGAGTCGGAGCTGGCGCTGGACTTCGCCCGCAAAGCCAGCTATCGGGACGCCGCGGACATTATCGTAAGCCAGCAACGCTTCATAGCGACGATGCTGGGCCGCACCGCAACCTTCTCCACGTTCAGCGATGCGGAGTTCCATGAGGCGACGTTCGAGGCTCAACTCACCGGGGGACAGAAGCCCCATGATGATCTGCTGGTATTGGATTCTCAAACTGGAAGCGCGTTTCCTATCCGGCGACTTCGCCGATGCGCTGGGGGCAGCCGACAAGGCGAAGCCGTGGCTCGAGTCCTCAGCCGGCCAGATCCAGCAACACGACTACTTCTACTACACTGCGTTAACGATATCGGCGCTCTATGAAACCGCTTCGGCCGATCAGCAGCAAGCATGGCGCGAGCTCCTGACGGCGCACCGCGAACAACTGAGCGAGTGGGCCGAAAACCACCGACCGACATTCGGCGACAAGCACGCGCTGGTGTCGGCTGAGATCGCCCGTCTCGAAGGACGGGACGCCGATGCCATGCACCTTTACGAGCAGGCCATTCGCTCGGCCCGCGAGCATGGTTTCGTGCAGAACGAAGGCGCTGGCCTACGAGGTGGCAGCGCGATTCTACGCGGCGCGCGGCTTCGAGACCATTGCCGACGCCTATCTACGAAACGCCAGGTACTGTTATCTCCGCTGGGGCGCCGACGGCAAGGTGCAGCAGCTCGACCAGCTTTACCCGCATTTGGCTGCTCCGGAGGGGCAACGCCCTGTTTCACTCAACACCACCATAGGCACGCCGGTTGGGCAGCTGGACGCCGAGACCGTCGCCAAGGCCTCCCAAGCGCTCTCAAGCGAGATCGTCCTCCCCAAGCTGATCGAGAGGCTCATGCGAATCGCGGTGGAGCACGCCGGAGCTGGGCGGGGCCTCCTCATCCTGATGCGGGGCGGCGAGCCGCGGATCGAAGCGGAGGCTACAACTGGCGCAGGCAGAATTGAGGTTACGGTTCGGGACACCAGCGTCGCGCCGTCTGATCTTCCTCAATCCGTGCTGCATTACGTGATCCGGACGCAGGAGAGCGTGCTCCTCGGCGATGCCTCGGTCGATAACGTGTATTCAAAGGACGAATATGTCCGGCAGAAGCGCTCCAAGTCCCTGCTATGCCTGCCAATCGTCAAGCAAGCGAAGCTAGCCGGCGCACTCTATTTGGAGAACAATCTAACTCCGGGCGCCTTCACGCCGAGCCGGGTTACCGTCCTGCGAATGCTGGCTTCGCAAGCCGCTATTTCAATGGAGAATGCCGCCCTCTATACCGATCTGAAACTCCAATATGGGCCGCTGCAGCATCTTCCTGTATCCGCCTGGACGCTCCAACCCGATGGGACACCGGATTTCGTGAATCAATTCTGGCTAGAATTCGCCGGTCAGACCGTTGACTACGTCCGGTCGCATCCCGAGGCTTGGATGGCCGCAGTCCATCCTGAGGATCGAGAGGTGGCAGCCAGCGCCTTTTGGGAGGGCGTGAGCAATGGACAGGGTTTCGCGATGGAGACACGGGCTCTCCGCGCTCAGGACGGGACTTATCGCTGGCAGCTCAATCAAGCGGTGGTCTTGCGCGATTCCGAAGGGAAAGTCCTCAAATTCGTCGGGACGACGACCGACATCGACGACCAGAAGCGCGCCCAAGAAGCATTGCGCCAGGCGCAGGCCGAATTGGCCCACATTACCAGAGTGACGACGATGGGAGAGTTGGCGGCGTCGATCGCCCATGAGGTCAATCAACCCATCGCCGGTGTGATGATCAATGGCAACGCGTGTCTGCGCTGGTTATCCGGCGTGAAAGACGATTCGGCGAATCTCAAGGAAGCTCGCGCGACCATCCAACGAATCATTCGCGATGGCCAACGAGCCGGAGAAATCATCGCTCGCATCAGGGCGCTCTTCAAAAAGACGGAGCTGGCCAGGGAGCCTTTGGACATCAATGAAACCATCCGGGAGATCATCGTGCTGGTGAGGAGCGATATGGACAAGCAGCGGGTCGCGCTGCGATTGGAATTGTCACCCAACCTCCCCAAGGTCTTTGGCGACCGAGTGCAATTGCAGCAGGTCATGCTCAATCTCATTTTGAACGCCATCGATGCGATGGCCACGGTCCAAGGCCGGGCTCGTGACCTCGTCATCGAGACACGGAGCAGCGAAGAAGGGGAAGTGCTGGTCACCGTCCGTGACTCCGGGATCGGGCTTGCTCCCGAAAGCATCGAGCACATCTTTACGGCGTTCCACACCACTAAGCCGGGAGGACTCGGAATGGGACTCTCGATCAGCCGCTCCATTGTCGAAAATCACTCCGGGCGACTTTGGGTAACATCTCATGTCGGTCAGGGAGCCAGCTTTCACTTCACGCTTCCATCGCCCTCCTCCGAAAACGGGCCGGATGTTAACCCATGAACGATCTGACAAATTGTGAGCTCATGACGCTCCGGGAGGACGGTGAGTTTTCGGTTGCGCGAGCGCAAAGACCAAACGGTCTGTCTTCTTGGTTAGTGGTTTCGCCCGTTCACGAGCAACCGGCGCCGGCCAGCCTCGCGAAGCTCGAACACGCTTTTTCCCTACGAAGCGAGCTGGACGCTGCGTGGGCCGCGCGGCCCGTGGAGTTGGTGAAATTCGGAGGCCGGCCGGCGCTTGTGGTCGAAGATCCCGGCGGACAGTTCCTTGATGATCTGATCACGGGGCCGATGGCTGTCCCGGATTTCCTCCGCTTGGCCATGGGTATTGCGAAAGCGCTCGGATGCCTCCACGCGCGGGGACTGGTGCATAAGGACATAATGCCCGCAAACCTCATCGTGAAAGCTGAGCTTGGAGAGGTTTGGCTCACTGGCTTCGGTTTGACTTCGAGGTTGCCCCGCCACCGGCAGCCTTCCGTTCCACCCGAGATCATCGCCGGAACTCTGGCCTATATGGCGCCCGAGCAAACCGGACGGATGAACCGCTCCGTGGATTCCCGGAGCGACCTCTATTCATTAGGGGTCACACTTTACGAGATGCTGACCGGAAGCCTTCCTTTCACAGCATGCGATCCGATGGAATGGGTCCATTGCCACGCGGCAAGACAGCCGCCATCGCCGAGCGAGCGGTTGGAGAGCGTCCCCGCCACGGTATCCGCCATCATCATGAAACTGATCGCGAAAACGGCCGAGGAGCGTTACCAGTCGGCGGCCGGAGCAGAGAGCGATCTTCGGCGCTGCCTTTCTGCGTGGGAAGCCACGGGCCACATCAGCGATTTCGCACTCGGCGAACGGGACAACCCGGACCGGCTCCTGATCCCGGAGAAGCTGTATGGACGGGATCGTGAGGTCGGCACACTTCTCAGCGCCTTCGATCGCATAGTAGCGGGCGGCAGGCCAGAGCTAGTGCTCGTCTCCGGATATTCGGGCGTCGGAAAATCCACGGTGGTCAATGAGTTGCATAAGCCGCTGGTGCCTCCCCGCGGGTTATTTGCCTCCGGCAAGTTTGATCAATACAAGCGCGACATTCCATACGCGACGCTGGCGCAAGCCTTTCAGAGCCTGATCCGTCTTCTGCTGAGCAAAAGCGACGAAGAGTTAGGCAAGTGGCGCGAGGCCCTTCGCGACGCCTTGGAACCGAATGGCGCCCTGGTCGTCGAACTCGTCCCGGAATTAAAACATATCATCGGCGAGCAACCGCCGGTCCCCGAACTGCCGCCGCGCGATGCGCAGGCTCGCTTTCATTTGGTTCTGCGGCGGTTCATCAATGTCTTCGCACGCCCCGAGCATCCGCTGGCGTTATTCCTCGATGATCTGCAATGGGTCGATGCCGCAACGCTCGATTTGCTGGAAGAACTCCTGTCACGGACGGATCTCCAGCATCTGCTCTTGATCGGTGCCTATCGGGACAACGAAGTCCATTCGACGCATCCGTTGATGCGGAAGCTGGAGGCCATGCGCCAGGCCGGTTCGGCATTGCACGATATTGTCCTCGCTCCGTTGGGCCACGAGGATCTGGAACAACTCCTGGCAGACTCCTTTCGATGCGAAGCAAAGCACGTGGCCTCGCTCGCCCAACTGATTCACGAGAAGACCTCGGGCAACCCGTTCTTCGCCATTCAATTCATCACGACGCTGGCCGACGAGGCCTTACTCACCTTTGACTACGCGGCGGCGCGCTGGTCTTGGGATCTGAAGCAAATCCGCGCGAAAGGTCATACCGACAACGTCGTGGATCTTATGGTCGGAAAGCTGAGCCGCCTCCCCGTTGAAACTCAAAGCGCGCTCCAACAGTTTGCCTGTATGGGGAACAGCGCCGAGTTCACCATGTTGCAGATGGTCCATAAGGGCGCACACGAGGAACTGCACGAGCACCTCTGGGAAGCGGTTCGCGCCGGCTTGGTCTTCCGGTCGGACACTTCCTACCGCTTCCTCCACGACCGGGTCCAGGAAGCCGCCTACTCATTGATCCCGCAGGAACTGCGCGCCCAAGCGCATGTGCGAATCGGCCGACTTCTGGCGGAGCACGCGCCGCCGGGGCAGCGGGACGAGGCCATATTCGAGATTGTCAATCAACTGAACCGCGGCCTTTTCCTGGTCACCTCTGCCGAGGAGCGCGAATGGGTAGCAGGTCTGGATTTGATCGCGGCCCAACGGGCGAAGGCGTCAGCAGCCTATGCCTCGGCTCTGAAATACCTGGAGGCTGGTCGTTCGCTACTATCAGAGACGACTTGGGAACTGAACTACGATCTTATCTTCTCGATCGAATGCCTTCTGGCTGAGTGCGAGTTGCTGACCGCTGAAATGGTCGCGGCGGAAAAGCGGCTGACGATGTTGTCGCAGCGCGCGAAGACTCGCCACGATTTCGCAGTGGTGACGCGATTGCAGCTCACCCTCTACACCACCTTGGACCGCAGCGAACTCGCCATCGAAGTATTCCTCAATTATCTCCGGCGGAGCGGGACGGATTGGTCGCACCATCCTACCCGCGAAGACGTGATGGTCGAATATGACCGCGTCTTGTCCACGCTCGGGAACCGGCAGATTGAGGATCTGGCGGACTTGCCGCTCCTGACTGATCCCGACGTCTTCGACATGCTGGATGTCTTCACCGAAATCGTGCATCCCGCGATGTTCTACGACGAGAACTTATCGTCACTGGCCGTTTGCCGCATGGTGAATCTTAGCCTGGAGCACGGCAACTGCGATGGATCGTGTTTTGGCTATGTGTGGTTCGCGATGTTCGCGGGACCGCGCTTCAATAATTATAAAGACGGATTTCGATTCGGCCAACTTGGTTACGATCTCGTCGAGAAAGGAAAGTTCCCGCGTCATCAAGCCAGGACGTATATCACCTTCAGCACGCTCATGCCCTGGGCGAAACATGCGGCGGACGCGCGTGAACTCGTGCGCCGCGCGTATGACGTCGCCTGTCAGACGGGAGACCTGACCTACTCCGCCTATGGTTGGCACGTCTTGATCACAAATTACCTGACGGTGGGAGATCCCCTCAAGGTGGTGCAAGGAGAGGCGGAAACGGGTCTGGCTTTCGCCACGAAGCAAGGTTTCGGCTTGGTGGTTGCCAACTGCGAGGCGAGCCTGGGCCTGATCCGGACGCTTCGCGGGTTGACGCGAATCTTTGGCTGCTTTGACGACGACAACTATAACGAGGCGGCGGCCGAGTCTCATTACGCAAGCAACCCCGTGTTAGTTCTCTCCGAGTTTTTCTACTGGACGCGAAAGCTGCAAGGCCGATTCATCGCCGGAGACTATGCGGCCGCTGCCGATGCCGCGAAAAGAGCTCGTCAGATCCTTTGGACCGCAACATCACAAGTCGAGACAGGCGACTTCCGATTCTATGCTGCCCTGGCTCACGCAGCCGCGTGGCATTCGGCTCCGGCGGAAGAGAAGCAGCGGCATTGGGACACCTTGATCGAACACGACCAGCAACTCGAGATCTGGGCCGAGCATTGCCCCGCAAATTTCGATAACCGAGCCGCTTTGGTGAGCGCGGAGATAGCGCGGATTGAGGGCCGGATGCTCGACGCGGAACACCTATACGAAAGGGCGATCCATTCTGCCCGCGCGAATGGCTTTATTCACCATGAGGCTGTCGGCAACGAACTCGCGGCGCAGTTTTATAGGTCACGAGGCTTTGCCACTACGGCCGATGCTTATCTAAGAAACGCGCGTGCCTGCTACGAGCAATGGGGTGCTCGGGGCAAGGTAAACCAAATCGGTGCCCGCTTTCCGCATCTCCGAGCGGGATTAGCTTCTCCAGTGTCCGGTGCCACCATCGACACGCCCGTGACGCAGATGGATGCGGAGGCAGTCATCAAAGCCTCACAGGCACTCTCCAGCGAGATGAACCTGCCGAGTCTCATCGAGAAGCTACTGCGCCTGGCCGTCGAACATGCCGGTGCTCAGCGGGGGCTGCTGATTCTGCTCTCCGACGATGAACCGTATATCGAGGCGGAGGCGAAATCCCGGCATGGAAGCGTGGAGATATTGATTCGGCACGAGCGGGCAAAATCGGTAGATCTACCTCTGTCGATGCTCCAGTTCGTCTTACGAACCCACGAGCGAGTATTACTCAATGACGCCTCTTCTCGTCAGAGCCAGTCGGAGGATGAGTATATCCGGCACAACGGTCCCAAGTCCGTTCTTTGCCTCCCAATTCTCAAACAAACCAAGATCATCGGCGCGCTGTATCTTGAGAATAGTCTGGCGTCACACGCTTTCACCTCGGATCGGGTTACGGTGCTTGATGTTCTCGCCTCGCAAGCCGCCATCTCACTGGAGAACGCTGCCCTCCTTACCGATCTGCAACTCCAAGTGGCGCTGCTGCAGCATCTTCCTGTATCCGCCTGGACGGTCAAGCCTGATGGGACACCGGATTTCGTGAATCAAGTCTGGCTTGAATTCGCCGGTCAGACCCCTGACTTCGTCCGATCGCATCCCGAGGCCTGGATCTCCGCGGTTCACCCTGAGGATCGGGAGATGGCCGCCAGGACCTTTTGGGAGGGCGTGCATTCGGGACAGGGCTTCACGATTGAAACCCGGTCTCTGCGCGCTCAGGACGGGACTTATCGCTGGCATCTCCAGCAGGCCGTGGTCTTGCGCGATTCCGAAGGAAAGGTCCTCAAATTTGTCGGAACGACGACCGACATCGACGACCAGAAGCGGACCCAAGAGTCATTGCGCCAGGCGCAGGCCGAATTGGCCCACGTGACGCGAGTAACCACCATGGGAGAACTGGCCGCCTCGATCGCCCACGAAGTCAATCAGCCCATCGCCGGCGTCGTGATCAATGGCAACGCGTGTCTGCGCTGGCTGTCTCGCGTCAAGGAGGAGTCCAGCGACCTCAATGAGGCCCGCGAGACGCTCCGACGGATCATTCGCGACGGCAACCGGGCCGGGGAAATCATTGCCCGAATCCGGGCGCTTTTTAAGAAAGCGGAATCGGCCAGGGAGCCGCTGGATCTGAACGAAGCCATCCGGGAAGTCATAGTTCTGGCTCGCAGCGAAATGAACAAGCAGCGGGTCATGCTACGGTTGGAGCTGTCTTCCGAAATTCCGAATATTCTCGGCGACCGAGTGCAATTGCAGCAGGTCATGCTCAACCTGATTTTGAATGCCATCGATGCGATGGCGACGGTCGAGGGCCGGGCTCGTGACCTCGTCATCCGGACACAAAACAGCGAAGGGGGGAAAGTCCTGGTCACCGTCCGTGATTCCGGAATGGGACTTCATCCCGAAAGTGTTGAGGAGGTCTTTACTGCGTTCCATACCACCAAGCCGGGCGGACTCGGGATGGGGCTTTCCATCAGCCGCTCGATTATCGAAAATCACTCCGGTCGACTCTGGGCGACTGGGCACGACGATCCCGGAGCCAGCTTTCACTTCACCCTACCGACGGCGTCGCGAGTGGAGTCGTAGCTAGCTCCGGCGGGTGTCGATGAACGGGGAACTAAGCGCGCTTTTTCCAAAGAGGGGACTTTTGCAACGCAGTGAGAGTAGCCGTTTTGTAAAGCTGGCCGAGAGTCGGCATATTGAAGCAGGCATCCACAAAGAGCATCGCGGAGGCGTTGCCCATCATGGCCACGAGGCCAATATGCACGACCTCTGTCGCGAGATCGCCCATGACATGCACACCGAGCAGCTTCTGATCGTCCTGACGAAAGAGTAGCTTCAGAAAGCCGTCGTGGTCGCCGATGATCCGGCCCCGCGCACTATCCCGATAGTTCGCGCGTCCCACGATGTAAGCGACACCCTTCTGTTTGAGTGATTCCTCAGTCTCGCCCACCATGCTGACCTCGGGAATTGTGTAGATTCCGTTGGGCAGGAGCGGGGAAAGCGCGCTGACGCCGAGGCCGAGGGCGTGACGAGCCGCCCGGCGAGCCTGCTCCATGCTCGTCGAGGCGAGTGCCGGAAAACCGATAACATCGCCTGCGGCATAGATATGTTCGACGTTCGTCTGGAAATGCTCGTTCACGGGAATGATCCCCCGCTTGCCAGTTGTCACACCCGCCTTCTCAAGTCCCAGATTCGCTGTATTGCTTTGTCTTCCCGCCGCGACCAGCACCGCCTCCGCGGTCAGCGCGGCGCCGCCGGAGAGTTCGAGCCGAATGCCGCCGGATTGCTGCGGGATGCATTTCTGCACTCTTTCTTTCCAGTGAAACACGATTCCACTGCGTTCCAGCGCTCCCACGAGCGCCTGGGAGACTTCCGCATCCAAGAATGGAAGAAGCACCTCGCGTCCGTCGATGATGTCAACGGCGGCACCGAGCGCGCGGAAGGTGCATCCGTATTCAGCGCCGATCACACCTGCCCCGACGACCGCAAGCGTCTTGGGAATGCGCTTCAATTTCAGAATCGTATCGGAATCGTAAATCTCGCCTTTTCCAAAAGGAAAAAGGTCGGGGCGGACCGGCGAGGAACCGGTGGCGATCAGGAACTTTTTGCCGCGCAGCAGTATCTCCCCTGTGGAGGAGCGAGGCCCTTTCTCGGGATCTTCCGAACCGAGGCTCACGCGCACCGTATGAGCGTCGAGGATGGTGCATGTCCCGCGATGAATCGTCGCATTGCCCTCCCGCAGCCTCGTCGTGAAGCTCTTGTGGAAAGTTTCCTTCACATGCGTTTCATGGCCCAGAAAATCGGCGACGGTCACTTCCCGGCGCAACGAAAGGTCCACGCCGTAGAGATTGCGCGACTTAAGGCCGGACAGGGCCAGTGCTGTTTCGCGCAGCGTTTTGCTCGGCACGGTTCCCGTGTTAATGCCCGCGCCCCCGATATCCTGATTGCTGTCCACCAGCGCCACACTTTTGCCGAAATCCGAGGCCGTGGTCGCGGCTGTGATTCCTGCGGGACCACCCCCGATGACCACCAGGTCATAAGTTCTCAAATCGTTCGTCATTGGTTTCTTGGTTTGTATGAACACTTCTCATGGCGGCCTAATGTGCTGCGGGGAGGGCACCTTTCGGGGCCACGGAGCGCTTCATTAGAAACACGAGCACGACCAGCGAGGCGGAAATCACGGCGAAGACGAAGAAGCTGTCGAAATACGCGAACGAGGCGGCCTGCTGCCGCCGCAGATTTTCGAGCGTTTGCAGGGCCATCTGCTGGGAGGCAACGGGATCGCCAGTGAGTTGAAGAAAACCAGAATGGGCTTGTGCAAGGAAGGAGTGCACGGCGGGATTGAGGGGGTCCAGGTTTTCGCCCAGGCGTAGAGTGTGGAATTGATCGCGCCGCTCCTGGATGGTATGCGCCACGGACGTACCGACACTTCCTCCCTCGTTGCGCAGCAAGGCCAGGAGACCGACGGCGGCACCGCGCATTTCCTTTGGGATATTGACGAACGCGGCGACGTTGAGGGGCGCGAAGATCATCGAAAGACCAGCGATGAAAACAACGCGCGGCCAAACCACCTGCCAGGGGCTGATATCGAGAGTTAAACGCGACATCCAGAAGGTGCCGACACCCATGGTGAAAAGGCCGCAAGCCATGAGATAACGAGCATCCGTGCCGCGGCCCAACAACCGGCCGACGACGGCGAGCATGAGCACTGCACCGATACCCGAGGGTGAGAGGACGAGGCCGGAGGTGGTGGCGTCGTAGCCAAAAAGTGTCTGCAGAAGGGCGGGCAGCGCGGTGGTGTTGGCGTAGAGCGAAGCGAACGCGCAGAAAATAATCACGCAGCACCAGCGAAAATTCGGATCCTTCAGCGTGCGAAAGTTGACCAGCGGATTGGCGACCCTCATCTCCCACCAGATGAGGCCAACCAGGCCGAGAACAAACAGGACTGCCAGGCTCTGGACGCGCAAAAACGGATCGCCCAGCCAGTCCCATTCCTGGCCCTTGCTCAACGCGATTTCCCAACAGACCATCGTCAGAGTCAACAGGCTGAGGCCGAGCGTATCGAAGCGTGCGCCCTTCTTGCGCATGGCGAGCTGCTCGGTTTTCAGGTAGTCGGGGTCATGCACGACCTTGGCGCACATCCATAGCGCGAACCCGCCCACTGGCAGGTTAAGGTAAAAGATCCAGCGCCAGTTGTAATTGTCGGTGATGTAACCGCCAAGAGTCGGCCCAACGACGGGCGCGAGCAGCGCAGCAATACCGAAAACGGTCATGGCTGCGCCCTGCTTTTCGCGAGGAAATGCATCGAGCAACACGCCCTGGCTTGATGGTTGCAGGCCCCCGCCGGCGAGCCCTTGCAGCACGCGGGCGGCGATCAACATGCCAAGATTGGTGGCCAGACCGCAAAACGCGGACGCGAGGGTAAAGACGGCGATGGAGATCAGGAAGTAGTTACGGCGGCCAAGCCGGACGGCCAGCCAGCCGGACATCGGAAGAATAATCGCGTTGGCCGCGAGATAGCTTGTAATGACCCATTCGCTATCGGTCGCGGGCGCGGACAGACCGCCGGCAATATATCGCAGCGCCACGTTGGCGATCGTGGTGTCGAGCACTTCCATGAACGTGGGGATCACCACCGCAAGTGCCACGATCCACGGATTGATGAAACGGTTGCCCGTGGTCGCGACAGGCGCGGCGACGTCTATCGAGGCGGTGCTCATGGGCTCGGGGCGGCAGTCGCTTGATTGCCATCTTGCAAAAGCTTGCCGGCATTCGCACCAGTCGGCGTGCCGTTGAGGTCAACCTCCGGCTCGACAGATGCTCCGACAAAGAGCGGCAATTGCTCGGGATCGTAGTTCACTACATCGATGCGCACCGGAAGCCGTTGGACCACTTTCACGAAGTTGCCCGTCGCATTTTGAGCCGGCAGGAGGGCAAGCGTCGAACCGGTGCCCATCGTGAAGCCGGAGATACGCCCCTCGAAGCTCCGCTTGCTCCCGTACATGTCCACTTTAAGTTCCACGCGCTGACCGATCCGCAGGTTCCGAATTTGCGTCTCTTTGAAATTCGCATCCACCCAGACGTCGCGCAGCGAGCGAATGGCCATGATGCTTTGACCTACTTGCACGTCATTACCGGGATTCACGTTGCGGCGGGTGACCACGCCATCGATTTCGGCGACGATCGTGCAATAGCGCAAGTCGAGCTGTGCCTGTGCAAGATCGCGCTCCGCCTCGGCCAGGTTCATGTGGGCCTTTTCCAAGGCCGGCGCGGTCTTGATGACTTCCGCATAAATCCGATTGATGTCGCCGCCGGAGTCGCGCCGGTAAAATTCCTCGATCGTCTGTTTTGGCGAAAGATCGAAACTGGAAAAGGTGATCCCAATCTGCGCCGCTGATTGGAGCAATTCCGCGAGAGCCTGGCGGACGGTGGAAAAGGTCTGATCGATGTCCGCGGGCACGTCGGTGAGGCTCTGGCCCGGAGCCGGGTCGCGGGGAAGGCCGAGTGCAACACGAACCTGGCAGGCACTTTCGAGGGCTTGCTGCACCTGTGCTTGCGCCACATCCAGCGCCTCGCGCTTTTGGTCAAACTCCTCGCTGCTGATCACCTTGGTCCCGCGCAACCGTTTCGCGCGGCCGTACTCGGCTTCAGCCAGCACCAGGGATGCCTTGGTTTGATCGAGCGTCGCCACGCGTGCCCGCAAGACGGCCACCTGGTTTTCCACGTCTTCGATGGTGTGCTGGAGCTTGAAGCGCAGGCTGCGCGTTTGTGCGAGTTGTCCGCGCACCTTTGCTTCCGTCACCGCCAGTTCTGCCCTGGCGGAATTCACTGCGGCTTGCTTGAGGTCCAACTGGACGCGGTACGGCTCAGGATCCAACTCAGCAAGCACGTCGCCCTTTTTGACGCGGTTGTTATCCTCCACCAACACGCGCGCGATTTGCCCACCCACGCGGGGGGCGATGAAGGTTACATAACCGTTCACGTACGCATCGTCGGTGGAGACAGTGTGCAGTGAGTGGACGACGCGCGGCACAGCGACGACGAGCAATGCAGCCGCCACGAAGATGCCGACGATGAGACGCCGACGCTTCGGCCGCTCGATGGTTGGAGCTGCGGGTTTCGCCTCGACAGAGGGTTCCTTTTTGGAGGAAGCCGAAGCGGGAGCTGAAATGGTGGAATTTTGCATAGCTTTGAATCGGTCCCTTGATGGGACTTCCAACTCACGTGCCGTGCCAGCCGCTCTCTCATATCGTTTCTCCATCTCTCTCAGTATCTTGCCATTATTTCGACCGTCCGGAGCGCTCGTTCGATTCTTCGCACCGTACGAACTTTCGCCAGTTTGGCCCCGAACCTTCGTCCCTTCGCTTTGAGACGTGTTGCGACGTTTGCTCGCGAGTACGAGCGGCGCATCAGCGGCTCGTAAAAAGCGAACTTTCAAGGGAAATCCACGGGGCTGCCAGAGACATTACCTATGGCGAGCAAGCTAGCTGTCCATTCGGCCGCCGCTCTAACTACTGACCATCTCGCGTGCGGAACCGCAGGCGGTGCATGGTGGCACTGCGCGTGATAGGCGAGATCTCGCATCTCTGCCCTACGAACAATCGTCCGGTCGAATTTTCGCACCGGCGAGCCCATGTCTCGCACTACTCACAAGTATTGACGGCGGCGTACGTTAGAGAAGGTGAAGGAACGTGGCACGCGAAGTGTAATAGAACTCGGTGGAGCAGGCTTTCCCAATCTGGCCACGGCGCCGGTCGGGGGCTGCACAACACGAAAATCAACCGCCACCGTGAAAATCAAAGAAAATCTCGTCGTCACACAAACCGCCGCGCCGCGTCTAACCCCTATCCGTACCACCGTTGCATCGCTCGCTCTCGCAGCCGCCGCAATTCCGGCAATCGCCGCCGATAAGCCAGGAACCGTGACCAACGAAAGCCCCGACGCCATTCGTCCTTTCCACGTCAACGTCCCCGAATCCGCACTCACCGATTTGCGCTCCCGCGTCACGGCGACGAAATGGCCTGAACGGGAAACGGTCACGGATGAATCGCAGGGCGTGCAGCTCGCAACGATGCAGGCGCTCGCGCGCTATTGGGCGACAGATTACGACTGGCGAAAGGTTGAAGCGAAACTGAACGCCCTGCCGCAATTCATCACCGAAATCGATGGGGTCGGACATCCATTTCATCCACGTCCGTTCGAAGCACCAGAATGCCTTGCCGCTGATCGTCACGCACGGCTGGCCCGGCTCGATCATCGAGCAACTGAAGATCATCGGCCCGCTCACCGATCCTACCGCCTTTGGCGGAAAGGCGGAGGACGCGTTCGACGTCGTGATCCCTTCGCTGCCGGGCCACGGGTTTTCGGGAAAGCCAACCGTCACCGGCTGGGATCCCGATCCGCATCGCGCGCGCCTGGATCGTGCTGATGAAGCGCCTCGGCTACACGCGATATGTGGCGCAAGGCGGCGATTGGGGAAATGCTGTTACGGAGCAGATGGCTCTGCTGGCGCCTCCGGGATTGATCGGCATCCACACCAACATGCCGGCCACTGTTCCGGATGACGTCGCGAAGGCTCTCCAATACGGCGAACCGCCACCGTCCGGCCTCTCAGCCGAGGAGAAGGGCGCGTGGGACCAGCTCGATTTCTTCTATAAACACGGCCTGGGCTACGCCCAGGAGATGGCGAACCGCCCGCAGACGCTGTACGGGATTGCGGATTCACCGGTCGGCCTGGCCGCCTGGATGCTCGATCACGACGCGCGCAGTCAGGCGCTCATCGCGCGCGTTTTCGACGGTCAGCCCGAAGGCCTGACGCGGGATGACATCCTCGACAACATCACGCTCTACTGGCTGACGAATACGGCGGTCTCTTCCGCCCGTCTCTATTGGGAAAGCAAGCTGCCCTTCTTCGCCCCGAAGGGCGTTCCGATCCCCGCGGCCGTGAGCGCATTTCCCGATGAGATCTATACGGCGCCGAAGAGCTGGACCGAGAAAGCCTATCCCAAACTGATTCACTACAACCGGCTCCCGAAAGGCGGTCACTTCGCGGCGTGGGAGCAGCCGGAACTCTTCACGACCGAGTTGCGCGCTGCGTTCAAGTCACTGCGCTAATAGCTAACACAAACCAACAATCGAAAGACACAGGATATGAAAATACTAATGGTGCTAACATCCCACGATCAACTGGGAAATACCGTCCGCAAGACTGGCTTCTGGCTTGAGGAATTTGCCGCCCCCTATTTTGTCTTCAGGGATGCGGGTGTCGAGCTAACGCTGGCCTCGCCTAAAGGTGGGCAACCTCCGGTTGACCCGAAGAGCGATTTGCCCGAGGGCCAGACTCCCGCGATGGCGCGGTTCAAACAGGACAAGGCGGCGCAAAAGGCGCTTTCCCAGACGGTCAAGCTCGCCGACATGAAATCGGAAGACTTCGATACGATATTTTACGTCGGCGGGCACGGGCCGATGTGGGATCTGGCCGAAAGCTCGGTGTCGGTCGCCTTGCTCGAGTCGTTCTACAATTCCGACAAGGTGATCGCTCTGGTCTGCCACTCGCCTGGCGTGCTGCGCCACGTGATGTATCAGGGTGAGCCGCTCGTGAAGGGCAAACGCGTGACCGGCTTCACGAATGAAGAGGAGGCGGAAGTGCAGCTCACGCACGTCGTGCCGTTTCTGGTTGAAGATGAACTGACACGGCTGGGCGCCAAGTTCGAGAAGGTGCCCAAATGGCAGCCTCATTCAATCGTCGATGGCCGACTCATTACGGGCCAGAATCCCGCATCGTCAACATCGGCGGCCGAGGCGCTGCTGACCTCGCTCGCGCAGCAACCAGTCGGAGCAAGATAGCACGTTAGGTAATAGCCAGAACTCACCAACATCAGGAGAACCACCAATGAATACGACTGACATCCCACCAGAAAACAAAACCGTTCAACACAAAGAGAAAGTGCTTTATACCGCCAAGGCTCACACTACCGGTGGCCGGGAAGGCGGCGCCTCCCGCACCTCGGATGGGCGGCTGGACGTCAAGTTTTCGGTGCCTGGTGCTCCGGGCAATGGCACTAATCCAGAGCAACTGCTCGCCGTCGGTTGGTCGGCTTGCTTTCTCTCGGCGATGGGGATTGCAGCGGGCAAGATGAAGATCGCTCTCCCGCCCGGCACGGCAATCGACCCCGAAGTGGACCTTCGCACGGGTGCCGATGGCTATTCCCTCCACGCCCGGTTCAATATCAGCCTGCCGGGTTTGGAGCACGATGTGGCCCGGTCGGTCGTGGAGGCCGCAGAGCTGCTGTGTCCCTATTCCAAGGGACTGAAAGGGAACGTGGCCGTCGAGATGAACCTAGTCTAGCTGACGAGCCCAAGAGAAAGGCATGCCCTCTCCTCGACGCGCGGCCAATCACCGTGTGTGGCCATTACCCTGATGGCGGGGTCTCAATTCCCGCTTTCCGGATAGAGCAAACGAACCAGATATGACACTCGCGCTATGAACCACTCATCTGCCGGCCGCTTTGATGTTAGAGAGGGACTCCCGCTGCAAGTCAGCGTCCTCGGAATTCACGTCCTTCGTTACGGTCTGGTGATCGTAATCGGATGGATCGGAATAATGAAGTTTACGGAATACGAGGCACAGGGCATCGCGCCGCTAGTAGCGCACAGTCCATTCATAGGCTGGATATATTCTCTGATGTCGGTTCGACAGTTTTCTGCCGGACTCGGAGTGGTCGAAATTGGCACCGCTGTTTTGATTGCTCTTCGGGCTGTCTCTCCGAAGGCCTGCGCGATCGGCAGTGCCGCGGCGGTGCTAATGTTCCTCACCACGCTTTCATTCCTGTTCACAACGCCCGGATGGGAACCGAGCCTCGGTGGCTTTCCTGCGCTTTCTGCGCTACCCGGACAGTTTCTCCTAAAGGACGTGGTGCTGCTGGGGGCGGCACTGTGGTCGTTGGGTGAGGCATTGGCGGGAGTCACAGTTGCTGCGCAGCTCCCGCCGGTTGGCCTGCGGGAAGCAATCCCCCGAGCGCGAACGTCGGTGGCTTCCGCGGAGCGCTAATCATCGCAAACCATATCCAGTGGAAAAACCTATGAATGCAAAGAGCAATGAACGACCAGCGGCCATCGTTACGGGCGCGTCGAGCGGCATCGGCCTCGGAATAGCGCAGGCGCTGCTTGAACGGGGATACCGGGTAGTGGCGAATTCGCGCAACATCTCGAAATCCGAATCGCTGACCAGTTCGGAGAATCTCGTTCTCGTCGATGGCAGCATCGGTGGGATTGCGATTGCCACAGAGGTAGTGAATGCTGCCATCCGGAACTTCGGAACGATTGATCTCCTAGTTAATAACGCCGGTTTGTTCATTTCTAAGCCGTTTACAGATTATACTTCGGAGGACTTTACCAGTGCGCTGGCGACCAATCTGGCCGGCTTCTTCTACGTGTCGCAGTTGGCGATTGCTCAAATGCGCAAGCAAAAGTCCGGCCACGTCGTCAACATCACCGCCGCCCTGGCCGATCAGCCGATCGCGGGCGTTACGGGGAGCCTGGCCAATCTGACCAAGGGAGGACTGCAGTCGATCACCAAAGCGCTCGCCATCGAGTATGCCGCGGAGGGCATTCGGGTTAATGCGATCGCGCCGGGCGTCGTGAATACGCCAATGCATGCGGCGGACAATCATGAGTTTCTCAAGAAGCTCAGCCCGATGGGACGCCTGGCGGAAGTTCCCGAAATTGTGGATGCTTTGCTTTATCTCACTGCGGCCGCGTTCGTCACCGGTCAGATCCTGTATGTAGATGGAGGTTCCCATGCCGGGCGGTAGTAACAATCTTTCCGAGGCCCGTCCTTCTGCGCGCTTGCGCGAACTCGGTATCGAGTTGCCAGAAGCGCCCTCTCCGTTGGGCGCTTATGTGGAAACCTCACAGGAGGGCGCCTTACTCTTCCTCAGCGGCATGCTCCCGCTGGTCCACGGCAAGCTTCCGTTCACCGGTCGTTTCGGTGAGGATTTGACCGTCGCTCAGGGCCGGGAGGCGGCAAAGTGGGCCGCTCTCAACGCCCTTGCAATCGCGAGTAACCACCCGCATGGGTTGGATCGGGTAAGGGGATTGGTCCGATTAGGGGTCTCCATGGTGACGACTCCCGACTTTATTGAGCACGTGCCCGTTGCGGACGCTGCATCGGAATTGTTCGCCGCGATCTTCGGAAAGGATCCAGGCCACACGCGGTTGATTTGCGGAGTGCAGAGTCTCCCCATCGGCACCCCGCTCGTGCTCGAACTGATATTTCGACTCGACGAAACTTCCGGGCAATTGGCGCCGCCCGTCGCGTCACCATCAAAGAGAGACGAACCATGAAGAAGACATGGACCGACTCGCCTGTCGCCAAGGCGCTGAACCTGTCTTTTCCCATTATCCAGGGGCCATTCGGACGGGGTGGTTCCACAGCTTTGTTGGCCGCCACCGTCTCCAACGCGGGCGGCTTGGGCTCCTTCGGCGCGAACGATCTGGCCCCGGAGAATATCTGCAAAACCGCCGCGGAAATTCGACAGCTTACCGAAAAGCCATTCGGAATGAACTTATGGGTATCGACCTTCGACGCCGGAGGCGAGACGCTTGATGAGGAAACGTATGACCGGGTGCTGAAGCTGCTTGCGCCCTATTACCGGGAGCTTGGCGTTGAGCCGCCAGAGCGTCCGGTCGGTGCAGTTGCCGATTTCGACGAGACAGGTCGAAGCGTTGATCGAAGCCAGGCCGGCAGTGTTCAGCTTCGTCTTCGGCATTCCCTCACCGCAAATCCTTCGAGCCTGCAAGGAAAAGGGAATCATCACCGTGGGCGGGGCGTCCACGGTGGATGAAGCGGTAGCGATGGAAGCGGGCGGCGTTGACATGGTGGTGGCGTCGGGTTTCGAGGCGGGCGGCCACCGTCCGTCGTTTCTTAGATCAGCCGCCGATTCTCTCATGGGCACGTTCGCCTTGGTGCCCCAGATTGTTGATCAGGTCCGCATCCCGGTAATCGCGGCCGGCGGCATCGCTGATGGCCGCGGAATAGCCGCGGCGTTGACCCTCGGTGCCGATGCCGTGCAGATCGGAACCGCTTTTCTGGCTTGTGATGAGTCGGGCGCAAATCCGCTTCATCGCAAGCTCTTGTTTCAGGAGGACGCAAAACACACCGGCCTGTCTCGAGCCTACACCGGACGACTCGCACGCGGAATCCAACGCCGCTTTACGGACGAAATGCGGGCGCATGAGCCTCTCTTCGCCGGCTATCCGGCTCACAGTTGGATTGTTGCGCCGCTGCGCGCGGCGGCGCTGGCTCACGGGCGCACCGATTTGGTTGCGCTTTGGGCCGGTCAGGCTGCGCCGCTGGTGCGGTATCACAAGGCCGGCGAACTCTTCGCGGCGCTGGTCCGTGAAACTGAGGAACTCGTTAGTTCACGACCTAGCGGACCGCAACTCTCTCCGTCCCAGCACATCACTCAC
This sequence comes from uncultured Verrucomicrobiae bacterium, assembly GCA_963798345.1. Classification (GTDB taxonomy): domain Bacteria; phylum Verrucomicrobiota; class Verrucomicrobiia; order Chthoniobacterales; family Chthoniobacteraceae; genus CAWCSW01. The sequence goes on along the minus strand of CAWCSW010000004.1, from coordinate 147,349 downwards.
CGCAGTTCCGCTCCGCACGCTCAACCTCAACTACCATGAACACCAAGCATACATTCCACGCCTATGCAGCATCGGGGCCGAAGTCGGCACTTGAGCCTTTTGACTTTGAAGCCGGAGAACTCGGGCCGGAGGAAGTCGAGATCAAGGTTACTCATTGCGGCATCTGCCACTCTGATCTCGCGATGGTCGATAACGATTGGGGGATGACCCAATATCCGTTCGTCCCAGGCCACGAGGTCACTGGCACGGTCGCCGCTCTCGGCGAGGAGGCGAAAGGTCTGAAGGTCGGCCAAAAAGTCGGACTTGGATGGTGGGCGCATAGCTGCCTCTCCTGCCACGAATGCTTGTCCGGGGATCATCACCTTTGCCCTACAGTCCAGGGCACCATCTTTGGACGTCACGGCGGATTCGCCGACCGGGTCCGCGCGCAATGGACTTGGGTTCGTCCGATTCCCGAGGCGCTCGACATGGCCAAGACCGGCCCGCTCCTCTGCGGCGGCGTCACCGTCTTTGCGCCGTTGCTCATCAACCATGTGCCTTCCACCGCACGGGTTGGCATCATCGGAATCGGCGGCCTCGGGCACATGGCGCTCCAGTTCGCTAACAAATGGGGCTGCGAGGTTCATGCTTTTACAACGAGCGACAACAAGGAGGCGGAGGCGAAGAAACTGGGTGCCCACTTCGTCCACAACACGAGGAAACCCGAAGCGCTGAAGAAGCTCGCTCGCAGCCTGGACCTGATCATCTCCACGGTGAACGCCCCGCTGGATGTCCCCGGCATCCTCGACGCTCTCCGGCCGAAGGGACACTTTCACAACGTCGGCACGGTCCTCAAGCCGTTGGAAGTGCCCGCGTTCAGCTTGATCCTCGGTCAAAAATCAATTGGCGGCTCACCGGCAGGAAGCCCGGTCGCCATCGACGAGATGCTGGAATTCAGCGCGCGCCACTCTATCGCGCCGATAACCGAGACGTTTCCGATGGCAAAGGTCAATGACGCCCTGGAGCATCTCCGCTCGGGCAAAGCGCGATACCGCATCGTGCTGGTCAACGACAATGCTTGATTTGTTCGAGTTCTAAACCCTCTCGCTTGCACATAACCGCTGTCGGAAATTTGCCGAATGAAATTACCTCCCTGGCGACTTAGCGGAATCCTCATGTTTATGAACATCGCGTGCGCTTCTGCCGGAAACCAGGTCACTTACCACACTGCCAAGGTCGATGATCTCGACATCTTCTATCGGGAAGCGGGTCCCGCGAATGCGCCGGTCATTCTTCTGCTTCACGGCCTGCCCTCGTCCTCCCGGATGTATCAGCCGCTTCTCGAATCCTCGCTCGCCAGCAGTTTCCACCTTATCGCGCCAGACTATCCCGGATTTGGACACTCATCGTGGCCCGATCATCAAGCCTTTCCATATACCTTCGATCATCTGGCGGCGGTCATGCAGAAGTTGACCGAGCAATTGCATTTGGACCGATATGCTCTTTTCATGCAGGACTACGGTGGACCGGTGGGATTTCGCATGGCCGTATCCCACCCCGAAAGGGTGCAGGCCATGATCATCCAGAATGCCGTTTCGCACGAAGAAGGGTTATCTGCCCTTTGGGAAGTGCGGCGCGCCTTTTGGAAGGACCGCGCGGCTCATGAAGCCAAGGTGAGGGCCAATCTGCTCTCGCTGGAAGCCACCCGGCAGCGGCACGTCGGCACGACTCCCCATCCGGAACTTCTCAATCCCGATGACTGGGTCGATGAGTATTACTTTCTGAACCAGTCGGGCCAGGGTGAGATTCAACTGGACCTCTTCTACGATTATCAGAGCAATCTCAAGTCCTACCCCACCTGGCAGCAATGGCTGCGCGATCATCAGCCGCCGCTCTTGGTCCTCTGGGGCCGCTACGATCCCTCTTTCACCGTCGCCGGGGCCGAGGCTTACCGACGAGAAGTTCCAAGTGCCGAGGTGCATATTCTCGATGCCGGTCATTTCGCGCTGGACTTGCTGCCGAACGAAATCATCCGCCTGACTGACACCTTCCTGAAGGCGCGAAATCCCGGATCCGCGCGCAAATAAGTTGCCTTCGATTCGGCGGCGCCCATCAGCCTCACCAATCCTTCTAACCCACCACAGCAACAAACCGCCATACCTGACTCAGAAAGGACAAACCAATGAACACGTCCACGCAAACCCAACAGATCCGACTCAAGCGCAATTCGCCAGCCTATTGGCGGGTGACCTTTGACCTTCCACCCCTGAATATCTTCGGTCCCGAAAACATCCCGCAGTTGGACAAAATCATCAGGACCATTGAATCCGACGAGAAGGTGAAGGTGGTGGTTTTCGACAGCGCGATCGAAGGATTCTTTCTGATTCACTATAACTTCCTCGCCAAGCTGGAGGATTCGACATCTCTGCCGCCTGGTCCGACCGGGCTGCAGCCTCTGCCCGATATGCTGGCCCGTCTCAGTCGCGCCCCCGTCGTGTCGATCGCTTCGATTCGGGGCGAGCCACCGGGGTCGGGAGCGAACTTGCGCTCGCCAGCGACATGCGCTTTGCGAGCCGCGAAAAGGCGATCCTGTCGCAATGGGAAGTCGGCGCCGGATTAGTGCCCGGCGGTGGTCCGATGGCGCGACTGCCTCGCTTGATGGGGCGAGGACGGGCTTTGGAAGTATTGCTGGGGGCCGACGACATCGACGGCGAACTGGCCGAGCGCTACGGCTACGTGAACCGTTCACTGCCCGATTCCGAACTCGACGGATTTGTTGATACGCTGGCGAAGAGGATCGCAACCTTTGACAAGCAAGCGATCGCTGAGACGAAGCATCTGGTCAATGTCGCCAGTCTGCCTCCCGATGCGGAAATCGGACTGGAGTGGGATGCGTTCATTGCTTCCGTGCAGCGTCCCGCCGCCCAAACGAGAATCAAAAAGTTGATGGAGCAAGGCTTTCACAAACCGGGCGACGCGGAAAATCGTCTCGGTTACTACGTCGGCCAGCTCGGATCCTAAGCGGGTCCATTCGGAATGGGCGACGGCCGCCATGGCAGTCCGTTCTCCCCGGAGGCGAGACGCATCACGCCCTTTGCCGGCAGCAGTAAGTCGCCACTCACCTCCTGCAGGAGGTTTTGACCGTGCTCAGTGAAAACCGACGACCTATTCTCTCCGACCAGGGTGGGAAGCATCCCCGTCGCGAATCGTGTCGTGATGGCCCCGATGACCAGAGCCCGAGCCAGCAGCGACGGAGTGCAAACTCCGCTCGCCGCCGAATACTATCGGCAACGCGCTTCGGCCGGATTGATCATTACCGAGTCCGCTCCCATATTGCAGCAGGGCTGTGGGTCCGCTTTCTCGCCGGGGATCTACACTGATGCGCAGGTGGACGCGTGGCGCCGAGTCACCGACGCGGTGCATGGCGCTGGCGGTTGTATCGTTCTCCAACTCTGGCATGGGGGCCGTTTCTCCCACGTTAGTCTCCAGAAAAATGGAGGTGCTCCGGTTGCCCCGTCGGCCATTCGGGCTGGCGGAGAGGTCTTAACCGAGAAGGGAGAAGCACGGCCCTCGAAGCCACGAGCCCTCAGATTGGACGAAATTGCCGGGATCATCGGCGACTACCGGTCCGCAGCAAAAAATGCGGTCGCCGCGGGCTTTGACGGAGTAGAAATCCACGCAGCAAGTAACTATCTACTCGAACTGTTCATTCGCGACAGCACTAACCTCCGTGGTGATCACTACGGCGGATGTGTTGAGAACCGAATGCGACTGACGATTGAGGTCGCAGAAGCGGTGGCCGCAGTTGTGGGCGCGGGCCGCGTCGGCGTTCGCCTCTCGCCCATCTCACACGCGACGGGCGACACACCCCTCGACAGCAATCCGCAAGAGACATACGGCACCCTTGTTGCACGATTGACCCAATTGAATCTCGCCTATTTGCACTGCTACGAGGGGCGGACTCGTGAGGTGGCCGGTGGTGTTCACTTTGATTTTCAACTACTTCGCAAAAGCTTTAAGGGCGGCTATATCTCCAATGGAGGATATGATTTCGCTCTCGCCACCGAAGCACTGGCGGAACACAAGGCCGATTTGATTGCATTTGGGCGCCATTACATCGCGAATCCCGATCTGGTGGAGCGATTCCGCCGCGGAGTGCCGTTAGCCTCCGCGACCAAGGAAGTTTACTATGGTGGCGGAGCGCGGGGCTATACGGACTGGAAGAGTGCGCTGGCCAATCAGTGAGCAGCTCACGAAAAGTTTCGTGGAGTCGAGACGAGATCTCGCACCTCCTTCGCGCGAATCAACCATGGGGGCGAGATTTCGCACCGCGGCGTGGAATTCTACACAATACGCAAATAGGCGGCGCTGTGCCGCTTGCGTCGGATCGAAAAACTGGCACGCCAAATGTAATGGGATTGGGGTGAGCAGGCGGTCTCGTTCTGCCCAGGGGCTCAGACGGAGCCCGCATCCAATAACCAAACCCGAAGATGACAATCGCAGATCCCACCGCCTCCACCTCACCGGTCGCGGGCTGACGATCAGAGAATCCAACGGAGGATCAAGATTATGAGACCCGACAATCTTCGCTACACGACGTTTCCCATTGGCAACGGGGCCGGCGCGATCCCGGCGCTCGGTTTTGGAACGCTGATTCCGGACCCGGTCGCCACCAGGAATGCGACCAAGGCCGCGCTGGAGGCGGGATTTCGCGCGCTCGACACGGCGGAACGCTACCGGACGGAGAAGGAGGTCGGCGAAGCGATGCAGGAAGTGTTCAAGGCGGGGAAAATCAAGCGGGAGGATGTGTTTGTCGCAACGAAACTCTGGAACACCAATCATCGGCCCGAGCGCGTCAAGCCGGCCTTTGAGGCAAGTCTCAAGAAACTCCAGCTCGACTATCTCGACCTCTATCTCATCCACACTCCCTTCGCCTTCCAGCCCGGCGAGGAGCAAGACCCGCGGGATGCGAGCGGCAATGTGATCTATGACAACGGGGTGACGCTGTCAGACACTTGGGGAGCCATGGAGAAGCTGGTCGACGAGGGCAAGTGCAAGGCGATCGGCTTATCCGACGTCAGCGTGGAAAAGGTGAAGGAGATCCTTGCAGCCGCGAGAATCAAGCCGGCCGTGGTTCACGTCGAATCCCATCCATATCTCCCGGAATGGGATCTCTTGGAGTATTGCCGCCGGAACGAAATCGTGCTGCAAGCTTTCGCCCCGCTGGGTCATAGCAGCGAGCCCAACTTGCTGGCGGATCCTGTCATCACCCAATCGCCAGTCGGGTCGGCAAGACTCCCGCCCAGGTCCTGCTCGCGTGGGGCATCCAGCGGGGCACGGCGCTCCTGACCACGACCAAGACGCCCAGTCGCCTCAGGGAAAACTTCGACGTCTCCACCCTTCCCGACGATGCCATGCGGGAGATCAACGAAGGAATCAAGACGCGAGATGGTTCAATTCCGTGGTGGAAACCGGCGTCCCCGGATTCATCCCCAGAGAAAAATGAAGCCTACAGCATTTCGGCACCAACCAGGTTTCAGACATGACGATCAACACCCTTACCCAAATGCAGTCCCGTCTTCGATTGCCCGCGCTATGAGCGGGTGCGGCGGCAAACGGAGGCGCTGTGCAAGCCGCTCGCGACGGAGGACTACGTCGTTCAGTCGATGCCGGAAGTCAGTCCCGACGAAATGGCATCTCGCACACACCAGCTGGTTTTTTGAGACGTTCCTCCTCAAGCCCTACAAGAGAGGCTACCAGGAGTTCGATCCCAACTTCTCGTATCTCTTCAACTCGTACTATAACGCGATAGGGGATCGTCACTGTCGTCAGAACCGGGGACTGTTGAGTCGTCCCACGGTCTCGTGAGATCTATGACTACCGAGCCTATGTCGATGAGCAAATACTACAGCTTGCTAATCGACGGCGATATTGCTGATTCCGAGAGAGGCTGCGTCGCTTCTGGAAATCGGGCTCCATCATGAGCAGCAGCATCAGGAACTGATGCTGACTGACATCAAGCACGTCTTTTGGGTCAATCCGTTGCGGCCAGCTTACGTGGAACGAGTGGCCTGTGAAGCGACGAGTGAGCGGTTCGTCACGATGGATCGCCGTGGTCGGAGGACTTCGGGACATTGGCCACGATGGGGAGGGCTTTGCATTCGACAACGAGAGTCCTCGTCACCCGGAATATGTAGATTCCTTTGCGATCGCTTCGCGACTTGTCACCAACGGAGAATTCAAACAGTTCATTCGCGAAGGCGGTTACCTGACGCCGGAATACTGGCTTTCTCTTGGCTGGGCGACCGTGCAGGCAGAGCAGTGGCAGGCACCGCTTTATTGGTTGGAGTCGCGCGGCGAATGGCAAAACCATACACTCAGCGGCCTGCGGCCGATCGTCGACGACGAACCGGTATGCCATGTCAGCATGTTCGAAGCCGATGCGTTTGCGCGGTGGGCCGGCGAGAGATTACCGACCGAGTCGGAGTGGGAAATCGCCTCGGGATCGGTCGACCTTAGGCGAGGGACGTTTGTCGAATCTGGCACCTTTCACCCGGGAGTTGCCGAAAATGGACCGGGCCTGCAGCAGATGTTCGGAGAAGTCTGGCAATGGACCAGCAGCGCCTATTCACCCTACCCTCGGCTACTGCCCGGGAAGGGGAGCGCTGGGCGAATACAACGGCAAATTCATGTGCAATCAATATGTTCTGCGGGGGGATCTGTCGCTACCCCTTGGACGCACATCCGCAGGACGTATCGCAATTTTTTCCCTCCCGCCACTCGCTGGCAATTCAGCGGCATCCGTTTGGCCAGAAGTCTATGAGCAATATATTAACTGTGAATTCTGGATGCGCCGCCGACCGCCGGCCGCCCAGTGGAGGCACTGGATCTCGCTCCCTCGACGGACGAGGTGCGCGCGGAAGCCATGGCGGCACTTTCCGGCCGTCAAAAAATTCTTCCGTGCAGGCTTTTCTATGACGAACGTGGCTCGGGGCTGTTCGACGAGATCTGTCATCTGCCGGAGTATTACCCGACGAGGACAGAACTAAAGATCATGCGCGATCATGGCAACGGACATGGCGGTCGCGATCGGCCCCCGCCCGCTTATTGTCGAGTATGGGAGTGGAAGCAGTATCAAAACGCGCGTCTTGCTCGACCACCTGCCAGACGCGCTGCCTTATGTTCCGATCGATATCTCGCGCGAACATCTGCTGAGTGCCGCGAGGGACTTGCAGGACAGATATCCGGGCCTTTCGATTCTTCCCGTTTGCGCAGATTACACCCAACCGATTGCGCCTCCGCCATTCCAAGCAACGATTCTGGAGCACCGTAGCCTACTTCCCCGGGTCCACGATCGGCAATCTGGAGCCTACGGCGGCGCTCGCGTTCCTTAGAGCGATCCGCGCGACTTGCGGGCAGGAAAGCAGCCTCTTAATTGGTGTCGATCTAAAGAAGGAGTCCTTCGACGATACATGCCGCCTATAACGATGCCGCCGGGGTGACGGCGGCGTTTAACCTCAATATTCTCCGACGCCTGAATCGAGAGATCGGCTCCAACTTCGAGTTAATGTCATTCTGTCACTATGCATTTTACAATCCGGGCCTAAGCCGCGTGGAGATGCATCTCGTCAGCAGGCGGCAGCAGCAAGTCTCCTTCCCGGGAGGTGGCAACATCTGCTTCGACGAGGGGGAAACGATTCACACTGAAAATTGCTACAAATACACGCTTCAGGGGTTCGCGGAACTCGCCGGAGCTGCCGGCTACCGTCGCGAGAATGTATGGATGGATGCCGAGAAGCGGTTCAGCGTCCAACATTTCGAGGGGGTGGAGTGAGCCGGCGTCGTCTCCAACGATCGGATTGCTGGCCTTATCGCCGCCGAGAAATTCTATGATTAAAGGTTCCGACTTTCTCGTATCCGCGCTCGAAAACGAGGGCGTGGATCGTGTCTTCGGTATTCCCGGCGAGGAAAACCTCGACGTCATCGAGTCGTTAAGGAAATCGTCGATTGAATTGGTTTTGACCAGGCATGAGCAAGCGGTGGCGTTTATGGCCGCTACTTACGGCCGGTTGACCGGCAAGCCAGGTGTGTGCCTGTCCACTCTAGGGCCTGGCGCCCTGAATCTCGCTACCGGTGCCGCCTATGCGCTTCTGGGGGCGATGCCAATGTTCATGATTACGGGACAGAAAGGAATCATGTCCTCGCGCCAGGCGCGGTTTCGAATCGTGGACACGGTCGCCGCGATGAAGCCGCTGACAAAACTTTCCCGTCAGATCGTGTCTCCGCCCACGATCCCCGACATTGGTTCGAAGCAATCCGGGTCGCCCAGGAAGAGCGGCCGGGACCTGTGCATCTTGAGCTGCCGGAAGACATCACCGCTGAGGAATGCGAGGATGTGCCTCTCATTCCGCCTCACCCTGTCGAGTTGCCGTCAGCGAGTGAGGACGCACTGGATCGTGCTGCAGCCATGATCGTAAACGCAGAACGCCCTTTGCTGATGCTCGGCGCTGCTGCTTCCCGGCCGCGATGCTCAGGCGACCTCGCGCGGTTCGTGGTCAAAACACGAATCCCATATTTTACGACTCAGCTCGGAAAAGTCGCGGCGCCAGGTGAGGCCGAATTGTACATGGGGACCGCGGCACTCTCGGAACGGGACTACGTGCATGACGCCATCGACCAGGCGGACCTGATCATTACGATTGGCCACGACACTGCGGAGAAGCCGCCTTTCATCATGGAACTCGCTGGCCCCAAGGTTATCCACGTCGGGTACCAGCGTGCAAATATCGAACAGGTATATTTTCCGCAAGCCGAGGTCATCGGCGATCTCGGCTCTTCGTTGAGGCTCCTCGCGGGCAAGATAGAAGGCAGAATTTCCAATGCGCAGGCTCTTTTACATCTGAGAGAGGGGATCCCCAGTCAGATCGCCGCGCGCGCGACCGAGGATCGATTCACTCCACAGCGCATTGTGCATGATGTTCGTCAGGTCATGCCCCCGGATGGGATTTTGGCGCTCGACAACGGAATGTATAAGATTTGGTTCGCGCGCAATTACAGGACGGGGATCGCGAACACGATCCTGGTGGATAATACGCTTGCTACCATGGGGGCGGGCCTGCCCTCCGCGATGATGGCTGCGATGCTCTATCCCAACCGCCGGGTCATGGCCGTTTGCGTCGATGGCGGGTTCATGATGAACAGCCAGGAATTGGAAACGGCGATGCGTTTGCGTCTGAATCTCGTGGTGCTTGTGATCGAAGATGGCGCTTACGGAATGATTCGTTGGAAGCAGGCCGTCGATCAGTTCCCGGATTTCGGAATGACGTTCAACAACCCGGACTTCGTAAGATACGTTCAAGCATATGGCGCCAAAGGAACGCGCGTGAATGTCATCAGCGAGCTCCGCCCCGCTTTGGAAAATGCCTTCACAGATGGCGGCGTCCACCTTGTCACCACGCCGATCGACTACTCTGAAAACGCCCGTGTGCTCGTCGATGAACTGAGCATGCGCCTTCCCGCCGCTTGAGTATGAATCAATCGCAATCCTTGGAAGTAGTACAGGCCTTCGATCGGGTGCCGTTCGCCCACGTGACGACAGACGACGGCGAGAGCCTTGAAGTCAAACTTGACGTTGCGAATCGTGCGCTTGGCAATCGTGGCGAATTGCTGCAGAGAGATGCCCGCCGGGACATACTTCAGAAGGCCGCAGATCTCCTAGAGGCGCGCGGTCATCGATTTTCCACCTTGATCGCCAGGGAGGGCGGCAAACCGATGCAGGACGCGGAAATCGAAGTCCTTCGCGCAATCGACGGATTACGGATTGCTGCCGAGCAACTCGGGGTGATGGCGGGACGCGAAATTCCCATGGGCCTGAATAGGGCCAGCGAGCATCGGTGGGCCTTCACGACCAACGAGCCGATCGGTGTGGTTGCGGCAATTTCAGCCTTCAATCATCCACTGAATCTCATTGTCCACCAGGTGGCCCCGGCGGTCGCGGTCGGGTGTCCGGTCATTGTTAAGCCCGCGACGGCTACGCCGCTTTGTTGTTTGCAGCTCGTAGAGCTGTTACATGAGGCGGGGCTGGCCGAGCATTGGTGCCAAACGTTCGTCACAGCGGACAATGGCCTGGCGGAGCGACTAGCGACGGACGAAAGAGTGGCGTTTCTCAGCTTCGTCGGATCCGCACGTGTCGGATGGCACCTACGCGGGAAGCTTGCCGCGGGGACACGATGCGCTCTTGAACATGGCGGCGCTGCTCCGGTGATCGTGGATCGGAGCGCCGATCTCGACCGCGCGATCGGGCCAATCGTCAAAGGAGGATACTACCATGCCGGCCAGGTATGTGTGTCGGTCCAGCGCATCTTCGTTCACAGCAGTGTGAAGGATGATTTCCTCAGGAAATTCTCGGCGCGTGTTGCAGCACTGAAAGTTGGCGATCCACAAATATCGAGCACAGAGGTCGGGCCGCTGATTCATCCACGTGAAACGGTTCGCGTAGAGTCGTGGATTGCCGAGGCGGCGGCCAGTGGAGCGGTTGTCATTGGGGGAGGTCGGGTTTCCGAGACGACGTTAGTGCCGTCGATACTCGTCGAGCCACCGCTCGACGCGAAAGTCTCCGGATGGAGATTTTCGGCCCGGTCACTTGCGTCTATGGTTTCGACGATCTCGAGCGAGCGATCGAGATTGCCAATTCGCTTCCCTTCGCATTTCAAGCCAGTATTTTCGCAGAATCCCTTGCGCCCGCCCTGCGCGCCGCACGCTATCTGGATGCGTCAACGGTCCTCATCAATGACCATACAGCCTTCCGAACCGACTGGATGCCATTCTCGGGTCGGCGGCAGTCAGGGTGCGGCATCGGCGGCATTCCTTGGACGATGCGCGAGATGTCGCGGGAGAAGATGATAGTGCTGAGGCACGACAATTGAATGGAAAGCAAGTCCCATTGGGGGAAGAAGGTGCGGGGTCTTGAGAGCGTTGAACGCTGTGCTTGCGATGCTTGGCGTGGTCGAACCTGAGGGGTAGGCGGATGACAGCGCGGCTCCTATCGGTGAATGTGGGTCTGCCACGGGAGATCGTTTGGCGGGGGCAAACGGTCCGAACATCCGTTTGGAAGAATCCGGTGGAAGGTAAGCGCATGGTGCGGCGATTGAATATCGAGGGTGACGCGCAGGCGGATTTGGCGAGCCATGGAGGCGAGCACCGTGCGGTGTTCGTTTACCAGATCGATTCCTACCAGTACTGGCAGGATAAACTCCACCGCGCGGACTTCACCTTTGGACAGTTCGGAGAGAACTTCACAGTCGAGGGTCTGCCCGATACGGAGGTCTGCATCGGCGACCAATACCGCATTGGTGGCGCGCTCTTCGAGGTTACCCAGCCGCGAGTCACCTGCTATCGCGTCGGCATCAGGATGGACGAGCCGCGCATGCCCTCCCTATTGGTTTCCCACGGCAGGCCGGGCTTCTATTTTCGGGTATTGCAGGAGGGAGAAGTCGCAGGCCGGCGATGAGATAGATCAAAGTCGTCGCCGGTCCGGAAGGAATGAGTGTCGCTGAAATCAACCGGCTATTGTATTTGCCCGGCCATCCGCGGGATACGCTGGAGCGGGCGCTGCGCATCCCCGCACTCCCCGCCGGCTGGAGGTCTTCGTTCCAATCGCTTCTCCATCAGAAGCCAAACGAAGGCGATGTGACCGGCAATCCGGGCCTGACCTCGGCGGGAGGCCCTCCTCCAGCATTGGCCGGGGTTCCGTCCCTTGCGCGTCGTTCGGATCGGACACGAGAGTGACAATGTCGTTTCTCTCGAACTCGAATCCACCGATGACCATCCGCTGCCGGTCGCTTTGGCCGGACAATTCGTTGTCGTTGCGCCTGCGCACCAAGCCGGAAGAGCCCACGCTGTTACGCAGTTATTCACTCTGCGGACCTCCGAGCACTGAGCGGTATCGCTTGGGCATCAAAAAGGAGAGCCACGGCGCCGCGAGTGTTTATCTGACTACTCAGGTCAAGGTCGGAGACATGCTGGAGGTAAGCCCTCCGAGCGGCCGCTTCGTTTTGGAGGCGGGCGATCGGCCGGTTGTTTTGCTGAGCGCCGGCATCGGGGTGACGCCGGTCCTGGCGATGCTGCACAGACTGGCGGCGGATCCATCGGCGCGAATAGGTGTGGTGGCTTCGAGGAGCCGCCAATAGCAGTGAAGACCCGTTCGCTGAGGAAGCTCGCCTCCTGCTCAGCGGGCTCCGTAACAGCCGGTGCCTACGTGCGATATAGCCGGCCGCTTCCCGAGGACAAACCGGGTTTGCACTTCGATGCTCCGGGGCACCTCGACATGGCAGCGCTGGAACATTTGGGGGTGAGCCGTGAGGCGGATTTCTATCTTTGCGGGCCGACCGCATTTTCTGCGCGACTTTACTGCGGGTCTTGCCAATTGGGGTGTGGCTTCAGATCGGGTTCACACAGAAGTCTTCGGGCCGGGAGAATCGAGACCGTGGGCATAGTGCAGGCGCCTGCGCGATCCCCTCATCCCCCTCCTGGCGCGGCCGGTAAAGGACCGCGCGTGTCTTTCGCCAGGAGCGGAATCGATGTCCCTTGGGACCCAGCCTTCAAGAGCCTCCTTGAACTCGCCGAAGCCTGCGATGTGCCGGTTCGATGGGCCTGCCGCAGCGGAGTTTGTCACTCGTGCGAGACGGCGCTCATTGCCGGCGCCGTTGACTATGACCCCAGCCCGCTCGAACCGCCTGCCGGGGGAAATCTCTTAACCTGCTGTTCCCGACCGCGCGGAGAAGTCGTTATCGATCTATAAATCTCCTAAAGATTCAGGGCCACCACGGCGCTCTGCATCGCCTCGCTGAGTGTCGGATGGATGTAGATCCCGTCACGTATCCGGGTAAGCGGCGCTCCGGCGTTCATGAGGGTAATGCAGGAAGCGACTAACTCTGCTCCTTCAGCCGCCAAGGCAAGCGGCGCCGAGCAATCGATTGTCACGAGTGTCCGCGATGAGCTTGATGAATCCCTGAGTCTCGCCTAGCTCGGTAGCCTTACCGCTGTGCTTCATCGCGAAACTCGCGACTTTGATTTGCGCGCCATGGAGCCGGCGGGCCTCCCCTTCGGTCAATGCCAACCCGGCCGAGTTCTGGATCGGTGAAAATCGCATAGGGGACGATCCGGCCGGTCGTCGTCCGTGAGCCGTCACCGAGTAGCTGCGATTCCAATATCAAATGGTCGTCCCACGAGGTGTGCGTGAACATCGGCCCGCCTCTCGCGTCACCGGCCACCCAGATCCCTGGCACCCCCGTGGCGAGGCGTTCGTTGACCTGATCGCCCCTTTCGTCGCCGATGCGGACGCCGACAACTTCCAGCCCGAGATCGTCCGTATTTGGGCGGCGACCAGTTGCCAGGAAGAGATGCGAGCCTGTGATCGCCTCTTCCTCGCCGGCGGATTCGACAACGACCCGAACCCCCATGGAATCGCGAGTGACCGCCTTGACCCGCGAATGAAGACGAAATGCGATGCCTTCCGTTTCAAGAATCGCCTGCAACGCGCCAGCAACTTCAGGATCCTCACTTGGCGGCCACTTGGCTACCGCTTCCGACCACGGTCACCTGGGCACCCATGCGTCGATAGAATTGAGACATTTCCAGTGCGATGGGGCCCGCCCCGGCAATGATGACGTGCTGGGGCAATTGATCGTGCTTCAGCCAATTGCCGGCGTGCAGGATATTCCACCGTAGAGAGGCCTTCGATGGGCGGCAAAACCGTCCGCGTGCCGGTATTGATGACGACCTCTCTGGCTCGAAGACTCTGCCCGTCGAGGTGCAGGATGAAGCCGCTGCCGTCCCGTCCAGCAAACCGCGCATGCCCGTGAAGGACGTCGACACCGTGCGCTTCGAGCGCACTCGCGATGCCCACTTGCGATGCCCGCACAATCGCGCGCGCCCGGATCCAAGACCTTGGAATAGTCGACCCCTACACCCGACACCGAAATTCCAAACTCACCGGCTCGCCGGGCGAGATGTGCGACCCGCGCGGACGCCAGCACTGCTTTGGTCGGCGTACAGCCGAAATTGACACAGGAACCCCCGAGATGTTTGCGCTCCGCAATCGCGACACTCCAACCTTTGTCAGCGAGCTTTCTGGCCAGCGGTATCGCCGCCTGCCCTGCGCCAATGATTACGGCATCGTAGTCTTTCATACCAAAGCTTTCATTTCGCGGACTTGCCGGCGGGCAGCTCTTGCACCAGGACCTTTTCGCAGTCGGTCAAGGAATGCCAGCAATTCCGCGCCCTGACTGCCCGCGGACCGATAATGAGCAACACCAATGCTGCGGCGATAAAGGTGTCGGGCCTTCGCAGCGCGAGTTGGACGATCCACATGGCGTTATTCCTCGATATTCATTTCGGTGTGGCTTTGTCGGTATGCAGGTTCCCTTGGGCGCCGAGCCGAGAATGGAAAGCCCGGCAATGGCTCATTCCTATTACAGGTCGCGTGCCACACCGATACCCCGATGCTAACCTCAACGGCGCTAGATATTTGTCGATTTATGAAAAGACAGAATCGAGGTACGAAATATCGCCCCTTCGACTATTCGTGCGAAGGCGATGCGAGAAGTCGCCCCCCGCTGCGGTGGATCCTCCGATCGGCTGACGGTTCGCAAATCGCCGAGCGGCGAGGCCCTAACTCACTAGCTAGCCAGCTAGCGCGACGCCCATCTGCCGACACATATCGAGCACGGCCGCGCCGGAGGAGAGCTGCGCGCTCGAAACCGCGGAGATCACTGCGAATGAGACACTGGCCAGACCCATGCCTACACCCTGTCCGGCAAGGACAAAGCCGAGTATAAATTGCGTGAGCTACTGCAGCGTATTGCCCGGATGCAGGGGGAGCCAGAGGCAGCCCGATCCGAAGCAAAGACTCGCGGCGATGAGCCCTCTTCGAATCCTCTCATCAGGCGCAACTAAACCTGCAACCCGAGCTTCTCCGCGATGCGGACAAGTTCGGCCAGCGAGGCGGCCTGCATTTTCTGCATGACATGCCCGCGCTGGATTTTCACGGTGCTTTCGCTCGTACCGAGTTCACCAGCTACCTGCTTGTTGAGAAGTCCACGGATAACCATACCCATCACTTCACGTTCGCGCGGGGTAAGAGTGTGGTAGCGAGCGCCCAATTCTGTGGCCTCGTTTCGTTGCACGAGAGCCACGCGATCCATCTCGATGGCTTGCTGGATCGCGCCGAGCAATTCCTGTTCAAGAAACGGTTTCTGGAGGAACTCTACCGCACCAGCTTTCATCGCATGCACCGTCATCGGGATGTCCGCGTGGCCAGTGATGAAAATGATGGGAGTTTGATTGTCTGCCATTGCCATTTGCCGCTGCAAATCCAGGCCACTCAATCCCGGCAACCGCACGTCAAGGACCAGACACGCCGGGATCGAGGGCCTTTCATGCCGGATATAATCTTTCGCCGATGCGAATGTCTCGACCCGGAGACCGACCGAGCGGACCAGGCTGCTGAGCCCTTCGCGGACGGAGGCGTCGTCGTCGATCACAAACACGATTCCCACCGCCGGCATTTCAGCGACTGGTCGCGACAACTTCACACGACGCCTCCTTCATTGATGCGGAAGGGTGAATCACGATGGCTGCCGGAGGGCTGGCGCCGGATTCCGATTATACCACATGTCGCGACACCTGGCAGCCACGGCGACGCGGAGCCTGCACGCGCAAGCCCCGCGAGTGTGGCAGCCGTTAAGGGGCCGCCAGGAGCTTCGCCTTGTGCCCGGCGTCGTCGGTACAAATGTATGCGACGCGGATCCCGCCATGTGGATCGGACCGCACGACGAACTTCTTCTTACAGACGTCGCAGGTGAAACCGTGCAGATAACTGCGATCCTTATCGGCAACCGTCGTCTTGATTCCGCCGCACAATGGGCATTCAAAGGCGATGCGGGTCCCCGGCTTGATGTCCTCGGCCTGCTTCATGGTCGTCACTGGCTTGTAGGTCTCATGCGGTCCCGGACCCGCAATCGCCGGCGCGACGATGCCGAAGGCGAAGAGGGCTGCACAGAGAATGCGGATGATGATGTTTGTTTTCATGTCGATGTCTTTCGCTGATTTGTTTTGTTGGTTATTGATGAGGAACGGCGTCCCCCCCACCCCGTTTAACAAGGCATGTGCCAACCTCTTTCAGTGTGTGCTAGGGGCTGTGCGGTAATGCGTTAGCGAATTCCCGTCGGAACCGATGTCCGGCACGAAAAATGGAACAATACGAATTCTCGCCCGGCTCGTCCGAACAAAACATACCGGCAGTGACCTCCACAATGCATTCCACGCAGCACCACCAATATACCATGAGTGAACCTTTCCCGCCTCGTCAGCTTCTCGGGTGCCTCCATCGGCGGTATGCGAGAAGGCAATGCGAATGCGGTCCGTG
Organism: uncultured Verrucomicrobiae bacterium; assembly: GCA_963798345.1. Taxonomy (GTDB): domain Bacteria; phylum Verrucomicrobiota; class Verrucomicrobiia; order Chthoniobacterales; family Chthoniobacteraceae; genus CAWCSW01. The sequence continues at coordinate 130,944 of CAWCSW010000004.1, read as the reverse complement.
TGCTCGGCAACTCCCCCCGCTGCGATGAATGGCTATCTTTGCCTGCACGCCGCGCCGTCCGACGGCGTGCTTTCCACCAAAATGCGCGCGCAAATCGCCCTGGCCGTGAGCGAGATCAATTGCTGCACTTATTGTGTGAGCACATACACTGTCAGCGGACGCCGTGCCGGCATGAGCAGTGCGGAGATCGGCGCGGCACGGTTCGGTTCCGGGTCGGACAAAAAGTCGGATGCGGTCCTGGATCTCGTGTGGGCCATCCTCACGGATAAAGGCCAAATCGCTGACTCCGATTTCGAGCCTGCCCGGAACGCAGGTCTAAGCGACGAGGAAATTGTGGAGGTCGTGGCGAATATTGCGCTGACCACCTTCACCAACTTCGTGATTGAGGTCGCAACCACGGCGATCGATTTCCCGGAAGTAAGGCGATGCTTTCCGTGTCACGGTAGAACTGCTCGTCTTTTTCGGCGTCGGTCATGGCATATCTGGCTCGCGAAGTATTCGCTGATGAAATCGCAAAACAAAATCTTCTCCGCAACGGTCCCTACGCAAGTTTAGCGCTCCATTTCCACGAGGCGCGCTTCGGCGAGATCCAAGTCGCGTTGCACGACGCGGAGTGTCTCGTCGTTGATCCGGTGCTGGTTTCGCAGATCCACGAGCGTCGCGTGTTCGACCCGCAAGGCACCGAGCGCAAACCGGCGCAAGGGCGACGCCGGGCGGTCGAGTTCTTCGCCCTCTGCGGCCTCGGGGTTTTCGCTCGATTCAAGTTCTGCGAGGCGCTCGTGATACTGCGCTTGAAGAACTCCCAGTTGCTCGCCGAATTCCGGGTCGGACTCCGCGAGCTTTTCGAGATGACGGAGCGCCGCCTCATTCGCCGCCACTCGGGCAAGGTATTCTTCGCAATCGGTTTTGCCATCGCCCTTCACGTTCAGCACGCGAATGAGAACCGGCAGGGTCAAGCCCTGCGCCACGAGCGTGACCAGGATCACGGCGAACGAGATGAAGATGATCGTGTCGCGTCCAGGAAACGGCGCGCCGGCGGCGGTGACGAAAGGCAAGGCCAGCGCGGTGGCGAGCGAATCTACCCCGCGCATTCCCGACCAGCCGATGATGACCAGATGACGCCAGTCGGGATAGGGATCGCGGGCGAGGATCTTCGCGGAGAGATACCTCGGCAGATAGGCCGACGGAAAGATCCACAGGAGACGGACGCCGACCACCACGGCACTAACCGCGGCCGACTCGAAGATGAGAGTAGCCCATGACTTGTGTTCCAGCCCATCGACGACCTGAGGTAACTTCAAGCCGATGAAGACGAAGATCACTCCGTTGAGGAGGTAAACGAGCATCTGCCAGAACGAAGTGAGTTCGAGCCGCGTGCGTGGGGTCACCATCCGTGGCAAGCGCCATCCAATGAAGACTCCGGCGGTGACGATCGCGAGAGCGCCCGAGCAATCAACATGCTCCGCTGCCAGATACGCGAGAAAAGGAGCGAGCAGCGTGATGGTTATCTGGACTGGATGGTCGTCGATTCGCCGCAGAATCCAGTCAACGCCCAGACCGACAAGCCCGCCGATGACCGCACCGCCGATCGCGACCAGCGGCAACTGGATGGCCGCGGCCGACAGCGAAAAGCTTCCAGTCACGACGGCCAAGACTCCGAAGCGATAAGCCACCAAGGCGACCGCATCATTCACCAGGCTTTCGCCCTCCAGAATCGTGACGATGCGACGCGGAACTTTCAGACTCTTGAAAACCGCCGTAGCCGCGATGGCATCCGGCGCCGAGATGATCGCGCCAAGGACAAAAGCCGCGGCCCACGACAGATCGGAGATAAAGGAATGAGCGACCCAGGCGACCGCCGCCATCGTCACGAACACCAGACCGACGGCGAGCAGGACGATCGGCCGCAAGTTGCTCCTGAAGTCATGCCACGAGGTGAGGAAGGCCGCGGGAAAAAGCAGCGGCGGCAGGAAAATCGGCAGGACCAACTCCGGCGCGATGACGACGCGCGGAAGTCCCGGAATCAAGCCGAGCACGAGCCCGCTCATCACCATCAAGACTGGATAGGGCACACCTATTTTGCACGCCACGACATCCAGCGCGGCGACCAGCATCAGGACAAAGCAGATGAGTTCAAACTGAGGCATGGCGCAGTTCCTCCGCCCTTGCCGTCACACCTGTTGGTCCGCGGTGACCGCGCTCCATTTCCAGTTCCGAACCTCCGGCAGGTCGCGACCGTGTTTGTTGATGTATTCCGTGTGCTCGATCAGCTTTTCCTTGAGCTGCCGCTTGAAGCGAATGCCCCGCGCGCCGGTCTGGGGCAGGCGGTCGATGGCATCCATGACGAGATGGAAGCGGTCGAGGTCGTTCAGCACCGTCATGTCAAAGGGCGTGGTGATCGTGCCCTCTTCCTTGTAGCCGCGGACGTGGATGTTCCGTGGTTGGTGCGCCGGTAAGTCAGCCGATGGATCAGCCAAGGATAAGCGTGGAAGGCGAAGATGACCGGCCTGTCCTTGGTGAAGAGTTCGTCGAAATCCGTGTCGCACAATCCGTGCGGGTGCTCGGTCTGCGGCTGCAGCTTCATGAGATCGACGACGTTGATCACCCGGATTTTCAACTCCGGCAGGTGCTCGCGCAAAATCGACACGGCGGCGAGCGTCTCCAGCGTGGGCACGTCGCCGCAGCACGCCATCACCACATCGGGTTCGCCGTCATCATCGTTGCTCGCCCATTCCCAGATGCCGATGCCTTCCAGGCAGTGCCGCGCGGCGGCTTCCATGGTCAGCCACTGCGGCGCCGGGTGCTTGCCGGCGATTACCACGTTCACGTAATGGCGGCTGCGCAGGCAGTGGTCCATGACGGACAGCAGGCAGTTGGCATCCGGCGGCAGATAGACCCGCACGATCTCCGCCTTCTTGTTCACGACTTGATCGAGGAAGCCCGGATCTTGATGCGTGAATCCGTTGTGATCCTGCCGCCAAACATGCGAGGCGAGCAGGTAGTTGAGCGATGCGATCTTCCGCCGCCACGGCAGGCGCGACGTGACCTTCAGCCACTTCGCGTGCTGGTTGAACATCGAGTCGATGATGTGGATGAACGCCTCATAGCAGTTGAAGAGTCCGTGCCGTCCGGTGAGCAAATAGCCTTCGAGCCAGCCTTCGCATTGATGCTCGCTGAGCATTTCCATCACGCGCCCCGTCGGCGCGAGGAATTCGTCGTTCGCCACCGTCGCGCCCTCCCACTGGCGGTTGGTGACTTCAAAGAGCGCCTCCAAGCCGTTGGACATTGTCTCGTCCGGGCCGAAGACGCGGAAGTTCCGCTGCTCGTCATTCACCTTCGCGACATCGCGCAGGAAACGTCCGAGCACATGCGTGTCGCCGATGCCGAGCACTCCCGGCTCGGGCACCTCGACCGCATACTCGCGGAAGTCCGGCATGCGCAAATCACGGAGCAGCATGCCGCCATTGGCGTGCGGATTTGCGCCCATGCGCCGGTCGCCTTTGGGTGCCAACTCCGCCAGTTCCGGCTTGAGTCGGCCTTGCTCATCGAAGAGTTCCTCGGGTCGGTAACTCCTCAGCCATTCTTCGAGCATCGTGAGATGTTCGGGATTCGCCGCCGGGTCGGAAAGCGGCACCTGATGCGCGCGGAAGGTGCCTTCGATCTGCCGGCCATCGATCACCTTTGGTCCCGTCCAGCCTTTCGGCGAAGTGAGAACGATCATCGGCCAGCGCGGACGCGTGAAGTTGCCCGGCAGCGCGGGCCTCGTGCTGGATGCGTTTGATCTCCTCGACCGCCCGATCCAGCGTCGCGGCCATCGCCTCGTGCATGAGTTCGTTTTCCTCCTGCTCGACGAAGTAGGGCGTCCAACCGTAGCCGCGGAACAACTGCTCCAATTCCTCGCGCGTGATGCGGGCGAGCACGGTCGGGTTGGAAATCTTGTAGCCGTTGAGATGCAGGATCGGCAGCACCGCGCCGTCGGTCACCGGATCGAGGAACTTGTTGGAATGCCACGCCGTGGCCAGCGGCCCCGTTTCCGCTTCGCCATCGCCGACGACGCAGGCGACGACGAGATCGGGATTGTCGAAGACCGCGCCGAACGAATGGCTGAGCGAATAACCCAGTTCGCCGCCTTCGTGGATCGAGCCCGGACATTCCGGCGAGACATGACTGGGAATTCCGCCGGGAAACGAGAACTGAAGAAACAGCTTCCGCAGCCCCGCTTCATCCTGGCTGATGTCGGGATAGACTTCGCTGTAGGTGCCTTCCAGGTAAGTGTGGCCCACGATCGCCGGCCCGCCATGACCGGGACCGGAGACGTAAATCATGTCGAGGTCATACTTGTTAATGACCCGGTTGAGATGCGTGTAGATGAAGTTCTGCCCCGGCGTGGTGCCCCAATGCCCGAGCAGCATGTGCTTCACGTCGCCGATGGTCAGGGGCCGCTTGAGCAGGGGATTGTCGTAGAGATAAATCTGCCCGACCGAGAGGTAGTTCGCCGCGCGCCAATAGGCGTCCATGTGGTGCAGAAGTTCCGGTGTGAGCGTGTTGGTTTTCATGGGCTAGTTTTCTGGCTGCGGACCGAGGTTGAGGACGCGGATGACGGATCTCGCGATCATGAGTTCTTCGTCGGTGCGAATGACGCGCACGGCTATCGCGGCCGGCGTCCGTTGAGATGAGCGGCGCGTTTTCCGCGTTGCGCGACTCGTTCAACTCGATGCCGAGAAAGCCGAGTCCATCGCAAATACGCGCGCGGACAGGCGGCGCGTTTTCGCCGATGCCTCCGGCGAAGATCAGCGTGTCCAACCCGCCCAGCGCCGCCGCGAACGAACCAATCCATTTCTTCACCTGATAGCAGAACATCGCGACCGCCTCAGCCGCGCGCGCGTCCCGCGTCTCGTAGGCGAGTAAGTCGCGCATGTCGGAACTGGTCTCCGACACTCCGAGCAGCCCGGACTGGAAATTGACCATCTCGTTGAAGGCTTTCGCATCGAGGCCCTGCGTGCGCGCGAGATACCAATGGAGCCCCGGATCGAGATCGCCCGAGCGGGTGCTCATCGGCACGCCGGCGGTGGGCGTGAAGCTCATGCTGGTTTCCACCGGTTTTCCGTCGCGCACCGCCGCGAGGCTCGCGCCATTGCCGAGGTGGGCGAGGATCACCCGCCCGCGCGCCGCTTCGGCTCCCGCCACGCGCTCCAGTTCGCCCATGAGGAACGCATACGACAATCCGTGAAAGCCATACCGCCGCACGCCGAGCGCCTCGTAGCGGCGCGGAATCGGCAGCATCTGCGCGACCCGCGGCAGGTCATGGTGAAAGGCCGTGTCGAAGCACGCCACTTGGGGCAGATCGGGAAATCGGCGCTGAAACGCCTCGGTCAACAAAATCTCCTCCGGCAGATGCTCGGGATCGAATGGGCTGAGTCCGCGCAGCTGCCTCGACCATCTCCGCCGTGATGCGCTGCGGCTCGCTATACTTCGGCCCGCCATGCACCACGCGATGCCCCACCGCCGCCAACGCCGCAGGTTGCGCTGCGTTCCTCAATCCCGTCAGATCAGCGCATCCACCGCCGCCGTGTGATCCGGCGCCGTCACAGGCCGGGAAAAACTGTCAGCCTTCTCCACGCCTTTCACTCGCAACGTGGCTTCCGGTTGCCCAATTCGCTCCACCCCGCCATGAAGAATGCGCCGCAACGAGTCACCGACCTCGAACAGCGCAAACTTGATGCTCGATGATCCGCCATTGATCGTCAGAACTCGCGGGAGCGCCGGGTTCATTTAGCAATCCCCCTCGTCATCCAGCAGTCCGAACGCGGCCAGTCTCGCCACACGTGGATGCGTAGTCCGTGTGAAGAATGCTCCGAATCCCGCACCGCTCCGCGATCTGGGCGAACATCGCAGTATTTTCCAGATAGACCACCTTCGGCGCGGGCGTCTGTGCGATGTCCAGCGCCAGTCGATAGATGTCGGTATCCGGTTTGCGAATGTGGACAAAGCAGGACGAGACAAAGGCATCGACCACGCCTGCCAACTTAAACCTGCGGATGCGATACGCATTTAGCTCCCGCCCTTCATTGCTGACCACGACGATCTTCAGCCCGTGCCTTTTCTTGAGCTGCGCGACCAGCCCGATCATCTGCGGGTCATGGCTGCGACTGCGCGAACATGAAGCGCCGAAACTGCGCCCGTGTGAACAGTCGCTTTTCGTGAAAGACCACCCGATCCAGATACTCGTCCAGCGTCAGCTTCCCCTCCTCGTATGTGTCGAAAGTCAGATGATGGCGATCTTCCATCTCTTTTGGATTCAGGTCGAACTCCTTCGCCGCCCGCGCGCGGATCGGGTGATCCCATCCGTTCGTGCCGAGCACGCCGCCGATGTCCACGAACAGGCACGAGATGGCGGACGCCTTCTTCATCATCGAGCTACAAATGTCGCGCGCCTTCAAAAACACCAGCGAACTCCCAGTAGCGGCACCGGATTTCCGCCACCGCCGTTTCCCGCGGGATGCTCTGTGCGCGCAGGTTGACCAGCGGCTCCCAGAACACCGTCCGCCCTATCGCGAAGCCGATGAAACCTTTGACACTCGCCGCCGTCGTCAGCCACTCGCGGACGTGGCAGTCGTCTTCGCCGCGTCCCAGAATGATGCACGCGACGTTGTCGCGTCCCTGCCGGCGCGCAGCAGCGACGATCGCTTCGCAATCCTCACGAAGTTCGAGCCCCTCGATCTTCCAGACATCGGGTTCCACGCCTGCGTCCTGAAGTTGCTCAATGGCCTGCACCATAAGCCGCGGACGAACTTCCAGATCATAGTTATCTTCGTCACCGTTGCGCCCACCGGCCTGCTCCTTCCCCGGCGGCACGAGCAACTCAAACATGAACCGACTCTGACTTTGGGAATGGAGATAATCGGAGAGCCGTTTGAGCCGCACCGCCTGCCGCTCGTTCAAAGCCGCATCGCCCTCGGGATTGTAGCGCACGAGCACCTTGCAGAAGGTCGGCTGGAATGCCTCGATGTGCGCGGCGAAGTCTTCGCCATACTCGAAGTCGAATTCTTCCTGGCCACTCTTCTCCGCGGGGCATGCTGTGGTGAAGCCATTCGCCGCCGCATCGCGCAAGATGGCCGCGCCAAATTGTTCGTCCACCAGGATGCCCGCCTTCTCCTTGGGCACGCCCGCCGCGACAGCCGCTTTGAAGCCGTCGTAGATCACCCGCTTGGCCGCCCCGACCTCGCCAGTCTGCTCCGGCGATAAAGCTCCCTGCCAGCCGAAGAGCTTCGTCTCGAACGAACCGCGATGATCGAACGGAAGAAGGTAGAGGGGTTGGTTGTATCCAAGGATTTTCACTTCGTGTGACTATTTGGTTCTTTTGGGCCTGCCTCTCGGGTCTCCGTTTTTTTGCCGAGAAATTGCGAACGCATGAACGCGCTGTATCCCGCCAACGACGGACGCTGAGGAGTGGTGCGAGATGTGGTCATCATCTTGGGGTGGGTCGGAGTTTTGACTTCGCGACCCCGCCCACCGCCTATTGTTCAGCTTGCGTGCCAACTCGCTATGTCCGTCGTAAAGCACCGCAGGGACGGGAGTTAGCAATAAGCGACCTCTGCGGGGAGACGTCCGAAAATTCAGACGTACGAAATCGCGTTCTCGAAAGGGGGGCGTGCCATGGCCGACACGGCTTGACCTGCGCAGTAGGGCGGGTGCAGCCTCCCGGCTCACTCGATCAGGAGGCTGTATGGCAAATTCCAACACACACACCGACGAGCCCTTTTTTCGAGCGCACCAGTAAGCGCCGGAAAGGGTTCCCATCCGAAACGCAGGTCAAAAAGGGCCTGCGCATTGTCCACGGCGACAAGGAGCTTCTCGAAAAGCTCGGTCGCAATGATCCATGCCCGTGCGGCTCATCGCGCAGATTCAAGAACTGCCGTATGCGCGGCGGATGCTTTCGACGGCTCGGATCGCCACTACTTTTTTCCGCGAGTAGCCGGCCTCCTGATGCGGCTGCGCCGGGGAGACTGCGCACGCCCCCGGCTGACGCGCGCCCACGCAGACTCCCGAGTTTGTTGGGCAGCAACGATCATCTGCGCCGACCTCACGTCGCTCCCGGCCTTCCGCCCATGATTCCGCGCGGAAGCCGTGCGCTCCGTTGCGGGCGGCGCAGATCATCGCGACGACTTCCAGCCGCTTCCTGACCTTTCACGCCGCGCGCCAGCAAGAGCCGTCACGCCGCGTGCGGACCTCCGCCCACCAAAAGTCAGTCGGTCCGTTGCTCAGCCTCCGAGGAATCCAGGGAGGCTTCGCGCTGGCCGATTTGGAAGGTGCCGCCTCGCTCGTTCGCTCGCCCCCGCTCAGTTGGCGCGGTGCCTGGAAGGAGGAGGGAAAGGTGTTTGCCCCGCTGCTCGGCGGCTGCGCCGATCTGCGCGACGCGGCGACTAGCGAACGATTTCAAGGTTCTCAATCCGAAGGGCATTTGGGCAGCGGTGCGGGACAACCGGCAACCGATGTTGCCAAAGCAGTTGCTCGAACGCATTGCGCACCAGCTTGATCAGCCCTGCCGGCACGCTGGGTTTTAGCTGATGAGGCGCCATTGGGAAGAGCTACGCCTGGACGACTAGGCGAGACGGAAAAGATTCACCGGGTCGCGGCGTCCTCGAATGGAGATCGCGGGAATGCGCTCGCCGTCGGTGAGTTCTGCGGCGGTGCGCACGGTCTCGGAGATCAGCAGTCTCGAGCCGAATTCCTTGTTCAGCGCCTCGATTCGGAAAGCGACATTCACCACGTCGCCGATCACGGTGTATTCCTTGCGGTCGGCGGAGCCCACGTTCCCGACGATCGCCTGCCCGGAGTGGAGCGCGATGCCGACTTCGGTAGGCGGAAGCTCGCCGGAGGCGGCGAAATCATTCAGTTCGCCGAGGATTCGACGCGCAGCTTCGACGGCGTTGAAACAATCGTGGCCGGTGGAGAGCGGGGCGCCGAAGACCGCGAGGAATCCGTCGCCAAGGAACTTGTTCACGATGCCGTGATGCTCATTCACCGTGCGGACCATGAAACTCCAGAGCGTGTTCAGATAGCGCACCACCTCACCGGCGGCGCGAGGTTCGGAGAAGGTGGTGAAGTTTCGGATATCGAGCACCATTACGCAGACCTCACGGAGTTCGGATTGCTCGCCGGTCGGCTGCGAGATGAGCTGATTGACGACCGCCGGTGAGACGTGCTGGCCGAAGAGCGCAATGACGCGTTCGCGTTCCTGTACCTCGCGCAGCGTCTCCGTGAGCGTGATGCGAATCCGCTGGCTGACAAAGCCGGCGGCGAGGCCTCCGACCAGCAGCAGCAGCCCACGCATGAAGAACGTCAGGTGCATCATCTCCGGGAGGACCGACCCATTGATGCACGAGCTCCTTTTGATAGAACGCGACGAGCAATCCGAAGGAACTCGCAGCGAAAGCCCCGGTGAAAATACAGAGGTGAAGATCGAGCCGGAGCGGCGACAGTATGATGACGAGAAAGTAGGCGAACGGGACGGAGCTGGTCAGGACATGCAGCGGACTGTCGAAGCGACACATCACGAGCATGGCCACGGTCGGCATCGCGACATCGAAGGCGGCGCTGAGATAGGCACGAATTGCGACGCGCTCTTTGCCGTCGCGCAGACGCTGGCTCAGAAAAGCGCTCGTGAGCCACGCGATCATGACCCAGCAGCCCATTACCAGCAGCACGTAGCTTCGTCCCGGATGCACAGCTCCGTTGAAGCCATACGAGCCCTGGTAAATGAGCCGCACAACCAAGATCGCGGCGAGACTCCAGCCGAGGATCACCGCGCGCCGCTGCTCGCTGATCAGCGTCTGGCGCTCCAGCTCGCGGCAGAAACTTTCATCGGCAAAGGCGGGAGGGCTCATCCGGCCGAAGTGTCAGAGCCAGGATTATGGGGGATTTCGCCAACAGCCATCCATCGCCGGGTCACGTCAAACGTCTCGTCGGTCAGGCCGTGGCCGGTGTTCCAGTGTGGGCGGTGACCTCGGCTCCAGCGCGGCGCAGGAGCGCGACGAGTTCACGCGAGTTTTGCACAGGCACGATCGGATCGTGATTGCCGGCGGCAATCTCCGTTTAGATTTGCGCCGCGCCGCCATCGACGAAGAGTTCGACGCCGTTGATATAGCTGGCGTCGTCGGAGGCGAGGAAGACCACGGCCTTGGCGATTTCATCGGGTGTGCCCGTGCGACCGAGCGGGGTGGTCGCCGCGGCCTGCGCCTTGAAATCTTCGATCTGCTCGTCGGTCATGCCGAGTTCGCTCTTGTAGCCAGGGGTGACGACCGTGCCGGGGCTGACGACGTTGACGCGGATGTTGCGGCCTTTCAGATCCTGCGTCCAAGTCCGCGCGAACGAACGCAGCGCCGCCTTTGTCGCCGCATAGACGCCGAACGCCGGGAAGCCTTTGATCGAGACCATCGAGCCGTTGATCACGATCGCTCCTCCGGCCGTCATCAGCGGCAGGGCCTTCTGCACGGTGAAGAGTGTGCCCTTTACATTGATGCCGAAGTACTTGTCGAAGTGCTCCTCGGTGACTTGTTCGAGCGGAACGAAAGCGCCGCCGCCGGCATTCGCGAACAGAACGTCGAGCCGCCCTTTCTGCTCTTTGATCGTCGCGAACAAACGGTCGAGATCGGCGAGGTTGGAAACATCACTGCGCACGCCGGTGACGTTGCTGCCGATCTGCTTCACGGCCGCATCAAGCTCCGGCTGACGCCGGCCGGTGATGAAGACGTGGGCGCCTTCCGCGACGAAGCGCTGGGCGGTGGCGAGCCCGAGCCCGCTGCTGCCGCCGGTGATGAGTGCGATTTTTCCTGCGAGTTTCTGTGACATGTGGATGTGGAGTTTCTGTTGGTTGTTGACGGAAAGGAGTGGGTGCTGGAGCGGGCTAAAATGCGAAGCAGTCACAACCCGAACCCCAGAGCTGACCGAGCCTCGGAAAGCTTATGGCGGTGGTGCGATTGAGAACACCGCTGGGATGAGTCGATTGGGCGCCGCAGGTGGCGGTATGAATATCGCCTGTCGCGACACAGGTGGAGCCGTGATGCGCGTAGTAGCCAGGCGCACCGTAGCCGCCGAACTCGGCCACCGGCGACCAATCGGGCATCACCGGGAGGGGCGGCGGCGCGTGGTCCGCGAAGTCTCCAACCGCGTGGACGACAGCGCCGTTGAGCACGGTCAGCACCGATTCGATGCTCTTGATCCGCTCTTCCTCGACGGGGAAAAAGTCATCCGTTAGCACCGCGAGGTCGGCAAACTGCCCGACGGTGAGCGTGCCTTTTCGCTCCTGATCGTGCGAGAACCACGCGCTTCCCTGGTTGCAGATGCGAGCGGCTTTGCCGAGAGCCACGTTGGAGTTGATGATGCTCTCGCGATCGAAGTTCGCGACGCCAAAGAGCATCTGCGGTTGAAGATCGATCATCGCGACAACGCAATTGTCGGGAGTGAGGAGCCCCTTTTCAGTAAGTTTGGGAAGCTTGGTGGTAGTCATATCGTTGAATGGAAATGGGACGGTTAGTAAGCGATGGGAAGGCGCCTTAGACGCCGGCGTAAACCAAGGAGGTAAAGGTACTTCCATTGATCACCCATCCGCCCCATTTCGCGTCGTAGGCAGCAGTGGGTTTTGCCGCTTGGACCTCCGCCAGAGATCCGGCCCTGCTTTTTCAAAGCGCCCACCTTCTCGCGGATGGCGACGAGCATATCCCGGAAGGCGATGAGCTGGCGCTTTATTGCCCACCGGCCCGTGCCCTGAAATGACGATCGTCTTGTCTGTCACCCTGGCCACGTTCGCTTCGGCCGCGCGGATCGAGCCGTCGATGCTGCCCCCGGTCGAGTAATCGATGAACGGATAGACACCGTTCCAAAATGTGTCAGCCACATGAAGAATATCGGCATCGGTAAAGTGGACGGAGATGTCGGAGTCGGTGTGAGCAGGCGAGATAGTATTTGAGTGCGAGATTTGCGCCATTCACCTGGAGCTTGAGTTCGTCCGCGAAGACTTTCGTGGGAAGCGCCCCCGCGGGAGAGGCGGGAAAAGTGAACTTCCAGCCCTCAACCCGAGTATCCACCGAAAGGTGTTTAAGCGTATTTTCGTGAGCGGTGATTTCGGCGCCTTCGGAGTGAAGCCATTCGTTTCCGTCCGTGTGATCGAAGTGCCAATGCGAATCGATCAAATGCTTGATGGGATCGGCGCTGAGGCTAGCGAGCGCTTCGCTGATTCCTTTGCGAGTCGCTGTGATGCCGGCGTCCACGAGCAGTTTTCCATCGCGACCGGTGAGCACGGCGATGTTCCCTCCGGAACCTTCGAGAACGCTCACATTGCCGCGCAGCTTCGTGACGGTAATCTTGGCGGTCGCTGCGGCTCCTCGGATCGTGATCACGGGACTGGTGTCGTCTCCGAAGAGTGACCGGGGTGCGAGCCATATCCCGGCCGCGGCAACACCTGCAGTCACCAGGAATTGGCGGCGGGAGACGGTGGGTGGATGTTGTCTAATCATCTTGTTGGCCATGGATATTGGGCGTGGGAACTAGGATTTGATGAAAGCGAGGAGCTCCTCGTTGACCTGATGTTTAAGCGTCGTGCACATTCCATGCGGAGCGCCTTTAATGACCTTGAGTTTCGCGCCTTTGATGATCTTGGAGGAGAGCAATGCGGAGGCCCCGATGGGGACGATCTGGTCGTCGTCGCCGTGCAGGACGAGTGTCGGCACGTCGAACTCTTTCAGATCTTCGGTGAGGTCGGTTTCGGAAAACGCCTTGATGCAAAAATAGGAGGCAGGGAAACCGGCCATCATTCCCTGGTGCCAGAAGGACTCGCGCACACCTTCGGAAATCTTCACTCCGGTTCTGTTGTAGCCGTAAAACGGCAGGCTAAGGTCTTTCCAGAACTGAGAGCGGTCAGTAATGACGCCGTTCCGAAGGTCGTCGAACGCTTCGATTGGCAAACCACCGGGGTTGGCCGCCGTCTTAAGCATCAGCGGCGGAATTGCGCCAATGAGCACGGCTTTCGCAACGCGTTTCGTACCGTGGCGGCCGATGTAGCGAGCGACTTCGCCGCCCCCCGTGGAGTGGCCGACGTGGATCGCGTCTTTCAAGTCGAGTGACTTGACCAATTCCGCCAAGTCATCGGCATAGGTATCAAGGTCATTCCCCTGCCAAGGCTGACTGGAGCGCCCGTGTCCCCGGCGGTCATGCGCGATGCAGCGGTAGCCCTTGGAAGTGAGGAAGTACATTTGATCTTCAAATGCGTCCGCGCTGAGCGGCCAGCCGTGGCTGAAGACGACCGGTTGGCCCGAGCCCCAGTCGTTGAAGTAGATTTGCGTTCCGTCTTTAGTGGTGATTTTGTTCACGGTGATAGGTAGGTGCTTTGTTTGTTGATGGGTGATTCAGTGAGGAGGGCTTACATGCCGAGGTCGGTCAGTCCGGGGTGATCCAGCGGGCGGGGAAGCGAGGCATCCCAATGAAACTTGCGATCTGATTCCTTGATCGGCAGATCGTTGATGCAGGCGTGCCGGTGATGCATCAGGCCGTTCTCGTCGAACTCCCAATTCTCATTGCCGTAGGAGCGATACCAGTTGCCCGAGTCGTCATGCCACTCATAGGCGAAGCGCACCGCGATCCGGCTGCCGTCGAAAGCCCACAATTCCTTGATGAGCCGATAGTCCAGCTCCCGCTTCCATTTGCGCGTAAGGAACTCGATGATCGCGGGACGTCCTTGCGCAAACTCCGCGCGGTTACGCCACCAACTATCGACGGTGTAGGCTAGAGCGACCTTCTGCGGGTCGCGGGTGTTCCATCCATTTTCGGCCAGGCGAACCTTCTCCACGGCAGTCTCGCGAGTGAAGGGAGGGAAAGGTGGGCGTTGAGTGCTTGGTGTAGCCATCGGTGAGCGGTGGTTCAGAGTTTCGGCTTCGTGCTTGTGTTCCTCGCCCTATTGTTCAGCTTGTGTGCCAACCGGAGCGAAGCGGCGTAAGATGCTATCCGTCAGTGACTAGAGAAAATACCACTTTCACGGAGCGGCGGGCGAAAATTCAGACGTACGAAATCGCGTCTCGAAAATGGACGGCGCATCCCTCACTCACAATTGGATTCGGTCGCAGAAGCTGCCTCGCCAGTTGTTGCAGATGAGAACCGGCGTCGCATCCACTCCCGAGGTGCGACTAAACCAATGCCCCAATTTTCTCCCCATCGAGCAGGCGCTGGCGAAGGATCGTGTGGCCCTCGCCAACCGAGCCGAATCAACCAACCTACACGGTCGCTACGAGACACTGACGCCGCGCGAACGCGAGGTCATGGCGCTCGTCGTGCAAGGCATGCTCAACAAGCAGGTGGCCGCTGCGCTCGGCACCCGAGAGATCACCGTGAAAACGCATCGTGGCCGGGTGATGCGGAAAATGCAGGGTGAGTCCCTCGCCGATCTGGTGCGAATACCAGAGAAACTCGAACGCGAAAAACAAAGCCACGGGCTATCGCAAGTTTTACGCCTATAAGACCAAGGTATAATAGAATCGGACCGCGAAAAACGACACCTTTGGCTGCTGAATTTCCAATGACCGAAGTTTCCCTTATTTCCGTGGTGGATGACGATGAATCGCTCCGCAAATCCCTTGAGGGCCTGCTCAAGTCGCTGGGCCATACCGTGGCTGTCTTTTCGTCGCCAGAAGGTTTTTTGAGTTCCGCGGTCCGCGCCCAGACCAACTGCCTGATCCTCGACGTGCGTATGCCGGGGATGAGCGGACCCGAATTGCAGCGCGAACTGATCACTCAGCAGCAAAAGCTTCCGATCATCTTCGTCACCGCCCACGGCGGTGACGACATGGTTTCGCGGGTCATGGCCGACGGAGCGGTCGACTGCCTGCTCAAGCCATTTAGCGAAGATTCCTTATTGAATGCCGTCCACCGGGCTCTGCCTGGATAGGCCAAATGACGATGCGCTCAACGCATCACAGGCCCGATACGCGCCATGACAAAAATCGATGCTCCAGTGTTTGCCGTAGATGACGATCCTTCCATCCGCGGGTCTGTCCAAGGTCCGCTGCAGGTAGAAACCTACAGATTGGTCAAAGGATTTCTGAGTCGGAACGATGCGGAACTCCAGCGCTGCATGGCTCTCAACACTTGGCTCGGTATTTTCCCGCTCTTGGCAGCGCCCCTGCGCGACGCAGCGCGATGACATCCCGCTGCGCAGCGATATTCTAGCGGAGGCGCTGAGAGTAAAGCCGACACCACTGACCTGCCAAATCAAAAAGATGGGACTGAAACGCGAGGAAACTCGGCCAAGGAGTTTGCCGAGAGACTCCGACGAAATCGCAACGAGAGCTCACCAAATCCGGTGACTCGCCACAGTATTTCGCTACCCAACTTCTCCCATGCCTTCAAATGTTGGAAGAAATCGTGACGTGGCGGTCTTTACGGAAGCCGTTCAATTGCCCGTCAGTGAGCGTCATGAATTCTTGGATTGTGCCTGTGGCGAAGATGTCGAATTGCGCCAACGGGTTGAGTCGTTGCTAGAGGCGCACGACGAAGTCGGAGATTTTCTGGAGCAATCACCGCAGAGAGGCGCACTCGAGCTAAAATTGGGAGTTCCCTCCCATGAAATGCCGCCCGATTACATCGGCCGCTACAAATTATTGCAACAAATCGGCGAAGGCGGATGCGGCGTGGTTTTCATGGCCGAACAGGAAGACACCGGTTCGGCGGCGGGTCGCCCTGAAAATCATCAAGCCGGGCATGGACACCAAGAGCTGTCATTGCCCGCTTTGAGGCCGAACGACAGGCGCTCGCGTTGATGGATCATCCCAACATCGCCAAGGTGTTCGATGCCGGGGCGACGGAATCTGGCCGGCCCTATTTCGTCATGGAACTCGTTCGTGGCATCAAGATCACCGAATACTGCGATCAACATTCCCTGACGACCGGCGAGCGGCTGAAACTTTTCGTTCAGGTTTGCGAGGCGATTCAACATGCGCATCAGAAGGGAATCATCCATCGGGACATCAAACCTTCCAACATCCTGGTGACCGACCACGATGGAGGACGACCGCCTTGCCGGTGGTCATTGATTTTGGAATTGCCAAAGCCACCACGAACCAGCGGTTGACGGACAAAACGCTTTTCACGGCGGTCGAGATGCTCATTGGCACGCCCGCCTACATGAGCCCGGAGCAGGCGGCGCTCACCAGTGTGGACGTGGATACTCGCACCGACATCTACAGTCTGGGTGTGTTGCTTTACGAATTGCTGACCGGCTCGACGCCTTTTGATACGGGAGAGCTATTAAAGGCGGGACTCGACGAAATCCGCCGCGTGATCCGCGAACAAGAACCCGGCCGGCCGTCCACGCGATTAAGCAAAATGACCGAGGCCGATCTAACGACCTTGGCGCAAAATCGCAAGTCCGAGCCCCCCACGCTGATCCACGCAGTTCGCGGAGATCTGGACTGGATCGTGATGAAAGCCTTGGAGAAGGATCGCACGCGCCGCTATGCCACTGCCAACGGTTTGGCGCTGGATGTTCAGCGCTATCTAGCCGATGAACCCATCTCGGCGCGGCCCCCCAGCAAAGTCTATACATTTCAAAAGGCGGTGCTGCGCAACAAGCTTTTGTTCGCGGCATCGGACTGATCGCGTTGCTCCTCGTCGTAAGTCTGATTGTCGTTTCGGCGTCTCTTGCCAAGGAAGCGACGCTCGTCCGCCAAAGAGCCAGCAAGTCACGAAATTCCTCGAAGACATGCTGAATGGCGTGGGACCTTCCGTTGCGCTCGGGCGGGATACCGACATGTTGCGGGAAATTCTGGACCAAACGGCCGAACGCGTCGGCAAGGAGATGACCAATCAACCCGCGGTCGAAGCTCAGCTGCAAGGTTTAATAGGACGACTTTACTTTGAAGTTGGCAGATATGATCAGGCCGAGGAAATGCATCGAGCGGCACTGGTGATCAACCAAAAGCTTTTTGGCTCGGAAAGTTCGGAGGCAGCGGCATCGCTCAACGACTTGGGGTTGGCTCTCGGAAAAGAGCAAAATACACTTGGAGCAGAACGAGCACACCAGCAGGCGCTCGACATACGACGAAGGCTGTTTGGCAATAGTAATGCGGATGTGGCCACTTCACTAAACAATCTGTCCACAGTATATCGCCATGAAAAACGCCTTGGGGACGCTGAGTTATTAACTCGGGAAGCACTAGAAATTAGAAAGAAACTGTTTGGAAGCAATAGCTTGGAGGTGGCGGATGCACTTCACAATTTGAGTGTGGTTCTGGGCGACGAGGGCAAACGGTCTGAATCCGAAGTGATAGCAATAGAAATGCTGGCCATGCGTCGCAGGCTGCTTGGTCCCGAGCACCCGTTGGTGGCATCAGCGCTCGTCGATGTTGCTTGGGCTAAAACCGAATCCGGTAAACTGGGTGAATCTGAAGCTCTGCTACGAGAAGCGCTTAAGATGCAGAAGAAGTTGTTACCTGAGGGGCATCCGGATTATCTCGCCACAATCCACAAACTGGCGTCGGTGCTTAAAGATGAAGGCAGCTGGGCAGAAGCCGAAGTCTTGTATCGCGAAGTTTTGGCTTTGCGGCGCAAACGGGCAGGTAACGAAGATCCGGAGACTTTGTTTACTATGCGCGACCTAGCTTCGGTTTACGAGGCTGTCGCCAAGTGGGCGGAAGCAGAGGCTATGCGTCGCGAAGAACTGACTTTGTGGCGGAAACGGGTTGGCGACGACGATCCGCAGACCCTGTATACGCTGGACAAGCTCGGTTCGGCGCTTGAAGCCCAAAAGAAATGGGCGGAGCTCGAGACCGTCCGCCGAGAAGTGCTGGCTCTGTGCCGCGAGCTGTCAGATGACGGAGATCCGCGAACATTGGTTGCGCTGGATAAACTAAGTGTGACGCTGGCAGCCGAGGGCAAATGGTCGGACGCGGAAACCATGCGTCGCGCGGAGTTGGCTGCTTGGCGCAAACGAGCCGGCAATGAAGATCCAGAAACATTGTATGCAATGCGCCGTCTCGGCACCGCGCTACAAGCGGAAGGCAAGTGGTCCGAAGTGGAAGCTTTGGATCGTGAGGAATTGGCAGCGTGGATCAAGCGTTCCGGGAATGAGGATTCGCAATCATTCTACGCCCGCCGCAAGCTGGGTTTGACTCTTGAGACCGAAAAAAAGTGGTCCGACGCGGAGGCAGTTTTTCGGGATTCACTGGAATTGTCGCGCAAACGGGCAGGGATTGAGGACCCCGAGGCGCTGGCCGATCTGGAGCGGCTCGTCCGCGTTCTCGTGCCGCAAAAAAAATGCGGCGATGCGGAACAACTCCTTGCGGAAACGCTGACCCCCTCGTTCGTCAAGAAGTCGGCGAGCGCCAATCTATTGGGTCAGAGAATGAATCTACTGGGCCGGCAAGGGCGATGGAAGGAGGCGGCTTCAGACGCCGCTCTCCTCCTCGAACTTCAACCAACCGAAAGCTACCATTATCACGTTTTGGCCGGACTTCTCGGCATGATCCACGACCGGCCCGCCTATCAGGAACTCTGCCAAAGACTTCTCAAAAGCTTCCCAAACCCAACGAATCCCTTCGTGGCTGAACGAATGGCCCAGGATTGCCTTCTCCTGCCCGCACTCCGGTTCGGATTTGGACTTGGTGGCCAAACTCGCGGACACCGCGGTCGAACGAGGGGCCGGCGACGCTTCGCTGCCGTATTTTTGGGCCTGCAAGGCAATGTCGAACTATCGCCTCGGTCAATTTCCCAAGGCCGTTGAATGGGCGGAGAAGGCGGCAAAAGGCGATTTAGCGGAGGCACAAGCCAAAGCTTATGCTGTGTTGGCGCTGTCCAACTGGCAGATGGGGCAAAAAGACGCAGCACGAGCTATGCTTGCCACTGGAAATCAATTGGCTCCGAGTATTTTGGCCGGGCGCGGAAGTGTGGATTTGGGCGATTCATGGGTGGCCTGGCTCTTTGCACGGATTTCCTTGGATGAAGCCTCAGCAGTCATCCATTCCGAATCAGCAACAGATACCAGATCGATCGAGTAATAAAAGGAATCCACAAGCTTCCGAAGCCGATATGAAAATAACGAAGCCACTTTGTATCCCCTGTGCCGCGCGTTTCACGGCCCTTACCTCAGCGCCATTCGCAGCAAAGAAGGCCGCAATTATCTGCGGGTTCTGCGCAGCTTTGTCGATCGCTGACTCAAACCTGCCACAGCGCGATCGCGAGAATATTGGTAACTGCGATGAGGAAGAGCCATTCTCAATCACAATCTTCGTGTAATACCATGGGCGACGCTACGCTATTGTTAGCGGCAGTGGAAACCGGCGACCCGGCGGCTGCCGAGAAGCTGTTGGACCTCTTGTATGAGGAGTTGCGCCGACTCGCGACCAGCAAGATGGCCGGGGAAGCGCCGGGCCAGACACTGCAACCCACTGCATTAGTGCATGAAGCATGGTTGAGGCTGGTGGGCGCCGATAACCCGAAATTTGCAAATCGCGCCCACTTCTTTTCCGCCGCTGCCGAGGCAATGCGCCGCATCTTGATTGATCGGGCACGCCGCAAACTTGCAGTGCGGCATGGAGGAGGTTTCGAGCGCGTCGAACTGGATGGACTGGAGCTGGCGGCTCCCGCAGCCGATGAGCAAATATTGGCCGTGCATGATGAACTGGATCACCTTGCCAGGCACCATCCCGTTCAAGCCGAAGTGGTCAAACTGCGTTATTTCGTTGGCATGACGAACGAGCAAATTGCCGATGTGCTGGGTGTCTCTGTAGCCACGGTAAAAAACTACTGGACGTTCGCGCGCATCTGGATTTTCAACGAGATTAGAAACTCCTGAAGGTCAGGAAGTTCGCGGTTCGCTCCGTGGCGCCGGATTCGCTTGATGTAGGAAGCGGTGGTTCCTGTGCCGGCTTGCGACGGAGTGCAGCGGTGTGGGCTTTGCTTCGCCATTTCGGTCTGAGGCCACCCGGGGGGGCTACGATTGGCGAAAACTGACGGCATCGAGAGGTCGTGAATCGCGGCCTTTGCCATCTTCACCCCATGGTGAACGCATCCTTTCCGATGAAATACGACTGCCGAAAATACCAATTTAGCCACTTCCCTCCAAAATCTCGCATTGTTTGGTGGGGACAATGCGCCTCCGAATGAACAAACCGATTAGTCACTTAATGTCATGAAACAATCGACAGTGCGACCGCGATCAACCAATTCACGCGACTCGGGTGAGTCGCGCCGGAGTTTAACCTGCCTGTTGCGAAATAAATCGTTGCTGATTGGCAATTTCCACAAGGAGGCGGTGGGCTCCGAACATGGAAGGAGAACGCTATGACCGCTGCGGTTCAAGAGATTTGCGATTTCGCGTGTGATGAGACGGCTCGGAAAAGGCGGGCGTCTTTGCTGGTCGGCGCTGACGAAGCAGAAGGTGTTGCCGGCGAGCGCTCTCGGAAGACGCGCAGAACGACGGCGGTCCAAGCTTCCCGCAGCGCAGTTGATGAATCGGCCCCCTTGCTTGAGGCCGTGCCGCCATTCCTTGAAGACGCAGTCATCATAACCGACAGCCAAGCCCGCGTAATTTTCATGAATTCGACCGCGGAAACCCTTACCGGTTGGGCACATCAGGAAGCGCGCGATCTGCCGCTCGGGGAGATCGTCCGTATCTTTGACCGGAATACTCGTCAAATCGTCGAGAGCCCGTTTTCAAAAACGCTGCGGCTTGGTGATGCGATCCAGTTTGCTTGTCCACGAGTGTTGCGTGGCCTGGACGGGCGGGAGACACTGGTCGGCGGCGGCAGTTCCCCAATCATCGATGGCATTGGTCAAATCAGCGGTTCAGTTTTGACTTTCCGGGATGTAACACGGCAGAAGGAAGAAAACGCGGCTCTATGCGAGGCGCAAACCGCTCTGGCTCGCGTTTGCCGGGTAAATACGATGGGGGAATTAGCGGCGTCGATCGCGCACGAGGTAAATCAGCCGCTCGCGGGAATCGTGACGAATGGAATAGCCTGCCTCCGTTGGCTGGCGAAGTTGGCCGACCTGCCGACTGCCCTCGAGGAGGCCCGTGAAGCAGTCGAACGGATCATACGCGATGGGAAACGGGCCGGAGAAATCGTGGCCCGAACGCGAATGCTATTCAGCAAATCAGACACAACCCGTGAACCGCTCGATCTCAACGACACCATCAATGGAATGGTGGCCCTGATGCGAAGCCACCTTTCGAAACATGGAATCGCCCCGCACTTGAACCTTGCTCCGGATCTGCCGCTGGTGCTCGGGGACGCCGTACAAGTGCAGCAGGTGCTGATTAACCTGCTCCTCAACGCGGTTGAGGCGATGGACGAGATTGAAGGGCGTCCGCGGGATCTTGTCATCCGAACGCGAAGCGGCGAAGGTAGACACATTCTCGTCGAGGTGCAGGACTCAGGGATTGGCATTGATTCGGAACGCGCCGAAGCAGTCTTCGAAGCATTCCATACGACGAAGGTGGGAGGCATGGGCATGGGACTTTCGATCAGCCGTTCCATCATTGAAAACCATGGCGGGTGTCTTTTTGCCAGGGGCAACGAAGGTCCGGGCGCGACCTTCCAGTTCACTCTTCTAAAATGTGTCCGCCACGGCCCGGAGTCTCCTGACGTCGAGTCCTCGACTCGCCCACTTGATACTGGATTGCAAAGTGAGGGAGCGTCCTCGACGCGATCGCCAGATGCAATCAAACACGCTCTGCGTTCCTAGACCGATCGCCGAAGCTTTCATCAAATACAAAACCGAGACGCGAGACATGCCATGAACAAGATCGATGCCCCAGTGTGTATAGTCGACGACGACACCTCCATCCGCGAGTCGGTCCAGGGTCTCCTGCGGGCGGAGGGTCTGCGAGTGGAAACCTACGGCTCGGCCAAAGAGTTTCTGGGCCGCAGCAATGCGGAGCCACCGGGATGCCTCGTTCTCGACGTGGAGTTGCCAGGGTTGAGCGGACTCGAGCTTCAGCGGGAACTTTTCCGGGCCGAAGCGCACATCCCGATCGTGTTTCTAACCGGCCACGGAGACATCCCAATGTCGGTCCGCGCAATCAAGGCGGGCGCGTTCGAGTTTCTGACCAAGCCGTTCGACCCGGACGATCTGCTCGATGCGATCCAGGAGAGTTTGCTCACGCGGGAATATGCACGTCCAAATGCGCACGACGTCGGCACCGCACTCGGATGAAATCGTCGGCATGTGCAATGCCTACCGAACGTTGCTCAAGCGGATCGAAATGGTGGCACCGACGGATTCGACCGTGCTGATCCAGGGCGAAACCGGAACGGGGAAAGAGTTGATCGCGCGGGAGATTCACAAGATCAGCCGGCGCCAGAATCAGCCACTCGTCCGCGTGAACTGCGCATCCATCCCGAAGGAACTCTATGAGAGCGAATTCTTCGGCCATGTGCGCGGCGCCTTTACCGGAGCCATCAAGGACCGCATCGGGCGTTTCGAAGCCGCGCATGGCGGCACGCTCTTCCTCGATGAAGTCGGCGAGATACCCATCGACCTGCAAAGTAAACTCTTGCGCGCCTTGCAGGAAAGGCAATACGAGCGCGTAGGCGATGAGCGGACGAAGCGAGCGGACGTGCGCATCATCGCCGCGACGAATCGCGACCTAAAAGAAGAGGTGAGCGTCGGCCGTTTCCGCGAGGATCTATACTATCGGCTCAACGTTTTCCCGCTTCAGGTCGCGCCGCTCCGCGAGCGCCGGGACGACATCCCGCTGCTCGCCAAATACTTCGTGGGCCTGTTAGTCAAGGAACTGAAGTGCCCGAAGCCGCGCCTCACGGAGGCGGGCGTGGCCCGGCTGCAAGACTACGATTGGCCGGGCAACATCCGCGAACTGCGCAACGTGATCGAACGCGCAATCATCGTCGCACGCGGCAAGGCGCTGGAGTTCGACCTGCCAACGATGGTGGTCGCGCCGGCGTTTTCGCCTCCACTCTTCGAGCCCCGTGAAACCGCGGAACCGGAATTCCTCACCGAGCCGGAAATCCAGCGCCGCGAGCGCGAAAACCTGCGCGTCGTGCTGAACAAGACCGGCTGGAAAATCAAAGGCGCCGATGGCGCTGCGGAGTTGCTGGGAGTGAAGCCGACGACACTCATCTCGCGAATCAAAAAAATGGGCCTGAAACGGGAGGACGCGCAGCCACCGACTTTGCCGCGAAGCTGAATAGGCGCGGAGCAAGTCACGCGCTCGTGACCACGATTTCGGTCCCGGACTGTGCCGATAAATTGATACGCGAGGAAATCACCCGCACTCGTAGTCCCCCGCTCCGAAACGTCGGGTTGCTGATCACGGAATCGGAGCTGATGCCAAACTGCCGCTCCGGCAAGGACCGGGCTGAGAAGCAGGCCTAAGCCTAAGAACGAGCATCGGATCGCTCAATTGCGAAGCGGCTCCGCCGCGAGCCTGCGCGGGGCGGACTCCACGGCGGAGGTGATGCCGTCAGTGCTTTTGGAGCAGCGTCGCGAAGTGCTTCTCGTCGTCTTCACAAACGAAGGAGCCCAGCGCCTGGCCATGCGCATTGTCCCGCCGGACGAACTTCTTCTTGCACCGATCGCAAGTATAGCCGTGCAAATAGCTGCGATCCGTGTCGGCGACCGTCACGGACATGCTTCCGCAATTGCCGCACGAGAAGGCGATCGTTTTGCCTGGCTTGATGGCCTCCGCTTGTTTCATAGTCTCCACCGGAGTGAAGATTTGCTGCGGCCCCGGACCGGCGACCGCCGGTGCGACCAAGCCGAAGACAAAGCAGAGCACCAAAGACGAAGCGAAGGATGATGTTGATTTTCATGTTCGTATTAGGCTGCTGCATTCAGATCTTGCCGAGTGACAGGAGATGCGCGGTGAAGCCATCATCCGCCTTGTAGATGAACTGGTCGCCGCCATGAGCGCCGCCGCCGGGCGAGAAGTGGTAAAGGCGCTTCGTCACAGGGCACTTGAAGCCCTTGAGGTAGTCGCGATCCTTCTCGACGGTGACGATCGTGACCGGACCGCCGTTGTCGCACGACAGCGCGATGCGCGAACCGACCGGGATCTTCTGTGCTTCCTTCATAGTTTTGACCGGAGTGTAAACTTGATGCGGCCCCGGACCGGCCACGGCAGACGTGACGACGCCGATGGGGTATCCCGGCAGGATGTTCGAGCGGCTGAGGGATGGGGAGTTCATCGTTAGACGAGCAGGGCCGGTAAGGGAGCGCGAGTCGTCGATCGGCGGGCGAGGCCACAGGGAAGTCGGTCCGCAGGTGAGGCATCTGAATCCGGAATCGGCCTCGATCCGCTAGGCATGGAGCAAATATCCATGGACTTCCCCACGACGAATCCGGGTGAACTCGGCATGGGCTTGTCGCTCATCCGCGAGGTCATCGTTCTGGCTCGCAGCGAGATGGAAAAAGCGCATCGTCCTGCGATTGGAATTGCCCAACTACGTCCCTCCCGTCCCCGGTGATCGGGTGCAATTGCAGCAGGTGATGATCAACCTGATCCTGAACGGCATCGAGGCCATGGGCGCGGTTGAAGACCCGCCGCACCAACTGATCATCGGGACGCAGGTTCATGAAGGAGCGCAAGTCTTGGTCAGGGTCCGCGACTCCGGCACTGGTCTCGATCCCGAGAGCATGGAGAAACTTTTCGCAGCATTTCACACATCCAAGCCGGGTGGGCTCGGGATGGGGCTCTCGATCAGCCGCTCCATCGTCGAGAATCACTCAGGCCGGCTTTGGGTCGAGGCAAACGATGGGCCGGGAGTCACGTTTCAGTTCACCCTTTTGGCTCATTACGTCTCGGCGGATTTCGAGTCTGGGGACTAATTGAAGTTTCCCCCGGGGCGAGGTGAAGGACGCTGTGCCCGCGGAGCAAAATCTCGCGATAGATTCCGACGAATATTCGTTTGGTCGAAATCTCGAACTGACGCGCCGTTCAATGAGAATTGCGCAAGACGTTTCGGAATAACGGATTAGCAACGGCGAAGGGTCGTGGCACGCGACGTGTAATCAGGTGGCGCTATTGCCGGAGATTCCAGTTTGGCCACAGCGCCAGGAACGCGCCGGAAGAACAGCAAACCAAACACCAAACATGAAATCTCGAGACCTCATCGCAGTCATTCCGCCATTGCCGGGCATCCGCAGTCTGCTCGGGCGCGCCGCCTTGCCGCTGCTCGCCGTGTCCCTCTCCGTCGCGCCACTGCGCGCCGGCAGTAGCACGAGCGCTGCCGCCGATTCGGCGGAGACCGTTCGCTACCAAACGGTGAAACTGGACGGCCTGGACGTCTTTTACCGCGAAGCCGGTCCGAAAGGCGCGCCGACGATCCTCCTGCTGCACGGCTTCCCGACCTCGTCGAATATGTTCCGCAATCTAATCCCGCGGCTTGCCACATCATTTCATGTGGTCGCGCCCGACTACCCCGGCTTCGGCTTGAGCAGTATGCCGGATCATAAACAGTTCGCTTACACCTTCGAGAATCTGACCAATGTGGTCGAGCAGCTCGTCGAGAAGTTGCAGCTCACCAGCTACTCACTCTACGTCTTCGACTATGGTGCGCCGATTGGCTACCGACTGGCGTTGCGCCATCCTGAGCGCGCGCAAGCGCTAATCGTGCAAAATGGCAACGCTTACGATGAAGGCCTGCTCAAGTTCTGGGATCCGATCAAGGAATACTGGAAAGATCCATCGCCCGAAAAGCGGCAGGCGATCCACTTCCTGGTCGAGCCAAAGGCGACGCGCTGGCAGTATGAAAACGGTGTGGCCGACCACACGCTGCTGGATCCGACCACGTGGACCCTGGACCAAGCGGGAATGGACCGCCCGGGAAATGCCGACATCCAACTGGATCTGTTCCTGTCCTATGGGTCCAACGTGCCGCTGTATCCGAAATTCCAGGAGTTCTTTCGGAAGTATCAGCCGCCGACATTGATCGTCTGGGGCAAGAACGATATCATCTTTCCGGCGGAGGGCGCGGTTCCCTACAATCGCGACCTGAAGACTGTGGAAACACACATGCTCGACACCGGTCATTTCGCAATCGAGACGCACGGCGAAGAGATCGCCCATCGAATCAAGGAATTCCTCTCGAGGCACAAGATCGCACAGTGATCAGCAGTGGCGCGGCCGGGGCCGGCGTGAAAACCGGCCTCGGCCTGGGCCAGCCTGCGCTAAACGTCTTCCCCACATGAAAACACCCGATCTCACTCAATACCCACCGCGCAGTCCGCGCGTTCGTCTTGGCGGCTATCCACACCGCAATCGGCTGAAGCTCCTCGGCCACGCCCGCGTGCTCGACGCGCGCGAGCATTCGGAGTTGGTCGAGCATTTGGCGTCCGAGCCGCTGCGCAACGAGGTCGAGCGGCTGTTTATGATCCAGATCGTTTCCTACGATTGGAACTGCCCGCAATACATCACGCCCCGCTTCACGGCCGACGAAGTGGAGAAGTACGCCGCGCCGCTCAAAGCCCGGATTGCCGACTTGGAAGGCCAGCTAGCTGCCCGGGCAGCTTCCCCCAAATAGCGGGCTGCCGAGGACGAGGGCGCGGAAACCCTTGAGCGGAGAGGGTCATATGGGCGGGCATCCACGGTGCCTCCGTGAACCGGCGCGGATGCGCCGCCGCCCCTCCGCAATCAACGGATTCGCTCCACTGTCCGCATGTGCTGGGACGATGAGCTCAGCTGGCAGCGGGCGAAATCTCGCAACACGTCCACGCGAATAATCGTTCGGTCGAAATATCGGACCGATATCCGCCTCTCACGCGAACATCGCAACCGCTTTCAAAGCAGCATTTTAGGAGCGAAAGCCCGGCGTGGCACACGGCGTGTATTAGGGGGACATCGACAGCGGCTGAATCGCCCCCGTCTGCGGGAAATCTCAATCAATCAACCAACATCGCACCTATGGATTCCACTCTCCTAGTTGGCCTCGCTCTCGGGATGAGGCATGGCACCGATCCCGATCATCTCACCGCCATAGATGGCCTTTGTCGTCTGCGACCGCGCGTCACCAATGGCCTCTACTTCGCCCTCGGCCATGGTCTGGTCGTCACGCTTCTTGCCGTCGGTGTCGGTGAGGCTCTGGCCGGGCGCGTCGAGTTTCTGAGCCCGTGGCTGATGATCGCAATCGGCGTCGTGACCTTGTGGAGGCTGCGCAATCCTTCGCCAATGCTGCCCGCGGCCGGGCGTCCACTCGTCGCCCAGCCATTCCTTTTGGGGATGATTCTTGCGGCCAGTTTTGAAACTGCCTCGCAGCTTTCGACTTTCGCCCTCGCCGGTCAGACGAATCCGCTGCTGCTCGGCGCGGCCTTCAGCGGCGGGATGGCCCTGGTCGATGGAATTGACGGTTATTTCGCAGCATCGACCCAAAGCCTCGCGACACGCGGCGGGCCGAATGCACAGAATGCCTCACGCGCTCTCGGCTTCCTCGTCGTCGTTCTGTCCTTTGCACTGGGCGGCGCAAAGTTGTTGGGCTTCGAGTGGGATCGCTTCGCACTGCCCATCGGCCTGGCGCTGTTCGCCATCGTTTTCGGATTTCGCGTCTGGGCGCGGAGCGGGGCGCGCCTCGTGGAGGCGCTGCCATCACTGCACGTCGTGGAACTTCCCGAGCAAGGAGCACTGTGATGCCGACGACTTCCCATCCGCTAATGGTGCCTTCGCTCCACATCGTGAAGGCGTTCGGCGATCAGCCGAATCTGAAAGCGGGTGATTCGATCAGAGTTTCCGTCCGCTACCCAGTCGCTCACTATCGCGTGCCCCGATATGTCCGCGGCAGGCGCGGTGTGGTCGAAGCTGTGCTCAAGCGGGCGTTCGTCAACAACGAGGAGGAAGGGTTCGGCCGAAATGCCGGGGCGCTGGGCTACTACTACCGCGTGGCGATTCCGCTCGCGGAACTGTGGCCGGGCTACGCGGGCTCTCCGTCCGACGGCTTACGCATCGAGATTTTTGAAACCTGGTTGGAACAAGCCTAACACTATGCCTACCCACGACTCACACGACGAATATCATCACGACCACCCGCATGCGCATCCACCGGCGCCTGATGCGGCACCGCCTGGCTACTACGAGATCATGGAAACGGCGGTGCGTGAGTTGCTGGTGGAAAAGAAGCTGATCGGCCCCGGCGAGATTCGCCGGCAAATTGAAGTCCTCGACTCTCGCACGCCGGCGCTCGGCGCGAAAGTCGTGGCGCGGGCGTGGGTTGATCCCGACTTCCGCGCCCGACTGCTCACGAATGGTCGCGTCGGATGCGAGGAGTTCGGCATCAGTTTCTACGACGACACCGAACTCATCGTCTTGGAGAATACCGAGAAAATTCACAACCTCATCGTCTGCACGCTGTGCTCGTGCTACCCGCGGCCGGTGCTCGGTCTGCCGCCCGACTGGTATAAGGCGAAGCCGTATCGAGCACGCGCCGTCAAAGAACCACGCGCGGTTCTCGCGGAGTTCGGGACGATCATTCCAGACGACGTAGAAATCCGGGTCAGCGATTCAACTTCGGTCGTTCGTTACCTCGTGCTACCGCGGCGCCCGGAGGGCACCGAAAACTACACCGAGGAGCAACTCGCTGCCCTCGTTACCCGCGACGCCATGATCGGCGTCATCCCCGTCGAACTCGAAACCGGAAGCCCATCATGACCCAGACCGAACATCTCATCAAGCGACTGCCGAACGACATCGGCGGCCTGCCCGCCGATCCCATCGTGCAGACCGATCATGTCCTCGAACCGTGGGAGAAGCGCTGCCACGCGCTCGCCGACGTGCTTGATTTCCACAAGATCATCAGCACCGAAGAAAAGCGGCGAGGCGTAGAGTCATTGGGTTCCGAAATGGTCGGGAAACTAACCTACTACGAACGCTGGATTGTGGTCTTCGCGAATATTCTCTTTCAAAAGCAGCTGCTTACTCCCGACGAACTGGCGAAGAAAATGGAAGAAGTGGCCGCAAGGTATTCGGCGAACCCGACCCCTTGAATGAAGGCGAGCATCGAAGGGCTCACAACCCTTCCAACCAACTTCAGCGTGAGGGAGACGATGAATCGACTAGGGGCGGAGATCCATGCGCAGGGAATGGACGTATTCGCCCGGATCGATCACGCCGCTGCGGCTGCCAAAGCGGGCCTTACGCTGGCTCCCACCGAACTCATGATCTTCGGTAATCCGCGCGCGGGAACACCCTTGATGCAGATTGCGCCGACCGCTGGCATCGATCTCCCGTTAAAGGCGCTCGCCTGGCAGGACGACGCGGGCCGGTCGTGGCTTTCCTATACCGAGCCCGTTTGGATCGCGCAACGGCATGGACTGGGTGCCGATGGCGCAGAGGCCGCCAAACGGATGTCCGCGGCAGTTAGCTTACTAGCCAGGAGTGCGGCCAAGGCCCTTCCGCCTGCTTAACCGGCACGAGGCCGCAACGAGCAATTCAGACAGCCCAGCAATCCACCAATCAACCATCGAAAAAATGAAAACGACCGAACTACCACAGACAAAATCTCGCAGTGAGCGCCCGCGACCGGGATCAGGCGATCTCGGCGAGACAGCCGTCAACGAGATCGCGCAAGAACTCCGGCAACTACTCGCAGATGTGTTCGTTCTCTACGTGAAGACGAAGAATTTCCACTGGCATATGAGTGGCCCGCACTTCCGGGATTACCATTTGCTGCTGGACGAGCAGGCGGGGGAACTCTTCGGCATGACCGATGAAATCGCCGAACGCGCGCGCAAACTCGGCGGGGCTTCTCTCCGCTCGATCAGCGACATTGCTCGCCATCAGCGCCTGCAGGACAACGACGCGCCGTGCGTGCCGCCGCAAGACATGCTGGCCGAACTGACCACAGACAACCGGGAACTCACCAGATCGCTTCGCCACAGCCATGAGGTCTGCGACCGGCATGGCGACGTAGCGACCACGAGTCTGATCGAAAACTGGATCGACCAAGCCGAACGCAGGACGTGGTTCCTATTTGAGACCGCCGAAAAGCGCTGAACCAACTTCCCGCTGACTCCTAAACCAAAAAGCCAACAAACCAAAACAACCCATGAATATTACGTATCTCAAATCCCTCGGTGCGAGATTTCTTGCCGCGACACCACTCATCGCGCTCAGCCTCGGGTTCGTCCTCCGCACCACGACTTCCCATGCGGCGGCACCCGCCGTTGAGTCCAAGCCCACGATCGTACTGGTCCACGGTGCGTTCGCCGGATCCTCCAGTTGGAATGCGGTCGTAGCCCGATTGCTCGCAGAGGGCTATCCGGTTGTGGCCGCCGCGAATCCGTTGCGCGGATTGCAGAGCGATTCCGAATACGTCGGCACCGTCTTCCGGGGCATCAAGGGCTCCGTTGTGGCGGTCGGCCATTCTTACGCAGGCTCGGTGATCAGCAACGCTGCGGTCGGGCATCCTAACGTGAAGGCTCTCGTTTACGTCGCCGGCCTGGCCCCCGAGGCGGGCGAGAGCGCGGCAGACATTTCCGATCACTTCCCCGGCAGTACGCTTGATGGGACTCTCGCGCCCCCGGTCGCACTGCCCGGCGGCGGCAAGGATCTCTACATCCAGCAGGAGAAGTTCCACGCGCAATTCGCCGCCGATGTCCCGGAAGCTGAGGCGAAGGTCATGGCGGTGACGCAGCGGCCAGCGACCGCGGCGGCCCTGCACGACCGTGCTACCTTGCCAGCTTGGAAGACGATTCCGTCGTGGTTCATCTTCGGGTCATTGGACAAGAACATCACTGAAGCTGCGCACACGTTCATGGCTCAGCGCGCCAAGTCCAAAGAGACAGTGGACGTGAAGGGCGCATCGCATGTTGTCATGGTTTCCCACCCCGACGCCGTGGTCGCGTTGATTAAGAAAGCCGCGGCCTCCGTCGCGTCGGAACCGATGGTCAAGACGACCGCTCGTTGAACTGGCACAAACAGTGAAGCTCATATGAGTAAGCATTCAGAAAAACAGGCCGCCGCGGAGCGGTTCCTCGCCGGGCTGCGAAATCGTGATTGGGAAGGGATGCGCGCGATGATGGCGGAGGATGTCTTCTGGACGATGCCGGGAAACGGTGCAATCTCGGGCAAGGCTGAGGGAGTGGACGCAGTGATCGGCAAAGCGCAGACGATCCTGCGCTACGGCATGACGTTCACACTCACGCATGTCCTCATCGGCCAGGGAGGAGCGGCGCTGTCGCTCCACAACATCGCCCGCCGTGCCGACGCGGTCTTCGACCAGGACCTGGTCACCGTACTCGGGCTGGATGGCGGCAAGATCCGCGCAATCGACACTTATATGTCGGATGTCGATATGCTGAACGCGTTCTTTGTCCCCATCTAGATTTCCCGGTTCCGGGGTGCTCGTCGCCCTTCACGGCTGGCCAACGCACTAATATCGACAGCTGCGCCCACGTTCTCGAGCGAACCGGGCAGGCGCCTATGACAACAACGGCACGATAGCGATGAAGGAATCGGGAACTCCAGCTCCGTCATCCGTCGTGGTCCTTTGCGCCCGCAAATTCACCGGCTGGGCAGAAAGCGAAGATATTCTCGATATCGCTACGACCAATCCTCGGCGCATATCCACATTGCGGACCGACCCCGCGTCGTCGTTCCTCCTCCGCATGTCGAGGTTTCGTCCACCATCCGACTCCCAGCGTTCAATATCGGATGAGGTCTGGGAAATCACGATGAGGAGTCTTCTGGAAGGTTCATGTAACGACTAAAGGCGAAGTAGCGGGTCGCGCCTGCTGGTGTTTTTCGACGCGTCGGAATGCCCGCACAGCGACGCCCTCGCGGCTTTCAAGTTCCTGCAGCTCGCGCCACACCTGTTCGGTGAGTTGTTTCCGATTACCTTGGTGAAATGCGGGCGGATGGAAGGCAATGGCGACGCGCGGGCGGGCCTGCGTTAGGAGGCGAGCCGCGGTGTCCCGGGAATCCGGTTGTTCGTGATGCACAGTGGCGGCTGTGAGCGAACACCGTGTGCCCGCAGCCGGCTGAAGGAGCGCTGATGGAAAGCCCGCGAGAGCCGGCCGTCGGAGCCAGCTGCAAGTGCGGAAGACGACCACGAGCTGACGTCGCTTCAGCGCTCGCTCGATCATGAAGTTGATACGCGCCAAGTCACTCCGCCGCTTGTGGTCGCGGAAGAGGGTGCCCGCCAGAACGAGCGACCGATCCGATAATCGGACGGCAACGAACGCCCCTATCCACAACGAAGACAAGGGGCGTCAATGAGGCGAGAAGCAAGGCGTCGATGAAGCTCAGCTCATTGACGACGACGAGGCCGGAAACTGGCACAAAGCCATGACGCTCGATCTCGAGTCCCAGGACCCAGCAAGCGACGGTGCTCCAGCGATGAAACCATGTCGCCCGACTCCGCGCGAGTGCGGCTGCCGTAGGATTGGTCGTCAATCGAACGATGGCGGCATCCGCAGCGGCTGCCGCTACGAGGAGCCCCAAGCCCGAAACGCGCAGCACCGCGCGCAATAAGCCGCAACCGAGCCGCCACCAACACAGCAGCGCGGCATAAATGGAGGGGATAAGCCGCGACCGCCGCAGGGCTGCTGAGCACGATTCCTGTGGCGAGAGAAACGGGGCGATCTCGCCACGCCGACATTCGATGAGAGCGTTAGTTTGCATGCCAACGACAATCCTTCCGGTCGCACGCAGAATCTATTATACCAAGGTGCGAGCTAGATGATCCCGAGGGATAGCGACGGCCAATGCGCCCTACGTCCAACCCGCTGGAGGACCGGGATGAGCTATGGCGGGATTTCCTCATCCAACGCGCTGGAGAAATGGACGAGTTTTCTGGACGAAATCTCGTGAGTCTAATTCTTCGTTCGTGGATGGGCGCTTCCGGACGCGAGTATAATAATAAGGGCAGCAGTAGTTTAGGAATACGGAGCGCCGGTGGCATGGCTCTTGAACTATGTACCCAGCACGACAACAGCGCGGTCGAATTGCAGACCCGCGCGACATTTAAGACCACAGCCAACAACCATCGGATTTTACCATGAACGAAACCTTCACGACTTGTCACCTTCTCGCCCGCCTTCATTGGCGTTACCGTTCCACGGACGACGCCTACGCCGGACTCCCCAAGGTCCGATTTTCAAAGGATAGAGTGATCTCCCACATCTGATGTGGGTTAACAAGATGGAGACACGAAGCAGGAATCGCCTTCCACTAATCGAATCCGTCCGAGCGTCCGGTGAATTCAAGCCCAACTTGCTTGCGGTCAAACGGCAGTTCGGCGTCGTTGCGAACGCCATCCGCGTGCTTGGCAACTCGCCCGCGGCAATGAATGGCTTTCTTTGCCTACATGCATCCCTTTCGGAAGGGGTGCTTTCCACAAAACTCAGAGCGCGGATTGCACTGGCCGTGAGCGAGATCAATGGCTGTGCTTACTGCTTGAGCGCCTACTCCGCCAGCGGTCGGCGTGCCGGATTGAGTCATGCGGAGATCGGCGCCGCCCGGTTCGCTTCTGGATCGGACCCAAAATCGGAAGCGGTCCTAGATCTGGTGTGGGCCATCCTTATGGATAAAGGCCAGATCGATGACTCGGATTTCGAGTCCGCCCGGAACGCTGGATTGACCGACGAGGAAATCGTCGAAGTAGTCGCGAATATCGCGCTGACGACTTTCACCAACTTCATCAATGAGGTCGCAACCACGGTAATAGACTTTCCGGAGTGACTCCGGGCGTGATTGCGCACGATCCGGAGCACAGCGACGCTCGCTCGAGCGGCCGAGCGCAATCGATTTACAGCCATGTCTGACGATCTCCGCACTCACGCTGAAATCCTGGCATGGACGCATCCTGGCGCGCACCGGCAGCAAGGGGACGACGACATCTCCGAACTGGAACCGTCTGATTCCTACGAACTTCATTTCACCGAGCTCCTCACCATTTTCCTGGCGCACGAAGAGTGCGCGCCAGGTCTGACTTGCCAGGAGCGATCACCACAAAACCCACTGCCAAACCACCGTTCAGCCTACTTATGAAACTCAATAGTTCCTTCGTCGCATCGACACTCGAAAGCTCCAGGCCATCGAATTCTGTGATGGCGCACACAAACGGCGGATCTCCGCAACCATTCAATCTGCTACTGACGACCAGCCACCCCGACTCGCCGGGCGAGGGGGCGGGCGAGGTTGTCCGCGTTCCCGCCGAATTCAACGAGAGGACTGTGCTCATCGACCTTAACGAGGTGAAGAGTATCGACAGTTGGGGCCTCGCGCTTTTCATCGAGGCGATGCAGCGAGTCACCGCCCACGGTGGCAACCTGGCCCTGATCAGAATCCACGACGATGTCCGCCGCGTCCTGGAAACGGCGCAGCTCGACCATGTCTTCAAGATATTCTCCACCCGCGAAGAGGCTCTGGCGGAACATGGCCACCTATCGGCAGCGTAAACGGCTGCGATAGACGAAGCCATCTACGCCAAAAGTCGCTCGCGTATTCCAAGTTTGGGGGGAACACTCCGCGCTCACGCTTGGCCGCTGTCGCGGGATTAAACGTCCTTGAAATCCAAACTCAACTGGTTATGAAAAAAGCCCGCCCAAGGGTGGGTGATTTTGAAGCGCAAAGTGGTGGGTGATTTTGGACCGCAAATTCACATTCAAGAATATGGTGTCGCGGTTCCTTGCCGTCTCTTCGATTTAATCGAAGGTGGGACTGATGTGCCAAACGACGACTTTTGCCCACGGAATTCGTGTGACAATTTGTGACAAATTCCGCTGAAACAAACCCCGCTCGATGGTGACAAGAATTAATTTACTCTGGTGAACTGCATCAAGCAGCGCGGTTAGCATCGGTTAGAACGGGTTCGACTCCCCTCGCCTCCACTATAAATCATTTATAAATAGCAACTTACAAGTTAGCGATATTGTCACAGACTGTCACAAAGTCGCCATTCTGTGGAGTTGATTGTGTCTTGTTCGGTGATCGGTCCCAATGACGACTGACAGAGCGGGTGCAACTCCCGACTCAATGCTGGAGAAGGAAGTCGCCCGGAAGTGGACGGATCGTCGTCGTTGATTCCGAGACCAGCGACGCTTCTCGGCCGTTAGCCTCGCCCTGTAAGAGTGGGCAAAGGTTTTGAAATGCCGGGGCTCTTGCCAGCGGAACTACGGCTAATGTTGACATCGGCGGTCGGGGGACCGTCCTCCATGATGCGTTTCGCTTCACATTTCGAGCCGCGACTCCAACTCATTTGCCTGCATCCGAAACCCTGCGGCAGCGGGAAAACATGCAAAAAGTGCTGCGGTAAAAACGCGTAGCTGATTCCTCCGCACTCATGGCCTGGCGCTTTCACGAACACATCCTCCGCGGCGAACTCGACAACACCGTGCGCGGCCGCGTCACCGGCCGCCTCTGGCTCGCCGGCCTCGCCGAGCCGATGACGCTCGACCTCCGCGGCGACTGCGCGCCCGACCTCGCCGGCTGCACCTTCACTTTCGAAAATCCGAATCCCGTGCCATTCACCGCCGATCCGCCGCACTCGAACAACGCGGCTGGGTCGGCGACATCACCGCCTCGCAAAAGCTCCGCGTCCACGACGTGCCGATCGAAGAAGTCATGCGCCTCTACGAACTCCTCTGGAAAAAGGGCCTCCGCGAAGAAGCGATCCTCCCCGGGCGCAGCCGCACCGGCGGCTATTTCTACGACACCATCGGCAGCTACGGCCCCGAGGATCTGGAGATTTTCGCCCGCTACTATGAGACTGCGGAAGACCGCGCCCGTCACCTCGCCGAATTCCCCGACTCGAACCCACCCCCGCGCGAGTCGCCTCCATTTTCCCGCGACTGGCGCCTGCCCAGGGGACCGTTTTGAAACCGCTCGCTCGAAGGTGCGATCGATGATGCGGGAACCTAGCAAAGCACTCTTGTCCTCCGGCGCACCCTCGCCCACGCTTTTTTCATGGGAATGTTCGACACGATTCATCTGAAAACGCCGCTGGTCTGCCCGGTCTGCGGCGCCGGGGTCAGCAGTCTTCAGACCAAGGAGTTTGCCTGCGTGATGGCCCATTTCAAAATCGGCTCGGTGCTGTCCGGGAGTTCCGTGATGACGGGCATTCTCAAAGAATCCCTGTGGTGCGACGCGTGCCACAAAGCGGGTCAGCCGTCCGACTCGCCGGTCTATCTCGTCGTCTGGCACTCTCTCCTCGCCGGGGTCGAACAGGACTTGGAAAAAGCGGAAGCGGGCCTCGCCGCCGTGGACCGTCTCGATCTAATCACCTGGCTCGACGAAGCCCAGCGCGAAGCCGCGCGCTGGCAGCGCGCTTACCGCGGTCTTTTCAACGACATCACCCGCTGGCAAGAGCACCTCGCCCGCACCGCGGCGCCCGAACCCGAAGTCACCGGCCCGCACGCGGAACGCACCCGCGCATTCCGTCGTTTCTTCGACCTGCCCGAGGAAATCCTCACCGCCCCCGACCCCCTCGCCGCCATCCTCGCCCGAAACACCCACGCCGACGAGGAAGCGGACGACTGATCGCGATCCCGCGCCGGACGCGACCTCGGCGGACACCGAAAAGCCCACCTTCGGGAAATAACAACTTGCCGCCTCCGCACCATGCGGCCCACGCTAACGCGTGATCAACATCGACGACCTCCCCGACAAACTGAAGGCGATCCGCAGGGAGCTTCGCGTGCAATATTTGGAAGAAGACGGCGCACGACCCTGGATCATCGGCTTCTCGGGCGGCAAGGACTCCACGCTGCTCACGCATCTCGTTGTCGAGACGCTGCTCGCCATCGCGCCCGACCAGCGCACGCGCCCGGTCCATCTCGTCTGCAACGACACGCTCGTCGAGTCGCCCGTCTTTCACGGCTTCGTCGGAAAAATGCTCACGCGAATCGAGGAAAACATCGGCGCGCTCAATGTGCCGGTGCAGGTCGTCCGCACGCATCCACTGCCGGAAGAATCCTTTTGGGTGAATTTGCTCGGCCGAGGCTACCCGGCACCGAACCGCTCGTTTCGCTGGTGCACGGATCGTATGAAAATCCGCCCCACCTCGCGCTTCATCCGCGAGCAGGTCAGCCTCGGCGGCGGCGCCGTGCTCCTCCTCGGCGTCCGGCGCGATGAATCCGCCACCCGCTCCGGCAGCATCACGCGCCATGGCGCAAACGCCGTCGGCCGGCTCGCCCCGCATTCCGATCACAAGGGCGTGTGGATTTTCTCCCCGATTCAAGACCTCACGACCCAGGAAGTCTGGCTCACCCTCATCAGTGCCCGCGCGCCGTGGGGCGGCAACTATGACGACGTGCGGACGCTTTACAAAAACGCCCTCGGCGGCGAATGCCCCTTCGTCGTCAGCAATGACGACGCGCCCTCCTGCGGCAGCAATTCCGCCCGCTTCGGCTGCTGGACCTGCACGGTCGTGGAGAAGGATAGCTCGCTCGAATCCCTCATCACCCTCGGCCACGAGGAACTCATCCCGCTGGCTGATTTCCGCAAGCGCCTCAAGACCGTCTCCGAGACGCCCGATTACCGCAGCAAGACGCGCCGCAACGGCCAGCCTGGCCTCGGCCCGCTGACCTTTGAAGCTAGGCGATTGCTGTTGGATGAACTGCTAGCCATCTGCGACGAGACGGGCTTGCCGCTCATTTCCAATCATGAAGTGCGCTTGATCCGCGAGCAGTGGGCGCAGGATCGGACGACGGAGATCGTGCGGAGTATTCCACAAATCGCACTCGCTGGAGTTTGAAAATGAGCGCGGCGGAGTTGTCCAAGAAGTGGCTTGGCAAAATGACGCGTCTAAATCCCGCAGCGGGCCGCGGAGGTTGTCGAGGAAAAGCTCCGCACAAACCGCTGCTTTTGCTGTGTCTGCTCGACATGGTAGAAGCGGGTGAGTTCCCGGCGCGCGCCTTTGCGCGAAGTCCGGGACTGGTTCTCCGATTTCGCAGCTACGGCTCGCTCGTCGCCGATCGCTGGCCCAGCCGTCTCGATCTCCGACTGCCTTTCTTTCATCTGAACACCCAGGGTTTCTGGGAAGCATTCGATGCGGGGATGCGCCCTGCCGGATCTCCTGAAACATGCGCAGTGTGCGAGATGGACTCCGAGCTGTTCGATCTACTGGCCGACGCCGGTTTTCGGCTCAAAGCCCGAATGGTGCTGATCACAAAATACTTCGATCCTACCGAGCAAATCGCCCTGTTGGAGAGCCTCGGAATCGAAGGCCGAAACGGAAACCCGCCGCCAACGGCACGCGTCATGGAGGAAGCCGATGAGGCGGCGAAGCGTAAAGGTCGGAGTGCGCGGTTCGCGGTGCGCGTCTGCTCCGAATACCGATATACGTGCGCGCTCACCGGCTACCGTTGCGTGACAGGCGACGGCGCAACGATCGTGGATGCCGCTCACATAGAAGGCTGGGCCGCGACGCAAAACGACGAACCAGAAAACGGCCTCGCGCTGTCGAAGAACGCGCATTGGATGTTCGATGCCGGATTGTGGTCCGCTGATTCCGACATGCGCGTGATCGTCAATCCGCTGCGATTCACCGAGCACGGTCCCGAAAACTTGCGTTTGAGCAGCTACGCCGGGCGTCACCTGCAATTCGACCCAGCAGCGAAGTTGCGCCCGTCGGCTGAGATGTTGCGCAGGCATCGCGCCCGTTTGAGCTCTCGATGGCTGTGATTGCGGCCAAACCAAAAGCCACGTATGTGTTCAAAAACACATGAGCGATAACTCAAAAATCGAGTGGACGGACGCCACTTGGAATCCAGTGCGGGGCTGCACGAAAGTCAGCTTGGGTTGCAAAAATTGCTACGCAGAGACTTTTGCTGAGCGGTTTCGTGGAGTCCCCAATCATCCTTTCGAGTTCGGATTCGATTTGCGCCTCGTCCCCGAGAAGCTGAGCCAGCCATTCCAGTGGGCGACATCGCGCCGGATTTTCGTCAACTCGATGAGCGACCTTTTCCACGAGTCAGTTCCCGATGACTACATCGAGACCGTGGCGGCAGTCATGCTCCAGGCGGACTGGCATGTCTATCAAGTGCTCACGAAGCGCCCGGAGCGGCTGCGGCGGCTGCTTCGCGGAAAACTAAGCAGGGCGGCCAAAGCATCGCACATCTGGTGGGGCGTGAGCGTCGAGGATCGCGCGCATGGCCTTCCCCGGATCGACCTCCTCCGGGAATCCGGAGCGGCGATCAAGTTCCTTTCCATAGAGCCGTTGATCGAAGACTTGGGACGTTTCAACCTAGCGCAACTCGATTGGGTAATTGTCGGTGGGGAAAGCGGTCCGCGAGCGCGACCGATGTCGCCGTCGTGGGTGGAAAAGATTCACCTGCAGTGCGTCCGGGCGGGGGTGCCGTTCTTTTTCAAACAGTGGGGAGGAGTGCAAAAAAGCCGCAGGGGGCGTCTCCTGCACGGTCGCACCTACGATGAACTCCCAGTCATCGCCGAGCAACGGGTTCCCCCGATGCATGAGCGCGATGCACGCAAACGACTCACGATGGAAGCCATCGGAAATTGAAGAGGTATGCCGCGGCAGGACATCAACAAAAAGCCCTTCGACGAAGGCACGAAAATGAAGCTGGAGGTCTTCCAGCTCTACGTTCGTGAATGGCTCCCTGTCTTTCTTGCGCGCGAGCAGATCATTTGGCCGGAAGTGCATTTGTTCGACTTCTTTTGCGGTTCGGGCACGGACTCGGAAGGCGTCGCAGGCAGTCCGCTCAGAATCCTCGACGAGCTGGCGAAACAGCCGGGATGGCTCACCCGACGCGATGTGACGACGACAGTCCATTTCTCCGACGAAAAGGCGGAAAAGATTGAGGCGCTGCAAGCCGAGATCGTCCGTCGGAATCTGCGTAGGTCGAACATCAACTATTCCATCACCACCGGAGAATTTTCCGAAACGTTCGCCAAGGCAAAGCCTCTCCTCCTTTCGCCCAACACCGCATGCCTCGTGTTTCTCGATCAATACGGGATCAAGGATGTATCTGAAGATGTTTTCAAGTTACTCGTTGGCTGCCCCTGCACCGACTTCTTGTTCTTCGTCTCGTCGGCGATTTTCAGCCGGCTTGGCGACCACCCATCCATTCGCAAATTTCTCGACCTCGGGAAACCCGAAGATTCTCACGATGCACACCGATCAGTCGTGGAACATTTCCGCCGGTGGATACCTGCCAAAAGCGACTACTATCTCGCGCCTTTCTCGATCAAAAAAAGCGCGAATGTTTATGGGCTTGTCTTTGGCTCCGGACATCCGCTCGGCATGGAAAAATTCCTGCGGGTCGCCTGGAAGAAAGATCAACTTAACGGCGAGGCGAACTTTGACATCAACCGCGAGGGTTTGTCCGTCCAGCAACCGACTCTATTCAATGAGCGCCCGACCAAGGTTACGGCATTCGAATCTGACTTGCGCGAGGGCATCCTTTCGCTGCGCCTGCGCACCGAAGCCGACGTCTACCGCTTTAGCATTTCGAGCGGAGTCACACCGTCGCACGCCGAACCGGTGCTCAAAGAACTTAAACGTAGTGGCTTGCTTGAATGTGGCTGGCAGGTCCCGCGCATCGAAAGCTTGAAGGCACCTCGCCCCATGAGGATGCCGAAATAGGAGTAATTGCTCCGCTGCACCTCTGTTTGGTGCGATTGCTCGCGTCAAGACCACGACGGGCGTGCAAATCGCCCTCGAACTCGCGCGGCAGGCGCAGATTCCGTTTCTCCTCATCGACCCGAGCGGACACAACCGACCTCGTGTTATGCCCGCGCGGCGCGTCACCCGTAAAAACTCCGGGCGCACTTCGCGGAAGAGCGAATCGGAAAGGTGCCCGCTCATCTCCGGTCTCCTTGCCGGCGACATGTCAAGACGAGTTGATTGACATGTTGACGTGTTGTTATCATGTCTTTCTCAGCCGGTATTTTACGTGGGGCGATTTTTGGAGGCCGCCGGTGATTTCCAAGGCTCCACGGGCGATGAGTTCACGCAGCCAGTGTCGCGTCACGCCATCCTTCAGCTTGAGCCCGCGCGCGATCTCGGCCCGGGAGAGCGGGCTTTTTTCGCGCAAAAGAGCGATGATCGCGCGTTCTCGCTCGCGCAGCGGCGGGGGCGCGTCGGCGGCGAGCGGGCCTTTCAGCCGATAGGCAGTCCAGCGACCGGAACGGCGGGGGACGACCAGCTTCCTTTCCACGAGGGCGCTCAATTCCCGCGTGGCCACCCGGCTGTCGAGCCCGGCGATCTTGCGATAGCCGGCGTTCGTGATTTCCCCGCCTTGCCGCATCATGGCGAGCGCCATGCGCTGGCTGTCGGTGAGGTCTTCCGCGCCGACCTTTTCCAGCCATGTGAGCGCGCCTTCGTCGAGCAGGGTGTGATTGGGAAAGGTGACGTGAAAGTTTGAGACGCTGTTATCGAATCTCGGCGGGGTCATCCCGGCCTGTCGGAGCGCGGCGAGGATGGTGCCCATGCCCGAGCCGCGGTTTTCACAAACAGCGAACGTGTCTCCCGGTGTCACGATGTCTTCGAGAAGCTTCATCAGCACTTGATTGCGGGCTGCGGAGATTCCCGGTTCGCCCAGCTTTTCGAGCGTGACTGGTCCATAAAGACCGCCGGGATTCGTGATGACGAGGCGGTCGGGAAACATGGCGATCTGCACCGGAGTGCCGCGGGCAAAGCTGCTGAGATCGCGATGCACCAGCGCGTTGACGATCGCTTCACGCAATGCCGCGACGGGATACTCCCAGGTGTCTTCCCGAAAGAGCCCGCGGATCACGGCCCGGCGTTTCATGTTGCGCTGCAGCCCGGCCAGCGCGGTCTTCGCCATCAAGGGGATTGGACCTTCAATGCGCAGATTGTCGAGGAATCGCTCGCCATTCGGCCCGGCCTCGCCAACGACCGGCGTGGGGTAGACCACGAGCGTCGCGGTGAGCGAGGGAAGGAAGCGCTGCGGATTGCGACCGAGCGCGAGCAGGCCGGCCAGTGAGGGCACCCAGCGTTTTCCCAATGGCACGAGTGCTTTCAGGGTTCGCAATGCCTCGGCTTCCTTGAGCGAGCGGAAAACTCCGCTTTCGGCGGCGCGCAATCGCCCCAGCAGCACCTTGACCAGGCCGGGTTCCAGATCGGCCGCTGTCGCCTCCTCAACAGGCCACTCGTCTTCCCGAGGCTGACCGCGCGACGCGATCATCATTTGCACTTCGTAGGTGGTCAGTTTCCGATCCCCATCCGCGACGCGAATGAACGCGCCATTGGTCAGCCCCGCGCCGGGGTAATAGCAGGGCTTGCGGGTCAGGTCGAGTTCCGGCACTTCGGCCGTGACGACCATGTGGCGCTCGATCCGGTGCGCTTCGATCAGGGCGCGGATGGGCGGCTCCATCAGCGCGCACATGCTGCCCAGGTCCTGGGTGATTTTTTTGGCGTCTCCGACCCCCGTGACCGAGAAATTCGTGGCCTCATCCACTCCCAGGATGATGATCCCTCCTCCTGGAGTATTGGAAAATGCGGACAGCGTCTCCCGCAGCGATTTCGGCAAGTCCGATTCCGCGCGTTTGGCCTCGATGAAACTGGAATCATTCTCCGCATGACGGAGCGCCTGGAGATGGCTGCGCAGCTCTTCGGGAGTCATGTCCGACTTGCTAAGTCATGTTCGTTGACATGTCGAGCATGTTGTTGATATGTCTGACATTTCCATGGCCTGGCGCTGTCACGAATATCTTCTCCGGGGCGAACTCGACAACCGCGCGCGCGGACGGGTGACCGGACGGCTCTGGCTCGCCGGCGTGGAGGCGCCGCTCGTTCTCGATCTCGAAGGCGATTGCGCGCCGGACCTCGCCGGGTGTTTGCTCACTTTTGAAAATCCCGCGCCGCTCCCGCTCCCGTGCGCACCGCCTGCGCGCGAGCAGCGCGGCGTGGCGGGCGAGATCACCGCGGCGCGGAAAGTGCGCGTTTTCGATATGCCGGTCGCGGACGCTTTCGCGATACTCGCCGCGGGCGGGCAGCCGCCCGAGCGGCTGGCGAATGCGCTGGGCTTCGGATGGTTCAATCCGCGCGGCGGCGGCTTCGAGTTTGTCATCAACTCATTCAGCCTGACCATCTCCGAACCCG
Organism: uncultured Verrucomicrobiae bacterium; assembly: GCA_963798345.1. Lineage (GTDB taxonomy): Bacteria > Verrucomicrobiota > Verrucomicrobiia > Chthoniobacterales > Chthoniobacteraceae > CAWCSW01. Next base: position 87,928 of record CAWCSW010000004.1, on the reverse strand, counting down.
CCTGGCGCTACACCGCCAGCGAAGCGGCTGAATACGCGCGCCAGCTTGCCGAAGACGATACGCCATACCTCCGCGCCTGGCGCGACGACGACGCGAGCGGCGTCCCGTGGGATGAATTTCGCAACGAGCAACTCCTCCGCGAAAGCGACGTCCTGACCGAGCGGCACCTGCGCCTGTGGGAGCGCTACGGCGACCACCCGCAATGCGAGCGAATCATCGCCTATGAGATGGGCTGGGATTCGCACGAGGAGGCCATCGCCGACGCCTGTGAATCTGCCGCGGTGGAAGGAGAATCCGCGATTGATGACAAAATCGAGCCGCCGGATCCTGCTGCGGCGGTCGATGACAGCGACGTTTCCGGCGATGGCTGGCCCGACGAAGAACCGCCCGATCCCCTTCGCGAAGGCATCGACTGGATCCGGCGCGACGACGGCGACATCACACATCCCATCGCCGCCCGCGCCCACGCCTTGCTCGAGGCGCTCGAAGCCGATCTTGACGACGACCGCTGCGGCGAAGTCCTCGCCCAAACCATGACGCTCTATGTGAAACTCGCGGCGCACCTCGGGTTCATCGCCCAGGCCGACCGCCATCTTGATCCCGGCCACCTCATCGCCTGGCTGAAACGCGATCTCACCCTCCATGGCCAAATCCTCGCCGCCCTCGAGGCGCTGACCGATCATCCGCGCATCCCGTCCGAGCGCCTGGCTCTGCACCGCGCCGAACTCTTCGCCATCCGCGAAGCGTTGCTCTCGGTCATCGGCGGCTTGCGCGACAATTCCAACTGACCATGCCCGCCGAAATCCGCCGCCAGCGCATGACCATCGACGAGTATCACCTGCTCCCGTTTCATCCCGGTTGGAAGGTCGAATACTTCGGCGGAGAAGCGGTCTTTCAGCCGCGCGAAAATTACGCGCATGGCACGATGGCGGTGCTTCCGCGGAGCGAGCTGGACGTCGAGGGCGTCAGCTTTCGCGGGTCGGATCCGCTCGATGCACCTGGTCTGAGCGCGCTCTTCCGCTGTGCGTTTTCAGAAACTCCGGAATATGCCGGCTGGCCGGCCGACCGCTTCGATGTCGAGCCCCGGAAAGTGATCGCGGATATTTTCAGCGGCAAACGAGGCCCGGTTTGCGCCGCCACGCGCCTCGCCATCGGCGATGCCGCCGGCGCGGACGATGGCACGATCATCGGCGCGGCGCTCGTCGTCGAGCACGGTGCCGGCGCCGCGCTGCTCGACGTGCTGATGATCGCACCGGGCTGGCAGCGGCGCGGCATCGCGAGTGCTCTGGCTGCCGCCGTCCTCGGGACGCTCGCGCGTTCCGGCCACGAGCTGCTCATCTCGCGCTGGCATCTGGCAAATGAAGCCAGCATCGCGTGGCATCGCCGCCTCGGATTTCGCGAAGAGCCCGACTTCCTCAACGCCAAACTCTACCTGCGCGCCGCGGAGCACGAACTTTGGCGTCTGAAAAAACTTGGCCAGCTCACCGCGGAGAAGCGCGCCAGCCTGACCGATGCGCAGCAACTTTGGCAGCGCGAAGTCGCACGGCTGGAAGCACTGCTCGAAGCCGGCGACAAGAACGGCGCCTTCGCCTGTTTTCGCTTTGGGCGATAGCACCGGCGGACACAGCGCGGGCACGAACCGCCGCTCTATTTCCCCGTCGAAGAGAACCGCACAAATCGCCTCCACAGCGCGGTGAGCCGGATGGAATCCTTTTCCATGAGCCCCGGCCATTGGGTCGCCCGTTCCCGGACCTCGATCAGCCCGAAGTCTGCCAGCGGCTCGATGACCGAGCCACCGAAAATCCACTCATCGGTATCGTGCGGACACTTTGAAAATGCGTGGCGCCACCCGCTTCCCTTCTGCCAGATCGTGACAGATGACATTGGCAATCGTGTGCGTCTTGCCAGTGCCAGGCGGACCTTGCACCACGACCCCGCTCGCGTGTTCGAGCCGGTCGATGATTTGCACCTGCTCTGCATTGAAAGGTTCCGGGAAATACAGTTCGTCTTGATCCATCGGCCCGAGGCTTTGGGTGCGTTGGCGGTACGGCGTTTCACGGTGAAATAAGGAAAAGCGCTATTTCAATAAGAAGCTTTGGATTGAAATAGTGGCGCTTCGCGTTTCAGTCATCGCTTCCCTGATCCGGCATTCCCTGAGTTGTCTGGTTCGTTGCACAGCGAGGACAAATCTCTCTGCTCGTGAGCGTCGGCAAGAGGAGTTGCGGCTGCACGTTCCGCTCCGAATTGTCATCGCGCATCGATCTGGCCGAATGGCTCCGCGGTATCTAAAGTCCGCTGTATGTTCCGATGCCTGGCCCCAACCGCGTTCGCGCTTTTGCTCGCGTTTTGCCATGCGGGATGCAAGCGCAGTCCATCTGGTTCCGCAGACCCATCCGGCGCGGCGGCGAATGGTCCTTCCGATCAATTCCTCGGCCTGATGAATGCCGGTAAGAATTATCTGGACCAGGGCGATGCCAAGAACGCGCTGGCCATCTACCAAAAGGCGGCGGCCATTGCTCCGAACGACGAGGATCTCCATTTGAATCTGGCCAATTCCTACCTCGTCGGCGGAATGGCAAACGACGCCATTCGCGAGGCTGAAGAAGTGCTCAAACTCGAACCCAACTCCGCCCCGGCCTATTTCATCAAAGGCTCGGCCTATCTTCGTCTTTCGAACTGGGAAGAAGCGGCGAAAGCATTGGAAAACGTGAAGAAGATTGATCCGGGTGCGTCGGCGACGTTCTTCCAGCTGGGGCGGGCCCGAATGGGGTTGAAGCAATGGGATGAAGCCATCGCCGCGTTTCAGGCCGGCATTCGCATGGAACCCAATCGTCTCCATGCGGCGGCGCATTACCTGTTGGGTCAGTCGCTTGTTCGCGCTGGACGACAGGATGAAGCCGCAAGAGGAGCTTCAACAGCACCAGGTCAAACACCATCGGAGGAGGCGAGCCGGCGGTCAGTGACGTCACGTTCGAGCGCTGCAGGTTCACCCAGGCCCGGGTGCCGTTCAAACTCGAGCAGCCGGAGAAGTGCAGGGATCAAAATCCGGTTTGTGGATGCGACCAAAGAAGTCCTGGGTGACGCGAGCGCAGGGATTTCTCCGGTCCGATCGGGGTGATCGATGCGAACCATACGGGTTGGAACAGCCTCTTCGTGGTCGAGAAGGGAAAGGGCTTTCGCTTGCTGCAAAATACCAAGGGCACGTTCCATCCCGACGACCCGGCTTACCCGGGCATTCCGGGTGCGAGTTATTCGAAAATGTTGGTCGGCGATCTCGATAATGATCGCGTTCGACGATGTCGTGGCGCTCGGCGACAAAGGAAGCCACCTCTTCAAATTTGGTACAAACGGGCTCGCGACGGATGTCTCGACAGCGAGCCACCTGAACGACGTGAGCGCGATTGACGGGGTACTGATGGACTTGGATTTCACGGGGAAACTGGATTTGGTCGCGGTGACCGGCGACACCCATTCGGTGCGGGTCTATCGCCAGTCGGTCCGCTGGTTTTCGACGATATCACCGCCACTTCGGGGATCCCGGCTTCCCTGGAAAATGTGCACGCGGTGGCGATGGATGATTGGAATCGCGATCAGATCATGGATGTGATCGCGAGTAGGACGGAGGGACCGCCAGTGCTCCTGGAAAAGCAGCGCGGCGGATCGCTGGTGGCACGGGAGCCAGCCAATTGGGTCCCCGGCACCGTGATCGCAACTGGCGATTTCGACAACGACCTGCGTCCAGATCTGGCCATCGTGGGCGAAGACAAAATCACCATCTGCTTCAATGGCGGCGAGCGAAAGGAAATCGGGCTCGAAACCGGAACCTCTGGCTCCGAGATCTCGCAGCTGGTCGCCGTTGATTACGATAATGATGGCTGGCTGGACCTCTGGGCCGTGGGAGAAAAAATCCGGGCGTGGCGCAATCTGGGTCTATCCGGTTTTCAGGAGCAAACCGCCCAACTCGGACTTGATCAATTCGATGGCGGCCCCGTGTCCGAAATCCACTTCGCTGATTTTGACATGGACTGCGATTCGGATGTGATCGTCGCCCTGGCGAACGGAGGCCTCCGTTACTGGCGCAATGACGGCGGCAACGCCAACCCTCAGGTCAAGGTGCGGTTGATCGGGACGCGTTCCAACGCCAGTGGGATCGGCTGCAAGGTCGAGATCGCCACGGGCGGCTTGCGCTTGATTCGGACGGTCCAGCAATTGCCCGTGGAATTGGGGGTCGGCAACCATCAGAAACTGGATTCGTTTCTGGTGCATTGGTTCAACTGGCCCCAAGGCTCCGCCGATGTTCCTTTCGATTGCAAGGAGCCGCTGTTCGCCACGGAATTGTCCATCCAGGAAGGGTCGTGTCCGTATCTCTATGCCTGGGACGGAAAGCGTTTTCGGTTTGTCACCGATATTTTAGGCGCGGCGCCGCTCGGCCTGCCGGTGGCAGAAGGCCGTTACATTGACGCGGATCCGGAAGAATTCGTCTGGATTGGAAATGAAGAGACATTCCCCGCGCGGGAGGGAACTTATCAGCTGCAGATCACGGAAGAGCTGCGCGAAGTGCTCTACCTCGATGAAGCCAGGATGGTGGTCGTGGACCACGAGCCGGGCACGGAGATACATGCCACGGATAAGCTGCTGCCGGGCAAACCGTTTCCCAAGGGTGCGCTCTATGACGCTGCACCGTGAGCATCCATTGCGAAGCGCAGAAATGCTCGATGGGCAGGACGTCACGACCGCTTTGCAAACGGTCGATGGCCGGCGGGTGTCGCCTCCGCAATTGCGCGTCCCGCAGCTTCGCGGTCTGGCCGAGCCGCACGGGCTGGTCCTCGATTTCGGGCCATTGGACGCGACCCAACCCCTGGTGCTGGTGATGAACGGCTGGCTTCGATTTGGAGGCGGCATGGCTAATATCGCCGCGTCACAGGATCCATCGCTGCCGTTTCCGTTTCCCTCGCTGGAAATGGAGATCGCACCGGGGATTTGGAAAGCGGTGGACGTCGTTGTGGGCGCGCCGGCCGGTAAGACGAAAACCATCCTGGTCGATCTGGACGGGAAACTGGAGCCGGGAACGCGCCGACTGCGCCTGACCCAGGCTTTCGAAATTCACTGGGATCGCATTGCGCTGATGGAGAAAATGCCGAACGCGGAAACAACGATTACCTTCGTTTCGCCCGGCAAAGCCGAGCTGCATTTCCGCGGTTTCAGCCCGATGCAAACGCTGCCGCCGGATTGGCCACTCACTCCGGACTACGACACCGTCGATCCGAACTCCTATTGGACGATTACGCCGGGCGGATGGTGCACGCGCTACGGTGATGTCTCCGAGCTAACCGCCCGTCGTGACGAAGGTCTCGTGCTAATGAATGGCGGTGATGAATTGACCTTGAAATTCGCGGAGAGCTCTCTCCCCGCAAAGCCAGCAGGAAGCGTCCGCGAATTCTTCCTCTACGTTGATGGCTGGGACAAAGATTCCGATTTTCATGTGGCCGCGGGGACGGAGGTCGAGCCGCTGCCGTTCCATGGCATGGATGATCAGCACTATGGGCGCGAGAATCGGCCCGCATTCCCGAGCGATGTGCTCCATCGCAAATACAATACCCGTTGGGTCGAAGGGAGAGTCCTCAAACAAACGGCGAAGCAATAAGCCGCATGTTCACTTTCGGGATTCAACCCGGTAGGGCGCACTCACGAATGCCGCCTTGGACGGAGAGTCTTCGGGGTTTTCAAATACGGTCAGGAGAGTTCCTTCAGGAATCCCTTGCGCGGTCGCCGTCTTGCCCGACGGCCATTTCACGGTGACGGAATCAACAGCGGTGTGCGAGCCGATACCCACAATCATCGTCGCGGAATTCTGCGTGGACCAGCCATCTCCGCACCGGTGCTCGCGTATGAGTTTCGTGTCGCCGAGGTCGATCTTGACGCGGGCGCCGTAGCCGTCCCGGCAGGCGAATTCATTCGAAGCTTCCGGAGTGTGATTCCCGCCGAGCAAAACGGAGAGCAATCATACCACCTTTTAATCCGGCCGCCGGCATTTCGTTATGGTAGAGATTGAAAAGGGGTTCATTAGCGTTGACCAAGGCGATGTCCTGCCAGCCGTCACGATCATAATCCAGCACCGCAAAGCCGCGGCTGTCCGCCGGATTATCCAACCCTGAAAGTGCCGAGATATCCACGAATGCGCGCCCACCTTGGTTGGCGAAGTAGTGGTTGCGTTCGCTGCCGTTCAGGGAATGGACTATTGTTTTGTCTCCCTGTCGCTCGACCCCGGCCAGCCGCGCATCAATTTCCGGACCGAGATTGTCCGGGGCGGGAGTTCGCTTCCATTCGGGAGAAAAGCGAAAGCTTTGGCGGGAAAGGTTTTCGTCCGTGCGCACCATGGTCCGCCAGAGATTGCTTTCGAGGTCCAGGCCCGAGGATAGCTCCTGGGGCGCCGTGAAGTAACCACTGAGCACATAGAGATCGAGGAAGCCGTCGTTGTTGAAGTCAGCGAAACAGCCACCCCAGGACCACCCGGCATTGATCACCGTCATCGCGGGCGCCTCCAGGCCGGCGACCTGTTTGAATTTGCCGTCGGCCTCCTTGTGATAGAGCCAGTTGCCCGCGGCGGATTCGACGAATTGCTTGTCCAAACCCGCGATGCGCGCGGTGATGCGGCGGCCCGGCTCGCTGTACATATTGGAAACGTAAAGGTCTTCGCGTCCGTCATTGTCGTAATCCCCCCACGAAGCTCCCATGGCATAGCCATAGGATGTAACGCCGGCTTCGGCACTCACGTCGGTGAAACCGGCGGGACCGTCGTTGCGAAACAGCACGTCGAGCCCCCAGTCGTTGGCGATATAGAGATCCGGCCTGCCGTCTTCATTGTAGTCGCCCCAGGTGGCCTGCAGTGAATTCCGCCAGATGCCGACCGTGTCGTTCTCCGGAGCCACTTCGAACCGGCCTGAGCCGCGATTGATCAGCAAGACATTGGGCGGGCCGAGTTGGTCGAGCACGGTGCCGCCCTTGCGCTGGCGATGTTCGGCCACTTTTCGCCGATACTCCCGGGCCAGATCCGGGGCAAAAAACTCATCCGGCCAATCGAAGCTGCCGTCTTCGGCCTGGGCAATGCCGCCCGCCGAACTGGCGCCCATGGGGGCCGCGGGACGGTAGGTGCAAAGATAAACATCGAGCAACCCGTCGTTGTTGTAATCGGCTGCGGACATCGAGATAACCGCCATCGGAAAATGCGGGGGGATGGGGAGCTGATGGAATTTGCCGCCACGATTTTCAAGATAGGTTGTTTTGAGCAGGCTGCGTCCGAGGATCGCGTCGAGATCGCCGTCATTGTCAAAATCGGCGAACAGCGCGCACATCGTGTGACCGGGCAAGGCCAGGCCACGCAATGCCGCCTCCTCCTTGAAGGTACCGTCACCTTGATTTCGCAAGAGCATGTTTGTTCCAATTCGTACGGTGATATAGATGTCGTCGAAACCATCACCATCGATATCTGCCACGGCGACGCCGTCTTTCTGATTCGCGGAGATGGGAGCGAAATATGGATGAGGCGGCGTCTTCATTCCTTCGCGGTAATACTTCACGGTCGCTTCATAGTGTCCGGAGTGACGCAAATTCGCGCGGTCTTGCGGCAGACTGACGGCGGTGTCCAGAGCTTCGACAAACAGACGTTTGGGGCTGGCGTGGTAATGCATTTCCTCGGTCTTCCAGTTAACAATCTGCCATTCCGCCGCCGGTTCCCCGGCCGCCACTTTCGCTCGCTGCCAGGTTAGTTTCATCCTCCCCTGGAGGGAACACCACTCGCCCGACTTCATCATCGCCAAAGCCTCAAAGCGCCCGTTTGCTTCGTAGCGGAGCGGATCGCCATCCGGGTGCTCGCCATCGATGATCGACACTTTGGCATGATCAAACGATGCGACCGCGTCCAACAACGGACGCCAGAGATCAACTTTATTGACTGATTTCGCCTCTGTTGCCACCGGCCATTCCCGCGCCTCGAGTATGTCCGTACCAGTTGTAGACCCCACCACGCGGGGGGCGAGATCCGTAACACTGACCGCAGGTGCAAAAACATTTTCTGCTTCGGGCCCCGGAAGGCGCAAATCGAGCAGGCCCTGCGAAAGCGCGCTCATCTTCGAACTCAGCTTCAAAGCCGTTTCTTCGGCTCTGACCAGGGAGCTGATTACTGCCGCGTCATCGCTGGCCAATTCCCCATTCGTGCGGACTCCGACCATTTCGCGCAATCGATCGAATTTTTTCCAAACGGGAAATACCAAAGCCAGCAGGAGCACCACGCGGAGAATTACTGGCTGCCGGCGACCGACCCACAGCGCCGCGATCACCGTGAGAACCAGCAGCAGATAAATCCATCGGGCGTCCCATTTCACCAAGACGCCGGCGCAAATCCAAGATGCTCCAAAAAGGAAGAAGAAGAATTCGTTCGCTCCGGTCGAGCGGGTCGTAGAGGGAACTTGGCTGGGGGGCTTCACGCGGGGAACGGGAGGTTACATGTTTGCCTGCACCGCGACAGCCGATTTTGACGCTGGCCGCGAAACAACGGACGGAGCGCATTAGTTTTTGGCGAGGATTGCGAATTGCATCGTATGCCGGATTTCGGGGAGATTTGCGCGTGAAATCGTCCCTCGGAAAAATTGCCATCGTCGGCTCGGGTGCGGTCGGATGCTACTACGGCGGCATGCTGGCGCACGCGGGTTTTGACGTTCATTTCTTGCTGAGATCGGACCTGGAAATCGTCCGCCAGCACGGGCTGCGGATTGAGACGCAGGGACGAGTCGTGCACGTACCCAACGTCAATGCCGCGGGCGACGCCCACGAGATCGGAACGTGTGATCTCGTAATTATCGCCTTGAAAGCAACCGCCAACGAAGCGCTCGAGACACTGCTCCCTCCCCTGATGGGAAACGAAACCGCGCTGCTGACCCTGCAAAACGGATTGGGAAACGAGGCGTTTCTGGCGGAGCGCTGGGGCGCAGCGCGGGTCATGGGCGCGCTTTGTTTCGTCTGCCTGAATCGAACGGCACCCGGAGTCATCCGACATCTCGACCATGGGTCGATTTCAGTCGGAGAATTCCAAGGTTCGCCGCAGCCGCGCACTCACGCCGTGGTCGAGGCCTTCCGAAGCCGCCGGGATCGAAGCGCAGGTGGTGGACGACCTGGCACTGGAACGTTGGCGCAAACTGCTTTGGAATATTCCGTTCAACGGGCTGTCGATTGCTGCCGGCCACGCGACGGTGGCTGACGTTCTGGCCGATGACGGAATGCGAAAACTGGCGCGCAACTTGATGGATGAAACGCTCGATGCCGCCCGCAGGCTGGGTCACGAAATTCCCGACGCGTTTGCCGATTTCCAAATCGAACGGAGTTACTCGATGGGGCCTTACAAACCGTCGTCGCTCATCGATTGGGAACTCGGTCGTCCCGTGGAAGTGGAAGCCATCTGGGGCGAACCGTGGCGGCAGGGCCTGGCCGCCGGGGCAGAGATGCCGCGGCTCGAAATGCTTTACCGATTGCTGCAGCAGCTCACGCGGGGCGGAGGTGAATTGACGTGAACGACTGGAGAGAATTGCGCCCGGAGTGGGGAATTGTGCTCGGATCGGGATTGGGCGGACTGGTCGATAGCCTGCGTATCGAAGTGGAGGTGCCCTATGCGGATATCCCGGAAGTTCCGACGTCAGGGCGTTCCGGGGCACGCGGGGAAGTTCGTCTTCGGGACATCTGGGCGAAACGTCAGTAGTGATCGCACAAGGCCGGGCGCACCTTTACGAAGGGTGGTCGGCGCGGGAGGTCACCGCGCACGTTCGGTGGATGGAGCAGCGCGGGATTAGAAAGCTCATCCTGACCAATGCCGCGGGAACGATGAATCCCGAGTTCGCGCCGGGGAATTGGATGCTGATCTCTGATCACCTCAATCTCACCGGAACGTCGCCATTGCTGGGTGGCCCGAACTTTGTCGATATGACGGAAGTCTATTCGCGTGAATTGCGCGAACGCTTTCTGGCCGCGGCAGAGATCGAAGGCATGACGCTGCATCACGGTGTGTATGCCGCGCTGCTCGGACCGCAGTATGAAACGCCCGCGGAGATCCGGATGCTGCGAACGCTGGGCGCGGATGCTGTCGGGATGAGCACGGTGCTGGAAGCCGTGCAGGCGCGCGCCTTGAAACTCGAAGTGGCGGCCATCTCGTGCTTGACGAATTGGGCGGCTGGAATGGGCGAAACGGCGTTGTCGCACGAGGAAGTAATGACGACGGGACGTGATGCGGCTGCTCCGCTCGTAGGGCTGCTCGATCAAGTCATCGGCCAGTGACGACTGAAATTTGGAGCGGTTGAAGTTAATCGTTCATGGCACGAGGAGCACCGTCAGTTTCTTTGGGCCGTGGGCGCCAAGGACGAGGATGCGCTCGATATCGCCGGTGCGGCTCGGACCAGTGATAAAGGTCATGAAGCTCGGGTAACCGGCAGGGTATTTTTTCGCCAGGAATGCGTAGGCGGCCGTGAGATCGGTTAAGAGTTGGGAGCGGCGCGCGATGACGATGTGATGCGGCGGCAGGACGCTCAAGGTCCGCCCACCCGAGCTGGTCGAGGTGACACACACGCTGCCGGTTTGCGCGACAAGGCATTCGCATTCGGTCAGGCCGGCGTCGCTGGCTTCGAGCGCGTCGCGGTCGTAGCCCGCCTCGACGGTGAGAATTTCGAGGGCTTCGGGCAGGCGTTTGAGGATCTTTTCGTTCAATTCGCCGTCGTGCGTCGCGAGGCGTTTCCAGTCATTCTTCTGCGCAAGTTCGCCCACGTGTTTCGCCGCGGCGACGATGCTGGCGCACGGAACGAACTCGGTTTTCAGCGTTTTTGACAGACGCTGGAAAGCGGATTGCCGTTTCTCGAAAGCGTCACCGACCTGCGGCAACCATTCACGGAATTCACGATCGTCGGCAGCACCGGCACTTTGCGTGTTATGCTCATGATGGCGCGGCGCAGGCACGCGGAGGGCTTCGCGAATGCGACCAAAGATGGCGTCACGATCACCGCTCATTTTGCGGCTCCTTCGTTCCGGGCTTTCATCCAGGCATGGAACGATTGCGGGGCGGCCTCGGGCAGGTCGCGCGTGTGGGTCCATCCGCGCATCGGATCGAGAGGCGTATCAAATACGAGCGGGTGAAGCTGCTGCGCCCAAGGCGCGATCCGAAGAATGAGTCGGTAAACGAGGGGCCACCTCATCAACCACGCGAACTTCATCCACGCCAGCTTTTCCCACCAACGCGGTTTTTCCTGCATGGCGTTGCGGCGGTTGTGCAGGAGGTGATGATGAATGTCGATTTTGACAGGGCAGGCCTCGGTGCAGGCACCGCACAAGGACGACGCGCCGCTGAGATGCTTCCAATCCTGCAACCCACGGAAGTGCGGAGTGATAACGCTGCCGATCGGTCCCTGATAGGTCGTGCCGTAGGCGTGGCCACCGATGTTTTTGAAAATGGGGCAGACGTTCAGGCAGGCGCCGCAGCGAATGCAATGGAGGGCGTCGCGCTGTTGGGCGTCGGCGAGCAGACGGGTGCGATGATTATCAAGGAAGACGACGTGGAATTCCTCGGGGCCGTCGATCTCGCCGGGCTGGCGCGGACCGCCATACATCGAGTTGTAACAGGTAAGATTCTGGCCGGTGCCGGCCGTGGCCAGCATGGGCAGGAAAAGCGCGAGATCGGCAAGACGCGGCAGCACTTTTTCGATGCCGATGATGGCGACGTGAATCCGTGGCATCGCGCAGGTGAGGCGGGCGTTCCCTTCGTTTTCCGTGATGGCGATCATGCCTTCGTCCGCGACGATAAAATTTCCGCCGGAGATGCCCATGTCCGCCTCGAGATAATGCCGGCGCATGAACCGGCGCGCGATCATGGTCAGTTCCTCCGGCGAATCCGTTTTCGCGGAGCCAAGTTCACGTTCGAAAAGCGCACTGATTTCGTCGCGCTTCAGGTGCATGCAAGGGAAGACGAAATGATACGGCGGCTCATGCATGAGCTGCTGGATGAATTCGCCGAGATCGCTCTCGATCACGCCGTAGCCCGCTTCCTCGAGCGCCGGGTTGAGGTGGATTTCCTCGCTGGTCATCGCCTTGGATTTGACGATGGATTTGACGTCCTTCTCGCGGGCGAGATTCAGGATGTAGTCGCGCGCCTGTTTCCCATTCGAGGCCCAATGCACCTTCCCGCCGCGGGCGGTGAATTTCGCCTCGAAGCTGGCGAGCATTTCATCGAGATGATTCAGCCCTTCGTATTTAATTTCGGCCGCCGCGTCGCGCGCATGCTGCCAATCGGCGAAGGTGCTCTCGGTCTTGGCACGGGTGACTTTGTATCCGCCGAGCGCTTTCCGAACAAATGCGCGCCTGGGGACATCGGCGGTGGTGAGGGTGGAGTCTTCCTGAAAGACGCGGGAGGCTGTGGACATTCTAAACGGCGAAGAGGTCCGCAACTTTCAAGGTCAGATCAACGGAACGAAGGGTGAATTCGGCGTCCAATCCGGTGAAAGACTCGATCGGTTCCCAACCGTCCGCCCGACTGGAGGGGACCTCGATGATGAGCTTCGGTCGCTCGCAATAAATTTCGTCGTCGTCGCTCGGATCGCCGGTAACCATCACATCCGGGTAGTAATACAACCCTTTGCCCATGATCGGCGGTAGACGAAGCCTCATGTCACCCTTGAACACCTGGCAGCCTTTCCCCAAGAGATGTTGCCACAAGCGGCCACCAAAATTCATTGCCACGTGTTCGTGCTGCTTCGTCGCCCCCGCCATCGCGAACACGACTCCATCGAAATACTCGTGGCGGACTTCGCTGTGTTTCTCTCCCTCGAGATACTCCTCTTCGGTGATGTAAGGAACACGTTCGGCAGTCATGGGTGGAGATTAGCGGCCAGCGGAGGCGTGGGCAACGCGTTCGTCATCGGCTGGCGAGGACTTCGGCGATGTGCAGGCTCTTGACGACGCGGCCGCTGTTGCGATCGAGCCAGCCTTGAATCTGCATCAGGCAACTCGAGTCATTGCTGACCACGTAATCGGCTTTCGTTTCGAGCACGGCGTTGCACTTCACCTCCGCCATGGCGGTCGAGATTTGCGGATACTTCACGGCGAACGCGCCGCCGAAGCCACAGCACGATTCTCCCTCGTTCATTTCAATCAATTCGAGTCCCTGCACGGCGCGAAGCAATTCGCGCGGACCGTCCTTGATGCCGAGCTCGCGGAGGCCGTGGCAGCCATCGTGGAAAGTCGCTGTGCCCTCAAATTTCGCCCCGACATCGCGCACGCCGAGCTTGGTGAAAAGGAAATCGCTGAACTCCCAGGTCTTGCTGGAAAGCGCTCGAGCTTCCGCGGCTTCGGGACGGCCCTCGAAGAGTTCCGGGTAGAATTTCTTGAACATGGCGCCGCACGAACCCGACGCGCTGACGATCACTTCCGCGTCCTGGAATTGCCGCATCTGCCGGCGGGCCACATCGCGCGCTTCATCCCAGAAGCCGGAATTGAAAGGCGGCTGGCCACAGCAGGTCTGGCCTTCCGGATAATCGATCGTGTGCCCGAGCCGTTCGAGCACATCGACGATCGCCATACCGACGTGCGGATAAAGCGAATCAATGAAACAGGGGATGAAAAGGGTGACGCGCATGGGCCGACCCTACGGCACAACTTTCATCGTGCCACGCATGACATGGCAATGGCCCGGGAAAGTGCAGAGATACGGGTATTCCCCCGGGGTGAGCTTCTCAAATTTCACCACTTCGACTTCGCCGGGATTCAATAATTTCGTGGCCGTCAGGATGTCGTCGAGCGTCGGGATGTATTGCTTTTGAATGGCATCGGGCTGAGCGGCCATCGCGTCCGCGGCAGTGCAGCAACGCTCGATGGCGCCGGGTTTCGCAACGACGAGATTGTGCTGCAGCTGGTCGGCGTTTTGAAAAATCAGCGCGATCGGTTGACCGGCTTTGAGGGTGAAATCCATCACGTCGTATTTGAGGCCTTCGACCGCTTTGATTTCCTGCACCTGATGAGTCTTCGCCAGCGCCGCGAGATCCTCGTCCACTTTGGGCGGCACGGGATTGCGCAGACTCTCGGAAACGATGCGGCTGGTTGCGCTGGGCTTGGATGCGACGAGCGCGTTCAAGGCGGCCAGCTGCGTCGGCGTGGCAAGCCGGCCGAACGTGCGGGCGATGGCGGCGATATTGCCGCCGCCTTCGCTGCCACCGCTCGGGCCGAGTTTGACACACGAAATGTCATCGAACCACGCCTTGCCCGTGCTGCGTCCCCATCCGCCGTAGAGGCAGTTGAGGAGGATGTCGCGTTGGCGGCCGGTGCTGATCTTAAACGACACCTGCTGCCAATCACTGGTGCCAGTTACGGCTTGCGACCGCGGCTGCGCGCCGTTCAGCGAGTGTACCTCGAGGAGCGCCCCGGTGGCGCCCTTGATGCCTTCGGTTTTGATCCAGCACGAGAGCAGGTAATCCGTATTTTCCTCGAGCTTTAGCGGCGTCTGCCAGCTCGTGTCCGCGCCACTGCCGGTCGCGCCGATCGCGAGGCAATTCCCGCCGTTGCGTCCAAAGGGAACGACGCCGTGCTCAGCGTTTCCAGCATACGTAGAAACTTTCCAGCCATGCGGTTGATCGCCATCCATCTGCTCGATGTTTCCGTTGGCCACGAGGTTCTGCGGCATCGCCGGCGGTTCGCCCGGTTTTCCGCTGGCCAGCGGTTTCGCTTCGGCGATGGCGGAAGCAAGATAACCATTGGCATGGCGCGCGGCGGCAATGGTCAGCGCAGTCGGCAGCCATTTATCCGCCTTCACCATTTTGATCGTCATTCAGCTTGAGCAGCTCCGCCCCCACGAGATCGCTGGGCGGTTGATCGGCCAAAGCGAGCAACGCCGTGAGCCGGACGAGCGGCTCTTTGTCCTCGAGCAAACCGGCGTCCAAAATGGCTTGCGCGCTTTGCGGAGCCCGCGGAAGCATTTGCAAGGCCGCCCGGCGCACGCCGGCCGCGGGATGTTTCAATGCCTTCTGCAGTGTCTCCATGTCCGTCGCACCGAGACCCTGCAGCGTCCACAGTGCGTGATACGCTCCGCCGGCGATGCCGACTTCATCCATCGCCGGATCGGCGGCCATGGTCTTGAGCTGCGGGACGACATCGTCTTTTCCGCGCTCGACCAGCAACCGCTGCGCGTGCGAACGCCAGAGCAAATTGTCGCTCTTCAGCGCCTCGAGCAGCGTGGCCGGATCGTCCTTGCTGAGCTCGTATTGCTTCGACGGTTTCATCCCCTTGACCGCCAGCCGCCAGAGCCGCGCCCGCTGCGTGTCGCGCAAGGTCGAAACAAACGCATTGCCCTTGCCAGTTCGCGCTTTAAAGCCGCCGCGGTCCGGGCTCGGGGTTGGATTGTGTTGAATAAGGAAGCTGTAAAAGTCGCTGACCCAGATCGCGCCGTCCGGCCCAGTCGCCGCGAAAACCGGCGCGAACCATTCGTCATCACTGGCCAGCAAATTCCAGCCATTGCCGGTTTCAAAACTGGTGCCGTCCGGCGTGACGATTCCTCGGTAGAGAATGTGGCAGGTCGGTTCGCACAGCAGGGCGGTCGAATTCCAAAACTCCTTCGGAAAGCTGCGCGCGGTGTAAAAATTGTGCCCCGCTTCCGCCGTGAAACCGCCGAACACGTCCACCTGCCGGATGCGTTCCATGAGCAGCGGCGCCTTCTTATTCGTGTCGATGCCGGGCGTGACCTCTTGTTCGAGCCCATCCACGAGACCGTAGTAACGGTTCGCGATCGGCAGATACCACGACGGCTGATTGTTGGCCGTGCTGCCGAAGATGTCGCCGTTTTCGTCGAAGGCAAAACCCCAGGTGTTGTTCGAGGTGCGCCCGAGAAATTCCAGTTTCGAACCGTCGGGTTTAAAGCGATAGGCGCCCTGGCCAAACTTGTGCGATTCCCCGCCCACAATGCCGTCGAAACCCGAGTAGCCCACGCATCCATAAATCCAACCGTCGGGACCGTAACTTAGATTCGATGGTCCGGCGTGCGTGTCCTGCGTGCCCCAGCCGTCGAACAAAATCTTCTTCTCGTCGGCCTTGTCGTCGCCGTTCGTATCGCGGAGGAAAAGAGTCTGCGGCGCTTGCTGCACGATCACTCCGTCGTTCGCAAAACAAATGCTGGTCGGCCCGGAAAGGCGATCGGCAAAGATGGTGCGCTTGTCCATTTTCCCATCGCCATTGCTGTCTTCGAGAATGCAAATGCGATCATTCCCCGGCCCGCCGGGCGTGATTTCATTTGGATAATCCACCGACTCGACCGTCCACAAACGCCCGCGCTCGTCCCAATCGAGCTCGATCGTATTGACGATCAAGGGCTCCTCCGCCGCCAGCGTCAGCTCCATGTCCACCGGCCATTGGATGTGCTTTTTGGATTCCTCCGCCGAGAGCGGTTCCTGCAATTGCGGCGCGGGATCGCGCTTCTCGTAATTGGGCACCTCGAATCCCGGATCATATTTGAAAGGCTCGATCTTCAGCGCCGCGAGTTCTGCCGCCGCTCGATCACCCGCCGCCCAGACAATTCCACGCGCCATCAAATCCCAAAACCCGTGGTTGCGGAATGTCCGCTCGTCGTGCCCGTAAGCCGTGTAAAAGACGCGGCCTTTGCCTTCATTCCGAACCCATGTGTAAGGTTCATCGCCACGGACCTGGAGCACCGTCCGATCCTTATTATTCTTCGTGTGCTCATAGGTTTCGTCCCAGGTTTCAAAGCCCTCGAAGCCGCGCATGATCGGATGATTTGGCGCCACGATCTTGGTGGTGAACGTCCCGGTGCCATGCTTTTCAAACTGTCCGCCAACAATGCGAATGTATTCGGGCGAATTCTGAAAGCAGTAGCTCGCGCAATGGATCGGCACCAACCCGCCGCCGCCCTGCACGTAGTCGATGAGCGCCTTTTCGGCCGCGGGAGTGATGTTGTCGATATTCGCGTAGATCGCCAGCGCATCGTATTTCGCGAGATTCTCCGGATTCAAATCTTCCAGCCGGTCCGTGTAAGTAAGATTGATTCCGCGCGGGCCGACACCCATGAGCAGGTCGAAGAAACGTTCCGCCGGCTGATGATGCCCGTGGTCGCCGAGGAAAAGAACTTCAAGGCGGCGTCCATCAGCGAAGGCCGTGGCGGTAATCAGGAATATGAGGAGATGTGGTAGAAAGCGACGGAGGGCAGTCATTTTAATGGGGATCGAGAGAGAGGCGGACCTTACCCAATTCAACGTTATTTTAGTTAAAAAATTTGCGTTCATGCGTTCACGCTCGACTGCACCGACCGATTCCGCCGCGTTGTATTTCCCTTGAGATGCGTGCTTCGCGATACCCTTCCCCTCACCGACATGAAGACCTGGATTGATGCGTGGCTCGAACGCCTGCGCACCAGCTACTGGTTCGTTCCCGGTTTGCTCGGGCTGGCCGCGGTCGGCCTGTCCGTATTGACCATCCACCTCGACCACACGTTCGCGAAATCCGGCGATGTGATCTCGACCTGGATCTGGACCGGCGGTGCCGAAGGCGGCCGGCAGATGCTTTCCACCATCGCCGGTTCGATGATTACCGTCCTCGGCGTCGTTTTTTCCATCACCATCGTGGCGCTGAGCCTCGCTTCCAGTCAGTTCGGTCCGCGCCTGCTGCGCAACTTCATGGACGACCGCTTCACGCAGGTCGTCCTTGGTTCGCTCGCGGGCACTTTTCTTTACTGCCTGCTCGTTCTGCGGAGCATCCGCGACCTCGACGAAACGTTGTTCGTTCCGCACATCTCCGTCACCTGTGGCCTGCTCTTCGCCGTACTTTGCACGGGGTTTCTCATCGTCTTCATCCATCACGTCGCGTCCTCCATCCTCGCGGAGAATGTCGTCGCACGAGTGGCCGACGACCTCGCGAGTGGGATCGAACGGCATTTCCCATCCAAAATTGGCGAGGAAAAGGAAACTGACGACCGCGATGGCGGGGAAGAAAAAGCGCTGCCCTTCCCGGACGGAAGCACTTCCATTCATTCCAAAGGCAGCGGCTTTGTCCAGGGGATCTCGGGTGATTCGTTATTGGAATTGGCCGCTGAACGCGACCTCGTTATTCGCGTCACCTTGCGTCCGGGGAATTTCGTCGCCGCTGGGGACGTGATCGCCAAAGTCGGCCCCGTCGAAACTGTCGAGGACTCGATCCACGACGCCGTGCGCGAAGCATTCATTCTCGGCCGCCATCGCACTCCCACCCAGGATCTCGAGTATTCGATCGACCAACTCGTCGAGACCGCCGTGCGCGCGCTGTCTCCCGGCATCAACGATCCCTTCACCGCCATGAGCTGCATCGAATGGCTCGGCGTGGCGCTGATCGAGCTGGCCGGCCGCAGCTTTCCCTCCGCCGTCCGTCGTGATGCGGAGGGGAACTCGCGCCTTTGGATCAAAGCTCATACCTACCGGAAATTTACCGACGCGTGTTTCCTGCAACTGCGTCAATACGGCTGCACGAGCATGGCCGTGTCGGTGCGCCTGCTCGAAGTGATCACTCGAGTCGCGCGACGCACCCGTTACGAATCGGATCGCGATGCATTGCGGCATCACGCGAAGCTCATTGCCGAGGACGCGCGGTCGAAGGCACGCAACGAAACCGATCAAACGGACATCGACGCGGCCCTCAATGAAGCGCTGGAGGCACTCGATTCGACGGCGACCACGTGAGCATCGTTCCCATGCTGGCGTGGCTCGGAAAACAGTCAACTCGTGCGTTGCAGCAGATGTTCTTAGGCGCTTCGGTTGGATTGCCGGAGACGCCGCACAAAGCTGGAAATGTCGGGCGCAAGCTGCTCGGTATCCCCGCCGTCGTGGTGGGTAATGTAAACCGTGTCCGACTCGCTCGCGCCCGGTCGAAGGTAGATGATATCACCGTCGCTATTGGCGAAGGGAACAATATCGAAGCCGAAGAGCTCTGCTGCATCGACCAGCGCCGCCTCGTCAAGTGGCTCGAAGGTGCTGATGTAGTGAATCTCGTCGTAGTCGAGGCCGCCGGTGCAAACGAGAGCGCGGTCAGCGTAGAGCTCGCGCAGCGCAGTGGGTGCAGGACGCTGAAGGTGTCGCTCGTAGAAAGCCCAATCGGGCGCCGCAATGCGATCCTCGTAGGCATGGCGCTCTACTGCGATCTTTTCAGGCCTGTTGCGGCGGCGCCAAGACGATTGTCGCAGGCGGTCGATAGCGACAAGGACAAGGGCCGCCGCGAGGACAATCCCCGCGCAATAAACGACAATGATGACGACGGTGGACACCCAATTACGGAGAGGGACTTTAAGCGCCGAACGACCACACAAGTGACTGCGGAGGGCGGCGCAGCCTGTGCGGAAAGGTGGTGGGGGCGGGTCTGCGGGCGGGGAGCACAGGCTGTGACGCCCGGAGCAGTTCGCAGCGCATCAGGGTAGGCGACTTTGGTGGATGCGTCATGACCGTGAAATGAGGAAAAACTCCATCTTCCTTGCGCGTCGAAATACAAGTAAAGCTTGCTGCCGTAAGGACGCACAAAAGAAAGCGCCGAGTGGCTGGCCTCTCGATCGGGAAGTGGATACCAACCGGTCATCTGAAAGCGCTGCCGGGCCTGTAACTCCTCGGCGGGCGGACCAAACCGTTGCAAGACAGCATCCCGGCTGGGATGGGCTGCAAGAAATGACTGGTCCTGTCGGGATAGGACGACATATGTGCGGTAGAGTATGAAGTAGCCGAAACAACTGAGCCCTCCAGTGACGACGAGCAAAAGCAGAATCTTTGAGAAGCGGTCATTCACGAGAGATGTGCGAAGTCGCCTAACATTTTAATCAGCCGGAGGGTCAGCGTTCGAAGGCGGTTCGGCATGGAGCAAAGGTGGGTGGGGAGAGGTGTGCTGACAAGGCGGGAGACGGGATGGGGCGGCACCGGCGAAAAGTAGCTCGGCGACGTCACGTGCTTCGTTCGCGGTCAGATCGCCGGGCAAATCTTCGGAGCAGACCTTTCCGCATTCCGCATTCTCCTACCGGCGTCCAGCGATGATTCGTTCATACTCGCTGTGATGCCCAATCCAGAACCAGACCATGTCAGCGCCGTCCTCCACAGCGGCAGCACGATAATGAATACCGACACGAACCGACCACATTCTGCCAACCTTTTGAAGTGGAGAGACGGCTGCCGCGGGTCGGTCTCGAGGAGGGCATAGTTTTCGTCCGCAAGCCGCTGAATCTCCTCGGGAAGTTGCGCGTAGAACTGCCAAAACTTTGGATTGGCGCAGTGCCTCACAAGTCCCGGCAGCGCCCCTCGCGCAAATCACAGATGGCCTCGTCGGCCAGGACGTCCAAATGTCCCGCGGCGACGTCCTGCTCTAATTGCTTGTCCCACGTTCCAGCGTCAAACTCGGTGAACCAGTCACGAAAAGCCAAAAGCTCCTGACGGGAAAGCTTGCTGACCGCTGTTTCGATTTCGTCCACGGCGCTCATTATCGGATGATAAACGTGTCGGATTATTGGGCAAGCGCAGCCATGACCAAAAGCAACCGCGAACGAACCGAAGGATCCCGAAAGCAATTCCCACTTAACCCGGGCCGGCGCGTTCTTCGACGCGGTTGGCTGGATGAAGCTCCTTCCGCCCGTGAACGTAAACCGCCGTCCATTCGGCCAGCCGCTGGCCGAGCAACCGGCACGCCTTTTTTTGCGGCCTCCTCGCGAGGTTCCCGGGCGACGACGGCGCCGTAGTGCAGGGTCATTCCGCGCGCCGCGTAATCGGTCACGCCGAAAACGAGAAAGCCGTAATTCATCAACACGGTGAGGATCGACTGGCAGGCGAGCTCCATGCCACCGCCCCAACCACCCGCCGAGGAAAATGCGCACCCGATCTTCCCGTCGATCTTCATCCAGTGTTCGCTCATCACTTCATCCCAAAACCGTTTCATGCGCCAGGAGAGGATGCCCATGTTCGTCGGGCTGCCCACGGCGAGACCGTCGCACCAGACCACGTCGTCCGGCTTGGCCTCCTCGATCGACCGCAAGCGCACTTCGGTCTCCGCCACGAGTTGGGCACCTTCGGCGACGAGCCCGGCCATGGTGGCGGTATTGCCGGTTTTCGAGTCAAAGAGGACGAGGATGCGATTCATGGGACGCCGAGTAAAACGAAGCCGCCACCATTTTGTCACGCAGCGGCGATCCTTTTCGGATAAAGCGGCGGAGCACTGGACGATGGTGGGGAATCGGTTTAGACGCTCCGGCTCATGCTCTCGACGCGGCCTTCCCTGCGACCTTTCCTGATTTGGCTCGCGTTCTTTTACGGCACGTGGCTGACGATCGTGCTGGCCGGCCATCATTGGCAGACGATCAAGGAGCACTACGGCATCGCCATCGCCATGGCCTTCGGTTCGTATGTCGCCGGATCAACACCAATGGGCGGTGGCACGGTGGGATTCCCGATCCTGGTCCTTCTGTTCAAATTGCCTGCCTCGCTCGGACGCGACTTCAGCTTCGCGGTACAATCCATCGGGATGACCAGCGCCACGATATTCATCCTCTCCCGCCGGCTCCCGCTCGAGTGGGTGATGCTCCGCTGGTCCCTGGTCGGATCGCTCATCGGAACGCCGCTCGGTATTCTATTCATCGCGCCGCACGTCCCCGAGCTCGCGATCAAGGTGCTCTTCGCGATCGTGTGGGCCAGCTTCGGCGTCCTGCATCTGCGCCGGATCAACGATATCTGCGCCAACCACGGAGTCGCCCCCGCGGCCCATCGTTTTGATCGCAACGCCGGTTTGATGATCGGCCTGCTCGCCGGTGCGACGGTGGCCTCGATCACTGGCGTCGGCATTGACATGGTGCTTTACGCAGTGCTGGTGTGCCTCAGTCGGGCCGACTTGAAAGTCGCGATCCCGAGTTCGGTGGTGATCATGTCATTTACCTCGGTGGTGGGCATCGCGACGAAAGCACTTTTCACCGGCGTTCGTACCGGGCGTTTACGAAAACTGGCTGGCGGCGGCCCCCGTTGTCGCGCCTGGCGCGCCGCTCGGAGTGCTAATCGTGAATTTAATTGGGCGCAAACCGACGCTGCAATTTGTGGCCGTGCTGTGCGTGGGGCAGTTCGCATGGACGATGAGCGACGAGTTTTCCAGCCTCGGCTGGTCCGGCTTGCTCCTGTGCGTGGGTGCGGTGTTGCTCTGCAACGCCGGATTTGAGTGGCTCTGGCGGATTGGCGATCGGCTCGACCGCCGGAGCGCCGCCGAGGCCACGGCCGGCGGCGCAGTGGATCCGGCGTAGAGTGGGGGTCCAGAGTGCTGCTCAGCGAATCGAGTGCTTTACAAAGTGAGGTCACACCAACTGGCTGACGCACGAATGCAATGTCCCAAGCAGGTTGGCGGAATTCGAGGGTGAGACAGGGCGCGCTGCGAGTCGAGTGGTCCGTCTGCTTAAACACCGAAAACTTGGCGCAAGACAAATAGATACGACTCTGGGGCAGCCTGTCGGTAAATTGACTTTGCTGACTGGAGGATCGCACGGAAAAGGAGTTCCTCATCATCCCGTGCTGCGGCACGAAGCCGTAAGAGTTCACGTCGGATCGCGTACAGCTGCGATGAGCCGGAGTCGCAAAAATGCACTTGCGATTTCGGCCGGAGGAAGCGGTCGAAGGTATCGCCCATCGACCAAAGATCGAGGTGTTCACTATAAAATAAGACGCCATCGGAGGCGATCAGCGATTGAAAGTACTCAACCACAGAACCCTCGGCCAACATCTTCTGGGCATCGCGGAGCAGATGCTGAGCGGGAGCACCGCCGACGACAGTGACAAAGATGCGTTGCTTCACGAGAGGAAAAGGATTGAGGCCCTCAGCTCAGCGACCGCGGAATGCGGCACTCATGTTTGACCAACTCAGTCGTAAACACACTCCTCGTCAATCTCGCCACGAACGAATTGCTCGAGGAATTCCTGGAGACTCCGCGCCACTGGCTTGGCGAGTTGGGTAAACTCGGCGGCGGTGGTCTCTTCGCTGACCGCCTCATGAGAAATGAGCGCAATGCTTGGCTCCACCTGCTGACCTCGCCGAACGTCAAAACAGTAAGCGTCACCACAGAATGTGGTGGCGAAAACAACAAAGCCGTACTTCGAGGAGTAGCAACCAGGAATGAGAGAAGCATTCTCTTCCACAAGATGCTGAATCGGCCAAAGGCGAACTTGTCCTTCAGCACACTCCCTTGGCTCGTATGAGCCGAAGAAATCGAGAATGGGCTGCGGCAATCCGAGAGCCTCCAGCTTCGATACATCGAGCGGCGAAGCAGCGCGAAACGCAACACCGGTTTGGTCAGAAATCTTTGAGATTAATGATTCGTAATTTGGCACGGTCGCAGTGGTCTGATTCTGGGATATCGATCTGTGGCATGTCGGTAATCGACATTGGAGCCGGGTCCATTCGACTCCGCTGCGCTCCGCTCAGGATGACTGGCATGGCGCGCGCGTGTCTGTCGTACTGCGGTTTGTCCCAAAACCATTGGCTATGCCTTAAACATTTCGAGCGCGGCTTCTCGCTCGCGGGCGTGATCGATCATCGGCGTGGGATAGCCTTTGGCGAGGGGCGAACCATCCTTCGGAGGCGCTTTGAATCTTGCCGGCTCGACGTCGCGGAGTTCGGGGACCCATTGCGTGATATAAGTACCGTCTGGATCGAAGCGCTCGCTTTGGGACCACGGATTTTGGATGCGGAAATAGGGCGCGGCGTCGGTGCCCGTGCTCGCGCTCCATTGCCAGCCGCCATTGTTGCTGGCGATTTCTCCATCGACCAGATGGCGCATGAAGTGGCTCTCGCCATGCATCCACCAGATGTGGAGATCCTTGGTCAGAAACATGGCGACGATCATGCGCACTCGATTGTGCATGAATCCGGTGGCCAGCAATTCGCGCATCCCGGCATCGACAATGGGAAATCCGGTCTGCCCATCCTGCCAGCGCTGGAGATCGACGCTCTCGGGCCGGCTCCCCGGGCGCCAATGCTCACGCCATTTCAAGTTTCGACAGTCATCCTGAAACTCGTGCTCGAGGACGTCCGGCCGAAACCACAGCACCTGCAAATAGAACTCGCGCCAGATGAGTTCATTGATGAAGACGTCAACACTATGGCGGCGCATTCCGGTCACGCTCTGGCTCGCCGCGATGCACTTGGCATAGATTTCACGAATCGAAAGCGTGCCCCAGCGCAGGTCTTGCGATAGTCGCGAGGTTCCATTGCGTGCGGGAAAATCACGCGTGGAGGCATAGTCAAATGCGGGGCCATCGAGGAATTGTTCGAGCCGTCGGCGCGCGGCCCGTTCGCCGGGAGCGATAACGTCAGCCGTGCAATCCAAGCCCCACGTTAGTAACGTCGAAAGTTCATCACTCTTCACGCGGTCCGGGACAGAAATGCGGCCGAGCGTCCGGCCGGGCTTGGCCTTCGCGAGTTTGTGCCAGGCCCGGGCGAAGGGCGTGAAAACCTTGAACGGCGTACCGGACGCGGTGAGGACTTCGTCGCGTTCGTGCAAGGCAATGTCCTGATGCGCGTGGACCGCGACGCCATGCTTCGACGCCATTTTCTCAATCAACTTTTCCATTTCGCGGCCGAAGGGATCCGGGTCGCGATTGAAATGCAGAGCCGTGGCACCGGTTTCGCGGATGAGCTTTTCCAGGACTTCATCCGCGCGACCCTGCCGAATGATCAGCCGCCCGCCCTTGGCTTCGAGGTTCCTCGCCAGTGATTCGAGACAGCCGCACAGAAACTTCTGCCGGGGCGCACCGCACCAACGATGCTCCTTTTTCCACTGGCTCAGGATATAAACAGGCACGACCTGATCGTGCCCGGCACAGGCGGCATTCAACGCCGTGTTATCGGCGATCCGCAGATCGCGCCGAAACCAATGGATGGCGAGAGGCGCCGTCACATCAGACCGGGGTGCGCCCGCTGAGGGCGCGGCTGAGCGTGAGTTCGTCCGCGTGTTCCAAACCGCCTCCAGCCGGCAGACCCTGGGCGAGGCGCGAAATGGAAACCGGATGCCCTCGGAGCAATTGCGCGAGATAGCTCGCGGTGGCCTCGCCTTCCACGTCGGCACCAACGGCCAGGATGATTTCTCGCGGTTGTTCAAGGCGGATGCGCTCGAACAAGGCATCGATCCGCAGCGCTTCCGGACCGACATGATCGAGGGGCGACATGCGTCCTCCGAGCGCATGGTAACGCCCCCGGAAACTGCCGGTGCGTTCGAGAGGCAGGATGTCCGTTGGCTGTTCAACCACGCAAATGATAGTCCCGTCCCGCTGGGTATCGAGGCAGATTTCGCATTCGGTTCCGACGGTAAAGAATCCGCATTTCACGCACGGCCGGACGCTCTGGGTCACCTCACCGATCGTACGCGCGATCTCGGCGGGACGGGCATCGCGGGATTGAATCATCCAGAGCGCGATCCGTTCGGCGCTGCGCGGACCGATGCCGGGCATGCGCTTCAACTCGCCGATGAGCGTTCGAATCGCGGGTGGGTAATCGACGCGCTTCACTTACATGCGTCCCGCCCAATCCAGTTGCGGCAGTCCTTCACGAAGCTGCTCCGTGCGGCGAATGTAGAATTCCACCGGGCCATCGATGCCGTCCGGCAGCCGCGCGCTGTGGAAAAGGCTGAGCGCCTCGTCCCACAATTGCCCACGATAGTACACGATGCCCTTCCAAAACAGATCGCGCCGTTCGAGCTCCTCTTCGGACAGCGTGTGCTTGAGCCCCAGTAATTCATACACTTCTTCGCGGCTCGCTTCTTCCGGTGTCCGCTGGATCAATTCCATCGGCCGCACCTCGATATCCGCCTCGGCGCGGTAGTAGGAGCTGCACCCAACGAGAATGCGCGAGCCGTAGATCGTGTTGGCCGCGCAGAGGCGTCGCGCAAATTCAACCGGTTCACCGGCGACCGAAAAATTACCGAGCCGGCCCGAGCCATACGCCGCCACCACCATTTCGCCGGAATTCACGCCAATGCGAAAATCGAACATCTGTCCCCATTCCCGAAGGCATTCGGTATTCACCTCGTCGAGCCGGCGCGCCAGCGCATTGGCCGCCTCACAGGCCGCGGAGGCATGGCCCGGATTGGGAATAGGCGCGCCAAAAACCGAGCGCAGGCTTTCGCCATCGCACTCATCGAGGTAACCGCCGCGTTCGACCAGAAAGTCCGACGCGCTTTTCAGAAACGAATTCTGCAATGCCACGTAATCGCTCACCTTCATGTGCTCGGTCAGTTCGTCGTGATTGAAAATCTCGCACACCACCACCGAGGCCTCGAGCATCTCGCCCTCAAACGCCAGGGGCTGATCCGAATTCACCAGCTCATCGAAAGTCCCCGAGGAGACGCGATCTCCGAAAAGCACGCTGACGATCTTTTTCCGCATCCCGCCTTCACTGCGCGAATAAATGAAGCCCGCGGCAAAACTGAGCGCAATGCTGAGGAGGCTGGGGAACGGTGAGAAGAAGCCATCGAACATTTCCACAATCCAGGCGGAGGCCAGCACCTCGAGAAACGCGCCGGCCGCCACGATGATTTTCAAGGATTGCCGGCTGATATCGATCGTGGTCCAGGCGATACCGAACGCGAGTGCCGTGAAGAGAGGGATCTGGAGGTAACGATCCGCCAGAGGCGTCGGCGCCGGCAGACCGAGCATTCCGGCCAGAGCGAGATCGAGCTGATAGAGCAGCGCCAGCCAATAAAGGGCCGTCACGAAAAGGCTGACGATGATGCCGATGAAAAGAGTGACCTTGAAGTAGCGCACGGGTGGGGCGGAATAGGAACACGCAGATTGCCGTGGACGCAACCTCGTCGGCAACCGTGTTTGCAGAAGGTTTCAGGAAGCCACGGGTAAAGACAGCCGGTGGCGCTCCGAAGAACGCCACCGGCAGCTCGGGGGATTTGATGGGCAAACGCGCGAACCGGCTAAACGTCAGTCCGCAGCCCCGCTCTGTGGGCAACGCAAATGTCGCCGGCCATTTCCGCGGCGCGTATTGCATCGGTGAAAAACCAATGGCGCTCGGGGCGGACTGGGCTTCAATGTGCTGGCACCGCATTGCAAAACCCTCCCAAGACTCCCATGCGCAACCTGACATACTTCCTGGCCACGCTGGTTCTCTCGAGCCTCGCCTCCATCACAGCGCTCGCGGGCGGGAAGTTCCGCTCGTCCACTGACGAATTCCGGCCCGGCGGCCTGACCGTCTCGCTCACCACAAGTCGGTTGCAAGTCCTGCAATCCGGCCTGCCCGAACCATCGCCAACCGCCCGTCGCCGGCAAGCCAGGCGCGGATTCGAGCGGCCCGCCAGCCCCGATAGTTTCGTCGCGAGCGCCGTCGTCGCCAACGCGAGCGGCGCCACTGTAAACTTCAGTTTTCCTGATGCCGCCAGTGCCGACCGCAAATGGACGTTCCGCGTATTCGACGACGCCGGAAACCTCGTCTGGATCTCCGACCAGGAAGTGGTCGGTGCGCAAGTCATCACCGAGGCGAAACTCGAACCCAGGCGGACATGGCGGCGCACCATCCGGATTCCCCTCATCATTGACGACGTGCCGCTCCCGGCCGGCACTTACCATCTCGAAGCCAGCATCGATGCCGACAAGACACTCCACGCTTCGACGTTCTTCGAGGTCATCGCCCTTCCCATGCCTCCCGGCGACAACTCCGGCATCCGTGGCCAGGTGCTCAAGGAGATCCTGCCGTCAACAGCCGACCACGCCTTCGAACCTGCGGCGGGCGCACTAGTCACCGTCCAACAGATCGGTGGTGAAGATCGGCCCACTGTTCGGCGCCCGCTTTTCTGGTCTCTGCGCGCAGACGAGCAAGGGGTCTTTTCGGTCCCAATGCCAGCCGGCCGGTATCGGGTCACCGCTTCCCTACCGCCCAGTCTGGTCGCCAATGGGGCCAATCCGGTTTTTCCTCCGAAGTCCGTGGAGGTGACCGTGGCAGCCGGGGTTTTCAGCGAGGTGACGCTGCGACTCGAAACTCAACGTCCTCCGGCGGAACGTGGCGCGATCCGCGGGCTCGTCCTGATCGGGCCGGTCACACCGGTCGAGATCGAGGGCGTACCGAACGAACGCCCGCTGCCCGGCGCGCATGTCGTGATCGAGCAACTCGATGTCCCGGATGGACAGGCACCCTTCCGGTGGAACGGACGAGCCGGCGATGGCGGTCGTTTCGAACTCGCCGCGCCCGCTGGTCGTTACGTCGTGGTCGCCTCCGGAGCGGAACCAGGACGTCTGCCCGTGCCAGCGCGGGAGGAAATCGTGGTCACTGCCGGAAAGGCGACGGAAGTGACCCTGCACCTCGACTCCGGAATTCGCTGAGGCGCTTTTTACAAAGTCACACACAACACCATCAGGCGCCCTTCGAAACGGGATTGGAGGTGGGCAGTCAGTTCTGAAAATGATTTTGCAGCGTGCAATTTCTGCGTCCGGAAAGAATTACGGCGGGACTACAGCAAACGGGGAGCACAGGCGTCCTCGCCTGTCGTGGCCGGCGTCCCGCCGGACATATCGAACGTCGATGACGCGTGGAACTCGACGATGAACCCAGCGTGAGGGATCGGACAAACGGGAGTCGATGGTGATCCGATGGCTTCGGCGAGGACGCCAAAGCCGACAGGCGGGACGCCTATGCTCCCCAATTCGTTCCGCCCACCCATCCCTGATTGGTTAGCGTCAATCCTCCCAGGCTCATGATTTCGGCTCCGCAGAGTTGGATGTTCGATGTTCGGGTGTTGAACGGTTGATGTTCTGCCTGCGCCTCTACCGTTGACACCACCGCGCGCTGCGATCGGCCTCACAAAGGCTTCTCTCCTCGTTTCGTGGAGTATAGAATTTTCTGCCATGATGACAAGGCACTGCGTCATTCCCGGGGTGGCGGTGTTTATGAAATCCTATCCCTCAACTCGCACAATCCTTCGGAACCTTGCATTTTCCGTTGCCTTCACGATTTTATTCGCCCCCTCTCCGCAGCTCGAGGCGCAGGGCGATCTCACCCCGTCTGGCGCACCCGCGCCGACGATGAAGACACTCGACCAGCTCGAACCGCGCACACCCATAAGCGCGAGCACAACACCGGGAGATGACAATTCGCAGTTCAAGATTACACAGCCCGGTTCCTATTACCTGACGGGGAATCTCGCCGGTGTGGCGGAGAAACATGGAATCGAGATCGTCTCCAGCGACGTGACTTTGGATTTGATGGGTTTCCGGATGCGGGGGCGAACGATTTCGGTCGGCAACGACGGGCCGTCCCGGACCGGTGTTTTGGTTCCCGGAACGCAGTCCAACATCTGCATTCGCAATGGAATCATCACCAACTGGAGTGTGGCGGGAGTGTATGCAACCGCTGCGAGCAATAGCGTCCTACATCAGCTTCGCGTTTCGGATTGTGGCACCAACGGCTTGGTGATCGGTGCCTCCAGCCTGGTGAAGGATTGCATCGCCCAGAGCAATATGTCCACCGGCTTCGAAATCGGGAATGGCTCGGTGATCAAGGACTGTGTCGCTAATGCAAACGGCCACCTGGGCATTTTTGCCGCCAGCAAATCGATCATTTCCGGATGCACAGCCTCCGACAATGGAGACGACGGCATTCGTGCCTCAACCAACTCCAAGGTCACCGGATGCACTGCCACGAGCAACACCGGCGATGGCATCGAAATCCCCAGCGCCTGTCTGGTGCGCAGTAATACGTGCAACTCCAACGGAGCCAATGCCGGCAATGGCGCCGGCATTCACGCGACGGGTTCACGAAATCGCATTGATGGCAACAACGTGACCGATAACGATCGCGGCCTCGACGTGGACGCAGGCGGTAACCTGATCGTGCGCAATTCCGCCACGGGCAATGGGGCGAACTACTCGCAGATCGTGTCCGGCAATACCCGAGGCGAAGTGGTCGATACGAGCGCAAGCGGCGGCACCTTGAATGAAACGCACGGGCCGTGGGCGAATTTTTCGTTTTGACGATACCGCCACCTCTCCCCGTGAGCTTACCCCGCTGGTCAAAACCGATTCCATCCAACCCGGCGCGGATACCGACAGTGATAAAATGGCCGACGCCTGGGAACTCGATCACGCGCCGAACCTGACCATCATGACCGCCCTCACCGACAGTGACGGCGACGGCACGCTCGACGCGGATGAATACCTGGCCGACAGCGATCCGTTCGACCCGGCTGACGCCTTGCGGATCACGAGCATCGGACCGGCAGCGACGCCCTTTGATTTCAACATCACATGGACGAGTCAAAAGACGCGTGTGTATCGCATTGAAGAAACGCCGGACGTTGAGCCCGTGGCGTGGGCGGACACCGGCCTCGGCCTCATTCGTCCTGACGCCGGCTCCGTCACGTTCCGAACCGTCACCGATCCCGGTCCGGACTTAAAAAAGCATTTCTGGCGGGTCGTGGCCAGTCTCCCACTCGCGCCGCCGTAACCGCGCCGATCAGCACCCGCTCCAAGCCAAAAAACGTCGGCCACTACTGGATCGGCAACATCAGTTCGACCCGTTCGTCTCCGCGGAGGACGACGGCCTTTACCTTCTCGCCCGGCTGATGAGCTTGCAAAAGCGCACCGAGCAGTTCGCCTTCTGTAGTGCGGGCCGAAGAGCCGTCGAGCTCGACAATGATGTCCTCCTTTTGAAAACCCGCGTTCTTGGCTGCGGCGTGTTTACCGTATTGCCCGACGTTTTTGATTCGAAGGGCCAGCTGATCGCTTTTGAGGTCGCGGGCGGCGCGGGCGTCATCCGAAACATCCTCCAGAACGAGGCCGCCGGTCGCCATGCCGCGCAGACCCCAGGTGCCCACCCGGCGCGCGATATCTGCTTTCCGCCGCCACGCATCGGGCAGAGACAAACTCAGTTCCACCGACTTGCCGTCGCGCTGCACGACGACGGGAAAGGCCCCGGATTCGGGAGCCCGATGCAGAGCCCAGGCAACGTCGGCGATCGAGATCAACGGCTGACCACCGAGCGACACCAAATCGTCGCCCGATTGCACGCCCGCCTGGTTCGCCACCGACCCCGCCGCAACGGATTCGACGTGCGCAATCTGGTCCGGGGCCAGGCTCAGGCCGATGGTTTCGGGCGGCGGCATCGGATAAATCAGAGAGGCCGGGATTGGCTGACCCGCGTCGCGAGAAGCCGTCCGCAGGGCTTCGCCGATCATATGACAATGCACACAGCTCTGCACGACCTTGCCTTCCCAATCGAGCTGCGGGTGATACTTGCCGGCCAACGTTGGAATTTCGACGGGCGTCTTGAATGCCATCGCAGCGCCCTGCTTGCCCGCAAGCGCCGCCTTGTTTGCCGGATAGTCCCGGTGCAGCGCGAGCACCGCTTCGAGCGCGCGACGATAACCAACAGTCGTTTTTTCCTGCGGATCTTTCTGGTGCAACCACGAGCCGTAGCGGCCGTAGACCGTGCCATCGCCGTTGAAGAAGAGCGTGGAAAATGAGAGATCGAAATCGAACTGAAAGAGCGAGAGATCGAGGTCATTCGCATTGATCACCCGCACACAAACGAAGTGATCGAGCAGCGGTTCGAGCTCGGGTTCCGTCAACACGCCGGCGTCGATACCCATGCACGACATGCAGGGCACACATCGCAGAACGACCAACAAGGGCTTTCCGGTGCGTTTGGCCTCGGCAAACCCGCGCCTCCAATCGTTGTAAATCCAGCGCGAATCGTTCTGCATTGTCGACCGGTCGTTGCGCACGGCACCTTCGCGATCCTTGACGGTTTCCCCTAAAACGCTGCCAACAACCATGCACGCGACCGCAGCAGAAAATGGGACAAGAATTCGGGAGTTCTTCATTTTCGAGGCTGAAATCGAATCAGGAAATGGCAGTGATGTCGAACCCTTCGGCACCACCCACGATGAGAGCCGGACTAAGGATCGACGCCGGCCACGGATCGATGCAAGAAACGCGCAGCGCACTGATCGCCGAAATCGCGCCCCCTTCCGTGACCATCCTCCGACCAACCATTATTCTGAGCCAGGCACTCTGGCTGGGCCTGACCCTTGGGGCCGTGGCCACGCCAGCAAACAAGGCGGCACTCGAGCGGTATTACGGCCCATTCCTAAACAAGGACCTCGCCCGTTGCACCACCTGCCATTTGCCAAGTCCGAATCAGGATCCGCAGTCGCTCGAAGAATTTCCCCATAATCCATTTGGCGATCGCCTGCGCGCGCTGGGTGAAGAATTGGAAAAGCAGGGCCGACCGCACACCATCGCCGTGCGCCTCGAAGCAGTGGCCAAGGAGGATAGCGACGGCGACGGCGTGGCCAATGAGCTGGAAATCCTGGGAAACGGAAATCCGGGTGACGGCAAACAAGCCCCCTCGCCTGAGGCTTTAGCAGCAGCACCCGTGGAAGAGCTGGCGCGGTTCCTCGCTTCGTATCGCTGGCGACCTTTCGATCCTGTCGTGCGCCCGCCGGTCCCGGATGTCAAGCCGTCGCGATTGGGTGCGCACGCCGATCGACTCCTTTATCGCTGCCGAACACGAGCGCCTGGGAGTGCATCCGCGTCCGGAAGCACCCAAAGCGATTCTCCTGCGGCGCGTCTATCTTGATCTGATCGGCCTGTCGCCAACCCCGGACGAACAGCACGCATTTGCTGAGGACACGGCTCCGGATGCCTATGAAAAAGTTGTCGATCGGCTGCTCTTGGACCCGCGCTATGGAGAACGTTGGGGCCGCCATTGGATGGATGTCTGGCGGTATAGCGACTGGGCGGGATGGACGGATGGCAAGCAAATCCGCGACAGCCAGCCGCACATCTGGCGCTGGCGCGATTGGATCATCGAATCGCTCAATCGTGACCAGGGCTACGATCGAATGCTCCAGGAAATGCTGGCCGGTGATGAACTGGCGCCGGACGATCCGGCAACATTGCGCGCCACAGGCTTCCTCGCGCGCAATTACAAAATGCTCAGCCGGGAGCAATGGCTCGAGGACACCGTTAAACATACGGCGCAGGGATTCCTCGGCCTCACGCTCGGGTGCGCGAAGTGCCACAACCACCGCACCGACCCGATTTCGCAGGCGGAATACTACCAGGTGCGCGCCATCTTCGAACCGCACCAAGTGCGCGTCGATCTGGTACCGGGAGAATTGAATGCGGAGAAAAATGGTCTGGCACGAGTGTATGACGTCGCCGAACCGCCCCCGACCTACTTTTTCACTCGCGGTGATGAGCGGCGGCCGGACAAGGATCGAGTGATGGCGCCCGGAGTGCCGAAAGCACTGTGCGCCAGCAGCGCAAAACTCGACTGCACGCCGATCGAACTGCCACACTCGGCTGCCTGGCCGAACCGTCGCAAATTCGTCGTGGAGGAAACAATCGCCGCCGGGAAGCAAGCGGTGCAGCAAGCCGAAACCGCATTGGCGAACGCTGAGCGGGAATCGGAGCCGGGCGACCGGCGGCGGACCCAGAGCGAATTGGAACTTGCCGTCGCCAACACGCGTCAGGCGGCATTGCTCGCGATTTTGGAAATCGAACACCTGGAAGATGCCGGAGAAAAGGACAGCGAGGCCTGGCAACGCGCCGCTCGAACGGCGCATGCCCGCCAAGCGGCTCAAGCTTCGTGCGAATCGGCATTGGCCGCGTTTCAAACGACGGTCGCCCTCGCAGACGCGGGTATCAAACTTGAAGAGATGAGCGGCAGCTCGCCGGCCGCGGAATTGGAATCAGCCCGCAAATCTTTGGCCGAAGCCCGGCAAAAAGCCGATGTCGCCGAGGAAGCTCACATCAAAGCGGCGTTGGCGGCCGCGGCACCCGCCACCACGGAATTTAAACCGCGCGAGCAACCTGCCTTTCCCCAGACGAGCACAGGTCGCCGCCTCGCCTTCGCCCGCTGGCTCACTCAAAACGAAAATCCGCTGACGGCGCGCGTGGCCGTGAATCACATTTGGTTGCGCCATTTCGGCCGCGGGATCGTTGAGACGCCCGAGAATCTCGGCAGCGGCGGGAAGCCACCTTCGAATCCGGCGCTGCTCGATTGGCTCGCGTCTGAATTCATGGCGAAAGGATGGAAGATGAAAGAGTTGCACCGGCTGATCGTTACCTCCGCGACCTACCGCATGGCCTCGACCCCGGACGCGGCCGCAGCGGCGATCGATCCCGATAATATTTATCTCTGGCGGATGCCGTCATCGCGCATGGAGGCGGAATTGGTGCGCGACAATATGCTCTACGTGGCCGGCAATCTTGACGCTCAGATGGGCGGCCCGGAAATCGACAACCTGGCGGGACTCACCTCGAAACGTCGCAGTGTTTACCTGCGATCAGCAGCGGAAAAGGAAGTCGAGTTTCTCAAAATCTTCGACGGCCCGAGCGTGAACGAATGCTATCAACGCCGGGCGAGTGTGCAGCCCCAACAAGCGCTTGCTTTGGAGAACAGCGAGATCACGCAGCGGCAGTCAGGCCTCCTCGCCCAGCGTTTGAGCGCCGCTGCCGGCGAGGACAATCAACGCTTCGTTACGGCTGCCTTCGAGCAGGTGCTGGCCCGTCCTCCGACCTCGGACGAGACGGAAACCTGCGCCGAATTCCTGCGGGAAAACGCCAGCCACGATCTCGACCGCGCGCGCCTCAACCTGATCACCGTCCTCTTCAATCACAGCGACTTCGTTACCATTCGCTAACCCGCCATGAAAACGCCCAACCAACCGTCTTCCTGCCCGGGTGTCACCCGGCGCTCGTTCCTCGCCGATACCGGCATGGGATTCACCGGGCTGGTGCTGGGCTCGATGCTCTTCCGCGATGGAGTCGCGCGCGCCGCTGAAACGGAAAGGCGTGGCATCCGCCCGACGGGAAACCGCATTTCACGCCCAAAGCCAAATCGGTGATCTGGATTTTTTTGTGCGGCGGCCTGAGCCACCTCGAAAGCTTCGACGTCAAGCCGGCAATCAATGACTACGCCGGCAAATCGATCGAGGACACGCCCTTCAAAGGCGTGCTCGCGACCGCGGGGAAGGACATCGTCGATGGCAATCCAAATCACGGAAATCGCAAGGTGATCATGCCACTCCAGACCGGGTATCGCGCTTACGGGCAAAGCGGTCTGGTGGTCGGCGATTGGTTTCAAAACATCGGCGCGTGCGCGGACGATCTCGCGGTGGTGCGCTCGCTGTGGACCATCCACAACGATCACGGCGCGCAACTCACCTGGCAGACGGGTCGTCATCCGCGCGAGCTGAATCATCCCACGGTCGGCTCGTGGATTTGCTACGGTCTCGGGACGCTGAATCAAAACCTCCCGGAATACGTCGTTCTCGGCACGCCCACCGGAGACTGCTGTGGCGGCGCGTTTACCTACGGCGCCTCCTATCTCGGTCCGCAATTCGGCGGCGTGCGGCTCGCGGTGGATCCGGAAAAAGCATTGCCCTTTATCAAGCCCGCCGACGCGGGAACCAACGCTGAAGAGCAACTGCAAAACCTGAGCCTGCTGGGAAAACTCAACCATCTCGCCGGCATCGATTATCCCGATGACCAGCAACTGCGAGCACGCATCAAATCCTATGAACTCGCGTATCAGATGCAGACGTCGATTCCCGAAGTGATGGAGCTCACCAGCGAGTCAGAAGAAACAAAGCGGCTTTACGGACTCGACGCGGATGACACGAAGTCGTTTGGCGAAAAATGTCTCGTCGCCCGGAAGCTCGTCGAACGCGGCGTGCGCTTCGTCCAGCTCTTTCACGGCGGTGGCGGCGGCGGCGAATGGGACGCTCACGCCGACATCAAGGCCAATCACGAAAAGCTGTCCAAACAAGTGGATCAGCCCATCGCCGGCCTGTTGCAGGATTTGAAGCGGCGGGGGCTGCTCGACGAAACGCTCGTCGTCTTCGGCACGGAATTCGGGCGCACGCCGGGCGCGGAAGGCACCGGACGCGACCACCATCCACAGGGGTTTTCCGCGTGGCTCGCGGGCGGCGGGATCAAAGGCGGCACGGTCGAGGGTGCCACCGATGAACTTGGTTTTCACGCCGTCGAGCGCCGCCATTACGTGACCGATATCCACGCGACCGCACTTCAGCTCATGGGGCTGGATTCCTACCGGCTCGAAATCCCCGGCCGCAAACGCCTTGAGATCGACCACGGCGAACCGATCCATCAGATCATCGCGTAAGCACGCTGGCTCCCGCCGCCTCGCCGCAGGGGATCCCCAGCCTTTCAATCGCGCGATCCAACTCGTTTGGAGAAACTGCCTGACTTCGTCGCATCAAAATGATCCAAGACGTGTGGGTCGCTCCCGAAGACCTCGAGTCCCTTTCCGAAACAATTCCGCCCCATGAACAAGCCATCCACCTCCCTTTCTTTCGCAGCCGCTTGCCTCGCCACGTTGGCGATTGCCGCCAACGCCGTTGCTCAATCCCAGCCCCCGCCGGCCGTGGTGTCACCCGAGGTTTCACCGGATCATCACATCACATTTCGCATCCTCGCCCCCAAAGCTGAGACCGTGCAGCTTGGCACCAGCGATCTGCCAGGCATTGGCTTCGGCCAGGGCAAAGGTTTGACGAAGGGATCCGAAGGTGTGTGGGAGGTCAATATCGGGCCGGTCGAACCGGGAAGCTACCGTTACAATTTTAACGTGGATGGCGTGGCGGTAATCGATCCGCGCAATCCCAAGACCAGCGAGTCAAACGATAATACCTGGAGTTTGGTGCATGTTCCCGGCGCGGACTACATGGATACGAAGGACGTGCCACACGGCGCGGTATCCGAAGTGACTTACTGGTCCTCATCGCTGAAGCGGTTTCGTCGCCTGCACGTTTACACGCCACCGGGCTACGAATCAGGCGAAGGCAAGTTCCCGATCTTTTACCTGCTGCATGGCGCGTTCGATTCCGATGCTTCCTGGAGCACCGTCGGCCGCGCCGGATTCATCATCGATAACCTCATCGCGGCCGGAAAAGCGAAACCGATGGTGGTGATCATGCCGCACGGCCACACCGGGCCGTTCGGTTTCGGCAGACCGCTCAGCGGCGAATTCGAACCCGAGTTCGTCACGGACATCATGCCGCAGATGGAAAAGCGCTATCGCGTTTTTGGCGACCGGCCGCACCGCGCGATGGCCGGCCTTTCGATGGGCGGCGCGCAGACGCTCAATATCGGCATCCCGCATCTTGAGGACTTTGCCTATCTCGGGGTGTATAGCTCGGGCATTTTTAACATAGTGCCGCGTCCCGGCGCTCCCGCACCGGAAGGTCCAAGCTTCGAGGAGCAAAACCTGGCCATCCTCGACGATGCGAAACTGAAGGATGGCCTGAAGCTGTTTTGGTTCGCCACTGGCAAAGACGATTTTCTCGTCGAAACATCGCGGGCCACCGTGGAGATGTTCAAAAAGCACAAGTTCGACGTGATCTACAAAGAGACCGAAGGAGCCCACACCTGGATGAACTGGCGCGAGTATCTGCACGAGTTCGTGCCCCTCTTGTTCCAGTAGGCGTTCACTCGCCCGCCAGGCGTTTTATTTTTCTCATTCTCCTCGTGGCGCTCCGCCTGAACGTCTTGTGAAAAAGGAGAACCCCGCCAAAGAGCAATATCAGCGCTTGCGCCGGCTGAGCTGTGATCAGCTTTGGCGAGGAGAAGTCGCCGCTTTTGATCGCGCTTCCGAGCGGAAACGATTCGAATCCGTCGCCGTCGTGCGAGCCGTGGGGGTGGTCTTTGCGGAATCCGGAACGACGGCGCAAAAGGAGCAGGCGCGAGAATGGTTGCGATCGCTGCTCCGCGATCCGGTCGAAAAGATTCGCCGCTACGCCATGACCGCGCTGCCCAAGATCGGCGTGGACCACCGGGAAGAGGCGGAACTTCTCGACCTGCTTCAAAAATCATCTTCCGAGCGTCGAACGGGAATATCTGAGTCGAACCCTCGCCATGATTGGCGGAAACGCGACACAGGAGGCGACTGCGGGCGGGCAGCTCGGCCTTCTCGCGGAACGAAAAGTGAAGGCCAACGTGGCCCGGAACGAGAGCCCGGGCGCAATTCGATTTGAATCACCTCTGATGGATTTCCAAGGTCTTCAGATTCATCTCCATTGCCGCGCTGGTCTCCAGGATATCCTCGCGGATGAAGTCAGCGAATCCGTCCGGGCAGGCGCACCCTTCCGCTTGATCGAAACGCAAAAGGAACTCGTGATCATGAAACCGATTCGCGCATTCAGCCTCGCCGGCATTTACCAACTTCGCTGTTTCAGCACGGCCGGCGTTGTGCCAGGAGAGTATTCCAATGCGGGAAGTGAAATCGACACGGTGGCGAACATGATCACCTCGCCGTCTGCGCAACGGGTATTGGAAGCATTCACTGCCGGACCAATTCGCTATCGCCTGGAATTTGTCTCGCGCGGGCATCAACGCGGCGCCGTGCGCGAGATTGCTAATCGCGCGTATAACCTGCAGCCGGCGCTCCTGAATGATCCCCGGAATGCGCTTTGGCAGATCAATATCCACGATTCCCCAAAGCTTCATATCGAACTTAACCCTCGGCTCCGGCCCGATCCGCGTTACACTTGGCGTGTGGGCGACGTGCCCGCCGCGTCGCATCCGGCCCTGGCGGCCAGCATGGCTCGACTCGCGGGCGGCCACGATCATGACATTATTTGGGATCCGTTTTGTGGTTCGGGGCTCGAGTTGATCGAACGGGCTCTGCAAGGCGGAGTGCAGGCGATCTTTGGCACCGATCACCATGCGGAGGCTCTGGCCGTCGCGCGGCAAAATCTCGCGGCAGCTTTGAAATGCCCGATTCCGATCACGCTGGCTGATTGCGATTTTCGTGACTACGCCACCGTGCCGGGTCTGCGTCCCGGCACCATTTCGCTCATCATCACCAATCCTCCTTTGGGCCGGCGCGTTCCGATTCCGAATCTGGCGCGGCTCATTGACGACCTGTTTCGCATCGCCACCACCCTCCTGCGCCCCGGCGGCCGGCTGGTGTTTGTCAATCCCCTCCCCGTTGAACCCCGCGACCGGACACTCCGCCGCGAGTTTCGGCGTGAAATCGATCTGGGTGGCTTTCACGCCCACCTCGAAAAATACGTCCGGACCGACTAAGGCCGTGATAATTCACGCGTCAAAATCTCCTTCTTCCTCTCCCTCTTCTTCTCCTTCTTGAGGTGCCCAGAAAAGAATACGAGGCCAACAGCCACTTTTATCGGGCACGAAACGTGATATGACTGGCCATCTCATGGCCAGGATCATCTACACACTTTTCGCAGCGCTCGTTATCACGACGGTTGCCGTCGGCCAAACCGAGCCGATCGCCGCGCTCTCACCCGCCGAGCGAACGAACGCGATCCGCGACCGCCAGCCACCGGCCCACTTCGTTCCCGCGACGGCCCCGCGGCCGCAGGATTTCGAGGTGCCAGCCGCGCGTCCCGGATTGGTGAACGAACGCGAGGTAATGACGCAATTGCAGATCTTTCTCGATCAGCAGCTTTTCGGTCCGGGCAAGATCGATGGCGAAGGCGGCGAGTTCACCCTGAAGGCACTCATCCGCTACCAGCGGGCGCACGGCCTCCCGGAGACGGGCATCCTCGATGATCGCATCCCGCTGCATTCGGTCTTCCCCGTTTACATCGAGTACACGATCAGCGAAGGCGACCTGAAATGGATCGGGGATTGTCCGACCACGCCTTCCCTCCAGGCGAAAAAGAAATACCTTCCCTACGCGTCGCTGCTCGAATTTTTGACCGAGCGGTATCATTGCTCTCCCAATCTGCTGTTGAAGATCAACCCGATGATCCGCCTCGACCAGTTGAAGCCCGGCGACATCGTGCGGGTGCCCAACGTTGAACCATTTCGCATCGAGGACTTGCCCAAGCAGGGGAATCTGCCGGCCAAACCCGAGTTCAAATCCCGTTTGATCACCGTGGACCGAAAGGATCGCATTCTCGAGCTGACCGAAGGCGACCAACTGATCGCGTCCGTGCCCATTACGCCGGGCGGCGGCTCGCTCGAGACCCCGGCGGGCACATGGCGCATCCTGGGCATCGCCGCCATGCCAACCTTTCGCTGGGACGAAGGCGTGCTGAATCACGGCGTGCGGACGACCGACTACTACAATCTGCCGCCTGGCCCGAACAATCCGGTCGGCGTGCTTTGGTGCGGATTGAACAAGCCAGGCATCGGGATTCACGGCACCAGCAGTCCGCAAACCATTGGCCGCAGCGCCAGCCACGGCTGCATGCGTGTCGCCAATTGGGACGTCATCCGCCTGAGCAAACTGATCACCGAAGGCATGACGGTGATCATTAAGTAGGAACGCGGAAGGCGGAGGTCGGAAAGCGGAAAGGGAGCACTCTGGGACCG
Organism: uncultured Verrucomicrobiae bacterium; assembly: GCA_963798345.1. Taxonomy (GTDB): domain Bacteria; phylum Verrucomicrobiota; class Verrucomicrobiia; order Chthoniobacterales; family Chthoniobacteraceae; genus CAWCSW01. The sequence goes on along the minus strand of CAWCSW010000004.1, from coordinate 47,573 downwards.
CTGACGTCCTCGCCGGCCTCGGTTCAGCTTCCACTTGCCCCGGCTGCCGATCGCGGCCACTTCTGTGCGGATGAAACGCGGCGGTCACCCCATCCTTGCCCACGCCCTCGCCACGACGCTGGCAACTCTCGTTCTCCACGAACCGGCTCGTGCGGTCGATGGAACCTGGACCCGTCTGACCGGAGGCAATGCCAGCGGGTCGTGGGACACTGCGTCCAACTGGTTTGACGACCAGATCGCCGATGGCATCGATGCCATTGCTGATTTCAGCACGCTGGATATCACGTCCTTTTCCGCATCCATCTCGCTCGGTTCGACGCCGCGGACGGTCGGCACGCTGAAATTTGGCGACGCGGGGACGACTTCGTCTGACTGGCGGCTGGGTCCTGCTCTCAACGATCGACTCCGCCTCGATGTCAGCTCCGGCCCCGCCGAAATCATCGTGCTAAACCGAACGGTCACCGTGGACGCCCGCCTGTCTGGAGATGACGGGGTTCGCATCAACAATGGTGACGGACCAGGAGGGCGCCTGGTGCTGAATTCGCTGAATACGTTTGCCGGCGGACTAAACGTCGCCGGGGGAATCGTGCAATTGAATTCGCCGCTGGCGGCGGGCGCTAACTCGAACATCATCACCATCGAGGGATCGAGTGTAGAAACGCGCCTCGAGATTTCCGACGCGCGGGCTCCCTTGGTGAACGACATCGTCATCGAAAGCGGAGTAACACCTGGCCTTCGACATGGCGCGATCGAGGCGACTACCAACCGGGTTCAAATTAGCGGGACGATCACGATCAAGGGTGCGGCCGAGAATGGCGGCCATCTCGCGAGCAGCTTTCCGTCATCTGACGGATTGACGTTGCGGGGCGCGATCCACTCGAACGTGCCGGTGGTGCAGGCGGGTGGCACTGTGTCCTATTTCGGCGGAGGGGATTTCGAGGAACTTCGCGTCTCGGGGACTGCGTTTGTCCAAGCGGGCGGGATCCCAGAGACGGCGACCGTTACGGTGGGGGCAGACCGGGAAGCGGGCACCCTCCGGACTTTCCAGATCCCAACCATCAGCGGACTGAATCTCGGCAAGATCGACTCGATCAGCAGCGCAACAGTCATCGGTGCCCTGACTTTAAATGGAGATCTTGCGGCTCAGGGGCGGAGCCAGCAACGCATCCTTTTGGGGGTCCTCAATCTGGGCAGCCACCATTCCATTTTCACGGTCGCCGATGGCGACAGCGACATCGATTTGAGAATCGAAGATCCGCTTTACGGAAGGGCCGGCTTTACAAAAGCCGGAACCGGAACGATTCAGCTACTGCGAGACGTCACCAATACTGGCCCGCTGAGACTCGAGGCGGGTGTGCTGACCGGGAATACCGCGATTTCCGGGCCGCTGACCGTCGGCGGAGGCGCGACACTCGCTCCCGGGACCTCGAATGCCGCCGGCGCGATCACGGCGCCGTCCATTTCCTTCGGCCCCGGCGCATCCACGGTGAATCTGAACATCGGACCCGGAGGCGATGTCGTTGAGGCAACGGGCGTCGATGGCCTTCTGACGAATGGCTCGGCCATGTTGGCTATCGCTACGTTCGGCGGTCCGCTCGCCTTGGGGACGCATGAATTGATCGGCTATCGCGGAGCGATTCAGGGGGAGGGTCTCGCGGGCTTTGTCCTTTCTTCACTGCCGGGGCGGACGATCGGCTCGCTCGTGGATACGGGCACGGCTGTCGCCCTGAATGTCACCGGTAATGACACGACCATCTGGACCGGTGCAACCAGCGGGGTCTGGAACAGCAGCGCCGCACCGAACTGGAAGCTGCAGTCCTCGGGCGCTACGACAGATTACCGGGCGGGTGACGATGTGCGTTTCGACGACAGCTCAACGGTCACAATAGTGACGCTCGACGAACCGGTAAACCCATCCCGCGTCACTTTCGACCACTCCGTGGGCACGACCTATCAACTCGAAGGCGACAGCGGAATTTATAGTTCCGCGATTCTGACCAAGAGCGGGTCGGGGACGACGATAGTACGGAATCACAACAGCTATTCCGGCGTCACCACGGTGGGTGAAGGCACGCTGGTTTTGGATCTAGATCGGGGATCACTTTCTAATACCGCCTCGGTGAGCGTGGCGGAGGGAGCGACGTTCGCACTTCGCAGCAGCAGGATTGTGGACTCGGGCAGCCTCGAGTTTACCTTCAACCGCCCGTTGTCGGGCGAAGGCGCCGTCGTGCTGGATGCCAATCCAGGTGGCATGCCGGGAGGGAGGACCGTGCGGCTCACCGGCAGCAGTCCAGGGTTCTCCGGAACGCTGAAGGTTTTATCAACGCCTGATGATGGCAACTTGCGCGCCGAGATTTCGTCGCCGGCACAGCTCGGCACGGCTACCGTCGTGGTAGAAGCGGGAGCGCAGATTCGCCTCGGCACCGGGGATTACCTCAGCGCTTTCGATCTCGCCGGCACCGGCTATGTCGAAGAGTTCGGCGGGGGCACGCCGCATCCGGGCACCGGCCTGGATCCTATGGGCGGAAGCGGGGCGCTCGTGCTCCTCGGTAACACGACGGTGGCTGGACCGGTTTTGCTCCGGGGCAACACCAAGATTAACGACACTTCGTTCTTTAGCGCCGGATCGATCCTCGCCGGAAACATCAGCTCGGTCGATCCAGGCGATCAATTTGTGGTGGGCGGCAATCTCACGCTCACCGGAACGAACAGCTACGGCCCGACCTGGATCAATGACGGCATCGCTTCCGGGCTCCTGCAGATTGGGAATGATGGGATAACTGGCACGCTCGGGGCGGGACCCGTCACCCTGCTTGGAGCGGCGAATTCGACGGCCCTTCTACGGTTTCAACGGACGAATGAATACGCCCTCGGCAACGTCATTCACGGGATCGGCGACTACGCCCGCACTTCCGTCGAGGCCGACGTCCGGGGCTCGGGATTTTCGAGCAATGGGCACGCGATCGATCTTGGTCCCGCCGATGCCACAGGCGGCGTATTCCGCGTGGGACAGACACGATCGGATTCAGTAGCGGCAATCACCGGGGTCTTGAACGCGGGCCGGATCGAGGTCGCTTCGGGACAGACGAATGCCAGGCTCGAGGTGCAGACTGGCGGCGATATTTCCGTCGGCGCGCTGGAGGTTGGGACGGTGGCAGGCGCTTCGGGAATCGTGCGGCAATCGGACGGCCAGGTCACAGTGATCGGCAGCGTGGGGTTGGGCGCGTCCATTTCAAACACCAGCCGCTACGAGCTGACCGGCGGTGCGCTCACCCTGACGGCAGCGGCGAGCGCCACCTTTCCCTATTCATCAAGCCAGATGGGTGAGGCAGGCGGAATCTACGCCGGCATTTCCGGCACGGGCGAGTTTGCGCAGACGGGCGGAACTTTGACCACAAACTGGATCGTGCTCGACCAGGGCTCGGAAACAACGGTCGGCCCGAATACGCCGACCGGGGTCGATCGCTACACACTCAGCGGCGGATTGCTGGTGCTGAAAAGCAGATTCGGCCTGATCAGCCGCGTGGCTTCCACGGCATTTCAGCTCGAAGGCGGCACGATTCAAGCCGCGCCGGGAATCAGTCCCGCGCTCGATTCCGCCACGATCTCCGTCTCCGGTCCCGTTACACTGGATGGCAATGGTGCGAATTCATTCGACCTCTTTGGTCCCCTCGGCGGCACCGGCGAACTGACGCTCACTGGCGGGGGAACCCTGCGTCTCCGTGATGGAACCGACGCGGGCATCTTGCAGACTGGAGGGACAATGCCTGGCGGCTCGCTCCGAGATGTTGCCCTTAGTGTGGACGCGAACGCCACCGTGCGCGCGGCTCGCACGGGCGCCGATGTGTGGACCGGTGCTTTGCGCGGTAATGGTTCCCTCGTGAAGGAGAATGCGGGAACGCTGTTTTTGACCGGCACCGGAAACGGCTTTTCCGGGAGCACTTCCGTGTCAGCGGGCCGGCTCGACCTGCCGGCGGATTTCGCGTCGCCGACGATCTCCGTTTCCGATGGCGCGGCCCTCGGCGGCGAGCCGGCGACGGCAAATCTCACGCTCGGCGCGGCGGTTGGAGCGCGCTTGTTTTTTGATGGATCGACGGCGGCAGCGCTGACGGCGCAAATTCTCACGATCAATGGTCTCACGACGGTGGACTTCTCCAGCGCTCCCGCGACGCCCGGTCCCATCACAGTTCTGAACTACGGCACGAAGATCGGCGGGGGCAATTTTGCTCTCGATCACTCGGCCGACTATCGCGCAGCCGTGCTTAGCGACACCGGAAGCAGCATCGTTCTCGATGTGACGACGAAGAGCTTGCGTTGGACCGGCGCAGTGAACGCAGTGTGGGATCTCAAGACGACCGCGAATTTTTCCGATGGCGGAAATGCCGACACGTTTTTCGCCGGCGATGTCGTCACCTTTGACGATGGTGGTGCCAATCCCAGTGTGGTGCTCGCCGGAGTGCTGAGCCCATGGCGCGTCTCGGTCGAGAGCGATTCCGCGGCCTACACTTTCTCCGGCGGCGCGATTTCCGGCCCGGGGATGCTGATCAAATCCGGCACCTCCACGCTGACGCTCGCCGCGGCGAATTCTTACAGTGGCCCAACGGTCATCAATGGCGGAATGATCAGTATCGGTTCCGCATCGGCGCTCGGCGACGGCGGCGCGACCAATCAAATCGTGCTCAATGGTGGCGGGCTGCGGGCGACGGAATCGCTCACTCTTGCCGCTACTCAGAGCATTTCTATCGGAGCCGCGGGCGGAACGCTCTCGGGAGCGGCGGCGAAGGTGCTCGCGATCACGGGAAATGTAAGCGGCAGCGGTAATCTCCGTGTCAGCGGCGGCGGCACGGTCGTGCTCGGCGGCAGCGGTTCCGAGTTTGCGGGAAATGTCAGCGTCGATTCCGCTGACCCGCTGAGTGAGGGAACGGTTTTGCGTTTGAGCCACGACGAAGCCGTAAGTCACGGAACCGTGACGCTGGCGCCTACCACCGCGCTCGACTTGGACGCCACCAAAGTCGGCAGCGGTGTAGCCCTCGCCATGAATACGGGGGTCGCGGCCGGGTCCCGGCTTTCCACCTTCGCGGGCGCCAGCGACTGGAATGGCTCGATCACCGTCGCGGGCGACGGCATCACACAGTTCATCGCCACTCACGCGCTTTCCATCCGCGGAGCGGTTCAAGCGACCTCTGAAGGATTCAATGGGATTCTCGAACTGGGCGGTGAACCGACCACCGGCCAGGGCTTTCTGACCGGCACCGTGTCATTGCCGGACGCCACCGTCGAAAAGACCGGCCAGGGCGCCTGGACCGTCGCTTCATCCGGAAACACGTGGAGCGAAACGAGGATCACCGAGGGACGGCTCATTCTCGGGGCGGATGAGGCGCTTCCTGTCACCGGACGGATCGTCGGAGGAAACTCCAACCTCGATCTAAACGGCTTTTCGCAAACGATCGGTGAGTTTACCGCCAACTCACTTCGCATTCGCAACTCTGCTCCCGGACTTTCAATTCTCACGTTTCAACCCGATGGCGCGGTAACCTATGACAATGGACTGGAGGGAAACATTCGGCTGGTGAAAGGCGGCCCAGGCACACTGAGCTTCTCTGGTTTCAATACGTTTTCCGGTGGCACAATCGTCAATGGCGGCACACTCCGGTTGGACGCCGCCGACAATATCTTTGGCGCCCGTGGATCAACCCTGTTCGTCGCAAATGGGGCAACGTTGGATGTCAATGGTCAGCGATTTTCAAATCTTCTCGACCGGGTAAGCGAGGCAACGGTCTCCGGCTCGGGGGCGAATGGAGTCGGCGCCATTCAAAATACGGGCGCTGGCGTGGCCTCGAATGTCTTTTGGGAGGTGCTCACGCTGACCGGCGATACGACTCTCGGAACGGATTCTCGCTACGACCTGCGCGAAACGATCCAGGGCGGAACTTTCACCCTGACGAAGACCGGCACCGGCGAGACGGAATGGGCGCCGAACGCCGACGCGGCAATCGGCGACATCGTGATCGAGGAAGGCTTGTTTCGCGTCAACAACAGCAACAATCTTGGGAGCAATGCCCACCGGATCGTGGTCGCCGCGGGCGGCACCCTCGCAGCCGGGGACGAACAGACCAATCGCAAACCAATCGAAATGGCAGGAGGTCTGTTCACGAAGGCAAATGGCCTGTTTGGCGACACGGGCGGGACGAGCACGTGGACCGGACCAATCACGCTGGCGGACGCGGGCCCGAGCAATCGCTTCAGCGCAAACGCAAACGGGCGCCTCATTCTCGGCGGGCAGATCACCGGCAGCGGCGGATTTGAAAAGGTGGATGAGGGAACCGTGGACATTCAAAACGCGGCGAATGATTGGAGCGGAGAAACAAAGGTGAGCGCTGGCACGTTGCTCGTCAGTGGCACGCTTGCGGGCAGCGTGGTGAATGTGACTGGCGGGACGCTGGGCGGAAGCGGCATGATCTCGCGTCCGGTGAACGTGACAGTCGGCACGCTCGCTCCCGGTGCCAGCATCGGCACGTTGAGCACGGCTGATGTCACCTTCAGCGAGACCGCGGACTTCCATCTCGAAATCGATTCGACCTCAATTACCACCGACCTGCTCGCCTCGATCAGCAACGTGAACCTCGCCCTCGCCACGCTCACCGCCACCGACCTCGGCGCGAATTCGCTCACCGGCAGCGAGCGACTCACTTTCATCACGGCGGACAGCATCACCGGCACCTTCGCCGGACTTCCAAATGGCGCGTCGCTGATGGTCGGCGCATCGCAATTCACCATCGAGTACTCCCCCACCTCCGTCACCCTCGTCGCCGTGCCCGAACCAGGCACCTTCGCCGCGTTGGTCGGTGGGATTGGCGTCCTGGTCGGGCTTCGGCGTTTTCGCCGCTCATAACGGAAATTATGGCCATTCCGGGCGCGTTGAAGGGCCCACTCCCGGCCTACCCGCTTTTCCCAAAAGCTTCCATTGACGGGCAATTGGGGCCTGCTTAGTCTCCCGCCCTCTCGATCCGAGAAACACTCACTTTTTCAGCACTCAAACACAAAACGGAGAACCAAATGCCAGAAGTTATCGTCCGCAAAGGCGAGCCAATCGACCGGGCTCTCAAACGTCTCAAGAGCAAACTCGAGACGGAAGGGATTCTTGATGAAGTGCGCCGCCTGCGCGCTTTTGAAACGCCGACACAGAAAACGCGCCGGAAAGCCAAAATCAGCGCCAAACGCGCGAAGGCGAAGTTTCGATTCAATATGGCCTAAAGCCAAGGTCCGGAGCGTCTTACACGGCGCAGGCAACTTTCCAGACAGCCAGCTCACCGTTACGGAGGGCTGGCTGTTTTCTTTTCTTCGCGAGGCTATTTTCACCACGAAGACCGCCAAGGGCACGAAGATCTGAGTCTCAGCAGGGGCTCAGATCCCTTTGGAAAATCACTGGAACCAAAAGGGCGCCCGACGAAAGGAGCCATTCGTCCCAACATATTGATTGCAAGACACTTAAATTCGCAATTTTAGGAGAAGCGGCTCGAATCGAAAAGGAAAGGCGCAAAGCGGGCCGGGAACCCAGATGGGAGAGGCCGGAGAAACTCTACCCGGTCTTATCATTTTCGACGGAGTTGTGTCGCGAAATCCACTCCCGTACAGAGGCTTACGTATCCACGTGAATCGTCGGAACAGCCGTCGGCTTCACCATGCTGCACTGGAATCGCCGTCAAAGTTTCGCGTAACAACCGACGCAGCTTCATCGCGAATCATTCGTGCCTGTATCCGAACCGGAAACACAAACAACACGAACGTAAGGAAGGGCCCGGCTTTGCGACGAAAGGTGGGCACTCAAATCCCATCCGCTCCATGATGACACCCAACTCACCCGCCACCGAAGAAACCCGACTCGGCAAAAATCGCGCCCTGGTTTTCGATGGGGAATACCGCGGGACTGATACCCGCGAACCGATCGACGAGCAATCGGAGGTCACAGCATGACCGCACTCGCCGTTCGCATTCCGCATTCGCCGGCCTGCGAGAGCTGGTCGCCATCCGTGCTCCTGGCAAAACTCGCACGGGCTGTGACCATCACGGTTCGAGCCGGGGCGCTGTTGCTCCTCTATCCAGTCGCCATTGCCGACATCATGCATGTGCGCCTCGTGACGACGCCCACCGGCACGGCGCTGGCTCACGCTCGCGCCTCGTGGCTGCACCGCTGGTGCCGGGTGATCAAGTGGATGCTCGGACTGAAGATTGCGCGCCACAGTTTCACCCCCGTGTCCGGCATCGTCATCGCGAATCGGCCGAGCCTGCTCGAAGCCATTGTGCTGGCCGCCACTCACCGCTGCGTCCTGGTCGCCGGGATCCAGGTTCGCACGTGGCCGCTCATCGGACTCCTCGCTCGACTGGGGGGAACGATCTTCATCGATCGCACCCGCCGCGGCGATCTCGCACGGGTGAACTTCATGATCCAGCGCTCGCTCCGGCGCCGGTTGCTGGTCGTCATCTTCCCGGGCTGCGATCGATCGCAAACCAATGCTTCCCGCGGGACTGCGTCCGGCCTTCTGCAATCCGCCGAGGAAGTCGGCTGCACGCTGACTGTTGCCACGCTGTGCAGTGACCACGGGAATAGCGAGGAGGGAATACCGTCGTGCATCGACACCGATTCCTTCCCCAGACACGCGATCCATTTACTGGCCCATGCAGGCCGGCGCATCGCCCTGACCTTCAGCCTTCCCGCTTACCGCGCGGGTAATCGGAAAGCGCTTGCCCGCGAGTTGCTTGGAGAAGCCATGCGACTCGAAGGTCGCCAAGCCCCGGCGGCCTCATAGTCCCGCGCCGTCATCATCCGGAGGAGTGCTCGCGCGGGATGCATGAATCCATCGTTCGTCTCGGTGGGTGGATCGATCCGCGTGCATTGACGTGATCGATCGTGTCCAAAAAAATATCGATTACGTGAGCGCACGAGCCCCGTGGTAAATCCGGCGCCGATGAAAACCACACCTTATCTCCGCACGTGCGCCGCAATCTCTGCCTGCATCCTAACCTCGATGACCGCCATCGGTTCCAACCCAGAGTGCGTCGCCAATGACGAAACCTCAGCCGTGCAGGAACGGATCGGCGTTTACGATTCCCGCGCCGTGGCCGTGGCCTATGTCGGCTCCCCAATTCTGGGAGAGAAAATGAAGGGATTGAAGACCAAATTGGCGAAAGCGAAGGATGCGGGCGATGCCCAGGAAGTTTCACGAATCGAGGCGGAAGGGCCGGCGTGGCAGGCGACCTTGCACCAGCAAGGATTTGGCACGGCTCCGGTGGACGACCTCCTGGGCCTGATTGCGAAGGACCTCCCGAAAATTCAAAAGGAAGCAGGGGTCACAATCCTGATTTCGAAATGGAACGCGGCGGAACTCGAGAAGCATCCACGCGCCGAGCAAGTCGATGTCACAATGACATTGGTTGACGCCTTTCATCCCAACCCGGCCCAACGGAAAACCGCAATCGAGATTCAGAAATTACCTCCGCAGAAAGTGAAGCCGTGATCATTGGCGTTTCTCGGTGAGGTGAAGCGGCTGTTCCATTTCTTCGCCAGCCGCGCAGTATTCCGCAAAAAGATCGCCGGTCTCGATGGAGGCACTTCCATCTCCGGCGGAGCGGGCATCTTCGGCGGTGACCTCGTCGGAGCCCTCCCGCAGAGACATCGCGGTGTACCCGGGTCATGGACGAGTTGTTCGCCGCGGCCCATCAACGCTCGCGTTTGGCGCGATGAGTTCAGGTTTTGGTGGGTGATGCACACGATTGCAGATGACTCCTTCTTGCCTCGGCCGGGTCCTCCGCCTCTTATCCGGCACCGCCCATGACCCACGAACAACGCCTTGCTCAACTTCAGCTCCATCTGCCACCGGCTCCGCGTCCGGTGGCGGTTTATCGTCCGGTGGTTGTCGTGGACAAAATTACCTACCTGTCGGGTCATGGACCGGTTTGCAACGACGGCTCGCTCATAACCGGCCGCGTCGGTGCGGACCTCGACCTCGATCAGGGCCATGCGGCGGCGCGACAGGTCGGTCTGGCGCTCCTGGCGACACTGCGCTCGCACTTTGGGTCGCTCGATGCGGTGAAGCGGGTGGTCAAAGTTCTCGGCATGGTCAACTCCGCGCCGGATTTTTATGACCATCCAAAAGTGATCAACGGATGCAGTGAGCTTTTCGCGCAGGTCTTCGGGGAGGAAGCGGGAATCGGAGCGCGGAGCGCAGTCGGCATGGGGCCGTTGCCGGGGAATATCGCGGTCGAAATCGAGGCCATTTTCGAGCTTGTCTGAGCCGATGAACATCGATTGGGCGCGCATCGAAAATGAGGACTTGGTGCCTTCGCCAGCGCTGCTCGTTTATCCGGATCGCGTGGAGGAAAACCTGCGGCGATTGATCTCCATGGCGGGAGATCCCGCGCGGCTGCGTCCCCACATCAAGACGCACAAGCTGCCGCAATTGGTCGCGCGCCAGGTGGCGCTCGGCATCACGAAATGCAAATGCGCGACCATCGCCGAAGCGGAGATGGCGGCAAACGCCGGAGCCCCGGACGTAATGCTCGCCGGTCAACTCGCGGGTCCAAATGTGGCTCGCTTTCTTGCGCTGGTGGAAAGATTTCCGCGAACGAGATTTTCGACGCTGGCCGACGATGGCGCCACGCTCGAACGCGTGTCGGCGGCCGCAACGGCAAAAGGTACGGCGGTCGAAGTATTGCTTGATCTGGATGTCGGCCAGCATCGCACGGGCATCGCACCCGGTCCGGCAGCAGTGGATCTGTTTGGTAAGATTGTCTCGCTGCCGGGTCTGAGCGCTGGGGGCCTACACGCCTACGATGGGCATCTGCACCAGCGCAATCCGGACGAGCGCGGAGCGGCTGCCTCGGCGGTGGCGAAGCGTGTGCTGGCCTTTCGCGATGAACTGCTCGGACACGGCTGGCCAGTCCCGCGCGTGATCATCGGCGGCACACCCACCTTCCCGTTTTACGTCCGCCAGCCCGAATTTGAATGCAGCCCCGGCACCTCGGTCCTGTGGGACGCGGGCTATGCGGCGAATCTGCCCGATCTCGATTTTCTCCCCGCCGCCGTGTTGCTCGCGCGCGTCATCAGCCGCCCTGGTACGGGCCGGATTTGCCTCGATCTCGGCCATAAAGCCGTGGCCAGCGAGATGCCGCAACCGCGCGTGATTTTCCCAGAATTGCCGGAGGCGAAAATCGCCGACCATAACGAAGAACATCTCGTGCTCGAGACCGCGCGCGCATCCGAGTTTCCCATCGGCAAGGCGTTCTACGGCATCCCTTGGCACATTTGCCCGACCGTTGCCTTACACGCGACTGCGCAGGTCGTGCACGACAGGCACGTCGTCGACGAGTGGCCGGTCGTGGCCCGTGCGCGGAAGCTTACACTCTGACCCCAATGCCACGTTCCCCCGAGACCCTGCTCCTCCTCGCGCTGGCCGCCATCGCGGTGCTGGTCGCGTTGGTGACCTGGCGCAAAATGAACGCCTTCATCGCGCTGATGCTGGCGGCAATGATCGTCGGCGTGGGCGCGGGCATGGCGCCGCTGGTCGCCATGAAGGCCTTTCAGGAAGGCGTCGGCGCGACGCTCGGCGGCGTAGCGGCGGTGATCGCGTTCGGCGCCATGATCGGGAAACTGCTGGCCGAATCCGGCGGGGCGGAAGTCCTCGCTCACCGGTTCATTCGCCTCTTCGGACCCAACCACGCGGGCTGGATCATTATCGCCCTTGCCCTTGCGGTCGGCCTGGTGACTTGGTTTGCCATCGGCCTGTTGCTGCTGCTCCCGATCCTGATCACGCTGGCGCGCGAGACGAAGCGCCCGTTTCTGCTCCTGGCGATTCCGCTCCTCTCCTTTCTCTCGGTTATGCACGGCCTAATGCCGCCACATCCGGGTCCAGTGGTCGCCGTGGAATTGCTCGGCGCCAACACTGGCGCGGTGCTCGGCTTCGGCTTCCTCGTCGGCATTCCCACGGCTGCCGTCGCCGGCCCGCTCTTCGCCCACTGGGTGGTGAAGTATGTGCCCGCTCCGACGCCGCACATCGCCGCGGATAAACCGGTGCGTGAGGCACGGCCCGGCTTTGCCGGCACCCTGTTCGTCGTCGCGCTTCCGGTCTCGCTCATGCTCCTCGCGACGGTCGGGGAACTTCTTTTCCCGCCGGAAAATCAAGTGCGTACCGTGCTCGGATTCATCGGGAATCCGGTCGTCGCCCTGACGCTATCGGTCTTTGCCGCGATGTGGATCTTCGGTCGCGCGTGTCATTTCCACCGCAGCGAAATCCTGGCCTTCACCGAGCAAAGCGTCGCCGGGATCGGCATGACGCTGCTTATCGTCGCTGGAGGTGGCGGCTTCGCGCGGGTGCTCCGCGATTCCGGCACGGCCGAGGCGCTCGGCGTGATGGCTTCGCATCTCCACCTGCCGCCGCTGGTCTATGCCTGGATCATCTCCGCCTTCATCCGCGTCGCCACCGGCTCAGCGACAGTCTCCATCACCACCGCTGCCGGCCTGCTCACGCCGGTTCTGGTGGCCAATCCCGAACTGCGTCCCGAGTTGTTCGTGCTCTCCATCGGCTTCGGTTCGCTTTTCCTTTCGCACTTGAACGACGGCGGCTTCTGGCTGGTGAAAGATTGCCTCGGTCTCACCGTCGGACAGACCTTTCGGACCTGGACAGTCACGGAAACGCTCATCGGTTTGGTCGGCCTCGGCCTCACCGTGTTGCTCGGGTGTTTCCTATGACAACGGACGGCCCGCTGATCTTCGACGCCCATCTCGATCTCGCGCTCAATGCCATCGAGTGGAACCGCGACCTCACGAAACCGCTCGCGGAAGTCCGGGCAACGGAGAGCCATTTGCGCGACAAACCGGATCGCGGGCGGGGCACGGTTTGCCTGCCAGAAATGCGTCGCGGTCACGTCGCGGTCTGCGTGGCCACCCAACTCGCTCGCCTCGAACACGACGCCTATAGCCCGGTCTTCGGCTGGCGTTCGCCCGCACAGGCATGGGCCATGACCCAGGGCCAGCTCGCTTGGTATCGCGCGATGGAGGAAGCCGGCGAGATGGCTTCGATCCGGGACATCGCTTCGCTCGATGCGCACCTCAAAAAATGGACCACCGACGACGACACCGGAACCGCACGGCTGCCCATCGGCTATGTGCGCAGTCTGGAAGGTGCCGATTCGCTAATCTCTCTCTCGCATCTCGAACGCGCCCATGCCGACGGCCTCCGCGCGCTCGGTCCCGCGCATTACGGTCCCGGCATCTACGCCCAGGGCACCAGCACGGAAGGCGGCTTTCCCCCGCGCGGCCTCGACCTGCTCCGCGAAGCCGCCCGCCTCAACCTGATCCTCGACGTCACCCATCTGAGCGACGCGTGTTTTTGGCAGGCGCTTGATCTTTACCCCGGCCCCGTCTGGTCCAGCCATCACAACGCCCGTGCCCTCGTGCCGCATCAACGGCAGCTCAGCGACGAGATGTTTCACGCGCTCGTCGATCGCGGGGCGGTCGTCGGCCTTACTTTCGATGCGTGGATGATGACGCCCGGATGGGAGCGCGGAAAAACGACCCCGCAATCCGCCAATCTCCGTCTCGAAAAGGCCATCGAGCATCTCGACCACTTTTGCCAGCTGGCCGGGAACGCTCGCCACGTCGGCCTCGGCAGCGATCTCGACGGCGCCTTCGGCACCGAACAAACCCCACTCGCCCTCGATTCTATCGCCGACCTGCAACGCCTCCCCGAGCTTCTCCAAAACCGGGGCTGGTCCGCCGACGACATCGTCGGCCTGATGCACGGCAATTTCCTGCGCTTCCTTCGCCAGGCATGGATGTAAATCATTCGCCATCATGTCGGCCCTCCTCGCCCTTTTCTTCTGCACTCTGCGGCAGGATGTGCGCAGCCGGGCGGCGAATTCGGCACGCGGGTGGTATCTGTCGGTAATCATCACGGGCGTCGTCGCGGTGGGCCTCGGAATCCGTCCACCAGGCGTACCGGGTTTGCTCATTTTCCGCATCCTGATCTGGATGAATCTGCTCATCATCGCCGCGGCCAGCGTGAGCTACTTTGCCTCGTCGGTGGCGGAGGAAAAGGAGGGGCACACCCTGGGTTTGCTGCGCATGACCAATCTCAATTCGCTCTCGATCTTGCTCGGAAAATCGACCAGCCGGCTGGTCGGGGCGCTGCTGCTCCTGGCGTCGGGGTTCCCCTTTGCTACGCTGGCGATCTCGTTGGGCGGGGTGAGCCTGCTGCAAATCGAGGCAGCTTACGTGACGTTGGGCGCCTGGCTTTTCTTCGCGGCAAATCTCGGGCTGCTGGCTTCGGTGGTATGCCCGCGGGTGTCGGTCGCGGCTTTGTTCGCCTGCCTCGTGCAGGCAGCGGCCGTCCTCTGCCTGGCGGCGATTACGAACGCCTGGATTTCTCCCTCGCGATGGATTTGGCTGGAGGCAGACATGGGGGCGATCAAGCAGATGGCCTGGTATGGGTGGAAGGCGCTGCCGGGCACGCAATTGATCGCGATCGAGCGGACGGGATTCGCCGGCCCGATCGCGGGGCAACCCGCCATGCTTCTGGTCGCGGCCGGAGGCGTCTGCTTTCTGCTGGCGTGGCTACTCTTCGAGCCGTGCTGTGTAAGAGCGAGATCGAGCGCGTCTACGACGCCGTCGCGTCCACCCGGGCGCGCGAGACATGGTCTGGGCCGTCCGTGGCGGCGCCCGCTGATGTGGAAGGAATTCCACTTTGCCCGTGATCGCTCGTGGGCGAAGCGAGTGGCATGGGTGATGACGAGTCTCTGGGTTGGGTGGGTCCTGTTTATTCTGCCGTGGCCCGAAAGAGTGACCCTGGCGGCGGCGGGACCGGCCGTATTCATGGCGGGAATGGTCCTCTGGAGTTACGATCTGCTGCTGGCCGCCGGTCGCGTTTTCCACGCCGAATGGCGCGATCGGACTCTCTCCGCGCTCTCCCTTCTTCCCATGTCACCGGGCTGGGTCGCGTATCAAAAGGTGGCCGGCGCTCTTCTGGCCACATGGCCCGGTCTGAGCATGGCCATGATCGGATTCGCGATGGGCCGCGTTGCCGGCGGATCTTTCTCCACGCTGGATGCAGGCGCGATTGCTCGGATCGCGTCTCTGGGAGCGAGCGTGCTCCTCCTGCTGCACCTCACCGCATGGCTCTCACTGCTCCTGAGGTATGGTGCCATTCCGGCCGCGATCCTGATCACCGTGCTGTTTTTGCAGATCACCAGCACCGTGGTGACCCTTTGCGTGTTCTCGGTTTTACCGCGGACGCAATTCTCCCCGAATACCGACCTGGCTTTCATCGTTCCGAACGCGACCAATGCCGCGCTGTGTCTCGGTTTGACGTTGTTCCTGCACCCGCGGATCGTTCCCCGGCTTGAACGCCTCGCTGCGGAAGAAATGTGAGCGAAGGGAACACGGGGCAGTCCCTGCAAGTGTGCGGGCGTTCGGATTGAGCGATGCCGTTTCACTGCCGTACATGCCCTGACCAGACGGCAAGAATATTCGTACGACCCCTTCGCCCGACCCCTTTGCCCCAGAGTAAACCCCATCCACAATCGTGCTTATCTCAGGGCCATTCCACACCGACCCCATTTTTCCCTGACCCGATTTTTCCCGCTTTCTGACCCCATTTTTCCGATGCCGTCAACGTCGCGTCGAATGGTTTATTGTCCTTAAAGGCCCGAGTGGGCAACCCTGTTTCCGAGGTGGAATTGCCTTCAAAATCGGTCCAGCAGTGCCGCGTGAAATCGTAGAGCTTACAGACCCGGCACAGTTCCAGGTATTGCCAGGGGGACCAGCGGATGACCGCCGCATGCTCCTCGCAACTCTGCTCCAGCAAACGCTGGCTTTGGGGCAGGTGATAAAGCGGAATCGCCGGGTCGATGTGATGGGCAGCGTGGTCCATGATGTTGTTGATCAGCCTTTCGATCGGGTAGGGAAAAACCACATGGGTCGAGCTCTTGAGCTGCACGTGGTAGAAGGACCACTCCTTCGGATCGTCGTACCACGCCAACCGGGGATGGGTGTGCTGAATGAACGAGACAAATCCCATGAATTGGAGCCAGAGCGTCCAGGGCAGGATCACATCCAGGAACGCATAAGGGAGCGGCGGCAAAAACAGGTCCGTGGTCCGGCGAGCCAGGAGATAGACCACGAGGATTTGCAGGCCAAAGAATCCGAACACCAGCAGCCGATCCCACTCGAACGGCACACGCAGAGGCGGGCGGCGCTCCTTGTTTGGAAAGAGAATGTAGGAAAAGTAAAAACCGACCAGATAGCTGGGACCGGCCCCGAGCGGCGAGCGATAGAGTTTTTCCAAAAGCCGGCGCCAGCGCGGGAGCCGCCCATATTCCTCGCGGGTCAGCGGCACGAAATCCGGGTGCCGGCCGCGCAAATTCGTGCCACCGTGGTGGAGTGTGTTGTGCGCATAAACCCACGACGTGTAGGGATGCCAGGCCGGCAGGAGCACCATCCGCCCCAGCAGCCGATTCAGCCAGACGTACGGCGTAAAGCTGTTGTGGGCCGCATCGTGGCCGATGACGAACAAACTGCCGATCATCATCGGCACCAGTCCCACGAAAACCGACCGCCAGAATAAGGTCGGCATCCAGACGGTTCCCACCACGGTGACGACGTAACCCGCGGCGGCCAGTGCCAGGAGCACGCCACCGCGCAGCAGGCTCCTCTGCCGCAATTCGCCCGGCAGGCTCGCCCGCCACCGCCGCGCGGCCTCGTCGGCCGGCTTGGCGTTTGTATCCCGCACCGGAGTGAAGTTGGCCTGGTCTTGCATCCCCGCAATCCTATCAGGTTTCCCAAAAGGTCCAGCTTCCACGGCCGCTCTTTCCGTTCCGCTACCTCACGGCGCTCGACGCCGTGCAGGCGAGCAATCTGGGTGAACGGGGTCAGTGTTGAATGGCGCTAAGATAAAGCGGATTTAGGATGCATCGTTCTCTGTAAATCATCGCTCGATCCAAGTAGCGAAGCCGATTCGCGGACGTGTGGCGATCCCGCGACATCTCTTTATAGGAAGCCTATCCCGAACCGCAGCGCGAATGGACTGCGCGCACCGGAAAGTGGTCGCGCGCAGAAAATGGGTCGCGCAGAAAATGGGTCGTGAAAATATTTTTGCCGTTCGGGTCGCCGGAATGGGCAGTGAGACGGGGGGCGGCGTTTCCGTGCATCTCGTCATCCGTATCATTGGCCTCTCGTGGCTTTCCACGGCGGATCACATGACGGGCTCCACGGCGCTTTGTTTGCTTATTTCTCCGACACCGTCAGCCGGATGAACATTTTCTCCTCCGGCGATACGCTGGCTGCCGTGCGCTCCAGGACGCGCTCGGTACCGTCACCATTATCCGTGGCACTGATCTCAACGGTGTGCACCATCGCCGTGGTGTCGCCGTTGTAGTTCCAAGTCTCAAGATCCCTGGAAACTTCCACCCGGCAGGCCGCATCGAGCGAATCGCGTCGCCTATCAAAGGCAACCGCCAAATAGCTTGTCCCGTCCTCCTCGTATTCCATCAAAGTGAATGGCTGCGGGGCATCCGCCTGCATGGGATTCAGGCCGAAATGATATTCCAACCAATTGATCAAACCGTCACGATCAGGATCGCGATCAAACTTTCGGTCATCCGGGTCGGGCAAGATCACATTTTGGAACGCACCCTCCGCCCAATCCGCGAAGAGAACGGGCCAGCCGTTGAAAATGTGTTCCGCCATGGGCAACGAGCGCATCGTGTAGCCGTCAGAAGTCACGTTCACATCGTGAAGCGTGACTGGCCACACAAGTTGAGCCGCCGCACCGGGCTGAACCTGAAATGTGAATTCGGCCAGCACGCCGTTGGCGGCGCTGGCGACTGTCGCGCTGCTGGACGCCATGTAAACCGTGCCAGTTTGCATCGTGTAATCATTGCGCGCGGGAGCCACATTCCAAACGGTGGCGAAGGTCGTCGATTCAATCAGATCTCCGGCCGTGTGAGACGAGCTGTCGATCAACCGCAATGCGTCGGTGGGATAGTCGAGGACGAACGACACGCCGGTGATTGGGGTCGTGGCGTTTTCGAGAAACGCGCGCACAACTACGGTGTCACCTGCCGCAGCCGTTCGACGATCCGCCACCAGTCGGACCGCCTCGGAGTCAGCGGCGGCGGCGGCGCCCTGCGATTTTGCCACTCCGGCGGCGACCGCACCTGCCGATGGCTGTGGCAGCAGATTGGCCGCGGTGCTAAGCACCCGCAGCACATCCCCGACGTCGAGCGTATTGCTAGAATTCAAATCATTCGCGGTGTGATCCCATGCGCGCACCTCATTGAGCCCGGTGACGAGCCGCTGCATTAACGAGGCGTCGCCGACATCGAGCTGTCCATTGGCATTGATATCGCCGATCACTCTCCGCTTTAAAATAGCCATCTCCTTGCCGTGTGCGGCCGTACTGTCGTCGAGCAAATCTCCGGAAAAATCTGACGCACTTACTTCGATAAGACCGAGCGCTGTGTTGAGATCTGCCGGCACGCTGCGTAATCGAAAAACGGCATGGGCTACCTCAATCGCTCCCGCCGGCAGCGTACCCGTCAGGGCCATCGAAGCTCGAATCTGACCGTCGATGGAGCGGTTTATTTGGTTGAATGGAGAGGAGGCCGACGACGAAAAGGAAAAATCCTCGCTCTGCAGGTAAGTCGGATCAAACGTGAGTGTAAACGTCGCACCTGCCACGTCGCCCGAACTGGTCAATCGAATTGGAACGACAATCAGGCGGCCTTCACTTTCGGATTCCGGAGGCAATACTTCGATGAGCTGAGTCGGCGACCACGTGATGGTGAAGGTTTCGATCGTTTCGTTTCCGACGCTATCAACCGCAAAAATGCGGAATTGATTGAGACCCTCGCTTAGCGCCAGGGCGGATAGATCGAACAGCCCATCCGTCAGCGGCAAATTCCCCATGTCTTGTCCATCACGCTCCCAGCGCGCGGAATCGATCGCATCATTGTCCGTGATTTGACCCGTCAATGAGAAGGTCCGGTCGCTCACCGTCGAATCGTTCGGTGCACCGAACATCACTGTTGGATTTTGCGCGGGACCGAAGGTCGCTCTCACGAGAATGTCTCGATCGAGCGTAATAGTCAGTGGATTCGTCTGAGACGCCACATCTCCTTCCCAACCCGTGAAGTCATAGCCCTCCTCGCGCGTCGCAGTCAGGGTCACGGTCGAGCCATCGAGATAAGTGGCTTGTTGAGGATCCGCAGCCGCACTCCCACCGGGTTGCGCCGCTACCGTGAGCGTTCGCAAGGGGACGAACACCGCGTCGAGCGTCAAATCTCCAGTCATGTCGAAAGATCCGACAGGGTTCAATCCGGTCAAAGCTCCGCTCCACCCCGCAAAGCCGTACCCAACAGCGGGGACAGCCGTGGCAGTGACGCTCTGCCCCGGCAGGTATGGACCCGGAGGATCTAGCATCACACCGCCCGAGCCAGTCTGGGTGACGACGAGCTCGTAGTAACCGACGAAATTTGCCGTCAACGTTTTATTCGAATCCATCGTGACGAGCAGAGGGTTCTCTGACCCGGATGCCGAACCTGTCCAGCCAACGAATTCAAAATTATCCGCTGCGGTGGCGGTCAGGGTCACTTGTGTTCCCGGGGCAAAGAGGTTCTGCTCGGGATCCATGGTGACCGATCCTCCACCGGTCGCTGCGACATTCAGCGAAAAGAAAACATCAACGGCAACTGGCGTGCTCTGCGCCGTGCCGGCGCTATTGGTTGCCCGCACGAAATACTGCCCGGCTTCGGCCGCCTGAACATTTGGGACCGACAAAATGGGCGAAGTCGCGCGGGGAATGGGCTGTCCGTCGCGATACCATTGATATTCCGGTGCCGGAACGCCGGTAAATTCCGCAGACAATACCAGTTCCTGATCCGCAATGACCTCGGTCGCCTCAGGTGCCGTCGTTAATTCAGGAGCCGTCGCCGGCCCAAGGAGCGGCTGGCGGCTTTCATTTCGATACCCCGCAAATTGTTTTGGCCACTCACCGGTTGCCAATTTTCCCGTGGCTTGGATGGCGTAAAACTTCCCAGTTCGCGAACCTCCATAGAGGACGCCGTTCCGATCCAGCGCCAACGCACACCTCACGTTTCCGGTAGATTCATGCTGCGCCAGCGCGTTGTTCTCCCACATGACCGTTCCATCCGGATTGTAGGCAATGAAGCGGTGTGTATCCGCGGCAGTGGAACTAAAATAGACGGTGCCATCGGCGCCGATCAAGGGCGCCTCCGTAAAGGAGGCCGGACTCGGCTGATCCTCCCACGCGATCGTACCGTCTGGATTCAGGACGATAACGGAACCATTCACCTCGCCGAACATGGTTTTGCCGTCGGGATCAATCGCGATGTTACTAAACGGATTACGCAGGCCATATACTGCGGTCTCGGCACCGCTCGCGTTCAATCTCACCACTTTTTGGCTG
Source organism: uncultured Verrucomicrobiae bacterium (assembly GCA_963798345.1). Taxonomy (GTDB): domain Bacteria; phylum Verrucomicrobiota; class Verrucomicrobiia; order Chthoniobacterales; family Chthoniobacteraceae; genus CAWCSW01. Next base: position 27,096 of record CAWCSW010000004.1, on the reverse strand, counting down.
ATAAAATTGCCATTGGTTCGGTAAATCAAATCTCCATTGGACATTAGGGCAGCTGATGATCCGACCGGAAGGTTCGATGTTGAAACCCATTTCACCGTGCCATCAGGCTGAACTGCGCGTATGGGAATGCCCGAACCTCCCACGTAGATTGTTCCGTCGGTTCCAACGCTGGGTGTGTAGTAAAGGTCTCCCGTGATTGGCAATTCCCAAAGAATGGCCTTTGCCGGCGACAGGGCGATCAACTTACCACTCAATTGGGCCAGATAGAGAGTTCCATCACTGCCAATCGCTGGTGGCGAGATGCTCGCTGTAGCATCAGTTGTGGCTCCGAAGGACTTCGTCCAGAGCGCGACGCCGTCCCGCGAGAAAGCGCTGAGCAGCGGCCCTGAATTGATATAGACCGAGCCGTCGTTTCCAATCACTGGATGTCCGAGAAAGCCCGTATCGGAATCCAAGTAGATGGGCTGGGACCATCTTTCGGTGCCGTCAGGTCGAATCGCGATCAGTTTTCCGTCACTGACCGATCGTGGTGCTCGTATATAGGAGCTGACATAAATGGTCCCATCGTCCCCGATGGCAGGCACGCTCCAGGTGACTTCGTTGTCCATTGGACCCGGCCCTGAAGTTTGAAATTCGCCGTAGCTCCAAAGCAGCTTCCCAAAGGAGGGATCCTTGACCTCGGCCGTCAAGTCGCTTGTCTGAGTGAGGACCATCGTGAGTGGGTTTTCCTCACTCGCAACACTTCCCGTCCAGCGATCAAACTCATAACCACGATCAGGGGTAAACGTCAGAGTGACGCTCGTGCCGAGCGGATAGACCTGCATTTGCGGAACCACCGCAACCTGTCCCCGCGCCGACTGAACATAGAGATTCGCTCCGGCCACGAAAGTGGCGCTCACAGTGGTGTCTTCATTAATGACCAGCGACACTTTGCGGTCGCTGCCAGACACGGCTCCGCCCCACTCCGAGAACGCGAAGCCTTCCCCGGGAACGGTCGTCAGTTCGACGGTCTGGCCATTGTAATAAACGTTCTGCCGAGGTGTGATCACGATCGAACCGCTGCCAGTGACGATTTCCGTAAGAGTGTATGAGGGAGGCGGCGTGCCGAATTCAAAGAGCGAAGTGACGTAGCTCGGATCCACTTCCGGAAAATTCAGCGCACCCGTCCCGGTGAAGGTCGCACCATTCGCCACATAGGCAGTGGTTCCGCCGCCCCCAGCCAGGTTGAGGCTCGCTCCCTGGGCGACAAAGAAAGTATTGCTGCCGCCGCCAGCGTTCAAGATGCTGGAACCGGACTCCAAAAACACCAGGCGACTGCCTGCACCAAAACTGGTCAGAGTCGTGCCGGACTTTATTACCATGACGCTACTATCGGGTTCGACGGGCAGGGTAACTGTCACTCCGGCAGGCGTCTCGACGATGAAGGCCAGTTTCTCGAAAAACGGATAGGGGTTCGACGACGCTGGCATCTGCACTTCCAGCGTTTCGTCCGACAGGACAGTGAAGGTCGCCTCCACATCCCGAGACCACCGCAAATCGCGAAGGACAACGCGAGTCGTTCCAGTAAAGCCATGCCCTTCAAGGCGAATTTTCGCGCCGAGCGGCGCTTTGGGTGGATTGAGAAAGACGATTTCGGGCGCTGCAGATCTCGCTTCCGCGAGAAAAACCAGCGCCAGCAGAGCGAGGGCTATTCGAGGGGACCACATGACGAGCGCGGTCGATAGTTTATCCGTCCACAAATGTAAAGCCGCTACCGGCTACCAATCCTGGCGGTCGGCACTCTGCCACGAATCCTCGATACGCATGATCGCACGGTGAACACCCTCGCCGGCCAGCACGACGGGCTCGCCGAGCTAACTAAGTCCCGCCCGTGACGGTGTAGCCTTGGGCGCGCAAATCTTCGGCGAGATCCTTCTCCATCTGCACCGCCGCCTCGAACGGCATGGGATTCAAGTGCTCGTAGAGTTCCGGCAGGAGGCGAAGGCCATATTTCTGCACGGTCCAGGCCGACTTGTAGCCGTGCTTGTGATTCTCGAATCGATGTTCAACCGGCAGACCGGTCATGCCGACATACACGCAGTGCTGGGATGGATCACGGCGCGGATTGAGGCGCAGGACTGATGGGTGCCGGGCTACGGCTTCATCCAGCAGGATCACATAGACGCTGTGATGATGGTCTGTCATCGCGCGTTCATTGACACGCAACGGAACGCATGCCGTCCACACCTGATTACTCCGTCTGCTTCACGCCCGAAGAAGCGAAGGAAAGGCGCGGGAACAAATTTCGTGGGTGCGAGCCTCGCTCTTGAAAACGGCACCCGGTTTTTTCGTTTCTATTCGCCACCCTCGATGGCTCGCTCAATTCGACGATCAGGAACGAGCCATATCAGTGCGACGAAAACGTAAATGGCTCCCGCAAGGACAGGCCGCCAAAACGACAAGCCGATACCGGCGAGGTAAAGCACGGGAGAGAGTTTTCCTTTCCAGTCACATCCGATCGCCTCGGCCAGCCGCGACTTGTTGCCGTGGTGAGTGAGGATGAGCCTCTGGAGAATGTAGTAGGCGGCGGCGGCGCAGAAAAGCACTGTGCCATACAGCGCGCTTGGCCCGGAGGCGAAGTGGTTTTCCCCCATCCATCCGGTGACGAAAGGAAACAGCGAAAGCCAGAAAAGCAGGTGCAGGTTCGCCCACATGATTCCGCCGGTCACATTGCGGCAGACATGCAGCAGGTGGTGATGATTGTTCCAGTAGATGCCGACGTAAAGGAAGCTGAGTACGTAGCTGAGAAGGACGGGCAGCAGCGGCATGATGGATGCCAAATCCGTGCCGTGCGGCACTTTCATCTCCAGCACCATGATCGTGATGATGATCGCAATGACACCATCGCTAAAGGCTTCGAGACGGTTCTTTTCCATGGATCAGTGCCCTCCGCGATACCGCATCCACACGAGGACCGCAACCACCGCGGGCACAGCGAAGATGATGAGGAAGATGGGCAGTTCGTCCTTCACTGAATAACCCGCCTGAGAAACACCGATCCACATGTTAATCGCCGCGCCGATGAGCCACAGCGGGAGAAAAACGATCGCGGCTTTGGCAAATGCGGACGCTGTGCCGCCGGTTAGTTTGGCGATCAGGCAACACAGCCCGAGCAGCGCGAAACCTCCGGCGATAACGATGAGCGTATGCACTCAGCGGGTTGTGTAGCCACCGTTCGCAAAGATCGTCTGGCCGGTGATCCACCAGCCGTCACTCACGAGGTAGCGCACGAGCGTTACGATGTCCGCCGGGTCGGTGAGGCCGGTTTTCGTGAAAGGACTTAGCGCCGCGGCGGTCTGGTTGTATTTCGCCGAGGCATCGGTTTCCTGACCGTAAAAGAACGGCGTCTCCATCGGACCGGGGCCGACGGCGGTGACGGAGATGCAGCGCGGGCCGAATTCCTTCGAGGCCGCGCGCGTGTAGTGCTCCACGGGTGCCTTTGATCCGGGATAGATCGCGTAGCCGTCCGTGTAAGCCGCGAGCAGCGACGACACGATGGTGCAGATTTTTCCGCCGTCGTTCAGCTTTCTGCCGGCCTCCTGCATAAAGAAAAATGCGGCCTTGGCATTCACGGCGAAGATTTTGTCGAAGTCATCCTCGGTGACATCCACGATGGGCTTCTTGATGACCATGCCCGTGGTGTTGATTGCGATGTCCACGCCGCCGAATTCCTTGACGGCTGTAGCGAAAAGCGCGGCGTTGCTCGCCGGCTTCGACAAGTCGCCAGAAACCGCAATGGCTCCCGCGCCGAGCGCCTTCACTGCTTCGACGGTTTCATCTGCTGCCGCTTTCGTGGAAGCACTGTTGTAATGGACAACGACGGCCTTCGCGCCCTGCGCGGCGAGATCGCGGCTGATGAGGCCGCCGAGGTTCTTGGCTCCGCCGCCGACGAGGACGATTTTGTCTTTGATGCTGTGCTGGCTCATGAGTTTGTTGTTTGGGTTCAAGGCCGGTTTTAGCGACGGCTTCGGCGGTCCGCTTTCAATTTCTCCGGCGCACTTTCAATCTTGCCGCGCGCCAACCGCACCACACACTCGCGCCATGCTCCGCAAGACCTCCACGCGCATCGGTAACGGCGCTCCGGCCGTCGTCCTGGAGGAAACGCAGACGCGCTTCCCCGGCATGGAGGTGATTCATCGCGGCGACGATATTCGTCTGCCCACGGACTGGCGGATCCACGAATCGGTGCACTCGATCGTCGTCCATCTCGGCGGGCACATGGACCGTCTGGAGACGGAACTCGACGGCTTCGGCGGCAGTAGCGGCCCCGCCGTACCGGGCGAAATCTGGACCGTCCCGGCAGGGCGCAAGTATGCAAGCCACGCGTGCGGCCAGACCATCGAATATGCGGTGCTCCGTCTCCATCCCGACGCGGCCAGGATCGTGCACGGATCAGCGAACGGGCAGCAGGAAATCGCGCCCGTGGCCGGCGTGCGCGATGATTTCGTGCACCACGCCGTGCGCACGCTCCTCGCGGCGATGAAGTCGCGCGACGACGTTTCCGCGATGCTCGCCGAGTCGCTGAGCCAGAGCATCGGCCTCCATCTGCTGCGGTCACTTGCTCCGGGGGGCCTCGCTGCCGATCGCGCAAGCGACCCTGGCCCCACCCTCGACGTTCGCACAACCCGCCTGCTGCGCGACCACATCGCCGCCTGCCTCGCCGAGCGCATCACCCTTGGCGGACTTGCGAACATGGCTTCTCTCACCACGCACCAGTTTCTTGTCGCCTTTCGCAAGGCGTTTGGCAGCACACCCGCGCAATACATCATCCGACAGCGCCTCCGCCGCGCACAACACCAGTTACTCACTTCGCGCAAGGACATCACCACCATCGCGCTCGAATGCGGCTTCTGCAGCCATAGCCACCTCACTGCCTGCTTCACCAAGCATATCGGCTGCGCTCCCCGAGAATTCCGACAGTCTTCTCGTGCACACGCCATTCCCATCTTCAGTCGATAGGCCCTGTTAGCAAACCACCACAGTCCGCAACCTGTATCTTTGCTCTCTCGGTGAGCGCATGTCGTTCGACGATGAAAAACCCACTGCGCTCCTTATCGTTCTCGCCGCCGCGGGCGAGGCCAACCGTGGATACCGTCGGCGCATCGTGACCCCGTCACGTGGATCACGCCGCGTGTTTCGGTGGATTTAGCAGAACAGTCACTGCGTCGCGGCGATCCCGGCCCCGCATTTGAAGGCGGAGCTTCGCGTTCATGTCACCTTGTGAACCTTCCGCGATCTGGGATTGGTTAGGAAAGTGAACCGACAGACTCCCCTTCTCCTCCTCGCGCTCGTCGCATCGCTGGCCCAGGCCGCGGACTGGCCGCAATGGCGAGGCCCGGATCGCGACGGCGCGTGGAACGAGACGGAGATCGTCGAAACCTTTCCATCCGACGGATTAAAGATTTCGTGGCGGGTGCCCGTGGGCCGCGGGTGGTCGAGTCCTGTCGTCGTCGGGGACCGCGTTTATCTCACCGACGCTCAGGTGAAGCGCCCGACCGCCATCGAACGCGTGCTTTGCCTCGATGCTGCCAACGGCGAGCAATTGTGGTCCCACGAATACACGGCGGATTACCCGGACTGGGCGTTCGAGCCGAATGCGGGCGGCCCACGTGCCACGCCCATCGTGCACGACGGACGCATCTACACACTCGGCGCCATCGGCGACCTCCGATGTCTCGACGCGATGACGGGCGTAGTCGTCTGGCAAAGGAACCTCTCCTCAGACTACACCGTGAAACCATTCACCGGCATCACCGGTTCACCGCTTATCGACGGCAACTTGCTCATCCTGGCCATTTGCGCGAAAGGCGTCGCGAGCGTTGTCGCACTCAAGACGGCAACGGGCCAGGAAGTGTGGCGCGCGCTCGATGACACTTTCAGCTACAGCTCGCCGATCGTCATCACGGCCGGGGGAAAGAAACAGCTCATTGTCTGGCTGCAGGAAGCCGTGACCTCGCTCGACCCGGCCACAGGCATAACGTGGTGGCGCGAACTCATACGCACGACCGGCGACACCGCGGTTTCCACACCCGTCTTCGCCAACGGGCGCCTGCTCGTCGGCGGTCTCATGTTTCAACTCGCCAGCGAAAAACCCGCCGCCACCGTTCTTTGGCCTCATTCGCGGGTCGCCATGAAACGCATCCTCAGCATCACCTCGACCGCACTGCTGCGCGGGGATCATGTCTATTCCGCGAGATACACGGGGGAACTCGTGTGCCTCGAGGCGGCCACTGGCGAGCAGGTTTGGGAGGATAAAACCATCACGACGTTGCAGAACGGCTCGAGCATCCACATCACGCCGTGTGGGAACACCGACTTTCTTTTTACCGATCGCGGCGACCTCATCAGCGCACACCTTTCGCCCGGCGGTTACCGCGAGATTAGCCGCGCGCGCCTCCTCGAACCCACGTCACCTTTTGGCGACCGGAAATGCGTCTGGACGGCGCCCGCCTACGCGCACCGGCACGTCTTTGCCCGCAATGACACGGAGATCGTTTGCGCATCGCTCGCGAAGTAGCGCAGGCGCCGCTGGTTTCACGACGAATCTGCGCCAGGTTTGGGATTCGGACTCGCGTACGGCAGTGGTGGCGAGCAAGCCTCACCCCATCGGTTTTCGTCGACTGGAAAGACGGTCGGTCAATACATCGCCTTCTCCGGACGTTGCAGCGAGCCGCCCGGCGGCGGGACCTCCTTCACCGCAGCGTCGTAGTCCACGATGTAGCGCCACCAGTTGTTCGAAAATCCATTGGTCACGCCCTCGTTGTGCGGAAGGTGGCCAAGCCACCAGCGCATATAATTGAGATGGTGCGGCTCACCCCAAGTGTCGCAGTTGACCGGCTTTTTCGCGCCAGTGAGGTCGGGAAAATTCAGCCAGTCATCTGCGCCGGACATCACCACCGCTTTTTGGCCGTAATCATAGCCTGCCTTGGCATTCGGCCCGCCGTGCACGCTTCCGACTTGAGCGTCCTCCGGAAATCTCACCGCCTGCCGCGTGAAGCGACTCCACGGATTCGTGTCCCCAGCCTCATCGCTCCACAGACCGCGCCCGACGGTGAGCGATAGAATCCCCTCGCACCGATGACCGAAGCTATGCAACGCGTTGTCTTCGCCCACTTCATAATTGAATCCCATGACCCAAACGGTCCGCCCGCAGTCCGGGATGTCGTATGGCCGGTAAAACCACGGGCTGTCCGGTTGATAGAAAACCTGATCGCGTGGAATCTTCATCGCATATTCATCGGTACCGAAATACGGCGCACCCCAGACCCAGATGTCTGAGATATCCTCCTTCTGCACGCGCTCCGCGAGGTTCAGTTCGTGGAAGATCGCCGCATAGCTTACGGCGTCGGGTTGATGCGCCGCATCACCGCGGTCCTTGCTGTGCCACATGGCGAGATAGGAGTCCTCCGTGTAGCGAAAGCCGTCGCGCTTCGCGGGGAACGCGTCGACGTCCAGCCATTCGATCATCTTGAACTCCGCGTAGCCGCCGCTCGCTTCCCGGAGATGGCGGATGAGGTCCGCCGTCATCGGCCGCGGATCGTTCCACCCCAAAACCGCATGCAACCGCTTCCCATCCGACCCGCGCAGCACCGGATCGAAATTGAGAACGAGAAGGTTTTTGGTCACGTGCGCCGAGTCCGGAGTCGCAGCGGTAGTGGGAAGAAACGTGCCCAGCCACCCCAGGATGGTGAGCGCGACGATCAGTGTGAGGCGGCTGCGGGTCAGGCAATGGGCGGGCATGTTGGCTACGATGAACGTTTTTGACCTTATCCGCCGAGCGCTATTGTCAGCCCGACGAGCGCGGCCCCGATCGCGACCATCGCGAGTCCGGTGCGAACGCGGCGCAGGCCTGCATAGCCGGCGAGCATATGGCCGGACCCGAAGAGGAGCGCGATGGCGATACCATTTGAGAGGCGCAGGGCGAAGTGTGCCTCGTGGACGAAGAGAAAAGGGACGACAACGGGGAACGTGGAGACGAAGACGAGCAGGAAGACGCCGACCGCACCGCGCCAATCTTCGCCGGTGAGGCCGGGGCGTTCGGACGGCGGCGGAAGCTGTTTCAGGTGCGTGCCAATGCGATCGAGATCGGCGGATTGGAGGGCCTCGACGATCTTTGCCGGAAGAGCTTCGGTGATGAATTGCCGCGCCTGCTCCGGGTCGGAGGATCGCTGAACGTTGCGGAGGAGCACGGCGTGACGCCCATGCTCGGTGAGGCAGGCGATGAGGTAAAACGCCGCGTCGATAATCCCCCACGCGAGATTGCAGCCAATCGCGCCAATGAACATCGCCCGCACGTCTTCGCGCCCCGCTTCCGCGACGCTCAGGGCGCAGGTAAAGGAGAGAACCATAATGAGACCGAAGACGATCTCGGAAAATCGCTCGAGTGGATCGAGCACGCGGGTGTTGGTGGTGCGGGCGCTCATGGCTTGGCAGGGCTATCGTTTTGGAAAGAGTCGATCGCATCAGCCAGCATCGTGAAGCGGTCGATCCGGTGGACCTTTTCCTCCACACCCTCCACGCGCAGCATATCGCGCACGGTCGAGCGCGCCTCGACGATGCGGAAGTCGATGCCTCGTTTGTCGAGTTCGGTTTTCAGCGTGAGAAAGGCGTGCGCGCCGGCCATGTCGATCATGGGCGAAGTGGAAAGGTCCCAAATGACGAGCCGAATCGGCTCGGATGAAGCATCGAGCCGTGCGATGACGGTATCGAAGACGTGCTCGGCATTGAAATACACGATGCTCGCTTCGACGCGGAAGGCGAGGATGCCGGGAGTCGGTTCGTTATCGGGATGGCGCTCGTGATCCGAGTAGCGGCGGGCGCCCGGGATGCGGCCGAGAAAGGCAACGTTCGGCGATGACACGCGGCGGATGAGCAGCACCATCGAGATGACGGCGCCGACGAGCACGCCTTTGAGCAGACCCGCCCAAAGCACACCGGCGAGGGCAGTCATGGCGACGAGAAATTCGCTCCGATGGACCTGCCAGAGGCGCTTGAGCACCTTCAATTTCACGAGACTGGCCACGGCCATGAGCACAATGGCGGCGAGCACGGGCTGCGGCAGATTCTTCAACAGGTCGGTGAAGAAGAGCGCGACCACGAGGATGATCCCCGAGGCGATCAAGCCGGAGAGAGGCGTGCGCGCGCCGCCGCTTTCATTCACCAGCGATTGGGACATGCCACCGCTGATCGGGAAGCCCTGACCGAGGCCGGAAGCGAGATTGGCGCCGGCGAGCCCGAGCAGTTCCTGATTGGGATCGAGCCGGTAACCATGTTTCTCGGCAAACATTCGACCGATTGCCGCCGTCTCCACAGCGCCGAGGAGGAAGCACGCGAGCGCCAGCGGCATCAGGTCACGCAGGTCGGGGGGATGGATCGCGGGCAGCGAAGGCAGCGGCACGCCGCGCGGCACCTCGCCGAGCAGCTTCACGCCGTGCGCGCCGAGGTCGATGAACGTGGCCACGGCGATGCCGGCGATGACGACAAAGAGCGCGACCGGTTTGTTTGGCAGCAGCTTCTTGCCGAGGATCAGCATTGCGAGCGCCGAGCAGCCGAGCAGCAGCGAGGTCATGTTGGTTTCGCCGATGTGCTGGAGGAAGACGTGCATGCGCTCCCAGAAATCAGCGTGCCCGCCTTTAACACCGAAGAGCTTTGGCAACTGCGTGCTCGCGAGGTGCAGCGCCACGCCCGACTTGAAGCCGATCATCACACTCTCGGAAATGAAGCTGACCGCCGAACCCGCGCGCGCCAGCCAGGCGAGAAACGCGATTACCCCGACCAGCAGTGCGGTGCCGGCTGCCAGCGCCGAATAGCGTGCGGGATCGCCGCCCGCCATGCCGCCGAGCGTTGAGCCGATGAGCAATGAAATCGCCGATGTGACGGTGATCGATGTGTGCCGGGAACTGCAAAACAGCCAGAACACCAGTCCGCCGAACAAACACGCGTAAAGCCCCGCTTCCGACGGCAGCCCCGCGAGCGACGCGTCGCCCAACGCCGCGGGCAGCAAATACGCCGCGAGCGTCACGCCCGCCGCCACGTCCGCGCGCAGCCATTTCGGATCGTAGCCCCGCAGCCACTGGCCAGCGGCGATCATCCCGCTCCAGCGGCTGGGGGCGGGCACGGCGGCGCTGGCGGGGGCTGGATTCATGGATGGAGACAATCGGTTTTCATGCGTTTGCCAATGATCCTTCACCAAAGGACCATACCCCTTCCATCAGCCTTTAGTCCTATGCCGCTTTGCCGGCGCGGAAGGAACACGGGATTCTTGCGGGGGGGCGGGCTGCGGTCGGCAAGCGTGCGCACCAGCCGGGCCGCAGACTACTAAACCAACACGACGGGTTGCCCGGCGCCGCCGGAGCTTTCGATGAGTTCGTCGAGCGTCAGGCTACAATGCGCCACCGCTATCTGCGCGGTGACGGTCGCGTATTGCGGCGTGCCCTGAATCAGACCCAGCAGACCGAACACGCCGCCGGGACCGAGCCGGCATGTCGACCGTAAAACTTCTTTTCGTGGACATCGTCCCGGCGTTGTTTTGAAGCTGTTAAGCAGGATCAAGTGTGGGTCGACGTCGCACCCAGCCGGCGGCGGAGAAGGAGACGACGAGGCAGACGATGGCGCCGACGATGATCATGACGGTGACCTTGGGATCGTCGAAGCAGTTCTCGGCCGGTGCGAGCGCGGCGCCGAAATTGCGCGCGGTGGTGGCGAGACCGAGGACGCTGCGGCGCGAACCGCCGAGCAGCCAGCCGAACGCAAAGAGTGCCACGAAAAAAAGCAGCGCGGCGAGGATGGCGCCGCTGCCGAGCACGCCGAGGAGCGCACGGAAATTCAGCACGATCATTAGCACGAAGAGCAGCAGCAACGCGGCGTTGCCGATCTTTCCCAGCAGCGGCGCAGCGCGCGCGGCGAAGGATGCGGCGAAACTTTTCACCACCATGCCGACGGCGAGCGGCGCGATGATGAGCATCAGCAGTGGCCGGGCGATGCTCCACGGGTCGGCGGTGAGGCCGGCGATCATCAGCGGCAGCGCGAAAGGCATAAAGAGGATCGTGCCCGCAGTGAGCAGTGCCACAAGCGCCGCCGCCGCCGCGAGATCGCCGCGCGCCGTTTCGACGAGCTTGGGCAAAAAAGGTGCGCCCGCGGCGCCGCCGAGCAGCATCAGCCCGGCGGCGTGGCCGCGGTCCAGCGGGATGATGAGCGTGAGCAGCCACGCGCACCCCGGCGCGAGAATGAAGTTCAGCACGAGGGCAAGCAGCACAAAGCGCGCGTCGCGCAGCGGCGCGGCGATGGCGCGCGGCGTCAGCGTGAGGCCCATCGCCGCCATGCTGCTCACGAGGAAGACGAGCACCGCGACCGTCTCGAGGCGGTTCAGGAGTTCGATCATGCGGCGTGTTGTGGCGTGCTATTTCCCCCGCTGAGCGGCCAGCCAGGCGGCACGGTTTTCGCGGATGAGCGCGAGGGCGTCGTCGATGTTGTTCACGCAGTGCGGGATCTTGAAATCCGCCTCGCTGGCGAGTTCGCTGCCTTCGATGAGCATTGCCGCGCGCGCCCACTCGACGAGGTCGGCCCACATTTTCCCGACGAGGATGAGCGGCGTGTTGTAAAGGTGGCGGACCTGGAGGAGTTGCCACGCCAGAGAAAGCTCGAGCAGCGATCCGATGCCGCCGGGCGTCACGATGAATGCGTCCGACATGATCATGAAATGGTGCAGTCGCGAAAAGAAGGTGCGGTGCGTGAAGGCTTGCTCGACGAAAGGGTTCACCTCCTGCTCAAACGGAAGCTCGATATTGATGCCGACGGAGCCGTGCAACCCCGTGGGATCGGCGGAGTGTGCGCCTTCATTCGCCGCCTGCATGAGACCCGGACCGCCGCCGGTGAGGATATCGCAACCCATGCTGGTGAGCTCCGCTGCGAGCTTCTTCACCCCTTCGTAAGCGGGTGTGCCGGGCCGGAGACGCGCGGAGCCAAAGATGGTGACGCGATAGTTTTGCCGCGTGGTGCGGCGCAGGCGGGTGAGGTCGTTGACGACCTCCCACAGTCCGCCGACTGCACGTTCGAGAACGCCCACGGTGGCGTCTTCGTCATTGAGTTTGACGATGTCGGTCTGGCCGAAGTTTGGATTGCTCATGAGGTTGCGGTCGGGGAAATGTCAGCGCGCAGCACGGCGAGCGAGCGCGCTTGCAGCGGGAACGCGGCCATGTGTTCGAAGCTGCGCCGCCCGGCCTCGGAGGCATCGGGAGCGGCGGTGTCGAAGACGCACGTCCATCGCACGTCGCGACGGCGCGCGCCGAGGCGGAAGTCGATCAACTCGTGGTACGCGTTGAAGAGGAGCACGAACGTGTCGCCCACGATGCGTTCGCCGCGCTCGCCTTGTTCGGTGATTTGATCGCCGGGCAGTCCCATGCCGAGGCAGCGCGCGTGGCTGGTGTTCCAATCGGCATCGTTCATCTCGGTGTTGCACCCGTCACAGTTTTCCTCGCCGTTCGCTTCGTTGTGCTTGGCGTTGTAGCTCACGAGATCGCGCAGCGTGAAGCGAGGCCCGCGTAAGTGCCGCGCAGCTCCTCCGGCACGTCGGGATGTTGTTTGGTAAATCCTTTGACGTGCAACTCATAGACGACCGTCTCGTGCCAGGGGGTGCACGGCGGCTTCTCGGCGTTCCACGGAAAGGCGGTGTCCACGACGCGGGCGAGCGGCGCGCAGTGCGCGGTATCGCGATCCCACGCCAGCACCGCGTCGTCCCAGCGCAGCTCCCGCGCGATCGCTTTCGCGTAAGGATCGAGCAGCACCTTGCGCGAATTGAAGCGATGCCCCCGTTCCGGATCATACGGACCGTGGACACGGTAGCCGTAGATTTGCCGAGGCCCGGCGTCCGGCAAATAACCGTGCCAGACCTGATCGGTCTTCTCCGGAAGCGGAATGCGCTGCGCCTCTCTTGACGCATCCGGCGCATCGAAGAGGCACAGGTCCACCCCCGCCGCGTGCTCGGAAAAGAGCGCGAAATTCACGCCGCCTTCGTCGTCGAAGGTCGCACCGAGCGGCGACGACCGGCCCGGCCAGACGCGCGGGGCGGTCATGATGACGCCTCCGAGTTGAGGTTCGCGCACAGTGCGCTCACGGCGTCGCGCTGCTCAACCCTTCCCTTCGACGATCTCCTTCAGAATCTTCAACCCCTTCGCTTGCAACGGTCCCATTCCGCTACCGGGTGTGAACCACATGCCTTTGTCCTGCCCCTGGCAATAGATGATGTGGACGCGATCATGGGTCACCGCGTGATGGAAGGTGCCGTCGGAGTGTTTAGCGATGAAGTCGAAGAACTTCACGTACCACGGGTGATCGGGGTACGGAAAGAGGCCGGCACCGAGTCCCTTCAGTTCCTCGATGCTGATCGTCTTGATCGTTTCCTTAATGCTTTTGCGGCGCGCGTCCGTGATGTCGTCCATGCTTTGATTGTCGGGCATAGTGTGATGTGGGTTGGTGGTTTCGTTGAACAGTGAAGGTATCTACTAGCTGGCCCATTGCGGCGCAGTGGTGTCGGTTGAGCCGCCGAGGCCCTGCGAATCCGGGATGCGCGCGAGGGCGAGGTCCTCGGGGAGGACGTAAAGCTTCTCCAACATCCGATCGAGAAGCTCCAGCTCCTGGCGAAAAGAGGGGTGGCGTTCGGCGGGCAGAGTCTTGGCGAGGTTGACGATCATCGCGCGGAGACGTCGCGCGATCTGGATATTCGACGCGCCGTAAAAGCGAATCTCGACGAAGGCGAGGTGAATGAAATCATCCCAATCCGGCGTCCGGAAGATGACGCGCAGCGTGCCGGAAGGGCCGAGGATGAAGTCGGTGCGGAGATTGCGCCGGCCCACGCTGCGCACCAATCGTTGAAGCTGGTCGATGGCGAGCACGGCGGTGGTTGGATCATTGATCGCGGCGGAGAGCGCCTTGATCGCGATATCGACGAGGATGCGGAAACCGAACAGCGGGTCCTGCTCCATCGTGCGCTCGGAGCCAAAGATCACGCAGTCGCGGAGCACCTCGTCTTCGATCGCCGCCGCGCCGCCGTGGAGCAGAAACAGCGGCTCATCGGCGCCGATGAAATCGCCGACCTGCGGCGCAAACTCGATCACCGCATTCACCTTCCTTGCCTCCGCGACGAGCCGCGGCAGGTCCACGGCGAGGACGATGCCGGAGGTGCCGCGGTGCAGGATCGTCCGTTCGACCGGACCGGCGTTCTGCGGCGTCACCGCCGCAGTGGGCGCGCCCGTGAGCCTTTCAGGGTAAACACTCTCGATTACGGCAAGGCCTGCATCGCCGACCCGTTTCACAATGCTCACCGGGCGCAGCAGCCGCGCGGCGTAGTCGATGAGAAAAAGAAAGGCCGTGATGCAAACAAGGCCGAGCGCACCGGTGATCCACGTGAAGAACGGCGGCACCGATGTCTCGATGTGATTCAGCGTCCTGAGGGCGAAGAGGAACGTGAAGACGAACAGGCCGACCGTGTAGCGGATGACGTTGTCGCGCAGCAGCAAGGTGGCGATGATGCGTGGTGTGTATTGCCCGCTGGCGACCTGAATGGCCACCAGCAGCGAACCAAACGTGAAGACGACGAAGGACAACGTCAGCGAGATGACCGCGTTGGCGATCGCCCTGGCGCCGTCAATTCCGAGCCCGAGCGACAGCCAGCCCATGAGGGGCTCGAGCGCATCGACCAGGAGCCTGAACACCCGCTCGGCCAGGCCGGCCAGGACCGGAACGATCCACAGCGACGAACGCAGGTAGCTCCGGACTTTGTAACGCTGCTTCCAAGTAAGGCTCATAGCTCGATGACTTCACCCATCGCCGGCGACTGCGACGGGAGGCGGAATTTTTGCTGGATCAGCTTTGCCAGCGCGGCGCGCTGTTCGTCTTCCCCGTGCGCAAGGAGCACCGCATCGACCTTGCATTTCGGCGCGATCGGCGGGCGATTCAGCGCTTCGGATTTCTTGCCGCCCTGAAAAAGTCCGCAGTCCTCGAGGATGCGCGCGTTCTTCGTCTGCACGTTGTAGCAAGCGCCCGTGCCTTCGCCGCCCGCGGCGCCGACGGGAATGATTTTCAAGTGGGGAGATGGAGTCATCGATGAATGCACGCTGCAACGCGCAGCGCTTCGTCCGCAATCAAATCCGGCACCCCCATCGGCGACTATCGGACCTTGGTCCTACGCGGCTAGGTCAGCACCGTTTCCGGGAGAAACGGCTGGCCGTTGGCGAAGGCGGCAAGGTTCTCAGTGGTCACGCGGGCGATTTCGGCGAGGGCTTCCCGGGTGAGAAAGGCCTGGTGGGCGGTGATGAGGACGTTGGGAAAGGTGAGCAGGCGGGCGAGTTCGTCGTCGTGCAGGATTTGTCCGGAAAGGTCCTCGAAGAAGACGCCTTCCTCTTCCTCATACACGTCGAGCGCGACGCCGCCGAGGCGGCCCGACTTGAGCGCGTCGATCAGCGCCCGGGTCTCGATGAGCGCGCCGCGGCTGACGTTGATCAGGACCGCGCCGGGCTTCATCAGTTCGAGCGTCTTCGCGTTGATGATGTGGTGCGTCTCGGGCGTGAGCGGCGTGTGCAGCGAAATGACTTCGCACTCGCGCGCGAGTGTCTTCGGCTCGGTGTATTCGATGCCGTGCTCCTTCGCCCAATCCGGCGATGGATAAGGATCGAACGCCAACACGCGTCATCCCGAAGCCGCGCAAAATTTGCGCGGCGATGCGGCCGATTTTTCCCGTGCCGACAATGCCGGCGGTTTTGCCGTGGAGATCGAAGCCGACGAGTCCGCTCAGTGAGAAGTTGAGGTCGTGCACGCGGTTGTGAGCGCGCGGGATTTTGCGATTGAGCGCGAGGAGCAGTGCGACGGCATGCTCGGCCACGGCGTAGGGCGAATAGGCCGGGACGCGCGTGACGGAGAAGCCGAGTTCCTTCGCGGCGGTGAGGTCAATGGCGTTGAAGCCGGCGCAGCGCAGCGCGACGTGCCTCACGCCGAGGTTCGCCAGCGCTTCCAGGCACGGGCGATCGGCGCGATCATTCACAAAGATGCAGACGGCCCGCGCGCCGTGCGCAGCGGCGGCCGTTTCGGTGGAAAGACGGCAGTCCATGAAACGCCACTCGATCTCGAGCCCGGCCGACGCGCGCTGGAGCGGTTCGCGGTCGTAGGGTTTGGTGTCGAAGACGACGGTCTGGATCATGATGATGGGGATTCAGTTCAGAGGCGGCGGTGGATGTCGCTTTTGGGAATGCGTTTTGCCAGATTAGCGGGTTCGATTGCGAGATGGTATCATGACATTCGCGCCCGAAAACGCGAGCAACGCCGCCCGACTCCGTGGCGGAGCCTGAAATCACGGCCCGGCGTGCTGTTTGAGAATACGCGTCACCTCGGCGATCGCCTGAGGGTTTTGGTGGGCGCTGTGTCCGGACGGCACGATGAGTTCGCTCTCCGCACCGTCGAGATGGCTGCTCCAATACGGCACGATGCTATCCGACATAACCGGCGGCGTGTGGTCTTTGTTTCCGCCTTTTCCGCGGTCGCCACAGATGACGTGGTAGGGAATACCAGGAACGAGCGGCAAGGTGTTAATGAGTCTTACGAAACGGTGCTTGGGCGAGAGCGTGTCCACGCTGTTGGGCATGCGGGTGAGCTTCAGATCGCCACTGCGTGAAACGGCAAATTTCATGGCGTCCTCCCCGACGCCGAGAAGCTTGGCCGAAGCTTTGACAAGCATGGAACCAATGCGCCCGGCCCAGTTCGTCGCGAGGTCGCTGCCTCGGAGCGGCGCGGAAACGAAAATCACGCGTCCAAGCTCGGGCCGATGTTGAAAGATGAGAGCTTCGGTGATCAGCTTTTTGTTTTCGGGTGAAAGCGGCACCTGATCCGGGGGTTTGTTGAACACCTCCATCCAGAGCTTTTCGCCGGTATCGGTCATCAGCAGGCCGCTGATGGAGCCGCCCATGCTATGGCCGATCACGACCATTTTCTTGCGCAGGGGGAATCGCTTTTCCACCGCATCGAGTTTTTCCCGAAGGATCGCCGCGGAATGTGGATAGGGATAGCCGCTCGGGTAGCTGTAGAACCAGATCTGGTAGTGTTTGCGAATCTATGGATCACTGCGCAGCTGATTGATCATCGGGGTCCAGGTCGCGGGCGAATCCATGAGCCCGTGCACGACAAGCACGACGGTCTTATTCGGATCGTAGGCCTGGAGCCGTGAGATGCGCGCCGTCTCGGCGTATTTGGCCGGGTGCAGCAGGCGCGAGAGTTATATCGTCTTCGGCTTGCTGCTCGCGAGCATGACGGCCAGCGGCACGGTGTAGTCCGCGGCCAGAGGAAAGTTGTGCCCGCCCAGCCTGACGTTTTCGGTGGCCAGCGGGTCTTCCAGTGCCATCACGGCTCGCCGTCCCTCGAAGCGGATGACGATGGTGACGCCGTAATAGGTGCGTGGAATGCCGAAGTCCTTCGCGAAGTCCTTGTTCATGTCGCGTCCGGTCGCGACGGTCGGCGCACCGACCCCTGACTTCTGTTTTCGCACTGAAACGCAAGAGCCTTTCAGATCGAACTGGTCGGCGGGCGTGAAATCATACAGAGCCGGATTCCACTGCGGACGGGGATCGGGTTTGTGTGTCAGGATGAAATCGCCGTCCTCCGCGGAAACGCGCAGGGGCTTTGACCACGGGTCGAGCTTCGCCTCCTGGATGACGCTCATCACCCGCGCGATCGCGAAGTTGTAGGCGTCGCGTGCGGCGGTGTCGGCGGGATTGCGCGCGAGCTGCCGTTGGGCGAGGGCAGCCGCGGTGAGGTATTCGCCGGCGGCCACGAGCGGTTCGCGATTCTGCTTCCGCTGCGCCTCTTCGATGTCATGGGCAACGGAAGCGAGCGCCCCGACCATGGCGCGCACCGGACGTGAACCGCGGCTTGGTTTGCGATATGGTCGCGTATTGCGTGCAGCCCGCGAGGACGAGGAACAACGCCGGAATGGTCAATCGGCTTAGGAGTTTCATGCGGAGATTCCTCATCGTTCAGAGTGTGAATGCCACGCTGGTAAAACGCGACCCCGAGCGTCAACGGTGAGCCGTGCGCCACGGCATCGACGATGAGGCCGCCGCGCCTTCGAGCACGGGCAGCACGAAGCGCGTTTGCAGGCGGCGCAGATAGACCGGGGAGCGATTCAGCGCGTGGGCGAGGTCGGCGAAGGTGTGCATGGCCGGGCAGCGCGGGCGCTCATGGGATTTGTCGTTTGTGATCCTGCTTTGCATGGAGCACACGAAAGACGACGCGCTCGCCGATGATCTGGCAAAATACTTTGTAGGGAAACCGCCTGCAAAGCACCCGGCGGAAGTTGCCATGGTAAAGGTGCTCGCGTTCGGGATTCAGTTCCAGCGCCCGCATGCCGGCGGCAAATTCATCCAGAAACTCGGCCCCGAGCCCGGCCCGTTTTCGCTCATACCAATCCCGCGCCACCTCCAGATCCCGTTCCGCCTCGGCGCGGACGAGCACGATCCAGCTCACGCGCGCCCGCGCAACCGCGCCTCCACCTCACGCCACGGAGCGCCTGCGGAAGGATTGGCCTCGTAGGTCGCCTGGGCTTCATTCAGCAGCGTTTTCTCGCGCTCGGTTGGCCCGGACGCCTCTTCCAGATGCCAGAGACAATCCAGGATTTCCGCGCGCTCCGGCGCTGAGAGCCGGGGCAGTTCTGCCAAAATCTCGATCTTGCTCATGCGCGGAACCTATCGCTCGGGACGGGCGCTTCAAGTCCGAAGCCGCCGATCCTCACGCTCCCGCAACCGCCGCGCGCTGGAGCAACTCCGCCGCAGCCGCACGAAGGTCACGAGCCCCACGGGCGTGCCATTGTCATAAAGGATTCGCTGAGCGACGCGCAGGGGTAACTATTGCCCGTTGGCTGCGATCAAGTTCTGCCCCAGCCTCATGATGCACTCCTTCGGCTCGAACATCAGTTCGTTCCATCTGCAGCGCCCATCCGGCGCCCAGTGAAACGACATCGCAACCGGATCGAAACGGACGTTCAACGGCTCGCATCCCGACGCGCTGACTTTGAACCGCAGCCGCAACTGCCCCACGTCGAATACCTGCGTGCTGGCCGCTGATTCGTCGTACACTTGGACGGTGAGTCCTTCGGCTTCGCACTCGCGTCGGAACCGCCGCTCGGGCTCGCGAATCAGCAGAAGATCAGCCATGTCGGTCGCCTCGCGATACGCGAGACGCGTGGTGAAGGCGAATTTCGGAGGTTGGCCGCTGTAGCGGAGCGGCTCAGTCCGCGCCGTGATCGGCCCGAGTTTGAACCAAATGTAGCGTTCGTGGTCGCTGTTCGCGCGCCGTGACGCTGGTGGAGTGGGCAAGATTTCCTGCCTCTCCCCAATATGCACGGATTTGATCGAAGCCTCAAAACCGACGCCCGCGGCTCCTGAAAAGGACGCCTCGCTGAGTAGCAGCAACACGAAGTCTGCTCGCAAACGCAGCGCCCACTGCTGGGAGTAGGGCATGTGGTAGACGCGCTTGTCGCGGATGTAGTTCAGTTGCTCCGGCGAACGCACGATCGCAATCAATCCATACTCGTGAGCCCACTAAATCCGCTGACGCTCCTCGAGGGGCGGCGGGGAATCGCGGAGGTTGGAGGGATGGGCGAGCAGACTAATTTCCGTCGGCCCTCCGGGCCAGGTGCGGCGTACGCCGGCTGCCGCCCGGCGCGAGGTAGCCCATCGATCAGACTCGATGTCGTTATGCGGGCGGCGCGCTGGAGCGGTTCGCGGTCGTAGGGCTTGGTGTCGAAGACGACGATCTGGATCATGATCAGTTGATTTTAGTGCGCGGCAGTCTCTACCGCCGGGGCGGGGCCGGGCGCAGGCGTTTTCTTCCCGCCGCGCTCGATGAGCTTCTGCACGAAGACGTAGCAGACGGGGATGAGGAAGAGGCCGATCGAGGGTGGCGATGCTCATGCCGAAGACCACGCCGGTGCCCATGGTGCTGCGCGCGGCGGCACCGGAACCGGTGGCCAGCATCAGCGGCACGCAGCCGAGGATGAAGGCGAAGGAGGTCATGAGGATCGGACGCAGGCGCAGCCGCGAGCCTTCGGTCGCGGCGTCGATGATGGGCACGCCTTCTTCGCGTTTCATCTTGGCGAACTCGACGATGAGGATGGCGTTCTTGGCCGCGAGGCCGATGAGCATGACGAGGCCGATCTGCGCATAGACGTTCAGTTCGAAATGGCGCACGAACATGCCGATCAGGAACCCGAGAATGACGGTCGGCGTGGCGAGCAGCACGGCGAAAGGCAGTCCCCAGCTTTCGTATTGCGCCGCCAGCAGGAGGAAGACGAAGAGCACCGCAGCGCCGAAAATGATCGGAGCCTGGCCTTCGGATTTCTTTTCCTGAAGCGTCAGGCCGGACCATTCGTAGCCGACTTCGCTGGGCATGGTTTTCATTACTTCCTCGATCGCTTTGATCGCCTGGCTGGAGCTGTAGCCGGGCGCCGGCGCGCCGATGATTTCCGCGGCGTTGTAGAGATTGAAACGGCTGACGAAATTCGGGCCGGACATCTTGCTGATTTTCACGAGCGTATTCAGCGGCACCATCTTGCCGTCGTGGTTCCGGACATAGAACTGTCCGATTTCATCGGGCTGGCTGGTGAATTCCGGTTCGGCCTGGAGGAACACTTTATAGACTTTGCCGAAGCGGACGAAGTCGTTCACGTAAAGGCCGCTCAGATAGGCTTGCAGCGTCTGGAAGATGCTGTCCACCGGCACGCCGAGAGTGCGGGCTTTTTCACGATCGAGCTCCACCTTCACCTGCGGCGTGGATGGGTTGAAGGAGGTGCTGACGCTGGCGATCTCGGGGTGCTTCGCCACTTCCGCCTGGAGCTGGCGGACGTAGCCGGCCAGTTGCTCGACGGAGCCGCCCGAGCGGTCCTGCAACTGCATCGTGAAGCCGGAGACGTTGCCGTAGCCCGGCAGCGGCGGCGGGCCGAACGCGAACGCACGCGCGCCGGGAATGGCGGCGAATTTTTTCGTCCATTCGCGCGCGATTGCCTTGGCCTGCAACTCGGGAGCCGTGCGCTCGTCCCACGGTTCGAGCCCGACGAACATCATCGCGGTGTTCGGGAAGTTCAGTGAGTTGAGGATGTTGAATCCGACCAGCCCGAGTGCCGAGCGGACTCCGTGAGTATTGGTCACGATATCCTCCACCTGCTTGAGCACTTCGTCGGAGCGCTGGAGTGACGCGCCTTCGGGCAGTTGGACGGCGACGAAAAGATAGCCCTTGTCTTCGTCGGGAATGAATCCGCCGGGCACATGCCGGCCGATGATGAAGATGCCGCCGCAGCACGACGACCAGCAGCAGCATGGAGAAGGTGGCCTTGCGCACGAGGCCGGCGACGACGCGTGCCGTAGCTGTTGCTCAGCCAGTCGAAGAAGCGGTTGAAGAGCTTGAAGAAGGCAGCGATCGGGCCGCGGCCGGGCGTGGGTTTCTTGAGCAGCATCGCCGACAACGCAGGGCTGAGCGTGAGCGCGTTGATGACCGAGAAGATCACCGCGACGGCGATGGTGAGCGCAAACTGGCTGTAGAGCTGGCCGGTCACACCGCCCATGAACGCCACGGGCACGAACACCGCGCAGAGGACCAGGCCGATGGCCACAACCGGCCCGGACACTTCCTTCATCGCGAGGCGCGTGGCCTCGACGGGTTCCTTGCCGTGCTCGAGATGGTGCTGCACGGCCTCGACCACCACGATGGCGTCATCCACCACGATGCCGATGGCGAGCACGAGGCCGAACATGGTGAGCACGTTTACGCTGAAGCCGAGCGTCGGAAAGAGGATGAACGCGCCGAGCAGCGAGACCGGCACGGTGCACATGGGGATGATGCGTGGCGCGGAAACTTTGCAGGAAGATGTAAACCACGATGAGGACGAGGACGACCGCCTCGAAAAGCGTATGCACGATCTCCTCCATCGACGCCTGGATCGGCAGCGTGGAATCGAGCGTGATTTCGTAAGCCATGTCGGGCGGGAAGCGCGCTTTCGCTTCCTCGAGAATCTTCTTCACGTTTTTCGCGGTCTCGATGGCGTTCGCACCGGGTGCGAGATAGATGCCGATGGCGCCGGCGGGCGTGTTATTCAGGCGCGCGCGCAGGTCGTAGGTTTGCGCGCCGAGTTCCACGCGGGCCACGTCCTTCATCTTCACCTGCGAGCCGTCGGGATTGGAGCGGATGATGATTTCCTCGAACTCCTTCGGATCCTTGAGCAGTCCCTGCGCGCGGACGTTGAACTGCATTTCCTGGCCCGCAGGGGCAGGCTCGGCGCCGATGCGGCCCGCGGGCGATTGGGCGTTCTGCTCCTTGATCGCATTGGCGACATCTTCCGGCGTGACGCCCAGAATCGTGAGCCGGTCGGGCTTCAGCCAGATGCGCATGGCGTAGTCCTGCGCGGTGAAGTTCTTCACATCGCCCACGCCTTTCACGCGCTTGATGGCATCCACGAGATTGATGTCGCAGTAGTTGCCGAGAAAGGTCGCGTCGTAGGTGCCTTTGGGGGAGTTCAGGCCGATGACCATCAGGATGTCCGGGCTGGAGCGATTGACGATCACGCCTTCCTTTTTCACCGCCTCGGGCAATTGCGCGTCGGCCTGGCCCACGCGGTTCTGCGCGTTGACCTGCATGATGTCCACGTCGGTGCCGACGTCGAAATACATGTTCAAAGTCATCTTGCCGTCGTTGGCATTGTAGGACTGCATGTAGAGCAGCTTGTCCACGCCGTTGACCTTCGACTCGATGGGCGTGGCGACGGATTCCATGACCGCCTCGGCCGCGGCGCCGCGATAGGTCGTGGTCGCCTGAATCATCGTCGGGCTGACCGGTGGATACTCGGAGATGGGCAGCCGCACGAGGGAGATCAGCGCCAACGATGACCGTCAGGATGGCGATGACCATCGCGACGATGGGCCGGCGAATGAAGAAGTCAGCCATGATGGTTATTCCTTCCCTGCCTTGGCTTCGTCTTGATGCTTGCCGGGGCTGGCGGCCGCCGGTTCGGTCGGCGGGGAAGGCTGGGCGAGCAACCGTCGCTTGCACCGGCGCGCCCTCACGCAGTTTATGCACTCCTTCGACCACGACACGCTCGCCGGGCTGGAGACCTGAGAGGATGATCGCCTCCGAGCCGACCCGAATCGGAGCCGCCTCGACCGGGCGCTGCGTGGCCTTGTTGTCGGCACCGACGACCCACACGAAACTCTTGCCCTGCAAATCCGTGAGCGCGCGCTCGGGCACCACGATATTCCCCTCGCCCGCCGGCAGGCTGACGCGAACGCGGGCGAACATGCCGGGGCGAAGCGCTCTGGTCGGATTCGGAAATTCCGCCCGCGCCCGGATGGTCGCCGTCGTCGGATCGACCACCCGGTCCATGAAGACCCACTTGCCCGCTTCGGGAAGCTCCGAGCCATCGGCCAGGATCAAGTGAACTGGGAGCTCGCCCATCTTCCGGCCCGCCTCCCGGGCGATTTTTTCGGCATGGAGAAAATCGACTTCGCTGATCGAGCAATAGAACCAGATCGGATCGACCTGCGAGATCGTGGCGAGGAGCGTCGGGTCGCCTTTGCCGACGAGGCTGCCGATCGAAACCTGCTTCGCGCCGATGCGCCCCGCGATCGGCGCCTTCACATCACAATACCCGAGATCCAGTTCCGCCGATCTCACCCGCGCTTCAGCGGAAGCCACATTCGCCTCGTTCGATTCCTTCGTGGCCACGGCGGTGTCGAGATCCTTCTGGGAAGTGGCCCTTTGCGCCACGAGCGCCGTGAGCCGGGGGACTTCCAGCGTGCTCCTGGTCAGCGCGGCCCTGGCGTCCGCCAGCATTCCTTTCGCGGCGGCGAGCTTCTCTTCGTAGGGCTCCTTGTTGAGTTCAAAAAGCGGAGCGCCCGCCTCCACCTCAGTTCCCTCTTCAAACAGAATCTTCTCCACAAACGCCTCCACCCGCGCCCGCACCTCGACATTCTGCGGCGAGTCGAGCTGGCCGATGAAGGTGGTGGAACGCGCGACGTTCTTCTTCGCCACCTCCATGACCTGCACGACTGGCGGCGGAGTCTGCGTCGGCGCGGCCTCCTTGCAACTCGATGCGCTCAACGCTACCGCTGCCGCGAGGAGCAGCCGGGTGGACCAAGTGCCGGAGTTTCGCCGCACGGATCGGACTCTTTGTCTGCTTTTCATATCTTTCTTTATGGGTGGATATTGGTTCGCGTGCCGTCGCCCGGCGAAAAGTCCTTCATATAAGTCATCGCGATTTCATGCGCTCTCCGTCCGTTGCTAAAGGCGGCACTTCCCTTGCCGCGCACGCGACACCCGGAGGCCCGGAGGCGCGTCGGAAGGGCTCGCGGTTGTAAGGTTTGGTGTCGAAGACGACGATCTGGATCAGGGTGGAGGAGTGAAGTCGGCGGGTGGCAGGAAGTAAAGGGTCATCGCGAAGATGAGATAGACTGCGCATCAGATCGCACTTTCGCGGCGATGAACACAACCGGCACAAACCCCAGCCGCCAGAGCGGCGGGTTCTGACGGATTTCCTTCAGCAGCGCTTTGATGACGTCATTCAGACGGCGTGCTCGTCCCGTTGAGGTTGAAGATGTCGGAGAAGACGGCGAAGAACATGCCGGTCGACAGCCCGCACATGAGGATGCCAGTGAGCGCTTCGACGCCGCCGACGAGGCGCCATTCCTCCGGCAGCACGAGGTCGCCGTAGCCGGTGGTAGTGTAGGTCACGGCGCTGAAATACGCCGCCGTCGTGAAGTCGGGCATTGCACCACGCCACGCATACATGGACGCCCAGACGAGAATCTGCAGCAGGTGCAGGAACACCACCCACGACGCAATGCCGATCAGCGTCTTGGCGGGCGACCAAATACTCCGCTTCCGGCGCTGCAGCCGCGCGTGTATCCAGCCGAAGACCGTGGTGAGACCCATCGCGTGGATCGCGACGCAGACCGCCATGAGGCTGAAGGCGATGAGGAGTTTGGTGATCATAGGTGATTTGCGGGTGACGGTTGGTTTGCGGCTGATCGCTCAATACTTCTCCGGCACGAACTTCCGCCCCTTCAACGTGGCGTCGTCGTCGTAGGCGCCCTTCATCGAGCGGTCGGGGAGCTTCACTTTTTCGCGCTTCAGCTTTTTGTACGGGATGCGACTCGAGGATGTGGTGGAGGCAATTGAGGCGCGCGCGCTTCTTGTCGTCGGAACGCAGGATGTGCCAAGGCGCGTGCTCCGTGTCGGTCGCGTCGAGCATCAAGTCGCGGGCGCGCGAATACTCGAACCATTTGCTGCGCGACGGCAGATCCATCGGGCTGAGTTTCCACTGGCGCAGCGGATCCGTCATGCGCGCCTCGAAGCGGCGCTTCTGCTCCTTGTCGCTCGACCTCCAGCCAGATTTTCATGAGCTGGATGCCGCCATCCACGATGTATTTCTCAATCTCGGGACACAGCTTGAGAAAGCGCGCGTGCTGCTCCTTCGGAGCAAAAGCCCATCACATACTCGACGCCCGCGCGGTTATACCAACTGCGGTCGAAGATGACGATCTCGCCCGCGGCCGGGAAATGGGCGCATGTAACGCTGGATATACATCTGCGACTTCTCGCGGTCGGAGGGCGCCGGCAAGCGCGACGATGCGAAAGACGCGCGGGCTGACCCGTTCGGTCAGGGCGCTGATCGTCCCGCCCTTGCCCGCGGCGTCGCGGCCCTCGAAGACGATGATCACGCGCAGGCCCTTGTGTTTGACCCACTCCTGGAGATGGCACAATTCCGCCTGAAGCTTTCGCAGCTCCTTCATGTAATCCTTGTTGGCTAGTTTTTCGGGTGCTGTGTCTTTGGTTTTGTTTTTTTTGCTCATGGATTGTGCGGGTGAATTAATGAGAAGGTGATGCGTCGCAGATGGGCCTTGCCGGCGTCATTTGGGTCACGCCGTCATTCAATACCGGCACGACGCCGCACCACCTATCGGACCTTGGTCCTACGCCGCGCTTCGGCCCATGATCCCATCGACGGCCCGTTCGCAACCGGCGCAGCATCGCCCAGCGCCGCGCCTTGATGTGCCGGGCAAATACGCCGACGACGCGCGTCACGTCGCCGCCTGCACTGTGGCGCGGCATGATTTCCTGGTGAGTTGGAACTTCCGTCACCTCGCCAACGAGCAATGCTCGGCGGGCTTCAACGCCGTCAATCTGTTGCAGGGGTGGACGTCATCCGATCGCAGCGACACGGGCAATAACGGGCCCCTGGTCGCGCGACGCCATTCGTTCCACCTCTCTGTCTTGACGCTCAGAAATGTGATGGTATGAGCAATGGTATGCCTACGATGACGCACCGCACAACCTTCGCCTTGGACGACAGGACGGCTCAGCGCCTCCGGAGGCTCGCTGCGCGCTGGCAGGTTTCCCAGGCCGAAGTCGTCCGCCGCTCCGTCGAACAAGCCGAGAAGGCCGCCTCACCGGAAAAGCCCGACCCTGTCGCCATGCTGCGGGCTTATCACGCCAAGGGAGGCCTTGATCCCGCGCGGGCGGAGAAGTGGCTGGAGGAAATCCGCGAGGACCGCAAGCGATGGCGGGACAGATGATCTGTCTCGACACGAACTATCTTATCCGGGCGCTCATTCCAGGCACGACTGACGCGAAACGGGTCGAGGCATGGGTGGCCAGCGGGGAAATCATCATCCTCCCCACCGTCGCCTGGTATGAATTCCTCTGCGGCTGCACCGACGAAGAGGAAGAACTCGCCCTCGCGCTGCTGACTGGCGGTCTCCATCCCTTCGGCGAAACGGAGGCCAGGATTTCTGCCCGCAACTTCCGCTCGCTAAAAACGCCCCGGCATTTGCGCGTCGATGCGATGATTGCCGGGACAGCCATGGCGGCAAAGGCCCGTCTGGCCACCAATAACCGCGCTGACTTTAAGCCCTTCGTGGCCCACGGACTCATGCTCGTCTAGCCGCCAACGCGCGACCTGAAAGGCGGGGAACCTATTGCGGACTCACTTGGCAGCACTGCCAACCGGTGAAGGTTCGACCTTCCATACGCGTT
>CAWCSW010000003.1:0-10493 GCA_963798345.1 uncultured Verrucomicrobiae bacterium | reverse complement strand
AGAAGCGCATTAACCGTTCAGTAAAGCAGCTGCACGCTACAATATCCGATGAAGGCAAAAGCCTGGTCGGGCGTACGAACTTCGTGGCCTAACGACGTGATTAATATGCAATGGTCGTTCAGCTTTGACGAGGGCCGACGTTCGTAGTTAGGTCTGCGAAGGTCGTTTCGTGCCGTGCCGTGCGGCGGC
Source organism: uncultured Verrucomicrobiae bacterium (assembly GCA_963798345.1). Classification (GTDB taxonomy): domain Bacteria; phylum Verrucomicrobiota; class Verrucomicrobiia; order Chthoniobacterales; family Chthoniobacteraceae; genus CAWCSW01. Next base: position 10,304 of record CAWCSW010000003.1, on the reverse strand, counting down.
ACCGTCAGTTCATTCATTTTCGCCACATCCATTCCGGCTACGATTCCATAAAGCCATTCTTCGCGTCCCCATCCAAGTCAAGCCAGGTTTTGCACCGCGCTTGACAAATTTGGTTAAACAGCACGGCTTCAGGTGCGGCGACGTCCGAGCCCGAAAAACGACAGCAGTGCTGGAAGGACGAATAGAACAAGGGGTAAACCGAAGATCAGACCTGAAATGATTGCGATTGCGAGCGGCTGCTGCATGGCTGAGCCCTGGCCGATCCCGAGGGCGAGCGGCATGAGAGCGAGAATGGCGGCGAAAGTCGTCATGGCTATCGGCCGCATTCGATTGCTCCCGGCACTGATGAAACGCGTTTGCCGGTCCTCTTCATCCGGCAATTCTTCGAACTCGGAATAATAGAAAATGGCTATCTCGGTCACGATGCCGACGATCATTGTCATACCCATGCGCGAGGTGATGTTGAACTCCGTACCGGTGACCCACAGCCCAATGAAAACCGCCGCCACTGCGAGCAACGGAATGGCCAGCATCGCCAGGGCCACGCGGAAGCTCTCATAGAGAAACAGCAAAAGTGTAAAGACAAGCAAGATGGCGGCGATCAACACGATGGTCAGCCCTTTGAAGGCGATTTGCTGTTGCTCGTAAAGTCCGCCTAACGAGTACGGGACCGAGTTGGGGAGAAATCCCTTTTTGTCGAGGATTTTGGTTTTGATCTCCTGCACGGTGGAGCCGAGGTCGCGTCCGCTGATCCGGCCAGTCACGGCCACCATCCGTTTCAGGTCGTCGCGCTGGATCTCCGGTTGGCCGGTAACCGGCACGATTTTCGCCACGCGTTTCAACGGAAAGAGATGCCCATCCGGCGAGCGCAAGAGCAGGTTGCCGACGTCCGGCAATGTCTGGCGGCTCCGTGCCGGCAACCAGACACGCACGCCGACCAGTTTCGGACCCTCTTGAATGTAAGTAGTAACACTGCCGCTCAGATAATTGTCGAGCATGGTCGTGATGGAATCCGGGTCCATGCCTTCGAGCGCGGCTTTGACGCGATCGACCTCGATATCGAGCGCGTCGCCGGCGAGAACAACGCCGTTCTTCACTTCGATGACGCCGTTCACTGTCTCGATCGCCTGCTGCACTTTGGTGGCCGTTTCTCGAAGCGTCTTTTCGTCGTCGGAATAGAGTTTTATTTCGATCGGCTGCGGCACGGAGGTCAGGTCGCCGATCAAGTCCTCCATCAATTGCAGTGTCTCGATTTGCAGTCCGGGAATGTGCTGCTCGATACGGGTGCGGACCTCATCCATGACCGTCTCGATGCCGCGGCGTGGCGGCGGTTTTAGCCTTACGAAAAAGTCGCCCGTGTTCGCCTCGGTGACGCCACCGCCGAGCTGCAAGCCGGTGCGGCGCGAATAGGTCTGCACCTCCGGAGTCGTTTGGAGGATTTGTTCGACCTCACGGAGCAGCCGGTCGGTCTCGGCCAGGGACGTTCCCGGTTCGCTTTTGTAATCGAGAATGAAACCGCCTTCGTCCATGGTCGGCATGAAACCGGAGCCGACATTCTTGAAGGCGACGTATCCGAGCAAGAGCAGGGGAAGAATGATGGCGAGCAGGAGCAGCCAAATATGCCCCAGGAGACGTCGCATCATTCTCTCGTAGGTGTGGTTCACTTTGATCATGAAACCGTGCGGTTCCTGCGACTCCGCGTCGTTTTTTCCAAGGAGGCGCGCGCAAAGAATTGGGAGCGCGATCCAGGCGATGAGAAAGGAAACGAAGAGGGCGCAAGCCATCGTCAGGCTAAGCGCTTTGAAAAAGGCGCCGGTCACGCCGCTGAGAAAAGCGAGCGGCAGAAAGATGATGATGGTGGCGGCGGACGAACCGAAGAGCGGCTCGCTAAATTCATCGCGCCGCGCGTCCGCACCCGTTCCGCTTCCCGGCCGCCGCCATCCGCCAGCCGCCGCATGATGTGTTCCACCATCACGATGGCGTCGTCGATGATCAGGCCGACAGCCGCGGCCATGCCGCCGAGGGTCATGATGTTGAGACTCATGTGCATGACGTAAAGAAGCAGCATGGTGGCGGCAAGCGCAGCGGGGACAGCCATGATGGCGATCAGCGTCACCTTCCAATTGCGCAGAAAAACCAGGAGCACGATCACGGCAAGGACGATGCCGATGAGGACGGCGTCGCGCGTGCTATGCTCGGAGGAGACGATGAGATCGCTCTGGTCGTACCAATTGCGAATCGCGATGTCGTTCGGCAACCGCTTCTCTTCCTCCTGCAGCTTTTGCTTGATGCCTTGCGCAATCTGCACCGTGTTGCCGCCCGGTTGCTGATAGACTTGGAAGAGGACGGCGTCGCGTCCATCGGCTGTGACCCGAATCCATTGCGGCTGGGTCGATTTCTCAACCGTGGCCACGTCTTCGACCAGGACAACGCCGTTGCTGCCGGAGCGTAGAACCGTGTTCTCGATGTCGGCGACGTTGCGCACCCGGGTGTCGGAGACGATCAGGTAAAGCTTGTCGTGATCTTCGATTCGGCCGACGGCGACGAGGACGTTGGAGGCGGAGAGCGCTTTCGCCACGTCACTCAGGCTCATCTTAAAAGATTGCAATTTCCCGGGATCGACGACGACGCGATATTCCTCGATCGCGCCCCCTTGCACGCTTACGCGGGAGACGCCGGTCACGGTCGAGAGCGTGGGACGCAACTGATACATCGCGATGTCGTGCAACTCAGCGAGCGAATGAGCGGCCGAGGTGATGCTGTAAGCGATGACCGGAAAGACCGTCGGGTCCATGCGCTCGACTTCGAAGCTGGTCCCTTGCGGCAGGCTCGGGAGGATTTTGTTCACCTCCGATTCCACCTGTAACATGGCGGCAATCATGTCCTGGCCCCAATCGAAGTTGACCGAAATCTCCGCGCTCCCGCGGCTGGTGGTAGAACGAACCCCGCGCACGCCGGGAATAGCGCGCACCGCCTCCTCCACCTTGTAGGTTACCTCAACGGCCATCCGTTCTGCGGGGCGATCGCCCGCATCCAAGGTTACCCGCACACGCGGGAAGCTGACATGCGGAAAGAGCGCGACCGGCAAGGAGAAGCCACCGAAGATTCCCGCAACGATCAGGATCAGGAGCAGGAAAACGAGCGACCGCGCGTGGCTGTGCAGCCAGCCAGTCAGCTTCATGATTTCTTTCCCATCGTCACCGCCATCCCATCGCTCAATTCATAATTTCCTCTCGCCACTACTTGCTCACCCGCTTTCAAGTCGCTCGCGATGATCTCGGTCTCCTTGGCGCTTTGAATCCCGATCTGCACCAGATGGACCACCGCATGCTGATTCTTGACGGTGTAGAGCACGTAGCCATCGCCCGCAGGCAGCAACGCGGAGCGGGGGACGACGAGCGCGTCATGCGCCCGGGTCTTGAGTTCGGCGCGAAAATAGGAATCGAGCAACAAATCCTTGTCGTTAGGCAAAGAGACATACACATCGACCATCCGCGTGTCTGGATCGACCCGTTGGGTGATCAACCGCACCGTTCCGCCGATCGGCTCCGCCCCTGCCATGTGCACGCGGAAAAGCGAAACCGGCTGCCCCGTCGTCACGTGGACCGCGTCCTCCGGCTCGACCCCGAGCTTCACTTCGATCTCGTTTTGCGCGACCAATTCCACAAGCGCATTTCCGGGCTGAACGATCTGACCATCCTGCACGTCGACTTTACCAACGAGACCATCCATCTCGGCTTTCACCACCTGGTCGGAGGCCGCGCCCTGTTGCTCCAAAGTCTGCAACTCCAACTGCGCGCTTTCCGCGTTCTTCTTCGCCTGATTCAAGTCTTGGTTAGTGGCCAGCTTGAGATTGAACTTTTGCTGCGTTTGCTCGAGTTCCTTTTGCGCGGCCTGCGCGGCACTGCGGGCCTGCGCGAGCTGCAACTGCGTTTGCGGACTGGGATCGATTTGCACTAGGGGCTGGCCTCTCGTGACCGGCTGCCCTGGCGCGACCAGGATGTGACGCACCCGCGTTTCGTAGGCGGCAGAAACGGCGTGGGTTTTGCCCGTTTGCGTGATCACGCTGCCGTAAGCCGTCACCACCTCGGCGATCGATTTCCGCTCAATCGGCGCCAGCGTGACCTGCGCGACCGGTCCGTTGTTGTCCCCGCTATCATTCGAGCTCGAACCACCACCCGAGCGTTGGCCCCAGCAATAGCCTAGCCCGAGCGCGACCACTCCTATACCCACGGGCCAAAGCCAGCGTTTCCACTTCATTCGTTAGGGCCCGATGGTAGGTAACGGCCGGCCGCGAGTTCGAGCGCGATCCGCGTTTCGATAAGTTGTTGTTTCAATTTCAAAATCTGAATCGTTTTCTGGTTCAAATTATTTTGGGCCGAATAGTAATCGAAGGCATTCACGTTCCCCTGTCCGATGGCCATACGATAAACCTCGACCAGATGCTGCAAAACGGGCACCGCCGCCTCCGCCGCCGCGATCTGTTTTTCCAGCTCACGAATATCGGCCAGAGCAGTCGCCACATCGGAGCGGGCCTCGAAAATGCGGTTAAAATATTCGTCCCGCAGTTTCTGCCGCGTCGCCCGCTCCAAGGCGATGCTTCCCTGGCCGCGATCGAAGATCGGCAGGTCGATCGTTAGGGCAGGCCCGATCGTGTGCACGTTCGATGTGTCGCTCGCGCGGTTGAATCCGAGACTGATCTTGGGGAACTGCGCCAGAATCGCGGCGCGCAACTTTTCTTCCTGGCTTTGGTAACCTTTTTTCAGGGCGAGCAAATCGAGCCGGCGCGCCTCGATGTTGTCGGTGAGTTCCGTATAGGACGGCGTCGAGACGCGGGAAGGAAGCGAAATCCCTTCGCCTAACTTGACCGTGGCCTCGGACGGCAGGCCGATCGCTTTTTTCATGGCTAGGCGCTGATCGGCCAGATCTTTCTCCAGCCCCAGAACCGTGGCGTGCGCATCCTGGCTCGCTGTTTCAGCGGAAGCCAGATCGACCTCGGTTTGCTCATGCGCCCGGGTCGCTTGCCTAACGACATCGAGATTCTTCTTCAGGCGCGTATCCACTTCCCGGGCGCGCGCCAGCTGCTCTTCATCCGCCACCACCCGATAGATCGCGAGCTTGGCTCCCTCGGCCGTTTGCCACTCGGTCCAGGCGATGTCCAGATCGACCGATTGCACATTGGCCCGCGCGGCGGCGCGCTTCGCGCCCAGTTGCACGAGCGCCTGCAAATCCCAGCTCGCGCCGAATCCGTAACCGGTTTGCAGGTCGGGCGTGATTGTTCCACCGGTCACGAAATCGACGCTGCCGGAAACCTGCGGGTTAGGCAAAATGCCGGCGACAAAAAGCTCCGCCGTGGCCACGGCGCGCCGATCGCGTGCCGCACGCAATGAGGGGTTAATCAAAACCGCGAGCACCGCCGCCTGATCCGGCGTGAGACCGCGGTGCGGGGTAAAATGCACTGGCGCAAGGAGCGGATGTTTGATCTCGCTCGCCTTCACTTGCAACTCGGCCCACGGTGGAGGACGCAACGCTCTCTGCACCGCCGATGGCGTGAGGGGCAAAGAATGATAAAAGGCGCAACCGCTCAGGTGGAGAGCGGCGAGCGCAACTGAAGCTCGAAAGGGCGCGCGCAAAATGATCAAGCGGCCACGTGCGACCGCGGCACGCTCGGAAAGTTCAAGGTCACAATGGTGCCGGCGCCAGGCTCGCTCCGAATGGAGACCGCGCCGCCATGGATATCCATAATTGATTTCACAATCGATAGTCCCAAACCGGTTCCTTCCGTGCTGCAGTCCGCGTCACGGCGAAAGAAACGATGTCTGTTTTCCTGCATATCGTTTGGAAGCTCAGCGTTTCTGCTTTTTTTTCTTCACCGCCAGCACCTCTCCGGTCCTGGCGCTGATCCAAACCTTTACAAGCTCGTGCGCGGCGGGTCGCGCGATTTTTACCTTCCAGACCCATCTGCCATTGTCCCGGGTAAGGCGCACTGATCTGATCTTGCCATCGGGAGCAACCTGAATTACCGCCTCTTTCGCCCGCGACCAGGCCGAGGGAGCACGCTGTGCGGGGACCGCCTTAGGCCGTCCGCCCCGCGTGCCACATCCGGGGCAACTGGCCAGAAGAAGGATGAACAAGAGAAGTCGGGCAAGCTGCTTTCCCCTTTCCTGCGCGGGGGCTGACCGAATCCGTCGCGCCCTCATAATTGCGCCAGCTTGCGGAGCACGGGATCATGGCGGGTCGGCTGGAGAAAAGGCAGGGCTCGGTGCAGGAGCAGATTGAGCAATGCAGAAGTGTGGCGGACGTAGAGATCGAGCGGCGCCAGCTGCAGCCGGAAATGCAGCTTCGGATCATAATTAAGTGGGCCGGTTCGGTACCGTTTCAACCCCTGTTCCACCGCCCATTGCACCATGTCGCGCCAGGTGACAAAATAAAGATGCAGCTCGAGGGCGAGTGGATAGTCCAGCCCAAGCACGAGATCGTAAAGCAAATCCTGGTGAACCAGGGCAAGGCCAAAGGCAACCAGCTTCCCTTCCTGACGCCAGAGAAAATACCGCGCACGATCCGGCATTTTCTCTCCCAATTCGCGCAGATAACTTTTCGTCAGGCGCTCGAACTGAAATTTGGAGCGGGCGAAGGTTTGCCGGTAAAGGGCAAACATTTGCTCAAAAGACGATTCGTCGGGCTGGCACACAACTTCCATCCGGATCGGCGGCCGTCCCTCGAGCTTTTTGAATTTGCGCCGGAGATTCTTGCGAAAACTTCGGCTCAGCTCGCGCTGCATGAAATCTTCGAAGCTGGCGAAATCGAGGTCGAGCGTGGCGGCAGGCATGCTCGGAATTCTGCGATAACCTTTGTTGGTGAACGGCGTGAGGTGATTGCGAAACGAGGCCGGGAAATCCTTCAGAACGACGAGCGCAACCCGCGCCTTGCTCCCATAAATTTCGAGCGCGTCGTGCAAGGCGCTCACCGCCCACGGCCGTGTGTCCGCGAGGTAACCTTCACCGGCAGCGCAACCGACCATGAGCATGCGCAGCACAAAAGCCTTCGGAAAAGCGCGGCGCGTCTGCGCGACATAATCCCGCAAACGCCCGCTCAGCCCCGCGAGCAAATCCTGCTCGACAACAAAGAACGGCTGGGCTGCCAATTCCCCGGTGGTTTCGTTCTCGAGTACCAGATAACGCTGCGCGAATTGCTCGCTCAGCGTCCGCTCGACGAGCTCGTAGTAACGAAAATCCTGGGCATGCGAGGCCAGTAGAGTCGAGCGCAGATTTGCCGGAATCTCCGCACTGCGCGCGATCCAGAAGCGCCCGAAGGTTGTCCGCCCCGCGGCGGCTTCGGCCGGCGCAGGGACGGGAGACCTTGACTCGTTAGGCGGGCGACACCGTGCGATCAACGTTTCTTCCACAGCGGTGCGCTCGCGCTTTCAGCGGAAAGATCAGGGCTGGCCGTCCGCTTTGTCGGCCGCCTTTTCCTTCGCCTGATCCGTCGGAGTCTCGCTGCTGATATCGACGATCTTGCCGGTCTTCGCGTTCACCAGCACTTCGGTGATGTCCTTGCTCCCCGGCTTCGCGATATCGAAGGACCAGACCAGCGCGTGATGTTCGTTTTCGATTTCTTCGCTTTGGATTTTCCCGTTCGGCACCCTGGCGAGCGCTGTCTTTTCGGCCTGCGCTTTGCTGATCTTCGCTTGCGCCAACAGTTGTGCTTCAGTTTCGCCCGCGGCGTGGAGGGTGGAGATCGTGAGGCCGGCCAGCGTAGTCGCGGCCAGTATCAGGGTCATTTGTTTGGTTAACTTCATGTCTTTGAAACTAGCGGGGCAAGCTGTCGGGCGGGCATTTCCTCCCGTTACAAATCTGTTATTTGCGCGGTGGCTCTCGCTATGGTTACGCGGCCGGTTAAATTTGGCGCATGCGAGTGCTGGTGGTCGAGGACGAGAAGAAGCTCGCCGCTTTTTTGCGCAAGGGTTTGATCGAAGACAATCTCACGGTCGATCTGCTGCATGGTGGAGAAGCAGCGTGGGAGCGGATTCTAGCGCGCCCCTATGACGCCATCGTTCTCGACATCATGCTGCCGGGCCGCGACGGCCTCAGCATTCTCCGGGAGATGCGCCGGCAACACATCAATACGCCGGTGCTCCTCCTCTCCGCGCGCGGTAACGTTAACGAACGCGTCGAAGGTCTGAATCTCGGGGCGGATGATTATCTGCCGAAACCGTTTTCGATCACCGAAGTGGTGGCGCGGGTGCGGGCGTTACTTCGGCGCGCCTCGGGCGAGCACGCGACGATGATGCAGGTGGATGATCTGTCGCTCAACGTCGTGACGCGCGAGGCGACGCGCGCGGGCAATCGCGTCGAGCTGACAAATCGTGAGTTCGCGTTACTCGAATATCTGATGGCGCACGCGGGCCGAGTCGTGACCAAGACGACGCTCTGCGAGCACGTGTGGGAACATCATTTTGATACCGGCACGAACGTCGTCGAGGTCTGCATGCAGCGATTGCGGCGCAAAATCGATGACGGTCATCCGCATAAGTTGCTCCAGACTGTGCGGGGTACCGGCTATTCGCTGCGCGCCCCAGAATGAAATCGAACACACTCCGCGGCCGGATCGCTCTTTGGAGTGGGGCGGTGGCAACAACCGCGCTCATTCTTTTCGGCGTCGCGGCGGCTTGGAATCTGCATCGCGAGCTGGTGCAAAACCTCGATCAAGAAATCAAGGACGAAGCGGCCGATTTCGCGGCGGAAATGGACGAGCAGCAAATTGGATCGAACCCGGGCGAGAAGAGCATGACGTTCTCCGGGGACGACCTGCCGCGCTTCCGTTACGTCGAAGTGCGCGGTGCGGCGCAACGTCTCCTCTATCGAGCCCCGGCGTTGGGTAACACCGAAGTCATTCCACCATCACGACCGGTGAGCCCTTATGAGGTGAAGGTCAACGGGCGCCCGCTGCGTTTCGCGCTTTTTCAACGCGCCGGAATCACTTATGCGATCGGCAAAAATCTCGACAGCGTCGAGGAAGCGCTGGCCGGTCTTCTTCGCTCCTACCTCATCGTGCTCCCGCTCGTTGTTATCGCGGTCGGCGCGGGTGGATGGTTAATCGCCGATCGCGCGGTCGCGCCGATCAAAACCATCGCCGTCCGCGCTGCTAACATTTCCGCCTCGGATTTGAACCAGCGCCTTCCCGCCGCGCCGACCCAGGATGAGATCGGTCATCTCACCCAAGTTTTGAACGCAATGTTCGACCGCCTCCAGCGCAGCTTTGAACAGATCACGCGTTTTACTTCCGATGCCTCGCATGAACTGAAAACGCCGCTCGCTCTGATGCGGGCGGAAATGGAGAGCGCGCTGGAATCGCTTCCTCTCGCGCCTCAGCCCCGCGAGCTACTGGAGAATCTCGGCGAACAATGTTCCCGGCTCTCGCAGATCGTCGACGGATTGCTCCTTCTCTCGCGCGCCGATGATCGCCGCCTGGCACTTGAGCAAACGGGGTTCGATCTCGTTAGGCTGGTGCGCGAGCTGATGGAGGACGCGGAAATCCTGGCCGAGCCGGCGAGACTTACTTTGGAATCCGAGTTAGGCGGCGAAGTCCGCGTTTTTGCTGATCGGCGCCTGCTGGCGCGGGCGATCATGAATCTGATCGACAACGCGATCAAGCACAACGAGGCTGGCGGCCGCGTCGCGGTTGCCGCGTCTGCCGAGGGAAATCAGGCCGTCCTGAGAATTGGCAACACGGGCCGCGGTCTTCCGCGCGAAGTGGGTCAACAGATATTCGAGCGCTTCTATCGCGGAGATCTCTCGCACAGCGACGAGACGCCCGGGCATGGACTTGGCTTGAGCATTGCGCGCGAGATCACCCGTGCGCATGGCGGCGACATCCTGCTCGTCCATTCCACTTCACGATGGACAGAATTTTCCCTCGTCCTTCCGCTTGCTTTAGGTCCCTGTCTCATTGGGAACGGGGGCGTTGAAAATCGATCAACCGATCCCGCGGGTTCGCGCGAGCGATGATTCGCAATGCGCCATTCTACTTCATGAATCCCGAACCCGCGTTCTCCGTTGTCGTTCCTATTTTTAACGAAGGGGAAAACGTCGCGGCGGTCTGTCTGGAACTGCAAACCGTCCTAACCGTTCGAGTGCATACGATGAAAGCATGGCCACGTTTCATTGTTCTTGTGGCTACCGCAAACTGAAGGGGAGAAGTGCGCTCCGCGCAGCTCCACACCTTAACCGCGTAGCTCGCCTACCGGCTCGGCCCGTAGGCTAGAAGCTTCATCGTGTTCGGCACAACAGTTGGCCTCGCAGGAG
>CAWCSW010000002.1:0-740085 GCA_963798345.1 uncultured Verrucomicrobiae bacterium | reverse complement strand
TAGGCAGAAGATGCGTGTGGCCACGAAGTGGGAAAGGGATCTGGCGACCGATGCGTGGAAACCATCCAAATTCGAGGATCGAATGCCCGGCGCATCGCTCGAAATTACGCCGACAGCAAAAACTGAAGGCGCGATCGAGTTGCAATTCACGGCTGGAATTGAGGATTTCCTCGGATTCGTCGATCTGGATGGAGACGGTAAAACGCTATTCAAGGAATCTGATCGATCTGAGGCGGGGGATCAGGCGGTTGTGGATCGGGACATTCCCAAGGGACACCGGGCGGAGGCGAACTTTTCGACCACCAAAGTCACGACGGCTCTCACGATTCCGACCGGCCATACCGCGTTGATCGAGCTGAAAGAAGCTCGGGATCCGAAAGCGGACCACGATCTGCCACCCCGAAGATTGTTCGTGCTGGTAAAGGCCCTCATCAACTCCGCTGGTGGTGAGCCGGTCAATTCGCCCGAAGCAAAACCGAATAATGCAACGGACGACGCTACTGAGAAAAAGGGTGGCGAGGGTTCCACGTTGAAGATCACCGCTGACGAAGCGGAGATTTCACTGAAATCGAAAACGGACGATCACGAAAGGATCAAGGCAGTCGGCACGCTGGTGATCCCACGGCTTGAACTCCAAATAATGACATTTAAGGAGGCGGCGATCGATGAATGGAGGCGGGTGTTGTCGCTCCCGGCGGTGGATGACGAGGATCGGAGATTTCAGCGGGAAGCGCAGCCGCGGGGCGGGAAATGAGCGACGAGAACTTCCAATTCTTCCAACTTCCAACTTCCAACTTCCAACTTTCCAACGTTCAAGGCGTGGCGATGACGGGAGGCGTGGGTCAGCGGGGCTTGATCGCGAGTGTGAGCCAGCCGGCGAGGAGACAAAGGCCGCCAATCGGAGTGATGGCGCCAAGCCATTTCAGATTGGTCAGGGCGAGCGCATAGAGCGTTCCGCTGAAGATCACGATCCCGCTCGCAAACAGCCAGAAAGCAACTTTCGAAACGGGCTCGCGCTGGGAAAGGGCCACCAACACAGCGGCGTGGACGAGGTGATACAACACAGCGGTTTCCCAAGTCTCGATTCGACCGTTCCGCTCCAGAATTGCTTTGAAACCGTGCGCTCCGAAGGCTCCCAGCGCCACGCCGAGAAATCCGATAATGGCGGCGAAGTGGAGAGCAAGACGGGAGTTCATGCCCCGAGCAGAATCCGTAAATCCAGAGTCGGAAACTGAAAAATTCGCCCCTATGATCCGCCCGCATGGACGATGTCTGGCCGAATTGGATCCCGCGCGAGCGGGCCAACCTTTGCTTTGTTGTGAAAGACCGCCGAATTCTGCTGATCCGGAAAAAGCGCGGTCTCGGCGCGGGTAAGATCAATGCCCCCGGCGGAAAAATTGAAGCGGGTGAATCACCGCTCGAAGCGGCCATCCGCGAGACACAGGAGGAAATCGGAGTCACGCCGTTGCATCTCGAGGAGCGCGGGATTCTGCACTTTCAGTTCACTGACGGATACAGCCTGCATTGCGTGGTCTTTCTTGCGTCCGACTGTCGGGGCGAACCCATCGAGACGGAGGAAGCAACCCCGATGTGGGTGTCGCTCGAGGCCATTCCGTACGCGGAAATGTGGGCCGATGATCGGCACTGGCTGCCGCTGGCGTTGGATGGAAAACGCTTCGTCGCCTGGTTCGAGTTCGAGGGGGACACCATGCTTTCGCAACGAGTTGACGTTCTCCATTGATTCCCTGTTCCGCACTGAATAGAGTCCGCCCTAATGAAATTGGTGCGATGGACGCGCTTTAACTGGAACCTTGCTGAATTGCCGACACCCGCACCGCGATTGCCTGATCGGTACTCGCTGCGGCAGGCTCATCCCGAAGATGCCGCGGAGATCAAACGCGTCATCTTCCACGCCTATTCCCTCGACTCCGCCTGGTGCGATTCCTTCGCCACGGTGCGGGACTGGCTCGAGTTCAACATCGATTTAATGTTCGAGCGCGAGAGCATTCCGGGAATCGTCATCCAGCACGGCCAGCGAATTATCGGTGCCTCCGTGCTGGCGACCGATCTGGACGCCGAGTCGCATCTCATTTCCGGGCCGTGCATTCTCATGGAATACCAAAACCGTGGTTTCGGCTCGACGCTGCTCTACTACTCGTTGAAGCAACTCGCAGACGTGGGCCTCGAAAACGTGGGCGGCATTACGAAAGACAACGTCGCGGTGGCCCGATTTCTTTATCCAAAATTCGGATCGCACGCGGCACCGTATCAATTTGAACCAGGGCTGGCGCGGACCTGACCGCCTCGCCAAGGGATTTTATGGGACACCTTTTCTCGAACTATGATTGCGAAAACTTTTTCGACGAAATGTTTGCCGGGCCCGGCGAGGTCCGTCCTCATTACGACAAGCTCTATCGGCGCTTCGATGAGCTGACGGATTCGGAGGTCGAGCGCAAGTATCAGCTCGCGACGCAGACTTTTCTCAACCAGGGCGTCACTTTCACGGTCTATTCGGACAATCAGGGCACCGAGCGGATTTTCCCGTTCGATCCCATTCCGCGGATCATTCCGCTGAACGAATGGCAGCACATCGAGCGCGGACTGGAGCAGCGCATAACCGCCCTCAACCTTTTCCTTCACGACGTCTATCACGATCAGCGCATCGTGAAGGAGGGGATCGTCCCGGAGGAAGTAGTCAAAAGCGCGAAGCATTTTCGGCCGGAATTCATGGGATTCGACGTGCCGAAGGACATCTACATCCACATCTGCGGCAGCGATTTGATTCGTGATCGCGACGGCACGTATCTCGTGCTCGAGGATAACGGGCGCTGCCCGAGCGGTGTCAGTTATGTCCTGCAAAACCGCGAAGTGATGAAACGCGTTTATCCGCGTTTGTTTGGCCAGCATCGGGTGCTGCCGGTGGGGAATTACGCGCAGGAACTCGTCAATGCCCTGCGCTACGTGGCGCCGAAAAACTGTCGGGCAGATGGTGCGCCCTGCGTGGTTTTGTTAACGCCCGGGATCTACAATTCCGCTTACTTCGAGCATTCGTTTCTCGCGCAGCTCATGGGCATCGAGATCGTGGTCGGCCAGGATCTCGTGGTGAAAGACCGCATCGTGTGGATGAAGACCACGAAAGGTCTCAAGCGCGTGGACACGATTTATCGCCGCATTGACGACGACTTTATCGATCCATCGGTGTTCCGTGCGGATTCGGTGCTCGGTGTCCCCGGCATCGTCGAGGCTTATCGCGAAGGAAACGTCAACCTGGCCAATGCGATCGGCACCGGCGTGGCCGACGACAAGGTGATGTATTATTTCGTGCCGAAGATGATCGAATTCTATCTCGATCAGGAACCCATCATCCCGAATGTGCCCACCTGGCTGACGATGTTTGAGAAGGATCGGCAGTACGTCCTCGATCACATCCCGGAACTCGTGATCAAGAGTGCCAACGAAAGTGGCGGCTACGGGATGTTAATCGGGCCGCATGCGACGCGGGACGAGCACGAGAAGTTCCGCCAGGCCATCCTCAAGGATCCGCGAAATTACGTGGCCCAACCGGTGATCAGTCTCTCGCGCAGCCCGAGTTTTTGCGACGGAAAGGTGGAAGGCCGGCACATCGATTTGCGGCCGTACATCATCTACGGTGAGAAAATTACCATCATTCCCGGTGGCCTCACGCGCGTCGCCCTGCGCAAGGGTTCGCTGGTGGTGAATTCATCGCAAGGCGGTGGCAGCAAGGACACCTGGGTCGTGGACGCTGAATAGATCATGTTATCCCGAGTCGCTGAATCACTCTACTGGATGGGCCGCTACATTGAGCGCGCTGAGAACATTGCCCGCATCCTCGACGTCAATTTGCAGGTCACGCTTGATACCGAAGTCAGCGGGAACGAATCCGAAGCGCGCGCTTGGCGGCCCATCATCGCCACTTTCGAAGACCAGAAGCTGTTCGATTCGCTCTACGCCGTCACCAACGGCGACGCCGTGTGTGAGTTCGTGACCTTCGCCAAGGAGAATCCGAACTCGATTTTCTCGTGCGTCTCGTCGGCCCGGGAAAATGCCCGCACGGTGCGGGAGTATATTTCGAGTGAGATGTGGGAGCGGATCAACGGGATGTATTTGTGGGTCCGCTCCGTGCATGCTCACGAACAGCAGGCGAACAGCGGCATTGATTTTTATCGGCAGGTCGTCGATTTCGCCCACCAATTTCACGGCACGACGGACTCGACCCTCGATCGCAGTGAAGGATGGAATTTTCTCCAATTTGGGAAGTTCATCGAACGGGCTGATTCCGTGTCGCGCATTCTGGATTTGAAGTACCACATTCTCCTCCCAAAGGGTGAACTGGTCGGTGGCAATATTGATATCGTTCAGTGGCAGGCGGTCCTGAAATCCTGCAGCGCGTTCGAGGCTTTTCGCAAGGCGCGCACGGCTCAGGTCACGCCTTCGAACGTGTCGGAATTCATCATTCTCGATGAAGCCTTTCCACGCTCGATTCGTTTTTGCGTGAACGCGATGGACGAGGCCTTGCATGCCATTAGCGGATGCAACCGGGCTCACTTCTCGAATGAAGCGGAACGCCTGGCCGGCCGGTTGGTTTCCGATCTGAACTATTCGCGGATCGTGGATATTATTCAGCAGGGATTGCACGAATATCTCGAGCAAATCCAGGGACGGCTGTTTCAGATTGGAAATGCCCTTCACACTCAATATTGCGAGTGGATGGAACCAAATGTTGCCGAGGTGGCCGAAGCCCGGAACGGGGCCGGTTCACAGGTTCAAATGGCGGGCGAATCGGTGCAACGCCAGGGGGTCGGTTAATAATTTCCATAAAACAAGGAAACGTGAGCACGCGGGCTGCTTAAACCCGTTTCCATGATGACTCTCACCAGTCTCTCGACCGCACCCGCGGTCGAATCTGATGAACCAATAAATGGTTCTGTCGCTTCCAATCCTGCCTGCTATTCGCTCACCATTTTTTCGCAGCGCTGGAAGGAAGTCCGCGATTTTTATGTCGATCTCCTCAACGCCCGCGTCGTCTCCGAGCGCAACGATCGTTACTGCGAAATGGACTTGGGAGGAGTGCCGCTCTCAATTCGTGCGTGTGAGCACGGCGAAACCGTCAGTTACTTCCACCTGTACCTCTCGATGGGGAATTGCGACGAAGTTTTGAATGAACTGCGCCGGCGCGGCATCATCATCACCACGGTCGGCCCGTACACGAACTTTCGCGATCCTGAGGGACGAGTGATCAAGCTTTCGGCGACGAGAACCGTCGTCGCGTAAAACCGCGCGAAGCCCGTAACTCAGCGCATCTTCCGGCGCCTTCGGAGCTTCGACGCACGCGATTTGGTTCTGATCACATTTGAGACCACAGGAGCCGAACCGTCGATCGAGAGCGCGAGGCGATAGAATTTTCTCCCGCCCGGTTCCAATGCGCCGCCGGTATCGATGGCCATCGCCGTTCCGTTCTCGGAATTGAGCGTAACAACGATGGCCGGATTGGCGCTCCAACCGGTCAAATCAGTGCTCTGCTCAACCACGTAGTTCACTCCCGGTTGCGTCTTCCATGTCAGAATGAAATCAGGGCCTTGTGTCTCGACGGCAAACTCCTTCACCGCCTGCGCCGGAATCGGCAGAACATTCAAATCGAGATAAACAAGCCGATGATCGGACGCGGCGACGAGCGGGAAGGTCGGGTCAGAATTGAGCGGCCAAAAGACGGCACCGTCCGCGACGGAAAGGCCGAGCTTTGATGGCAGAATGTGATCGAGCCGCAAATTGCCCGGATTGTTGTCATTGAAATCGGAGGTGTCGAAGGCCGGGTCGCCGCGATGCGACCCGTTGATACCGCCCTGAAGTTGCGACTGTTGCGGTCCTCCGGGACTGGCCGGATCGAAGGTCGCATTGATGCGTGGATGCTCTCGAAGTTGCCGGATGGAGTTGAGAAAACTATCACCATCGAGAGGATCCGCATTCAGGTCGCCGAGTATGACAAAGCGCTGATCGTCGGCGAGCCCACCGGACACCCCCGCGTCGTCGCGCAGGTAGGAAGCGCCGCGGATGTAGTCGGCCCAGAGTCGAATCTCGTCGCGATTGCGCCGGCCATTGCGATCTTCCGTGCCGTCGAACGAGGGCGGAGTCGGGTGGCTGGCGAGCAGATGGAGGATTTGACCGGAAATGATTTCGATCGGCAGATCGACGTGATTCTTCGACGAAATGCGGAAGACATTGAGTTCGGCCGGCGAATACCAGTCGAACGGTGGCGGTGTGGCCGGATCATCCGGAATGACCGCTCCGGGCATGTCCCTCCATTTGAATAGTAGGAAGGTGCGAATCGCGGACGTCTGAATCGGAAACCGAGAATAAACGACAAAGCTGTATTGGCCGGGAAACACGCCGAAGCCGAAGCAATCGTTGCCGTAACTTTCCGATCCGGGCGTGGTGACGATGCTCCCATTGTTGTCCAGATCGAATCCCGAGGCGACGCCCGTGTTCGAAGGCGCCGCGTAACGAAACGGGTAGTTCAACGCCCCCTGGCCGTTTTGTGCGACGGCAAGGTAATTGTCATGAAACCGCGTCAGGGCGAGCGTGGGATCGGTCGGATCAACATCGAACTCGTTCAACAACACAATGTCGGGCCGGACCCGTTGCAGGATTTCCGCGACCTGCCGCGCTTGCGTGTTCGCACCCGTGGCGAGATCGGTGGCGAGCTGACCCTGCGCATTTCGATTCAGTGAACAATTGTAAGTGGCGACGCGAATCTTGAGCGGTTCCGCACGCGTTGACCCGGCACCCACAAGGGCAAGCAGCACAAGGAAAGACGTAAGCGGGCGACAGCGCGGGCGCACAGCCGATGCTCGCGGAGCGCTCAATTTCCGGCAACCGGTTTCTCGGTGACGTTCCCGCGACCCGCTGGCAAAGCGGCGCCGGGCTGGCCGCGATAGATGATGGCAAACAGAGCGAAGACCAGGCCCATCGCGAAAGCCATGCCGAGCCAGTAAGCCGGCCATTGGGTGAGCGGGCCGTTGGTATTCGCATGCTTCCACCAACCACTCCCGAGATAGCCGAAAAAGTTTCCGAAACCTCCGGTCATCACGCTCAGCAAAGCCTGGCCGCGGGCGCGCATCCTTGAGGGTATTCGCTGCTCGAGGTAAATCTGCGCCGTGACGAAAAACAGGGTGAAAGCAAATCCATGGAGCGAAATCCCCACCAGCAGCCACACTCGGGCATCCAGCGCAAAGAGCGCATACCGTACAATCCCAAATCCGATTCCGCCGAGGAATACCCACTTGAGCCGCACGCGTGCGAATAGCCCACCAAGGCAAAACATCGTCACGATTTCGCTGACCTGACCCATGGCCATCACGCCGGTCGCATGCTCGATCCCTGCCTCCCGCAAGTGAATCGGCGTGTAGGGATAAAAGGCGGCCATGGGCATGGTAAAAAGCGCAGCCGTGATGAAAACCATGCGGTGATCGCGATTGGTAAAGAGCTCGAGCGCCTCGAGACCGAGCACGTCGCGCCAGCCACGGCGGGGGATGACGTCGCTCGGCGCCACCTCGGGCAACGCGAACG
Organism: uncultured Verrucomicrobiae bacterium; assembly: GCA_963798345.1. Lineage (GTDB taxonomy): Bacteria > Verrucomicrobiota > Verrucomicrobiia > Chthoniobacterales > Chthoniobacteraceae > CAWCSW01. Next base: position 732,501 of record CAWCSW010000002.1, on the reverse strand, counting down.
TAAACATGGCGCCCAAAAACCAAATGAACGCGGCCACATATCCCGAGCGAGTCGAGATATCCGCGTGCAGACCCCAGCTCACGGCAATTCCGGCCATCATCCATCCGACGGTGGCCCACGCACGCACCGGACCGAATTGCTTTTGCGGATCATCGAGGCGGGCCAGCACGTAGCTCGTCGCCAGCCCAAAGATCGGAGCATAAAAAATGGCGTGGACCTGCACCGCCACCAGGATCGCCAGCGGGCTCAATTGGCAATCGATGCCGTAGAAAGCCAGCGCGAGAAACAGCGCGGCGCCGCATCCGAGCCAGCGCAACAAGCGTGCGGGCGCAATCCGTTGATCGGCCAGCGCCCCCACAATCATCGGTGAAATGAACGCCGCCACTCCGGCGCACGCGTAGCAATAGGCAATGATTTCTTCGTAGCCGTGCGCCTTGAGCACGTTGCCAAAGGGCACCATCCACATGCCCATGGCGGCGGCATTCAGAAAAAAAAGCGTCGCGAGTTCCGCGCGTTCAAAGCGTCGTCCGGTTGGTGGCACGCCGGGAAGAGAGGCGAAAGGCGGCCACTTGAAAAGCGCGCTCCCGCGCCCGGCCAGAAATGATTCCGCTCTGGCCACCGCCCCACCGGCTGCTAGCGTCCGGCCATCATGACGCTGAGGAATTCATTCACAGTCTGTGCGTTGGTCTGGGCCGCCTTGTCGGTGGGCGCCTGCAAAAAAGATAAACCGGCCTCGGATCGCGCCATCGAGGGTTTACAACAGGCTCGCGAGGGCATCAAGGCCGCGCAGGATTCAATGACAACCATGCAGAGCAATACCGAGGCGCTGCAAAAGGAAATCGCGGAGCATACCGCGCAAGTGAACGTCCTGATCGACAAGCGCATCGAACTCTGCCGGCAGGAGGCGGCCATCATCGAGCAACGAGCCCAAAATGCACCGGTCGCGCCCGACGGCGAGTTGGGAGAGAAGCTCGGAAAAATGAAGGAGCGGCAGGTGAACCTCGAAGAGAAACTGAAAGCCTATCGCGACGCTTCTCCCGCCGAAGCTGAGTCCGCGCGGGAGAATCTGAACGAAGCAGTCGCAAAGTTTGACGAGGCGCGCGCCGAACTTGAACCGCTCATCGACGCCAACACGGCGCCGACTGCTCCAGCACCCGCTCCCGAACCCCCGGCGCCAACACCGATACCTCCCGTTAAGCCAGAGCCTGAACCGGCTCCTGCCCCTGCTCTCGACCCGCTACCAGTCGAGCCCCCACCGGCCGACCCAACACCGCCTCCGAAGCCCGAAGCGCTTCCCGCTCCGGCCCCACCGGAACCGGCTCCCGCAGAAGCGCCCTCAGCCCCTCAACCCGCGGCCTCGGACGAACAGTAAGCGCGACGGTCGGTCGCCGTCGGCACAAGGGCTCACGTTGTCACCGAGAGCGCAGGGCCGTTCAACCGCACGGGGAACGCCCTCGGTTTGTGCGGTCAGCTGATTTCTTTCAGCGAACAGAGCATACCCCTGAACGTCAACGAATCGCGCCGAGAGAACGGAACGCTATACGTTTAGTTCGCGCGCGATGACGTCGCCGGTGCTGCCAACCGGCACCGGGGTCGTGTCATTGCGGGCGCCATTACGCAAGTCGAGGTCACGCCCCTGGATCGAGAGCGCGCGGATCTCCTCTGCCACAATTCCGAATCCATCCCCGTCGCTGGTTGGGGTGCCGATAATTCGCCCGTCCAGTGTAATGGCGGCGATTCGGCCGATCAGCCCGGCGTTTCCGCCAATGAGCGCATCGTCTCCCGTACCAAAAAATCTATCGGCGCCGGCATCGACTCCGGCGGCGATGCTGCTCTCCACAAAATCACCCTTGATGGAGATCTTCCCGAGACTGGCACTGCCATTGACTGGACTGGCGGCGCCATCGTAGCCCGCCACCAACTGCGAACGCACAAAGTCTCCCCGCACTTTGACCCGGGAGAAAACGGTCGAGTTTTGCTGGCTGACGCCATCGGTCGCGCCGGGTCCCGCGACCAACGAATCAGTCACATCGCCGCGCACGATCAGGATTCGCAGCGTGCCGGTGACGATCACCTCGCTATCCGTAATTTCACCGAGCACCGCCAGGCTGCGCCACTTTTTTCCCACCTCCAACGAGGTATCAGCGACGTTTTTCGCAACCTTCATTTTCCTAATGCCGCCGGGCATTTCGAGGGCACTTCCGGACATCGACGCCCCGATGGTCAGATTCTTCACCCCCAATTTGCCAACGCCACCGAGCTTCGCCCGAACATTGGCCATCTCGTCCTGCACCGTCATTTTTTTAATGCCGCCCGGGACGTTCATGGTCGGGCTCAAACTGGCAAAGTGACTGGCCCCCAATCCCATGGAATGAACGCGCAGGGTTTTCATTTCCGGACTTGCCATCCGGCTTCTTACTCTTCGCGACGAGTTCATCCGAGCCCACGAAGAGCGCGCTCAGATCGCCATCGATTTGCAGCGACTTCAGGGTCACGCCCGTGGCATCGACGGTCCCGATATCCAACAAACCATCACCACCCGGCGCTTTCCCGACGGAGAGAACGGAAAGACTGACCGGTTCGCTCTTGCCCGAGTTCGCCCTGGTCGCCGACGCCGCCAGTCCGGTCAAATCAAACATTTCGATGTATCCCTCCGCGTTGAGGCGAATCATCTCCGGGGAAAGGATCCCACCACCCAGCGTGATCCGGAAAGTATCGCCATCAAGGTCGGTGTAGATCGCCGTTTTCCCGTCCGCGCTGATAATGTACGTGCCGGGATTTGGTGGTGGGTCGCTTTTAAAATCCTTTCGGCCGAAGACCACGTAGGCAGCACCCGCGCCCACACCCATTCCATCCGCGGCGTAAGCCCCAATAATAATGTCGTCGATCCCATCGCCATTCACGTCTCCAGCCGCGCGAACCGAGAAACCAGCGCTGCTATCGGGTTGCGGTCCGTTAATTCGGATGCCGTCATCTGCCGACAGCCTCGAGAGTTTTATCTCCGCGGAAAAACCGCCTTCCTTGCCAAAGACCACATAGCTTGCGCCTTCAACGTGGCCATTTGGACTCGCTCCGGTCGCACCGACAATGATGTCCGCAATGCCGTCGCCATTGACGTCCCCGGCACCACTCACCGAGAAGCCGGCATAGTCACCCTTCGCACCGCCATTTAACTTGAAGCCGTTGCTCCCGTTGAGACTCGAAAGGTTGATCTTGGCGCCGAAATTTTGCTTTCCGAAAACAACGTAGGCGACTCCGGAATATTCGCCATTGGGGGAGGCGTTATAGGCCCCGATGATCATGTCGCTAATTCCGTCGCCATTGATATCCCCGGCACCGCCGACGGCTGAGCCGGAATAGTCGTATTTGCCGACGCCATTGAGCTTGAATCCATCGCTGCCATTGAGCGAAACGAGATCGAGCGAGGCACTCCAGGGACCGGTCTTGCCGAAAACAACGTAACTCGCGCCTGAGTATTCCTCCAGCCCGTAACCGCCGGGCGCTCCGATGATCACGTCCGCGATGCCATCTCCATTCACATCGCCCGCATCGCTCACGGCGGTTCCGGATTCATCACTTTCCGCTTCTCCGTTGATTCGAAAACCGTCCGTCCCATTGAGAGTGCCAAGATCGATCTCGGAAGTGAAGGACTGTACCTTTTCCAAAAACCACGTACGTCACACCGGCACCAAGATTAGCGCCGGGCGCACCGATGATCACATCCGCAAAGCCATCGCCATTAATGTCTCCTCGCTCCGCTGACCGAAGCGCCCGCCTGATCGCCTGCGGCGGCCCCAGTGATCTTGAAGCCATTGGTACCATCGAGCGCGCCGAGTTCAACCATGGCTGCCGGCACGGAAGACCCAAAGACCACATAAGCAGCGCCAGAACCCGAGCCATTCCCATCTGCATCGCTCGCGCCGACGATCACGTCATCAAATCCATCGTCGTTCATATCACCGGCGCCGCTGACCGAGATACCCGCAGAATCGCCCAGGCTGACCCCGCGAATCTGAAATCCCTGCAAGCCATCAAGGGCGCCGAGATCGATTGATGCGGGGAATCCCTGATCCGTCCCAAAAACAACGTAGGCGACACCTGAGGTGGACATCTCGCCATCCGCGACCGGCGCGCCCAGGAGGACATCCGCAAATCCGTCCCCATTCACATCTCCGGCACCGCTGACCGAATAGCCGGCGCTGTCCCCTCCGTCCGCTCCGAAGAGGGCAAATCCAACGGTGCCATCCAAATTTGCGAGCGATACCACGGCAGCCGGCGCGATCCGCGCTTCCAGCGCCTCGACCGCAGAATGACCAGAATTTCGAGCGCGGCTGACATTCATGAGAATTTATGGCAGGTGTTTTCGATCGACCGGTCAAAGATTTTCGATTGAGACGCTCAAACTGATTCCAACTTTGGCAAATGCAATCAGACCAGAATCCCAGCGTAGGATCGCATGGCCACGCTGCCAGAGAAATCCCTTTCTCGACGACTGGAAATGGCGCGCGTACCCCGCCCCAAAACGCAAATACTTCGGGCACGAACGGAACAGGTCTCAGACCACGATCCTGCAATCGCCCGATTGATGGCCGGGCATCAACTTCCCTTCAACGATTCGAGATAGGCCAGCAGGTTCGCCAGGTCCGCCGGCGAGAAGGCATTGAGGAGCCCCTCAGGCATCATCGATTGCGCGCGCTGGCCGCGCTCCGCGATGTCTCCTTTTTCGATCGTGACGGTCTGCCCCGCGATGTTGCGGATATCCACGCTGTCACCGCCCTCGCGGGTGATGAATCCTTCCACCTGATCGCCCTTTTTCGTCTTCACAAAAACACTCTCGAAGCCCTGGGCCATTTTAGCGCTCGGTTTGAGAATGGATTCCGTTAACGCGGCGCGATCGTAGATTTTCGCCACCGCACTGAGAATCGGCCCCTTGAGAGGTTCCTCGGCCGTGATGGTGTGACAGGCGATGCAACCCGCGCGGAGGAACATCTCCTTGCCCGCCGCGGCGTCGCCGCCACCTTTGTTCACGATCGCGGCCACCATCTCGACCTTCATGTCGCCGATGGTCTTCATCGGTTGCTCGGTGTTGCTCAGCCCGAGTGCCTGGAAGGCGAACAGTGCGGCTTCCGAAACGGCGTTGTTCGGATCTTTGAGGTGCTGGCGAATCTCGTCGTCAAAACCCGGAGCTTTCGTGCGTGCGATGGCGCCGAGCAGATCCGCCGCGGTCTCTGGCTTTTGCCAAAGTGCGCTCACTTCCTTCTCGATCGCGTCACGGTCCTGACCTTTCACCATACTGCTGGAAGCGAGATTGATCAGGATGGTTTTGCGCGACGGCACTTTTCCCGGGATCGGAATCCGTCGCGATTTTTCCAGTTCCTTGCTGAGCTTCACCAGTTTCGCGTCGTGCGTGTAATCGTTCACCGCATTGGCCAGCGCCGCGTTCGCCGGCGGATGGGCCAGGAACGGCGCCAGCGCGGTCACACCCGCATCGAGCTCACGTTCCCAATCGCTCGAACGCTGAATTTCCCGCGAGCGCGTTCGCCCGCAATTCGGGCGATTGCTTCTCATCGGAAACGATACCGAGCAGGACCGAAATTGCTTCATCGGACAGTCCGGGCTTGGTCCGGGTGATCGCCTCAATGGCCGCGAGTTTGCGCCGGCGCATCCTTGGCCTTGGAAAGCATGACGCTGCTGAGATTCGGCAGATCGACCTTCGTCAAGATGCATCCGCTGCGCGAGCCAGAGCGCGTCGTTGTCGTTTGCGGCCTCGAGTTCCTTCTTCAGCGCGCCCTCGATTTTGCCCGACTCCGTCCCACTTCACCGGCTGGTAAACCGGGCCGCTCGTATCCGGGCCGCGTACCCCACCAGACCTTCGGAGTCTCGTATTCCGCGTCCTGGTTCGCGAGGCGGCAGAGGGCATTGAGAATTCCGCGGCGCGCGCTCGCCCTTGGCGGAGGGAAGCCGCGCGATCAGGCCATCGACGACGGCGGATCGTCATGCCGTAGAGCGCACTGCAAGGCACCGGCGCGACGGCTTCATCCGAGGAATCCAGCGCACCGAGGCACGGCTCGACGGCTTTCAATTCGCTCAGTGCGCGAACGGCGAGATGGGAAACGACCGGATCAGGATCAGCGACGAGCGGGAGAATCGAAGGCGCGGCGCTCGTTTGACCAAGGCGGCGCAGCGCGGTGATGGCGGCGGCGCGGACGCGAGGTCGTTATCGCGCAAGCCAGCGAGAAGCATTAGTTCGCTGCTCGTGGCCAAATCGCGTCGTCCATTCCCCATCACCCGGATTTCGAGTAAACGGGAATCGGGAGACAATTGCTTGAACGTTTCCACATCACCTCCGTAACCGCTCACCCAGTCGGTCCCGGCCAGCGCAAAGGTGAAATAAGCAGCGCAAGCGGCTCCCATATGGCCCGCCTTGGCCTCGCGTTCCATAATGTCGAGGCACTCGTCGACGCGGACACCCGCGAGAGCGCCGGGAGTCGCCTTCAACCTCGGGACCAACGCGCGCTGCGCTGCCAACCGGATCGACCCGCTGTCTGAACCGAGGTGTTCAGCAATGGTTTTCGCGGCTTCTTCGCCCGAGTCGCCGAGGGTTGTGAACACCAAATCCGGCACCTCCACCTTTGGCTTATCCTTCTTCGTGACCCGCAGCACATACCCGGCGTTCGGTCCGTTGTAATCAAAGGTCGCGCCTTCCCAGCTCGTGATGAAGATCACGCCGCTCGCGTCCACGTCCATGTCCGTCGGACGCGTGAGCTTCAGCCATTCGTCCTGGCCCTGGTTCGGCCCCTCCGTTTCCCAGCCCGCGCCTTTCTGTTTCAGGTGGTGATACATGATCGCGTTCCGCCCCCACTCGACCGTGTAGAGCCCGTTTTGCAGGCCGGGTTCATCGATCCACAACGCTCCGCACGGCGAGCCGCCGCCGTAATCCGCCATCGGCTGAAGCATGTCCTCGGAGAAGTTTTTAAACAGCTTCGGGTAACCCATGTGCGCTCCGGGCGGAATAAAACTCAGGCGCACATCCCAGCCGCCACCGTCGTTGGTATTGTCGCGGGTGAACAGATCCATCGTGGGCGAGATGGCAACGTCATAAATATTACGCGTGCCTTCCGCGACGAGTTCGAGCCCGGTGCCGTCGGGCCGAACGCGTACGATGCCGCCGCCGCGATGCGTGAGTGTCCGTCCGTCCTTGCCCTTGGCGCCGATGCAGCCGTAATCGCCCATCGCGACGTAAATGAAGCCATCGATCCCGAGCCGGCAGCCATTTGTCGTATGATCCGCCCCGCGGAAATCGAGATCGAAACCGAGCCCCGTGAGAATGTCCTCCTGCTTGTCCGCCGTTCCGTCGCCGTCCGTGTCCGTGTAAGCGGTGAGATTTGGCGGGTGCATGACGTAAAGTGTGCCCGGGGCCGTGCCGCTCGGGCCGTCCCAGATCACACCGCGCGGACTTTCGACCTCGCAGAAACGCTTGAATTCATCGGCCTTCCCATCGCCATCGGTATCGCGCAACCGCATCACGTATCCGCGCGGTTTGCCGGCGTTCATTGCCGGGCGCGTCCGAGCGATCCGTTTTCGTCCACTGCGACAAAAATCGTGCCGTCGATCGCAGCGCTGACCGATGTCGGGTAGCCCAGCTGCGGTGGGCTGGCGAAGACGGTGGCCGCGTAGCCCTCGGGCAGCGTGACCGTCTTCAGGATCTCCTCATCGGTACGTGGAGGCGTTTCATCTTTCTTTTTGTCCTGCGCGAAAGCCGAAACGCCGCCGGCGGCGATGACCATGACGATGAAAGCGAGAGAGTGGCGTGGGCGACGAAACATGTTGGAAGAATGGCAGACGGAGAATCGAGTTCCAGCGCCGGTCTTAGCCGGAGCGGCGCAGCCAATAAGCGGGAGAGCAGCCGGAATCTCAAGGACCGTCGCCAGTCTCGCCGCCGGACGGATTTTTGCGAGAGGGTGCTCAATTCGCAGCGAAAACCCCATGGATTCAGGCGAAACAGCCAGGCGAGAAGGCAATTGCCAATTCACCGCTCGCCACCGGCTCATCGGGGCCAGCTTTTACTCCTCATCGGCGGGGCAAAAGATTCCTGAAAATCGCGTTGCCAGACTGGCATCCGCTGCTACCGTCCGCGCCCCATGCCTAGATCCATCGCACGTCGCAAGACGAAAAAAGCTGCGGCCAAGCGGTTCAAAATCACCGGAACGGGTAAAATCCTCCGGCGCAAACCAGGCCTGCGTCACCTCGCTTCGAGCAAGTCTCGCAAGCAGCGGCACCGGCTCGGCAAAGTGGGCCAGGTCCACAAGACCATGGTCCCGCGGATCATGGAGTGCCTGCCGTTCGCCTAAGCGCGCGGCCGGCCGTGACCCAGTCGTCTGCCCGGGAATGCCGGGTGCCTCGGTGAGCGAGGCGCTGGATCATATTTAAAACCCCAAACAGCTCGCCGAAAGAAAACTCAAACCGAATCAAGCCATGCCTCGCGCCACCAACGCCCCGGCCTCACGCCGCCGTCGCAAAAAGATGCTCCTGAAAGCCAAAGGCTTTCGCGGACGCCGCTCGAAACTTTTCCGTTACGCCAAGAACGCCGTCATGAAGGCGCAGGTGTATGCCTATCGCGATCGCAAGACGCGCAAACGCAATTTCCGCATGCTCTGGCAGCTGCGGATCAATGCCGCGGCCCGCGCGCTCGGACTGACCTACAGCCGTTTTATGGAAGGCATCAAGGCGGCCGGCATCGAACTTGATCGCAAGATTCTCGCCGACCTCGCCGTCACCGACGAAGCCGCGTTCAAGGCCATCTTCGAGCAGGCCAAAACTGCGCTCGAGGCCAAGCGCGCCGAGCAGTCGAAGGCCGCCTGACCAGGCGCCGCGCTCGCGCGAATTCACTTTGACAGCCTCGAATGCGCTCCGGCGTATTCGAGGCTGTTCTGTTTGGTCATCCTGAGCGAAGCGGCGCAGCCGCAAAGTCGAAGGACCCGGCCGCCAATGTCGAAACTCCAGCGCAGGCCAAAGGCTTCGTCGGAGCAGACTGACGGCAGGAAGTCCCGCGAACTTTGAGCCGGGTCCTTCGACTTCGCTTTGCTCCGCTCAGGATGACCCGATTTCCCATGGACACCCAACTCGAACAACTCCGCACTGCAGCTCTCGCCGCCATCGAGACCGCGACCGATGAAACTGCCGTCGAACAAGCGCGGGTCAAATACCTCGGACAGGCCGGCGCGCTGACCGCGCTGAGCAAAGGCATGAAGGACGTGTCGAAGGAGGACAAACCGCGCCTCGGCAAATTGCTCAACGACGTGCGCACGGCGGTGACGGACGCGCTCGAGTCACGGAAATCCGCGCTGCTGGCGAAGTTGGACCAGGCCGCCTTTGCCGGCGTCGACGCCACGTTGCCCGGCACGGGCCATCGCGTGGGAACGTTGCATCCGATTACTCAGTTGCAGGATCGCGCGATCCAGATTTTTCGGCGCATGGGTTTCGCCCTGGCGGACGGCCCGGATATCGAGACCGAGTTTCATTGCTTCGATGCGTTGAACACGCCGGCCGATCATCCGGCGCGCAACGAACAGGACACCTTTTACCTCGCCGACGGGCGCCTGCTGCGCACCCACACCTCGACCGTGCAAATCCGCACCATGGAAAAGTCGGCTCCACCGATCCGCATCATCGCGCCCGGAGCAGCTTATCGCCGCGACGAGATCGATGCCACGCACCTCGCGCAGTTCACCCAAATGGAAGGGCTCTATGTCGATGAAGGTGTCAGCGTCGCCGACCTCAAGGGCACGCTCGAATTCTTCTTCCGCGAGCTTTTCGGCAGGGATGCGAAGTTTCGTTTCCGGCCGCACTTCTTCCCCTTCACCGAGCCAAGCTTACGAAGTGGATATCAAATCGACTGCCCTCGGCGCCGCTGACAAATGGCTCGAGATCGCCGGCTGCGGCATGGTCGATCCCGCCGTCTTCGCGTCCGTGAATGAAAAGCGCGGAGACACGCGCCTACGACCCGGAAAAATTCACGGGCTTTGCCTTTGGCTTCGGACTCGACCGCCTCGCCATGATCATGGCCGGCGTCCCCGACATCCGCTACTTCACCGACAACGACCAGCGCTTCCTCGCGCAGTTTTGAAGGCGAGATGAACCGCGGCGGACGCGGCGAGCGCGGCGAAAAGGAAAATGAACAGGCAGGAACTCGATATACTTGCAACCCAGGTGCTTGATGCCGCATTCGAGGTCCATCGCGCCTTGGGGCCGGGACTGCTCGAAAGCGCTTACGAAATGGCGCTTTGTCACGAAATGACTCTGCGGGGCATGCGTTTCGAGCGGCAAAAAGCGCTACCTGTCATCTACAAGGGAGTGCGCCTGGACTGCGGATACCGGCTCGACGTTGTCGTCGAGGAAACCATCGTGCTGGAGTTGAAGAGTTGCGAATCGCTGTCACCGATTTTTGAAGCAACGCTGATCAATTATCTGCATTTGTCTGACCTCCACGTTGGCTACCTGATTAATTTCAACGTTCGCCTCTTAAAGAATGGCATCAAACGAATGGTGCGTGGATTGCCAGAAGCATGAAGGAAAGTAAACCGCGGCGGACGCGGCGGGCGCGGCGAGGTGGATGGAACCGTGACGATGCGGCGCCGTCTGTCTGGATCACGACCAGGCACTTCTGATCGTTCCCCGAATTCTCTTTTCCGCCGCGTTCGCCGCGCCCGCCGCGGTTTATTTTTTCGTCTTCGAAAGATCCGACAGATACGCGTTCCATACCTCGCGCGATTTGACTGTGCCAGCCTTCGTCCAGGCAAAACCGGCCAGGTGCTCGAGGTGGCCGTCCTGGTCGGTGCGGGTAAGGATCAGAGCGTGATTCTCGTCGCTTACCGGGGTGGCGACGCGCATCTCGGTGATCCGGGCGGGATCAATCACAACGCCGGTGCCGAGGCCGCTGTCCCCGAAGTTTTCCCAACAGGACATCCAACCTTCATCCCGTTGCACCGTCGGCTCCGCTTTGCCCCCATGCGTCGTGATCCCGATCGCCACCTCGAGATCAGGCACCGGCTGACTATTTTTGGTGAACGTTGATTCCGAGTGAAACATCTGCGAACCGAGCTCGATGGTGATGCGTTTCGTTTCCGTGAAACGTTCGCCCGCGATGTCGTAATCGTAGATCAACTCGAAGACGGATTTGTCGCGGTCGCGCGAGATGATTTTCCAGCTCTTGAATGGGCCGGATAAAATCATGCGACCGTCTTTCCATATGGCGGTGCCGCCACAGCCACGGGAACTGCCGACCTGATAGAGATCGAGCCCTTCTCCGTGATCTTCGTGATAGCTCACGCCGCGCGGATCACCTGCATACCACTGGTCGATGATGGGATAGGTAACGCGCTTGTTCCAGCAGTCGATGCCGCTGTCTTCCATGCCGCGCGTGAACGGCGTTCCAAATGGCCGAATCGCAGGTCCATAGGTGCGGAAAGCCACCAGATCGTTCTCCCACGCGAAATCGTCTTGGCGTTCGGGAACGAAACGCGCACCGGTCGAGCGCTCGGTCCCGGCGGGTTTCGCGTCGCCAATCCAGACTGGCTGCGTGAAGGCGCCATTGGCGGCCACGTCCCAGGCCTCGAAACGCACCCACGTGCGATCCTTGAGATTCAGCGGGACGCGGAGTTGGCGGGTGCCAAAGCCCTCCGTTTCCGTGAGGTCGATCCGGTCGTGAAAGATCTGCTTTCCATCGCCCGAAACCACTTCAGCAAACGCCATGGGAAACGTCCATTCGAGATCGGCTTCAATCACGGCCTCTCGGGCGGCGGCCGGGTCAAGCGTTTCACCGCTGCGTTTTCCCGCGACCGAAAACTCAGGAATCAAAACTTCGCCCGTGCTCGTAAAGAATTTCCCGGCGCGCAACGCGTCGAGCACCGGGTGCCAGCCGTCGTCGAAGCGGGGCCGTTTTTCGAGCCGCACGTAATTGATATTCATGTGCGCATAGGTTTCGAAGTCCGGCTCCATCCGAAACGTATCCACTTCCCCGATGACCTGCTTGCGCGCACCCCAATTGGACATGTCATCGAGCAGATCGAGCACACGCCAGCCGAGCGTCGGACGGGAAAGATCCGCTGGCATCGCTTTCCACGCGGCGCCGAGAAAATGCGGCGACTGAAAAAACGGCGTTTGGTTATACGCGTCGGGAAATCCCGTCGAACTCTTGATGCGCGCATGCGCCGTCCACATCAGGCCGTTTTCCTGCTCCATCAGTTTCAGGACATCGTCCGCGCTGCCCACGTGATACACCGTCCCGTAGCCCTCGACCGTTTCCGCAAACGGCTTTCCTGCGGAACGATTGAGCACCCAGTAAACGGGCTTGGGAAATAAGCTGATCCAGTGACCGCCGAGATGCACATTTGGCTCTTCGCCCGGAAGAAATAGGATTTCGTCATCCGAAAGCCGCCGGCATTCGTTGTGCAAAGTTTTCAGCATCGGCAATCGCTGCTCCGCGGTGGCTCCCGGCGTTTCACCGAAATGAAATTCGGCGAGATGCACGATCTCGACTCCGCGCGCCTTGAAGGTCTTCACCATTCCCGGCACCTCGAGTCCGGCCGGCACGCCGTCGGTCTTTTGTTCCTTCTGTTTCTGCAGGAATTCGCGCGTGTGCTCGACGTGGTAATGGCTGGTGAAGGTGCGAAACCCGGGCAGTTTTTTGAATCGATCGCCGTGCGTGTATTGGGCCACCTGGTCGATCGTCGCTTCCGCGTCGCCGCTGCTCAGCAGATAGAAAACGCCGAGTTCCTGATTGGTGCCCGGCGGCGCGTTGAACCACGGGACAAAACGGCGATCGCCGCTCGGTTCCTGGCGAATGCCAAATCCGTAGTCGGTCACGCGTTCGCCGTAGTTCGTGCCGTGCCAGACGAACTTCAGATTGTAGGCTTCATCGAGTGGATAGAAATAGCGGTGTGGCGGCGGAAACACCGCGATGGATCCGCCCGCGCCACTCGCCACGATCGTTCGTCCCGAGACCGAGACCGCCTCCGCATCTTTTCCGGCCTGTAGGTCTTCGCGCTGGACCGCTCCACTCGTGTCGCGCCATGCCATCGCCTGCCAGTCCGGAGCACCGCTTGTCAGGCCGGCATCGTAAAGGATCGCCCGCGCATCTTCCTCCGTACTCATCACCGCCTCGGCGAGAATCAGCGGACTGTTTCGGTAAAATGTAAACTGTTGCTCCCCGCGGAAGTTTCCGGCGGAAAGTTTGCCCACCGACACGGTGGTCCGCGCGCCTTGGCTCGACACCGTGAATTGCCGTTCACCGAGTTTCGCCAAAAATGTGGCGTAGGGTTTCAGCGGCACCTTGTCGAAAAAGACCGTCCAGCCGTTCCGCAATTTCAGATCCCGCTCCCCGACGGTCAGCAATGTCACTGGATTCAGGCCGGTGGCGATCGTTCGAATATCCTTTCCGGCGGGAGCGACACCGAGTGACTCGATGAGCGGCTTATTCGAATCCGCCTCGAACACCACCGCTCCAGTCTCATCTCCCGAAACCGGCCATGAGATACGCAGTTTTTCACCGTCAGCGCGCACGTCGATGCCAGACGCTGGTTGATACCTCGCCAGATCCACAGGCGCCGCACGAACGACATCGGAATGGGCGAGAATCCCGATGAGGAGTGAAGAGCGAAAAGCGAGTGCATTGTTCATGGCGCGGGGAGTTCGGATCGACGAATTTGGGGTCGCGAGGTTACCCCGAGTTGGCCAGCCGGGAACGAAATTTCGGAGTGCCAGGGGGCGCGACATACCTCTCGGCGCACGGATTTCTGCAGCTTCGGATAATCAACCGATCGCAGGAAAAATCCGCCCGCGGGTCAGTACCGTGTTGCCCATGTGAGGCGTGGACGTTAGCTATGCGCCCGCTTTATCCGTCCAAGACTCGTTTACTCATGCCTCTCACTGATCCGATCGTTTTCGAGCCGCTATTCATGGAACGGGTTTGGGGAGGTCGCCGACTCGAAACCCTTTACGGCAAACGTCTGCAGCAAGGCGTGCGCATTGGCGAATCGTGGGAAATTGTGGATCGCGAGGAAGCGCAAAGCGTGGTGCACACGGGCGCTTTCCGCGGGACGACTCTCCATGAACTCTGGACGCAGCATCGTCCGGCGATCTTCGGGAATCAGGCGCGCGACACGGCGCGATTCCCTCTGCTGTTCAAATTGCTCGATGCCCAGGAGCGGCTGTCGGTTCAGGTGCATCCGCCCAAGGAAGTCGCCGCACAATTCGGCGGCGAATCGAAAACCGAGATGTGGTATTTCATGGACACGGCGCTCGATAGCGATCTCTACGCCGGCCTGAAACGCGGCGTCACGCGCGTCGATTTCGACCGGGCTCTGTCCGAAGGGCGCGTCGCGGATTTGATCCATCGCTTGCCGAGCCGCGCGGGCGACGCATTCTTCATCCCCAGCGGCCGGATTCACGCGATCGGCGCCGGCAACGTGATCTTTGAAGTTCAGCAAAACAGCGACACCACCTACCGGGTCTTTGATTGGAATCGCCTCGGGCTCGACGGGAAACCGCGCCAGCTGCACGTCCAGGAATCCCTGGCTTCGATCAATTTCAACGATCCGGAACCGGGTCTCGCACAACGCGAGGGGGAAACCGTTGTCGCGTGCGAGGACTTTTGCGTCGAACAGTGGCGGATCGAGGGCACGCGTCCGGCCGTCACGACGGGGAGCTTCGCCATTTTTTGCGTCGAACACGGCGAAGTGACCTGCGGTTCGATGACCTTTTCAGCCGGACAGTTTTTCCTCGTGCCCGCGGAATGGACGGACGCCGCAGTGGGCTGCATTTCTGATCAACCCGCCGTGCTGTTGCGCACCACGATTCCTTTGGTCAACGAATAGTTCAAAGGCGCACCGGCAGTTTTCATCGAGGCGGCGAATTGCTCGCCCTGCAATTGACCCCGCTTTTTGACAATGTTCTGACAATTGGGACGGCCGGGAGCGTAATATGCGGCTTGTGAGAACAGCCATTCTTTCGCTGATTTGGGCCGGCTTCATGATCGAGATGGGTCACGCCGTGGAGACGCCTGATCCGTATGACGCCCTCTATGATGTCATCATGACGAGGAAAAGTCCGGGCGGGGAAGCCCACGGGGCGGACTCACCGTTTCCGTTAATCTGGAACAATTCGCGGTTCCTTTTCAAGGAAGGACAATCCCAAAAGCTTGTTGAGGCCCTGGACGCCTTCAATGCTCTGCCGCAGGAAAAGATCGATGCGTACGGCCATGTCAAACGGGCGCTCCTGCAACGTCACCTCTGGGCGGTTTTCGACTGGACGACGCAACAGCAAACGCCTCCTTGGGTTCCCGAACCTGGGCAGCTGAAGGTCGACCGACTTGCTTTTCAAAAAGGGATCGCGTCTCTGCTCAAACGGCTGGCGCTGTCGAAGGAGGAGATTCTCGCGTTGCCAAATACCGTCGCGGCTACCGTCGAGTCAGGTGGGGTTCCATCGAAATATGATCCTGACGACGCGTTTAAGCCGTTCTTTCCGGCGGATCTTTTGGACCAGGAAAGCTCCTGGATTTGTTTGGCAAATCGGCACCACCGCATCCCGGCGCGGAGCCACACCGAAGCCGTGCGGTGGCGTTCGGTGTTTTTGATCTTCATGCGTTTGCCTGGCGGGCGCGAGGAGACGCTCACCTACATCAAACGGCTGAGCGATTTTCGCGATCCGTGGGTGATCGAAGAACCTCCGGAGAACAACGCCACCACTCCAAACGGCGGCATTAACTATCTGAACCTTTTCGTGAATCCCAAGACGCCTCAGTTCCCGGTTGGGACGCAGTTTGCACTGGTGGAGCAAGCATTCCTGATTAGCAACGAGGGTGAGCTGGTTCTCAGCCCGCTCACTGTCGGCGTGCAACTCCGCGCCTATCTGCGGGTGGATCCTCACTACAGTCCGCAGCCGCCTCAGGCCGTTGCGGAATTTGTCATGGACCCTCGGAATCTGATGCGCGGCAAGGCAGCGATGCGGGCGATAGGGAAAGACGAGATTCATTATACGACAATTTTTACCAATGACCCATTCGAGTCTGCTGACGCCGGCCGTCAACTTCGCGCCCGGCTCGAAGATTGCCAAATGTGCCATAGCGCCTGGGGCATCCATTCGGTCAACAGCCGCTCGGAGCTCTTTCAAGATCGGAGCCTGCTACCTCCACAATTCCAGGAAAGTCCGCCGGAAACGATCAGTCAGTCCATCGCGGGAACCAAGCGACAAGACTACGCGTGGGGCCTTCTCGAGGGCCTCTGGCGAATGCCCTCAAATTAAGGCGGCCAAGGCAGTGCACTGCCGGAGGAACTCCGGGTGCTGCCAAGTCATGGTTCCAAGCGCGCGAAGGTTGCGGGATTGAGTCCGTTGCCCTACCAATCTCTGCCATGACTGACCCGACCCGCATTTTCTACATTGTTTTTGGCCTGTTCACCATCCTCGGCGGCGTGATGGGGTTTGTGAAAGCAAGCAGCACGGCGTCGCTCGTGGCGGGCGGCATCTCGGGAATCTTGTTGCTGGTGGCAGCTTACCTTTTGAGGGGGAATGTGACACCCGGTTTGATTCTTGGCGGAATCGTTTGCCTCGCGCTCGCCGGTCGATTCGTTCCTGCTTATCTTTCGACCCACAAAATCATGCCGGCCGGCATCACGGGGATTCTGGCGGTCATCGGGATCGTGCTCACGGCCGTCGCGTTTCTCAAAAAGTAGCTTCCCGCGGCGCGCGTGAAGTCACTGCGGAATTTTGCCATCGTGGTCCTCGGGGCATTTGCGCTCGGCGGGTGTCCACGTTCCGCACCGCCGAAACCGAAGGCCACGCCGACGCCCGCTCCCGCGACTCCGACACCTCCGCCCAAGCCGACACCGCCTCCGACGCCTTACGTCCCCAATAAAAAGCTCGAGACCGGGCGTATCTTCAACGGGATGCAATACAACGTGACGCTCGAGACGGAATTCGGGACCACGGCGACGGCCGATCGCGACGACCCGGCGAGTTACACAGCGAATCTCACCTTCAAGGTAAAGGTTCCGAAGCCCCATCAGAATCTGGAAGAACTCGAACGCTTGAATCCGAAGCTCTCCGAAGTCATTCCGACTCTGCCGCAGCTCGTCGAAAAATCGAAGGTCTCGCCGTTCTTCGACGACCTTTACCGGCGCAAAGTCGAGAACCTGCGCAAGAATCTGAATCGCCTCGATAATCTCCTCTCGCGGCACAATTTTTACGACACCGAAACCATTCTCGAACTCGAGAATCCGGAGACAAAACGCAAGGCTCTGCTGGTTCAGGCGGATATGGATGTGGATGAAGACGGTTCGGATTCGGATCGAGTCAACTACACCACCGATGCCTCGCCGACGTTTCAGCCCTTCACCAGCTATCACTGGCCCAAGAAAACCGACGCGCCCAATCCCTTCCTCGCCGGACGCAAAACGCGCCTGGAAAAAGCGCAGGAAGATCTCAAAACACCCGACCTTTCCGCCGCGAAAAAAATGAGCCTCCAGGAGGCGATCAAGGACCTGAAGGCGGAGATCTACAGCCTCGAAAAATACAGCTACCTCGTCGGGACGGTGGATCCGTTTATCGTCATGCCGCTGTCCGTGGTGAACCAACCATCACCGTTCTCGCCGAAGATCGGTGACTTCTGCGTAATCATCAGCGGCGATACCGCGTATCCGGCCATCGTTGGCGACGCCGGGCCATCGTATCAGCAGGGCGAGGCGTCGTTGCGGATTTGCAAACAGATCAACGCCCGGTCGAGCGGTTACAATCGGCCGGTCAGCGACCTCAAGATTACCTATCTCGTCTTCCCCAATTCACGGGTGAAACCCTTCGCCCAACCCAATCTCGAGAAGTGGCGCGAGGAGTGCGCGAAATTGATCGGTGAGTTGGGTGGGATCCGCGGAGAGCTTTTCGCATGGAAAGATCTGACCAAACCGGAGCCGCCGGAAGCGCTGCCAACTCCGGAATCCGCAGAACTCCCGCGTGATCAGGCTCCGCCACCGGCGACCGCCCCGGCTGATACCGGAACTGCGAAATAAAAAAAGCCGCACCCGGGAACATTTCCCGAGCGCGGCTTGAAGTTTTGCGGCGAAAATCGCCGGGAAAGATTACGTGTCTTTCTTTTTGGCAGGACGAGTCGCGAATTCCTCCGCAGTCAGTGAGCCATCGCCATCTTTGTCGCGACGCTTGAACGCGGTTTCAGCCCGGTCCGGATTCTTCTTGGCCATCGGACTGGCTTTAAACTCATCCATGGTGAGCTTTCCATCTTTGTTCGTATCGAGCTTGGCAAAGGCCTGGGCCGGATCACGTTTCGGTTTGTCGGCTTTAGGCTTTGCGTCTTCCGCGAGGGCCAGGCTGCCGGCAAAGGCAAACGCGGCAATCGCAGTGATTAGGGTCTTCATATGTGGTTTATGGTCTGTTGCATTCGGCTGACTCATGCCTGGTCGGCAGGTTCAGTAGCAGGTGAACGCGCGGCCGAGGAAAAAGTCGCGGTCGAATTTATCGGGGTTTCGAGGCGCACCCGCTGCGACAAAAACTTCCTGTCACGAATGCTCGATCGGGGTGATCTTCAGCGTCCCATGGTCAAGAACTCGTTATTCTTTCTCCTGGCCGGCTTTGCCGTGATCACCCCCGGTTTTCTCGCAGCAGAAGATGCCCTGCCCGAAAAGGTGTCGTTCAATCGCGATATCCGCCCGATCCTTTCGGAAAACTGCTTCCACTGCCACGGGCCCGACCCCAAGCATCGCGAGGCCGACCGCCGGCTCGACCTGCGGGAAGCGGCCCTCGCCGAGAACGACGGCATCCGCGCCATTGTGCCCGGTGACGTCGAGGACAGTGACGCCATCGAGCGCGTATTTTCCAAGGACAAGGACGAGGTCATGCCGCCTCCGAAATCCCATCGTACCCTCGATGCCCGACAGATGGAATTGTTGAAGCGTTGGGTGGAACAGGGAGCCGTCTACGAGCCGCACTGGGCCTACACGACTCCGAAACGGCCCGAGGTACCGTCGGTCAACCACGCGGCCTCGGTGCGAAATCCGATTGACGTTTTTGTCCTCCGGCGACTCGAAAAGGAGGGCCTTGATCCATCTCCGGAAGCCGATTCCCGCGATCTCTGCCGGCGCCTTTACCTCGATCTCACGGGCCTGCCACCCACGCCGGAGCAGGCGAGCGAATTTGCCAGTGCCGGCTATGAAACCGTCGTCGATCAACTTCTCGCGTCGCCACATTATGGCGAACGGATGGCCGTGCCATGGCTCGACGCCGTCCGCTTTGCCGACACGGTCGGGTATCACGGTGACCAAAACATCAACATCTTCCCGTATCGGGATTACGTCATCGACGCGTTCAATCACAACAAGCCATTCGACCAGTTCACCATCGAGCAACTCGCCGGTGATTTACTTCCCAATCCCACACCCGAGCAGCTCATCGCCACCGGCTTTAATCGCCTGAATCTCATGACGCGCGAAGGTGGCGCGCAGCCCAAGGAATACCTGGTCAAATACGGCGCCGATCGCGTCCGGACAGTCGCGAGCGCATTCATGGGGGCGACCATGGGTTGCGCCGAATGCCACGATCACAAATTCGATCCGATCAAGCAGAGCGACTTCTACGCGCTCTCCGCGTTCTTCGCCGATATCAAGCAGTGGGGCGTCTATGCGGATTACGATTACACCCCGAACCCTGACCTGCGCGGCTACAACAACGACTACCCGTTTCCGCCGGAAATCGAAATCGAGAGCCCGGCGCTCCATCAACGGATTGAACGCTATTCGGAACAATTGAGATCCCTGGCGGCCGCGGCGGATGAGCCGGCCTTTACCGCGTGGCGCGAAGCGGCTCGGGGCTTTCTCGCTGACACGCCGACCGGATGGAAGACGCCAGATGTCGCAGACACCCGGGATTCGGAAATGGAGAAAAACGAAACGCAGGACTCCGCGGTGATGGAAAGTGATGGGCGAATCGTCCTCCCGGGCCAGGGCGCCACCAAGGATGTCCTCGAACTGACGCCGGCACCGGGGACGGTTGCAGCCGTCAAGATCGAGATCCTGCCCGACCCACGATCCGGCCCTGAAATTCTGCGGTCGGGAGTGAAATCGATGACTCTGAAAACGAGCCTCGCCTGGCAAAAGAAGGACGCGGACAAACCCACGCCTCTCGCGATCCGTCAGGCCGACGCGGATCGCAAGGTGCCGCGCTACGAGAGCGGCTTTGAAATTTTGGGGATCGTCGACCAATGGAAACTGGCGTCCGGCACCGACGCTGCCGCCGGGGTCTGGCTGCTCGATCCACCGATCGAAATGGGCGATGGAGACAATTTAATCGTGACGCTTGAAGGCAACGCCGCCGCTTCGCTTCGTGTTTCTGTTTCGCCATTTGCCACCCCGACGCCAACGGCCGATCTCACTCCGCTGGCGTCGCAATTGGGCAGCAACATCGAGAACGCGCGCGTCACCTGGATGCTCTCGACGGGGAAGCCGCCAGGTTTTCCGGACGCCAAAGCGCTGTGCGACAGGATCGCCGAATGTCGCGGCGGCAAGGCCTGGACGCTCGTTACCGAAGCGGTGGACAATCCGCTCGTCATCCGTGTGCTGCCCCGAGGCGACTGGCAGAACGATTCTGGCGACGTTGTCGAGCCACACGTACCCGGGTTTCTCCCGCAAATTTCGAATCCCGAAGGCCGGCGGCTGACCCGACTCGACCTCGCGCGCTGGCTGATGGCGCCCGAAAACCCGCTAACAGCCCGCGTTTTTGTGAATCGCCTGTGGAAACAGTTTTTCGGCAACGGCATTTCCGCGCAGGTCGATGATTTCGGATCCCAGGGCGAATGGCCGTCACACCCGGATTTGCTCGATTGGCTCGCGGTCGAATTTCGGGAGAGCGGGTGGGACGTGAAACACATGATCAAACTCATCGTCACCAGCGCGACCTATCGGCAAAGCGCGCTGCTCCGCCGCGAATTGCTGGAAACCGATCCGCAGAACCGTCTCCTGGCTTCCCAAAATCCACGCCGGCTCGAAGCCGAATTTGTGCGCGACAACGCGCTCTTCGCCGCCGGGCTCATTGATCTCGAAGTCGGCGGTCCGAGTGCGAAACCGTATCAGCCCGCCGATTACTATGCGCAGATTCAATTCCCGGATCGGCATTACGTTGCCGACCCCGGCCCGGATCAATATCGCCGCGGTCTTTACACGCACTGGCAGCGCACGTTCCTGCACCCGATGCTGGCGAATTTCGATGCACCGTCGCGTGAGGAAACTGCCTGCACGCGGAACGTCGCCAACACGCCTCAGCAAGCGTTAACGCTATTGAACGATCCGACCTTCACCGAGGCCGCGCGCGTCCTGGCCGCACGCGTGCTCGCCGCCGCAGACCGCACCGACCCACAGCGTTTAAACGACCTTTTCGCCCGACTCATCAATCGCGCTCCGACGGATAAAGAGGAGCGCTCGCTCCTGGCCTTTCTCGGCACACAACGCGACCACTTTGAAGAGAATGTCGAAGACGCGAAAAGCCTCACCACCGTCGGGAACTCCCCGCCCGCCGCGAACCTCGATCCCGTTGAACTGGCGTCCTGGACGTCCGTTTGCCGCGTCGCCCTGAACCTCCACGAGGCCATCACGAGGTACTAGACAAACTGACGCGGATCGAAAACGCCCGACACCATGAGGACCGACAAAAGCGACCCCGCTTCCAATCTGACGCGAGAACAAATCCTGGCCGCGTTGGCGGCTTTGTCCGACGGACTTCGTGAACAGGATGCGATCGGAGAAATCTGCCTGTTTGGCGGAACGGTAATGGTGCTGGCCTTTTCCGCACGCGTGTCCACCAAGGATGTGGACGCACTGTTTCAGCCCACGCAATGCATTCGGGATCTCGCCCTTCGCGTCGCGCGCAAACTTAATTTGCCGTCTGACTGGCTCAACGACGGAGTCAAAGGTTTCGTCTCGTCGCGCCATGAAACGACCACCGGAAATCTTCCGCAGTTTCCGAATCTGCGACTAACCATGCCCGTCCCGGAATATCTTCTGGCGATGAAATCGCATGGCATCGCGTCTTGGTGGGACTGCAGACGAGCCTTCGGACCTCGCCGACATCACGTTTCTCATTCGCCATCTAAAGCTTGGTTCCCCGAAGGAAGTGCTGGACTTGGTGGCGCAATACTACGCTCCGCAGCGCATCCCGATCCGCGCGCAGCATCTGGTGGAAGGATTATTTGAAGGAGGGAATCTGTGAGACCAAAAAGCCTGGCGGAAGTGGCACGGTTAACCATCCATGGCGAACCATTCGATGATTGCCTGGCTAACTTTCTCGATGAGTTTTACGCCTCGCCCGATCCGGCAGCGTTGGTCGAACAGCCGGTTTTACTCGCCCCCGCGTTCGGTAATCGCGGCCGGGTTAGGGACGCTTACCTGGCGGCCACCGCGGAAGAATTGGCGCGAATCCACGGCTACGAAATCCGAGTCTGGCCGGATAATGATGCGCGTAAGTTGCGCGGCCCGTGGTTCGCTTCGACGCTCCCTGCGCTGCGGGCAGTGTTGCTCCACGAGAGTCCAGCAACTTTTCGCGCACGAAACATTTTTGTCAGCGACAATGCGCTGACGCGCGCCTGAAACACGTTCCAGTTTTCTCACCCGCTCAGCCTCTTTTTGCCATGAAATTCGATCCCGAAGCCTTTGCTCTCAGCGTTAACCGCCGCACGTTTCTGACTCAATCCGCCTATGGTCTGGGGGGATTGGCGCTCGCTTCCCTGCTCGAGCGATCCGCGCACGCTGCTCTGCCGAAGGACGGCGATGGCAAATGGAAGGGCGTCATCCGGCAACCGCAATTTCCGGTCCGGGCGAAGCGCATCATACACCTGTGCATGGCGGGTGGTCCGTCGCAATTCGAAAGCCTCGATCCAAAACCCGAGCTGGCCAAAATCCACAAGCAGCCTTTCCCCGAGAGCTACACCAGGGGCCAGCAACTCGCGCAGTTGCAGGGCGCGAAACTCGAGGCTATGGGGCCGTTCACCGAGTTCAAAAAGTACGGCCATTCCGGCGCGGAAATCTCCGATCTTTTTCCCCACATCGGCGGGCGGGCGGACGACCTCTGCATTGTGCGTTCGATGTTTACCGAGCAGATCAATCACGATCCGGCGCATACCTTCATGAACACCGGCTCGATCATCAAAGGCCGGCCCAGTTTCGGTTCATGGATGCTCTACGGGCTCGGCTCTGAGACCGACGATTTGCCGGGATTCATCGTCCTCACGAGCACGAACAAAAAGATCGGCGGGGCGCAGCCGATCAGCGCGCGTCAATGGTCTGCTGGCATGCTGCCGAGCAAATTCCAGGGCATCATGTTCAATTCCTCGGGCGATGCCGTTCATTATATCGGCAATCCCCCCGGCGTCTGCCAGAGCGCGCAGCGGCAGGTTGTCGAAGAGATCAATCGACTCAATGGATACGCGGCCGAGGAACGTTTTGATCCTGAAATTCAGACCCGGATTTCCCAATACGAGATGGCGTTCCGAATGCAGACGAGCGTGCCTGACCTCACGGATTTTTCCAAGGAACCGAAGGAAATGCTTGAACGCTATGGCGTCGCGCAGCCTGGAGACGGCTCCTTCGCCTCGAACTGCCTGCTGGCCCGGCGCCTGGCCGAGCGGGGCGTCCGCTTCATTCAGCTCTATCACCGGGTTTGGGATCATCACCGCAACATTCGCCACGACATGCCGGTGGCGGCGCAGGACGTCGATCAGCCAACGGCCGCGCTCATCTCCGATTTGAAAGAGCGCGGGATGCTCGATGACACGCTCGTTCTGTGGGGCGGAGAATTTGGCCGCACTCCCATGAGCCAGGGCGGCGATGGACGTGATCATCACATTCTTGGTTTCTCGCTGTTTATGGCCGGCGGCGGCGTCAAGGCTGGCACGACCTACGGCGAAACGGACGAGCTTGGTTATCGGGCGGTGGTCAATCCGGTCGGTGTCCACGATCTCCATGCCACCATGCTCGCGCTCTGCGGCATCGATCACGAACGCTTGAGCGTGAAATTTCAGGGCCTCGATGTTCGCCTCACGGGCATCGCCGGCAAAGTGGTCAAAGATTTGATGGCGTAACTGATTCCAACGTCGCTGTTCATGCTCCGTCCACCGTTGCTAATCTATTTCCTCGCGCTGCCGATTTTGGCTGCACGCGGTGAGGACGTGCATGCGCTGTGGCTGAGCGGAGCGCAGCCGGTGCTGGACCTTCATTGCGTGAAATGCCACGGACCGCTCGAACAGAAATCGAAGCTCGAGCTCGATACCGCCGAAGCAGTTTTAAAGGGCAACGAAAATGGACCCGTCGTGACGCCAGAAAATGTAGACGAAAGTCCGATCCTGGAGGTGCTGACGGCGAAATCAGATCCCCACATGCCGCCGAAAAAGCAGCTCACAGCGGAGGAAATTCAAAAGGTCACTTCGTGGGTCAGAGCGCTGGCGGCAGACGACGGCGGGGCGAAGCCGAAAGCCGTTCCAGCCCCTCCCGATGGGGCCGGGGTCGTGGCGGCGATCGATCACTATCTCGCGCTGGGCTGGACGGATCGCGGTGTCACGCCCGTCGAAACGGCCAGCGATCTCGTTTTTGTGCGGCGGATTTATCTCGATCTCGCCGGTCGCATCCCAACCTCCGCGGAGATCGCGGAGTTTTGTAACGCCGAGGCACCGAGCAAGCGCGAGGCGTTAATCGATCAGTTGCTGGTGTCCGACGAATATCCGCGTCATTTCCGCGAGATTTGGGATGCGCTGCTCATGGGGCGTACCGATGGGCGCCGGGCCAAACGCCGCGCCGAAAGCGGCTGGTATCGCTTTTTGGAGAACGCCTTCGCGAAAAACCGGCCTTGGAACGAAGTCGTGCGGGCCATGATCGTCGCGCGCCTGGATAAACCAGAGGACGCCGGCGCGCCGTATTTTCTCTTCGAGCGGCGTGACGAGTATCAGCAGATCGCGGAAGCCGTGGCGCCCTTGATTTATGGGACGCGGCTCGATTGCGCGCAATGCCACAACCATCCGCTCGCGCGCGAAATCAAGCAGGGCCACTACTGGGGATTGGTGGCGGCTTTCAATCGCAGCAAGAATGTCAAGGGAGAGGACGGTCAGGTGGCCGAGTCGGCGATTGGCGGGTTCATCAATTTCACCAACCTCAAAAAGGAATCGCAGCCGGCGGTGATGATGATGCTGACCGGACCGACGATTGAGGAAAGCCGGCCCGATGGGGACGCGAAGCAGGAGGATGCGCCGGAGCTTTATGTCGATCCTCAAGCTAAGGTACGGGTGCCCAAGTTTTCGCGCCGCGCAGCACTGGCAGAGGCCGCCACCTCGACCGCGAATCCCCGCCTTGCACTTTCGTTTGTGAACCACACGTGGGCCATCCTAATGGGGATGGGAATCGTGAATCCGGTGGACGAGATGAATTCGAAGTGCCCTCCCAGTCATCCGGAGTTACTGGATTGGCTGGCGAAAGATTTCGCCGCGCACGGATATGACATGCGCCGGCTCATCCGTGGAATCGTGTCGAGCCGAGGTTACCAACTCGCGGCCCCGGCGGCCGATTCGCAGGCGCCGCCAGAGGCCTTTGCCGCGGCGCTGGAAAGGCCGCTCGTGGCGGAGACCGTGGCCCGGTCGGCGGCGATTGCGAGCGGGCGAGCGGCGAGCGATGATGACCTGACAGGGGCTTTCGTTGAGAATTTTCCGGACGTTCTGCCGCGGGCAGTTTCCGCCACGATCCAACAGGCAATGTTTACGGCGAACAACGAAGAACTGGCGGGGATTTTCAAGCCCGGCGGCGACAGTACGGCAGCAAGTCAGCTCGCGGAGTTGCCGGCGTTGGAAGATCGCGTGCACGGCGCGTTCCTGCGCGTACTCATCCGAGAACCTGACGCCGCCGAAATGGCCCGCGGCCTCGAATACCTGCAGGGCCGGAACGATCAGCCCGCCGCGGCTGCCGGGGACCTGCTGTGGGCCTTGGTCACGGGACCGGAATTTGCCACCAATCACTGAGCGAGTGATGACTGATTCCGCACCACCTCCCGGTTCCTGCACGCCTGACGAACATCGGCTGCATCGTCGTTTGTTTTTGAAAGGACTGGCCGCTTCCGGCGCCGCGGCGGTCACAAGCTTCGGCGGGCTGTTTACCAATCCGCTCTTGGCCGAGGCGACGCGACGCGCGCAGAAGAACGTGATCTTGCTATGGCTGTGCGGGGCGCCGAGCCAATTTGAGACCTGGGATCCGAAGCCGGGCCGTCCCTCGAGCGGTCCGTTTGGAAGCATTCCGACGACGATTCCGGGCGTCCATTTTTCATCGCTAATGCCGCGATGCGCATCGATCGCTCACCGCCTCAACGTCATCCGCTGCATGCGTACCAAGCAGTCGGAACATTTGCAGGGGATCAATTTGCTGACCCGCGGCAATCCTGATCGGGCGGGATTTACGCGGCCCGTTCTCGGTTCCGTAATTTCCGCCGCGCTCGCTGATCTCGAACGTCCGATTCCGAATTTCATCCTGCTCGATCCGAACCCCGAGGGAAATGAATTCAAGCAATACAAGGCGAGCGATCTTGCTGGCTGGCTCGGTCCTCAACATGCGCCCGTGCGGCTCGGCGGGGAATATACCCAGCTTCGCGGATCGGTGGATGCGCTCTCCGAAGATCATGGGGAACGCGATGCTTTGCGCCAGTTTTTTGCCCGGAAATATGAAAACGAGCGACGGAGTCCCGTCGCGGCGGCGCAAAACGCAGCGTTTGAAAAAGTAAAAGGACTGATGGCGAGCGCCGATCTTTTCGACCTCGCAAAACTGCCCGAAAAAGACCGTGCGCGGTATGGACCAGGAACGTTCGGGCTGCACACGCTCATGGCCCGCAATCTGTCTGAACAGGGAGCGCCGTTCGTCATGATCGCCAATGGCATGCCCTGGGATAACCACGTCCTTCAGCACGAAATTCACCAGATGCTCGTCCCCGAACTCGATCGCATCCTGCACTGCCTGATCACGGATTTGCAGGATCGCGGCATGCTCGAACACACGCTCGTCATTGCCATGGGCGAATTCGGGCGCACGCCGTGGATGAACGCGGCTCGCGGGCGCGATCACTATCCCAATGCCTGGAGCATGATGATGACGGGATGCGGCTTGAGGCGCGGCGTGGTCGTCGGCGCAACGGATACCGACGGCGTTGATCCGGACGGCCGGTCTTTTAACGAGCAGAACCTGTTCGCGACCATCTTCGCCGCGCTGGGTCTCGATCCCTATGCGGAATTCAATCTGCCCAACTTCCCGACGTTTCATCGCGTGGAAGACAAGGCGGAACCGATCCGGGAGGTGCTGGCGTGAAATTCGACGAGCCGCGCCACATTCATCTGCCCGCTGGAGTGCTGGGACTGGCCCTGTCAGCTGACGGCGAACACCTGTTCGCGTCGTGCATGGATGGGGGAATCTTCGCGGTGCCGGCGGCCGGTGGAGATCCGAAGCCGTTCACCGCCTCGCATCAAAGCTACGCCTCGAGTTGTGTTTTGCTCCCGGATGAGAAGACCGTCATCTCGGGCGGCTACGACGGATATTTGCTCTGGCACGAGGTCGAAAAGAGACGGCTATTCCGCTGCATCAAGGCGCACGATTTCTGGTCGTGGAAATTGGCCCTCTCACCCGATGGCCACCAGGTCGCATCCGTGACGGGACAGTATCTCGCGGGCGGTGAGAAATACGAGCCGGCGACCGATACAGCGCCGACAGTCAAAGTTTTCTCGACGGAAACCGGCGACGTGATCCACGCCTTTTCCCACAACCCGCCAGTGCAGAGCGTGGCCTTTTCTCCCAATGGAGTTTATCTCGCCGCGGCCAACATGATGGGTGAAATCCGGGTTTGGAACGTCTCAACCGGCGATGAGATGGCAACTTGGAAGACGCCGGACTTCACGTGCTGGGGCATCACCAAGAGCCCTCACTATGTGGGCGGAATCTACGATCTCGCGTTCGCGCCCGACGGCCAAAGCCTGCTCGGCTGCGGCATGGGACCGATGCGCGATCCCATGGCCGGCAATGGGAAAATGACGTGGCAGCGCTGGGCCTGGGTCGAGAATCCGCCGAAGCTGCTCGATCAAATCCACGACGGCGAACACGGCACGGGCTTGATGGAAGCGCTCGCGCACACACCCGACGCCGGCGCTTTCCTCATGGCTGGCCGCCAGGCGCAGGGCACGTGGAATGCCGCCATCTTCTCGGCGAGCGATGGAAAGCTTCTCGCCTCGATCGATACCAAATCGCGCGTGACCCGCGGGATCTTCGCCCCCGACGGAAAGACCCTATTCCTGGGCGCGACAAATGGCCAACCCGCCCGTGACAAAGATGGCCGCTGGCCCGATTACGGACGGATTCACGTGGTTCCGATCACCGGCTAATCTTTTGCGGAATGAACGAGAAGGCGAACCGCGGCGATTACCAGTCGTCCCGTCCCTGTGCTTCATCTTCACTGAACCGAGGACCTGGCCGTCCCGTTGGGAGGGGCAAGGGACCGCTGGACCCTTCGGTTATGGATTTTCTATCCATCGATTTCGCAATTCACTCGTGGGTAAAGGCTGGCGGTTGTGACGAAGTACCGGTGGTTGAAGAGCTTCCGGACACCACGCGGTAGGCCACGCCAGCGAGCGCGGCGCCCACGATCGGAGCCAACCAGAAAAGCCACAGCTGCTGGAGGGCCCATCCGCCGACGAAAATCGCCTGCGAGGTGCTGCGGGCCGGATTTACGGAGGTATTCGTCACCGGGATGCTAATGAGGTGGATCAGCGTCAGGCCGAGCCCGATGGCAATCGGAGCCATCCCAGCCGGGGCAAGACGATCGGTGGAACCGAGAATGATGAAGAGAAACATGAAGGTCATCACGATCTCGCACACCAAGCCGGACATCATGGAATACTTCCCGGGTGAGTGCTCTCCGAAGCCATTGGCCGCGAAACCGCTCGCGACAAGATTGAAGCCTTCCTGCCCGCCCGCGATCACGGCCAGGATGCCTGCGGCAGCAACCGCGCCCGCCACTTGGACCACGATGTAAGGGATAAGTTCCTTGGCTTGAAAGCGTCCGCCAACGCACAAACCGATCGAAACCGCCGGATTGAGGTGGCAGCCCGAAATGTGCCCAATGGCGTAGGCCATTGTCAGCACCGTCAGTCCGAACGCCAAGGCGACACCGACAAAGCCGATGCCCAAATCAGGAAAGCCGGCTGCCAGGACGGCGCTGCCGCACCCGCCGAGAACCAACCAGAAGGTTCCGATAAATTCTGCCATTAACTTGTTCTTTAAGGTCATAGTTTCGAAGCTTTTAGATGGGCCGTTGGACAGGTCAATTGTAATCGCGAAAGCGGACGATGCGATCCGCGATGTTTGTTTCCGGGGCCTTTCAGGGAATCAAGAAAACGGGATTGCGCCCCCAAAAGTTTTTTACCGGCGCCTGGTCTGGGCGGTGGCTGAACTTGAGAATTAGCCGGGACATTTGAAAACAAGGGGATTGAATCCCTGTGTGTCCGTCCACATTTTCGTCTCAATTCGGTTCGCGATTACCGTGGCCCCTTTTGCGGCAGTATGCGTTTCGCCTTCGCGCCTGCACGCACAGTGGCTCGGGCACGGCGGTGATCCACAGCACAGCGCCATTTCCTCCGTTGCGACCCAGCCCTTCGAAACGATCCGCTGGTCCACGACCGTCGATGAAAGTGCGCCGGCCGAGCCCATCCTGATCCACTACGGATCACCCGCGATCACCCGGGCGAACACGGTTCTCATTCCGGTGCGCGCCGACGGCGGGCAATATTGTATGGACGCGCGCAACGGAAGCGACGGTTCGTTGCTCTGGGAGGCGATGAGCGATTTCATCAATGCGCCCTCGACTGGCGGCTGGGTGCCAAATTTCTCGCCGACGCTGACTCCCTCGGGTGAACTCTACTTCCAGGGAATCGGCGGCACAGTCTATCGGGTGGACGATCCGGACAGCGGATCGGCGGCACCGATGCCGATCAATTTCCTTCCCGACTACGCCGCCAACAAGGCCGCCTACGACGGCAGCGTGTTCATCAGCACGCCACTGACTTCTGACGCGTCGGGCAATGTGTATTTCGGCTACGAAGCCACAACCTCCGCACCCGGCGGGCTCCAGAGCGGCATCGTGCGCATCGCGTCCGACGGCACGACGAGCTTTACGACCGCGAACGCCGCGTCCGGAGTAAGCGGCGTGACGGGGCTGCGGCTCGGGACGAACAGCGCTCCCGCCCTCTCCCTCGATGACTCGCTGCTTTACGTCGGGCTCAACGGCAGCACCAATGATTACCTCGCCGCGATCGACAGTGCGACGCTCGCCCCGCAGCATCACGTGGCGCTGGCCGGCACGATCAACGACTCCGCCACCTCATCGCCCACGATCGGCCCGGATGGCGACGTCTATTTCGGCGTGCTCCCGGGCTACCACCGGCGTGGCGCGCTCCAACACTTCTCATTCGATCTGGCGCAGACTCATACGGAGGGATCATTCGGGTGGGACGAGACAGTATCGATCGTCCCCGCCTCGCTCGTACCATCCTACACGGGCGGTTCCTCGTACCTGCTCTTTTCAAAATACAATGACTACAAGCAGGCGGGCGGAACCGGCGTGAACAGGCTCGCAATTCTCGATCCCAATGCGACCCAGATCGACCCGATCACCGGCGAGCCCGTTATGCGCGAAGTGCTCACCATCGCGGGCGTGACGCCCGACCCGGAACTGCCGTTCGTCCGCGAGTGGTGCATCAATACCGCCGCCGTCGATCCCTTCACGCACTCGATCGTCGTCAACAGCGAGGACGGGATGCTCTATCGCTGGGACTTGTGGACGAACACATTCACCGAGGAGATCGAGCTCGTTTCCACAGGGGTCTTCGAGGCTTACACTCCCACCGTGGTCGGCCCGGATGGCACGACTTACGCCATCAATCGCTCCACCCTTTTCGCCGTTGGCGTCCCCGAGCCAGGCAGCGCAGTGTTGTTCATGGTGGGCGCAATCATGCTCGGCCAGTGGCGCCGGCGGAGGGGAGAAAAATTCGCGGTCGAGGAAACCAAACTCATTCATCGGGCCATTGAGGCCAGCCGCAGCGGTTCCAGCACTGATCGAGTCTCTCATCACCCGTCTGACTCCGGATTTAGATTCGCGCTTTGGCTGCCCATCGCGCGGCGTGCGCCAGTCCGATTTGGCAGGCGTTCGACCCTTGCCGACTACTAATTCGGTGATGCACTCTTCCAGGAAGACCACCCTCCGGGTTATGGCAAAACTCTCATCCGTAAAAATCCTGATCATTGCCGTGGTTCCGCTCGCGGGATTGCATGCAGAGCGGCCTTCGGACGACATCGATCTAACTCGTGAATTGCGCCCACAGGCTTCCGCGATCATGCGGCAATTGAGCCGTGAATTCCGCACTTACGATGGAAGCAACAACAATCAGGCCTTCCCGGACGTCGGAGCAGCTGGTTCCTTTTTACTGCGGCTCACCAGCGCGGCATACGAAGATGGAGCCGGCACACCATCGGGCGCGGACCGTCCCGGGCCGCGGGAAATCAGCAGCGCCGTGGTGGCTCAGCCCAGGCTGATCCCCAATGCCGATGGGCTCTCGGACATGTTTTGGCAATGGGGCCAATTCATCGATCACGACCTCGACCTGACACCGTCGCTGCCGCCGTTCGAGGATCTCAATATTCCTGTGCCGTCCGGCGATCCCTCTTTCGACCCGCTCAGCACCGGGACACAGTCCATCGCGTTCACCCGCTCCTTTTTCGATTGGAAGGACGGAGTCCGCGAGCAGATCAACATCAACAGCGGCTACCTCGACGCGTCCCAGGTTTATGGATCCGACGAGGCGCGGGCCTCGGAATTGCGGACACGAGACGGAAGCGGACGGATGAAGACCAGTCCGGGGAACCTTCTGCCATTCAACGAGCATGGCTTTTTTAATTTCCCCGTGGATGACGACGCGTCTTTCTTTCTCGCGGGAGACGTGCGGGCCAACGAGCAGGTGGGCCTGACCTCCATGCACACGCTGTTCGTCCGGGAACATAATTTCTGGGCCGATGCGATTCGCCGCCTCCTGCCGTGGGCTCGGGATGAGCAAATCTATCAGACGGCGCGCATGATCGTGGGGGCGGAGATTCAGTGCATCACTTACCGCGAGTTTTTACCCCTCCTTCTCGGGCCAAAAGCGCTGCCTCCCTACGCTGGCTATCAACCTGGGGTAAATGCGGGTATTGCCTCTGAGTTTTCCACGGCTGCCTACCGGGTCGGGCACACGCTGCTTTCCCCGCAGTTGCTGCGGCTGCAGCGAAACGGAAGATCGATTCCCGAAGGACCCTTGCCGCTAAAGTTCGCCTTCTTCAATCCCGAAGAATTTTTAAACTCCGACGGGCCGGACACCTTCCTGCTCGGCCTCGCTTCGCAACGCGCCCAGCAGGTCGATCCGTATGTGATCGACGATGTGCGGAACTTTCTTTTTGGGCCTCCGGGAGCGGGCGGGTTTGACCTGGCTTCGCTCAATATCCAACGAGGCCGGGATCACGGTCTGCCGGACTACAACCGGATCCGCGTGGAATTGGGCCTGCCCCGCGTTTCGAGCTTCGCCCGGATCACCTCGGATCCAGAAATCCAGGCTCGGCTCGCTTCGATCTACCCCACGGTGGACACCCTGGATCTCTGGGTGGCTGGGCTTGCCGAGGATCACCTGCCGGGCGCCCAGGTTGGCGAGACGTTCCATGCTATTCTGCGCGACCAGTTCGGACGTCTCCGGGATGGTGACCGATTCTGGTATCAGATTTTCCTGCCCGCCCCCATGGTCCGCATGATCGAGCGGCAGACGCTCGGGACAATTATCCGCCGCAACACTTCCATTGGCCGCGAACTTCAGGATCACGTATTCATCGCGCCGTCAGTCCGCGGCGGAGACCTCCGGGAGCATGGGAGAGGCAGGAGCACGAGCTCGAAACTGCTCGATCGCTCCCCGGACGCATTCCCGTTCAGGCGGAACTGGTCAAACCTTGGTGAATGACAAACCCGCTCACTTCCCGACACCGGTCAGCGTGCCGCACGCTTGAATCAGGTGATTGAGGCGCCACTGAATTGACCAGGGCACATTGGTATAGGTTTGCGATCATCGTCATATTGGTTGGTCTCGAACGGCTGGCGCGAGCCGCCTGCTGCGCTCCTTGCCATCCCACCAGCGGTTTCCGTAGGGTGCGCCGATGCTTGATATCCGGTTCATTCGCGAACATCCCGACTTGGTGAAAGAACGCCTGACTTCGCGGGCGCCCCACCTCGCGTCCGCGGTGGACGAGATCCTCGATTGCGATCGCAAGCGGCGCGCGGCAGAGACCGAATTCCAGCAACTCCAGGCCGATCGCAAACGGGTCTCGAAGGAAATCGGCGCCAAACGCGGCCAGGGAGAGGATACTTCGGCGATCGAAGCGGAGGTGCGCGCACTGGGCGAACGCATTTCGGGGACGGAGGATGGGGCTCGCCAGCTCGAAGCGGCGCAACGAACCCTGCTCCTCAATGTCCCGAATCTGCCCCATGCCGATTGCCCGCGAGGCACCAGCGCGGCGGATAATCCCGAAGTGCGGGCCTGGGGCGAAAAACCGGTCCTCGACTTTGCGCCCAAATCGCACCTCGAACTTGGTCAATCCCTCGGCCTTTTTGATTTCGAGCGCGCGGCGAAAATCACGGGCTCAGCGTTTGTCTGTTACACCGGCGCCGGCGCCAGGCTCGAGCGCGCATTGATCCAGTTTTTGCTCGATCTCCAGACGCGCGAGCATGGCTACACGGAAATCTCGCCGCCCTTCGTGGTCCGGAGCGAATCGCTGGTTGGCACCAACCAATTGCCGAAGTTTGAAGAGCAACAATATCGCTGCGAACGCGACGATCTTTACCTCGCGCCCACGGCCGAAGTGCCGGTGACGAATTTGCATCGCGAAGAAATCCTGCGCCTTGATCAGTTACCGATTCGCTATGCCGCATACTCGCCTTGCTTTCGCCGGGAAGCGGGTTCGGCGGGCCTCGGCACGCGCGGGCTGATTCGATTGCATCAATTCGACAAAGTGGAGTTGGTCAAGATCGTGCATCCCGACACGTCATTTGCGGAACTCGAGTCACTGACGGCGGACGCGGAGAAGGCGCTGCAACTGCTTGGGCTGCATTACCGTGTGCTCGAGCTGTGCACGGGCGATGTGGGCTTTGGCGCGACGAAAACCTACGACCTCGAAGTCTGGGCCCCCGGCCAGAATGATTATCTCGAGGTCTCGAGCTGTTCAAACTGCGGTGACTTCCAAGCGCGGCGGATGAACCTCCGCTTTCGTGGCGAAGACGGGAAGAATCATTTCTGCCACACCTTGAATGGCTCGGGCACCGCGCTACCGCGCCTCTTTGTCGCGCTCGTCGAAACGTATCAGCAGCCCGACGGCTCGATTCGGCTGCCAGAACCGCTGCACGGCTATTTCGGCGGTGATCGCATCTCGTAAAAAAGCAAAATCAGTCGCGCTGCCAGTGCCGCCCATGCATGAGCATGCTGGTCGGCGTGTCGGGCGGGCGGGACTCGGTCGCGCTGTTGCACGCGCTGGCCGGGGCCGGTTCGAGCGAGCTCGTGGTCTGTCATCTCGATCACGGTCTGCGGACGGAGAGCGCAGAAGACGCAGAGTTCGTGCAAGGATTGGCCGTGCGTTTTGGTTATCAGTGCGAGATCGGGAAAGCGCGGCTGCGAACGGGATCCGGGATCGAGGCGCGCGCCCGGGAAGCACGTTACGCGTTTTTCACCCACGTCGCGCGAGCGCGCGGAATGTCAGCCGTGGTGCTCGGGCATCACGCGGATGACCAGGTGGAAACGTTCCTTTTCAACCTGCTCCGCGGCGCCGGATCGGCGGGGCTCGGTTCGATGCGCGCAGTCACCCAGCGCACGATCGGCGGGACAATCCTGGAAATTCGACGGCCGTTGCTCGGAGTGTGGCGGGCCGAAATCGATGCCTACCTTTCCGCCCATCGTCTCAGCTATCGCGACGACGCAAGCAACACCGATCCCAGCCACACGCGCAACCGTCTCCGACACGAAGTGCTGCCGCTGCTCCACGAAGCAATGGGCCGTGACGTCCGGTCCGCGATTTGGCGAGCGGCGGAATTGTGCGCCGCCGAGCATGAATTTCTCGAGGGCATGATCGATCCTTCCGATGCGGCCCCGGAACTTTTCGTCGCCGTCGTTCGCGAATTGCCACCGCCGCTCCAACGCCGCGTCCTGCACGCCTGGTTGCGCTCGAATGAAATTCAGAACATTGCCTTCTCCGACATTGAAAGCCTGCGCGACCTGGTCATGTCCCCACGCCGCGCCAAAATCAATCTGGCCGGCGGCGTCCACGCGCGCAGGAAGGCCGGAAAATTATTCGTCGAGCGCGGGAAGTGATCGGATCAATGCCGGCCCAGGGCTCCACTCAAGTCAGACCCATCGGGCGTTGGATGTTGGAAGTTGGACGTTGAATTCTCTCCGCTCGCCCACTATCCGTCCCTTTCCGCCAGCGAAACTTGCGCCCGGAGCAGGTCGTGCAGCGTGACAACCGCGAGCGGCCGATTTTTGGCCGGCTCGGTAATCACCACCAGACCGATCCCCGACTCGATCAATTCCCGTTGCGAATCGCGGATCGTGGTGCCCGGGGCGACGGTCATTGCCGGCTGCACCACCGGTGGCAAGCCAGCTTCCCAGGCACGTTCCGTCTCCGCTCGCATCAGAATTCCCGAGAGTTTTCCGTCGTTGATAATTGGGAAGCGTTGATAGGGATGCTCTTGGAAAAGCTTCCGGACAGTTTCCTCCCCCAAATCGCGCACGCAAACAGGGTCGAAATGGGCCACTGCGGAGATGGGCAAATTCTGCCAGCTGCGGAGGTCGCGCGGCGGAATGACGTGCGCCATTTGGTGACCATCCTGAATCAGCACTTCTTCGTAGAAATTGGCGTGGCTACATGAGCGCGCGATCAATTGGCTCACCAGTCCGGCGATCATCAGACCGGGGACGATCGAAAACTGATGCGTCATTTCAAAGATAATGATCACGGCGGTCACAGGGGCCTGCACGACCGCACCCAGGCAGGCGCTCATGCCACCGATGGCGAGCAGGCTTTGATCCGAGGGATTCAGTCCGAAGACATGCGCGAACCCCGTGGCCATGATGACGCCGCAAAGGCCGCCGAAAAAGAGACTGGGAGAAAAGATTCCGCCGCAACCGCCGAATCCGTAACAGACCGAAGTGGCGATGAATTTTCCAGCCAAAAGGAGCGCCGCCAGCTTCCATTCGAGACCACCTTGCAACGCGAGGGTGAGATCGTCGTACCCGAGCCCAAAGACACCGAGATGAAAGCTGTGGCGATACATGGCCATGCCAAGTGCCCAGGTGATCAGGCCGCCAATCAGGACATGGTACAGGGGCGGAATCACTTTGAGCGACTTGGAAAACTTTCGCAGGCCGAGCGAAGCGCGCTGGAAACCTACACCCACCAGCGCGGCGACCGCCGCCACGATCGGCATGAGCAAATTCGCGCGCCACGTCGGCTCGCCGATGCGCGGAAGCTCGAACGCGGGTTGCGGTCCGATGCAGGCGTGAACCACGAAGGCGCCGATCACCGCCGCGAGCAGCACCGGTCCGAGAAAGCGGCTGTTCAGGTCCTCGAGAATCTCCTCGAGCACAAAGGCCACGGCCGCGAGCGGGGCGTTGAAAGCGGCAGCCAATCCGGCCGCCGCGCCGGCCGCGACGGCGGCGCGTTTCTGCTGCTTGCCGACGCCGAGCCAACTGGCCAGCGTGGATGCGGCATTGCCGCCCAGCTGCACGCTCGGTCCTTCGCGCCCGAGGCTCAGTCCACCGCCAATGCTGAGCGTCCCGACCACGAATTTCACCCACCCGATGCGAGTTGGGGAATCGCCGAAATCCTTCCAGAAAGCGAGTTTGAGCTGGGGAATCCCGCTGCCAGCGGCTTCCGGGCAACGTCGCGTAATGAGCCAACCCGAAATTAGGCAAACGAAGGCGATGATCCCAAAGGTAATCCACGGAAATTGCTTCGGATAGTTTTCGGCGGGGTATTGGAAGCAGAGCCAGAAGATCCGCGAGATCGCGATCTGAAATCCGACCGCGACAAAGGCAGCCACATGCGCCACGAGGCAAATGATCGCGATGTCGCGCCATTGCCGTGGCACGCGCTGGAAAAGGGCGGCGATACTGGAAGTCACCGCGCGAATCTGTCGGCATCGCGTGGCGGGGGGCAATGGGAAACGACAAGCGGGATGCAGCAGAACTGGATAATTTCCCGTTGGACTAATCAAAAACCCAGCCGATCGCCGTTCCATTTTCGACATTCGTCTTGAACTGCTCGTCATGCCCGCTCCCCATCCTTTCCTCCTTCGAATTCCGAGTGCGGTGGCAACGTGCGGGAGCTTCGAATTCAACCGCGCCGGCCTCTGGCTTGCCAGTGACGATTCCTTCCACAGCTCCACCCGTGCGGTTCCTGGCAGCGTGACGGATGACCTGGCGTCGGTCGCGGCCACTGGGGCAGGAATTTCCGTGGAATAAACCGTGTCACCTGGCCATCAAAAGACCGTGGAACTGCCCAGTTTTGAAGATCTTGTCCGCAGCTATTACCAGCCGCTCTACGCCTTTGGCCTGAGTCTGGCGCGGAATGCTGACACCGCGGCGGATCTGACGCAGGAGACGTTTCTCATGTGGGCACGGCGTGGCTACCAGCTCCGCGACGCGTCAAAAGCGCGCACGTGGCTTTTCACCACGCTGTACCGGCACTTCCTGCGCCAGCGGCAGCGCTCCGCGCGATTTGTCGCCACCGAGCTGGACGACGTCGACCCGTCCGCCCTGGCCACGCCATCGCTGGCGGAAGCCCATGTCGATGGGGGTCTCGTGCTCGAATGCCTGCAACGCCTCGATGAAACGTTTCGCGCACCGCTGACCCTATTTTACCTCGATCAACTTTCCTATCGCGAAATCGCCGAATCGCTCGAAGTCCCAATCGGCACCGTGATGTCCCGGCTCGCGAGGGGAAAGGATCAGCTCCGGGCCTTGCTCGGAAAAGAAGAATCGGCGAGCCGCAGCAAGATCACACCCTTTACCAGACCCCAGCCGACGAGGGCCGCTCAACCATGACCCCTGAAGAAGCAAAACTGATCCTCAATGCCGCGCGACCGGGCGGAAAAGACGACGACGATCCGGCGGTGGCCGGCGCGTTGTCCGTGGCGCATCGCGATCCGGAATTAACCTCGTGGCTCGCTGGCGTGCGCGATTTCGATGCCCGGCTGGGCACGATCCTGCGCGGGCACGAAGCGCCGCCGTGGCTGCTTGAACACATTCTCGCGGGATCCTCCGTTGAGTGCCGTACGCGCCGCCATCGTTCCGTCGTGATCGGTGCCATCGCTGCTGCCGTCACGCTGCTGCTCTCGTTTGCCACTTGGAAGATCATCGCGCCGACTCAGCCCCGTTTTGGCGAGATGCGAAACTTTGTCGCGGAATTTGTCGGTGACAAATGGGACCACAGCTTCACACTCGATCAGTCCGATTTCCAAAAGATCAACGCCTGGCTCGATCATCATCCCGGGATGTCGCGCATGGACGTTTCCGAGCAGTTGGCGAAATCGTCCGCCTACGGTTGCAAAGTCATCGATTGGGAGCATCGGAAGATCACGCTCGTGTGTTTCGATGTCGAAGGGATGGGCGCGATCGTGCACGTGCTGGCAACGCCGAAAGCGGGCTTGAAAAACGTGCCTGGCCCGAAACCCGTGTATGCCGAAGCCGGAGGTTTTAATACTGCGTCATGGACCCGGGGCGACACCGTTTACGTCGCGTTGACCCAGGCGTCGCAGGGAGAATTGGCTTCGCTTTTATAGGTCGCTGTGAAGCAGTGAGCAGTTGAGGGCACTTCCAGGGCACAGTCATAACTCCGCGCCCAGCCATACGCGCCCCATCGACTGGGACGAGAGATTTTGCCCAACGCCGCTGTCTGCTAACCGCTAACTGCTAACTGCTCACTTTATCTGCGTCCCATCGGCTCGGATGGGAGTTCTTGCGGCTGTGCCGTCGCGCCGACTTCGCCCGTGCGCGATGTGCCGCGCAGGAACGAAAGCGTTGCCGAACGCTGCTCCACGCCGTCGGGTGATTGCGCCACAATGGGGATCGCCCATTCACCGTCCGGCATCCGGAAGTGATAGCGGAAGGTGCCATCGGGCGCGAGCGCAACGGGTTTGCCGTCAATCCACACCGTCGCGTCCGGGTGGGTGCCGCCATAGAAAATGACTTCGGCATTCACGTGCATGAAAAAGCCGCGCTGCGCCGCGGTCACGACCGGCGACCAACTCGCGCTCCAGCTTGTGACTCCGCTAAAGAGGCTGCTTTCCGCTGCGGGTTGCGACACTGCGCGCTGCCACACGGGTCCCAGACCGCTCGAATCTTCGTGCTGCAATTTCGCGATGAGCTGCTTCCGCAGAAGTTCGTCAATCTCGGCCGAACCCAGACCGATCCGGTCCACGATGGCGGTCCCGAGAAGCGCTCCGAGCAGGCGGCGCTGTTCATCGGTCCATGTCGGTGCCTGACCGGGCCGAAAGGCGATCTCACGTCCGTCCGCGGTAATGCGCGCCGCGGCCTGGAGCAGGCTTTCGCCTTCGGCCATGTGTTCATTCAGCAGCGCCAGCATTTGCTCGAAGGTCAGGGCCGCCGGAGCCGTGGCGAATTCGGCGGCGAGTGATTCGTCGGCCAGCCCGTCCGCTGGCGTCGTGGCCGAGCCGGAGTTCACGCTGCTGGTCCAACTGCCATTTTGGTCGAAAAAGCCGAGCTGCGCCGCGTAGGATTCGCCGGGCGTATTGACCGGCACATACCAATTTCGCGCCTCCGGTTTTATTTCGTGAGTGGCTTCCTCCGAACCATCGGCCCGCAAAATCCGAAGATAGAAAACTGGCACGCCATAGCGGAATGACGCCTTCGGAATGCGGGTCCAGTCGAAATCCCAGTAAGCGAACAGCCAGCGCGGATCGCGCGCGATCAGGAACAAAGTGTCTTCGTGATAGGTCGCCGGCAATTCCCCCAAATCCTCATAGGCACGCTGCGCGACCGGCGACGGTGCGGCGGGCGCGGCAGGAGAGGGCGGCTCGACGACTGACATTTCCGCGGAAATTACTGGTTCCTGCGAGAGGGAAAATCCCGCCGGGTTGATGGATGTAGATTCTGCCGGGGGAGCGTCTTGATCGTCGTTTTGGTTGCTCATGAAGATGTGTGCTTGTGCAAGAGAATGGATTGCCCTCAAAAAACGGCGCACGCCTATCTGAATCTGGGAATTCGGTCAAAACAATTTTTCCCTCAATCCCACATTTTTCTACCGATTCTCGTCACATTTACCCTTCCATAAGTCCTAAAATCGTCACAATTCGTTATTCTAATGCTTAAAAAACGCGTTATTCCCTGTCTTGATGTCCACGACGGCAAAGTCACGCGCGGCGTTCAGTTTGGCCGGGTGGAAGAAGGAGGCCTGCGCAACGTCGGCGATCCGGTGGAATTGGCCGTTCGCTACAACGATCAGGGTGCCGACGAGATGGTGTTCTTCGACATCACGGCCAGCGCCCACGGCCGGACCACGATGATCGACGTCATCAAACGCACCGCCGAGAAATGCTTTATGCCGCTGACGGTCGGAGGCGGCATTCGCGAAGTGAAGGACATGCACGCCATGCTGCTCGCCGGGGCCGACAAGGTGAGTATCAACTCCAGCGCCCTGGCCACTCCCGAACTCATCACGCAGGGAGCCGAACGTTTTGGCAGCCAGTGCATCGTGGTCTCGATCGATTGCAAGCGCGTCGAACCCGATCGGTGGGAAGTCTTCAGTCACGGAGGTCGCAAGGCGACGGGCCTGGACGCGATCGAATGGGCGGCCCGCGCGGTCGATCTCGGCGCGGGCGAGATCGTCCTCAATTCGATTGACGCGGATGGCACACGTGCCGGCTACGATTTGACCATCACACGGCGCATCAGTGAATCCGTCGGGGTTCCGGTGGTGGCGAGCGGCGGCGCTGGTACGCTCGAGCACATGGCGGAAGTCCTGTGCGAGGGCCGCGCCGATGCGGTCCTGGCGGCGAGCATTTTTCATTTCGGCCAGCACACGGTGAGTGAAGTAAAAGACTATCTCGCCGCCGCCGGCATCCCCGTTCGGCCGGTGGAAGTGGTGGCGTAAATCGCAACTGTCCTCGATACACTCCCCATTCGCGCATTGTCACTTCGCCAGTGCGGGGTAGCATTGACGAATAATGCGCAAGCCGATCGTGAATCTCGAAGAAACGCCGGGGAAGGTGGTGGGAAATCGGTTCCCCAAAACTCCGGTCGAGGCATATGAGCAATTGCTGCGCAACGGTCGGTCCTTCGGGCGCCCACTGCCATATCCGCGTGGTGTGTTCCGATCGCGTCGCTTTCCACGCTTTGGCGAATGAAGCAGACGGTGCGCGAAAAGGACGCTCCGGATCGGCTCTTTTTGCGCCAGACGATGGAAGCCGAGGGCATACCGCTCGATCCACCGCCGGCCCCGCCCTCGATCCTCTCGCTGGGGTCCCGGCGTGGCCGCGAGCGGTGGTCCGCTGGTCTGTCGCGGTGGCATCGGAAGAAACTAAATGAAGGAGAAGAAGAGGGAGAGGGAGAAGCAAAAATGTCTCCCCCGGCCCGAACATGGCGCAGGATTGAAAAATTGAATCTGCGTCGCGGGGTCGTCAGCGTGTGGCAACCATGTCCACCCCTTACGATATCGCGCAGGAAAGTTACGCGGCCTTCGGAGTCCAAACCGAGGAGACACTGGCCAACCTCGCGCGCATTCCGATCTCGCTGCCATGCTGGCAGGGCGACGATGTGCGGGGATTTGACCGCGCCGGAGCGGCACCCGGTGGAGGGCTGGCGGTGACAGGCGCGTTTCCAGGGCGCGCGCGAACGCCGGACGAATTGCGCGATGACCTCGAGACCGCGCTGCGCCTGATTCCCGGACGGCATCGTGTCAATCTTCACGCGAGCTACGCGGAACGCGGTGGGGAAAACGTGGATCGAGATGCTTACACCGCGGCACACTTCCAGGGCTGGATCGATTGGGCGAAAGCACGCGGACTCGGGCTCGATTTCAATCCCACGTTCTTCGCGCACCCACTTGCGGGGGATGGTCTGACCCTTACCCATCGCGATTCCGGCATCCGTGATTTTTGGATCCAACACGGCATGGCCTGCCGCCGGATTGCGGCGGAAATGGGGCGCCAGCTCGCGTCGCCCGTGATCACGAACGTCTGGATTCCCGATGGCTCAAAAGATTCTCCGATCGACCGCCTCGGTCCGCGTCTTCGACTCGCGGAAGCACTCGACCGCATCTTCGCGGAGACAATCGATCCTGCGGTGCAACTCGACGCGGTGGAAGCCAAGCTGTTCGGAATCGGCAGCGAAAGTTACGTCGTCGGCTCGCACGAATTCTATCTCGGCGTATGCCATTACCCGGCAGAAGCTACTCTGCCTCGATGCCGGTCATTTTCATCCGACCGAAAACGTCGCCGACAAGATTTCAAGCACGCTCCCTTTCGTGCCCGGGATCCTGCTGCATTTGAGCCGCGGCGTGCGGTGGGACAGCGATCACGTCGTGCTGCTCGATGATCCGACCCGCGCCATGCTCGAGGAAATTGTCCGCGGCGGTTTCCTTTCGCGCGCGCATCTCGGCCTCGACTATTTCGATGCCAGCATCAATCGCCTGGCCGCGTGGGTGATTGGAGCGCGCAATACGCAAAAGGCGCTCTTGCTGGCTCTGCTCGAACCCGCGGAAAAACTGCGCTCGCTCGAATTGGCGGGAGACTTCACGAACTCGACTGGCGTTGGCCGAAGAATTGAAGACGATGCCTTTCGGCGCAGTATGGGATGAATTTTGCCGGCGGCAGGACGCACCGGTGGGGCCACAGTGGATCGATGAAATCAAACGCCATGAGCGCGCCGTACTCGCCGGGCGGATCTGATCCCTGGTGATTCCATTCGGAGATGGTCCGGTCATCAGCAGTGGCGAATCACCGCTCGGTCAGCCGAGATGGAACGTGGCCAAAAAAAGCCCGCTGGCCACCGACTCGGTTCGCGTGACCGTCACGCCGAGAATTCTCTGGAAAAGTTCCGTTTCGAGCTTGGCCACAATCGGATAGGCGCGATGCAAGTCCAGCAGCGGGGAATGGTGTTCGACGATGGCGAGTGCCCCGTCCGGACGGGACTCGACGTCGCTCATGTAGCCGTCGTGATCACGCAGGCGCGCGAACCATTTGGCGCGCTCGGGCCAGTCGCCCGGCCGGAGACGTTGTTCGTACTGGGCAGCCAGTTTTTGGAAAAAGACGAGGAGAAGTTTTTCCGCGGCGGCAGCGCCAAACAGCTGTTTGGCCGCTTCGAGCACGAGGAGCGTGGCGTCATTGCTGGCCACCGGGAAGAGGTCGTGAGCGCGTTGCGTAAGGCGATAGAGCATTTTGGGCCGGCCGCGGGGAACGGGCTGGCGCCAGGTATCGAGCAGTCCGCGTTTCTCCATCTCGACGCAAAGGCCCTTCACGCCCATGTAAGACATGCCGAGCCGCTCCGCGAGGTCGGCCACGGCGAGACCCTGCGTGCGCTTGAGTTCATTGAGAATTTTCAAGCGCGCGCTGCGGGCCACGGTCTGAAGGAGGCGCTGCTTCATGGTCGAGGGTGGATGCCGGAAGCGAAGCAGGAATGCGCGCTGGCCACAACCGCCAAGCCCATGACGACGCGGGACGCGCCACGCACACGCCGTCGTCCTTCTCTTGGAATCACTGCTCCGGCGGCGCCGACCGACGCGAAGGAACTTCGATTTCTTCGGACTTCGGCGCCTTGAACACCACGATCGCGCTCGTCGATTCATCCGCGACATAGATGAATT
This sequence comes from uncultured Verrucomicrobiae bacterium, assembly GCA_963798345.1. Taxonomy (GTDB): domain Bacteria; phylum Verrucomicrobiota; class Verrucomicrobiia; order Chthoniobacterales; family Chthoniobacteraceae; genus CAWCSW01. The sequence goes on along the minus strand of CAWCSW010000002.1, from coordinate 688,510 downwards.
TTCCATCGGGGCTGAAGCAAAGATTGGGACAGCCTTGGTCCGATAAAGGACCGACGCTTTGCAACCCGAGAAGCGCGAGTTTCCCGGTCGTTTGATCCCGGGAAAAGCGAGCCATCTGATCGGAAACGGTGGCCAGCGCGTACACCATGCGGCCATCCGGGCTGACCCCGATTCCATTGCCACCCACGAATCCATCAAAACCATCAACGCCGTTGGTGTGCGCTTCGATGAACTTCAGGTTTCCGTCCTCCTGAACTTCGAAGACACTCACAGCATTCACTCCGCCGAAGCGGCCCGAGTTGGTGTAGACGAATTTTCCGTTCGGGCTGCAGGCCACACGAAAAACACCACCGAGGCTGGGCAAGTCGTCAGTTTGATTGTTGAGAACCTGAACCACCCGCAGCTTTCCCGTCTCCAGATCCGGACGCAAGACGACCAGCGAATTGGACGTGGTTGCGGCGGCATAAAGGAGATCGCCCGTCCGCGCTCAATTGGATATCACGCATTCCCTGCAACTGGTCGTCGGCCGCCTCGAATTGGATAAATTTCAATTGTTCATCGGCGATCTGAAACACGCCAATCCCTCCGGAACTCGCGGAATAAATGAATCGTCCGTCTTTGGAAAACTCGCCGCCAATGACGAAGTCCAAACCCTTCGCGCCGTTCTCCCCTTCGCTCACGGCGTCGCGTTGCGTCAGGCGCCCGGTTTGCGCGTCGCGACTGAAGAGCGTGATGGCGTTGGCTCGAAACGCGCTCACCACCGCGTGCGATCCGTCGCGCGACAGATCGATGCTGACCGCCGCATTGAGATTAGGCGCCGTGATGACATCGTCCTGGACCAATTCGCCGGTTTCCGGATTACGTTGAAAGGTCGAGACCGCGCCTTGAAAGAAAGCTGCGGAATAGAGGAAACGGCCATCTGGAGAAATGGCGACCGAGGTCACCCCCGCGAGGCTCTCCGTTTCGATCATGTGAACCTCGTCCAGAGGAACTGCCGCCGCATCTGAAGAAGCAGGATCGACAGCGGCGATGGCAGTCGAGAGCAAGCCGAGCAACACGAGCAATGTTTTCATAAGAGGAGCAAACCGCGTCTGGAACGGAGTCGCTTCTAGGACTTCACGACGGCAAGCGTCAAGCTCGTGCCTGTTGTAGGGGTGCTTCTGCGAAGCGCCGGTTGGAGACTGACCATTTCCGGGCGCTTTCATTGCTTTATTCAAGGCCATCGATCTCGGGCGGCGCTTCACAGAGGCGCCACTACAACCACTGCGACACACGCCTTGCGTCCACGCACGCTCGTTCGGTATGACGCTGCCATGTTTTCACACGTCGTCATATTCTGGACCAAAACCGATCAACCAAACGCTGCCGACGAACTGGTGGCCGGCGCCGAAAAGTATCTGCGCCCGATTCCCGGAGTGCGCAATTTTCATGTCGGCCGGATGGTGCGGAGTGAGCGCGCCGTGGTGGATCAAAGTTATCAGGTGGCGCTCAACCTGCAGTTCGATTCCAAGCAGGCGCAGGACGATTACCAGGTGCACCCCGAGCACCTCGAGTTCGTCGAGAAATGCTTCAAGCCCACCTGCGAACGAGTCGTCATTTACGATTTCGAGTAACACGTGCCGGCCGCACGCTCAGAACCGCGTTTCCACATCCGGCGACTCCACGATCTCGACGGCAATCCCCCGCGCGCGCAGAGCGGCGACGCAAATGGCCACCGGCGCCTGCATCGAGATGATTTCCGGACCCTGGCCAAACGCCGCAACCCATCCGTGTCCATCTTCCCACTGCAACCGGAGCGGACCACATTCGCCCCCGCTGACCTCCTGAACCACCAGCCAGGTGGCCGCCAAATCGCTCGAGTAGCGGCGAAACTCTTTCACCTCCTGAAAGGAGGATTTTCCGCGGCTGGCCGCCGGCAGGAGAGCACTCCAGTACGGATCGGTGAGCGCCTCCTCCGCCTCTTCGAGCGTCGGAAACGGGCTTTCCGTCGATTCCTCGACCCACCAAGTCGTGGGCGTTTCCTTGATCAATCGCGTGCCGATCAATTCATCCAGTTCCGTCAATGAACGGATTCGAATCCACTCCTGCAAATCATCCTTCACCGGTGGATTTTTGAAGGTGGCCATTTCCATGAGGTTGATCTCCTTTCTTGTTCAGAGTCGGAAGCTCGCGCCCCGTCTCATTATTTCTTGCTGAGCCGATAAAACATGTGCGCTCCGAGCGCGAAAAAAATGACGTTCGGCGCCCAAATCAGCCACTCCGGGCGCCACTTTGGATCATCCCGCACCATGTCCACCAGGATGATCATGAAAAAATAGGTGAACGCGATGGCGAGGCTGAAGGCAAAACCCACCGACGTTTCCTTGCGGTGCGCCGTGATGGCCAGGGGCACGGCCATGAGCGCGAAAGCAAGCGAGGCAAGTGAAAACGAAAACCGCTTGCTGACTTCGGTCTTCAAGGCCGAGGTCGCCTTCTTGTCCAAGCTTGTTTGAAGCTGCGCCAACGTCATCCCGCTCATGTTTTGCTTCTTTCTGTTCTTTTCGTAAAGCTCTTTGAGCGGAATTTCCCAGACGGTTTCCTGGATGTGAATGCCCTTGTGAATCCCGGCGAGATCATCCGGATTGTTTTCATCACGCTGCTCGATTCGGGCATCGAACAGATGCATCAGCACCCGCTGCTCGTTGATGTCGGTCTCGATCGAACCCCGCCGGGCGTGAACCACCCGCACGGGCTTCTTGTCGTCATCCAACTCGTAGACAAGCATGTTGTACAAATTTCGACCCTCGCTGTGCTCGACGTAGATTTTTCGCCCGGGAAATTCGTCGATGACCCGGTCGCTGCTAAAGAGCGCCAGCGGATTGCTCGTCACGATATTCAGCACCGCATCGTTCATTCGTTTCTGCGCCTTGGGCGCGACGCTGAGATTTATCCACAGGCAGATGCCCACGAAGATGAAGGCGATCAACCACAACGGCGCGCAGATGCGTGAAATACTGACGCCATTGGATTTCAGCGCGATCAGTTCATTCTCGGCCGACATTTTTCCGAAGACCAAAAGCACCGCCGTGAGAAAGCCCCAGGGAAGGGTGAAGGTGAGGGAAAACGGGATGACGTAACCGATGATGCTGATGATGAACTCGGCCGGGACGTCATGCTCGACCAGCACGTTCAGCAGTTTCTTGAAAATATTGCCCAGGACCAAAACCACCGTCAGCACTCCCACCGCCAGGGTCGCGGAAACCAGAACCTGGCGGACCACGTAACGATCGATAATTTTCGTCATGAAAACCCGCGATCTTCGGGTCCGGTCACATCCGTGGCAAGCGCGGAGACCGGGCCTGTCGCCAGGAATCGGAAAGCGACAGACGCGGGGAGAGGCGGCGCTCGCGTGCAAGCTCGGGTGATGTTCACCGAACGACCGATTCCTCCCAATTCGACGACGAGCCACCCTTTCGCATAAACTACACTTCGACCACCGATGGCCGGGTCTGATTCCTCATCGATTTGCACTCTCCCCGACGGTTCGCCCTCGAAAGGATGACGTGGCCGAACCAATATCAATGATTTTTCCAGTTACATTTTTGTAACATTACTGTTGACCGATTTTCGTAAACCTGCCATCCCACGCGCATGAAAAGAAACTCCCCCTTCTCGCTTTTGGTTTCCGCCCTTTTCTTGGCCGGTGCGGCTTCCAGCCCAGCACAACTCGTTTGGACTGTCGGAGTGGATGACGCCCCCAGCATCAATGATGGATGGCCTCAAGGGGGCACGGGCGGCGGTCCGAACACGGTTTTCGTGCAGGAAAACGGGGTGATCAATCCGCTGCCCGGCAGCCCCAACAACAGCGTCTTGGCTGGGCAATCGGACAATGATTACTACTTTGCGGGCGTTTATACATCCACCATTCCGGGTGTGGAATTGCTCTATGGTGGTTACGCGCCCGTTGGGGTGGTGGCCGCGAATGAGGAAGGGGCCGAGCGCGCTTTCGCCGCCGCCGACAATGATCTCCGGTATCACTTCAATCTGGCAGCTTCGCTGAACCCTAATGATCTCCTTTCGGTTACCTTTGACGCTAGCAACTTGGACGAAGGCGGTGGCGCCGATCCCCGGTACGGTGTTGAAGTCTATTTTAATGGCGTGTTGGTTGGGCCTCAGGTCATCGTCCGACCGGCAGACTTGGATTTCGATTACGCGACCGCACAGTTTACGCTGGCGAGCGTGGGTGCGGCAACCGGCCCTGGCTTCGACAATATCGTAACACTCAGAGGCATAAATTATAATAATGACGGTGGCGGAAACTGGATGGGCGTTGACTACGTTCAGCTTGACTCACAAACTGTTCCCGAACCATCGTCCGCCTTGATGATCCTTTGCGGCGCGGTGGGAGGTGCGGCGTTGCTACGTCGGCGCCGCAGCCGATCAGTGGAATAAATCAGCGCCCTTGCCATCAGGCTGCGCTTACCGCCCGGCGGGCGCACGGATTCCGACAGAAAGGGCCAGCGGCCGGCGACATGGCTGGGAAAGTTTCGGGGCCGGGTTACTTTAATTCGTTAGTTTAAATGACGACATTAGAGAACTGAGGAAGCACTACGGGCTCCTGCTGTTTTCTAATTGACTAAGCTATCAAGGTCTGGCATGCGAACGCGCATGAATAGAGTTCCACCGTTCATGTTTCGGGTTTCCGCGATCCTGTTGGCTGGGTCGCTCGTCAGCCAGGCGCAACTCGTTTGGACCGTCGGACTTGACGACAATGCCTGGCCGCAGGGGGGCACCGGCGGCGGCCCGAACACTGTCTTCGTGCAGGAAACAGCTGCCAACCCGTTGCCAGGCGACCCTAACAGTCCGGTCATCGATGTTCAGTCGGATGACGATTACTATTTCGCCGGCGTATATACGACTGTCATCGCCAGCAACGGATTCTATGATCCGGTCGGCCTGGTAGCCGCGAATGAGGAAGGCGCAGAGAGAGCTTTCGGGGGTATCGACAACGATCTTCGCTATCACTTCAATCTCCCAAGTTCATTAAGTTTGGATGACCTCCTTTCGGTCACGTTTGACGCGTTCAATCTGGACACAGGCGGGGGTGCTGATCCTCGTTACGGCATTGAAGTCTATTTCAATGGCATTTTGGTCGGACCAGAGGTCATCATCCGTCCCGCGGAACTGGATTTTGATTACACCACGCCGCTGTTCACTTTAGCGAGTGTGGGCGCGGAAATTGGCCCCGGATTTGACAATATCGTGAGCCTTAGAGGCATTAACTATAATGCCGATACAGGCGGCAATTGGATGGGCATCGACTACGTCCAGCTTGATTCGCAACCCGTTCCCGAACCATCCTCCACGCTGATGATTCTCATTGGCGCGACGGGAAGCGCAGCCTTTCTGCGCCGCCGCCGCGGCTAAGCACCTGGTCTCAACAACTCGCAACCGACTAGCGCCTTCGTGTTGGACGGGATGTAGAACACGAGATCGGAAGCTGGAGTACGCCAGCCCTCACGGAGCTGTTACACGCAGCCGCATATAGAGGTGATCGGCGCCAGTAAGCGGAGCTTTGACACGCAAGGTGACCAACGCCCGGCCGTCGCCGACGGGTTCGGTTGACACCATCTCGAGGTCCGGATCTCCCGCCTGCCAATCGACGAGATTGGTGGAAAGGAGAACGTCGATTTTCGCGCCCTCGGCACCAGGACTGATCGGATACGTGAGCAGCAGTTCGTCCGACTCTCCGGGAACTGGATGACGGGAGAAGACGGGCGATATTGCATTCGATCCGAGGTTATTTCCCAAAGCGTAGTCAATAAGGTCACTTACTCCATTTCCATTGACGTCTCCCAAAGGATCGCCGGGCATGGGAACCGTATCGATGCCGCCAGGGCTGCCGCCGGGCAGCGCACTTACGCGCCAATTGATGGCCAGCGCATGATCGGGGTTTGATTCAGGAGCGATCAGGACCAGACTGTGCCCGGTGCCGCCAATCCCCGCTGGCCACGGCGCAATAATCCCGTAGGTAAACTCACGAATCGTTCCGTTGGCGGCGTCCTCGAGTTTGACCAGTTCGCCGTTGTTGGCCAGCGCTGAACCATTCGCAAAAACTCCTGCCACGGGAAGACCGGTTCCATGCGCGACTTCAAACGCGGCCAGGTTTCGGACGACAAGAACCCGGGCGCCTGGCGCCAGAGTGGTGATGGAGCTGCCAGCAAAGTCGAACTCCACGCCTTGCGTAAAGTGCACTCCGGTGAGGTCGAGTGTCACCGCATCACTAATATTCGTCAGCTCAATAAATTCCGCGAGTCCGTTGCCCTCCGGATAATACATTACTTCGCTGACCACTAAATAGCGTTGTGTATCGGAGGGGTTGCCCTGGTACGTGATGCTATTGTTCACCCCACCGCCGGCATCGAGCAGGTCGATCGTTTCGCCGAAACTGGAAAGGTGGCCGGTGTAACTTCCCTGCACGAATCGTCCCTCTCCTCCCTTTGGCGAAACAGCGCGGGCGCGGAACGCCACGACATTAGGCGAAACGTAGAGTGCGCCATTGGGAGGCATCACCGTTCCCGGCGCAAATGTGTGCTCGACCCCGCCCGTCAGCCGCCAGTCAGAAACATCGACTGCGATCGGGTTCGGATTGAGCAGTTCGATGAACTCTTCGTCCTGGTTCCCCGACACGGGGCTGAAATCGACCGCGCCAAAATCGATCGTTGGCTGACTATTGCCGGCCGGTCCCATCGCGCCGGCGTGAAGCTCAGGCACAATAATCATTTGGTCGCTGGTGAGCGAATCATTGAGGCCTTGAACGGCGAGAATGTTTCGCCCCACCCGCAGATTGCCTTTCTTATCGGTAATGTCATAGGTTTCGAACTTGGCGGGGTTCGCTTTATGTCCCGCGGTGGCGGTCGAATTCCACTGGAGCGAGGCTGGCACATTGGCGGACGCCACCACCGCGCCATTCAAAAACGCGATGAAGCCGGCGTCGTATTTCATTCGCAATTCGAGCCGGTCGATGTCGGCCAGGCTCGCCAGGTCGAATTCAGTGCGGAGATACACGCTGTTGTTGCTCTGCATTTGCGTGTTCACGTCCGTGCCAATGAGCGATTCATAACCGGTGCCACGTTCATAGCCCACACCCGTGGTCCCACTGATCCAGCCCGCCGTATCGAAAGGCTCGAACGATGGAATGCCGATCCATTTCACACTGAGATCGCCATTGGCGGGCACGATTACCTTTGCCGCCGCTCCTTTCACCAGCAACGGTGTATAGGTGAAAGTTGGCCCTCCGGTCTGTGGCAGCGGGATCTCCCCGCCCTTGCCGATGACCTGCGTATTGTAGATAAAGTTGCGCCGCCCGGTCAGATATTCTGTTTTATAACGCTGAATTGCTTCCGCCATCGTTTCCACCGCCGGATTGGTATTCGTGTAAGGAACGGTCGCACCAGCCTGTAGCCAGGAACCCCACTTTTCAAAGTCGCGCCGGGCATCCGAAGGGACAATGTCGGGAGAGTCGATGAGGGCGGACTGCTCATTGAGCCGGCGTTCAAAGTAGAGCGTACTTTCGGGCGTTCCGGGCGCAGGCGGTGGTTGCAAAAAGCGATCCACCAGCGTGCGGATGCGGCGCATGATCATGGCCCTCGTCTCCGGCCGTCCAAAGAGGTGAGCCGCCAACCGCACGGCCGTGCCGTTGACCACGAAGCCATCCACGTAAATTCCATTGTCGAAATAGGTATTCTGCGTATTCCAGACACGACCCTGGGACAGATCGAGATCCCAGGGGAGCAGCGCCCACTCGTTGGTTTTTCCGGTATCGCGATAGGCATACCAGTTCTTGCTATGCATATCGATATTTCGAATCACCGAGTTGGCCGCCAGCATATTGACGTTTTTCGGGATATCGAGATTGTCGTATAGATAGTTGGTGAGCGCGGGGCCGGTCAGGGCCAGACCGTTGATCAAGCCCTGCAGATCCGATCGATCATTGGGATCGCCATTTTTCTTCTCCACCGCAGGCGACTGGATGCTGTTTCCAGGAGTCAGGGTATTGTTATACATCTTGTAGAGGGCCCCCTTCGGATTGAGCCCGGCCCGCTCAAGATAGATATTATCGGCATCCTCAATGAAATCCGCCGTGCTAAAAAAATTTCCGTTCTGTTCGACGCGCACGGTGTAGGCGAAGTGCGCATTTACCCCAGATTCCCGCATCACTTCATAGGCGAGCACGTGGCGCACTTTAGCCTTATCCGCCCAATTCGTGAGCAGATCGATGTCTGCGACGCGCGGGGCATTTGGGTTCCAGAGAAAGCGTTGTGTCCGGTTAAAGTCGATATTGTAGCTCTTCTTGGGAAAGCTGGCGGTGGACTGACCGTGAATGGTGAAGAGCACGTTGTCGTAGAGTTCACCGTCGTAATAAACGGCACCGCGTGAGCCGGTCGCCGTGCCCGCACCCGCCGGATTGTTGGTGAACCAATGCAAGACCGGGAGACGTGTCTGCAAGGCGGGATCACCACCCACGGTCCCGAAATACTGATGTGAATTCAGGGGCTCGCGGAACGCCGGCTCCCGAGTTTCGGTGCCCTGGACGTCGCTGGCCGCAAACCGCCAGCGTGTCATCTCGCCCGGCGCGATCGCCTCCTCCGGAATGATCGCAGTCCAGATGCCGTCGCCAGCAGTCGCGTCACCGCCCGTGCCGTCGTCTGTCATCGTCAACATCACTTCGGCGGTAAACATTCGCCGGTAAAAAAGCTTCACGTTGGCAATCGGATCGTTGATGGCGCGGACCGCGGCTGTGATCGTTAACGGTCCGGTCACGGGCTGCGGCGGATTCGCGACGACCGTTTCGAAAAGCGGACCCGCCCGCGTGCCGCTGGCGTTCGCGGCTCCGGGCGTTGGCGTGGAAAAGCTGCTCCAGGCCGGAAGCGCGTTCGGGTCCGTGGTCACCGCAACGTCCAAAGTCAGGGTCGGCTTGTTCGCGGCGTCGGTATTCCAATCCATGAACATCGGCCTGCTGGCGTTCAGAAGCATTATCTGGCCGCGCTGCGCCATCGCAGGATTATCGATCCACTGTTGAACGAGGGAGGCAACGTTCCAGTTTACCGTTGGCGTCTGTCCGCGCACGGCATTGAACGCCGCCGCGGGTGTGTGCGCGGCATAGTAATCGACGACGTCGTGCCCGTTGAAAGCGGCCGCCACGGAATTGATCCCGTGCTGCGCATCGGGCACCGGGAAGACACCCAGCATCGAATCGATTGTCGGAGTGCCGATGATCGTCGAGCCCACCGTCCCTCGCCAGGAGAGGGTTGCTGAACTTACTATCGCGCCGGGCGGGAGTTGCCCGAGCCGGCTCGAAAAGTCGAACCACAGATAAGCCTGACTATTGGCACCGCCAATTCCGAGATCGAGGTTGTCGGCTCCCGCATTTTCGCTCGAGCTCTGCACCCCGGTGACATAGATATTCGCGTAATTGTCCGAAAAGGACCACGGAGGCGCGAGATGGACAGTGCCCGACGTTCCCGCCTGACCGAGCCCGAACGATTCATCCTCATATTGCGGCGGATAGGTCGGACCGAATGCGCTCACCACCGTCACCCCATCCGGCGCCACCAATGCCAGATACTCGCCGTCCGCCGCGAGCACAAAACTCGCGTGCAATTCGGCTGCTGGATTCACGCGATCCTTACCCGAAGCAAAGACAACCAGATATGCTCCGGGATTCAGCGTCACGGCGGGAAAGGTCCACTTGTTGAGATTCGCCGAATCGTCAGTGAGATGGTAGCCCTCGAGCGAGATCGGCGCGGCGTCCGGATTGTAGATTTCAACCCAGTCCGAGAAGTCGCCATCCTGATCCGCCAGGACCGTTTTGTTGGCCGCCATGAATTCCGTAATCTGCGGGGCGCCAAACGCGATCGGGCCGAGAACGAGCGCGAGCCAAACGGACAGCCATGGACCGGGCAAAGAACGACGGAGTGCAGTCATATTGGGGGATGTGATTTTCGGGGGAAAAAGGAGGCGACCTGCCTCCATTTGGGTGCCCGAAAATAGGGACGATAAAGCGCAAAGGCAAACGTTGCCTTCAGCCGGGCGTCACGAGCCCTCCTAACTGCGTCGCCGCGCAATCGGTGCTTATCCCGGTTGGCGCAAAATGCGTTTGTCACCCTGCCGCTGATGTCACACCCAGCCGGTCGAGATGTTCGAGCAGCGGGACAATCACGCGACGGTTCGTGGCCAGCGCCTGCCGCAGTTCGCTCACGGTGGCGGATCTCTGCGCGCGCAGGTGCGCCCGGACCACGTCGCGAACCTTGGCCAGAGTGTCGGCCAGGAACACCAAATCAGGACCAACTTCGACGGCCTCGCCCGTTTCGATGAGGAAGCGTAATGCCTGGTGCGCGGCGGAATCAGTGGCGAGACTCTTCCGCGCCGGGGGCTCGAACGGCTTGGCGTTGAGGGCCGCTCGCAATTTATCTCCCGCAGCGCGCAAATGGGGCGGGAGCGCGGGCCGATGCGTCGAGCGCCGAGCCACGGAACCTGCCTGCGCAATTCCGCGTCCCGATAGCTCGGTCGTCAACAGCGTCTCGAACACCCCCTCGGCCCGCGAGTCGCGCTCCACCACGGCGCGCAATTCCGTCAACGGCATCCCGATCTGCTCGGGATGCAGGCGATGCCACACGTCGACGGCCTCCTCGGCGGTCCGCACCAGCGCCAGCCACCAATTTGCCTCGGCCAGATAATCCCCTTTGATGACGGCGGCACCTGCCTGCGCGAGCATCGTTCCAGCCTGCAATATCTCCCCGGCACCAAAGCGGGATTTAATGAGCAGTTTCTGGCGTCGCACGGCGCCGTCGCGAACGAGAGTGGCCCGGACAAATCCGCTGGCCGTGCAGTCCGCGGCGCACGACTCAAGAAATGTCTGTTGCGCCGCCGTGCGAAACTTCCGGCGATCCGCGTCCGGATCGAGGATGATACCGCCGGCCAGCGTGCGTTGCTCGGACCAGTCACGAACTATGAAGCGATCCCCGGCGAAGGCGAAAACCGGCCCGTCGAATTGCAATTGCGCGAGCCCGCTGTCGCCGGGATCCAGCTCGGGGATTGTCATGATCAGTCGCGCCGGAAAATTGCCGCTGCCATGATGAATCCGCACGCGTTTATCGCGCTTGAGCGGCGTCGGACTGCTCCGAGGGTCGATCTGGCGGAGCGACCGTTCGAGCATCACATCCGCGGTGGCGCCGGCATTTCCGAGGTCCGCCAATGTCACGACGTCGCCGCGATGCACACCGCTTCCGTAAACATCACCATTCGTCTGCGCAGCAGCGTCAGGGAGATTCAAGGCCGTGCGCATACCCGGCGTGGCCACCTCCACTTCCGCGTGATGATTTTGCAGACTCCGAATGCGAACGGGATGCGCCCGGACGGTTGCAGTGTCACGGCCTGGCCCCGGTGCAGGTTGCCGCCGCTGAGCGTGCCAGTCACGACCACGCCAATTCCGCGCAGTGTAAATACACGATCCACCGGCAGGCGCGGTTTCCCCAGATCAGGTTTCGGTGGAGTTTCGGTCAGGGCTTCTCCTAGCGCTCCGATTAACTCGGACAATCCCTGCCCGCTCGTCGCCGAGACGCCGACGATGGGGGCCGCGGCGAACGGGGTCTCGCGAAGCTTCTCCCGCACCGCGCTCGCAGCTGCCTCTTCGCCGCCATCCACGAGATCAATTTTCGTCAAGCCACCACAGCGCGCTTGACCCCGAGATACGTCAGAATCTGCAAATGCTCCTCGGTTTGCGGCATCCAGCCGTCGTCTGCCGCCACGACCACGAGCGCGAGATCGATTGAACCGACGCCCGCGACCATGCTTTTCACGAAATCCTCGTGCCCTGGCACATCGACGATCCCGAGGTGAATCTCGGGACGCGGAGGATGCGCCGGGAGGCTCAGATGAGCGAAGCCCAGTTGAATGGTAATCCCACGCTCCTTTTCCTCCGGCAGCCGGTCCGGATCCGTGCCGGTGAGCGCCTTAACCAACGCGCTCTTGCCGTGATCGACATGGCCCGCGGTCGCGATGACGTAGTGGCGCACTTCTATTTTTTCACACGCCGAAAGGCAAACTCAGTCCCGCTCTTGACCACCTTTCCGTCGATCTCGAGCAGTGGATAAATGAGGAAATTGACCGGTCCGGACGCGGGCGCAGGGTTGAGCTCCAGATCGCGCCCAACGCTGAACTCGAAGCGGTTCGCGGGGTGATGGCCGAAATAGTACTCCGCCAACGCCGGGTTCTTCGCGGCTTCGCTGATGTCCACGGGAATCCATTTTCCATCGGCCAGGAATTCGGCCCAGCAATGGTAACCGGCGATCACGCCCTCATCCTTGTCGGCCGGAATTGTGAAACCGATGGCGAAACGGGCCGGGATGCCGGCCGCGCGCGCCAAAGCGATGAAGTAGGCGTGGAAATCCGTGCAGTTGCCGGTGCGCGCGTCGCAGGCATAGATGGCATCGCCACGTCCCCAACCAGTGCCGCTCTTGTCATACTTCATGCGACCGGCGACGTGATCATAAAGCGCACGACCGCGCTCCAGATCGGTCTGTTTCCCACGCGTGATTTCCGTCGCGAAAGCCTTGAAGGTTTCGTTTTCCGGGACGAGCCGCTCCGGTTTGAGGTAACGCGAAGAGTCGGTCTCCTGCGAAACATAAGGTGCTTTTTCCGAGCGACTCACATGGTACATGATCTCGATGGTTTTGCCGCCGTCGCCGGACTCAACGGGCAACACCAAAACGTCGTTCCCATAATCGCGGTCGTGAATCGTGCGGCTGTTTTGAAGCGTGGAAACTTCGTCGACCTTGACGGTCTGAAACGCGTCGGTTTTCGCCAGCGGCAGCCAGACCTTTCCGGCTCCGTCGAGCGCGGGCAATTTCACCCGATAGACAAACTCGAATTCGTCCGTGCCGCGGACGATTTCTTCGATGGCACGAGCGCTGATGAACGGCTGGATGGCCAGAGCACCCGCGAGCGTCAGCGCGAGTCTCAGGAGGACGAGTGGTGTTTTCATGACATGGAGGTGTCGACGACAGCGCAGGTTGCTCGAAGCGCGCTGATCAGCTCTGTATCCTGTCGCGGAAAAACAGTGCGCAGGTCGAGCTTGAGTTTGCCGCCGGCGAGGTAGCCGACAACAGGCGGCGTTGCCGACCGCAAGCGCGCAGCGAGTTCCGCGACGGATATATTTTTTGGTGTGACATCGAGCGTGACGGACGGGATGACCGAACCCGGCGAGGTTCCACCGCCAAGCTGTGCCTGGCCTTCACCGGAGCGGACGGTGAGGGGCAGGCCGTTCAACGCGCTGACGATGGCCTCGGCTCTATTGCGGAGGCCATCCGTAGTCTCATGGAGCATCGCTTGCACGGGGATACCTGCGGTCTGGACGGTGTTGGCCAGGTGGAGGTCCGTGGTCGCCTGGAGAGCAGTGAGGACGAGCTTGTCGCAACGCAGCGCACGGAAAAACGGTTCCCGCTTGAGCGCGGCAACCACCCGCGCTTTGCCCGCAATGATGCCGGCCTGCGGCCCGCCAAAGAGCTTGTCCCCGCTAAAACATACCAGCGGCGCACCCGCCTTGAGCGAGTCCTGCGCACTTGGCTCCCCAGCAAGAGCTCCAATCTTGCTGTCGTGCCGGATCACGCCACTCCCGAGATCCTCCGCGAAAGGCACCCGCCGGGTGCGAGCAAGTTTTGCCAGTTCCGCTGTCGAGGGTGACGCCACGAAGCCGCTCATCAAAAAATTGGAACGGTGCACTTTCAAGATCAGCCCGGTTTCCGGCCCGATCGCACCGGCGTAATCACCAACGGTGGTCTTGTTCGTCGTCCCAACCTCGCGAAGTTTCGCGCCGCTGGTCTCCAGAATATCGGGAATCCGAAAGCCGCCGCCGATCTGAATCAACTCGCCGCGAGAAATAATCACTTCTGGTTTGTGCGCCGTGAAGTGCCGCAGAATGAGGATCAGTGCCGCGGCGCAATTGTTCACCACGGTGGTGGCCTCAGCTCCACAGAGCAGCGCGAGATTGCCTTCAAGATACGTCCCGCGCCCGCCGCGCCCGCCTTTCTCGAGATCGAACTCGAGATTGTTATAGTTGGCGCCAATCGCGGTCAGCGCATCAACGGCCTCCTGGCCCAGCGGGGCTCGCCCGAGATTCGTGTGTATGATGATGCCTGTTCCATTGATAACCGGCTGCAAACGCGACGCGCGCAGCTGGTCGAGCGCCCGGCGCACCTTGAGCATCACGGTATCAAATGCCGGCGCTTCTCCATCCTCGCGCAGTAGGGCCAACTCGCGCCGAACCGTGGCAACGATGGACGGTCGCGGCAGATCGATCGTCCCGAGGGTTTGGAGGACTTTCTCGACCGCGGGAATGGCGCGAGTTTGAATATCAGCGTTCGGTTTCAATGTCGGGCGTGCAGTTTTGGTTCCCCTCGGCGTTTTGAGAAGTGCCGATAAAGCTGACGACCCTGAATCCCGCGGCGGAAAAGGCGTTGAGCCGCCGCGGTCTTTGTGCCAGAGATTCTGTACTCATGAGCACGATCGCTGAATCCGGTGAGGTTGCCATCTGGCGCAGGGTCATCCTGCCGGAAACGGCTGGATGGACACGCGCCGGTGCAGAAGCAATTCTCCACCTCGACTTTCCGCCAAGCGACCATGACCGTATGCTTGAATTGTTGGAGCGCGCCAAGGGTGGTGCACTCTCCGAGGACGAAGCGCGGGAGTTGGAGAACTATCGGCATGTGGGCACGACGCTGGAACTCTATGCAATCCCGCGCCCGGCTCTGTCTGAAAGCCCTGGCATCCAACTGACGGTGGCCCGGCCGAGCCGCGCTCAGATGGAAAGTATGCGGGTTCGCGCTGGAGGCCGATGCGAATACTGCCGCTTCCCGATGGCCGTAAGCCGCCTCCCATTTCATTGTGACCACATCATCGCTGAGAGCACGGCGGCCCGACCGATGACGCGAATCTCGCGTGGGCGTGCTTCCGATGTAACCTGCAAAAGGGCCAACATCGCTGGTCTGGACCCGATCGATGGAGCGGTGACCCGCCTGTTCAACCCGCGCCAGACGCATGGAGGACCATTTCGAACGGAACACTGCGCGGCTGCACGGCAAGACCGCCATTGGGCGCACCACCATCGTCGTGCTCGAAATCAACAGCCCCGACGTTGTCGCCGTGCGCGAGTCGCTGCTTGCGGAGGGTGAATGGACGGGTAGCGCGACAGCCCATGTGAGTTCTTGAGGGCACGAATGCCGGATCTCAGCGATCCCGCAATGCCGCCGCGGCAGATCGATCGTCCCGAGCGTTTGGAGGACTTTCTCGACCGCGGGAATGGCGCGAGTTTGAGATATCAGCGTTCGGTTTCAATGTCGGGCGTGCAGTTTTGGTTCCCCTCGGCGTTTTGAATAGGTTCGTCGATTGGTATTCCTCAACTGCTGTTCCGAACGCGAACGAGCGGTTTTGAACGAGCGACTATTTTCCCAATGACACTGGCGGCCAGTGCGCCGTGCAGCTTTAGCAGTTCCAAAACCTCGTTCAGACGCGTCGGAGAAACGCAAAGCAGCAGTCCCCCGCTGGTTTGCGCGTCGGTAAGGAGAGCTTTTTGGGCGGCGGTCGCCCGACCCCAATCCGTGATGCCATTCGCGGTTTCCTCGTTCTGCCGGGTACCGCCCGGGATACAGTCCTGCGCAATTAAAGCGAGCACTTCCCGGCCCAGCACCGGCAGACGATCCGCGTCGATTTCCGCGCCGACGCCGCTGGCCCGACACATGGATCCGAGATGTCCGAGCAGTCCAAAGCCGGTCACGTCGGTCCCCGCACGCACCAGGCCACTCTCGGCCAGTTCGGCTCCGACGGAATTGAGCTGGCGCATTGAGCGAATGGCGCGGCGTGCGAGTGCGGGCGAAGTAAGGCCGCGTTTGATCCCCGTCGTAACGATTCCAGTGCCCAGCGGTTTGGTCAGCACCAGCAGGTCGCCGGGCCGGGCGGCGGCGTTCGTGATCATGCGTCGCGGCGAGACGAGACCAGTCACCGAGAGACCGTAGATCGGTTCCGGGTTGCGAATGGTATGTCCTCCGACAACCGCGCAGCCTGCTTCGCGCGTCTTGGTGGCGCCACCGCGCAGGATCGCCGCGATGATGCGCGGCGTTACGATGTCCGTTGGCATGCCCATGATATTGAGCGCCGTCAGCGGGCGACCTCCCATCGCGTACACGTCGGACAACGCGTTCGCCGCAGCGATCTGGCCGTAGGTGAATGGATCATCGACAATGGGCGTGAAGAAATCGGTCGTCTGCACGAGGGCGCGCTCGCGATCGAGACGATAAACACCGGCATCGTCACCGGTCGCGGAACCGACGAGCAGATTGAGATCGGCAATTTTAGGGAGGTGACGCAAGACCTGCGTCAGGGCCTGCTGGCTCAGTTTCGACGCTCACCCAGCGCACGAGGACAAAGAGGTAAGCTTGAGAATCTCTTCACGCGACATGTGCACCACCTCCCTTCGGGCACCCGAATCTCCGCGATGCTGGAAAGGTGCGGAGAGGGTGGGAATCGAACCCACCTCGACCCGCAAAACGGGCCGACAACGGTTTTGAAGACCGCAAGGGCCACCAGGCACCCTTCACTCTCCTTTGTGAAAACTCAGAGCTTTGCTTTGATCGCCGCGACCACGGCATCGAAATCTGGGAAATCTCCGGTCTCCCTCTTCGAATAGACTTTCGTACCATCGACACTGACCTCGAACACGCCACCGCCCGAGGGCACCAGCCGCAGCGACCCGATGCGTTGTTTGAACTCGAGAAGTTTGACCGCCAGACCGACGGCCTTCGGCTCGTAGTTTCAAGCCGCACAATATTCGATCGTAAGTTCAGGCTTCATCGTCGCTTTCAGCGTATTCGGCGGGCCGGGAAGGGTCAAGGCACCGGAAGAGCTCAGAGCCCATGATCGCCGTGCAGCACAATATTTGGACACTCGATGCCTGCGCATTGCGTGCCGGGTTCGCATCGCGTTTGATGCGCGGATGTTCGACGAATTTCGCTTTGCCGATGAGCCCGCGGCTCCCGCCCCTGTGGAAGCGCGCGCCTTGTCGGTGACCGAGGTGACCCGGGCGGTGCGCACGGTCGTCGAGGAGGCCATCGGAAACGTGTGGGTCGAAGGCGAAGTCAGCAACCACCGCAAACAGGCCAGCGGGCATCAGTATTTCACGCTCAAGGATGAATCGAGCCAGTTGGCCTGCGTCTGGTTTGCCCGTCCGGGCGCGTGGCGGCGCGACCTGATCCTGCAAGATGGCATGCACGTGCAAGTGCGCGGCCGGCTCACGGTGTATGAGGCGCGCGGTCAGTATCAGCTCAATGTCCAGACGGCGCAGGCGGCTGGGGCCGGCTTGCTCCAGGCGAAATTTGAAGCCCTCAAGCGGAAAATGCAGGCGGAAGGATTATTTGACCCTGCTCGCAAGCGAAAGTTGCCGTCCTTTCCTTCGACCGTGGTCATTATCACGTCGCCCAGCAGCGCGGCGCTGCGAGACATGCTCAATATCTTCAGCCGACGCGCGCCATGGCTCCGGCTGATCATCGTTCCCGCGCCGGTGCAGGGAAATGGAGCGGGTGCCGCCATCGCCCGGGCCGTTGGCGAGATTAATGATTGGGCCGCTCAAGGGTTGCTCCCCGCCGACCTCATCATTGTGAGCCGGGGCGGCGGCAGTGCGGAGGATCTGTGGGAATTCAATGATGAAGCCCTGGGCCGTGCGATTGCGGCGTCGCGCATTCCCACCGTCTCAGCCGTCGGGCATGAAATCGATTTCACGATATGCGATTTCGCGGCCGATCTGCGCGCGCCAACGCCGAGCGCCGCCGCGGAACTTGTCGCACCGGACGCCGGAGAACTGCGCCAACGATTTTCCCAATGGCAGGCGCGAATGGATCGCGAAATCGTCGCGTGGGTGCGCCGGGCGCGAGAACGGCTCGGTATGCTTGCGAGCAGCGCGCTGATGCGCGAACCGCGGATTCGTCTCGAGGCAACGAATCAGCAACTCGACGGGTTAACCGAAACCCTCGATCGCGCCCGCGCCGAGCGGATGCGTGAACTCGAGCGAAAACTCGCGGAAATTGCCTCGCGGCTCGTCCAACAGCGTCCTCATCAACGACTCGAGCTTTCGCGGCAGATTCACCACGAGTTGCGTCGCCGGCTCGCCGAAGCCTTAAACCGGCAAGTCCGAGACCGAAGCGCCCAGCTTGAGCGCGGGCGCGACCATCTGCGCCTGCTTTCTCCGGAAGCGACCTTGCAGCGCGGATACAGCATCACCCGACTGCCGGACGGCACCGTCGTGCGCACCTGCGCCCAGGCGAAACCCGGAACCGTGCTCCACACCCGTCTTGCCGACGGGGAAGCGACCTCCGTGGTTTCGACTCAGGAGCCATGAACGGACTCGGCACGGTAAGTATCATTAACTCGCTCGTGTCCCCTCTTTCCAACGAGAGACCAACGCGTATCATCCCGGCCACATGACCGGCCCAGACGCCAAACATCCCACCGTCACCGTGGGCGAGTTTTACACCCGCCATTCGGAAGCGTTGCAGATGAAGCTGGTGGGCCCACAGGTCGGATTCGAGCGCCGCATTCGGGAACCGACCATCAATCGACCCGGACTCGCCCTGTCGGGGTTCTACAACTATTTCGCGGTTAAAAGGGTACAGGTGCTCGGGTCGGCCGAACTGTCCTACCTAAAGAATCTTTCCGCCTCCGAACAGGCGCAGCGCGTGCACGCACTGTGCGCCCAACCCATCCCGTGCATCGTCATCGCCCGCCAATCGAAGCCTCCGGAAATTCTGCTTCGCGAAACGGAAAAGGCCGGCATCGCCGTTTTTCGCACCCCGATGGTGACGATGCATTTCATCAATGCCGCCACGCTCGCGCTCGAGTTCGACTTCGCGCCGACGAAATCCGAATACGGATCGATGGTGGATATCATGGGTGTCGGCACGCTCATGCGGGGTTCGAGCGGCATCGGAAAAAGCGAGTGCGTGCTGGGCCTGCATCGAGCGCGGCCACAGCCTGGTCAGTGACGACATGACGCGCTTTCGGGCCGTGGAAGGCCGCGAACTCGTGGGCACGTCGCCGGATCTCACCCGCCATCACATGGAAGTCCGCGGCCTCGGGCGTCATCAATGTCATGTCCATCTTTGGCATCGGCTCCGTGCGCATGGAAAAGCGTCTGGACCTGATCGTGACACTAAAGGATTGGCAGGAACTCGAGGAGGTCGATAGGATCGGGCTGGATCAGGAATACTTTGAAATTCTCGGATATCCTGATCCCGCACGTCACCATCCCCGTACGAATGGGCCGCGACTTGGCCCGCCTCGTGGAAGTGGCGGCGCTGGACCAAAAGCTCAAGAGCATGGGCCAGAACAGTGCGGTGGAGTTTAATCAACGTCTGCTGAACCTGATGCAGAAAAGAAAGAACAATTAATGGGCTTTCTGAACCGCAAACCCGACGAATCCGCCTCGAAGAACGCCAGCAAGGAGTTCACGGTCGCTGAACCGCCTCGGGTCTGCACGCCCGCCCGTCGGCGCATGTTCGTCAAGACTGTGCAGCCGGTACAAGTGCGAGGTCTGGGTGGAAAAGGACGGCGAGCAGGTCAACGGCAAGAGCATCATGGGACTGATGATGCTGGCCGCCGGACATGGGATCGAAACTGCAAGTCACCTGCGAAGGCCCGGACGCCGACAAAGCGCTCGCGGATCATCGACGCCCTCATCAATCGGAAGTTCGATGAGGACTGAGCCGGCACCCGATCACCGCTGACCCGATGAGCGACGGCGCGCGTCCTTGCCCGACACCGATGAGCGGCCTCCCTCCTGAACGCAGATTTCACGGACTTCGGCGTGTCGCCGGGCATCGCGCGCGGGCACCATTTTCGTGCATCGGCCGGACGATGAAGAACCGCCCGTCGCGGTCGATCGAGGAAGCATGAGATTCCCGGCGAGATCGCGCGTTTCGAGACCGCGCTCTTCGCCACGCGCGGCGCAGATCCTCGAAATGCAGAAGCGCATCGCCGAGTCGATCGGCGCCAAGGACGCCAGCATTTTCGACGCTCACCTTCTCGTCGTCGAAGACCGCACGCTCATCGACGAAGTGCTCCGTCTGCTCGCCAACGCGACCACCAGCAACGTCGAACACATCTTCGCCGAGGTCGCCAGCCGCTACGCCAAGACGCTGGGCGAAATCGACGACCCGTATCTCCGCGAACGCGCGCTGGACATCCACGACGTCACCCGCCGCGTCATCCACAATCTCATCGGGCAAGGAGGGCGCAGACGCTCGCGAGCACTGCACACGCCGCACATCCTCATCGCGCACAACCTGACGCCGTCGGACACCGCGCAGCTCAATCGCGACCTCGTGCTCGGCTTCGCCACGGACATCGGCAGCAAGACGTCGCACACCGCGATCATGGCGCGGTCGCTGAACATCCCCGCGGTGGTCGGGCTGCACGACATCAGCGCAGCATCGCCACCGGCGATCACGTGCTGCTCGATGGCTACAACGGCCTCGTCATCGTCAATCCCAGCGACCAGACGCTGTGGGAATACGGCGAACTCGAAATCAAGAAGACCGAGGTCGAGGAACGGCTGACCGAGCTGCGCGACACGGAATCGACCACGCAGCGACGGCCGCCACGTCATCCTGAGCGCGAACATCGAGCTGCCCGAGGATGTGGAGCCGTGCAGCAAAGCGGCGCCGAGGGCGTGGGCCTCTACCGCACGGAGTTTTTCTATCTCAACAAGCCCGAACTTCCCAACGAGGAGGACCA
Organism: uncultured Verrucomicrobiae bacterium; assembly: GCA_963798345.1. Taxonomy (GTDB): domain Bacteria; phylum Verrucomicrobiota; class Verrucomicrobiia; order Chthoniobacterales; family Chthoniobacteraceae; genus CAWCSW01. Next base: position 667,693 of record CAWCSW010000002.1, on the reverse strand, counting down.
ATACGAAGCTTACCGCCAGGTCGCCGAAGTCGTGCACCCGCATCCGCGTCATCATCCGCACGCTCGATCTCGGCGGCGACAAATTCATGAGCGCGCTCAACATGCCCGAGGAACTCAATCCCTTCCTCGGCTGGCGCGCCATCCGCTTTTGCCTCGAGCGCGCAGGATATCTTCAAGACCCAGCTCCGCGCCATCCTCCGCGCCAGCGCCGTCGGCAATGTCAAAATCATGTATCCGATGATTTCCGGCGTCGCCGAGCTGCGCCAAGCGAACGCCATTCTCGAGGAATGCCGCGAGGAATTGCGGCGCGAAAATGTCGCCTTCGACGAGAAGCTGGAAGTCGGCGCCATGATCGAAGTTCCCAGCGCCGCCATCGCCGCCGACATGCTGGCGCGCGAAGTCGATTTCTTCAGCATCGGCACGAACGACCTCATCCAATACACGATCGCCGTCGATCGCCTGAACGAACACATCGCCCATCTCTACGAGCCCACGCATCCCGCCATCGTTCGGCTGCTGCGCATGACGGTCAACGCCGCGCACGAAAACAGATCTGGGTCGGCGTCTGCGGTGAAATGGCAGGCGACATCCTGTTTACCCCGCTGCTCCTCGGTCTCGGCGTCGATGAACTTAGCACTGGCGCGGCCCTGGTCCCGCGCGTGAAACGCGCCGTGCAGGCACTCGATATCGACGCCTGCCGCCAGCTCGTTGCCTCGATCCAGGGTCTCGATTCCGCCAGTGCCATCCTCGAACGGTGCGAAGCAGTGGCCAAATCGCACTACGGCGAATTGCTCTGACCGCGAATCAGGCCTGCCTGCGGCGGAGCTGACGGATTGACCCATTCCGTTGGAGAGAGATGGCGAGGAAAAAAGGCGCTCCGCAAAACATGCGTTCGGACGCGCATTTTCGTGCCCCCCCCGCGTTCCATTGCTCCGACCGAATCCGCACCCGGAACGCGGTGCGGAATCCACTTGCTCCGAGAGCGTTAAATATGCCTAATCGAAGCACTCGAAGCTCGATGGAAAAGTTGACCCAACTGCTCGCGGAGGCCGCCAGCGGCGATGGACACGCCGCCGAGCAAGTGCTTCCACTCGTGTATGCGGAATTGCGAGCCTTGGCGCGGATGAAAATGGCGAATGAGCAACCGGGACATACGCTCCAGCCCACCGCGCTGGTGCACGAGGCGTGGTTGCGCCTGGGCGATCAGCGGTTCGAGAATCGCGCGCACTTTTTCGGCGCGGCAGCAGAGGCCATGCGCCGCATCCTCGTCGAGCGCGCCCGGCGCCGCCTGGCCGGACGGCACGGAGGAAATCTTGAACGCTGTGATCTCGATGACGTCGAAATCGCCGCCCCAATCGAAAACGACGAACGCCTGATCGCAGTCCACGAAGCGCTCGACCGATTTTCCCGGGACGAACCCGAGAAAGCGGAATTGGTGAAACTGCGCTTTTTCACCGGAGTCAGCCTCGCCGAAGCCTGCGCGATCATGGGTCTGCCCGAGCGAACTGCCAAACGCCACTGGGCCTTCGCCCGGGCCTGGCTCATGGAAGCAATCGACATCCGCCGCTAAGTTTTTCCAAAATTCGTCTTTCGGCATGGCCCCTTCCGACACGCTTTCTCGCATTAGGGAGATAGATGGATGCTCCCATGAATTCGCTTCCTCCGCGCGATCCGCCGAATCCTGACGATTCCAACGGACCGAATGAAACAGCCTGGAACGATGGCGGAACAGACGATCTGCAGCGTGAGCGAGTGCAGGAAGTTTTCGATGTGGCGCTGAATCGTCCGGAAGACGAGCGCCCAGCCGATCTCGCCGAAGCGTGCGCAGTGATCCGGCCGTGCGCGAGCGCGCGGAGCGGCTGAGGGATGCTCACAGTCCAACGTCCATGGGGGAATCAATTTTCGAGGTTGGAACGTTCCTGCATTTTCTTGAAATTTGATGGCCCTTTTCGGCCGAAAATATCGCATGAGTGGATAGGATCCATGAAACAGTCGCCCTCTCTCGACCCACCGGAATCGGGTCGTCCGACCCGCGGGAACGATCCGTCAGAGGAAGTGACGGAATCGGTGTATCCCTCGAGTGTGGTCTTGCAGGAGATTTTTCACGCTGCGATCGAGCGGCCGAGCGACGAGCGCCCAGCCTTCCTCGAGGCTGCCTGCGGCGACGATTCGGCGTTGCGCGAGCGGGTGGAGCACTTGCTCGCGGCTTACGAACGATCCGAGGCGATCTTTGAACCACCCCATTCGCCGGAGATCGAGCGCGAATGGGGACGGCTCAAGCCGGAGGGAGTGGGCGATAGCATCGGTCGCTACAAGTTGCGCGAAAAGCTGGGTGAGGGCGGTTTCGGCACGGTCTGGGTGGCGGAGCAGGAAAACCCAGTCAAACGGCGCGTGGCCCTAAAGATCATCAAGCTGGGAATGGACACCCGGGAGGTGATCGCCCGCTTTGAACAGGAACGCCAGGCCCTGGCCATGATGGATCACCCGAGCATCGCCAAAGTGTTCGACGCCGGCGCGACGCAGTTTGGTCGCCCGTTCTTTGTCATGGAACTGGTACGCGGGATCAAGATCACCGAATACTGTGACCGGCAGGAGATCTCGACCCGGGAACGCCTCGAGCTGTTCATCGTAGTCTGCCAGGCCGTGCAACATGCGCACCAAAAAGGAATCATCCACCGTGACCTAAAGCCTTCGAACATCCTCGTCACCCTGCACGACGGCGTGCCGGTTCCAAAGGTCATCGACTTCGGAGTGGCGAAAGCAACCCAATCGCGGCTCACCGACCGAACGATCTACACGCAGTTCCAGCAATTGATCGGGACGCCGCTCTACATGTCGCCCGAGCAGGCAGAAATGGGCGGACTGGATGTCGATACCCGCAGCGACATCTATTCACTCGGCGTGCTGCTCTACGAGTTGCTGACCGGACGCACCCCATTCAACCCTGACACGCTCCGGAGCGTGAGCCTCGACGAAATCCGACGGATCATCCGCGAAAAAGAGTTGCCCAAACCTTCGACCGTACTCGACACGATGGCGCTCGATATCCGCACGATCGTCGCAAAGCATCGCCATACCGAGCCGCCCAAGCTGGTGGGTCTACTCCGAGGCGATCTTGATTGGATCGTGATGAAGGCGCTCGAGAAAGACCGCACCCGGCGGTATGAAACGGCCAACGGACTGGCCATGGACATTGGGAGGCACCTGGCCAACGAACCGGTGCTGGCACGCCCTCCGAGCCGGCTGTATCGGTTCCGGCGTTTCGTCCAACGGCACAAAGCCGGCGTGGCATCCGGCGCCAGCATCGCGGCGGCGCTGGTGCTCGGGATCACGGTCAGCATCTCGCAGATGATCCGCGCCGACAAGAACGCCGCGCGGGCGAATGACGCGCTCGCCAAACTGGCCAACACCGCGCCAGCCTTTGCCGCCCAAGGTCGTGAACTCGTGATCAAGGAAGATTTTAAAGAGGCGATCACGAAACTCACCTATGCGATCGAACTGCAGCCGACTTCGGTTGAATACTTGCGCGACCGCGCGGCATTGCTGCAAAGCCTCAGGCGCCTTTCGGAGGCAGCGGCGGATTTTCGCCGCATCCTCGAATTGCTTCCCGGCGATACCAGTGCGCAGGCAAACGCGGAGCTGTGCGAACGGCTGGCAGCCGGGCCGCGCGATCCGGGCGGCGGCCTTCCGCGCGCGAGCGTCGCGGAACTTTATGCCGCGATGAACGCGGAGCACCGCCCGGCCGTGGAACTCATGCCGCTCGCTCTCGCGCTCGGAAACGAACGTACGCTGCTGCGCGAATATTGGCTCGATCGTTTGCGCTTACTGCCCAACGCCTCCGGCACACCCATCTCCGAGCGGCTCAAGGCCGGCGAGCACGGCACGCTGGAATTGGATCTCCGTGGCACGAAGATCGCCGACCTTTCGCCACTGCGAGGAATGCCGCTGGAACGCCTCGATATCAGCGAATGCTCCGAGGTGCGCTCGATCGACGTTTTGAAGGACATGCCGCTGCGGGAACTGAACCTCGAAGGGACGGGCGTCACCTCGCTCGAACCTCTGGCCGGGGTGCGCACCCTTGAGGATCTCAGGTTCAGTAGCACCACCGTCGCGGATCTCACGCCGCTGCATGGGCTGCCGCTGCGGAAACTCGAGTTCGCCGGAACGAAAGTGATGAACTTGTCCGCGCTAAAGGGAATGCCCCTGACTGCCCTCAATATCGGGAACACGCGGGTGACGGATCTTTCACCGCTGATCGGCATGCCGCTGAAGCAACTCGAGTGTTCCTACACGCCCGTGGGAGACTGTATGCCGCTCGCGACGCTTCCGCTTGAGCGTTTGATCCTCCGGGGAGTCCCCATCGGCAACCTCGTCTTTGTGCGTGATTTGCCGTTGAAAGTGCTCGACCTCGGGGGTGCCCCCAAGGTCATTGACCTTGGCGCTCTGCGGAATGTGAAGACGCTTGAAGTGCTCGTGCTGCCCGGCAATCCACCGGTGCTCAGCGACGATGAAATCGTTGCGATTGAGTTGCTGAAAGATCACCCGACATTACGGCAGATTAGTTATACTCTCGCCGAGGGCAGCAGCCCCGAAAGTGCGGAAGCGGCCACCGTTTTCTGGCGGAAATGGGAGATGACCATGGCCTGGTGGCGCCCGCTGCGGGCAGCCGGGATCACGGTCACTGCGATACGGGGTGCCGATGACACCTGGCAGGTGCACGTGCCGCGCCAGCCAATCCGGGATCTCTCGATGTTCGCGGGCGCCTTGAACCTGAGCCAACTCAATCTGGACGGGTGCAGTGAGGTCGCCGATCTCTCGCCTCTTCGTGGGCTCCAACTCAAGACACTCAGCATCGGACACACGGCCGTCACCGATCTTTCCCCATTGAAAGATATGCGCCTCCAAAACCTGTGGATGAGCGACACGAAAGTGACCGATCTGTCGGCGCTGCGCGGAATGCCGTTGAAGATACTCTATATGAACGAATGCTCCCTTTTGACCGATCTCTCGCCGCTGCTCGAAATGCCCGAGCTCGAGGAGGTATTGTTGCCGGAGAATGCCGTCGAGATCACCCACCTCAAAGAGATGAAGAAGTTGAGGCGTATTTCCTACACCTTCGACTTGAATAGCTGGCGCCCGGCGAGCGCGGTGGCGGAGTTTTGGGCGCAGCAGCACGACCTCAAGTGGCTGCCTGCATTGCGAGCGGCCGGCGCGTTGCTTTCCGCCGAACAACTCGCTGACGGGACATGGAAAGTGTCCCTGCGCGGCAGTTCGTTTTCAGACCTTTCACTGCTCAAGGGCGCGCACATCTCCGAGCTCAGTCTGTTCGGCACCGGGGTGACGGAATTGCGCCCGCTCGTGGGGCTGCCACTGCGGGTACTGAGGTTGGACGACACCCCCTGCTCCGACGTGAGCCCGCTGGCCCGCATTCCGGCGCTGGAGTCCGTCGTGCTTCCGCGCGACGCGCTGGACGTCACCGCGTTGCAAAAGCTGCCCGGGCTCAAGCGTCTCGATTTCGACGTGGACGCGACGGGCGCACCGAAGCGCGAGGTGAACGCTTTTTGGGCGGAATTGGAGCGGAAGAGTCGGCCGTGACCGGCAGCGGAGTCGCGAGGTGCACCTCGAACTTGTTCCCCCAGCCGGTACCGACGATGAACGGCCAGACTACCAGTCGCAGTGGCAGTGCGCGGTATTGGACGCGGACGTTCCATTTTGTTTTTTGAATTCCATCATATTCGGCCGGGCTGAAACGGCGTGCGAACGCGTCGCGCGATGAAGAATCGATGATGGCGACATGAATTTCGGAACATGGGCGCGCATCGATGGACGCGAGCAGAGGCAGATCGACCGTCAACTCGGTCTCCTTGAGCAATCCTTCCGTGACCGCCCAGTTCGGCGACGCCGCAGCGGGTGGTGGCTGCATGGTTGCGGTAGCCAGGTGGATGAGTTGCCGGTAGTGATCGACACCGGCCCAGGCCTCGTAGTCAGCAAGTGATCGGCGCGCACCAAGCCCATCGCGTTGATCCACGTGGGGCATAAGGCAGAAAATGCGGCGGTATTTAGCCAGGCCGCGGCGTTGCAAATCTATCCAGGAGGCTCCTGGTGCCTTTTCCGGCGGATGATCATCCCAATGGTGGGGCTTGCCCTGGCGAACGTAGTGGTGCCACGCGATCGTCCGCCCAGGGTGGAAAAGGTCGAAACCGTGTGTAAACGCGCGGACCGCCATACTCGATTCTTCCCCATAAAAATACAGCTCGGGATCATAGGGAACGCACTCCACGAACTCCCGGCGGGCGAACGCAAAGTGCCCGGAGAAAAACCGCGCCGGAATCGGTGGCGTCGGAACTTCACGCTCATAGGAATGCGACCGGTAGATGATGACGCCATCGTGGTCGAAGTGCGAAAAGTGCATCGGCGTAGCGGCGGCCGCATTGATCCGCGGCCGCCCACGCCTGAGTTCATAAGGGGGGAGGTATCCGGTGAGGACCACCCGCGGCGCCGGACAGGCGGCAAATTCAGCCAGGAGAAGCGCGTCCCAGCCCGGCTTGAAAAGATGATGGGAGTCGAGCTGGAGATAATAGTCCTCGCCATTCAATCGGCTCTGAATTCGCGCCCGCGCCCAGCATACGCCCTGGCTTTCATTCGGATGGCAGTGCTCGAGAAGCAGACGGGTTCCCCGTGGACGTTCCGGCCGCGCCATTGCTTTTTCGCTTTGCTCAAAAACGGCCACCGTTAGTGCCTGCGGCCGGGCCGCACGGGAAAGTAGATCGCGCACGGTACGCGCGAGTTCCGGGTCGCGGTAGGCCGCGACGGACACAAAAATTCGGTCCCTCACCTCATTCCTTCAATGCCAGACCACGGCTACACTTACTTGGATGGCGGCGGGATGGGGATGCAAGTCACGGTCATAGTCGGGATCAGAGTTGCCGTCGGTATCATGGTCGTGGTCGGCAGATAGGTCGGCAGCAGCGTCGGCGTGCAAGTAGGCGGTGGATAAGCATTGCTCGGTAATGGTTCCATAACTCCTGCCTGCCCTTTTTGGCGGTCAAAGTAAAGACGCTTTTCCTAATGCCTTTGCTGGCGACGCAAAGGGGTCTTTTGCTTCGAGTGTGCAGGTTAGGCGAATCGCCTTCCCAGAGCTTGGTTTTCACGTATCCACCCAGTGAAATGGTCAATGGTTCGCTATATCGGCGCGCGAGCTGTTCGAGAAAAGGAAGGCTGAAGTGAAACACGTGCCGCCTGACCACCGACACTTCTTTGGAAGTGACTCTCCTTTGAGAACGTCTTGGTCTGGCTGGCCGATCAGGAGGCAACGAAGAAAGCGGAGAAACTGTCCGCGAACAAAAACGGCGATGGCATCACGGAAGGTGCGACGTACACGAAGAATACTTTCGAAAGTTATTGGTTTCGAACAGCGCGGTTTCGTCGGGTCGCAGTCACTCGCGGAGTGGTGTCAGCCGACCCACCTTCGTCATCACAAATTTCTGCCTTCGTGTCTTCCGTGGTGAATATCCAACGTCGAATCCCCAGAATCCCCAGTAACGCCGGCAGAATAAAAAAACTGCACTCAAAGTGGCCCTTTTGAAGGCAAAATTTCGCATGAGTGGGTGGAAGTAACCAATTCACGCCTTTTATGAGCGATCGAACCACCTTAACTCGAATCACCTGGATCCACGTTAACACGTTGGATCAGGGGGGGAAGGCGTTCCGCGGTGCGAGGATTGAGAGAGCAACGGGAGTTCAATCAGACGACCCACAACCGAGAATGACCATCATGAATAACCAGGAATACCCGAGGAACCCGCAGGCAATGGAAGGCGCGGATGACATTGATTCAACGGAAAAACACTTTGGATGGACCGTGATGCGCATGAAACGCCGGAATTGCGCCTGCTACCCCATTCGACTGGCGTTCGAAACGGCCCATTCCGAAGCCGAAGTCCGGGAGCAAATCGCGCAGTGGGTGAGGCTCGGGCACATCGAATGGAAGGAGTTTCAGCACTTCGATCTCTGGCCGGCCTTGCCCACAACTGCAAACCCTCGCACGCGCAGGCGCCACATGAAATCAACCCAATTCAATCACCTCGATTCCTGCCCACAATGACTATGAAAACGCACCTCCTTCGTTTCGCTTGCCGGCTGGCCGCTCTGGCCAGCCTGCTGATTGTCGCTCCAAAAGTGGTCGCGGCCGAGCCGACCCATGAGGTTTTGTGGACATTTCGCCAGCCACCGAAAAACCCGGCCTCAGCCTTGGTGCTCGGTTCCGATGGATACTATTGGGGAACGACAAACAAAGGCGGTACGGGAAGTCAGGGGACGATTTACAAGACCAGAGCGGATGGGAGCGACTGGCAGACCGTAATTTCATTCACGGGAGATGGTCCGACCAATCGCGGTGCCCGTCCTTTTGCCGGACTGGTCAGTGATAGCGCGGGTTCCCTGTGGGGCACGACTCCCCGCGGCGGCACTTCCGACTTTGGGACCGTGTTCAAGGTGGACATCAACACCGGCGTTCTGACCACCGTCTTTGAGGCCACACCCGGTGACCCGATCAACCGCGGGAGATATCCAAACAGCGAGTTGGTGTATGAAGAAGGATTCTTCTGGGGAACAACGGCCTACGGTGGGCCAACTGGGAGCGGAACGGTATTTCGGATAGACGCGATGACGGGGATGCTAACGACCGTGGCGGATTCTTCCGACACCACTTTCGGGTTTAATCCCAGCTTCGGACTCGTCTCTGACCATCGCGGTTTCCTGTGGGGCGTCACTGTTTACGGGGGAACGGCCGGCGGTGGAACGATTTTCAAAGTAAGAATCAGCGACGGTGAGCTCACAACCGTGGTTCAATTTGGTGCCCTCCGCGAGGGACTCAATCCCCTGGCGGGATTGGTCAATGGCGACGATGGCTTCATGTGGGGCACCTGTGCGAATGCAGGGGTGAACGGAACCGGAACTGTCTTCAAGGTGGACATCGACACCGGAGTTCTAATCACGGTGGCTGATTTCCCACCCATGACCCCCGGTTACAGCCCGGAACCCAGCGGCCGTTTGGTGAGCGATGGGAACGATAGCTTTTTGGGTGTGACTCGATTCGGCGGAGCCGACCGCCTGGGGACGATCTTCAAAGTGAACCGGACCACTGAGGAGCTGAAGACCGTATTCGAATTCTCTCGCGATCAACTAACAACCGTGGGGGCCAATCCTCTGGCCAGTCTGATCAGCCTTGGAGCTGATGCGTTTTTGGGCACCACCAGCGAAGGCGGCCCTAATGGCAACGGGACGGTCTATCAAATCAATCCAACGACCGGCGAATTAACCACGCTGGTGACGTTTAATGTCGATGATGGCGCGCCCAAGAAAGGCCATTTTCCCGTATGCCGGATTGGTCAGTGACGGAGCTGGTTTCCTGTGGGGAACCACTCAGCACGGCGGTCTCGGCAATGGGACGGTTTTCAAGATGGACGAAATCACCGGCGAACTGACGACACTGGTCGAGTTCACCGATCAGGGCGCGACGAATCGAGGCGCAGAACCGCGCGCCATGCTGGCGAACGACGGCGCCGGCTTCTTTTGGGGTTCCACTTCCGAAGGCGCCGCCGCCAATGCGGGCACGCTCTTTAAGATTAATATCAGCACGGGCGAACTAACCACGGTGCTGGAATTCACCGGCAACGGAGGCGCTCATCCAGGAGCGCGACCCAACGCCGAACTGGTGAGTGATGGTGCCGGATCGTTTTGGGGAACGACTTACCAGGGCAGCATTCAAGACGAGCCGTTCCCCGGGTATCCTGAATTGCTCGGCGTGGGCACCATCTTCAAAGTTGACATCGCCACCGGGGAACTGACCTCCGCTGCCGATTTCACCACGGATGCCAATTTTCTAGGGTACCCGTACGCCGCCGTGGCGAGGGACCGGGAGGGAGTCCTCTGGGGAACAACTTCAGGTGCGGTTTTCAAGTTTGACCCGAACAACGGTGCGTTGAGCCAGGAGGCGTCTGTAAACCACGAACCGCGCGCCAAATTGCTGGACGATGGCGCCGGGTTTTTCTGGGGCACCGCGTCCGAAACTCCCGTTTCCGAAGCGCCCGACGGTTTCGGAAGCATCTTTAGGGTCAATGCCAGCACGGGTGAACTCACCACGGTTGTGGAATTCACGGGTCGGAAAGGCTTAAACCCGGGATCGGAACCGAAATCACAGTTGGTGGACGACGGCGCAGGGTATTTCTGGGGGACGACCTGGACGGGTGGAGCGCGCAATCATGGGACGATTTTCAAATTGGATCCAGCGACCGGCGAGTTGACCACCGTGCTCGAATTCACCGGCCCGGGAACCCAGGCGAACAACGGGAGTCTTCCCGGCTACGGTTCCCTGCTCCTGCATAGCGATGGCAATATCTATGGCGTCACCCAAGAGGGCGGTCCGGAAGGCGGCGGCACGATCTTTCGCCTGCGGTTTGGCCCCACGCCGGTGACGATGACGGCGGACGCAATCGGACAAACTTCAGCGACATTGCACGGCACGATTAACCCCAATGGCACTGCGACTGCCGTGAGCTTTGAAATCGGCACCGATCCCGCGCTCGACGGAGCAGCGATGCTGGATATCGCAACGACCGGCTCGGCCACGAGCCCGGAGATCTTCAGCCATCCGGTTTCCGATCTGGTGCCAAACACGACCTACTACTACCGCATTAACGGGACGAATTCGGAAAACCTCAATCCGCAACATGGAACGATTCTCTCGTTCACCACGCTCCCGAATGTGGCTCCGACGGTCACGCTGGTGGGCAGCGATCCGTTGACCATTGAGGCGGCGACGACTTATCTCGATGCGGGTGCCACCGCTAGCGATCCCGAAGACGGTGCGCTCACACCGCAGATGAGCGCCAATACCGTGGTGGCAAACGTTCCCGGTGAATACGCGGTGACGTGGATCACAACGGACAGCGACGGGGCCACTGGCAGTGCAACGCGATCGGTCAAAGTAGTGGACACGACGGCGCCACTTATTACGGCACCTGCCGATGTCACCTTGGGCACGCTCGATCCGGCGGGCAGCATCGTGACTTACCCGGACGCGACAGTGACGGACTTGGTCGGGGTGACCGAGGTTTCGTATTCGCCGCCGAATGGCAGCCTATTCCCGCGAGGCACGACGACGGTATCGGTGACCGCACGCGACGCGGCCGGCAATCAAAGGACCGCGACGTTTGCCGTGACCGTGAACCTGACCGAGACAATGCATGCAATGATGGCGACCAAAGGCAGCGCGGTGCCGGGAGCGGGAATTGATCCGCGGATCCCTGCGGGAGCGATCTGGGATGAGCTCGGAGTGCCCGCGATTGGCGACAGCGGGCAGATGGCGTTTATGGGTCGATGGAAAACGCCCGGACCGGGGCAGCGCGGCAGTGGATTGTTTGTCGATGGAGTGCTTTGGGTCAGTGCGGGTGAAGCCAGTCCGATCGCCGGTGCCGCCTTCGCGAGCTTCAAGGATCCGTTCTTTCCACCGGGCTCGGATTCGCTGCTGGTGCCGGCGAAGCTGGCGGGTGTTTCGCCAAATAAGAATCAGGTCTTGCTCGCGTTGACTGCGGGAGGCGCAATGATCATTGCCCAGGAAGGGGATTCGATCGGGCAACAGGATGACAGCGGCGTCGGCCGAGTGTCTCGCTTTCTCGGGACCACGACCATTGCGGGTGGAATACCGTTGGTCGTCGCGCAGGTGCGCGGGGCGGGAGATCCGGTGGGAGCGCAGAAGAAATCAGCCGTCTACGTCGCCGGCACGGGCAAACAACTGCTCGTCGCCACGGGCGAAACCATCCTGGGCCGGACGCTCAAGCGTTTGCGTTTGCTGGGGCCGGTGCCAGGTTCACCGGGACACGGGCGGGGCGAATCGTCCGCGGCAGGGATGCGCTTCATCGCCCGTTTTACCGACAAGACCGAAGCCATCGTCGAAGATACGGGCGCAGGTGAATTTCGTGCTCTGGCCAGCACCGGCGACTCGGCGGACCCCGTGCGCGGGGACGGAATGACCTACGGGAAATTCGGTGCCGCGGTCAGCAGCACGATCGATGGCGAATTGTTCGCGTTTTTGGCGAATCTCGATGGAGGCACGACGCAAGGCGCGAGCAACCAGGGCGTGTTTTTGGGCAGCGCCGACGGCATCGAAACGCTGGTGCGAACGGGCGACGCGGCCCCGACAGGTGCCGGCGAAACCTTCAACCAACTCAACGATCCGGTGCTGGCCGCTGATGGGAGTTGCGTGGCCTTCGTCGGCCGCAGCACGAACGGCGAAGGACGGAAAAGTCAGGGCGTATTTGCCCGGCACGGCGACGATCCACTGTCGGCGGTTGCCGCGTCCACGACCGCCCCACCGGGAGCGCCGGTGGGCGCGCGGTGGAAAGCGTTTACCTCGTTGGCGGCGCCCGGCGGCGGGCTCGGCCCTCTCTTCACCGCGAAGCTCGAAGGGGCCGGCATCACCATGGTCAACGACACTGGCATTTGGGTGGTTGATACGTCCGGCACGCTGCGCTGCGTGGCTCGCGAAGGCGATCTCATCGAGGGAAAGACGCTACGGAAGATCCATGTACTCCAAGCCGTGCGTGGCACACCGGGCGTCACCCGCGCCTTCAATGGCAACACTCAGATCGTGTGGAGTGCCACCTTCACCGACGGCACCACCGCCATTATCGCCACCACCGTGCCGTGATCGTGGGCGGAATCTGAGTCGCCACCCGCCTGATTTCAGCGCGTTTTCGGCAATCCCGCTTACACAAGGAGTCCGTCGTGGATCTCGAGGCGACGGTCACCGCGGGTGGCGAGTTCGGGGTCGTGCGTGACGACGACGAGCGTGCGGCCGCTTCCTTTGACCAGGCCGAGGAGCAGTTCGACGATGCCGCTACCGGTCTTCGAGTCGAGGTTGCCGGTCGGTTCGTCGGCGAAGATGATGGCGGGATCGTTGATGAGGGCGCGGGCGATGGCGACGCGCTGCTGTTCGCCACCGGAAAGCTCCGCCGGCAGGTGCTGGAGCCGATCCTGGAGGCCCACTTTTTCCAAGGCTTGTTCGGCGGCCATTTCGGAAACGTGACGGCCGATCATGGTGGGCAGGAGGACGTTTTCGAGCGCGGTCAGCTCGGGCAAAAGGAAGTAGCCCTGGAAGACGAAGCCGACACGCTCATTGCGCAGGCGGGCCTGCTCGGCCGCGCTACCGGCATAAACGGATTTTCCTTCCAGTACGACGGTGCCGGACTCGGGCCGTTCGAGCCCGGCGAGGGTGTAAAGGAGCGTTGTCTTTCCCGCCCCGGATGCGCCGCAGAGAAAAACGGATTCGCCTTTCTGGATGTCGAGGCTGATGCCGCGGAGGACATCGATCTTCCGCCGGGCGAGCTGAAACGATCGGCGCAGTTCGCGAGCAGAAAGATGGGGTTCGGCGGTCATTTCGCGGGCGACGAACGGGCCAGCTTCACGCTGCGCATTTCGACGCGGCCCCCGCACGAGGAATCGTAGGCCATGGCCGCCTGCACCGCGCGTTCGACCAACGCGTGCGGGTCTTTCTCCTTTTCCTGCAAGGCGTGGAGCGCGCCGAGCGCGTAATCGCCTCCCGATCCGATCGCGTAATATTGGCGGAACTGGGAAACGCTCATGTTCGAAGAGACGAGGAAAAGGCCGCCGGGGCTGGCCACGAGGAATGTGGCGTCGAGGCTGGCAAAGGGGGAATCAGTTTCCTTTCCCGGCTGGTCATTGACGAAGGAATAGCGTTCGTGCAGCGCTTTCCAGAGGCGGACGAAGAAGTCGAAAATCGAGGTGCGATCGTGCAGACGAAAGCGGCGTTGTTTGGCGAGGTAGTGATCGAAGATGTCGTCGTAGAGCGCCCAGCCGGAAGCGCCAATGACGGCGCCGCCCACTTCACGCAGCTTGATCGCTTCGTGGTTGTCAGCCGGAGGGCGTTGGTCGCCGAAATTGTCCTGCGTATCGGCGGCAATGACAATGTGGGTCGAGGAGCGGACGGCGGCGATGACGGACATAGAAGGGGCGCGGAAGCTAGCGGGCGCAGTGGGACGGTCAATCGCGGAGGCGGACGATAATTCCTGGACGTGAAAGGCGATCGGGATCCGATGCGGGGCGCCTTCGCCGTACGCAAAGTGCAGAATCGATGAAGCGGAGGAAGGAGAAGAAGAGGGAGAGGAAGAGTCTCAGCGGGGGCGTACTCGGAAGTATGAAAATGCGGGTACCGGCTTCGCACGCGATCAGGCGTAAAAATGCTCGCTCGGAACCAAGTTCCCTTCGTTCGCAGAATCGCGCCACCAGGTGTTCCCAATGGTCGTGCCCGCTCAGAATTTCGATTTCGACGCGGAGGAAATAGATCGGGACCTCGAGCGGTTCGACGCTGGTGGGGAAACGAACGGCGTCTTTTTCCGTGGTAACGATCAAATTCAAATCGCGGCGGACCGCGCGGGTCATGAAGTCGCGCAATTCCTCGTCGGAGAACCGGTGGTGATCCGCATACCGCTTGGTGATGACGAGATTCGCTCCGAGCTGTGTGAGCTTTTCCTCGAAGCTTTCCGGACGGGCGATGCCGCTGATGGCGCCGATGAATTTCCCCTCCAAAAAATCAAGCGGCCGCCGATCCTCGGCATCGTAAAGGTGTTGGAGATAGAGGGCTCGGTGCGAGGTGACGATAATTCGCGCGGTGCGGTTGTGCGCGCGAATCCGTTCCAGGAGCGCCTCCTGCCCCTGACCATTGCTCTTGGTGAGAATGATGTAGCGCGCGCGGCGAAGATTGGCCGGCGGCTCGCGCAACGTGCCCCGCGGAAGGAGGAATTCGTTTCCGAACGGCGCCTGGCAATCGATCAGACAAATTTCCAACCGATGCCGAAGATGGAGGTATTGCATGCCATCGTCGAGAATGAGGACGTTGGCGCCAAGATGCCGCACAGCGTGCAGCGCGGCACGAACGCGATCCTTGTCCACGACGACAGGAACGTTGCGCAGACTCTTGGCCAGCATAAAAGGCTCGTCCCCGGCAAAGCGCGAATCGAGCAGCAACTTTTCGCCGTCGTGAACGATGCGGGATTTGTTTTTCTCGAGGCCGAGCCATTTGCGCTGGAGACGTCGAAAGAGCGGCGGTTTCTTGGCCTTGTAGCCGCGGCTGAGAATCACGACGCGCCGGCCGCCGTCGCTCAGCGTGCGTGCGAGACACTCGACCACCGGAGTTTTGCCGGTGCCACCAACCGTGAGATTTCCAACGCTGATGACCTGCACCCCTGGCGTGTGATCGCGAAAAAGGCGCTGGCGAAAAAGCCAGAGCCGGGTCTGAACACCTGCGCGAAAGAGCCAGCTCAAAGCGTAAAGCAGCCAACGGAGTACGGCCGCGCGCTTGCCATAGCGACGCTCGAGAATGACGTCGATGCCGAACTGTTCGAGGCGATCGAGGGTGGCGCGCATGGGCAGCCTGGGTCAGGCGGTGGGTGCGGCCGCGAGAGCATCGGCCGGACTTTCCACCGTCATGGTGCCGGCGTTGTCGGCGGAGGTGACGACCACGCGCGCGCCGGGATTGCGCGCGGCCTCAACCATGGCGGCGGCGATGGGTGTCGGGTCGTCGAGCGTGAGGCAGCAAATAGTCGAGCCCGATCCGCTAAGATAGCCACCGAGCGCTCCGGCCGCGGCACCAGCCGCAATCACGTCGCTCAGGCACGGAATAAGGCTTTCGCGGTACGGTTGATGGAGGCCGTCGCCAAAACTGTCGCGCAGGATTTCGTAACGGTGGGTGAGAAACGCCGCCGCGACGCGGGTGGCATTCACGCAGCTCATCACTGCCGCGCGGCGATTGATCATTTCCGGTAGAACCGCGCGGGCCGCAGGGGTGGAAACTTCGAAATCGGGAATCAAGAGTACAAATTTCAGAGCGGGATCCACCTCGGCGCGGATCGTGGCCGAGCCGGTCCGGGCGATGGTGAATCCGCCGAACGCCGCCGGAGCGGCATTGTCCGGGTGACCTTCGAGTTCGGTGCAAAGCTCGAAGAGTTGCTCCGCGCTGAGGGGTGTCCCACAGAGGACGTTGAGCCCGTGCATGAGTCCGAGCCGGATGGTGACGCTGCTGCCCAACCCTCGCGACCGCGGGACGTCCCCGACAGCACTCCAGGAAAAATCGAACGGGGTGGTCGCAGCAGCCTGAAAAAAGCGCCGCGCGGCATTGCCGGCGAGTTCCTCCGTCGGGGCGGCCGGGGGGACCGTGCGGTCGATGCTGACCCGGTTGTAGAGCTGGAGCGCGACGCCCAGACAGTCAAACCCCGGGCCGAGATTGGCCGTCGAGGCAGGCACGCGAACGCTGACTTGATTCATGAGACCCACAGTGTCGCGGGACGTTCGGCGCCCGGTCAAGTGCCGGTGCGGGTTCCACCGTGATCGACGCCGGTTTTGCCGCTTGACGGGTTTACGACCGCCCCGTTTGATGCGGCGGTTTTTTCCCGGCCCAACCGGGTGTTTTCAGCCTGCCGATCCCATCACCCATGCACATTTGCCGACCGTTAACCCTGCTGCTGGCCGCTCTCGCGGTGGCCCTGGCCGCTCCGATTGCGCGGGCTCAGACGCCAAACGATCCGCTCTTCCCGCCTCCGCCGACGGTGCCGGTGGAAGGACCAATCGTGAAGGTAATTGACGTGCAATTTGCGGGCCCGGCTTCGATTTCGAAGGAGAAAATTCTGGCCAACATGCGCACCCGGGTCGGGCGGCCATACGATGATCGCATCGTCGAGGAAGACATCCGAAACCTGTATGCCACGGGCAACGTCAACAACGTGCGCATATTCGGCGAACCCGCGCCGGACGGGGTGAAAGTCATTGTTGTCGTCGCCGCCAAGGCGCAGATGACTGAAGTGGTGATCAACGGCGTGTCCGCCTTTTCGCCGGGCCGCATCCGCAAACTGATCGAGGCCAAACCCGGCGAAACACTCAACGAGGCGGCCATCGAAATTGATAAGCAAAAGGTGCTCCAGTATTACGCGGACAAGGGCTACCCGGAGGCGAATGTGGATGTGGTGATCGAGGCGAATGAAAAGCAGGGCACCTCGCGAGTCGTTTTCAATATCAACGAGGGCGAGAAACTGATTATCGGCGCGACCAGGTTTGAAGGGAACACCCACGTTTCAGATTCGGAGCTGAAGAAACTGGTCAAGAGCAAGCCCAAGGCGTTTTACGACGTCTTCGGAAAATCCGGACGCTTGAACCAGGAGGGCTTGCAGGCGGACGTGATCGCCATCCGGGAAATTTTTCAAAGTCGGGGATATGTGGATGTGCAGGTTGGGCAGCCACGGCTCGATCGCTCCGGACGGAAAGTCACGGTCGTATTCCCGATCGTCGAAGGTCCGATTTATCACGTGGGCAAGGTGAAGTATGAAGGAGCGCAGGTCTTCCCGATCGAGAAATTCTCGAAGCTTCTGCAAACGAAGGCGGGTGCCGTTTACTCCCCACAAAACGTGCGCACCGATATCAAGGCCATCGAAGATGCCTACGGGGCGATCGGCTACGTGGATCTGCGCGTCGGCGCCGGCGTCACCCCGGGCGGACCGCAAATTGTGGATGTCGAATTTCGAGTCGAGGAAGGCGTTCAAAGCTATGTCGAGCACGTGCAGATCGAGGGTAACGTGCGCACGAAGGACAAGGTCATCCGCCGGGAAGTGCTGGTCGCGCCCGGAGATGTGTTCAGCACGGTGCGAGTTGATGCGACGAAGCAGCGATTGCTGAACCTGAATTACTTTTCGAAAGTCGATATGTATCCGCAGGATACGCTGGTGCCGGGGCGCAAAGACCTCAATATCCTGGTGGAGGAAAAGCGCACCGGTTCGTTCAACTTCGGCGCCGGGTTTTCCTCGATCGACAATTTGATCGGATTTGCCGAGGTCACGCAGGGCAATTTTGATATCACACGCTGGCCTTACTTCACCGGTGGCGGCCAGAAATTTCGCGCGCGGATTCAATACGGCACCCAGCGCAAGGACTTCATCATTGCGCTCACCGAGCCGTATTTTCTCGACTACAAAGTCAGTGTCGGCGGAGAAATTTTCTACCAGGACGCGACCTTTGTTTCCAATGTGTACGATCAACGTCAGTATGGTCTGGCGCTTAATGCGCGGAAGTCGCTCACTGATTTTGCCTTCATGCGTTTCGGTTACCGGGTGGAAAACATTGGCATCAATAATGTCGCCTCGAACGCATCGCAGGCGATCAAGGATCAGGAAGGCTACCTCTGGAAGAGCCAGCTCTCGACGGGCCTGGTTTATGACAGCCGCGATTCCGTCTTCCTCACCCGGACCGGCGAACGCATCGAGTTGAATTCTGCAATCAGCGGCGGCTTTCTCGGTGGCGAAATCGAGAATTATGGCTGGGACATCGAGGCAACCAAATACTTCAATCTACCGTGGGACACGATCCTCGTGCTCAACGGTGCGATCGCATCGATCAATACCTGGGGCAGCGGCGACGATGTCCCCATCTACGATCGACTTTATCTCGGTGGCTCGAACAATCTTCGGGGATTCAGCTACCGCGAAGTGGGACCGCGGGACAGTGAGGGTGAGCCGATCGGCGGCAGTTCGATGGCCCGGTTCACCGTCGAGTACACTTTCCCCATTATCGAGAAAGTGCGCGGCGCAGTTTTCTACGATGCCGGTTTCGTCAATTCGGGCGAATACGATTATGATCCCAGCAACTACAACAGTGACGTGGGATTCGGTGTGCGCCTGGATTTGCCGATCGGTCCGGTACGCATCGATTACGGCATTCCGACCAAGTCCGACCAGTACAACGACTCGAGCGGCAAGTTCAATTTCAACATCGGCTATCAGTTTTAATTTGAACAGATCGCTTGCCATGCGGTCTGTGCCCGCTCATTTGAGCACCCTCTTATCCAAATAACGCAATATGAAGAAGTATCTGTCCCTCCTGCTCGGCGCCTCCATCATCCTCACCGCCGCCACCGCCTCCGCCCAAACCATGGTCAAGATTGGCTCCGTGGACATGAAAAAAGTGTTCGAGAGCTACTACAAGACAAAGGACGCGGAGGCCCGGATCAATGAAGCCCGGAACTCGGCCAAGAAGGAGTTGGATGACCGGATGGAAACCTATCAGAAAGGCGTGCAGGAAGTGGGCAAACTGAACGAGGAGATTAACAGCCCGGCCTTGAGCAAGGAATCGAAGGATACGAAGAGCAAGTCGCGCGACGAGAAGATCGCGGAACTCAAGGGGATGGAGCGTGAAATTCAGGAATTCCGCGCCACGCGTGAAAAACAGTTGCAGGAGCAGAGCGCGCGAATGCGCCAGGGGATCGTCGAGGACATCAACAAAATCGTCCAGGACCGTGTGAAGTCGGAAAACTACGACATGGTCGTCGACTCGAGCGGCATGAGCCTCAACGGAGTGCCGGTCGTCATGTTTGTGAAAGAGTCCTACGACTTCACGGAGGTTGTCGTGACTGCGCTCAACAAGAATCGCAGTTCCGAACCGGAACCCGAAGCGGACGCCGCTCCCGCTGCCAAGGCCCCCGCGAAAGCGGCGGAAACACCGAAGAAGAAGGCAAAGTAAGCGATCCCGGCAGCGCCCGCGCTCGTGGAAATTTCGGTTAAAGACCTGGCCGCTCTCGTGGGCGGCCAGTTTGCTTCTGGAGCAGATGCGGATTCTTTGATCTCGGGAGTATCTTCGGTCGAAGACGCGGGGCCCGGCGATGTGACGTTTTTCGGAAGCGCCAGATACCTTCCAGCACTGAAAGCGTGTCGCGCGACCGCGGCGTTGGTCCCAATCGACTTTTCCGAGGACGTTCCGCCCGTGATCATTCGGGTCGATGACCCGAACCGTGCCTTCGCGCAGATTCTGGCAAAACTCGAGCCACCACCCATCGAGTTCGCCCGCGGGATCCATTCGTCGGCCCTGGTGTCAAAAAACGCGAATATTGATCCGGGCGCTTCGATTCAGGCGTTTGCCGTGATCGAAGACGGGGCAGCCATCGGTTCGGGAACCGTGATCGGTGCCGGCAGCTACGTCGGCCACGAGGCGCGAATCGGGGCGGATTGCCAAATCTCAGACCGGGTCACGATCGGGGCGCGTTGTCGCCTGGGAAATCGGATCACGATCCACAGTGGCGTTGTGATCGGGAGTGACGGCTTTGGTTTCGAGATATCGAATGGACGTCACGCCAAAATCCCGCAAACCGGAATCGTCCAGATCGATGATGATGTCGAAATCGGTGCCAACACGACGATTGACCGCGCGCGCTTCGGCCGGACCCGGATTGGGGAGGGCACGAAAATCGATAATCTTGTCCAGATTGCGCACAACGTGACCATTGGGAAACACTGCATCCTGTGCGCCCAGGTCGGCGTTTCTGGGAGCACGCGGCTTGGGGATTACGCGGTCCTTGGAGGCCAGGTGGGAGTCGTCGGCCACATTGAGATCGGATCAGGAGCTCAAGTCGGTGCGCAAAGTGGTGTCAGTAAGACAGTTCCGCCGAAAGCAATTGTGTGGGGATATCCGGCTGCGCCCATGATGGAAGCGAAACGTCGCCAGGCGCAGATCAACCGGTTGGGGGCGCTTTACGATAGAGTCAAGGCGCTGGAGCAGATTCTGGGCGAGATGCAAAAATCCTCATCGGGAGAGAGGTAGAGTTTGGCATAACTCGGCGAGCCTCATACGATCCGTTCGTCGCTACCGGCAATGCCCGTCAAAAAACGAAAGGTCTCCAGTCCGAAGCTGCCGATGCAGCGTCAACTCGCGTTTCCCGAACAGGGACGCTATTTCAATTTGCGGGCCGTATTCGACAAGCTCAACGCGCGGTATTTCCGCAACCGTTTCCGCGGCTACTCGATTGTCTGGGGCCGCCGCCGTCGCATTCGCCCGAGGGACCAGATTGTTTTCGGCACGATTCAGGAAGAAGATCGCGTGATCCGCATTCATCCCCTGCTCGATCGCTCGTTCGTGCCGACGTGGTTCCTGGAGTACGTGGTCTTTCACGAGATGTGCCACGCTGTCGTGCCGGACAAATATACAAAATCCGGACGCCGCATTGTGCATCATGAGAAGTTTTATTTGTGGGAACGCAAGTTCTGGTGGTTCAAGCGCGCCAAACTTTGGGAAGAGGAAAATCTCGCGCGGTTTCTCCGATAGCGGGCAATTCACGCGTGATTCACATTAGCCTTCGTCGTCTCCATTTCGTCACCGGCGAAGGAGTGGGCGAGGATGAATGGGAAATCACAAGACGGATCGCAGCCGCTGCACTTGCGACTTATCAGCGGACACGTATGGTCGCGCGTCGATGCCCGCCACCGCTGATTCATCCTTGATGCCCGAACGCGCTCTGCTCGTTGGCACCTATGTCGAATCCGGTGCGCGGGAAGAATGCGAGAGCCTGCTCGCCGAGCTCGAGGAACTTGTCCGCACTCTCGGAGTGCCGATCGGCGAGGCCATGGTGGTCCATCACCGCGAGCCGCAGCCCCGTTATCTCGTCGGTTCAGGGAAAGCCGCGGAAATCACGGCCCACGCGAAAGCGCACGGCTTCGACCTCATCGTTTTCGATCATGAATTGACGCCCAGCCAGCAGCGTAATTGGGAGAAGCTCGCGGGCTGCCCGGTAATCGATCGCCAGGAAGTGATCCTCGATATTTTTGCGCAACGCGCGCAAACCCGCGAAGCGCGTCTGCAGATTGAACTGGCGCGACTCGAATACTCACTGCCCCGGTTGACCCGGGCGTGGGGCCATCTGGCCCGGCAGGGCGGCGGCATCGGAGCACGAGGTGAAGGCGAAAGTCAGCTCGAACAGGACAAACGCCGACTCCGGGGACAGATCGATCGGTTGCGACGCGAAATCTCCGCCGTGCGCGCTTCCCGGGCCACCCAGCGCAAGGATCGCCAACGCACGCCGGTGCCCAACGCGGCCATCGTCGGCTACACCAATGCGGGCAAATCCTCGCTGCTCCGCGCGCTCACCCAGGCCGAGGTGCTGATCGAGGACAAACTTTTCGCCACGCTCGACACGACCACGCGGCGGATCGATTTGCCGAACAAGCAACCGCTGCTGCTTACCGATACCGTCGGGTTTGTGCGCAAACTGCCGCATCGGCTGGTGGAAGCCTTCAACGCCACCCTCGAGGAATCCGTGCTGGCGGAATTTTTGATCCATGTCCTCGACGCATCACAACCCGAGGTGATGAGTTTTTACGAAACCACCCGTCGCGTTTTGAACGAACTCGGCGCCGTCGAAAAACCGACGTTGGTGGTCTTCAACAAAATCGATCTGGTGCCGGATCCGGCGATCCTGGCCGGGCTAAACCGGCACTTCCCGGAGGCGCAATTCATCTCCGTGCGCACCGGTGAAGGCATGGAAGCTCTGGTACATCGCTTGGAGGAGTGGGTCAAAAACGGGGCATCGACCTGGGAACTGCGTCTGCCCTCGAACAGCGCTGCGCTCCTCGCGCGATTGCATCGGGAAGGACGCGTCCACGATATTGCCTACGTGGGTGATGAAGTTCGCGTGGTCGCAACGCTGCCCAGCCGCTTGAAGGAAGTGCTGGCGGAATTTTTAATCGAACCCGCGGCGGAACAGCCGAAGGGTTTCACGGATTCTGAAAGAGACAAGATGGTTGCGATTCCCTAACTCGCAGCGCGTGCGGTCCGCGCTCCGCGAGCACGGATGCGCGCCCTTTTTGCCATGAAATCATTTCTGGACCGTTTCAAACGCAAAGGAGCTGACTCCTCGTCCGACGGCGGGACGTCACTCCCGCCACAAGATGCCGCGAACGCGGGGTCTGCACCGACAACGGCGAACCATCGGAAAGACACGCCGAAGGTACCGGATGCTCAAGGCCATGAGAACGGAGGCGCGACCGGTCGAGTCGGCTCCCAACGAGACGACACGGTCACCTTCGTGCTGGGTGATTTTCTGGGGCGCATTCCCGATCGTTTGCTGGCGCCCGGGCCTCACGACGAAGCGCTGGAATTAGCGTTCGATGTGCAGGGCCTCTCAGCGCGAATCGCACGGGGCCAAACCACCCTGCGATTGAGTGAGATCTACGAACGGGTTCCGCAGATTTTTCGGAACAAGATCGCCACTTCCGATGCCACCGAGATTCGTTTTCCCTGGCAGAAGTTGCTCGAGTTGGTGAAAGCAGCGACCTCGGCCGCGCCGCGGCCCGAACTTTCAGATGCCGCTGCCGAATCGCTGGGGCGGAAACTTCGCCATCGCAAAGCCAGCGTTTCCCCGGGCGAGATCCCCGCTGATACGACGCCAGCCGCGCCCACCCGGTCAGTCCCGGGTCAGCCAGCCTGGTTCAGCCGTCCCGCGGCTGGTCCCTCGGGTTCGTCAGCCGCAAGTGCTCTGGCCGGGCCGCTGTTCGCCAAGTCAGAACATTCACCGGGAGTCGCCAAAACGCATCCAGTCTCGGGAACGGGCGGACCGCGACTACAGCGCGACGACCGCATCGGCGAACTCGAGTCGCTGCGCCGAGAACTCGATGATCTCCGACGCGCTGCGGAGGAAAAGGAAGCGGCCATCACTCGCGAACGGGATGCGTTGCTGACCCAAAAATCGCATTTGATGGAGCAGGTCGCCCAGATGCAAAAGGCGGTCAATTCCCGGGCCGATTCCGCGGGCGGAGACGGCGAACGCCTGCGCCGCGAAAACCAGCGTCAGATCGACGAGTTTCAACGCCGCCTCGCGGCGATAGAAACGAATCAAAAGGAAACCACTCAGGAACTGAACCGTGAGCGCGAGGCACGCATCAAGGCCGAGCGCGCCGCCTCCGCCGCCGAACGATCCCGGAGCGAAGCCGCGGGATTAGTGGAATCGATCCGCAACGATCTGCGCCGGGAATCTGACAACCAGGCGCGCAAACGCGATGCAGAGTTCGCCCGCTTGCAGAATGAACTTTCCGAGCGGGTCGAAACGCTGACCAACGCTCATCGCAAGGCCATTTCCGAACGCGACGAATTGGCAGCGGAAGTGGCCTCCTTGCGCAAGTCGGCAAACGAATCAAAGGCCGAATCCGCACAAACCCTGGATGAAGAATGGGAATCGCGAGCCGTGGTTAGTCTTGAAGCCGACATCGAAAACTATCGCGCCCGGATTCGCGCCCTGTTGAAGGAACGGGACGCGCTCATGAAGGAAAAGACGTCCGACGGCGGGGGTGATTCGGACGAACTGACCCAGGCGAAAGCGGAAATCGCCCGGCTGAAGGAACAACTTTCTGCGCCCAAGGCGGGCGCAGCCACAACCAGGAAAAGTCGTGGACGTTGAACGCGGGCTCTCCCGGCGTTGAGCCCGTCTCACGAAGGCATCTTCAGATAGCGTTCGGTATCTCAATCGCCTCGTCCGGCACCAGGACCGGAAGGTTATCAATGATTGCATAGAGAAGCTTCCCGTCCCGGCGGAGAAGACCGGCCGACAGCGGGTGCGCAACAGGCTCGCCGGAGCGATTCCGCAGCGTGCCTGCAGTCCGCGACGCCTCGAGCCGATCCATCACCACTTGATCCGCCATCGCCAATGGTTGTCCGCTGAGCGGACAGCGCAGCAAGGACAATAACTCGGGCGAGATCATCTGGCCTCCGCTTTCTTCAGCGCGGCCGCGAAACCTTCAAGTTCAGCGTAGTCGTTCCGCCAGGGGGTAAACATGGCGCCAACCACACTCTGTGGAGTCGCCCTGGCTGCATTCATCCACTCGTGCTGATCCATCTGTCCGAGGCGCGCAAACTTCGAATCCGAAAGAAGAACGCGCGTGTAGCCCGCAGCGGCGGCCCGTTGGAAGAGCACCTCGGTCCGGGCGACGTTCTCATCGACGAGGAGGTTTTGGGCGAAATGAAACCACTTTTCGAGGGCGCGCGCACGGGCAGCGCCGGCGCCGAGCAGCAGCAAAGCGTTCGCGGCAAAAAACACGCGTGGGAAGGGCATGGCGCAGGGATAACCCTGCCGGTCACCGCGGCGCGAGGGCGGAAAACCAAAATTCGTCCTCAATTCCCATGACTCGGGAACCACCGGCCAAGTGGTTCCGGCCCAAGGCACGGCCATTGCTGAACGCAGAGACAATCTAATTTGCAATTCTTCGCTTCCATCCTCTTCGCACTCGTCACTGGCGGAGCAACCGGAGCGGCATGTTGGTGGCTGATCCGGCAGCGCCGCAGCCGCCTCCCGCTCCTCCTGGCACTGCTGACACTCATTTCCTGGGTCGGCGGCAGCTACCTGGCGAATCGGGTGGCGAAGAAGGAACGCGCCCGGCTCGAGCAGCTTTTGCTCGGATACGCCCACATTTTCGCGCAACAGACCCAGCGCCTTGGTCACGAGCAGATTTCAGTCAACACTCCCCCGGACGATCCCCTTTATCTCGAATTGATTCAGGCGCAGCTCGACTGGCTGGCGACCGTGCCCCTGGCACAGGACATCTACACGATGCGCCTGCGGCCGGACGGCCGCGCCGTTCTGCTCGTGGACTCGGAGACGGACTACGATCATAATGGAGACTTTCTGGGCGAGGCGGAGCAAAGAACGCCGATTGGAGAGCTCTACGGAGAGGAACAACTCGACCCGGGCTTGCAAAAGACATTTGCCGGCGAAGGGAACTTTTATAGCGACCCAGTATCGGATCGGTGGGGCAAGTGGGTCACGGCGTCCTGGCCTCTTTACAATTCCCAACATCAAGTCGATGCAATCATTGGGATCGATTACGCAGCGTCTGATTACGTCGCCACCGGACACCAGGCTGGCTGGCGGATGTTTGCCTACACGACCGTTCTACATCTCGCGCTCATCGGCGCAATCACCCTCGTCGCCTCCGCACGCTGGCGCTCAGAGGACCAGGCACGAGCCGCCGCAGACATTAAGCGGACCGAAGATCGCTTCCGGGTGTTTATGCAGCACAGCCCGGCCGTTGCCTTCGTCAAGGACGAGGACGGTCGCTACTGCTTCGTTAATGCGGCTTTCGAAAAGCAGATTGGCCGATCACATCAGGATGTGTTGGGCCGCAACGATTCGGACCTGCAGTCAGCCATCATGGCCCTCGAGATGCACCAGAACGACGAGCGGGTCTTCGAAACCGGATGCGCCATCGAGGTCATGGAATCCGTTTCGGATCGCTCGGGTAAAACCCGCAAATGGTGGGTGGCCAAATTTCCCCTGCCCGAGGAAGACAACCGCCGTCAAATTGGCGGTGTCGCCATCGATGTCACGGCGCAAGCCGAACTTGAAGAGCAACTCCGGCAGACCCAGAAAATGGAATCCGTGGGCCAGCTGGCGGCCGGAATCGCGCACGACTTCAACAACGCGCTCACTGTCATTTCCAATTGCGCCGAACTCATCGAAGACGCGGCGGCGGACGAGGAGGCCGCTCGGAAACACGCGAAACTAATCCGCCGATCTGCCGAAGGTGCGGCCGGCCTGGTCCAGCGGCTGATGCAATTCAGTCGCAAGCAACCGGTGCAAAAGAAGTTCGTCAATATTCCCAATCTGCTGCACCAGACTGAAGCGATGCTTTCGCGGACGCTCGGTGCACAAATCGCCGTCGAAATCACCGCCCCGGACAATCTGCCCGTCATCGTTGGCGACGCTGTGGCGCTCGAACAAGTATTGGTCAACCTCGCGGTCAACGCCCGCGACGCCATGCCCGACGGCGGCACTCTGGCCATCAGCGTCGAGGACGTGACGATCTCCAACGCCAAGGGGCACAAGGCTCGAAATGGGCACTTCCTTTGCCTCACGGTGTCCGACGATGGGTGCGGGATGAGCCGGGAAGTCATGTCTCATCTTTTTGAACCGTTTTTCACCACCAAAAAAATTGGCGCCGGGACGGGACTGGGATTGGCCTCCGCGTATGGAATTGTTCAGCAGCACGGCGGCTGGATCGCCGCCGACAGCACCGTCGGCCGCGGCTCGACCTTCAAAATTCATCTCCCAGTCAACTCGGCGGATCAGCCACAGCCCGAAGAACCCGAGAGTACTGCAACGCCGTTCCAAGCCAAAGGTGACGCCAACCTCTTTGCGGGCAAGCGCGTTCTCGTGGTCGAGGACAATACCGGCGTCAAACTTACATTTCGCGCGCTGCTCAAGCGGGACGGTTGGGAGGTGATCGAAGCTGGGAACATGGCCGAAGCGGAGAAGATCTGGGAGCAGGATGGCTCCGCGATTGATCTGGTCATCACCGATCTGGTCATGCCGGGAAAAGGTACCGGGCGCGATTTCGCCGTGCGCATTCTGGCTGACCACGACAATACGCCGATCATTTGCACCACCGGTTATTCCCCCGATGTCGCTGGCGTCCTGGACCTGGATCCGGAACGGGTGGGATTCCTCGCCAAACCGTTCACGCCCGCCGAACTTCGGCAATTAATCCGACGGCTGCTGCGGTGCCCGGTAGGCGCGGGCTCCTGATTCCACGTACTCTCTCCGAAGTACCAAGGCCCACTGCGAGGCGACCGGGGCTTGCGCACTGAACCGGTGGAGTGCCAGTCAATTTGAACGCTTGTCCGGAATCGGGTCTTCAGCGGCGAGCGTGTGATCCGCCATGACCGCGTCGCGAAACGACGGATAGCGTGGCTCCCAGCCAATTCCCCGAAGCCTGGCGTTGCTCACACGTTTGTTCGTCACCCCACGCTTTCGATTCGGATCGACGTCTCCCGCAAGCGGAACGGGCCTTTGAAAGTGGGAGGCGAGCCACTCGTAGATTTCGCGCTGGGAGAGAGGTTCGTCGTCCACCGCGTTGAAGACTCCGGTTGGCCCGTCTTCGATCAGTCGATGAATGGCGCTGGCCGCATCGTCCCGATGAATCTGATTTACATAGCGATGCCCCCCACCCTCGATCCTGGCTTCACCTCGCAGAAATCTGCGCAGGAGTACGGAACGCCGCGGACCGTAGATCCCGCCCAGGCGCACCACCACCCCGCGCGCCGCCAAAACGATCTCTTCGGTTTCCCGCAGAATTCGGCCGGTATCGCGCGACGGTTCGGCGGGGCTCGATTCATCCACCCATCCACCGTCGTTCTGCGCATAGACCGAGGTGCTGCTCGTGAAGAGAAGCCGCTGGGGCTCGAGTTCGGAAAGAATAAGGCGCGCGCCTTCAAAATAAACCCGGCGATACGCTTCCTCACCACCCCGACCGGAACTCGCACAGTGCACGATGGCTTCAAGACCTTTCCATTCCGGATGCGCCTGCAATTCCGTCCGGCACGTGAAATCACACGCCGTGACCGCAAACGGCTCGTTCACCAGCGCCCGCGCGGACTCCGCGGAATGCGTGACGCCCACGACGTTCCATCCCCCGCGATGAAACAACCGCGCCACTTCGAGGCCGACGAATCCACAACCGGCGACGAGGAGGCCAGGCCGATTCATAAATTGTCAGCGGCACGACGACTCCTCGCCGGAGTCACTTGCCTGACGCGCGCGAATCATCGCTGGCTGTGAAAAGGAGTGGGGCAAACTCCGCCAGATAGCCGCGCCATATCGGCCAGCTATGATCGCCTTTTGTCAGCTCCCAGGAATGCTTCACACCGGCTTCCTTCAATGCCGCGATGAGTTTTTCATTCCGCTCGCGCAAAAAGTCGTCCTCGCCGCAGGCGATCCAGAGCAGGCGGATTTGAGAATTCGCCGCGCTCGCATCCGCCACCCATTTTTTCACATCATCGAGCGACGGCGTGCCCGCACTGAAAGCGCCGATCCACGCGAATTTATCCAGATTCCGCAGGCCAACGGTCAGCGATTGTCCGCCTCCCATGCTCAGCCCCGCAATCGCACGATGCGCGGCGTCGGGTTCCACGCGGTAATTCTTTTCCACCAACGGCAGCGCGTCCTCGAAAAGCTCGCGTTGAAAAGCTTCCATCGGCGACTCGCGCCGTCCGTCGCCCCCGCGGGGCCCCAGGCCGAGCGGATGACCGTCGAGCATCAACACCACCATCGGTTGTGCTTTCTGCTGCGCGATCAGGCTGTCGAGGATCCAGTTTGCTTTTCCGTGCACGACCCACGTCTGCTGGTTGTCGCCTGAGCCATGCTGCAAAACGAGCAGCGGATATTTCCGATCCGGCGCCTGTTCATAACCCGGCGGCGTGTAAACCCAGAGCTGCCGCGGACGGCCGAGCGCTTTCGATGCGTAGTCATGAATGTGCACCGCACCATGTGGGACATCCTGCCAATCCCACGGCGCGGGCGGATCCGCCGGCACATGCAGGATGCTCTTTTGCGGCTGGCGCTGCGGCTTGAAATCCGCGTTTAGCGGATCGAGCCCATTCACGCCATCGATGGAAAAACTATATTCCCAAACTCCGACAGGCGCGGGCTCGACCTTTGCCGCCCAGACGCCAGCATCGTCCTTGGTCATGGAAATCGGATCCTTGCTCCACTGCCCGCGCAGGCTCACCTCCTTGGCCTGGGGAGCGCGGACGTTAAACGTGACGCTGGCGCGGCCATCGATTTCCGGGGAATCGATGCGGCGATCTTGCGCCACGACAGTGACGCATTTCCGAATTCGAGGAGCAGACAGCAAAGCAGGAGATTTTTCATGGAAGGAACGGGTTCGAACGGTCACGGTAACGTTCCATGCCGCGCCTGGCGACACTCACGTTTAGGGCAATGGATCAGATAGTGCCGACGGCGAGAAGCCGATACCATTCTTCGCGGCTCAGTTCGAGGTCGACCGCGCTCGCGGCTGCTCGAATTCGATCCGGCTGCGCGCTGCCCACAATCGGAATGATCCGCGCCGGGTGTCTCAACAACCACGCCAGCGCCACGGTCGTCCGGCTGCACTGCCGCGCTTCGGCTACAACATCGAGTTCCGCGACGATTGGGTCCGGCAGATAGGTTTCCTGCGCGCGGAGAATGCTCGTGGCTCCGTCCGCCAGCAATCCGCCGGCCAGCGGACTCCAGGCCAGCGGCGTTAGGCGCAGACTCTGGCACTGATCGAGTGTCCCATCTTGAAATGCACCCAATTGCGCCAGGCTGACCTCGACCTGATTACAAACCAACGGCTGCGCGACGGCCTGCTGCAAAAGCAAGACCTGAGCCGGCGTAAAATTACTGACGCCAAATACGCGCACTTTTCCCGAGCGATGGAGTTGATCAAAAGCGGCCGCGATTTCCTCGATATCCATGAGCCAGTCTGGCCGATGAATTTGAAAAAGATCGAGCCGCTCGATGCCGAGCCGTCTCAGTGATTGCTCGCAGCGCGCCACCAGATGATTCGCCGATGAATCATACCGGTAAGGCGCCTCCGGATCGCCCTCACCCGCAAAACGAATCCCCGCTTTCGTCCCAATAACAATGCGCTCGCGAAGGCCGGGATTCTCACGCAGCACCTGGCCAAACACTTCTTCCGCCCGGCCTCCGCAATAGATATCGGCATGATCGAAGAAATTGATTCCCGCCTCGATCGCCGCCGCAGTCGCCGCCCGCGTTGTGGTGAGATTTTGTTGTGGATCTTCATCCCGCGCGATGCGCCAGCATCCATAGGCGAGCCGGCTGACCTGAATATCGCTGGTTCCGAGGGTGAGCATTTGCATGCCCGAGCCGTAGCCGGGTCCGACCGCAACGCACAAGCGTGAAGCCATTCGCTCTCTAGCGCCCATCACGGGAAAAAGCGGCCCACCGAAAACAATATCAACCTCGCCACCGACCCGCGGTTTTGGTGGTGTGAGCAGGTAACGAAAGAACCGGGTGCGGCGGCGGCTCAGGACTGCGGACCGCGGTCTCCGCCAAGGCCGGTTTAAAACGTGGGCAGGTTTGACGGCATGACGAATGGGGAGGTGCTGTTCGTGCTGCTCGAGCTGGACTCGAATCCCGTGCCGGCGCCGAAGCTTTCGCCCCCGAGACTGCCGATCGCCGAGACGCCGGCGGAGAAGGAACTGCCCGTCTCGTTGATCGTCGCGGTTCCCTCATAGGAGGTATTGCTATACTGGCTCGACATGATTCCGGCGCCGAAGCCGAGACCGCCGTCGAGCCCGGCAATGTCGAATCCGACACTAACTCCGAAACCAACGTCGAGCCCGTCCCGGAGTTTGAATTTGATCCGGATCTTGAATTTGATCTTACAAAAAAATCGGCCATCGGGGTCGATGAAATTAACGGGATCGTTCACGCAATAGGCGTAGAGATTCGCGCTGCGGCCGAGAAAAAGGAGCGGATCCTTGGCGGTCCAGCGTCCGGTCTGAGCGTCGTAGTCGCGGGCGCCAAAGCGGGTGAGTTTCGTGTCGGGATCGTACAGCCCGCCTGCGAAGCCGAAGGGCTGAAATCCAGGCGCAGTGTCGGACAGGATGTTGCCGAAGGCGTCGTAATCGACCCGCTGCGCGATCACACCGGTGGCGGAATTCACGACGAGGCGCACGCTCCCAACGGTGTCGCTGATGATCCGGAAAGATTCTCCTCCTTTGATCATCGAGATCGGCACGTTGTCATCATCGCCAGCGTAGACGAAGCGGCTGACAACCGCATTGGCTCCGTCGAGTTCAGCGGCGATCCGGCGGCCGTCTTCGTAGAGAAATCCCTGGACGGGAGCACCGTTGATCCGGCGGCCGATGCGCCGATTCATCCCGTCGATGACGTAGTCGATTTGTGTGCCGTCGGGCAGCGTGAGCGAGCGCAAATTGCCGAGCGCGTCGTAGGCAAACGCGGTGGTCTGGCCCGCAGTGGTGCGCGTGAGGAGTTCGCCGGCCGGGGTGTAGGCGAATGTGGTCGGGCCGGCTTTCGTGAGGCGGTCCTGCGCATCATACGCCGCGCCGTTGTCGAGGCGGTTGCCGTTGGCATCGTAGGTAAACGAACTCTGCACCAGGCCATCCTTCATCACCGTCGTCAGTCGGCCGGGAGCGTCGTAGGCGTAGGTGAAAGTGCCCGTGACGCCGTTGATGATTTCGGTCTTCGCGGTGACGCGATCGAGCCCGTCGCGAGTGAGCGTCACGTCGTAAATCGGGGAGCCATTCGCCGTAACGATGTCGCGGGTGATTCCGCCAAAACCATCGAAGCTGAGCGTTTCCACGACACCGCCGAGCGTAACCGCGGACGGGAGGCCGCTGGCGGCCTGGCGGGCGATGGTGAGTGCGCCGGCGCTGGTGGGGAAGCCGTCGTCATCGTAGCCGCGCGGAATGGCATTCCCGTTCACGGTCACCGACGAAACCCGTCCGTTGCGATCGAGCGCGACGCTGGTGCTGCCCGCGACCGGTCCGCTCCAAGTGGTGCCGGTCGGGATGTCGCCCGCGTAGCTGAAGGCCATATTGACGCCGCCCGGCGCGGTCCGCGTCGCGATGCGCCCGGTGCCGGCTTCGTAGGCGATGGCGTAGCTGCCGGCACCGATGGTCGCACCGGAGAGGCGCGCCGCGCCGTCGTAGGTGAAGGAGACGTTGCTGCCGCCGGGTCGCGCGATGGCCGTGAGATTTTGCGCCTGGTCGTAGGAAAAAGTCGTCGCGCCGGTGCCGGCCACCGCAGGCGGTGTGTAGCTGGCGAGCATGCCAACGCCATCGTGCGTGAAAGTGTGAGTGCTCCCGCCCGGCGGCGTGAAGGAAGCGATCTGGCCGCCGCCATCGTAGCCCATCGCAATCGACCGCCCGCCGGGCAGCGCGATGCCGGTGATGTTGCCCGCGGCATTGTAGGTGAGGCTCGTGACCCGATTTTCCGCGTCCGTCACCTGGCTGATGAATCCAGCTGGCGTATAGGCAAAGCTCTCCGCGCGCATCAAGGCTCCGGCGGTGCGCGTGCGGGATGTCACGTTGCCGGAGGCATCGCGGACCAATGCGGTCGCGCCGAGCGCATCGGTCGTCGAGGTGACCAGTCCGCGGCTGTCGTAGGCGTAGGAAAGCGCGCGTCCGCCCGGACTGGTGATCGTCTGCACGCCGCCCGTCTGATTATAGCTGAACGCCGTCGTCTTCCCGAGGCTGTCCGTGAAGGAAGTCGGATTGTTGAAGACCGGCTCGTAGGCCGCGGAGAATGTGCCGTCGAATGCCGAATCCCCAAACGTGAGCTGGTTGCCGCGCGTGTCGTAAGTACCGGAAATCGTGCGTCCGCTCGGCAGCACGGCGAGCGCGAGATTGCCCGTCATGTTGAACGGCATTTGCACGACCAGACCGGCTGCGTCCGTTGCCATGCTCGCTTCGCCAAACGCCCCCGTTCTTACGATAGTGGTATGGTTTCCTCCATCGGTGAAAGTTGAAAGCACCTCGGCGGGACGACGCACCGGTGCCGGATTCGCCGCGGTCCCCAGGCCGGACGCGGGATCGACGACGCCGATGGAATGGCCCGTGGTCGCCGTGCGAACGACACCACCGGGCAGGGTCGATTTGGTGAACCGTCCGAGCGCGTCGAATTCTCGCTGCACCGTAACTCCCGTGGGACCCGTCTCGGACACCATGTGATGCTGCGCGTCGTAGGTGAAGGCGCGTGTGGCACCATCGGGCAGCGTGACGCCTCGAAGGTCGCCAGCAGCATCCAGGCTGAATTGGGTGATCCGGCCGGCCGGATCGGTCACGCCGGCGAGGCGGCCGCCGGCGTAGGTAAACGTCGTGGCCAGTCCGGCCGGATCAGTCATGCGCATGAGCCGGCCGTCGGCGTCGTATTCATAAGTCATCGTATTCCCCATGCGGTCCACGGCAGATCGCTGGCGTCCGTTTTGATCAAAGCGACACACGCTCCCATCCGGCAGCGTCCGTGTGAACGAGCCGTCAGGGTTTTTGAGCAACTCCGAAAAGTCGCCCGCCGGCGGAATGAGGCGATTCGCACCGGTCACCGCGCTGCCCGGCAGGAAGTTCATAAAGCCGGTGTTCCCCACGATGAACGTGTCCACGAAAATGCCCACGCCATTCTCCTCCCGGTAACGCAGAATGCCCGCGCCATTCCCCACGTAGAGCAAACCATCCGGCCCGAAGCGCGCGTAAAATGGGGTGCTGGGCGTCGCAATCGGAGGCCCGGACGCAAAGACGCCGAGGAATGCACCCGAGGTTCCGCTGAAGCGTCGGACATCCTGGAACCGTTGATCGACGACGTAGAGATTTCCATCCGGGCCAAACTCGAAGGGGCAGGTGTCGTCGAGATTGCCCGACTGAACGAAGACATCGAGGAACTGCCCGGTGGCGCCATTGAAGCGCAGGATGCGATCGTAGTTCGTGAAACGGAAAGGATCCTGGTCGCCGACGTAAAGCATGTTGTCCGGGCCGAAAGCGATGCCGCACGTGCGCTGCATCCCCTGGCCTTCAGCAGCGACGCCAAGGAACTGGCCGGTCGTACCGCTGAAGCGGAGCACGCGGGGCGGATTCGCGCCGACATTGTCTGCGTAGAGATTTCCATCCGGGCCAAAGGCGATCTGCGCGATGCCGCCGAGGCCTCCGGTGCCTGCGGGAATGAAGACGTCGATGAACGCGCCGGTCGTCCCGTTGAAACGGAGCACACTTCGCGAGCCGTTGGGACCGCTGACGACGTAGAGATTTCCATCGGGGCCAAAGGTCGGATTGTGCGCCAGCGTCAGGCCGCCGGCACCCGGCTGCACAAATGCGCCGACACGCGCTCCGGTCGATTCGTCATAGCGAATGATCGCGTTGGTCGTCTCCGTGCTGTCTTGCACCAGCAAGTCGCGGCTGCCATTACGAAAAAGCACGCTGCCCCCGTCGCCATCGACGAGCAGGACCGTGCCGTTGGCATTCTCCACGACGCGCTGAAGGCCGGCGAGATTCCAGCCCGCGCCAAAGGGACTTTGCTGATCATTAACGATCGTAACGCGACCCGAACGCGTCGTGCCGACCGTGCTGGCAACGAAATGGTTCTTGAGGTCGAGCGTGTAATCATAGGACCCAGTCGCGAGCATGCTGCCGTCGAGCGGTTCGGCGATGCGGATGACCTCGTCGATGTCCTCATTCAGGCCGCTGGTATCGACAAATGTCCGCGGCCCGCCCATGAATCCATTCACGCCGAGCTGATAGGAAAGCTTCCGCGGAACGGCGGAGCGGACCGGAATTTCGACGTTTGCAGGAATGATCGGGAGCGGCGCGGCGCGCTGCGAATCATAGACGAGACGAAGTGCGCGCGAATCGCCGAGTGAGCGCCAGGCGGGAAGCTCAAAGCTGGTCGAGAGGGTTCCGTCGGCCAGCGAGACCTCCGAACCGGAGTTTCCGTTGCAATCGTCGTCGGGATCGTCGTCGTCCGGCGGCGTATCGTCCGGCGGATCACCCGGTGGGGGCGGCGGCGGCAGCGGCCCGTGCCAGTCCGCATTGCGCACGCCGCCCGAGATCGTTTCGATCCGCAGGCCGTCGGCGCTGACTTTACCGACGCCGACCACGACAAACTTCCCCGTCCCCGCGTCGAGTGACCAGATGTCCGTTTCGCTGCCGGGAACGAGCTGATCGGTGTTTGGAAAGGTGATCGGTACCGGCGTGGCAAACGTCACGCCCACGGGCTGAATGGTCACCAGCATGCCGAAGCCCAGGTTTGGAGGCAGCGCCGCGGGCGCGAGCGCGTCCGGCACTCGTGAGATCGAAATCCGCCCGGTGAAATCCGTGCCGTCGGCGTTCTTCGCCGTATGGGGTGCGATTATGATCCCAACGCCGAGGGTCGGGTTCATCACCTGCGTGGTGGCGTTCGGATCGATGGCCGTCAGGCTCTCCATCGCGATGCGCGGGAGGAAAAACGGGCGCCGTTTTACATTGTTGACCTTTTCGATCAGGGTCAGCTCCTCGCGGAATCCGGCGTACGGCGAGCCGTCCGGTGCCGGCTGCGCCGCGGACGTGTCGATATCGAGCACCTGCGATCCGGCGGCAACGCCGTTCAGCTGGAAACGCCCGCGCTTATCGCTTTTCACCGACCCGTCCGCGCCAACAATGCTCACCACCGCACCGACCACCGGCACCTCGAGCCCGCGGACAAATGAGTTCGTGTCGAGAATGCGGCCCGACACGGACGTGCGGCCTTTCGCGGGCACGCCACGGACCTTGAATTTTACCGTCTGCGTATCGCTGAGCGTGCCGTCCGTGACACCCAGCGTGAGGCTGAATTTCCCCGCCTGATCGATCCCCGGCGTGAACGTGAGCAGCCCCGTCACGGTGTCGAACGTCGCGTTGGCGGGCAGGGGCAGCGGCTCGATGAAGAAACTCAGCGCATCGTGATTGAGGTCCGTGGCCGCGAGTTGAAGAGTCAGCGACTCGCCAACCGTCAGGCGCTGTTTCGGAATCTTGTCGAGGACCGGCTCGAAACTCGCCGGTGCGGCCTTGATGACCACATCGGTGAGCACCGAATCGCCGCGCGTGCCGTCCGCCCGCTTCGCCCCCGCGCCGTTGTCTTTTATCGTGCCGTCCGGATTCGGATCGACCCCGCCAGGCAGCGGTTCGTGCGGACAGGAATCGTCTTCGACGTGTGTATCGGCGAGACCATCGATCGCCTCGTGATGCACCGTGGCCGTGTACTGAAAGTCGTCGTGCGCGGCGGATGGCGTCGTTCTTTCGGGATCGTTCGCGCAATCGAACGTGACGCGAAAAACCACCGCCAGCTTGCGTTTCGACTTGAGGCTGATGGGAAATTTCTTCGGCACCACAAGGCGCGGTGCCGGATCCGGGCAGACACCCAGGGATTCCACATTTAGCGTCACGAGATCAAGCAGCGTCTCGGCGTTTGGGATCACTTCCGATTGCGGGCTGCGATTTTGAATGACGACGGTCACTGACCGTTCCACGTGCGGCTTTGATTCCGTAAGGGTCACGCGTTTCGGTGCCGATATGCCGACGGCCGCCAGGTCGTGAACCTCGATTCCCGCTTGCGCGAAATTTGGGATGCCGAGGAATCCAAACGCCGCCATCCAGGCAGCGATGATGCGAAGTGCGGGCGGTTTTCTCATGGTGAAAAGCCGGATGAAATCATGACGCAACGACGGCAAACCGTTCCTTCACGCCGCCGAGTGGCAGGAAATCCCGTCGATCAAATCGAAGCATCGCGTTCATTGATTGGCCGGGGCGGATTGCAACTAGGTCGCCCCAAGGCTGACAAGTGGATTATTCAGGATGCATTCAATTGGGTGCGTGACTTCACCACTGGCTCGCAGATCAATGCGTCAATTTAACGAGTCGGGAATGCGAATTCGAGTTGGCACAACGCTCCAACAATTCCTAAGTCGTTACTCTTCGCGACAGCGCACGGTCTTGATTGGCGGGCTCGCGGTGATCGCGCACGGACATTCCCATCGCACCAAGGACGGCCAGAGCCTCATTATCACGCGACAACTTCCACGAGTCGGAAATCCTGGTTCGTTTCGTCGAGCAGCAAATTGTCGGGAGTAGCCGGGTCATTGCTCAACGGAATCCTGGTCGGTCCGATCTTGACCTGGCCGATCTCCTGCGCGGTGATCCCGAAGTAGTCGTTTGCGTTCGCGCTTCCGGTGCCAGATCCCTTGATGGTCAGGCTGGCAATCCGAGAGAGAATGTCGTCGGTGACGGGTTCGGGAATGACGATATCGTTTTGGCCAAAGCCGTCCGCGGTGGCGTCCAGGATACCGGCGACGAGGCTGCTCGCGGACCAATTGCCATTCACGATCACCTTGCCAATGCCGGCGTCGGGGTTCAAGCCCGTGAGGGCGTCGTCGTATCCGGCGAGGATTTGCGCGTTCACGACGCTGCCTCCGACGGTCAACTTTTTCAGCGCCACGGCGGCCTTCGCGTTCGCCGGATCGAGAGGGCCGGAGATGGTGATCGCCGTGCATGCGGCGATGTCCGCGCGCCCGAGGTCGGCTTTGATCTTGATCGACCCCACCACACCCGCGAAGTGGCTGTGCAGCGGCTCGATGGTTGTTGCCGCCTGCGTGCCGCTGCCGAGGGCGCCAAGGCTCACCACACTCAATGACTTCAACGCGGGCCTGGCATTGTCGCCGCTGCCGGCGTCGATCTGTCCGAGATCACCCTTGAGTTTCACTTTTCCGAGATCAACCCCTGCTGCGTCAATGGCACCGACATTCACCATCTTGTCGCCGGACTTGACTGCGGCGCCCTCGAGCTTTTGGGGTTTGGCTTTGAACGAGAGTTTTGTCGTCGCAAACGTCGGCTCGGTGAGCGTCACGCTTTCGAGCTGAGCGCCAAGACCCTCGAGGCGCAGGTCGAACATGGCCTGGGTGAATTTCCCTTTCGTCGTTTTCACCGTCACCTTGTCCCCATCCACGTCGGTGAAAAACGCGCTCCGGCCATTCTTCGAGATCGTTACCTGCCCCGGATCGGGACCGGGTCCGCCGCCCGCCGCACCAAAAATCACGTAAGCTTCTCCCGCGTGATCGATGCCGCCGGGTTTCGCACGGTAGGCGCCCACCAGAATGTCATCGAAGCCGTCGCCATTGACGTCACCACCGCCGGCGACCGCGCCGGCGCGGTCGTCGGCGTCGATCCCCTGAATGCGAAAGCCATTCGTGCCATCGAGTGATGAAAGAGCGAGGCTCGCGCCGAAACCTCCGGCCTTGCCAAAGACAACATAGCTTTCGCCGGCCGATTCGCGTCCATCGGGATCGGCCCGGAGAGCGCCGACGAGGAAGTCATCGAAACCGTCGTGATTTACATCTCCCGCGCCGCTGACGTATTGGCCCGCTCGATCCAGCGGGTCGATGCCATCGAGCCGAAAACCATTTGTGCCATCGAGCGTGGCGAGGTCGAAACTCGGAGTCGCGGACCAATTGGCCTTTCCGAAGATGACATAGCTCTCGCCCGCGAGATTTTTCCCGCCCGGGTCGCCGTAGCTCGCGCCGATGACGAGATCGTCAAACCCGTCGCCATTCACATCGCCCGCACCGCTCACGGAAAGACCCGAGTAATCCTGCGGATCGAGCCCGGGAACGCGGAAGCCATTGGTGCCATTGAGCGCCGAGAGCGCGAGGACCGGTGTCGCGGACCAGTCGAGCTTTCCGAAAATCACGTAGGTCTCGCCGGCGTCGGTTTTGCCGCCAGGATCAGCATAGGACGCGCTGACGATAAGATCATCAAAGCCATCGCCATTGATATCGATCGAGCCGGAGACTGAATATCCCGAGGAATCCTTCGCCACGATGCCGTCGAGCCGAAAACCCGTGGTGCCGTTGAGTGCGCCGAGATTGACGCTCGGTGTTGCAGACCAGTCGCCCTTGCCAAAGACCACGAACGTCTGGCCAGCGTAGGCGTTCCCACCTGGGGCGCCGATGACCACGTCGGCAAATCCGTCGCCGTTCACGTCACCGGCGCCATTCACGGCATAGCCGGCGTAATCGCTCGCCGTGGCGCCATCGAGGCGAAAGCCATTCGTCCCATCAAGTGCCTCGAGCGGGAGGCTCGGCGTTGCGGACCAATCCGCCTTTCCAAAGACCACGTAGACCTCGCCCGCCGACAGGCGTCCACCCGGATCCGCTTTCCACGCACCGATGATGATGTCGTCGAATCCGTCGCCGTTCACGTCACCGGCGCCATTCACGGAAATGCCCGCGTCATCTCCCGGGTCAATGCCATCGAGCCGAAAACCATTGGCGCCATCGAGCGCCGAAACGGTGAGATTCGCGGTGAAACCAGCAGCCTTTCCAAAGAGGACATAAATCTGCCCGGCGGAAACGTCCCCGCCCGCCGTGGCTGAGGGCGCACCGAGGATGATATCATCAAAGCCGTCACCGTTGACATCGCCCGCGACCGCCAGGATGGCGCCGATCTGATCGAACGGATTCGTCCCGTCGATGCGGACGCCGTTGGTGCCATCAAGGTCAGCGAGGCTAATGACCGCAGCCGGTGCGATGCGGGATTCGAGGGGTTCGATGTTCATCGGGTTATCGAGGTTGGAGGATGGGATTTGAATGGAAAGCTCTCCGGGACGGAAGCGGATATTCGGGGCCGAATGAACACCCGGTGCCCTTGCATCGATGGCGCCTTGGACGCCTGCGAAACCCGAGCGCGTCGGTTCGCCGCCGACGCTTGTCTATCCGAATGACCGCCTTTGCTACCTGTCCCTGTGCGCGAAGTGCTGCGAAGATCGTCTCCGTTTCGACTCGCACTCGGACAGCCAATTATTCCACGCTCTCGGGAATTTCCCGTCGCTCGCCTTCGGCAATGATCCCCAGCCAGGCTATCCTGCCGGCGGGGTGGCGTCCGAGCACCTTTCGCGCAATCCAGGCGAGGGCGACAGCGGTTTCGCTACGCGAGCCGCGCGAGATGTCCACCAGGGCGCGCTCGCGTGCGATCGCTTCCGGCAAGACTTCGGCTCAGACGCGCGAGTCGGCCGGGTTTCGCGATACCCAACGCTCCGCGGCTTTCTCGAGGGTGTGGCTCGCGTTTTGCCGCTCTCCGCGGGAATTCCATCAGCGACAGTTTTCGCCCCAGACTCGCAACTGCGTCAATTTGACGAGTTGCGATGCGAATTCGAGTTGGCACCACGCTCGGAACCGGCTCTCCTCGCCCCGAGCTCTATGCATAGCGAATTTCGTAAGTCGCGCCCGTACGGCGCATTGTTTGCGGTTAACTCAAGGCAGGTGAAATCCGGCCTCATCGAACCGCTGGAACAGCGGGTCACTCCGGCCTCGGTTTTTTGGGATGGGGGCGGTGACGGCACGACCTGGACGAGCGCGGACAATTGGAGCAACGACGCGGTGCCTGGTGTGCTGGACGATGTTACGATCAACCCGGCGGGAGCGGTGACTGTCACGCTTGGAAGCGGGGCGCAGGCGGTGGCTTCGCTTTCCATGCCGGGCGACGACGCGCTGACGATTTCAGGCGGTTCGCTGGCTCTCGCAGCGTCGTCCGTCTTGCACAATCTAGCGCTCGGCGGAAGCGGGTCGCTTTTCGCGAATGCGGCGGTGTCGCTGACGGGGACATCTTCTTTCAGCGGAAGTGCGACGCTGGGCGGGACGGCGTCGGTCACGGTGGCGATCGGCGCGACGCTGGACATCACGGGCGGCGATCCGAATTTGCAGACGGAACTCGTGGACGCGGGGACGATCCAGCATGCCAATGCGTTTCTCGATCTCGACGGCGCGGCGGCGAAAGTGCGCGTGACATCAGGGGGGATCTACGAGTCGATAACGACGGTGAGCGGCTATAGTTTCCGGGTGAGCGGCGAGGCGGCGGGTGTGTTTTTGGAAACGGGAGGGGTGTTGCGGCACAACCCGCCGAACGGGGCGGATTTCAGCATCGGCGCAGGCGTGCCGTTCAATGTGCAGGGCGGCTCGGTGCAAAACGTCAGCACCATCGCGGGAGCGGTGCTGAATCTGAACGGAGCCGGCGTGTTCACGGATGCGACGCTGGTGCCATCTGCCACCACGGCGATCAATTTCAGCAATGACTCCACCGTGGTCGGCACGCTCGGCGGATCGGGCACGGGCGTGGTGAATCTCGGGAGCGGGAAGTTGCACGCGGACGCGGCGGGCGCGACGCTGAATTTTCCGGCGGGGTTGTTCAATTGGAGTGGGAGCGGGAGCTTGAGCGGCCCAGGCGTTTTCACGAATACCGGCACGATCCAGATCACGGGCGGCGATCCGAATTTGGAAACGGAACTCGTGGATGCGGGGACGATCCAGCATGGCAATGCGTATCTCGATCTCGATGGCGCGATGGCGACGCTGCGCGTGGTTTCCGGCGCCGTGTATGAGACGGTCACGACCGGGAGCGGCTATACTTTCCACGCGTTGAACGGCGCGCTGGGCGTGTTTGTGGAAACGGGTGGAATCTTTCGCCA
Organism: uncultured Verrucomicrobiae bacterium; assembly: GCA_963798345.1. Classification (GTDB taxonomy): domain Bacteria; phylum Verrucomicrobiota; class Verrucomicrobiia; order Chthoniobacterales; family Chthoniobacteraceae; genus CAWCSW01. The sequence goes on along the minus strand of CAWCSW010000002.1, from coordinate 626,055 downwards.
GAACACGCCGAATGGCGCGGATTTCAGTATCGGCGCCGGGGTGCCGTTCAATGTAACTGGCGGTGCGGTGCAGAACGTCAGCACCTTTGCGGGAGCGGTGCTGAATTTGAACGGCGCGGGCGTACTCACCAATGCGATGCTGGTGCCATCGGCTAACACGGCGATCAATTTTAGCAACGACAACACGGTCATTGGGACGATCACCGGATCGGGCGCGGGCGCGGTAAATCTCGGGAGCGGGAACTTGCACGCGGACGCGGCGGGCGCGACGCTGAATTTTCCGGCGGGGTTGTTCAATTGGAGTGGGAGCGGGAGCTTGAGCGGGCCGGGTGTTTTCACGAACACTGGGACGATCCAGATCACGGGTGGCGACCCGAACTTGGAAACGGAGCTGGTGAACGCGGGGTCGATCAAGCATGGCAATGCGTATCTCGATCTCGATGGCGCGATGGCGACGCTGCGCGTGGTTTCGGGCGCCGTGTATGAGACGGTCACGACGGGGAGCGGCTACAGCTTCCGCGTGTTTAACAATCCGGCTGGCGTCTTCGTCGAAGCGGGCGGAATTCTCCGGCAAAACACGCCAAACGGAGCGGACTTCAGCATCGGCGCGGGGGTGCCGTTTAATGTGCAGGGTGGGTCAGTGCAAAACGTCAGCACCTTCGCGGGAGCGGTGCTGAATTTGAACGGCGCGGGCGTACTCACCAATGCGATGCTGGTGCCATCGGCTAACACGGCGATCAATTTTAGCAACGACAACACGGTCATTGGGACGATCACCGGATCGGGCGCGGGCGCGGTAAATCTCGGGAGTGGAAAACTGCACGCGGACGCGGCGGGCGCGACGCTGAATTTTCCGGCGGGGTTGTTCAATTGGAGTGGGAGCGGGAGCTTGAGCGGGCCAGGCGTTTTCACGAACACTGGGACGATTCAGATCACGGGCGGCGATCCGAATCTGGAGACGGAACTGGTGAACGCGGGGTCGATCAAGCATGGCAATGCGTATCTCGATCTCGATGGCGCGATGGCGACGCTGCGCGTGGTTTCCGGCGCCGTGTATGAGACGGTCACGACCGGGAGCGGCTACAGCTTCCGCGTGTTTAACAATCCGGCGGGCGTCTTCGTCGAGGCGGGCGGAATTCTCCGGCAAAACACGCCAAACGGGGCGGACTTCAGCATCGGCGAGGGCGTGCCTTTTAACGTCAACGGCGGCTCGGTGCAGAACGTCAGCACCGCCGCAGGAGCGTTGCTCAATCTGAACGGCGCGGGATTGTTCACGAATGCGACGCTCTCGCCCGCGATCAACACCGCGATCAATTTCAGCAGTGACAACACGGTGGTCGGAACGCTGGGCGGATCAGGTGCGGGTGTGGTGAATCTCGCGAGTGGCAATCTGCACGCGACCGGCGGCGGGGCGGCGCTGAATTTTCCGGCGGGACTTTTTAACTGGAGCAACAGCGGGAGCTTGAGCGGGCCAGGCGTTTTCACGAATGCGGGAACGATTCAAATCACGGGCGGCGATCCGAATTTGGAAACGGAGCTGGTGAACGCGGGCACGATCGAGCATGGCAATGCGTATCTCGATCTCGATGGCACGGCGACGAAAATTCGGACGATCGCGGGCGGCCTTTACGAGACGGTGACGACGGGGAGCGGCTACAGCTTCCGCGTGACGAATGGTTCGACCGGCGTCTTCATCGAGGCGGGCGCGACCTTCCGCCAAAACACGCCGAACGGCGCGGATTTTTCCACTGGCGCGACGACGCCGTTCAGCAATCTCGGCACGGTCGTGGTCGCAAAAGGGCAGCTCAATATCAATGGCCCGCTCGCGCAACTCACCGGCTCTGCGAGCGCGGCGACGCTCGCGGCGGGAACGTGGGAAGTAGCGAACGGCGCGACGTTGAATCTCGGCATCACCGGGCTCACGAGCAATGCGGCGACGATCGTCGTGCATGGCACGGGCGGCTTTTCGGGACTCGGCGCGCTGACGACGAACAGCGGCTCGCTATCGCTTTTGGAAGGCGCGGACCTCACGACTTCGGCGGCCACTTTCACGAACAGCGGCACGCTCGCGCTCTCCGCGGGCTCGGTGCTGACTGCGCCGGGAACCTTCTTCCAGACAGCTTCCGGCGGCACGACGTTTGAGATCGGCGGGACGACGACGGCGGACTTCGGACGCATCACAGTGGCGGGCGCGGCGACGCTCGCAGGCACGGCGAACTTCACGATCACGAGCGACTACGCGCCGGACGCGGGCACCTCCCTGGTGCTCGTGACTTACGCGTCGATGACGGGCGACTTCACCACGCTCAATGGTCTGCGGCTCGGACGCGTCGCGATTTTCGAGGAAGTAACCGGCGCGACTTCGGTGATCGTGAATTCACTCGCGGTCGCGGCGGACCTCGCGACGCAGACCGTCTCGACTCCGGGGAATACGTCCGCGGGCACGAACATCGCGCTTTCCTACACGGTGAAAAATGTCAGCGACAATCCGACGATCGCCTCGAAGTGGACGGACGCGATTTACCTCTCGCTCGACGACAAACTCGACGCCTCGGACATCCTGCTCACGCGGGTCGATCACGTCGGCTCGATCGCCAGCGGCGCGACCTACACAGAAAATGTGAACGTGCCGCTCGTCGGCGCAATCCCGGCAAATTACCGCATCCTCGTCCTCGCCGATTCGCAGGGCCGCGTGCCCGATCCGAATCGCGCGGACAATCTCGGCGCAAGCGCGAGCACCTTCGCGCTCACCATGCCGACGCTCACGGCGGGCAACGCTTTCAACGGCACGATCGCGAGCGGGCAGGACGTATATTTCCAAGTCGCGCTGCCGGCGGGTGTCACGCCGTCCTTCACGCTCAGCGGGGCGGTCGCGGGCGAGGCGGAGATTTACGAATCCCTCGGCGCGGTCCCCACGCGCGCGACCTTCGACGCCAGCACCTTCGCCCTCGGCAGCACCGTGCAGCGGATCATCTCGGATGCGAGCGCGGCGGGCACCTACTACGTGCTGCTCCATGGCCGCGAGGCGGCGGGCGCGGGGCAAAACTTCACGTTCACGGTGAGCGGCCTCGGCTTCGACATCGTCGGGCTCGATGTGAATCACGGCTCGAATGCCGGCAAGGTCACGACCACGCTGCTCGGCGCGCAATTCACGCCAGGCACGACCTTCTCGCTGAAACTCGGCGGCACGACGCGCGCGGCGACGGCGACGTATTTCACCGACGCGACAACGGTGGCCGCGACCTTCGATCTCACCGGTCTCGCAGTGGGCAACTACGACATCGTGGCGAACAACGGTGCGGCGAGCGACACGCTGACTGGCGCATTCACCGTGAACAACGGCGCGGTCGGAAAGGTGCATTACACCTACGACAGCCCGCGCTACATCCGCCCGCCGTTCGGGGATTCGACCGTGCTGACCATCTCGTATGAAAACACGGGCGAGACCGACATCGACGCGCCGCTCTTCACGCTGCTCGCGGACAACGCGCAGCTGCGCCTCGCGGACGCGGCGAATTTCCTCCCGGCAACCTACACGACCGGCCCGGGTCATCCTCTCGCGGTGTATGAACTGCTCGGCGTGAGCGATGGCCTGGCGGGCGTGTTGCAGCCCGGCGAGAAGGGGCACATCGACGTCATTTTCCAACCGATCGCCGACTTCGCCCATGCCTATTCGAACTTTGAAGTCATCCTCGGGCCGCAGGACAGCACGCCGTTTTCGCTCGCGCGGCTGAAGACGGATTTGCAGCCCGTGGGCGTGGCGAGCGATGCGTGGAATGCGATCTTTGCGAACTTGCAGAGCGCGGCCGGCACGACTGTCGGCAGCTACAAGGCGATGCTCGTGGACGACGCGAATTATCTCGGGCAGATCGGCAAGGTTTCGCCGGACACGACCAAGCTGCTGCAATTCGAGCTGGAGCAGGCGGGCGACTTCGGCGCGATCGCGGCGCACTACGCGGATGGCGCGTTCGGGCGCGGGAGCTCGAACCTTTTCAACGCGCACGTCATCGTGGAAAGCGGCGGCGGCATCACGCTGACCGACGGCACTTCGAGCGCGTTCTTTTTGAAACAAGCCGACGGCAGCTACTCGACCGGCCGCGCCGATGGCAGCGTGCTGACGCGCGCGGCGAGTGGCGCGGTGACGATCCTCGCGGCGGATGGCAGCAAGACGGCTTTCCGCGCGAGCGATGGGCGCATCGACTTTCTGGAAGACTCGAACGGCAATCGCACGACGGCGACTTACAACGCGGGCGGGCAGCTCACGAAGCTGACCGATGCGCTGACGGGCGACGCGATGACTTACAGCTACAACGCCGCGGGCCACGTCGCGACGCGCACCGATGCCGTAGGGCGCGTGACGACCTACGCGTACGATGCGAGCGGGCAGCATCTCGCAAGCGTGACCTCGCCGCAGGGGACGATCAGCTACACCTACGTCACCGGCCAGGGCGCGGCGCGCGAGCACGCGCTGGCGAGCGTGACGGGCTACGATGGCGTGACGACGACCTACGCGTACGACGCGCTGGGCCGGCTCGCGCAAGAGCAGGTCGGCAGCGGCGCGGGCGCGATCGTGGTGAATTACGCTTACGATAGCGCGGGTAAAGTCATCGCGACCGATGGTGCTGGGCACGTCACGACGACCTTCCGCACCGCTCTGGGACAGGTGGGGCGCGTGATCGACCCGGACGGTCACGTGACGAGCGCGACCTACGACGACTCGGGCCGGCTCGTATCCGTCACCGATCCGATGGGCCTGACGAGCAAGTCGATCTTTGGCGCGAGCGGATTGCTCGAAGGCTCGATCGCGCCGGACAAAACGAAAACGTCGCTGACCTTCGGCGACCTGCGGCGTGTGACGAGTGTGACCGATCCCGGCGGCGACGCGACGCAGCTCAGCTACGACACGAACGGCAATCTCCTTACCAAAATCCTGCCCGACGGCGCGACCGATCGCCTCGAATACGACACCGCGGGCCGCGTGATCGCCGCGACCGATGCCAACGGCGAGCGCACGACTTTCGCCTACAACGCCGCGGGCCTGCTCACGACGAAGCACTTCGCGAGCGGAGAAGACGTGACCTTCACCTACGACGCGCATCGCAATCTGCTCACGGCGACGAATGCGGAAGGCGTGACCACTTTCACCTACGACGCGGCGGATCGCGTAACGAGCGCCGCGTATCCGAATGGCAAAAGCGTCGCGATCACCTACGACTCCGCGGGGCGGCAGGCGACGATCGCGGACCAGAGCGGCTACACCGTGCGCTACCACTACGACGCGCTCGGACGGCTCGACGAAGTGCGCGACACAGGCAATGCCGCTGCTCGTCACCTACGGCTACAATGCGCTCGGCCAGCTCGCCACTGAGACGCGCGCAAATGGGAGCACGACCACTTACACCTACGATGGAGAAGGGCGCGCGGCGACCATCACGCATCGCGATGCGGCGAATGCGGTGACGGGATTTTTTAACTACACGCACGACTCTCTCGGCCATGTGAAGACGGTCACGACGGAGGATGGCACGACGACTTATAGCTACGACGTGAACGGCCAGCTCACGAGCGTGGAGCTGCCGGGCGGACGCACCATCGAGTATCATTACGATGCCGAGGGAAATCGGACGGCGGTCGTCGATTCGCAAAACGGCACGGCGAATTACGTCACCAACAACGGAGACGAATACACCACGGCGGGTACGGAGACGCTCACCTACGATTCCGCGGGACGGCTCATCGCGTCGCAGAGCGGCGGCACGAACACGTCGTTCCGCTACGATGCGGCGGGCACGGCTCATTGAGACGATCCGCGCGGGATCGGTGATCGACTACGTGTTCGACGCGCTGGGCAATCGCATCGCGAAAATCGAGAACGGCGTGCGGACGGATTTCGCGATCGACCCGACCGGGATCGGCACGGTGATCGGCGAATATCAGGGCGCGGCGACGGTCGCGAATTACGCGCAGGGCCTCGGCGTCGCGGCGCGCGCCGCGGGTGGCACCACGGCATTCTATCAATTCGATGCGATCGGAAATACTTCGCTCATCTCCGGCGCGAACGGCGCGGCGGTGGCGACCTACGATTATCTGCCCTTCGGCGAAATCTCCGCGCAGACCGGCACGCTCGCGCAGCCGCTTACTTTTGGCGGACGCCTCGGCGTGCAGGACGACGCGGGCGACGCGTATTACATGCGCGCGCGCACTTACGACGCCAGCCTGGGCCGCTTCACGACGCACGACCCGATCGATCTGCGCGGCGGTGACACGAATCTCTATCGCTTCGTTCACAACGATCCCATCAACGCCAGCGACCCGACCGGCCTGTTGCCATTCGGCGGCACCCTCCCGCCCGGGATTCCGATTCCCACGCGGCCTGTCAACCTGCCGATCCCGAGCGCACCGCCGCCACCGCCGCCACCTGCGCCAGTGCCCGCTCCGCCGCCACCGCCCGTAGCGCCAGTCCCGCCGGGACCCACGGGACCGCCGCTCACCATTCCGCCGAACGCACCGGCCACGGTACCCGGGACGAACATCCCGTATCCCAGCCGCCCCGGCAGCATCCCGACCGGACCGGCGCGCAATGTGATTCCCACGCGCAGCCCCAGCCTCGGTTTCCGCGGGGTCACCGCCGGTGAGGCGCTCGGCCTGGGTGCCATCGTGTTCGGCTTGGAAGCGATCGCGATCGACGGCGGCGAGCTGCTCTTCGAGTCGGCTTTTCCCAATGCTGGAAAAACCGAAGTGCAAGACGTGCTCGGCATGGACATCAGCAAGCTCAGCCAGCGCAGCGGAGCGAGCGAGCTTTTCACCGACCTCTACAAAGTCAATAAAGAGCTGGGCAAGTCCGACGAGGACGCCACGCTCGATGCGATCAAGTTTTTGCGGAAAAACGGCATCGAAGACCCGCTCTACAACCCCACGCCAAAGCCGAGCGAAGTCATCCGCCCCGGCGATCCGAACAACATCGTCGGGCCCGCCGGTGCGGGCGCCGATCCCGTGCCGGATATCATCGCGCCGGGGCAGGTGCGCTTTGATGGATTCGTCGGCGCGAGCGGCGCATACGGATACCGGATCGAGTTTGAAAACAAGCCGACCGCGAGCGCGCCCGCGCAGGTTGTGCATGTCACGCAAACGCTCGACGCCGACCTCGACTTCTCGACGTTCGCTTTCCAAAGCTTCGCCTTCGGCGACATCAGCATCCCCGAGCCCGGGGGCGGAAATGGTACGAGCTTTCACACGATCTACGACGCGACCGCGACGCTCGGCGTAAAGGTCCAGATCGACGCCGAACTCAACACGCAAACCGGCGCGCTCGACGTGACCTACACGTCGCTCGATCCCGCGACGAACGAAGTCCCGACCGATCCGTTCCTCGGCTTCCTGCCGCCTGATGATGGGACGGGCGCCGGCGATGGTTTCCTCACCTACTCCGTGCAGCCGAAGACCGGACTCGCGAATGCGACCGACTTCACCTCCATCGCGAGCATCGTCTTCGACACCGAAGACGCGCTCGCCACGCCAACGGTCACCAATACGCTCGATATTGTCGCGCCGACCTCAACCCTCGCCGCGCTCCCCGCCACAACGTCCCGGACAACGTTTGCCGTTCACTGGACCGGCGCAGATGAAATGCCCGGTTCCGGCCTCGCGGGCATTTCGCTCTATTTTACCGACAATGGCGGACCGCTGCAGACGGCGACCGTCGCGGACGCAGCGAACGGATTTCGCTTCGACGGCGAAGTCGGCCACACCTACGCCTTCTTCAGCGCCGCCACCGACAACGCCGGCAATACTGAGGCGCTCGCCATGACTCCCGACGCCACGATAAGCGTCGTCGCGCCGACGCTCATCCCGGTGAACAAGAAGCTCAGCCTCAGCGATTCTGACGGCGACAAATACACCGTGAAGATCAAAGGCCCCGGCACGCTCAACGCCGTGCTGCTCGATTCAGATGGCGACGGGAACGGCTCGCTCGATCAACTCTTCCTCACCGGCGGTTCGTCGAAGACCAAGGTGAGCGTTTCGGTCAAAGGCAAAGGCAGCGTCGATATCGGAGACTTCAATGTCGAAGGCGACTTCGGCAGCTTCACCGCCAAGAAGAGCGATCTCGTTTACAACGGCGTCATTGCGACCGGGTCCGGCCGGGCCATCGCCGTCCACGATGTGTTGCGCCCCGATGCCCTCGTGGCCGATCCGCTTGTGCGAATCGCCGGCGGCACGGCGGGCGACCAGATCAAGATTAACGCCAATGCGATCGCCGACGGCTTCACCATCGAGACTGTTGCCAGTATCAAATCCCTGACCGCCGCGAGTATCGGCGACGGCAGCGTCATTGCGGCCGCGCTGGGCAAGCTGACCACCAAAAACGGCGGCATCGCGGCTGACTTCGACATCGCCGGCTCGATTGGCAAGATCACCATCCAGGGTGGCGACCTCACTGGCGACCTGCGCGCCGGCGGTGAAATCGGCCCCATCATCGTAAAAGCGAAATCCGGCGGCGGCGGCGGCATCGACGGCTCCGTCATCACCGGCACCGGTCTCGGCGCGATCCAAATCGCCAACAACATCGCCAACGCCCTCATCCTCGCTGGGGCCGACCTCGGCGACGACCACGCCCTCGGCGGCGCCAACGACACCTTCGCCCCGGGCACGATCAAGAGCCTGCAGGTCGGCGGCACTGTCTCCGCCAGCGTCTTCGCCGCCGGCCTCGATCCGATCAACAGCATCCTCCATGACGGCGACGACACCATTCTGGGCGGCCCGGCCAGCGCGTTTGGCAAGATTAGCATCAAGGGCGATGCCGACGCCGCGAGCTTTTTCGCCGCCGGCTCCTTTAAGAAAACGCAAATCGCCGGCGACAAAATCGATCCCGCCACCGACCCGCGGTTTTTGGTTGGTTAGGACCGCAGCGAGTTGATCAATCTTGGGAACCTGATCGTTACCGAAACGGTCGGACGCGATGGGGCGCGGCGCGCGGATCGCTGCTTGGAATCAGGTGAAAGTTCGAGCCTCTCGCCGCAGAGGCGTTTCAGCAATGGCTCGCAACGTGCCACGAGATGATCAGCCCCGCGTTTGTCCCAATGACCGTGCATTCCCGCAGGCCCAAATTCTCCCGCAGCACTTGCCCGAACACCTCTTCCGCCATCCTTTGCAATAGATATCGGCGTGATCGAAGAAATTGATCCCGGCTTTGAGCGCCGGCGACCCCGCCGCCCGTACTGTGACGGGATTCTTTTGCGAGTCGTCATTACGCGCGATGCGCCAAAACCCACAGGCGAGCCTGCTAACCCGAATTTCGCTCGTTCCGAGCGCAAGCATTTGCATGTCCGAGCCGTATCCTGGTTCAACCACGGCACACAAACGCGAAGGGCGGACCCAATCTTCGTTTCACGATCGTTCGAGTGACCAAACTTCGGGCGCGACTAGACAGCGGCCAGAAGTGCGAACATCTTCCGCGCGTTGCCCCTCCAGTCTATGATGCGCCCATTTTTCCTTTGCGTGTTTCTCTTCGCTGCTTCCGCGCTGCCCCTAACCGCCAAGGATTTCCAATGGTCTCCGCAAGGCGACGGTGTCTCGTTTTCTGATCCGGGGAATTGGTATGACCTCGATCCCGCGGCTGATCCGCACAATCCCTCCGGCCCGCCCGGCGGGGGCGACAGTGCGGAATTGATCAGCGGGGCGAATGTCAGTGCCGCCGACGGCGCGGTGCGAAGGCTGATCGGGACGGGGACGGCTCGGCTCACAATCAGCGGGACGTTCACGGCGCAAGAGGTCGATACGCGCCTGATGCTCGCCGGCACTGGGACGCTCGCGGGGACGAATGTGACGAGCGCACCCGTGGTCGAGGGCGGGCACCTGACCGCGCTGACTTTCTCCGACCGGGCGATCTCAGTCAGCGACGGTGGATCGGTGGAAATCGCCGGCCCAGTGCATGCGCAACTCAATGACACGGTGAACCTTTTCGTCGTCAGAGGAGCGACGCTTTCGATTGCCGGCGACGCGACTGACCTCAGCGGCGCGGTCGAAGGTGGCGCGCACGCGACCTTGCTCAGTCTGTCGAACGTGAACACGACCAAGCCGACGCTCAGCATCGGCGGCGCCGGGTCGAGGCTCGACATCAGTGGCTTGTGTTTGATCCGCGATGGCAGCCTGGATGTGAATTCCGGGGCGAAAGTGAACATCGCCGGCCAGTTCAGTTTGGTGGGCTCGGCGACCTCCAACAGCAGTAGCAGCGCCTGGAAGGGAAACGGAACAATCGTGACCGCATCTGATATGTTCTTCGTCGGAGGCGACAGCGGTTCGTACACGGTCAACATCACCGACGGCGCCCAGGCCAGTATGGAGAATGGTGCAGCGGTGGCAGGAGCCACGGCGGCGGGCGAGGTCGTAGTGTCAGGCGCTGAGTCCTCCTGGTTGGTCGCGAAAACGCTGGTGGTGGGAGGCGCAGGGAAGGGCACTCTCTCCATTGGCGACGATGGTTTTGTCACCACGGACGGCTTCGAGCCGGTTCTTTCCATCGGCGTCGAGGCTGGCTCGGAAGGGATCGTCACCATCGACGGATCGGGTTCCGAATACCTCTCGGGCGGCAGCGTGTCCGTCGCGGAGAAGGTGGGCAGCAAGGGCACGGTCCGGGTGACAAACTCGGGCCAGTTCAATCTGCTCCTCGGCACAGCGGGGGTCAAATCGCTTATCATTGGCGCAGGCGGCGAGGGAAATTTCACGGTCGGGAATCGCTCGCTGCTGACGGTGACGGATTCGGATGCGACGGTCGTTCTCGGCCAGAACGCGGGCAGCAGCGGCACCCTCCTCGTGGGCAACGGAGCTGGTCCAGGGATCGCCGTGCTCGGCTTCGCCACCGTGGGTAGTCGCGGCATCGGCCTGGTGAATGCGGGCGCCCAATCTTCGATCAGCAGCAATATATTGCTTATCGCCGAGTCGCCCGTTTCGCAGGGGACGGTCACCATTTTTGACGGCGCATCCTGGCTCAACGACGGAACCGTTTTTGTCGGCGGGCTCTCGCTCGGGCTCGGCGGCGGCACGGGCCGCCTCACCGTGCGGGACAACGGCGAGCTCAGGACGGCCCGGCTGTTCGTCTCGAAGACCGGGATCGCGAACGTCAAATCCGCCGGCGTGATCGGCGTAGGAGTCGGGCCATTCGGTCCGGCGGGAACCGTTCGCGTGGTTGGAGGCGGCGAACTTTTCGGCGAGGGAACGGTGGAAGGCAATGTCATCGTCGGCCCCGGCGGCGTCGTGGCGCCGGGAGCGAGCCCGGGCACGCTGACCATCGACGGTGACTACGAATCGGAACCCGGCGGCGAACTCGTGATCGAAATCGGAGGCGACACCGCCGGCACCGACTCGGACCTGCTCAAAATTACTGGCACCGCGACTCTGTCGGGCACCCTGCGTGTCAAGCTCATTAATGGGTTCACGCCGGCTGAAGGGCAGACTTTCAAGGTGCTCGAGGCCGTCGCGCGCGCGGGTAAATTCACCCAAGTCATCGGTGCGGTGGAAACTTATACGGGCACAAGCATCTCGGTCGAAATCCGCGGTCCGTCGCTCGCTGATCTCGCCGGGGGTTTCCGCGGACTGGCGCTCGCGTCCGAGACGCCGCTGCGTGGCCGAGCCGGCGCCGCCAACCCCGAAGCCGGCTTGCTGACGGTAAAATTGACGGGAAGCGGAAGGTTCAGCGCAAAGCTAATCCTCGGGAAAAAGGTCTATCCCTTCAAAGGCAAACTCGACACGAATGGGATGTTCACCGGTCAGGTCCGGGCCGGTGGCGCTGTGTTCGACGTGACCCTTGCCGCCGACATCACGTCCGGCTCAGGGACGATCACCGGCGCGATTTCGCTGGCGGGTGTTAGCTACGATTTCGCGCTCGACCGCGCCACCTTCAATAAGAAATCCAACATCGCGCCGGAAGCTGGCGCCTACACGATTCTTTTCCCGCCAAACGTCGACAATTCGGACCCGAACGCGCCGCGTCCACAAGGCACCGGCTGGGCCACTGCGAGTGTCAAAACCTCCGGCAAAGTCAAAATCGCGGGCCGACTCGCCGACGGAAGCGCCTTCAGCTCGGGCGGCGCTCTGGCCCCGGACGGCAGCTTCGACGCCTTTGCCCGCCCTTACAAAAAGCTCGGCATCATCGCCGGCGCGCTCACCTTTGCCGCGCCCCCGCGCGATCCCGATCCCGCAACGAGCGACGTCACTGGCACCGTCCGGTGGACCAAGCCCGCACAAGCCAAAGGCGCCTTTCCAAAAGCGTTCGACACCACGATCGAAGCCACTGGTTCCGCCTACATCGCGCCTGGGAAAAACGATCGCGTCCTGCCCGAGCTCGATGCCGCCGGCGAAGCCCGGCTGACCTTCACTGGCGGCGGCCTGGCCGGCGCCGCGGCGAAAGACATCGTCATCTCGACGAAAAACAAGGTCACCTACCCCGGACCCAGCGGCTCTGACGACAAGCTCGCGCTGAAGTTCGTCACGAAGACCGGCGCTTTCAGCGGAAAATTCTCGAATGAAGAGGCCTCATCGCCCGCGAAGTTCAGCGGGGTCGTTCTGCAAAAGCCGCAGCGCGGTGGCGGCTTCTTCGTAGGTACTGCCGACAGCGGAACCGTCGATCTCTCGCCACGCCCATAGCGCGGAGTGAATCCCCAGCCGGCGGCAACCTGCGCACCGGCAACTCATTTTCCACCGCAACGGTGACAAATGTGCTGGGCAGCATCGCGGGATTCCGCTAATGCCGCCCCGGATTTTCGCTGTCACGAGATATGCTCGATTCCCAGGATTACTTGCAGGTGTTGGCGTGCGTTGAGGCCATCCATCAATGCCGAACGCTGGCTGATTTTCCCCAGCAAATCCTCGCGGCGCTCAGCCTGCTCATTTCGAGCAATCTTTCCGCCTTCAATGAGGTAAACGCGCCGCGTCGGCGAATCGTTGCCTATCTCGACCGGCCGGCAATCGATCATGAAAAACTGACGGTTCTTTGGGAGAAATACAGCGCGCAACATCCGTTGCTCCGCTACTACACGGAGACCGGGGACGGACAGGCGGTGAAGATTTCCGATTTCCTATCATCGCGAGACTACCATCGCCTCGATCTATATCGCGCTTTGTACCGGGAAATCGACGCCGAAGACCAGATGACGCTGACGATTCGATCCGACAACGGGGTCTTTCTAACCCTGGCCTTCAATCGCGAACGGCGAAGTTTCCGCGAATCCGACCGAATCAAGCTGAACCTGGTGCGGCCTCACATTGTTCGGGCATACGCCAATGCCGAGGAACTCGCCGGGCGTCTCGAGGAAAAGGCGGATTTGCAGACCGCGTTACGGGAAACCGGCCACGGCCTGCTCGCGGTAGATCCCTTCGGCAAACTCACCGAATTGACGCCCGGAGCCCTCCAATGCGTCCGGCGCTATTTTCCGTCGGTGGCAGAGGAGGGCCGACTGCCCGAGCCGCTCTCCCATTGGCTGTGCGCCGGAGCTGTTAAGCCCGTGAAGTTCCGCCATGGATCCGGTCGCCTGATCGTCCGAAGCCCCTCAAACTCCGAGCGCCGAATCCTGCTTTTGAGTGAGGAGGGTAGTTTGACTTCGGTGGGAACGCCCCCGCTGACCCCGCGCGAAAGCGAGGTGCTGCAATGGCTCGCCGAAGGGAAATCCAACGCAGAAATCGCCATCATCCTCAATCTTGCTCCCGGAACGGTGAAGCTGCACGTCGAGCATATTTTGGGGAAGCTCGGAGTGGATAACCGCACGGCGGCGGCGGCGTTCGCTCGCGACGAGCGGCTCCACGGCTGAGTCGGAGCGCAGGGCAGACTTGCCGTCTGCCCGCCATCCGTTCCCCGACCACACCCTGGGAATCCGGCCGACGCCGCACCTAGATATGCCGAACGGCATATTCCCACAAAGAGGACATTCTTGGAGAGTCGCGCGTCCTCCTCCTCGTATGAAAAACCTTTTCAAGAGAATCAGCGCGCATATTTCCGGGAAATCATCGCTCCGAGTCCCGTCGCTCATCGAGCCGCTCGAAGCCCGCATCGCGCCCGCCACCTTCACTTGGAATAATGCCGCAGGCGGCTCGTGGACGACGCCGGCGAACTGGACCGTAACCGGAGGGACGGACGCCGACGGCATTCCCGACGCGGACGACGACGTGACTTTCAATCCGGCGGCGGCGGGCGCGCTGCTCACCATTGCGGGCGGTTTTCAAGCGGCGCACTCGCTCTCGATCCCTGGCGACGATCTCTTGCAGCTCACCAATGTGTCGTTTTCGCTCGGCGCGAATTCGACCATCAATGGCCTCCAGCTCAGCGGCGGCTCGATCAGCGTGAACGGGTTGCTCACTTTGACGGGCGACGGCAGCAGCATTGGCGGCACGACGCTCGCCGGGACTTTTCGCAATGAGGGCACGCTGGCGCTGACCAACGGCACGATCCGGCTGGATGGGGCAACTCTGGACAACGCGGGAACGATCACGCAGACCGGCGGGCAGTTGTATTTCCAAAACGGGAGCCCTGCATTTCACAATCTGGCGGGCGCGGTGTATGAAGTGAATACCCAGGATAACGCTGCCTTTCTGTCCTACAGCTTCGATGCTCCCGGCCGTATCTTTGACAACGCGGGGACGCTGCGACGCGACGGCTCGGGCACCCCGAGCTTCGGCGGAATGACATTTCACAATGCAGCCACGGGAGTGATCGAAGTGCTAAGCGGCGGGCTGCAGATGAACGCCTTCGGCTCGATGGACGGCGGCGTTTTCAATGTGAGCAGTGGCGCGACGCTGAGTCTGCAAGGGATCAATCAATCGTGGTCGGGAAACTTCACCGGCAGCGGCGCGGGGACGGTCAACTTCGGCGGTGGCACGATCGCGCCCGGCAACGCCGCGTTTAATTTTCCCAGCGGGATGTTCGTGCTGGACACGTCGGCCATATTCTCGGGCGGCACGCTGACGAACCTGGGCTCGCTCAGTCTCGCTCCCACAGCCGGCAACGGGATCGTGCGCCTCGACGGCGCGACGCTGAACAATGCCGGGACATTTACGCAGACGGGCGGGATATTGGCTTTCCAGGGGGCGAACCCGGCGTTTCACAATTTCACGGCAGGTCTTTACGAGGTGAAGACTGCTGCGGGTAATGGAAGCTTCGTCGGCAGTGGGGGACTTTTCGACAACGAGGGCACGCTGCGCCGCGACGGATCGGGTGCCGCGACCGCGCCGAATGCAAACTTTCACAACGCGGCAACGGGCGTGATCGAAGTGCTCAACGGCACGCTGCTCCTGAACTCCTTCGGCTCGATGGACGGGGGCGTTTTCAATGTCAGCGCCGGGGCGACACTGAGCTTTGAGAATGTAAATCAAACGTGGTCGGGCAATTTCACCGGCAGCGGCGCGGGCACGGTCGTGTTCAGGGGCGGCACGATCGCGCTTGGGAATGCGACGTTCAATTTTCCCGATGGGATGTTCCTGTGGGACAACGAGGGATTATTCTCCGGCGGGACATTGACCAACGAGGGCGCGATCACCATCGGACAGCGTGTCGTGCGGCTCGACAGCGCAACGCTCAACAACGCGGGAACGATCACCCAGACCGACGCGCAGTTGTTTTTTCAAGGCACGAACTCTGCGCTGCACAATCTCGCCGGTGCCGTCTTCGAATCGACGAGTTCCAACAACGGGGCGATCTTTTCCAGCGGCGGACTCTTCGACAATGCGGGCACTTTCCGCCGCGACGGCGGGGGAGCGGCGACCATGCCCAATACCAATTTTCACAACGCGGCAACCGGCGTCATCGAGGTCCTGAACGGCACGCTGCTGGTGAACGCGACCGGCGCAATGGACGGCGGCACTTTCAACGTGAGCAGCGGCGCGACGCTGAGTTTTGAAAACGTGAATCAAACCTGGTCGGGCAATTTTACCGGCAGCGGCGGCGGGACGATCACCTTCAAGGTCGGCACGATCGCGCTCGGGGATGCGACATTCAATTTCCCGAGCGGGATGTTCCTGTGGGATAATGAGGGTTTATTTTCCGGCGGCACGCTGACGAACACAGGCGCAATCACCATCGGCGACCGGCTCGTGCGGCTAGACAGCGCGACGTTCAATAACGCGGGAACGATCACGCAGACCAACGCGCAGTTGATTTTCCAAGGGACGAATTCGGTGCTGCACAATCTCCCGGGCGGACTGTTCGAGGCGAACAACTTTACCAATGGGGCATTCCTCGGTGGAGCCGGAGGACTCTTCGACAATGCGGGCACGCTCCGGCGCGACGAATTGGGCACGGCGAGCACCGGCGGCGTTCCATTCAGCAATACCGGCACGGTCGAAGTCGCTTCCGGCAATCTGGTTTTCAACGGCCCAGTCGTCCAGATCAGCGGCGACGCTCTCACCGGCGGGATGTGGGAAGTGCAAGCTGGCGGGACGTTGGATTTCGGCACACCCATCGCGACAAATTCCGCGACACTAATCGTCCACGGCACTGGCGAGCTTGCGAATCTCCGCGGGCCGCTCACGGCGAACACCGGAACGCTCGATTTGCGCGATGGTGCGGCCTTTGCGACAATGGGAGATTTCAGCAATGGGGGGTTGCTCATCGTCGGGCCTGGCTCCATTTACACCGCCGGCGGCGCGTTCACGCAAACAGCGGCGGGCCGGACCGAATTCCAGATCGCGGACACCGCGACAAATGCCATCGGAAAAGTCATCTCGACGGCGGCGGCGCAGCTTGATGGCACAGCCGTGATTCGTCTCGTCAATGGATTCGGACCAGCCGCGGGGGATCAATTCACCGTGGCGACGTTTCCCTCGCACATTGGAGATTTTGCGGCGTTCGATTTTGGCGCCGCCGCCTCGTTCCTCTCGGCGGCGACAGGCGCGACGAGCACGGTGGTGTCGGCGATCGCCGGCGCGGCGGACCTTGCCGTGACGAGCATCACGGCGCCGGCGAGCGGGTTTTCGGGGCAAACCGTGACGATCGATTACAACGTGCGCAACCTCTCGCCGACCCCGGCCGTGGGCGGTCCTTGGGTGGATACACTTTACCTTTCCAAGGACAGCGTGCTCGATCCTTCCGACGTGCTCATCGGTCGTGTGACGCACACAGGCGACGTGGCTGGCGGCGCGAGCTACAATGCCTCCCTTACCGCTGACCTTTCCGGCGTGCTGCCGGGGCAATACCGGGTGCTGGTGCTGGCGGATTCGCGCGCGCTGGTCCCAGACGGGAATCGTGCAAACAACCTGCTCGCCGCCGCCAGCGCCACGCAACTGGATATCGCCGCGCTCACGCCGGGTGTGCCGGTGACCGGGACCATCGCTAATGGCGCCGACGTTTTCTACCGGGTCGAACTTCCGGCGGGGAAAACGCCAATCTTCACGGCGACTTTCGGAGCAAACGGCGCTGCCGAGCTTTTGACAGCCCAACTCTTCGTGCCGAGCGAGGATGTCTCGGATGGGCGAGGCTTTTCCCCGGGCTCCAACAACGTCCAGCTCCTCGGCTCAACGCTTCTTGCCGGGACGTATTATATCCGGTTGCACGGTGCGGTCGGCGCGGGGACCGGAACGAGCTTTACGCTGGAGGCCGACTCTCTGGACTTCACGCTCACGACGCTGGAGCACGATCGTGGGGCGAATGTTGGCACTCTGACCACCACCCTCCGGGGATCGGAATTTGATGCCGGCACGCAGTTTTCCATCGTCCTCGACGGCGGCAACGCCATCCCGGCGCAGAAGGTCATCCTCCAGGATCAATCCCTCGCCTACGTGACCTTCGATCTGACGGGGCTGCCGCTCGGCGACTACGACGTGCTCGCCACGGAGGGCGCGGCGACGGCGACTTTGCCGAATGCGCTGCATGTCGTCCAGGGTGTGGAGGGCGAGGTCACTTACCAGATGACGGCACCGCGTTTCATCCGGGCGAACTTCGAGGGGATCTATGCGACGATCACCTACCAGAATGCCGGCGACACCGATCTCGTCGCCCCGATTTTTTCGCTCACCGGCGAAAATGGATATTACCATCTGCGCGGGGAAGAGGATGGGCGTCTTGGCTCGATCGAGCTGCTGGCAATCAATCCCGATGGACCCGCGGGCGTGTTGCCTCCCGGAGCGACGGGTGAATTGATCGTCGAGTTTTACCCCATCGACCAGCGCCCTCACGCGCTCGTGAATTTCACGCTCAGTCTCGAGGGACCGGACGACGGCGTCGTGTTCGATTGGGTGGGCTTTAAAGACGATCTCCGCCCGGCGAGCACGCCGCTCGATGCGTGGAACGCCATTTACGGAAACTTCGTCGCAGAAATCGGCACGACCTTCGAGCGCTACCACGAGGTCGTGGCGGAGAACGCGACTTATCTATCGCTGCTTGGGGAGCGCACGGCGGACGTCGGCAAGCTGATCTCCTACGAGCTGCTCCAGGCGAATGATTTCGGCTCGATCGCCTCCCGATACCAGCTCGGGTCGCTCGGCAGGGGAAATTTCGCGCCTTGGGAAATGCACGCAGTCACCGCGCCACCCTCCCACACACTTCCGGACGACTACGATCCGTTGGAAGGTTTCACGGTCCTTCGTGATGCCAATGGCGCCGTCGGCGCGATTATTCAAACGGCCTTGCTGCGGGGCGCCGCGGGAGGGGGCGCATTCCTCCCGCTTTCCACCCCGGTTCCGCGAGTGCCTTCGCTCGATGAGCGCGCGGGCGTCGAGGGAAACGTCACGATCATGATCGGAAGCGAAGTTCGGACATTTATTTCCATTGGTGGAGGCGGATCTCTCGCGCCGGGAGAATTCGTCCCGGTGGGGAACGACACCGGCTCGCTCGAGCGTCTGTCTTCGGGTGCGCTAAAGCTCACGGAGCAGGATGGGATGGTGATCATGTTCCGCGCGAGCGACGGTGCACTGGATTATTTTGAGGACTCGAACGGATACCGCGTCACCGCAAGCTACGACGCGGACGGCCACGTCACTTCGCTGACGGAGAGCAACGGCGATGTCACCGGGGTCGCCTACAATGCGCAGGGCCGGATCGCGACGATCACCGATTCGGTCGGGAGGCCCACCACGTTCACCTACGACGCCGGCGGCGAGCACCTGCTCACGCGGACGACGCCGCTCGGCACGACGACCTACAGTTACGTTTCCGGTCAGGGGGACGCGAGCGAACACGCGCTCGCTTCGGAGACCTTCCCGGACGGGTCGATGATCTCCTTCACGTATGATTCCCATGGTCGGCTCGTGTCGCAGGAACGAAATGGCGCGACGGAGCGGCTCACTTACGAATATGACTCAATTGGCAGCGTCACCCAGACGGACAGGCACGGCAATGCCACGACCGTTTTCCGAGACCTGAATGCAAACTCCGCCCGCACGGTGGATGCCCTCGGAAACATCAGCTCGACCTATTTCAACAACGACGGTCGAGCGGTCGCTTCGATCGAGCCGGGCGGTGTCGTGACGACCGTGCGTTACGATTCCCTCGGCGCCGTTTCGGATTTGATCGACGCCGCTGCGCAACGAGTTGGATTTGCGCATGACGGCCCCTTTCACCTGCTTTCGAGCGTCACCGATACCCGCGGCAACTCGACGGATTTCGCCTTCGATGCGGCCGGCAATCTCAAATCGATCACCGATGCTCTCGGAAACGCCTCGTCTTTCAGCTACGACAGCCTTGGTCGCGTGACGCTTTCGGTGAACGAGCGCATGCAGTCCATCGGCTACACCTACGATGCGAAAGGTCTGCTCGTTTTCAAAGATCTGCCCGGCACGGCGGACGACGTGACCTATGCCTACGACGCGCACCGCAATCTTACGAGCGCCGCCAGCGCCGCAGACGGCGCCACAACCTACGCCTACGACAGCGCGGATCGTCTGACCAAGGTCACGTATCCGAATGGAAAATTCGTCGCCTACACCTACGACGCCGGTGGAAGGCGCGAGACGATCAGCGACGACTCGGGTTTCACGGTGCGCTACAGCTACGATGCGATTGGGAGGCTCGACAAAATCACCGACGCGGCAAACGCCACGCTCGACGACTACGACTACGACACCGTCGGACGGCTCACGAAAGAAACCCACGGCAACGGCTCAACGACGGACTATGCCTACGACGCTCTCGGCCGAACAAGTGCGATCACCCATCGCGCCCCGGACAACTCGGTGATCGAGAGTTTTACCTACAGCTACGATGTGGCAGGACACGTCGCGACGCAGACGAGCAGCGTCACCGGCACGACGAGCTACGGCTACGATGCAAACGGACAACTGACCTCCGTGGCGCTCCCGGGCGGGCGCACCATCACTTACGCCTACGACACCGAGGGCAACCGCACGATCGTGAACGACTCCGCCACGGGGACGACCGCCTACACCGCGAACGAGATCAATGAATACACCGCGGTGGGCACGGCGATCTACTCCTACGATGAGAGCGGAAATCTCACAGCGCGTGGGGGCGGAGCGCAGGGAAGTGGCAGCTTCACCTACGACGTCCAGGGCCGGCTCATCGCCGCGACGACTGTGGAAGGCAGTTTCACCTACGACTATGACGCCGCTGGCAACCGCATCGGGATGACGAAAGACGGCGGGCGCACGGATTTTGTGCTCGATCCGACGGGACTCGGCAGCGTTTTCGCCGAATACGATGCAAGCGGCGCGCTCGCGGCGCACTTTACAGAAGGCCTTGGGTTGGCGAGTCGGGTGGATGCGTCCGGGGCGGCGTCATATTACCACTACGACCTGAGCGGGAATACGCAGCTCCTGACGGGCGCCGGCGGCGCGGTCGTCGCGACCTACGATTATCTGCCATTCGGCGAAAAGATCGGCGCGACTGGCACGATGACGAACGAATTTACATTCAGTGGTCGATTCGGCGTGCAGGAAAACGGTTCGGGTCTCTACGATTTGAGAGCTCGCGCCTACGACCCGCAACTCGGACGCTTTTTGCAGCAGGATCCGATCGGATTGGCCGGCGGAGACACCAACCTCTATCGATATGCGGGCAACGCGCCGGTGGATCGCGCGGATCCTGCCGGGCTGTTTGATATTTTCATCAGCGGCGGTGGAGAAATCACCGTCGGTCGCGGCATCACGGGACACGCCGGGTTCTTTATCAGCACGGATTTCGATGCAGGCATCTTCTACGGTGGCGGTCAAACGGTAGGATTGAGCGGAGGATTTGGCGGCATCATCGGAATCACACCAAGCGTCGGTGGAGATTCTGCAAATGTAGTCGCCTCTCTAGGGCCAGCCACAGGCAGCGTTCAACTCGGCGATAACGATCGTCCCATTGGGGGGGCGGGCGGCTTGGCGTTTGGAGCGCCCGTCGGGGTGATTCTTTCGAGGACCGACAGCACCAAGATTTCGGTGAGGACAATCGCCAAAGCCGCCTTCGATGGGGGGGTTGCGCTGGCTAAAGCCGGTGCCCACGCCGGCATTAACGGAATTGGAAAATTCGCCAATGGAATTGATCAGTTTGGTCGCAATACTGCGAACGGATTCACGGGGCAGTTTGAGGACGACAGCGGTATCAACAACGCGCGCGCCAACCAGCTCACCAAATCGGCCCTGCAAGACCCCGCAGTCCAGAATCTCACGAGGTATTTCATCAATCTCGGCGATGACCCGACGACTGCCCTCGATACCGCCCGGAGGCTGATTAAGAACCACCGGAACAATCAGGTGCATCCCCCGCATGACGTGCATACTACCAGCGAAGTCATCGCGCCGAATGATCCGAACAACATCGTCGGCCCGAATGGGATCGGCGCCGACCCAATCCCCGACATCCCGGATCCAGACCAGATGCGTTTCGAAGGATTCGTCAAAGCCGAGGGCGATTTTGGCTACACCATCCTGTTTGAAAACAAAGCGAGCGCCAGCGCACCAGCCCAGGTCGTCACCATCACGCAGACCCTGGATTCGGATCTCGACTGGAGCACGTTTCAGCTCGGTTCGTTCTCCTTCGGCGACATCGTGGTCGAAGTCCCGACTGGCCGCAGTTCCTATCACACCGTCCTCGATTTCTCCGCCACGCGCGGGTTCCTCGTGGACTTCGATGCCGGCATCGACCTCGTGACTGGCATCGCGAGCTGGACGCTGACCACGCTCGACCCCATCACACACGACTCGCCGTCCGATCCTCTCGTTGGTTTCCTCCCGCCGAATGTCACCGCTCCCGAGGGCGACGGCGCAGTCGCCTATGCGGTCGCCCCGAAAGCCAACCTCGCCAGCGGGACGAACATCGACGCGCAGGCGAGCATCGTCTTCGACACCGAAGCGCCCATCGCCACCCCGTTGATTCACAACACCATCGACTCGCTTGCGCCGCAGAGCAGCATTACGCCTTTCGCGGGCGCTACCAATACCCGCGGCGCTTTCTCCGTCGCCGTCAGCGGTTCGGACGAAGCAGGAGGATCTGGCTTGAACAGCACTGCCGTGTTTTTTACGGACAACGGCGGCCCGCTCCAACCCCTCGTCACGGACGCTACAGTTCCGGGTTCTTTCCTCTTTGCGGGAGGACAGGCAGGCCACATCTACTCTTTCTTCAGCCAGGCCGTGGACAATGTGGGCAACACCGAGCCCCTCGCCGCCACACCCGACGCCACGATTAGCGTCGTCGCGCCGACGCTCATCCCGGTGGATAAAAAGCTCACGCTCACCGACAGCGACGGCGACAAATACTCCGTGAAGATCAAAGGCCCCGGCACGCTCAACGCGGTGCTGCTCGATCCGGACGGCGACGGCAATGGCTCGCTCGATCAGCTCTTCCTCACCGGCGGCTCGACCAAGACCAAGGTGAGCGTTTCGGTCAAAGGCAAAGGCAGCGTCGATATCGGCGACTTCAATGTCGAAGGCGACTTCGGCAGCTTCACCGCCAAGAAGAGCGATCTCGTTTACAACGGCGTCATTGCGACCGGGTCCGGCCAGTGCCATCGCCGTCCACGATGTATTGCGCCCCGATGCCCTCGTGGCCGATCCGCTTGTGCGAATCGCCGGCGGCACGGCGGGCGACCAGATCAAGATTAACGCCAATGCGATCGCCGACGGCTTCACCATCGAGACTGTTGCCAGTATCAAATCCCTGACCGCCGCGAGTCATCGGCGACGGCAGCGTCATTGCTGCCGCGCTGGGCAAGCTGACCACCAAGAACGGCGGCATCGCGGCTGACTTCGACATCGCCGGCTCGATCGGAAAGATCACCATCCAGGGTGGCGACCTCACTGGCGACCTGCGCGCCGGCGGTGAAATCGGCCCCATCACCGTAAAAGCGAAGGGCGGCGTCGGCGGCAACATCGACGGCTCCGTCATCACCGGCACTGGGCTCGGCGCGATCCAAATCGCCAACAACATCGCCAACGCCCTCATCCTTGCTGGGGCCGACCTCGGCGACGACCACGCCCTCGGCGGCGCCAACGACACCTTCGCCCCGGGCACGATCAAGAGCCTGCAGGTCGGCGGCACGGTCACCGCCAGCGTTTTCGCCGCCGGCCTCGATCCGATCAACAGCATCCTCCATGACGGCGACGACACCATCCTGGGCGGCCCGGCCAGCGCGTTTGGCAAGATTAGCATCAAGGGCGATGCCGACGCCGCGAGCTTTTTCGCCGCCGGCTCCTTTAAGAAAACGCAAATCGCCGGCGACAAAATCGATCCCGCCACCGACCCGCGGTTTCTTGTCGGGTAATAGGATCGAGCCGCGATCGGCGTCGACGACAGCCCGCGTGAGACGCAGTGTTGAATCCCGTGGATGGGATGAGAGCGCTGCCGACCCGACTTGGAACCGAGGGCGCGTACGGGCCGGGCCGTGGCTGCTCAGATTCTGAGTGCAAGCCATGGATATTTTCTTGTCATCCAGCCGGGATCGCCTCAGTGAACGGTCCCGCATGGAAGAAGAGAACGCGGACTCCAACAAAATCGTCGGGCACCGGGACCACGGTGCTCGGCAGGGCGATCTGGATAGTGGAAATGCGACGGTTGAGGAGATTTTTCCGATTCTCTCCACGCTCAACCCCAAGCCATACGGTCTTCCCGACGGAAAGGCGATTCGCGGTCGATAGTTCGAGAAGCGCGAACGTTTTTCCATCAAACGCCACCCACCCACCCCCCTGACTGATTATGAACATCCTGTCACGTCTTCGTTCCCGATTCCAATCTCCGCGCGTGCTTCTCAGGCCGAGGCATCGCTTTCCCGCGGAAGCGCTCGAAGCCCGCATCGCCCCGGCGGCCAATGTCTGGATCGGAGCCGCGAGCGGGAGTTGGTCCGACCCGGCAAATTGGAGCGACGGCGTGCCAACAGCCGACGACGATGTGACGATTGATCCGGCAGGTACCTTGACCATCACCATTCCCTCGGGCGCGCGGGTGGCGAATTCCATCCACATGCCCGGCGACGACACGTTGGCGATCACGGGTGGTTCGCTGACGCTAACGAGCGAATCGACGATCAGTAATCTGACGTTCTCCAGCGGGACGTTGAATGCGGGGCCGCTACTGACGCTCACGGGGTCGGTCGTGGGTCAAGGAGGTTTCACGATCAGCGGATTCGTGCGCAACGAAGGCGTCGTTTCACTCGGCAGCTCAATCAATTTCTCGGGCACGCTGGAGAATGCCGGGACGATTAACAATGCCGCGACGGTGAATCTTTCGGGCGCTGCTCAGATCAACAACTTGGAGGGTGCGCTTTTCGATAATGTTACGGGAGTCAACGGGTCCTTCATTACCGGAGGGGCTGCAATCCCCGGCTTTTTCAACGCGGGAACCCTGCGCCTTTCTGCGGCGACGAACACTGCGACGGGCAGCAATTTCAACAATCTGCCGGGTGGCATCATTGAGATAACCTCTGCCACCACGTTGACATTTTCGGGCGCAGGAACATGGGAGGGCGCAGATTTCCACATCGGGACAGGAGGGTTGCTGGCGTTCACTAACGGGACCAGAGTCTGGACAGGAACCTTTACGGGGTCGGGAGCCGGCAAGGTGCAACTCACCGGTGGAAGCAGTCTCTCTGGGAACATCACGGCGGGGGTGGGCGGAGTAACGCTCAATTTCCCGGATGGGTTTTTCGAGTGGACGGGCGGAGAGTTTGCGGGATCGGAATTCACCAACACCGGCACGCTCAAAATCCTTTCTTCGAGCCTCAAGACGATCCTGAATAATGCCGGGACGATCAATAATGCCGGCCGTGTGACTCTTTCGGGCGCTGGTCAGATCAACAACTTGGAGGGTGCGCTGTTCGACAATGTTACCGGCGTCAACGCGGCCTTCCTCACCGGGGGGGCTGCAATCCCCGGCTTTTTCAACGCGGGAACCCTGCGCCTTTCCGCAGCGACGAACACTGCGACGGCCAGCAATTTCAACAATATGCCCACAGGCATCATCGAAGTGGCGGGTGGCAGCACGCTGGAATTCTCGGGCGGCGGAACATGGGGGGGCGCAAACTTCCTCATTGGGACTGATGGGTTGGTAACGCTTACCAACGGCACGAAGAACTGGACTGGAACTTATACAGGTTCAGGAGCGGGCAATCTGCAACTCACGGGTGGAGGCAGTCTCTCTGGGAATATCACGGCGGGCGTGGACGGTGTGACGCTCAATTTCCCGGATGGGTTTTTCGAGTGGACGGGCAATGGCGGATTCCTTGGAACGACGTTCACAAACATCGGCACGATCAAGATCCTCGGTAGTCCAGATCTCAGGACCACCCTGAACAATGCCGGTACCATCAATAACGCCGGGCGTTTGGATTTGTCGGGCACCGGTCAGCTCAACAATCTGCCAGGCGCGCTTTTTGACAACGTCACCGGGGTCAACAGCGGCTTTCTATCTGGAGGAGCAACAATTCCCGGCTTTTTCAACGCGGGAACCCTGCGCCTTTCCGCCGCAACGAACACTGCGACGGGCAGCAATTTCAACAATCAGCCCACGGGCATCATCGAAGTGACGGGTGGCAGTACTCTGGAATTTTCGGGCAACGGAACCTGGGGGGGCGGGAACTTCCTCCTTGGGACTGGTGGGATCGTGCTGCTCTCCAACGGCACGAAAGAATGGACGGGAACTTACACCGGATCGGGAGCGGGCAAGCTGCAACTCAACGGTGGAAGTAGTCTCAGCGGAAACATCACGGCGGGAGCGGGCGGTGCGACGTTCAATTTCCCGGATGGGTTTTTCGAGTGGAAGGGCAATGGCCAATTCCTCGGAACGACGTTCACAAACGTTGGCACGATCAAAATCCTCGACAGTCCGGATCTCAAGACCGTTCTGAATAACGCTGGCACCATCAATAACGCCGGGCGTTTGGATTTCGCGGGCGCCGGCCAGCTCAACAATCTGGCGGGAGCGCTTTTTGACAACGTCCCCGGAGTCAGCGCCCTCCTCGCGGCGGGAAATAGCTCCAATCCGCCCGGGTTTTTCAATGCCGGGACCTTTCGCCTCTCCGCCGGAATCGCCGCGAACACCGGTACGATGTTTCCAGCAAAGATGAACAATGTCGGGCTCGTGGAAGTCACGGCGGGGACGCTGCAATTGACCTCCGTTACGCAGATCGCCTTTGAACCGGTGGTCCAGGCCGGAACGTGGGAGGTGGCAAATGGCGCAACGCTGCTCTTTCCCCTCGGCGCATTTCAACTGACCGGGAACAAAGGCAACCTCATCCTGCACGGAACGGGAACGATCGGCGGACTGGGCTCTGCGCTGACCGAGAACTCCGGATCGCTCCAGCTTCTCGATGGCGCAGTGCTGACGGTGGGAACGGGCGGGTTCACGAATTCCGGTACGCTCGTTCTCGGCAGTGGCTCGCAGCTCAACACGGTTGCGGGGCTCACGCTGGCGGACACCAGCCGGATCGAATTCCAGCTCCAGGGCAATCCTGCGAGCAACCAATTTGGCAAGCTCGCGGTCACCGGTGTAGCGGCGCTGAATGGCGTGGCGGCGTTTGTGCCGGCAACCGATTATCAGGGCGGCGCGGGCGACAGCTACCCGCTCGCGACCTTCGGCAGCTCGACGGACGACTTTAGCACTTTCGAGGGCACTTACACGCAAGGCACGCTGTTTTTCGTCCCGTCCTCACGAACACCTCGCTTGTTCTCAACGGCCTTGCAAACCCATCCGATCTCGCCGTCACGAGCATCACTCCCGGCTCGGCCAGCGCGCTCTCGGGCAGAGCTTTACCGTCGACTACACGGTCACGAATCTGCAAAACTCGCCGACCGCACCGGGACCGTGGACGGATTCCATCTACATCTCTCGGGATGGAGTTTTTGACCCGACGGACCTGCTGATCGGCCGCGTGATGCACAAGGGGGTCGTCGCGGAAAATGGAAGCTACGCGGATTCCTTTACTGGCCCGCTGCCGGGTGTGTTGCCGGGTAATTATCGAATCATCGTGATTGCCGACAGCCGGGGCTGACGCCGGACAGCGACCGGACGAACAACACCCTCGCCTCGGGCCCAACGGTCACGACCGACGTGCCCACGCTGACGCCGGGCGTAGCGTTAAATGGAACCATCGCCAATGGGCAGGATATTTTTTTCCGCGTCAATATCCCCGCGCTCGACACGCGCAGCATCACGCTCGATTCCCTCGCCGGGGTCGCGGAATTGCTCGTGCGCGCAGGCGATATCGCGGAGAGCGACGCGAACGATGCGGCGTCCTTTGGCCTCGCGCAGACGCACGCGCAGCTCCTCGTGCCCGGCGGACGCGCGGGGGATTATTTCATCACCATTCACGGGCGGGACAACGCAGGCGCTGGCTCGGCATTCACACTCGAGGCAGAGGGTCTCGGCTTCTCGCTCGTTTCGGTGGATCGCTCCGTCGCGAAAAATATCGGCGACGTAACCTTCACGATCCACGGCTCGCAATTCACCGACGCGACGACTTTCGACCTGCACGGTCCCAGCGGCTTGGCGATCGACGCCTCCCAGGTCGTCATCGGTGACGCGGGCACGGCCTACGCCACCTTCGCGCTCGGCGGAAAACCGGCGGGTAGCTACCAGATCCGGGCGCACAAGGACGCCGCGAGCATCTCCCTCGATACCGCCGTCTCGGTTACCGAGGGCGGCACCGCAGGCAAGCTGGTGTTCGACATCACCGCACCGTCGTATATTCGGCAGACCAATGGCCGCCCCGGCGTCGCGACCGTGCATTTCACGAACGTCGGCGACAGCGATCTTCCCGCGCAATATTCATCCTCTCCGCCGTGGACAGCGGCGGCGCGGGCCACCACACAGAGCTTGGCGTCGTGGGCGGTTCTCTCACTACGCTCGACACCATCCAGCTTTTCGCGCTGAACCCAAACGGCCTCGCGGGGGTCATCCCACCGGGCGCGTCCGGCACCATCGACGTCAATTTCACGCCCACGCTTTTCGGGCGACACGCGCTCACGAATTTCACCGTCAGCTTGCCCGCGGCGACGGAAACGCTGAATTGGGCCAGCATAAAATCCGACCTCCAGCCCACGTTCGCCACTGATGCAGCGTGGGATGTCGTCTTCTCGAACTTCGTCGCGAACGTCGGGACGACCGTCGGCTCGCTCGACGCGCGGCTCTCCGCCGAGGCGAACCACCTCAGCACCATCACGCACCACCCCGTCACGTTCGAGCAGCTAATCAATTTCGAGCTGACGGGCGCGGACGACTTCGGTGCGATCACCACGCGGTTCCGTCCCGGCGCGCTCGGCATGGGATTCTCGGACCCGAACGATCTCCAGGCGCGCACCGACGCGGATGGCAATGTCAGCATCGGCTTTTCCGGCTCGTCCCTCGTTTTCCAAAAAGCCGCGAACGGCTCGTTCACCTCGCCGCAAGGCGATAACAGCGTGCTGACAAAATCAGGAGACATTCTCACGCTCACGAAAAGCGACGGCAGCAGGCTCGTCTTCCGCGCCGATGGGAAACTCGACTTCCGCGCCAGCGAAGACGGCGATAGAATCACCGCGGCCTACAACGCGGCGGACCTGCTCATTTCCCTCACGCTCTCGGCCACGGGCGGCGTCGAGACTTTCACCTACGATGCGAGCGGCCACATCACCGCCGCGGATGGCCCCGGCACCGAGCACACCAGCTACACGTACGACGCGGCGGGCCATCGATCACGCAGACCACGCGCGACGGCACGGCGACCTACGCTTACAACACCACCGTCGGCTCCGCCGCGTTCAACGCGATCACCTCCGTCGCGTATCCCGACGGCCAGACCATCGCGTACAGCTACGACGCAGCGGGCCGCACCAGCCATGTGCAAAACGGCACGGGGTTCCTCGACCTCGTGTACTCCGGCGTGGGCCAGTTGAAAATCACGGACACCCTCGGGCTCGTCTGCCACCTATTTCTTCGACGACCATGGCTCAGTGGAACTGATCGACCGCGCTGGATACGCCTTCACGACCCTGCGCAACGCCACCGGCCAGCTCACGCAGATCGCCGGCGGGGACAACGCAGCGTATTCCTTCAGCTACAACGGTGCGGGCGATCTCACGCGCATCGTCTCGCCCGATGGGACGTCCTCCGTGATGACGTACGACCCGCTGTTTCACCGACTCACGTCATTCACGGATGCGAATGGCGACGAGACCGCGTTCACTTTCGACAGCAAGGGCCGCCCGATCACGACCACGTATGCCGACGGCACGAGCGAGCACATCACCTACGACGCCATCGGCCACGCGCTGACATTTCTGAACGCGAACGCCCAGATCATCTCCGGCACCTACGATTCCGGCGGCAATCTCACCAGCATCACTTTCCCCGATCTCCCCGCCCAGACACTCACCTACGACGGCGCAGGCTACCTCGCGTCCATCGCGGACTCGACCGGCGTGATCAATGTCACGCACGACGCAGGCGGGCGCATCACGCACATTGATTACCCGGACGGCACGTTCGTGAACTACCGTACGACAGCGCGGGCCGCGACGCGAATCAACGACAGCACGGGCGCGGAGACGAACTACAGCTACGGCACGAACGGCCAGCTCAGCGAAATCCGCGACGTCAGCGACACGCTTATCGTCGCGTACACCTACGACACCGCTGGGCGGCTCACGCGCTCGGATTTCTACAACGGCACCGCGACGACCTACGCCTACGACACGCTCGGCCAGCTAACCCGAGTCACGAACCTCGCACCCGATAACTCCACGCAATCGTTTTCGCAATATACCTACGACGCTGCGGGCCACCGCGCTTCGCTCACGAACAATGACGGCGTCACCACTTTCGGCTACGACCTCAAGGGCCAGCTCACCTCCGTCACGCTGCCGTCCGCGCGCGTCATCACCTACGCGTACGACGGCGTGGGAAATCGCATCACCGTCACCGACAACGGCGTCGCCACCGCGTACAGCGCAAACGACGTGGACGAATACACGGGCGCCGGCGCGAAGACCTTCACTTACGACGCCGCGGGCAACACCACGAGCGTCACCGAGGGCGGCGTCACCACGCATTTCTCCTACGACTCGCTGGGCCGCATTAGCGCCGCCATTAACCCTGCGCACAACATCACCTACGGCTACGACGCGCTCAACCAGCTCGCCTCGTACACGGACAACGGCACGACGCACCGCCTCCTCCACGATCCCACCGGCACTGGCAGGGTCATCGCGGAGTTCGATGGCACCGGCGCGCTCGTCTCGCGCTACCTCTACAGTCGCGACGGCGTCGTCGCACAACTTTCCCCCGGCGGCGAGTTCCGTGCGTACGGCTTCGACGGCAGCGGAAATGTTGTGCAACTCACCGATGGCAGCGGCGCGGTCGTGGACTCGTACAGCTACCTTCCTTTCGGCGAAATCCTCGCCGCCAATGAGAGCGTCGCGAACCCATACAAATTCGTCGGCCAGCACGGCGTGCTCGATGTCGGCCGCGGGGCAGTACGTCGCCGGGGTGCGCGTGTACGACTCGACCATCGGGCGCTTCATCAGCCGCGATCCGCGTCGAGCATCGGTCTAAATCCCTACACGTACGCTGAGAACCAGCCGACGGACAAAATGGACTTCACGGGCTTCGACGCCTACACCGAAACCATCTCGAACGGCAGGACGCTGCCACCACCGACACCTCCGCCGCCAGCGCCGTCTTGGCCTACACGCTTCAGGGCGTGCAAAACGGACTGGACGCCGCGCACGATGCAAAGATTGACGCCTTGATAGACGGCGGTGGATTCCTTCAACAAGCTGAAAGCGAAGTGCTCGCCAACGCATCCAACCGCGCCAACAGCGATGGCTCGCACCCTCAACAACTCCGGCGCAACCAAAACCCTCGGCGCACTCACCCTCGGGGTGGACTCGCTCCAGTTCGGCAACAGTCTCAATCGTTTCTCAAACGGCAACTTTGCCACTGACGCCATCCTTTTCGTCATCCACGACGGCGGCGTCGTCGGCAACGACTTCCTCGGCGCATCGCCAAACCCCCTCGCGCAGAGCGCATCGAAAGTCATTTCCCTTCTCGACTTCGGCACTCGGCGCCGCTCATCAGCCTCTCCAACTACCTTTACGAACCGGACCCGAACGACGTGTTCGCCGATCCCGACCGCGCGGCAGATTTCGTTCGCGACCGCGGGCCACAAGGTCGTGCGACTTCCGAGCAAGTCACCCCGCACGATCCCAACAACATTGTCGGGCCCTCCGGCTTTGGCGCGGATGTGGTCGCTGATCTCTCCGCGCAGCCCGAGCGCTTCGAGGGCTTCGTGAACACGGATATCAACTTCAACTACACCATCCAGTTTGAAAACAAGCCCGACGCCGCCGCCCCCGCCCAGGTCGTCTTTGTCTCCCAGCAACTCGACACCGATCTCGACTTCTCGACCTTCGAACTAGGTGACTTCGGCTTTGGTAACTTCACCGTCCACATTCCCGCCGGGAGAGCAGTTCCTACAGCACCGTCATCGACGCCACCGCCACGCTCGGCATCTTTGTCGATTTCAGCGCCGATCAATCTCGACCCGGCCAGCCCGACTTCGGTACTCGCCACGTGGACGCTCGCCTCGCTCGATCCCACCACTGTCGACCTCCCGCTCGATCCGTTCGCCGGCTTCCTCCCCGCCAACATCACGCCGCCCGAGGGCGACGGCTTCGTGAACTACACCGTTGAGCCGAAATCCGGCCTCGCCAGCGGCACGCACCATCGACGCCCAGGCCACGATCTTCTTCGATACCGAACGACCCGATCAACACGCCTTTCGTCCACAACATCATCGACTCGCTCGCGCCCATCGAGCGCGATCACCCCGTTTCCGACGGCGAATACCGTGCGCGGCACCTTCCGCGTTGGACTCACCGGCGCCGATAAACCGCCGGCTCCGGCCTCGCGACCATCGCCGTCTTCTCCGCGACAACGGCGGCGAACCGCAAACTTCCTCCTCGGCAGCACCGATTTGGCCGGTCGTTTCACCGGCGGTGAATCGGGCCACACCTACGAATTCTTCACCATCGCCATCGACGACGCCGGCAACGCCGAAGCCTCCCGCCACCCCCGATGCCATGATCAACGTCATCGCACCACTAACTCGCATACCGTGGATAAGAAGAATCACCCAGATCACTGACGCCGACGGCGACAAAGTGACCGTCAAGCTAAAGGGCCCCGGCACCGCGAAGTCTCCCTCTCACCCTGATGGCGACGTGGCAGACAATGCCGATATCGACTTCATCGACGCCACCGGCACCACGACGAAGAGCAAGCTCAGCGTCTCGTGAAGAAGAACAGACGGCGGCGATGGTATCGCGAACGATTGGCGACATGACCATCAACGGTGCGACTCAATTCCTTCACCGCAAAAACAAGCGACCTCGTCGTCAACGGCTTCACCGCCACCGGCACCGTTAAATCGATCATATCCACGACCTCCTCCAGCCCGACGCACTCCTCGCCGACCCGCTCATCCAGCTCGGCGGCGACGCGACCAGCAAAACCAAGATCACCGCACGCGACATCGCCGACGGCTTCACCCTCACGACACCCGGCTTGTTGAAAAAGCTGACCGCCTCGGACATCGGCCTGGGCAGCATCACCGCCGGCTCCATCGGTGCGATCACCGTCAAGGGCGGCTCGATCCGTGCGGACATCACCGCGCTGGATTCCATCGCGAACATCACCGTCAAAGGCGGCGGCATCGACGGTTCGACCATCACCGCCCCCGAAATTGGTTCGCTGAAGATCTCTGATAGCGTGGCCAACGCCTTCATCCTCGCCGGGGCCAATCTCGGCGCCGACCGCACCCTCGGTGGCGGCGACGACACCTTCGCCCCCGGCACGATCAAGAGCCTGCAGATCAACGGCGCCGTCACCGCCAGCGTCTTCGCCGCCGGCCTCGATCCGATCGACAGCATCTTCCACAACGGCGACGACACCATCCTGGGCGGCACCGGCAGCGCGTTCGGCAAGATCACCATCAAGGGCGACACCGACGCCACGAGCTATTTCGCCGCCGGCGCTTTCAAGAAAGCGCAAATTGCCGGCGACAAGATCGATCCAGCCACCGACCCACGGTTTTTGGTCGGCTGACGGGTCTCTTTGCCGCGAGTGACCAGGGACGACAATCCCGCAATCTGGATGCGAGCGAGATTGACAATTCGGGGTGTCCGAACTCCGTCCCGCCCCGCGAGAGGGCAGGAGCTGCCTCGCATCAATCCAAAAACCCTCTAATGAAAAAGATCCGCTGTTTTGTTTTGTGTCCCCAGTTCTGGGACGGGCTAGCACTCGCGGGGGTGCTCATTCACGTTTTCGCCGTTCCGCTCGCAGCTGAGCAGGTTTCAGCGCCATTCACCGATCACGATGGCGATACGTATCTCATCAAGCTTTCGGGGCCGGGTAACTTCGAGGTGACTCGGATCGATCAAGGCGGCGGCGATGGGCCTCTCGACGCGGTGACGATCACAGGCACAACAGAAAAAAGCCGGTTGTCGCTGACTGTCACGGCCATCGGCGGCGATGGCAAGGTGGCCGTGAACTCGATCTCGGGTGATACGCCGTTAAAGAGCATTTTCGCCGGCGACGCCGATCTCGCAGGCAGCGGGATCGCGCTGCCGGGCGGGGTCGGATCGGTCAGGCTCGGGAGCATCGGAGACGGTGCCGCGATCACGAGTGGTGAAAATGCGGATGTCAACAAGTTGACCTTGACGGCACGAACGATCGGGACCGGCGTGACGATTAATTGTCCCGCGCAGACATTGAAACTAACCGCGGCGAGTGTGGCCGGCGTGGCAATCTCAGCGGGTAACGTCGCGCAATTGAAAATCACAGAAGGCGGTTTCGCCGGCAGCATCCAGGCGACGGGAAAGATTGTCGCGGTCAACATTAAGGGGGGCGATCTGACGGCGGTGCTTTACGCACCCAAGATTGGCCCGATCGCGGTCAAAAAAGCCAAGGCCGGTGCGGGTGGGAACGTCACGGACGCAACGATTGCGGCCGCGGAGATCGGGCCGATAAAGATCGCGGGCGACGTGCGCGACTCGATGATCATCGCGGGTATGCGGCTCGGGGCCGATGGCCTGCGTGGAGGGACCGGAGTAGACGCCGACACTTTCAGTCCCGGAAAAATGAAGTCCGTAAAGATCGGAGGCGACGTCATTGATTCGATTATTGGCGCGGGCTACTCGCCCTTCGACGGCATCTTTGCCAACGGGAACGATGGCATTTTTGGAGACAAAGCGAGCAAGCTCGGCAAGATCACGATCCGG
Source organism: uncultured Verrucomicrobiae bacterium (assembly GCA_963798345.1). Lineage (GTDB taxonomy): Bacteria > Verrucomicrobiota > Verrucomicrobiia > Chthoniobacterales > Chthoniobacteraceae > CAWCSW01. The sequence goes on along the minus strand of CAWCSW010000002.1, from coordinate 591,396 downwards.
GGCACGCTGAGCGATAGCAGCCGTCTCGGAGCGGGCAAGTTTTCCGCGATCAAGATCGGGGGAAATAAGTTCAAACCAGGAGCTGATCCGCGATTTGTCACCCGCCAGCTGATCGATGATATCATCGTTCCGCCGGACCCCGGCACGCTGGCGCCAACACTCGATCCAACGACGACCACGCCGCTGATCGACGCCATCGGCTTCCTCTTCACCGGGAATCAAGCCATTCAAACGGGAGTCCAGCCGGGCACTATTGAACCAGCGCGGGTGGCGGTCTTGCGCGGCAAGATTCGGGTTCGCGATGGAGGACCGCTCAGCGGCGTACTCGTGACGGCCCTCGCGCATCCCGAATACGGCCAGACCTTCACCCGCGCCGATGGCGCCTATGATTTAGTCGTGAACGGAGGCGGTCCGGTGATCCTGAGTTTCAAACGGGACGGCTTCATGCCCCTCCAGCGCCAGGTCGAGGTGGCGCTTCAGGATTTCTCGATGGTGGACGAGACGGTGATGGTTGAGGCTGATCCGGTGGTGAGCACCGCGGAATTCGGCGCTGCTTCCCCGATGCAAGTCCATGAGGCGACCATGCAGAACGACGCCAGTGGTGCGCGTCACGCCATGCTGATGTTTCAACCAGGCACGAGCGCCTCGCTGGTCATGGGCGACGGGTCACTCGAGCCGATGGGCAAGCTGAATATTCGAGCCACGGAATTCACGGTCGGGACTGACGGTCCGGCCGCCATGCCAGCCCAGCTTCCGCCGAACAGCGCTTACACATATTGCGTGGACCTGACCGCGGATGAAGCCCTCGCAGCCGGAGCCACGTCGGTTGAGTTCGACCGGCCAGTTTATCTTTACCTCGAAAACTTCCTGCATTTCGAGAGCGGGATCGAGGTGCCAAGCGGTTTCTACAATGCCGTCAAAGGCGTGTGGGAGGCGGGCCCCAACGGCAGGATCATTACGATTCTCGATCGGACTGCGGGCCGGGCGGATTTGGATGTCAATGGCGACGGAATCGCCGATACCGACGGCGCGCTTTCAGCGTTGAACATCACGGATGAAGAGCGCGTGCAACTCGCTTCGAGTTACGCCAACGGCCAGAGTCTTTGGCGCGTGCCAATCCCTCACTTTTCGCCGTGGGATTGCAATTGGGCCTTCGGACCGCCCCCCGATGCGGAACCGCCGAGCCCACCTCCGCCGCGCAGCGACAACCCGCCGAACGATCCTGACGATCCTCCGAATGTCTATCTTCAGAGTCAGGCGGTGGGTGAACACATCGAGCTCGCGGGCGTTCCTTTCGGGCTAAACTATCGGAGCGAACGCGCGGCGGGGCGCAAAGAGGCGAACCGTCTCCAAGTTCCGCTGAGCGGTGCGACGCTGCCCGGCTCGGTGAAGCGGATCGAAATGGAAGTTTCTGTGGCGGGACGATCCTTCGTGCAGGAATTTCCCGCCGTCGCCGGACAGACTGCGAGTTTTGCCTGGAACGGCCTGGACGCCTACGAACGCGCGATCTCTGGCCGGCAGCCGGCGCAGGTTCGGATCGGGTATGTCTATGACGGCGACTACACCCGCACGAATCGGTTTGGCTACACCGGCAACGGAGTCGCGATTACGGGGGACAAAACGCGAAGCGAGATCACTCTTTCGACGACGCGGCCCGCGTTCATCGGCGCGTCGGACATCCGGCCCGCTTCAATCGGTGGCTGGACGTTCGAGATGCACCATTACTACGATCCAATCACCCGAAAACTCTATCTTGGCGATGGCACGTCGCGCGATGCCGAAAGCGTCAACGCGGTCATTAGCACCGCCATCGGCAGCGGACTGCCCTATACGGCGGGCTTTAACAATGACGGGATCAAGGCGACGGATGCGAGGTTGCCGAGGATCGCATTCATCGAAGTGGCGGCCGATGGCTCGGTCTTTTTCAGCGAATCATTTCTCCATCAAATCTTCCGCGTGGATCCGGCGGGAATCCTTCACGTCGTCGCCGGAATCGCCGGCCAATCGGGCTACAATGGCGACGAGCAGCCGGCCACGACGGCTTTGCTCGCCGAGCCTTTTGGCATCGCGCTCGCGCCGGATGGCACGATCTTTTTCAACGATGGCTCCAACCGCCGCACCCGCAGCATTACGCCCGACGGAATGATCCACACCGTCGCAGGCACGGGCGCGGATGGCTACAGCGGCGACGGCGGTCCCGCGATCGTCGCGCAGACAGGCGTGTGCGTGAATCTTTCCCGCGCGGCGGACGGCTCGCTCTTTATTAGTGACTCAAACAAACACGCCATCCGGCGGGTGGGGACGGACGGAATCATCACGACGGTCGCCGGCTCCGGCGTGCGCGGGTTCAGCGGCGATGGGGGCCCGGCCACGGCAGCGATGCTCAGCTTCCCACTCGGCGTCGAACTGGACGCTGATGGGAATCTTTTCATCGCGGACGCCGAAAACCGGCGCATCCGCAAGGTCGGCACGGATGGCATCATCACGACGATCTGCGGGGACGGTACGGGCGCCGCAAACGCGATCGATATGGCCGGCGACGGCGGCCCGGCGGTGCTGGCAAAGATCGGGGTCGCCCGGCCGGGATTCCAACTTGATGTGAATGGACTGCACGTGGACCGGGACGGAAACGTCGTCTTCTCCGATGTCGGTCTGCACCGCATCCGCCGGATTGGTCGGGACGGCATCATCACGTCCGTCGCCGGCTCCGGCCTCACACGCGACTCGGCCACCAGCCCGAATGGCGACCGCGGCGCGGCGCTCCAGGCCCGGCTCGGCGACACCGCGTCAGCCCAAGGTCCCGTCGACCTCGCAGTCGCGCCCGACGGAACCATTTACATTAGCGATTTTTTCGTCCGCCGCGTTGCTCCGCCGTTGCCCGGCTTTAGTGGAAATGAAATTGTCATTCCATCGGAAGATGGCAGCGAGCTGTATCGCTTTGACGCCACGGGACGGCACCTGAGCACCGTCAACGCCTTCACCGGCGGCACGATCTTCACATTCTCCTACGATGGAAATGGTCAGCTCGTGACGGTTCGGGACGGCGGGAACAATGCGACGACCATTCAACGTAACGCAGCCGGCGCGCCGACTGCGATCGTCGCCCCGTTCGGCCACCAGACAACACTGAGCACGGATGCCAACGGATCGCTGACCAGCGTTCGCTCGCCGCTTGGGGGGGTGTGGAGCTTTGGTTACACGCCGGAGGGTTTGCTCCTCACAGAAACCGATCCGGTCGGCCACCACCACACCTTTACCTACGACGAAGGCGGAAGGTTGACGAAGGGGACCCTCGCAGGGGGCTATTCGATCAGCCTTGAGCGCGTCGAGATTCCGGACGGATACTTTGTCGAAACCTCGAGTGCGCTCGGCGCGGAAGGCAGCTTTCGCATCGAGGAGCCATCCGGCGGCGGACAATTGCGGACAAACACGGCTTCGACCGGCCTGGTCACCACTTCCATGCGCAGTCCGCGCGGGATCAATACCACGGCCTTTCCCGGCGGCACGACCGAGACGATTACCCTCGGTCCCGATCCCCGTTTTGGTTTTCAAGCGCCAGTCGACGCGATCGAAACATTCGCCACGCCGGGTGGCAAAGCCCTGTCCACAGCCACCACGCGCAATGCCACCCTCACCGATCCGGACAATGTGCTCGATCTGACTGCATACTCGGAAACGACCATGGTGAACGGTGCGAGTTTCGATACGGTCTATGATCCCAAGGCTCGAACATTTACCAATCGTTCCGCGACCGGACGCGAAAGCGTGATCACGCTGGATCCGCTCGCCCGCTTGGTAGAATCGCGATTCGGCGATCGAACCGCGCAGACTTTTACCTATGACGCCGAGAGCCGTCTGACCGCGTTCTCGACGGGAGTTGGAGCTGAGGCGCGCAGGTTTGCGTTGACCTATAACGTGGCGGGGCAGCTCGACGAGTTTACCGATCCACTCGGCCAGACGCAGCGCTATACCTACGATGCCGACGGACGCGTGACGCAAAGACGCTTCGCCGACGGTGGCGAGCTGCTCCTCGAACATGACGCCGTGGGAAATATCGTGGCGCTGACCCCGCCAGGTCGGACGGCACATCGCTTTAGTTATGCGCCGGACGGCAGTCTCGCCACCTACACCGCGCCTGGCGGCGGCACGACCGCGTTCACCATCGACACCCACCATGCGCTCACGCAGCTCACCGAACCGGGCGGGGTCACGGTGGCATATGGCTACGATGCGGCGGGTCGCCCCATCTCGCGCACTGTGGCTGCCGGCGTGACGACGTTCAGTTATGATCCGAACAGCGGCGAACTTTCCAAGTTTACCACGCCGGGCGGTGATGCGTTGAATCTCACGCACGATGGGCCTTTCGAATTGAGCGCCACCTGGACCGGCGCGGTCGCCGGCTCGGTCAGTCGGACTCTGGACAATCATCTCCGCACGGCCACGCAAAGCGTCAACGGAAGCGGCGCTGTGACCTTCACCTATGATGCCGACAGCCTCCTCGCCACAGCGGGACCACTCACGCTCACGCGTCATCCGCAGCGCGAGGTCGTCGCCGCAAGCACATTGGGCGGCGTGACGGACAGCCGCACGTTCAACGAATTCGGCGCACTCGCCGCCTACAGCGCCAGCTTTAACGGCAATCCGCTATTCTCCCTCAGCTATACCTACGATAGGCGCGGCCGGGTGACGCAAGCGGTCGAGACGGTGGCCGCCGGAACAACCGACACTTTTGATTATTCGTATGACGCCGTGGGCCGTCTGCTCGAGGTGCGGAAAAACGGGGCCGAGCAGGAATCCTATACCTACGACCTCAATGGCAACCGCCTGACAAATGGCGGGTCGGCCGCGACCTACGATGCCGAGGACCGGCTGACGCAATTCGGTCCGACCACTTTCAATTACGCCCCGCGCGGTAATTTGATCAGCAAGGTAAATGGCGGGCAGACGAGCGGCTACACTTACGATGCGCTCGGTAATTTAATAGCGGTGACTTTACCCGATGGCACCATAGTCGAGTATCTCAGCGATGGGCGGAAGAGCCGCATCGGGCGAAAGGTGAACGGCGCACCGGCGCAAGGTTTCATTTATCAGGATCCGCTGAATATCCTGGGCGAACTCGATGGGGCGAACAATCTGGTCAGTCGCTTCGTCTATGCCGAGAGCGACGATGTCCCATCCTTTATGTTTAGAGGCGGCGAGACGTTTCGCCTGCTCTCGGATCGCGTCGGTACCGTGCGCCTCGTGGTCAACACGGCCACGGGTGTCATCGCGCAGCGGCTCGATTACAGCGCATTTGGCGAAGTTCTGGTAGATACCAATCCTGGGTTTCAACCCTTCGGTTTTGCCGGCGGACTCTACGATCCGCTGACTGGTCTCGTGCGATTCGGCGCCAGGGACTACGACGCGACGATCGGTCGCTGGACGGCCAAAGATCCGCTGCTTCTCGCAGGGCGGGATCCAAACCTCTACGCTTACGCGCGCAATGATCCGGTGAATTCCTACGACCCGGAGGGACTCGATATCGTCAGCGTCGGCACCTATACTGCGGGTTTTGGTATTCCAGGCCACTCCTCGATCTCGGTGAACGGCGCCCCTTTTCAGGGTTTCTATCCCGACCATGGCGGCGCAATTCTCCCCGAAGGCCACAAGTTGAAACGAAATCCCGAATACCGCGTTCGATTCAAAGTCACGCCCGAGCAAGCGCGGCGAATTAAGAAATTCATCGAGGACCAAAAGAAGAAGGGTCGAGAATTCAATCTGTTCACCAATAACTGTTCAAACTTCGTCCGGGATGCGCTCGCGGAGGGCGGAGTGCTCCCGCCGGGCCACTCCGGCTTTACGCCGGGAGATTTATTCCTCGAAACGCTCGAGCACGGCGGCAACTTTGGGTTTTGAACCACGGGTCGATTCTGCAGCCATTTTTTCTGACAGAAATCCAGGACTGCGTGCGGCAGCGAAAAAGCGACGCTCGTAAGCTGAGATCCGCTTGCGCCCGCTCGATTTCAGGACTGCTTTTTCTTCTTCGATTTCGATCCCTGGCGATCGATCAGCTCCCAGATTTCCTTGAGCGTTTCCTGCGTAATTTGAACCTCGCGCGTCCAATCGGAAGTGTTGCCGTCCTCGCGCGCCGGGAGCGGGAGTGAGCTCGAGCTGACAGCGCCGGAGGGCGGGCTGATGATGATCGTCACCGGGTCGGTTTTGGGAGGCACGGGAGCGGGCTTGGCGACGGCGGCGGCCAGCACTTCCTTGATCCCATCCAGCCCGTCGTAAAAGGCCGAGAGCTTTTGCACGACGCGTGAGACGGGATCGTTGTCCCCTTCCGCGCCACCGAGCATCAAATTCTTACGGAAGGTCTTGCGGATGTCCGCCCAGCGGGCGGTCTCCTCCGGGGTGAGGGCACTCGTTTTTTCCCGGAATTTGAGCAGGTTTGCTTCCGCACCTGTGGTGAGGGTTTGCGCTTCGTTTCGGTAATGATTCTGGAGCAGCCCCTCGAGTTCGGCGTCGTTCATCACCGGAGACACTTTTTCGGCGAGGCGATTCATGTTGCGGTAACTGCCCTGGAGCTTGAATGGCGGCTCGGTGCGATAAGCATCCGCTTGCGCCGCACTGCGGATGTATTCCTCGTTCACTCCGAGGACCACATCGCGCACGCGCAACAGTTTCTTCATCACGCTCACGATCTCCTGCAATTCTTCCGGCGAATAAGTCGCGGAAAAATCGAGCCCTTCGCGCGGTCCTTTTGCCGCCAGTTCCAGCGCCACGACAATGTCTTTCGGATGCCGCGTGGCGACGCGCGCGATCGTCGGGTTCGAGGTCGCCGCGTTTTCGATGTAGCTCGATTCAAAGACATCCACATGACCGCCAATGACGTCACCGAGATTGTAGGTGTCGGCGCGGTTCGCAAGCATGTCCGGGATGCGGAACTTCTCGCCGCTCTCGGTGTACGGATTGCCGGCCATGACGACGACCACCTTTTTCCCCCGCAAATCGTAAGTGCGCGGCTGCCCGCGATAGACGCCTTCGATGCGCCGCTGAGCCGTCGCAGAGCGAGATGAACTTCTGCAAAAACTCCGGGTTGAGATGCTGGATGTCGTCGAGACAAACCATCACGTTGTCGCCCATCTCGAAGGCAAGATTCAGTTTGTGCAATTCCTCGCGCGCGGCGGCATTGGGCGCTTCAGCGGGATCGAGCGAAGTGATGCGATGGCCGATGGCCGGCCCGTTCACTTTCATGAAAACGATTCCCAGCCGGCTGGCGATGTATTCGAGCAGCGTGGTCTTGCCGTAGCCCGGCGGCGAAAGCAGCAGCAGCATGCCCATGCGATCGGTGCGCTTGGCGTCACCAGCCGCGCCAATTTGCTTGGCCAGGTTGTCGCCGATGAGCGGAAGATAGACGGCATTGATCAGCTGATTCCGGACGAAGCTGGTCAGGACCTTCGGTTTGAAATCTTCGAGCCGCAGCCGTTGCCGAGCCTGCTCGACGAGCTCGCGTTTGCGCGCCTGAAAGCGCTCGAACATCGGCACCACATTCGCATCATGCGCACGCAACCGGCGTGTAAACTCGAGATAGTTCAGCGGTAATTTGCCATCCCGGATCATTTGATGATTTCCGCTCAGGCTGGTGATTTCACGCGTGGCAGAGATGTCACTCGCGTGGGCATGAACGCGGGAATCGCGCAGGATCAACCATGACGCTTCATCAATATAGACCTGTGACTCCGGCGGCACGTGTGCGAAGGCGAAGGAACGCATCCATTCCCGAATCAACTCGAAGCTGGCGGCGAAATCCGTCTCGACCTCTGCACGCGCGGCTTTGAACGGGTCGTGGAAATGATTCGCCGTCAGGTGTTCATCAAACTGGGACCGCAAGGCGAGTGCTTCCGGGCTCACGACAAATTCCGCGCTCAGCTGCAACTGGTGATACAAATACTCAGCCGCCTCGGCGGCGTGTTCGGTCGGGAGCAGCGGAGGGCGGGAGAGAAATGCATCGATGATCGCACGCAATTCAGTGACCGCCGTCTCGTGCCGGCGCGGCGTGGGAAAAAGCTGGCGCATGGTCGCGTAACCCCGGAGCCGGGCCGCCATCAGTTTCTTCGCTTCGCTTTCCGGCCACCGTTGCCAGGCCAGCGCCGCCAGCGTCCGGGCGCGGGTGGGATGGCGCAGCAGTCCGAGACCGACATGCATGGCGACGAGCGCGGCGAGAATTCTGGCCGCATCCAGATCGTGCACACCTTTTACGTAACCCTCCGCATAGCGCGGCGCCATAAAGTTCCGGACCGCGTCTAGTCGTTCCTCGTCGGTCCACGCGGACGCCGCTTCGAGCCGGCCTTGCGTTTCCAGATTCTCGAGCATTTTGAAGGCGAGATATTCGGCGCGATAAATGGCGGACGTTTCCGAAACCAATTCGAGCGACCAAACCGGCCGTGTCTCAGCAAAGGCCGCATCATCGATGGGCTCGAAAAAGTTCGTTCCGGTGAGATGCAGACACATCGTTTCGCCGCGGGAAACGATGGTGAGATCGAGTTCCTGGGTATTAACCAGAAACTGATGCCGGCCGAGCTGGATGGTGTCCGAACCGCCGGCAAAAAGTTCGCGCCGATCGTTGATCTGCCGCACCGCATCTTCTCGCAGCGACTTCAGCCGGCTGCCGAGGTCGTCGGCTTTGACCGTGTCGCCGAGTTCGACGAGCTGCTTCACCACGTCGCGGATCTTTTCGACCATCGCATCCGCGGCGAAATAGCTGTTCAGTTCGTCCGCGTTTTCAGCGTGATCCGCCCGATGTTTGATGCCCTTGAGGATGCGCTCGGCCGAGGTGAGCAGAGCATTGGCCTTGCGATTGCGCGTTTCGATCAGCTCGATCTTGCGCGACTCGAAGGCGCTGCTGATCGCCACGCGTTTCTCGCCGAGTTGCACCACGAACTCATCGAAATCAGCAAAGCGCGCCTCGAGTTCCTCGACCTGCACCATGCAGCCGGTTGAGGTATTCGGCGCATTTCTCCGGCGTGGTGCACAGATCGAGATAGTTGGTCAGCGCCTGATCGAGCAGGCGTGATTGCGATCCAAACTCCGCCACCGCCTCGTTTCCGCGCAGGTCTCGGATCTTTTGTTTCAGACCCGCTCGCGCCTGGTTGAGAACCGCGTAGATGGTCGAAATGGCATCAACGATCCGCGTCGTTTCCGTGGCGTCTGCGATCTTGAGGTTGCTCACGGTTTCGATGAGCAAATCTAGATCTTTGGCCGCTGTGTCGATGCCCTCCTCGAGCTTCAACGCCTCCGTGACTTTCGGCATCACCGCGACATTTTCCTTCAGCTCTTCCGCCCGCGCGCGAAAGGGCGTGAGTGATTCCGGCGCGAGCAGAAAATCGACCGTGCGCTGCGCGAGCTTCTCCGCGGCCTCGGCCACGTCGTTCTCCATTTGCTCGATGATCGGCAAATTGGCGTAACGCCGTTCCTTCAGGGAAATGAGTTCCCCGCGAACGCGGCGCAGGTCCGCCAGACGCGCGACGAAATCGCCGATGGCTTCAAAGTTCTGCGTCGGCAGCCCGGTGAGGATTGATTTTGCCCGACCGGTTACCTGCGCGATTTCTGCCGCCGTATTCTTTCGAATGGCGGCCACCTTTTCAAACTCGGACAGCGCCGAAGCGGCTGCTTCCTTGATCGCCAGCAGCGGAGTGCGGAGGTCAAAGGCTTCGGCGCGATCGAGCCAAAAATTAGTGTCGATCAGGTCGGTGGTCGCGTTGACCAGATCGAGGTAAAGCCCGCCGTAGGTATCGTCCTTGGTCAGCAACCCGAGGACGGCCTGACACTCGGCCATGACGCCGACGAGCGTGGGATTGCCGAGTTTGAAAAGATAGCTCGTGGACTCGACCGCCGGCTGCCAGTCCGGCCCGACGTAAGGTGTCTGCCAGAGCTGGATCGTGTGATGCTTTTGCGGTTCGTGTTCCGCCCGAAACAGCGCGATCTCGCCGTTTTGAAAGCGCGAGTAGCCGTTGCAAATGATCGGAGTCTCGACCGTGCGCGCGATGAGATTGTAGCTCAGCAGCACGTAATCGCCGGATTCGCGATTGTAGAAGACGTAGAGGAAATCTTCGCCATTCGGGGAGGCAATGCGTTTGTAAAAAACCATCTTCTCGAGCGCGATTTCGAAGAGCTTGAACTCGCCGGTCTGCAGGTAATAGCCGCGCGAAAGGATGATGCCGTGATCATCGGGCAGCAGCCGGCAGGAATCGGCGATGGCATCGATGCGGCGCACTTCATTAACCTTCTCGTTGAAGACGAGATAGCGGAAGGCCTTCTCCTGATACGGCCGCACTTTGAGCAGGATCAGGCTGCCGACGATGGCGTAGTAAACCTCGGCGTCATCGAGAGTTTGATCCGACTGCTCGACCGGCTCGGAGTAAATGCCTTCGCCGCTTGCCGTATTGTCCTCGATCTTGATCGTCAGATCGCCACCCACGCATTCCACGAAGACGCGATCCTCGATCGAGATGTGCGGATGCAAGCCCTGCCGGTGCAATTCGCGATGAGTGCGGATCCAGTCGAATTCGTGCTGCGGCGGAAAGTGATATTCGTGATCAAATCGATTGCCGAGATAGGTGAATTGGCCACCCGCGCAGAGCCATTTGAAGGTCTTGAAATCATTCGCGCCGGGACCGGTCCGAAACTCCATGAAGAGGTGCGGCTCGATGAGCGAAAACTTCGCGAAGGTAGTGTTTTTGTAATAGCGATAGAGCGACTTGAAGTCGGTCTGGAACTGTGGGTCCGCGAGGGCATCAAGCGGGAGTTCGCGGAACTGATGCTCGTTGTGTTCATAGACCGCAAAAACATCTTCGAGCTGTGTTTCAGTGCGCAGACCGAGCACGAACATTGTAGCCGAAGAGGAAGCGTCCCCCGCCAATCGGGATCATGTCCCGGGGCGTGCAATTGTTTTTCGTCGTGATCCTCTCCGTAGTGACCAGCGTGGTGGGAATGGCGCCGAAAACTTCCTGCCGGGCGGCATTGAGTTTCTCGAGTCGCGCCCGCAAATCGTCGCCGTGCGAGTTCAGTCGCGCCCGCAGGATTTCATAAGTGCCCTGGTCGAGCGTGGGGGCGGATGCGGGAGCGTCCGCGTTAGGGACAGTCGTGGCGGAGGAATCCTGCGCACTCATTTTTGTGGACGGCTTCCATGAAACTCCCGCTCGCGATCCAGCCATCCCAGAGGAATGAGGGATATCAGCCGGAGGTGCGACCCCGGAGGTTCAATCACCAACGCTTCGCGCGCCGGAGGGGTGCGAGCGTGATCGCGCCGAACAACGGTTCCGGCGCCCCTCCGGGGCGAACATCCTCGTGTGGGCAATCGCCCGGTGGTTTTACCGCCGGCTAATCTCCTTGAACCCTGCGGGTTCATGAGCAGTTCATTGGGCGGAGTGTCTTTTCCACCGCTCACGCCTTGGCGGCTTTGCCGTCTTTCGGGGCGACGACGGACTTCACTTTCTTTTCCGCCAGTCCGAGGCGTTCGGCCTGGCCGAGCAGTCCGGCGAGCAAGCCTTTGGTCCGACTGTCGTCCGTGAGGCCCAGCATCTGCGTGAGGGCGGCGGAGATGCTCAGGTTTTTCACGTCCTCGCTGGTGAGACCAAAGCGGTCGATGAAGCCGTGGAGCTGCGTTTGGAAATGCTCGGGGTCGCCGTTGAAGAATGTCTCCTTCACATCCGTCAGGTTCGAACTGTTGGCGATGAGACGATCGACCGCTTTCCCGTTGCCCACTGCGGCGATGATCTTGTCGAAGAACTCCACTTCGCCGCCGACGATGTCGATCTTCGCGCTCTTGAGCGCTTCGCCCACGATCTGCGCCTGGCTGCCGGCGATGTCTGCCTGCACGCGGATACCCGCGAGCTCGATGTCGCGATCCTTGTTCAGGCGCAGCTTGAATTCCTCGTGCTCCTTGCCGACCGAATCGAACAGCTTCATCGCTTCGGCTTTTTCGGTAATGCCTTTGGCCTCGGCGGCCGCCTTCAGGCCGAGCACCGCGGCTTCGGCGGTGCCTTGATGGCGCGTGGCATCGGCTTTGGCGGTCAGCACGTTCGCTTCCGCCAGACCGGGCGCGGCGGTCTCGGCGGTGACGCCCTCGGCCAGCGATTTCTTGGCGGCCGACCGTTTGATCGCCGACTGCTCTTCGGCTTCCGCGGTGATCAGCATTTGCTGCGCGGCACGCTCGGCGGCCTGTTTGTCGGCATCCGCGCGTTTCACCGTCGTGATCAAATCCTGCTCGGCTTTGAGTTCCGCCGCTTTCTTCGCGGCCTCGGCGGCTTTGATGTCCTTGATCAGCACCGCCTCGGCTTCCTGCTCCGCGGCGACGACGGCGACCTTTTTCGCGCGATCGGCGGTGGCAAAAGCTTCCGTGTCCTTGATGCGTTGTTGCTCGAGCACCACGGTTTTCTCGACCTCGAGGCGCTGGCGAATGACGTCCTGAATCGCCTTCTGCTCGATCTCGACCGCCTTGTCGCGATCGATCTGCGCCAGCGAGACCAGCCGTTCGCGCTCGGTCACTTCGATGAGCCGATCCTTCTCGACGCGCTCTTTCTCCACCGCGTCGGTCCGTTCCTTGTTGCGCGTGGCGACGATGATCTGCCGGTTCTTGTTTTCCTCCGCGACCATCAGTTCCTCGTCCACGGCAATCCGTGCCTGCTCGGACTTGAGCCGTTGCTCGGCCTGGACCTTTTGCGCTTCCGCTTCTTCGCGCGCCTTGATGGTCGCGATCTCACGCTTCTGCTTTTCCTGCGCCTCGGCGAGTTGCTTGTTCAGTTCGAGAATCGCTTCATTCGCTTCGACATCCTGTTTGGTGATCGTCTTCTCGCGTTCGCGATCGATCTGATTGGCGAGAATTTTTTGCGTCGCCGTCAGTTCGGTAATTTTCTTGATGCCCTCGGAATCGAGAATGTTGTCGGGATTCAGCAGCGACAGCGGCGTTTGCTCGAGGAAATCGATGGCGACGTCCTCGAGAATGAAGCCGTTTAGATCCGTTCCGATATTGGACAGAATGCCTTCCTTGAGCTTCTCGCGGCTGTTATAGAGATCGACGAATTGGAACTGCCGCCCGACCGTTTTCAGCCCCTCGGAAAACTTCGCGTCGAACAGCTCGATGATGGCCGTGATACTCGAGGCGCGGGCGCAGCCGATGGATTGCGCCACCTTGAGCACCGCGTCCTTGGTTTGATTCACGCGCACGAAGAACGCGACCTTGATGTCCGCGCGCATGTTGTCCATGCAGATCAGACCGTTCTTGCCGGCGCGATCGATCTCCACGCGCTTCACGGAAATGTCCATGTATTCGGCCTTGTGAATGATCGGGAAGACGACCATGCCGCTGAAGGACACCTGCGTGCCGCCGACGCCGTTGCGCACCAGCGCCTGGCCCTGTTCGACTTTGCGGTAGCAGGTCAGGACGCTGATGACGCCGAAGATTACAATCAGCAGGAGGAGCACGCCGGCGATGCCGATCGAGGTTTCGAGAAATGCAGCAATCATGGGATGTCAGGGTTGGGTTTGGGTGGTGTCTGGGAGAGGGGCAATAAAATGAAGGCTGCGTTCCTTGTCCTCGCGCACCACCACAGCCATGGCGCCTTTGGGCAAAACAGCTTCATCCAGGGTGCGAACATTGAGCAAGACTGGAGCGCCGCTCGTCTGCACTTCGGCCTGGCCACCCGCTGCCGTGGCGGAGGAGGAAATGACTTTGCATTGGCTCCCGATGATCTCGATTTTCTCGTCGTAATCCCGGGTCAGCATTTTGAAGAGCGGCTTGAGCGGCTTGGTGAGATAGCGGGTGAGGACGGAAGCGAAAATGAGGTTGGGCAGAAGCAACGCCAGCGAAAGGAGCGCGGATCCTTTGGAGAAATAGAAGCTCCCGATCATGGCTCCGAGCCACAGGCACAGCGACAGGACACTGAAAACGACCATCACCGGCACCTGGCCGACATTGACGAAGGTCAGCGCGTCCGCCCACCACGCGCCGGCGTGGACGGCACCACCATCGTGGTCGGTATCCGTCTCGGCGTGAGCGTCCGCGTGCGCATCCATGTCCACATCGCCATCGGTATGCAGATCGTGGCCGACATCCGAGAAGAGATGGATGTCGAGCATGCCGAGCGCGACGAGGAACCAATAAAAGACAACCAGCCCCAAGAGCAGGGTGAAGGGGAGATTCACCAGCCGGGTTGCTTCGCTAAAAACTTCCATCATGGCGGTCATCGATCGAAGCAGTTAGCGGGAGATAATGCACTGGCAATTTACGGATGAAGGAGACCGCGATTTGAAGTCATCCTGAGCGAAGCACCGGTGGGCGAAGGTGGTGCGGTGCGCAGTCGAATGGACCCGGCTCCAATGAAACCACCCGTATTAAACGCGAAACCCTTCAACGGAACCGCCGAGTGATACGCAATCGCGTCCTCTCCGAAGGACCCGCCACAATTTCCAGGGCGTCTGCAAAGCTTGGAGCCGGGTCATTCGACTCCATACCTTTCGCTTCGCGAAGCGGCATTCCGCTCATGATGACCGTTCAAATTTCCGCGCGAGATGACACAGCTCACGACGTTGTGCTAAACGATTCATCAGGCCTATGAACTGTTCACTCGTCATCCTCGCCGACCGTGGAAACCTGAAAAGCTATCGCGTGGAAAAAGCGCCCCCTGGCCGCCCGCCACGCTTTCGGCTGGTTCAGGAGATCACCATCGAGGAGGCACATCTGCGCACGAGCGACCGCGCCTCGGACCAGGCGGGCGCCTTTCCCACCAACATGACCAAGGGCATCGACCCGGGGATGTCCATCGGCGAGCGGCATTTCGAATTGGAAGTGGACCGTCGCATTTTCAAGCAACTCGGCGAGCATATCACCTCGATCGTGAAAGAGGAAAACCCGAGCGCCTGGGCCTTCGCCGCCCCGAGCGAGATCAATCCTTCGATCCTCGAAACCGTCGATCCCGCCGTGCGCAAAAAGATCGCCGAAAATGTGACGAGCAACCTCGTGAAGATGAAGCCGGAGGATCTGGCCGGACATTTCGAGTCGGTAGCGGCGTAGGGCAGGAGGAAACGATTTCCGCGCTGTTCCGCCCTGCGCCAATTCTTAAAGGCCTGGGATCGCTGGCACATCTTCGGTCGAAGTATCGTCAGACGTTGGCATCGTTATGGGGACCGGCGGAGGGGTCGCAGGGCCAACCGCCGGTTCCGGGTGGAACCACATTCGGATTCGGTCCACGAATTGGCCGATTATGGAGCGTTCTGGCTCACCGGGCTCACCGAGAACGGTCACCTCAGCAAAGTCCAATTGCTCCAAAGTGTTGCATATGGTGAGCGTTGCCGTTGCCGGATCGAATTCCGCCCAAGTGCCTTCATATCCAAACGTCACACCCCAACGATTCGAGTAGGTCGCGGGCGTTAATGCTTTCGTCACGCGCGATTTCCGGTCTGACCGGGTAGGTTTTCGTGAAGAGCCGCTCGATCGTTCCATCTTTCGGAACCCGCGCAAACTCGACTGCATCGGGTGCGACTCGACTCGCGCAACCCGCGAGGGAAACAACGTAGATGAGCGGCTGTGGATACGGGGACATTTGTTAAAACAACCGTCACTCTCGACCCTTCAGGAAATTGCGGCGAATTGGCCGCCGCGCCCTTGGACTCGCGGCGTCGAAACTCCTTCCGCACGTCTTCTTCGGACATCAAAGCAAAGCGAATGTCTCGCCGCAATCCGGCCCGGCGTGCCTGTGATTCCAGATACGCGAGCGCCTCCTCAAAGGTTGCGTCCTGTAACTCGAAACGCGGGATCACCGTGGCCTGCAATTCCACCTGCGTCCGTGCGATGGCCGCAGCCAGGATTTCGTCGCGACGGTCGTAACGCCACATCGCCACCATGCCTCCGAGAAGCAGCGTCATGATAATGAGACGTATGATCCATCGTCGCATGATTCCGGTGAGCAGAACCGCGTCCTGGCTCCGAGGCAAGCGCAGGCGACCGAAATGCCGCACGTAAATACAGACGACGGGCGCGATTCGCTGTCGATCGCAACGTGCCAACTCCGGACCACCACTGGCCCCGCTGAATGCGCCGGAGGCGCGTCGGAATATTAGCCGGTGCGCGTGAGCCACCGGATTCACGAATCCAACAAACGTCCGCGCCCCGGCTGGGGCGCCGGAATGGTTCATCCGCAGGCGATTCCGGCGGCCCTTCGGGACGCGGGATCTTGTTGGGTGTGTTGTTCCGGTGGCTGACGCACACCGGCTAATTTCCGCGGTGCCTTCGGCACTCAATTTTGAACCAGCGAACCGCGTCCCAATCCGTGCGTGAACCGGGATCATTCTTTCATTGTGACCTCTGCGCCGAGTCAGCGGCGTAGTTTGTCGCCCCGGCCCTTCGCCGCCCCTAGCGATCAATCCTTTAATCCTCGAAACCGTCGATCCCGCCGTGCGCAAAAAGATCACCGAAAATGTGACGAGCAACCTCGTGAAGATGAAGCCGGAGGATCTGGCCGGACGTTTCGAGTCCGTCCCGGCGTAGGCTTCGCTCTGAAAACTTGGTTTCGGTCCAAATAGCGCAAAGGACGGTCAGGAAATCATTTCTTATTCCCCTCCTTCCAAGGGAAACCCGGGTGGAGCAAGAGGAGGAGGTAGCGGTGGTGGTAGTGGCGGCGGCGGCGGGTGAAACCATCCTTGAATGCGGAGGAGAAAATGCTCAAAGGACGTTGGGCCTCTGGTTAGGCCAAGTATGAGGCAGGTGCTCTTTGCAAGCGCCAGTTGCCGAGTCGTATTCCGAATTTTGACCGTTGACGCGGAGACGTCGCATTCAGCCATCGTGCCCTCATAGAACGTTATACCATAGCTCTCAAAAAAGGGGCGGGCATCGTTGGGGCCGTTGGGCCAGAGGTCGTCTTGGGAAGGCGAAGGCAACGACCGAGAAAAGCATCCGTCTCGCAAAACGATCTCTTCCGTGATGAAAGGGCTGATAGTCCCGATGCTGGGCAGGCGGCCAAACTCGACCGCATCGGGATTGACCCCCACCGATTGATCGGTCAGAAAAGCGACATATCTCACGGCATCCATGGCCCTAAGATTGGTTGCGGAATAGGTCACAAGATGTTTCGACACGCGATCGGTTTTGAACCGTGCCTCGGCTTCGCTCGCCCGACCCGGCTCCAACCCGGAAATGTTGACGAGTGGGTGAAACCTCTCTCTGACGTCTGCCTCGGAAAGGACGGCGATGCGAATTGACTGTCGCAGACCCGCCCGACGCGCTTCTTTTTCCAGATAGACAACGGCCTCGGAAAGCGAGGCGTTTCTAAGCTCAAAATGGGTAATAACCGTCGCCTGCAATTCCGCCTGGGTCCGTGCGATGGCCGCAGCCAGGATTTCGTCGCGATGGTCGTAATGCCACATGGCCGCCATGCCTCCGAGAAGCAGCGTCATGAAAATGAGACGTCTGATCCAGCGTCGCATGATGCCGACGAGCAGAACCGCGTCCTGTCTTTTAGGCAAGCGCAGGCGACCGAATTGCAGCCGGGAAATACGGACGACGGGTGCGACCCGCTGCCGATCGCGGCGTTCAGAGTGAGCACCGCCATTGTCTCGTTTGTTCGAAGGAAGTGAATCGAAAGGGTCAAAAGCCGATTCGCTTCCACCAAAGCCGAAGCTTGAGAATCCACAATTCCAAGCGGACACTCGGTGCATGAGCAGCAAACAAATCGTCGAAGAGCTTTTGAAGAAGCTCCCGGACGACGCGTCGCTCAACGATATCGCTCAAGAAATTCAGTTTATTGCGGGCGTGCGGCAGGGACTCGACGAGATCGATCGCGGCGAGCGCATCCCGATCGAAGAGATCGAGGGCGAGCTGCCGTCGTGGATTATCAAGTAGCGCTCTCACCGTCGGCCCGCCGCGATCTCCGCGACATTGTTCGTTACATCTCCTCGGACTCGCCGGAACGCGCCGTCGCTTTCGGCCAATTCCTCGTCAGTTGCGCCAAGGAACTGGCCGACTTCCCCGAACGCGGTCGCGTCGTTCCTGAAATTGGCGATCCGGCCATCCGCGAAATCGTGGTTCGTTCGTATCGCGTAATCTATCGCGTCGATCATGGTGATTGCCGTGTGGACGTTGCCCGGTTCTGGCACGGCGCTCGCGGAATTCCCGAAATTGGAGACGATTAGCGATGCTCGTTGACGGATTCTGATTCAGTTTCGCCCCGGACGACCGTGTTAACGAATCAATTTCCCGGTGGCGCCCGAAGAAAAATTGCAGCGGAGAAATGCGGACGACGGGCGGGATTGGTTTGTCTATCGTCATGCCACATGTCCGCGCTCTCCCTTTCAACCGCTTTGCCGTCCATCGCGCGGCCGAAACGCTCGGCCAGCCGGCGGCTGTCGGCGGCGGACATGTATCGGCGGGTGCTGGCGAGCGATGCTTCGTGCAATGGGCTGTTCTTTACCGGGGTGGTCACGACGGGGATTTATTGTCTGCCCTCGTGCCCGGCAAAAAAGCCGCGCGAAGAAAATGTGCGCTTTTTCCCGACGTGCGAAGCGGCGCGCGACGCAGGGTTTCGAGCCTGTCGGAAATGTCATCCAGATGACTTTGCGCGTGGGGCCGATCCGTTGCTCGAAACGATCGAGACGCTCGTGGCGGAGGTGCGGGAGCGACCGTTCGATTTTCCGAATGCGCGTGCGGTGATCCGGCGGTCTGGCTTCGGCGCGACCCGGGCCTCCGAGCTTTTCCGGCAGCATTATCACGCGACGCCGTCCGAGGTCTTGCTCCGCGCTCGACTCACTTTGGTGAAAGACCGGTTGCTCACAAGCAACGCGACGTTGTCGGAAGTGGCACTCGAAGCCGGGTTCGAGTCGCTCTCGGCATTTCACGAAAATTTCCGTCGCACGCAGGGGATGACGCCCGCGGCCTTCCGCGCGTTGCGTTCCGCCGAGTCCTTCGAGATTTCGCTGCCAGCCAATTATCCGATCGCGTATTTGCGCCGCGCGCTGGGGCGCGATCCGCAGAGCGTGAGCGAACGGCTGGAAGGGGAAACGTACACCGCGGCGGTGACGCTCAGCGGTGTGCCGACGCTGCTGACGCTGGAGCTGACCGCCACGAAAATTCAGGCGCGAATCTCGGACGGTGATGCGGTGGCCGCGCATCGTTGCGTAATCGGTATGCTCGGATTGGAGCAGGACGCGGCGGGGTTTTCCAAACTGGCAAAAAGCTGGGCCTCGCGCGGCTGGTGACGGGCCGCGAAGGACTCCGCCTCGTCCAAATCGGCTCGCTTTTCGATGCGGTGCTGTGGTCGATCCTGGGCCAGCAAATCAATGTTCCCTTTGCCGCCGCGCTCCGAAGGCGATTGATCGAGCGGGCTGGCTCGCCGGTCAGTCGTGGCCTGATCGCCCCGCCCACGCCTGCGGCCGTCGCCAACCTGACCGTGTCCGAACTGCAAGCGCTGCAATTTTCCCGACAGAAAGCGGACTATGTTCTCGGCGTTGCTCGTATGGCGGCCAAAGGCGAACTCGATCTGGAAGCTCTCCGACTCATGTCCGCCACGCGCGCCGAGCGGACGCTGCTTGCCGTGCGCGGGCTCGGACCCTGGTCCGTGCACTATTTGATGATGAGGGCGCTGGGATTTGCCGATTGCGTGCCGCTCGGCGACACCGGTGTGACCAGTGGGTTGAAAGCGTTGTTCGCGCTCGAAGTCCGCCCGGACGTGCCCGCCACACGCCGGCTCATGCAGCCATTCACTCCTTTCCGAAGTCTCGCCACCGCGCATCTGTGGCAATTCAACCAACCTCCGCCGCCATGAAAACCTCCAGCTACGATACTTTCTCGACGCCCTTGGGAGAATTCTCTGTCGCCCTCGACGGCGACGGTGCACTCGTCGCCACTGCATTTGGGGATGAATCCCGCCTGCGCGAACGGATTCCCGGCGCGCGCGCGATGCAACGCGATTCCAAAGCAGCAGCGGATGCGCGGATGCAGATCGGGGAATATTTCTCCGGCGCGCGCCGCAGTTTTTCGCTCCGGATTGTGCCGACCGGCACACCGTTTCAAAACCGTGTCTGGACCGCGCTCAGCGAAATTCCATTCGGCGAAACCCGCTCGTATGGCGAAGTGGCGGCGATGCTGGGAAAATCGGGAGCAGCGCGCGCTGTGGGCCGGGCGAACGCCACCAATCCACGGTGCCTGATCGCGCCGTGCCATCGCGTGATCGGCGCCGATGGTTCACTCACTGGCTTTGCGTTCGGAGAAGAGATCAAACGACAGCTCATCGACTTCGAACGCGAGCACGCGACGCGGTGAACCCTGATCACTGAACGCCGGCCGAGACCTCGTTAAACCAAAATGGGATCGGTGGGGATGGGAACCGGCTTTTCGACCTTCCGCGTGCCGTAAATGAGGACGGCAGCATAGATGGCATTGCCGGCCAGCCAAAGGTGAAACTGGGGGGCGACGGTTGCGAACAGCACGGTCAGGAATCCCAGTGCGAACGTGGCCGCGATGGCGATGCTGGCCGGCTCGCGATACCCTTTGATCGCCCAGGAATTGAGGACGATGAATCCAACCAGCCAGGCTATCGCCAATTCCCCGGAAAGTGTCAGCCCCACGACGACTGCGAAGAACTGAATCGACAGGAGCCACAACAGACCACGCCCGGGTGGAAGCCGGAGGGCGATCGGCACAAACCATGACAGCGCGAGGAGACGATACGACAGGGGCCAGATCGCGAGGATCTGCCGCCCGATACTCGTGCCACTGAGCAATGAGACCCATGAAGCGAGGGCATCAATGACTCCATCCGCCGTCAGTCGATAGTCGTCGACCACGATTGCCGACACGGCGCTGAGCGCAATCCATGTCAGCAGCGCTCGCCAACGCAGTTGAAACCAATCATCGATGGCGGCCACAGTTCGCTCGGCGAGTCCGTCCTTGGGCAGGTGAATGTCACGTGACGTCAACGATTCGCTTCGATTCGATGGATCCAGCTCGGCCCGTTCGGATGCCTTTGGCTCGATCTTCTTCGTACCGTAGAGGAGGATGGCGGCGTAGATCGCTTGATCGAGCAGTGCCAAGGAATTCGTGAACTCCAGCGGCGATTCTGACGCGAGTGTCAACCGGCAAAAACTGCCGGAGATCGCTGTGGCCACCAAAGCGCCATAGGCAGGCTGTCGTGTCCCTCGCAGGATGAAAACGTGGGCCATGCCGATTGCCAATTCGACAAATAAAAGGCCTATGGGCGAGAAACTCACACCGGACGCGAAGACGAATGACCGCGCCAGGCTCAGTGCCAAAAGCCAGAGGAGTCCGCGCACCAGATTCAATCGGAGCAAAATCGGCACAAACCAACTCACCGAGAATGCGATGAGCGAATTCCACCAGACCGGGGCGAGGTTCATGGCGCGGAGTCCGACCGCGTCCTCGATCCACCATAGTAATGAAGCGACCAATCGTTCAAGTTCAGGGGCCAGCCACGTCAACCCGAAAGCACTGACCACATAAAGGACGAGCCAAGTCGCCCAGGCCCGCGTCGGCGACGAGGCCCAGCGGTCGATCGCCTCGGGTGTGCGACGGATCCACGACGGCGGGTTGGGGAGATCGTCGGGCAGCGACGCCACGGGTGACTGCGATGAGCCGATTCCTGCCATGGTGAGCCTGAACTTCGCCCAGTTAGGCAGACGGCGGGAAGCCCAATTTCCGGTCAAATTAAAACGGAGGAGCAGGCTGGCAAAACACGAAACGGAGTGCTGTATTCTCCAGTCGCTCATGAAGACGCTGCCGCCCAGCCATCTGACCCGACGCGGGGAATCGTGGAGTCGCGAATTGGAATTTCTGCGCGAATCAATCACGCAGGCACCGGGGAATCCGCAGACTTGGTGGTGGCGGATGCGGGCGAAGGTCGTGAACTACCTGATCTCACGTTACGGCCGCGACCATTCGCGGACATTCGAAGCACCAACGGCTGCAATGCCGACGGAGTTACGCGATGTGGAAATCGGTACGCGCAAACGTGTTGAGCCGCGAAAAGGCAAGGAGTTCCGCGAAAAACTGGACGAAATTCGGTCGTCGAACGATGGCTTCCGCGACACCTTGCCAGAGGAGCCACCGCCCTGCTCCGCAGGAATAATTGGGCCATTGCTGCTGATTCTGATGTTATACGGAGTGTTTCTCGTCTTCTTGGGCATTGCCTACGGGCTGGAACACAGCGTCGCCACGAGCGATGCCATAAACATTCTCTTCAGCGGCACGTTCATTATTGGCATCGCGACATGGATCGCGGCATTGCGAGCACGGTGATAGACGATAGCAAACCGGAATCAATCACGCCCAAGAGCGAATGGGGTGAATGCAGGCGGTCTGGGGAGCACAGTCGTCTCGACTGTCGTGGCCGGCGTCCCGCCGGGCACATCGGGCGTCGTTGAGAAATCGGGCTCTTACTGGTGATCCGATGGCTTCGGCGAGGACGCCAAAGCCGACAGTCGAGACGACTGTGCTCCCCAATCAGAATTCCGCATGCCGCAATCCCCGATTCGGAATCCGCAATCGAGGGAGAGCCCTTTTTCTTCCCATCCGCGAAACGCTTCGGAAGAGTAGACCGGACATGGAAACGAATTTTGGAACGAAAGCGCCAGGGAACCAAACGCTGACCGATTGGGTCGAAACCATCCGCGCCCTTACGGAGCCGGACGAAATCTTCTGGGTCGATGGCTCCGAGGAGGAACGCGATTTCCTCTACGCCAAAGCCGTCGAGGACGGCGTGCTGATCAAGCTGAACCAGGAAAAGCTGCCGGGCTGTTATTACCATCGCTCGAATCCCAACGACGTGGCCCGCGTCGAGCAATGCACCTTCATCTGCACGCCGTCGGAGAAACAGGCCGGGCCGACCAACAACTGGGCGCCGCCGCGCGACATGTATGAGAAACTCTACGGCATGCTCGCGGGGCGCGATGCGCGGGCGCACGATGTATGTGGTGCCTTATCTCATGGGCCCCCCGGGTTCGCCGCTGACGAAAGTGGGCGTCGAAATCACCGACTCGATCTACGTGGTGCTCAATATGCGGATCATGTCGCGCATGGGCCAGGTGGCGCTCGATCAACTCGGCGCGGGTGACGAGTTCAATCGCGGCATCCACAGTGTGCTCGATTGCGATCCGGACCGTCGCTTCATCTGCCACTTTCCCCAGGACAATACGATCATCTCAGTTGGCTCGGGTTATGGCGGGAATGTTCTGCTCGGAAAAAAATGCCTCGCGCTGCGGATCGGCAGTTACCTCGGCCACGAGCAAGGCTGGATGGCGGAACATATGCTCATCCTCTGCGTCGAATCGCCGCAGGGGGAAAAGACCTATGTGGCGGCGGCCTTCCCGAGCGCATGTGGAAAAACGAATTTCGCCATGCTCATTCCCCCGAAGGAATTCGATGGCTGGAAGATCACGACCATTGGCGATGACATCGCGTGGATGTGGCCGGGGAAAGATGGGCGGCTGTATGCCATCAATCCGGAGGCCGGATACTTTGGCGTGGCGCCAGGGACTAACTCACAAATCGAACCCGAACGCCATGGAGATCGATTGCGCGCGACACCATCTATACCAATGTCGCGCTCACACCCGACGGCGATGTCTGGTGGGAGGGCAAGGACGCGGCGCCGCCAGCCGGGTTGCCTCGATTGGAAAGGCCAGCCGTGGACATCCGGACAGCGGAGAAAAGGCGGCGCATCCGAACAGCCGTTTCACCGCTCCGATGATCAATAATCCCGTGCTGGCGACGGAAGCCCACGATCCCGCCGGGGTGCCGATCAGTGCGATCATCTTCGGCGGACGTCGCGCCACGACGATGCCGCTGGTGTTCCAGGCCTTTAACTGGATTCACGGCGTCTATCTCGGCGCGACCATGGGCATCGGAAATGACGGCCGCGGCAGCGGGCACGCTCGGCCAGGTCCGCCGCGACCCAATGGCCATGCTGCCCTTCTGCGGCTACCACATGGGCGACTATTTCAATCATTGGCTCGGCATGCGTCAGCACGTCACTGATCCGCCGCGCATCTTCCATGTGAACTGGTTCCGGAAGGACGCGGACGGCAAATTCCTCTGGCCGGGCTTTGGCGAGAACTTCCGCGTGCTGCGATGGATCATCGATCGGTGTCACGGACGTGCGCGCGCCAGCGAATTGCAAATCGGCTGGATGCCGCGTTATCGCGAGTTCGACTGGACCGGCCTGGATTTCTCGCGGGAACAATTCGTCGAGTGCATGAAAATCGACGCCACGGAATGGCAGCGCGAATTGATCTCGCAAACCGAGCTGTTCCTGAAGTTGCACGACCGCCTGCCCAAGGAATTGATCTTCCAGCGCGAACTGTTGATTTCACGGCTGTAGCGCGGGAGCCCTCTGGGAGCGCTGGCATCCTGCCGGCTTCCTAAGAAACACCCGGCTTCAGGGTCGGACCCCGTGCCGTCGTGGCCCGACATCCATTCCAGAACCCAGTCGCGTTTCTTTTCGAAGACCCCATGAATTTCGTCATCTCGATCCTCGCCATCCTCATCACAGCGACCGCGCTGTTCGCCGCAGACTCCGGTCCGGTGTTCACCGAGGACTTTGAAAAAGGCGAGGTCGGTAAAGTACCCGAAGGTTTCCTCGTGCTCGCGGGCGGATTCGCGATCCAAGAGGAAAAAGGAAACAAGTTCCTCGAACTTCCCGGCGCGCCGTTGGATTCCTTTGGCGTGATGTTTGGGCCGAATGAAAAGGCGGGCTCGAGCGCAACGGCCCGCGTTTTGGCCACCAAGAAAGGCCGCAAATTTCCCGCCTTTGGCTTGAGCCTCCAGGGCGCAGGTGGATACCGCCTGCAGGTGTCCGCAGCGAAAGAAAAACTCGAGATCTTCAAAGGCGACATCGCCCAGACGAGCGTCGACTATTCCTGGATGAGCGGAGTCTGGACGCGGCTCCGAATTCAAATCAACGAAGGTGCCAACGGAAAATGGGTGGTCGAAGGCAAGGCCTGGCCGGATGGCCAACCCGAACCGAAGGACTGGATGATCTCACTCGAACTTCCGGAGGAACCGGCCAAAGGGCGTCCCGCCGTCTGGGGTAACCCGTTCTCGGGCACACCGATTCGCTTTGACGACCTCGCAATCTCTCCCGCTCACTAACTATCCCAAAACAGTCCGCACCGTCTCATGATTCCTCGCCTCTTTATTCCGCTCGCCGTTCTCGCCAGTTCCGCTCACGCCACCGACTGGCCGCAATATCGCGGGCCGCTCGGCGACGGCAGCACGCCCGACCCCATTTCCTGGCCAGCATCGGGACCAAAGCAGCTTTGGAAGGTCGAGAGCCCAAATGGGTTCAGTTCTTTCACGGTGGCGGAGGGACGATGCTTTACAATCGAAGGGCGCGACGTGGACGGAGCGCCGCAGGAAGTGCTCGTGGCTCGCGGCATAAGCGATGGCAAGGAGCTGTGGACGGCGGCGCTCGGCGTTCGGAAGTACGATGGCGGCGGTGACTCCGGCGCTCCCGACAACAAGGGCGGTGATGGACCGCGCAGCACGCCGACCATTGTCGGCAACGCGGTGATGACGATGAATTCAGACCTGGTGCTGCAGGCATTCGACGCCGGATCCGGAAAAGAGCTTTGGAAGACCGACCTCGTCACCGATCACGCGGGCCGAAACGTTCAGTGGAAAAATGCGGCGTCACCTTTGCTCGTCGATGACCTGATTTACGTCGGCGGCGGCGGCCCGGACCAATCGATCCTCGCGATCAATCCCAAGGACGGAAAAGTTGTGGCCAAGGCGTTCGACGAGAAAATTACCCACGCCACTCCGGCTGCCGGAATCGTCGCGGGAAAAAAGCAGATCGTTTTCTTCCTGCAAAGCGGGTTGCTCGCCGTCGAGCCAAAGACGTTGAAGGAACTATGGCGCTACAGCTTTCCCTACAAAGTCTCGACGGCTGCCTCACCGATCATCGCGGGTGACATTGTGTATTGCAGTGCCGGTTATGGCGTCGGCGCAGGCGCAGTTCAGGTCTCGAATGCGGGTGGAAAATGGCAGGCGAAGGAAATTTACCGGAAGCGCGGTGATCAACCGCTGGCCAACCACTGGAGCACGCCCGTCTATTTCAAGGGCTACCTTTACGGGATGTTTCAATTCAAAAACTACGGGGACGGTCCGGTCAAATGCGTCGACATAAAAACCGGCGACGTGAAGTGGGAAAAAGCCGGATTCGGTCCCGGTAACGTCATCCGCAGCCAGGACAAAATCGTGGCATTGAGCGACGCGGGCGAGCTGGTGCTCATCGCCGCGGATCCGGCCAGCTATCGTGAACTCGGTCGCGCCAAGGTCCTCGAGGGCAAATGCTGGACCACACCGGTTCTGAGCAATGGCCGGATCTTCGTGCGCAGCACCACCGAAGCGGCCTGCTATGACGTCGGCGGCGGTGTTGCGGCGCGTTAGTCGCGGATTGGAACAGAAGGTAACAGAGCGAACGGAGGGATGCGGTGACCTGAAAACATGCTGCGTATTACAATCCTACCTCAAACGAAGACCGATTGTTCCGCATTCCAGCAGTTTCCCTGTTTCCTCCGTTTGCTCCTGTAACTTCATTCAAGATTTCGATGAAGCGAGGATGACGTCTCGAATCAAGCGGTGGCCGCAGCCGGGAGACTGGCCACCGGTGGCGGTCCGGCGGCGGGCTGGCCAAAACGCGAGGCCAGCGTCGCACCTGCTCCGAACAATCCGGCGACGAACCAGGCAAGGGAACCCAGAATAGGAATGAGGCGAACGAGGCCCAGCAGACATGCGCCCGCAAACACCATGGCGTAGATCGAGGCATTCGGATGGTTTATCCGTTTGGACAGCCACTCGCCCACGCAACTGAAA
This sequence comes from uncultured Verrucomicrobiae bacterium, assembly GCA_963798345.1. Taxonomy (GTDB): domain Bacteria; phylum Verrucomicrobiota; class Verrucomicrobiia; order Chthoniobacterales; family Chthoniobacteraceae; genus CAWCSW01. Next base: position 564,542 of record CAWCSW010000002.1, on the reverse strand, counting down.
ATCACGGTCATGCCGAACACGTGCAGCGCGAGATCGAAGGCGAGGAGCACCACCAGCAGGGGCAATCCGATGATCACGAACGAGAGGACGATGGAAATGATCAGCAAAACCCAAAAGACGATCAGCCAGAGGAACCCGAGCGCGATGCCACGCCCGGGCGCCTGCTGCAGCTCGGCTTTAGCGCGCAGGATCGAAGGATGAAAAAGCGCGGCAATGGTGCAACCAACCGCGAGCCACAGCACCAGGAGTCCGCTCCGCCAGACGAGCATTAATGGAGCGAACCAAAAAGGCCCGAGCACATCGACCAAAGATGGCGACCCGCCCGGTTCCATTTTGAACGAGAAATCAGAGTTCCCGGAATCGAAGTGAAAATCCCATTTTCCACTCGAGTTCGTTTTCTTATCCGCATTGGAAACAGCGGACTTCGATTCGTTCTTGGCCGCCGGGAGCTTGGTCAATTTTCCGCCAGTGACTAATTTCTTTCCGGTCACATTTCCTGCCAAGCGCAAATCGCCGCCGACTACCGCCACCCGACCATCGACCGTTCCCAAAACCGTCACGGTGCCGCCTGAACTCGATACGTTTCCCTTGACCACTCCCAACACCGCCACGTCGCGGCCGACGGTTGAAACGTTGCCATCCACCGTGCCGAGCACGAGCACCGGTTTCTCGACCTCGCTGATTGTCTCGCTCACCGCACCTTCCTCGACGCGGTGCGCATCCGTCCAGGCCAGCACTTCCGTTCGCCATTGGTCGGCCCGCGACGGTTTCGTGGGAGGTTCGGCGGTGGCGTCGGATTTCGTGGCCTCCGTGCTGGTTGGAGGTGGTGTCGAGTCCGGTGGTGCTTGATCTTGAGCGTGCGTGTCAATCGCGAACGCGAGAGCGGCGGCGAGGAGGAGGGTCGGCTTCATTTTCATGGATGCTGGATCAGGAGTGAACGGCGGTTGGGGTCTTGCGAGCGGCGAACCCGAGACCCAGATATCGAAAAATCAAAAACTGACCCGCGAGGGCCAGGACGGACACCGCGAGAAAGCCGGTGGCGATCATCGGCGCCACCGATGGCAGCGTGTGGCTGATCGCTTTCGTGATCTCAAAGCTGGTGACACCTGTCGGCGTCAACGCCTGGGCTTTCTGCGCCAGAACATCTGGATTGAGGAGGTCGCGGAATCGCTGCCACCAGTCACCTCCCAGTGCGACGGCAAGCACCAGAGTCACCAACACTCCAGTGACGGCACCCACTTTCGCGACAAACGCCGCCTCCTTCCAGAACGCCATCCGCCGCAAGCGGCGCTGAACCTGTTCGCCAAAATCCGACGGCACTGCAACGACTTCACCCATCTCGAGGTGTTGCGCGATCAGCGACCACATCGCCACGTCGTTCGCGACCCCTGGCGGCATTGAGTCCTCGTCATGCGCGCGCGCATCGAACCATTCCGACGCCTGCTCCTGAAAATTCTCTTCGTCGTTCATCGTGGCAGCCACTCCCTTCCCAGCGCTTCCTGCAATCTCGCGCGGGCACGAAACAGCCGCGTTTTGATCACGCCGACCGAAGTTTCGAGCGCCTCCGCAGTTTGCTCGACCGAAAGACCAGCCGTGTGGCGCAAAAGCAAAGGCTCGCGGTAGATCAGCGGCAGATCGGCGATCGCGTGTTCGATCGCTGCGCCGAGTTCCGCCGCCTCGACTTGATGGTCCGGGCGCCGCACCGGCAGATCCCCGTCGCCCTCGAACTGCTCCTCCCACGGTACCTCCTCGCGCTGGCCATGCTTGCGGAGATGATCTTTGGCCAGGTTCGACGCCAGGGCAAAGAGCCAGGTCGAAAACGAGCGCGCGCTGTCGTAGCGATGCAGATTCTGGAACGCTTTCACGAAGGCCTCCTGTGTCAGATCGAGCGCCGCGTCCTGCCGGTGGACGAAGCGAAACATGAACTGCGCGAGTGGCCGCTGAAAATGCGCCACCACCGAGGCAAACGCTTCGTGCAAAGTCGAAGCGGAGGCGCCGAATTCATAGGGCCAATTCATGCAACGCGAGAACCATGGTAATAACCGAGCATACGCGCGGCGAGAGATTTGGTTACAAACCCGGGCTCAAAAACCGCGCTCAGCGATCCCGTTACGCGAGGATTGGTTTTACCAGCTCTCCCGCCACGTCCGTCAGCCGATAATCGCGTCCTTCGTGACGATAGATCATTTTCTCGTGATTCACGCCGAGCAAATGCAACATGGTGGCGTGGAAATCGTGCACGTGAACCGGGTCACGGACGATGTTGTAGCCGAGATCGTCGGTCTCACCGAAGACGAACCCTTTCTTCACGCCGCCTCCGGCCATCCAGATAGTGAAGCATCGTGGGTGATGATCGCGCCCGAAACTATCAGCCTTGATCTCTCCCTGGCTGTAGGCCGTGCGACCGAATTCACCACCCCAGACCACCAGCGTTTCGTCGAGCAGTCCGCGTTGCTTGAGGTCCAGGATCAAGGCCGCGCTGGCTTGATCCGTCTCCTGGGTCTTCGCTTTCAAGCCACCAGGCAGCCCTCCGTGGTGATCCCAGTCGCGATGGCAAAGCTGGATAAAGCGAACCCCGCGTTCAGCCAGCCGCCGCGCGAGCAGGCAATTGTTCGCGTAACTCGGCTGGCCGGGAACCGCGCCATAGGCCTCGAGAACTTCCTTTGGCTCCTGCGAAAGGTCGGCCAGAGCGGGCACACTCGACTGCATGCGAAACGCGAGTTCGTAATTCTCGATCTGCGCCGAGATGGCCGGATCGCCAAACTGCCCGAGGGCAAGCCGGTTCAATTCCTGCGTGGCATCGAGAATCTGCCGCCGTGCGGTTCTGCTAATTCCGGGAGGATTCGAAACGTAAAGCACCGGATCGCCGACACCGCGAAATTGCACGCCGCCGTGCTGAGCGGGCAGGAAACCCGAACCCCAATAACGCGATTGTAATGGCTGCCCGCCGGCGCCGCTATTCAGCACCACGAACGCCGGCAGATCCTGATTCTCGCTGCCCAGCCCGTAACTGCACCACGCCCCCATCGTCGGCCGCCCGGGCTGTTGACTTCCCGTGCCGAAAAATGTGACCGCCGGATCGTGGTTGATCGGATCCGTGTGCATCGACCGAATCCACGTGCATTCGTCCGCGATCTTCGCCGTGTGCGGCAGCAAATTGGAAAGGTCCATGCCGCACTGGCCATATTTGGAAAATTCGAAGGGCGACCCCACGCAGAGCAGATTCTTCTGTCCTGAGGTCATGGTCGTGATCCGCTGCCCCTGGCGCACCGAATCCGGCAAGTCTTTCCCCGTCATCTCGATCAACTTGGGTTTGGGATCGAACAGATCGAGGTGCGACGGCGCGCCCGACATGAAGAGATAAATGACGCGCTTCGCCTTCGGCGCAAAATGCAGATGCCCCAGCGCACCCGGCACTTCGGGTCCCGAAGCCTCACTCGATTCCGCGGCAAATGCGTTTGGAGTTAGCAATGAGGACAAAGCCAGCGCCCCGAGCCCCGTGGTGCTTTTTTGTAAAAAGACACGGCGGCTGAACTGGCGTTGAAGGGCATCGTATGGGGTCATGCGGACCGATGGATGATTCCCGACCAGCCTGAAACTTAGCCTGCCCAGTAGCAGTCAGCAGTCAGCAGTCATGAGTCAGCTGCCGGAAAGAAGGATGTTTTCCGCATTCCGCATTCCGCGTTCCGCATTTAAGGGTTCGTCCATGCACCGTTGCGTCATCTTCGGAGGAACTGGCTACGTTGGTTCGATGCTGGCCGAGCGTCTGGCCGCGGGTGATCGGTTCGACGAGATCGTCGTCGCCGACCTGAAGCCAACGTCCCGACCCGTGCCCCCGAAGGTGCGTTTCGTTCCTTGCGATGTACGCAGCGAGATCGCTCCTCATGTCGTCGCCAGCAATGCGGATTGGATATTCAATTTTGCCAGCGCCGCCCGGGCCTCGGGCAGGGATTCGGTCGCCGACACTCTTACCCATCTTTCCGCCGCCCGGAGCATCTGCGCCTATGCCACGCGCATCGGATGCTCGCATTTGTTCTTTGGAAGCAGCGGCGACGTATATTCGCCCGGCGAAAAGCGGATCACGGAAAACACACCGCCCAGTCCGCTCGACGTGCATGGCCTTTCACTCCTGGCCTCCGAATTGATCCACCAGAACTGGGTCAAGGATTCGCTCACGCGCCAATTGATCATCGTGCGGACAGCGCCGGTCTACGGATCGGGAATTCCCGGCGAGATCCAGCACCTTTTGGCCGCGGTGCGAAAGAGCCGCTTCTATTTTTATTCCGGCGCGAAAGATACACGCCAATCGCACGCCTATATTGACGGTTTGCTCGACAGCATTGAGTTCACCATGACGCGCGAAGAGACCGTGTTTACATACCATTATGCGGAACGTAACGCCGAACCGGTCGAAACCCTGTTCGAAATCGCCCGGCGCACTTGTGGTACCAAGACGATCATGATTCCGGTTCCGACGTGGATTTGGCGACCATTGTCCCGCGCCACGCGCACCCTGACGGCCAGCCGCACCCACACAGATGAACCGGCCGCCGCCCTCGAACCCAACGAGCCGCGCTGGTTGCAACCCGCAGTGTTGGAGCGCCTTGGTTTCCGGTTTCCATACGATTTCGCCCGCTCCCTCGATCACTGGCGCCGCACCCACCCCGAGGACTGGTAGGACCAAGCCCCAGGATTTTGCAGGTGAGCACCCTCGATTTCCGCGGCCTGAAAGCGCTCCTAAAAAGTGGTTGCAACCGTCCCGGACCCTTCCTACTTTCCGCCCCTCTCAGCTGCGGGTGTAGCTCAGTTGGTAGAGCACTTCCTTGCCAAGGAAGATGTCGCGCGTTCGAGTCGCGTCACCCGCTCCAACTTACTCATGTCGAGCAAGTTGCGTTCGACGTAAGCGCGTTATTTACCCTGCCTGAACACGGCTCCGGATAACAAACCGACGATGGCGACTGTGTCGCCGAGGCTCTCCATCATTGTTATTCGCAGGCATCACGATCAACCGCGAGTCCTCTTCGTCATCACTCGCCGGTTGCAGGAACACCATGTCCCTCGTCACCGAGTTGATTGTATCAGTTCCGGCCAACAGAATCCCGCGCTGGCGCCCGCCATGCCTCTCCTCGCTCATGGGTTTCCTCAAGTGTTAAACAAGCAGAGACGCTGGATTTACCGGTGATTCAGCGAGAACCTCGCGCAACTTCTCGAACGCCTCCTGGTAATCCTTTCCCTGCTTGCTCTTGCGGTTAAAGTCCGAGCCGATTCTTTGCCCTTTTCGCTGTGAACGCCAATCGGACCCCAAACGAGCGACCGCTGACGGTCGTTATCGGGACGGCCTGCGTTGCGTTGGGATTCGCCGGAGCGCCAGCAACCTGGGTGTTTACGCTTCACTGGCACGACCCGATGGCCGTGATGCTATTCATCGGAATCTGCCTCGCCCTCTTCCTCGTCATCCGTGGGCTATGGACCGGCCGAAATTGGGCACGCTGGATCGTCTTCCTCTTCACTTTGGTGGTGATTTTCGGCGCACCCCGATTGTTCCGTGAATTTACATTTTCTCTAAAGTATCTCCGGGCGGCCGCCCAATTGGCACTCTACGTTGCGGCCTCGACTCTGTTCTTATTTCCATCCTCGAAGGGGTGGTTTTCCCGCTGACAGACGCACCCTTTGTGAAGAATTTTGGAACCGCAAAACCAATCAAAAAAAGACTCCCGCCCCGGTTCTTCGCCTCCCCCGCCCCCGGTCGTCGGCTCATCCGTTATCCGCGCGCACTAAGAGCAGTTCAACGGTCACTACACGAGCCTGCTCCCCCTGAAGCTCATCTATATCCCCGAGCCGGTGGCCGAGGAACAATCCAGAGTAGCGGACCCTTGGATTTGCCATCGCGTCCGATGGCTTAATTCCATAATCCCCAAGGAGCGTGCACACCTCCCATTCAGGCATCCGAGACAATTATCAGCGTGGTAGCGCTGCTGATTTCCTGCGCGCGACGATCTCGGATGGAACGCAGCTTTCCGTCGTCACCGCTTACTTCACCATCTATGCCTGCGGCAGGCTCAAAGCCACGCTCGATGCCATCGTCGGCACGCCGCCCAGCGTCTGATGCCGTCTCAGCCTCCGGTGATCAATTTTCGACGATGATGAACCGAAACTGCTACCCTTCCTGAGTATGCCGCTGCCGATCCCGATTCCCGAACGTCTGCCGTCGCGTATCGAGCCGTGCCCGATCGTCGAGGCGGCGGTGGAGCTGCGTTTCGTGAGCACGGAGTCGTGGCGAAATCTGCCGGGCCTGCTCTCGGCGCGCCTCCGCAAGCGCTACCCGCAGGAAAGCGAGTTGCCCCTCGCGCAAATCCCGGAATCGATGCGGCAGCAGGAAGCCGGCTTCACCTATCAGCCGCTCCTCCAGTATGAGGGGCCGGAGTTTTTGATCCGGTTTGGGCCGCGCGTGCTGACGCTCATCACGCGCACTCACGGCTACCCCGGCTGGCCGCGCTTTCGTGAGGAACTCGCATGGCTGTGGGACGAGGTGGCCGCCGCGGGTTTCGTGCAGGAAGGCGAGCGGCTCGGCGTGCGCTACGTCGATTTTTTCAAGCAGGACATCTTCTCTCTTGTCGTGCTCGGCGTGTCCGTGGCGGGGCAGGAATTCGCAGGACTGGAGCAAAGTTTTTCCACGGTGATCCCGTGGGAGAAATCGACCGCCCGCCTGGTGCTTACCAATGGTGCGTTCCTGAACGATGGAAAGGAAACGCGGAGAGGCAGCATCCTGGATCTGGACGCGTGGCAGCGACTGGCTTCGGAGGACGTGTTTGCCGAGGCGGCAGCCCAGATCGAGCGCCTGCACGAGGTGAACAAAAAACTGTTCTTCGGCTTGTTGAAGCCGGAGTTTCTCGCCACATTGAACCCCGTTTATTGACGATGCCTCTGCTCCACCAGGCCTACAGCCAGTCCGCTTATCGACTCGCCGACGACCTTCTCCCCACCCCCGAAGCTGGCCGCGTAAAGTGCGCTGAACCGGGTGAGGCGGATCGCGAGGAGTTGCTGCTCCGCAAGCTGGGGCCGCGGGGATGGGGGCGGCTCTATCATTTCAGGCATTTCTACGGTCCAGGCTGGGGCGAAGGCCGGGGCCGGGCGCTGTCACCGCGCGCCATCGAGGCGTTCTACAACTTTCTCGAGACGGTGCAGTTTCCCGCTGGCGCGCAGCCGAGCATTTTCCTCACCGACGACGGGGGACTGGAGCTTTGCTGGGAGGATTCGGATGGCAAATCGGTTCAGGCGGCGTTTTTGCCCTCCCACGTGGAAGTGTATCGCGCGGCCGACGACCTTGAGCGTGACCTCCCGCTCGGTGACGCCCGGGCCGCTGCTGAACTAATCTCGCAGCACTGATGCCTCTGCCGGACGACGAGGAAATCGTCCGCGCGATTTGCACGGACAAGTGGGACGGTGAGCGAATCGCTCCGAGCGCTTTCATGGGACCGGACACGTCCGTGAGCCGGCTCGCGATCACACCGCTGGAGGATCATTGGGAGGTTTTCCGACGCGGCGTCGAGAGGCCGCCGGAGCGCCTGCTCAGACGCATCGCGCAAATCGGAATTGGGCAGCTCGGGGAACTCGGGCGGACGCACAATCCGCCGGTGACCATCACCGGCGAGGCGGACCCGGTGGAATGGAATCCAGCTCACGCGATCATTCCGGGAAAGCGCTCGCGCGGCCTCGCGAACCGCATCAAAGACGCGGTGACCGTCCACGAGCCACCGGCCGGGTTCTAGCATTCCAGCAGGAACAACCCGGCGAAATGCACAAACGCACGCCGACCCGGAGCAAAGAGAATCCGGATGCGGGTTGGCAGTGCTACGGCTACAAAGAGATCCACGCACGGAAGAGACCTGGGAACGGGCCGTTGACGTTCCGTCGGGGTGGTATCAATCTGGCACCATGGCTGCGATCGCTGATAAGAAGTCCCGTCTGGTGGCGCGCATCCCGGCGGGCGTGCGGAAGACGATCCAGGCGGCGGCGGATCTGGAAGGCGCGTCGCTCAATCATTTCGTCGTGCAGGCTGCGCACCGTCAGGCACAGGAGATCCTGGAACGCGAAACGATCATCCGGCTGAACCGCGCGCAGACAAAACGCGTCTTCGAGTTGCTCGACCAGCCTCCAAAGCCGAACGCAGCGTTGCGCTCCGCCAAGGCTGCTCATCGGAAACTCGTGCGTGCTTAGAGTCGAACTGCTGGATGCGATTCACGACCGCCGCGCCTTCGATTGCGGCGTGGACCCGCTGAACCGCTACCTCCAGCAAATCGCCCGGCAGCACATCGCGAAGGGTGTCGCAAAGACTTTCGTGCTCGTCGATGAGGGCGCTGTCGCCCCGAAGCCTGTGTTCGGGTATTTTACGATCTCGCTCTGCCAGGTGCTTGGCCAGCAAGTGCCCGCGAAGTGGGCAAAGAAACTGCCTGAACAAATCCCGGCCATACGACTCGGACGTTTGGCGGTCGCGCGGCATCAGCAAGGCGCCGGATATGGCAAGGCATTGCTGATGGAAGCGCTGCACCGAATTGCGCGCGTGACCGAAATCGCCGGGGGCATCGGACTTTTCGTCGATGCGAAAGACGAAGCTGCCGTCGCCTTCTATACGCGCTTCGGTTTCGAGGCGACGGCCTCCGGGCCGCTACCGCTTTTCATGCCTGCTGAGACGATTCAGCGGTTTTCGGTGTGATTGGCAATCGCACGAGACCTCGAGAAAGGATTCAATGCGTTGGCGTGAACGAGTTTCGATCTCGGTTTTGCATCAGATGGGTGAAGCCTGGCGATCGATGTTACTGAGCAGAACGTCTGCGAGCAGTTCTTCATCGCAGGCCATGCCAGTTCGTTTCTTTGCTACCGCCCCTCGTGCGCGCGCTTCAGAGCGTCGAGGTCGAGCTTTTTCATGCTCAGCATCGCCTGGAAAGCGCGCACCACTTTCGCGGGGTCCGGATCGTTTAACATCTCGGCCATACCTTTCGGAACGACCTGCCATGAAAGGCCGAATTTGTCCTTCAGCCAGCCGCACTGTTGCGCATCCGGGTCACCGCCGGCCGAGAGTTTCTCCCAATATTCGTCCACTTCCTCCTGAGTTTCGCACTCGATCTGGAAAGAAACGGCTTCATTGAACTTAAACTGCGGCCCGCCGTTGAGCGCGGTGAATGGCTGGCCATTGAGCTCGAAGTCCACGGTCAATACCGATCCCGCGGGCTTCCCGTGGATTTCCTGCCCGGCATCCGGATAATGGCAGATACTCACGATCCTGGAATTGGGAAAAACGGAGGTGTAGAACTCCGCGGCTTCCTCGGCCTGGGTATCGAACCAAAGACAGGGTGAGATTCGTTTCATGTTATTGCATCGAATGAATTCCGATCATGTTGCCCTCGGTATCGAGGATGAGGGCGATGAATCCGTATTGGCCAATGGACATTTTCCCTTTCTGAATCTGTCCGCCATTCTGAACGGCGCGCGAGGCTTCCTGCGCACAGTCTTCACTCGAGAAATAGACGATGGTTCCGCCGACGCCCGAGTCCTTGCCTTCCATTCTCACGAGGGCTCCGGGGCAGCCGGGAGCGTCCATGCCCATCGGGTTTGGGAAAGCCCACAGCTCGACGCCCGGAGCTTCCAGGCGTTCGAGCTTCACCTGAAATGTGTTTTGGTAAAAGGCTTTCGCGCGCCCCATGTCCTGGACATAGAGTTCGAACCAGCCGACTGCGTTGCGTTGTGTATTCATTTTCGTTCGGTCGATTTTCGTTTTGGTGATTGCGGGAACAACCCGCAGTGGATTGACGAATGAAGCTGGCGGAAAAGGACACTGATTGCCGCATTGCCATTCGGGGTGAATGCGCCCGCCTATTTCCCTCCGGCCAGCACCAGTAAACCACCCAGGATGAGTGCCGCACCCATCGCAATGCGCCAGGTAAACGGCTCCCCGAGCACCATGACGGAGAGCACGAGCGTGACCAGGAGACTGCCCTTATCCACGAGGGAAACGAAGGATACCGTGCCGTCCTTCATGGCGCGGTAATAGCAGATCCAGGAAAGCGTGGTCGTCAGCGCGGAGAGTGCAAGCCAAGCGATCGCCTTGCCCCCGGCGTTTCGGAGGGCGGCCGCAATCGGCGTCGTATTGGACCACAAAAGCAAATTGGCGAGTACGAAGGTGAAAACGAACGTGGTGCGAACGGCGAGTCCAAGATCCGCGCTCAGATTCCTGAGTCCCGCCTTGGCGACGACGGACGTGAGGCCGGCAAAGAGCGCGGCCGCAAAGGCATAAATTTTCCATTTTTCCATTTCGATGAACATTGAAGGCCGCCGGTCGGCGTGTCAGCGCTGCAAAATCGCCGCCTCAGGATGACGTGGAGTTTAAGTTGGAATGGCCACTGCCTTTCCCTGCCGAGCGAAGCGCGCGTAGAGCACCGGAAGTAAAAAGACATTCAGCAGCGTCGAGGTGACAAGGCCGCCGAGGATGACGACGGCCATCGGGAATTCGATTTCGTGTCCGGGGATGTTCCCGCGCCACACGAGGGGAAGCAACGCGAGGCCCGCGGCGGACGCGGTCATGAGGATGGGCGCCAGGCGTTCCTCCGCGCCGCGCAGGATCATGGCGGGGCCGAACGTTTCGCCTTCCTCGACTTCGAGATGCCGAAAGTGGCTGACGAGCATGATGCCATTGCGCGCGGCGATGCCGAGAACCGTGACAAAGCCGACGAGTGAGCCAAGCGAGAGAACGCCGCCGTTCATCCACGCGGCGAGCACACCGCCGATCAGCGCGAAGGGTAGTGTAAGCGCCACGAGCAGCGTGAGCCGCAAGCTTTTGAAATCGGCCAGCAGCAGGACAAGAATGCCGCCGATGGCGGCGAGCGTGAGCCAGAACAAGCGGCGGCTGGAGTCCTGGCGCTCCTTGTATTCCCCGAGCAATTCGGGGTGATGCGCGGGCGGGAATTTCACGGTGGCGAGGCGTGCTTCGAGATCACGGGCCACGGCTCCAAGGTCGCGATCGGCGACGTTGCAGGTCACGTCGATGCGGCGGGACGCGCCCTCGCGCTTGATTTCATTTGGTGTGGGTACGATGGCGATGTCGGCGACTTCGCCCAGGCGTACGGCACTCGCGGAACCAGGTACAGCAGCGCTGCCGGGGACGTCGATGAGCAGTTCGCGCAGCGCGTTGAGGTCCGTCCGCGCCTCCGGGACGCTCCAGACGGCGACCGCATGGATCTTCTGATCCTCGAAGACTTCACCAACTTTTTGACCCTTCACGAGCGTGGCGACCGTGCGGAGAATTTGCGCCTCGGTGAGTCCGTACAGCGCAGCGGCATCCTTGCGTGGCGTGACGACGACCTGCGGCACCAGCGCCTGCTGCTCGACTTTCAATGTGGTCACGCCCGGCACGTCCTTGAACACACCCGCGACTTCCGCGGCCTTCGCGCGCAGCGTGGCCAGGTCCGGGCCGAAGATGCGCACGACGATGCTCGCGCTCTGGCCGGTGAGCACTTCCTTGATGCGCTCGCGCAAATAGGTGAGCAGGTCCCGCTGGAGTCCGGGGTAACCGTCCACGACGGCCTGCACTTTTTTGACCGTTGGGTCGTATTCCACATTCGGGATCGAGCGAGATCCACAGCTCGGTAAAGTTCGGCCCGACCACTTCGTCGGCGACCTCGGTGCGGCCGATGTGCGCGCCGAGATTGCGCACACCGGGAATGGCACGCAGCTCCTTGCTCGCGGCGATCGTGATACGCGTCATGGCTTCGAGAGACGTGGCCGGCTTCTCCACCCAGTGCATGAGGAAATCGCGCTCCTTAAAATTCGGCAACAATTGCTCGCCCATGTGGCGATAGGCGAACCAGGTTCCGGCAAAGGCGACGGCGAGCACGATGCACACGGCGCGGGGCGCTCCAAGCAAGCGTGGAAGCACACGGCGATAGCCCGTCTTGAGCGCCCGCACGAGAGGCGCGTCCTTTTTGCGCTCCAGCGCACGACCGCGCAGCATCATGAGCGAAAGCGCCGGCGTGAGCGTGAGCGCGATGGCGAGCGAAGCGCCGATGGCGAGGATGTAGCTCAGTGCGAGGGGGCGGAAAAAGGTGCCCATCAGGCCGTCGAGGAAAAACACCGGAAGGAAAACGAGCACGACGATGGCGCTCGCGTAGACGACTGCGCTCCTGACTTCGAGCGAGGCATCGAGCACGACATTGAATGCGGGGCGCGGGGCGGCGAGCGCCCGGTTTTGACGCAGGCGGCGCAAGATATTTTCCACGTCGATGATGGCGTCATCGACGACTTCGCCGAGCGCAATAACGAGCCCGGCGAGAACCATGGTGTTCAGCGTCTGCCCCTGCCAGCGCAGGACCAGTGCCGCCGCGACGAGCGAAAGCGGGATCGCGGTGATACTGATGAACGCAGTCCTCCAGTCGTGCAGAAAAAACGCGAGCACGAGGATGACGAGCCCGCAACCAAACCACATCGCACGGGTGAGATTCGAGATGCTGAGCTCGATAAAGGTCGCGGGGCGAAAAATGGTCGAGTCGAGTTCGACACCCGGAAGCGCAGGGCGCAATTCATCGAGCATCCGCTCGACCCCGTGGGTGACGTCGAGCGTGTTTCCCCAGGGCTGCTTTTCGACGATGAGCAGCAGGCCGGGGCCGTCGTTGATGACACCCTGCCCAATGGGCGCGGGATTGCCGACGATGACTTCCGCGACGTCTCCCAAGCGAAGCGGGGTGCCGTTGCGAAATTCGACGACGCTGCGGGCGAGGTCATCCGCGCTGGTGATTGCGCCCACCTGCCGCACGGCGAGGCGCTGGTTTGGCGTGTCCAGAAATCCACCCGCACCGATAACCGCCGCATCGCCCGCGGCCTTCACCACGGCATCGAGCGAAACACCGAGCGCGCGTAATCGCGCCGGATCCACCAGGACCTGATATTCTTTGTCGCGCTGGCCCCAGATCGCCACGTTCGCGACGCCCGGCACGGACATCAGCCGCGGGCGAACGGTCCATAGCGCGAGTTCGCTCAGCTCGGTCTGGGACAATGTCTTCGAGGTCATGCCGACTTTCATCGCCCGGCTGAGCGATGAATACGGCGACATGAGCACCGGCGGCTTCACCACAGCAGGGAGCCGCGCCTGTGCCAGCGCGAGCCGCTCCTGGACGAGTTGGCGGGCGCGCAGCAGATCAGTGCCCTGCTTGAAAATCATGACCACCGACGAGAGACCAAGCACGGATTTCGAACGGATGGTTTTCAACCATGGCAGGCCGTTGAGCGCGTTTTCCAGCGGGACGGTGACGAGTGCGTCCACTTGCTCGGTGGAAAGTCCGGGCGCTTCCGTCTGGATTTCGACCATCGGCGGTGCGAACTCCGGGAAGACATCGAGCGGCGCGTGCCGCACCGATTCCACGCCGACCACGATGACGGCGATGGAGATCGCGACCACCAGCACGCGCATGTTCAGCGCCCAGGTGACAATGGCTTTCAGCATGGGTCGCGTGGAATGGGTCGAATGAGTCTCATGGGACCTATTTGCCGGGCCCGAACTCGATGCCAAACAATTCAGCCGCACCATCGGTGACAATCTCCGCACCGGCGGGCGGTCCGCTCGCGAGAATGGCGTCTTTTCCGGAGACGCGCGCGACCTGGACACGGCGGCGAACAAAGGTGGTCGGACCGGTCATTTCATAAACCCACTGGCCGCCGTGAATGTCGTGCAGGACAGCCGCCCACGGCACGGTCAGGCGCTCCTCGTTCGCGCCGAGCGCCGGAATGCGCACCTCCACCCGCTCGCCGGGCCGGCGATGACGCTCCGGATCTTCAATCTCAAAGTACCAGTCCACGGTCGAGGCGAGGGCATTGGCGGTGGGAGGAGCACCGGCGATGCGTTTGGCTGGAGCGCTCTCTGCCGAGCCGAGTTGAGTGACGGTGGCTTCGGCTTCCGGGTCGAGCGTGCGGGCATCGGCGGCGGGAATGGCGGCGCGCACCCACCAGCGTTTTCCGTCGGGGGCTGCGGCAAAGCCCGGGCCGAGAAGCGCGCGCCGGGCAACGGCATGATCGTGGGCGGCCTGAGCAAGTTGGTGGGCAGCACTGGATTCCTCGACGGCACGTTCGCTGCCGGTTTGATTCTCGAGCAGTTTTTCCGCGCGCTCATGGGCGAGTTTCGCGGCTTCGAGTTTCACCTCGCGTTTGCGACAGCTCGCCATCGGCCGCCGCCTGGAGTTCGGCCAGCTTGAGCATCTCGGTTGCATTCTGCGGAGGCGCGAGTGCCATAAAGGAATCGGTTCCCGCGTCGACAGCAAGTGGGAGCGTGATCTCGCCGCCGTAAAGTCGGGAGTTTGGGACGACCTTGCTGGCCACCGGCACAGTGGTGATGCCGAGGCGCTGGGCGGCTTCGGGCGTAAGGGTGACGGTGGTGAGGTCACCTTCCTTGACCGGATTGGCGATGGCAGCCTGCGCCGGTGCGGTGGAGGGCGCAGGATCGGCAGCGAGCGCGGTGACACAGGTGACGGAGAGGACGAAAGAGACGTATTTCATTTCCACGAGGAGGCGGGAGTTTGCAGGGCGTCTTCCAGAGCTCCGAGCGCTTCGAGGGCCTGGATGCGAGATTGGGCACGCGCGAGATCGGCAGCTCCCTGCTCGACGCGCCGTTGCGAGACGTCGAGCTGTGAGAGTTCGCCGGCATCTTTCATTGACTCGGCAATCCTTGTTTGCGCCTGCACGTCGTCGGCGAGGGCGTTGGCGGCGTCGGCTTTCGCGCGCGCGGATCGATACACGGCGAGCCCGAGGTCAATTTCGCCGACGGCTTTGGCCTGCACGGCGAAGAAGCGCGCCGCGGCTTCAGTGCGGCGGCCTTCAGCTTCCGCAATGGCGCCTTGATGTTGATTGAAAAGCGGCAGTTCGAAGCCGATGCCGAGCATCCATTTGTTGGCGGTCTGGTCGAACTTGTAGCTCGGGCCAAGCCGGAGATCGGGATACTGCTTTGCCACTTCCAGCCGCACGCGTTCTTCGCTCGCAGCGTAGTCAGCAAGCGCGGCGAGAATATCGGCGCGCTGCGTGAGCGCGTGTCGGCGGGCCGCTCCGCTCGCTGGTGCGGATGGCAGACGGCTGACCTCCGTGAAATCAAAGTCCTCTCCGGCGAGCGCGATGACGGGGACGCCAACCGCGGTGGCGAGCTGCGCGCGAGCCTTGGCCGCGAGCAGGTCGGTGTCGTGCATCGAGAGGCGGGTTTGATTCAAGGGAATCCGGGCGACGGCCACATCCTGCGGACGCGCGGCACCTTCCTTGAGCTGCAGTTCGAGAAGTCGCGCGGCCTCGGCCTGTGCGGCTTCCTGCGCCCGGTACTGCCCACGCGTGGCCTGCGCCGTGTGCATGGCGAGGAGCGCCCGTCGCACATCACCGCGCACCTTCCATGACGCGGCTGCCAGCTCCAACCGTGCGCCGCGCACTTTGGCCACGGCTTCGGCCATCCGGGCGTCGCGCTTGCCACCGGTCTCGATGGTAAAGTCCAGTCCCGGCTCCAGAATCCACGGCGAGATGCCGCGCGTGCTGGTGTTGTAACCGGGTTTGAACGAAACCACTGGATTGGGTCGCTCGCCCGCCGTTTGCACCGCGGCCTCGGCGGTCTGGACGCGGGCACGCAGGACAGCGAGCTCGGGATTGAGCTGCCGGGCGGCGGCGGCGAGCGCGGTCAGCGACCAGCTCGATCGCACCGACACGCCTTCGCTTTTCAAGGCAGCCCGCAGCGCCGGGGAATTAAGGCGACGGGAGTCAAAATCGGCAGCCGTCGCAGCGGGCGAAATCGGTCGGCTAACGAAGCGCGCGCAACCGGCGGACGCGAGCGCACACGTAGTTAGGATCACGATTCGACATGGCAGCATGGTTTGACGGGGAGCGTTCAATTTGGCCGCGGCAGAGGGTCTTTCGACCGCTGGAAGAAACTGCAACTTGCGGACCGGGTATGGTTGGCGCCAAAAATCAAATCTTGGACTCGCCGGGCGGAAGAATGGCACCTGAACGAGATTTCGCGAGCACAAAGGCGTCCGCGACGAGCGTTACTGAGCCACTCGGCCTTGCACAAAGGCGGCCACGGCGGTGATGTCCTGGGCCTCGATGGCGGCATCTGCGCCGCCGGTCCGTGTCGAGAGCCGGCCACCTTTCCAAACCCATGCCTCCCGGCGAAACGGACCGACTTTCGCCGGATCGCTCCAGGTATGGATGGAAACGAGATGCGGAGTGAGGGCCGCCGCGATGTGCATCGGACCGCTATCGACACTGACCACAAACGCCGCGCGGCGGATCAGCCAGATCAGTTCGTGGAGGGAAGTTTGATTGAGCAGATCGATCACGTGATCAGCGGAAGGCGCGGCCTGGGCGGCATTCCCGGCGACAACGACTGGGAATGGCGCGAGCGCACGACAAAAGGTGGCAACGTCTTCGTCGCTCAACGATTTTCTTTTACCTCGCGAGAACGGGTGCAGCAAAACGAAACGCTGCGGCAGTGCGACCGCCGCCGGCGCCGTGCCGGCGGGCAGCGGCCACGAGAGCGGAACATCCGAATGCAAGTCGATGCCCAACGCGGAGATCAGCGCGAGATAGCGATCCACCGCATGGGTGCGACCCGTCACATCCGCGACGGTATCGTAGAAGATGCGCGACCCTTCCCGGGCGTCGGACAGGCCCACAATCTGGCCGTCCTGGCTGCGGCAGAGTCGGGCGATCAAGGCGCTGCGGAGCAGACCCTGAAAATCGAGCACGAGGTCCGCGTTGACCCGCTCACGAATCGCCCGCGCCCACGGGGCAAGCTTCAACGCATTGCGCAATCCACGAAAATCGCGGCGCGGAAAGATGATCGTTTCATCGACATGCGGATTGCCATCGAGCAACGGCGCCCACTCCGGATTGATGATCCACCGGATTCGACTCATGGGCCATTGCCGCTTCAGGAAGGCCACCGCGGGCAACGTATGGACCACGTCGCCGAGAGAACTCGGCTTGATGATGACGATGTCGCGCGGTGGGGCGGACCGGAGCGATGCGTTGCCGGCGACGGTGTCCGGGAGCGCGGCTTCGTCGGAAGTTTTTGATCGGAGGGAGCGCAGCGACATTGGATCCGGGTCCTTCGACTCCGCTGCGCTTCGCTCAGGATGACGCGGCGTGAGCGCGGCTACTTTCCCAACGCGAGGCGGTCGGCGAGACGCTGAGGCAGTCCCGCCGCGACGATTTTATCCTGTGCCGTCCAGATGTCGTATTCGATGCGGCGCAACTCGACGAGCTGTTGCTCCGGATAGAAGAGGCAATATGAGGCGTGCCAGTCACCATCGCGCGGCTGGCCGACCGAGCCGACATTGATGAAATACTTCTTCCCCTGATCGAGGGTCAGCTTGTCGAGCACCTGGCTCTTGACCGATCCATCGCGGATGTAGCACCGGGGTGCATGGGTGTGGCCGTAAAAACAAAGCTGGGTGTGCTGGTAATTGAAGCTGGCCGCGGCATCGAGCTGATTGAAAACGTAACCCCATTTGTTCGGCGTATCGAGCGTCGCGTGCACGATGGTAAAATCGCGCACCTGCCGGATCATTTTCAAATCGCGCAACCATTGCTTGTCCTCTTCCGTGAGCTGGCGCCGGGTCCAATTGATCGCTTCCTCGGCCAGCGGGTTGAATCCGGAGAGATCATCGGTCATCGAAGCCTGTTCGTCGTGATTGCCTTTGACCACGGGACAATCGAGACCGCGCACCACCTCGAGACACTCGTGCGGGTTCGCATTATAGCCCACCACATCACCCAGGCAGACGTAATGGGTTACGTCGTGGGCTTCTGCGTCAGCTAGGACAGCTTGCAGGGCCTCGAGGTTGGCGTGGATATCTCCGAAAATGGCAAATCGCATGGACTACGGTGGACTCTGGGAATCTGGATTATAAACTCTCTCTTTGGGGGGGACATTTAATTTTTCCTGTAATTTCGCCAGCTCCGTCAGAAGGGTCGGCTTCCGCTGTTCCTCACCCATCTCGTAAAGCTCCTTCAGCCTTTCATAGGCCTCACGCTCCCGGCCGGGGATCTTGGCCAGTTCGTAGGCGGCAAACCGTTTCATGTAATCGAGCGCGTCGGGCAATTTGCGCCCGGCGTCGTAGGCGTCGTAGGCTTTTTCCGAATCTTTGAATTTGTCCCGGTAGAGTTGCCCGAGCCGATCGTAGAGCTGAGCCCGGTCCGGATTGTTTTGAATGCCGCGCTTGAGGAAATCCTCGCCCAGTTCCCAATACTCGCGCTCGGCCTTCAGGCGCAGCACCTCCTGCGGCTGATTCGGATCTTCGCGCGCGGCGACGCTGGCGTTGTAGGCCATGTGCCAGGCGGCCATATCCCAAAACAGCAGGCAGCGCGGCTGGAGAGCAGTAACGGTGTCAAACAAGCCGGCCATCCGACCCCATTCGGTGCGTTCCCACGCGGTGTGCGCCTCGATCCAAAGCAAATCGGCCACGAGGGCACGGAAACCACCGAGGGCCGCCATGAATCCGAGCTGACCGAGCCGCTGCCGCATATCGAGATCGAGCTTGGCGCCATGAAAATACGCGGCGCGATGCTCCCGTTCGAGGTCCGCCTCGAGCGGCAGGCGGACGACGCCGAATGCCACGATGATGAGAATGGCAATGACGCGCGCTTTCATGCGGGACCGGTGCTCAAAGCTCCTTGTTCGCGAATAGAACGTAACCCACGAGCGTGTAAATGATGACGTAGCCCGCCCCGAATCCGATCGTTTTCAAAAACATACCCATCGAAACCGCGGTGCCGACCACGATGTCATCGACCAGATTGAAGAGCTGGAAGTCGGGGAAAATCACCGCTACAGCTCCAAAAAACGCCTTCAAGAGCGGGGATGGATCGAGGCCATTTTGCGCCAGCCAATACTCGCGCGCAATTGGTTGCACGTGGCCGATGAAGTAAATGGCCATCGAGACGATGATGGTAAAAATCCACGACGAAGCGAAAGTCGAGATGAGCAGCGTCATGGCTGCGATGACGGCGGATTTGGCGTAAATGACAAGGATGCCGGGGACGAGGTTGACGTTGAAGGTCGCATCGCGGATTTCCTGGAGCGCCGCATCGAGGGCGGGTCCCGGTGGCACTTCCGTCATTGTTTCCCCCAGAGCCAAATGCTGGCGCCAGGCCAGGACGGCCACGAAAACAATTGTCATGAAGGCGAGCGCCGCCGCCAGCATCAGGAGCACCCCAAACAGTTTGCCCAGCAGGTATTCCAACCGCGGAACGGGCTTGGCGAGAATGGTGTAAAGGGTGCGCTCCTCGAGATCCTTGGGCAGCAGCATCGCGGTGGCCAGCGTCGCCAACAACCAGGTGAAGATGCTCATCGAGCCGAGCGAAACATCCTTCAGTACCTGGAATTGTTGCTGGAAGGTGAACTTCACCGTGAACGCCGAAACGCCGATCACCGCCATGCTGAAGAGGAGCATGAAGTAAAAAACTTTCAGGCGAACGAGCTCGAGAAAGGTATTCGAGGCGATGGCGGTTATGCGCGCCGGAGAAAACGTGACGTGGCGACGGGCGCCGTTCGAGTCGCTCATTTTTTTCCTCCGGTCACCTCGAGAAAGTAGCGTTCGAGATTCTGTTGCGGCTGGCGCTGATCCACTACGCGCGCCCCCTCTTCGGCGATGGCCGATTGCAGTTTTTTCAGCAGTTCCGGAGAAGCGTTCTCAAGAATCAGTTCGGTCTGGTTTTCGATCGAGATCAGGGAATCGAGCGGTCCTTCCCGCACCAACGTTCCTTCGTGCAGAATGCCGACACGATCGCAAATCTCCTGCACCTGGCCGAGCAAATGCGAGCAGAGCAGCACCGTCAGTCCGCGCTTTTTGAAATCGAGAATCAGGTCGCGGATCTCGCGAGAGCCAGCGGGATCGACGCCAGCCGTCGGCTCATCGAGCACCAGCAATCGAGGCTCCTGCACCAGGGCCTGGGCGAGTCCGATCCGTTGCAGCATGCCTTTCGAATATCCGCCAATCCGGCGATCAGCCGCGTCTTCGAGGCCGACCAAAGCCAGCAGCTCACGGGATCGCTCTTCGAGCTTTTGGCCGCGCAAACCGCAAAGTTTTCCGAAAAAGCGCAGCGTTTCGTGGCCGGTGAGGAATTTGTAGAAATAGGGGTTCTCGGGCAGGAAACCGACGGCTTCGCGGCTGTCCACCTCCCGCGAATCCCGGCCGAAAATCTCCGTGCCGCCGGAAGTGGGCGTCACCAGGCCGAGCACGATTTTCATGGTGGTGGATTTGCCCGACCCATTGGGACCGAGAAGGCCATAGACCTGCCCCGGTTCGACCGTCAGCGAGAGGTCGTTCACGGCCACGATGGTGCGCCGTTTGAACGGCACGGGGAAAACCTTGGTCAGGTTGCGGATGGAAATCGCAGGGGTGGACATACGGAGGGGTGAAAGACTCTCGTGAAGGTGTGTTACCGGATTGTTACTGCACAATCTCAAATCCGCGCACCTCGGTCAGTGGGGAAATGGAATTCACGGTGGTTTTTTTGATGTGGCTCTTGAGATCGCTGTCGGCGATGCCCTGCAAAAACGCTTCAACTTCGTCCCGTTCGCCATTGCATTGCAGCTCGACCCGGCCATCCGGGAGATTGCGCACCCAGCCGACGACATCATAACCGCGCGCAATATTTTTGACCGAGTAGCGAAACCCCACGCCCTGCACGCGCCCTTCATAGAAGACCTGGCGTGCGGTCATGGCGAAGGATCGAGATTGCGTAGATGGGAGGCCGCGACTTCCGGCCAGATCGCGTTCACGGCACAACCCGTCGCCCACTCCATGGGAAAGGTGGGGAAAAGTTTCGGCACGATTTCCACCTGCCAGCGGAAGTCGGCCTCGATGGTGTGCCAGCGATCCGCCCGGCGGGTGCGCGTGGGCGCAGTGAGGAGCGCGAGTTGATAGGGCGGGGAATCCAGGGCGGCCTTGAGTTTGCGCAGGGCGGTGCGCAGGACATCGGCAAATTGCGCACGTTCCTGGTCGGTCAACCCATGGAAATCCGGGCACTGGCGCTTGGGCAGGATGGCCATTTGAAACGGCGCCCGCGAGGCGTAGGGGCAATAGACCGTGAACCCGTTGTTTTCATACACGAGCCGCGTGCCGACCCGGACCTCCTCGGCCAGCAAGTCGGCAAAGATCGAGCGCTTTTTCCGCGCATAAAACTCGCGCGCCACCTGCAGCCGATTCCTCAATGCGGGCGGAACCACCGCCATGGCGATCACCTGCGAGAGACTGTGGTTGACCAGAGCGCCGGCCTCGCGGCCCACGGATTTGAGGACGAAAAACGATCGCAAGCGCGGATCGCGCAATAGATCGAGCATGCGCAGTTTCCAGGCTTCGATGACGACTTCGATTTCTGACAACGATTGTTCCTCGAGCGCACGATCATCCGCGTCTTCCAGCACCACTTCGTGCGCGCCGACGCCATCCATTCGATCGTAGAAACCATCGGCGCGCGGCACGGGATCGCCTTCAATGCGCAGGAGCGGCGCGCGGTTGGCGAGCACGCGGACCTGGGGCGAATTGGTTCCGCCCGCCCTGACGCCGGCTTCGAAGAGCGACGGCGGCAGGTTGGATAAGACGCCCGGCGCGAAGGGATCCATCCCCGCATCGCCACGCACCCGACCGTTTGGCGGTCGGCATGCCCGCGCCTCCGAAAAGAGCGTCCAACCACCGGTCAGCGGATCGCAGCGGAGTTCGGTCTTGTCCATGGGGTGAGCATTCAACATCCAGCGCCCATGACTCAACATCCAACATCGGGCCGCGGGGAAAGCCGATTGGCTTCACTCGCTCGCGCACCGCGCCAGCACGTCGCGCGAAAACCAATCCCCCTGCTCCGCCAATTCCGCGAGCACTTCGCGCGCGAGCGCACGCACCGCCGGATCGGGATTCTCCAGAGCCCGCTCACATACGACGTGATCGGCGAACCGCGAGAACAAAGCCCGCGCCTCCTCGATCGAGCCCGTCGCCAGCCGCGCACCGAAATTGGTGCGGATCTTTCCCTCGAGGAAAAGGATATCCTGAAAATCCTGCTCGCGCCCGGTGTTCTCTTTGGTCAGGATTAGTTCGATCGGTTCCATGATTCGGACACCATCCGCCCACGCCTGCGCCTGGGCCCACGCCGCGTCGAAATCTTCGCACTCCATCCCATTCGGTTTGCGGAAAAGATCGAGATCCGCGTTCAGCCCGCAGACACGGACAACGTCATCGACGGCGATGACTTCTGCCAGTTCGTCCGGGCGAACATCGCGCCGCTCGGTTAGCGACCAAAGGCGCAGATTCCCGAATTCGGCCAACGTTGCGCAGACGGCAGCAGCCCACGCGGCGGGCGAATCGAGGGGCTCCAGCCACGCATCTCCGTCCTTCGTCGGGCGTGAGAAGCCGTGCGCAATCACCGCCAGTCCGCCGATAAGGACCACGCGCTGGCGCTTCTCCGCTCCCGCTAGGAACTGCTGGAAGGTTCCGGCTCCGGCCATGATTGGATTTGGTCCACGCGTTCCTGAACCCACTGCGAGATTTGCCAGAGTTCATCGACCGTTCGCGGATTTCGGATCCACGGCTCACTGTTATCGGGGATCTTCGGCCCCGGCTTGCGCGGACCGCGGAGCGCCCGCATCCGGCGGCGGGCAATCTCGGCACTGTAGTCTTCCTGGAGGCGGCGAATGGGCGGTGTGTAGCGGCGCAAAGCCATGACGCTGGGAGCGTCGCGCGGGTGCTTCGGGCTGTCGAGCCAATTGCGGCGGGCGATGCGCATGCGCGGGAATTATGCCGTCGGTTGCGGCGACTAATCCACCGGTTGTCTCGCGAAATGCGGCGGCGCTTTCCGCCAACCGTCTACGATTTCCAAGCCGCGGTTAGCACGCTGACCAAAGGGCAACGTGCGCAATCCCCACTTCGACGGTCAGCAAGCCCGGCCCCGACACGTTTAAGTCAATGGGAGACGAAAAGACATCGCGGATCCGGCATTACCGAAGTTCGGCTGATGACATTTTTACGAATCGGCCATTCGGGATCCTCCACGGCGCTTGAAGACTCGACGGCCGCGGATCACGATCCTTCCGCCATGCAACTGATCGCTCCCGCTTCCGCGCTCGCCGTGCTGGCGGCGTTTCAAGTGGCAGTCGCTTCAGATCTGCCTGCGGGGTTTGGGCTTTCTGCCAAGTATCCGCGGGATGCCGGAATCGCGCGCGATCGAGCCGTGATCTTGGCGGAGGATTTTGAAGGAGGTTCGCTCGAGGAAATCACGGGGCGCTGGACCGAGGTCAGCAATCAGGACGGAAAGGTGTTGGCGATTAGTTCGGAACAGCCGGTGGCGAGCGGCGGAAAGCAATCGCTCGAATTGACTTCCACGCTCGGGGAGAACACCGGCGGTCATCTTTATCAACGGCTCGATCGTGAAGTGGAGACGCTGTTCGCCCGGTTTTACACGCGCTTCGGGCCGGACGCACAATCGGTGCATCACTTCGTCCAATTGGGAGGGTATCGCCCGGCTACGAACTGGCCGCAGGGCGGCGCCGGTGAACGTCCGCGCGGGGACGATCGATTCACCGTCGGCATCGAACCCTACGGATTTCACGGTCGCTATCCGGCGCCAGGCGCATGGAATTTTTATGCCTATTGGCCGGAGATGAAAGTCAGCGCGGGGGGTAGATTTTGGGGCCAAAGCATTCCGCCCGTCGAGCCGGCGCTGGTGCCACGCGAACGCTGGCAGTGCGTGGAAGTGATGCTCAAATGCAACAGCGCGCCGGAAAAGGCCGACGGCGAACTGGCACTCTGGCTCGACGGAAAACTGACGTCCCACGTCCTGGCCGGCACTCCGCGAGGTGAATGGACGGGCGGCGGATTTCAGCCGCTCGCCGAGGGTGGCACTCCGTTCGAGGGTTTCCGTTGGCGCAGCCATCCCGATCTGAAGATCAATTTTTTCTGGCTGCTGTTTTACGTGACTGAAAACGCCGCCCGCCAGAACGGCACCACAGATGCACCGGTCAACCGCGTCTGGTTCGATGACATCGTGCTGGCCACCGAATACATCGGACCCACGGTCCCGTAGGATTTTCGCTGCGAATCCTCAATCGCGCGGCAATTCGTGTCGCTTCGTTGCGGGTGTGCTATTGGTTCCTGCTCATGCTGCCCTGGTTCCAGGATCAATTTCCGCTTTACCTCGCGCCGATGGCCGGGGTGACCAACACCATCTTTCGCCAAATGGCGAAGGAGTTTGGCGCGGACGTGATGGTGACCGAGTTCGTGTCAGCGGAAGGCATTTTCCGGCGCAACGAACGAACCCTCGAGTATCTCGAATTTGTGGAAGCGGAGCGCCCGCTCGGCGTGCAGCTTTTCGGCGCCGACCCCGCGCATCTCGGCGAGGCGGCGAAAATGGTGATCGATTGGAAACAGCCCGACTTTCTCGATCTGAATTTCGGCTGCCCGGTGAACAAGGTCGTGGCGAAGAACGGCGGCTCGGCCTTGCTCAAGGATTGTCCGTTGCTCGCGAAGATCGCCCACAGCGTCGTCACAGCATCGGCGCCGTGTCCGGTCACCGCCAAAATCCGGACCGGCTGGGACGATCAGAGTATCAATGCCGTGACGACCGCGCGCATCCTGGAAGAGGCGGGCATTGCTGCCATCGCGGTGCATGGCCGGACAAAGGCACAGGGCTACGGCGGGGAAGCGGATTGGGATGTGATTTCGCAGGTCGCGGCGGCCGTGCGAGTGCCGGTGATTGGCAATGGCGACATCACCAGCGCCAGCGATGTGCAGGCCCGGATTAAAACCGGCGTGCGCGGAATCATGATCGGACGAGCGGCCATGTCTGCGCCGTGGATTTTTTCGCGAGATCAAACACTTCCTCGCCACCGGCGCAGCGCCGGAACCGTTTCCCCTCGATGCGCAGTGGACGCATATTCTTCGGCACGCCCGGTGGAAAGTGGCGCACGAAGGCAGCGAAATTGCACGCGCTGCAATCGATGCGCACGCAGTTCATGCACTACTCGCGCGGCATGCCCGAGGCGAAGCGCCTGCGGGAACGCTTTGCCCATGTGAGTTCGCTTCTGGAACTCGAGACCATTGCCGCCGAACATCTGGCCAGTCGCGACAGTTGCACGCCTTTGCTCGAACCCGCCGCGGCTGCCTGACCCATTCCATGACGCCCGAAATCAAATACAAGATCGGCAACGAAAAGCTGGTGAAGATCTCCGAGAGCGCGAGCCAGAAACTGACTTCGCTGCTCACGCGCCAGGGCCGGCCCGGGGGAGCTTTGCGGGTGGCCGTGATCGGCGGCGGTTGTTCCGGGCTGCAATACAAAATGGACCTCGTGGATGGTCCGGCGCATCGCGACATCATGGTCGAGAGCAGCGGGGTGCGGGTGGTGATCGATCCCAAAAGCGCGCTCTTCGTCAGCGGCTCACAGCTCGACTACAGCGACGACCTGCAGAAAGGCGGCTTCAAGGTCACCAATCCGAACGCCGAAGCACACTGCTCCTGCGGCGAAAGCTTTTCGGCCTGACCGGCTTCTCACTCCTCCAGCAGTCGTTCGATCGCGCCCTCGAGTTCCTCTCCGCGCAGGTCCGTTTGGCGCAGTATTCCCTTCTTGTCGAAGAGCCAGGTTGAAGGAATCGATCGCACCCCAAACTGGGTCGCCACCGCGTTCTTCCAGCCCTGGCCGTCAAAGATTTGCGGCCAGGTCATGCCGAGCTTTTTCGCCGTCGTCGCCATGGCGGCTGCGTCCTCGTCGAGCGAAACGCCAATGATGGCGAATCCGCGCGCATGAAGTTTTTCGTAGATGCGAACGACCGCCGGCGCCTCGGCGAGGCAAGGTCCGCACCAACTCGCCCAAAAGTCCAGGAGCACCACCTGACCTCGAAGCGTGGCCGCATCGACCTCCGATCCGTCCGCAGCCTTCGATTTCAAGCTCAACGGTTTCTTTTTCAATTCCGCAAAGCGCTCCCGACGCCCGGCCTCGGCTCGGGCCATCGAAGCAATCTGCTCATTCGGCAATGCCGCCATTTGCGAAAGAATCAGCTCCGCTCCCTGCGCTCCGGGCAGGTCGAGCAGCCTGACCTGCATCATGGCGACCTGAGGTGCCGCCGGATGCTGGGGATGCTTTTCCAGAAACTCAGTCAAGCGACGTTGGAACGGAGGGAGCGTATGTGGCTCCATCGGATTGAAGCCATGAAACTGAAGGCCGAGAAGTTCCGCCTGCACTTTCGCCTCATCCGGGGCGTCCGGTGCCCGTAACACCGAATCGAGAAAGGCCCGCTCCTCGGTGAACTCGGCCTGCGGACCGCCAGCAGCGAGTTTTTCCTGCATGCGCACACCGATGCGAAACACCTCGGCCTCCCAGCGCCGCGGATCATCGGGGAATTGCTTCGCGAATCGTTCGGCCACCTCGAGCTGCCGGCTTTGAGTCTCACGCGCCCGGCGCATGGCATCTTCGGGAGAATCCGGAAAGCCCGCCCCATTTTTGAGCTTCTGAAAATATCGCCCAAGTTTCATCCGCCGTTTTCAAATCGGGCATGGGCTCCAGCGCCACGGATGCCTTTTCGCTGGATGGTTCCGCGGGAGCGATTGCCGCTGCCGCGAGCGCCGCCGCGCCGAGGCCCTGGATTTCTTCGTCTGAAAGCTCTGCCCGTTCCGTGGTCCGATGGGCTGGGGGCCGTTCCGCTTCGGCGCACGCTTCGAGCAGCTCGTCCGCGGTGACAAAGGCAGTCGGTATCTGCGGTGTCTCGCCCTTTAGGCGACGCTTCACGTCATCCCAAAATTCGGAATCGGTGAAGGTCTGCTTAAAACTCGGAGGATCGAGGGACGTTGGGCGGTAGCCATCGAGAACTCGTTGCCATGGCTCACGGGACGGCGCCGGACGTTCGATCAGTTTCGCCGCAAGCGGATCGCCACTGGCCGCGAGCGCCGGCGCGTAATCGTGCCAGCGCTGCCGCAAGCTGGGCTCACTCACGGCCTGCCAGACAGTCGCCAGGGGTGCGAAAAAGCGGGGATCTTTTCCGGCATCGCGCATCATGAGCGGAAGCGCCCAACCCGCGTTTTCGCGACGAGCCGCGACTGTGAAGCGATCCAGCGTCGGCAGACCGCCGAGCATGGCATTCCAAAACTGTTCGGGCTCAGTCTTCAGCTTGCGTTTCGCGGCGATGTCCTTCCAGCGCGTCGCCGCTTCCTCTTCCCCACCCGCCAGAAACAGAATCGGCACCCAGGCGGCATTGATTGGCTCGCGCAGACGCGCCTCAGCCACGGCCAGCCACGCGGCCGCGCGCGCAACCATCAGGGCATCGAGCGAGCGCTGATCGGCCAGCGACGGGACTGCGCCATGCACCAGAATGCCCGCCAGCCGCGCCGCGTCGGCGGGTCGTTCGAGGTGCGGCTGTTCTTGCGCCAGGTTTTCCGCCGCAATCAATGCCTCGGTGCGGGACAGGCCTGAAAGTTCCGCACCCTGCCAGAAAGCCGAGCGCGAATTGTCCGGTGACGCGCTCTGAATCGTCCAATCATCGGCAGCCAAAGCCCGTAACGTCTCTCGAAAATAGTCCGGCCCCGGTTTGGCAGAGGTGCTGGCCGCGGGCACCGTCCGTTCGCGCAACACCTTCCCGGACGCACCGAGCCAGCGGACCGTCACCTGCGTCGCACCGTCCGACTCCTTTTTTACACACTCGACTCGAACGATCGGGGCCGTGTCGCTGTTCCGCTGCCACGCCAGCACCCGAGCCGCCTCGCACGGGTAAATCTCGAGCACCCGTGAAGCATTCGGTCCAGAAAGCGATTCCGCTCCCGATGAAAACGCCGAAGTCAGAAGCAGAATCATGGCGTAAGTCTTCATGCGTCAGCCGCATCTAAACACCATTTGCCGCCGCCGTCAGCCACGCGGTGTCACAGCGACGTGGCGGTCAGATCACATTTTTAGGCGGTATTGCGCCCTCATTGACAGCCCCCCAAGCCCTCGCTAGCTTCCGCGCCACGTTTCAGGAGCCCCGCGGAACTCAATATGCTTCTCGACCGACAAGTCCTCGTCCTGAACCGCCTGTGGCAGGCCATCAACGTCTGCACGGTCAGGCGGGCGTTTTCGCTTCTCTGCGCGGGTCACGCCCAGGTCGTCTATGCGGATGGCACAAATTTCTTCACGCACGACTTCAATTCGTGGCGCGACTTTTCCGAGCAGACGCCCGAGGAGGACATGGTTCACACGATTTCCCTTAAAATCCGCATCCCACGCGTGATCGTGCTCATGCTGTTTGACCGCATGCCGCGGAAGGAAGTGAAGTTCACGCGCCACAACATTTTCGAGCGCGACAAGAACACCTGCCAGTATTGCGGGAAGCACTTCGATAAGAAGGATCTCAATCTCGATCACGTGATTCCGCGGGATAAAGGCGGCCTCACCACCTGGGAAAACATCGTCTGCTCGTGCATCCCGTGTAACACGCGCAAAGGAAATCGGCTGCCGCACGAAGTCGGCATGCGCTTGATTCACAAGCCGGAACGCCCCCGCTGGCGGCCGTTTGTGCACATTACCTTCGACTCTCAGGTACACGATTCCTGGCGCCATTTTATCGATCTCGCCTACTGGAACGTGGAACTCGGGGATTAGCTTTTTTACCCAAAAGATTTCCGGCGCAGGATCGGGCACGGTTTTTGCACTGGCAGGGCAGGAATCCCAACCAAAATGAATAAAATCCTGCTTGCCCTTAGTGCACCCATCCTCTTCGCCGGTTGTGCCGGTGTGAAAGTCGTTGACACCCAGGTCGCCTCCGGCGCCGCCAATCCTCAAGGCATTTACATTCGCCCGTTCGATGTGGCAGCCACCAATTACACCGGCGACCATCGCGGAGGTCCGGGTGAAAAACCCATTCGCCAGTCGCTCGCCGGCCGCGAATTCGCCGATGCGCTCAAATTGGAAATGGAAAAACTGGCGCCGGCCATGGTCATCGAAGCCGATGAACAGGCCCCGCGCGGATGGCTCGTGGAAGGCTCGCTCGACGTGGTCGACGGCGGCAGTACCGCGGGTCGCGCCGCTCCGTTCAGCACTTTTGGCATTGGCCGCTCCCAACTACTCATTCACGTCCGCATCCGCGACATGAGCGGCGGATCGTCTTCGGATGACAAGGACGCCAGCAAGCTCGGCCGCCGCGGCGACGTTATTTACGAGTTTGACCTTTCCGGTGGCAGCCGGTCCAGCGGACGCCATGGCAGTATCTCCGCTCCTGGCCTCGGCGAGGCCGAGCCGTTTGATTTCAAGAATGCCGCCGAACGCGTGATGATCGCTCTGAGCACCGATCCCTTTGGCTACGGTCTCCGGTCGTCGCCGGTCATTCGCTAATCAGCCTGTCTGTTTGGTAGTGGTTGGACCGCCGGGAGGGTGAGTCGTCCGCCGGGACGTGCTGTGTCAGCGAGCACAGCGCCCGGCGAAAGACTCGCCCTCCCGGTTCCTTTATTTGCTGGGAGACGCTGAGCGCCGGTCAGCGCGCGGCCTTGATGGTCATTTCGGAGGCGCTTCCGCCCGCTTGAACTCGACGGCATCCACCGCGGGCAATTCTTCGCCGCCCAATTCTCGATTTCGGCTGGCCCAGGTCAGTTTGCCATCTCCCGCCTTGTTCAGGACATTTTCAGACGTGCCCTGTTTCCCATCGCGCGTTTTGACTTTCATTGTCGTGATCCACCGATCTCCGTCCTGCCGCAGGACCCCTTCCCCAAGATTGCCGATCGAGTCAAAGGTCCATGATCGGAGCGTTTTCTCGATGGCGTCGTAACCGATGATCTCCGTCACCTCGAACTTGCCGCTGTCCGTCGGAATCGTCGTGACCACGCGCAGAAAGGTGCGGCCGGTCATCCAACTCGCCGTGGTCTCGCCGCCAAATTGAGCTTTCCACGTCCCGATCAACCAGGCGAGATCCTCGACTCCGGTGGCCATGGCCGTGGGGGCGAGGGTGCACAAAACTGCTGCGAGGACGAAGTGGGGAAACGTTTTCATAGGGGCAATGTGTTGGCCAATTTTCCGCCCTGGTGGCGAGGAAAATACGAGACCGCAATCGGCGGCGTCCGTTTGCCGGTTGCCCACATTTCCGCATCCCGACATCATTGGCCTGTGACCGCCATCCCACCATCATCCGCTTTCCCGGACCACCGCCGGCGCCTCGAAGCGGAAGGCGTGTTTCGTGAAATCCGGCCCGGCCTTGGGCTCGATGCTCGGCGAGCGGCATGGTTTGAGGAATCGCGGACGCTCGTCATTGCGGATTTGCATCTCGGTTACGCGTGGACACAGCGTGCGCGCGGACAATTGCTGCCCATGGATAACGGCGATGATCCGATCGCGAGGTTGGGTCGGCTGATCGAGGATTACCCAGCCCGCGAGCTGGTCTTGCTTGGCGATATCGTGCACGGCGAAGGGCGCGGGAATGCGCTGGAAGCGGAGTTTCGCCGGCTCGGCGACCTGCCCGTGCAGTTGCGGCTCGTCGCGGGAAATCACGATCGGCATTTGGCTGGGTTGGTGGACCAGTGCGGGTTCGCCTGGCCGATTGAAACCGAAATCCAAATTGGGGCCTGCGTGTTGCGGCATGGAGAGGGATCCGATGACAACGAGGCAATCCAGCGAATGGCTGCCGTTCATCGCGCCGGAGGGATGCACGTCATCGGCCATGAACACCCCACCGTGGCGATTTCGGATGGCATCGCATCCCGTGCTCGGTGTGTGTGTTTCCTCGTCGCGCCGGAGTTGCTCGTTCTGCCGGCATTTTCTTCCTGGTCCGCCGGCAGCACGATCGGCGCGAGTCCGTTCCTGTCGCCGCTCGCGAGGGCAGCGTCATTTCAAACAGCAGTGGCGGTCCTGGCGGGAAAGCTCGTTCCGATTGGGCTCACACCGGGGCCACGCTCAAATCTTGCGGGAGTTCGGCGCCGGGTGAAGAAAAGATGAGCGGCAATCGCCCGCACGAAGAAGGCGGCTCAAGGCTGGGGATCGGGCGGTTTTTCGATCACCCCTTTCGCAACCGCGCCCGATAGATCGGCAGGCCCTTGGCGAGGAACTGGCTTTCGAAATCTGTGATGGGCCAATCGGACTCCTCCGGCCAATCTACACGTTCGAAACCGGCAACCTCGTCCCATACCCGCTCCATCCACTGAAAATAGGGCAGGTCGTCGGTCTTCACCCGTAACTCTCCGCCCGGCGCGAGCACCCGATGCAGGGAAGCCATGAACTCCTTTTGAATGAGCCGCCGCTGATGATGATAGCGTTTCGGCCACGGATCGGGGAAGAGCACGAAAGCTTGAGAAACACTGGCGGCTGGAAGGAGGTGCCTGACGACGTAGTGACTTTCCAACTTTAGTACCCGCGCATTGGCTATGTCGCGATGAGCGAGCTTGCGCGCAACTTTCTCGACGCGGCCCGCCTGCCGTTCCGTGGCTAAAAAGTTGCGTTCCGGATGTCGCGCGGCCATCGCGAACAAAAAGGCCCCATCGCCGCAGCCCAGATCGAGATCGAGCGGCGCCTCATTACCGAAAATTTCGCGAGAGGGCACCTCACGAAAATAGTCATCGGGCTTGAACTCCGCGCGCGCCGCGGCGGCCAGGAAAGCATCGTGGTTGGTCCGAATTTCGTTCTGCGTCACGTGCGAATCCTCCGCCATGGTTGCCGCTCAGCCAACTGTCGACTTTTCCTGGACACCCGCCCGGAGGACAGTGGTTTCAGCGGCGGGTTTATTCTCCGCCAAGTTTCTCAACTGATATTCGCTCCATGACCTTCGGCCGGCAATTGCCCCCAACGCACGATGGCCTGGTGTTGGTGTTGGACACCATGGGCGTGATTTACTCGGTCGTCGATGATGTGGCGGATCTGCTCTGCCCTTTCATTCACGAACGTAACGGCGAAACTGATCGTTGCCGGATCGAATCGCTCTACCGGGAAGCAAGCCTTGGCCACTTATCCGCCGATGAGTTCTGGCGGACCGTGCACCTGAATCCGGCGGTCGAGGACGATTATCTGGAGCTTCACGAACTTTCGTCTGGCGCCTCTGAGTTCCTGCGTGATCCGCCACCCGGATTAGCCGGCATTTGGTGTCTCTCGAATGATGTCTCGGAGTGGTCACGCAAACTCCGCACCCGTTTCAACCTGAATCAGTTCATCGATGGATTTTTCATCAGCGGCGACGTCAAGGTGCGCAAACCTGACCCGGCGATATTTCGAGCACTTCTATTGGAGACGGGAATCGAACCCCAGCGAACGATCTTCGTGGACGACCGTCCATCGAATCTCGACACGGCGAAACTCATCGGCATGGAGACAATCCACTTCGGTCCAGCTGATTCAGCAACGCCCGCTCCGCATCGCACGGCTGGTGATTTCTACGAGCTGCGCAATGTTATTTCCGGCATCCGGAACACCCGGTGAATGAAGATTTGTGTCTTTGCACCGATGTACAAACCGACCCTTTTTCTCCAAAGCTACCGTAGAAATGGGAGTTCCAACTGATTTGGTGAGGGACGCAGTGGCGGCATTTTTCTCACTCTTTCCCTGAACCTTCGCAGCTTGACTCGGTAAACGGCCCAATGTGCGGAAAACCTTCGAAAGCCGGTTCTGCGAGAGGTCACGGTCGAACAATCTGATGTTATAGGTATAACACCAGATTGTCGCACACCCTCCGGACAGATGGACCAGACGCGCCGGTTCATCCCGCACCACCAATCAATCATTCCGTTGTTAATGACCTGAGGAGTAACCCTCCCAAAGTGTCGCTGAACGGCGGCCGCGGGTGCCCGCTTTCCTGAACTTGGAATCTGCGGGAGTTCGGCGTCTGATCGGCCGCGTGAATAACGAAATCGCGCCAAGTTCCATTCCACCCTTGCGCGGCTGGGCGCTCGACCTCGCGCGGCGCTGGAATGCAGGGGTGCAATCGTTGTTCGTCGTGCACGGGAATATTTTCGATCTGTTCCCCGTGCCGACAGGCGGTGCGGGTGCGGGTGCAACCTATGCGCCGCTCAAATCCTTTCTGACCCGGCGCCTGTTTCCGGATCGTGGCTCGATCCTTTTTTACGATGTCGCTGACGGACTAACCTTCGGGTCCCCCGACATGCAGCGCCGCTTCTTCGAATGGCTGGAAGTTTTCGATGCGGTCGAGAAGACGGGCTTTCACATTTCCGGGCCGCCGCGCGATTTCAATCAACTCGCGCCGCTGCTGCGCCGTTTCTTTCAGCGCACCGCGGATGATCCGAAGGCGCCACGCGGGCTCACGCTGATCATCGACTTTCCGGAAAAGATGATCCCGGTCGCGGAAGAGGCGCACGCGGGTCGGGATGAACGCATGACGCTGGTTACTCTGCTCAAGCTCGCCGCGTCCGAGGATGTGCGGCAGCTCGATGTCGGCATTTTGCTGGTCACGGAATCCGCGGCGGATCTGCATTCGGACGTGCTGCAAAATCCGCACGTCGGGCAGGTCCGCATCGAGCTTCCGGATGCCGAGGAGCGCGCGCAATTTCTCGCGGACGAACTCGATCCAGCAACCAGCGACCTGCTGTTGCCGCAATTGGTCGAGCGCACGGCGGGGCTCAATCTGCTCCGGATTCGCCAGCTC
Source organism: uncultured Verrucomicrobiae bacterium (assembly GCA_963798345.1). Classification (GTDB taxonomy): domain Bacteria; phylum Verrucomicrobiota; class Verrucomicrobiia; order Chthoniobacterales; family Chthoniobacteraceae; genus CAWCSW01. Next base: position 530,953 of record CAWCSW010000002.1, on the reverse strand, counting down.
CTCGCCGAGGCGGTCGAGAATGGTCGGCGCGTCACGGGCGAGCATGTGACCGCGGCGAAGAAGCGGTTGATCGAAGAGTATTGCCAGGGGCTCGTGCGTTTCCGTGATCCGAAGCCCGGCGTGACCCTCGATCTCGTGGCCACGCACGAAGCGGCGAAAGCAAAACTCCGCGAGCTGGCGTGGCTCATTCGCGAGGGAAAGACGGACGTGCTCGAACGCGGGATTCTGGTGCCGGGCCGCGTCGGTGTCGGAAAATCATTCCTCATCGGGTGCTTCGCGAGCGAATGCGGATTGCCCGTGATGGAGTTGGGTGAATTCCGATCGAAGTGGGTGGGCGACACCGAGCGTCAGCAGGCACGCATTCTCTCCACCGTGCGCGCGCTCGGACCGGTGATCGTCGTGGTCGATGAAGCGGATGCGGTTTTTGGTAATCGCGGTGACAGCGCGGATAATGGCGTGGGAAGCCGCGTATTTGCGGCCTTTGCGGCGCATCTCGGAGATTCCAGCTTGCGCGGACGCGAGCTGTGGGTCGCGATGACTTCGCGCCCGGACCTCCTCGCCATCGACATGAAACGCCAGGGCCGTTTCGGTCTCTCATTGCCACTTTTCCCTGCTCAATCACCTGAGGATGTTGTGCGATTGTTCGCGGTCATCGCCGGGAGCAAGCGCGTCCTGCTCACGGAACCCCTGCTCGATTTCGTCCGCACGAACCTCGGCGACCGTCCGCTGACCGGGAGTGACGTGGAAGCGATCGTGATGCGGGCCAAAGAGCGTGCCGTGCTGGCCCGCCGCGACGACGACGTGCAGCTCGATGATCTGTCGAGTGCCGTCGAATCCTTCATCGACCCACTCGATGCCGACCTTCTCCGTCTCCAGGAACTCGCCGCGATCCTGTCCTGCTCGGACCGCCGCTATCTGCCAGAGAATCTCCGCACTGTCGATCGCGGCGAGCTGGCCGAAGAGTTCAATCGGCTAAAGCAGCGGCTGGGCTGACCGGGATTTTCTCTTTGCGGATGGATACCCAAGGGGGGATCATTCGCCATGCGTGTCTCCTCCTCCCTGGTCACGGCTGTCGCGCTGAGCTTCATGGGAGTCTCCGCGTTCTCGGAGAATTGCCCGCAGATCCTGAGCACTGAACATTTCGATACGATCGTGAAGGACAAACGCGACTGGGCGGTCCGCCATTCGCTGACGGAGGAGGCCATTCGAAACACGAAACCGGGGAAACTCGCGCGCTTGGTGATTTTCCTTCGCCCGCGAAATGACATTACGGCTGAGACAAAAGCCCTGGTGGAGGAAGCTCTGCGAAGCGTCGTCTCAGCGCCCGAGGCGGATTACTCGATCGAGGACGCATTGGAAGTCGAAGCCGCTGCAAATGTTCCAGGGGCGACCGAAGTCGTCAAGAAATGCGCGGCCATAGCACGGAAGCGGGCGGCAGGACGGACGAGCGACGAAGCGTTGCTCGAACGAGTCACCTCGGCGGGCGCATCGATATCCCCACTTCGGCGGCAGGAGTGCCTTTTTGGGAGCTAAGCGACCGATGGATCACGCGTGAACTCGGAAGATTCGTTCAGAAAGCGGCACGATTGAAAAATGCCCTCCTTTCGATGGCGAAGTTCCATCGGGCATTCTGGCGCTCGGGAGTGCGGAATGTGAAGCGGCGTGGAGGGAATGGAAACGCGTCGATTCGTGGTTGAGCCCGGTCATTTCCAAACAAAGCGCTCAGGCTCAATCGAGCATTTCCATTTTTGACCAAAACCAAATGGCGGCGTTTCTCCGGGGTGACCCTGGGATCACGGCATCTGCGGCGAAGTCGTTTCGACTCGATCGATTGATTGCGGAATGCCTAACTGGCATCGAAGACATCATCGACCCGAACGCGAGGATGTCGCTAATGATCGATCTGCGAGATCGGAAGCTTAAATCCGTTGTGCTTTCCACCCTCTGTTCGAGCAGGATGCGTGGCCAGTGGCAGAACGATCTCCTCTCTCTCGGGATCGATCCCGAAAAGCTTTACGCCTCCGCCTTTCTCTTGTCGCATTTGCGGCCGTCGAAATCGGGAATCTCGATGGATCTCGCGGAAACAATTCTCCACGAGCGCAAATCCGACTTTGGTGCCCGTGTCGCCCTCGCCGTCTCGAAAGCGGTGAATCTCGATTCATCGTTTGCCCGCCAACAAAACTCGAGCCGGTTGCTCGGCTTTATTCGCCAGGGTAATGCGCCGCCCGATGCGCCGAGAGTTGATCCCGAAATCGAACGTCAGCTGGTCAGTGCAGTCATCGAAAAGCTTCCCCCGGAGGATGAGTGGGTGTCGCTCGGCAATATGCTGGCGCGTCTCGGTCAGACGCGCCGACCCGAGTTTGCGGACCCGATTCGAGAATTTGCCGGCAGTCCGTATGATTTCGTCGCGCGGCAGGCGGCCGGTGCACTGAAGCTTCTCGGAGAGCAAGTGGCTCCGCTCAATCGCGCGCCTGTCACCCCGGTGAAGTTTGTGATCGATTTCGAGAGTGGCACACCCGCGCCGACGAACAACACAAGCATTGTCATTAGTCCAGTGCGTCCACGGAGCGAGCTGGCCGTCAGCGTCCCGGGACGGGTTGATGGTGGATCGATCGAATTTGGTCACGACCCTGTGCTGGCCCTCTCGCGACAGGCGGAAGCCGCGGAATTGGTTCTCCTCCCGAACGGAGGACCAGGACTGGAGGCCTTGCGGAATTCAATCTGGGCGAGAGGAGCGATTGATTTCCCGATTCACTTCGATGCGCCGAATCACGTGAGCGTGCAGACCGTCCCGTTGACCGTTCGCTTGAAGCGTCCTCGGCCCGCGGAATATTACGCCGACCGGAACATGGTCATCACGGTCACCTGGCTGGATTTGCGAGATGTCTCGGCACCGGCGACTTTTGAAATGCCAGCGGCTGCGGAGTTCACGCTCCCGCGGCTCGCCCCGGGAAACTATGTGCTCGAGGTAAAGCTGCCGGGCGCCGGGGCCTGGCAGCGCGATGATTTGCAGGTGACTCGTGGGATGCAGCCGGTCATAGCGAAACTCAAACGCGCCGTCTCGGCCGTGGCCCGGGTGAAATTTCCCACCTTCCGTCCGGATGAATCCCTGGCGCCCTTCGCCATGCTGGCCCTGAGCCACGATTTACCCGCCGAAACAATTCCCTTCGCTTGGGTTGTGCCGGAACATGGAGAAACCATGATCTCGAAAGCCGCACTTGACCGACCGACGTCCACGCTGCGCTTCGAGCATCTCCCGCCGGGAAAATATCGTCTGCGCGTTCCGGGAGCGTTTGCAGCACGGCCAAATTTCGATTTTGCGAAAGAGCCCGGCTCAGCAGGATGGTCGGCGCTCGAGATGCCCTTCGAGGTGCCGCCCGGCGTGGCGGACGACGTCGATCTCGGCGAAATCGTGTTGGTGAAGGAAACCCAGTGAACCCGCAAATCGTGGTTTCGGGCGGCCCTCACCGGGCGTTCCGTATTTCCCAAGCGCGTTCTCTGGGTTTGGATCGGACGCAGCCTTGAACTCGATCCAATCGATTCTCAGTGCGGCGCTGGTGTCCTTCGCTCCGTGCCCCGTGCTCGCCGAGGAGCCTCCCGGTAATCCCTTCGGTATTGCATCCGGGGCGCAGTGGGCGGGGGATTATCCGAAGTTTGAACCGATGCTGCGCGACGCGGGAATCGGGTGGCTGCGTTACTTTCCGGAATGGCAAACCTTGCAACCAAAACAGGGCGAATGGGACTGGCGGTGGGCGGATGAATTTGTCGCAACGAGCAAAGCGAACGGGCTGCAGATCGCGGGCGCGCTGCTTTACTTTGCGCCTTGGGCTTCGTCGGGTGGCGACTCGCGGACGTTTCCCGTGAAGGATATGCTGTTTTGGCGCAATTACGTCGCAGGGGTCGTGAAGCACTACGGGCTATGATCGCGCGGGTTGGTGGACGATTCCCGCCGATGGCGAATGGCATGAACACACGTGGCGATTGTCCGACGCGAATTTCGTCGGCACCTGGGGCCACAATTTTTCCATCACCGAAGTGAACGGCGACCTGCTGGTGAAAGAAGTGTCCGTGCGAAAGCTCGTCCCAGGCCGATGACGGACGCTCCCGCGGTCAATACTCCCGCGTGAGGAGGTAGTCGGCGATCTCCCGCAAGCGGTCGGCTTTGTTGCCAAATGGTTTGAGCGCGGCATGCGCCGCGCGCGTGAATTTACGCGCCTCCGCCCGGGATTTCTCCAGGCCGTAAATCGCGGGAAACGTCGCCTTGACCGCGTGAACATCCTTGCCGGCGGTCTTGCCCAGTTTCTCGGTCGTCTGCGTCACATCGAGGATGTCATCGATGACCTGGAAGGCGAGGCCGAGCGCCTGGCCGAAGTCCGCGAGCGCGGCCAGCCGGGCGGGAGCGGCATTCGCGCTCATGGCGCCGAGCCGGATCGAGCCGGTGAGCAAGGCGGCGGTCTTGCAACGGTGAATGTAACGCAATTCGGCTCCGGTGAGATTTTTGCCTTCGCCCTCGAGATCCGCGACCTGACCACCAATCAGCCATTTGCTGCCTGCGGTTTCGGCCAACTCGCGCACTTGCACGGCGACCGAATAACGCGGCGTGGGCTTCGCGTCGGCGAGAATCTCGAAGGCGACCGTTAGGAGCGCGTCTCCGGCAAGCACGGCGATCCCTTCCCCGAAAACCTTGTGATTGGTCGGACGACCACGACGCAAATCGTCGTCGTCCATGCATGGCAAATCGTCGTGAACGAGCGAGTAAGTGTGGATGCATTCCACTGCGCAGGCGGCGGGCATGGCGGCGTCGATTGTGCCCCCGCAGGCTTCCGCCGCAGCGAGGGTGAGTACGGGGCGCATGCGCTTTCCGCCGGCGAAAAGGCTGTAGCGCATGGCGCGATGAATGGTCGCCGGCCGCGTACTTTCGGCAGGCAAATACTGGTCGAGCGCCCGATCCACGAGCTGGGAACGTTCGTTGAGATAAGCCGGGAGGGACATGCGCCCGGCAGGTTGAAAGCGCGCCCGATTCGAGAAAAGTCAAAACACGCCGCAGGGCGCGTTTACCTCATGGAAGTCGCTTTGAATTCGCACGCGAGAGCCGGCTCGAGCTGATCGGGCTGGATTGGTTTGCCACGCCGTCACGGCTTCCTGCAATGCGATCACACTCGAGTAACGGGATTCAGGATCCAGTTGGAGCGCCTTCAGGGCGATGCCCGAAAGAACTTCGGGAATCGTGCCGACATGCCAGTGCATCAAACTTGCACGAATAAGGTTCAACGGGGAGGGAATGAGGCTGTGAAGAATCTGCAGCTTGAGGTCTTCCTCGTCTCCAGTTCGTACCGGCGGACGCAAGGTTAGGATGTGATACAGGATGGCTCCCAATGCATAGACGTCGGCCGCTCTCGATATCTGGTCCACGTCGGCATCGATGAGCTCGGGCGGGGTGAACGCGCCAGGCGCCGGCATGACGATTGACGGAGGGGCGAGGACGGGACGCGGCCCCACGCCATATGCCGATTCGCCATTCTCCAGAATTTGTGCTCCGCACCAGTCGACAACCATCACCTCTCCGTAAACCCCGAGCGTGATGCAGTCACTCGTCAATGCCCCATGAACCACGCCTCGCGAGTGAGCGTAGGCGACGATGTCGCAAACTTTTTGAAACGCCGCCATGAGCGAGGTGAGGGAATGCTTTCGCTCATGGTCTGCATCGCCGGCGGCAATTTCGCTCAGCACGGATCCCAAAGATTCCCCTTCGACCAGCCGGGTCGTGTAGTAGAGCTGCCGCTGATCGTTCAGTCCGAATTCGTAGGGCGACAAGATGCCGGTGTGCTGAAGCTGGCTCGTGATCTGCGCGTCGCGGATAAATTGCAGGACGTTCGCGGCGAGCACCTGGCACTCTGGGCGCATGATCTTGATGGCGATCTCGCGGTTCAGGGTCGTGTCATGGGCTTCATAGATCGTGCTCGATCGTCCCTCGGTGAGGACGTTTCCGAGGTCGTAACGGCGCGAACGGAGGAAACCGTCCGGAAGGTAGCGATACACTGCGGCGGGCAGGCCACCACGTTGAAATTCGAGCGTGCATCGACCGATCTGAAGCCGGCTCTCGAGCTTCACGGGGGTCAGGCTGGATGCGGGATGGCCATCGACGAAAGTTCCATTCGCGCTGCCCTCGTCCTCGATGAAGAATTCTTCGTCGTTAACGACCGTCAGGCGCGCGTGCGCGGCGGAGACCGAGGCTTCGTCGATGACAATTTCATTCGTCTTTTCCTGGCCCAATCCGTAGTGGCCACGACGAATCAGGCAGCGGGCCACCTGCCGCCCCTCGCTGTCACGAACGATGGCTTCGAGATGGCGGTGCGTGGGATGAAGCATGGGCGCTCATCCGTGAGCAAAGGGCGAACCACAAACCCAAAAAAAACAGCCACTTCTCAGTGGATTTCGATGGTGTATCGACCCGCCCCGAGAAGGAGCACCTGGCCATTGGTCAAGGGTGCGGTCTGGTTCGGTTCCAAATTCACGCCCTCGAGGACCGGCGCTTTCGATAATGAGAAATTGGCCAGCCAAAATTGGCCCCGGTGGTGGAGAAAACTCGCCTCACTTTCTGGTCCGCCGGCTTCGACCCAGCGGGGCTCACCTTTTTCCGACACCGAAAAGTCCAGCCGCGTGAAAATCCATACCGCGTTGCGCAACATCGTCTGCCCGCGGCGCGGACGGAAAGCCACGGCGCCGCGCACGGCCGGATCGGGTTCGTTCGGACCGTGCCACTCCTTTTCATTGACGATTTTCCAGCCCAGATCGTGCACCTCGTGGAGCGGCTCGACACTCATTTCGTAATTCCGATAAAGTGCGAGCACACCCGGATGATCAAGGGGCAGCACTTCCTCGGCCGACAACGGCTTCCCGTCAAAACTGGAACCATTCACGCTCGCTTGTTCGCCGTTGCCGTCCCGAAGAAAAAGACGGTCCTCGACCATCTCCGCCAAAACATGGACGCGGCCAATTTCCTTGGTCAGCTTCTCGTTATCAGGAGTCTCGGGCAGCACGCGCGCGATAAAGTCCGCCTGATAAAGCGAACGCCCGATCTTAAATTTCGGTCGCGCGATCAGGTGAATCGGCACGCACGTAATATCTCCCGGTGTGACCTTCAGCATCGTCCCGGGCTGGACACCACCCATTAAAGCCGCGGGTATCGTGAGCAACCGGCGCGCCGGCAACGGTGGCGGAGCCGCTTTCCGCGGAAGGGGTTTCAGACCGCTTGCTCCGAGCAATTCCTGCCACAAAGCGACGCAATCCGACGGAACTTCGCGGCCGCTCAGCACGCGCCGCAAGACCGCATTCGCGCCTTCATTGAGCGCAGCGAGCGGGGTGTAGCGCTTCATTTCGCCGACGATATGCGGGCCGCCGAGCAACTCATAAAGCATCGAGGCAAAGGCGGCTGGTGGCGTGACCAAACCCATGGCCTTGGGCCGCACATTAACCATCGTATTCATCGCGTCCTCTTCGCTGGTCGGCAGAAACGTGCTGATGACCAGCGGATTCAATTTCACGACGAAGTGGGGCCAGTCCCCTACTTTCTCGGCCCGTAACGCTTCGAGTTTGTCCGCAGCCATGCCCCGATCAAAAGCGACCAGCAATCGTTCCAGATAATTCTGGCCCCCGGCGATTCCCGCTCCCCGCGCCAGATCAATGGCTTCCGGCACCCCATGGAGGAGCGTGATGGCCTCCGCACCACTGAGTTCACGGCGCCGGCGCAGCAGCTCCAACAGGGAGAATCCATTCATCCACTCTCGCACCAGGTAGCCTTCGTCGATCTCCAATAACAGATACTCGGCAAGATGAGGGTGATCCAAAGCTCTCACCCGCGCGAAGACCGCCTCGAGATCAGCTCGCTCGGGCGACTTGGGCGGAAGGGGTTGGATGAAGACTTTGACCGCGACAATCTCGTCGGATTCGGTGTCGCGGGCCTCGAACAATCTGCCGCCAGCGCCTTTCGGCGCTTCACCGAGAAGTTGGTAGCGGCCCGCGAACAGTTCGTTGGTCATCGTGCGGATGGATAACAGAATTTACGGCGTTGCAAATCTTCGCAACGCAGAACCGGATTTTCTTCCTGAACCCCTGCGACCTCCAAACAGGGTGCCGGGCTGTGAAATTGGGCTTGGCATTGAGGCGCGAGGACGCTTTGTCCGCGGTGATTCCCTGCGCTGGATTCGAGAATGCGTTCTCGCTTTCCTCACCCCGAAAGTAAATCCGTCGATCCTCGACCCTGAATTCATGACCGATCCAAGCCCCAAACCCCCGCGCGACCGTCGCGTCTTCAACCGTTTCGGTTGGTTTCTGGCCGGTGCGGCCATGAATTACCTGCTGATCTCGACGCCCTTCAAATGGTTGCGTGAAAACACCGACCTCCCGGTGCTGGCCGTCGCGGCGTGCAGTCTCGCGATCAGCACGACGGTGTTCTTTTTCTGGAATTACTTCGTCAATTTCCGAACCGCGGCCCGCAAGCGGGAAGCACTACCACGCTATCTCGGAGCGGTCGTTCTCATGTGGGTGCTGTCCACGTGCACCCTCACCTTCTTGAAACATACGGACTTTTCCTACGCGCTGTCTGTGGCCGGGCAGGCGCTCGATCTCGACATCGTCGCCACGCAGTTTTTTCTCAGCGGCCTCAAGTTTTTTCTCTACCACAAATGGGTCTTCCCGCTCGGAAACGATGATCCGAACCGGGCTGCGTCCTGAAAATCTGACCTCCCGCGCGCCGCGAGAATTCGTCCGTCTCCACCAGCTCGACCCGGGGAAGCGTTTGCGTTCGAACGCCGGTTTGAATCAGTAAACGCCCTCGACGATCGTCTTTTCCATGGCGCCGAAAGGCCGAACTTCAGCGACTCCATCCCAGGCGTAGGGAGCCCGCGGCGGGCGGCGCAGCGCCTCGTCGCGTTCGAGAAAGCGCGGCATGAAAAACTCCTTCGTCATGGTCGTGAGTTCGACGCGGCCCCAGGTGTTGTAATCCACGGTTTTGGTGGTGTCCGCCGGCTCCACCACCCGCAGGACCGCGCGCGGTTGGGGCGCGTAGTAAGTGATGGAAAACTGGTCTTCCGGTCGCAATGGCACGCTGGCGGCCAGACCCATGAGCGTGTTGCCGTAGGTCGGATAAAACCCAATCCGTCCCTCGAGCACTTCCTCGACGATGAAACGGACATATTGCGGAGCCATCGTCGTTCCACCGCAAAAAACTCCGCGGATGCCCGCATCAAAGATATCCACCTTATCCGCCAGTGCCTCGAGCAGCTTCGGCGTCGTGAACAGTCCGCTCACCTTCCGATGCTTCAGAATCATCGCGGCCTGATCGACGACGTGCTCCATGTAAGCCTTCGCCTGGTCGAAATGCTTTTGGCCGATGAGTTTCTTCACCCAGCGAGGGTCCAGATCGATAAAGTAGCACGAACTGCCGCGCACATTGGCCAGGTGTTCAATCGCCAGGCGCAACCGGCGGGGACCAGTCGGACCCATCATCAGCCAGGCGCCGCCGCGCGGGAAATGTTCATCGCTAATCTTGTCAGAAAACTCGCTGTAGTCCGTCTTGTAATCTTCCCAACCGATCCGCTGCTTTGGCATGCCGGTGGTGCCGCCCGTTTCGAAAATATTAAATGGACGGCCGTGAAAGGCTTTCGGCACCCAAATTTCCGGCTGGAGATCACGCAGCCATTCGTCCTGAAAGTGGGGAAACTTTATCGTGTCGGCGAACGACTGGATTTCCTTCCGCGGATCAAAATTTTTACCCGCCCATTCCAGCCAAAAGGGACAGCCGGTCTCCGGCGAAAAATGCCAGGCGATGATTTCGCGGAGGTGGGTGTCCAGTTGTTGTTGGGCCTGCTCGTTCGTGAGGGTTTCCATGTTAGTTGCTGGTGGATGATTCGGCGGGCGGCTCGGGCAGGAAAAAGCTCAATCCGAGCGCAATGGCGAAGACTCCCACACCGGTGATGCCGGCCGCGAGCGCATATTGATCAAAGCCCGGCGACGGTTTGAGCATCGGGGCAATGATATTTGTGGAAAGGAACGCCGCCGACGTGCCGATCATGCGTCCACCCACATTGGTGGCAAAGGATCCGCCCGTGCCGCGCAGGTGCAGCGGAAACGCTTTCGGCAGGTATTCGCCGAAATAGGAGAATTGTGCGACGACGCAAAGCCCGCAGAAAAAGATGCCGATTGCGAAGGCATTTCCACCGCTGTGGTAGAGCTGCGTGTAGGTGAGGAAAAACATGATCAAGCCGGGGACAAGGAAGAGCCGCAGCATCCTTCCACGTGGGATCGCGGTCAGCAGGAGCACCGCCAGAAGGATGCGGCCGGTCAGTCCGCCGGTCTCCTGGCCGAGCTGGACTTTGTCTCCGCGCGCGCTGATCGCCGCCGTCGCCGGTGCTTGCTTTTCTCGATTGTCGCCGAGGGCTTTGAGCAACTTCTCGCGGTCGATCACGGCTTTGAAAGCTGCGGGATTCTGTGCGGTCAATTCTTTCAATTTTGCGTCGTAATTACCAAACTGACTGCCCAGTTCGGCGAGTTTCGCGGTGTCGTTCGATTTCTTCGCCTCGCGCTGGGCGATGCGCGTCTGCGACCGCTCGGTAGTGAGCGCATCGAGAGCGGGGATTTCAGCCAGCGCCTGGCGGAAAGCTGGCATCACGGCATCGATCTGCGCATTCAATTCCTCCGCTTCCTTGCGCAGCGGGAGCAATTCCTTCCGCGCCTCGGCCAGTTCCGGCAGCCCCGGCACGACGCTGCGGGTCGTGATCTGCAACGCGCCAAAGGCCGCTGCATACGCGCACGCCGAAAGAGCCGCGGCGACGAGGGTTGTCCGGCGCAGCGCAGGCGTGAAAAGCGCCCCGAAACTCGGCCGCTGAAAATTTCCCGATCCGCGCCGTTCCCGCCAGACGAGCGATTCGGGCACGAACGGCAGCATCAACGCGATCGGAATCGCCGGGAGCAATCCCGTCATCAGCAAATAGCGCCAGGAGGCGTGCAAATTCCACGCGGGCGAAAGCGGCAGCGCGGGCAGCGAGGCCGCGTGCGTGCTGATCCAGGCGCTGACGGCCGTGACCACGATCCCACCGACCGACGCGAATGCCTGCGTCCAACCCAGCACAATCTCTTTCTGCCGCTTGTCGGGAAACATCTCTGCCAGCCACGTGATCGCCGCCACAAACTCGACGCACACGCCGATGAATGTGGTGCAGCGAAAGAAGACGAAACTCGCGAGCGTAGTGCTGAAAGCCGCGGCAAAGGGCGAGAACGCGTAGAGAAAGATCGCCGCCGCCATGATCGTTTTGCGCCCGAAGCGATCGATGAGCCAGCCGCCGAGCAGGCCAAACGTACCGCCGCACAGCGCCGTCATCCACAGCATTCGCCCCATCCAGCCTGTCACCTCCGGATGATTCGGCGGCAGCTTGAGCAACTCGGCGATGGCTGGCACACCGACCAGCGGCGTCATCAGCAGTTCATACGTATCGAACAGGAAGCCGATGCTGGCGATAATGATGATCAGCCATTGCGTGACAGTCAGGCGGGGCGAGGTGGAGGGCATGGTGGAAAAGAGTTTCTGATTCGGGGGCGCTAGTCGAGATAGCGAATGCTGCGCGCTACTTCCGCCATCTGCTCCACGCGCCTTAACAGGTCCGCCGAAAGTTCGTCCTTCGTGTTAAAATCTTCTCCTGTCGCGTAGATGAAACGGGGGATGATGAGACAGCGGAAGTCGAGCATCAGCGAATTGGCCAGGCTCATAATAGACATGTAGCTGGAGCGACCTCCCGCCGCGCATGCGAAACCAACGATCTTGTTCTCCCAGGCGCCGCCCGTCAGTTCGATCAGGTTTTTGGCTGCAGCGTTCGCGTCAAAATTATAGATGGGAGTGGCGAGAATGATAACCCGGGCGGCGGAAATCTTCTCGCTCAGCTTGCTCACATTCGGATCTTCGTAAGCGGCCTCGCCATCGCAGAGCGGCAGCGGATGATCACCCAGTTTCAGGAATTCCGCATCGTTGCCCAGGCAATCTGCCAGTGCCCGAGCCACCAGCCGGCTTCGACTGCCATCACGGAGCGAAGTCGCAATAACGAGGTAATCGCCCACAGTGGCGGCTACTTCTTCGCCACGGACTCGACGGGCTTGGCACCTTCCGCCACGGCAAGCAAGTGCGTCTGCGAGCCGATGAAGAGCGTGCCGTTAGCCACAATCGGGGTGCTGTAAATGGGCGCACCGACGTTGACTTCGCTCAGCACCTTTTTCTCCTTTGACGCTGCAAAGATCACAAAATCGCCATCCTCGTCACCGACATAGACTTTGCCATCGGCCACCAGGGTGGAGCCCCACATGTGAGCCTGCATATCGTGCACCCAGTATTCCTTCCCGGTTTCCGCGTCCAGGCAATAGACAAACCCGCTAAAATCTCCGATGAAAAGCAGGCCGGTCTCCGGATCGATGCTGACCGTTGAAATACTGCGATTGATTTTCTTATAGTCCCAAATCAATCCGGTTTTGGTGATATCACCCTTCTTGGTGGCGTCGACACAAACGAGACGGCCCACTCCTTCCCCGTGCTCGGGATCCTGGCCAATTGCGACATAGACACGATTCTTGTAGAAGACCGGCGTGGCGTTGATTTCACTCGGCCCTTCAGCAGACGGATATTTGATCGGCTTCCCGCTTTTATCTTTCTTATACTCTTCGGGAACGGCATCAAACCACCAGACCCGCTTCATCAATTCGACATCGTCCTCTTTCACGGGCGTCGGATCGAAGGCGTAAAGGATGCCGTCTCCGCCACCGAAGTAGACTTGCTTCTTCCCATTTACGGTTCCCACCGAAGGGCTGGTCCATTGGCCATGCTTAATGTTCGTGCCGATCGCGGCATCGTCCTCGGCCATCAATTCACCCGTCTTTTGATTGAGTTCGATAAAGCTCGGGGACTGCGGTGAGGGCACGTTGACATGAGTCCAGTCCTGACCGTTTGAGGTGCAGACGAAGACTTTGCCATCGAGGAGGATGGGCGAACTGTTGGAAGCGTTGTGTGGGAACACGCCCAGCTCGTCCATCATATCGTAACGCCAGAGAATATCGGCGTCCTGCTTGGTCACCTCGACCGGTTTTTCGCCCGGCCCGGGCATGTATTTACCCTCATCCATGAAGGGGCCCTGATTTCCATTCGCCTGTCCCGCCAGATCCAGGCACACCACTTCACAGCGGTTCGTGACCAGATACGCCTTGTTGTCCTGGACGATGGGCGAGCTGAGGATGCCCAAATATTCCCAGTCGTTCACTTTTCCTGATGCGAGCTTCGGCACCGTCAACTGCCATAAAAACGTGCCGTCGTATTCGTTCAGGCAGAGCAGGATCGACTTATCGTCCTGGAACCGTTTGTCCCGCGGGGTGGCGTTGTTGGTTCCAATCAGAACCTTGCCATTGGCTACCACTGGGTTGCCGTAAGTTTGGGAACCTAGTTTGGCGATCCATTTAACGTTCTTCGTTGTCGCCAGATCAATGTCCTCGCTGTTCGGCTTGAACTCTCCCGGGACAAAGCTCGAAGGCAAACCTTTGGCGGTGGAATACATGTTCCGTCCTGGATCGTTTCCTCCCCAGGCGGGCCAATCTTCGGCATGCGAAACGGACGCATTGAGCATCATGCATGCGCCGGCGGTCAGGATCAGGGTCTTGTTCATTTTCATTAGGGTGATGGTAAGAAAGAGTGCAGTTGGATTTCGCGCGGCGATCACTTATTCGGCGTCACTTCAATATTGTCGATCCAGCACCGTTGCTCCTGGGGAGCGAAACCAAACAACCCCGGCGAGCCCTCCGTATGCGCGTGCGGATGCTTCGCTTCGATTGTCCAGGCTTCGGGCTCCTTTTCCTCGCGCGGCCAGACTTTGGCCCGGATCACACCGCTGCCATCTGCCGCGACATCCACCCGCGATTTGAGATGATACCAAACGTTGGGCTGCACTTTGAAGGGGACGCTTTCCTTGAATAGTTCCTGGTTCGACGAGATTTCGAGCTGCTGGGCATTGCCCTTGAGGTCGATCAGGTAACGCTGATTGATCAGGCCGACCTCTGACATTTTCCTCCGATTGCCTTCGGTCATCACGTCCGCTTCGATCGTGTAGTTGCTGAGGTCTGAACGGTTGAAGAAGACCGTCCCGCGCTGGAGTTTTTTGTTGTCGATGGTCTTGACCAGGGCCTTGCTGCCGTCCTTTTCGCGAATCTCGAATTTGAACCGGGCTGCGTTCCAGGGCAGCGGCGGGTAGCCGAAGGGGGTCTCGGGCTCGGCATCATTCTTGGTTACTTCCTTGATCTCGAACGACTCGAAATCCTGTTTCAACGGAATGTTCGGGAGGATGCGTCCCTTGAAGTAGCCTTTCAGGTCTCCGTCGGAGGCCTGGAACATGCCGGCGGACGGGAGATTAACGGCATCAGCCACCAGTTCTCCCTGATCATTGATCGCAGCGTTCATGGTAATCTTTACCAACGCCGTCGGGGGAATGAATTTCTCCCATTTCAAAGTCTTGGGATCCACATTTTCCTCGACCGTGAAACCATTGGCATCCAGCGCTCGGACGCGGAAGGCTTGCTTGTCACCGGGGCCAATGAGGATTTCCGCCGGGATAATTTGCAGCTTCTTTTTCGCGCCCGGCTTCGGCCACGGTTCGGGTTCAGGATATTTTGCCAGCCCCGCGTTCGTGCCCTTCTTGCCGAAGCAATAAAGCTTCTGCGTCGTTTGCACATATAGCTTTCCGTTGTAGGCCACGGGTGAGCCATAGCAGGCTCCCGACAACACGGTCTGGCTCAGGATTTCGGGTCCCTTGTCGGTCGGCTTGATGATGAACAGTTCGCCGTCACCGACCGTTTCGCCTCCTTCACCTCCGCCCGCGGCACCCGCGAGATACATGGCAACATACAATTTCCCGTCGCCATAAAAGGGGCTGCTCTGTCGTTGCTCGATGCCGAGCTTCTTTTTCCACAGCACCTTGCCATCGTCGGCATTGATGGCAACCAAATCGCCGGTTCCGCTCACTTGATAGATGCGATCGCCGACGATTACGGGCGAACTGGCCAGCGCGCCCACCAAGTTCCGCCACTGTTCGAGATCGGTGGGGTTGAATTCCTGCGGAGCGGTCGGCGATTCGGGTTTGAAATGTTCCGGAATCTTGAATGCCGCCATGCGGCCGACTTCGCTCGAATCGATGTTCTCGCTCTCGTGGACCACGATTATGTCCCCTTTATGCTCGATCACCGCCGCGTTGATTCCGCCTTTGGCGCCAGCCTTGGCCACCGGCACGCGGTAAAGCGGTTCGCCCGTCCGGGCATTCAGGCACGTCAGGCTGCTGTCGCCATTCGCCGAAAAAAGGACCCGTTTGCCGTCATGAAAACCCAGCAGCGGATGCGAAAAGGTATTGTCTTGTGGGCGGCTTCCCGGGGCACTGGCCCAGACCAAATCGCCGGTCTTTTTGTCAAAGGCATAAAAACGATCCCCCGGCGGGCCGAACGCTCCCCACGCGGCGGTGATCCCACGGGTGATCACCAAATCCTGGTCGATCCTGGGCGAGGCGGATCGGTTGTTGGGGAAGGTCATCCGTCCGAATTCTTCCATCATGGAATGCTGCCAGAGAATTTTTCCCTCCGGCGAAAAGCAGGTGAGATAGCCCTGGCTGCCTTGCGTGTAGATATTGCCTGTCTCTGGATCGATGCTCGGGCAGGAAGTCGCGTAGCGCAGGTAAATGACGTCACTGAGGAAATCGTTGAACATGTGCTTCCACTCGAGCTTGCCGGTTTCGGCATCAAAGCACGCGAGGCCCTCCTGCAAATTTGGACCGCTGCCGAGGTAACCCTGGATGTAAAGCTTTCCGTTCGCGATCACCGGCGTCGATTGACCGGGGAAGTCCGCCGTCCAAAGCGGCTTCGCGGCGTCCACCTTGTCCGGCAGTCCGGTCTCGAGGGAAACGCCGGTTTGCAGCGGTCCTCGCCAATCCAGCCAACCCGTTACCTCACCACCCTCGGATTTGGCGGATGTCGCGGCTTTGGACGATTTTTTTGGAGCAGCGGACAGGGGTATGGCAAAACATGCGGCGACGAGGAGGGAGGCGAAAAGACGTATTTTCATGAGCAGAAGGAGACCGGTAAGGGGCGTAAACTTCGGGAGAGGCGTAGTGGAGGCGCGGGAAGGCAGCGTGTCAAAACAATACTTATACGTATTAAATTCGCCGCCACGGTTTCCGTTAGGCGACGTGTTTCGGAGCGCACAATCACCACGGAATCGTTGGATGTTTTCGATGGGGACGCGTCGCGATGGGCCCGGAGTCAACTTTTGCACGCCGGCCGTTTCCGGAAGTGGAGCGCGGAAAACCCAGCGCAGTGATTGCCTCCCCGGCGTCGCCTCGCGACGCAGGTCAGCCCTCGGAACCCCCGGCCAAAACCATCTTCAACGATACTCATTTTCTCGGTAGCTGTTTGCGAACCGGGAATGATCTTAAGAAGCTGCCCGAGGAACTGATGGGGCTTTCGTCAGGTGTGGGAGATCTGGCCCGACGGACTCTGAATGTGGATGTTACTTCCTTGAAAGACTGCGATTCTCAAATGGGGTAGCCTCCAAGGAGTTACGAAGAGCGAGCAGCTCAATCACGCCGGGCGGGCGGCGAAAAAGATCTCCATGCGGTGGTGGAGGTCGTCGTAAAAGCGCTTTTTCATGGCTTCGAGCGCGGCGATTTTTTCCGGGCCGGAATGCGCGTGGGCTTCCTGTTCGAGGCGCATTTGCTCGGCGAAGGAGCGTTCCATTTCGATCAGGGAATCGAGGAATTCGCGGGCGGCGCGGGAGTGCTCGACACCGTCGATGAGGGCGGTTTCGAGCTTTTTGTTGCGGGTGACGGAGATGAGGTTGCCGGCGGCGAGGCGATCCATGTAGCGGGCGTGGCTGCCCTTGAAGGCGCGGTATTCGCCGTCGAAGTGGATCTCGTCGCGGTCGAGGAGGGTGTCGTAGGGGCCAGCTTTGGTGAAGAATTTGACGACGAGGGGGATCGTATCGACGAGCACGAAAAGAGCGGTGAGGATGAAGTAGGTGTAGAGCGCGAAGCGGCCGCCCTCGGCTCCAGCCAGGAAAAGGCGATGCAGGGCGAGGGTCTGCGTGAGGATGTCGCGCCGGGGCTCGGCCTGGATGGCCGCAATGCGCGTGCGCTCCTCGGTGGAGACGGCGGCGAGTTCGGCCTGGGCGCGGGCGAGTTCGGCGAGGCGGGTGTCGATCTGAGCCTTGATGGTTTCGCGCAGGGCGTTCTGCTGGGTGACAAAGGCGTCGGCCTGGTTGGCTTCGACTTTTTGTTTCAGGGCGGCGACGCGATTGGCTTCGGCTTTGTTGGCTGATTCGATGTCGGCGAGGCGGGCTTCGAAGCCGGCGATGGCGTTTTTTTCGGCCTCGCGGATCTGGGTCTGGAGCTTGGCTTTTTCGGCGGAGAGATGCTCGAGAAGAGCGCCGAGGCGCTGTGCTTCGGAGCGGCGCGGTTCGAGCTGGTCGGAACGGATGGAGCGCGCACGTGGGCCTTCGCCGACGAGGCCGGAGCGCTGGCCGTTGAGTTCTTTTTCAAATTCAGACTGCCAGAAACCGAGCTCAGTCTGGACCTTCGCGTAGGCGGGCGAGAGTTCGTCGAATTGGGTTTGGACGATCTTCAAGCGGTCGGTGAATGGCTGCGTGGATTCGGCGATGGCGGTGTCGAGTTCCTTTTGCTGCTCTGGAGTCAGGCCGGGGATGGCGGTGTCGGCGTCGGCGCGTTCCTGGATGATGAATTTCGCCTGGAAAGTCTCGGCCCACGCGGCGCGGTGTTCGGCGATGCGCGTCTCCTCGGCGGCGATTTCGGCGCGGACTTTTTGTTTGGTGACGTCGAACTCGGCCCGGACGGTTTCGATTTCCGCGGCGCGATTTTTCTCAATGACGGACGAGATGGTGTCGCGGAAGAGGAGCAGGACGAGGGGATGGGCGATGGTGATGCCCATGAGGATCGCGACGAGGACGCGGAGGGAGAATTGGGAGAGTTTGCGGAACCACGACTGGAAAGGGCGGTAGCCGGCGAGGAGGGCGCGGTCGATCGAGAGGATGATGAAGGACCAGACGGCGGCGACGGGATAGATGACGTAGGGATCGTCAGTGATCGTCGAGAGGGCGTAGGCGCACGCGATGAACGCGAACGCGCACGGGACGAGGACCGTGGCGCCGAAAGCGACGTATTTGCGCTGCTCCCAGTTGGGGCATTGTTCGAGAGTCTCGGTGCCCGCGCTGGAGAGCCAGAAGAAGAGGCGTTTGATGGAACGGAACATGGCGGCGTGGGAGTTCAGGTGTTCGACACGGTTCGGTGGAAGTTCTTGGGGCTCAGGATCGCGACAATGGAACCGGCCGGGGACTTTGTCGAATCCGGCTGAGCTGCCGAAGCAGGCAGGTGGAGGTGCGATGGGACGGGAAGACGGTCATTGAGGGTTACATTTATCTCGAGCCGCCGGGTCCGATCCAGCCGCCGGGCCCTCCTTTGGTTGCGGTAGCCGACACATGAGTTCTGTATCTTGCCAACGGTTGTTGCGGCAAGGTGACCGTGCCTCTCCGGTTTGTCCGTGTCCTTTCTGCAAGAAATATTGCGACGCTCGAATGAACTGACACCTTTCCGGGCATGAGCGTCGCGCCCTCTCCTGCTTCGTCATCCGGCGCGAGCACAGCGCACCACGGCAGCATCTGCCAAACTTCGGCCCCAGACGAAAAGATCTCGCTTTTCCGGTCCCTATTTCGAGGGCGCGAAGACGTGTATCCACGCCGCTTCGAGAGCCGGCGCACGGGGAAGGCAGGGTATTCGCCCGCGTGCGGAAACGAGTGGGTGCGCGGCATCTGCGAAAAGCCGCGCATCAAATGCACGGAATGTCCGCACCAGCGCTTTCTCCCTGTGACAGACGAGGCCATCCGCTGCCATCTTTCCGGTCGCGACGATGCGGGCGCGGATTTCGTCATGGGAGTGTATCCGATGCTGCTCGATGAAACGTGCCGGTTCCTTGCCGTGGATTTCGATCGCGAGAGTTGGCGGGAAGACGCGCTGGCCTATGTGGAAACGGCGCGCCGCCTCGACCTCGGCGCAGCTATCGAATGCTCCCGCTCAGGAAAAGGCGCGCACGTCTGGCTGTTTTTTGCGGAGCCCATCCCGGCGATTGATGCGCGCAAACTCGGCGCGCATCTCTTGACCGAAACGATGGAGGCGCGTCCGGAAATCGGCTTCGCGTCCTACGACCGTTTCTTCCCCAATCAAGACACGTTGCCGCGCGGCGGACTCGGAAATCTCATTGCATTACCGCTGCAGAAACGCGCGCGCGACCAGGGCCGCACGCTCTTTCTCGACGACGCTCTCGTTCCCCACCCGGATCAATGGGCGTATCTGTCGTCGCTAACGCCGATCACCACCCGGCAAGTCGAGGACGTGGTGAGCGCCGCGGAGAAACGCGGGCGCGTCGTCGCCGTGCGGCTTGATCTTTCCGAGGATGGAGACGAGCCGTGGCGCGCCTTACCCTCGCGCCGGACGGTCGAGCCACCCATCGCTGGACCCCTGCCGGAGAGCGTGGAGTTGGTTATCGGCGATCAAATTTATGTTGCGAAGGAAACGTTGCCGCCGCCGCTGCGGAACCGGCTCGCGCGGCTGGCGGCTTTTCAAAATCCCGAGTTTTACCGCGCCCAAGCGATGCGGCTGCCAACTTATGATAAGCCGCGGATCATCGGATGCGCGGAAGATTTCCCCGAGCACCTGGCCCTGCCGCGCGGCTGCCTGGAGGAGGCCGAAGCGCTGTTGCATTCTCTCGGAATCGGCGTGGCCCGCCACGACGAACGCGCAAACGGCGTGCCCCTCGCCGCCGCGTTTTGCGGGACCTTGACGCGCGATCAGCAAACGGCCGCGGACGCGATGCTCGCTCACGACACCGGTGTCCTCGCCGCCACGACCGCGTTTGGGAAAACCGTCATTGCGGCATGGCTCATCGCGCGACGTGGTGTGAACACGCTGGTGCTCGTCCATCGCCAGCAGCTCCTCGAACAATGGGTCGAACGGCTCTCGACGTTTCTCGAACTGCCCGTGCGCGCCATTGGCCGCCTCGGCGGCGGGCGCAAAAAGCTGACAGGCTCGCTCGATGTCGCGCTCATCCAAAGTCTCGTGCGCAAGGGCGTGGTGAAGGATTGCGTCGCGGACTACGGGCATCTCGTCGTGGACGAATGCCATCATTTGTCCGCGCACAGTTTCGAAATGGTCGCGCGACGCGCCAAAGCGCGATTCGTCACCGGCCTCTCCGCTACCGTCGCGCGCAAGGACGGGCATCATCCGATCGTCTTCATGCAGTGCGGCCCGGTCCGGCATCGCGTGGATGCCGCCGGGCAGGCGGCGGCGCGACCGTTCACTCATCACGTGCACGTCCGCCCCACCGGCTTCCGCGATGCCGCTCCGCCCGCGCCCGAGTCCGATTCCCGCCGGGAATTCGCCCGGCTTTACGCCGAACTCGCCCTTTGCGAGCCGCGCAACCGAATGATCTGCGGCGATGTCGCCCAGACCGTGCACGAGGGACGTTCCCCACTCGTCCTGACTGAACGCACCGAGCATCTCGAACACCTCGCCGAGACGCTTTCGACCGTGGTGGAACATGTCGTCGTCCTGCGCGGGGGACTGGCGCGGAAAGTATTGCGCGCCGCCCTCGAGCGCCTCGCGCAAATCCCCGACGGCGCTCCGCGCGTGATCGTGGCCACCGGCGGTTTCATCGGTGAAGGTTTCGACGACGCGCGGCTCGACACCCTCTTCCTGGCGCTCCCCATCTCCTGGCGTGGCACCGTCGCGCAATACGCCGGCCGGCTGCACCGCCGGCACGAGGGGAAGCGCGAGGTCCGCATCTACGATTACGCCGACCTTGAGGTGACCATGTTTTCCCGCATGTTCGAGCGCCGCTGCCGCGCGTATGAGGCCGCCGGTTACACCATCCTACTCCCAGCCAGCGCGCTGCCCGGCTGGCCGGTCGAAGTCCCGCTCCCCGTCGATCCTGCTTGGAAACGCGACTACGCCGGCAGTGTTCGGCGCCTCATCCGCGACGGCGTGGATCTCCCACTCGCGCGTCTTTTCACCCACGCCGCCCGCCCACCCGGAGACGAGCCCGGCAGCCACGCCCGCAGCGCGACCGAAGCCTTCCTCCATCACCGCTTGGAAACGCTTCCTGACACCGCAGGCCGTTTTCACCTGAACGTCCCGCTGCCGATCCCCTTCGGCACATGGAACGAAATGGAAGTCGATTTTCTCTGCGCCCCCGCGCGCCTTGTCATCGAGCTCGACGGTCCTCACCATTTCGCCGACCGCGAGGCCTACCGCCGCGACCGCTGTAAAGACGCCCTGCTGCAGGAGCGCGGCTACTTCGTGCTGCGTTTTCTCGTCGAGGACATCGCGCAAAATCTCGACGCTGTCCTCGACTCCATCCTGCGCACTCTCGCCCACCGCCAGACAGCCTCTCCCGCCGGCCGGGTGGTATAGCGGGAAGGATGGAGGAGTTCCCCCGCCCCGCCATGAATTGGTCGAGCACTGGCATCAATATGAAATGGCGTGCCCTACGGATCAATAACCTCGCCCGTTGGGCTCCTGCGACGGCAGATGGAACAATCGATCGAGCAGCTCGACGGCATGGCCGATACGGCGTTCGTTGGACTGGCCAAAAGCAAAACCGCGGGTGCGGCCAGAAACGGTATCCTCGCCGCAATGGTGATTTACTTTAGCGATCGTTTCGCTGATCGAAGGGTGGCTGGCGGGACAACCAATATTCCGCCGGTGAGATAACCTCTACCGAAAGGACCCCTATCATGGGCGACAAGAATCCAAAATCGGCGCTGAAGCAGGCCTCCCAAAAGCAGGCCAAGCTCAGTGGCGAAGCACAGCGGAAACAGCAACTCGCCGCGGCGCAAAGCGCCACGAAGACGAAGCTGGCGGCGAATAAAAAGAAGTAAGCCGGCCGGTGCGGGAGCATCCGATCCAGGATCGGGTGCCTCCTTCCCTCTTTGCCGAGACGCGGGCGCGGGAGCAGGTATTTCCACGGGAGTAATTCTTCGCTTCCAAGGCGTGCATGGTGGAGGGTCGCCGCTGTCGGTTCGGCACCGGATTTCGCAGGAGCCGATCGCCGGCGCCAAATCATATGACATCGACCGAAAAACCCTCCCCGGAATTCGATCTGACGGTTCGCGTGGGGTGCAGCCTCGCTTACGAAGTCACGGGGACGGCGGCCCTGATGCTCAATGTCAGCCCGCAGCCGAATCGAAACCACAAAGTGATGTTTGAGGCGTTGACGGTGGGCGATAACTTGCCCACCGAGGCCTTTACCGACAGTCACGGAAATGCCGTGCTTCGCATTGCCCTGAAGCCGGGCACCAATTGCGTCCGGCATGACGCCATCGTGGCGGTTTCCTCGCAACCCGACAATCACGACTTCACCGGCGGCCCACCCGCGACCCCGGCCGAACTCCCGTTTGAACTCCTGCGTTACACGCTCCCCAGCCGGTACTGCGATTCGGACAAGTTCGCGAATTTCGCCTGGGATAAATTCGGCCAGATCGAACATGGCCTGCCGCGCGTGATGGCGATCAGCCAATGGATCCACGACAACTTTGAATACCGCTACTTTTCCGGAAGCCTCGAATTGTCTGCCTGGGATGTCTTGCAACGCGGCTACGGCGTGTGCCGGGACTTCGCGCACCTCGCCATCGCGCTGAATCGCACCTTCAATATCCCCGCCCGCTACGTGACCGGCCACCTGCCGGACATCGGCTTTCCCGATCCCCAAAACCACATGGATTTCCACGCCTATGCCGAGGTTTATCTCGGCGGCCAATGGTTCACGATCGATGCGCGCTTCCATGTCCCCCGCATCGGCCGGATCAAAGTCTCGTCTGGCCTCGATGCCGTCGATGGCGCCTTCTCCACGATCTACGGCGGCGCCACGCTGAGTTACTTTCAGGTTTGGGCCTATCAGGTCGCCCGCGGCACCGTCGGAGTCGGCGATCCTCTCGATTTTTCCCTGCGCCTTGACAACCGGCACGAAGTTTACACCGAGCCGGCGGCGGTAATGGCGCCATAGGTTTGGAGATGGAAAACTGCTGCGACGGGCATCTCGCCCAAACGGAACCGCCGGGCTCCTGGCGGAACGCGGCGGTTGCTTAACTTAGCTGGTGATGATGCTCGGAGGCGGGACTTAGTAGTCCATGCCGCCCGCACCGTGATGCGGATCAGCGGTCGGAGCTGGCTTCTTCTCCGGGATCTCGGTGATGAGCGCCTCGGTGGTCAGGAGCAAACCGGAGATCGACGCGGCGTTTTGCAACGCGCTCCAGGTCACCTTGGTCGAATCCACGATACCGGCTTTGACGAGGTCCGTCTCTGGCGCGCTTGCGTGAGTCTTGTGCCGCACGCGCAGGTGGATTACGGTTTTCGAAGTATCCGAAATTCGCAACGGTATTCTCAACCTGTGAGCCAAAACACGACCACCGACCTGCACCGTCTGGCGCGCCGATTGATCTGGTGGAAGGCGCCTGCGGAGACATTGCGTTCGCCCGAGCGCTTGCTTGCCCAGGTGATGACGCTGGGCACCTGGGACGATATCCAAACTGCGCGCCGACACTGGGGAGAAGAGGCGCTACGCCGGGTTTTGGCGGCGCCACCAGCCGGCGTATTTGACCCCCGGAGTTGGATCTATTGGCATATCGTTTTTGGCCTTGATCCCATCCCGCCGCTGCCGCAGCGACACTTCTCAACTCATGCCTGAGCCGGAGGACGGGTGGCGAATCGAAGTCCTGCCCGAGGCCCAGCGTGCCCTGTGGACCACGGGAATGGGCGCCCCCAAATATTTCGTCCTCTATGGCGGCACGGCGCTCGCGCTGAGGCTCGGACATCGACAGTCGCTGGATTTCGTTTTTTTCTCGACCGAGGAATTTACGCCGGAAGTGCTTCTGCGAGAATTACCACACGGCCGCGAGGCGACATTGCTTCAGAGCGGAACCAACACGCTCACGTTGCTGACGTCCGGCTCCGAGAGCGTGAAATTGTCATTCTTTGGCGGGCTTCCCTTTGCGCCAGTCAAAGCACCGGATATTGCAACAAACGGAATTGCGGTGGCGAGCTTCGAGGATCTCTATGCCACCAAGCTCGCCGCTGCCGTTCAGCGGAGCGAAGCCAAGGATTACACGGACATTGCGGCTTTGATTGAACACGGCTTCCCGTTGGAATATGGCTTGGGCTGCGCGATCGCATTTTACGGAACGCACTTTACCGCCGCCCTCCCCTTGAAGGCGCTTGTCTACTCTGACGATGGAGACCTTTCTTCTCTTCCCAATGCCACGCGTGCGACGCTGATAGAGGCCGTGCGAGCCGTGCGGGATATTCCAAACATAGCGGCCAGCGGCCAACGCATCGGCCTCCGTCGCTAAGCGTTTTCACTTGGCATGTTGGGTGGACGTACCCGGAAAGACAAACCGCCGGGCTCCTGGCGGAACCCGGCGGTTGCTTAGACTTAGCTGGTGATGATAGCTTGGAGCGGGACTTAGTAGTCCATTCCTCCCCCACCGTGATGCGGATCAGCGGCCGGAGCGGGCTTCTTCTCCGGAATCTCGGTGATGAGGCACTCGGTGGTGAGGAGCAGGCCGGCGATGGACGCCGCGTTCTGCAGCGCGGTGCGGGTGACCTTCGTCGGGTCGACCACGCCGGCTTTCACGAGGTCTTCGTATTCGCCGGTGGCGACGTTGTAGACCTTCGTTGCCCTTGCGCTTCTTGACTTCCTGCACGATGAGCGCGCCTTCGACGCCGGCGTTGTCGGCGAGCGTAGCGGAGCGGATGCTTCGATCGCGCGACGCACGATCTCGACGCCGATCTTCTCGTCGCCTTCGAGCTTGAGGCTGTCGATGGCCTTCTGAGCAGCGGATGAGAGCCACGCCGCCGCCGGGGACGATGCCTTCTTCGACGGCCGCACGGGTCGCGTGCAGGGCGTCTTCGACGCGGGCTTTCTTTTCCTTCATCTCGGTCTCGGTCGCGGCGCCGACGTTGATGACGGCCACGCCGCCGGCGAGCTTGGCGAGGCGCTCCTGGAGCTTCTCGCGGTCGTAATCGGTGGTGGTTTCCTCGATCTGGCGGCGGATCTGGTTCACGCGGCCCTGGATGTCGGCGTGCTTGCCGCTGCCTTCGACGATGGTGGTGTTTTCCTTGTCGATGACGATGCGCTTGGCGCGGCCGAGGTCTTCGAGGGTCGATGTTTTCGAGCTTGATGCCGAGGTCTTCGGTGATGCAACTGCCACCGGTGAGGATGGCGATGTCTTCGAGCATGGCCTTGCGGCGGTCGCCGAAGCCGGGAGCCTTGACGGCGCAGACGTTGAGCGTGCCGCGGAGCTTGTTCACGACGAGGGTCGCGAGGGCTTCGCCTTCGACGTCTTCGGCGATGATGAGGAGCGGCTTGCCGGTCTTGGCGACCTTCTCGAGCAAGGGGAGCATGTCCTTGAGGCTGCTGATCTTCTTCTCGTAGATCAGGATGTAGGCGTCTCTCGAGGTTCGCTTCCATCGTCTCCGCGTTGGTCACGAAGTAGGGCGAGAGATAGCCCTTGTCGAACTGCATGCCTTCGACCACGTCGAGCGTGGTTTCGATGGACTTGGCTTCTTCGACGGTGATGGTGCCGTCCTTGCCGACCTTGTCCATCGCGTCGGCGATGATCTCGCCGATGGTGGTGTCCCAGTTGGCGGAAACGGTGGCGACCTGCTCGATCTCCTCCTTGTCCTTGACCTTCTTGGAGATCTTGGCGAGTTGCGCCGACGAGCGGCTTCGACGGCCTTGTTGATGCCGCGCTGGAGCCGATCGGGTTGGCGCCGGCGGTCACGTTCTTCAGGCCTTCGCGGTAGATGGCTTCGGCGAGCACGGTCGCGGTGGTGGTGCCGTCGCCGGCGTTGTCGCTGGTCTTGCTGGCGACTTCGCGCACCATCTGGGCGCCCATGTTTTCGTACGGGTCTTCGAGTTCGATCTCCTTGGCGACGGTGACGCCGTCCTTGGTGACGGTCGGGGAGCCGAATTTCTTGTCGAGGACGACGTTGCGGCCCTTGGGTCCGAGGGTGGCCTTGACGGCTCTGGCGAGTTTCTCGACGCCGCGCAGGAGCGCCTGCCGGGCGGCTTCGTCGAACTGAAGTTGTTTTGCTGCCATAGTTAGTTAATCAGTTGGTTTAGGTTTGAGTTGTTGTTGAATTAGCCGATGATGCCGAGGATGTCGTCCGCGCGCATGATCAGGTAGTTCTTGCCGTCGATCTTGATTTCGGTGCCGCCGTATTTGGTGATGAGGACGCGGTCGCCCTTCTTGACGGTGAAGGCGATGATCTTGCCGTCGTCGTCGCGTTTGCCGGTGCCGAGGGCGACGACTTCGCCTTCCTGCGGCTTTTCCTTGGCGGTATCGGGGATGATGATCCCGCCTTTTTTTACTTCTTCTCTTCGAGCGGGTTCCACGAGAACGCGGTCGCCGAGGGGTTTTACGTTTAACTGCCATATGTGTTAGTTGTTTGGTTTTTCGTTTTGGTTTTGGTTTTACTGAGCCGCCGTCACTCGCGGCCGGAGAGTACCGGCGCGCCCGCTCGGGCGAAATCGGTAAAGTGAGTGTTTCGTGCCGGCGTCAGCTCTTTTTGTCCTCGTCCACGACTTCGAATTCCGCATCGACCACGTCGTCACCGGCCTTGCCGCCCGCGGCCTGGCCGCCGGCTTTGGTGGTCGGCGGCGCGCCGGCTCCACCCTCGGTCGAGGCTCCCGCGCCGGAAGCAGCCGCCTGCTTGTAGAGTTCCTCGCTCACGCCCTGGAACTTGGTTTGCAGCTCGTCGTAGGCCGTCTTGATCGCCTCGACGTCGCCGCCTTTGAGCGCTTCGCGGACCGCTTCGATCGTCGTTTCGATTTCGGTCTTGTCGTCCGCCGGACATCTTGTCGCCGAGGTCCTTGAGCTGCTTCTCGCATTGATAGGCCAGGTTGTCGGCGTTGTTGCGAATTTCGATCGACTCCTTGGCCTTCTTGTCTTCCTCGGCGTGGAGCTTCGGCTTCTTTGCTGCATCTTCTCGACCTCGTCCTTGGATCGAGGCCGCTGCTCCGGTGATGGTAGATCTTCTGCTCCTTGCCGGTGCCCAGGTCCTTGGCGCTGACGTGCAGGATGCCGTTGGCGTCGATGTCGAAGGTGACCTCGATCTGCGGCACACCGCGCGGCGCCGGCGGGATGCCGTCGAGATGGAACGTGCCGAGCTTCTTGTTGTCGCGCGCGACATCGGGCGCTCGCCCTGCAGGACACTTGATTTCCACGCCGGGCTGGTTGTCGCTGTAGGTGGAGAAGATCTGCGATTTCCGCGTCGGGATGGTGGTGTTGCGCGGGATCATCGGGTGGCCACGCCGCCGGCGGTCTCGATCGCCAGCGTGAGCGGAGTCACGTCGAGCAGCAGCACGTCCTTCACGTCGCCCTTGAGCACGCCGCCCTGAATGGCGGCGCCGACGGCGACGACTTCGTCCGGGTTCACGCCCTTGTGCGGCTCCTTGCCGATCGAGCTTGCGCGCGGTTTCGACGACCTTGGGCATGCGGGTCATGCCGCCGACGAGCACGAGTTCGTTCGACTTCCTTTTCGGACAAGCCGGCGTCCTTGAGGCAGTCGCGCACCGGCGTGAGCGTGCGCTCGAAGAGCGGATCGCGTGAGTTGCTCCAGCTTCGAGCGCGTCAGGCTCTTTTGAATATGCTTCGGACCAGTCTGATCCGCCGTGATGAACGGCAGATTGATTTCGTATTCCTGGGACGACGACAGGGCGATCTTGGCCTTCTCGGCCTCTTCCTTGATGCGCTGGACGGCGTCGGGCTGCTTGGGCAGGTCCATGCCGGTCTCGCTTTTGAACTCGTCGAAAATCCAATCCATGACTGCGTTGTCCCAGTCGTCACCGCCGAGGTGCGTGTCGCCGTTGGTCGCCTTGACTTCAAAAACGCCGTCGCCGATTTCGAGAACCGAAATATCGAAAGTGCCGCCGCCCAGGTCATAGACGGCGATCTTCTCGTCCTTCTTCTTGTCGAGGCCGTAGGCGAGCGAGGCCGCCGTCGGCTCGTTGATGATGCGCAGCACTTCGAGGCCGGCGATCTTGCCCGCGTCCTTGGTCGCGTTGCGCTGCGAGTCGTTGAAATATGCGGGCACGGTGATGACCGCCTGGGTGATCTTTTCGCCGAGCTTCGCCTCCGCGTCGGCCTTCAGTTTCGCCAGAATCATCGCGCTGATTTCCGGCGGTGAATACGTCTTCGTCTCCCCATTGACGGTCACCTGAATGTGCGCGTCGCCGTTCGCTGCCTTCACCACCTTGTACGGCACGCGCTTGAGCTCCTCCTGCACCTCGTCGAATTTGCGGCCCATGAAGCGCTTGACCGAGAAAATGGTGTTGTGCGGGTTGGTCACGGCCTGGCGCTTGGCGGCCTGGCCGACGAGGCGCTCGCCGGTCTTGGTGAAGGCGACGACGGACGGCGTCGTGCGCGCGCCCTCTCCGATTTTCCAAAACCACCGGCTCGCCGCCCTCCATGACGGCCATGCAGGAGTTCGTGGTGCCGAGGTCGATTCCTAGAATTTTTGACATGTGAAATTATTCCTTTCGTTAGAAGCGTCACTTCGCGAGACGCCTGAGATGGACCCAGCCCTCTAGCAAAGGGCAAGCCCAATGGATTGAAAATGTATAAGTGTCTTGGGTTGTATTGCTTACAACTATCACGACCCATTAATGGACTGTGACATGTCACAGCTTATGTCACACATGTCTCACTTGAGGTGCGACAGGCGGGCGCGAACGATCCTGTTGCCCGTTGGTCGCGCGACTGATATCGACATCACCCATGGCCACCGCCTCCGATCCTGTCATCGTCGAACCACAAGGCGAAATCGACTTGCACTCATCCGCGGCCGTTCGCGAGGACTTGGCGCCTTGCCTCGAACAGGAGCGGAAACAAGTCGTACTGGATCTTTCAAAAGTCAGCTATGTCGATAGCTCGGGGCTCGCCGTGTTTATCGAGACCATGCAGAAAATACAGGGGTACGGCGGCAAGTTCATTCTGTGCGGATTGACGGCTGGAGTCGCGCAGATTTTCAAAATCGCGCGCCTCGATCAGGTCTTCACCATCGCGCCCGATCGTGAGGCGGCCTTGGCGCAGTTTTGAATAGGAAGCGCGCGCGCCGAACGCGGTCGCAAATCGACGGGTCTTCGCCAAAAGTGCGGCGCCCTCCGTGCCGGCTCAAGGACGCTTCGGACAGAGATTCTCAGGCCGCAGCGGGCTCGTCCTTCCGCTCGCCCTCGGGGCGTGAGCGAATCCATTGCAGCGACCGAATTGCGCTGGTGGTGTGAGTCATCCGGCGTCCGTCCTGGTGAAACGTCAGTTCCAGATTTCCGCCGCAGAAAAGGTGGTCGGGACTGATGGTGCTCGAGAAACCAAATGTACACCCCATGATTTTGACCGTCCCGCCCGGTCGATTTGGGTGATCGGTGCCGAGATCGGCGAAGCGGTCGTCACGTATGAGCAGGGTGTAAATCGTATTGCGCGTGCCGACGCGAAGAATATCCCCGGCCCGAAGTTCCGTCATATCGAGCTCGGCTCGATCCTGGCCGGCGTGCTCCTTGACGTGTGAAAGCCAGTCCACGAAGCCACTCATAGCGTCGTTATCAAGGGCGCGGTTTTGGGATCGTGGCGCAGGGCTTTCATGAGCAATTGATCACGTCGAGACAACCCAGTGAGCAGACGCCACGTCTCGTCGCCGGTCAAGTGTTGATCCCTCTTCGCCTTCCTCTGGTTTGATTTCAGAATGAGAAGAAGAAGAGTAGGAGGGTGTGGAAGAGGAAGTAGCAGAGGTGATGTCGGGGCTCGTTCCAAATGGGGAAGTATGCATGCTCAACTCATGAATCCGAAGATCGACATGCACGTGCACCTCGTGGGCAATGGCCGGCGCGGGAACGGCTGCTGGCTCAATATTGGCGCGACGTGGTGGCAGCGGCCCCTGGCCAATTACATGTTGCGGCACATCGGTCTGCGCGGTCTTTCGCTGCATGATCCGGATTTTGACGCTGCGTTCGCCGCTCATCTGCTCGAGTGTGTGCGCATCTCGAGCATCGATCGCGTTGTCCTCCTCGCGCAGGACGAAGTGTATGAGCCGGATGGCACGCGCCGGCGCGATCTCGGGACGTTTCACGTGCCGAACGATTACCTTTTCGAGCTCACACACAGGCATCCGGAATTCCTGGCCGGGGTCAGCATTCATCCCGCACGCGAAGATGCCATGGAGGAACTCGACCGCTGCCTCGAACGCGGGGCCGCCCTGCTGAAACTGCTGCCAAACTGCCACAACGTGGATGGCAACGATCCCCGTTACCGGAAGTTTTGGGAACGCATGGCGGAAGCGAAACTGCCGCTGCTCGCACACACTGGTGGCGAACACACCGTGCAGGTCATCAATGCCGCCTATTCCGATCCGCGCACGCTCACGCAGCCGCTCGAGTGCGGCGTGACGGTGATCGCCGCCCACGCCGCCACCCGGAGCGGTCTCGGTGATCCGGAATATTTTCAGGTTTGGGCGGCCATGCTCGAGAAATACCCCAATCTTTATGGCGATACGAGTGCGTGGCACGTCCCGCTGCGGGGGCGATGGGCAGGCATTTCAACCCGCGGCTTAATTGCCGAGCGTCTGCTTCATGGCAGTGACTTTCCCGTGCCGGTAAATGGACTGTGGGCGAGGCTGCGTGGATTTATTTCCGATGCGGACTGGCAGCGCTGTGGGGACATCCGCAACGTCATCGAGCGGGATTACCAACTCAAGATCGCCATGGGTTTTGGGAGCGAGCATTTCACCCGCGTCCAGGGACTGCTTCGCGGGCCGTAATCCGTCAGGCGCGGACGCCTTTCCAACGCGCGGCTTCAATCGCCGAGAAAATGTGGCAGACCCAGCCGAGAGCAATCAGCCACAACGCGGCCGTGATCAAAAAGTGGACGATGGCCGCGAGCAGGCGTCCCTGGACGAGCTGGCCGAGCCCGGGAATGAAGAAGCTGGCGAGGGCAGCGATGACGTTGCCGGATGATCCTTGTCCGTTGCTCATGCGGGATTGATTAGGCGAATTCTGGCGTCTGGCAATCTGGGGCTCGCCTCGGGCGCAAAAATCGAAATAATTGGCGTGGCGCCATGTTTATCCTCCGACTTAACCGCCTCCGCGTTTTCGACAATCGCACGCGCAAATCGTTTCTCGGCCTTTTCGGCGAAGACGCAGCGCATATCAAGATCGCCAGCTTCGTTGCTACCGATCAGGCGCTCCTGCCGGACCTCGATCGGTTTGTGGAAACGAGCGACGAAGCCGAGCGCCGGACCATCCTCGCCGAAGCCATCGATCGAACCCTGAGCAGCCGCGTTTTCACCAGCATCCCGAAGGTGCGCGACGGGCACGTGCTGACTTTCGGCGACACCGGATTCGCGGTGCACCGTTCGGACGACATTCCGGACCAGCTCGACTGGATGATGCTGGTCATCAAAAGCAATCAACCCACGCGCAATCTCGGGATCGCTCTCGATGAATTATTGGCCGAGAACAGCCTGCCTCAGTTCAGCGCGAATCTGTTGAAGGTGCTGGGATCCGCCGCGCTGTCGGCCAATCCCACCTTCCTCGCAGCTGCCCAAATCGGACGCTTCATCGGCGAGACGGCCGGCGACATTCTCCAGCGAAAGAATGATGAGCTGATCGGCTTGTATTACCTCTCGCTCAATGCGGTGGAACATTATCCGCACGGCGAACGCAAGGTGGATCATTCGCCCGGTGTCAGCGGCAATATCAGTGTCGATTATTCGCTCTTTGGTGTGCGCATGCCCGTGCTGCCGGCGCTTCCGGTTCTGCCGCTGGGTGCGCAGACGCCGCCGCTCATTGATCGCACTCTGGTTATTCCAACGCCGCCGACGAGTCCGCTGCCACCGGTCGAACCACCGGAGGTCCCGGTGGAAGTTTCGGCGCCCCCCGCCAGCATCAAGCAGCGGGTTTTACGCGGGAAGCTCGTGGATGAACCGATTTACAGCTTCGCGGGTGATGACGCATTTTTCTATGTCGCGGAAATGTCCATCGATGCGGATGGATCACCGCACGCCTACCACAAGGATTCGGACAAGGGGTTGGATCATCTGGCTAATGCCGGACGCCCGGGAAATTGGTGGGCACTCGTCACCGCGAAAAATGGCAAGCCGGGGACGCAAAAACCGGAGGATCCCGCGCCCGGGTTTTATATTTCCACCACAGCCCTGACAGATCCTGCACGCGCCGAGACCGACCCGCGGCGCTACGTCGACTCAGAAACGATTCCCTATTTCGTGCTGCCGGGAAAGCATCGGACGGATGCCCAACTCGGGGATCTGGGCGTGATCGTGAATCTCAAAAACCGAAAATCCGTTGGCGCAATCTTCGCCGATATCGGACCGACGAATCACCTCGGCGAAGCCTCGATCGCCGCCGCGAAAGCGCTGGAGATTCCCGAGAGTCCGCGCCGCGGTGGTGCCAGCGGTGATGTCTTCTACCTCGTCTTTCCTCAGTCCGGGAATGGCCGGCCGCAGACACGAGCGAAGATCGAAAAACAGGCGGAAAAGTTGTTTGCGGCGTGGGGCGGCATGGCTGCGGTGGAACGCGCGATCAATGCCCCGCTGACCTCAGTGGAATCGGCACTCGCGCCCGAAATCGAAATTGCTTCCCGACCCCTCGATCGCATCGTGGCGGAGAAAGCGAAGCTAACCATGGAACAGATCGCCGATGACCGCCCGCTGGCGCGGGAGATTCAGCATTTGCTCGGTCGGCAGGGGTTCATCGACCCACCCGTCGATGGAGCCTGGGGCCCAATCTCGCGCTGTGGGTACAAGGCGTTTTGTCAGGTGGCCGATCTCCCCTCGAGCAACACCCTCGACAAAAAGCACGCCCTGGCCTTGCTGAAAACTGATCGCGATCCGCTGTTCCCGTTTGTCCTGACCGTCGATTGGATCGGGCGCACGATCGGTTACATCATTCAGAGCGGGTTCTACCTCGCGCGGGCGCCGGGGATGTTGAACATCATTTATCTCGAAGGCGTCGATCCGGATGGAACGGTCAACGATGACGCGCCCAACCATTTCAATGACCTGCGCTTGGTGGTCGAATTTGAGGACGGCGCGCAAAAACTCCGCGGCACGTGGGATGCCACCACGGAGCCCGGTGAATATTTCACGCATCATCCGCTGAGTCCGAAAGGTGCCGCGCGCATCGCCCTGGGCCAGCATCGGGCCTGGAGAGTCGGCACTCACCACGCCGGCAAACCGAGCGCCCACGAAGCTCTCGTGCAAAATAAGCCCATCACCGTCTATCGCGATCTGAATCAGGATTTCCTACGCCGAGGCGATTCCACCGAGACCGGAAATTTCGGCGTCAACCAGCATTGGGGTTACGACTACCCGCCCGACGACATCCGCTCCGCCAGCGCCGGCTGTCTCGTGGGCCGCACCAAGAATGGTCATCGCGAATTCATCAAGCTGCTCAAAACCGACCCGCGCTATCAAGCCAGCGCGAGCTACACCTTCTACACCACCGTGCTCGAAGGAAAAACGTTCCTCGCGTGACGCGCAGTGTGCATCACGAGACAGCAAGAATATTCTCACGACCCCTTTATCTCGCACGACCCCTTTATCTCGACCCCTTTATCTATTTTTTTCTCACGACCCCTTTATTTTCGACCCCTTTATGCGCGCTGGAAAGTAGACAATCGGCGGTGAGCCCCGCGAGGTCGGTGCCGATGATTGCGTCGGACATCGATTTCATGGATTCGGCGGGCGAGGAGAAGCCGTCGCGACAGCCAGCCACGTCACGACGTTTTGCGTGGACGCTTCCTCAAGAGCGCGAGGCCGCCGAGACAAAGTAATGCCAGTGCGGACGGCTCCGGCAAGGCAACCAAGTCCGGCAGGCTTTTCGTGTTCTCGATGACTGCGCCCTGCAACTGGCTGGGGTCGAGACCCAGCGCGTCGAGCGTCGTGACGGCAATTTGCGTGGAGGTGACAAGCGTATTGTTGGTGGTATTGGCGATCGAGCTGTCGAGGCTGCCGGAGGAGACGATGAGTGCGACGTGCGCGTCATCTTCGGAGAAGCCGCCGTGCTCGGCACGCTTTGCCGAATCGGCGACGACGTAGCCGGGTTGGAGCTTCACGATGAGATTGGGTGTGCGGTCGTCGAGCGCCGGATCCCCGAAGCCCGCCGCGAGGAGTTCCGCGCTGCCCGCATAGATCGTGTCGATTCCGACCATGCCCTGCAGCGTAAGTTTGGCCTGCGCCGTCTGGTTCGGATCGGCAAGCCAATAGAGAAGCGAATCGTCCTGTTCGAAGCTCGCTAGCTGGATGCCGGCGGCATCGAGCGCGCTCGTGTAGGTCGTGCTGGGGAGGTCGATTGCGGACCCGACGCGCGGCGAATTGCCGTGTTTGGCGGTGAGAACAATGAGCGTGCTGTTCCAAAGGTCGTTTGCTTTCAACTCGTTGATTACCGCGCCGACGCTGGCGTCGGTATGGCTGAGCGCAAGATGCACGTCGGCGCTTGGACCGGTCGATTCATCGATTCCGCCCGCGAAGAGACGTTGTGCAGTGTTGAGCGCGATGAAATTCATGCCGAAAATCGCGGGCACGGCACCTCCCGGCACGGCGCCGCCGGTCGAAGTCTTGCCGTCGATTTGATTCATTAACGCCTGGAGTTTGATGTCATCGTAAGCGTTGCTGAGATTTGTGGAATTCGAGATTTTCTTGAGCCCGCCGACCCCGGTCGTCGTGGTGAATTGATCCACGAGGTGCGCGGTCGAACCGGTGCCTTCGAGCTTCACCTTGGCGTCGCTTTCGACTGCGTAGAAATCATCGAGCCCAGTCCCCAGCGGGCCGTTGAGGATGTCGTAGGCAGGATGCTTGTCGATGTAAGCGGTGCGCAGCCCTGCCGCATGCGCAACATCGAAGACCGTGTTTACCTGTAACAATTCGTGGGGATAGACCCGGACGAGTTGGCCGTTGACCAGCTTCTGCGGAAGGGTCGCGGGATTGATGCTGGCGACATTGAACGGACCATCGCTTGTGCCGGTCGCGTTACCGCCGCCGAGCAGCAAAGAATTGTAATCGAGCGAGCCGGTGCTGTCGAGAACCGTGCCCGGCGCGGCGGGTAAAGTAGAGAGCGTCACATCGGGCGCATAAAGGGAACGACTGAAGGCGTGATCGTAGTAGATTCCCGTGGTCTTTGGCGTCGCGCCCGTGAAAGCAGCCATGCTGCCGGGGAACGAGTCGGTCGGCCCCGGCGTGAAGCAATTCGTGTAGGTGACGCCGTGCGTGCGAAGTTCGGCAATGTTTGGCATGTCGGCGGCAAGATTCGGATCGGCAAGATCGGATTCGTGCAACCCGTCGATCGAAAGATAAAGCACATGTTCGTAGGGTGCGGCCCATGTCTCGGCGGGTGACGTGATGATGACCAGAATGGTCGCCGCGGCGGCACCGGAAATGATCGGACGGTTGTGCTTCATCTGATTCAGGATAGGGGCACACGGTAGCCGCTCGCGGATGTCAAGATGGCTGTATTATGATGACAGAAATGTCAGTTTGTTTTTGCTTCGCTGTCATTCCGACGATGAATCTTTGAGCAGCAGCGGGCGGGGTCGGAGCGGACGGGCTCGGTCCGCGCATTTGGGTCGGAGCGGACGGGGTCGGTCGGAGCGGACGGGGTCGGTCCGCGCATTCGTGCAAGACTGTTATCGCGCGGCGGAAGTTCCCGCCACGGGCGCCGGCCTCCGCGAGCCCTGAGCTGTCGGAATGCCTTGAACTCCGGTTCACCAACCGTCATTCATCCGGTATGCAACGCTCCCTCGGTTGCCTCCTCGGACTGGCCATTGGCGATGCCGTTGGGACGACGGTCGAATTTTCCCAGCCGGGTAGCTTTGCGCCGCTCACCGATATGGTAGGTGGCGGTCCATTCCGGCTGAAGCCGGGCGAGTGGACAGACGACACATCCATGGCCCTTTGCCTGGCAGAAAGTCTGATCGAATGTCCCGGCTTCGATCCCGCAGATCAGATGAGGCGCTACTGTCGCTGGTGGAGAGAGGGACATCTATCTTCCAATGGCGCATGCTTTGACATCGGCATGACCGTGCGGAGCGCTCTCGGCAGCTTTGAAGTCACCGGGAATCCATTCTCCGGTTCAACTCACCCGGAGACAGGGGGAAATGGGTCCATCATGCGCCTCGCTCCTGTCCCGATCTTTACCAAGACGAGCCTCGCGGAGACCGTGAGGCTCTGCCGCGAATCCTCGCGGACCACTCACGGGGCGGAAGAGTGTCTTGAAAGTTGCCACACCCTCGGAGCACTCATCCATCACCTCCTTGCCGGCGCTTCAAAGGCAGACGCCTTGGACGCGATCAAGACCGAGGAGGTCGTCTCCCGGCGGGTGCGTAACATCCTCGACGGCGGCTACCGCGACAAGACTGTGGGCGAAGTGTGTGGATCGGGTTACGTGATTCACACTCTCGAAGCAGCGATCTGGAGCTTTTATCGGACCGCCAGTTTTAGGGATGCTATCCTCATGGCAGTCAATCTCGGTGAAGATGCGGATACGGTGGGTGCCGTCTGCGGTCAAATCGCGGGCGCTTGCTATGGCATTGACGGAATTCCCGGGGACTGGCTGGAGAAACTGGCACGAAGGGAATTGATCGAATCCCTGGCCATAAAATTGCACCGAGCGGCTGAATCTGGTCACCACAGAGCAATGATTCAGTAAGGCGTTTTACCCTGATATTCACCACGGAAAAGAGGTCGCGCGGAAAAGTGGAAAAGCGCACAGAAACGAGGGTCAGCACAGAAACGAGGGTCAGTCCGCGCATACGGGCAAAAACTTCGCCACGCTTTGCGCACAGAAACGAGGCACAGAAACGAGGGTCAGTCCGCGCATACGGGCAAAAACTTCGCCACGCTTTGGGTAGTCAGTTCTGAAAATCATTTCGCAGCGGGCGCAGTTTGTGGGTCCGGACAAAATGAAGGCTCGGCGGCACAGGACTGGGGAGCACAGGCGTCCTCGCCTGTAGTGGCCGGCGTCCCCGCCGGGCACATCGGACGTCGATGGCGCGTGGAACTCGCCTGTGAACACGGGGTGGGGGATCGCTGAGAAACGGGAGTCGATGGAGATCCGGTGGCTTCGGCGAGGACGCCAAAGCCGACAGGCGGGACGCCTATGCTCCCCAACTCTTTCCGCCCGCCCCTCCCTGATTGATTTGCTTCATTCCTCCCGTGCGCTTGGTTTCGGCTCCGCCGAATTGGAAGTTGACGAGTCGTTGATGGGTTCCGCCACCGGAGTGACCACCCAGATTGGGTGCGCCTTGGAGGGACCCAAGTATTCGCCGGAATGAGATCCGATTTGCATGCAGCAGATCGGAAGCGAACTGAGATCCGGATCAGGCTAGTTTGCCGGCGATCAGTTTTTCCAGCTTGACGATGTCGGCGGAGAATTTGCGGATGCCTTCCGCCGTTTTGTCCACCGCCATCGGATCTTCGTTGAATGCGAAACGGAATGTTTTCTCGTCCATCGGCGTCTTTTGGATGTCCGCGTCTTGGGCCGCGGCGGCGTCGAGTTTTTTCGTGATCGGCTCGTTGGATTGTGCGAGTTCGGCGAGAAGATTCGGGCTGATGGTCAACAGGTCGCACCCGGCCAGCTCGATGATCTGCGAGACATTCCGGAAGCTGGCCCCCATGACCTCGGTCTTGTACCCGAACTTCTTATAGTAGGTGTAAATCTCCGTCACGGACTGCACGCCCGGAT
Source organism: uncultured Verrucomicrobiae bacterium (assembly GCA_963798345.1). Taxonomy (GTDB): domain Bacteria; phylum Verrucomicrobiota; class Verrucomicrobiia; order Chthoniobacterales; family Chthoniobacteraceae; genus CAWCSW01. The sequence goes on along the minus strand of CAWCSW010000002.1, from coordinate 493,081 downwards.
CTTCGGCACCCGTGTAGTCGCGCTTCTGATTGGCCTTATACCAATCATAGATACGGCCGACGAACGGCGAGATGAGCTGCACGCCAGCCTCGGCACAAGCGATCGCCTGCGCCTGCGCGAAGAGCAGCGTCAGGTTGCAGTGAATGCCTTCCTTTTCGAGCACCTCCGCGGCCCGGATGCCTTCCCAGGTCGAAGCGATCTTGATCAGAATGCGGTCACGCGAGATGCCGGCCTTTTCATAAAGTGCGATCAGTTCGCGGCCTTTGGCGATCGATCCTTCCGTGTCGAAGGACAGGCGCGCATCGGTTTCCGTCGAGACGCGTCCGGGAACGATGTCGAGAATCTTCAAGCCGAAGGCGACCAGGACGTTGTCGATGATATCCTCGATCTGCTTCGCGCCGGTCAGACCGGAGCCTTTCCGCTCAGCAATCACCTCGTCCACAATAGGTGCGTATTGTTCCTTGGTGACCGCGGCGAGAATGAGCGAGGGATTGGTCGTCGCGTCCTGCGGCTTGAACTCGCGCATGGCCTCGAAATCGCCCGTATCGGCGACGACCCGCGTGAATTTCTTCAGTTGGTCGAGTTGAGAAACGGCGGCGGGTGCTTCGGCGGTGGCAGTGCTCATGATATTTTCGACAGGTTAAATGTTCGCTTGCGAAGCGTCACCGTAGCGTCCGGGTTGGCGCGGGCAAATCTATTTCCGGGTCACTTCCGGTCGGGACGCGCAACGCTGCGAGGTAAACCCGCGATGCGCTGGGACGCGCCGGCGATCGACCCCCGGACGTTCTATTGTGGAGGCCGGCGACGAGGAAAGGCGAAGAGCGCGGCCGCACCGAACGCGAGGAGGCAGGCGGTTGCGGGTTCCGGCGTGGCGACCACGCCAATGCTATAATCCGCCCCTTGCTGAATGTAGTCACCGAGTTCGGTGCCGGTGGCATAGGCGCTGTGATCGAGGATCGCGTTCGCCGGCGCAGGATTGGGATCGCCGCCTGGTCCGCCATCGCCACCTGACGTCTGGGCCAGAAAAGAGGTCCATTGCGCGGGCGGGTTGCTCCCCTCGTTGTTTTGAAGCCCGAGCCAATAGACGCCCGGCTCCAGGTCAAAATTGACCGACCCGAGAAGCTGCACTTCGCGGTACGCGGTGTTTTGCGTCGAGCGGCCGGTCATCGTCTGCTGAAGGTTGGCCACGGATCCGCTTTGGACGAGAGTACCTCCATTCCCGCTCGAGACGCCCGTCCGGAGCTCAAACGTCAGGCCGAGGGAGGCGGAGGCGTACTGTTGGTAGATGAGGAAGTTCCCCCAAATGGTGGTGACATGCGGGCCGAGGATGTCGATCTGGTCGAAGACAAACATGTCGCTCACCGTGTCCGCCTGGGTGACATTCCCGTCGCCCCCGCCGAAGTCCCCGTTGTAGGAAAGTTGCCCGTGGGCGGCAGCCGTGGCGAAAAGGAGCGCGGCTGCGATCGACGCTCTCACTGGAGGGACGATCGATTTTGAGGTGAACCTTTGCCGGTGGGAAGCGCGGCTGGACGAGGAGGACCTAGCGTCTTTGGCAACAGGTGGATGCTGGCCAAAACATGGCTTCCCCGCGCGAGTTCGCCGCGAGAATTTCGCGGCAAGGTATTGGTTCATGCGCTTCGGTGATTGGCCCAAAATATGGAGCGCCAAGGCGTAAAGCCAAGCAATATGCTTCCCCTCGGTAATCCGCCGTAAAAACTCCCCGGGAAGGCACCGATTCCAATTTCTCGCTCATTTTGCCCGCGAGACCGTCGTGCAAAAAGCCGATTCGGGACGGGACGCTCAACGCCCAGTCGCAGGTGTTGCGGATGGAGCCCGCGGCTAATATTCTGCGCGCACCCAAATACCTCCGGCTTCACACCCGATCGTATCAGCGGCGACTCGCCACACCTCCGACTCGGGACTTTTTTTCATTCAATCTATTCCTCCTTCCCCTCTTTCCGATTCCGTCCGGCGGGCGCGAAAGCGAATTCCTAAGTAATATGGCCTACGATCCATCCAAGCTGCTTGATGTCTCCCGGCATTTCCAAATCTACGGCGAACTGCTCCGGGCGGAACCATGCAAGGTCGGGCATATCAATGAGACGTACACGGCGACCTACGACCAGGGCGGCGTCGAGGTGCGCTACATCCATCAGCGCATCAACCACGAGGTCTTTCGCAAGCCGGTCCAGGTCATGGCGAACTTCGAACGCGTGACGCGGCATCTGCGGGCAAAGCTGGCGGCGCGGGGTGAGTCGGGATTGACGCGCCGGGCGATCACGATCATCCCCGCCACAAATGGGCGCAGCTACTATCGATCGCCGGACGGCGAATACTGGCGAACGTTTGTCTTCATCGAGAATGTGCGGACTTACGAGGCAGTCGAGAGCGCGGAACAGGCCTATCAAGCGGGGCTGGCCTTTGGGGAGTTTCAGTCGCTGCTCGTGGATCTGCCCGGCGCACGCCTGCACGATACGATCCCGCACTTTCATAATACGCGGCGGCGGTATGATGCGCTGGAAAAGGCGATCAAGGAGGACCGCGTCAATCGCGCCACGTCAGCGAAGGCGGAGATCGACTGGGCCCGGGCGCATGAGGGACTGTGCGACGTGATTTTGAAAGCGATGGAAAGGGGACGCATCCCGGAGCGGACGACGCACAACGATACCAAGTTCAACAACGTGATGCTGGATGCACAGACTGGAAAAGCAATGTGCGTGGTCGATCTCGATACGGTGATGCCGGGATGTGCGCTCTATGATTTCGGCGACATGGTGCGAACGACGACGAGCCCGACGCTCGAGGACGAACTCGACCTTGGGAAAGTGCAGATGCGGATGCCGATGTTTCGGGCCTTGTGCCGTGGTTACATGGAGGCGGCGGGTGCGTTCCTGAACAAACCTGAACGGGCGCTGATCGCGTTTTCCGGCAAGCTCATCACTTTCACCATCGGCGTGCGTTTTCTAACCGATTATCTAAATGGCGACACCTATTTCCGGGTGCATCGCCCGGCGCACAACCTGGACCGCTGTCGCACGCAGTTCCGACTGGTGGAAAGCATCGAGAAACAGGAGGAGGCGATGCAGAAATTTGCGGACAGACTGTAGCCCGCACACGTCACACCGAACCGCCTCCGGCGCCTTCCACGCGTGAGCGGTGCCGATGGAAGAAAATCAAAGTGCTCCGAGATTCCGCGCGGAGGGTATCAGGTTGATTGAACGCGGCTGGCGCTGGGACACAGGTTGGCCACTTCGCAATGGAGGCAATCTGGTTTGCGGGCCTGGCAACGGCGCCGGCCGTGCCAGATGAGCCAGTGGCTGAAGAGCGACCATGTCGCGCGCGGCACGAGTCGCATCAGGTCACGTTCGATTTTTTCCGGAGTGGTTTCACGGGTCAGTCCGAGACGACCGCTCAGCCGCTGCACATGGGTATCCACCACCACTCCGTCCTCGATCTGATAGGCGTTGCCGAGCACCACGTTGGCCGTCTTTCTTCCGACGCCCGCCAGCGCCGTGAGCTCGGACATGGCGCGGGGAACTTCGCCGCCGTGCAGTTTCACCAAGTCGCGACAGCACGCCCGGATGTTTTTCGCTTTGGCCCGAAAGAATCCTGTGGATTGGATAATGCGCTCGAGTTCCGCCGGTTCGATCTCCGCATAGTCCGCCGCGGTTCGACACCGGGCGAACAACGTCTTCGTGACCAGGTTCACGCGCTTGTCAGTGCACTGCGCGGAAAGGATGGTGGCGATGAGCAGTTCGAGCGGATTCGTGAAGTCGAGTTCGCAATGGGCGTCGGGATAAACCCGCGCGAAAGCCTCCACGAGCGCCAGCGTCCGTTGCTGCCGATTCGCCGCGGATTCACGACGCCGGGGCGCCGCGGAACTCACTTGCTTTTTGCCGCCTGTTTGGCCTTGAGCACGAGCAGCCTCTCCTGCGCCTGCGCGGCGTAAGGCGATTCGGGAAATTCTTTCACCAGCTTCTCGTAGTTCTCGATCGCACGCGCCATCTGCGCGGCCTGGAATTTCGCCTGCTTTTCAGCGGTGGATTCCTGCGGCTTCTTTTGACAGGCGACAGCGCCAAACGAGATGGCCAGGGCGGCGAGGAGCGGGATGATGCGCGGGAGCATGAGAAACTGGGGCACGGAAAGAAATCGAGGGCGCGCAGGTTATGGCTTCGTCGGGGCCTTTTTGTCACCGTCCGTTTGCGCTTCACCCGATTTTTTGGCCTCGGGCTTGTCCTTCCCGGTCGATTTTTTCGTCGCCGGTTCAGGCATGGGGATCTCGCCCGTGCCCTGCTTTTCCTGCAACTGCGCGCCGCGCCACAATCCCTCCGCCGCCAGTTCCTTCTCGGACTGAAAGAACGCGCTGATCTTGGTGTAGTTGTTGATCGCCTCGCCGTATTTCTTCTGCGCTTCGAGAGCCTTGGCCGTCATCATCATCGCGCGGGCACGGAGCGGCACCGGTCCGTTGTTCTCGCGGGCGACGCCGATCAAAATGTCGACCGCCTCGTCGTAATTCCCCTGCTCGAACAGTCCGGCGGCGATGCCGAAGTTTGCCTCGGCGACTTTGGGCGACCACGGATAATCCTTTTTGAGCTTCTCGAGAATCTTCTGTCCCTCCGCCGCCTTGCCGTTGGCCCGGAGAACGTCTGCGTGCAGGCTCATGGCGATGGATTGCGCGGTGCCGATGGTGCGCGTTACTTTCTCGGGCGGCGTGTTTGGGGCGACTGGATAATCCTTTTCCAGTTTGGCGGCGATTTTTTCCGCGTCGTCATACTGTTTCCGGGCGATCAGCATTTTCCCGTAGAGATCGAGATCCTCGGGCGAAAAAATGGCCTCCGGGTTGTAGGCGGATTTCATCGTCTCGAACGCCGCGTCCTCATTTTTGGTCGCGACCAAAGCGGCGTACCCAAACGAGATTTTCGCCTGCGCCGGCGTGCCCTCATACTTCTTCGCCAGGTTCGTGAAATACTCCCTCATTTGCTCTCCTTTTTGCTCTCCCGTTTTCGATGAATCGATGACCTGCAGACTCTGTTGCACATCGAGTAAAACGTCGACCGCGGCGGCCACGGTATCGCTCGCCGGATATTGTTCGATGGCCGTTTCGGCGGTCTTAATCGCGGCCTGCATGTAGGATTCCCAGGCCGGTTTTTCCTTGGCGGCAATGACGAGATACGAGCCGAGATCAACCGCCTGCTTCTCTTGCAACCGGGCGATGGCGACAAATGCTTTCGCGCTGGTCGGATTGTCCACATGGCTCGCGATGTATGACTCGTAGGTCTTGATCGCCTCCTCGACCTTCCGGTCCTTGATCTGAATCTGCGCGATGAACTCGAACGCCTGATAGACTTGCGGTGAATCCGGAAACTTGTCCGCAAACTCTTTCATCACGGCGATGGCCTCGTCCGATTTCCCCTCGTCGCGCAGCATGATCGCCCGTTCAAAAAACGACGGCACTGCCACCTGGCTCTGCGGATATTCGCTGGCGACCTTGGCGTATTCAGCCCGCGCTTCGTCTTTCTTTCCCAAGGCGGAAAGCGCGCGTGCCTTGAAATAGAGCGCCTGCGGGACCAGTTCGGATTGGGGAAATTTCGCAACAAAGGCGTCCAGTTCCGTGAGCGCGGTCTTCGCGTCACCGGAGGTGTAAAGGATTTGGCCGATGTAAAAGCTCGCCTGCTGCCCCTGCTCGGACCCTGGATACTTGTCCCGCACCGCCTTGAAGCCCGCGATGGCGTCCGCGTTTTTCCCGGTCTGACTGTAAACGACCGCCAGACTGAACTCCGCTTGCGCCAGCAACTCCGGGTTTTTGTTCGCGGCGATGAATTCCTTCAGGGCCTTGGCCGCTTCATCGTACTTCGCTTCCTGAACCAACGCATTTGCTTTCTGCACCACGGCCTCGGCGGAAAAGCGGCTGTTGGGGAATCGTTTGATCTGCTCATCGAAATAGGTGATCGCCTTTTGCGGATCATTGATGGCCGGGTCGGGATCGAGATAAATTCCGCCCATGAGCAGCGCCAGATTTTCGCCCAGGGGATCGTCTTTGTAGGCCGTGTTAAACTCCTGATAAAGCGCGAACGCCTTGTCGGGAATGTGCTGCGCGGCGTAGCTGATCGTGAGGAAGTACTTGATCTGCTTCGCCTGATCCTTCCCCTCGGGTGTTTCCGGCACGAACGGCTCGACAAAATGCAGGAGCACGCGCGCCTCATCGAACTTGCCCAGGCCCACAAAAATCTGGCCGCTCTTGATCTTGGCCTGGATGGATTGATCGGGCTCGTCCTTGATCACTTCGAGGTTCTCGCGCTCCTTTTTCACCAGGCGATTGTTCTTGCGATAGCCCTGCATGTCGGCCTTCTGCGCGCTCTGTGCCGCCAACGCCCGGAAGTAATTGATCCTCGCTTCCTGCGCCTGGAGGACCACTTCCTTCGGCGCCACGTTCCGATACACGGCGAGCGCGCTTTTCATCACCGTATCCTGCTGATCGCCTTCCTTCGTCGTCGCTGCGGCTCGGGCCGCGAGGATATCTCCCAACAGAAAGGTTGATCGATTGATGAGCGCGAGGCCCGAGCGCTGGTCGGCGGCAATCTCGCGCAACAATTTCTCCGCCTCTGCGAAGGATGGGATGATCGTCGGGTCTTCCGTGGTCTGCGCCTGGAAGGCAGTTGCTCCCTTGAGATAGAGGGCAAAGGCCAGCAGATACTGCGAGTCGAGGACGGATGGACTCTGCTGAAACTTGGCCAGGTTCGTGCGAAATGTTGCCACCGCGGCGTCGAATTGCGCGAGCAACATTTGCGCGCGCCCTTTCCCGTAGTAGGCAGTCTCAACCTCTTCGCTGTTGGGAAATTTGTTGATCACATCATCAAACGCCCTGATCGCATCCTGGAGGGATTTGGTCCGCAATTGATCGCCCTCAGGAAGGGAGGCTGCTTTCGCGAGGTAGATTTGCGGCAGGAGACCGTAGGAGCCTTCAAGGACGTCCGGCGCGGGCGGCGTCGCCAGCTTGGTATTGCGTTCCGCCGCCTCGGCCGCCTTGTCGTAATCCTTGAGAAAATAATAGCTGACAGCGGCCCCCAGATTTGCGCCGGGAATGTAGGCTGAGGTCGGATAATTCTTGGAAATATTCTCGTAGAGTTTCAGCGCCTCTTCATATTTGCCATCGTTCGAGAGTTGTTCCGCGCTCTGCATGTCCCGCATGTCCAACCGGATCGGGTTTTGGGCAAAAACGCTCGCGCTTAAGGCGAGTGCAGCGGCGAGAATGGCGACGGGCGCGGAAAGGCTTCGGAAAGGCTGTTTCATGGGGTGAAAGAGTCGGGGCCAAGATAACGATCGCGGCATTCCTGACCATCCCTTTGTTGGCAACCTCAACGGCTGGAGCCCAGAATTCGGCGCGCTGGCGCCGAATACGAAGAACAACAGCATCGTAAAGTCGTCCGCGGGCATGCGATTTTCATGTGCCATGAATGCACGCCTTTGCTGCCCGTTCGGTCTTTGGGTCCCTTCAATCAACGCCCCGGTGCCCCCGCATCGACGTGGATCGCGGTTCGCGCGTGGTGAGGGAATCGCAGGGTGGATTGCCGACCAACGAGCGCTATGGTGACGCGATCCGCACCGCTACCCCATGCCAAATCCGACCGTCGTGACCTTCGCCGTGCCGCAGGAAAGCAGCGACTTTAGACACGCCATCCGCGGCCACGCCAACGTGACCATCGTGCACACCGGCATCGGAACGGCCGCGGCTCGAAAAGCGATCGAACGCGCCGTCACGGAACATCGCCCCGGGTGGTTGATCAGTGCGGGTTTTGCCGGCGGACTCGATCCGACGCTCGCCGTCGGTGATGTGGTGCTGGCGGAGAATTATTCGGACCGGGCCGCGCAGGAAGCCGCGAAGACTTCATGCCGACGCGGCGTGTTGCTGACCGTCGAAAACGCGGTCGAGACCGTCGCGGAAAAGTCCCGGTTGCGCGCGGAGACCGGCGCCGTGGCGGTGGATATGGAAACGTCAGCGATCGCTGAAGTCTGCGCCGCACGTTCGATCCCCATGCTTTCAGTGCGGGTGATCAGCGACTCCGCCGATTCCGTGCTGCCGATCCCTTTCGCCGAGAGCTGGGACTTGGAAGCCCAACGACCACGTCCCTTCGCAATCGCAACTCATCTGCTCAAAAATCCGCAGCTCATCGGTGTGTTCCGGCAGTTCATCGCCGGCCTGGCCCGCGCCCGGGCCGCTTTGAGCCGGAGCTTGCTCGAAGTGCTGGACAGTTCGTTCGCCGACGGGTCGGGCCGCTGAGGACTTGGCTTCGGGGCTCAACTCCTACAACTCCCAAGCCGCTCGAATCCCACGCCACGCGGCGGGCCGTGGACCTCCAACTCACGTTCGGCAAATTAAATCCGTCAGTTTAGCCGCCAGATGGCGAAATTCAGCGCGGTGGCAAAACTCACCCACGCCAGATACGGAAGGAGCAAAGTCATGGCCCATTTTTGCACACGACCGAAAGCGATCACCGTGGCGAGGATGGCCACCCACAGGAGGATGATGACGCCGAGCGCGAATCCCGGCTGACGGAGGCCAAAGAAGATCGGTGTCCACGCGGCATTGAGTGCGAGTTGCACGATGTAAAGAGACAGCGGCTGACGCTGCATTGCCCAGCCTCCGCGGCGCCAGACCAGCCACGCAGCCAGGGCCATGAGAAGATAGAGCACCGTCCACACCGGACCAAAAATTCCCGGCGGCGGGCTCCACGTCGGTCGCGCAAGTTGCTGATACCACGCGGGCGAAGTCGTCCACACTCCGGCCGCCGGGGCGGCGAACGTCAGGAGCAGGAAACCCAACAGCGCGGCGATTTGGCGGGCGATCGAAGGATGATCACTTGGGATTGTTAAAGTCATGGCCGCACACAGAATCGCGACCAATCCTCAGGCGAGCGGAAGATTTTCGTGCGCCTGCGTGGCGTCGTCGTGGATCTGCACCAATTCGGCGAATTCTGATCTCATTGCCGCCGAACCGGCTTCAGCCACGAATCGACACGTGGCAAAGTTCGATGCCTGCTCGAGATAGGCCTTTTCCCAATCCCGCATTGCCGTCTCCGCCTCTGTGTCACGGAACGGCCAGGTCACAGGTGGGTTTCCCACTTCGCAGCGGAACGGCTTGGGAGTGAGCCGCGCGCGAAAGCATTCCTGATCATGGCACAGCTGGCGGTAAAGGGGATCAGCTCCGAACGTCTCGAATACCGCCGGCACCACGCGCTCCTCCGGTTTCACAGCCCCATGCACGGCCATCAAGCGTACGCCGGCGCGCGTCTGATAGATCCGCCACCGCCACATCGGATTCGCGGCGACCCATTCCCGTGCCTGCGCCTCGATCCTTTCCGCCAGTGTTGGCTCCGGTGCTTTCTTCCGGCCGAATAACGCGCTCCAAAATCCGCCGCCGGGGTCGGCCTGTTCATCGACATCAACGAACATCATCTCCGCAGTGTTGAGGACGCGGCAGCCCATCGAATTGCGAGAAATGACCGCCATCCGGACGCCTGCAGGATCGGTGAATTCTCGCAGGACTTCCTCGCGTAGTGGTCGTTCGCCGTAACCGTAGTGTCCGGGCAGTTCGGCGCTCTCTCCCGAAAAAGCCTTTGTCACGCGCTCCTGCCGCTCGACTGCCCTTCGCTGGGCGTGCTCGACGCTTTCATCGGACCACCCCCAGACCTTGAGGTGACCGGTTTGGGCGAAACTCCAAAAGCGGGGGAATTGCATCGGTCCAGGATGAACCCACGTCGGGTCCAACGGCAAGCGGACATCGAAAATCGGCATTGAGCTTTGCCGCGACTGGACTTCACTCATCCGGTGATTCAGTCCGGCTGGTACTCTGGACATCTCCCTAACTCACCATCCCCAAAGTCGAATCTCATGAAACTGCTCGGAACTCTGCGGACCCTGATCCTCTTGTCATTGCTGCCTGCCGGGCTGATCCGTCCGGCCGCTGCCATCAATATTGCGCCAGCCGGCGCCGGAATTATCGGCGTTAACGATAACGTGGATTTCACGGACCTGGGCTTGCCACTCCCGCATGCCGGAACTGTGGCCGCCATCAATGACGGAGATCTCCTTTCGCGCGTCGATAATTTCGGCAACGGTGCCAACGGCTTCAGTTACGTCGGCGTGACGTGGGCTACTCCGCGAATCGATGTCATCACTTCGCTCACCCTGACGATGGCGACCTTCTTTGATGGCGGATGGTTTGGACCCAATAGCGTTGGACCCGGTGCGGGCGGTGCGCTAACCGCGCCGACGTATCTGAGTGAGCCGGAAATCCAAGTCACCACGGACGGCGGCGTCACCTGGGCTACGGTTGCGCATACATCCGATTATCTGACGGCTTTTGAGGGGCACACCATCGGGGGCGGGGCGAATCCAAATCCGACCTCGCGGGAAGCGACCTTCACGCTGGAAACGCCAGCGACTGCGGTGAACGGCATTCGGATCATCGGCGCCAATGGCGGACCGGCCGATGGCAACGGATTCATCGGCGTGTTCGAACTCGCGATCGAGGCCCACCCCGCCAACGATACGGACAGCGACGGCATGGATGATGATTGGGAAATGGATCACAACCTCGTGGTGGGAGTGAATGACGCGGGGGACGATCCGGACATGGATGGCCTGACAAACGTCGAGGAATTCAACCTCGATATCGATCCGCAGAATGAAGACACCGACGGTGATCAACTCCTCGATGGCGACGAGGCCGGATTCATCGGCACGAATCCCGCCCTCTTCGACACTGACGGAGACGGTTTGGGTGATGGCGACGAACTTAACGTTTACTTCACCGACCCGACCACGGCGGACTCGGACGGTGACGGTTTGTCGGATGGCGATGAGATTCTCGTTTATCTAACCGATCCAATCTCAACGGACACGGATCTCGACGGCTTTTCGGACGGCGCTGAAGTGGCGCAAGGCAGTGATCCGCTCAGCGACAGCAGCTATCCACCCAACATTGCGCTCGGGGGTATGGCGATTATCGGAACGAACGACGGCTTCGACACGTCGTTCCTCGGCAACCCAGCGAGCAACGCCGGTGTTCCCGCGAATATCAACGATGGGAACCCCATCACGCGGGTGGACACGTATGGCCCCCTGGACTCGCTCGGTTATGTCGGGATTACCTGGTTCTCGCCGCGCCCGCAGCCCGTCACGCGCCTGGAACTGACCATGGCGACGTTTCTTGATGGAGGTTGGTTTGGCCCCAATTTCGTCGGTCCCGGCGCCGGGGGCAGCCTTGATCCAATCTTTTATCTCGAGGAGCCAACGGTTCAGATTTCTGTCGATGGCGGTGGCACCTGGACCGACGTTCCGCATACGTCGAATTACCTCACCGCCTTTGCCGGGCACTTGATTGGAGGTGGCGGGGTTCCCAATCCGAGTGCGCAAACGGCGGTGTTTGTCCTCGATACTCCGGCGGAAAATATCACCGGCATTCGCCTCATCGGCATGCAAGGCGGCACCGCGAGCGGAGGATTCATTGGGGTCTTCGAGCTGGCGGTCCGCGACACCACGAGCGAAGACGATCGCGACGGAGACGGCCTTTCTGACGACGAGGAGAACACCTATTACCTGACCGATCCCGATGTGGCGGATACGGATGGCGACGGCTTGAATGATGGTCTCGAAGTTCGTGTTCGTCGCACCAATCCTCTGCTTTTTGACACGGATGGCGATGAGTTCGGCGACGGACTCGAGATCGCCGTCGGGACGAATCCGCTCCGCTCCTCGAGCTTTCCGGCCAATGCCGCGCTCGCCGGGACCGGGATTCTGGGCACTAACGATCTGATCGATTCCGATGCCGGGACCCCGTTCTCTAATGGCGGATCGACGGCCTATATCAACGACGGCGACTCAGCCACGAGAGTGGACACCTTTAGCCAGCTCGACCCCAACAGTTTTGTCGGCATCCTTTGGAACACGCCGCGGGTGGTCCCGGTGAAACAAATCAAATTGACACTGGCCACCTTCTTCGATGGCGGTTGGTTCGGTCCCAATAACTCCGGTGGCGGATCAGGCACGTCACTGGCGGCCGCGGACTTGATTGAACCCGAAGTGCAGGTCACCACCGATGGTGGCGTTACCTGGACCACGGTCTCACACACATCAGACTACCTCTCCGTGTTCGATGGCCACCCTTTGCCCGCGGTCGACTTTGGGCTCCCGACCAGTGACACCGCCACGTTTACGCTCGATACTCCACAGACTGGCATCAATGGCATTCGGGTCATCGGCTCGGAAGGTGGGACCGCGAGCGGGGGCTTTCTCGGTGTCTTCGAAATGGCCATTCCCTCCAGTCTCGAAAGCGCGACGGACACGGACGGCGATGGGCTGCCGGACGCCTGGGAAGTGACCCACTTCACGACCATCGTCGGTCACGGCCCCGACGATGACGATGAGCACGACGGTCTGACCGCCCTCGAGGAATATGCCTATCAGACCGATCCCAAAATCGCCGATGCCGGAGCTGCGCCGCGACCGACGATCGTCAATGGCTATCTTACCATCTCGCTGACCAAGCAGCCGGGTGTTCGGTTCACCGTCGAAACGACCGGATCCGTGCGAAATCCGAACTGGAGTTCGGCGACGACTACGGTCCTCCCCAGTGACCTCACCACACTGATCGTGCGCGACAATTTTCTCATCACCGACGGCGCGCCACGATTCATGCGTGTGCGAGTCAGCGCGCCGTAGAGCGCCTATCGTTTTCGCCGTGCTGCTCGGGGACGCTTGGATTTCACCGGCGCCCGCTGAGCCGCCGCCACCGCCTTGCCCGCCCAGATGCAAAGCTGTTCGCGATCATCGATGGCGGAGGACGGAGGCTCGTAATAGGACATCGTCGTTTCGCCTTTGGCGCCTTGGTAACGAAACGGCTTCAGCCCCGCGGTTTCGAATTCCGCGCGGCTCTCGTCATCGACTTTCAGATACAGCGTGTCCTCCGCGATGAGAGCAAACATCCGGCCTTCCAGATAAATGCCGTGCCCGCCAAACATGGCACGCGCCGATACTTCACCGAGCGGTTCGAGTTGCTCGAGGACGTAGGAGACAAAGGCGGTATCGCGCAGCATGACGGGTACGACGTTTCTATCGCGAGGTCACGGTGCGGACGAGCGTTTCGTCCCGGATCGGACGACGCGTCCGGTTTTGGTGCCGACGGCTTTGGAGTGCTGTGAGGATCACAGCTTTTGGACCGTGGATTTGCGAGCGGTGGCTCTCCTTGAGAGCGGCGATGCTCGCCGCAGTCCAGGGCACTTCGCGCGTCAAGAAAGCAGCGTCTTTGCATGTGCCAAGGCGGAACCGGCCGATCGTAGTAGAATCGTCCCGCTGGGTTCGCGGGTATTTCTCCTACGTCACGGTTCCGATCGAACCTCGCTCCTCGCTCGGAACGTTAGTATTAGTTCGTTGCTCCACAGATTCCGGCGTGGCAAATCGCGGAATAGCTTCAGCAAGGCGTCGGAAGGATTGCCTTGGCCAAAACCCATAAATCTGTGAAGTTCGCCGTCAGTCGAATAGTTGAAGCGAAGCGAATATCGACCGGGCGTATCCCGAGGAACAATGCCAGGTGTGGTGTTTGAGAAGCCGGGGCCAAATGGATTGAAAGCCGATCCCGCCGGAACGTTTACAAAGTCCTCGGTCCGCAACCAATTGGTGATCATGCAATATCCCCCGCGCCATTCGAGCCGCTCGCCCGCCGGATCGAGCATTCTCGCAGTGTAGATTGGCAATCGTCTCCCGGAAGACGAACCATCCAGACGCCCAATGAGGTAAACGTTCCTTGGAGACTGGTTAATAATCCGCCCTGCGATAATCGGCGATTCGCCAAGCTCATACGTGTCGCGGGCGGAAAAGATGAGGTAGGTGAAGTCCTCGTTCGCTCCCGGCGTCGCGGAGCGTGCTTTCCCAGCGTCGTTTTCAATTTCGGCCAGTGCGTTTTGAATCTGCGCGCTAAGCGATTTAATGTCATCGTGCCGGCGCTTTTCCTTGCGTTCCTGTTCCCGGAGGTTCGCGGCCTCTTGAGCCGTTTTGCGCACAGTGTAGCCGGGGAAAATCTTCTCCATTTCGGAATTGTCTGTCCATGGAAGTGACACAGTTGTCACCCCAGACTCGTGCGAAATGGAAACTCGGCCGGTCCCAATTAGCCTCGAAATCGTAACATTCCGATAGGTTTCTCCAGCAAACTCAATCTCTGGGATCGTGTCCCGCGTCGGTTTCAAACCGAATGTTTCCGTCCCAACGGCACCGACCGGGAGAATCCAGAGCAGGGCGAAACAAAATGCTACCTTCATCAGGAAAGGGATTTCCCTCAAGGAAACGGTGGCATGCAAGTAAACGCAAACCGATATTTGCTGCGTTACAAGTTAAAGCAACGTCTTTGCGTGGGCGAGGGCGGCGTCGAGCTTCGCCGGCGTCCTTGCCGCCGCCGCGGGCGCTTTCGGGTTTGCCGCCGCCTTTGCCGCCGACGATCGGGGCGATTTGCTGGATGAGTTTTCCCGGCCTGGACCTTCGCGGTGAATTCCTTCGACACGCTCGCGACCAGCGCGACGGCGCCGTTGTTCGTGCCACCGAGAACGGTGACGCCCTGGAAGCCGTGGGACTTCAAAGAGTCGGCGACGGTCTGGAGTGTGTCGCCGTCGGCTTCGCCGAGATTCGCGATGATCGCGGGCGTGCCGTTGATCGTTTCAACCTTGGCGAGCAAGTCCTTCGCGCGTCCGGCGGCTTCGCGTTGCTGGGCGGATTTGAGGGCCTTCTCGAGTTCCTTTTGCTGGGCCAGCAGACCTTCGATTCGCTTTTCGAGGTCGGCGAGGGGGGTGCCGGCAGTTTCAGGCGAGCGCGTGGAGGCGCTGCATGTCGGCAGTGGCCAGATCGTAGGCGTTGAGGCCGGCGACGGCTTCGATGCGGCGGACGCCGGCGGCGATGGCGGCTTCGCTGTTGATGCGGAAAAGGCCGATCTCGCCGGTCGCCGCGGGTGTGCGTGCCGGCGCAGAGTTCCATCGAGTAGCCGTCGAGCTGCTGCGGCGCGCCGCCGATCTGCACGACGCGCACGGTCTCGCCGTATTTGTCGCCGAAGAACTGCATGATGTCGGCGCGCCCGCGCACGTCGGCGTAAGGCACTTCGATCCACGAGACGGCGCGTGTTTTCGATGATCTGTTCGTTCACGAGCCGCTCGATATCGCGCACCTGCTGCGGGCGTGAGCGCCTGCGCTGTTGAAGTCGAAGGTCAGCTTGTCCGGCCCGACGAAGGAGCCTTTCTGCGTGGCCTCGCGCGAGACGACTTCGTGCAGCGCCCAGTGAAGCAAATGCGTGACGGTGTGATGCCGCTGGATGGCGTCGCGGCGGTCGCGGTCGAGCTCGATGGTGACGTGATCGCCGACGCCGGGTCCCTCTGATTCCTCGAGGAAATGCAGCCACGTATTGCCGCTCTTTTGCGTGGTGGCGATGCGCCACGAATCGGCGCCGCGCGAGAGCGTGCCGCTGTCGCCGACCTGCCCGCCCATTTCGGCGTAGCAGACGGAGTTGTTGGCAATGACGACCGTCTTGTCCTTCACCGAGAGGACTTCCAGCACATTCGCGTGCGGTGTGATCGTGTCGTAGCCGAGGAAATGCGTCGCGTCTTTGGTCTCGACTTCGGAAAGCTCGATGACGGTCTTCTTCTGCGCGGCGCGAGCGCGAGCGCGCTGTTCTTCCATGTGCTTTTCAAAGCCGGCGTGTCCACGGTCAGTCCGCGCTCGCGCGCCATGAGCTCGGTGAGATCGAGCGGGAAGCCGTAGGTCTCGTAAAGCTTGAAAGCGGATGCACCGGGAATTACCGTTCGCACTGGTGCCGATGTTTGCCGCGGATTCCGCCATCGAAGCTAGTGCCTGTCGGGCTTGAGCCGGATTCCGTTGTGATTCTGAACCTTCGCTCATCGCGATACCCAGTCCCCGTAGTTTGACCATGAAGTTCCACTCGTCGACACGAGATCGGCGAATCATCCCGCGCTTCGATGCCAGCGGGTAGTTCACGCAGCCATCGAGTGAGTTGGTAGTCATCCGCCATTGGCGTTCGGGCAACATCAAACAAACTTTGCACCAATTCACGCATAGCTGTGATCTCCTCGAAAATCTCGATCCCCCGATCCAGCGTCTTGTTGAACTGCTCCTCCTCCCGCTTCAGCACTTCCTCGATGTGCTTTCTGCTTCGCGCCGAGCTCGGGGAAGACGTCGCCCATTTCGTGGGCGAGGACGGCGACGAGTTTGTAGAAGAACGGCTCGTGGAAACCGAGGGTGCGGCCGTAGCGAACGGCGCGGCGCAGGATGCGGCGCAGGACGTAGTTGCGGTCGGTGTTGCCGGGCTGGATGCCGTCGGCGATGGCGAAGCTCAGTGTGCGGATGTGATCGGCGATGACGCGGAATGCGACGTCGATTTTCTCCTGCTCAGTCTCGCCGGTGCTGCCGGCTTTTGGGAGTGTGCTCGCGTATTTCTTGCCGCTCAGCTTTTCGATCTCGTCGAAGATCGGGCGGAAGATGTCGGTCTCGTAGTTGGAGATCTTCGCATTCGCGAAATCGGTGAAGTTTTTCGTCCCCTGGATGATGCTGGTCACGCGCTCGAAGCCCATGCCGGTATCGACGTGCTGTTGGGAGAGCGGCACGAACTCGATGTTTGGCGAGGCGGGGGTCGAAGCAGCCGATGGCTGGGCGTTGAACTGGATGAAGACGAGGTTCCAGATTTCGATGCACTCGGCGGTGCCCTGGTTGACGAGCGCGCCGTGGGTGTCGCCGGCGGGCGTGAGATCGACGTGCAGTTCGGAGCACGGACCGCAGGGGCCGGTCTCGCCCATCATCCAGAAATTGTCTTTTTTGTTTCCGTTCACGATGTGAACGGCGGGATCGAGGCCGACGGCGCGAAATTTTTCCGCCCACATTTCCCAAGCCTCCTGGTCGCGCTCGGCGGGATCGCCGTCATCGGGCTGATAGATCGTCGCGTAAAGGCGCGCGGCGGGAAATTTCCAGCGCTCGACGACAAGTTCCCACGCCCAGGCGATCGCTTCCTTTTTGAAATAATCGCCGAAGGACCAGTTCCCCAGCATCTCGAAGAAGGTGTGGTGGTAGGTATCGAGACCGACGTCATCGAGGTCGTTGTGCTTGCCGCCAGCCCGAATGCATTTCTGTGTGTCGGCCGCGCGCGTGTCGCTGCCCGGGATGGCGCCGCCCCATTTGCTCACATCCGCCGCACGTTCACCGAGAAAGATGGGCACGAACTGATTCATCCCGGCATTGGTGAAGAGCAGGTTCGGCGAGTCGGGCATGAGGCTGCTCGACGGCACGATCGTGTGCTGCTTTTCGCGGAAAAAATCGAGGAAGCTTTGCCTGATTTGGGAAGAGGTCATCATAGCGAAAGGAAGGTGGCCGGCGCCAAATCACACTACGCGGAGAGGCTTTTGCGTTGGAAAATGCGCTTGCGTGCGGTGGCGTTGGCGGATTTGGGCGCTGGTCATCGTGGGAAAATGGGGCGCGAAGGTAGCGTGGGGAGAGGAGACGTAAAGGCCCGGTGAATGGTGACTCGTGAACGGACGGTCGTGACATCGCCCAAACGCGCCGCGTCCATCCGCAGTTCACAATCAAGGGCCGGCCGCGATGCGTCGAGACGCGACGGCGAAAACGGGGATCCGATTGAGCGATACGCAAAAGGCCGGCTGGAAGTATCAGCCGGCCTTTGCCAATCGTTATCTCGGGCAGTGATTCCGCCTACAAAGTCCGGCGGCGGCGAAGCATCAAGCCCACAACACCGACCGCGAGGAATCCGACGGTTGCCGGTTCAGGCACCGTCATAAAGATTTGGCCTTCATTGACAGCGCCAGGTGTTGCCGTCGTGGTGAGTGCCCACGTAAATTCGGCAGCATTGGTGCCAACGCCCGTGAGAGACAGCGAGGTTCCCGTGGCGGACCCATCCTCAAGGACTAAAATGTCCGTCGACATCTCACCGGACGCAGCGCCGCCGACGGCAACAAACGACCCTTCGTAAGATAAAAAGGAAACTACGGCGGTCGGACTGCTCAGAGCCAGACCGTCCGGGGAGCCATTTTGAATTCCGTTCGACGGATAGTCGAAGGTGTAGAGGGTAATCGTATCTGTGCTGTCGATGATAGGAAGCGGCGCGGATGCAGTGAACTGGTCGAGCGTCATCGTATTGTAGGGTGCTCCGCTATTTCCGTTATACAGCGTCAGCGTAATGTCCGCGGGGTTGAATGCCTCGGCTGGAGCCAACCTTACCGCGACTTCCACAAACTCATCCGCATCGGTGCCGACATTGTCGTAATGGAATTCGTTGATCCATGCGTGGTCAGCGTTGGCGTTGGCGGTTACGAGTGCAGGTGCAAGCGCTGTGGCGAGTAGTTTCGTGGTGTTCATTCTGTTCAGTTTCTTCGTAATCCCTGCTCGGTGTTTCGTTGTTAATGTTGGAAATTAAACGCGACGCATGTTGCGCCCTTTTCGAACCGTCATCCGGCCGTGGCGACGGTGGCAAAATTGAACGCCCAGCGTAAATTTGGCAATCCAGTTTACGATACAAACTGGTGACAACTTGGTGCGATTAATGACTCTTCTTTCCGCTCACCGCCACGCCGGGAGCGCGGAGCGTGATATATCCCCGCTGTCATGGGGTTTACGAGGATTCCCAGAGGAAGAGCGACCGCCGGCAGTTCCGCGTGCCGATCAACTCGGCTGTCAGAAAATCGAGCATTTCGTCGCTGCAGGAAACCTCGAATGGTGGACCGGCGAGAATCCCGAGGGTTGACACCTCGGACTGAAGTTTCAGCATCCTTGGAAACTCCTACCTCCATGAATGCATCCCATCTCCTCGCCTGCGGCTGCGCCGCGTTATCCCTCCTCACATCACCCGTTTTCGCCAGCCTGACGGAAGGCATGACGGAAGGGGCCGTCACCCTCCAATCCGCCGGACCGCTCGCATTTGGACCGGAGGGCATTCTGTTCGTCGCCGACACAAAAGCCGCCGCGGTCTTCGCCATTGCCACGGGCGACACGAAGGCCGGCAACGCGGCGCCATTGAAAGTCGAGGGCATCGCGCAAAAGATCGCGGGCTTGCTTGGCACCGCCCCGGATCAAATTCTCATCAACGACATGGCGGTAAATCCCGCTTCGCGCAGCGTCTATCTCGCGGTCTCGCGTGGACGCGGACCGGATGCGGCAGCCGTGATCATCCGTGTGAATGGCGGCGGCGAAATTGAGGTGATGGACCTCGCGAACGTGGAGTCGTCGCGTCTCGACCTGCCGAACGCACCGCAGGACGCGGCCACGGGCGACGGCCGGCGGCAGAGCAATCCCCGCCAGGAATCGATCACCGACATCGGGTTTTTCGAGGATCGCGTGCTCATCGCGGGGCTGTCGAACGAGGAGTTTGCCTCGACTCTCCGGGACGTGCGCTTTCCGTTCGTGAAAGCGGACAACGGCACGAGCGTGGAGATTTACCACGGCGCGCACGGACGGTTTGAGACCCGTGCGCCCGTGCGGACGTTCGTGCCGTTTATCGTCGGCAACGAGCCGTCGGTTCTCGCGGCCTACACCTGCACACCGCTGGTGCAGTTTCCGATTCGTGAATTGAAGCCGGGGGCGAAAATTCAGGGCAAGACCGTGGCTGAACTCGGCAACCGCAACCGCCCGCTCGACATGATCTCGTATCAAAAGGACGGAAAACAATTCCTCCTCCTCGCGAACAGCGCCCGCGGCGTGATGAAAATTGCCGCCGATAACATCGCCGGGGCCGAGGGCATCACCTCGCACGTCGAGGACAAGAAAGGCGTCGGCTACGAGACGATCGAAGCCTGGACCGGAATCGATCAGCTCGACCGCCTCGACGAGACCACCGCGATCGTGCTGGCGCGCGGCGAAGGCGACTCGCTCACGCTCGAATCGCGCGACCTGCCGTGATGCGCGCGCGCGGCGCGCTCGTCGTCCTGCTCGCCAGTGTCCTGTTTGCCCGAGCCGAACCGCGCATTCAGTGGGTACCGGCGGCGGATCGAATCGTCGTGGAAGTCTCAGGTCTGGACGAAGCGGCACGCGACTCTGTCCGCGACTGGCCCGCGGAGAAATGGCGCTCTCTGTTTGCCGTTCGCGTGCGGAAAGAGGGCGTGCCCGCGATGCTCGGGGCGTGGCGCGCCGAAGGGAGCGTGATCCGCTTCACCCCGCAATTTCCGCTGACGCCCCGCGTCGCCTATCGCGCAGATTTCGACGCAGCGCGCCTCCCCGGCGCGGCAGCGGGCGCACCACACGTTACTTCGGACTTCATCATGCCCGACCTGCCCCGCGGGCCCGCCACCGTGGTGAAGAATCTTTTCCCCAGCGCCGACGAATTGCCGGAAAACCTGCTGAAATTCTACCTGCACTTTTCCGCTCCAATGAGCCGCGGACAGATTTACGAACACATCCACCTCCGCGATGAGGCCGGACAGGATGTCGAGCTGCCTTTTCTCGAAATCGACGAGGAATTGTGGGACCCGGAGATGAAGCGCCTGACGCTTTTTATCGATCCAGGCCGCATCAAACGCGAGGTGCGCCCGCTCGAGGAAATCGGCCCGGCGCTCCAGGAAGGTCACCGCTTCACGCTGGTGATCGACGCCGCGTGGCTCGACGCCGCGGGTCAGCCGCTCGCACAAAAATTCGAGCACCATTTCCGTGTCGGCCCACCGGATCGCACGCCCATCACCCCGGTCGAGTGGCTGATTACCGCTCCCGCCGCCAGGACTCGCGCCCCGCTCCGCGTCACCTTCCCGGAGCCTCTGGATCATGCTCTCGCGCTGCGCCTGCTCCAAGTGACGCGCGCCGGCGGCACGCCCGTCAACGGTGTTGCCGCCCTCGCCAACGCCGAGCGCGATTGGAGCTTTATTCCGACCGAACCGTGGCAGACCGGAGCGCACCAGCTCATCATCCCGACGATCCTCGAAGATCTTGCAGGCAACAACGTGGGCAAAGCCTTCGAGGTGGAAATGCGGGAACGCGGCGAACGCCTCGAAACCGCGGAATCCGTGCAGCGGACGTTCGAGATCAAGTAGCCGGAAGCGCAGAGAAGGCATGGCTCGCTTGCTCGGACCTGGCGGGTGATTTCCTCGACGATTGCACCCGGGTGAGTCATTACAGTCCGGATGTTTCGCTCCCTCCTGATCCTATTGGTTACCGCCATCTCCGCCCTCGCGGCGGATCGGAAGCCGAACCTCGTTTTCATCATGGCCGATGATCTCGGTTACGGTGAACTCGGTTGTTTTGGCTCGAAGCTGATTCAGACACCGCGCATCGATCAGATGGCGGCGGAGGGCATGCGGCTGACCCAATTCTACGCCGGCAACACTGTGTGCGCGCCGTCGCGCAGCGTTTTGATGACGGGGCTCCACATGGGGCACACGCGCGTGCGGGGGAACGCGGGAAAAAATAATCCGTTACCGCAAACGCTGCGGCCGGAAGATGTCACCGTGGCGGAAATGTTGAAGAAGGACGGCTACGCGACGGCGCTGTTTGGCAAGTGGGGCTTGGGCGAACTGGGCTCCGGCGGCGAACCGACGAAGCAGGGTTTCGACACGTTTTTTGGTTACTTGAATCAGCACCACGCCCACAATTACTACCCCGCCTTCCTCATTAAAAATGACGCGAAATTTCCGCTGAAAAACGTGGTGCCCGACGCAAAAGGCGAGCCCAGCGAATTTGGTATCGGAGAGGCGAGCGAAAAGCGTGAATACAGTCACGATCTCATCATGGCCGAAGCCATGAAGTGGATCGACGCGCACCGGAGCGAGCCGTTTTTTCTCTACCTCTCGCTGACGCTGCCCCATGCAAACAACGAAGCGGAACGCTTGTCGGGTCACGGCTCTGAAGTGCCCGATCTTGGTCCTTACGCGGACAAGGACTGGCCGGAAAATAACAAGGCCCACGCGGCCATGATTACGCGGATGGATGCGGATGTCGGCCGTTTGCTCGATCAATTGAAAGCGCTGGGTCTCGACGAGAATACACTCGTTATTTTCACCTCGGACAATGGGCCACACAAGGAAGGGGGAAACAGTGTCGAGTTTTTCGATTCCAATGGTCCGCTGCGGGGTGTGAAACGTGACCTTTACGAAGGAGGCATCCGGGTGCCGACGGTGGCGCGCTGGCCGGGGAAGATCAAAGCCGGTTCGGAATCCGGAACGGCCCTTTACTTTGGAGACCTGATGGCCACCGCCGCCGCACTGACCGGAGCGCAAGTTCCCCCGAATCTCGATAGCATTAACTTCCTGCCGACGCTCCTTGGCCAGCCGGACGAACAGAAGAAGCACGCGGTTTTGTATTGGGAATTTCATGAGCGCGGCTTCGACCAGGCGGTGCTCATGGACGATCGCTGGAAAGGGGTGCGAAAGCAGCGTCGCGATGCGCCGATCGAACTCTATGATCTCGAGACGGACCTTGGTGAAAAGAACGATGTGGCGGAGATGAATCCCGAAATCGTGGCGCGTGCGGGAGAGTTGCTGGTGTCGGAACATGTCGATTCTGAGGACTGGCCGATAAAAGACGCGGCGGTGAAGAAGGGACCAAAGGCGGCGGTGAAGAAGTAGAGGACAAGCGGCGGATGTTGAGCGTGATGAAACCACGGATCACGCTGTGCCTGATGCTGAAGGCGCCGCGGCCGGGAAGCGTCAAAACTCGTCTGGCGCAGGATTTGGGGGCCGCGGAGGCGGCGGCAGTCTACCGGGAAATGGTCGAGATTCAACTGACCGAAGTCCCGGAAACGTGGGCGGTGGAGGTGCATTTTTCGCCGGCCAATTCGGAGGCCGAAATGCGCGCATGGCTCGCTGGGTTGCTGCGACGAGACGCCCGCTTCTTTCCGCAACCGGAAGGTGACCTCGGCGCCCGGTTGAGCGCTGCGTTATCAGGCGCGCTGGCTCGCGGCGCGGGAACGGTCCTTTTCGCCGGGGGCGATTGTCCGGACCTGACGCGGGCGCGTTTGGAAGAAGCGGCAACGTTTCGTGAAGCGGAAGACGTGGTCATCATCCCGGCGCACGACGGTGGCTACGTGCTTATCGGTCTGCGCACAGCGCACATTTCGGTTTTCGAGGATATCGCCTGGAGCACGAGCGCCGTATTTGTGCAGACCCTGGCGCGAGTGGTGGCGGCGGGGCTGCGCCACCGCGCCCTGCCGCCCCTCGAGGACGTGGACGACCTCGAGTCCTGGCGGCGGTGGCGGGAACAACGAACCCAAAAGCGCCCGTAAAAAACTAGTCAACTACTGCCAGGCCCCGGTGTTCTATAGGCTCTATGAAACCGTTTCTCCTTCTCCCCATTTGCGCTCTTGCCCTCGGTGCGACGCCCTTATTTGCCCAGGATCCACCAAGACCGGAACCAGAACGGCGTGACCCGCCGCGCGAGGGACAACGAGCCGAAAACGGGGACGGAGAACGAGGCGAAAACCGCGACGGGAACGCGGATCGGCCGCGCGAACCCCGCCCTCGCCAGATGGGAGAACCGCGCCGCGAGCGGGTTGAAATTCGGAGGCGCGTGGAGGTGGATCGTCCCGGACCAGAACGTCCGTTTGACGGTCCCCGTCCCCGTCCGGAACAGGGAAATCGCCCGCCCAATGAAATCCGGGAGCAATTGGAACATCTCCAGCAGGCGGTGGGTCAATTGCGGGCGGGTAATATGAACGAACTGGCGGAACGTCTGGAGAATGTCGCGGCTCGCATGCGAGAGAGACTGGAACGGCAGCAAAACCCTTCGCCAGAGCGCGGTGGTCCCGGTGGTCCCGGTGGTCCCTGGTCCTCCGGGTCCTGGTGGTCCTGGTGGTCCGGAGTTGGGGGAAATTCGACAGAATCTGCGCGAGATGCGTGCCGGGATGGATGAATTGCGGGAACATGTCGCCCGAATGACGCGGGAATTCGAGGAGCTGCGCAATCGGGTGGGCAAGGATGATGACCGCGACAAGGACAAGGACAAAGATGACGACGATGACCGGTGACAGCCCGCGCGACGCTGCCGATCCGACGGGTCAGCGTTTGATCTCGTAGTAGTAGGCGCGGTAGGTGCCGTCGATGGTCACGCTGCCGTCGGCGGCGACCGGAACCGATTTTCCGGTGGGGACCCCGTAGTGATCGAGCGCGTTTACGGACGCTGGTTTTGGTCCGGTGAGACGGAAGGTTGCCTGCACGGGTTCGAGGAGCAGGGGTGAAGTCCCGGTCGCTTCCAGCAGTGTTCCATCGGCGTTGTAAATGGTTCCGGTCTGTTGGTCGCGCGCCAGCGCGGTGAGGAGAATGTGCTTTGACTGCGCCAGCGGCTGGTCATCGAGGGGCGTGAAAATGGTGCTGACGAACGGCGTCTTGAATTGAATGGCCACGCCCGGCAGGTGGAACGGGTCCGCGCCGGTCTGGCCGATGACGGCCTGTGTTTTGGGCGACGCGATGGTGATGACTTCGCGTCCGTAGTCCCACGTCAACTCACCGGTCGCGCTGCGGATGATGCGGTTGGGTTGGTCCCAGAATTTGGCGAAGTCCGCCTGTTCCGTTTTTCCGCCATCGAAACTGACCGTTACCCGACCGATCGCGAACGCTTCGAGAGGAGTGCCGCCATTCACGATCGTCGACTTGGCATCGTAACCACCTTTGGTGGCATCCTGGTGCAACGGGTCGCTGCCGGAGAAGAGATCGCGCACGGAAAGCCGGCGGGCGGCGATGATGGGGGCTTCGGTGATGTGGCCTTTTTGCAAGGCGAACGCGAGCGCCGGAAATTGGCCGATAAAGTGCGGGGTGTCAGTCGAGTAGCTGCCCATGCCCGGCCACCCGTCGCCGAGCCGCGTGCCATTCTGCGCGAAATGCCAGCTCCCATCCCAACCCTGCAATCCCATGCCGTAAAAGGCGAAGATGGGCGCTGCTTCCAGCTTCCATTGATTCGGTGGCGATTGCGTCCATTCGGTCACGGAAAAGGGCATGCCTTCGACCTGCTTCATCGCGAGGGAAAAGATCCCGCTACCGGGCTGCGTGAGGTGCGAACCGTTGTTCACTTTCCCCTCGGCGATGCCGTGCCCGCCTGCGCCGCCGCCGAAGTAATTGTGGCGGTCGATCATCGACCCGACCGTATCGGTCCAAAGATTCGCGGCATCGCTGGCGGCGCCGCCGACCTGCCAAGCTGTGGTGATGGTGACAGCCTTATACCCGGCGTCGCGGATCGCCTTCTCACACGCCGCGTAAAACCCGCGCTGCATCTCCGCCATGCACTCGATGAAATCGGCCCGCGCGTTTCGGCTGACCGGCAAAATTCCCGCGCGGTCCATCGCCGGGCAATTCCCATGGGCTCATGATCGCCAGCTCGTCGGCGCTGACGCTGTCGCCATTTTTCAAATTCCCCCATGCTTCTTTCAGCGCCGAATCGGTTTTGTATTTCGCCTTCACCCAGGCGGCGAAGCGGCGTCGCAGCAGCTTCCCGTGCTCCCTCCATTTGCCGTTTGGATTCGCGAGTTCACCGAGTGGGTTCCAAAAGAAAATGCTGTCCTCGTTTTGCATCTCGACCGTCGCGAGTGCGGGGTCATCAACGTAGCGAAGCCCGGTGTACGGATTCTGGTGTTGCAGCATTTGGGTCAACCAGCGATTGCGGATTTCCCAAAGCTGCGGCGACGCCGTGATCAGTCCGTAGGTATCGCCGCGCCCGCGTTGCTTCGGCAATTCGGCGAAAAGCTCCGCCGGGTACCCGTCGTCCGGGCCGATGGTGAAATGGTAAAAGACCGACCACGCGGAGTAGAGGCCGTGCTTTTTCAGCTCCGCGAACCACCAATCATACTCATCGAGCTTTTTCGGGTCGAGCACGCCGGCGGTGGTGAGTTCATCAAATAGAGCGTGTTGACGGACCACATTGATTCCGAACTTCCGCAGATACCTGATCCGCTGCGTCTGCTGGGCATGCGAGTAATGTCCGGGCTGGACGTTCGCGCCCGTGCCCCAAAGCTTGATTGGCGCCGCGGCATTCTCGAATTGGAGCTTGTCGCCGCGAGGCTTGAGAAATCCTAGCTTTCCGGCTGGTGCCGGAGTGAGCGCGGACATGTCGATCACGCTGCGCGGATCGAACGAGTCGTCGTCGGCGAGGAGAGGGAACCACTCATCCGCCGCTCCGGCATGCGCAGCACCCGTAGTTTCGCCGGGCTTCATCACGCCTTGCGGGACAAAGGGATCGGTGGTCAGCACAAAGCAATCGAGTCCGCCGCTGTTCGATGCGCCGCCCTGCCAGCGAAACGTGAGCGTGTGCTTTCCCGCCGGCAGCTCGATCTGGCCGACCTTGATCCACGCCAGGAAACGGTGATCGATTTTTCCGTCCTGCGCGATGTTCTGCTGTTGCCGCGCGTCGGCAAAGAGAACCCGCTGCCAATCCCCCGCGTCGAGCTTCCACGACGGCTCGGACGCCACCGGATTCATTCGGGCCCAAAAGGTGTATTTCCCGGCCTCGGAAACCGTGAGGTCATAGCTGGCCTCCCCAGGCGCGTTACCGTAATGGGAAATCCATTCGCCTCCGCTGAGCACCTCCTTTTTCACCGAGTCATACCACCCGTGGCGTTGAGCGGACGACCGGCTCGGTTTTTCGCCCTCGATCCAAATCGAGGCGGCAGGTGCGGAAACGGCGAGGAGCAGAAAAGCGGCAGAGAGCAATCGGTTCATGGCGAAGTGAGCTGGGGAGCGATCGTAACCCTCATCGAACCCGGATAACTGCAAATTTCGTGAAAGCACGTTCTGATCGCAGCTGTTCGGAATTGCGCGGCGAAGTAGACATCGAGACCGAGACTGTCCTCGAAGAAGAATTGCATCCCTTCGACGTTGAATACTGGGATTGGGAAGAGGACGCTCACTTGCTGCTCCTAATCTACCTGCAGCGACACCGACAAATGCTCCTGCAGCGCAAGCCCGCCGCGGAGTAGGCAGTCCAGCGGGTGGGATCGAAGGCTGATCTTGATGTCGCTCCGCGCGCTTGCTCGGGAAGCGAAGGCTATTTAATCTCCTGCCATGCAAATCACCCTGCCGCTGGACGAAATGACTGTTCCTGAGAAACTCCAGGTGATGGAAGCCCTGTGGGAGGATTTGAGCCGCCACTCGGATGCTCTCGAATCACCCGAGTGGCACGGGGACGTTTTGGAGGAACGTGAGCGCCGGATTGCTTCGGGCGAAGCGAGTTTCACTGCCTGGGAGCAGGCCAAAGCCGACATCCGCAAACGGGTGTCGTGACGACCGAACTCCTCGACGAAGCCAAGAATGATTTGGTCGCCGGTTACCACTTTTACGAAGACCAGTCGTCCGGACTTGGGGTGTATTTTCTCGATTCCCTCTTCGCCGACATTGACTCTCTATTAATTTACGCCGGCATTCATCGCGTCATCTACGGTTCGCATCGGGCTCTCGCCAGCAGATTTCCCTACGCGATCTACTACCGCGTAGAGGCCAATGTCATTCGCGTCCGGGCTGTAATCGATTGCCGCCGGAGCCCAAGATGGATTCGAGGCCGCCTCCGAACCGCGTAATTCAAATGCGCTGCCGTGAGAGATGAGAAACGTTCGGCGATTCTAATCCGCATCGGGCTCGGAAAACCGCCCCTTTCGTGAACGAGAGTTCTTATCGCCACCGGGAGAATTGCGCGGCAGATTGCGGAGCTGCGCCATGATTCACCGCCGCCTCCTCATCGCCTGCCTCGCTGCGATGCCGCTGTGCGCCTCTCGCACTGTATGGTGCGCCGAGGAATCGTGGGACGTCATGATTCAAACGGCTGCCGGCGCGACAACGCTCTCGAGTGAGAACGCAGACAAGGGCCTGGCCGTGCGCATTCAGGGCGTCGTGACGTGGACCTCGAATGTACCACAACTGTTTTTTGTGCAGGACGCCACCGGCGGCGTGGCCGTGACCGGCCCGTGCGATCGTCAGGTTCGCGATGAAATCAAGCCTGGGGTGATTGTGGATGTGCAGGGCGTGACGGCGGGCGGAGATGCCGCGCCTTCCATCACGGCGCGCCCGAAGAGCCTGCTCGAGATCAAGGTCTTGGGCGACGGTGAAATGCCTGAACCCAGCCGCGTAACCGGCGCGCAACTGAAGACCGGCTCATTTTCCGACGAGTGGGTCGAAGTCGAAGGAGTCGTCCGGGCCATGGAAAACTCGAGCCTCGGGCCGGGGTCGCCGGAGGCCCTGAACATAATCTTCGTTTCGCAAGGCGAGCGTCTGACCGCCACCATGCCAGGCTCCCACGCCTCGGATCTGCCGGAGGATCTGCTCGGTGCGACCATCCGTGCGCGCGGCGTATTTCACGGAGAAGGCGTCCGGCGTCTTCCGCTGGTGGCGAATCGGATTCTGATGAACTCGCCCGCAGACATCACGGTGACCAGCCCCGCGCGTGAGCCATCCCGTCTTGATTTGCAAAACATCGGCGGGATCGAGGCGGCTTATAAGGCGAGCGGGATCGCCAATCGCGTGCGCGTGCGCGGCATTGTGACGTTGAGCGTCGAAGGGAAGGGAATGTTCGTCGAGCGCGACGGCGAAGCAATTTGGGTGGCGACTTCGAATCCGCCGCGCGCGGACGCCACGGTGGATGTGGCTGGATTTCCGGGTTTGCGGGATGGCTCGGTTGAATTGCAGGATGCCGTCTGGGAGACATCGACCCCCGCAGTTCCGCCGGTCGACGCGCCGTTGATCACGGCGGAGGAAGCGTTGTCGGGCGTTTACAGTGCGCGCCTGGTCAAGATCGAGGCGTTGCTGCTCACGGTATCCGCCACGGGCGACGGCACTACTTTGGTCCTGCAATCGGGTGAGCGAGTATTTCTCGCGCGGACTTTGTCAGCAAAGGTTCAGTTCGCTGCCGCCGCCGAGAATAGCTGGCTCCGCGTGACGGGCGTCTGCGTGAATAATCAAGCGCCAGGGCTGCCTTCCGCGTCGGCGGGTGCGCACGGTTCCGAGTCCTTCTATCTCCTTCTGTCCGGCCCGGGCGCGCTCGAAGTCGCGCGGCATCCCAGTTGGTGGACCCTGCGCCGGATCGCGGTGGTGATCGGCGCGCTGGCCCTGGCGGTGGCCGGCAGCGTGGGCTGGGCGGCGACCTTGCGGCGGAGGGTGGCGCAGCAAACAGGGGAAATTCGCGAGCATCTGGCGCGGGAAGCCGTGGCTCAGGAACGGGTCCGGATTGCGCGCGAGTTGCATGATTCCGTGCAGCAGGATTTGCTCGGGATCACCATGCAGCTCAAGGCGACCAATCGCTTGCTGGAAGAGCCTGACCGGGCGCGCAAGGCCCTGCAACTCGCTTCCGCCATGGTCCGGCGGAGCCAGGCGGAAACGCACCGCGCGATCTGGGATCTGCGGGACGACACCGGTCAATCGAATCTCGTTTCGACGCTGCGCGAGGTTTTGCGCGGGCTTTCCACCGATGGCTCTCCGAACATCGAGATCCGCGGCGAGGGCGATGTGCGTCCATTGCCAACCCCAATCGAGAATCAATTGCTCCGCATCGCGCAGGAGGCAGTTACGAACGCACTCAAACACAGTGGCGCCGGTGTGATTCAGGTCGATCTTCGTTACGAGCCCGAGCGCCTGACGCTCCAGGTCCGGGACGACGGGCGCGGCTTCGATGCGGATCACCCGCCCGCGGCCGCGACGGGACATTTCGGCCTGTTTGGCATGCGGGAACGCGCAACCAAGATCGGCGCCGACCTGCGAATCACCAGCCGGCCCGGCGCGGGCACTGCTTTACATCTTTCCGTGCCACTGGATCTCGACGAAATCGAAAACCACCCAACTCAACTCGCGAGCGCATTTCGCCTCGCGCCCAGAACCTCCGCCCCATGAGCCAAAAATCGACACCCAAAAACAAAATCCGCCTGCTGATTGTAGATGACCATTTCGTCGTCCGCCTCGGCCTCGTCAGCGCTCTCAATCTTGAACCCGACATGACCGTAGTCGAAGAAGCGGGTGATGGCCTCGAAGCCGTCGAAGCGTATCGCAAACACAAACCCGACGTGGTGTTGATGGATTACCAATTACCCGGCCTCACGGGCGCCGAGGCGACGCAATCGATTCGGGAAGAATTCCCTGACGCGCGCATCATTGTCCTCTCGGTTTACAAGGCCGAGGAAGACGTGCACCGGGCCGTGCACGCCGGCGCTTCCGCGTATCTTCCCAAATCATCCGAGCCGGAGGAATTGATGGAAGCGATTCGAATCGTCCACGAAGGCGGCACGTACTTCCCGGCCGCGATCGCCACAGTGCTGGCCGACCGCGCCAAGCGGGAAAAGCTGTCGGACCGGGAAATCGAAGTGCTGACCATGATTGTCAAAGGCCGGTCGAACAAGGAAGTGTCCAGCGACTTGGGGATCAGCGAGAATACCGTGAAATTCCACACCACACGCATTTTCGAGAAACTCGGGGTTATGGACCGCGTGCAGGCGACGACGGCGGCCATCGAGCGTGGAATTGTGCATCTGAAGTAGGGTTGGCGCGCAGAATTCTCCAAAGAGGATTGCCGCTCCGCAGTTGACCGGAGGAACTTTCTCCCTCCACCCTCCATTTATGAGCGAACTCCCCATTAATATATCCACCCGGCGCAATTTCATCAAAACCACGACCAAGGTGGCCGCCGTCTCTGCCCTCGCGGGCATCAAGATTCCGCACGTGCACGCAGCGGAAGATAACACCCTGCAAGTTGCCCTGGTCGGTTGCGGCGGACGCGGCACCGGCGCGGCGGACAATGCCATGTCGGTGACCGGGCCGCCGATCAAACTCGTGGCGATGGCGGACGTGTTTGAAAAGAATCTAAACAAGAGTCACGAAACTCTGAAAACCATTCACGGGGATCGCGTGGACGTGCCGCAGGACCGGAAGTTCATCGGTTTTGATGCCTACAAGCACGCGATGGATTCGCTCAAGCCGGGGGACATTGCGATTTTCACCACCCCACTCGCGTTTCGCTGGGTGCACTTTGGTTACGCGATCGAAAAGGGGCTGAATGTCTTCATGGAAAAGCCGTTGATCTCCGACGGTCCGAGCGCCAAGAAGATGTATAAGCTCGCTGAGGAGTCAGAGAAAAAGAATATGAAAGTTGGCGTGGGCCTCATGTCGCGTCACAGCAAGCCGCTCCAGGAGCTTCATGACCGCATTCAGGATGGCGAAATCGGCGACATTATTTTGATGCGCGGCTATCGCATGGCGGGACCGTTGGCGTCCGCGTTTTCTGAAAAGTGGCCGGGCACGCCGAGCGAGCTGCTTTGGCAAATCAGCCGTTTCCATAGTTTCCTCTGGGCCAGCGGCGGCTGTTTCAGCGATTTTTACATTCATCACATCGATCACTGTTGCTGGATGAAAAATGCCTGGCCAGTGAAGGCTCAGGCGCTGGGTGGACGTCATTATCGCTATGATTACGTCGATCAGAACTTCGACAGCTACGCGGTGGAATACACCTTCCCCGATAACACGAAGTTCCTCATGGATGGACGGTGCATGGTCGGCGCCCTGCCCCTTTATTCCAGCTACGCGCAAGGCAGCAAAGGTCTGGCCATCATTTCGAAGAATGGCGACTGCGGAACGCCTTCCAGCACCTACAAAGGACAAAGTCCGGACCGGGATAACCTGATCTGGCAAAGCAAAGACGAGTCCAATCCTTATCAAAACGAATGGGATTCCCTCGTTGCCGCCATCCGCAACGATCAGCCCTACAACGAAGCCAAACGGGGTGTGGATGCCAGCGTCGCGACCTCGATGGGTCGCATGGCGGCGCACACCGCTCAGGAAATCACCTGGGATGACATGCTCAATTGCGAGCAGGCGTTTGCCCCCGATGCCGACAAATTCACCATGGATGGCCCCCCGCCACTGGCTTCAGACAAGGACGGGCGCTATCCCGTGCCGCAACCTGGCATTAGCAAAAAACAGGAATACATCGTCTAATCAACTCGGGGCAACGTCCCGCCATTTTCGCCCGGACATCGCGACTTAGGGAGCGGTGTCCGGGCGTTTGATTTAATCAAGCGCCGCTGTCGGTTGATAATCCGAGTCTGGTGAACAGTTTTGCGTCCGCCTCTGTCGCGATGGCCAGCCACTCAAGGGCTTCGCTCATCTCCCGGAAAATGCGAATTCCATCCTCACCGTTCAATTCCCTGTAAGTGGCAAACATCCGGCACAGCCCGTATTGCAGATCAGTGGCGACGACAAAGGCTCGATGTGAGTGGCTGCTAAATATTGACCGTCGCGAGAGGAGCCGGATCTCTTCGTTCGACAACGTGATGTTTGATACTTCCCGGAAATCGACCAGCTGTCGGAATTCGGGGAGAAAGTCGGGGTGCCGGGTCAATCGTTCCATGTGGTCGAATACGTCGGCATATCCAAGAACTCCAACAGCTTTCGAGAAAACGATACCTCGATCCGAATCGATGTAGAAGTCAGCCGGCATTTGACAGGTGTGGGTGCAGGTCTCGCTGCGTGCACCCTGATTAAATCGACCACGCCAGCCCGGCGCAACTCGCAAACGGCGCAAACGGCTTTTGCCACAACCGGCCGTTTGGTCCCAGTGGCTTCCCGATCGCCATGCCCGGATAACGCATTCGGGCGCATTTCCATGTTGTAGATTCGACCTGACCGTACTCACTGTATCTGCATGCGACGCTCCCTTCTTTCCCTGTTCGCGCTGGTGGCGTTGAATACCGGGGCCGCGGCGGACGATGGGGTCCCGTCCTCGATCGCCAGTCTCCTGCCGGATGCCCCACGCGGGAAGGTTGTTGAAATGCCGCCTTGGCAGTCGAAAATCTACCCGAATACTGTCCGCGCGTGGTCGATCTATGTGCCGGCTCAATACCGCCCGGAATCTCCCGCCCCCCTGATCGTGTTTCCCGACGGGCAGGAATTTCTGGATCGCCGCGGATCATGGCGGGTTCCGGTGGTGCTCGATCAACTCATCTCGGAGGGATCCGTACCGCCGGTGATCGCGGTGATGATCGCGCCGGGCTCGGCCATCAAGGAGGTGAATTCCACCCGTCCGGTCGTGGCGTCCCAACGCAGCCTCGAACTCGAAGGCTTGGGTGATCGCTGCGCGCATTTTCTCCTCGACGAGATTTTGCCCGAGATCGAGAAGCAATACCGCATCAGCAGTGATCCGGAGCAGCGGGCCATCGCGGGTTCCGGCAGCGGCGCGGTGTGCGCGTTTACGGTCGCTTGGGAAAGACCGGATGCGTTCCGAAAGGTGCTCTGCCTGAATGGGACCTTCACGAATGTCGGCGGCGCCAATGGCTACCCATCCTTGATCCGGAAAACGGAACGCAAGCCGTTGCGCGTGCTGCTCGACGCCCTGGACAATGAGGTGGAGACCGTGGCTGGTCACGCACGTCTGAGCATTCAGCACATGCACGCCGCGCTGAAATACATGGGTTACGACTGCCGCTTCGAGGCGGGCGGAAAGCGGGCGGCGGTGCCCGAAGGCGCTTCCTTCCCAGCCGCTCTGCGCTGGCTTTGGCGCCAGGAGCGTCCGACGCCAGTGATCGATACCAAGGGCGACCTCGGCGGTGACCTCACGCTGCATCGGCTTTTGATCGATGGCCAGGGCTGGGAACCCGTCATGGATGGACTCGGCTTCGTGGATGGCCCGTGCAGCGACGATCAGGACGGCATTTTCGTTTCTGACTTAAAGGCAAACCGAATCTGGAACATCGGTGCCGACGGAAAACCGGTCGAGTTTTTGGCGGAGGGCGTCAGCGGGTTGAAGCAGGCGCCCGATGGCAAACTCTATGGATGCCAGGGGTCGAAGAAGCGCATTATTGCGATCGATCCGGCGACGCGAAAGACCAGCGCGATTGTCACCGAGGTCGAGCCGAACGATCTCGTCATTACCCATCGCGGACATCTTTATTTTACCGAGACCGGTCGCCAGCAGGTGACGATGGTGAACCTGGCCACCGGCGAAAAGCGCGTGGTGGATCGTGGTATTGGCGCGCCGAACGGGATCACGCTTTCTCCCGATGAAGGCACGCTGGTGGTTTCCGACTATCGGGGACAAAACGTCTGGTGCTTCCGCGTGGATGCCGACGGCTCGCTGTCCGCCCGGGCGCCTTACATGACGATGCGATGCCCGCCCGATCCCAAAGTTCCCTTCGTCGAAAATCAGCCACCGGCTGAAGTTCTCGACTCGGGTGGCGACGGTATGTCGAGCGATTCCGACGGCCGCTACTATGTCGCCACAAAACTCGGGGTTCAGGTCTTCGATCCCACGGGTCGCCCGTGCGGACTGTTGGGCATGCCACCCGGAAAGAGCGCGATTTCGAGTTGTGCGCTGGCCGGCCCGGACCTCAGCTATCTCTACGTGACCCAGGGCGATGCGGTGTATCGGCGCAAAGTCCAGGCTCACGGCGTCCGCTACCATCTCAATCCGCAAACCCAACGCGCAGCCGCGAGGTAGCGTGAATTGGATGCTCTCCGGACCGCCGCTCACGCACTGCGCCAGCTTGGATGACCCACCGTCAAGTCAGTCGACCGGACTGCGAACAGCCAAGCCCGGTTTGTTGAGGACGTGGGTGTAGATCACGGTGGTGCTTTCGGACCCTATCCAGCTGCGATCGCAGCTCCGGCAAAACGGTGGCGGGCAGGCGGCGTGATCCTGCAGTTCAACACCTGCGGCTTGGATGGTCTTTGTAAAAACAGGCCAGAGTTGATCGGGCACTTTTCGCATGATAGGCCATTTTAGGTATATCCTGCCAAACGGGATGATAAGCCAATAAATCCGGCCTGGATGGTCCCGACGGTCCAAAAGGACGAAATGAGCCACATTGACCCAGCTTGACAGAGTAAATGCCCTTCTCTACGATCCTCGCCCATGAATGCGGCACCAGAATCCGTGGTTCGACGCAGGCGTCATCTCCCGTCTTCGTTCGGGAAGATATGCAGGCCTGTATAATCAATTGTAGGCGCCTTAACGCGATGGCCCAACCTCCCACAGTAGACACCATCGGGATTCCGGCTTACCTTCCGGCGCTGAATAATTGACGGTCCCTATGTCGCGTACGGACATCGACGTTGCCTTCGACTTCAGGCGTGACACCCCTGAGGGGAAAGATCCTGATGTCCACAGCAAGACCCTTCGCCGATATCACAAACTGCTGTGGAGCAAGCCGTTGCCCTCTGGCGTACCCTTTGGGCTGAGCGATTGCGTTCGTGGACACTATCTGCATCACCGCTCCCCAATAGGGGACTTCTCGCTTTCCAGCGATACCGTCATTCCGACATTCAGATGGCACAAGCTTGTTCAAACACAGATCGGGGCCGCGGAGCTAGAAGACTTCCGCGCTACCGTGTATACCATCGGCGGGATGATGGTCTTTCCAGGAAATCGAATTGATGGGAAGTGGACGATCAACCAAGCTCGCGGCTGCACCAAGCAAATCGGCGATCGATTCGACCTTACATTGGAGTGCATCCGACGCCACTACAATGGTGCCGAGAGCCCGCTGGGTCAGGTACTGACGCGGTATGCGCGATTTTTCGAGATCTTTGGCGGCTTTCGCGGTTACGTAGAGTTCTTCTTCCTCCACGACTTTGTCTCAGACGATTGTTCTGTCGTGAACATGTTTGCGCCGTTCAGAGACTTCGGCACGTCTCCTATCCCAAGTGACGTTGACGAGTATCGAGCGTACAAGAGTGTTGCGTGCCAATTAATCCAAGCGCGTAACATGAGGATTCTAGAATCAAGCGATGTGCACGACGGAGACAATCCAAAGGTAACCAATCCAAAGGAAACCAATCCAAAGGGAACCAATCCAAAGGGAACCAAGCCAAAGGGGTCAGACCAAGCCAAAGGGGTCAGTCCGCGCATATGTGCAGGAGTGCCGTTGACTGAACGGAGGGGCATCGCAAAGACTACTCGACCATGGCCAGCCAAGTTCGCGTGGAATATCCTGGCGCGCCACCGACCTGGTGTGCCGGCGGATCGGCGAGAGGTGATCCCGGTCACGGATCCCACGATTATCGCACAAATGCGCGGACGGACCCTCGGACTGTCTAAAGGGAGAATGGGCGCTGAAGTCCAGTGGGGATAAGGGTAGCGCACGCGCCCTCGCGTGCCGTTTTCGGCGCCCTCGCCGAAAAGCGGCCGGGTTTCGGGCGGCCAGCCGGGATGTGCTCAAGGAGGGCTTTGGCGAGGGCGCCAAAGCCGGCACGCGAGGCGCGTGCGCCCGTTGCGACTTGCCCAATCCCAGCGCCGAGACGCGAACGGGGTTCAAATGAACGTAACGGCTCAACGCAACTCTCCATTGCTCGATCTCAACGATGATCGCCTTGAAGCGCCCTTGGAACAGGTGCCCCACCCGCCGGTGTCGCCGATTGAACCACACCGTGTAGCTGACATTGAACCATTGCATGGCCGTACTAAGACTTGAGGCGCCGGTTTCCACGATCAGGTGATAATGGTTGGGCATCAGCACATACCCATGGAGGCAAAGGCTGAAGCGATCACTCCATTCCGCGAACAACTCGACAAATCGCTTCCGGTCGGTGTCGTCACGATAGATGACACGCCGCTCATCCCCGCGGGCAGTGACATGATAGCAGGCTCCCGGAAAGGTGTTTCGCAATGGCCGTGCCATGGCTTAATCCAAATCGTCCGCCGCGCCCACCGTCAACAGGATAGAATATTGAATGCAAAGACCTGACCCCGCTTCCTCTGGAGAGACGGGCATGGTGTGGGTGCTCGGCCTGGAATGTCCGCCCGATATTTTCCGCGTTCCCAACGAGATCGAGATGGATGACTTCGAGGCGATGTGGGCGCGCGCCATGCCAAAAGCCGATGGGGTCTTCCTGCTCGATCCCGTGGCCCTGGTGCTCTCGAAGGAGGATACCGGGCGAAATCGCGATCTCGCAGATCAGCATTTCCTCGAGGGAATGATCCAAGCCGATTTCGGCGCGGCTCGCGACGGGTTGGCTGGAGAAGGGGCGGGCGCATTTCTCGCGCTTTGCGGATCAAGTCGTGTGAGAGCGGGCGATCGAGAATCCCGATCCGGCGGTGCGGGCGCATGCGCGCGAAGTGCTCGCCGAACTGTCGGAGCAGGGCGACAGGTTCTCCCGCGACGTGCTGGCGCGGTGTGGAAGCGAGTGATTGGAAGTGGTTGAGAACCGCAGTCATCCTAAGCGCAGCGGCCCGGCGGGCAAAGGCGGCGCGGCGTGTAGTCGACGGACCCGGAACGAAGATGACAATGACGACGACAAGGCCATGAAGCCCCCGCGTGCATTTTCGATCCATGCACCTGACAACGGGTTTCAAATGGTTCACTCCCGACGCGCCGCAGTGGCGCGCACTCATCCGCACAAGCTTCGCGGCGCGTCCCGGACTCGTGAGCGCTCGGGGAGGACGATCGGCGAATTCCGGCTCGTGGAAATATGATGCGAAGGGTAACGCGCTTGTGCTTGCGCCGGGGTGCACGAAAACAGACGCTCGTCCCGCATGAAGCGCACCCCAAATCGGACCTCTTCCATCGAACCCCTTGAAGCCCGCATCGCCCCGGCCGCGGTGTCGTCGATCAATCTTTCTTCGCTCGATGGCACCGATGGCTACCGAATCCAGGGAATTGCGGAAAGTGACTTTGCCGGGGGCACGGCCACGGCTGCTGGCGATGTGAACGGCGACGGCTTTGCGGACGTGATCATCGCGGCGTTTCTCGCCGACGGAGGGGGCAATTCGCGCGGCGAAAGCTATGTCGTCTTTGGAAAAGCCGGCGGCTTCCCGGCGAATCTCAACCTCTCCGCGCTCAATGGCACGAATGGCTTCAAGCTGAGCGGCGCGTCCGATTTCGACCTGTCGGGCAAATCGGTCAGCGGCGCGGGCGACGTGAACAACGACGGCTTCGACGACCTGATCGTCGGGGCCGCCAATGCCGCGGGTGGCGGCTCCGCCCGCGGAGCAACTTATGTGATCTTTGGGAAGGCGAGCGGGTTCACCGCGAATTTCGCACTCTCGACGCTGGATGGAACGAATGGGTTCAAGCTGAACGGCGCTGCGAACGGGGAGTCGTCCGGTATTTCGGTGGATGCGGCCGGAGACGTGAATGGCGATGGCTTTGGCGACATCATCATCGGGGCCTACCGGGCCAGCGGGGCTGGCTCGGATCGTGGCGTGAGCTATGTCGTATTCGGCCAGGCGGGCGGCTTTGCGGCGACGGTCGATCTCGGCACGTTGAATGGCGTGGCCGGCTTTACCATCCGCGGCGAGACGAATGGCGACCAGTCCGGTTTTCAGGTCAGCGGAGCCGGTGACGTGAATGGCGACGGCTTCGACGATGTGCTCATCGGCACCATCCGAGCGGACGAGGGCGGCCTCGACCGCGGAGCCGCGTACGTCGTCTTCGGCAAGGCCAGCGGCTTCACGGCGAACTTCGACCTCTCCGGCCTCGACGGCAGCAACGGCTTCAAGATGAACGGCCTCGCGGATGGCGACGCCTTCGGATCCTCCGTGGAGAGCGCGGGCGATGTGAATGGCGATGGCTTCGGCGACATCATCATTGGCGCCTACTCCGCGGAAGGCGCGGCCCCGGACAGTGGCGTCAGCTACGTGATCTTTGGTAAAGCCAGCGGCTTCACCGCCAGCCTGAGCCCCGCCTCGCTCGATGGCACCAATGGCTTCCGCCTCTTGGGTGTCACTCAGTTTGACTTCGCGGGAAAATCCGGCAGCGCGGCCGGCGACCTGAACGGCGACGGCTTTGGCGACATCATCGTTGGAGCGATCGGCGCCAACGATGGCACCACGACCGCGTCGAGTGGCACGAGCTACGTCATCTTCGGCAAGGCCGGAGGTTTCGCCGCGAGCATCCCGCTCTCGTCCCTCGATGGCACCAATGGCTTCAGGCTCGTGGGCGTCGCCGATATGGACTTCTCCGGCTCTTCGGTGCATGGCGTCGGCGATGTGAACGGCGACGGGCGCGACGACCTCATCATCGGCGCCCCCGGCTCCTCCAACAGCGGCGCGGGCGGCGGACCGGACTACGGCGCGAGTTACATCGTCTTCGGCGTCGCCACGAATGGCGGCGGCGGTCCGGTGACCATCTCGCCAAACGGCAAGATCGCCACCGTCATCGACGTGGACGGCGACCAGGTCAGCGTGAAGACGACCAAG
The DNA here is from genome assembly GCA_963798345.1 of uncultured Verrucomicrobiae bacterium. Taxonomy (GTDB): domain Bacteria; phylum Verrucomicrobiota; class Verrucomicrobiia; order Chthoniobacterales; family Chthoniobacteraceae; genus CAWCSW01. The sequence continues at coordinate 453,961 of CAWCSW010000002.1, read as the reverse complement.
GGGACATTCACCGCCGGCATGTTCGACCTGCGCGCGGAGGGCCTCGGATTCCAACTCGAAGGGCTCAACCTCACCGACCCGCTCATGGCGAAGACCAACCTCACCTTTAAAGCCAGGCCGGTCGCCGGCGCGGGCAACAAGCTGGTCAACGTCGGCTCCATCACCACGGCGTTCGACCTGGGTAAAGTGAAACTCCCCGGCGATCTCGGGCAGCTCGATGCGGGCGATGGCGACGACTCCGGCCTCGCGATCAAATCGCTCGGCGTCTCCAGCCTGAGCGCGCTCGGTCCCGGCACGCAGGCTCCCGGAGCCCTCGATCCGCTGCACAGCCACTTCCACGGCGCGGTCGGCAAAATCAAGATCAAGGGCGATTTCGGTTCGCCGTCGGTGTCGGTCTCCGCGGCGATCACCGCCCGCGGCGTGCTCGATCCGGCAAAAGCCAAAGCCGCCGTGGCGATCAAGAGCCTGACCGTCGGTGGCAACGTGCTGAATGCGAACATTCTCGCCGGCTACGACGCCACGGGAGCCGGGGTGAATCCCGACGCCGGGATTGGCAAAGTGACGGTGAAAGGAAACTGGAGCGCGAGCAGCCTCGTCGCCGGCGTCCTCGACGCGGCGATGGACGGATTTGGCCGCGGCGACACGCTCATCCCAGAGCCCGTCGCCGACGACATCGTCGCACGCATCGCGAGCCTCACAATCAAAGGAACCGCGACCGGCAGCGCCACGCCGACCACGGATTTCTTTGGCATCACCGCGCAAGCCATCGGCAAAGCGAAGATCGGCAAGACCAAACTGGACCTCGATGGCGACGCCGACCTTCTCCTCGACGAGACGAACAACGATTTCCGGTTGGTCGAAGTCTCGCCCATCGGTTGATCAGCCTCGCTGCGCTCGCCCCGACGGGTTGCAAACCCGTCCCCCATGGCAAGCCAAAGGGGTCAGTCCGCGCATATGTGCAGGAGTGCCGTTGACTGAACGGAGGGGCATCGCAAAGACTACTCGACCATGGCCAGCCAAATCCGCGTGGAATGTCCTGGCGCGCCCCCACGTGGCGTGCCGACGGATCGGCGGGAGGCGATCCCGGACACGGATCTCACGATTATTGCGCAAATGCGCGGACGGACCCTCGGACTGGCTAAAGGGAGAATGGGCGCTGAAGTCCAGTGGGGATAAGGGATTGGGGTAGGAGCGGGGATGCGACTCCCCGCCCCTCCCACCAAACCGGACGGGCGGATCTCCCGCATCCGGCTTTCCGGTCAGCACCTTTGCTCCTTGGCGGAGACTGGCCATTCCTGTGCTCGGGCCTCTTTCAGGCAAAAGAGTCCGAGTTCGGCAAAGTAGCCGTTTGCCCCAGCGGTGATGATCTTTCCCTCGGCCCCTCCCTCGCCCACCTTGCCTCTTGCGCAAGATCGCGCGCAGTCGCCCACGCACCCAGCCGTCCATCTCGCCCAGCGCACTCGCGCTGGCATGCCGGAAGTATCCATACCATCCACGCAGGATCGGGATTGAGCTTCGCGACGATGGCTTCGAGGCTTTGCCCGTTGTTCACGTTTGCTCAGCGGCTTGATCCGCTCGCGCAGCTTCTTCCGGCTTTTGGGCCGCACGAAGCGCCGCAGCTTTCCTGCTTTCCCGCGCCAGAACCGATAGCCGAGGAAATCGAAGTGGGCTCCGGCTTGCGCCATATCCACGACTCGTAACGCACGCGCCCTCGCGTGCCGTTTTCGGCGCCCTCGCCGAAAAGCGGCCGGGTTTCGGGCGGCCAGCCGGGATGTGGTCAAGGAGGGCTTTGGCGAGGGCGCCAAAGCCGGCACGCGAGGCGCGTGCGCTACCCATTCCTAAGTTGACCCACTCGGCCGACTCGAAGCACATGCCCGGAGGGGTGCTGGGAACGGTCTTCTATTTCTTCCCATTGTAGAACTCGACCAAATCGCGCCGGAGCTTTTCCGCATCCGGGGCATTGAGATACATCATGTGGCCACTTTGGTAGCGCTGGACGATGATGTTTGGGCGGAGGATTTCGGGGATGGGCAGGTGTGCCAGGCTGTACAGAGTCGAATCTTCGGGAACGGCCAGGTCGCATCGGCCGGTGAGAATGAGCACGCGAAGTTTCGGGTTCGCTTTCATTGCGTCCGCAAGGTGATCCTCCATCGAGACGTAGCGGTTCGAGAAGGATCGGTAATTCCAATTCAGCCCGGTGAGGACTCGGTAGGGATGATCGCTTTCGTAGCCGAGCGTCTGGCGGATGTAACTGTTCACGGCGGCGGAAAAGGGACCGATGACGTTGGTGAACGAGGGGTCAAATTCCGGCGTGAGTCGAAGCTGGCTGGCGTCGCTCGAGGTGACGCGGGCATCAAAGCGGCCGATGATTTTTCCCTCCTTACGTAACAAGTGCTCCCGAAAAACTCCGGGATCGATGCGCAAATCGGCCGACTCGATCAAGGCGGCTTCAAGCCCGGTAAAACGCGCGAGCTTTTCCGCCACGGCCCGCCGCTCGTCAGCGGAGAGTTCCTGTCCTTTCATCAACGCAACGGTGTATTCAGTGCGAGCGAACTCGCGCGCCGCCGCCACGGCGGCCTCGCTGCTGCCGTTTTGCAGATCGGCCGGCAGCTTTCCGTGAAAATGCGCGGTGGCCGTCATCGTCGGCAGAAAGATGACGTAGGGAAGGTCGTTGCCGATCGCGCTGCTGAGGGTTTGAAAATTCAGGACGCCGGAAAGGACGATCAATCCATCCACATACATTCCGTGTTGGTCCTGCAGATAATCCACCAGACCGCTGCCCCGGATCCCGCCGTAGCTTTCACCGCACAAAAACTTGGGCGACATCCAGCGTTGCTCGCGCGTGGTGAAGAGTCGGATGAATTCGCCCACCGACTCAACATCCTCATCTACTCCCCAAAACTGTTCCGGCTTTTCGCCTTTGGCCGCCCGGCTGACGCCCGTCCCAATCGGATCGATGAAGACGAGATCGGTGAGATCGAGGATGGAGTTCGGGTTGTCCGCCATCGAGCCCCGCGACTCCGGTTGCAGACCGTCCGGCGGCAATACGATCCGCTTCGGTCCGAGTCCACCAAAATGGAGCCACACCGCCGCGGATCCCGGGCCTCCGTTGAAGCAAAAGGTGATTGGGCGGGCCGCCGGATCCTTACCCGCCAGCGCTTTGCCGTCCGCTCCCGCGAGCGCGTAGTAAACAAAGAAGACGTCGCCGCGCGGAGTGCCGTCTTCCTTGAGCACGGGCATCGTCCCGACTTTGGCGATGTAATCGAGCTTGGCGCCCCCCAGGGTGACGGATCCCTTGGATTCTTTGGGTGGTGGCGCTTTTTCGTCGTCTTTTTTCTCGGCCTTTTCCTCCTTCTTCGGTGGTTCGCCTTCCTTTTTCTCCGGCTGATCGTCCTTCTTTTCCTGAGCCACGGCAGTCGCGGCCAGGACGGCTGCGAGGGAAATAGAGAAAAATGAGCGAAGCATGGGGCGAATTCGTTCCGGTTGGTTAAGCGAGGCAGAGTTCGAGTTCAGCGCGAATTTTCCCTTCATCCAATTCCTTGCCGATGAAGACGAGCTGGCTCGTGCGTATGGTGTCCTTGGGCCAGAGCTCGTCCCACATCAGCGTGAAACGATTATTTACCCCATGGAAAACCGCCCGGCGGGGGTTGCCGGCGAGCGAAAGGAAACCCTTAGAGCGATAGACCTTTTCCCGTTCCGACAGACTGCCGACGAAGTTTTCGAATTTCTCGATGGTGAAGGGGCGATCGAACTCGAACGAAAACGACGCGATGTCGTGATGATGGCGCTGGCGCAGTTCATTGAGGAACTCCGGATCGGCTTCGAGTTTTCGATCCAGATCAAACGCGTGCAGATCGAGCAATTCCTTCAGATTCACGGCGGAATGATTGGTCCGGAATTGCTGCGCATGCGGGTTGAGTTCACGGGCCAGCTTTTCGATCCGCTCGAGATCCGGTTCCGCAACCAGGTCGGTTTTGTTGATCAGAAGGTAATCAGCCATCGCGATTTGATCGCGCGCCGTTTCCGTCTCCTTGATCTGTTTTTCGATCTGCTCCGCATCGACGACTGTGATGATCGAATCCAGCCGGACCAGTTTCTGCAATTGCGGGATGTTGAGAAAGGTCTGAGCCACGGGGCCGGGATCCGCGATGCCGGTGGTTTCGACGAGCACATAGTCGAAACCGCCTTTTTTCATGAGGCTCTGCACGCCCTTGACCAGATCTTTGCGCACCGTGCAGCAGAGGCAGCCGTTGCTCATCTCAAGGATGTCGTCGCTGGTCTTTTCGACCAGAGCTCCGTCGATGCCGATCTTTCCGATCTCATTGACGATGACGGCGAATTTGTAGCCGTGATTTTGCCGGAGGATGTAATTGAGGAGCGTCGTTTTGCCGGCGCCGAGGAAGCCAGTGAGGATGGTGACAGGAACGGGCATGATACAGGTGGGAAAATGGAACGGCCCGAGGATAACCCCGGGCCGCAAAAATTCGTGGTGAGATTCGGGTGGATCGCCCGCCTGGTGAAGTCTACTACTTTTTCTTCTTCAGCAGGGGGAGGCCGGTCTTTTGGTTTTCCGACACCTCATATCCCGCGGGAAGGGCATCGATGGCTGCCTCACCGGCCTGGCCGGCGAAGTAATACAAAGTGACCTTTTGGCCACCTTTGAGTTCCTGGTTGCGGGCATGAAGGAAGTAGGTCTTGCCGGACTTTTTGCTGATGACGCTGAATGACATAAGTAGGTGATGGTTATCTTAGGGGTTCGGTTTTTTGGCGGCGGGCCGGACGCCTTTCAGGAGACCAGCCTCGCGAAGGGTGGCATATGCGCCGTTCTTCGTCACTGTTTTAAGCGCGCGTGCTGTAAGCTTGACTTGGATGAACCGGTTGAGTTCCGGGACCCAGATGCGCTTGTTGCGCAGATTGGGGGAAAAGGTGCGCCTCACGACCTTGGTCACGTGCCGGCCGATTCCGCCCTTCTTTTTGGCCAGACCGCGCCGGTGGATTCGGTTTCCCTGCACGGGACGGACGTTGGTGATGCTGCAAACGCGACTCATAAAAAGCTTCTTAGGAAAAGGGCCGGGACAATGGAGGCCCCTCTAAAACCGGTCAAGCGGTTTTTCCCCAGTGCAATTTGCCAGCCCATTCATGTGCCCTTGACGTGGGAGGAGGAATCAAGCGGTCAGCCGGATCCTTCCACGCTCATCCGTTCGCTCGCTCGGGGAACAGCTTCAGGATGCCCGCCTCGCTCGCGGCGCAGATTCCGCGCTCCGTGATCAACCCCGTCACCAATCGCGCTGGTGTCACATCAAACCCGAAATTGGCGGCCGGGCTGGTCGAAGGAGTTAACAGCACCTCGACCACCTCATTGCCGTGCTGGCCCTCGGCATGACGGACCTCTTCACCGCCCCGCTCCTCGATCGGGATTTCCGCCACCCCGTCGCGCATCGTCCAGTCGAATGTCGAAGACGGCAAGGCGGCATAGAACGGCACCCCGTTGTCGTGCGCTGCCAGTGCTTTCAGGTATGTCCCGATCTTGTTTGCAACATCGCCCGTGCGCGTCGTGCGGTCCGTCCCCACCAGAACCAGGTCCACTTTGCCGTGCTGCATCAGGTGCCCGCCTGCGTTATCCACCACCACCGTGTGCGGCACGCCGTGCTGCCCCAGTTCCCATGCCGTTAGCCGTGCGCCCTGGTTGCGCGGGCGCGTCTCGTCCACCCAGACGTGCATCGCGATACCGGCATCGTGCGCTGCATAGATCGGGGCTGTGGCGGAGCCATGATCGACAAAAGCCAGCCACCCGGCGTTGCAGTGGGTCAAGACCTCGACGGGCGCTCCTCCCTTCCGGGCGCTGAGATCCTCGATCAAGGCCAGCCCGTGCCGGCCAATCCGTTGGCAGAAGTCGGCATCTTCGTCCGCAATTTCCCGGGCCATCGCCCGCGCCGCCGCTTCCTTCCTCGCAAACGTTGGCGCCGCCGCGATTGCGGTCATCTGCCGGTCCACCCCCCACGCTAGATTCACCGCTGTCGGCCGCGTCGCCTTCAACCGTTCGCCCGCAGCACGCACGGCCTCATCAATGGCGCCATCTGCCCGTCCTTCCGCTTCGCACACCGCGATCCACATTCCGTAACCCGCCGTCGCTCCGATCAACCCCGCCCCGCGAACGTGCATTTCGCGAATTGCCGTCGCGACGTCCGACACCGTCCGCAGATCCTCGATGACAAACCGATGCGGAAGCTGGCGTTGATCGATGATCTGCACCACTCGCTCTCCATTCGGGTGCGGCCAAATTGTGCGAAAAGGAGTGCCGTTGACGTTCATCGAGCGCGTGAGGCTAGCGCGGCAATGCCGAAATCGAAAGGCTGAGTCACGACGGCGCATTCAGGGACTACACATCCTTCCCACACGCGGCCGTTGCTTTATGGTCGAATACCGGTCCGTCGTGTGAAAAGTAGGTGCCCTTCATCCTCCAAACCGTGAATGAACCCATCACCACCCGGTTCTGTCCGATTCCCCTCCCTATCGGAGCCGACGAAAACCCGGGCATGTGATTCAAACCGTGATTGAACCGTTTCCAGAGTGTTTGTCATCGGCTCGTCTTCTCTACCGGAGGTTGCAGGCGCATGATGTCGCCGCTCTCTGCAATTACCGGTCGCGGCCCGAGGTCGCCCGATTTCAGGGATGGGAATCATTCGGACCCGAAGACGCGGCCCGTTTGATCGACAGCCAGCGTGAGGCGCAACTCGGCGTGCCGGGCACTTGGTTCCAATTGGCGTTGATCGAGCGAGACACCGGCGAATTGATCGGTGATTGCGGATTGCATTGCCCGCTTGATGACGCGCGGCAGGTCGAGATGGGAATCACCTCGGGGCCGCGGCATCAGGGCAGAGGCTACGCCAGCGAAGCGCTCCGGTGCGTCCTGACTCATCTGTTTGAGACTCGCGACCTGCATCGTGTCTTCGCCATGACCGATGCCGAGAACACGGCGGCTACGTCGTTGTTCAGACGGCTGGGATTCCGTGAGGAGGCCCGCTTGATCGAGCACCGCTGGTTTAAGGGCCGTTGGCAAAGCGAGTACGTGTTTGCGCTGCTACGGCGCGAGTGGTGTGCAGAAATTCGGTAAGCTATTGGCTTACGATTGTGACGCGCATTCAGCGCAATTCGACCATCGCACGTGCGACACATTTACGTTCTGTCTGCCGGTTCGAACTTGGTGCGCGGCAATTGGGCCGATCCGGAGTTAACACAGGTTGACTGTTTCGCTCATTGAGGTGGGCCGAAGCCCGGGCTTTCGGGCCGGCCAGATGGGCCTCCGCGGGGAAAGGCGAATTGTTTGTCGATTCCCGCGCGGAGCTGCTCTTCGGTGAGGATGCCACTGTCACCGTCACTCCAGGAGCTGAACCAGCGGGCGAAACCCTCGGTAAACTCGACCTTGGCCAGTGCGCCGTCTTTGTCCGTGTCAAAGGTATGGAGAAACATGGGTGCGAGCATGTTCCCCGGGCCGAAATCTTTCGGCGGTCCGCCGCCCGGGCCAAAGCCGCCGGGCGCGACTGGATCTTCGACTTTCCCAGCCAGTTGATCGATCACGGATTGGGCGCGTGCTTTGGCGAATGGCTTGATCGGCATTCCTCCAAACATCGGTCCACCGGGCCCGCCTCGTTCAGGTGGTGGTGGTGATTCGCCGGCTACCGCCCGGTCAAAACGCGCGAGTTTTTCTTTCGACTCCTCCTCAATCGCCGGGCGGATGGTAGCAGCGATGGCGTCCACCTGTTGCTCGAAGCGCGCGGGCAAGAAAAGCGTTTTGCTGAATTCCTCGAGCTTCGCGAGATACAGCGTCTTGAAGGTTTCGACTTTGAAGAGCCGCTCGAGAAAGCGATTCTCGCCGCGCCACGGTCGATGAATACTCAGGCGCACGTTTTCTTGACCGCCCATAAAGTCGCCAAAGGAATGGTCAAGATCCCACGGGATGAATTGGAACCGGTGTGTTTTGGGATCGAGATACAGGTAATAGTTTTGGCCGACGGAAAGAATGCTATCCATCGTCGAGAGCCAGACGGTGACCGCGAAATAGCGGGCCACCTCATCGAGTTCGAAATAGTCGCTGAGTTTTCCAGCAAACTCCGCGTCATCAGTGTTGGTAACGAACCGCGCGCAGTCGATCACGCGCTGCGCCTCGTCCGCAGACACCTCGTCTTTCGGATCGTAAATCTGTTTATACTTTGACCAGGAATCACCGAGATCAGCGAAAAGGTTCGGCGTCACCGGCTTAAAAATGGCGCCTTTCTTGGTATCGAAGTTTTCCTCGGCAAAGTGTTTGTCGACGTTCTCGACGATCGAATAGAGGCCCACGTATTCGCGCTCATATTTCCCCGGCACGGTCAGGAAAACGCGGGCATAAGTCGTGCGCGAGGCAGGCACTTCGGCGTCCCGATAAAGCCGGTGCGAAAGCGGTTCATTCATCCAACTCGGGTCGGTGATGTTGGTGTGGAGATTGAGCGTGGTTTGGTCCGCGATTTTTTGACCTTTGACGTATTTGTTGAGGTCGATCTTGAACGATCGCTTGAGTGAACCGCGCGTCCCCATGTAGGTGCCGTTGCCTTTGTAGCGCACGGCAACGTCCTTCAGTATCACTCCGTCAAACTCCAGATCCGCGTGGACGTATTTGAATTCAATGCCCATCGCCGAAGCGAGGCCATTGCGTTTGCCATCCGCACCCTGGAGGGGCGGCGGGCCCCCAAACGGTGGACCACCACCCGGACCGCGACGAGGGCCGGGTGGGATGATTGCGGCGTTCAACCCTTCGCGAAGCTGATCGCTCGTAACCTGACCGGTCTTGTCCTTGTCCCAGGCGGCAAACCATTTTTCCGGGATGGCCAGAAACTCGACCTTGGAAAGTTGGGCATCTTTATCGTCATCGCCTGCTTGCAGAAACATCGGCGCCAGCACCATCGACGGACCGAATCCTCTGAGACCGCCCGGAGGTCCTCCCGGTCCGCCACGCCTTTCAGGTCCCCCCGGTCCCCCTGGTCCTTCAGGTCCCCGCGGCGGGCCGCCAAAGCCATTCGGTGGGCCACCCGCTGGTTCGATCGCCGCCCATTCCTCCGGTGTAAACTGCAGATGCACCGTCCAGACCTTTCGTTCCTCGAACAGCGCGCCAGCCTTCGTCGGCAGGCCTTTCGGCGCAGCATGAACCGAAATTGCCCAAACCATCGGAAGGGTTAGTGCCGCGAACATCAGGTGCCGCATGAGAACGCAGGTCGTGTTGGGTCGGGGAAATATAAAGGTGGGGGACATCGGAGTATGGAACTGGTTATGACAAAAACCTGGAAGACGACTTTTCGGGGGCAGTCGTTACGCAGACCAGGAATGGGGATAGAACGACGCGTGCTGGAAGCGTGAATTTAATCGGCGGACGCCTCATGCGTAATAGTCGGAGTTTTGAAAGTCCGAGCTGAACGACGTTCACGGTGCCGCCACTTCATACCAAAGCGTCCGATGCTTTGAATCGAGCAAGAGCATGCCATCGGTCATGGGGATTTCCTCGCGCCGCTGACCTTTCTCATCGAGTGCCCACGCTCGGAGACCCGCTCGCCGAGGAAATTGCACCGTCGCCTTGATGCCCTCGACGAGCGACGGCGCGCCACCCCAATCATTACCCACAGTAGTTTTGTCGGCATCCCGCCATTTCCATCCCGTGTTTTCCGCGGCGCCCGCGGCGGTGATCAGGGTGCGCCTGGCATGGGCGAAATCCTCGCCTTCCATCACGGTTGCTTGCACCACCGCCCAGGGGCTCGCGACATCGATGGTGAGATCGTCGAGCGTGAATTTTCCGCCGACACCGATCACGCCTTTCGAGCGTGCGGTATTGATAGTGACGACTTTCTTTTCGGTATCCCAAGCGAGCTGATCGGTGTCGCTGACGATGCGTTGCGCGTCGGTGCCAGGCTCAACCGCCGCGCCATCGCCGAGATGGATGCTGACTCGATGTTGAAACGCGTCCTGCCATTGGACTCCAAATTGGTCCGCCGCGAGGCGCGGACCCTGGTCACGCACTGTGCTGACCGCTCGTTCGAGGTCGATCCCCGCGATGCGCGCTTCCTTTGCCGGAGCGACATCGCCCCGGCGGAAGAGGGCGACCGAGGCCGGAAGAGTGGCCATCTTGGTCGGATGCTGATCGATGTCGAAAAAGCCGGCAATTGATTGGCGATCCCAATCGTTCGCGCGATGGCTGTAGGCGAAGGCGAAAACGCCATCCCAATCCTGCAAGGCGGCATAGGCAGTGATAAGGGGGAACGTTTCCGCGTCGTAGGGATTCGGCGCGGAATGGTTGTATTCAGTGCAAAGGTAAGGTTTCCCGGCCACACGCTGCAGCGCGAGATTGGCAATGGTACCTCCGCCGGACAGGCCAGCCATCGAGCGCGGCTGCACGGTCCAATCATTCATGTCCCACGAGCGATTGGGGAAATGCGGATGCTGCCAGTAGGCATGCGAATCAACGACATCGAGTTGTTCCTGGATCGGGAACGGACTCCAGCCGAGCTGCGTGCCGATGATGAGGCTGCGGCATTTCAAGTCCTCGCGGAGAAATCGCGCCATCCCGGACCAGTAGCGCTCTTCCACGCTCCACAGAAACCGGTTCCAATCATCCCGCGCCGCGGACGTGCGGAGGCCAACCTCGTCCCGCGTGAAGGCCGGTACGAGTCCGTCAGATGTCCGGTTGATCGAGCCGTCGACGGCGCTGGTGTGCAAAGAGAAGCTGGAGAATTCGACCCAGCCGGGATCAAGTCCGAGACTGGTGATACCGACCCGGGCATTGGTGTCATCGGACGTCACCGCGAGGGCAAAGGTATAATCCCGCCAATCGGTTCCGACCTCGACCGTCTTGCTGGCAAATTGCTTCCACGGTTCGTCCGCTTGGGAAGCGAGTGCCGTCACACTGCGGGGACTTGAAGCCCGGGCGCGAAACGACAGCGAGTAGGATACCCCGGCTTTCAGCGCGAGGCCGGATTGGAAAAATTGAACGTGCCAGCGCTCAGAACCCGGTTGGGATATATCGATGCGAAGGGCGTGATCGACGATCGAACCTTTCGCGGCCGCCCCTTCGTGCTGCTCGACGAACCATGCCTCGAGCCCATTGGAAAAATCGCCATTCCGCAGCATCTCCCGTCCCGCCTCGCGCGCGCCTTCGGCCCAGGCGGCGCGCAACCCTTCATCGGACCCATGCCGCTCCTCGATCCAGCGCGTCCATTGGCGGCTGATCTCCGCGCGATACGGTGCCGCCGCGCGATCGAGACCGCCATTGCGCCATTCGTCGAAGAGGGCGTTCTCGTTATTGATCTCGATCAGGGCCACCGCCGGCTCGTCCGCGTAGGATTTTCCAGTGTGCGGATTTACATGCGTGAGGAGAGCGCGGGCATAGTCCTTTTGCAGGGCGATCATTGCCGGATCGAAGTTGTCGACGCCTTTGTCGTAATTCGAGTTTCCCTCTTTCTCCGCGCGCGGTCGGTCGGGATAGGTGCGTGAGACATGGAGATTCAGGTCCGCGTAAATTCCGTGCGCCTTGAGCTGCGCGATGAAATAGTCGAGGCGCTCGAGTTGCTGCAGATCGAGCGTTTTGCCGTCCGGAGCAAAAATTCCGCCGGGCGCTTTCTGCATGTCCATGTGATGAAAGCGCACGCAATTGATCCCGAATTTCGCCATCCGGGCGGCGACCTTCTCCGCGTCGGCGTTGGTCGGAAAATTTCCGCCGAAGGCCAGGTTGACGCCAAAGATACGCCAGCGCTTTCCGTTTGCGAAAAGATGGCCATCTCGCACGGTCACAAAGCCGTTCTTCCCGGCGGGCCTTTCATTCCATGAGCTGAGGTCGGTGATCGAAGCGGAGGCATCATCCCACGGGAGGACGAACGGAAACAGCTCAGCGGCGCGACCTGGGAGCCCGAGCGCCGTGATCGTGAGCAGCGCGACGATGGAGACAGCAAGTTTCATGATTCGCGGCGAACGCGGATTCTGACCTGTCGCGAAAGAAGCCAGCGCACGGCGAACATGTCGCAGGTCGCTTTCCAGGCGCGGTTGCCGAAGCCGTATTTGCTGACCCCGGCGACGCGCGGACGGTGATGCACGGGCATTTCCGTGAGCCGGTAGCCCATGCCTTTGATCAACGCGGGAATGAAACGGTGCATGCCGTAAAATGGGACGAGAGCTTCGCGACACGCGCTCCGCATTACTTTCAAAGTGCAGCCGGTATCGCGCACGCCATCGAGGGTGAATCGGCTGCGGACCGCGTTCGCGATCCGGCTTTGGAGGCGCTTGAAGGTCGTGTCCTTGCGGTTCGCGCGGTAGCCACACACGAGATCCGCCCCCTTCTCGATCTCAGCCATGAGCTTCGGAATGTCGGCCGGATCATTTTGCAGATCGCCGTCGAGCAACGCGATGAGTTCACCTTTTGCGGCCATGATGCCGGCGTACATGGCGGCGCTTTGCCCCGTGTTCTTTTCGAATTCGATCACGCGGACCCCCGGCCCGCGTTCGATGCGGGCCAGGGTCTCATCCGCCGAGCAATCATCGACCAGAATGAGTTCGTAATCGATTCCTGCGAGCGCGGTGGCGATTTCGCGTTGCAGGCTGGCGACATTGTCCTGCTCGTTGAAAAGCGGGATGACGAGGGAAAGCATCGCCGCGTTCTACGCGAGCGAGCGGTAACGGGCGAAGAAATATCCGAGCTGCGGCGCTCGCTGAAGATTTCGTAATCCTGCTCTTACTCGTGCTCCTGCTCGTTCTGCGTGCGTAAGCCAGGAAGGAAACCGCCCGGAGAACGATCAGGAGCAGGAGAAGAAAGATGGTCGGCCGCCGTCTTCGTCATCGGTTCGGATCGATCTGCCGGAGGAGGAACGCGATGCCCTGGAGCACGTTTTCCGGCGCGACATACTTCTTGTCTTTCGCATTGGTGGTCAGCGGTTGGGCACTATCGCTGATGGCCACCAGCCACGGAATACCCTCGCCGGCGAATTGCCGGATGCCGGCGTCGGCCGCGCCAAATTTTACCGCCGGCCACGGCATTTTGTAATCCCGCATGTAGTTGCGCATGTTGAATTCATCGTGATCCTCGCTCACGAAGATTAGTTCGAACTCCGGATACTTCGCCTTGATTTGGTGATAGGCCGAAACGAGCAGCGGCGTGAATTGGCGGCCCGGCCCGGACCACAGGCCGGAATAGTAGATGGCGAAGATGCGGACATCCGCCAGTTCCTTGGTGCTGAAGGGCTTGAATGTGTCGCCCTCGAGTTTGACCAGTTTGCCGTCAAACAATTCCCGCGTCGCACCCGCAGTTAGCATTCGGTTGGCGATGGCCGTCCGTTGCTGTTCGCGGGCCTCATGCGCGGCTGCGTCCGCCCGGTGCTCCTGCTCAATTTTGGCCTGCAGCTTCTCCCGGCGGGCCAGCTCGGACTGGAGCGCGGCCTGATCGAGAACCACTTTGGGATCGGAAAGGCGAGCAATCAATGCGTCGCTCGCACCGGTTTGCCGAAGCACAGTAATGGACGAAGCGTCCAGCGGCTTGAGCAGCCGTCGCTGGGAAACTTCCTGAATGATCTCGGCGTCCGGAGTGCGTTGTCGCACCAGGAAAGCAACTTCCTGCAAGGAAATCGGCGCTGCGGAGAGCGATCCAAGACCCGAAACAACGAGGAGCAGGGTAGTGGTGAAAAGGCGCATGGCACGGGTGGAGAAAGCAGGCCGCGGGCCGCGTTTCGCCCCTGACCGACAGGTCGTCTTTTCGAGCTGGAATCCCTTCGGACGGGGCCTGCTCTGATTACGCTCCTTTGACCTTCACGCGCTCGATGTGGGCTCCGAGCGTGTTGAGCTTTTCATCAATCAACTCGTAGCCGCGATCGATGTGATACACGCGGTTGACCTCCGTGATGCCGTCTGCGTGGAGGCCCGCCAGCACGAGGGCGGCGGATGCGCGCAGATCGCTCGCCATCACGGGCGCACCGCTGAGTTTTTCGACACCCGTAATCACCGCCGTCGGGCCGTTCAATTCGATGTTGGCCCCCATGCGTTTCATTTCGGAAACATGCATGTAGCGCTGCGGGAAGATCGTTTCGGTCACCACACTCAGCCCGTTGCTCCTTGCCAGCAACGCGCACATCTGAGCCTGCATGTCGGTCGGAAAACCGGGATACGGCTCCGTGGTGATCTGCAGCGACTTCGGCAACCCATTGCCCCGGATCGTCAAGGTGTCGCCATTGGCGTCGATACCGTAGCCGGCGTCTTCGAGATGTTTGATCACCGATTGAAGATGATCCGGACGCACGCGCTTAAGCGTAACTTCGCTTCCAGCGATCGCACCGGCTGCGAGATACGTACCCGCTTCAATTCGGTCGGGGATGACTTCGTGTTCGGCGCCGTGCAACTCCTTCACGCCTTCGATGATGATGCGGCGCGTGCCCGCGCCATCGATCTTCGCGCCCATCGAATTCAGGAAATTGGCGAGATCCACCACTTCCGGTTCGGCCGCGGCATTTTCAATCACGGTGACGCCTTCGGCCAGGACGGCGGCCATCATCACGTTGTCAGTCCCCAGTACGGTCGGACCATTTTTTCCGGCCAAATTGGCGACGCCACCGCGCAGCGTGCCGGCGAAAACCTTCACGTTGCCCGCTTCGATTCGATGCATCGCGCCCAGGGCCTCGAATCCGCGGAGGTGCAAATCGATCGGTCGATCACCGATCACGCACCCTCCGGGCAGCGACACGGTCGCCTCTTTTTCTCGGCCGAGGAGAGGACCGAGCACACAGACCGAGGCCCGCATCTTGCGCACGATTTCGTAAGGCGCGGTGGTGGATATTTTCTCCGCGGAAACCGTCACCGTCCCGCTGGCCCGTTCGACCTGCGCCCCGAGATGCGACAGAATCTGCAGCATGTAATGGATGTCACTGAGGTCGGGAACGTGATGGATCACGCACGGTTCCTTGGTCAGCAGCGTCGCCGCCAGAATCGGCAGGGCGGAATTTTTCGAGCCGCCGATGCGGATGGTGCCGGACAGCCGCTTGCCGCCATGAACGAGTATTTTATCCATAATGCGCGAAGATGAATCGTTGCCGACCTTGGTAGTCGGGCAGAACCTCGATGTCTTGGAATTTCTCGCGTGCCAGGATGTCGGTCAGCGCAGGTCCCTGATCGCAACCGATTTCCAAAGCGAGCGCGCCGCGGAGCAGTCGCGGGCATTCCGCGATCAGGCGTTCGATCACTTCCCGGCCCGACTCACCACCGACCAGCGCGAGCTGCGGATCGAAGTGCACTTCACGCGCGAGGCTCTCTATTTCCGTCGCCGCGATATAGGGGAGATTGGCGACGATCAGGTCGAAAGTTCCATTCGGAGTTGGAAGCAGATCGCCTTCGACAAATTGGACGCGATCCGCGAGTCCCAGCGCGGTGGCGTTTTCGCGGGCGAGCGCGAGCGCATTCGGCGAAATATCGATCGCCGTCACGGCGGCCTGCGGCCACGCGGCCGCCAGGGTAAGCGCAATCACGCCACTCCCCGTGCCGACATCGAGCACCGAGGCCCGCTCTGGACCGGCGAGCAGCTTTTCGCAGAGTTGCTCCGTCTCGGGTCGAGGTACCAGCGCCCGCCCATCACATTTAAAAACTCGGCCGTGGAATTCGACGGTGCCGAGTAGATGCTGCAACGGCTCGCCCTGGCCGCGTCGTTTCACCAGCGCGCGCAGCGGTTCGAGTTCCGTCTCACTCAGCGGACGATCGAACTCGAGATACAAATCCATCCGTTTCTTGCCGAGCACGTGGGCCAGCAAATGTTCGATATTCAATCGCGGCTGCGCGACGCCGGCTTTTTCAAAATAGCGGGTCGTTGCCTGGATGACCTCGAGCACGCTTTTCATTCGCAACGTGACGCGGTCAATCCCCGAGACTGGCGGCCGCGAGCCGGTCGGCCATGTCGGCCGTTTGCATCGCCTCGATCATCGGCGCGATCTGGCCTTCGAGGTAGCTGTCGAGATTGTAGAGCGTCAGTTCGATGCGGTGATCCGTGATCCGGTTTTGTGGGAAATTATAAGTGCGGATCTTCTCGCTGCGTTCGCCGGTGCCGACCTGGCTCTTGCGTTGCGCGGCGTATTTTTCGTCCTCCTCACGCTGCTTCTTCTCGAGCAGCCGCGAGCGCAGAATCTGCATGGCCTTGTCCTTGTTCTTCTGCTGACTGCGGCCGTCCTGACACCGCACGATCATGCCCGTCGGGATATGCATCACCTGCACCGCGGAATCCGTCGTATTCACGCCCTGCCCGCCGGGACCGCCGGCGCGGCAGACTTCCACGCGGATCTCGTCCGGTTTGAGTTCGAGATCCACTTCCTCGGCTTCGGGCAGCACCGCCACCGTGGCGGTCGATGTGTGGATGCGGCCCTGCGCCTCGGTGGCCGGGACCCGTTGCACGCGATGGACACCGCTTTCGTAGCGCATGCGGCGAAACACATTTTCGCCCGTCATTTTGAAAATCACTTCGCGAAATCCGCCCAGTTCGCTCGAGCTGGTCTCGAGAGTCTCGATCTTCAGCCCTTCGATTTCCGCATAGCGCTGATACATTCGATAAAGGTCGGCGGCGAACAGCGCCGCCTCGTCGCCCCCCGTGCCGGCGCGCACTTCGACAATGGCATCGCGGTCTTCATTCGGATCGGGCGGCAGCAACGCGTATTGCACCGCTTGATCGAGCCGTCCGATCCGCTGTTCGAGCTCGGGAATCTCCAGTTGCGCCATCTCCGCCATCTCCGCGTCGCTGCCCTTGGCCAGGTCGAGACTTTCCGCCAATTCGGCCCGCGCCTTCTCGAGCTGCGCCCAATGCGCGAGCAACTCCTTTAGCCGTGTGTGCTCGCGCAGCACGTCGCGCGCGTGCTTGGGATCCGCGTAAAGATCGCCACCGCCGATTTCGGATTCGAGTTCCAAAAAGCGGTCATTTTTTCGAGCAATGAGCGGTGCGAAATCCATAGGAGATACGGGCAAAACAAAACGGTGAAGACGTGTCGGACGCCTTCACCGTTGGCAAGTGTTTCGGACTGGTCGCTAAGCCTTGGCTTTTTTGCCCACGCGCGTCTGCATGCCGCCGTAGCGTTTCGAGAATTTCTCGATGCGTCCCGCGGTATCGACGAATTTCTGTTCCCCAGTGAAGAATGGATGGCAGGCCGCGCAGATACCGATCTGCAAATGCTGGCGCGTCGAGCGCGTGTTATAGACCTTGCCGCACGCGCAGGAGATCGTGGCTTCGCGGTACTCAGGATGAATGTCGGGTTTCATGGCTTGAAAAAGGGACCGGGACCGTAGCGCCGAACGCCCGGCTCGCAATGAAAAAGAACAGTGAATATCGGTGGCACCCAATCCGGGTTTACGGGTTGACACGTTGCGCATTTTTCGGGATTGCCTGCGGTCCGCGCTTCGACTTTCGGCAGACGGCTGCAAAGCAAAATGGCCCAGTAAACCATCGACCCACGTTACCCCATGAACGCAGTTTCCTCGATCGAACCCCTCGAATGCCGGATCGCCCCGGCCGCCATCGTGATCAATCTCGGCGATCTGACCGGTGACGAATGGTTTCAAGATTGACGGCGAAGCGAATCGGCAGGCATTTTCTGGGTCTAACGTGAGTGGCGCAGGCGATGTGAATGGGGATGGCTTTGACGATCTGATCATCGGTGCTCACCGAGGCCGATCCGAACGGTTCAGTTCCGGCACGAGCTATGTGGTCTTTGGGAAAGCGGACGGATTCGGCGCGATGCTGAATCTCTCGAGTCTGGATGGCACCAACGGCTTCAAGATTCAGGGCCAATCGGCTGTGATCTCGTCGGAAGTAGCGTGAGCGGAGCGGGCGATGTGAATGGGGATGGCTTCGACGACCTGATCATTGGCGCGTACCGGGCGAGCCCGAATGGCCTCAGTCGGGAGCGAGCTACGTGGTCTTTGGGGGAAGCGGATGGTTTTGGCGCGACATTGAACCTTTCGAGGCTGGACGGCACCAACGGCTTCAAGCTCTTGGGAGAAGCGGCCTGCGACCATTCTGGGATGAAAGTCAGCGGAGCCGGCGATGTGAACGGGGACGGCTTCGACGATCTGATCATCGGCGCGTCGGACACGACCTCGAACGTATCGCTACAGCCCCGGAGCGAGCCACGTGGTTTTTGGGAAGGCGAACGGGTTTGGGGCAGACGCTGGAGCTTTCGAGTCTCGACGGCACCAATGGTTTCAAACTGCTCGGCGAAGCGGCCAGCGTACAACTTGGGCTCAAGCGTGAGCGGGGCCGGCGACGTCAATGGCGACGGCATTGACGACCTGATCATCGGCGCGCGATATGCGGACCCGTTTGGCTCCAACTCAGGAGCGAGCTACGTGGTTTTTGGTCAAGCGAGCGGATTTGGGACGACATTGGAGCTTTCGAGCCTGATGGCACCAATGGGTTCAAGCTGGAGGGAGGAGCGGGCAATGACTATTCCGGAGGGAGCGTGGTAGGGCGGGTGATGTAAATGGAGATGGATTTGATGACCTGATCATCGGCGCCTCGGGAGCCGACCCGAATGGCCTTGGATCGGGAGCGAGCTACGTGGTCTTTGGGAAAGCGAGCGGATTCGGCGGCGAGAATGGAACTCTCGCAGTCTTGAATGGCGCCAATGGTTTCAAGGTGGCGGGAGAAGCGGCCGATGATCGTTCCGGGAGGGACCGTGAGCGGGGCGGGTGATGTCAATGGGGACGGGTTCGATGACCTGATTATCGGCGCGCCTCAAGCCGACTCGACTGATCCCTTCCCGAATGGTTCCAACTCCGGAGCGAGCTATGTGGTATTTGGCAAGGCGAGCGGATTTGGGGCGACCCTGAACCTATCGAGTCTGAATGGCACCAGTGGTTTCAAGCTGCAGGGAGGAAAGTCGTCTGACAATTCCGGGTATAGTGTTAGTGGGGCTGGCGACGTGAATGGCGATGGCGTGGACGACCTGATAATCGGCGCTCCCAATGGGGACCCGCAGGGTAACCGCTCCGGGGCCAGCTACGTGGTCTTCGGTAAGGCGATCAATACGCTCCCGACGATATCCGATTTCACGACCCAGACGATCGCGCCGTATAGTTCGCTGGCCCCGATCCCCTTCACGATCGGTGACGCGGAAACGGCGCCCGGTTCACTGATCGTCACCGCCGTGTCGTCGAATCCCGCGCTGGTTCCGAACGGACACCTCGTCATCGGCGGCACCGGCGCAAATCGCACGATCGCGACCAGCCCCGTTGCGGGGCAAAGCGGCACCACCACCATCACGGTAACGGTGAGCGATGGGCAGGACACGACGAGCGAGGATTTCGTGCTGAATGTCTTCAGCCGCGGCGCGGTTGTGGATTTGTCCACCTTGGCTGGCTTTAATGGCTTTAAGCTTCAGGGCGAAGCGATGCGCGACTATTCCGGGCGGAGCGTGAGCGGCGCGGGCGATGTGAACGGGGATGGATTTGACGACCTGATCATCGGGGCATTCCAAGCCGACAACTTCTCCGGGGCGAGCTACGTAGTCTTTGGGCAGGCCGGCGGGTTTGGAACCCCACTGGACCTCTCGACGCTCGATGGCGCCAACGGATTCGTGATCCCAAGCGGGGGGGTGAGGCCTGGTTCTCTGGGGTCCAGCGTGGCCGGCGCCGGGGATGTGAATGGGGACGGCTTTGACGACCTCGTGATCGGTGCTCCCTATGCCACCGAATACGGCTCCCCCCCGGGGGCGAGCTACGTGATCTTTGGGAAAGCCAGCGGTTTTGGCGCCACGTTTGATATCTCTGCGCTCGACGGCACTAACGGCTTCAAGATCCCAGGTGAGGCGCCGGGTAACCTTTTGGGGAACAGTGTGAGCGGCGCCGGAGATTTGAATGGGGATGGCTTTGATGACGTGGTTATCGGATCCACCAGGCGCGATCCGAACGGCGCCTACTCCGGGGCTGCCTATGTCGTGTTTGGAAAATCGAGCGGGTTTGGCGCGACGTTCAACCTCTCGACCCTCGACGGCACCAACGGATTCAGGCTCCCGTGCGAGACAGTGCGAGTTCACCATGTCGTGCTCGGCTTGAGCGCAGCGGGCGATGTGAATGGGGATGGCTTTGACGACTTGCTCATCGGTGACTCAACGGTTGACCCCGATCCCGACGCCTATGCCGGAGCCAGCTACGTCGTTTTCGGCCGCGCCAGCGGTTTTGCCGCATCGCTGCCCCTCTCCACGCTCGACGGCACGAACGGATTCAAAATCCTGGGTGAGGCGCCGCGTTATCGGTCGGGTTTCAGCGCGAGCGGGGCTGGCGATGTGAATGGGGACGGCTTGGACGACCTGATGATCGGGGCCAAGTTCGGCCTTGGGGCCGGGGTCGGCTACGTGGTATTCGGAAAGTCAGGCGGTTTTGGCGCTGCGCTGAACCTCTCGAGCCTCGATGGCACCAACGGCTTCAAGATCCAGGGTGTGCTCGATGACTACTCCGGAATCACGGTCAGCGGCGGCGGAGATTTCAATAAGGACGGCATCGACGACATGATCGTTGGAGCCTGGGGAGTTCGCGGAAGCAATTCTCGATTCGACGGGGCGGGCTACGTGGTGTTTGGCAAACCAGGCGGCTTTGGGGCGACGCTAAATCTCTCGAGTCTGGATGGCGCCAACGGATTCACGATCCCAGCCGAGGCGAGCGGTGATCGGCTCGGGATGGGGGTGAGTGAGGCGGGGGATGTGAATGGGGACGGCTTTGACGATCTGATCATTGGCGCTTCCTATGCCGACCCGAATGGCAAATCGTCCGGAGCGAGCTATGTGGTGTTTGGTGGTCCAGACGCGCCGCTCCCCACGATCAGCGTTACCGATGTCACCGTCGCTGAGGGCCAATCGGGGACAAAGCCGTTCTCGTTCACCGTCAGCTTGTCGTTCCCGAGTTTATTGCCGATCAGCATGCAATACTCGACGGCGAATGACACCGCCGTCTCCCCAGGTGACTTTGCACCAATCGGGGCTCACGACACGAACCTTTGCGCCCGGGGAAGTGAGCAAGGTGATCGCGGTCGCGGTTCAGGGCGACACAACGTTCGAATCGGACGAGTCGTTTTTCGTCAACCTGAGCAACCCCAGCAATGCCACGCTGCTCGATGGCCAGGCCCAGGGCACGATTCTCAACGACGAAGCAGTTCCGATGTTGGCGCTTACTGGCGGTTCCGTGCCGGAAGGGAATGCCGGGATCCAAGTGGTCTGGTGTTTACGGCGAGGCTCTCGGCGGAGTCCGCATTTCCGGTGACGGTGAACTATGCGAGTGCAGACGGGACGGCGCTGGCCGGGAGCGATTACACCGCTCTGACACCGGGCACGCTTACCTTTGCGCCCGGTGAAATTCAAAAAACGATTGTGGTCGGCGTGCTAGGCGACGGGATCTTCGAGCCCGATGAGAGTTTCTCGGTGAATCTTTCCGATGCCAGCGGCGCAACGATTGGCGGCGGTTCGGCCACCGGGACGATCCTCAACGACGAAGCGGTTCCGGCGCTGGGCATCGGAGACGTGAGCCGGAGCGAAGGCGCAAACGGAACATCCGCGGCGGCCATCTTCACCGTCACCCTGTCGGTGCCGAGCAGTGAGACCATCATGGTGGGCTTCGCGACAGCGGATGGCACGGCGGAGGCCGGCAGCGATTATACGGCTCCGACGCCGGGAGTTCTGACTTTTGCGCCCGGAGAGACTGAGAAAACCATCACGGTGAATGTGCTCGGCGACGGGTTATTTGAGGTGGACGAGACGTTCTTCGTCAATCTGAGCAATCCGACCAATGCGACGCTGGCCAACGCGCAGGCGAAGGGGACGATCCTTAACGACGATGAGGCTCCAATGCTGACGCTGGTCGGAGCTTCGGTGCTCGAAGGTGATGCCGGCACCAAAAATCTGGTCTTCACGGCAGGCCTTTCGGCCGCATCGGGAGCGACGACGACGGTGAATTTCTCGAGCATTAATGACACTGCGCTGGCCGGCAGCGATTACACCGCTCTGACGCCGGGCGTTCTGACCTTCGCCCCCGGAGAGACTGAGAAAACGATCACGGTCGAGGTGCTCGGCGACGGGTTGTTCGAAGTGGACGAGACGTTCTTCGTCAAACTGAGCAATCCGGCCAATGCGACGCTGGCCAACGGGCAGGCGACCGGGACGATAACAAATGACGATGCGGTGCCGACGCTGACGCTGGTTGGAGCTTCGGTGCTCGAAGGTGATGCCGGCACCAAAAATCTGGTCTTCACGGCGAGCCTCTCGGCGGCGTCTGGGTTGACGACGACGGTGAACTTTTCGAGCGCTGACGGCACCGCCCTGGCCGGCAGCGATTACAACGCTCTGACGCCGGGCACGCTGACCTTTGCGCCCGGCGAAACCGAGAAGACGATTACGGTCGAGGTGCTGGGCGACCGGGTTTTCGAGCCCGACGAGACGTTTTCAGTAACGCTGAGCGATCCGACCAATGTCACGTTGGCCAATGACCAGGCCATCGGGACGATCGTCAACGATGAGGACCTTCCCGCGCTGACGATCGGAGACGTCAGCGTGATCGAAGGCGCCAGCGGAACTTCGACCGCGGCCAACTTCATCGTCACACTGTCGCTGGCCAGCAGCGAGCCCATCACGGTGGCATTCGCAACCGTCGATGGCACGGCGCTGGCCGGCAGCGACTACACTGCGCTGACGGGCGGCATGCTCACTTTTGCACCGGGAGAAACTGAGAAGACGATCACGATCGATGTGCTCGGCGACGGGGTCTTCGAGTTGGGCGAGAGCTTCGCGGTGAATCTGTCGAATCCCGGCGGCGCAACGATCGGCACCGGCACGGGGACCGCGACCATTGTCAACGATGAAGCCGTGCCCGCGCTGACCATCGGAGACGTGAGCGCAAGCGAAGGAGCGGACGGGACATCGACCGCAGCCACGTTCATGGTTACTTTGTCGGGTCCGAGCAGCCAGGCCATCACGGTGGGCTTTGAAACGGCTGACAGCACGGCGGTGGCCGGCAGCGATTACACAGCGGTTACCGGCGGTATGCTCACTTTTGCGCCCGGAGAAATCGAGAAGACGATTTCGGTGGAGGTGCTGGGCGACGGGGTCTTCGAGCTGGACGAAATGTTCGCGGTGAATCTGAGCGATCCGACGAATGCAACGATCGCCAGTGCGCAGGCGATTGGGACGATCCTCAATGACGAGGCGGTTCCGACACTGAGCATCGGCGACGTTTCCATCGCCGAAGGGAAGACCGGGACTGGTGTGGCCAATTTCGTCGTGACGTTGTCCGGGCCGAGTTTCGAGGCGGTCACCGTCGAATTCGCGACCGCGGACGGTTCGGCGAGTTCGCTGGAAGACTATGGTGCCGTCGCGTTGACGACCCTGACCTTTGCGCCGGGCGAGGTGAGCAAGACCGTCGCGGTGGACGTGATGGGCGATCGCACGGTCGAAGGAGCCGAGACGTTCTTTGTGAATCTAACGAATCCGACCAAGGCCACGCTGCTCGAGGCGCAGGGACAGGCGACGATCCTCAACGATGATGTGGCCTTGTCAGCGATCCGCGGCGGCGGTGTCACCTTCACCGACGCCGATGGCGATGAGGTCATCGTGAAAGTGAGCAAAGGCACCCTGAGTGACGCTAATCTAACCTTTGATGTGCTCGGGAATCTCACGCTCATCGAGCTGATTTCCGATGCATTTACCAAAGCCAAATTGACCGTTTCCGCGAAGCCCGCCAATGGCGGCGATGGGCTGGTGAATGTCGGCGCGATCAATGCGAGTGGAGTTGAGCCTCAAGAGTGTGAAAGTCGATGGCGATCTCGGGGAGATCGACGCGGGCGAAGGGTTGCGGGCAAGGACGGCGCTCAAGTCGCTCACGGCGATGTCCCTCGGACTCGCGGGCGACGCCGGAGCGAAAGCAGCATTGCCGGGACGATGGGTGTCGTGAAGATCAAGGACAGCGTCAAGGGCGTGCTCAACGTGACGGGCGGATTCGACCGACGATGGCGGTCTCATTGGCAGCACGGCGCAGGCGATCAAGAAAGTGGTGATCGGCGGAAATCTCGATGGCAGCGCGGGTGGCGAAGCCGGGCTGCCTGCGCAAGCGAGCGGAGACATCTCCAGCGTGAACGTCAAGGGCAGCGTGATCGGGGGCGCGGACCTGAGCGGGATCGTGGTCGGCGGCAAGGCTGGGAAGATCAAGATCGGCGGCGATCTGAGGAGTGGAGACATCGACAAACCGGTGACCCTTTCGGCGCTCGGGACCGTGGGCGTGACCAAGCAAGGAAAAGCCACCGCGCTCAAACAGGTGCAGGTCGGCGGCGACGTATTGAATGCTGAAATCCTCGCGGGCTACCGCCGCGATGGGACGCCGATCAATGCCGACGCGAGCATCGGCAAGATCATCGTGGATGGGAACTGGACCGCGAGCAGTGCGGTGGCCGGGATTCAGGACGCGACCAGTGACGGCTACGGCATCAACGACGCGCTGATCGCAACCAACGACAACGCCGACATCCTGTCGCGAATCGCGAGCATCACCATCGCCGGCGCAGTCACGGGCAGCGAGAACCCCACCGACCATTTTGGGATCACCGCCGAACAGGTTGGCGAATTCAAACTCGGCCGTGCCCGCCAGACGGTGATTCCCGGCAACGGCGACACCATCGACCTCGACACCAACTTCACCCTCGTTGATTTTGCGTAACCCCTGGGAGCGCTGGCGTCCCGCCGGCATTTGATCTATTGCCGGCGGGGACGCCAGCGCTCCCAGGGGGACGCTCCCAACGCCCACTGAATCCCCCGCTCAGTGTGCGTGTTCGAGCACTTCGCTTAGTTTGACCGGCTCGCCGCCGCGGCGCTTGCTTTCATCGGCGGCTTCCATGAACGCGAAGAGCTCGAGCGTTTCCTCGGCGGACACGGGCGCGACGCCGGTCTGGAAAAACTTCATGATCTCGCGGACCAGCGGGGCGTAGCTGTCGCCGCCAGGTTTTTGTTCCGCGAATCCGTTGCTGCCAAAGACCGTAACCTTATGCGGGAGCGGCTTGGTGCGGATGGCCGTGCAAAACTCCGATGCGACCGCCGGTCCAGGTGCCGGTGATGGTGTCGGCATCAGCGCTGGTGACGCGGACGACGGATTCGCAGCCGGGCCCGAGCACGGTGAAAAGCGCCTCCGTCGGATGGACTCCATACCAGAAGAGGTCGGGATGGTGCTCCTCGAGATGCGCCGGGCCGTAGGAAATCGCACTGCGGACACCGCCGATATCGGCCTTTTTCAGCTCGATCATGCTATCGTAGTAACGATAAGCGGACGACGTGAAGACCGGCACGCCTGCTTCTTTGGCCAGACGGAAAATCTCGATCGCATCGTGCAAGGAGCCGGCGATTGGTTTGTCGATGAAGAGCCGTTTCTTCGCGGCGATCACCGGTCGGGCCTGCGCAAGGTGCGGGCGGCCATCGACGCTTTCGATCATCACGCAATCGACCTCGGCGCACAGTTCCTCGATCGTCGGCACGAATTTCACGCCGAAGTCGCGCTGCATGACGGTGGTGTATTCCTCGACCCGATCCGCGCTCGAAGGAATGTCCGGGCTGCTGCTTTTGAAAGCCGCGACGACCTTTCCGCCCGGCACATGATCCGGCGCGGCCGCGTCATTGATGAGTTTGGTGAAGGCGGGCACGTGCGACGTGTCCATGCCGATGATGCCGATTTTCAAATCATCAGCGGCCGAGGCGACGGTGGCTGCGGTGCAGACGAGCATGAGGAGTGCGAATTTCATGGGGCGGGAGAATCAGCGGGCGATGGGTTGGGGGAGGCGGAGGTAGGCGAAGAAGTCGCGCAATTCCTGGTCGGTGAATCCCGCGAGCAAGCCAGCGGGCATCAGGCTGGCGGGGGCGCGGCGAATGTCACGCAATTCGCTGCGGGCCACACTCACATCCTGGCCATCGAGTCCGCGGAGCACGATTGCAGTCGTGTCCTGATCAATGATGAACCCGCTCAGCGTGCGCCCGTCCTTGGTGGTGATGAGTTGGTTGACGTAGCCTTCGCGAATTTCGGCGCTGGGATCGACGATGCTCGGGAGGAGCGTGCCCAGGTCGTCGCGCTGGTAGGCGGTGAGGTCGGGTCCGATGCGCCCACCCTTGTGGAAAAGCGTGTGACAGGCACCGCACCGCTGCTCGAAGAGCGGGCCGCCCTTATAGGCGTCGCTTGGACCGGAGGCGATCACGCGGCGGAGACGTTCGATCTCGAGGCGGTGCTCCGGCGCCGCGATTGGCGCGGGTTCCGCGAAGATCTTCCGGGCCTGCGTTGCGACGGCGGGATCTTCGCTTTCGCGCAGGATGGCGGCGGTGGCGGGTGGGATGACCGAGGCGGGAACCTGACCGCTTTCGATCAGACCGAGAAAAGTGCGTGCCCAGGTGGGACGACTGACGAGCAGCGTTTGCGCGGCGGGCTGAACGTCCGCCGGCAGTCCCGGGTAAAGACGCGCGACTTCCTGGCCGATCGCATCAGCGTCATAGAGCAGGAGCGCCGTGAGGGCGGCTTTGCGCAGCTCGACAGATTTCGCAGTGCCGACCAGCCCGAGCAGCGCGGGAATGGATTCGGGCAGATTGACTTCGCCAAAAAGCCGCACGCAGAGCAGTCGCTCGTCGAGCTTGGCGTCTTCGTCGGCGGCTGTGCGGAGGGCGTCGGCAATGGCGACCGGGTCGCGCAGGCGCACACGCAGGTGGGGCGAAGCGACTCCGCTCCGCGCGAGAGCATCGAGCAGCGGCTCGGGAAGGGGCGGCAGCGCGCGTCCTTGGAACGCTTCCTCAAAACCGCTCATCAGTCGGTGACGGTGTTCGATCGTGGGTGCGGCGTCCAGCAGGCGCGCACAGGTCAACAGATCGGTGCGTCCACCCGCGGCGGCAAAGCGGCGCATGAGCCGCGGGAGGATGTGCTGCTTCACCATCGAAGAGTCCCACGGTAGCGCGGCGATTACCGCGTCCGCGTGATCGGCGCAGTTCGCTTCCAACGCCCACCAGCAGAGCAGCGGAATGCAGGGATCGTCCGTGTCGGCGTCGCGTCGAAGCAGCGCGGTGACGAGCGCCAGTCCATCATCCGCCGGCAGACGATGGGCGGTGGAGGCGAGCTGCGCGCGCACCTCGGCGTCTGGCTCGGTGGCGGCGAGCGCAAGGAGCGGCGATCCCTGTGGCGGTAATGCTCCGACTGCCGTGGAGTCGGGCACTTCAAGCGGAACGGTGGAGGTGGAGGGCCGCGGAGAGGGTTTGTCTGTCGTCGGCGATGGCAAATCGCCGCTCCTTGAGGTGTCCCCAAAAAGACGCACGGCCCACATGCGCACGGCCGGATGCGGATGAGATAACGCCGCGAGCGTCGTTGCATCGTCGAGTGATTCCATCTGATGGAGTGCCCACAAGGCTTCCAACGCGGGGTGTTCGTCCGCCTGGCGAACCGCGGCGCGCAGCGGCTCAGCGCTGGCAGGATCACGCCGCTCGCCGAGCAGACGCACCGCAGTTTGACGATGCCACCGATTCGGATGCGCGAGCAGGGTGATGAGTTCCGCACTCGTTTTCCCCGCGAGATTCACGTCCGTCTCGAGTGGCAAATCTTTCCCACGAATCCGATAAATCCGGCCCGTGCTCGGATCGAGTTGACCTTGATAGTTCTGGCCGTGCGCGATGTGTTCCTCGTAGAAATCCGCGACGCAGATGGCACCATCCGGCGCGTTGGTGAGATAGACCGGGCGGAAAGAGGGATCGGCTCCGGCCAGGGCGATGCCGCTGTCGCTCGTCTCGAAGGTCGAGCCCCGTGGGTAACGTTCTGCGACCACGATGTTCCGATGCAGCGGATCGGCGGCGAAAAATCGGCCCGCGTAGCGCGGCGGCAGAGCCGTGCCGTCGGCGACGATCGTCGCGTGCGAGAAGCGCGGAATCGGATGGCGGCTTCTCATCATCTCCAGGTAACCAAATGCAAAAGGATGTCCCGTCGGCCCGAATTTTCCCGGATCGATCCCCTGCTTCAGCATCAGCGCGGCCTGTAGGTAGTGGAAGCCGCGCGTGTCACCGCCGTTGTGACCGGAAAAGAGCCGGCCTTCCGAATCGAAATTCAGGCCGAACACATTCCCGCCGCCTTCCGCGAAAATTTCGTAAACCTTCGTCCGCGGGTGATAGCGCCAAACCATGCAGTTTTCGTGATACACACCGGGAAAGTCCGGCGGGTCCACACCCGGGCGCACGACCCGGCTGGTGGTGGTGCTCCCTTGTGCGCCATAGAGCCAGCCGTCCGGTCCCCACGTGAGACCGTTGGCGACCGAGTGCGTGTCCTCGAGTCCGAAACCCGCCAACCGCACTTCCGGGTCGCCGTCGGGTACGTCGTCGCCGTCCGCGTCGGGATAGAAAAGCAGATAGGGCGTCTGCATGACCCAGATTCCGCCGTGCCCGCGCAGCACTGAATTCGCCATGTTCAGACCGTCGAGCACCACTTTCGTCTGGTCGAAAATGCCGTCGCCATTCGTGTCTTCGTGCACAGTGATGCGGTCGCGTCCGGGATCGTGGTGTGGCGGTGGTGGCGGCACGCGGTCATATTTTGAGCGGTAGTATTGATCGCGGCTGACCATCTTCACGCCTGCCGGATATGGATACTGGCGGTATTGTGCGACCCACATCCGCCCACGTTCGTCGAAGCTGATGTGCGTCGGTTGCGCGACCTCCGGTTCGCTCGCGATGAGGTCCACAGTGAGGTCATCGGCGGTGGTCATTTTCGCCAGCGATTCCGCGGGTGAAAGGCGGGCGCCCGGCATCAATGCAGGATTTGCGGACAGTGGACTCGTTGCGTGGCGGAACCCGGTTTCGGTGAAAAACGCAGTCTCAGGCTGAGTGGCGACGGCTTTGAGGTCGGCGGCATCGGCTTCCCCAGATTGTATTTGCCATGCGCCTTCAAGAAACAGTTCGTCGAAGTAGCCCGCAAAGATCGGCGTGAGGCCGACCCCATGCGCCGCATCCTCGAGCCGGAGAGCGAGAACATTGAAGACCTGCTTTTCCAAAATGTCTTTCGGCACTTTGAAACGCCGCCGTTCGCCACTTGGCAACGTGTCCGCTGCGGCAATTTTCTTTCCATTGAGCCAAACCGAGAACGGACCGGGGATGCCGCCGAGGCTGAGCGTCATCGAGTCGCGCCACAGATCCTTTTCCGCTGGCGTAACCATCTGATCAGGCACGCGGATGAAACACCGAAGCCAAACGGGAGCGTTTGCGGGGAGATTACTCGCCGTCGGCACGGAGACCGGTTCCCACCCCATGGCCAGCAGGGGAAGGAGAAGGGGAAGGGCGAAGAGGGCGAAACGGTTCACGGGCTGCGGGGCACGGGCAAGAATCCCGCTGGAGGTCAAATTCTTAACCCCGCCGCGACTACTGGATCCCGTTCTCCGATTCGCGCTACGATTTGCCGGCCCGTCTCCGCGCGTTGGCGTTGAGGATCTTTTTGCGCAGCCGCAGGCTTTTGGGGGTGGCTTCGACGTACTCGTCGGGCGCGATGTATTCCAGCGAACGCTCGAGGCTCATCTTCAAGGGCGGCGCCAGGGAGATGCCTTTGCCGTCACCCTGGCTGCGCATGTTGGTCAGCTTTTTGGCGCGGCACGGATTGACCGGCATGTCGTCGTTGCGCGCGTTTTCGCCGATGATCATGCCTTCGTAAATCTCCTCCTGCGGTCCGATGAACAGGCGGCCGCGTTCCTGGATGGTATCGAGCGAGTAAGCCGTCGAGACGCCGCCTTCCATGGCCACGAGCACGCCGTTGTTGCGCGTCGGGATCTCGCCTTTGTGCGGGCCGTATTCCTTGAACAAATGGGACATGATGCCGTGACCCTTGGTCACATTCACGAGGTCCGTTTCAAAACCGATCAAGCCGCGGGTCGGGACGATGGCTTGCAGGAGCACGCTGTGCGTCTGGTGCTCCATGCTCACGATTTCCGCTTTCCGCGCGGCGAGGCTTTGCATGATGTCGCCAAGGTTTTCATTCGGCAGATCGCAATACAGCGTCTCGTAGGGCTCGAGCAGGGAGCCGTGATCGTCGCGAGTGAAAATGACTTCCGGCCGTGAAACCAATATTTCGAAACCTTCGCGCCGCATCTGTTCGACGAGAATGGCGATCTGCATTTCACCCCGGGCCTGGATTTTGAAATGGCCGGCGATCTCCGTGTCTGCCACCATGATCGAAACATTTGTCCGCGTCTCGCGGATGAGCCGTTCGCGGACCTGGCGGGCGGTCAGGAGTTTTCCTTCGCGACCGGCCATCGGGCCGTCGTTGATGCAAATGGTCATCGTGATCGTCGGCGGATCGATGTCCATGAAGGGCAACGGCAGCCGCTCCTCGGTGTCAGTGATCGTCTCTCCGATGAAGGCGTCCTCGAATCCGCAAATGCCGACGATGTCGCCGGCGCTGGCATGTTTGATCTCGATCTTGGCCAGCCCCTGATGGCCAAAAATGGCGGTAATGTTCGCGCGCTCGCGGGTGCCATCCTTGGCGATCCGCACACAGGCGTCCCCGACTGATACGCGTCCACTGACGATGCGTCCGTAGGCGATCCGGCCCAGATAATCCGAGTAATCGAGGTTCGAGACCAGGAACTGGAAATAGTGAACGTTGCTCGGCGGCGGTGACGGAATCTTTTCCACGATGGCTTCGTAGAGCGGCTCCATGGTTTCGTTCGGCTGATCGATTTCCCGCATGGCATAGCCGTCACGCGCGGACGCGTAGATTACCGGAAAATCGAGCTGCTCGTCATTGGCGTTCAGCTCGAGGAAAAGATCGAAAACCATGTCCAGCACCTTGTGCGGGCGGGCATTTTCGCGGTCGATCTTGTTGATGACCACAATCGGTTTGGCGCCGTTCTCGAGCGCCTTTTTCAAAACGAATTTCGTTTGCGCCTGCGGACCGTCGTGCGCATCGACCACCAGCAGCACGCCATCGATCATCTTCATGATCCGCTCGACCTCGCCGCCAAAGTCCGCGTGGCCCGGCGTGTCCACGATGTTGATGTGATAGTCCTTCCACTTGAAGGCGGCGTTCTTGGCCCGGATGGTAATCCCTTTCTCCCGCTCGAGGTCCATGGAATCCATGATCCGTTCCTCACTGAAGGCGGCCTGGTTTTGACGAAAGGTGCCGGCTTGCTTGAGCAATTGATCCACGAGCGTGGTCTTGCCGTGGTCAACGTGGGCAATGATGGCGATGTTGCGAAGGTGTTCCATGTCGGGCGCTAAAGCGGTGGGTGTGTTCATCTCATGACCCGCGAATCAAGAGAATGGCTGCCTCGGTGCCGCAGCTCGCCATCCGGAGGGAAAATGGTAAAGGGCGAGGTCAAAGTGGAAGTCGAGGTCGAAAAAGGGCGCGGAATATGGAGGCGACACTGCCCGCTGGCAAGCGGTGGTCTCACAAATCTCCGACAAAGCCGTTGACCGGGTGCCATTCCTTTCTTACTGACACCACCCGCTCTATTCTCACCAACCGTCCATCATGGGTCAGCAATCCAACAAAGTCCAAAAGCGCCGCCGCCGTATCTCCTACATTAAACGCAAAAAGGAGGCACGGATCGCGGCCGCGGTTTCGGCTCGTCCCCGCGCTCGCAAGAGTCCGGCCAAAAAGAAGGAAGCGACTGTTGTCCCCGCCCCGGCGCCCGTGGCGGTGGAAGAGGCTCCGGCCGCTGCCGAGTAGAGCCCGCCGCGCCGCCATCCCGGCGCCATGCGCTACCTGATCGTTGATGGTCACAGCGTGATCTTCGCGTGGCCGGAATTGCGCCGCCGCCACGGTCAGCGGACCGGTGCAGCGCGCGAGGAATTGGTTAGACGGCTGACCGCTTATCAGGACTCGAGTGGCGTCCGCGTCGTCGCCGTCTTTGATGGAAAGGGCCTGAAGTCGAATGAGGCCACGGAACCCGGCGGCATTCAGATTTTCTATTCGGGCATCGGACAGGACGCCGATTCAATCATCGAACGCCTGGTGGCCAGGTATGCCGCCGAGCACGACATCACGGTTGCCACGGACGATTCCCTGGAGCGGGTGACGGTCCTGTCCTTCGGTGGCTCGACCGTTTCCACAGAAATGCTCCGCGATATGCTGAACGACGCAGACCGCGATCTCGGACGCCGACTCAAGCGCCATCGGGAAGGCCGGTAGCGTGGTCGTCGTGAGCGAAGCGGAGCGTCGTCGAACGCCCAGGCTCCGAGTCGAAAAAAGCGATTCTCAAAAAATCCGCGCACCGGAGCCACCCGCATCCGCCGCCATCCTCCGATCACCAGCCACCATTCACGAGCCGGCGTCTCAAAGCCGCCGGTGACACGCGGCGTGAGAGGACAGCGTGCGACATCAGATCCGGGTCGATTAACTTCGCAGCGCTCCGCTCACGACGAGTTGACCGACCCACGTGGCCGATTCCGGTCCCCATGCTCGACCTCGATCAGGTGTGGCCCCACGGGCGAGTGCATGCCGTCCGGTGCACACCCCGTTTCACCGTGCTCTCAGACCATTGCCCCGTGCTCGTCGATCCCGCTTGGGATCGTGAGTGATCCCAGCTTCGCCGGCACACACGCCCGCGGGCCTGGCAATTCCGAAATGATCCGATTACACCAACCGCTCGCGCGCGATCCCATGCAGAAGGAACACGCGCAGGATGGTTTCCTCGATTAGATTATTCGGGCAGCTGGCGCCGGCGGTGACTCCCACGGTAACGGGTTCGGGCGGCAGCCAGTTCTCAGTTGCCACTTCCGTTTTTTCGTGGACGTCGAAATGCACAATTCGGTCACGGCTTTCGAGCCGGGCGGCGTTGCGGATGAAATACGTCGGCAATTTGGCTTCACCCATTTCCGCGAGGTGCGAAGTGTTTGAGCTGTTGTAACCACCGACAACCAGCAGGAGATCCATCGGCGAGTCGAGCATGTCGCGCAGCGCGTCCTGTCGCTCCTGCGTTGCGCCGCAGATGGTATCGAAAAATCGAAAATTCTGCGCGGAACGCTCGGCTCCGTCGCGATCGCGCACGGCAGCCATGATGCGCCGCTGCACTTCTTCCGTTTCACCCCGCATCATGGTTGTTTGGTTCGCCACGCCGACGCGCCGCAAATGTTGATCCGGATCAAATCCGTCGCTGTGCGCGCCCTGGAAGCGCTCAAGGAATGCGGTCTTGTCGCCGCCGTGCCGGATGTAATCGCAAACGTAGTCCGTATCTCCGAGCGTCAACACAATGAGATAATGACCTCGTCCGTCTTTCATAGCTCGCGACGCGGTGGCCTTCGTTTCCTCGTGCGTGGCTTTGCCGTGAATAATCGAGGTCATGTCGTCTGCGGCATTCTGCCGGACGCGCTTCCAAACACTCATTACATCGCCACAGGTGGTGTCGACAATCTGGCAGCCCTTTTCCTTGATCTGCGCGAGCGTCGTGACGTCGGTGCCAAACGCCGGAACGATCACCACGTCCTCTGCGGTCAATTCGCTCACGTTGGCCTGACGTTGCTGTCCGAGCAAATTCCGGATACCCAGCTGCCCGATCTGCTCGTTCACCTCAGGATTGTGGATGATTTCACCGAGGATAAAGAGGCGGCGCTCGGAGAATACCTTGCGGGCAGCATAGGCCAGATCGATCGCGCGTTCGACACCGTAACAAAAGCCAAATTGCTTCGCCAGGCGGACTGTGACGCCGTCCATGGTCAGCGAACCGCCACTGGCGCGCAATTTCTCGACGACCTCGCTCCGATAATGGCTTTCGACCTGCGCTTGCACGGCAGCCATCACATCCGGCGTCCGTAGATTAACGCGGGTCGGCTTGGTGGTGGCGGAGGCAGTCATGAGCGGCGGATGAATGTGAGATTAAACGAAGCAGGGCGACGATGCCAGCATCGTCGCCCTGAACGAAAATTCAAAAATCGATCTGCGCCTGGATCGTTAGCCTTCAATCAGCAGCGGCCCGGGCGGATCGCGGAACCAGCTCGGCGAGAGCATCAGCGAACGGGGCGGATCGGGATCGCGGCTCTGATCCAGCGCTTTCACGAAGTGGCCGAATTTCGCGTCCTCCGGCTGTGTGGTCGCGATGTTGACTGGTGTACCAATTTTCACGAGTGCATAAAGCCGGGCGGCAGCTTCCTTGTGGAGGCGAATGCAACCATGCGTACGGGGGCGCGGATGAACGAAGCCCTCGTGGAAGCCGTAGGCCGGCAGGAATTCACACCAATAGGCCATCGGGTAACCGGCATCCGGCTGGCTGACACGGCGTTTTTCCTTGATCTTGTTGTTGATCGTGAAATTGCCCTTGGGAGTCGGAGTCTGGGCGGTGCCCACACATCCTTGAACGGCCATCAGAACGCGGTCGCCCTCCATCACATAGACGTTTTGCGTCGAGGTGGAGACCTTCACTCGGACATTATCAGGGTTCTTCGGCTTGAAAGCCTTGACGGTATAGGCGCCACCGGACGTCTGAGTGCTCGCGCAGGCGGCGAACAGCATGACTCCCGTCGCGGCACAGAGTGCACTGAGGATGCTTTTCATAGAGGCGCACAGTGGTACCTTCGCCATCCGCTTTGTCAACAGCCTCCGCGGGCTTGGTGGCACGTCTCGAACAATTTGTCGAACCGGGACGATTTGTTCGCATAAGCGGGGTACGGGCGTTTGGCGTCGCGCGGACGGAAACGGAAGTGTTTGTAGGGCCAAAGATAAAGTTCGGGACGCGATTCGATGATCGGCTCGAAGGCATCCCAGCACC
The DNA here is from genome assembly GCA_963798345.1 of uncultured Verrucomicrobiae bacterium. Lineage (GTDB taxonomy): Bacteria > Verrucomicrobiota > Verrucomicrobiia > Chthoniobacterales > Chthoniobacteraceae > CAWCSW01. The sequence goes on along the minus strand of CAWCSW010000002.1, from coordinate 419,211 downwards.
GTTGCGCAATCTCCCGAACCGAGGCCGTGGCGTCCCATTCCACAGGCTGATGCGCGATGATGCGACACGTGCCGTCGGGCTGCGGCTGTGTTTCGACGGGTACGAGCAATGCACCCGTTCTTTGCGCAATCACCGCGTGCAGCAGCGGAACACACATCATGAGCCCATCCGGGCCGAAGGCTTCGAGGACAGTCGCTGCTTGCGAGGGCTTGAGGTTCAAGTCGATGAGCATGCCGGTCGCTCCCCCGCGTTTCGCCACTTTGAGCAGACGGAGTATCGAGTTTTCCTGCGGAATCAAGGTCTGCCCCGAGTGTTCGCGGCGGCGCTTGAAGACTTCCGTCAGGCGTGGGTTCTTGAAGTTTTCCGCAACGACCACGTTTCCGAATCCGAGGAAACCGCAGGCCAGGCTGGCCCATTCCCAGTTTCCCTCGTGCACACACATGAAAATGGCCCCGCGCTTTTCGGTCGCGAGTCGTTGCCGAACGCGATCGAAGCCGTCCACCTGCATCCAACGTTCGTAATTCTGCGGGTCGAGCCGCTTCGCCCAGAAAAGGTCCAGCATCGTCCGGGCGAAATTCTGAAAGGATTGTTTCGCCATGGTCTCGCGCTCCGAGAGCGACACTGCTTCGCCAAAAACACAGTGCAGATTGCCGAGGGCGACTTCCCGGCCCCGGTGATCAAAATAAAACGCGAGCGTGCCGGCTCCTCGAGCCAGCAACAGCAGCGCGCTCCGGGGCAGCAGCGGAATCGCGAACGCCAGCACTTCGCAGCCGATCTGCTCGAGCTGGTAGCGAAAGCGTTTCCATGGCGACATGACGGCGATGCTTACCGCCGATGGGCTCCCGGCCGCGACAAAAACCGATGTTGCTCTCGATCGAAATCCGTGAAACAACCATTTCTGTGCGCCTTCTCGCTGCCTTGACACTCGTATTGCTTACAGCTGGGGCCGGTTCGGCCGAGCCGGCGGCGCCGGCGACCCCGAAGGGAAAGGCGCGTTCCTTTCGTGAGCGGCTCGATAAGCCGGACGAAACGCTTGAATTTAACGTCAACCAGATGTCTCCGGCGTCGCGTCGCCCCGGGACGTTTCAGACGAAATCAAGCCCGGCCGCGAAGGAATTCTACCTTGTGGACAAAACGCGGCTGAAATCTTTCCAGACCCGCGATTTCGCCACCAAGTCGGCCTGGTCCGGTGATTTCAAGTTCTCGACTTCGGAAGCGAACACCAAAGGGAAATATGTGATTCCCAACGCCGAGACCAAGGCCGAGGTGAAAACGGCTCCCACCAAAGACGCGCGCGAGGGAGGAAAAACCGCTGCGACGCGTGAATTGCCCGATGCGGGTCGCAAATATCTGGGACCGGAATCGAAGCGCATGAATCGAGGGCTCTCGAAGGAAGATTTGGATCGTATCGAACGCTTCGAGCGCAAAGCTGATCTCATGAAGATCGAGACGATTGAGGACATCCGCACGCTGCTGAACAAAAACTGATTCGGATTGGCGCCAGGACGCCGATTTATCCTAGCCCAGCGGGCGCGTGGCGTTTATGGAGCGAGGAATGCAGTCTGCCGAAGCGCAATTGGAACTCCTCAAACGAGGGGCGGATACAATCATCTCGGAGGAGGAACTCCTCGCGAAGCTCCGCCAGGAGCGTCCGCTCAATGTCAAATTGGGCGTCGATCCTACCGCGCCGGACATTCATCTCGGATTTACCGTCGGACTGACCAAGCTCCGCCAGTTTCAAGATCTAGGACACAACGCCATCCTCATCATCGGGGACTTCACGGCCATGGTCGGAGATCCGTCCGGGCGATCCAAGGCGCGTCCGCAACTTTCCCACGCGCAGGTGATGGAAAATGCGCGCACCTTTCGCGAGCAGGCCTACAAGATCCTCGATCCAACGCGTACCCGTTGCGTCTTTAACGGAGAATGGTTTGAACTCATGACTTTCGAGCAGGTCATGCGACTGAATGCCCGAGTCACGCTCCAGCAGATGATGCAGCGTGAAGATTTCAAAACCCGCCTCGACGCGCATGAACCCGTGCGCCTGCACGAATTGCAATATCCGATCATGCAGGGTTGGGATTCGGTCATGATCAAGGCGGACGTTGAACTGGGCGGGACGGATCAGCTGTTCAATATTCTCGTCGGGCGCGACCTGCAGCGGGAGGAGGGCCAGCCGGAGCAGGTTGTCTTCCTGAACCCACTCCTCGAGGGTCTCGACGGCGTGCAAAAGATGTCCAAGAGCCTCGGGAACTACGTCGGGGTGAATGAGCCGCCGTCGGAGATGTTCGGCAAAATCATGAGCATCAGCGACACGCTCATGGCCCGGTACTACCTGCTCTTGTTGAGCGAAGCAGTGCCTGCTGGACATCCCATGGACGCGAAGAAGGCGCTGGCCCGGCGCATGGTCGAGCGCTACCACGGAGCCGAGGCGGCGACCAGTGCGCTCGAGGATTTTAACACGCGCTTTTCCAAAAAGGATCTCGCGCACGCCGAACTTCCAATCGTTGATTTTGCCGGGGCTCAGCCCGACCTCGTCTCGCTCGTGGCGGCGGCCTACGAGCGGGGTTTTCAACTCCAGCGTTCGCGGGGTGAAGCGCGACGGCTGATCGAGCAGGGCAGCATTCAGTTCGGTAACGAAAAGCTCACGGACCCAAAATGCACACCGGCGCTCACGCCAGGCGTTGTCTTGAAACTCGACAAGACCCGGGCGGTGCGGGTTCGATGACGGATTTCTGCTCCTACTGGGGCTTTGCCGCCAGGGGCAACTCGTAACAGACCGCTTCGCGGTCGTTGCGAACGAGGAGAAAGCGGCCGGCGAGAGTGGGGTAATTCCAGGTCTTGCTGGTCAGAGCCGGAATCGTCCCGATCTCATGGAAACCCTCCGGATTCACCTGCGCGAGCGTTACATCGCCGCTTTCCGCCTGGATGAGTGCCAGGTCGTCCACGAGCAGGGACTGTCCGGAGCCGAACCGTCCGCTCTTCCATTTGCGCTCACCCGTGGCGGCATCGACACAGGCGAACATTCCATCGTCGAGCCCATAAATGAATCCGTCGCGGGTGGTCGCGCTGTTGAACTGCGTCTTCATGCGCATGTTTTTCCAAAGCTGGGTGGCGCTCAGTCCGCCTTCGGGCGTCGCCGCGATCTGGAGCATGACGCAACCGACGCCGTAGCCGGCGGAAAGAAAAACGCGGTCGCTATCCAGCACGACCGGTTGCGACGCCTTGGGCATTTTCTTTTCGGGCGCCCACGGGTAATGCAACAACACCTCACCGGTCGCGGGATCATGGGCCGTGAGCGAATCAGCGTTCGACGACAGGATGAGCTGCCGTCCGGCGACCTTCGCCAGGATCGGTGAAGAATAGCCGACCCCGGCCTCGCCTGCTTTCCATCGCGGTTCACCCGTGGCGCGATCATAGGCCAGTACGGTCGGTCCTTTCGAACCAACACCGCCGGTGACAATCACCAATTCCTTCGTGACCAGTGGTGAATCGCTAATGCCCCAGGTGAGATTCGTGAGACTATTCTCGTTCAGAACGTTTCGTGACCAGACGAGATGGCCCGTGCCCGCTTCGAGGCAATCCAGTCGGCCGGTGGCGCCCATGGCAAAAACCCGGTCGGCATCGACCGTGGGCGTCGCGCGCGGCCCTTCGCCACCCTGCCACTCGAAAAATCGGTCCTTCGTCTCGTGCGCCCACACGGGCCGACCGGTGAGGATGTCGTAGCAGGTCACGACCTCGTTTTCGCCCCGCTGCTCCTGGGTAAAGGCGTGACCTCCGACCACCGCAAACGCCGACCAGCCACCACCGACGGGCGTGCGCCACAGCTCCCTCGGTGGTGCGTCCTGCCAATTCGCCGCCAGTCCGGCGCCGACGAGGACGCCGTTTCGAGCCGGCCCCAGGAATTGCGGCGTATCAGTCACGGCCGCGAGACGTGGATCCGCGATGGTCGGAGGTGGCAGTTCCGGCGCGGGTTGATATTCCGTCATGCGTTTTGGCGTCCATTTCCAGGCGAACATCGGCAGGCCGGTGCCGCTGGCGGTGCCAGCGAGTCGCACCGATTTGCTCAAGGCGAATCCAGCCAGAGCGAGCAATGCCAGCGTGATCAGCCGTGTAGTCCAGCGCACGCGGCTCAGAAACACGAACCAGAAGAGCAGCAGCACGGCGGTGAGCAATCCGAGCAGGGCGTAGAGCCAGCTCCGAAAATTCCGTTCCAGTTCCGGGCGCGTGGCCACGATCAGGAAACCGATCGCAGACAGGATGGCGACGACGACGAGAAACCACAGGCGGCGGCCTTTGCGCACGCGGCCCGAGGTGAGAACCGATTGATGTTCGAGCATGTGGAATTGGGTGCTGACGCGGGGCAAGCTGCCCGAGGTTCTCCTCTGATCCAATCCCTCATTTTACGGCCAGGGCGCGTTCGATCGACTCTCGGCGGGACCCATCCGGAGGGGTGGTTTACATCACGAGACGGCGTGCTAGTTTGCGCGCCATGCAAACGTGGAAGCTGCCGTCGCTTGTCGTCACCCTGCTCGGGGTAGCCCTTTATTTCGGGCCCTCCGCGACCTATTCGACGGCGGAGGAGGCACCTAAAAAGCCGGAGGAGGAGGAGGATGGTTACACCCAAATCGCCATCCTCGCTCGCGCGTTACAGCTCATTCGGCAGGACTACGTTGACGAAAACAAGGTCAGCTACGAAGACCTCACTCACGCCGCGCTCAGGGGCATGTTGCAAAGTCTTGATCCGCACTCGCAATTCATGGAGGCGGATGACTTTCGCGACATGAAGGACGACACGAACAGCCGGTTCGGTGGCCTCGGTGTCGTCGTTTCGTTGCAGGATGACCGACTGATCATCGTTTCGCCGATGGAGGATACACCTGGATTCAAGGCCGGACTGCTGCCCGGCGATCAGATCGTCAAGATCGATGGCACGCCGACCGAAAAATTTGACCTTAATGATGCGATTGAAAAATTGCGCGGGCTGGCCGGCGAAAAGGTGACTCTGGGCATCTACCGAGCCTCCACCAAGGAATACAAAGATTTCACGATCGTCCGGGAGAACATCAAAGTGGCGAGCGTGAAGGAGGCACAACTCCTGCCCGAGGAGATGACCGGCGAATTCAAAATCGGCTATGCGCGGGTGACGCAATTTAATGTCCCGACCGCAGAGGAACTTGGAAACAAGCTCGATGAACTCGAGGCGAAAGGCATGCAGGCGTTCGTCCTCGACCTCCGCTACAATCCGGGCGGTCTCCTGAATTCGGCGGTGGACGTCGCCGGTCAATTCCTGCCGCCCAATACGCTCGTGGTCTCCACCGAAGGGCGAAAGTCCTCGCAGAGCAAGCTGTACCGGACCTCTCGAACGCAAAAGCAGCGTCCTGACTACCCGGTGGCCGTCCTGATCAACACCGGCAGCGCCAGCGGCAGCGAAATTGTCGCGGGTGCGCTCAAAGACTTGAATCGCGCCATTCTCGTCGGTGAAACCACGTTTGGCAAAGGATCGGTCCAAAGTGTCATCCAACTCCAGGATGGGTCCGCGGTCCGGTTGACCACGGCGAAATACTACACGCCGAGCAAGCAACTCATCCATGAACACGGCGTGGAACCGACCATCCGCGCGACTTTCACCCCTGAGCAGGAGCGGATGCTCATGTCAAAGCGGCGTGAAGATCTGCTCCCGGAGGACATGAAGAAACAGACAGCCGGTTTTCGCGATACGCAGCTCGATCGCGCGGTCGATGCGCTCAAGGGCGTGATGATTTACGCCGGACGCCGGCCCGATGTACGACGGGCACTGCCGGTCACCAATTGATCGTGGCGACGGACGTCGGGATCTCGCTTAGCCCGTGAGTTCGATGTCGCAATCGGTCGTTCTCGCCCTCGAAACATCCTGCGATGAAACCGCCGGCGCCGTGCTGCGCGGTGGTCAGTTGCTTTCGAGCGAAGTGGCCTCACAGATTGATTTGCACCAGCGTTATGGCGGCGTGGTGCCCGAGGTAGCGTCCCGCAATCATCTTCGTACGTTGCGCTCCGTGCTGGAACGCGCCCTCGACCGGGCCCGCGTCGGTTTGCCTGAAATCGACGTGGTGGCGGCCACCCGCGGTCCGGGCCTCGCGACCTCGCTCATGATCGGGGCCTCGGCAGCGAAAGGCATCGCGCTCGGTCTTGGTCGTCCGTTCCTCGCGGTGAACCATCTCGAGGGGCACCTGCTGTCACCGTTTTTTTCCACGGGGCAACCGGTCGAGCCGGCAATCGGGCTGGTGGTCAGCGGCGGGCACACGCTGCTCGTCGATATCGAAGAGGTCGGACACTACCGACTACTCGGCCAGACGCGCGATGACGCCGCCGGCGAGGCATTCGACAAGGTCGGAAAGCTGCTCGGGCTCGACTATCCAGGCGGACCACGCGTGAACGAACTCGCCCGGAAGGGCGATCCGAAGCGCTACGATTTTCCGCGCAGCATGCTCAATTCGGCGGACCTGAACTTCAGCTTCAGCGGATTGAAGACCTCGATGCGCTACCTCCTGCCGAAGCTCGAGGAATTTCGAATCGAAGACCTGTGTGCATCCTTCCAGGAAGCCGTGGTTGATGTTCTGGTGGCCAAGACGCTCCTGGCCGCAGTGATGTCCGGGCGCGGCACGGTCGCGGTCAGCGGCGGGGTCAGTTGCAACACCCGATTGCGCGAAAGATTGGCGGACGAATGCGGGGCGCAGGGCCTCCAGTTATTGCTGGCTGAACCAAAACTCTGCACGGACAACGCCGCGATGATCGGTTACGTGGCCGGAAGTTATCACGAGCGTGAGTTTTACTCCTCGATTGAAACCGACATCGATCCCAATCTGAAGCTGACCGTTCTTTGACGGGCGCTGCTCATTCCAGCGCGGTCGTGATCTCCGCGTGATCGATGAAATTCGACTCCACGCCTCCCGGAGGCACTTCGATGTGCGCGGTCCACGCGATCGCGTTCAGGATCAGCCGCCGGAAGTCGTCCGCTCGCCAGTTGTCGTAGAAATGACCGCAGGTCGTGCCGAAACTTCGGCCGCCATCGGGACGTTCGAAACCCCATGCCACCCATTTGCCGTCCGGCTCGCGACCAGGCAGCGCCGGCACTTTCAGGATCGGGACAGGCGCGGATTCCACGGGAGCGAAGCGGAGGTTGTAGTAAAACTCTTCGTTCATTCGAAAAGGCTTCACGCCACGCACCACGGGATGGTCCGGTGAAGGCAGCTCGACATCCGCTTCGACGGTCGTGATGGCCGAATACCACTCCCGTTTTCCGTCCGTCTCCCAGTCGAAATAGGCGCCGTTCCAATGCAGCATCTGCTCGCCGTAAGCATCCGGCGCGAAGGTCGAGAAATGGAAAGTGACAAAGCCGCATCCGCGTTTCATCGCCTGCTCCATTTCGAGCACCCGCTCCGGCGTGGCAAGGTGCTCGGCTTCAGTGAATCTGTCACCGTCGCGTCCATCGGAGACAACCATGATTGAATCGGCGCGCTGCACCGCGGCTGAATCCGACGGCCAACCGTCGAGATGGAGGTCAACGACGATTTGGGAGGCGATATTCGAGCGTTTGAGCAAAACCTTCAGGAGCTTGCCCGACCACGCATAATCGTGGATGCCATTGCCATCCGGACCGTGGCTTTTCTTTCCGCACACGAGCAGCAAAGTTTTCTTCTTGGCGGCCGGTTTTGGATCCTCTGCGCCCCAGGCGAGGGTCGCACAGGCGCTGCATAGAAAAAGAATCGTGAGGCGGATGAATTGGGAGCGAGACATCATTCGCCAGGATGTCACCAGCAAAACGCCCCGGCGAGTTTGGATTCGCCCCGTTTTTCCGCGGCGGTCACCTCGTGATCAGATGGAAGAGAGTCAACGCGCGTTTCCTGCCGAAACCTTGCCCTGCCCGTTTCTGTCCGCTGTTGCGGGCATTTGTCAGGGACAAAAAAATGGCGCTGAGCGTCGTGCTCAGCGCCGTTCAGATTATTTACTGAGGGCGAACCGCTCGCCCGTCAGGGCCTGGAGGGTTCAGGCAATACTCGCCTTCTGCCGTCGTACCCGGTGAGCAAAGCCGAGCAGGCCAACCAAAACCAATGGCGTGACGAGGGCCGGACCACCCTCTGGAACTGATGCGGTGTCCGCGGCCGTCCGCTGCCAGCTACCCGGAACATTAACTGGGAGATTAAACCCTCCGTCACCACCCACCAAGACGCTACTAATACTCGGTGGATCATTGTCAAATCCGAGAAGAAATGTGAAAGTCAAGTCGCCTCCCGCCGTGATTTTGAACACGCTGGTAATAATCTCGTCCAACTCCCAAGCAGCGTCGGGAAGGAAATGGTTTCCGGTCAGGGACGCCGAAAAGGCTGATGGTTTGGCAATAGTTGTTCCCGCACCGAAAAGGCTATTGTCAAAACTGGCGTGGGCCGCAAAGATGCCGCCGCCAGGGGATGGGGTTGCTGTCGGAACAAAATCATAGGTGATCAAAACCGCACTTGCAGAGGATACCGAAAAACTTGCCGCAATGAAAACCGCCGCGATTTTGGGGATGCAATTCATGAAGGATATTGGGTGAATTTCTGACACTGTTTGTACTCCCACGCCTATTCAGCATAAACGATGCCACATTTTTTAGTTCGGATTGTAATATGTTATCCATAAGATGGTTAGAATAGAAATAAAATAAAGTTGAAATCAGGTATCATCGAAAACCGTAAAGGTTTCCGACACTCGGGAGGTTGCCGCATTGTTTTGCCAATCCCCGACGCCGTGCTGTCGGACCAAGGGAGTTCCGGTTATCGGTCGTGCCACGTATTCTATTTCGACCCGTTTCGCCGTCGCGTCATGACCGACTTACGCTTTTCCACCTGCGGAGCGAGCTCTGAGCGTCCCCGAGAGGCGTTCCCGATTACCCAAGCCGACGGACCGTGAATTACCGTCGTCGCCGGATCGCCAGAACGAACGCGATTCCCGTGAGCAACAGCGTGACTCGTGGTTCCGGAACCGACACGAGAAACGAGCTTTGGCGGACTGTGGCGATCTGCGATGAACTCAGACGCTCGCCGTCGTCGGCCGCCCCTCCGGCTTGCATGAGATTTTGTGCGGTGGTGACGTGGCTGAGTCCGAGGTTGTGCCCGATCTCGTGCGCGAGCACGGAACTGATGACGTCACGACCGGCGGAAAACCCAGTGAGGTTGGGACCCGCCCAGAGGGCGATTCCATTCCCCGGGGTAAAGGCGAGGCCATTTGCCGTGTTGTCCGAGGTTTGGGAGAATCCGGGCACGATTTGAACCATGAAGAGGTTGATCACCTTTGGATTCGGATCGAGAACACCGCCTTCCGACAGCGCGGCCGAGATGATCCCGCTGAGATCGCCTGTCGGTCGGGGACTGTTGTTCCCTGGACTTCCAATCAGGCCAAACGTGTCATTGAACGGTGTGAGGCGGAATTTGAACTCCACGTCGATGCCCGCCTGGGCCCAGATTTGGTCAATGCCTTTAAAGATTTCGGCCTGGCCCGAAGCCGAGCCGAAAAGTGGCGCAGGATTGGATCCATCGTTGCGCGCAACCTGAATCACCTGCACGTCGAGGCGCCGATCGATTACGACCGGCGCATTGGTGATCAGGTCAGCGAATCCAGATAGCGGGGCGAGGACCGCGAAGACGACGACCAATCGAAGCTGAACGATGAGATCAGGGGCGAAAAAGTTCATCTGAGCGCTGAGTGATAGCCGGTCGCGTGCCGCCACGACGTCCAGATCATGCGCAGGAAGTGCACGGTTTAGCGGGGGCGGATCAGCAGCTCCTCGATGATCGCCCGCGCCGGCAGATGGATTGCCGAGCATCGCGCAAGCGGCCATGTCCTCCGCCTGCATCATTTTCGCGCGCGCCGCGGCATCGGGAGGAGCCGGGCGCTTGTCGAGAATCGGCGTGTCGATGTCGCCGGGGAAGAATCGACGTCGCGCGGATGCCGCGCGCTCGCTCCTCGGCATTGATCGATTGTGTGAGGCCCGCCATGCCGAATTTCGACATCGAATAACCGGGGCCCGCCTTCGGGCTCGCGATGCGGCCCGCATCGGAAACGATGTTCACGATCGTCCCCGAGCCGCGATGCGCGCATTTGCGGCAGCACCGCCTGCACGCAGTAATACGCGCCGTTCAGATTCGTACTCATCATCTCGTGATAATCCGCGTGTGTGAGCACTTCGATGGCGCGCTGGGCACATTGGTCCCCGCCGCATTCACCAGCACCTCCACGCTCTGAGATCCGCCAGCACTGTTCGCCCATCGCGGTCGACCGCCTCTGCGTCGCCGATATCGCAAGGGCAAGGACGAGTGCGCCCCGCGCCTGCGCGGCGACGGCCTCAGTGGTTCGGCGCGGCGCCCGATCAAGTGCGACGCGCCAGCCCTCGTTGGCGAGGGCGAGGGCTATGGCGGCTCCCACGCCGCTTCCGGCTCCGGTGATGAGTGCAGTTTGTCCATAGTGGTTTCAATCAGGTTCGACTTCGATCCACGCGCCCGTTTCCGCGACTGCGCACCGCGGCGTTCAGTCACCGCCTGCGCCGGGCGCCGTCGTGGAAGCTCGGGAGCAGGGACGTTGCTTGCGGATGGCGTCGATGAACTCCAACGCCTGATCGTAGCGGAAGGCGATCAGCGGATCGCCGTCCGCGGGATCGCGCGGGCGAGCCGGGCCAGACCCAGAATTCCCGCGGAATCGGCGAGCGGCTCCAGGCCGGGGCCGCCGCGCTTGCCGTCATTGCAGTTCGTTCCACTTTCCGGTGGTGAATCTCGACGTCGCCTCGCTGCCGTTGAACTCCACGTGGTCGAGGAGCGCCACGATCTCGTTGCCGTCCGCTCGCGAGCTTCGAGCTTTCCAGCACGCCCGTCGCGCCGTTCTGAAACTCCGCGAGGATCGCGACCCAGTCGTCGAGATCGCTCGGGTGCCCTTCGCGGATCGTGGACGAGCGTTCTTCACGTCTCGCCACGAGCCGCTTCATCGGTCCGACGAGATGCTGCGCGAAGTCGATGCGATGCGAGAGCATGTCGCCGAGTTCACCCGTGCCCGCGAGCTTCTTCTCCTGCCGCCAGCCGAGATTGCGCGTGCCCCAATCCTGCAACCGGCACGAGCGGAAATGATAGGCTTGCCCGAGATCGCCGCGCGCAATGAGGTGCCCGAGATAACGCATCGCCGGCACGAAGCGATAAGTGAACGCCGTCATGTGACGCACGCCCGCCGCGTCCGCCGCCCCGCCATGGCCTTGCGCTTCCGCGTGATTCATCGCGAGCGGTTTTTCGGACAGGACATGTTTGCCCGCGGCGATGGCCGCCAGCGCGATCGGCGCGTGCAGGAAATTCGGCGTGGCGATGATCACCGCCTGGACGTCGTCGCGCGTGACGATCTCCTCGTAATTGGTGGACGTGACCGTGATGCCGGTGTCGCGGCTCGCGCTTCGAGCGTCGCTGGATTGTGTCGCAGAGCGCGACCGACTTTCGTCTCGGCGCAGAGCGCGAGGCCGGGGAGATGGTTTTGCAGCGTGATTCCGCCGCAACCGATGATGGCAACGCCAAGAGTATTCATGCGAGGAGGAGGGTGGCGTTTTTCGCAGCCAGGAAGAGTGCGGGCAAGCGAGAACCGGCGAGGCGTGAGTGTGGAACAGAGGATGGACGATCCGCCGTTTATTGTCCGTGCTCGGGAAAATCCTGTCGGTACCGCGTGACGAGCGCATCGACGTCAGCGGGCACGAGATAGATTTTGCCGCGAATCGTTTTCGTTTCGCCAGGAGCAAGTCCGCCGAGTCGCAGGTCGGAGTGCAGGCAGCGGGCGACGCCCTGGAAGAGTTCCTGATAGGGTTCCCAGGCGGTGGCAAAGATCAGCTTCTCGTCACCGGAAAAGCAGCCGATGAGACCGTTGTTTGGCACGAGGGAACTGAGGGGTCGAGGATTCACGTCCGTACGTGGCACGTTGGCGGGACACCAGACCTGGCCTGGGGTGTAACGAGCCTTGGTGGCCCACGGTTCGGTCGGTAGACGCGTGAGTTTGCCGTCCAGGAATACGAAGCATTTGGACAGGTAATCATCGAGATCGCCGCCGCTCTCCGCGAAGCCGGTGAAGGTTCCCAGCCGCACGCACGGCTGCGCCCAATGGGCTTCGGAAGTTGTCGCCGACGGATTGTGCGCGGTGAGTTCGAAGGTCACCTCATCGGTGCCCGCAGTGATCTTATGCTCGACGGTGACACCATCCGTGAGCGTGTCATGCAAACGAATTTCGCGACCGTCAGGTTTGATCGAAAGAATCTCCGAGCGATGTGGAATGACCGTATGTTTCACCCAATCGGCATCGGTCGAATTCGCGCGGCAGTATGCTTCAAGGTAATTGATTCGGATTTCTCCTCCCGGAATCGTGGCGCCGCGGATGACGAGCCAGTGGTCGTCGCGAACCAGTGTCAATCCGGGAACAGGCTCCGCGCCGAAAAGACACGCGCTGAAGGCAACGAAGAAGAAGAATGTGAATGATCTCATGCGTGACGAGTTGGAAGCCACGGAGTCGCGATTTGCAATGGCCGAAAAAGTGCCCGTCCGCGCGGATCGCTTCGAGGCTACTTTCGCCGACGGCGGAGGCCGGCAATATAGGCAAGACCGGTGAGGAGAACTGAGCTGCTCAGCGGTTCGGGAATCACGACCAGAATGCCTTCCGAAAGAAAATTCGAGCGATCCCATTGCAGGCCCGGGTTCAACGCTGGGAGAATGAGGTCCGCATTGAGATCAAATCCCGAGGCGTTTGCCGCGCTGAACTCGAAGAGGTCGAAGGTGTCATTCAGGAGCGGCTGAAAGCCGTTCGTGAGCGAAACGGTGATCGTTCCGTCGAGGGTCAGTTGATCGGTGCTATCACCGGAATTCGCACCGAGGAAAAGGACAGTGTCGGAGAGGATCGCCTGATTGACGGTGTTGTTGCCGTTGCTGTTGACGGCGTCGTGTTTCGCCCCCGCCGTGACGGTGAGAAGCCCCGTGATGTTCGAGCCGCTGAAATTATCAACCACGGAACCGTCGTGGATGGTGAGGTTGGTCAGCGTTTCCGGCCGGTTGCCAAGATTCACCAATCCGGTGTTCGCGGTGATGGATGCGGTGTCGGCTACTTGATCCGCCTGGCTCCAGACCAGGCTCCCGCCTTCGCGGACGATATCGCCCCCAACGGCATTGTTCCCCGGCGTTTTATTCAGCCTCAGCGTGCCTTCCTCGACCGTGGTCAAGCCGGTGTTGGTATTGACTCCCGCGCCCTGAACGATGAGTTCCGCCCCCCCGCTTGATCAGGGTGCCGGTGCCACTGAGCAAATTGTCGAGAGTCACATTGTTCGATCGTTCGAAAATCAACTCGCCATCATTCATGATCGGACCGCTGCCGAGGGAGCCTGTCCCGGTTCCCCCGCCGAAGTTGACGGTACCGTCATTGATCGTGGTTCCTCCCGTGTAGTTGTTATCCGTCAGAATGGTGAGCGTACTGGTGCCTCGCTTGGTCAGAGCGCCCGATCCACTGATGGCGCCCGATCCTCCAAACTGGTAATTCAAGGTATTGCTGTCCACATTAACGGCCAGCGGTGACACCGTGGTGACAATATTGATGGCGGTGGGACCCGTGGCCTCGTCGTTAAACCGGTGCTGATGGATTTCCGAGGCTCCGCTGGCGAGCGATTCACCCATTCACGGACAACACCACGCAGTTCCTGAGGCTGCGAATGACGTTGGCGTTACCGTAGGAATCGCGGCGAAAGATTGCCGCGAAACGCGGCCGTTTTAATCCGGGATGAAATGCTTCAATACACACGTCCGGACCTCGCCCGGCCCAGTTCTTAGCATTCTTCGCCAGTATTACCATCCACGATCGTCCGATCACAGTTCGCCAATCAGCATGCAAAGCCGGCAAGAAGAATGCCGGCTATCGACCTTCGACGGCAGTCATTCTACCATCCAGCCCCTGCAAATTCCCCGCCATTCCCGAGAATGGTATGCAGGCTAACTAACCAGTTTGCAACGCAGAGATTTTTAATTCTTCGGTGCTGGAAACGGTTTCCTTTAACAACGCCTCCACGGTCGGTCGGGCGACGGCGCGCATGAAAATTTGATAACTGAACAGGCCGCGAAAAAGCGCGATACCAAATCGGTTTAGGGCGATGAGGAGCCCGCCGAGCCAATTGTCGCCGATCGCTTTCGGAAAGGGGGCCGGAATGCCGCGGACCTCGGTCACTTCATAGCCGGTTTGGGCGAAGAGTTCGCGCAGTGAGGCGAACGTAAACAGTCGCGTGTGGGTCCGGTCCAGGATGCCTTTGCGGCCATAGTTGAAGTGGCCCAGAAAGAGCATCAGGCGCGTGACGACAAAACCGATGTTTGCTGTGGTGAGTACAATTTCCGGGCGTTTGTGGGCGGCGGCGGCGCGCAATTTTTCCATGAAAACCTCCGGGTCACGCAGGTGCTCGATGACATCGAGCATGAAGATTTGATCGAATTCTGAGACGTCCACCGGAAATTCACCGGTATCCAAATCGAAACGGCGGAATTGGATCCGCGGATTCGAAGACGGACGAATGTATTGATCGATCCCAACAATCTCCGCTGCGGTCTTCGCCATTTCCTCGGCGACATACCCCTGGCCACATCCAATATCCAAAACGTGTGCGCCGGGTTTCACCGCCTCGAGCGCCATGGTGTGCGAGGATGGAAACCCCAGCTTCAGATCGTAAGTCATCTCGACCTGGCCGACATCGAACTTTCGATCATAGAGCAGATTCTTGGCGTGCAACTTGGCGCGCACCATCGTTTTGAAAATGTCCCAGGCGTATTGCATGCCGTTCACGTGACAGATTTCATCGCCGTAAAACGTCGGAATGGGGATCTCGACGATTTTAAAATTCGCGCACACGAACTGGATGATGATGTCCGTATCAAAATGGAAATTGTTCGAGTTCCGATCGAAAGGAACGCGGGCCAAAGCCTTCGTCGAGTAGAGCCGATAACCGCTGTGAAATTCACTGAGTGTGGTGTGGAGCATGCGGTTCTGAAACGCGGTCAGCACCTGATTACCGACCCATTTATAAAGCGGCATCCCCCCCTGAAGCGCTTCCTGTTTGTGGATCATCCGCGAGCCGAACACGGCATCGGCTTCGCCTTTGAGCAGCGGTTCGAGCAGTGCTGGCAGTTTTTCCGGGGCATACTGTCCATCGCCATGGATTAACGCGACGACATCAAAACCGTGATCGATGGCATAGCGATAGCCGAGCTTTTGATTGCCGCCATAACCCTGGTTCACCGGGTTGCGCAGCATGGTTATTTTGAACTCTCCCACCTGGTTCTCGCGCTTCAGTCCCGTGACGAAGGTTTCGTCCTTCGAGAAGTCGTCGATGATCAGCACCTCGACATCGCCGCACCGCAGCTCTTCGGGAATGCGGTCCAAAACGCTTTCGATCGTTTTCTCAGCGTTATAGGCGACGATGAAAATGAGAACACGTTTTTCGGCGAGATCGGTGGACATGAGCGCGGCGGAATGAAGGCGAAGGGCGATCCAGACGCAAGGATGATGCCGGGCGGCGTGGACGCAGCAAAATTCATTTCGCCCTGCCCCTACGGGCGGCGCAGGCGGAAGAATCCATGTCCGCCTAGCGGAACAAACGGCAACGGACTGGCCGCGCCCGGGACGACGCTCCAACTCTTCAAATCCGCCGACTGCTCGAGGAGGGCTGTTTCGTCGAACCACCACAACACCGGCTGATTGGCGGATCGGGTTAGATTCAACTCGAAGGGCGGTTGGTAACTTGCCGTCAATTCGCAATCGAGAATCAGATCACTTGAGGTCAGAGAGGTTTGATGGACCTGAATGGCGATGATGTTCTGGCCTGGCACCAGCTTCGAGGCGGGAATCTGATAGGTTAGATACGTGCCCGTATTCGAGGAATTCGGCACCCGACCGGCGGCGAGCGTGGTGGCGTCGTAGCTGTAGGGCGGATCGAAGGTCCCATCGGCGGACACGACCGAAGGTTCGGCTTCGTTGTTCACCCAAACAACGGCGGCATCATCGCGCCGCAGCCGAAGGGTCAATCCCGTGATTCCTGCGGTATCCGTCACGGTGAATCGCTTGCGAAAATAGAAGGCCTTGGTGCGATCGCCAGTCGGTCCGGGCGTGGCGGCGGTGCCAAACGTCACTCCCGAGACACCAAAGCCTGCGGGCAAAGTGCAGGGCTGCCATTCTGTTGCGACCGGGCTTTCGTCATCAAAGTTTAACGCTCTCCAATTCGCGGGTGGCTCGCTGCGTGTCTCGCGAAAGCGCCAGCCGTCCGAGGCGATCAAGTCGGGATCAGGTGTAGCCGGCGGAGTGAAATACCACGCTTCCCCCGTCACTTCGGCGTGCAACGGGTTTTTGAGATTCACGTGGATGAGCTCGTAGCTTTCCGGATTGGGCACCGGAGCGACAATCGATTTAACCGTTTCTCCGGGCTGGAAGACCAGTGAGCCACCAGCGAGGACTTCGACGGTTCCGGAAAAGGCTTCGACTTTGCCCTCGATCTCCCACTCCACGCTGACTTCCTGTGAGCTGAAAGTGCTCAACCGCACGGCAAACTTTCCGGGATAACTGGCAGGATCTCCCTGTGCAGGAGCGTAGCTCGAGATGGCCACGCCGACATTGGAACCCGGCACGGGCATGAAGCTATTCAGCAAGGCGCCGGAAGTGGAAGGATTCCAGGGGATGTTGGCCGGGTGATGGACCGGATCCGGAAGACTGAGATAGCTATCGTGGACACTCAGTTTCGGTCGACCGAACGTATTCAGGGCCGAGCCGTCGTAGTAAGTCCAATCATTCCAATCGTAGCTCCAGACATCGTGAAAGGCGCTTGTGAGGAGGAGCGAGTTTTTCACCTCCATCGCGGCATTGTACTCATAACCAGACCCGTAGTTATCGCCCCAGCGCGCGGCCACCATGTTGCCGACAAACAGGCAGGAATCCACGACCGCGTTCGGTCCATTACCGCTCGCCCCCGCGCTATAGCCAGCTTCGACGCCCTGCCCGCAATTGAAGAAGACGCACCCGAGGTAGCTGACATTGCGCGTGCCCGACAGGGAGTTGCCCTCGTGAAAAGTGCCCTCGAACCAGTTGTTTTCCTGCACGAACGGGGTCAAATCCGCCGCTGCCGTGAAGGGGTTGTCACCTCCGTTACCTCCGGAATCGATGCCATCATCCTT
The DNA here is from genome assembly GCA_963798345.1 of uncultured Verrucomicrobiae bacterium. GTDB lineage: Bacteria > Verrucomicrobiota > Verrucomicrobiia > Chthoniobacterales > Chthoniobacteraceae > CAWCSW01. Next base: position 401,992 of record CAWCSW010000002.1, on the reverse strand, counting down.
GGTGAATCCGATGACGCTGTCGCGGACGGAGAGATCACCGGACGTAAAATAGATGGCGTCGTTGTCTTCATCCGTGAATTCGCTCGACTCGCCTGGAAATTCGATCAAGGCCGAACTGGCCATGGTCACTTTGGTCCCGTTGAGTTCGCCGCAGGTCACCGCTTTTTGCATGAGGGTGCGGTTGAGATCGATCCAGACGTTGGTTTTGCTGTTCATCATCTGGCCGCGCATGCCAAAGCAGAAGCAATCAGTAAGATGCAGTTGGGCGCCGAAATTGATCCCCGCGCCGCTGCCGGCGACCAAAAATAAAGCCTGTTCGGGCCGATGCGTTGAGTAGCCGGAATGGGTGTCGAACCAAGTCTGATCCTCACCAGCCCCAGTGAAAATGGTGTAAGTTGCATCCACGCGAGAGGTCGCGTCTGGCATTTCGATTCCACCCCAGAATTCCCCGGCAGCGGATGGCGCGAAAACGACAGGGGCAGCTTCGCTCCCGAGCACGTTCAAAGTCCCATGGACAACTATTTCGACAGACGAGGCGAGAGTCACGATACAACCGGCTTGAATGGTTAAAATCGCCCCGGCGCTGATCGTGAGGGTGCCGTCAATATGGTGACGACTCCCGGCCGACCACGTGGTGTCAGAGGAAATCGAGCCACTGACATTCGTAAAAGGTACCGTGTCGAAAGCGATCGCGCGGCCATCGGCCAACCCATTCAGCGATGCGTCCAGGGCGATGACTCCACCGATGGCGAAGGAAGGGGCCGTGGTCGAACCCCATCCCCGGCGAAGTTGAAGTCTTATCCCGGGCAAGCCCCCGAAGCGGACCACGCCATTCAGGCGCAGCCCGTTCCCGGCATTGTCCAGGAGCCGGGCCGCGATGGGAATCGGCAACCCAATCGGCCAGGAAGCCGGCGCAATCACCCGCAAGTCGCCATTGGCAAAGGCGGAGGGCGCATCATTGACCACGCGGTAGGGCGTAAACGGAGGGATGCCATCCTCGGTATTCCCGCGGCTCGGATCGCGGACGATGAAACGAATGGTCTGAGCGTCCACCAGTGCTCCTGACCCGTCACGGCTTTCTGCTTTTACTTCGTGAAAACCGAAATCTGAGACCGTTGTGTTCGCGCCCAGTGTTAACAGTTTCGCATCGATGGTTGCCACGGTGGTGGCGGCGTTCGGATCCGCCTGGACGCTAAGTGTCACCGGGGACGAATACTTCGTCTTGTCGGTCACCCCGGCGATCGAAATGGCGCCAATCGAATTGAAGGCGGCGAGGAAAAAGCAACCGATGCTTAAACCAAGACGACGGAGGGACATGAGAATCGTCCGACGCTCCGCCATCCGCCACCTTTGGCAAATGACAAGTTGGTCAGAGACCCCGGCGAAGAACCATCTCGTTGTCGAACACAGATCCTTGCCGGTAGCTCCCGGTTTTTGGAGATTTCCGGATTCTCCCTGCTCCGTGATCCTCAATCCCACTCAGCCGACGGCTTTACTGCGCGGTCGCAGTCGGAGTGGCGGTAGTCAATTCGTCGGGCTCGATCACTGGCCGGTACACCCATTGGGGCTGTGCCAGGGGAGTCCCGTATCGCAGATGATCCACATACTGCCCGCTGCCTTTCGCGGGGGAGTAAAGCGTTCGACGAGTCACCAAGGTATCGCAGGCGGTGAGGGCGAAAGCGGAGAGCGCAAGGAGGGAGACAAAAAATTTCACGCGCGGATAGGAGCAAATCGCAGCCGGAAGGGGAAGTGGAATTTGCGCCCAAGTGCGTCCGTACGGTGTTAGGGCAAAAATCCATTGCCGCACCTCGATGAGCCGCTAGCTTCGGCGCCCTTTTCTTATGATCATCGTCACCAAGCCCGGGGCTACCGAGGACCAAATCCAGCACATCGTCGACCGCATTGGCGAATGGGGTTTCAAGTCCGACGTGAGCCGGGGCGAACTACGCACTGTCATTGGCATCATCGGGCGCGAGGACGCCATTCGCGAAAAACCCATCGCTGCCATGCCGGGCGTCGAATCCGTGACCCCCGTTTTGAAACCTTATAAATTGGTCGCGCGCGAATTTCGCGGCGGTAATGGATCGATGATCAAGGTGGGTGACGTCGAAGTGGGCGGGAAAGAGATTGTTCTGATGAGCGGACCCTGCTCAGTGGAAAGCCGCGAACAAATCACGGCGATCGCCAGGGAGGTGAAGAGGAATGGAGCGCGGATTTTGCGCGGGGGCGCCTTTAAACCCCGCACCTCGCCCTACGCCTTCCAAGGCCTCGGCGTCGAAGGTCTCCAGCTCCTGGCTGAGGCGCGCGATGCGACCGGATTGCCGGTGATCACCGAGATCATGGATACCAAGCATCTTGAGGTGATGGAAAAATATGCCGACTGCCTACAGGTCGGTGCGCGCAACATGCAGAATTTTTCCCTGCTCAAGGCCGTGGGTCAGAGCCGTCTCCCCGTCATGCTGAAGCGCGGCATGAGTGCCACCATCAAGGATTTGCTAATGGCCGCGGAATACATTCTGAGTGAGGGTAATCTTCAGGTGATGCTGTGCGAGCGAGGCATCCGAACCTTCGAAACCTACACCCGCAACACGCTCGATCTGAACGCGGTGCCCGTTCTGAAAAAGGAAACTCATTTACCGGTCGTTGTGGATCCAACTCACGGCATCGGGTTGCGTGATCATGTGACCCCAATGGCAGCCGCGGCTGTGGCCGCCGGAGCCGACGCGCTCATGGTGGAAGTGCACGATGCGCCCGAGCAGGCCAAGAGCGATGGGGAGCAGGCCTTGCTGCCTCCGGAATTTGCGGATCTGGTCCGCCGCGTCCGTAAAGTGGCGGAAGCGGTCGGTCGTCAGATGTAACGACCGGGGGCAGGGTTGCGCCGGAGCCCCCGCGCCCGCGGCGCGGATCAGCGATTTTTCCGGGAAGCAAGGTGAGAGTTGGGCACTCCAAATGCTGTTCTCAGTCTGCTGTCTCCCGACCATGCCCACACTCCGTATCAAACTCCCTGGCGACAAAGGCGAGATCTCCCATTTTCTCTCCGGCGAACGCATTACGGTGGGTCGGCGTCCCGAAAACACGATCCAGGTGATCGATCGCACCGTCTCCGCCCATCACGCAGAATTCATCGCGGTCAATGGCCACTACAGACTGCACGACCTTGGCTCGACGAATCTGACCTGTGTGGACGGTCATCCGATCACGGATTTTCACTTGCACGAAGCTTGCAAAGTCAGTTTTGGCACGGTCGAGTGCGAATTCTTCCTCGAGAATCTGACCCGCGAGACCGATAACTCTGAAATCGTTCCCACGCGGGCAGAACTGGAATTTCTGCGGCGAGAGAATCTCGAGTTGTTGTCGAAGATCGCAGCGATGCAAAAGCAGGTCGATATTCTGAGCAGCGCGCGGCTTGTCACCAGCGAAACCACGCAGTTGGGTGTGGCCCCCGCGGCCCATCGTCGGGTCTCGCAGGAGCGCGATGAGCTCAGATCGGAGAACCTCCAACTCAAGGTCGATATCCGAAACCTAAAGGACGACATTCAGGCTTTGACGCGGGCGCGCGACGCCATGCGGGTGGCATGGGAGACGGTCAAAGCCGAACTCGCCGCGGCTCAGGATGAAATTGCCGCCTTGGGGGGTGTCTTGCCCGAGGCCGCCGCCAACGGCCATTCGTTTTCGAGGACCGCCGTCGTTTCGGCACCCGTGACTACTTCACGCATCGCGACCCCGACGCCCGTGTCGGCGCCGGCCACCGGGAAAGCAAGCGCCATTCTGGAATTTCCCAACGTCATCTCTCCGGAGCACTTCAATCCGACCGGCACGATGACCGAGACGCGTCCTTCCGACGATCACCGCGCACTCGCCACTGTCGTGATGGGTGTGCCTCCCCTGCTGCGTACCATCACTCAATCGTTGGCCAAGCTGGCCGCCGATCCCGGAGATGCGTCGCAGCGTGAAAAGCTCGTCGCAGATCTCACGGCGTTGAACAGCCACACGGCGTCGATGGCGGGCCACCCCGTACAAAGAGTGGCGGCCGCCATGCATGCTCTGGCCATCAATGCGGAAACGACGGAACTTGGGTTGCCCTCGATTCGCAGCCTCCAGCAAGGAGCTGATCTGATTGGGCGACTGCTCGATCCGGCGCATTTGAAACGGGCGCGCAATCTCGAAAAACCGACGGCTCTGGTCGTGGACGACGATCCAGATTTGGTTGCGACGGTCACGGATGCGTTGTCCAGGGCGGGCATTACCGCCTCGTCGTGCTGCGATCCCGAGCAGGCGCTGGGACAGCTCTCAGACAAGGCCTTCGATCTGGTCCTCCTCGACATTGGTTTTCCGAAGGCAAATGGCATCGAGATGTGCGCCCGCATTCGCGAATTCGCCGCCCACAAGCGCACCCCCATCGTTTTTCTCACCGCCACTGATTCGATCGAGTCCCGCGCACAATCCAGCCTCAATGGCGGGAACGATTTCATCACCAAGCCTTTCAACACCCGCGAACTTGCGCTCAAAGCGGGCACGTGGGCATTCCGCAATCAATTCGAGGTAAACTGAGTTTTGGCGCGCGCAGCCGCGGAATTCGGGCGGAAGTGTTACTCCGCAATTTTCTGTCGCTCGGGCGGGGACGTTTGCGGAGCTGGCGGCTCGGCGGCGACTTCGGGCTGCACGAGCCCCATTTTCCGTTTGTATTCGTCGAACAACATTTTGCCACGCGCCTGCCGCACCTCCTGCTGACGCGAGACGCCCACGCCCATCTCGCGGGCAAGATCCGTTGTGGCCCGCAACTGGCCTTCGCCGGAGGCGGCACTTTCGCGCAGTTGCTGCATGGATTGACCCACCTCACCGCCGAGCATGCCCTGCATCTCGCTCACGGAACTTTTCATCAGGCCGGAGAGGCTTTCGAGTTGCCGGCTTACGGCCGCGCGCGCCTTGGTGGCCTCGAAGTCGCGCTCGAACTGTTGGATGTCGCGGATGCTGTTGGCGATAATCGCGGTGTTTTGTTGATAGAGATTCTCGAGGTTCTCGACCTGGGCGCGATTATCGGCCAAATCCTGCTCCATTTGCGCGAGACTTTCGGCATAGTGCGCTCCGTTTTCGTCATCGTTTGCAGCCGCTGCGGCCTGGAGCAGCCCCATTAATTCCTCCTTTTTCCGTTCCTGCTTTTTGAGTTGTTCCTTGAGCAGCACGCTCTGCGCGGCGAGCTGGCCATTGGCATAACTGGCTTTTTCCGCACGCGCCTTGGCATCGCGAATACCGCTCTCGACCACGGCGGAATTGATGGCATCGCCCTCCGTTGCCTTTTCCGCCATCAATCCGAGGTAAATGAAAATACGTTTGATCGCGCGAAACATAGTGGTTGCTGGGTTAAGATTGAACGTGAATCCGCGGATGGGGCATCACGCGGTCGTCACTGCGGTTGGGAATCGTTTTGGCGCGTGAGAACGGCATGTCAACCACAGGAACTCCAGCGTTGTCCCCAGCCGGCCTGAACCCGAAGCTCCGAACGCGCACTTTTTCAGAGAAGTATGTCCGGACTTTCCCCCTCGCCCCGCCTTCCCTTCGTCGGTCTGGCTGCTTTGGCAATCGCGGGCATTGTGATCGCGGATCGATCGTTAATGCCGCTCGCGGGCTGTTATGCGGCTTTGGCCATCCTCGGTACGATCACGCTGGCGTGGCCACGCACGGCGTGGTGCTGGATTTTTACCGGAGTGGCTTTCGCGACTCTCCACTCCGCGCGTTACCAAAACCATCCCGCGCGGAAATTGGCGCAATTTCTGGAAAGCGGTCCGCGCGTTGTCACGGCGACGGGTATCGTGTGGGATGAGCCGCAGCCGGTGAAGTTTTGGTCCGGAGCAACGACGGGGTTCTTTCGGATGAAAGTGGAGACGCTGGCGATCGACGACCGGCCGTTTATCGAAGGTGAGATCGTGAACGTAACGTGGGCCGGGCCGCTGCCCAGGTACGGTGACCGTGTTCGCCTGCTCGGTTCCGCGGAAAATATTGCGCCCGTGCGAAACCCAGGTCAGTTCGACTTTGCGCAACATTTGCGACGGCAGGGAATCTACTCGCAAATCCAGGTTCGCTTCCCAGCCGATGCCCACGTCGAGAGCAGCGGCCACGGTGAAGCCACGCAACGGTTTGCCATTGCCGCCCGCCATTGGTTTGCCGACCGGCTGGGGCGCGATCTCGGAGATGCTCCGGAAATCCGTTCGCTCATCGCCAGCATGGTTTTGGGTATGCGCGCCACGGACACGCCGGAAGAAATGCAGGAGGTATTTCGCCGCACGGGCACGCTCCATCTCTTTGCCGTGAGCGGGCTGAATACGGCGATGCTCGGTTTTATCGCGCTTTTCGTGCTGAAGGCGTTTGGCCTGCCGCGTCGAGTCGCGGTCTTCCTGACCGTGCCGATCCTCGCCGCTTACGCTCTGGTCACGGGCTTGAGTCCAAGTTGCGTGCGCGCGGCGATCATGACTTCGCTCATCCTGATTGGTTGGGTGATCGATCGCCGCGTGCTGGTTTTCAATAGCCTCGCGGGAGCCGCAATGATCATTCTCGCTTGGGACACCAACCAGCTTTTCACCGCGGGCTTTCAATTCTCCTTCGTGCTCGTGGCGACCATCGTCTGGTTGTCGCGCAAGATCGAACGCCCAATTGCGAGACGCGCGCGGCCGGATGAATACCTGCCGAAAGCGCTGTGGACCCGGGGGCAAAAGACGGCGGCCTTTGCCGGAATGTGCCTGGCGGCTTCCCTCGGCGTAACGCTTTCCGCCTGGCTCGGATCGCTCGTATTTACGGCCGGCTATTTTCACCTCTTCTCAGCCTCGGCCATTTTCGCCAACATGCTTGCAGTTCCCCTGGCGTTTTGTGTCCTCGCCCTCGGCCTCGCATCCGCCTTGAGCTCTCTCCTGTCCAGCGGGGCGGGAATTCTGTTCAACAACGCCAACTACGCCTGTGCGCAGCTTTTGCTCGGCGTCGTGCACTTTTTTGCCACGCTGCCCGGTGGACATTATTTCGTCGAGCTACCGGGTTCAAAACCGACGCCGGCTTGCGAAATCCGGGTGCTGGATGTCGGCAGCGGAAGTGCGATTCATATTCGCTCGGGCGGCGAGGACTGGCTCGTCGATACGGGGCCGCTGCCGCTGTATCCGCGCGTCACGCTGCCATATCTTCGGTCGCGTGGAGTAAATCGTCTCGACGCTTTGCTGCTCACGCATGGCGATGTGCGGCACCTCGGCGCAGCGCAGGCAATCCTGGAAGATTTTTCACCGCGCACCATCTACGATTCGCCGCTGCGAGACAAGTCTCCGACCCGCCGTTCCATTCATGCGCAGTTGCAGGCGCGCCGCAAGGGAAAGGCATTTGTCAGTCGTGGAGACATTTTGGAAATCGGAAACGCCACGACGGTACGGGTGCTTTATCCTCCCACCGGCGTGCAGCAGAAAACATCGGATGACAAAGGAATCGTCCTTTTCCTGGAATCCGAAGGCTGGCGGGTTCTCTTCGTGTCCGATGCGGGATTCATCACTGAGCGTTATCTCATCGAGAATGATCCGACGCTGCGGGCGGACGTGCTGGTGAAAGGATGGCATGCGAAAGACCTTTCCGGAACGCCGGGATTTCTGGCCCACGTTTCACCGGCAATCGTCGTTTGTGAGGCGCCGGCTTACAGTGCCGACGTCACTGAACGGCGTGCCTGGTATCGTCACGTCGAGACCCGCGGTATCGCGTTGTTCCCGCAGGATAAATGCGGAGCAGTGAGTATTCGCATCGATGCGGACGAACTCGCCGTTCGTGGATTTGTCGAGGGCGCGACCATCCTACACCACACCCGCTGAATGAATCGTTTGCGACTTTCTGTCGCCGATTGGGAGACTATTCATCTGGAGCTGCGGACCCGGCAGGTCTAACCTTCTACGTTCATGCTCCACACCATCCGCCCCGCAGAACACGGACCGCTCGGCGAACCGATGGCGCATGCGATTCAGACCTGCGTGCATTGCGGATTTTGCCTTGCTGCCTGTCCCACCTATCGCGAACTGGGACAGGAGATGGATACGCCCCGCGGACGCATCGTGCTCATGAAACAGGTGCTCGAGGGCGGGCTCGGATGGGAGGAAGCGAAGCCGCATATCGACCGTTGTCTCGGCTGTCTGGCTTGCGAACCTGCCTGCCCCAGCGGCGTGCCGTATCGGGATTTGCTCAGCCCTTTCCGCGCGCTGGCTCAGGAACGATTCTCGCGCACGCCGATGGAGAAACTCCGTCGTTTCCTGGCCGCGCAAACACTGCCGTTTCCTTCCCGCTTCCGCCTCGCCGCGCTCACCGGTCGGGTCGGAAAAATGTTCCGCGCGTTCGTTCCGAGGCGCTCCAACCAATGATCGATTTGTTGCCGGATTCGCTTCCGCCCGCACAATCATGGCCGGCCGTGAATCCGGCCCGGGGGGAGCGCCGCGCGCGGGTCGCACTGCTGATCGGGTGTGCGCAGCAGGTGCTCGATCCGGACATCAATACCGCCACCATCGAGGTGCTCACGGGGCAGGGAGTGGAAGTCCACGTTCCGCCGGCACAAGGTTGCTGTGGCGGACTCGCCTGGCACACCGGAGATCTGGCGGCGGCCCGGGAATTCGCCCGGCGCAATCTCGCGGCATTTCCTGACGATGTGGACGCGATCCTCACCAATGCCGCTGGCTGCGGATCGGCGATGCATGAGTATCACCTCATCCTACGTGGGACGGCGGACGAAGCTCGATCCGACGCCTTCCGTCATCGGGTCACCGACGTCAGCGCGTTTTTAATGCGGCTTGGAGTGCGCGAGAATTCATTCCGGCAAACCGAGACTCGCGTGGCGTATCATGATGCCTGCCATCTGGCCAATGCACAGGGCATTCGCGCTCAGCCGCGCTCGCTGCTACGGGCCATTCCTGGCCTCGAATTGCACGAACTCACCGACGCACATCTCTGCTGCGGCAGCGCCGGCACTTACAACATCGATCAACCCGAAATCGCGGCATCGCTCGGCGAACAAAAGGCGCGCGCCGTTATCAACACCGGCGTCGAAGTGGTGGCGAGTGGGAACATTGGCTGCCTCACGCAGCTTCGGATTCACCTGATGCGGCTCGGTTCGCCCATTCGCGTGCGCCACACCATGCAGATCCTCCGCGATGCGCTCGCCGACTAACCGCGCCTACTCAAAGGCGATCATCGAGTGCACATCCAGGCGCGGGAAGGTAACCGCTATCCCGCAGTCGGGGACGTGTCGTTCGTGCGAACTTTCTCACTCCTGAATTGCCGCGCCGGGTTTGGCGGATAACGCTGAGACATCATGATGCCAACCAAAAACGGAGCGCTGCACCTCTTCCGCGTGCGAGGAATCAATGTCTATGTGCACTGGACGTGGTTTTTGGTGATCTGGTTGGTTCTCCAGTGGCGCGTCAATTATTACGAAGGGAAGCTCTGGAACCTGATCGAATATCTCTCCCTCTTTGGGATCGTTCTGCTACACGAGTTCGGCCACGCGCTCGCGTGCCGGCAGGTCGGCGGCAAGGCGGAAGAGATCGTGCTGTGGCCGCTCGGAGGCGTCGCTTATGTGGCGCCACCCCAACGACCGGGAGCCACCCTGTGGAGCATCGCGGCTGGCCCGCTGGTCAATGTTGCGCTTGTTCCGGTATTCTTCGCGTTGAATGTCTGGGCTGCATCCCAGGGAGCGGCGATGACCCAGAGCGATTTCAGCAAGTGGCTTTCGGCCCTGCAATGGATGAATTTGGGACTGCTCGTCTTCAATATGCTGCCGGTTTACCCGCTCGACGGTGGTCAAATCCTGCGCTCGCTGCTTTGGTTTCCCCTAGGTCGTGCGCGCAGCCTCCTCATTGCCACGATTTTCGGATTCATCGGGGTGGCGGCCCTGGCCGCTCTGGCCTTCCTGCGGGGGGACATGTTCCTCGGCTTCATCGCGCTGATGGTTTTCATGAATTGCCGCACGGCGTGGGTGCAAGCCCGGGCCTTAGGCAAACTCGCCGCCCTTCCCCGGCACACCAACCTTTCCTGTCCGTCCTGTCACAGTTCACCCCCGGCGGGAGATCTTTGGAAATGCGGCGAGTGCCAGACCGCGTTTGACCTGTTCGCCAACCGTGGTGTTTGCCCGCAGTGCCATTCGCGTTACGCTCAAACGCGCTGTCCCGACTGCGGCCATTTAGGCCCTGTCACGGATTGGGAAAAGCGGTGACCACAACAGAATACATATCGACCACCTGAGGCGGGCCCGTGGGCCCGTATTTTTCAGTGTTTCGGGGTTTGCTCCTGATTCTCCCCCCTCGCGGATTGAGAATACGCGAAGGTGACGAGGGAGCGGACGATGGGGCGCTGAACCCCGCCTCCGTTCCGATTCCGCCAGCTGATCGCGGACGTTTTTCACGATCATCGCAGGCGGATGAGGCATTTGGCACGGCGCCCGCTTTTCTCGAACGGGAATGGCCCGCATCGACTCGTATTTTAAGTTCATGAAGGAGCAGAGTGCTTCTGACCTTCATCTTTCCACCGGGAATCCTCCGATCCTCCGGATCAACGGTGAATTGGTCCGCATTGACATGCCATCGCTCGAAGGGGACGACCTCAAAGCGCTGGTCTATGAGATTGCCCCGGAACAGAAGATCAAAATCTTCGAAGAAACCGGCGACGTGGATTTCGGCTACGAATTTCCCGGTTTCGCCCGCTTCCGCGCCAATTTCTTCAATCAGCGCGCCGGTATCGCGGCGGTATTTCGTTTGATTCCGAGCAAGGTGCTCACTGCTGAGCAGCTCGGCCTGCCGCCCGTGCTGAAAAAGTTTTCCATGCTGACCAAGGGTCTCGTCCTGGTGACCGGCCCGACCGGTTCGGGCAAATCCACCACCCTCGCGGCGATGATGGATTGGGCGAATCTGCATCGGAAAGATCACATCATCACCGTTGAAGATCCGATCGAATTCGTCCATCGCAGTCAGCAATGCCTGGTCAATCATCGTGAAGTCGGTGTGCACACCAAATCCTTCGCCGCGGCCCTCCGTGGTGCGCTGCGTGAAGATCCGGACATCATTCTCGTCGGTGAAATGCGCGATCTCGAGACCATCGAACTTGCGCTCACGGCGGCCGCCACCGGCCATCTCGTGTTTGGCACACTACACACGCCGAGTGCACCCAAGACCATCGATCGCGTTATCGACGTCTTTCCCGCCGGGCAACAGAACCAGATTCGTGCGAGTCTTTCTGAATCGCTCAAGGGCGTGGTGGCGCAGAACCTTTTCAAACGCATCGATAAGCCAGGTCGCGTGGCCGGGCTCGAAGTGCTGGTGGTCGATACGCCGATCGCGAACCTCATTCGCGAAGCCAAAACGCACCAGATTCCGGGCATGATGCAGGTCGGCAAAAAGAAGGGAAATCAGACCCTGGACGACGCCATCATGGAGCATCTGCGGGCGGCAATCATTTCGCCCGAGGAGGCCTTCGACAAAGCCAACGACAAAAAGAAATTCCGCGTCTTTCTCAAAAACCCGCCGGACGACTGGGAAGACTAAACGTTCAGCCGCCAATCGCTCTTCATGCGCAAACCCGAACTGGACCGTCTGCTTTCGTCGATGCTCGAATCGCACGACGGGATTAGTGACATCATTTTCTCCGTGGGCCGGCCCTTCCAGGTCGAGGCCTTTGGTGAACTCAAGCCCGCGGACGTGCCGCCGAAGATTCACGCGCTGACGCGCTACCAAACGGAGCGCATTGCCTTGAATATCATCGGGCACGATCGCCGACTCGTGCGTGAAATCGTCGTGAATGGCGCGTGCGATTGCAGCTACCGGCTCGGCGACGACGCGCGCTTTCGGGTCAACATTTTCAAGCAGCGCGGAAATCTCGCCATCATCATGCGCAAAATGCAGACCGAGATGCCGACGATCGAGAGTCTTGGGTTGCAACCAATTTTCCATGAGATGTGCCGTGAGAAAAACGGTCTCATTCTCGTCACGGGCGCCACGGGTTCCGGCAAGACGACGACTCTCTCGGCGATTCTGAACGAAATCAACGAACTCCAGCCGGTGCATGTGGTAACCCTCGAAGATCCGATCGAGTTCGTGCATCAACATAAGCGTGCGACGTTCAATCAGCGTGAATTGGGCACGGATTTCACCGATTTTCCCAGCGGCTTGCGCTCGGCCTTGCGGCAGGCGCCGAAAGTGATTCTGGTCGGTGAGATGCGCGACCGCCAAACCGTGGAGATTGCGCTCACGGCCGCGGAAACAGGGCACCTGGTGCTCTCGACGATTCACACCATCAACGCCGGTCAATCGATCAATCGAATCCTGGGCATGTTCGAGCGCAGCGAAGAATCACAACTGCGGCTCCGGCTCTCCGAAACGCTGCGCTGGGTGGTCAGCCAACGCCTGGCGCCGCGCGTCGGAGGCGGCCGCGCCATGGTGAATGAAATCCTGGGCTCAAACCTCCGCACCCGCGAAACGATCACGCTCGGTGAATCCGATGGCCGCTCATTCTACGACATCATCGATGCGCAGGCGACGTTCGGATGGACGACCTTCGATCAATCGTTGCGCCAGGCCTACAAAGTCGGAATCGTGAATGAGGAAACGGCGCAGCTTTACGCCACCAACAAAGCCCGGATGACTCGCTACATCGATGACGTCAAAAAGGAAAGTGGGCTCGATGATGGCGGCTCGACCGGTCTGCGCTTGGAGCCGGATGCACCGCCGGTTCCAGAGCCCTTCAAAGACCTGGGCAGCGGTCTGCGGATGCGGGTCTAAACAAACACCATGGAGAATATTCCTCACCTCGATGTCTTTGAGCCTCACGATCGGACCGCCCTCGTGTGCATGGACGATGCCTCGATCGACCGCATCGTGGTCGAGCAATTGCGCGGGCTGAACTACAAGGTTCACACCGGTTTTTCGGTCGACGATCTGCTCCACAAAATGCGCGCGCATCCCTACGACGTTATCGTCATTGCCGAGAATTTTGGCGCGAGCAATCTATCAGAAAATCCACTGCTGGCGGAAGTTGTAAACGCGCCCGCCAGCCATAGGCATCGCCAGGTGGTAGTCCTCGTCGGAGCAGGCCTCAAGACTGCCGATGAAAATCAAGCCTTCCAGCACAGCGTCGATGTCGTCATCGGCCTGGCCGATATCGGCAGCCTGCATGTCATCCTGAAGCGCGCATTGAACCTCGCGCAGCAGTTTTACGGCCGCTATTTGGAAGCCATTACGGCGGCGGACGTGGTGTAGTTGGCTGAACGCCCGCGCGCGGTGACCTGCCCGTCCGGGATCGATGGCCCGAGAACTCGCGCGCCAAATCGAGGAGCGGGGCTTTTTGCCCGGATACCGAGTGAAGGTCAGGATGCGGGTTGAGGAGTTGCGTGCAGTGCCGGCACGAGCGCAGATCGCTGACGGTGGAACATCCGGTAGAGCACCGGAAGGACGAGGAGCGTGAGAAGTGTCGAACTGACGATGCCGCCGATGACGACTGTCGCGAGCGGGCGTTGGACCTCAGCGCCGGGGCCCGTGGCAATGGCCATGGGGACAAAGCCGAGCGAAGCGACGAGCGCCGTCATGAGCACGGGGCGCAGGCGCGTGACGGAACCGCGGAAGACGGCTTCGTCCACCGGCACACCGTCTTCGCGGAGCTTGTGAATGAAGGTGAACATAACGACACCATTGAGCACGGCGACACCGCTGAGCGCGATGAAGCCCACACCCGCAGAGATCGAGAGCGGGATGTCGCGCAGCCAGAGCGCGAGGATGCCGCCGGTTAGCGCCATCGGCACCCCGGTAAAAATGATGAGCGCGTCCTTGAGCGAACCGAACGCGGTGAAGAGGAGCAACATGATGAGCAGCAAGGCGACGGGTACGACGATGCGCAGCCGGGCGCTCGCGGAGAGCAGGTTCTCGAATTGTCCGCCCCATTCGATCCAGTAGCCGGCGGGAATTTTCACTTCGTTCCGAATCCGCTCCTGTGCGTCGGCGACAAAGCCCGCGAGGTCGCGCCCGCGCACGTTGGCGGTGGTGACGATCCGGCGTTTGCCGTTCTCGCGGTTCACCTGGTTGAGACCGGGCTCGACTTTGAACTCGGCCAATTCACCGAGTGGAATAAAGCTCAGAGCCGCGTGACCGGCTGCGAGAGAGTGGTGCCTGCTGGAAAAAGGCCGCCCGCCGCCCGTCGCCTTCGATTCGCCATTCCTGTCACCTCGCGGCAGCGGAATTGGAATGCGGCGCATCGCGTCGAGATCGCCGCGCAGATTCTCCGGCAGGCGCACGACGATGGGAAAGCGACGGTCGCCCTGGAAAAGAGTTCCAGCGCCTTTACCACCCATGGCGATTTCCACGGCCTCCTGGACTTCGGCGACGTTCAGGCCGTAGCGGGCGAGCTTGGCCCGATCGATGTCCACGCTAAGTACGGGCAAGCCGGTGCTTTGCTCGGTCTTCACGTCTGCGGCGCCAGGGACGGCGCCGAGGACTTGTTCGATCTCCTCGGCAGTCTCTGCCATCAAATCGAGATCATCGCCGAAAACCTTTATCGCTACATCGGCGCGCACGCCGGAAATGAGTTCATTGAAACGCATCTGAATGGGTTGCGTGAATTCGTAGTTGTTGCCCGGGATCTTTGTTAACGCGGCTTCCAATTCGGCGACGAGTTGGGCTTTTGGTTTCGATGGATCGGGCCATTCCCTGCGCGGCTTAAGCATGACAAAACAGTCCGCAACGCTGGGTGGCATCGGGTCTGTCGCGATCTCGGCGGTACCCATTTTGGCGAAGACCTCGCGCACTTCGGGGAATTCCTTGATGCGCAATTCCAGAATGTCCTGCATTTGCACAGCCTGGCTGAGACTGGTGCCGGGAATGCGCAGCGCGTGCAGCGCGATGTCGCCCTCGTCGAGGCTCGGGATAAACTCGCTGCCCATCCGTGAAGCGAGCAGCAGGGAGAGCATGACGAGCACGGCAGCGCTCGTGACGACGACTCCGCGCGCGGCGAGCACGGCGCGCAATGCCGGCTCATAAACGAACCGAGCGATGCGCATAAAGATGTTCTCCTTCTCCGATACTTTGCCGCCGAGAAAGAGCGCGACCGCGGCGGGAATGAAAGTGAGCGAGAGCACCATCGCGGCGCCCAGCGCGAGCATCACCGTGTAGGCCATGGGATGGAACATTTTTCCCTCGATCCCTCGCAGCGACAGGATCGGCAGATAGACCACCATGATGATGCACACGCCGAAGATGGACGGCTTGATGACCTCGCGTGTGGCCTCGAAGACAACGTCGAAGCGCTCGCGGGTGGCGAGCAGGCGTTTGCGGTGGTGCTGCTCATCCGCCAGCCGTCGGATGCAGTTTTCCACAATGATGACGGCACCGTCGACGATGATGCCGAAGTCGAGTGCCCCCAGGCTCATGAGATTCGCGCTGATCTTCAGATTCACCATGCCGGTGATCGTCATAAGCATTGAGACGGGAATAATCGCGGCGGTTATGAGCGCGGCGCGGATGTTTCCGAGGAGCAGAAAGAGGACGACGATGACGAGCGTCGCACCCTCAAACAGATTCTTCTTCACCGTCTCGATGGTCGCGTCGACGAGCAGCGTACGGTCATAGACCGGGAGAGCTTCGACTCCTGTGGGCAGGCTGCGGTTGATGTCCTCGAGCCGACCTGCGACGGCGCGCGAGACCGTGCGGGAATTCTCGCCGAGCAGCATGAAAGCGGTACCCATGACGACTTCGCCGCTGTTGTGTGTGGCGGCGCCGGTACGCAGTTCATGGCCGAGCGCAACTTCAGCCACGTCGCTCACGTAAATCGGCGCGCCATCGCGTGTGGCCAGAACAATATCCGCGATTTCCTCCATCGTCTTCACCTGGCCCGGTGTGCGGATGAGCCATTGCTCGCCGTTGCGCTCGATATAGCCGGCGCCGACGTTCTGATTGTTCATTTCCAGCGCCTCCGTGAGGTCGCGCATGGTGAGATCGTAGGCGATGAGTTTTGCGGGCGATGGCGTGACGTGGAATTGCTTCTCGAAGCCGCCCAGCGTGTTCACCTCGATAACGCCCGGCACGTTGCGAAGCTGCGGCTTGATCACCCAATCCTGCAACTCGCGCAGGTCCGTGGGCGTGTAGGGTTTTCCGTCCTCGCGCAGCGCCCCGGGGTTGGCTTCGACAATGTAAGTGAAGATTTCACCGAGACCCGAAGCGATCGGCCCCATCTCGGGTTCAAGGCCGGGCGGGAGTTGGCTTTTCACCTGAGCGAGCCGTTCACCGATGAGCTGCCGCGCAAAATAAATGTCCGTGCCGTCCTTGAAAACAACTGTCACCTGGGACAGGCCGTAGCGCGACAGCGAGCGCGTATAATCGAGTTTCGGCAGTCCGCCCATCGCCGCCTCGACGATGAAGGTGACGCGCTGCTCGGCTTCAAGCGGCGAGTATCCCGGCGCTTCGGTATTGATCTGCACCTGGACATTGGTGATGTCCGGCACCGCGTCGATGGGGAGCCGCTGATAGTTGTAAACGCCGAGCGCGCACACGCCGAGCACCGCGAACAGGACAAGCCAGCGCTGGCGAAGTGAGAAATCGATTATCTTTTCGAGCATGGCGACGATCAGTGGTCGTGGGAAGCCCCTGCTTTCCCGATGTCGGCTTTGACGATGAAGCTGTTTTCAGCGGCGTATTGATCGCCGGCCGCGAGACCCGACGTGATCTCGACCCACTCGTCGTCGCGGCGCCCGAGTTCCACCGGCACGGCCTCAAACAGCTCGCCGACGCGAATAAAAACGACATCCCAGTCCCGAAACGTTTGCAGCGCGCTTGCCTTCACCGCTACGGGGACCTCCGCCTGATCGGTGATTACTCTGCCGCGCAAAAACAAGCCCGGTCTCCACTCGCCACTCGCATTCGGCACGGTCGCGCGGGCGAGCATTGTCTGAGAGTTTTCCGATCCAAAGGGCGAAATGTAGTCGATTATCGCCTCGACCTTCTCCATCCCGGGACCGCCGTCGAGTACGACGGTCTGGCCTTCCCGCAGCAGCGAAAAATCCTGCCGATAGACCGAAAAATCCGCCCACACGGTCGAAAGATCAGCGATCGTGAAAATGGGTTCCTGCCCGGAGACAAATTCACCGAGCGTTACGCCTTTGTGGATGACGGTGCCGCCCAACTCCGCCTTGATTTCATAGGTCTGGAGGGACTCGTTGCTCTCGACCACCGCGAGCACTTCGCCCGCCGTTACCGGGTCGCCGAGCTTTTTTCTCACCGCCTTGATCACGCCGGGAAAACGCGGGATGACGTGCGTCATTTGCTCCTCGTTGGGCGTGATTTTTCCGTTCAGTTCGAGCTGGATCGAGAGTTTCGACGGCCCAGCCGTCTCAATGCCAATCCCCGCTTTCTGGCGCGCCTGTTCACCGATCTCCACGCGCCCTTCGAGACTTTGGTAGCTCCATTGGTAAGTCTTCCCGCCAGACTCGACCGTCACCTTCGCGTCGAAGGAATGAGGCTCCACCGCGGGTTGCTCGCCCGCGAGAAACATGCCCTGTTTCTCGAAGGTGATCACGTCGATGCGATTGATGCGACGCAGCTCGATGGTCGCGCTGATACCTGTAGGATCGAGCAGCTTGCCGTCCTGATGGAAGTAGAGTCGGAAGTTGGGCTCCAGCCCCGTCGGCTCGTAGATCGTGACCTCGGTCTGGAAATCCTTCTCGCCAAACAAACGCCCGCCTTTCGGACCTTTGACGGGCTCCTCTTCCGCGTGGCCGTGGCCTTCGTGTCCGCCTCCTCCGTGCGTGTGCGGATCGGCCGACGCCGGTGGTTTAGTATTGAGAATTCTGTTCCCGAGAAACGCCGAGCCGCAAAGCAGAACGATGATGGTGACGATTTGAATAAAGATCTTGGTGTTCATGACTTGTGTTCGAGCGTGCTTTCCAGACTCGATGACAGTGTAAGTACATCACCAGCAATGGCTTCCGGTTGGAGCGTGCAGAGAAGAAGGAGGATGGAGGGTCGGAAAAGCATGGTGAATAGAGATGGGGTTGCCGTCGAAAAGCGCGGTGGAGCACCGGCCGTGGATGCGAAAATCCCAGACGAATTGCCCGGGATAGATTGCCTGATTTCTGTGGTTCACCGCGCCACCAGGGCGCGCCGATGCGAATCAGGCGCTAAGCCAATTGTGGCGGATGGTCGATGGGCGCGCGCGGCCCTTCCACGACCAATTGCTCCCGCTCCCCCACCATCGAAACAACACCCAGGACGAGCGTCGCATTCAGCTGCAACTCAACGAGTGCCGTCTGAAGATGATGACACAAACAGGGGCAGTGCGAACCATCATCCAGTCCATTCTCCGAATGATCGTCCTGGTCCTGATGCTCGGCCGCACAGGTCACGAAGACGGCTTCCGCTTTCTGCACGACCGACTGCCCCAGCACACCGACACAAACGAGCGCAGCGAGACAATTGAGCAGCAGGGTAAGACGGGAAGACCGCATGGGAGCGCGGACGATAAGCACCGGCAGTCGGCTCTGTCAATTTCAGCGCCGAAGCCGGGTACCGGTCGCGAAAGATTCCGAGCGGTCGGTGGTGGCAGGCCCGCGTCGGTGCGGATGGCCCGGTGCTTGCCATCATTGCGTCCTTCCGAAATGTTCGCGGTTCATGTTTCCTCGATCCGCCCACTCCCTTTGCGCATGAGAAAGCGCCGCGTCGTCATCCTGGGAGCGACCGGTTCGATCGGGGAAAGTGCGCGCAAAGTCGCGCGCGAATTGCCAGATCGCATGGAGATCGTCGGCATGTCGGCCCATTCGCGCGCGGAGGAATTGCAAGCTGCCGGGCGGGAGTTTCCGGGCGCGAAGCTCGCGCTTTCGAGCGGGCCGGATGGAGCGGAGCGACTCGATGAACTCGCCACCTTGCCGGAGGCGGACCTGGTCTTGGTCGCGATCGTTGGCACCGGAGGATTGCGGCCCGCGTTGGCGGCGATCGAAGCCGGGAAGGATCTGGCGGTGGCGAGCAAGGAGATTCTCGTCATGGCCGGTGAAACCGTAATGACCGCGGCGCGCGAACATGGCGTGCAAGTGTTGCCCGTGGACAGCGAGCACAATGCCATCTTTCAATGTCTCGAAGGTCACGCCTCGGAACAAGTGAGGCGACTCATTCTCACCGCCAGCGGCGGCCCGTTTCGGCAGCTCCCGGCGGATCGACTCCCGCAGGTGACGCCCGCGCAGGCGCTCAAACATCCGACCTGGGAGATGGGCCGCAAGATCACCATCGATTCCGCGACGCTCTTTAACAAAGGCCTCGAGATGATCGAAGCGCGCTGGCTTTTCGACATCGAAATGCCCCGAGTGGACGTCATCGTGCACCCGCAATCCATTGTGCATTCGATGGTCGAATTCATCGACAGCTCGATCCTGGCGCAGCTTTCGGTCACCGACATGTGCTTTCCCATTCAGTATGCCGTGACGTGGCCCGACCGGGTGCCGAACCGTCTGCCGGCCATCGATTTTGCCACCCTGGCGAAGCTCGAATTTGAGGCGCCGCGCCGCGCCGACTTTCCCGCCCTCGATCTCGCGCGCTGGGCGGGCGAAGCAGGTGGGACACTTCCGTCCGTGTTAAATGCGGCCAACGAAGCCGCGGTGGCGGCCTTCCTCGATCACCGCTGTCCGTTCCCAGCCATCTGGCAAACCGTCGAGTGTGTGATGAAAGAGCATGCGCCGGTTGCTGATGCGGAACTGAATGCTATCCTCGACGCCGATTCATGGGCACGCCGTCGGGCGGCCGAACTCCTCTCGTAAATGTTTCTTCATATTCTTCACTTTCTCGGCATCGCCCTCCAGGTACTGTTGATTTTCAACGTCATCATCATCGTCCACGAACTCGGGCACTTTCTCGCCGCGAAGTGGCGCGGCCTGCACATCGAGGAATTTGCCGTCTGGTTCGGAAAACCGATCTGGCGCAAAAAATTTGGCGGTGTTTGGTATGCGCTCAATTCCATCCCGGCCGGCGGTTACGTGAAATTGCCGCAGATGGCGCCAATGGATTCGATCGAGGGTCAGTGCGAAATCCCGCTGGATCAGCTCAAACCGATCAAACCGTTGGACAAGATCATCGTCGCCTTTGCCGGCCCGCTCTTCAGTTTCCTCCTGGCTCTCGCGCTGGCGACGTTGGTGTGGCAGATCGGCAAGCCGGTGTCCGACAGCGACGAGACGACGGTCATTGGCTACGTGCTTCCCGATGGACCGGCGGACAAGGCGGGCTTAAAAGTTGGTGACAAGATTCTCTCGATCGACGGCCACAAAGTGGAGCGCTTCGGCGGGACATCGCGCAGCGTGACCTGGAGCATTATCAGCAGCGAAGGGCAGAAAATCCGGTTCTCCGTCGAGCGTGACGGGAGGATCCTGGACATCTACTCGGGCTGGACGAAGCAGGAAACTCCCGGCTGGAGCCGGCCGCCCTTGCGCCAGGTGATGATCGGTCCCCGCCGTGCGCCCTGGGTTTATCTGGTTGAGCCCAAATCCATCGCAGGCAAGGCGGGGCTTCAGCACGACGATTTTATCGAAACGGTGAATGGCCAGCCGGTGAGCGATTGGGTCCAAATCGAGGACATTATTCTCGCCAACCGCGGGCAGGCACTCACTCTCGGGGTTGATCGCGCGGGTCAGAAACTGGAGGTAAAAATGGACATTCCGGCCAGTGATCCCGCCAACGCCGACGCGCCTATCAAACTCGGCATCGCCCAGGGCAAGCTCACGCTCGTCCATCCTCGGCCGTGGGATCAGGTCGAGGACAGCGTGCAGACCATCGTAAATATGGTGGGCGCGTTGACGTCGAGCGGGGGCGATGTCAAAGCCGCGCATTTCAGTGGTCCAGTCGGGATCATGAACCTTTATCGTCGCCTTTTCGAGCTGCCGGACGGCTGGCGGCTGGCCATTTGGTTCAGCGTCTTTTTCAACGTGAACCTCGCCCTCTTGAATATGCTGCCGTTGCCCGTGCTCGACGGCGGCCACATTACGTTTGCCATCATCGAAAGCATCCGGCGCAAACCGGTGACCGGCAAATGGATTGAAGTCGTGAATACGTGTTCCGCTCTGCTCCTGATCGGCTTCATGCTCTATGTCACATTTTACGACGTGGGCGACCTGTTCCGTCGAGACAAGGCTGAGCCGAAAGCGGAGAAGCCTGTCCCGACGGAAAAAGCAGAGTGAGCGGCTCCTTAATTGCGCTTCTGCGGAGCGTCTGGGGTTTGCCGACCGGGAGACAGGCGCTTGGCGCTTCACAGAAGCGCCACTACAACGTGTGATCTCCATCCTGTGACCTACTGCGAATCGCCCTACACCTACCAGCGCCGCTCCACGCGTGAGGTGCGTGTCGGTGACGTCGGCGTCGGCGGCGAAAATCCGATTCGGGTCCAGTCCATGATCACCTGCGACACTATGGACACGGCGGCTTGCATCGCGCAGACCGTCGAGCTCGCGGATGTCGGTTGCGAGATCGTCCGCATCACCGCGCCGACGGTGAAGGACGCCGCAAACTTGCAGCACATCGTCGCGGGTCTGCGCGCTCGCGGCTGTCAGGTGCCGATCGTCGCCGATATCCATTTCAAGCCCGAGGCGGCGATGGAGGCGGCGAAGTGGGTGGAAAAGGTTCGGGTCAATCCCGGTAATTACGCCGACTCGAAGAAATTCAAGATCGTCGAATACACGGACGAGCAATATGCCGCCGAACTCGATCGCATCCGCGAACGTTTCTCGCCGCTGGTCCAGTTCTGCCGGGAACAGGGGCGCGCCATGCGCATCGGCACCAATCACGGCTCGCTCAGTGATCGCATCATGAATCGCTACGGCGACACCCCGCTCGGGATGGTCGAGAGCGCCCTCGAGTTCGCCCGCATCGCCCGCGACCTCGGCTATCACGATTTCATTTTCTCGATGAAAGCCAGCAACCCAAAGGTGATGATCGAGGCGTATCGTCTGCTGGTCGCCCGGCTCGATGAGGAAGATCGGAAAGCGGAGACCGGAAAGGGGTTAGATAAAAACGCCTCCGCATCGTTCCAATTTTCCGGTCTCCGGCCTTCGCTTTCCGCTCTCAGTTGGTCCTACCCCATCCACCTTGGCGTCACTGAGGCTGGTGACGGAGAGGACGGTCGAATCAAATCCGCCATTGGTATCGGCTCGCTGCTCAATGACGGGATCGGCGACACGATTCGGGTCTCGCTGACTGAAGACAGCATCCACGAAATCCCCGTCGCGCAAGCGCTCGTCCAGCAGGTAATGCGTCTTTCGGAAACCGCTCAACGGGCAGCGAATCTGGCCGAGCAACCTCCGCTTTCCTATCATCCCTTTTCGTATCAACGACGGGCCTCGGCGCGGATCGAGGCTGGCAGTGTGGCGGTCGGCGGCGAAGAGACCATTCGTGTTTTCACCTCGCGGGAAAAGTGGGATGCGCTGGCGCACAAGCTCGATCGGTTGGGTGATTATCGGCCGGAAGGCACAGTGGAAAATAGCGGCGTGGTCGAGATTGATCCCCGTGATGATGCCGCCATCAACCGCCTCGACGCCACTCTCGAGGCGACCCTTGTCACTGTGGCGGACGGTGTCGATCTGCCTGTCATCGCCGCCTTTCGTCTCCTCGCGGCCCGCCTCGATAGTCGGCATCCCATTCTGCTCAAAGATACGCTCGAAGCCCGAAATCCATCCGCCGATTCCGAGTTCCTCGCCACCATGCTGGCCGCTGCCAAACGGATCGGCTCGCTGCTGTGCGACGGCATTGGCGACGCGGTGCTGGTGCAAGGGGAATCGGCGCCCGGGCAATCACTCCGCCTCGCCTACAACATCCTGCAGGCGGCGGGCGCCCGGATCTTCAAGACCGATTATGTGGCGTGCCCGAGTTGCGGCCGGACCCTCTTCAATCTCCAGACCACGACGGCAAAAATCAAAACCGCCACCGCGCATCTCAAGGGGGTTAAAATCGCCATCATGGGCTGCATCGTGAACGGTCCGG
The DNA here is from genome assembly GCA_963798345.1 of uncultured Verrucomicrobiae bacterium. Lineage (GTDB taxonomy): Bacteria > Verrucomicrobiota > Verrucomicrobiia > Chthoniobacterales > Chthoniobacteraceae > CAWCSW01. The sequence continues at coordinate 379,010 of CAWCSW010000002.1, read as the reverse complement.
GTGAAATGGCGGACGCGGACTTTGGCTACGTGGGCGGCGCGCCGGGCAAAGTGAATCTCTATGTCGGCAAGCAGGCGGTGAAGTTCAATATTCCTGAAACGGAAGCTGTGGACCGGCTCCAGGACTTGATCCGCGAGCACGGCAAATGGGTGGATCCACCGCCGGTCGCGGCCTCGGTCCCGGCATAAAGCCATCCGCCCGCAGGTGTAAGCAGTTGATGATCAATCCGGCAGGGTTGACCGTTCCGCGGAAACCTGCTGCATTCCGTGTGGTCCTCCCACCATGAAGACGACTCGCCCACCTTGTCAGGGAAGTTCTGGTTCCCAAACCATGCAGCTTGCGCGATGAGCGTCGAACGGTACCTATGGCTCAACAACGAGGCGACCGGGCCGTTCACCGAAGGCAAGATCATTCGCCTCGTGGCGCGCGGAGAGGCGCATGGCAGCACCCTGTACTGGCACGAAAGCTCGGAGGAATGGAAACCGTTGACCCGCTTTCTGGATGATAAACACGCCGAGGAACTCGAGGAGATTCGCAAGCATCGATTTGTGGCCGTTGAGTTCGTCGCCGCTCGCACCCTCGACGAATGTGCGGAGTGCCAGTCCCTGCATGGGAAACATTTTCCCATCAACGAGGCACCCGAAATCCCCCCGCCAGGTTGCATCTGCCAACCATGGAGCAAGGCTCATCTGATCGGCCTTCACCACGTCTGAATTCCGCCGCGCGCCAGTCCAGTAAACCGGCGCACTTCACGGCCCAGAGTTACTTTTACTCCGCTGCTGGCGAAACCAGGCGGCGATCAACGACGAACCGGCCAGTATCTCCGTCGGCTTGAACGGATATATCGTTTGCGCTTTCCCTTTCCCATGTCTTTGCCAGCCTGTGGTGAATGCAAGCGCACGAGGAATTTCGAGATGGCCTCCAGGTCGTCCAGCTTTCGGGTGAAATCGATATGCGATCCTCACCCGAACTGCGCGAAATTCTGGCCGAGCATGCTGAACAAAAGCGCTCCGCGTTGCTGCTCGATCTGTCTGGGGTCGAATACATTGACTCCTCCGGACTCGCCACCATGGTCGAGTATATGCAGCGTTCGCTGACCTTTGGCGGTCGTTTCGGTGTCAGCGGATTGAGTGATCGTCTGCGAACGATTTTCGATCTCGCCCGACTTGGTGAAGTTTTCCCCATTTTCACATCGCTCGACGAGGCGCGGTCGGTGCTGACGGCTCCCCAGTGAATGGCCACTTCCGCTCGAAGGGTTAACGGACCGGATTTTCCCCTTCCGGCTTTTTCAGCGGACTGCTAACGCTGGCGCTTGATGCGAGCGCGTGAACACATCGAACACGGTTGGCCGATCGCCCGCCCTTTGGGACGCGGCGATCGTTCACCTTCTTCCGCGCGGCATTCTACCGCGTGAAAGGCTGGATCGAGCTCAACCTGCGCATCCTTTATTGGATCTTCGTTGCGCCACTGCGCGGCCAGCGCTGGAGTCTGGATCAAACCGTCCGCCAAATGGTGCTCATCGGCGTGCGCGCGCTGCCGATGGCGGCGCTCACGGCGTTCAGCATCGGGCTCACGCTGGCCATGCAGAGCGGCGCGGAGCTGCAGAAGATGGGCGCGTCCGCTTACGTGCCCGATCTCGTGGCGGTCTCGCTGCTGCGCGAACTTGGGACCGCTGCTCATCGCGGTGATCGTGATCGGGCGCAGCGGCTCGGCGGTGACGGCGGAGCTGGGCACCATGAAAGTGAGTGAGGAAATCGAGGCGCTGGAGGTCATGGGCATCAATCCCGTCCGCTTTCTCGTCGTGCCGCGCGTGCTGGCGATGATGGTGATGCTGCCGGCGCTCACGGTCTTCGGTGACTGGGTGGGGATGGTCGGAGGCTGGTCGATCTGCAAATTCGCGCTGCATTTCGACACGGCGAATTTATCTTCCACTGCATCGACCGCGCGCAGCCGTGGGACTTTACACCGGCATCATCAAGAGCGTGGTCTTCGCGTGGCTCCCATCACCATCGCGTGCTCACCAAGGGCTCACGGTGGAAGGCGGCGCGGAAGGCGTGGGGCAGGCCACCACGGGCTCGGTGGTTTGGTCGCTGCTGCTCATGCTCATCGCCAATGCGCTCCTGACGGGCGTTTTCTTTTTCGCCGCGGCCGGCCCGTCATTATGAGTGACGAAAATCCGCAGAAATTGCCATCGTCGAAGTGACCGATCTCGTGCGCGAGTTCGGCGGGCGCCGGTGCTGATCGGCATTTCCTTTGAGGTGCTGAAGGGCGAGACGCTGGTCATCATGGGTGGTTCGGGCTGCGGAAAATCGACGCTGCTGCGGCACATCATCGGCGCGATGAAACCGACGAGCGGCGTCGATCAAGCTGTTCGGCGCGGACATCACCACGATGGGAGAAGCAGCTCGCGGCGGTGCGGCGGCGCTTCGGGGTGCTCTTTCAAAGCGGCGCGCTGATGCAGTCGATGACCGTCGGCGAGAATGTCGCGCTGCCGATCGTGGAGCACGGGGCATCTCGCGCCGGACATCGTCGATCTGATGGTGAAGATGAAGCTCGAGATGGTCGGGCTCACCGGCTTTGAGCACCTGAAGCCGGCGGAAATCAGCGGCGGCATGAAAAAGCGTGTTGGCCTGGCGCGCGCGCTGGCGCTGGATCCCGAGCTGCTCTTTTGCGACGAACCGACCGCGGGCCTCGACCCCATCATGACCGGCGTCGTGGACGATCCTCACGCATGGATCTGACGCGCAAGCTCGGGCGTCACCGCGGTGGTTGTGACGCATGACATGACGAGCGCGTTTCGCATCGCCACGCGCATGATCATGCTCGGCACCGGGCCAACGCCAGGGAAGGATCATTGCCGAGGGCACGCCTGATGAAATCCGCGCGCATGCCAATCCCGAAGTGCAACAATTTATCCGGGGAGAACCCGATGGGCCGGTTCCGTTGAAGATGTCGCAGGATGATTACGCCGTGCGCTTGCTGGGGCGCCCGCGTATTCATCGGGGCGTGTTTCCGATATGATGAAGAAGAACGTGTCCGACTACATCGTCGCGCTGAGCGTGATCCTGAGCAGCGTGGTGCTGTTTGGCGCGCTTTCCGTCGCGTTGAACGGATGGCGGACGGCGGGACGCGGACGGACGTTGCAGGTGGATTTCCCGGATGTCACCGGCATCCATGTCCAATCGCAGGTCCGCTACGCGGGTGCGCCGGCCGGTTCCGTCGTCAATCTCCGCGCCTTGACGGAAGCGGAACGAAAGGCGGCTGAAGGTGGCGTCGCCGTGCGCGTAACGCTCGGATTATTCGACGACGTGCCGGAGTTGCCGGCCGACATCGAGGTCTCCGTTTCGAGCGATACGTTGCTCAGCGACAAATTTGTAGCCCTTTCGGCGGGTTCACCCGACGTGCCCAAACTGGCCGACGGTCAAATCCTCGTTGGGGCGCCCGCGGGCGGCCTCGACAAGCTGGCCGACTCGATCGGTCCATCGTTCGAACGGCTGGTCAAAGCGGCGGAAAACACATTGTCCAACTTTGACGTCGCTGTCGGCAAGGCCGGCGTTGCGGTGGACACGTTCAAGGATGGCATCGGCGACGCCCTGCCACGCGTCACCGAGCTGGCCGAAGAATTGAAAGTGACTGCCGACGCTGCCACCACGACCATTGGGCACATCGATCAACTCGTCGCCGATGTTCACGAGCCTGTGCAGAACGATCTCGAAGAAATTCGCAAGACGCTGGCTGAGATGCAAAAAACCTTGCAGTCGGCCAATAACCTTATCAACGGAACCGATCGGCAGATCGAGGCCCGCATGGCCGAACTGAGTGTCATCATGCAGAACCTCAAAGTCGCCACGACGCACGCCAAGATCATGACGCGCACTCTCGCCGAAAAGCCGCATCGGCTCATCTTCGGCGGCAAAGCTCCGCCGATCCCGACCGAACAGGAAATTCTACGCAGCAAAACGCCAGTGCCCTTGCGCTGAGCTTTTTGCCCGATCTTCAGGTTCCGCTGACCGGCTGATATTCCACGGAAGTCATGGTCAGCAGCGGGATCGAGTTTACCCGGTCCTCGTCATCGAAAACCTGCACAAATGTTCCCTTCGGCGAGATGGCGATGTGGTCCGGCGTGGGAATGTGAAACTCCTTTCCGTCCGCAGTGCGAATGACAAACGGCCGCCGGGAGCGAATGGCATCCTGAATCTGTGACGTGTTCACATCGTGAAGCTAACTGGCGAACATGTGAGACGTCAACGTGCCGGCCGAGACCATCCGCCCACGCTGCCGGCGTCTCTGATGTGCCTGGGCTTCGTCCCGGCACGTAAGTCAGGGAACGGTATTTTCTCGTTTTCGGACAGGAAGATTTCCCTCACGCTGGACGCACCGACGAAAGGCGAATCGATCACCGCGCGGGCTGCCCCCGCCGCACCGGAACAAGTTTTGGCTCGCGGTCCTTGTAAAAGATCGGCCCCGAGCGACGCAGATTTGCAATCAACGCTCGCAAATTCTCCGCCGTGCTTGGATCGGAAAGAAGCAGCCCCAGCGCGCCCTGCCCCTTTTCGGCCTTCTCCAGGACGCGTGTCCCAGTCTCCATCATTTCCCGGGCCGAAGTGAGCGTCTGGTTGGCGGAATCCGCGACTTTTTTGAATTCCTGGATCGCTGCGCGCAGATCGGCCGCCGCTTTGTTGGCGGTTTCCATGGTTGCCTTCGCGGAGTCGACCGCTTCGTCCGCCTTGTCGAAAATCGGGTCGAGTTTTTCCGCCGAGGCGCTCAACTCCTCGCTCGTGTTCTTTAGATTCTCGAAGGTGGCGGTGATGTTTTTGACGTTATCCTCGTTCAGAATATCGGTGTTGAGAATGGCGAGCGAACGGCGCATTTCTTCGATTCCCTCCTGCAGCGATTCGAGAGCGACGTTCCCCTTTTTTTGCAAGTCACCAAAGCCAGGTTTCGTTCCGCCCGCAACTTCCGCGCCCGGTTCCAGCGCGGCCTCCGGATCGAACTGCGCTGGCGGAATCACATCCACATAGACATCGCCCAGCAGGCCGGATTGTCCGACCACGATACGGGATTTGGGCGGGATCTTCACATCGCCGCGGATATCGAGCTTCACGCCGACCGCATATCCACCACCGTCCGAGACCAGAAATGGATCGCTGGCCGCGTTGCCGATTCGGGCGCCAGCCATGAGGACATCGGCACCTTTGACGAGTCCGCTGGCGTTGGGAAACTGGACGGTAATTTCATAGAAATCGTTCAGGCCGCGCCCCAATTTGCCGAACTTCACCACCATCACGGCGATGACCGCGAAGCCGATGGCGAGAAACAGTCCGACATAGATTTCCGCGGTGCGGCGCTCGGGATTCATACCTGGTCAAGACCGTGCGACCGGCCCTCGATGAAGTCGGTCAGGACCGGATCGGTGATGGTTTGCATTTCGTCGAGTTGACCATCGAAATAGGCGCGTCCTTCGTGCAGGAAAACCACGTGATCTGCGGTGTGGAACGCGGTTTTCATGTCGTGCGTGACGACGACCGAAGTCACGCGCAGCCGGTTTTGCAAGCGGCGAATCAGATGATTGATCGAGTCAGCGGTGATCGGGTCGAGGCCGGTGGTTGGTTCGTCGTAGAGGATGCAACTGGGCCGGCCGACGATGGTCCTTGCGAGGCCAACCCGTTTGCGCATGCCGCCGGAAAGACTCGCTGGCATCATGGTTTCGGCCCCGGAGAGATCAACCATCGCGAGTGCCTCGGCAACCCGGGCGTCGATTTCCTTTCGATCCCGCACGCCAGATTCGCGCAGGGGAAAGGCGAGATTCTGTTCGACGGTCATGGAGTCGAAAAGCGCGGCGCTTTGAAAAAGCATCCCGACTTTGCGTCGCACGGCGAGGAGCTTTCTTTCGGGAGTCGGGTGATTTCCTCGCCGTCGATGCTGACACGGCCGCTGCTGGGACGGAAGAGGCCGATGAGATGCTTGAGGAGCACGCTTTTTCCGCAGCCCGAGCGGCCGAGGACGACGCACGTTTCACCGTGGGCCACCTCGAGATCGACGCCGCGCAGGACTTCCTGTGGGCCAAGGGTTTTGTGCAGACCGCGGGTCTGAATCATTGGCGCAGCCGCGGAAGGAAGGGCATCCGGCATCGTCAACCGGCAGGGTAGATGATGTTGAGGGCGAAGGAGAGGAAGAAATTCAAAATCAGGATGCCGAGCGAACTGATGACCACGGCTTCGGTCGGCGCGCGTCCGACGCCGACGGCACCCTCACGCGCGGTGAGCCCCTGGTGACAGCTCACGAAGACAATCACGATGGCGAAGAAGAAACCCTTGATCAGTGCCATCTGATTTCGCGCGAGGTCGTGTATCTGATCATCGATTTCATGAAATAAGCCTCGGAAATCCCGAGCACCTGAATCCCGACGATGTAGCTGGCGACGATGCCCAGCCCGGCGCATTCCGCCACCAGCAGCGGCATCGAAATCATCATCGCGCCGGCACGCGGAACGACGAGGTATTCCACGGGCTGTACGCCGAGCGCGCGCAGGGCATCGATCTGTTCGGTCACTTTCATGGTGCCGATCTCCGCGGCAATGGCCGCGCCGACGCGGCCGGCCACCATCAGACCCGCCAGCACCGGGCCCAGTTCACGAAACATCGAAACTGAGACCACCGCGCCGACGGCGGATTCCATGCCGAGCCGGTGGAATTGAAAGTAGGTTTGGGCGGCGAACACGGCACCGGTGAATGCACCGGTAACACCGACCACCAGCTGCGAGCGATAGCCCATTTCCGCGATCTGGCGGAAGAGCAGACGCCAGCGCACAGGATGGGTGAAGGCCGCAACCACGGTGTCCTTCACGAGCATCGCGAGCGCGCCGAGGTATTCGGCAAAATTGAGGGTGATGCGTCCGAGGTAGGCAAACATTTCGGCGGGCGAGGACGCTAGAGGCGCGGTTCCGGCTTGTCCATCGCCCGTGCCTCGGCACCGCGTTCCTCCGAAGTCCCGATTCCACCGAATCGGGTGGTTCGGTGAAACTTTTCCGGGGCGGGCGTTTTAAAACCGTCGTCCAGCGCATCCCCAACCATGAATTCGATTCCCAACTACAACCCGGCCGAACACACCCCGACGCTCGACGACCTCTGCTTTACCCGGCGTCAATTCCTCGAGCGCACGGGCATGGGTTATGGAGCGATGTGCCTGGCCTCGGTCCTGGGCGGAAGCTTGCGGGGAGCAAGTCGAGCTCAGGCCGGATTGGTCGGTTCGCTCAATCCGTTGGCACCCCGGGCTCCGCATTTCCCCGTGAAAGCGAAATCGGTCATCCACATTTTCGCTTCGGGCGGTCCATCGCAGGTCGACACCTGGGATCCCAAGCCCGCTCTGGAAAAGTATGCGGACCGGGAGATTCCGGGAGCGCGTGGGTTGGCCTTTCCTTCACCATTCAAGTTCAGCCAGAAGGGCGAGTCAGGGATCGAAGTGAGCGAGGTCTTTCCAAAGCTCGGTGAATGCGTCGATGACATGGCGGTCTTGCGATCGCTCTGGACGGATATTCCGGCCCACGAAGTCGCGCAGCGTTTCATGAACACCGGCTCGCTCCAGCTCCCGAAACCGTCCATGGGCTCGTGGGTGGTGTACGGGCTCGGCACCGAAAATGAAAACATGCCGGGCTTCATCACCCTCGGCGGCAAACCGGAATGGCGGCAGGCCTCTTTTCTCCCCGGCGCTCTCGAAGGCGTGAATGTGAATTACTCGCCACGCATGCCGCTCGACCAGGTTTTGCTCAACATCAGGAACCGATTTGGCGGCGCGAAAACGCAGCGTGCGCAGCTCGATCTCGCGCAAAAGTTAAATCAACTCCACGCCGCCGCGCTGCAAAAAGATGCGCAACTCGAAGCGCGGATCGAATCCTTCGAGATGGCATTCAAGATGCAGACGGAAGCGACCGAAGCGTTCAACATTTCGAAGGAACCAGCCTCGGTGCGGGATCTTTATGGCTCGAGCGACATGGGGGCAAAAATGCTGGTGGCGCGGCGACTCGTCGAGCGGGGCGTGCGCTTCGTCCAGGTCGAACACGGCGGATGGGATCACCACAACAAGCTCGATGAATCGATGCAGAAAAAAGCGGACGAGATCGATGGGCCGGCTGCTGCCTTGCTCAAGGATCTCAAGCAGCGCGGCATGCTGGATTCGACGCTGGTCATTTGGGGCGGCGAATTCGGTCGCACGGTCACGCGTGATCGCAACGGCAATGATGTGCCTGGACGCGATCACAATGGTCGCGCGATGGTGGCCTGGCTCGCTGGTGGCGGCGTCAAGGGCGGCACCGTCTATGGGGCCACGGACGAGTTCGGCGCGCGGGCCGCGGAAAACAAAGTTCACATCCACGATCTCCACGCCACCGTCCTGCGTCTCCTCGGCTTTGATCACACGAAACTGACGTATCGCTACAATGGCCGCGATTTTCGGTTTACCGACAATTTCGGCAACGTTGTCAACGATCTCATCGCCTGATTCGCCATGCGCATTTTCGCCACATTTTTCACGCTGGTTGTTGCCGCCGGTGCGGCCGTCACAAGCGAACCGAATTCCGAACAATCGGCGTTTTTCGAGAGCAAGATCCGGCCGATCCTGGCGGAAAACTGCTACCGCTGTCATTCGCTCGAGGAAGGAAAAGCCAAGGGTGGGTTGACGCTTGATAGCCGTGACGGCTGGCAGAAAGGCAGTGAAAACGGGCCCGTGATCGAACCGGGAAAGCCTGAGGAATCGGTGCTGATCACGGCGATTGGTTACGACGATCCGGATTTGCAGATGCCGCCCAAGGGAGAAAAACTCAGCACTGAGCAGATTGCCGCGCTGACTGAATGGGTCAAAATGGGCGCGCCCGACCCGCGCCAGGCGCCGAAGAACGCGGGCGCGAAGCTCTCGGGTTTGACCGATTCCGCCAAGTCGCACTGGGCCTATCAACCGGTAATCAAGCCGGAGATTCCAACCAACGAGGGCCAGTCATGGTGCCGAACGCCGGTCGATGCCTTCATCCTGCGCGCGCTCGAAACGAATGGCATGCGGCCGAATCCCGCCGCTACGAAAGAGGCGCTGATTCGCCGGGCCTATTACGATTTGATTGGGTTACCCCCGACACCCTACCAGGTGAATGATTTCCTGCAGGATGATTCACCCGACGCTTTTGCGAATGTCGTCGATCAACTGCTGGCCAGCCCTCAATACGGCGAGCGTTGGGGGCGCTTTTGGCTCGATACAGCGCGCTACAGCGACACCAAAGGCGGTGATCGCAACAACCGCGAGACGTCCTACCGCTACGCCGACGCCTGGACGTACCGGGATTACGTCATCCGTTCGTTCAACGAAGACAAGCCCTACAATCAATTCGCGCTCGAGCAGATTGCCGCCGACCAGCTCCCTGGGGTGCAGGAAAATGATCCGTCACTGGCGGCGCTCGGCTTTCTCACCGTGGGCGAACGTTTCCGAAATGTGAACGATGTCATCAACGATCGCATCGACGTCGTTTCGAAAGGCTTTCTCGGCCTCACCGTCACGTGCGCGCGCTGCCATGATCACATGTTCGATCCGATTCCGCAGAGCGATTACTATGCGCTGCACGGCGTCTTTGCCTCAGTCTATGAGCCGCAGGAAAAACCGGTTTTGACCACGAACAAACTGAATCCCGACGAGTTCGCTGACTTCCAAAAAAAATATACTTCGCTCGTCCACACGCTTCAGAATCGCTACTACGACATCGTCGCCGACAATTTGCAGGATTTTCAGGCCAAACCGGAAGCGCACCTCAAAGCCGCGGTCGCCGCGATCAAGACGCGGAATCGCGAGCAGGCGGAATTGGGACGAAATGCCATCCTCCGCCAGGAGAAGTTGGACAAGGATTTCGTTCAGTATCTGCAACGAGCTCTAATCCGGAATCCAAGCGTTTACGGGCCATTGGCCATGATGGCGCGGCGCGGCAGCTTCCGGCTTTCAGACCTCGACCGCCTCGCGGAGATGACGAAACGCGGAAAAGGCCGGCGCCTGGGCAAGGCGCAAAGCATGATGATGGGTCAGGATTCGATGATGATGGGTGGGATGGGCGGAAAGAATCCGAGGACCGACGGACAGCAAGGTTTGAACAAATACCTCGCGGAGGCGCTGCGGAAAAATCCGCCGAAGTCGTTGGACGAAATGATCAATCTCTATGGCGAAGTGATCCGCTCGGCCGCGCCCCGGCAAATGGCCATGATCACTGCCATGAAAACGGCGCAATCCGCGGACGTGCCAGGCTTTGACGACGACCTGGTCGATCTGCTGCGGGGACCATTTGAAATCGTGCCGTCGCCCATGGCCTCGAAGGAGTTTATCGAGAGCGCCCAGGAGAATTGGCCGAACCGAATGCGGAACCGGGCGCGGTTCAATTTCGGTGAGCTCAATCTGCTCGAGATTTCACATCCGGGGTCACCGGCCAAAGCCATGGTCGTCGCCGACCGACCGAAGCCGCGAAATTCGCCTCTTTCATCCGGGGCGAAGCGCAGAGTCAGGGTGAAATCATCCCACGCACTTTTTGGAGATCCTGTCTCCCGGGCAGCAACCCCAGGCCTTTCAAGATCGGCAGCGGCCGTCTGGAATTGGCGCAAGCCATCGCGCGCGACGAAAACCCTCTGACCGCGCGCGTCGCCGTCAACCGCATCTGGATGCATCACTTCGGTCGAGCCGTTGGTGGCCACGCCGGACGATCTGGGCGTCATGGCGGGAAAACCGAGCCATCCCGAATTGCTCGACTATCTGTCCGCGAAATTTATCGAATTCGGGTGGAGCATGAAAAAGCTGCACCAGGTCATCATGCTTTCGGCCGTCTATCAACAAAGCACCTCCACGAATCCCGACTTCGAGGTCAAGGATCCCGAAAACAAGCTGCTTTGGCGCGCGAATCTTCGACGCCTGGATTTCGAGGCCATGCGCGATTCGCTGCTCGTCTTCAGCGGCCAGCTCGACCGCACTCTCGGTGGAAAGCCAGTCAACCTCACCGATGAACCCTACAGCTACCGCCGGAGCGTCTATGGCTACATCGATCGCGGGAATCTGCCGGAACTGATGCAGCATTTCGATTTTAGCGATCCCGACATGCCGAACTCGAAACGCAGCACCACGGTCGTTCCGCAGCAGGCTCTTTTCCTCATGAACAGTTCGATGGCGGTGGACGTCTCGCGCAAGCTGGCCGCCCGTCCGGAAATCGCGAAATCTTTGTTAAACGACGAGAAGGTGCGCTGGCTTTACCGCATCCTCTTTCAGCGCCTGCCAACGCCGAATGAACTCGCGATGGCCCGCGACTTCCTGCGCCAGAACGCTGCTGGTGATGATCAAAATGCGGATGCTCCGGCGGAAAATGAGCAGCCGCGTGCCGCGCGCGTGGGACCCGGCAAAAGGCTCGAGCGGATAAAAGACATGGCGATGCGACGGCGCAATGAGCGCTTTAGCCCGGTCAAGAACCAGGGGGATTACGTCGAGCGCCGGCCGCAAACACCCCTCGAAGCCTACGCCCAGGCCTTGCTCTTCACGAACGAACTTTCCTACGTGAACTGAGTTTGCCGGACGGAAGGCGGACGGTTGAGGATTGCCGTCCGCCAGTCTCGCACGCCAGAACCTCGGCTTCGCATGATCTGGCAAACTTCACGACGCACGATCGATCTCTCGCAACGCGGGCAGATCATGGGCGTGCTCAACATCACACCCGATTCATTCTCCGATGGTGGGCTTTGGATTGATACGGAAGCGGCGGTCGCCCATGCGATAGCCATGGCACGGGACGGTGCGGAAATCATCGATGTCGGCGGCGAGTCCACTCGACCCGGTGCCGAGCCGGTATCCGAAGCGGAGGAATTGCGGCGCGTGTTGCCGGTCATCGACCGATTGCGTGGTACGGCCGGATTTGAAGCCGCCATCTCGATCGACACGATGAAGCCGCGCGTCGCGCAGGCCGCGGCCGAGGCGGGCGCTGAGATTATCAACGACGTGACCGGTCTCCGGAACGAGGAAATGCGGACCGTGGTCAGGGAAACCAAAGCCGCAGCGGTGATCATGCACATGCGCGGAGAACCCCGCACCATGCAGTCCGCACCGGCGTATGAGGACGTGCAGCGCGAAATTCGGGAAATCTTTCGACAAAGATTTTGTGCTTGCCTAGGCTCTGCCATTGAACGCATGCGCCTAGCATTTGATCCCGGGATTGGCTTTGGCAAAACGGTCGAGCACAATCTGACGCTCCTCCGCGAGATCGAATCCCTGCGAATCGAGGACCGGCCGCTCGTCGTGGGGGTCTCCCGAAAGTCCTTTATCGGAAAGGTCATGAACGAGCCGGAGGTCGAGGCTCGCGCTTGGCCGACGGTCGCCCTGACGAGTTTCCTGCGAGCCCAGGGCGCCAATGTCCTGCGCGTGCATGACGTGCGTCCGAATTGCGAAGCTTTGCGTATGACCGAGGCAATGATGCCGGGAGCTCTCACACCATGACCTGGCAGGACCTCGTGCCCACCGATTGGCGCGGTTATCTCGAAATCTTCGCGCTTTGGGCCGTTATTTATTACGCATGGCTGTCGATTCGCGGCACCCGCGGCGCCCGGGTTTTGGTGGGGCTGGGGGTGCTGGTCCTGAGCATGGCCACCATGGCCGGGTTCTTCGAGCTGCCCGTGCTGGGGTGGATTATCCGGAACGTCATGCCGGTGCTCATTTTTGCGGTCATCGTCATTTTTCAGCCCGAGGTTCGGCGCGGTCTTGCGGCGCTCGGATCAAATCGCTGGTTTTCAACCGCCACGGGAACCCCGGAAACGATCGAGCTCATCACCGAGGCGACGTTTGATCTCTCCAATCGGCAGCTCGGTGCGCTCCTCGCGATCGAGCGCGAGCAAAATCTCGATTCCATCGCGGAGAACGGTCAGGAGATCGATTGCGACGTTTTCGCCGGCACTCGTCGTCTCGATCTTTTTTCCCAAGACCCCGCTGCACGATGGCGGGCTGGTCATCCGGAACAACCGGATCGTCGTCGCGGCCTGCACCTTCCCCGTCAGCCAGCGCGTGGATCTCGATCGCACGCTTGGGATGCGGCATCGCGCAGCGCTTGGGCTGTCCGAGGAATCGGATGCCATCGTCATCGTGGTCAGCGAAGAGACGGGGATCGTTTCGATTTGTCATCGCGGCAGCGTGGAACGAAACTTTGACCCCGAATCGTTCAAGCGGCGGCTCAGCGAGCTCCTTTCGATCGTGAAGAATGAAAAAACTGTTGCATCTCATCACCCATCATTGGCAGGCGAAACTCGTTTCTCTGGTTCTGGCATTCGTGCTGTGGGCCGTGGTGCGGAAGAACACCGAGACCGGCTTGCGTTCTAAATTCCGCTTCGAGCGGCCCGCGGGTCCGGAACTCAAGTTCGACATTTCCACCGACCGCTGATGTCCAGTTCTCTTGCAAGTGGCAATGGCGGGCGCCGCATCTTTGGCACCGATGGCGTCCGGGGCACCGCCAATATCGAACCCGTCACGGCGGAAACCGCGCTCAAGCTGGGCCGCGCCGCCGCTCATATTTTTGCGGAAGCCAGCGCCCGGCGCCGTCGCTCGAGCAAGACCACGGTCGTGATCGGCAAAGACACGCGGCTTTCGGGTTACATGCTGGAAAATGCCCTCGCGGCCGGCGTCATGTCGCTCGGTGCCGACGTGCTGCTCATCGGTCCACTGCCCACTCCTGGCGTGGCCTATATCACCCGTTCCCTGCGCGCGGACGCCGGCATCGTGCTGAGCGCTTCGCACAACGCTTACGAGGATAACGGCATCAAATTTTTCCGCCATGACGGCTACAAGCTCGACGACGAGATCGAGCACCGAATCGAGCATCTGGTTTTCAGCGGCGACATCGAAGCCATCCGCCCGACGGCTGGCAAAATCGGCACGGCCAAACGCATCGACGATGCGCTGGGTCGCTACGTCGAATTTGCCAAGCAAAGCTTTCCGCGCGGACTCACGCTCGAGGGCATGCGAATCGTCGTGGATGCCGCCAATGGCGCCGCTTACAAATCGACACCCTGCATTTTACGCGAACTCGGAGCCGAAGTCATCGTGAACCACGACGCGCCGAACGGTCGCAACATTAATCGCGAATGCGGCAGCACTTATCCCGACGAAATTCAGCGCCTGATGCGTGAGACCAAAGCCGATGTTGGAATCAGCCACGATGGCGATGCGGATCGCGTGCTGCTTTGCGACGAAAAAGGCGAGGTCGTGGACGGAGATGAAATCATGGCCATTGCCGCCATCGATGCGATTCATCGCGGCCAGCTTGCGCAAAACACGCTGGTCGCGACTGTGATGAGCAATTTTGGTCTCGATGAATCGCTAAGCGCTCACCGAGGTCAGGTGTTGCGCACCAAAGTGGGCGATCGTTACGTCATCGAGGCCATGATGAAACAGGAGCTCAACATTGGCGGCGAGCAAAGCGGTCACATGATCTTCCGCGATTTTGGCACCACCGGCGACGGCATCGTCAGCGCGCTCCAAATTCTGCGCATCATCGTCGAGAGCGGCAAGCCGCTCAGCGAATTGAAGCAATGCCTGAAGAAATATCCGCAGGCGCAGAGGAACCTGCGCGTGAACGCGAAGCCGCCGCTCGAACAATTGCCGGACGTGTTGAACCTGGTGGAATCAGTGGAGCGGGATCTCAAAGGCGCCGGGCGGGTGTTGCTGCGTTACAGCGGCACGGAACCAAAGATTCGATTGTTGATCGAAGGGCGTGATGCCGACCGGATCGGCGCGCAGGCCGATGAAATCGCCGCCGCCTTGCAAGCGAAGATCGGCGCCGAGAGTTGACGCTCGAGCGCGAGCAAGCGTGAGGAGATAATTTTGCCGAAAGTTAGCCCGACTTCGCGGATTCGGGCATGAAAATGACGTAAATCTTTGATTTTCAGTCGGGTGATTTCAAAAGTCTGCACTACAGAGCTCATTGGGTGAGCTGGCCGGCGGCGGTGATCCGTGGGGGCGGTTGCGGGGGAAGTTCGAGCTTTAAACGCTCGAGTAGCATCTTGAGTTCTTTCTCGGGCTGGGTGTAGCGCGGCAGGATCACGGTGCGTCCGTCGTTGGTCGGCAGATGCACATCGACCATCGCGACGGCGGCGAACTTCTCGAGGACCGAGCGCGCGCTCAAGCCGGGAGCCAGATCGCGCAGCCGACGCTGGAGGGTGACCTGCAGGCAGTAGGCTTGGAAAGCTACGAAGATGTGCGCCTCGATGCGGTCCTCGCGCTTATGATGGATGGGGCGGATGGCCAGGTCGCCCTTGAGATTTTTGAAGGCTTCTTCGACATGCGTGAGCTGCATGTAAAACTCCCAAAGCTTGCCAGTCTCACAGCCAGTCACATCGAAGGCGCGCAGCAGATAGCGGCCTTCGCGTCGGCGGACTTCACGCAGTTTTTTGCGATTGATCGCATAGCCAAAGGTATCGGCATTGACGGGCTGACGCGGCTCGGGCAGGCGAATCTCGACCAGCGAGAAGGCCCGGCCCGCGCGCGCTTTGGCCTGCCCGATCTTGATGAGCAAGGCGTCGCGTTTGAGCTTCATGCCTGCGAGCTCGCGCAAGCGCCCGAGCAGTTCGCGCAGACGCCGACGCCGCATGGCCCGCTCCTTGTGCACGCGGTCGCGGCTTTTGGCATAGACATAGAGTTCGCCTTCACGTGGCAGCAGTTTGACTTCCACGCCCTCGCGAATCTGCTGCCACGGTCGCTCGCACAGCTCTGCTTCGAGTTTGCTGAGCCGCCCTTTGGGCGTGCCGACGATATAGGAGATCGGCGGATCGCTCGCGCGCATCTCAGCGAGAACCTCCTCGGTGGGAATGCCGCGATCCATCACCCAGATCCGCTCGGCCTTGCCATACTGCTTCTCGATCTTCTTCAAAAACTCACGCAGCGTGGTCTTATCGCTAGTGTTGCCTGAGAGCACTTCATAGGCGATCGGAAAACCTTCCGGCGTCACGATCAGCGCGATAACCACCTGCACGCAATCACCGCGCTTGTCTCGACTGTAGCCAAACTGGCGTTTGTCACCCTCGGCGAAAGGCGGATTACTTTCAAAATAGGTGCTCGTCAGGTCATAAAGCAGCACCTCGAACTTCGCATTGAAGAGATCGCGCCAGCGCTCCTGAAGATGAGAGAAAAGCGCCTGCTTATGTTCCAGCAGATAGTCATGCACCTCATAGATATGATGACCTTCGGCGAGCGCAAAATCGCTGCCCAGCAAATCACCCATGGCGCTTTGCTCATACCATTGGCGATGAAAACCCCATTCGCTCCCAGGATCAATAAGCCGGTAGGCGCACAGCGCCTGGAGGATCAAATCCCAGCGCGTCCCCTTGCGGCTCGGTGACAGTCGCTGCGCCCAGAACCGATCGAGCCCGAGCTGCTCATAAAGCTCGCACGCCAGCCAGCACGCACCCCACTGCCTCGGCCGATGCAGCGCCAGCGCGTCGAGCCGGATACGCACGATGCTCTCATCGCCGATCTCGGGCGCGAGACGATCCTCGGGGAAAAGCGCCACCGTGCGCGGGGCCTCATGTCCGTCCTCGAAAACCTCGATCGTCTTGCGCCACGCCTCGCGCTGGGAGTCATTGACTTCGCCCAGATAGAGCACATGCCGTTGGACGACCTTGCCGCCGCCCACGCGCTTGTTTTCGACAATGCTCCAGTAGTGGTGCTCCTTGCCATCCTTAGTCTTTTGCTGCAGCGCAGAAACATAATGGCTCGGCATTATGGTCATTTTCTTGAGCTTGGGAACAGGGCAGGTCTGCACTACAGCCACTTTCGGGCGTTTTTGACCCACCCCCTCCCTGATTTTCAAGGACTTGCGCCGCACAAATAGTTGGAATCACCCTCGAATCCGCGAAGTCGGGTTAGGTGGTGACGATCGGGGTTGCTAAAATGCACCGGTCATCTGAGCGGAATGCCGGTTCGCGCAGCGAAAGGCATGGAGTCGAACGACCCGGCTCCAAGGTCGTTTACTCTCTACCACCAGCGTCTATCGCCGGAGGATCCGTCCGAGCCGAGCGCGTCTCCGAGACACCGCAATCGAACAATCTGATGTTATAGGTATAACGTCAGATTGTCACACGATCTTCGAATTTCATCCTCCAGCTCCCGAAAACTCGACCCTTGCGCTCGCTCGGTTCACCCGCCATCTTCCGCGCCTTGATGTTTCCGTTTCTGACCAGCCGACTTACGCTGCTCCCCGGTTTTTCCGGGCGCTGGCACTAGCTTGCGCCCGAGCTCGGGGAGCTCGTTCGCTTTTGCATCGTCGGCTGGCCTCGCTCACATAGGTGGAGAGCGAGGGCTGGCTTCACTCGAAATCAAATTCGTTTCTCCGCCTGCTCACCCTTCGTCACATCATGTCTCCTGCTTCCAAATATCGTCCCTTTCCCTCGATCCCGATTGTGGATCGCCAATGGCCGAGCCGCACCCTGACCGCACCGCCCATTTGGTGCTCCGTCGATCTGCGCGACGGCAACCAGGCCCTGGCCGTGCCCATGAACGTCTCACAAAAACTCGAGATGTTCGATGCCCTGGTCCGGTGCGGGTTCAAGGAAATCGAGGTCGGCTTTCCCTCCGCCTCGAATACCGAATTCGAATTCAACCGCCGGCTCATCGAGGAGGACCGCATCCCCGACGATGTCACCGTGCAGGTCCTCGTGCAGGCGCGCGAGGATTTGATCGAGCGCACGGTCGAATCGCTGGTCGGTGCGAAACGCGCCATCATTCACCTCTACAATTCCACCTCCCCGGCGCAGCGCCGCGTGGTCTTTGGCTTGAGCCAAGCGGAGATCATCGAGGTGGCCGTGCGCGGCGCGCAATGGATCAAGGATCGCCTGCCCCGGTTGGCCGGCACCGATGTGCGACTGCAATACTCGCCCGAGAGTTTCTCCGCCACCGAAGTCGAATTCTCGAAGGAGATTTCCGAGGCCGTGATCGATGTCTGGCAGCCGACGCCCGAACGAAAGATGATCCTGAATCTGCCCGATACCGTCGAGGTCGCGATGCCAAACATCTATGCCGATCAAATCGAATGGATGTGCCGGAATATCCAAAATCGCGATGCCTTGATCGTCAGCCTGCACACGCACAACGATCGTGGCACTGGCGTCGCTGCGACGGAGCTAGGGTTGATGGCCGGCGCCGATCGCGTCGAGGGCACGCTTTTTGGGAACGGCGAACGCACCGGCAATCTCGATATCGTCACTGTGGCGCTGAATTTCCTGATGCACGGCATTGATCCGAAACTGGACTTCAGCGACTTGAATGCTTTGCGCGACGTCTATGAAAACTGCACGGGCATGACCGTGCCCCCGCGCCAACCCTACGCCGGCGAACTGGTCTTTACCGCGTTCAGCGGCTCGCACCAGGACGCGATCAAGAAGGGTCTGGCCGAGTGGGATAAAGGCGGGCGTGAGCGCTGGGATGTGCCGTATCTGGCCATCGATCCGAACGACATCGGCCGGAAATATCGCGAGGTCATCCGGGTCAACAGCCAGAGTGGAAAAGGCGGCGTTGCGTATTTGCTCGAGACCGAATTCGGCATCGAACTGCCAAAGGAAATGCAGCGCGAGTTTGGTCCGTTGGCGAACCACGAGGTCGACCGCCTCGGCCGCGAAGTGACCGGGACGGAGCTGAAAAGCATGTTTTGGAGGCAATATGTCGAGCGCACAGAACCGTGGTCGCTGCAGCATTTCCATGCCGACGGATCGAGCGGGCAGTTTCGTTGCCGCGCCACGGTGACGCGAAACGCGGAGCGATTGGACATTACCGGCGAGGGCAACGGCCCGATTGCCGCTTTCGTGCACGCCATGATCACCGCGGGTGCGCCGGCTTTCGAGGTCGCGGACTATCGGGAACACGCCCTGAGCGCCGGCACCGAAGCCAGCGCCATCGCTTACATTCGCATCAAAACCGGAAACGGCCGGACGATTTGGGGTGCCGGCGTCGATACCAACATCGAACTCGCGTCGATCAAAGCGGTCGTCAGCGCTGTGAACCGAGCAGTTTGAGCCCGGTAGGTCTGCGACCGAAATTGAGAATCGCCTGACATCACAGATAGCGACGGCGACTGGGATCTACGGTTTCCCAGTCGCCCCACCTTTTGGAGCGTGCGGCACCAGCGTTCCAGCACCGAACTCGGGTCACGCCCCAAGATGGTTGGCAGATTGACGGATCGAGATACAACCCTCCCGCCCACTCGTCGCGAAGTCTCTTCAATGCCGTTACCTGCCGAACTCATCAGCATCCTGCCGACCATTCTGTCGCTGATCGTAATCGAGGCGCTTCTCTCGGTGGACAACGCACTCGCCATCGCCGCGCTCGCTTCGCATCTGCCGAAAGATCAGCAAAAACTGGCGCTCCGGCTCGGCATTCTCGGGGCCTACGTCTTTCGCGGGATCGCACTTTTGCTGGTCGCCCTCATCATTGCCAACCCGTGGCTAAAGCTCCTGGGCGCCGCCTACCTGCTCTATCTCATGGCCTCGCACCTGTGCCATCACGATGAATTTGATCCGGCGGTGGCCGCTAAAAGGCGTGCCCGAAAAAAGCCGGGACTTATCGGAGCCATTGTGCAGATCGAGGTCATGGATTTGTCGCTCAGCCTCGACAACGTGGTCGCGGCGGTGGCTCTCGATCAGCGGCTGTGGGTGGTGTGCACGGGCGTTTTTATTGGCATCCTGGCACTCCGGGTGGCCGCCGGCTATTGCATCCAGCTCATAGAGAAACATCCCATCCTCGGCGTGACGGCCTTTCTGCTCATTGGCTACGTCGGACTTATCCTGCTCGTCGAGATCGTCAGCGAAATGAATGGCCGTCCGGTCCACATCACTTCATTCCAAAAGTTCGCCGGCATCGCGGCCATTGTGACCATTTCCCTCCTCTACGAGAAGAAGGGCATCGTCTGGCGCATCTTTCGCCCGTTGGTCCGCGTCGGCAAACCGATCCTCGTTGCCATCGATGTCGTCGTTGGAGCCATATTCTGGCCGGCCGCGAAAGCGATCGAATGGTTGGGAAAAAAATTCGAACGGCCGGCCGTCGCATCTCCGCCTGCGGAATAGCTTACGCCTCCTCCGCGCGCGCGATGCGATCCTGCAGATCTTCGGCGATTCGGCTGGCGAGCGCGATCATCTCCGCCGCCTCGCGCGGCTGTAAAAGGTCGCGGCAGTTTTCACCCCAAACCCGGAGCCAGACGTCGAAATGCTCCCGTCTGATGCCAATGCGTGCGTGTTTGCCCAGGGCACCCTGATAATTCGAAGGACCACCCGCCGCGCCGCACCAGTAATCGATCAGCATCTCGAGATGCTCCGACCATTTCTCGACGTGTGCATTGAAGATCGGTTCCAACTCAGGCTCAAAGCGCACCCGGGCGTAAAACCATTTGATCAGACGTGAAATCCCCGCTCGCCCGCCGAGACGATCGAACAAAGTGACCGCGCCCTCTGGAGGCGGCGGGTTCGGTGGCGGCGCGGCATACTCATGCCCACGCGGATGTTTGACGATGGCGCTCATCAGGAAGACGGAACGCCACCATCGCGGGTTGTTGGCGGATGGGCAAACACGCGATCGAAGTGACATTTGCGATGGGCACTGGGAGAGTGAAGCGATTCGGCACGTCGGACGTTCCGCATCGCGCCTCGTCCCCAGCGCCGCAATTGCCGATTGGGGGCGTCGCTTCAGTGATTTCAACCCGCGGTTGACAATTCTGTTCACAGCGACGTTGATTTCTGCATGCCTGCCACCGTCAGAATTTCAAACCGCGGTCGTGCCCTTCTCGGACAACTCGCCAGCCAAACCGGTTCCACCATGACCGATGTTTTGGATGCCGCGTTGGAGAGCTACCGGCGTCAGCAGTTTCTCCAGCAGGCCAATCTGGCTTACGCCGCGCTAGCCGCGGACCCCGCTGCGTCGCTGGAATATCGCGCGGAGATGAACTCTCTCGATGGCACTCTCGGCGACGGCCTCGAGAAATTTCCTGCGTGATCCGTGCCGGCGCCTTTGCCTCACCCAGCCCGTGGCGACGTGTGGCTGGCCGACCTCAATCCCGTTCGCGGACACGAGCAGGCTGGCCGGCGTCCCGTGCTCGTTGCTTCCGTGGATGCGTTCAATCAGGGGCGCGCCGATTTGGTCGTCATTCTTCCGATCACTTCCACCCTTCGGGCGATTCCGTTTCACGTAACAGTGCAACCTCCGGAGGCCGGCCTGTCCAATCCCTCGAACATCCTCTGCGAAGCCGTTCGCTCCATCAGCAAAGACCGCCTTCTCCAGCGTTGGGGAACCGTCGGGGCAGGCACGATGGACGCGGTCGAAGACCGTCTTCGCGTTCTCCTCGGGCTGTAGCCCCACGTTTCAATCAGCCGCTGCAATTTCCCAACCATCGACATTCCGGAGGTCGCAGCTTTCCTGGACTTACCTCGAGAACGACCCCGCCAAATATCGCGCCGCCGGCAGTGGCTTTTGCCTTGTCACCGAGCGCGACATCGCACGCACGCTCCGCGCGCGCTACCACAAGCACGGATGGGAAATCCTCATCGCGCAGCGCGACGGGCGCATTCGTAGACGACTACGTTTTGCGGAATATAGTCGCGCGATGCTGCGAAAGAAACGCCAACTCGGGCGGCGCGGCATCGTCGGGAAAATGCAGCGTTTCTCCGGCATACGCGCCGAAGTTCTCGGCGACGCTGCGCTGCGGTAGCTCGGCTTTGAGTCGTGGCGAAAGCAGAAGGCGGAGCTTGTCGTCGAAGGCGATGAGTCCGCGGTCGAAAGCAGCGTCGTGCAGACGCGAGAGACAAAGACCGTTACGGACATTGAGCCGCTCCGCGACGTGCGTGCCCCACGAGAGAATGTGCGACGCAATCAGCAACTCACGCACGGCCAATTCGGTGACGCCGCAGCGCCCGCCGAAGTTGTTGAGCACGGCATCGCGGAAATACTCCTGACCGCGTCGGAGCTTTACGTTTGCAGTCGTCTCGGTCGGCCCATGCGGCGGGCGCTTCCGAACACGAACGCCTTCTTTCGGGAGCACTTCGAGCTCGCTGCCCTCGTCGGCACCGAACAACGTTCGCAACGCGCCTTCACTCGCCGGAACCGCTTCGTTGAGGTCGGCGTGAAACTCATCCCATACCGCGCGGTCGAGTGCGCTCGCACCCACGAGCCCCTTGATGCCGCGAAGCTTTAGCGCCGGATCGAGCGACGCGAAATTACACAGCTTCATCGCCACGCTGTTCGCGCCGCGTCCGAGCTTTTCCGCCAGCGCCACAATCACCGGTTGCCGTGCGTGAAGCTGCCCGAACGTGAGCTTGTGGTAGAGGTTGAGCGCGACGAGCAATTCGTCGCGCTTCCAATTTTTCCGAATAGACATTCCAGGAAATTATCGGGCTGGAGCGTTATCGGAAAGTGATGAGTGATGGATCTCAGCAACGCACTTCCGGCTTTTGCATCTACATCGACACCTTTTTCCAAGGGCCGGTGCCCACGGTGTTCAATGAGCACGACAAGCTATGCATCTTTGCCACGGAGGATGAGGCCCAACGTGAGATTGCCGACAATGCGATCACGCGCCTTGAGCAGTTCCTCAGCGGCGAGCGTGATTTCGACGACGCAATGACCGTCGAGGAATACATCGTGGCAGTGGACGTTCTGCCCGATGGTTCAATCACCGATGCGGACGGGAATCACTTTAGCGCATCAGCCGAGCGGATTTGACGGACGCAAATGTCGCGTGCGGCGCCAGGAAGCCCGAAGGGCTGGCCGGAAATTAGCCGGTGGCGTCAGCCACCGGAACACCGTCCAAAATGGAATCCGCCCCGGCAGGGGCGGCGGAAGGCGTCACCACAAATACCATTCGTCGTATTCCACGCCGCTGCGTTTTAGGAGTTCGAGATATTCCTCCTGAAACGTCCGCTTCAGATGATGCTCCTCCTGCTTCGCGATGTATTCGCGCACTTGCTCGCGCTGCGATGCACTGACGGTGAACGCGCCGTATCCCTCCTGCCACGCAAACGCACGGTCGCCGATTTCTTCATGCACCCAACGCGATGAAACCGCTTTCACGTCGCGCACCACGTCTGCGAGGCAGGCCGTCGCGCGCAGGCCGATGAGCAGATGCACATGGTCGCGCACGCCGCCGATGGCTCCTGGCACCCCTTCGACATTTCGCACCACGCCGCCGAGATAGGCGTGCAGCCGTTCGCGCCACTCGGCAGCGATGATGGGCACGCGGTCTTTGGTGCTAAAGACGACGTGGTAGTGGAGCGAGAGATGAGTGGATGGCATGGTTTGCGAGGTTCCTGCGCCCCTGCCGGGGCGCGTGTTTTTTACCCGCAATCCGGTGGCTGACGCCACCGGCTAATTTCCAACAGCCCTTCGGGCTTCCGCGCATGGTGCGCCGTCGCCTACACCTTCCCCGGCCTGCATCCCGATGGCTACGAAGACGCCGGGAGCGGCTGGCCGCGCGTGCTGAATCGCTTTGCCGCTGAGGCGTAGCGCCGGGCGGAGGCAGGCGAACTTTCTGACGAAGAACTTTACCTTTGCGACGCACAATGGGCCGGACTCTACGATCGGATGCACACACACGAGGACGACGAAGCCGAGCGCCGGTTCCAAATCGCCGCTGATCACGGCGAGGGCGCAGATGACTGATGTTTTCACCGCGGCAAAAAGGAGCGCGGTCATGGCGCGCATCCGGGCGACCGGGAACCGCGCGACGGAACTCCGGCTCATCGCCCTGATGCGCGAGCACGGCATCACCGGTTGGCGGCGGAACGCGCCCGTCTTCGGCAAACCTGATTTTGTCTTCCGTCGCGAACGGGTGGCCGTCTTCGTCGATGGCTGTTTTTGGCATGGGTGTCCGAAGCCGAAACATGCCCCGCTCCCCAAGAATCGCGCAGAGTGGTGGGCGGCGAAGCTGGAACGCAACAAGGCGCGGGATCGCCTCGTGAATCGGACCCTCCGCCAACTGGGCTGGCGGGTGATTCGCATTTGGGAGTGCGATCTCGCGAAAAGGCACTCGACCCGCGTGGCACGCGTATTCAGCGTGTTATCCACCCCGCCTCGTGAAGACCGGGTCAAACGAATCCCTGCGAATCCGCTGAATGCATGCTACTCCGCGAGGGTCGCTTTCAGCCCGGCGGCCTTTGCCAGCGCGGCTTGCCGCCCATCGCCGGTTACGAAAATACGGCAACCCAATTCCTGCGCGAAGGCGACATGGAGAATGTCGTAGGCGCGGGTGCCGAGCTTCAGCGTGTGTGTGGCCGACAGCTTCAAAGCGCGTTCGATCGCCTCCGGCCAGTCAGTTGGCGCGCTCTGCAGCGAGCCTCTCGTCAGGAAACGATCCAGCCGCGCTTCCCACGCCGCAAGGTCGCGATCGACAACGGCGCTCTTCGCAGCGGGCAGCGCGGCTTTTTCGATGAATGCTTTCAGCCGCAGCGCGTTCCGCACCTCGATTTCGTGCAGTGAAGAAAAAGCCATCACTGGACGGCCCAGCTGGCGGTAAAGCGCGACCGCGGCTTCGGAGCCGGACTCGTGGCTGAGTAAACGGATGAGGAAACTCGAATCCTCGTAGATCACAGCACGCGGGAATCGAGCACGAGTTTCGCGGCGGAAACGCGCGAAGGGCGTTCTTTCAGCATCTCATCGAGTTCCCCGTCCATGCTCTCTTGTCGCTCTCGTTGATCGTCACCGTTGGCACCGGCGGGTCGCACAACCCACAGAGGCTTGCCGTGGTCCATGATTTGCACGCTTTGCCCGCTGGCGGTGATCTTCCGCACCGTCGCAGGATGGCGCAGGAGTTGGCGGAGCGGCAGCGCTTTCATGCGTCAGACGCTCGTGTCAGACAGTTACCGAGTCACGGAGAATTCGCATGGCGAGCGGCTACAAATCGCCGGCCACCGTGCGGCGGCGCTGGCGCAGGCGTGTCCGGTCTCGGCGGTCGTGGAAGATGGCGATGACGATGACGTCGTTACCGCGCAACACATAGTAGATGCCGTAGAAAGGAAAGTGCTTCAGCGGGGCGCGGCGCACGTCGCGGAACCGGACGCGATGGTGCGCGGCACTGGTGCGGAGCGCGAGGATGGCGGCGTCCACTTCAGAATCGAGCGCGTCGGCGAGACCGATGCCGGGATTCTGCTCCTCATACCACTCGCCGGCCTCGGCGAGGTCACGGGCGACGACTGGCAGTCTTCTCAGCGCGTAGTTCTTCACGGAGGCGTTTCACTTCGCCCATCGTCCCCTCCCACGGCACCGCGAGTGCGGGATCGGCGTCGAGGGCGTCGAGGCGGCGGTCGAGCTCCGTGCGCTGGCTTGGGGAAAGCTGTGTGTCGTCCGGATCGCGGATGGTCTCGCGGTAATGGTCGAACCACACACCGAATCGCGCGAGTTCCATCTCATCGAGGTGGCGGACTTTGTCTTCGAGATCCTGCAAGCTCATGACAGCAACCATACCACAGTGCGCGCATCGACCTCAACTTCGCGTTATGGACCGCTCCTGAACCCACACTTTGGCGGACAATCACCCCGACGATCGTGTGCTTGCGCAACGGAGCGTTGACTCCATTTTCACGGCGTCGCTTTCCCAGAATCGTGAAACGTCCGTCCCTTCAAATCATCATCCTCGCAGTCCTGGTTATGGCGCCAGGGGTGGCGGCGGTCGGTGCGGTGGCTGATTTTCAGGTGGACATCCAGCCTCTGCTCGAAAACTACTGCTATCGCTGCCACGGGAATGGGAAGCACAAAGGTGGGCTGGCAATGGACGAATTCAAGACGGCGCAGGCGGCGGTCGATGATCCGGAGACCTGGGACGCCATTCTCACCAATCTTCGCGATGGCGTGATGCCACCGGAGGAAGAGAAAAAGCAGCCGAAGCTCGAGGAGCGCGAAGCGCTGATGGCCTGGATCAAAGCCGCGGTGTTCGCCGTGGACCCCGAGCATCCTGATCCCGGGCGGGTCACGCTCCGCCGATTGAATCGCGTCGAATACAACAACACGATTCGCGATCTGGTCGGAGTGGACTTCAACCCGGCGGATGATTTTCCCGCCGATGATTCCGGCTACGGGTTCGATAACATCGGCGATGTGCTCTCGCTGCCGCCGGTCCTTTTCGAACGCTATCTCCAGGCGGCGGAAGAGATCATGGGCGCGGCCATTCTCAACGATCACAAGCCGCGTCCGAAAACAATCGAGGTGGACCTTTTTCAAATCGAGGGCGGTCCAAAGCAGGGAACCACTTCGGTCTCGCGGCGCCTCGACGAAACCGAATCGTTCGTGGAGGTCGAACTGCCGGTGCCGGGACTTTATACCATCAAGATGCGGGTCGAATCCGAGAAGGTCGGCCCGGACAAAACGCGTCTCGGCTGGAACTTCGCCGGGCAGAATCTGCGACCGCTGTATTTGCGGAGCAAACGCGATGACGCCGAAACCGTGAAGACGACGGTGAAAGTGGCGGCCGCCGGAAAATTCCGTCTCGTCCTGCAGGTGGCCAATCCACTCGATGATCCGGTGAAGGAAAAAGGCAAACCGGTGAAGCGAATGATCACCGTCCGGCGCCTGCAATTCATCTCGCCGCCGCAGCCGGTCTCGGCACCTCCGTCGCAGGTCCGGATTTTTGCGCCAGGCCGCGGCCAGCCCAAACTCGAGTATGCGGCGCGCGCCATCATTCGCGATTTCGGCAAGCGGGCTTTTCGCCGACCGCTTTCCAGCGCGGAGGTCGAGCGTTTTCTGTGGCTCTATCAAGCGGCTGGGAGAAAGCGCGCGAACTTCGAGCAGAGCGTGCAAACGGCGCTCACGGCCATCCTCGTCTCGCCGCATTTCCTGTTCCGGGGCGAGCTGCAGCCTGATCCGGACAACCCGCAGAAGGCATTTCCGATCGACGAATGGTCGCTGGCCTCGCGCCTCTCCTACTTTTTGTGGAGCACCATTCCGGACGACGAACTTTTCGCGCACGCGGAAAAGGGCACCCTGCGCCAGAACCTCGCGGCGCAGGTCGAGCGAATGTTGAAGGACCCGCGATCGAATCAATTGGTGGAGAACTTCGCCGGGCAATGGCTGCAAATTCGCAATGTGAAAATGTTGATGCCCGATCCGAAGACGTATCCGGATTGGAGCCGATCACTGGCCATCGCCATGCAAAGTGAAACGGAGGAACTCTTTTCCTTCATCATGCGCGAAAACCGCAGTGTGCTCGAGTTTCTCGGAGCCGATTACACGTTCGTGAATGAGGTGCTGGCGCGGCATTACGGGATCGACGGCGTGCAGGGCGAAGCGTTTGTCAAAGTCGCGCTGCCCGCCAATCGACCGGGCGGCATTCTCGGGCAGGGAAGTTTTCTGGCCCTTACCTCGAATCCGAACCGCACTTCGCCGGTGAAGCGCGGGAAGTTCGTGCTCGAAAACCTGCTCGCTTCGCCGCCCCCGCCTCCGCCGCCTGATGTCCCGGATTTAAATGATGGCAAACGCGCGGAACTGAAGGGAACGCTCCGTCATCGCATGGAGCAGCATCGCGCCGATCCCATCTGCGCCTCCTGCCATGCGCGCATGGATCCGATCGGGTTCGGTCTCGAGCACTTCGATGGCATCGGCGCCTGGCGCGATGAGGATGAAGGTTCACCGATCGATCCGAGTGGAAAACTGGTCAGCGGCGAAACGTTTCGCGGTCCGGCCGAACTCCGCAAAATTCTGCTCACGGAAAAGCGAGCGGACTTCCTCCGATGCCTCACGGAAAAGATGCTGACCTACGCCCTCGGGCGCGGCCTCGAGTATTACGATCGGCCGGCAGTGGAAAAAATCGCGATGAGCCTCGATCAAAACGATGGCAAATTTTCGAGCCTGATCATGGGCGTGATCGAGAGTGTGCCGTTTCAAATGCGGCGCGGCGAAGGCGATCATCGCGACTTTGCCAAAACGAAGAAAACTGCGGCCCAATAGTGAGAAGGCGGAGCCGAACGGAGTGAGACAGCCAAAGGGCGGAGCCTTTGCCCGAATGGGCAGCGCTGGCGGGCGCTGGCAACGCGGAAGGCGGAAAGAGCCCACACGCGAGGGCGGGGAATCATGGCTCGCTCGCAATGCTTTATCGTGCCACGCTCAGCTTCGATCGCACCCGCCAGAAACGACCTCTTGCCATGCATATCGCCAACAAATCCGTCTATTTCCCGCGCCGCACGTTTTTAAAGGGGATTGGCGCCTGCATTGGTCTGCCGCTTTTGGAATGCATGCGGCCGGCGATCGGAAAAGCTGCCGGTTCCCTGGCCGGTGCGCCGCGACGGTCGGTTTTCATCTATCTGCCGAACGGCATGGACATGGAGAATTGGAAACCCAAGTCGAAGGGTGCGAACTACGACCTGCCGATGATCCTCGAACCGTTGAAGCCGCTTCAATCGCGCATCTCGGTCCTGAGCGGACTCGGTCACGAAAATGCCAACGCGCTGGGGGACGGTGCGGGTGATCATGCGCGGGCCAACGCCTGTTTTCTCACCGGCGTGCATCCGCGCAAAACAGCGGGAGCCGATATTCACGTGGGGATTTCGGCGGATCAGCTGGCTGCGCAGAAGATCGGCCAGGAAACGCGGCTGCCATCGCTCGAACTGAGTTGCGAAACCTCCGTGCAGCAGGCCGGCGCGTGCGACTCGGGTTACGCCTGCGCCTATCAAAACAATATTTCCTGGCGGAACGAGAACACGCCCATGCCGCCGTTGTTCGATCCGCGGCTGGTCTTTGAGCGGCTGTTTACCAATGAAACCGATCCGGATCTCGCCGCCGGCAAAGCGTTGCGGGAAAGCTTCCGCGGCAGCATTCTCGATCTGGTGCGGGGCGATGCCAAAGCCTTCCAGCAGCGCCTCGGAGCGACCGATCGACGCAAGATGGACGAATACCTGACCGCGTTGCGCGAGACCGAGATTTCCATTCAACAGCAGGCGAAATTTCAAGCCACGGCACCGCGCCCGACCATGGACAAGCCGGAGGGCATTCCCGGGGATTTCACCGAACACCTGCACGTCATGTTCGATTTGCTCGCCCTGGCGTTGCAGACGGATTCCACCCGCATCGCAACCATGATGGTGCAGCGCGAAGGCAGCAACCGCGCCTATCCGTTCCTCGGCGTGAATGATGGTCATCACAACCTTTCGCACCACGGTGGTAACGAAGAGAAGAAGGCGAAGATCGCGAAGATCAACCGTTTCCATATCGAGCAGGTCGCCTATTTCCTGAACAAGTTGCATTCGATGCGCGAAACCAGCGGCAGCGTGCTGGACAATTCGATGATCGTCATCGGCAGCGCGATCGCGGATGGCGACCGGCACGCGCACGTGGATTTGCCGGTACTCCTGGCAGGAAAAGGCGGCGGCGTGCTCAATCCGGGCCGGCACATCCAATTTTCGAAGGACACCCCGATGACCAATCTCTACATGACCATGCTCGATCACATGGGCGCCGCCGTCGAACGCATCGGCGACAGCACAGGGCAGCTCAAAAATCTGTAGCGAGCCGGCCGGCCGGGATTGGGTGGAAGCGATTCCCAGGCGACCGAATTCTCACATCGCGGGGTCGCCAACGGCTGAGCGGCGTTTACAGCACCAGCGGCAGGCGGAAATCAGGGCTTTGCACGTGACGAATGAAACCCTCCGCTTGTTCGTGGCCGCTCTCAGTGCCCCGCACTTTGGTAAACATTTCCTGAAGCGCGTAGAATTTCTCCGGTGTCTGGCTGGCATGGGCATAACAGGCCTCGCGTTTCCGGGCCGCGGTGTCGGAAATATCGACGTAATGAGTCGGGGAGAACTGCAAAGTGTCCTCCCCGTTCGAAACCTCGTAGTAATACAGGGCGAACTTCTTCCTCATTCGCAGCCAACCGTCATAAACGAGCATCGACATGGCACGATGGTCGGCATGGTTGTCGATCGGCCAATGGGTGAAGACCACGTCGGGTTGCTCCGTTTCCAAAAGGTGCCGAAACGCGTCATAGTGTGTGCGGTCCACGATCGATTGGCCGTCGACCTGCCCGGCAAAGACCGGTCGCGCCTTGAGAATCCCACATGCCTTTTTGGCCTCCGCCACGCGGACCGGAGCCGGGTCATACGAGGGTTTGTCCGTCCATTCCCCCTGGTTCAGGTAAAGCAGCACCACGTCGTGACCCAGATCCGAGTAGCGCGCAATGGTGCCGCCACAGCCGTATTCCGGATCGCCGGGATGCCCGCCCGTCACGACCACCTTGAGCTTTTTTCGAGTACTCGAAGGCGTCGAGTCGGTCGTTGACTGGGCGATGCTGGCGGACGGACGCAACCCAATGGCGAGCGTGGTTCCCAGCAGGGCTGTTTTGCGCAACAGGTTTCGACGCGAAAGGTGTTCCATTGAATTTTTAGTAAATGAATTACTGAAACATTTCAAAATGGGGAGGGTGAAACAATGATGCTAGGGTGGACACACCGACGCAAGGTGTCGTCCTTCCCGCATGCGTCATCCGGGTAGGCAGCGCGCTGATTGGGCCGTCGCGGCAACGCGGCTTCGAAAACGGACTCTTCAGATTGGTCAGGTTCGTTCATTTCTGCCGATCACGTACATTCTAATCATCAATCCGTAATTCGCGAAGCAGAGGGATCACGCTCGCTCAAGAGCACGATGGAGTTGCCCCGTCGAGCACATCGACGACGGCACCGGGCCGTTTGAGAATTTGAATGTCTCCGGTCGCCGACTCGCGTTTTTAGATAATGGATTGGGATCGCTCCGACTGTGCGAGGCGACGTTGGCCATTTCCGAAATTGCTTCCGCGGAAAATGAAAGCATCGTGCTGGCAAGACACTGTAATCTTTCGCCAGCACCCCAACGTTTTTCGCTGCTATGAAAACTCGGACTCTCCTCTCGGTGCTCAACGCTTTCGCGTTTTCACTCGCCACCACTCACGCGGAAACGATCTTCGCGATCGACACGTCGAATCGGCTGCTGAGCTTCGATAGCGCGGCGCCGTCGACCGTGACGTTCATTAACAATGGCGCGCCGATCAGCGGCCTGCAGGTTGGTGACGAGTTGCTTGGGATCGACTTTCGGCCCGTTGCGATCGATTCACCGGCGGCTGCATTCGACAGCGTTCTCTACGGCGTGAGCGTCTCGAACAATTTCGCCCCGCTCTATCGGCTCTACACGATTAACACAGCGACGGGCGAGGCCACGCCGGTCGGCCTCGGCGGACAGTTCAAACTGAACGGCGGCGCTTTGGGCGTGGATTTCGACCCGGTGGCAGACCGCCTGCGCATTGTGAGCGCGGTGGCGGAGAACTTGCGCGTCGATCCCAACGACGGATCGCTCACGGCGACGGACACACCTCTGGCCTACGTCGCGGGCGATTCGGGCTTTGGCCTGGAACCGACCGTGGTTGGCGCCGCTTACACGAACAACTTTGGCGGTGCTGCGGTCGCCACGCTTTATGGCATCGATTCGGGGCGCAATGTCCTCGTGCGCCAAGGCGGACCGAACGGCACTCCGTCTCCAGATGGGGGCGAGCTTACGACGATCGGAAGCGGCTTGGGTGTGAAGACCACCAATGAGGTGGGCTTCGACATTTCGGGGAGCACGGGGGTCGCCTACGCATCGCTCAGTACGGTCATCGGTCCGCTCGATCCCTCGTCAGGTTTGTACACTGTCGATCTCGCCACGGGCGACAGCACGCGCGTGGGGACGATTGGTCCCAGCGGCGGTCCAGGCGCGTTCGTCACCCGTGATATCGCGGCACCGGTGGGCCTTTCCGTGCCGGAACCTGGCGTGGCCTCCCTGCTGGCCATTGGCCTGGCGGCATTGGCGGGCCGCTGGGCTCGGCGGCCCTCACCGCCCTCGCTCTCCCGGGGTGTTCGGGCGGACCCGAATCGCGCTGACTCATTCGTTGGGTTTTCACAGGACGATTGATCAGGCGCGGGGGAAACATTCCACGCGCGCTGAAAGAATAGCCGTGCTGGAACTGCCCGCTTTTTCCCCTGGCCTTAGTCAAGGTCAATCCGGCCCCAATCTTCCGGACGACCCTGCACGCCGGATTGTGGCGCCCAGGCGATGCGGGATTCATTGATGTTCTCGCCCAGAGCAGCGTCGGGCTTGTCGCCATCGTAGATGATCAGGTTGAAACCGAGACGTTTCTTTTCGAGGGCGAGGCCAATCTCATCGAACGGAATCGCGGCTTGGATGCGATAGCCATCCGTGGTGCGACGGGAGTTCAGGCGCGTTTTCGGCGCGGTCTCTTCCACAGGCCCCTGGTTCGTGTCGGCGTCGCGCGCGGCCCGGACGACGCCCGTGGTGTCAAAAGGAAAAATGCCGAGCTTGAATGCGCCGAGCGTGTCCTCCGCACCGGCGGCGGGGTCGAGACAAATCTCCACCGAATCGCTGCGCCAATGACCTTTGACGTCGTTGGGCGCGATGTTCGCAATGACGGCGTCGTCCTTCACCTGCACGTCCACGAAAAGAGTTTTGCCGTCGTGCGCGAGGCGGAAGACGGCGCTGCTGTCGGCGGCGTCCGTGACTTTGCCTTGGACGATGTTGGTCGCCGCGATCGAGAGGAACGGCGCGTTTTCCCAGCCCTGGTCGGTTCCGTCCAAAGCGGGCGCTTTCTTCAGGCGTGGAACATGGGCGCGCGGCAGGGGATGAAGCTTTGCCTCGGCTCGGACAGACAGTCCGTGGGCGATGAACGTGGCCGACAGGTCGGCGTCGGCGCGCGGCCCGTTCGGGGGCGTGACGCGCAAATCGATGGAGGTTTCGGAGCGCGCCTCGATTCGAATCCGTCGTGAGGCCGGTTCGATGGTCCAGCCTGGAGGGATCTCCAGCGTGAGATCCCCCTCCGCAGGCGCGGTTCCGCTGTTGTGAAATCGGAGAACAACCTCGTTTGGCTCACCGGCGACCAGCGGGAGTTCGGCGCGGAGCTGGGCGGCGACGTGTTCAATCGCTTCTTCTTTCACCCAGCGTTGATAATTCACGACGGCCGGGCGGGGTCGGAAATCAAAGGAGAGCGCGGATTTTGCCGGCGCTTTGGCGAAGTGGACTTCCTCGAGATTCGCATCGGCAACGGGCAGCCCCGCGAGCAAATCGGTTTCCGTGCCTGCGATCGGCACGAAGGATTTGACCAGCGTGAATTTTTGCGGGCGCGGCGCGGCCGGCGGCGTGCCAAAGTTGCCGAAGGCTTGCGAGCGGTGATTGGCCAGCGCCTGCGCAGCGACTTGACCGGGATTTCTCCCATCGGGCAGCGGATTGGTCAGGATAATCGTCGCGATGACTTCGCCACCGCCACCCCCAAAGAAAAGTTTGCGCGGCTGCCAGACGGCCAGCCCTTCCTTGGTCAGTTGAAGAGGAAAGCGATTTGGGTCGGCCGCGGCCGTGAACGCTTCGGTGGCCAGCATACCGGCGGCTTGATGATGACCGTGCTGGCCCGGTCTCGGCGCGGGATTCATCGTGACGACGACCTCGGGTCGCAATGCCCGTACCAGGCGCACGAGCCGCTCGAGCGTTTCCGATTTGTCCCATTTGCGCAGCGTCGCGGCGGCGCTTTCCGTATAGGCCCAGTCGAGCCGGTCGAGGAAGTAGCAGGAGCGCACACCGAGCGTGGTGAGGCACGCTCGCAGTTCCGCCTCGCGCAGCACGGCTAACGACGCGCCTGCCTGCGTGCCGACCATATTCCCGCCGCCTTCGCCGCGAGTGCAATAGACGTTCACCACGACGGACGTTCGTCCGAGGGCGTAGAAAGCAAGGGCCGCCGCCATGCCGCTTTCATCGTCGGGGTGAGCGAAGATCCCCATGATGTCGGTCTTGAGCAGCGCGGCACCTTGTTTGGCAGATTCCAACTCGTCCGTCGCGGCCAAGGACCCGACGTGAAATAAAGCCGCCGCACTGAGCAAGAAAATCGAGGCTGAGGCTTTCACGCCCAAATGCATAAACAGTTCTGAGCAAAACCTTCAACGCTGCCGGGCGCCAGGAATGCCCACTTCACGGGGCAGCTCAAGGATCAGCGGTGCCCTGAAAGCGGGAACGAAGTTCCGCACTTGGCGGCGAGCGGGGAATGGTTAGTTTCACATCATGTCGCCCTCCCGATTCTCGCGCCGCTCGTTCCTTTCCACCGCCAGCACCGCCGTGGCGGCTGCTGCGGCCTCGTTGCACCATCGCCTCGGAGCCGCCGAAACCGCCTCCGGCATGAAGGGCCGGATCAATCACTCGGTCTGCAAATGGTGCTACCCAAAGGTGAGCCTCGAAGACTTGTGCGTGGCGGGAAAGGAAATGGGCTTGAGTTCGATCGAACTCCTTCAGCCTGCAGACTTCCCGACGTTGAAACAGCATGGGTTGAGCTGCGCCATGGTCGGCTCGCCATCCATCAAGGGGCCGGACGGAAAGGATCTCGGCGGCATCACACGCGCCTTCAATCGGAAGGAGCATCACGACCTTTTAGTCGAAGTCTATGAGCCGCATATCAATGCCAGTGCCGACGCGGGTTTCACCAACGTGATTTGCTTTTCCGGGAACCGCGACGGCCTCGATGACGAGACGGGCATGAAGAACTGCGCCGAGGGGATCAAGCGGCTCCTGCCGCTCTGCGAAAAAAAGAACGTCATCCTTTGCATGGAATTGCTCAACAGCCGCGTGAATCATCCCGATTACATGTGCGATAAAAGCCCCTGGGGCGTCGCGCTGGTGAAGATGATCGATTCCCCGAATTTCCGACTCCTCTACGACATCTACCACATGCAAATCATGGAAGGGGATGTCATCGCCACCATTCGCGCGAACAAGGATCACTTTGCGCATTACCACACCGGCGGAGTTCCAGGACGCCATGAAATCGATGATACGCAGGAGCTCAATTACGGCGCGATCATGGAAGCGATCGTCGAGACCGGCTTCAAAGGTCACGTGGCCCAGGAATTCATTCCCGCCAGACCCGATGTCCTCGCCTCACTGAAGCAAGGGGTCCAGATCTGCGACGTGTAGCCGGGTTCCCGAAGCGTCCGAGATCCGATTATTTTAATTTCGCCTGGGCGGGCAGAGTCCACGCGGACGGATGCTGGGAAAAACCAATGGTCGGATAGTATTCCGCCGCTTTCGGCGCGGATAAGAGGATAACCGTCGCGCCATCACCGGCTTCGCGCGTGCGGCGGATGAGTTCTCGACCGATGCCTTGCCGCTGGTGAGACACACGGACGGCGAGGTCCGAGAGATACGTGCAATACGCGAAATCGCTGACGCTCCGTGCGATTCCCACCAAAAGGGACTCGTCCCAGGCTGAGACAATCAGATTGGCGTTTGCGAGCATGGTCGCCATCCGCGGGAGATCATCCACCGGACGCCGCTCGCCCAAGGTCGATGCGCGGTAGAGTTCGATGACGGCGTCGAGATCCAGTCCGTCGCGGCCGAGACGATATTCAATCATCTGGGGATGGTTACCGGTCCAGCTTGGCGAGTTTCTCCCACAATTCGCGTTTTTCTTCCGTCAGGTTTTCGGGCAGCAACACGTCGATTTTGACATAAAAATCGCCCCGACTTGATGGACCAGTCGGCAGGCCGCGACCCTTGAGCCGCATTTTTCGTCCGGGTTGAGTGCCAGGAGGGATCTTCAGACGCACGGAGCCGTCGGGGGTCGGAACCTCGAGATCCGAACCCAGGACCGCCGTCGTAACCGGCAATTCCACGTCGTGGATCAGGTCCGCTCCATCGATTCGGTAGTCCGGATGCTGGGCAAATTTCACTCGCAAAAACAAATCTCCGGCGCGTCCGCGCGGCCCGGCGCTTTCCCCCTGGCCGGCCAGGCGAATGCGTTGTCCGCTGCGCACGCCTTTCGGGATTCGCACCTCGAACGTCTCCACTTTCGTCGAGTCTTCCCGTCGAAACGAAATTTTCTTTTTCGCGCCGTGGAGGGCTTCTTCGATGGTTACGAGGAGGTCAGCCTCAATATCCATTCCGGCCATCTCCTCGGGAGGCATTCCGCCCATGCCGGCGAATGGATCGCCGCGACGACCACCTCCGCCCTGGGTGGCGGCGCCAAAGAATTGCTCGAAAAAATCGCTGAACCCGGTCCCACCAAAGTGGCCCCCGGCGAACGGATGGC
Source organism: uncultured Verrucomicrobiae bacterium (assembly GCA_963798345.1). Taxonomy (GTDB): domain Bacteria; phylum Verrucomicrobiota; class Verrucomicrobiia; order Chthoniobacterales; family Chthoniobacteraceae; genus CAWCSW01. The sequence goes on along the minus strand of CAWCSW010000002.1, from coordinate 342,931 downwards.
CCCCTGCTGCCTGCCCGCGGGATCGGCCCGGCGGCGGTGGAAATCCCGCTCCTCCCTGCCAGTTCGCCCCGAGTTCATCATACTGCCGCCGTTTTTCGGGGTCACCCAAGACTTCGTAAGCCTCGTTGATCTCCTTAAATTTCGTTTCGGCGCCTTTCTTGTCCTTCGAGACATCGGGGTGATGAACCCGGGCAAGCTTGCGAAAGGCTTTGCGAATCTCGTCACTGGTGGCGGTCTTCGAGACGCCGAGAGTTTGGTAGTAGTCCTTGTATTGCACTTGATGGATGGATCGGCGGAAACGGACCTATCGAATGCGCTGACTCGAACCGAGCTTCAAGCCTTCCCACAAAAAAAACGGGCCGGCGCCCCACTTAAAGCGCCGGCCCGCCCCAACCAAGGAACGTAGAAAACTGTCTTCTTTGACCGGTCACTCTTTGGGTCGTTCAATCACAACCCAACTTTTTTTTCCTGCCCGCTCAAAATTTATAAGAACCCCCTTTTCTCCCCCCGCTTCGAGCGCGTCGGTCAAAGCCTTCTCAGCGGCGGTGGCGCCGTCCACGGGTTCGGTCTCAACCGCTGTAATAATATCATCCACAGCGAGTTCCGCTTTGGCAGCTGGTGATCCGGCGTGGACTCCGGCAACGCGGCATTTGCCCGATCCGGCGTCTTCAAGGGTGAGGCCGGCAATCTCGTGAGACGCGCGCGAAGGGGCGCCTTGAGTCGTTGCCAACGGCATCTGACGTGCGTTCGCCGGCAGTTCGTCCGTGGTCACGGGCACATTGATGGTTTTGCCGTCCCGCCAGACGTCGAGTTCCAATCGGGTTCCGACTTTGGCCCGAAAGATTTCCCGTTGCAGGTCGCGCGGCAGCGAAACTTTGCGTCCGCCGACGGCCGTGATGATGTCGTGCGGACGCAGTTCGCTTTGGTAGGCTGGAGAATCCGCAACAATGGTGTAGACGACCACCCCGTGATCGATGTCGGGAAGGCGCCCTTCGAGCGCCCCGCTGTCCTCGACTGCTCCCATGCGGATCCCGAGCCACGAGCGACGCACTTTGCCCGTGGTCACCAGCTGATCAACGACGTCGCGTACGAGATTCGACGGGATGGCGAACGCGATGCCGCGCCCCAGACCGTTGATCAGGGTATTCATTCCCACGACCCGTCCATCGACATCGAAAAGCGGTCCGCCGGAATTGCCTGGATTGATGAAAGCGTCGGTCTGGATGTAGTCCTCGAGAAGCAGCTTTTCCGAATTCGGCCCGAGCAAATTGGTCCGGCCCGTTCCGCTGACCCAGCCGCAGGTGAACGAGTAGTCCTGATTGAAAGGCGCGCCAATGGCCCCCACGAGCTGACCGATGCGCACGGCATCGCTATCCGCAAAACTTGCGACCGGCGGCGTTTCGATTTCGATTCTTAGGACGGCGATGTCCGTTTGTTCATCCCGGCCGATCACCTTTGCTGGAAAACGACGCCGGTCCTGAGTCCGGATCTCGAGTTCATCTGCTCCATCGATGACGTGGAGGTTGGTGACGACGTAGCCTTCCTTACCGACGAAAAAGCCGCTTCCCTCGCTCCGTGAACTTCGATGGTGAAATGGAGGGTGAGCGGATTTGGCGTCGGGGCTTTCCGCCTGGTCTCGCAGCAACAGCTCCAGGTTGCGCTCATCAAGGTCTTCCTCGGTGATCTCACGGGTCGCTTCAATGACCACCACCGTCGGCGCGACTCGCTCAAATAGGGCGGCAAAGCCGCGGTCGAGCTCATGCAAAAGGGAAATTGGATCTCCGGACTCCTCCGCTCGAACGGCGGGCAGGGAGATCAGACAGATCAGGGCCATGCCACCGCGGCGCCAATGCGTGCGCAAATCGGAAAAGCCGGGAATTTTCACCCTGCGAAAGTGGCGTGCGCCTGCGCCGTGACAAGTCTTTCCGCGAGCCACCTCTGGGCAACTCGAAAAGAGAAAGCCCGCGCCCCCCCGAACGCGGGCTTTGCCCATCCAACCACGCTGGTCCAAGCCGCCACTTTCCTAGTTCTGTCCAAATTTGAAGGCCTTTCCGGCGGCCTGTTTCCTGATGGTGGCGGTGACTGCCCGGTCCAGGGTCGCCGTCTCGCTATCCTGCTTCTGCGCCGCGACCGCCTTCTCGCGTTCGGCCGACAATTCGAGCAAGCGCGTCTGCAGCTGTGCACGTTCCGCTTTCTTCTCGTCGATTATCGCCTGCCGCTTCTCGGGCTCGATTCCGCGCAATTCTTCCGGCAGATCCTCATCCTTTCAGATCTTTGAGCGCGATTTCTTTCTCTTGCAGCGCATCGATCAGATCCCAGGAAGCGTTGGCGTAGTTGGCCGAAGCTTTCGTTTTCGCACGTGCGGCCACGACGGAGGGGGCAGCCGGCGCCTGAGCTGCATTGAGATCCTGTGCTTCCTGCCGTCTTTTCCCCTCCACACCGTGGGCACCGAAAGCAATGTATGTCGCATTCAGTTTTGCATTCACCTCGGCGATCTCTCGGTCCTGGGGCGCCGTAATATTGGCCACCTGCGCATTGTGATTGATGGTCAGGAACCTCCCGTCCGCCAGCGTGGCACCGTCCTTCCACCCACCCTGAATTCCGTCCGCCTCCGTTCCGCAATGAATCGTGTTGATGATGATGTCTCGCGCGATCGCAGTTTTACAAACCGGGCCAAAATTCACCGGGCCTTGGGTGAACGGCTCGTTCCCGGCGATAAAGATCGCCTTGTAAACCTTCGTCGATCGGTCCCAAGCGAGCTTTTCGACCGCCTCCCGGATCACCCATCCGCAATACTCATCACCCCCGCTGGTCCCGAGGGCGAAGAGCTTTTCCGAAACCTGATCGAGATCTTGCGTCAGCGGTGAGAGTTGCTCGATCCACCCGTTTTCGGATGGCAATTGATCGTTGCCGTATTGATAGAGTGCGACTTCGACTCGAGGTGCGACTCCATCCTGTCGGGCCGCGATGAATTCATTCACGATCTGCCAGAGCTGCTGTTTGGCCTGAGAAATCAGGCCGCCCATGCTTCCCGAGGTGTCGAGCAAGAGCGCGATCTGAACCAGTGGCCGCTCTGGAGGCGCAGGTTTTTCGGTTGGGACCGGGGCGGCGGCGGGCGCGATTGCTGAGAGCCATCCGAGGGCGAGCGTTCCGTAAACGATCTTGTGCAGCAGTGAGGTTTTCATGCGCCCATCCTGGACGGATGCCCGACGCCAGTTGTCAGAATCAACTCATCAAATTGTCAAAGAGTTGTTCCGCGATGAATGCGCACAATGCTCGAGAACACTTTTCCGGGCCGCGTTGGCAATCCGGGTGGAGACGGCTCAACTATTTCAATTCCGCGACCACCATCGAGTGGACATCGAGCCTTGGAACGACCACCTCAAATCCATCATCAATCGCTTGTCTGGTGAGTTCGATCCCTTCGGGTTGGAGGCGGATCGAACCCAGCTGATAACCACGAAACTGAACGTGGATGTCGTAAATCGGCAGCGTCTCCTCCCGCAAAGGTACATCGTCGGAAGGAAGCGCATGAAACGCCGTCGTGTTGACATCATTGAACAGATGCAGAACCAGCCGCGGGCCGTCTTTCACCTGCCGCATCGCGACAGCCTGGACACACATCGGCGCCTGTACTTCGATGGGGACAACCGAATTCGCCGCCCACTTCACCGCGTTGGCCAATAACAATCGATGATAAGGATAGGCATAGAGATAATAGGCGGAATCGATACCTGATGCGAAATAGACGACACGCCCTTTTCCAAACTGATGTGTCGTGATTGCGGGGATTGGTGCCGCCACTCCACCGTCCCGAGCTGCCAGACCAGCGATGCTCACTGTCCCTTCGCTCAAAACCGTGGTCGCAACCTGACCTTTGAAAGTCACGGGTTCATTGCCGATCAAGGCGTCAAGTTTTGGCGAAGCCAGCGGCGACTCCCGGCTGAGCCGAAAGTCCCAAATCCCCTTGCGTTTGTCCCAATAATCCGTTCCGAGTTGTCGGGAGAAATTGACGTCCAGATTGGCCGGATCCGAATCCGAAGTGGCGACGCCACGGTAGTGAAGGCCGAAAACGTCGGCCAGCGCGAAGTCCGGTCGCGGATCGCCAAAGTCGTCGCATAGTGATGAATCCAATGTCGCAACGAGGCCGCCCCCCGAGGCAACAAATTCTCTGATCGCAGCGCATTGATCGTCGTTCAAGCACGCGGCATTTGGCAAAATCAGCACTTTGTATTTGGCCAGTTCAGACGCGGTCAGATTCCAATCGTTGATCAGCGTAAACGGGAGATGCTCCTCGATTGCGGCTCGGAAATAGCCAAGCACAGAGCCAACGTAGCGCTCTTCGATTCGTCCCGGGTCGCGTCCATAGAACACGCGGGTGTTGTCGCTCATGAGCATTGCGGCCCAGGGTTCCGGTTGTTTGTGAGTCAGCCATGGTTTGCGTTTCTGCACTTCGCCGAGAATGCGATAGACCTCGTCCTGCAATCGAGCCGGCTGTCCCACTGCGAGGCTGGGTCCGGCGCCGTGGGTAAGCGCCAGCATGACGCGGCGCTCGATCTCGTGCACCGGGAAACTATCCTTTCCATACGGATTCCCATGGGACATGAGGTAAGGCTCGCTGAAGGCAACTCGATGATTGGTCGTGGCCCAAATATAGGCGTTGGCGAACGCGGGTACGATCGAGGCGCCACGATTGGTTTCATCGAGCCAGAACTCCTGGTCGGGAGCATCGAGCAAAAGATTCATCCTGGCTGGCATATTGCGGGGAATGTCGCGGAGGTGCCCGAATCGGCCGGCATTGGTCGTCCAGGTCACCAGTGCCAGTTCCGGTCGAATTCCTTTGAGACGCGTTTGCATGCGCTGAACGAGATTCTCCATTCGTCGATCAGCCCAGTGTTGATAGTGCCGGAAATCGCCATCCTCCATGTTCACCTTCGGAATCTCCTTGCCGGTCTCGAGGCGATACTTATTCCGGCAGTCCTGGCAATAGCACACGCCACCGTAGTGCAGCCCGTCGAAACTAAATGCCTTAACATCCGGAAATTTGGTGGCTATCTCCGCCAGAACATCGATGAAAAAGTCGCCATAAGGTCCGAGTAAACATAGCATGCCGCCAAACGGTTGCTTTTTCATGTCCACTTGCGGGATTTCAGTCACGTCGGTCGAAATGCGGCGCCACTCGGGATGCTTCTCGTAAACCTCGCCTTGCAAACATGGTGGATAAACGCCGAGCACTTTAATCCCCAGCTTCCGATACTCGGCCAGATTCGCCTCGAGCTGATCCAAGGGCACGTGCGGGCTCCGCTTTTGGAGCAACTTGCTGTCGTAATACGCATAATAGGGATCAACAAATCCCATTTCGCTTATGCTAACTCCGGCGGCAGCTGCGCGTTGACGCTGCTCGAAGGATTGAGCGGAAAGCGTGTAGCCAACTCCGACCGTATCCTCGACCCAATCGGGAACCCGGACGGGCCGAAAAGGTGCGCGGTCAAACGGCTGTGCCATCACCGGCCCTTCCCAGATCGAATCGCCTTCCGAGCGTGCGGATGACGTCAAAACGACGAGAAGTGTAGCGCAGAGAGTGACGGCGGCAGAGGCGGGTTTCCGAAAGTTCATTTTTCGATGACCCGCGAAGCAGAACGATCGCAACCAGAGTTTTCGGTGAGTACTGGAATGCGGCGTGACAACGCTTGAACAGCCAAGCGTCCAGCGTTTGGCAAAAGCCGCGATTATTCTGATTTATAATAAGTGTGAACCTTGGCCAGGAACGCCGCCCAGCGCGGTCCAGGACGCCCGCCGTCCATGAGAATCCGAGGACAATCTTTCTGGTAGTTTTTGAAATGCTTCTGGGGCCAGTGCTGATGAGGCACGACGTGATCGAGCGGAATTCCGTAAGCGTGCATGAGCCAGGCGGTGAGATGCGCCGCGCGGTCAACCGCGGCTGCCTGCCGGGCCGGATTGCTAAACTCACATATTTCGATGGCGATGCTCGAAGTGTTTCCGGGCCCATCGTGATCGGCATGTTCACCCTGGATGTTGAGCGGCAGCGACTGAATCGTCTCACGATCGTCCACGGTAAAGTGCCAGGTCAGGTATCCTGTGCGGTTCCATTTCGACGTGCCGCGAAATGCGCCCGCGGCCATTCCACGACCATGCTGGAGGGCCGTCGCATTGCGATTCGCGGTGCTGTGCACAGTGATGTAGCTAGCGCGCAGAGGAAACTCGATGTGGCGACCGTAGCGCCCCTCGGGCACAAGCATCGGGCGCCAACCGACGCTGGGCGGTGGAGTTTTGAGACGCGCCGAAGTCGCGCAATTTGCCAACAAGAGCACGAGGATCAGCGCGCAAAAAACCTTGAACGATTTCATTGGCCGCGTCGGTAGCTGAAGCCGCTCCGATTGAAAAGCCCGTATCCAGTTCCGACCTGCCGCGCGTGCTCGACACGCCGGATGGTGCTCGTAGCTTCGGTGCCATGCAACTCCTGGTCCAACACCAAGGCCGGCAACCGGGCCCGTTTTCGCTTGCCCAACTCCAGGCTGAATTGACGGCCCGGCGTGTTCTGCCGATGGATCTCTGCTGGTGGGCAGGCGAACCACAGTGGAGACCGGCGTCACAAGTGCCGGGAATCATCGTAGCGTGCGAACACCATGCGGCGCGGAACAACGGAGAATTCCTGGACAGTCTCGAAGATCTTTTCCCCGATGAACTCGTGAATCAGTCCGCGCTCACCGATCCACTGGCCCCCGAGCTGGGCGCAAATGGGTACACCTATTTCAAGCCGGATCCCAATGATCCGCCCACGAAGGTCATTATCGTTGGGAAAGGCGCCGACAGGCATGGCCGGCGAGCCGTGGGTCGGAAAGTTGGGACTTTTCGCGCGGAAAAATACACGCTGTCCCCGGACTTGTGAGGCGGGGCTGCAAGTTTTCATCTCTGGCGTTGTTGATCGGAATCCTGGTCAGCGCCAATTGCTTCGCTGGGTTTGATCCATCACGCGATACCTTCGCTTTCTCGAACGAAACGGTGTTCGCCTACGAGTTCGACGAACAGGGCGGCATGCACGTAGGCCGAAAGGAAAAGCCGCCCGCCTATGCGCATCGATGCTTTGTCATGACGCGCGCCGCACTGCAGTTTTACCAGTTTGCGCGTTTCGAGCCGAAACAGCCGCGAGCCTCACATGCTGCGTACGCAAACATTATTCGCCAAATCTGCCGGATACCCGTCTGGAGCGCCGGCCCACGGGAAAAGATCGTGGTACCCGGATTTCGCGACCTGCGGGACTTTTCCAAGACCGAGCCCACCGTCTTGCAGGAAAATTTGGGCGCCTGGCTGCCCACGTATCTTCGCGTGGGCAACTGGCGCATGGGTATGGGTCACTTGCGAGCCGGGCAAGCCGCTGCGGCGGAATGGCTGGCGCGTTCGATGGACGAAGGCCGCCCTCGTGCGGTGTATCTCGCGCGGTTCCCGCACATGAATCATTGCGTGATTGTTTATGCGGCCGAGCGACGACCCGGTGGTGATATCCGATTCTCAGTCTATGACCCGAACTATGCTGGTGAAACGACCTGGCTGAAATATGTGGGCGTGGAGCGGAGTTTCGATTTTGCGCCCCGATGGTATTTCCACGGCGGCCGGGTGAACGTGATGCGAATCTACATTTCACCGCTGCACTAGCATCAACTTCATCCATTATCCATGTTTACCGGGCTCGTCGAATCCACTGGAACGTTCACTTCCATCGAGACAACCCGTGTTGGCGCACGGATGACGATTCACGCTCCACAGATCGCCCCGGAAGTGAATATCGGTGACAGCATCGCGGTCAACGGTTGCTGCCTCACGGCGGCGATCCAGGACGACGATTCGCTCGGGTTTGATTTGCTCCGCGAAACACTCGACCGGACCAGCCTGGGCGCTGTGGCCCCCGGCGGACTGGTCAACCTGGAGCGCGCACTGGCCGCCAACGCGCGACTCGGCGGACACTTCGTGCAGGGGCATGTTGATGGCGCTGCCGAGGTGCTGGGATTCGATGAGGTCGGCGCGGATTGGCGGCTCGAGGTCGCGCTTCCGGCGGAATTCGCCCGCTACGTCGTGGCGAAAGGTTCGATCGCCGTGGACGGCATTAGCCTCACGGTAGCCGAAGTGCGGGCCGCGAGCTTCGTCGTCTGGATCATCCCGCATACCCGCACCGTGACGAATCTCGCCACCTGTTTCGCTGGCCAGCGTGTCAACCTCGAGTTCGACTTGCTGGCGAAATACGTCGAGCGTCTCCTTGAAGCGCGTTCGTCCTGACCCGGGGTTCCGATTTCTGGCCGGTTCAACGTCCTGCAGAAACGAAGCCTCGTGTTTGCGCCCTCCATCCATCAACCGGACCGATTTCCTTTTTCCAAACCGGCCACTTCCTTTTTCAGCAACCCCGCGAGCCGATGTTTGACCAGGTAAACCTGCGCCACGTTCACGTCGAGTTCGTCCGCGATTTTCCGCGCTGACCAGCGTTTCACCACGGCGCAATCGAAGATCTGGAAGTGCTTCGGATTCACCTTCTTCTTCAAACGCTCGAGGGCGTTTTCGAGCAGGGTCGCCTGCCACTGTTCCTCCCACACCGCTTCGAGTGGCGCACCAGAAGTATCGGCAATGCGATCGATCGGCGCAGTCAGACGGCTGTCGTCGTGATGACGATCCATCGCGTTCGCTGGTGAGCGTTTACGGACCTGATCGATGATCCGCCAGCGGGTGAGCTGGAGCAGCCAGTTTTTGAAGGAACCGGCGTCAGCCCGATATCGCTCGATGCTTTTGGAAACGCCGATCACCGTTTCCTGGACTACGTCCTGCGCTTCGGCGTCGTTGAGTCCGGATTTGCGCGCCACGCCGTAAATGAGCCGCCAGTAGGTGTCGAAAAATTCCTGCCAGGAAGTGCGGTCCTCGCGATTCGGTAATTGCTCGATGAGGCTGCGGCGCGTGGCCAGCAGCCGGGAATGACGCTCGGGGTCGGGCAAGGGCATGGCGGAGGCTAGCGAGCGTTCCAACGGACGCGGCAATATTTTTTCAGGGTTTTGAAAGAACACGATGCCGGGGCGCGTATCCCTCGCAGTCCATTTCATACCATGCTCCGCCACGTCTTCATCCCCTTGCTCTGCTCTCTTCTCGTCGCACCGGTTCGCGCCGAAGTTCCCACGGTCCAACTCATCGCGGGTTCCGATCCGCTCGCTCCGAATTCAACCATCGAGATTCGATTTTCAGCTGAGATGGTCGAACCGGACCAGACTGGGAAGCCGGCGGAATTTCCGCCCATTCGGCTGCACCCGGAGGTGCCGGGAAAATTTACCTGGGTGAGCACGAGGAGCGGCATTTTTTCACCCACGGAGCCGTATCCGCTCGGGACGACCTTGCAGATCGATCTGCGCGACGAGCTAAAAACACGGGCCGGCGACAAGATGCCGGAGCATTGGAAGGGACTCGTGTCGACGCCACCTTTTGCCCTGCAAGCGTGGTCCGCGCTTTCCTATTTGCCGCCAAGCAACGCGCCCGCCTTGCCTTCGATTGCCCTGCTTTTTAACGAAGATGTGCGGGCGACGGATGTAGCGGACCACTGTTGGTTCGAGCGGGCGGGTGGCACGGACCGGATTGCCGGCACGATTGAGCCACCGACCCCGCAGCGGCCGGCGATTTCGTATTTCGGGAATGGCTGACGAACGATCGCTCGCTGGTCACCTGGGCGGATCGATTTCGCGGCGTCAGTTTCGGCGAAACGAAGCAGGCGAACCAGTTGTTCGTGTCACCCGCCAAACCATTGTCGCCCGGTGAAGGATGGCGCCTCCGGATTGGTTCCGGAATTCCCGCGGCGGACGGCGAGATTCGGACCCTGAACCGCTGCGATCTAACGATCGGAACCGTCCGCCCATTTGAAGTGTCTGACGTTTCGGCGACCAACAATTTGGTCAGCGGCCGCCGCATTATCGTCAATTTTACGAAAGTTCTGGCGCACGATCTGACGCCGGAATCGATCGCCCGATGGGTCTCGATCACCCCGCCCCCGGCCGGTTTTAAATCGGAGATCGCGGGCGCGACGATCACTTTCACCGGCGAATTTGAGCTGGAGAAAAAGTATCGCGTGGCGATCCAACCCGGCCTCGCGGCCGACGAACCATTTGTTCTCGCCGGTGGGATCATTGAAGACGCGGTGTTCGCGCCGATCGCACCAGAGCTTCGTTTTGAGGCCTTTGAGACGCACCAGATGAATGCGGGAAGCCGCCGCTTTCACCTCCGCGCGGTCAACGTTCCCCGCGTCACCGTCACGGCAAAGCTCTTTACCGATGACACTGTCCCGATCGCGTTGCGCGGGTTTGATCGTTACTACAACTCCCCTCGGGATGGCGATGGGCGCACGCTTCCCGGCGAGAATTCCAAAGTCGACCCGGACACACTTCCCGGGCGCGTGATCTGGAGACAGGAATTGCCGATCAGCGAGGCCACGGACGAAAGCAATGAACTGGCTCTCGATTGGAATGAAATCCTCGGTCAAAACCGTACGGGTACGGTTCTGCTTACCGCGGAGCAAACCGGGGATCTGGCGCCGGAAACGTTGCGACCCGGGGCGCAAGCAATCGTGCAGGTGACCGACCTGGCTGCCGTGTGGAAGCGCGCCGCGCAGGAAACATTCGTCCACGTCTTTTCCATGCAGAGCGGCAAAGGCGTTCCCGATGCCTCGCTGCGCCTGCTTGACGACAAAGATACGTCCCTGGCCTCCGCCAAGACAGACGCTCATGGGCTGGCGCAGCTTCCGCCCGCCACGGAAGCGCGCTGGCTCGAAGTTAAAACCGACTCGGACCAGCATCTCATCGAGATCAAGAACGGCAGCTTCGGCATCAATCTCGCGCGGGTGAACGTCGAGTTCGATGGAGACGAGCGACCTGCCGAGGCGGCAGCGATGCGGGCATATCTCTTCACCGAACGCGGCGTTTATAAACCTGGCGAAACCGTGCATCTCAAGGGCGTCGCGCGCGACTGCACACTCGGAGAATCGCGCGTTACTCCCGGACGCAAGGGCCGGCTGGTGGCCCAGGACGCGCGAGGCCGTGAGTTTATCAATCGCGAGATCACCCTCTCAGATTTCGGATCCTTTTCCGAAGACTTGAAGCTGCCGAAGAACACCGTTGGCACCTTCTTCGTGCAGGTAAGATTTGGCACCGCGCGTGAGGATGAGCGCACCGCCGGCTCGCATACTTTTCAGGTCCAGGACTATCGACCGAACGCCTTTGAAATCGCGATCGGCCAGGCACCGATGGCTCCCGGACCAGCCGCGCTCTCGCTGCCGGTCACCGCAAAATACTACATGGGCAAACCGCTCTCGAAGGCCCGACTGACGTGGTCCATCGACGCACGTGACACCCCGTTCTCGTCCGATGACTTCCGCGACTTTGCCTTTACCCAGGCGATCGACAATTACCGCCTCAACCGCGAACTCGACCGCCTCTCACAATTCTCGCAACAAGGCCAGGCCGACCTCGACGACAAGGGAACTGCCTCCCTCGAAATCGCGCTGCCGCTCAATGTCAAAGCGCCGCAGCCGCGCTCGGTCCGCGTGTTGTGCGAGATCACGGACGTCAATCAACAAACCGTGTCTGAGACGCGGAGCTTTACGCAGCACAGCTCGGATTTTTATCTGGGCCTGCGGCGTTTCCGGTCGCTCGTGCACGAAAACGAGCCGCTTCCTCTCGAGATTATCGCCGTGCGCACCGACGGCACGCCCATGCCAGAGCCCGTCGAGGCAAAATTGCAGCTCACCCGCATCGATTGGCAGACAAACCGTGTCCAAACCGCCGGAGGCGCGACTTCGTACGAAAATGAACCGCGATTTAATCTCGTCACCCGGTGCGACATTCGGACTTCGCCGCTGGCGAAAGAAGGGCGTCGGTGGATCGCATCACCGCTTCCCGAAGCACTCAGCGTTGAGCAGCCCGGCCAGTATCTGCTGGAAGTCTCCGCGGTCGATGCCGCCGGCCGGCAGGTGGTGACGGCCACGACGTTTGAAGTCTATGGCGCCGGAGTGACGGCGTGGGATTATCGCAATCCGTATCAAATCGAACTGGTGCCGGACAAAGATGATTATGCGGCGGGCGAGACCGCGACGATCCTGGTCAAAACGCCGATCAATGGCGACGCGCTGGTCACCATCGAGCGGGAAAAGGTCCTGCGTTCATTCATCACACACCTTGAGGGAAATGCTCCCGCCATCGCGGTGCCTCTCGAGGCGGACGATTCCCCCAACGTTTTTGTCTCCGTCATGCTTCTCCGAGGTGCGGCGGATAGTCCGCGAAAAGTTCCTGCCCCTGAGTATCGCATTGGTTATTGCGAACTGGCGGTCGCCCGTCCCGACTCGAAACTCACCGTTTATGTGCGGCCGGAAGCGACCGCCTACCGGCCTGCGGAAGAGGTGACGGTGAAGGCCGAGGTGCTCGATTTCGCGGGCCATCCCGCAGCCGGGGCCGAGGTAACCCTCTATGCCGTGGACGAAGGCGTCCTCAGCCTCACCGGTTACGAGACGCCGAATCCCCTCTCGTTTTTCAATCAACGTCGTTCGCTCGGGGTCAGCACCTCCCTCACGTTGCCCACGCTGCTCGATGAAGATCCGGAAATCCGTGGCTATGAAAACAAAGGGTTCCTCGTCGGGGGCGGCGGCGATGGCGACGATGGCATGCGCAAAAACTTCCTCGCCTGCGCCTTTTGGGCCGCGGACCTGATCACCGATGAAGCGGGCAAACTGACTGCACGTTTTCCGGCGCCGGACAGCCTGACGCGCTATCGGGTGATCGCGGTCGTGCAGTCGCGGCTGCATCAATTTGGCGCCGGCGAATCGGCCTTCGAGGTCAACAAACCGGTGATGCTGGAGCCGTCTTTGCCGCGTTTCGCGAATGTCGGCGACCGTCTGGCACTCCGCGCAGTGGTGCACAACACCACCGACATCAAGGGCACGGCAAGTATTGCTCTCGCGCTCGATGATAAAGCCCGCGGAGATGAAACCACACGCACCGTTGAGGTGCCCGCGCACGGCTCCGTGGCCGTCGATTTTCCGGTCGAGTTTGTCGAAATCGGGAAGGCGACCTGGAAATGGACCGCAGACTTTACCGGTGCGGACGGAGTAAAATACGGGGACCGGGTCCAGAGCGAATTGAAAATCGGTTTCCCCGCGCCGCTCCTTCGCGAAGTGCGAGTTTTCAAGAATCGTGGTCTCGAACCCAACGTCCTCGCCGACGTCGATCCGCGGATTCTCGAGGGGAGCGGGATCGTGCGCGTGAGCCTGGCCAATTCTCGCGCGATCGAAATCCAGGAAGCGCTGCGGCAATTACTCCACTACCCATATGGCTGCGTCGAACAAACGACCTCGAGCACGCTGCCCTGGTTGACGCTGCGTGATTTCCAAAATCTCCTGCCGTCCCTGCAACGGAGCGACGAAGAGATCGCGGAGGCAGTTCAGCATGGGGTCGATCGCCTGCTCAGCATGCAGACCGCTGCGGGCGGTTTGGCTTATTGGCCGGGTGCCAACGAGCCGATGTTGTGGGGCAGCGCTTACGGAAGCATCGCGCTGACGCTCGCGCGGCAGCAGGGAAAGGCCATCGTGCCGGACGACGATTACGATCGGTTGATGAAATGGATGAGCAGCGAGCTGCGCGGGACGGCGAGTCTGACGAGTCATTACGATCTCAGTCCGCGGTGCCTGGCGGTCTATGCCCTGGCCCTGGCCGGACGCGCGGAACCCGCGTATGGCCAGACCCTTTTCGAACGTCGCCAGGATCTCGCCAGTGACGACCGCGCGCTGCTGGCCCTGGCGATCGCCGAAAGCAAAGGGTCACCATCGATGATCGAGGAATTGCTCAAACCTCAGCCGATCACGTTCGACGATGGCTGGTTTGCACTTCCCGCCCGTTCGATCGCGCTGCAACTTTTGGCCTGGAACCGCTACCGGCCCGAAACGCGACAACTCGACGCGTTGGCGAATGACCTGTTTCAGCAGCGCCGCGACGGTCATTGGTGGACCACGCAAGGCAACGCCTGGGCGCTGCTGGCGATGGGTGATTACCTGCAACGCAACGAATCGTCCGACAAATCCACGACGGTCCGTGTGCGCTGGGGTGAGGCCAGCGAAGAAATCGCGCTCGGGGCCAAACCTGAGACCGTGACGCGGGAATTGCCCATCGTCGCCACGGCGTCGAGCGCGCCGTTCGAGATCGAAAAGACGAGAGCGGGGGCGATTTACAGCGAGGTCACCATCGAGGCCTTTCCAAAGCTCGCGGCGCAACCGGCGCAGGATCGCGGCTACGCCATCGCGCGGCGCTACTCCAAAGTGGAAGACGACGGTTCGCTCGGTGAAGCGAACGATCTGCGGGTGGGCGATCGCGTGCTCGTGACCCTGGATATCGAGGTGCGCCGGACGGCTGGCTATCTCGCCATCGAAGATCCTTTGCCCGCTGTATTCGAGCCGCTCAATCCGGCGTTCAAATCGCAAGCCACACGTGCGGGCGAGGTGCTCGGCCTCGATTTTGCCACTGATTACCGTGAACTGCGCGACGATCGGGCCTTGTTCTTTGCCAACTACCTGCGCCCGGGTCGCTATTCGCTGCGCTACCTCGCGCGGGTCAACGCTGCGGGCGCGGCCACGGCGCCATCAGCGAAGATCGAGGAAATGTATCACCCCGAACGTTTCGGGCTGACGGCCTCGGCCACGATCACCACGCAGCCGCTAAAGTAGATGAACCGGCTCAACAACCTGCGCGGACGTCGCTTCCTGCGGCGTCTTTACAAAACAGGCCTCCTCGCTGCGATCTTTGCCTGGCTTGGTTTGAAACTCGTGCCGATCCCGGAAGAGCTGAATCGGTCCCCGCAGCCGAGCCTCGAACTGCTCGATCGCCACGGCGTTTCGCTGCGCGAGGTGCGCGCGGAGGAGCGATTCGCCCGGCCAGTTTCCATCGACGAGATTCCGCTGCGATTGATCCACGCCATGCTGGCCGCCGAGGACAAGCGTTTCCTCGATCATCGCGGCGTCGATTGGCTTGCTGTCGCCCGCTCCGCGCGGGATGGGCTGCGGAACGGGAAAATCGTGTCCGGCGCGTCCACCATTACTCAGCAATTGGTGAAAGTCGCTCACCCGCGTCCGCGCACGTTTCAGACCAAATTCATCGAGGCGGCCACGGCGCTTCGGCTCGAGCAGGTTTGGGATAAGGAACGGATTCTGGTCGAATACTTCAACCGCGTCGATTTTGGGCACCTCAATGTCGGGGTCGCTGCCGCGGCCGACTATTTTTTTGGCAAACCTTTGAGTGACCTGAGCGACGCGGAAGCGGCCTTACTGGCAGGTCTACCGAAGAACCCCTCGCGTCTCAGCCCGCATCGCGCGCTGGCCGCAGCGCGAAAACGCCAGCGGACCGTGCTCGAGCGGATGCGCAACAATGGATGGTTGAGCGCCGCGCAATTCGCGCAGGCGGTGGCCGAGTCACCGCGAATCCAGTCGGCGCCACGAACATTCCGCGCGCCGCATTTTACGGATCTCGTCCTGCGGAAATTGCCAGCCGCTGTCAACGGAAGCGTGCGCACCACACTCGATCTCGCGCTCAACCAGCGCGTTGAACGCATCATTGACGAGCAGCTGGCGCGGCTCGAATCGCGTGCCGTGAGTGATGCCGCGGCCGTAGTGATCGACAATACAACGGGTGACGTCCTGGCGTTGCTCGGATCGAGGGACTATGCGGCGCCGGATGGCGGTCAGGTGAATGGCGCCTGGGCGCCGCGTTCTCCCGGCTCGACCATCAAGCCATTCACCTACCTCCTCGCGCTCGAGCACGGGGCCACACCCGCCACTGTGGTGCCCGATATCCCCACGGCTTTTCCAACAGCTGAGGGCGCATTTAGCCCGGAGAATTACAGCCGTCGCTGCGCGGGTCCTGTGAGCTATCGAGCTGCGCTCGCCAATTCGCTCAACATCCCGGCGGTGCGGGTACTGGCGGATCTCGGTGGCCCGGTCGTGCTGCAAAACCAGCTCAAGGACCTCGGCTTGACTACACTGACTCGAGATCCGGCTGAATACGGTCTCGGCCTGACCATCGGAAACGCAGAAACGCGCCTCCTCGAACTCACCAATGCCTACGCGTGTCTCGCCCGGCTCGGTGAATACCGGCCGTGGCGCCTGTTTACGACCGATTCGGCGTCCGAAACCCGCTCGGTTTTTGACGCCCGCAATGCCTGGCTCATCACCGACATCCTCAGCGACAACGCGGCGCGAATACCGTCCTTTGGTGCTCACTCGCCGTTGCGCTTCGATTTCCCCGTGGCCTGCAAAACCGGGACCAGTACTGATTTTCGCGACAACTGGGCCATCGGGTATACGCCGGAGTTCACCGTTGGCGTTTGGGCGGGAAATTTCGACGGCTCGGCCATGCGCGGAGTCAGCGGTGTGGATGGTGCCGCGCCAATCCTGCACGCCATTTTTGAGCACTTAAACGCGCGCCACAGCCTGACGTGGTACGCCCGACCGCCGGGCATCGTAGAATGCGACGTCGAACCACTCACGGGCCGGCGGTTGGCGGATGCACGTGCCGGAAGCGTTCGGGAGAAATTCCGGTCCGATCAGTTGCCCGCCGCCGAATCGCCCGCCGACTACGCTGACGACGGCCGCGCGGTCTTGCCTGAGGAATATGCCGCGTGGTTCGCCTCCGCGGAAAACAGTCTCGGCCACCGCGCAGTCGTGGCCAGCGCCGCTCAGCTGCGGATTGTCTCCCCGGCTCCCGGAACCACGTTCATTATCGATCCTGATCTGCCCACCAGTGGTTGTCTCCCACTCACGGCGGCAGGCCGTGAGACGGTGAAATGGCAAAGCAAAACGCTCGAATGTCGTAATTCGATCGCCAAACTTGCAGTCGGCGAACATCGTTTAATGGTGATAGATCCACAAACCGGCGCTTATGCCGAAACCTGGATCCGCGTAAAATCCCTATGATCAAAACCACATATCACTGTTGTCTTGCCTGTGTGCTGGCCGTTTTGCTGGCCGGTTGTGTCACTTCGCAGCCCAAAAAAACGGCAACCAGTACCACTCCACCACTCGAGGATATAACTGATGCCAATGCTCAGAAGCTGGGCTACATCCGCAGCCCTTCGAATCCGAGCGCCGGCTTCATCGATGTCCGGGGTTTCAAGAAAGGACAGGCCATCCGCGACCCGTACACGCAAAAGGTTTTCGTTCTCGAAAACGATTACTCGCACCTGCCTCCGCCCGCACCCACGCAATGATCACTTCGCGCACCCGGCCCCTCAGGGGATGCCGGCGGGTGCGACAGTGTGAACGGTGTGGTCGATCTCGCCCTTGATGTTCTGCCCCGATACCGTCTGGAGGCTGAACCGAAGCTTCATCTGCATGACGGGTGCGAGGTCCGCGAGGTTGAGGAAGACGCTGCGACCGTCGGCGCTGATTTGCGCCGACGTCACCTCGAGGGTGTCGCGACCTTCCTTTTTCGGATTGGCAACCGACCAATCTTTCGAGCCGTAGCGTTCCGCCCAGCGATAGTTCCAGCGCTCGACATCGTAGCTGCCGGTATCGTTCGCGGTGGCGGGTGTGAGCGCGTCTGAAAAAGTCACGCGCAGTCCGTTCTCATGCGCCTCGATCGCGAGCGGGACGTGCACCTTTTCCGGAAAACAGCGGACCCGCTGAAAGCTGCCGTCACGCAGAGCAGCGGTTTGCCAGCCCCGCAACCCGCACACATAAAGCTGGCCATCCTGCGAACGGAAACGACCGCGCATCGGTCCCGAGAGAAATCGGCCCGGGAGCGTGAAAACCCCGCCCTGAGGCTGAGTGGAAATCCCGTCGCGCAAAACGAGCAGCATGGTGCTGCGCCCGTAGGAAAGATGCAGCATGCGACCCGCGAGGAAGCCCCAGGTGTTTGCTGGGATCCAGACCTGGCTCGCGGCGGAGCTATCGGCACTTTTCGGCAACCAACAGAGTGGTGGGTCGTAGCTCGTCGGCGGCTCCGCCCGATGATGCATTGGCATGTAGCCATAAAAACCGCCGGGCTTGATGACATCGAGCCGGGTCGAAGGCACCCACTCTCCTTCCTGATCCGCAACTGTGATTGTGCCGTCGGGGCCAATGCCCAGACCATTCGGATTGCGGAATCCAGTGGCGACAACTTCGAGTTGTGATCCGTCAGACGCGATGCGCAGAAGGGTTCCGCCGTGTGGCGTGCCGCTGGCGCATCGCAGCGAGTAAAAATTTCCATCGCCATCGGTTTCGAGGCACGTGGCGTAGCCGTGCCCACCCGCATCGACTTCCGCGTCATTGTTGAAGTTTCGGTAAAAATCTGCTTCCCCGTCTTCGTTCAGGTCCTCGAGAACGGTGATCTGGTCGCGCCCCAGCACATGGACTTTGCCGTCCACGATTTTCAGGCCGAGCGGTTGGAAAAGACCGGTGGCCATCCGCTGCCACGTGAGGTGTGCAAGCGTTTCATCGATCCCGCCGACCCGCCATACGTCACCGTGCACGGTGCAGAGTGCCGCGTCGCCGTTTGGAAAGAAATCATGGCCGCTGGCAAAAAGCAGCGCGTGCCACGGATTCTCATACGGCATCGTGAGAGTGTCGTAAGCGAATCCGCCGGACTCCGTGCCGAGCTGGCCCTTGGTCACGAGGGGCTCGCCCCAGTGGCGGCCACCCGGTTGTTCGAGAAGGCCGAGATCGTCGGGGCGCGGGCTGCCTTTGACCAGGGCGGCAAACTTGGGCAACGCTCCCTTCCCGCCATTCCACAAAAATACTTTAGCCCGGGTCGTGGAGTCGGCGTGCGGCGCAATGATCACCCGAGCCTCGTCACCTTCCGCGGTCACTTCGGCGCCGAAAGTCGCGACGGCAGTAACTTCATCGCCGTTCGGAAATGTAAGCAATCGCACGCCATCGACTTCCACACTGAGTCCAGTCGATCCGGGAGTGTCGCTGACGCGGACGATCATCGGTTCGTTTGACGGATCGATTTCCAGCGTCCGGGTGATGGCCGTGAGGCCTCCCATCGATTCAGCCCACGGAGACTCGCGGACGGCAACCGCACCGACCGTGTAATTGAGAACGACCCGATCGTCGTGGAGGTACAGACCACCCCATTTCGCCCAGGTCCGCGGCAATGGGCCGTAGGGACGCGGTCGAGGATCGTCGAAGGCCGTGCCCTGCGCCCAGCCGGGCGTCGGCTGGGTGAAGGCGACGCTTTCTCCTTCAATCGCCAGCGGCCCGGCGATGCCGTAGCGCGCCGGGTTGACCATCAAAAACCCGCCCGTCCAGGCCGCGCTCATCCGGAGCAAATCCGTATCGAAACAGAACGCGGCCTCCGAGTGAGGGCCAATTTTGATCACCAGCCCCTTCGGAGTGGTTCGTCCTGGGGTCAGAATCGTCCCGCTTAGGAAAGGACCGACATCAGTTTTCTGCCAGCGGGCGTCGACCCAGTTCGATTCGACCTGCTTTTCCACGTCACCCATCGCGGCGTTGTAATCGGCGGCGAGGGCGATCGCCGTGAAGGCAAAGAGGCAGACGAGGATTTGGGTGAGGGGCATGGAGAACGGGGCCGGGAGGGCGCCTGATTAAGCTGGTCGGGTACGAATTCTTTGTTTCAAAGCCGGCTTGCACTTTTAGGCGCCCGCGATAGCAATGGCGCCCATGAAAAAAATTGAGGCGATCATCAAGCCCTTCAAAATGGAGGACGTGAAGGAAGCGTTAGGCGAAATTGGCATCGAAGGGATGACTGTGAGCGAAGTCAAAGGGTTCGGCCGACAGAAGGGCCACACCGAAATTTATCGAGGTTCCGAATACACGGTGGACTTCCTGCCCAAGGTCAAGTTCGAGATCGTGGTTCCGGATGATCGTCTGCAAAAAGCGGTTGATGCCATTGTGGCAGCAGCCAAGACCGGGAAAATCGGCGACGGCAAAGTCTTCGTGCTACCCATCGAGAACGTCGTCCGGATCCGTACGGAAGAGCAGGGCGACGCGGCCATTTGATTTGAATCGGCCTCCGGATCACGGAGCGCAGGCTTCCCGATGAAGATTGTGCCCGAACTGGATTAACGAGCGAGCCCGCCAGGCGCCCGTTCCCTTCTTCAAACTGTGTCTGACTGGCTAATCGCAATCATCCTCGGGTTTGTGGAGGGGTTGACGGAATTCATCCCCGTGTCATCCACGGGACACTTGCTCATCGCCGAGCACTGGCTTTCACTGCCAGAGGACAGTTTTTTCAAGACCGACCTTTTCAACGTCGTGGTTCAATGCGGCGCAGTGATCGCGGTGCTACCGCTTTTTCGCGACAGGCTGCGCATGCTGGCACGGTGGCGGGAAGCGGAGAGCCGGCTATTTCTCGCCAAGATCGGGGCAGCGTTTTTCATCACTGCGGTGGGTGGCTTGATTCTGGATAAGCTGGGCTACGAACTGACCGAGAATGTCGTTATCGTTGCCTTTGCGTTGATTGCGGGGGGCGTACTCTTCATCGGCGCTGAAGCCTGGCTGGCACGAAGAAGGCAGCGCGACGCCGTGACCTGGCCTTCGGCCCTCGCGACGGCGGTCGGACAACTTGCCGCCGCCGTTTTTCCCGGCGCCTCGCGGTCCGGCACCACCATTATTTTCTCGTTGCTCTGCGGTACCAATCGGGTCGCGGCTACGGAATTTTCGTTCCTGGTCGGCATTCCCACGCTCCTGGCGGCGGGTGCCTACAAAATCCTGAAGGCCCTGCGGCATCCGGTCGTCGCGGGAGCGGCGCCGAATTGGACAATGCTGGCGCTCGCGGCGGTGGTGGCGGCGGTCGTTTCATTCGTGGCCGTGAAGTGGCTTCTGCGCTTTGTGCAGTCGCACACCTTCAATGGGTTCGGGGTGTATCGAATCGTTCTTGGCGCGTTCCTCTTGTTGATGGCGTGGAAGAGTCACCGCCCGTGATGTGGATGAGGGGTTGCCACCGCTTCGGCTTCCCCGGTAGGCTCGGTAACCCTATGCGCTGGACGATCCTCAGTCTTACCGCGTGGATTTGCCTGAATATCGTGGCGCAAGCCGGCGACAGCGTTTCGATGCGCACTGTTGACGGCTTTGGGCTGCCGGTGGGAATTGACAACGCCAAGCGGTATTTCAAAGCGCGCGGATTTCGCCCCAATGGTCACTTGGGCGAGGACTGGAACGGGGTCGGAGGCGGGAACACCGATCTCGGTGACCCCGTTTTTTCCACCGCCGATGGTCTGGTCGTCTATGCGAACGATTTTCGCGCCGGATGGGGCAATGTCGTCCTGATTCGCCACGCCTATCTCGAGCGTGGGGAGGTGCGCTTCGTTGATTCGCTCTACGGACACCTCGATCGGTTCTTTGTCCGTGAAGGCCAGCGCGTGTCCCGAGGCGACAAGATCGGCACCATCGGAACCGCCCATGGCCGGTATCCGGCGCATTTGCATTTCGAGATCCGCAAGGACATCCGCGTGGGAATGTTTCGCAGCCAATTTCCACGCAACTACTCGACATATTTCGACCCCACGCAATTCGTCATCACGCACCAAAAACTGGATGGGGGGAAGCGAGTCCGCATGCCCATCAATACGTTCCCCAATCAATCGAATGCGAGGTGGGTGCAGAATTCCACCAGCGATAAGGACGAGAAGGAAAACCAGACAGTCGAAGTGCGAAGGGCGGTCCCGGTCGAGCCGAGTCGATCCCGCAGCGGGATTCGCTGGTCGGTTTCCAGTCCCAGTCTTTTGGTTGAGGGCGACACTTCCAACAGCAACGCGAAACCGAAGGGGAGCGGAGATTTCAAGGTGGACCGTTTTCGCGATCTCCGGGAACGTTGACCCCCGGTTGCTCCGAAGGCCGAGCACGGCGGGTGCTTCTAAGAAAAAGGCAGCCTGACGGCTCTAGCATTCGTCGCCGCGGTTTCGGAAATCGAATAAACTGAAACTGAGAGCGTCCTCCAGCCGTCTTGGTGGGAAGAAGATGCCCTTTGCAACTTCATTCGACCGATGGTAATTGCACCTATCACTTCCATGAACATCACCGCCAGTCTTTTCAATCTCGCGGGTCCCGACCTGATCGTCGTTCTCGTCATCGTGCTCCTTTTGTTTGGAGCCAAGAAACTGCCGGAATTGGCCCGCGGACTCGGCCAGGCCGTGAAGGAATTCTCGAAGGCGAAGGATGAATTCGAGCAGGAAATCACCCGTCCGCCGACTCCGGCGCCACCTCGGGAATTGGACGAGCCCAAAGTCAATTCCACCGTGTCCCATAACGCGGAACCGGAAAAGGAGCACGTGTCGTCCCCCGAACATCCGGCTGAAGTGGTCGAGCCGTCCCATCGCGCCTGATCGGACGCCGATCCATTTATAGATTTACGACTCTGGGCTCGCCTGTTTGGGCGAGCCCATTTTCTTTGCCTGAGTCCTCATGCGCCGCCTTTCCCTGCTCTTCGCTCTCTCTGTCGCGCTTCCCGCCTCGTGGGCGGAACCCGAACCCATTATTGTTTGCGGCTACAACGTTGCAAATTACGTCTCCGCCAGCGAACCGTCGGAGGCCTCACGTTATGGGACGCGCGCCAAGAGTGAGGAATCAATTCGCGCTTTGATCGACATTATCAAAGAGATCAATCCCGATATTCTTGGCGTTTGTGAAATGGGTTCGCGGGAACGATTCGATGATTTCAAAAACCGGCTTCGGGAGGCCGGACTCAATTTTCAGGACTCCGAATATGTGGAGGCCGCCGATCAGGATCGGCATCTTGCGCTGGTCA
Organism: uncultured Verrucomicrobiae bacterium; assembly: GCA_963798345.1. GTDB lineage: Bacteria > Verrucomicrobiota > Verrucomicrobiia > Chthoniobacterales > Chthoniobacteraceae > CAWCSW01. Next base: position 320,168 of record CAWCSW010000002.1, on the reverse strand, counting down.
GTCGTTTCCCCATCGTTTCTCGTCAATCGATGGTCGACGTCCCCTACGCGCTCGAAGGCAGGCCCGAGAAAGTGCGGCGGGGATTCCTTGATGTCACCGTCGAGGTCAATCCCGAATACCGACTCCGGTTGGTGGGCGTCCACCTCAAGTCCAAGATGCCGGTTCCTGAAGGCGAGGCCATCATTCGGCGCTTTGAAGCGCAGAAACTGCGTGCCCATCTTGATCGCATCCTCAAGGACGACCCCGAGACGAACCTCCTCTGCTACGGTGATTTCAACGACACGAAGAACGAGCCGATGTTCGCCGAAATTGTCGGTCCGCAAGGATCGAGTGGGCACATGGCGGACCTCTGGGCGCGCGATCCGATGGGTGATCGCTGGACGCACTACTGGCGGACGGCGGATCAATACGCCCGATTTGATTACCTTTTTGTGAGCCCCGCTCTCTTCAACGAGGTGATCAAGCCGAAGTCCCGCATTTACCGGGGTGAGCAGTGGTTTGAAGCCAGCGATCACCGACCCATTTTCACGTCGATCATTCCGGTCAACAAGCCCCACAAGACATTCCGGGAGGCAGGGAACGAGGAGCCGTAAGCTGTGACCGCGGGGCACGGGAGTTGCACAGAGGCCCTTTGCGGGCGACAGACATCGTCGCCACGATCTTCACAAATGAACCGCTCCCGCTTTTGGGTGTATCTGCTTCTCGGTCCTGGCTCCGTCTTGTCCCTCGAGGCCGGAGCTTTGAAAGAGAGCTATGTCCTCCAGGAGCGCGGCGTCGCCAGAGAGTACGTGGTCGCGACGGACGAGGTTCAATCTCGCCGACAGGTTCGAAAGATTCAGGCGCAGACGGATTCCGAGGCGGCCCGAGCGGTAGCCAAAACCGTCCCCAACGGCGACCTGATCCTTTATCCCAAGGGCGAACCACGAGATGAATCCACACGCCGGCTCTTGACGCAAGAGATCGCCGTGAAGCTGAAGCCAGGTGCGAACGCGGTCGCGGTGGCGGCTGCAGCGGGCGCGAGATCGACGGGCAAAGTGCGCGGTAAATGGGTGGTCGTGGAAGCGTTGGGCGAGCCTGGGGCCGCGCTCGAAGCCGCCGAGAAGCTCAAGCGCGCGCCGGAGGTTGAAGCCGTCGAGGTCCAACTCGCGCGGCAGCAACAAAAACGGTTTGTTCCCAATGACGCCCTCTTTTTCCAGCAGTGGCACCTGCAGAACTTCGGACAGAATCGGGGAACACCGGGCGTGGATGTCGATATCACGGAGGTCTGGAATACTTATCGCGGGAAGGGCGTGACTCTGGCCATCGTCGATGACGGACTCGAGCGGACGCACCCGGACTTGCAGCTGAATTACGACGCGGACGACAGCTTCGATTTTAACGATGGCGACCCTGATCCCAAGCCAGCGCCGTTCGATTTCGATGATCACGGGACTTCGTGCGCCGGGGTGGCGGCGGCCACTGGGAACAACGGCCTGGGAGTTTGCGGGGCGGCGTTTGAAGCAAAACTCGCGGGTCTGCGGCTGATTGCCGCTCCGACGGATGACAACGAAGAAGCGGATGCTTTCGACTTCCATAACGATACCATCGACATCAAGAGCAACAGTTGGGGCCCGCCTGACAACGGGCGTGCGCTCGAAGGTCCGGGGCCACTCACCATTGCGGTCATCCAGGATGCCGTGGCCACCGGTCGAGGAGGGCGCGGTTCACTCATTTTCTGGGCGGGCGGGAATGGGCGCCGATCGAAAGACGACTCGGATTACGACGGCTACGCGAATATGCGCGAGACGATCGCCATCGGGGCCGTGACCAACGAAGGCGTCCAGGCGCCATATTCTGAATCCGGCGCCAATTTGGTGGGGGTGGCCCCAAGCGATGGCGGGACACTACGGATCACGACCGTCGATCGGAGAGGGGCGGATGGATATAACAATGGTCGCCGTTCCAACGACCTCCCGGATGCCGACTACACCGAAACCTTTGGCGGCACTTCCGCTGCCGCACCTCTCGCCGCGGGCGTGGCCGCGCTCATGCTCGAGGCCAATCCCATTTTGGGCTGGCGGGATGTGCAGGAAATCCTGATCCGGACTGCCACTCGCATCGATCCGACCGACCCGGATTGGATCACGAACGGCGGTGGCTTTCATTTTAATCACCGCTACGGCGCGGGTTTGATCAATGCGAAGGCGGCCGTCACGCTGGCCGAGACTTGGAACAATCTTGGTCCAGCGGTTTCGGCGATGCGCGAGCAAGTGGTGCGCGGCGAAATTATCCCGGACAAAAAGAGGAAATCGCCGGTCCAGCATGTCTTTCATTTTAATGAATCCGAGCTGAGGGTGGAGCACGCCGTGGTCACGGTGGATATCCGACATCGCGCGCGCGGGCAGTTGTTGATCGAACTCGTATCGCCCACCGGCACTACCAGCGTGCTGGCGCCGGGGCGTCCCAAGGACCGGGGAGATAACTTTCAGGATTGGAGTTTCATGAGCACTCACCATTGGGGAGAAATGGCCGAGGGTGATTGGAAAGTGCGAATTACCGACAAAAAAAACGGGGTGGTCGGCACGCTGAACCTGATCAAACTCGAACTCTTTGGTTCGAAGCCGGTCCATCCGGTTGTGGAGGAGAGCGCAGTCTTAAAAGGCGATCCCAACGGCAACGGAGCGTACGAGCCCGGTGAAACCGTCGCGGTGGATTTCACCATTCGGAGCGCCACTGATCGCACGTTGAAGGATGTCCGCGGCGAACTCGTGGAAGCGCATGGTGTTTCCCAGCCCAGTCAACCGCGCCAATTCGGCCCGCTGGCGCCGGGTGTCTCAGCCACCCAAAGCTTTAGTTTCGTTGTTGGTGCCTCTCCCGGTTCCGACGTCGTGGCTCGCTTGAAACTCAAGGACGGGGCGACCGATCTCGGCGAGGTGATGTTCGCCCTCCCGGTCGGGATCCTGGGGACCGCGACTTTCAGCGCCAATCTCACAATGCCCGTGACCGTTCCGAAGGGCGGAACTTCAGGCAAGGCATCTGCGTATCCGGCCTCGATTCTCATCAATTCGCTGCCGCCAGACGCCCGGATTCGCAAGGTCAGGGTGCACCTCAACGGCGTGACCCACCCACGCAGTCATGATTTGGACGTCTTGCTGTTGAAACGGGGCAGCGGAAAAAAGGTGCTTCTCCTTTCCGACGCAGGCCACGCGGCCCTGTACGGGAGCGATCTTGTCTTTGACGACGACGCCGACCCCGTTCCCAGCACAGGGCCGATTCCGTCGGGCACCTACCGTCCGACCAACGCCGGCAAGACCATCGACATGTTTCCCCGTCCAGCCCCTGCGAAACCCTTCGATGGATTTCTGGCGACTTTTCGTTCCGGACCGGCGAACGATATTTGGGATCTGTTTGTCCGGGATGATAAATCTATCAAAACAGGTCAATTTACGAACTGGTCCGTCGAGATCGAATACGCACACTAGAGCAACTCGTTGAGTTGGTTATGAAAAGGTCGCGGTGTGGCGGAAAATACCGTTGCCATCAGCTCGTAGCGCGTTACGCTTCTTGAGCTTTTACAAAGTAAAACCATGATTGAACTAGAGGTTTACGCTGCCGGAGTCGGACAACTGGAAAAGATTCTCGAACTCGACCACGAGTTGGAAGCGGTTCCAGGACTGCGTTATAAGGTCGATAGCAATCACCATATTGTTTATCTCGAGTTCGAGGAACCGACGCTCAGTATTCAGGAAATCCGGGGTATTTTCCGGAAGCTGTCGCTCGAACCACGGATCGTTGGTGCAGTGCCGTCCGATTTGAATCCGAAGAGCAAGACTCAGCCCCTGAAGGTCGGATAGCTCCCACCGGATTCAGATCCGATCTCGCTTTCTGGCGTCACGTCCCTACGCTCGGGGACGTGAAATCGCTCCTCATTCTTTTTCTCGCGTGGGTTGGGGTTCCATGCGCACTGCATGCGGAGACGAGCGATCTCCTATACCTCGCCCTTCCGGACGGAGCGCAGAAAGGTGGATCGGGCGCCGGAGTGTTCATTTTCGATATTGCGAAGCGGCACGAATTCGTACGCCGCATTGATATCCCCGCGTTCTCGGAGGGTGTGCGCGGGTTTTGTCCGAATGCCGCGACCCACCGCGCCTTTTACAGCACGACCAATCACACGCTCGGCTGTCTCGACCTCGAGACGGATGAGGTGGTTTGGGAGAAAAAATTCCCCACCGGCTGCGACCGGGCCGCCATTACGCCCGACGGCAAAAAGATTTACGTCCCGACGGGTTGGTGGGCGGGCCCCGGCTTGAGCGAATGGTTCATCGTGGATGCTGGGACGGGCGAAATCATTGGGCACCTGCCGGTCAACAGCTCGGCTCACAATACGGTCATGAGCCCGGATGGGCGTTTTGTTTATTGTGGATCCGAGGTCACGCTTTCCGTCATCCGGACCAGCGACGATACAGTGGTGAAGGCGATTACGCCGATCGGTGAATCCGGCGTTTTCCCTTTCACGATCGATAGCCAGCAACGCCATGCTTTCGCCTGCCTTGGCAAACATATCGGGTTTGATATTGCTGATTTGATGACGGGTAAGGTCATCCATCGCGTCCTGGTTGATGAGGGTAAACTCGAACGCCGTACGCATGGAATCGGGCTCACGCCTGATGAAAAGGAGATCTGGATCAGCGACCAGGATGGGAAACGGCTTTACGTTTTTGATGCCACTTCGATGCCTCCGCAACAGACGGGGCACGTCGATCTCAGCGTGGGAGGGCATGGTTGGGTGACCTTTAGCCTCAATGGCCGGTTCGCCTGGTGTCATACGCCCGATGTCATCGACACGGCCTCGAAAAAGATAGTGGCGACGCTTCGGGATGACACGGGTCAGCCGGTCGGTAGTTCGAAGCTATTCGAGGCAAAGTTTCGCGACGGCAAAGTCGTCGCTGTGGGAGACCAATTCGGCGTCGGTCGCGCGGTCACGCCGTAGCGTGTCGCTCAAACGTTGAATACCTGGCGCACGAATTCCCGGCTGCGCGCATGGTTCTCGACCACGGATCGTGTGATCTTCGTTCCGTCTTCGATCGCCAGTTCGACGGTATAAAGCGGTGCGAGATGGTGCGCTTGAGCATACTTCGCCACAAAGGCGTAATCGACATCCCCCGTATCCAGATCTTCCCACCAAATCCGGTCCCGGCTTTGGCGCAAGTGCCACGACACAACCCGTGCACCGTAAAGGGGAAGCACTTCCTCGGGTGAAAGTCCGCCGCGGAACACCCAGTGAACGTCATAGCAAAAGCCGACATCCTCCGGCTTGGTTTCGCGCAAATTGTGATGAAACTCTTTCGCGTCGTTTTGCATTTCGGGTGTGTGATTGTGAATCCCGAGCTGCATCCCCATTTCGCGCAAGCGCTGGCCAAAAGCATTGAGGGATTGCGCTTGGGTGTTCAGTTCGGCGTCCGTTTTCGCCCGCCCTATCGGATCGGGATTGCAATTGATCACCGAAAATCCCGCCTCCTTCGCTCCGCGGGCTCCGACGACCAGGCGTTCGATTTGTACATCGGCCGCCTTCTCCTCATGAAACGCTCCGCCGGTGTAAAGGCTGACCGGGCGCAGACCCTTGCTCTTAAGCCGATCTCCCAGGCGAACATTTGCCTCCGGATCGGCACTCAGCCCGTGCTCGGCGTAATCATAGCCCGCATCGCGCAAGGCGGAAAAGACCTCGTCCAGGTTGTCCTCCAGCTTCTTCCCCTCGCGGCCGTAGTATTGGCCCCAGCCGTAGAGCTGCGAACCTACCAACGGCTTTGTTGCATCTCCGGCTCGAACCAGTGGCACGGCGGCGGTCGCGTAAAGCGAGGTTTGGAGGAAGGATCGGCGAGTCCACATGGCGGGAAAATACCGTCGCTTTTCAAACTCGCACTAAATTCCACATTCGACAGTCGCACACTCCGCATTTGATTTTCGCCTCGATCCGCGCCACTGTCGCGCCCGCTTTCTCCAGGACTACCCCGCGAGGTCCCTTCGGATTCGCGTCCTAATTATGCACAAGAAACCATTTTCGGAGCTGGGGATTACACCCGAGTCCCTCAAAGCCGTTGCTCAAATGGGCTTTGAGGAAGCTTCCCCGATTCAGACCGCCGCCATTCCGGTCCTGCTGACTGGCCGCGATGTCATCGGACAATCACAAACCGGCAGTGGAAAGACGGCGGCGTTCGCCATTCCCGCGATCGAGCGCGTCGACCTGTCGATCCGAGGGCCGCAGGTATTGATGCTTTGTCCGACCCGCGAACTCGTCATGCAGGTGGCCGAGGAAGTGTCCAAACTTGCTGTCTTCAAGCGTGGCGTGCGTGAATTGCCGATTTACGGCGGGGCCAGTTACGAGCGCCAGTTCCGCGGACTCCAGGCCGGTGCACAGATCATCATCGGCACGCCGGGCCGCGTGATTGACCACCTCGAGCGCGGCACGCTATCGCTCGAGCACGTCGGCATGGTGGTGCTCGATGAGGCGGATCGCATGCTCGACATGGGCTTTCGCGATGACATCGAAAACATCCTTTCCCAATCGAAACCCGAGCGCCAGACCGTGCTCTTTTCCGCCACCATGCCGCCGGCGATTCAACAGATCATCAAGCGGTTCACGCGCGAACCACAGCGAGTCAGTATCGAGTCGCAGACGTTAACGGTGCCGGCGATCGAGCAGCACTACTACGAAGTTGATCGTCGCTCGAAAATCGAGGTTCTCTGCCGGCTGATCGATCTGCAGGACATCAAGATCGCGATCATTTTTTGCGCGACCAAAGCGATGGTGGATGAAGCAGCCGAGCATCTGATGGCGCGCGGTTATTCAGCCGATCGTCTGCACGGCGACATGGCGCAAACCATGCGCGAACGGGTGATGCGGCGCTTTCGCGAACGCAAGATTGACCTGCTCGTGGCCACCGATGTCGCCGCGCGCGGGCTCGATGTGGACGACGTGGAAGTGGTCTTTAATTACGACATGCCGCACGACGCGGAGGATTACGTGCACCGGATTGGGCGCACCGGACGCGCACGGGCGCGCGGGACGGGCGATTACCTTCGTCGCCGGCCGCGAGCAATGGAAACTGCAGCAATTCATGCGAGTCACCCGCGGGCGCATCGAGCGGCAGAAAGTGCCGTCGCCTGCCGAAGTTGAGCAGCGCCAGACGAATCGTTTGTTTGAGGAATTGCGGGAGGTGCTCGAGGCCGCCGAATTCAAGAAACACGACCAGACCATTGACGATTTGTTGCGTTCGGGGCATTCCGCCACTGACATCGCCTCCGCGCTGATTCATCTCCTGAACCTCGAGTCTGGACGTCAGAACGAACCGATCACCGAGGACCGTCCCCAGCAGGAGGGGCGCGGATATCCGCGTTACGAGCGGCGCGAATTTCCCCAGGGCGAAGGCCGGGGACGCGGCCCGCGAACTGATAACCGGGATTTTCGGGACGATCGTGGCCCACGGCGTCCCTTTCAGCGCGACTTCAATGACCGCCCGCCGCGCCGTGAGTTTCGGGACGATCGCGGCCCCGATTTCGATCGCAGACCCGGCCCACCCCGTCGCGGCGATTTCAATGAGGGGCCGCCCTCGCGCTCGCACGAGCCCGGCATGACTCGTCTCACCCTGAATCTCGGGCACGAGAACAACCTCGGTCCCGGCGACGTCGTTGGTTTCATCGCCAACAGTGCCAACCTGGATCGAACGGCCATCGGTGCGATCAACATCATGGGGCGGCAATCGTTCGTCGATGTCGCTACTGACAAAGTGAACGAAGTGCTCAGCCTCTCGGGCCAGCGCTTGAAAGGGAAAAAGCTGTTGATCAAGGCGGGCTACTGACCCGGAGCTTACCAGGGTCAGCCGCTCCGGAGCGCTCGTTGGCGAAATGAAACTCGCGGTCCTGAATCCGAACGGAAACGACCCGACGCAATTGTTCCCTGATGGTGCCGGGTTGCCGAGCGAGCAACACCACGCGCCGGTCAACTATCATGCGTTCGCCGCCTGCACGGGTGGGGGATTTTTCCGCAGCGCCGCCGACATCCCTTCCGATATTCGAGCGGTTCTGGTCCTGATCCGGCATGATCTGCGGTCCGCGCGGCGCGCCATCATCGAATTACGGCGGGCGGGCAAGTGCGTCGCGATCGCGTGGAAAGAGGCGGGCGCGATGCAAGTCGGCACGCAACTCGGTTCGCCGGGGAAAGTGCCGCTGTTTCGGGAAATCTGCGAACGATGCGATGGCGCTATCGCAACCACACCGGATCTCGTGCCTCTTTTTCACGCCATGGGGGTTTCGCGCGCGGAATTCATCCCGACCCCTTATCCCATCGACGATGAGCGCTGGGATTTCTCGCTCCGCGAGCAGGAGCCGCGCGGGATCTTTCTCGGCACGCGCGAATTCGACGTTCCGTCGCGTAATCATCTTACCGCTCTCCTGCTGGTGAAGCGTTTGGCCGAAGGCATGGGCGAACCCGTAACCGTGTTCAATCTCGCGGGCTGGCGCGGGCGCCGACAGCTGCGCGGCCTCGGGTACGCGGAGGGATTGCTGCGGGTTGTCGAGACCCGGCTGCCCTACCCCAAATACCTGCGCGCGGTTTCCAAACATCGTTTCGTCTTTCAACTTGATGCCAGCGGCGTGCCCGGGCAGGTCGCGGGCGATTCGCTCCTCGCCCGCGTTCCGTGTGTCGGCGGCAATGGCGCCATCGATCGTCTCGCCTTCCCGGAACTGTGCGGCTTGAACCGCAGCCACGAAGCGCTGTTCGATCTCGCCGCCCGCCTGCTCGAACATCCGCACGATTGTGCCACCGCCGTTGCCGATGCCTTCGCCAACGCAGCCCCAATTTTGTCATTCGAGAAGGGGCGGGCGGCTCTGGAAAACTTCTTTTCGCCGTTGCTGCGCTGATTGGTGAACGCGAAGGTTTGCCGCATCTGCAAGTTTCATTCGCCGATGCGGAACGACGCGGACCGCGATCTCGGGCACCGGCTCAAGCGCCCCCGGGAAGGCGGGTAGCTGCGGTCGCGCTCATTTCACCAACGCCCGCACGACCCAGCTCGGAGTGGCATTGTGGACCACCATTTGCAGGTCGATCTGACGCTGGTTTCCGTCATCATCGTAATAGATCGACTCGGTGTTATTGACCACCCCGACGACCACCCCGCGATCATCGAAGACGGGGCACCCGCTTGAGCCCTTGGCAAAATCCGCGCTGACCGACATGAAATGCGAGGCCCCCTTCTTTTCGCGCCAGAGGGTGTGCCGGCTGACGACGCCCACGCTCAACAGATAAAAGTGCTCCTCGGGATGGCTCATGACCGCAACACTCGCCCCGACGGGCGCTGGATCCGGTGCGAGCGCGAGCGCGGGGAATTTCGTTTCCGGGGGTGCATCAAGTCGAAGGATGACGACGTCATCGATGGGATCTGACGCGATGGCTTCTTTCACCGCGAAGACCCGCCCATCCCGGAGCATGGCCACGAAACCGCAGCGAATCTTTTTCCGAAACCACATGCCGGGAGGTGACGATGGCACCGTCTTCGCTGACCAGAAATCCACCCGCTGCGCTGCTGAACGCGAGCGCCTTCTCCTCGCGATAGAATTCACCGATGACCACGGTCGCCTGCTCGACCATCGGCGCCGTCTCCGTAAGCGGCCGCTTTTGCGTCGGCACGCTGGCGAGCCGCAGGGAGCAGCGCCGCGGGCTCGCTTCGATCGGCTTTACCTTTCCCGCTTTCAAGAGTCGGCGTCCTTCCAACTCGAAGTATTCCGCCAGTTCGCCATCGTCGAAGGGTTCGCCCGCGACGGGCGCTCGTGCCACCGAATCACCCGCCTCGCGCACCCGCGGTGGAGGAACTTTTTTGGCGCTCTCGGAGAGCGCACTCACTGCGACGATGCCGAGCAGCAAAGCCAGAAAGCGAACGCGATTCATTGTCCAGGAAGTGAGATGCCGCTCACCTTTTTGAAAAGCGAGACGGCATAACTATCCGTCATGCCGGAAACGAAATCGAGCATCTTGAGTAGGCGATGATAGGGGTCGGGATCGGGCGTTCGATTCGGTCCAAGCGTTTCCAGGGGGACGAGTTGCAGCAGTTTTCGGCTGCGCGGCGAGGGCACCTCCGAAACCGCGAAATCATGCAGCGCGGACACGAAAATCTCCAGCAACCCGCCCAGCACTTCATAACCCGCCGCCTCGATTTCGACCCCGCGCGTGGTGGCGTAAATGGTTTCTTTCGAGCGCTGCGCGATGACTTCCCACGCATCCTTCGACGCCACGCAATCGATGAGAGCGCGATCAAAGCGACCGCCAAGAATGTCCGGTTCCTGTTCGAGAAATACCTCCGCCACCTCCTCGATCGCGCGGCCGATGGCGATATCCCGGAGAATTTGCACGCGCCGCTTTCCGCTGTGAGCCTCGTGCAGGCGCCGCGGATGCCGGTCCTCAGGGATAAGCGCCAGGAAGCATTCGCTGACTTCCTCGTAGGTCAGGTGGCCCAGGCGAAACCCATCTTCAAAATCGACCAGATGATAGCAAATGTCGTCCGCGGCCTCGACCAAAAATGCCAGCGGATGCCGGCTCCACCAGGCCTCGTCCGCGTGACGCCGGATCAATCCGCAGTGCTCCGCCACGGAGGCGAAATGCTCCCGTTCGCTTTGATAAAACCCGAATTTTTTCGTGCTGGCACCGCGATAGATCTGATCCGAGATGTGCGACTCGCGCGGGTATTTGGTAAACGCTCCGAGGGTCGCGTGCGTGAGTTGCAGACCGCCGGGGTTGTCCGGCATTTGCAGTCGGGTGATTAAGCGAAATCCCTGGGCATTGCCTTCGTAGCGCTCGATGTCCGTGCGCTCCGCATCGGTCAAACCTTCGCCGGCGAGCGCGGCCATGGGTGAGGTTTTGAACCAATGGCGGATGGCATCCTCGCCGGAGTGGCCGAAGGGCGGGTTGCCGAGATCATGCGCCAGTGCGGCAGCCGCGACGATTTCGCCGAACTCGGAACCGTGCGTGTTCTGGAGTTGATGCCGTTGGCAAATCTCGGCACCGACGCGCGCGCCGAGCGAACGGCCGACACTGGAAACCTCGAGCGAATGGGTGAGCCGCGTCCGCACGTAGTCGTTATCCGCCAGGGGAAAAACCTGCGTCTTGTCCTGGAGCCGGCGGAAAGCGGTCGAGAACGTCAGCCGGTCCGAGTCGCGCCGAAATTCCGAACGCGCGGGATCGAACTGGCGTGGACGGGCATCACGTCCGAGCCGATCCGCGCAGAGGAGTTGGGGCCATTCCATGCTCATGCCGGACGATTGGCGACCAGGAGGGGCGCCTTGTTTGCCGCGTTCATGTTTTTGGCATCGCTGCCCCAAGCGCCTCCCATTCGGCCGTCGTTCGTTCGAGGTCATCCTGCACGGTCAGTAATTCACGATTGAGCTGCATGGCTGCGCCCCCCGCTTCATAGGTCTCCGGCTTTTCGAGTTCATCGCTCAGCTCCTTTTGCCGCGCCTCGAGGCTCATGATCCGCATCTCGAGGTGTTCGAGTTTCTTTTGCTGATCCCGCTGCGCGCGGGCGGCAGCTTTCCGCTGTTCCGCTTCCTGACGCCGCATTTCCTTCATTTCCTTGAGGCCGGGCCCGGCCCGCTCGACCGCCTCCGCCGCTGCTTCGGCCGGTTGGGCATTTGTCAGAACCGTGCCCGCCGTCAGCGCGGCGCGCTCGGATGTCGCCGCAGATTTTTCCAGATAGTAATCATAGCCGCCGGCGTATGGCGTCAGTTGTCCGGCGCTGATGTGCAGGACGCTCTGCGCCAACCGACGAATGAAATGGACATCGTGACTGATGAAAATGAGCGTGCCCTCGTATTGTTCGAGCGCGCCGATCAAGGCATCGATCGAACCGATATCGAGATGCGTCGTCGGCTCGTCCATGAGCAGCAGATTCGGCGGATCGAGCAGCAGCTTGACCAGCGCCAGCCGCGACTTTTCTCCCCCGCTCAAAACGGCCACGGGTTTGAAGACGTCGTCGCCCCGAAAGAGGAATGAACCCAGCACCGTCCGGGCCGTTTCTTCGCTCACGGGTTGCGGCGTATCGAGCACCGCCTCGAGCACCGTCTGCCGCGAGATTCAGCATCTCGACCCGATGCTGTGCGAAGTAGCCGACGCGCACGTTGTGGCCGAGTTCGCGCGTGCCCGTTTGCAACGGCAGCACGCCCGCCAGCAGTTTGAGCAAGGTGGATTTGCCCGCGCCGTTCGGGCCAACCAGCACCGTGCGTTGACCGCGCTCGGCTTCGAAATTCAGTTCGCGATACACCACCAGATCGCCGTAGGCGTGATCCACCTCGGTGAGCCGAATTGCTCGCACACCGCTGCGCGCCGGCTGCGGAAAGCGAAAGTGCACGGACTTTTCCCGACTGAGCGGCGCTTCAATCTTCTCCATCCGGTCGATCTGCTTGAGCTTGCTCTGCGCCTGCGACGCTTTGCTGGCCTTGGCCCGGAAACGATCGGCGAATCGCTGCAGGTCGGCGATCTCCCGCTGTTGATTTTTGTAAGCCGCCATTTGCTGCTCCTCGCGCGCCGCTTTTTCCCGCACATAATCATCCCAGTTCCCGCGGTAGCGGTTCAAGCGCCGATGCGCGATCTCGACGATGGAATCGACCAGCGCGTTCAGGAATTCGCGGTCATGCGAAATCATCAGGATGGCGCTGCTCGATTGCTTGAGATGCTGTTGAAACCAGCCCAGCGACTCGAGATCGAGATGGTTCGTCGGTTCGTCGAGGAGGAGTAATTCCGGCTCCTGCACGAGCAGCCGCGCGAGATGCGCCCGCATGATCCAGCCGCCGCTCATGGTCCGCGCCGCGCCGATGAAATCCGCTTCGCGAAACGCCAGACCGGCCAGAATGCGCTTGGCCTCGGGCCTCGACCTGATAGCCATCCAGTTCCGCGAAAACCCGCTGCGCCTCGTGATATTCGTCCGTCTCGTGTTCATCGCGTTTCAGCACTGCGCGGGCGGCCGCCATCGCGGGCGAAATCGCGCAAGTCAGCTCGAGGACGGTTTCGTCTCCCACCGCCGCGCTTTCCTGCGGCAGGAAGCCGATCGACACTCCTTTTTCGATGGCCACCCGTCCTTCATCGGCCGACGCCTCACCGAGGATCAGAGAAAAAAGCGTGGATTTGCCGGCGCCATTCGGTCCGACCAAACCAAGGCGATCACCGCGGTTAACTTGCAGGGACACGTTCTCGAAGAGAGCGCGCCCCGCGTAAGATTTGGAAACTTGAGCAACAGTGAGCATCGGACGGCGGCGACTGTTGCCGTCTCGCTTCTACTGCGCAAGTCCCCGCGCAGCGACGACATTTCATTGGGCGCGTCTGCGAATTGTTGCGGAGCCCGCTTCGAGAGGCTGGCGTCGCTCGAGGTTCAACGACGCGACTGCAGTCATCCTGAGCGAAGCGGCGAGGAACGAGCTGCGGAGTCGAAGGACCCGGCTCCACTCCAAACCGGCGTCCTGCCATCGAAAGACCTTCCGTCGAAAGCTGCTGCTGGCAGGAAGCAATCGACCTTGGAACCGGGTCCATTCGACTCCATGCCTTTCGCTGCGCGAAGCGTCATTGCGCTCAGGATGACATTTGCATTGCCGTCCCATTTCATGCGATTGCCGGCCGAAGCGACACACCAGCGGTAATCAGAGCCGCACGGAGAGTTCGTGTGAACGCGACCGCCTGCGACGAATCGCCGTGCACACAGACGGTATCCGCTTGGAGAAGGAGCGGCGTGCCGTCGATCGCCGGCAGTGAGCCCGAGGTGATCAGTGAAACTATCCGCGCCGCGGCTGCCTCCGCGTCCGTGAGCAACGCATCCGGACGCGTCCTCGGGACCAGTGTTCCGTCCGGCAGGTAGTTTCGATCTGCGAAAACCTCATGTGACACACGTAGTTGATGTCCAGTAGCGACGTGGGCGAGAATGCTCCCGGGTGGCGCGAAGAGAATCAGGCTCGGATTTGTCCGCTCGATGCTTCGCACCACCACCTCGGCCGTTTCCGCATCACGTGCCGCCAGATTGTAAAGTGCTCCGTGCGGTTTGACATGCCGCGGTTCGAGACCCGCCACGCGTGCCATTTCCGCAAAGGCTCCGAGTTGATAGATCAGCTCCGCGAACAGCTGTTCGGGCGCGACCCGCAATTCGCGCCGACCAAATTCCGCGCGATCGGCAAAGCCTGGGTGCGCACCCACGGCCACTCCGTTCCGTGCCGCCGATTCGAGCGTGCGCCACATCGTTTCCGGGTCGCCCGCGTGAAACCCACACGCGATGCTGGCCGAGGTCACCAGCGCAAGAATTTCCGGGTCATTGGCGCAGCCTTCGCCCAGATCGGCATTCAGATCGAGCCTCATGAATAAAGGCTGAGCCCGAGCCGAAACCGGCGCCAACTCTTTTCGCGCTCGAGCCAGAGCCGATGCGCTTCCGCGAGCGAAACTTCGGCGAACCGAACGCGATCGTCCGGACGCAATTGTGCGGCTCGGGGGAGATCGACCGTGATCACGTGCGCCAGCTTTGGGTAGCCGCCGATCGTCTGGGCATCGGCCAGCAGCAGAATCGGTTTTCCGCTCGGCGGAATCTGCACCGTTCCCGGCGCCACCGCTTCCGACACCAGATCACCACCGCCATCAATCCGCTCAAGAACCGGTCCATCGAGCCGCGCGCCCATGCGGTCTGCTTCCATGGTCACGGAATATTCTGTCGTCAGGAACGTTGCCCATGCCGACGCGGAAAACCGGTCCCGGTCTGCGCCCACGGTCACACGAAGCATTTCCGGTCGCGAGAACGGTTGCGCCCATTCCGGCGGGGCGCCAAACGACGTTGGTCTGTCCGCTGGAAGCCGCGTCATCACTCGTCTGGCGTCGTCGTCCATTTCGCCCAGGGGCAGCGCATCGTCGTCGCGCAAAGCACGTCCCTCGTGTCCGCCAAAACCACCCCGCAAGTCCGTTGCCCGGCTGCCGAGCACGGGGGCAACATCAATGCCACCCGGTATGGCCAGCCACGCCCGGCACCCGGCACCGTCGAGGTCGGCCCGCACTTCCGCACCCGGTTGACAACGGCAGGCGCGTCCGGGTGGCACGACGACATCGGCGACCGTCACGCGAAACCGCCCGCCGCACCAGGCTAGCGCTCGATCGTCGGAAAGACTCATCCGCAACCCACCCATCGTGATCTCGATCACTGCTGCATTCTCGTGATTCCCAACCAGTGCGTTCGCGATGCGAACCGAAAACGGATCAGCAGCACCACCCACTGAAACTCCGAACTCCCGCCATCCGGCACGACCGGTATCCTGCACCGTGCTCAACGGACCGGCTCTGATTATTCGCGCGGTCATCAATCAAAGGATTCGAATTCGGCACGGGTGATTGGGACGAAGCGAACGGTGTCGCCGGCGCGGAGAAGCGCGGGGGGATTGGAATCAAGGATCGAAAAGCCGCGCGGGGGAGCGTCCGATCAAGTTCCAGCCCCCGGGCGAGGCACTTGGATAAATGCCTGTCTGGTTTCCACCGATGCCGACGGCTCCTGCGGGCACACGGCGGCGCGGCTGCGAGCGCCTCGGCATGGCGAGTGCGGACGGCAAGCCGCCGAGATACGGAAACCCCGGACTGAATCCGAGGCAGTGAACATGATACTCCGCGCCGCTGTGAAGTTGAACGACCTCCAGCATCGACATCGACGCGTGTTTCGCCACGGCCTCGAGATCCGGCGCCAAATCACCTTCATAGCAAACTGCAATCTCCACCACCCGCGCCATTGTCTTTGCGGTTTGAACCCGGTCCGCTCCAGTGCACGTTTTGATGACGGCCTCGCTCATCCAATCGAAAATGCAGTCCTCGGGTGCGCCCGCAGCAGCCGCAGCCACGGGATCATAAAACACGCCGATGGACGTGTAAGCCGGAGTCAATTCAGCGACGCCGAGTAACGCAGCGGAACGCAGCTTTTGCACACAATCGAGCACAACCTCGAGCGTCCTGCGCGGGTCGTTTCCGAGACGTTCGGCAACGTGCAGGACCAGAGCGGAGTCACCCAGCGGCGTGGTTTTCAGCATTTTGTAAAACCCTGCCTCGCGAAGTCCAATTCGGCCACGCCAAATTCCCACCCCCAGCGCGTTCTTCTCTTCTCTCCTCGGGAACCCATCGATCGCTTAAGGTCGCGAACGCGTTGGCCGGCAGGAGGCCCACCACGGCACGCTGAAAGCGCGCAACGATTTTCCTCGAGATATCGTGGGGCCTTTCGTCCTGCAGGGTGACCCCCGAAAAAATTCGAACGGCAAAGATTCTCTTTGTTTCCCCATGACTCCGGGTTTGCCGCGCGGAAAGAAACTGCTTAGCTACCCATCCTGCCATGAGCTTCGGTCCGAGTTTCCACGACAATCAGCCGATTACCTGGTGGAAGCGCTTGCCCATTTACGCGACGACGATCGTCGCCGCGCTGATGGTGGTCGGGCTGATCGCTTCGGTGATTCTCGCTTCGGCGCGGGTGACCTGCCGCTGGAATTCTTTCCACCCCAATTCGCCCGCGGCTACATCTGGCAACTCGTGACGTATCCCTTTATTGGGACCCCGAGCTTCTTCACGGCGCTGTGGATCCTCGCCTTCTACTCGTGGAGTGTGGAAATCGAAAAGTATCTGGGCCGGGCGCGCTATTTCCGGCTCGTCGGTCTGCTCATCGTCACCGAAGCGCTCATCTGTGGCGTCTGGTATGCGACCGGCGTACCCGCCCGCGCCGTGGGCAGCTATCATCTGACGGCCGCCATGCTGATCGGTTTTGCCACCCTCTACCCGAATGTCGAATACTTCGGCTGGATCCCGCTGAAATGGTTCGCCTTTGTCTGCCTCACGCTCGGCGTACTGATGTATTTTCCCGAACACGCCTGGCCGCCGATGTCGCAGCTCCTCGGAGTGTGCGCGGTCTGCTTCGGCTACATTCGGTTCATTCAAAAGGGCGGCATCGTCGAGTTGCCGAACCTGGCGCAGTATTTTCGTCCGCGCCCGAAGTTGCATGCCCTGCCCGACGTCGAGCCGCGCGAGCGCTTTCGCCGGGAGCCGGACCAGGATGAATCGATGGTCGAAATCGATGCACTGCTCGATAAGATTGCGACCTCGGGGCTCGACAGTCTGACCACGCGGGAACGGGCCAAACTCGAAAAGGCGCGCGAGGCTTTGATGAAACGCGAGACCGGGAACAGCTGACACCCGGCGCGCATGAGCCCCGACGACGCCCCTCCGCCTCCACCTCCGCCGCCGCCGCGCCGAACAATCCACCACCTGCGGCGCGGCCTGGATTTGACACGACCTACGTCAATGCGATGTCGCACTTTTACCGCGGCGAACTGGGCCGCATCATGGTCTGGCGCCAGCGGCTCGATACGACGACGAGCTGGGCCATCACGGTGACTTCGACCATTTTCACCGTCGCCTTTTCGCTGCGCGAGGTGCCGCACATCATCTTCTTCTTCAATTTGGCAATCGTGGCGATGATGCTGTGGATCGAGGCGCGGCGGTATCGCTTTTACGACGCTTTTCGCGCGCGGGTTCGGATGCTCGAGGCGCACTTCCTGGTGCCGATCGTGGCGCAAAATACCGGCATGCTGCAGGGTGAATGGCAGAAACTCGTCTGCGAAGATTTGCTGCTCCCGTCCTTCAAGATCAGCATCTTCGAGGCCGTGGGCCGGCGGCTGAAACGCAACTACGGTTTCATTTTCCTCATCATCCTGGTGGCTTGGATCACCAAGATTTTCCTCCACCCGGAGGTCCCAATCGAAACCCTCTGGGGCACCGCGCCGCATAGCTTTTATTACGCGTTGCGGGTCGGGACCTCGATTCCGAGCTGGCTGGTGGCCGTGCTTTTCATCGGAACCTCGATCACGGTCGCGGCCATGGTGATTTACATCAGCCGGAAGACCACCGGCGAGGTCAGCGAATTCGGCGCCCACCGCTCGCTCTGGCGGATCTGAGGCGCGGGGGGCAGGAGGCGGGAAGCAGTAATAGGTCTCTGAGGCGCCATTCTTCCCGTGACTCCGATCCGTGGCATTTTCCCGACGGAGATTCCGCTTGTCTTGTCTGCTGTGTATTAGGATACATAGGACACTCATCCACTCGGCATGCTTCCCTTCAGCGTCCAGTTTCAAGCCGGTTCGCCGCCTTACGAGCAGGTCATCTACGCGGTGAAAAAGGCGTTGGTCGCGGGACAGCTCCGCCCCGGTGACCGATTCCCGGCGGTGCGGACGCTGAGCCAGGAACTGAAGATCAATCCGAACACCGCGCACAAAGTGGTGATGGCACTGACCCAGGAAGGTTTTCTCGAGGTGCGGACCGGCGTCGGGACCGTCGTGGCCGCTACACCCAAAGCCACGCGCGGGCAGCAACGGGAATTGCTCGGCGATGCCGTCGAAAGGCTGGTGGTCGAGGCGCGCGGACTCGGGCTGCCGATCGAGGAGGTCATCGAAGCGATTCACAAACACTGGAACAAACTATGAATGCGATCATCGAAACTCATGGGCTGACGCGCCGTTTCCGGGGCGTCGAAGCGGTGCACGACCTCACCTTCGCGATACCGGAGGGAAAAATCTGCGCGTTCCTTGGGCCAAACGGCGCGGGAAAAACGACCACGATCAAAATGCTGATGAACCTGCTCGAACCCGGGGACGGCACCTGCTCCGTCATGGGGATCGAGTCGCGCCAGTTGCGCGCGAAGCACTGGCAGCACATCGGCTATGTCTCGGAAAACCAGCACCTTCACGAATGGATGACCGTGCGGCAATTGCTCGACTACCTTCGCCCATTTTATCCCAACTGGGATCGTGAATTCGAGCAACGACTGCTCGCGGATTTCGCGCTGCCGCCAAAGCGGAAAATCAAGCACCTCTCGCGCGGGATGAAGATGAAGCTGGCCATGCTGACTGCGCTCGCCTTCCGCCCGCGCCTGCTCGTCCTCGATGAACCCTTCACCGGTCTCGACCCGCTCGCACGCGACGAACTGGTCCGCGGCCTTCTGGAGTTCACGAGCCGCGGCGACTGGACGGTCTTCATGTCGTCGCACGACGTCGAGGAAGTCGAACGGCTCGCGGATTGGATCGTGATGATTGACGCCGGCCGCCTGGTCCTCTCCGAATCCACCGCCGACCTGCAAGCCCGCTTCCGCCAAATCTCCTTCGTCCTCGACGAACCCTTCCCCGACTCCCCCGCCGCCTTGGCCCTCCGGTTGGCTCGGCCCCGAGCACTCCGGCCGCCACGTCCGCGCGACCGTGCCGGATTTTCACGAATCGGAAACCGAATCCATTGCCCGCCGCCATTTCCCCACGCTGGCGAGTTGGACCGCGTCCCGCATGTCACTTGCGTGAAATCTTTGTCACCCTTGCCCGTAATCGTCACGCCAATCCATCCCGCCTCATGACCCTGATTTTCCATCAACTTTGGAAAGACATCCGCCAGACTCGCTGGTCGCTGCTGACGTTCCTTGGGCTCTGGGCCATGAATAATAGTCGCACTCTCGGGTCCGACGCGCTCCCGGTGCGAAACGGAGGGATTTTACCGTTTATTATCGGAACTTTTTTTTTCACTATTGTGGAGATGTTCCTCGTTTGCCGGCTGATTCATGCCGACCCGCTGACGGGAAGCACGAACTTTTGGACGACTCGCCCTATCTCAAGGCCGTTTCTTTTCACATCAAAGATTCTGTTCTTCTTTTTGTTCGTGCTCTGCCCAGCCGTCGTTTCCATCCCAAACGGACCAACAGCGGAGGTAGACATTCAGCGCGCATTTTGGTTCCCGATCGCGTGCCTCACGCTGGCCTGCCTTACGAATTCCGCGGTCGCGGCATTGACAGTGGCGCTCTCTGGAATCCTCGCTGTTGCAATCCTTCAAATAGGTTTGGTATTGGCACCGTTTCCGTCCAGGCTGGTTGCTTCCGATCCGATCGAATACGCGCTCGGGGCTTCAATCATCGTCCTCTGCTTCGCATCCCGAAATCGGACGCTTCCATGGCTCCTTTTCACCATGATCGTCATTCTCAGGACACTTGCGTTGTGAGGGATTCTACTTCGTCTTCGATGAGCCCGTGCCCGACCCCACGCCGCCCTGGCCGACCGGTTGGCTCGGCCCGGAACGCGCAAATCGCTACGACCGCCACGTCCGCGCGACCATCCGGGACTTTGACGAATCAGAAACTGAGGCCATTGCTCGCCGCCATTTCCCAGCGCTCTCCGCCTAGTCTGCCACACCCATGTCCCTCGGCGCAATCTTCGTCGCTCTCGCCCGCCCTGTTCGTCTAGCCGCCTAAATCCCATGAATTTGCTCATTCACCATATCGTCAAGGATCTGACACACACGCGTTGGGTACTTTGGACATTCCTCGCCGCGCTCGTCGTGAACAATGCGCGCTCGGTCATGCACATCTCCACTTTCGGAACATCGGAGTCCGAGGCTGTATTCTTTGAAATGCTCTTTCGTGCATTTGAACTCGGTTTCATTTGCCGAATCGTTCATGCGGAGCCACTGACCGGCGACACCGCACTCTGGATGACGCGCCCGATCTCGAGGTGGTTCCTGCTCACAGAAAAATTGCTGTTCGTTGCTACGTTCTGCGTCGCACCCATTCTATTTGCTGACCTGTTGAACGGAAGCGATGGGGCGCCGTTTTATGTGCGATCATTTTTTGAAACGTGCATCGCGTTCTTTCTCGTTGCCAGCGCAGCTTTGACTCCGAGTTTTGTTCACGCTCTCGCTGCAGCCGGCGTGATGGTCTGGCTGATGAATTTGGCCCGAATTTATTTGGAGGGTAGTTTGGGATTTGGGATACCCGGAGAAGTTGGGCTGCTGATCACCATGTTTTGGTGGTGCGCCTGCAACGCAGCCATCGCCACAGTTTGCTTTGGATCTCGAAGGCGGGTGATTCCCTGGGCTTTTTTCCTCAGCCTTCCCTTCATCCAGCTCTCGTGAGTCGGCTTACACACGGGCGGACCAACTTTCATTCGTGATCTCCGTGGCCTTCGTGGTGACTCTTTCGCATGGAAGAAAAAGTCGCAGCATCCAAACACCTCCCTCCCGACCCGCAGCGTGCGGGGATTGATCAACTCCTCGAGATCGTGGCGAAGTTGCGTGGGCCGGGCGGGTGTCCTTGGGATCAGGAGCAGACGCATGCTTCGCTGCGCGGTGGATTGCTCGAAGAAGCGTATGAAGTGGTCGAGGCGATTGATCGCAATGATGACGCGAATTTGCGCGAGGAGCTGGGGGACTTGCTGCTGCAACCGATCTTCCACGCACAGATCGCCGCGGATGAAGGGCGGTTCACCTTCGATGACGTGGCGCGGGATATCGCGGCCAAGCTCGTGCGCCGTCATCCGCACGTCTTTGCCGACACCCAATGCGCCGATGCGTCAGCGGTGCTTCGGCAATGGGATGAGATTAAGCGGACGGAAAAAGGAGCCGCGCCGGACTCGGTGTTGGATGGGATTTCCGCCGGGTTGCCGGCGCTCATGCGGGCGGAGAAGGTGCAAAAAAAGCGGCGCGCGTCGGGTTTGATTGGGCCGACGTGGCACCCGTGTTGGCGAAGGTGCGCGAGGAGCTGACCGAGATGGAAGCGGAACTCGATCACCCCGATCGGCTCGAGGATGAAATCGGCGACCTTCTTTTCTCGGTGGTCAATCTTGCGCGGAAGTTAAAGGTCGATGCGGAGGTTGCGCTTCAGCGGGCGACGGAAAAATTCTCGCACCGATTCCGGGCGGTGGAAGCCCTGGCCCTGGAACGCGGGTTGATGATGGAAAAGATGTCGCTCACGGAGCTGGACGCGCTGTGGGATGAAGTGAAGGCGAACGCGACGCAGTCATCCTGAGCGCAGCGTTGGCGGGCGAAGGTGGCGCGACGCGAAGTCGAATGGACCCGGCAGCCAGTGTCGAGCAGGCAGCGAGGAAGCAATTGACTCCGCCGACGCTGTGGCCCGGAAAAACGTCAAATGCATTGGAGCCGGGTCCGTTCCACTCCGCGCTCGACCACGGCACTCAGGTTTTGGCCGCTTCGCGGCTTGCCTCGCAGGACGGATTACCGATCCCCTGGGGATCTATTCCTACAGCGCGGCAAGGATCTGATTGAAAGTTGAACTCGGGCGCATGGCAGCCGCGGCCTTTTCCCGGTCCGGCTGGTAATAGCCGCCGAGTTCGACCGGACGGCCCTGGACGGCCTGCAACTCCGCAACGATCTCTTGTTCCCGGCCGGCGAGCTTTTCCGCGATCGGGCTAAAAACCGCGTTCAGTTCAGCGTCAATCTGCTGCTCCGCGAGGGCCTGCGCCCAATACAGGGCGAGGTAAAAATGGCTGCCGCGATTGTCGAGGCCGCCCACTTTTCGAGCGGGCGATTTGTCCTGATCCAGAAACTTTCCCGTCGCGGCATCGAGCGTGTCGGCCAGGACTTTAGCCTTCGCGTTTTGATAGGTTTCGCTGAGGTGTTCGAGCGAAACGGCAAGCGCCAGAAATTCACCGAGCGAATCCCAGCGCAGATAGTTTTCGGCGAGGAACTGCTGCACATGCTTCGGTGCGGAACCACCGGCGCCGGTCTCGAATAGCCCGCCGCCATTCATGAGCGGGACGATGGAAAGCATCTTGGCGCTGGTGCCCAGTTCGAGGATCGGAAACAGATCGGTCAGATAGTCGCGCAGGACATTTCCAGTCACGGAAATGGTGTCCAGGCCAGCCTTTAGCCGCTCGAGCGTAAACTGGCACGCGGCGGCTGGCGGGAGAATGCGGATGTCGAGGCCCGTGGTGTCGTGATCCTTGAGATAAGTCGTCACTTTGCGGACGAGCTCAGCGTCGTGGGCGCGATTTTCGTCGAGCCAGAAGACGGCGGGCGTGCCGGTGGCGCGAGCCCGCTTGACGGCCAGCTTGACCCAATCCTGGATCGGCAAATCCTTGGCCTGGCAGGCACGCCAGATATCGCCTTCCGCAACCGTATGCTCGAGCAGGACCGCGCCGGACTCATCGACAACGCGGACCGTGCCCGCGGCTTGGATCTGAAAAGTCTTGTCGTGCGAACCGTATTCCTCCGCCTTCTGCGCCATCAGCCCGACGTTCGGCACGCTGCCCATGGTGCGCGGATCAAACGCGCCGTGCTGCTGGCAAAACTCGATCACCGTCTGATAGACGCCGGCGTATGAGCTGTCAGGAATGACGGCGAGCGTGTCCTGCTGTTCACCGGCCGCGTTCCACATTTGCCCGGAGGTTCGGATCATGGCCGGCATCGAGGCATCGACAATGACATCGCTCGGCACGTGGAGATTGGTGATACCCTTGTCGGAATTGACCATGGCGAGGGCGGGACCGTCCGCGAGCGCGGCCTTCAGATCGGCTTCCATCGCCGATTTTTGATCGGCGGGCAGTGTCTGGATCTTGGCGATGAGATCGCCCAGACCATTATTGAAATCGACGCCCAGCTCGCGCAGGACCGAATCGTGTTTCGCAATCACGTCCTTGAAGAAAACCTTCACGGCATGACCGAAGATGATCGGATCCGACACCTTCATCATGGTGGCCTTGAGGTGCAGGGAAAAAGAACGCCCCGCTCTTTCGCGGCGGCGATCTGTTTTTCGAGAAAGGCCACCAGCGCTGCCTTCCGCAATACGGTGGCATCGAGCACTTCTCCGACTTTAAGCGCAGTCTTTGGCTTGAGGGTTCTTTTTGTGCCGTCGGTCGCCGTGAATTCAATCGACACGCTTGTCGCGGCCGGAACGGTGACGGACTTCTCGTTCGAGAAAAAATCGTCGTGGCCCATGGTGCCGACGCTGGTCTTCGAGTCACTCGACCAGGCGCCCATCGAGTGCGGATTCTTGCGTGCGTATTCCTTGACGGCTTTGGGAGCCCGTCGATCGGAGTTGCCCTCGCGCAACACTGGATTCACCGCACTGCCCTTGATCTTGTCGTAGCGCGCCTGCGCGTCCTTCTCCGCGTCGGTCCTGGATTCAGCGGGATAATCCGGGAGCGCATAGCCGTGCGACTGGAGCTCGGCGATGGCGGCCTTCAATTGCGGCACGGACGCACTGATATTTGGCAGCTTGATGATGTTTGCTTCGGGCTCGGTGGCGAGTTTTCCAAGTTCCGCCAGGGCGTCGCCGACCTTTTGTTCGTCCGTGAGGCAATCCGGGAAGCTGGCGAGAATTCGTCCGGCGAGCGAGATGTCCCGCGTTTCGACGGCGATGCCGGCGTGTTTGGTAAAGGCCTGAACGATGGGGAGCAGTGAATAGGTCGCGAGAGCGGGTGCTTCGTCGGTCTGAGTATAAATGATGATCGGCTGGCTGGACATGAGCGCGCGGACTGAAGCAGACCGGCGCCGTAGAGTCGAGCCGAGCGTGTCATTTGCCAGTCGCGCTCGACATCATTCGCTGCGGACGTTGGATTGAGCGACCATGAGCGCCGACGATCGCGACATTCTCACCCGAACCAAAGCCGCGGATGGACGTCGGCAATTCGCGAGCGACAATTACTCCGGGATGTGTCCCGAAGCGTGGGCCGCCCTGAGCGAAGCCAACCACGGCCATGTGCCGGGCTATGGCGACGATGCGTGGACGCAGCGCGCCTCCGACTTGTTGCGCGAAGTTTTTGAAACGGACTGCGATGTCTTCTTCGTTTTCAATGGCACAGCCGCCAATTCGCTGGCGCTGGCGTCGTGCTGCCAGAGCTACCACTCGATCCTCTGCAGTGAACTGGCACACGTGGAAACCGATGAATGCGGTGCCCCGGAATTCTTCTCGAACGGCACCAAGATGCTGCTCCTTCCGGCCGCCGAGGGAAAGGTGATTCCCGCGGCGATCGAGCAGACGGTGAAAAAACGGACTGATATTCACTTTCCCAAGCCGCGCGCCGTCAGCGTCACGAACGCCACGGAAGTCGGCACCGTCTATTCATCCGCTGAGTTGGGTGCGATTTTTGAAAAGGCAAAGTCACTCGGGCTCAAGCTGCACATGGACGGCGCGCGCTTTGCCAATGCCGTCGCCTCTCTCGGCTGCGCGCCGAAGGAAATTACGTGGCAGGCGGGGATCGATGTCCTGTGCTTTGGCGGAACGAAAAACGGCATGGCCGTTGGCGACGCCGTCGTCTTCTTCAATCGCGAAATGGCGCGGGAATTCGAGTGGCGCTGCAAGCAAGCCGGGCAGCTCGCTTCCAAAATGCGGTTTCTGAGCGCGCCGTGGGTGGGATTGTTGAAGGATGGTGCGTGGCTAAAACACGCCGCTCACGCCAATGCCATGGCGGCGCTGCTGGAAGAACGGCTGCGCGCTTTGCCCGGAGTGCGCCTGCTTTTTCCGCGCCAGGCCAATGGCGTGTTCGCGGAACTGCCGCCGTACGCGATCGAGAGTCTGCGCGCGAACGGCTGGCTGTTTTACACCTTCATCGGCGCGGGCGGCTGCCGCTTCATGTGCTCGTGGGACATCCAGCCCGCGGATGTGGCGGCGCTCGCGGACGATCTCGAGGCTGCGCTTTAAGCCGAGGCCAGTTCGGGCTCCCGCGTTTGCTCCTGCTGATCGACCGGACGCATCAGATTACCCAGGTCTTCGATCATGAGGTAAAGGCAGGGCACGAGGAGCAGAGTGATGACCGTGGCAAAAAGAATGCCGTAGCCGAGCGAGAGGGCCATCGGGATCATGAACCGCGCCTGGCGCGAAGTCTCGAAGATCATGGGAGTTAGCCCGCCAAACGTCGTCAGCGTCGTGAGCAGGATGGGGCGAAACCGACGACGACCCGCTTCGCTAATCGCCCGCCATGGTGACATGCCTTCACGCCGTAGGATGTTGGCGTAATCGATCAGCACCAGCGAGTCATTCACCACCACGCCCGAGAGCGCGATAATGCCCATCATGCTCATCAGGCTCATATTGAATCCCATCAACATGTGTCCGAGCACCGCACCCACGATTCCAAACGGGATGCTGATCATGACAATGGCGGGCTGAGTGTAGCTGCGAAACGGGATGGCGAGCAGGAAGTAGATGCTCACCAGCGCCAGCACGAAGCCCATCATGAGCGACTTCATACTCTCCGCCATGTCCGCCTGGCGTCCCTCGTAGCCAGCGGTCAGGCCGGGAAAATCACGGATCAACTGCGGGAGCACCGTGCTGTTGAGCGTGGCTTGCACCAGGCTGGTTTCGCCGATCGGATCCACATCCGCGGTCACCGTTACGGTCCGGCGCCCTTCCCGCCGGCTGATGCTGGTATAGGCACGGCCCTCGCGCACCTCGGCCACTTGCATCAGTGGCACGAATTTTCCATCCCGTGTCGAGATGAGCAGATTCTCGATGTCGTATTCACTCTGCCGCTCGTTCTCCGGGCGCCGCACCATCACCTTCACTTCATTGCGGCCACGCTGCTGCCGGAGAGCTTCCGCGCCGTAAAATGCGTTGCGGACCTGGCGCGCCACTTCGGTGCTGGTCAGGCCGAGACTTTCCCCTTCCGCCTTCATCCGGAAATCGAGCTGCTTCTTTCCTTCGGTGTATCCGTCATCGATATCCTTCACATTTGGAAACTCCGCCAGCCGCGCCGCCAGCGCCGCACTGGCCCGGTCTAGCACTTTGATATCGCGATGGCTGAGTTCGACCGTGAGCGAGGCTCCGGACCCGGGTCCGCCGCGATCCGATTGAAATTTCAGGGAATTGAGACCGGGAATCTGACCCACCGATTCGCGCCACAATCGCGTCACTTCCGAAGTGCTGATGGGGCGGATTTCCGGTGGAGTCAGGTGGGCTTGCAGTTGTATTTCATTTTCGTCGATGTTCGCCGAAACGCCCTGCAACAGTTGGTCTCCGCCGTGCGAGGCCGCGACCTTCCGTATCCCCGCCATGAGCCGGTCCCGCACGGCAATCGCTTTTTCATACGGGCTGCCGACCGGAAGCAGGGCGGTCACCACGGCGCGGTCGGATTCGACGCGCGGCATCAGGATGAGCCCCATGCGACCGCTGAAAACGTAGCCGAGAATCCCCACCAGCAACGCGACGCCGATGGCCACGGTCAGTCCACGCCAGCGAATGCAGGCGTCCAGTACTGGCCCGTAGGTATTCGAGATAAAACGCGCCACCTGCCGCGAAAACGCCTGCTGCCATTCATGCAGTCTCGCGGTGAAGCGGCTGCGGGGTTTGCTTTTGGTGTGCGCCAGATGCGACGGCAAAATGAGCAGAGACTCGAGCCACGAAATCAAAAACACGGTGATCACCACCACGGGGATCACTTTCCAAATTTTACCGAAAGTGCCGGGAATGAAATAGAGTGGGATGAACGCGACAATGTTCGTCAGAATGCTGAACGCGATCGGCAAAGAAACGTCCTTGGCTCCTTGAATGGCGGCCCGCGCGTAGGTCATGCCTCGCTCCCGGTATTCATAAATATTTTCACCGGCCACGATGGCGTCATCGACCACGATGCCGAGGGCCACGATGAAGGCGAACATCGAGATCATATTGATCGACACGCCCATCCCCGAAAGGAAAAGCAACCCACCCAGGAACGAGGTCGGGATCCCCATCGTGACCCAGAAGGCCAGTTTGAACTCAAGGAAAAGGCCGAGCAGGAGCAGCACGAGCACGAGCCCGTAAAACGCGTTCTTCAACAGCAGCGTCAACCGCTGGCGATAGATCTCCGAGTCGTCATCGCGAATGGCGACCTGCACGCCGGGCGGGAGTTCGGCCATGATGTCCGGCAGGATTTCATGCACGGCTTCCGAAACGCCAATGGGCGTCTGATCGCCGACGCGATAGACATTAATTCCAATGCTGCGCTTGCCGTCGAATGTTCGATGGCGATCCGCCTCCTCGAAGCCCTCGCTCACCGTCCCGATGTCCTCGAGATATACCACCGCGCCGGCCGGTGTGGTGACGATCGGGATGCGGGCAAACTCGCGCGCCCAATCCCGGCGGTCGCTCACGCGCAACAGGATTTCTCCGCCCGCAGTCTCGATCTTCCCGCTGCCGACTTCGACCGAAGCCGATCGGATGCGATTGGCGATCTCAGTCAGCGAAAGTCCGTAGGTGCGCAGATTCACCTCGGGCACTTCGACGTGAATCTCGAATTTGCGGTCGCCGGTGAAATCGACCTGGGTGACGCCGGGGCTTTGCAACAAGCGATCCCGCACGTGCTCGGCTACTTCGCGGAGCGTGCGGTCCGGAACGTCGCCCAGCACTTCGATATTCATGACGTCGCGGCGGCGGCTTTGCAGCGTCACATCCGGTTCCTCGGCCTCCTCGGGAAAAGTGGTAATCCGATCCACCTCCTGTTTGATGTCCTGATAGACCTTGGAATGATCCGAGTCTGCGAGCAGTTCAGCCCGCACCAGGCCACGGCCTTCGGACGCTGTGGCCGTGACTTCTTTCACGCCTTCCAGACCGCGCACCGCTTCTTCGACGGCCAGCACGACGCCTTGTTCGACTTCCTCCGGGCTGGCCCCTGGGAGAGCCACGGACACGGAAACCACGTCATCGATAAATTCCGGAAACACCTCCTGCTTGATTCGGGTGCACATGAACAATCCGCCCGCGATCAGGAAGACCATGATCAGATTCGGCGTCACGCGGTTGTCCACCATCCAGGCCACGATACCCGGCAACCCCGATGGCTTGGATTCTGTACTCATCCCTCGAACCGGGGCGGTTCCGCCGTCTCCGCCTGCGAAGAGACCGGGGCCGGGTTCGCGCTTTCGTTGCGCAGCTGCATGCCATTGACCGGGGTGGACAGATCGGAGGTCACCACGCGGTCGCCAGGTTGCAGCCCCGCGCTGACCAGCACTTCTTTCAAACCCCGGAAGGCCACTTCGACAGGACGAATTTCGAGTTTGCCCTCGAGACCGTAAATCCAGGCCGTGTCTCCTTCGTGCAAAAGTGCCCGGGGCAGAACGGCGACCGATTCGAGCATGCGCCCTTCGATTTCCGCCCGGACGTAGGAGCCGATCAGCATGGCTGGCAGATCCTGATGGTCGGGCTGCAGGCAGATCGGATCTTCCACGGCCACGAACAGGCGGGCCATCCTTCCCTGCTCTTCGAGATCCGCGGCCATGCGCACCACCCGTCCGACACGCGATTCATTTGCACCCCAGGCAGCTTCGTTCACGATCCGTGCTTTCGAGCCTTCCTCGCCGGTGTTTTTCGGAATGCGAATCCAACGCAATTGATTCACCGGCACAGCGATTTCGACCCAATACGTGTCCGTGCCGATCAACGTCGCCAGAGAAGTGGCCTCGGTGACACGCGTGCCAACATTCACCTGTCGGGAACGGACAACGGCGTTGAAAGGCGCCTTCACGGTCGTGCGGACCAAATCGACCTTCGCCTTCTCGAGCTCCGCGGTGGCCGCCTCAACGGATGCTTGGGCCAGCTCGAGCTGCGGCTTCCGCAAAACCATGTCACGATCCCCTTCCACCATCACATCGCCGAGAACCTCGAAGTCCTTCTTCGCAATTGCCTGATTGGCCTGCTCCATGCGCAGATCTGTCTTCGCCTGGGCGACCGCCTTGGAAATCCGTTGCACGGCCAGTTCGTAATCCGTCCTGTCGATTCGCAATATGATTTCGCCTTCGTTGAAGATGCCGCCGGGGACGAAATTCTCCGACACATCGACGATCTCTCCGTTAACCTGCGGATGGAGATCGATGGAAAGCGCGGGCGTCACGGTGCCCATCGCGCTGATCGAAGCCGGCCGACTGGCGAAAACCACGGGAGTGACTTCCACCAGAGTCGCGGCGTGGCCGGGCGGCTTCGAGCGGGCCCGGGGCGATGTGCTGAGGAAAAGTGACGCGATGCCAGCACCACTGGCGAGCACGATCAGGGGTAACACGAAGCGCCAAATCCGCTGACCACCCGCGGCGGCCCGGGCGGGAGGCATTTCGGTTTGAGCGTTGAGATCGTGCATGGAAATCAGTTTCGCGAGACGAGCCGGGTGAGTGGCGGTGCTTTCATTTTCCAACCCCCGCCCAGCGCCCGACATAGCTCAATTCGGCGTTCGAGCAATTCCCGGCGTGCAGTGAGATAGTTCCGTTCGAGGGACTGGAGCGAGGAAATGGTCTCGAGGACACGGAGATAATCGACGGCGCCATTGAGATAACTATCGCGTATCCGCTCGAGCGCCTGTCTGGCATAGGTGAGTTGTTTCTCGAGGCTGACGATAAATTCCCGCTGCGTGCGTTCCTGGGCCAGGGCGTCTTCGACTTCGCCCAGTGACTCGAGAATCACCTGCCCATAACGATGCAGATTTTCGGAAAGGACCGCGCGGGTCCGCGCGACTTCGGCCTGCCGCAGTCCGCCATCGAGCAGGGGGGCGATCAAGTTCCCGCCGAGAGTGGCAAGCCAATTGTCGAAGAGGTCGCGCGTCTGGGTGCCGGAAGTATCGACACCGGCGGAAAGGCTGAGCCGGGGGAATTGTGCCGCCACCGCGGAGGAAATTCGGCGGTCGGAAGCGAGGACGTTGAAATAGGATTGGCGGATGTCCGGCCGCCGCTGAATCAGCGCCGCGGGGACACCGGTGGAAGGCAGCGGAGGCAGAGCCACCAGCTCCGCCGTGCGCGGCGCCACGCGATCGGTCGGCGGACGTCCGAGCAAAATCGCGAGTTGATGTGCGAGCACTGCTGCCTGGCCTTCAGCCGTGGCCACCGCGCCGCGGCTGGATTCCGCCAGCTGGCGCTGTTGCAGCACATCGGCCGCGCCAACCTGCCCTTGCTGAAAACGCGTGGTCACGAGTTCGAGCACGTGCTCGTTGGTTTCGAGCTGACCCTTCAGCAAATCGATCTGCCCATTTTGCTCGACCAGTCGATACCACGTCGTCGCGACCGATGCGGAAAGCGTCATGGCGGCGGCGAGCACTTCTTCCTCGCTGGCCCGGGTGTCGAAACGCGCGGCATCGTGAGCGGACCGGATGCGTCCCCAGAGATCGACTTCATAGCCAACGGTGACGCCGAGCGAGAGGTCGGTGCCATACGTAACGAGGCGACGATCGCGAACTCCGCTTTCCGTGACTCCAGAATCTCCACTGCTCCCGGCTCCACCAGACGAGCTCCCATTCGTTCGCACCTGTCGGCTACGGGAAGCGTTTCCGCTTGCATCGACGGCTGGATAAAGCGCGGCCCCTTCGCGTCGCGCCACCGCCCGGGCCTGCGCCAGCCGATCCCAGGCGATGCGCAGCGTGAGGTTGTCGGCCACCGAGCGATCGACCAGCCGGTTCAGGGTCGAGTCGTCAAACGACCGCCACCATTGGTCTGGAGCCGGCTCTTTGCCCGAAGCCGAAAATTTGCCCGGCACGGCGACCCCGGGTGGCACCGGTTTCTCGCGCAAGGCACAGCCTCCGAGCAACACGCCAATCACCAGCCATCCGTACACGGCTTTCGATCCGGGTGCACGGGTCGCAATCGTCACGATGGAATTTGCTCGTCCAGGAGGAAGGACTGGCTATCCGCCAACTTCAGCACGTGCCTCCGCCGCGAGCGCCGTGGAGAGGTAACGCTCCCCGGTCGAGCAGCCAATGGTCACGATCATCTTGCCCTTGTTCTCCGGGCGCTTGGCAACCTCGATGGCAGCCCACACATTGGCGCCGGTGCTGATGCCGACGAGCAAACCTTCTTCCTTGGCCAGCCGCCGCGCCATGGCAAAGGCATCGTCATTCGAAACCTTGATGCACTCGGTGATTTGCGGATTTCCGCTCGCGTCCTTGAGATGCAAATTGTTCGGCACGAATCCGGCGCCCGTCCCCTGGATCTTGTGCGGGCCGGGTTTGATGGGCTCACCTTTGAGGGTCTGATTAATGACGGGCGAATCGCTTGGCTCAACGGCAATGGCCTGGAAGCTCGGTTTGCGCGGCTTGATGACTTCGCAGCAGCCCGTGATCGTTCCGCCGGTGCCGACAGCCGAGATGAGAATATCGACGGCGCCATCGGTATCGGTCCAAATCTCCTCGGCCGTGGTCTTTTGATGAATGGCGGGGTTGGCGGGATTATTGAACTGCTGCGGAATCCAGGAATTCGGAGTGTTCGCGTGGAGCTCTTCGGCGCGAGCGATGGCTCCTTTCATTCCCTCCGCGCCCGGAGTCAGAACCAGCTTTGCTCCGAGCATGGCCAGCAGTGTGCGGCGTTCGAGCGACATCGTTTCCGGCATGGTGAGGATGATCTTGTAACCCTTGGCCGCGGCCACAAAGGCGAGCGCAATGCCGGTATTGCCGCTGGTTGGCTCGATGATGACGGTGTCCGGTTTCAGAATTCCGCGTGTTTCCGCGTCCTCGATCATGGCCATGCCGATGCGATCTTTCACGCTCCCGAGCGGATTAAAGAACTCGCATTTCACGGTGATGGTGGTTCCCGCGTCCACTCCGAGGCTGGCGGGAATGCGGTTCAGTTTTACGAGCGGCGTGCGCCCGACGGTCTCGACGATGTTGTTGTAGATGTGGCCCATGGGATGTGAAGGGGTTGTGGATTTGGAATGAAAAAGCCTGCTCTTCTACACATCGCGCGCCTAGCTCCGCAAGCCGTGGAAGTTTCCATTTGAAATGAACACCGCCGCTGCTACGACTCGCGTCGCTTCAACTTTCCACAACACGACCATGGCTGAACTTCTCAATAATCAGGACATCAAGGACTGGCTCAAAAAGCTCCCGGAATGGGACTTGGAGAAAAAGCATATCGAGCGCCTGTTTGAATTCGAGGACTTCACCCAGGCCATCGATTTTGTGAACAGCGTCGCCGAGATCGCTGAGGAAGACGATCACCACCCGGACATCGACATTCGTTACAACAAGGTGCGCGTCGGGCTTTCCACGCACAGCGAAGGCGGCTTGACCGACATGGATTTCGAGGTGGCGGAGAAGATCGACACGCTGGTCGAGGAATAGCCGGCCATGTCTGGCACACTGCCCGAGGGGCCCGAGTCGACGCTCGTGCGGAAGGTGGTGTGCGCCATTCTCGTGGCCATTTTTGCCATCGGGATTTGCTGGTATGTCACGGTGCGGAGCTCGCCGCCGCCCCCGCCGAATCCGATCGGCCTCGAGCCGTAACCACGCACACCTGCCGTTGGTCAATACCCTTCGGTGGTTGTGAAGAGAATGTCAGAGAGGGTTTCGGCCGGCCCGTTGACCGAACGGGCAGAGGGGTTGCGTCTGGCCTCATCGAGCGTTCTGAGGCTTGGACTCTTGGCCAGACATTCGCTTCACTCAGCCGCGCATGAATTCAATCATCGTCGCTCCGTCCATCCTCGCTTCAGATTTCGGCCAACTGCATGATGAGATCCGGCGTTCGGAAGCGGCCGGCGCGGACTGGCATCACATGGACATCATGGATGGGCATTTGGTGGATAATATTTCGTTCGGGCCCGCTTTCGTGGAAGCCGCTTTCAAAGCCGCCAGCATCCCGCTGGACGTGCATCTCATGATCGAACGACCGGACCATTATTTGCCGCGGTTTGCCCCCCACGCACACAACATCACCGTGCATACCGAGGCCCGCCATGATGTCTCGAAGACACTCGCCGCCATTCGCGAGGCGGGGTGCACCTGCGGGCTTACGTCGAAGCCGGGGACGCCGTTTGCCGCCTGCGAGCCGCATCTCGGCGAGCTCGATCTGCTGCTGATCATGACCGTCGAGCCGGGTTTCGGCGGGCAGCCTTTCATGATCGAGATGATGGAAAAAGTCCGGGCCGCGGCGGCGTATCGGGCGAAGAATCAGTTGAATTTTCGCATCGAGGTCGATGGCGGAATCAATGCCGCGACCTCTGCCATCGCCCGTGAAGCGGGCGCAGATACCCTGGTCGCCGGCACCAGCGTCTTTGCCGCCGACGACATGGCCGCAGCCATTCGCGGAGTTCGCGGGGGATAACCACTCAGCGAAGTGAAATTCTTTCGAAAAAACCTTGAACATAAACCACACACGGTTACTAGTTACCACATGAGTTACAGTCTGACCCGAACTAGCATGGCTCTTGACGCCTGGACGCTCAGCGCCCTCAGCGAACTTGCTGAGCGTTGGAGTGTCTCGAAAGCCGAAGTCATGCGCCGCGCCGTCAAACAAGCCAAAATGCAAGCCGACCGCCACGATCAACAACCCAAGCCGCTGGAAGCTTTGGACTGGCTCCAAGGTGGAGGGGGGCTCAGCGCCCAGGAAGCCGACGCTTTCCGCGAGGAAGTGCAAGCCGAACGCCAGGCCAAACGTTACTGGTGGGAAGCCTAACGCTTCATCTCGATACGAACCTGCTGATCGACCTGATCACAGCCGGGTCGCCGCATATCGCGGTGATCCGGGAGTGGCTCTCGGATGGCGAGAAGCTGGGTGTTTCGTCGATTGCGTGGTCGGAGTTTTGCAATGGCCCGCTGACGATTGAGCAAAAAGATGCGGTCTTCGCGATCGTCGAACGGCGTGTCAGCGACTTCACGTGGCAGCAAGCCGAGGATGCGTCGCGGCTTTTCCACCGCACGGGCCGGCGCCGCGGATCGCATGCGGACTGCATGATCGCCGCCGCCGCCATCGGTGCGGGAGTGCCGGTGGCGACGCGGAATATAAAGGATTTCGATCGCTTCGTGCCCTTCGGTTTGAAACTGCGCGCCGTGGCCACGCTTCCGTCCGCGTGATCGACCCACACCTCCGGTGGAAAGGCGAGTTGGTTCGGAAGGAAATTTTACTGCACGCTGGCGGCCTCATCGCTTTCCGCGAGCCCGAGAGCGACCATGGCTTCACCGACAAGAAAGAGGCTGCCGGCGACGAGCGTGCGTTCGGCATATTCGCCGGTGGCGCCGAGCGCGTCCGCCAGGGTCGGGAACTCGCGGCAATCGATCGCGACGTTCAATTCACGGATCAATTTTCCGAGCTCGCCGGCTGACGCCGCACGGGCGTTTTGAACGGCCACGGTGAAAACGCGGGTGGCGATTGGAAGTAATGCCGCGCATACTCCCCGGAGGTCTTTATCGCGCATGACGCCGAGAACTAATGTCGCCTGCTCGTCCCCAAATTCTTCCCGCCACGTTTCGGCCAGGCGCTGCGCGGCCGCGGGATTGTGGCCGCCATCGAGTACAAACCGTTGATCGACCCGCTGGAACCG
Organism: uncultured Verrucomicrobiae bacterium; assembly: GCA_963798345.1. Classification (GTDB taxonomy): domain Bacteria; phylum Verrucomicrobiota; class Verrucomicrobiia; order Chthoniobacterales; family Chthoniobacteraceae; genus CAWCSW01. The sequence goes on along the minus strand of CAWCSW010000002.1, from coordinate 285,135 downwards.
GCCGGGCCATTGGACGTCGCGAAGGGCTTTGCTATCCGTCTCCGCCGAGCTGGATTCGCCAGAAATCACGGTTCGCACCGCGAGCATCGCCGCGGCGGCGTTCCATTTTTGGTGCGAGCCGGGCAAACCAATCGGGGACGCGCTCCACGGTTCGGTCACAAATGTCAGTGGCGCATCAACCTCGCGCGCGGCGTCCTCGATGATGGTTTGAACACCTGGTTCCTGCGGGAGCGAAATGATCGGCACCGCTCGCTTGAAAATTCCGGCTTTTTCGCGCGCGATCGCTTCAATGGTCGCGCCGAGATACTTCTCGTGATCCAGCGCAATGGTCGAGATCACGACCACCGACGGCGTAACGATATTGGTCGCATCGAGGCGGCCACCGAGCCCTGTTTCGAGGACGACGGCGGCCGCACCTTTCGCCTGAAACCACCAGAGCGCGAGCGCCGTGGTAATCTCGAAGAATGTCGGCGATGGATCCCACTTTTGAATCCGCTCCCGGATAAGCGTCAACCCGGCGGCGACCGCGTCCTCGGGAATCATCTCGCCATCGACGCGGATGCGTTCGCGAAACGTCACCAGATGCGGCGACGTGTAAAGGCCGACCCGCATTTCGCGGGCGCGCAGCATCGCTTCGATCATCGCGCACACGGATCCTTTCCCGTTGGTTCCGGCGACGTGAAAGATGGCCCGCTCGCGCTTCGGATCTGTTTCGAGCAGCGCCCACAGGCGACGCATGTTTTCGAGCCCGAGTTTGATCCCGAAAAGTTGCGTCGAATACAGCCAGGCAACCGCCTCCCGGTAGGTCACGGGGTGGCCGGCTGCGGGCCGAGAAATTGGAGCAGCTTTGCGATGGTCTCGCGCAGTTTTTTCCGATGCACGATGCGATCAATCAGACCGTGCTCCTCGAGAAACTCCGCAGTCTGAAAATCATCGGGCAAGTCCTGGTGCGTTGTCTCCTTGATGACGCGCCGCCCAGCAAAACCGATCATCGCTTTCGGCTCTGCGAGATTGATATCGCCGACGGTGGCAAAACTCGCGCTCACGCCGCCGGTGGTTGGATGCGTGAGGACGGACACGTACGGCAAACGCGCCTGCGCATGGCGCGCCAGCGCGCCGCACGTCTTCGCCATTTGCATCAGGCTCACCACGCCCTCATACATGCGCGCGCCGCCCGAAGCGGAAACGATGATCACGGGCATCCGCGCCCGGGTTGCGTTCTCGATCATGCGCGTGAGCTTTTCGCCCACCACCGATCCCATGGTCGCGGCGATGAAATTAAAATCCATCACGCCAATCGCCGTGGGTATCCCTTCGATCTTCCCCGAGCCGGTGATGGCGGCATCCAGGAGGCCGGTCTCGCGCTGGTAGTTGCGCAGCCGATCCGTGTAGCTGGCCTGGCCCGTGAATTTCAAAATATCCACCGACGTCATGGTGGCGTCCTGCTCGACGAAGGTGTCGGCGTCGAGCAGTTGCGCAACGCGATCATGCGCCCCGACCGTAAAATGATGGTCGCACTTCGGGCAGACGCGCAGGTTCTGCACGAGCTCGAGATTGTGGATCATCTCCGAACAGCTCGGGCACTTTTGCCAGAGCCCCTCCGGGAACTCGCGTTTTTTGTCGGAGATGAAGCGGGGTTTGTCGAAAATGCCCATGATCGGGAATCGCAGTGAGTTTACCCGCGGGCCACAGTCAGCGCGCGCACGGAAGCGGCGCCGGCCTGGAGCAGGACGCGCGCGCATTCATCCACGGTTGAACCCGTGGTGAAAACATCGTCCACGAGAAGCAGGTGGCGGGTTTGCACGGGGATACGATGGCGCACACGGAAGGCTCCACGCAAGTTTTCCATGCGTTCCTGTCGATCGAGCCGTGTCTGCGTCGTGGTGTACCGGATGCGTTCGAGAGCCCGGAGAACTGGAACCCGCGCCGGAATGGCGAGCAATCCGGCCAGCGCGTCTGCCTGATTGAATTCGCGTTCCCGCCGGCGCGCGGGGTGCAAGGGAACCGGTACCAGAGCGTCAAAGGGTTGGCGGGTGAGACGGTCGTCCCGGAGTCCTTCCGCCGCCCAGTCGGCCAGCGGATGACGGAGAAAGAAATCGCGGTCGTATTTGAATCGATGGATGAATTCACGGACCAGGCCTCGGCTCAAAAACGGCGCGACAGCGCACGCGAAGTGGAGCTTTCGCCCGGCGCAATTCGAACACGTGAACGCGCCATCAATCGCGCCGTCGAACGGCTCGGAACAAATCTGGCAAAAGGGGGCCTCGATCCGCCGCACTTTTGCCGCGCAGGCCGCGCACACATGAACGCCGGCGGCGGTATCGGCTCCGCACCCGGCGCAATGGGGCGGATAAAAAAGGCCGACGGCGGCGTCAGTCGCGCGGCGGAGAAAGTGGACGATCGACATGGCGCAACCAAAGCCAGAGCAACACACCACCGAGGAGCAGCATCGCCACCGGCACGAGCCCGACTTCCAATTTTTCGCCGACCCAGGGCAGATAAGCGGCATCACGCTTGGTAAATTTGCTGAAACTCATTTTGACGAAAACCACGCCCGCGTGAAACCCGATGGCGGCCCACAGCGACCGCGTGCGGAGGGTCACCGCTCCGCAAATCAGACCGAGGACAAAAATCGTCGTGAAACTCGAGAGGATGGTCATCGGTTCGGCGAATTGATGGAAGAGGTGTGGCACCAGCGCGAAACCAGACATCCACGTAACGCTATCCACCGAGAAAGTTTCGTCCGGCTGCAGAAAATGAACCGCGGCAAAAACCGACGTGACGCTGATCAAGGCGGCCCAGGGCGACATCGAGCGCCGAAATAATCCGAGCAAACCACCGCGGAACAATCCTTCCTCGAGCAGTCCGACCACCACGGCGGACAACATGAGCCTTGGCAGGGCATCCCAGGGAAGATCCGACCGCTTCCAACGATAGATGTCCATCGAGACATAGGCCACGGCCATCACCGCGACAACCAGGACGGCCGCGGCGAATCCAGCGGCCAGGTGCTGCCGCCATCGCGCGTCAGGATCAAGGCCAAGCTCTCGCCAGTTGCCAAGGCGCAGCCAGCGGGCCGCCGGCCAAAGCAAAACGATCGCCGCCATCAAAACAGCGCGATTAAAGAATTTCTGAAACTCGGTTTCGGCGAGGAAGCCCAGTGTGCCGGACCGGGCCACGCTCTGTCCCAGCCAATAGAGCGGCGGAGCCAGCAGCGCACCGAGGACAATGACGCCCAGGAAGTAGGTGAGGATCTTTCCGAGTTCTTTCAAAGGCCGCGCAGTGTCCGCGGGCAGGCATCGTGGGACAAGCTTCGAGCTTGTCTTCACTCAACCCGGCGGAGGCGAACGCTCACCCCGCCTTCTTGACGCCTGTGGGCTCCGCATCGCTTCATGTGCCGCATGCGAAACGTCCATGTCTGGAAAACCAAAACCGCCGAGGGTGAGAAGCGGGAGGTACGCGCGGCGAAATTTGGCAAGCGTTGGACCATTCAGGCGAAACTCAAGGGCGAGGAAACCTGGACCTACTACGATGTACCGCTCCTCGATGACCTTCTGGAACTGCGCGAAGTGCTCTGGCGCAAGTATCAGCGCAAGCATCTGTCGTGGGAGGACGTCACCGCCATCGACCAAATGATCGAAGAGCGCGGCGGAAAGGTGCCGGCGGACGGGGAATGAGCCACCGCGATCACGAGCAGACGGTCGCCGGCGACAAGGCGCATTGCTGGCACCCCTTCACGGCGCACGCAGAATGGGACGCGCCGGAGCACGATCCGTTGGTTCTGGTCGAAGGAAAGGGAGCGTGGCTGCGCGATGATCAGGGTCGAGAATATCTGGATGGCAATTCCTCGATCTGGACGAACCTCCACGGTCATCGACATCCCAAAATCGATGCCGCCATCCGCGCGCAACTTGATCGCGTCGCGCACACATCATTTCTCGGCTTCACCCATCCCCTGGCGGCGGAGCTGGCGACAAGGCTGGTCGATCTTTGGCCGCGCGACACGCTGAGCCGGGTGTTCTTTTCCGATGACGGTTCGACGGCCATCGAAGTCGCCTTAAAAATGGCCGCGCAGTATTGGCAGCTCACCGGTGAGCCGCAGCGGAAAAAATTCATCGCCTTCGCGCAGGCCTATCACGGCGACACGATGGGTGCCTCGAGCCTCGGCGGCATCGCCACCTTTCACGGACGTTTCGCCTCCTGGCAGTTCCCGGTTCAGTTGCTCGAAAACGCCGCGCAGCTTGAACAGCTCATTCCCGACGAAGTGGCGGCGGTCGTGATCGAGCCGTTGATCCAGGGCGCTGCGGGCATGAGGCTCTGGCCGCGTGGAATGCTCAGTGAAGTGCGAGCCTGGTGCGACCGGCACGGTGCCTTCCTCATTTGCGATGAAGTCATGACCGGCTTCGGCCGCACCGGAACGATGTTTGCCTGCGAACAGGAATCGGTCATCCCAGATTTCGTCGCGCTCGCGAAAGGACTCACCGGTGGCTATCTCCCGCTGGCAGCGACGCTGACCACCGAGCGCGTCTTCTCCGCCTTCCTCGGCGGCCCGGAGCGCACGCTTTACTACGGCCACAGCTACACCGCCAATCAGCTCGGGTGCGCCGCCGCGCTGGCGAACCTGACCATCTTCCGGGAAGAACGCGTGCTCGATCAGTTGCGGGGAAAGATCGCGCATCTGGCTCGGCTCCTCGACCCGCTGTGGACTGATCCGCGCGTGCGGGAAGTTCGGCAACTTGGCTTCATCGCCGGCATCGAACTCCATCAAGCCGGCGCCGCGGCAGTGTGCCTCGCCGCTCGCCGCCATGGCTTGCTGACGCGGGCGATCCGCGACACCCTGGTTCTCATGCCGCCGTATTGCATCACGCCCGCCGAACTTGAAAAATCGGTGGAGGCCATCGGCAGCGCCATCCACGAATTATTTCCATGAAAATACCGAAATCTCTTTTGACCCTGATACTGGCGGCCAGTTGGCCCGCCGTGACCAAAGCCGAAATCAAAACCGAAACCATCGAATACAAGGACGGCGACACCGTGTGTGAAGGATATCTCGCTTACGACGATGCCGCCAAAGGACCGCAACCCGGCATATTGATCTGTCACGATTGGACCGGCTTGCAGGACTACACCAAGCGCCGCGCCCGCGAGGTGGCCGCTCTCGGTTACGTGGCATTCTGCCCGGACATTTACGGCAAGGGTGTGCGTCCCACCGACCCGAAAGTGTGCGGAGAAACGGCCGGAATCTATAAGAATGACCGCGACCTTTTGCGCCGCCGAGTGAACGCCGGTTACGACGTTTTGAAAAAGCAGAAGATGGTCGATCCGGATAAAACGGCAGTCATGGGATATTGCTTCGGAGGGATGGTGGCGCTCGAACTGGCGCGCGGCGGCGCGGACGTGGAGGGGGTCGTAACTTTTCACGGCGCCTTGAATTCGCCCACTCCAGAGGACGCCAAGAATATCAAAGGCAAGGTCTTGGTTTTACACGGGGCCGACGACCCATTCGTCCCGCCCGCGGAGGTCGCAGCATTCAAAAAGGAAATGCAGGACGCCAAGGTGGACTTCGAATTCGTGCCGTATCCCAATGCGGTCCACAGCTTCACCAATCCCGCGGCCGGAAACGATAATAGCAAGGGCGCGGCCTACAACGAACCCGCCGACCGGAATTCGTGGGAAGCAATGAAGCAGTTCTTCACCAAGCTATTCAGCTGAGGATCGAGCACCGCAGGTCATCGTGAGCGCAGCGCCGCGGAGTCGAACACGGATTTCTACTCCGACGCCCGCACAAATTTCGCAGCGAAAGCGCCATCCACGCGATCGGTGAAGGGCAGCGTGCGCCGGCTTTCGATGAAACGGAAGTTCGGCAGCTCGGTGATCGCCCGTTCCACCACACGCTCGTTTTCCTCGGGCTCGAGGCTGCACGTGCTGTAAACGAGGACGCCGCCGGGTTTCACGACCGTGGCGCAGCGCCGGAGCAGGGCGAATTGCTGTTCGGGCATGCGCAGAAAATCCTCTTCGGTTAGCCGCCAGCGCACATCGATGCGACGGCGGATGACGCCCGTATTGCTGCACGGTGCATCGATGAGCACGCGATCAAACGCACGCGGAGAAAGCTTCTCGTGCGGCAACATCGCGTCGTGCACGAGCGGTTCGACGTTTGTGATGCCAAGCCGCTCCATGTTTTCCCGGAGCCGTTCCATGCGTGATTCCCATAGATCTCCCGCGATGATCCGGCCTTCATTGCGCATGAGATCAGCCAGATAACTCGTCTTTCCGCCGGGGGCGGCACAGGCATCGAAAATCAGTTCGCCGGGCTGGGGATCGAGCAAATCGCAGGCGAGCAACGTGCTTGGATCCTGCACATAACAAAGTCCGTCACTCAGCCAATCGGCTGGCAGACGATCGACGCACAACGCTCGAGAATGCGCTTTGATCGTCCGCGCAAAAGGCGCCGTTTTGAGCAACGATTCGACGGTGGTCCGGAGACCATTGACGCGCACGAAGACTTCGGCGGGCGCGTTGTTCCACTCACACAATGCCTCCATGGGACCGCGCCCGTACGTGGCCCGCCAGCGATCGATCAGGAATTGGGGATGCGACCAGCGCACGGACGCCGGAGCACGATCAAGCGCCCGCTGCAATTCAGCCTTCTCACGAATGGCGCGGCGCAAAATCGCGTTCACCAGCCCGCGCGCCCGGCCCGCCAGATCGACCGATTCATTCACCACGGCATGTTCCGGCACGCGCATGTGAAAGAGCTGGTAAAGCCCCAGCCGTAGGACGGCTCGCACTTCTCGCTCAAGCGATCCTTCCCGCAATGCACCGATGAAAAAATCGAGCTGACTCAGATGCCGGATGACGCCGAAGAAAGTCTCGCGCAAGAACGCGCGATCCCGTGACTCGAGGTTCGATCCCGCAACCATGTCGTGCAGAATTTCGTCCGAGAATTTTCTCCCGCTTTCCCACTCGAGCAAAGCCCGCACCGCGGCCCGTCGCGCGTCAGTAGCCATCTAAACGAGCCAGCCCCGGCGCCGCAGGAGATCAAACGCCACGCTCTCGAAGGGCTCGGCCGAGTTCAGCAACAAGTGGCGGCCCTGGCGTTGCCGGGACAGTTCGGCGAGGCGCGCGCGGTGGGCGTCCAGATATTCCTGATAGACGCTCAGCAGGTCACCAGCGGAACTGATGTCGAGGGTCGCGTCCGATTCACTGTCTACGAAACGCAGGTCACCCGCGATCTCCGGTTGCAACTCGCCCGGCCCGAGAATCTGCGCCGCAAAAATCTCGAGCCCGGCGCTGTGCAGCAGATTGAACCCGCGCTGCAAATCACTCGGGGTCAGAAAATCGCTGAGCAAAATCGCCACGCCGCGTCCGCTGTGGCGCCGCAAAAAGTCCTCGATGCCGAGATCGATCGGACGATCGCCACCCATCTCGATTTTTTCCAAAAAGCCGAACAGCTTGCGCATGCTCGTGCGCCCACTCGACGGGGTAAGCCGTTGTGCCGGGGCCGAGCCCAGCACTGTCACACTGACTTTTTCATTTCCGCGCAATCCGACGACGCCAAACGCCGTCGCCAGTTGGCGAGCGAGTTCAAATTTGCCCTCGAAGAGCATCGAGTTCGAGGCGTCGAGCAAAATGGCTACGTGCAATTCCTCCTCCTGATGAAACTGCTTCAAATAAGGCCGCTCGATGCGCGCGAAGATATTCCAGTCCACGAACCGCACATCGTCGCCCGGCGAGTAATCACGGTAATCGCAGAACTCCGTGCTGGTACCGCCTTTGGCCGCGAGATGCTCTCCGCGCGCCCGGTTCGTAAAGCGCCGCCGGGCATTGACCCGCATCCGACCCAACCGATCCAGGTCGCGGTTCGTGAGGAGAGAAGTGAGACGACCCGCCATCGTTAGCTCCGCACTCTGGTCACGCTGCGGCCTCGACCGGCACCAGCCCGGCGAGTTCATCCACCAGCGCGGGCACGCTCAGGTTTTCCGCCAGACCGTCGTAATTCAGCAACACCCGGTGCCCGAGCACCTCAGGGGCAAAATGCCGGATGTCCTCGAACGCCACATGCGCGCGGCCTTCCGACAGCGCCCGGACGCGGGCGGCGCGAATCAGCGCCTGCACCGCGCGCGGACTGGCTCCCCATTTCACAAAGCGTTTTACATTGTCGCCGGCCTCCTCGGCCTCGGGATGGGTCGCCAGCACCAGCCGCACGGCGTAGTCGCGGAGCGGGTCTGCCACCACCACTTTTTCCAGAATTCCGCGCAATTCCAAAATGCGCGGACCATCGAGGATCTTCGGCACCTCGACCACATGCGTGAGCGTCGTGCGGCGGACCACCTCATTGAGCTCCGCGCGGTCGAGGAACGGCACGTTGATCTTGAACATGAACCGATCGAGCTGGGCCTCCGGCAAAGGATAGGTGCCTTCCTGTTCGAGCGGATTCTGGGTCGCCAGCACAAAGAACGGCGGTTCGAGCACGTGCGTTTGCCCGGCGGCCGTCACACTGCCTTCCTGCATCGTCTCGAGCAAGGCCGACTGTGTTTTCGGCGTGGCGCGGTTGATTTCATCCGCGAGCAAAATCTGGGTGAAGATCGGGCCGCGCCGGAACTCGAAGAAATACCGTCCATCCGGTCCGGCGCTCATCACATTGGTCCCGACGATGTCCGCCGGCATGAGATCCGGGGTGAATTGAATGCGCCGAAAATCCAGGGCCAGCGCGCGGGCCAGCGTCTTGACCAGCTCTGTTTTTCCGAGACCGGGCACGCCTTCGAGCAGCACATTCCCACCGGCCACGATGGCCGTGAGACAACCTTCGACCACACGATGCTGGCCGACGATCACCCGTCCGATCGTCTCGCGCAGGCGATCGAAATCATCACGAAATTGATTGGCCTCAGCCTCGAGTTCAGCGGGATCAGACATGGACGGAAGGGTCAGGGTGGAAAAGCAGCGGGTTGATTGTGCCCAGGACGCGCCCGCCGTCGAATCCAATTCCGCGCCATGCGTCCGCTCACGCGCCGTCGCTTGAGAGAATCATCCCAAAACCGGCAGTGGCACCACGAAGGGCGCGAAGAACACGAAGATAAGGGTCTGCAAATCATTGGCTTCCAACCCCACTGGTTCATCAGATCCCGCTCACCCGCAGGGTGACGTCCGCACAACCACTTTCGCCGACCCAACTCCCTGCCTTCGTGCTCTTCGCGTCCTTCGTGGTGAATTTCCAATGTCGAATTGCGGATCATCGGCCCGCCAGAGTTCGCATCCACGGACGGGAGACTTCAGGATAGACAAAGTTTCGGCTCCTCGCGGCAATGCGCATGTCGGAACTGTAAATGCGGTAGGGGCCGCCCTTGCTGCGCCCACGCATTTCGGCCGCGAAATTCACAGCCAGCTCAGCATGCGGTGCCGTGCCGCCGGCCATCGCATAGATTTGTCCGTCGAGATATTCGCTCTTGGTTTCTGCCACCCGCTCGAGGTCGAGGTATTCGTCGGGCGTCAGTTGGGATGACGCAGCGTACAACATGGCGGAAAGCATAACACCGCGCGCTGGGCGTTCAAGCGAGGCGCAGAGCGCGGGAGCGGAATCGTGTGCTAATGCGCGGAGTCCCGCAATCATCGCGTGGGGTCCATGCCGAACACGACGCAGCTTCCTTGTTGACCAACAATTTTACCGTGGAGCTCGTCAACCCTTCGGTACACGGGAGAACTTCGCGATTCGAAGCGCCAATACATGAGTGTCTCGATGGACCGCTCACAGCAATGGTTCCAGCGTGAAGTCGAAATGCTCCACCGGATGGCGCAGGAAACTCTCGACCCGAATCTCGACTTCAACATCGCTCGCTTGCTCGAAATCAGCCGTAACTTTGGCGTCCATCGTTCCCGTCCATTGTTCGATGACGATTCGGTCCCCCATGACGACGCGGCATCCGTCTCCACCCGTCACCGAGCAACGCCATTTGCCCGCCGGTAACATCCGGCGATGCGTGGCGACCATGTTGAAAACTGGCGTGTCAGGAACGTCGGTTTGGTTGGACGATACCAACTCCAGCGCTTTCGGACTGCGATTCTGGAAGGGGAAACAGAGGATGGGTTGATCGACGGCGGTGTGATCCGCCGCCGCCGCGCGCCAGCCCTCGAGATCGGTCTTGGGATCGTTGTCGCAGGTAAACCACGTTCACCTTCCAGGATTTGGCCTTGCTGAAATAATTTCGCGCCAGCGGCAGGAACGCTTTCCCATCCTCGCTTTGGGCGAGCTGACGCCACGTCTCGACAGCGGCGCGCATGCGACCTTCTTCGCTGTATTTGCGCACGGCGCTCAGTCGGTCCACCGCCTCAGCCGAAACATGAAATCCCTTGCTGCCCAGCACTTCGGGCAGTCTCGCACCTTCGAGTGCATGCTCGAAAATCCAATGTGCTTTCGCGGCTTGAGCCGCGGTCCTCGCATCGTCACCAGTGAGTGCTTTGATCCGGGCAAACGCTTCGTGCGCTCGATCAGGCCAGCCCAATTGCGTGCATTTGTCGGCCAGAGCACGCCACACTTCGACATCGCCTGGTGATTGCTCCGCTTGCGTTGTGCGGGCGGCGACTTTCTCAATGAGATAACCCCGCGAAGAGTCCCACAACCGCAACTTCGTGTCCCGACCACCGGTCAGCATACGATTGCCCGAGGGATCCCACCGCCACCGTCTTGAGCTCACTATCGCCCGACCCGTGATTCATATCCACCACCTGACTTCCATTGCGTGAATTAAAAACACGCACTATTCCATCGTCCCCGACGTTGCTAGGCGCGACCCATCCGGGCGCCACGCGACTTGTCGAATCCCGCTGATATGACCTTCAAAAGTTTGCACCTCGAACCCGTCCCGCGTCTCGAGTAATCCCGCGACCCCGTCTTGTGTTCCGAAGGCTAAGAAAGCGGCCATCGGGACTCGTCGCCAGATCACAGACCTGTTGTGGCGGATCGTAATCCGATAGCAGGCTCCCAGGAGGGTCCGGTTGAGGTTTGCGCCACGTTTGCAGCAATCCGCCCTTGGTCGCATCGAATACTTTGATCGAACCGTCCGCACCCCCGATGGCCAACTGCGCACCTCCCGCCAGCCACGCGGCGCTACCGAAGACCCCTGGAATGTCCCAAACCAGACGCGCCGTTTTCACTTCCCAACACCGCGCACCGCCGTGCCCACATCCGACGATCGTTTCGCCCGACGGATTCCAATAAACGCGCTCCGGTTCCGGCATGGGAAAGCGTCCAATGAGATGGCCATCCGCGACATCGAATACCTCCAGTGCTTTCCCGAAACGGGAAACCGTTGCCATCGCGCTCTCCCGAGAGGAGACCATGCGAGGTCGTTGACCCCCGCCGGTGCGTAAGTGGGAATCGAGACGAATTGGCCGGAGAGCAACTCGAGAAGATTAAAGTGATCGAGAAACGCGCCGCTCGCGACGGTTTGGCCCGTCGGCTCCACTGAGCTGCCGTAACCCAGTTTTCTTCCGGAACAGACACGTCGGATTCCGGATGCACGACCAGACCCGCAGCGTGCCATCCGCCCCTCCCGAAAGGATGGCCTCGGATTCCTCCTTGGTCCGATCCCCTCTTCCCAAGCGTGCCCAAGCCAGCGCATGGATCTCGCCAGACAAACTGCCCTTGATCCTGGATTTCCAACCGGACTCCGCCGAATAGACGAGGATCGTTCCATCCAATCCCGCGCTGATCAGTTGGGTGCTGTCCGGACTCCAAGGCCATCGCCGTGACCAAGCCGCGATGCGCGACTGGCTGAACGAAAGCCCTTGCCCTGATAGAATTTTCAATTTCAAAAATCCCCACGAAACGATGCTTGGAGGGAGCCGCCATTCGTTCACCATCCGGCGAGACAGCCACGGCGAACACATTGCTACCCAGGGGGTGATCCACGACGTGCTCATCGCCGGTCAGCGATATCAAAGATCACGATCGATTTTGCAGTGTTACCGCCCGCGATTACAAGACCCCGGCCGTCTGGCGTCCACTGAAGTGCCATTGCTCCAAATCTAGTGGACGAACATGGGTGATAGTTCCCACGGAACCCGTAGCCAGCGGTTTCCAGAGATAGATTTTGGGATCAATGCCGCCGACAGCGAGAGTCGGCGGTTCCGAAAGTCCCGGTTTCCAAGCCGACGGCGCGGACCGCGTTACCCGACTCGATCCGGGCTTCCGCAATCTGCTTTTGTTCCACGACATCCCAAACCCGCACGAACCCATCGGCTCCTCCGGAAGCAAGGTAGCGTCCGCCCGCGTGCCACGACACGGCATAGGCGGGCCCGTGATGCGCCGACAGCCGGAAAATCGGCGCCACGCCTCGACTCTCCCAAACTGCGATATCCCCATCGCCGCCCGCGGTCGCGATCCGAGAGCCATCACCACTCACCGCGATCGAAAACACCCCGTCTCTATGCGCCTGCACGCGGAGGCGCTCGCCGTTGAGTTGCGCGTGATGGTAATACCACTCCCAGCCACGCAAATCGCGACCCGACTGCTTCAAGCCGATGCTTCGCGAGGAGCGCCTCCGTAGACATCGGGCGACCTTCGTCAAAGCGGCGCCCCGCTTCCACCATGTTCGCACGGTATTCGTGTTCCTCCGCGAGATCGCGCTGGGCGATCGCCTCTCTCGACGCCCGATCGGCGCGGTCGCGCTCCCCGATCGCGTCTCGTGATGTCCGTTCGGCCTCTTGGCGCTGATTGACGGTATAGCCGCTGAAGGCAACGACTGAAGTGTAGTCGCCACGGCAACAGCCGCAGAAAGGCCCATCTTGTTGCGGCGGGCAAACTTTCGGAAACGATAGCCCACGCTCGGCGACCGGGCGCTCACCGGCTCGCTCGCCAGGAAACGCTGGATGTCGAGTGCGAATCCATTGGCCGTCTCGTAACGGCGGGTGCGGTCCTTCTCGATGGCCTTCATCACGATCCAATCAAGGTCTGGTTCCACCGCTTTGTTCAGTTTTCCCGGCTCGATATGGCGCGCCTTGGCGAGCACGGTTCGTTCGTCCCCACTGGTTGTGCTTAGCCGCAAGGACGGTCTTGGCGGCTCAACCTCGCGAATGATCCTCCGCATCTCTTCGTGGCCTGCAGAAGCAAGCGTCCTGGCATCGAACGGCGGTTTGCCCGTCAGCAGTTCGTAGAGCAGGACGCCCAGGCGTAGATGTCGCTGCGCGTGTCGATGTCCAGCCCGCTCATCCCCGCCTGCTCCGGGCTCATGTAAGCGGGCGTTCCGATGAATTGCTCGAATCGGGTGAAGAGCGTCTTGTCGGTGAGCCGGCCCTGCGTGGCCTTGGCGATGCCGAAATCGATCACCTTCACCACCGGCTTGTCGCCGTGCAGGGTGATCATCACGTTCGACGGCTTGATGTCGCGGTGGATGATTCCTTTCTGGTGGGCGTGGCTGATCGCCGAGCACACGTCGCCGAAGAGTTCCAGCCGTTCGCGAGTGCCGAGCTGGCGCTCATCGCAGATATTCGGTGATTGGAATGCCCTTCACCAGTTCCATCACGAAATAGGGCCGGCCATAGGCGTCGCGCCCGCATCGAAAACCTTGGCGATGTTCGGATGATCCATCATGGCCAGCGCCTGCCGCTCCTGCTCGAAGCGGCCGATCACTTCCCGCGTGTCCATGCCCATCTTGATGATCTTCAGCGCCACCCGCCGCGAGACCGGCTCCATCTGCTCCGCCATCCACACAGTGCCGAACCCGCCCTGACCGATCTCCTGCAAGAGCTTGTAGCGCCCGATGCGCTCGCCTTCCTCCTCCGGCTTCAGCCGCGCCAGCTCCCGCTCAATCTCCGGCGAAATCGGCGCCTCGAACACCGCCTCAGATCGTTCGTAAGCCGCGAGCAGGCGCTCCACCCGCTCGCGCAATGCCGGATCATCGGCGCATGCCTCCGCGAGATAGGCGCAATACTCTTCGGGGCAGTCAGCGCGTCATCAAAAGCTTCGTGCACCCGCTCCCGTCGCAGACAGCGGGATCGCCAGAGTCCCGCGCAGTTTCATTTGGTCCGATGGATTGATCACACCCTGGACGATCGGAGCGGAGACCCGGGTTCATGGGAATATCCATTTCGTCCCAACATCCGTGAAAGCAGGACAAAGCCGGCCATTTCGAGCGGCGAATTATTACCCGCCCTCATTTGGCCGAGTTGATCAAATGCGGGGAATACGTCTCGGACCGATGCGGTTCGAACAATTCTTCATCGCCAGCGGCCTTGATCGAGCAATCACGCGCTCGCTGGACCAAAGGCGATTGGGCCGCGATACTGATGCTGCTTCCACTTCCGGACCCGTGAAACGCCGCATCATGATCTATCTCAAAGTTGGCGTCGGCATCTATCTCCTGCTGGTTCTGTTCCTCATCATCTTTCAGCGGAAGTTGATTTATCTGCCGACGCGCCTGAACGAAGCGGGCGCGCTTTACCGAGGGGCCGCCTTCAAACTCGAGCCGGTGCGCGATGGAAACGGGACGATCTTTGCCTGGCGCTCTCCGGCCCGGACGGAACCGGCGGCGAATCGCATGATCGTTTTCCATGGCAATGCCGGCTCGGCCACGGATCGCGATTACTATCGCGATGGGTTCGAGTCGCTCGACGATGGACGTTTGTGGGAAGTGCTGCTCTTCGAGTATCCGGGCTACGGCGCCCGGCCGGGCTCACCGGGCCAGCCGGAAATAACTCGTGCTGCCCTGGCGGCCATCTCCGAATTGACCGCCAACGATTCACGCCCGGTTTATCTGCTCGGTGAATCGATCGGCTCCGGTCCGGCCTGTGCCGTGGCCGAGACGGTGCCGGACAAAATCAGCGGCCTGTTTTTGATGACACCGTTTGCCCGCCTCGCGGACGTGGCCGCGAAACATTTCCCATTCTTTCCCGTGCGCCTGATTCTGCGGGATCGTTGGGACAATGTCCGCGCGCTGCGGAACTATCACGGGCCGGTCGCCATTCGGATTGCGGGTGAAGATGAAATCGTGACTCCGCAACAGGGAGAAAAGCTTTTCGCGGCGTGCGCCGAACCCAAGCGCCGTTGGATCGATCCGCATGGAACACATAATCTGACCGACATCGGCCGGGATGCGCCCTGGTGGCAGGAAGTCTCGGATTTCCTCCGGCAAAAGAAGTAATTCAGTCCGCCCCATCCGGGCATTCGTTCCGGTTGCGCTAACGGGATGAAGACGATGGGCCCAGCCGCCACAGCGTGCTATCGCTGCGAATGAAGGCGTGGTCGCCGCTCAACGATGGCGTGCTCAGGATGAGTTCCTTGGTCTCGGCATCTAAGGGAAGCTCCAGGGTCGCACCGGCTTTTCCTTCGTCACCGGCAATGTCCACGATTTGCACGAGACCGGTTTCATTCACCACGAGGAGCCGGTTTTTCGCGCCCACCGGTGAGGCACTGAACGGTCCTTTCAAACGAAGTTTCCATCCGGCCTCGCCCGTCTTCGCATCCGCGGTGGCGATCACGCCCGCGCCATTGATGCTGTAAATCCGGCCCCCGAGTGCGAGGGGACTGATGGTCGATGGATTCAATTGCCGCGCCTGCCAGAGGATCTCAGGCGCGCCGCCACTGCCGCCCGGAACCAACGCGGTGAGACCGTTCGAGGGCGCGAAAATCACGCCGTCGGCCACCACCGGCGAACTCATGGTCGAAGCGCCATTGGGATATTCCCAAAGCTGGCTTCCGCTGGCCGGATCCACGCCGATGATCCCTTTGCCGGATTGCAAGACGGCGACCGGACCAGCGGCGGCATCCGCCTGCCAGGCCACGGGACTGGTCCAGTTCGCGAGTTTGGGACGATTGAGTTTCCAAAGATTGCGGCCGGTTTTGACATCGAGTCCGAGGGCGTAGCTCTCGCTGTCGTTTTCGATCATGACGACCAGCGTTTCGCCGATGACGATGGGCGACGACGCCATGCCGAGGCTGTTGCTGGCGTTGGGGTAATCGACCGTCAGTCCGCGCAGCCACAGGAGCTGGCCATCCAGATCGAAGGCCGCGACATCGTTGCAGCTCCAAAGGGCGAACACGCGCTCGCGGCCATCACTGCAGGGCGTGCACGAGGCGATCGAGGTTTTCGGATGCGACGTCGTTCGGCCTGTCGCCTTGAGCTGACGGTCCCAGAGCTTCGTGCCGTCCGCTGTGTTCAGGCAAAGCAGATGCAGCGTTTCCTGCCGTGGTCCGCTCGCACACGTAACGAAGATTTTTTCTCCCACGATGATCGGTGAGGAAAGACCGCGACCAGGCAATGGAACGCTCCAATCGATTTTCGGCACCTCAGGGACGGTCGCACTTGGCGCCGCGCCGGAGCTGGTGGGACCACGGAATTGCGGCCAGTCGCCATCACCCGCGAAAAGGTGGAGTGCGGTCAGAGTCGAGAAAAGAACGAGGATGAATTTCATGATACCGAGTCGGGAAAACCGCTAGTTAGAGGCAGTGGATTTGCGGCTGGGAATCGCCGTGCCAGTGCTGTCGCAGAGCCGGAGCTGGAATTCCCATTCGACGGTCCAGTCCTCCTTCTGCTCGTTCTGGCAACACTTCACGAGCACGGTGTTGGCGCCCTTCCGGAGCTGGCATTTGAGTTTAAACTGATCCATTTGCTGCAGGCGATGATACTCGTCGCGACTGAACAGCAGCTCGCCGTTGAGCCAGATTTTCCAGGCGTTCTTGCAGCCCAATCGCAGCTCGGCTTCGCGATCCTCGGGCGAATCGATCGTCGTGACCGCATAGGCAGTAACTTCCTTCAACATGCCCAGCGGCTGATTGAGATCGATCTTCCCGTAATCATCCTGGCTCACAAATTCCTGCCACTGCACCGGTCCGGCTTTGCCGGGATAAGTCGCTTTCAAATCAATCTCCGTCTCCGGCGGAAAGACGGTGTCAAAGCCGAGCCGCCCGGAATTGTCGAATGGTCCGATGACCTGCCAATCCATCAGGAAACCAAAGTGAGCCGGCAGATCGACCGGTACGTCAAATTCCTTTAAGGCCGCGACGATCACCTGCGTCTGATCCTGATCGCGCACCGCTTCGAGCGCTTCGAGATACACCGCTTTCGCGTCGGCGCCCTGCTTCGCTTTCGCACTTTCGATGAGCTGTTGCACCGCGCCGCGCCGCAACTCCTGCACGGGATCGTTCGCGAGCGAGGACTCGATCGTCGTCGCGCGTTTGGCGTCGGCTTTGGCGATCAAATCGAAGGCCAGTTGCCGAGCCGGGCCGGCGTGTTTGGTATCGCGGACAAATGTTTCCAGATCATCGAGCGGCAACGGTTTTCCGGCCGAAATCGAGTTTTCGACGATGGCGTCGGCCGCCACACGCAACCAGTTATCCGCCACGACGTTTCCATGCCCAGACGCCGCCAGCACGGTCGGCAGCGCGGTTGGTCCGGCCTGCACCACTTCGTTCCAGGCCGATGCCGCAGGTGCGTTTCCAGAACCTTCGCGCTGCACCTGCGTGATCGATTTAACCGCATCATCGACCGACGCGAGCGCGACGGCGAACGGAGCCAGGAGGGCGGCAACAAGGGTGGCTTTCATGCGCCGCCAATAAGTCAAAGTCGAACCATCTGCCAGCACGTTCGCGAGGCCGCAACTGGAACAGTCATCCTGAACGGAGCGCTGCTTCACCAAGCGAATGACGCGGAGTCGAAGGGCTCCGGCGCCAATGGCAATTGCTCCCGGTCACGACCGAAATTTTCGGTCCGCCGAATCGCCGCCACGGATTTTCATTGCGATCGCCTCTTTCCGCGGACGGTTGGAATTTTACGCTCAGGGCGCTAAACCGCGTGCATGGGCTTCGACCTTTTCTCCCTCCTCGCCGGACTGCTCCTGATTATCAAAGGGGGTGATTGGTTCGTCGCCGCCGCGGTTCGACTGGCCGAATTCTTGAAAATGCCGCGTGTCGTCATCGGATCGACGCTGGTCAGCCTGGCCACCACCACACCGGAGCTCGTGGTCTCGGTCATGGCTGGTTCGCGCGGCGAATCTGGACTCGCGGTGGGCAATGCCGTCGGCTCCTGCATCTGCAACATCGGGCTCATCCTCGGCGCGACGGCATGCATTCGCTCCGTCGAACTCCATCGGAAAACACTCCTCCGACCGCTCGCCGCGATGATCGGCGCGGGCCTGTTGCTGCTCGTCCTCACCCTCGACCTCCGCATCGAACGCTGGCAGGGCGGCGTTTTGCTCGCGGTGGGTACCACCTATTTTGTCTGGGATTTTCTGTATCATCTGCGACGGCGGAGCCCGAGCGAATTGGTCGAAGCGACGGCCCTCGAAGAATCAATGGAGCGGCGCTTCATCTGGCTGCACTCGAAGCTCGGAACCGCGTGCCAGTTTCTCGGCGGTGCAGGGGTCGTCGTCGTCGGGAGCCGGTTCCTGGTCGATGGTGCGGTCCACATTGCCGTGGCGCTCGGCGTGCCTTCGCTGGTCATCGGCCTGACCATCGTCGCCATCGGGACATCGCTGCCGGAATTGGTCACCGCGGTAACTTCCTCCCGCAAAGCCGTCTCGGATCTCGCGGTGGGGAATGTGATCGGCGCCAACATTGCCAATCTGACGCTCATCGTCGGCACGGCTTCCGTGATTGAGGCGGTGAAAATCGATCGCATCACGCAGCTCTTTCATTTTCCCACCATGCTCGCCGTCATGAGCGTGATCCTCTGGAAGCTGGCGGGAGATCAGCGGCTGGGACGGCGCGACGGGGTCATCCTGATCATCTGCTACCTTGCGTATCTAGGGACCGTCGCAGGAATCGTCCTCTTTTTGCGCGGATAGCAAAGTTTCGTTCGGAATTTTTTGCGGGTCGTCTCGTCCTTCCCCTGCCTCGGCATCTTCTTCTGGCGCAGGAATAAGTAGAACACAATGCGCGCGTCCGTGTCTCGTGATCGCAGCAAACCGATCCAACTCACCCTTCCGCTGGCACGCATCGCGCAGTAGTCATCGATCATCGATGACACCTGCCGACGAGAATCCCTTTTCACCCGAACGGTTGGCCGACGCTCCGTTTCATTTCCCAGCTGGGACGGACTGGAAAACCGTCCTGGCCCGTCTCGAAGCCAACGGTTGGCGCGGGGCCATCATCGGTGCGCCGGGCACGGGAAAGTCGATCCTGCTCCATCAGCTCGGCCGACAGTTGGTCGGCCGCGGATTCGTGCCGCGGTCCTTTTCGCTCCGCACGGAAAGCGGGGGCGGCGAAAAGCAGGCATTGCTCGAGGCGGTGCGCACCTTCAAGGCCCCGGATTTTCTCCTCCTCGATGGCGCTGAATTACTGACCACCAAACAGTGGCTGCCGCTGCATTCCACCGCGGCGCATTGTGCCGGCTGTGTCATCACCATGCCTCGGAGCGGACGATTGCCGACAATCTTTGAAACTCAGGTCACACCGGCCGCCCTCGAGGCCATCGTCGAAGATCTTGCTGGCGGGGCGCTTCCGCCCGGCGAAGCCAGCAGCCTCTTTGCCCGGCACCGCGGCAATCTCCGAAATTGCCTCGCGGAACTCTGCGAACGGTGGGCGGGATAGGATTCCCAAGGCTCCGGCGCGGCGGAATTCATTCAACAGCGTCGATCCGCCCAATCCTGCCAATTCCCGGGGACATGCTCCGGCCAAAGACGTGGTTCGCCCCTCCACATCGGTCCAATTCTTTAGTCACGACAAAGTGCAGATGGTCGATGTTTGCGGCGCGGGCTGAAGGTTTGCCGGTCAAGCAGATCGCCTGGTCGATTCCGTCCGATAAGGCCTCGGGAATTCGAAGTGGATCGGTTTCATACGCGGAAATTGACGCTAGCCTCACGTGGAAAAGTCCCCTAAATGATCTCACAATGAAGACTCGTGTTTCCCTAGAACGTCGTGGCCATCGCCTCGGACAGCCGATTGAATTGCTCGAAAAGCGGATCGCCCCCGCAAACTTTACACCCCTCGTCGCGACACCAGACGGCGCCCCGGATTCTCTGCGGGACGCGATTACCACGGCCAACGCGAACGGCGAGGACAATGTTATCGACCTCGAAGCCGGGATTTACGTGCTCGACCTCGCGAATGAAGCTGGCCAGGAGAATCTCAATGCGTCTGGAGATCTGGATCTGACCGGCGCGGATCACACGATCACGTTCAATGGGCAGGGGGCGGACATGACCTTCATCGATCAAGCGGCGATGGACCGCGTGTTTCAGATCTTTCCGGGCGTCACGGTCATTTTCAATAACCTCACCATCACCGGCGGTGAAGCGGTAGACGATGGAACGGAAGGCGCGTTGCCAGGTAATGCCGATGGCAACGGCGGCGGCATTCTGAATGACGGTGGCACCGTCACGCTGGCGGATTCGACCGTGACTCTCAGTTCCGCAGCCGGCGAAGAGCCCGGCGAAGGCGGCGGCGGCATCTACCATGACGGCGGTCTTCTGACCCTGACCAATTCGATCATCACCGGAAACTTTGCCATCGCCGGCCTCGGCAATGGCGGCGGTATTTTGGTGGGTCCGACGGGCGAACTGTCGATGACCGGTGGGTCGATCTCCGGCAATCAGGCCGCGCGCGCAGGTGGCGGCATCGAGAACAATGGAGGTACTGTCACGCTTGATTCCGTGGTACTCGGCGGTGCGACTGCGATCGAGGGGAACAGCGCTGGAATTAACGGCGGCGGATTACACACCAGCGGCGAAGGGACGGTGACGATCACGGCCGGTTCCGTTTCCAATAACGTCGCCGGCCAGGAGGGCGGTGGACTGTGGAATTCGGCGCTGGGGACATTGGACATTCAACAGGGTTCCGGGGAAATCTCGACGGTCATCTCCTCCAACACGGCGAATGGCGACGGCGAGAAGCAGGGAGGAGGCGGAATCTTCAACGACGGCTCGGAGACTGGCGGTGGAACTGTCACGATCGCCGGCGCCAGTATCATTGACAATATTTCGACCGCGGAGGCGGTCGGAAATGGCGGTGGCGGCATTTTCAACGACGGCACAATGGATATCCAAGTTTCAACAATTTTCGGCAACACCGCGACCAGTGGACTCGGCAATGGCGGCGGCATTCTGAATTCGGATGGCGGTGTCCTTACGATTCTCGGGGGCACGATTCAGAACAATCAGGCCGCCCGCGCTGGTGGCGGAATCGAAAACAACGCCGGGACAATAACGATGACGACTGTGCTTCTCGGTGCGCCGGCCGGCGGGTTGGCCATTGGCAACTCTGCGGGAATAAACGGCGGTGGCTTACACACGAGCGGAGCCGGTGTTGTCACCATTATTGGCGGTAACATCGAGAGCAACGTCGCCGGCCAGGAGGGCGGTGGCCTTTGGAATTCCGCAGAGGGCACGCTGACGCTGCGGCCCAACGCAAATAACCCCGATGTCCAAGTCCTTTCGAACATCGCCAACGGTGACGGAACCGAACAGGGCGGGGGCGGTCTTTTCAACGACGGCGGCACCGTGATGATTCGGAACGGGGTTTTTGCAGACAACATTTCTACTGCCCAGGCGATCGGTAATGGCGGGGGCGGTATTTTCAACGATGGCGTGATGAACCTGACCGACACGTCATTTGCCCGGAATATGGCCGCACTCGGCCTGGCCAACGGCGGCGCGATTCTCAACAGCGACGGCGGTGTCTTGACGATCACTGGCGGACAGATTTCCGCGAATACAGCGGCCCGCGCGGGTGGCGGCATTGAAAACAATCTCGGCACGCTGACCTTGACAGATGTGATCCTTGGCGGGCCTGAGGTCGAGGACGGCAATAACGCCGGCATCAATGGTGGCGGCCTTCACATCAGTGGCGAGGGGATGGTCACCATCAACGGCGGTGCGGTCAGCAACAACACAGCGGGGCAGGAAGGTGGCGGTCTGTGGAATTCCGCCGCCGGTACGCTCACCATTCAAAACAGTGGTGCGGGGAGCGCTCTGATCTCGGCAAACACGGCCCTCGGCGACGGCACCGAACAGGGCGGTGGCGGAATTTTCAACGACGGTGGGGCGGTGATCATTACCGGCGCAACCATTCAAAACAACGTCTCGACGGCGGAGGCGGTCGGGAACGGCGGCGGCGGCATTTTCAACGATGGGTCGTTGACGATCTCCGGAACGACGATTTCCGGCAATACGGCCAACGCCAATCAGGATACCACCGGGCTCGGCAACGGCGGCGGCATCCTGAACTCCGATGGCGGTGTTCTCGTCATGACCGGAGGCTCGCTTTCCGGAAACCTCGCCGCGCGTGCGGGTGGCGGAATTGAGAATGCGGGTGGGATGGTAACTCTGAGCAGTGTAACCATTGGCGGGACCAGCATCGCCGATGGAAATGTCGCCAACATCAATGGCGGCGGTCTGCATTCCGGCGGCGGGACCGTGACCATTACGGGTGGACGCGTGGAGAATAACGTGGCGAACCAGGAAGGCGGCGGCTTGTGGGCGGCGGGCACGTTAAACGTCCTTTCCACCAATGACGTCTTCGCCACGATCACTGGCAATACGGCCAATGGCGATGACGTCGAGCAGGGCGGTGGGGGCGTCTTCATCCAGACCGGTGGAACGGCCATCATCACCGGTGCGGTCATCTCCAATAACGTCTCAAATGCGGAAGCCGTCGGCAACGGCGGCGGGGGTATATTCAACGACGGTGACCTGACCCTCAACCTCGTGGTCCTGACGGGTAACACCGCGAACACCAACGAAGGCGCCGGTGGCCTCGGGAACGGAGGCGCCATTCTCAACTCCGACAACGGCACCCTCGTGTTCAATGGCGGCACTGTTTCCGGTAACTTCGCCGCCCGCGCCGGTGGCGGCATCGAAAACAATCTCGGCACGGTGACCCTGAACCAAGTCCTGATGACGGGCAACGCGGCCGGCGTGAACGGCGGCGCGCTTCACATTTCCGGTGCGGCGACCGTGAACATGACTGGTGGCAGCGTGACCAACAATGCGGCCGGCAACGAAGGCGGCGGCTTGTGGAATTCCGCGGCCGGAACGTTGACCGTCATCGCCGCCACGATCGGCGGAAACACGGCCCGCACGGGTGCCGGAATTTTCAACAAGGGCGCGGGCGGGACGATTACGCTGACCAACAGCACCGTCTCGACCAATACGGCGGCTGAGCTGGGCGGAGGCATTTCCACTGAAGGCGGCGGGCTCGTGATCACCAACTCAACCATTTCGTCGAACCAATCGAGTTCCACCGGCGGCGGCGGCATCTACATTATTGACGGCACCGTTGATATCTCGAACAGCACCATCGCCGCCAACGTCGGAAGCGGCGGTGGCACCGGCGGCCTCGAACAGGCCGGCGGAGTGGTCACGCTAACCAGCACGCTGATCGCGGACAATCTGAGCGGGACTGCCCCGAGCGATCTCTCCCGGGGAGCGGGAACCTTGAACGCATCCTTCAGTCTCGTCGAACTGCTGCCGGCCGGAGCCATAAATGGCACCAATGCGCAGAATCAGTCCAACGTCGATCCGATGCTGGGCCCGCTGCAAAACAACGGGGGCCCGACCCAGACCCATGCCCTGCCGATTGGCAGCCCCGCGGTGAATACGGGAGACAATCCCCTCAACCTTGCTTTTGATCAGCGGGGCATTGGTTTTGCACGCAGTTTTGGAGCTGGAACCGACATCGGTGCCTTCGAGCTTTCGTTCCCGAATGTTTTCGCATCAGGCTCCGGCAAGGGCGGCAAAGGTCTGGTCTCTGTCTACGACTCGAAAACGGGACTGGCGATCACGCAGATTTATCCCTTCGGCAAAAAGTTCAAGGGCGGCGTGACGGTGGCCACGGGTGATGTCAACGGGGACGATTCGCCGGACGTCGTCACGGCCAAAGAGAGCGGCAAGCCGAAGCTCAAGATTTTTGATGCCATCAGTGGCGCCGAGATCGGCTCGTTCACCGCCTTCAAAAAAGGAAAAGGCACCAACCTGGCCGTGGCCGACATCGATGGAGACGGTACGGGCGACATCATCGCCGGAATTGCCAAGGGCAAAACGCAGGTCGCCGTCTTCAGCGGCAGTGGGTTGCCGATTGGCGCGCCCATTACACCCTTCGACAGCAAGTTCAAGGGCGGTTCCACGGTCGCAGCCGGTGATGTCAATGGCGATGGCGTTCCCGACATCATTGTTGGTCAGGCCTCGAAAGGTGGGTCAGTGCAGGTCTTCGACGGCGTCACCAGATCCCCGATCGCGGACTTCCTGGCATTCGATGGCGGATTTACCGGCGGCGTCTTCGTCGCAGCGGGCGACGTGAATGGGGACGGCACGGATGACATCATTACCGGCGCAGGGAAGGGCCAGCCGATTGTTCATGTCTTTGATGGTATCAGTGGGACCCTGATAGAGGGACCGGTGGGCGACTTCTTCGCGCTTAATCAGTCGTTCAAAGGCGGGGTGCGTGTGGCGGCCACGGATTTCAACGGCGACGGGATCGCGGACATCATCGCGGGGAGCGGCAAGAAAGATAAGCCGCCAACCATTCGGGTCACCAGCAGCGCAACCGGAAACACAATTTACGAATTCCAACCCAAAGATGCCTCCAAGAAAGGCGGCGTCTTTGTCGGATAAATTTCAGTCCCGGTTCCAGACGGCAGACGGCGCCACCGCATGGACGCCGGCGCCGTCGCCGAACGGCGTGAGTCCGGAAAACTCAGGGGCAGTGCCTGAGCTGAGAGATTAGAACACGAGCCATTTCAATGCGTGTCATGCACCCATTGACAGCATTTGGGAGCGCCGCCATCCTGCGCGCCCTTTTTTAGATGAGTCTCATCGTCCAGAAATACGGCGGCACCAGCGTCGGGAACCCCGAGCGCATCCTGCACGGTCGCGCGGCGCGTCATCGCGACGCAGGATGCCGGGCATCAGGTCGTCGCCGTGGTGTCGGCCATGAGCGGCGTGACGGATAACCTGATCAAGCTCGCGCGACAGGTTTCCGAGCACCATCCGAACGCGAAATGGATGTGCTGCTGGCCACGGGCGAACAGACAACGATCGCGCTTACCGCCATGGCCATCAACGCGTCTCGGCGCGAAAGGCGGTCTCGCTCACCGGCGCGCAGGCGGGCATCACCACGGACGGCGTCCACACCAAGGCGCAAGATCGCCAACATCACGCCCAAGGAAGTTCATCGGCATCTCGACAACGGGGACATCGTCATCGTCGCCGGCTTCCAGGGCAAGACGAGTGACGGCCACATCACCACGCTCGGCCGCGGCGGTTCCGACTTGACCGCCATCGCCATGGCGGCCGCGATCAAGGCCGACCTCTGCCAGATTCTGCACCGATGTGGATGGCGTCTATACCTGCGATCCGCGCGTGGTGCCGACCGCGCGCAAGATCGATGAGATCAGCTACGAGGAAATGCTCGAGATGGCCACGAGTGGCTCGAAGGTCATGCAGTCGCGCTCGGTCGAGTTTGCCAAGAAATTTGGCGTCATATTTGAAGTTCGCAGCTCTTTAACGAACAACCCGGGAACCACTCGTGAAGGAAGAAACCATGAATATGGAAAATGTCGTCGTCCGCGGCGTCAGCATCGAAAAAAACCAAGCCAAGGTGACCATCCGCCGGGTGCCCGACCGGCCCGGCACCGCCGCGCGCATTTTCTGCGCGCTCGCCGAGGCGAATATGATCATCGACATGATCGTGCAGAGCGACAGCGTGGGCGACACGAACGACATCTCCTTCACGCTGAACAAGGACGAACTGACCAAGGCGCAGACGGCGCTCGGAGCAGGTCGTCGCAGGATATCGGAGCGCGCGGAACTCGCAACCGCAGGACGGCATCGCCAAGCTCAGCATCGTGGGCATCGGCATGCGCTCCCACAGCGGCGTGGCCGCGAAGATGTTCGAAGCCCTGAGCGCGGGCGGAATCAACATCCAGATGATCTCCACCAGCGAGATCAAGACCGCCGTCATCATTCGACGAAGCCAAGATCGCCGCGGCAGCGAACCTGGTGCACGAAGCGTTCGGACTCGGCGAAGCCGTCTGATCGCACCACTACTTACTACTTACTGCCCCGCTCACTTCCGCCCCGCAGGACCGACAGACTCGAAAAGTGAGATCGTGGTGATGGCGTCGAGAGCGCGCTGGAGGACGGCGTCACGCTCGCCGGGCGGAAGGCGTTCGCCCTTGGCGCGGGCGGCGGCCTGAGCGGCGTCCAGATCCGGATTTGTGCCGGCGACCAGGGCCGCTTCATTCAGGCGCGCGCGTTCCGTTTCATTAACCAATGGCGCCACGCCGCGTTCAAGTTCGGCAGCCAAAAGCTCGTCCGTAACTTTCTGCGGAACATCGACCGCAACATCCGGCTTCACGCCGCCCGGAAAGACCTTGAGATTCTCCGGCAACGCGACTTCGGCCACGGCCACCCGCAGCTTCTGACCGCTCGGCAGCGGCACATCCGAAAACTCGACCGCTTCGCCCCGGGTCGTCTGGCCGATCACCAATGCCCGGGCCTGGGTGCGCAGCACGGCCGCGATCACTTCGGCCGCGCCGGCGGTATTCCCATCGACCAGCACCACGAGCACACCGGCAAAACGCGGATCTTCCTTCGAGGTCAAAATCATTTCCTGGCCCGCGTTCGGTCGTTTCACCGTGAAGAGCACTTTGCCCTTTACGCAAAAGCGTTCGCAGACCTTGGCCGCCAGATCGAAATCGCTGCCGGCCGGTGTATCGCGCAGGTCAAGAATCACGGAACCAAGGGGACGCGAGGTGATGGTTTGCAAGGCGGCGTCGAGTTCACCGAGGTGATCGGCCGAGAGCGCGCCCAGCCGAAGATAGCCCACTTTGCCGTCAATGATCTCGGAGCGAAATGGCGACGCTTCGTCCGAGGAAGTGGGCGACGGCGGCAGGATCGACGCACCGGGCGAAAGGCGATCGAGCAGGCCCTGCACGGTCGCCCGCAATACTTCAACGTCGTTGAGTTCACCGCCCGCGATGTAATGATCACGCACGACGTTCAGGAACTCTTTGAGGTCCGCTTCCGGCAATGCATCCACGGCTTCACGCACCGTTTTGGGCGGCGCCGGCTTGGTCTCCGGAACCGTCTCGCGAAAGGCCGGCGACTTGGCTTCCGCGGGAGGAACGGGCGGCACAACCGGCTTTTCCTGCGCGTGGGTAGCCAACCAGGGAGTAATGACGAAGGCGAAAAGAGCGGAGCGATGCATGTCGGGAGGCGCGGAAGCTAGGCGCGAAGACCTTTGGCCGCAATATCCGTGCGGAAATGCGCGTCCTCGAATCGAATCTTGCCGACGGCATCGTAGGCGGTCGCGCGGGCCGCGGCGAGATCGTCACCGAGAGCCGTGACCCCCAGCACGCGACCTCCGGCGGTCACGAAACCTCCATCGCCGGCCGGCTTCGTTCCGGCATGAAACACGGTGACTCCCGGTGGCATGGAATCGAGTCCCGTGATGGGTTTGCCGGTTGCGTATTTGCCTGGGTAACCGCCCGACGCCATCACCACGCAGACTGCCGAACGCGACGACCAGCGGGGTTTCCTCTCGGACAGTCGGCGATCGATGGTCGCATTGAGCAAATCCACGAGATCGCTCTCGAGGCGCGGGAGTAATACCTGGGTCTCCGGGTCACCGAACCGGCAATTGAATTCAAGCACCTTGGGTCCGGCAGCGGTGACCATCAGGCCCGGGAACAGCATGCCGCGAAAATCGAGGCCGTCTTTTCGCACTCCCGCGAGGAATGGATCGAGAATCTGTTCGCGGACCTGCCGTTCGAGTTCGGGAGTCAGCAAGTGAGCGGGCGGACTGAACGTTCCCATACCTCCGGTGTTCAGGCCCTGGTCACAATCGAGCGCGCGCTTGTGATCCTGGGCGCCGGGGAACAGCACATAACTGTCGCCATCCACCAGCGCGTGAATCGAGCACTCTTCGCCCTCGAGGAATTCTTCGATCACGACCCGCGACCCCGCGTCACCAAACGACCGCGCTTCCATGATCCGATAGATCGCCATGGCAGCTTCCCACGGATTTTGTGCGATGATGACGCCCTTGCCGAGGGCCAGGCCATCGGCCTTTACCACCACGGGATAATCCGTTTTCTGGCAGAATCGGTGCGCTTCGCCGCTGTCGTCGAAGCTGCCGGATTTCGCCGTGGGAATGCCATGTCGCGCCATGAAATCCTTGGCAAACACCTTTGATGCTTCGAGACGCGCCGCGCTCTTGTTTGGCCCGAAGATGCGCAACCCCGCGGCTTCAAATCGATCGACGATGCCGGCGGCGAGCGCATCGTCCGGTCCCACCACGGTGAGGTCGATGGCGTTCTCCGTCGCCCATCGGAGTTGTCCGTCGTAATCCGTGATGGGAATGGGCAGGCACGTCGCGTCGGTCGCAATCCCGGCATTTCCGGGCGCACAAAAAACTACGCTGACATGCGCGGATTGCTTGAGCTTCCAAACGAGGGCGTGTTCGCGGCCGCCACTGCCGAGGACGAGGACTTTCATGTTCGAGGGCCGCGGAGGCTACGTCGCGACGATCCAGTTGGGAACAGGATTTGGCGCAATTTTCGCGAATCGGTTCAATGGCATGCCGGTGGAGTCAAGTACTCCCGGATTGCTTTCAAACCAAATGATACTAAAGTAGCACTTCATGCGAACGGAACTCGTCACCACACTCAAACGCAAGGCCACTGAAATCATCGCTGGCCTTGCATCTGACCAGGATCCCGTGCTCATCACGCAGCATGGCAAACCGGCGGCATATCTCATGGCCGTCGAAGCATTCGATTCTCTGAACCGCCGCCTCGGCATTTTGGAGGGGATTGCGCGGGGTGAACGCGCTATTGAGGACGGCCGCGTTGTCTCCCACGCTGAAGCCAGGAAGCGCATGGCGCGATGGCTGAAGTAATCTGGACCGAACCGGCACTCCAGGATCTCGACGTCATCGCCGATTACATAGCCCTCGATGATCCGCAGGCGGCGCGAGGTCTCGTTCAGCGGGTATTCCAGCACGTCGAACAGCTTGTGAAGCATCCAGAAAGCGGTTCCCGCCCGCCGGAAATGCGCCAGTCGCGCTATCGGCAGATTATTGAGGCACCATGCCGAGTGTTCTACCGCTACGACGAAGCACGAGTTTTCGTCCTTTACGTCATGCGCGGCGAGATGCGTCTTCGCAAAACTCGCCTGATCATCCGCGACCGAGACAACCGACGCGGGTGACCCCTTTCCTCAATTCCGGCCGCCACCATCCATATTCAAAGCCGCTCCGCGTCAGCCATTCCCGACATCGCGACATCCACCGTGAGCAAAGTGTCTCCGTCTTCACCATACGGCCCGTGCGCAACGACTTCCCCATCCGGCCCGACGACAAGCGAACAGCCGATGCATTTTCTTCCTGCCCACGCGCCGGCGGTGATCGGGCCGACATTACTGGCGCCGGCAATCCAGATGCGGTGCTCGCGCGCAACACGTCCGTAGCAATCACGCCAGAGCGTTCCGTAGGGCTCGCTCGCCTGATCGTGATCGTTCGCAACGGCCCACGCGCACGGGGAAACGATAAGTTGCGCACCCATCAGGGCCAGGGTTCGCGAGATCACTTCACCGGGCGCGAACGCGTCCGCGCAGATCATCACGCCCATGTGCCGAGTGGCGTATCAACCACTCGCGAGTCGGGCTCCGCGGGCGTAGAGATCCCGCGCGAGATCGAGTTCATGTATTTTGCGATGATGCAGCAAAATTTGCCCTGCGGTGAAAACAACACGGCCGCATTGAAGAGTCGCGAGCTCTCAGCCTCGACCAATCCCGCGCAAAGATGCACGCCTTCGCGCCGGGCGATCGTCCGCAGACGCTCGCACGCTTCACCGCCGGGAATCGCCCCGGCGCATCCGCGGGCGGATGGGTGAGTCCATCCGCAATCCAAGGCCTCGGGCAAAACCGCCAATTGCGCTCCGCACGCCGCCGCCTCCCGCACGCGCTCGTCAGCGCGCGCCAGATTCGCTTCGACGTGCCCCGGCTCCACGAGCATTTGCACGAGGGTGAGGCGAAACGAGGACGTCATGGCGCAAATACAAGCGATCTGTTCCGCTACGTGCCTGATGCGAAGTGATGCAACGCATCCGTGGGGCCGGAGCGTCCACTCCAGCGCTGGAAATGAACGATTGCGTTGGTGAGGTAGCGCTTGGCTTCATCCACGGCGGTGGGGAGATCGAGTCCTCGGGCGAGGCCAGCGGCGATCGCTGCGGAGTAGGTGCAGCCGGTCCCGTGCGTGGAAACATTCGCCACGAAAGGCGCGCGAAACTCGTGTGCGCTGCCGGGCGCGATGAGCAAATCGACGGCCTCAGCCTCGCGCAGATGACCGCCTTTGATGAGAAACGCGGTGCGGTAAGATTCCGCGAGTTCCTCGCCGGCCAGGCGCATTTCCTCGACGCTGCAGATTTTGCGGCCGAGCAACGTTGCCACCTCATCGAGATTCGGGGTGATGACGTCGGCCATCGGAAACAGTCGTTCACGGTAGAGCGCCACGGCGTCATTTTCGAGCAGGGCATCGCCGCTGGTGGCGACCATCACCGGATCGACCACGAGAGCCGGTTTCCGGTCAGCGCGTTCCATCACAGCCCCGAGCGTGTCGCAGACAGCACCGATAATTTCGCGTGAGAATAGCATGCCAGTCTTGATCGCGGCGACCGGGAACGCTTCGCAGCACAGCCGAATTTGTTCGGCGACGATTCGGGGTTCGATCGCCTGGATGGCGCTGACTTTGCCCGGCACTTCCGCCACGACACACGTGATGGCGGTGAGCCCATAGACGCCGAGCGCGGACATTGTCTTCAAGTCGGCCTGGGCGCCGGCTCCAGCGCTGTTGTCGGAACCGGCGATGGAGAGAGCGACTGGCAGCATGCGATGATTGGCGGTTGGCAAGTGGCGAATGGCAATTACCATCTGTCACCCCCAATGCCCGAAACACTCACGCAACTCTCCGACCTCACGGTTTCCATCGATGGCCTCGAGCACGCGCCGCATCTCGAGGCGCCTCCGGATCGTCCACACCCCTACATCTATTCGATCTCGATCCACAATGGCTCGCCCGAGACGGTGACCATCAAGGGCCGCAAATGGGTGGTGACGGATTGCGAGGGGCAGACTGTCGTGGTGGAAGGCGATGGCGTGGTGGGAAAATTTCCGCGGCTCGAACCGGGCTCGACGCTTCAGCTACCAAAGCTACCACGTGATCGGGTGCGACAGTGTGGCCGAGGGCGCTTTCTTCGGGGTGACCGACGACGGCGCGCAGGTCTACACGCGGATCCCGCCCTTCGCGATTGCGCGTGCCGGAGGCAACGTCAGGTTTGGACGCCTGATTCCGTAATGACGCGATCGACCCTTTGATCGTGAGCTTCTCCGGGATCGACGACCGGAGTTGAACGTCGAAACAAACGCCGATGGTGGCCGCGTGCAGGCCGTCGGCGGCGAGGAGGCGATCGTAATATCCGCCGCCGCGTCCGAGCCGGTTGCCCGCTTTGGAAAAAGCGATACCGGGCACGAGAATGACGTCGAAGCGCTCGGGAGCGATGACCATTCCATCCGAGCCCGGTTCGCGAAAACCGCGGGGACCCGTCACGAGCGAGGCGAGACTGCTGATCGCCACGAACTCGAGTTGTTCCCCGCGGAGGCGTGGGACGCAAAGCGTGCGCGATCCGGCCATCGACCACAGCAGCTCGACATCGGGTTCGGTTTTCATCGGAGCAAACAAGGCGACGATCGCGGCGTCCGCCCACGCGGATTGATCGACAACGGTTTCGCAGATTCGCAGAGATCGCTCCGCCCGGTCTTCGAGGTTGGCCAGAGCAGCGCGCATTTCGACTCGGAGCTGGCTTTTCGCCGAAAGCCGTGGTGTGGATTCAGTGGGTATCGAAGGATCGGCCATGGAGAAAGTTCGTGGCAATTTACAGAGAAGGCGACCGGCGAGGCGCACGAATTCTTTGCGAGCGCCGGGCGCGCCTTCTAATGTCGCCCTCCGTGCCCATTCGTTTCACGCGCAAATCCAAGACGAAGGCAGAAATCAAACGCTCTGCCGGACCCGCTCCGAGCGTGCCTGCCAACGGGGCGGAAACCCCCAAGAAACGCAAAGTCGGATTGAAGCCAACCAATGGCTGGCACCGGCGTAACTTTCTCACCGAGGTGCTGATTCCGTCCATGTTTGCACGGCGCTCGGGTGGTCACTTCGATGCGAAGTTTCCGGAGCTGAAGGCCGATGAAGTCGGCATCACGTGGATCGGTCACGCGTCGTTTCTCCTCCAGACTCAGACACACAACCTGCTCGTGGATCCGAACTGGGCGAAGTGGTTGAAGGTAATCAAGCGGGTGCGTCATCCGGGGTTGCAACTGCACGATCTTCCCAACATCGATCTGGTGCTGGTCACGCACGCGCACTTCGATCACCTCGATCGCAAGACGCTGCGCAGCATCGCGGCGGATCAGCCAATCGTGGTCCCGTTCGAGGTGGGAAATCTGGTCCATGATCTTGGTTTCCGAGCGGTGCATG
Source organism: uncultured Verrucomicrobiae bacterium (assembly GCA_963798345.1). Lineage (GTDB taxonomy): Bacteria > Verrucomicrobiota > Verrucomicrobiia > Chthoniobacterales > Chthoniobacteraceae > CAWCSW01. Next base: position 252,674 of record CAWCSW010000002.1, on the reverse strand, counting down.
AACTTCATTACTGGGAGCAGTTTGAATGCGGTCCGTTAAAGATCACACTCACTCCGTGCCATCATTGGGGGGCGCGGATGTTGCACGATTCGCATCGGGGTTTTGGTGGCTTCGTCATCGAGGGCGGCGGGCGCACGATTTTCCATTGTGGCGATACCGCTTACTTCGACGGCTTCGCGGAAATCGGTCAGCGCCACGCCATCGATGTCGCGCTGTTGCCGATCGGCGCCTACGATCCGCCGAGCGGCCGGGAGGTGCACATGAATCCGGAGGAAGCCGTGCGGGCTTTTCTCGAACTCGGCGCGCGCTGCATGGTGCCAATGCATTTCGGCTCGTTCCGACTGAGCTACGAGCCGTTGCACGAACCTTTGACGCGGCTCCTCACCTGCGCCGATTCACACGGAATTGCGGATCGCGTGGTGGTGATGACCGAAGGAATGCCGCACGTTTTTTGACGGTACCGCTGCCGGGGGCTTGAATTCTCGGGTCGCCAATGAGAGCGCTACTTCTTGAGCGCTGCGTTCCACTTCTCGAGGTTCGAAGCCTGGGCCTGAAACAGCTCGTCCGTCGAATCCTTGATCTCGATGCTCGTGATTTTGTCACCCTTTGCGATCTGGTTCACGACGTCCTGTCCCTTCGTCACCTCGCCAAAGACAGCGTGCTTTCCATCGAGATGCGGGGTGGCCACGTGGGTGATGAAGAATTGGCTGCCGTTGGTATTCGGACCGGCATTGGCCATGGAAAAAATCCCGGGCTTCGAATGCTTGAGGCTGCGATCGATTTCGTCGGCAAACTTGTAACCCGGGCCGCCCATTCCCGTGCCCGTCGGGTCTCCGCCCTGGATCATGAAATCCGGAATGACGCGATGGAACGTGATGCCGTTGTAAAATCCTTTGGTGGCGAGATTGAGAAAATTGGCGGCGGTCGCCGGTACTTTGCTGGCGAAGATCGTGCCTTCAATGTCGCCTTTGCTGGTGTGGAGAACGATGTGGATGTCCGTCATGCCAGCGACTCTCGGCAGGGAAGCTCCGGAATGGCAAGCGCCGAAACAAAATCGAATTGCGCGAAAACAATTTCTCCACGTGACACCTCCCCGGCTCCGTGGCAATCCTCGCAGCACCTATGAAACTCCCATCTTTTTCCCTGATCGCCACGGTCTGTACCAGTCTCGTGGTCGGAACAATCGCCACCGCGGCTGACGACACCGCGGAAGTCGCCGTCATGAAAACCAACAAAGGCGAAATGGTCATCGCATTCTGGCCGGACGTGGCGCCGAAGACCGTCGAAAATTTCAAGAAACTCGCCAAGGAGGGCTTTTACGACGGCACTGCGTTTCATCGCATCATGAAGACATTTATGATTCAGGGCGGTGATCCGCTAACCAAGGATCCGAGCAAGGAAGCGATGTGGGGCACCGGTGATCCCGGCTACAAAATCAAGGCCGAGTTCAACGACAAGAAGCACGAATTTGGCGTTCTCTCGATGGCGCGCAGCCAGGATCCGGATTCGGCGGGATCGCAATTTTTCATCTGCACCGGCGATGCAAGTTTTCTGGATCGGAAATACACCGCCTTTGGAAAAGTGATCAAAGGCGACGACGTGCTGAAAAAAATCGCAGAGACCCCGGTGACTACGAGCGCCGGCGGTGAACCGAGCAAGCCGACTGAGCGCGTGGAAATTGAGAGCGTGAAAATTGTCCCCGCGGATTCAGTCAAGTAGGCGGATTCCCGCCCTGCGCGATGCGGTCGACGGTCGAAATCGGCATTTCGTTTCGCCGCCCGCACGATTTCCGCTAGGTCGAAATTTGGTAAAAGACGTTTCGCGCCCCGGCGCGTGCTCTTAAAGTTCCGACCCATGCCTGCGACCACTTCGTCGAAAGCCAAACTCGGTCTCGTGCAGATGCGCTGCACTGCCGACCCGCGGGAGAACCTCGCCCAGGCGATCGCGCGTATTCGCGACGCGGCGGCTCGTGGGGCGCAGATCATCTGCCTGCAGGAACTTTTTACGTCGCAATATTTTTGTCAGATCGAGGATCACAAATACTTCGCCCTGGCGGAGAAAATTCCGGGTCCTTCGACCGAGGCGCTCTGCGCGCTCGCAGGCGAACTCGAGGTCGTGATCGTGGCGTCGCTGTTCGAAAAGCGGAGCGCCGGGGTTTATCACAACACCGCGGCCATCATCGACGCGGATGGTGCTTATCTGGGGAAATACCGCAAGATGCACATCCCGGACGACCCGCTCTTCTACGAGAAATTCTATTTCACGCCGGGAGACCTGGGCTTTCAGGCCTGGCAGACGCGCTACGCTAAGATCGGCGTCTGTATCTGCTGGGATCAATGGTATCCCGAAGCCGCGCGTCTGACCGCCTTGCGCGGGGCCGAGATCCTTTTTTACCCGACGGCAATCGGATGGCATCCATCGGAAAAGAACGAGTATGGCGCCAGGCAACACAGTTCCTGGGAGATCATTCAGCGCAGCCATGGCATTGCCAATGGCTGCTATGTCGCCGTGCCGAACCGCGTGGGCCACGAGGCACCCGACGGCGGGGACGGCATCGAATTCTGGGGGCAGAGTTTCGTCTCCGATCCGGCGGGCCAAATTCTCGAGAAAGCTTCCTCGAGTGAGGAGGAGGTGCTCGTGGTCGAGGTCGATTTGGGTGCCCTGGACGTGCAACGAACTCATTGGCCTTTTTTCCGCGATCGCCGTATCGACGCCTATGGCGATGTCACCAAGCGCCTCATCGATTGACGCCATGACCCCTTCGGATTCTCAAGGCCATCAAGCAAGCGAACCGTGCGCCGTTCCCGAGGCAGCGCACACACCCGCGGCGCTGGGCTACCGCATGCCGGCCGAATGGGAGCCGCATGAGGCCACGTGGCTGTCCTGGCCGCGTCCCGATGGCATCAGCTTTCCCGGAAGCTACGAACGCGTCATGCCGGCGCTGGCCCGGATGGTCGATGCCCTCGCGGATTCGGAGGAGGTCCGGATCAATGTCTGCGACGCGAACCACGAAAACATTGCCCGGCGCCAACTCACCGCTGCCCGCGCGCGGCAGGATCACGTCACTTTTTTTCATCATCCAATCAACGAATGCTGGTGCCGGGATCATGGACCGATCTTCATCACGCGTGACCGCGAGCCGTCGCTGGCCGTCATCGATTGGGACTACAACGCCTGGGGCTGGAAGTATCCGCCCTTTGATCATGATGACGTGGTGCCGACCCGCGTGGCCGAACGCCTCGGACTGCCACTCTATGAGCCGGGCATCGTGCTCGAAGGCGGATCCATCGAAGTCAACGGCTGCGGCACGTTGCTGACCACGAAATCCTGCCTGCTCAATCCCAACCGCAATCCGGATCTCAGCCAGAAGGAAATCGAAAGACACCTCCGGGATTATCTCGGCGTAAAAAAAATCCTGTGGCTCGGGGAGGGCATCGAAGGCGATGACACCGACGGGCACATCGACGATCTGACCCGTTTCATTGATGTTGCGACGGTGGTCACAGTGATCGAGGAAGATCGGAACGACGCCAATTTCAAGCCCCTCAACGAAAACCACGAGGCCTTGCAAAGCATGTCGTCCGAGGACGGAACGGAATTCGAAGTGCTGACCCTCCCGATGCCGCGCAAAATCATGCGCGAAGGGCAGCGGCTCCCGGCCAGCTACGCCAACTTCTACGTGGCCAATACGGTCGTGCTTTTGCCGATCTTTGCCGATCCATACGATAAATGGGCGGTCGCAGTCCTCGAGAAAGCATTTCCGGATCGCCGGGTCGTCCCGATTGATTGTCGCGAGTTGATCTGGGGTCTCGGCGCTTTTCATTGCCTGACCCAGCAACAGCCGAAAGTGGCCGTTTGATGGCGGAAGACGGCGGTTCGATTCCACCCGGACTCGCCATCGACAAGCAGCCCAGATCGGTCATCTTTGCCCGCACTGCCATGAATGCGCTCCCCTTGTTCGCGGCCACTTTCACCGTCTGCTCCCTGCTGGCGCCCGACCTTCGGGCCGCCGCGGTGTTCGATCCGCTGGTGACTCGCGATGCACTTTGGGAACTCGACCAGGAGAATTTCCAAAAGTCGACCCAAGGAATGCCGTTCGCCTGGACGTCGAACGCCCGCGATTCCGCCCGCGCCGCCCGTGGCGAGATGACGCTCTTTGGCCTGCCACTCACGGAAGTGGTGGCGCGCTTCAACGATGGGAAGCTGACGAAAATCGATGCGACGATTTACGCACGGGGCGACGCCGGTGAAATGTCGGAGGAAAAATTCGATGCGCTGGTCAAGCAGGCTGTGGGAGCGATCTCGAAAGCAACCGGCGTGAAGTATCAGGAGCGCGGCAAGGATCCTAAAAACGCCGTCAAAGCCTTCGGCCTCGTCTGGGAAAGCCCGGCCGGTTTTTACACATTGGAATACAGCAAGACCAAGGAGGTGAAATCACGGGACATTCCCTTCCGCGCGGAATTCGTGCGCTTGGGAATCGAGCCGCCAAAGAAAGATCTCGGCTTGCTCGCCACGGCGGCGAAAAGCCGTCAAGCCCGCTTTCGATGGGCCCCAGCACGTGGAGCGGGATACAACTTCCGGGGACGTTTGGATCGGCTCCATTCCCATGGTCGATCAGGGTCAAAAGGGCTACTGCGTCGTAGCCAGTACCGAGCGTGTGATGCGCTACTACGGGACCGACGTGGACTCGAACGAACTGGCGCAAGTGGCCAACTCGAGCGCGGAAGGAGGCACCAGCCTGGATGCCATGCGGGATTCCATGAAAAAATTGACCGCGCGCCTGCGGGTGAAGGTGCGCGAAATCGAGAAATTCGACGTTCGTGAAATCCGCGCCTTGCTGAAGGATTACAATCGCGCGGCGAAGCGACTGGATCATCCGGAGATTCCGGATCCGGGTAATTTCATTGACGTCGGCGCTCTCTACGGAGCCATGAATGGCGAGGTCTTGAAGGAGGCCCGAACGCACAACAAGTCGGATTTCAATCGGTTCCGACGCGACGTGCAGGCCAGCATCGACAAGGGAATTCCGCTGCTCTGGAGCGTGCAACTCGGGCTCGTTTCCGAAAAGGGATTGTCGCAGGCGGCGGGCGGTCACATGCGCCTGATCATCGGCTACAACGAAAAGACGGAGGAGATTATCTATTCCGATTCGTGGGGCGCCGGCCACGAAAAAAAACGGATGAAAGCCGACGACGCCTGGACCATCACGACGTCGCTCATGACCGTCTCCCCGCTGTCGTGATTCTCTTGCTCGTGTTGTTGGAAATGCCTTGAGCGACCGCGATTCGGAATCAGGCCGTTTCCGCGATCGTCGCCGTGCTCGGAAGGAAAGGGATTGGCGTCAGGTCGTTGCTCTTCCCGGGAATCAACCGGAGAGCGTTGCCCCCCACTTTCGCACTCTCAATTTCCTCGGCCCGCACGGAGCCATTGCCTGCCAGCGTCCCGCCGACCTGCAGCTTCATCACCGTGCCGGACCGGTTCGGGCTGTCCGTGATTCCCGATCCTTTGAGACCCGTTTCGATCTTGGAACTGCTAAAGTCGCCGCCGATGACGATTGCACCCAGGATTGCATCTGCATTGCGGGGCACACCGAAAAAAATGTCCTGCAATCCACCGATGATCTGCGAGCTGATCATGCTGCCTGCGACCGCGAAACGCCCCAATGCCGGGCGTTCATCACCGCCGCCAACGAGAAAACTGGGTATGCTGGCGCTGAATCCGCGCATTTCGCCGCCGATCGCTACCGAGTCGAAGTGTTGGGCGGTAAAATAAAGATTCCGAACGCTGCCAATGTCGACGCCGCCGAAGCCGATAACCGAGCCGGCAATCTCGAGGGAACCGACGTTGCCGCCAACCCGGATCGAGCTGCTGGAATCGACGCGCGGGTTAATTGCGCCCGCGGCCGCCTGGGGCCCGAGAATATCTCCGCCGATCGCAATCGAACCCACATTGCCGCCGACGAGGATCGCAGCTCCGGTTCCGCGGAAATCGCTCGCCACCGGCGCCACCAACGAGCCGCCAATGCGCAGACTTCCGATATTCCCGGCGGCATTGATGACCGCGGAATTTGAGGCATCGGCGGCGACCAGGCTCCCGCCGATGATCAGCGTGCCGATATTGGCTGTCGCAGCAATGTTGGCCGTGGGTCCGGCGACGCTCGCGCCGCGGACATCTCCGCCGATGAACAGTTTCCCGATCTCCGCAGCCCGGATATTGGCCGCGTTCAATTCGCCACCAATCTTCACATTCGGAAGCGCGCCGCTAAAACTGAGCATGTCGCCGATGGTGGTCACTCCTCCGCGAATCTTAACCTTCGCCGCGGTTGTACCGGTGATCAGGCTCTGGACGACGGAACCGGCATTGATCGCCCCACTGGCGTCGGTGAAGGAGATGTTTGCCCCCGCAAGCGCACCACCCACCGTCAAACCGCCGCAACTTCCCATCACACTCAGAATCGCCCGGATATCGCCGCTCACTTTGATCTTGCCGACGTTGCCGGCGATGTTGCTCGTCGTCGAACCGTTGGCGCCCTGAGTCGCCAGCCCGAAGGTTCCCACGCTGGCGGCAGTAAGTCCCGCCAGCGCGGTCGAGCCTTGCGCGGCTGAGACGTCGATCTGCCCAAGATCTCCGCTGATCTTTACTTTCCCGAGCGGCAAGCCGGCACCGTCCATACCCGCGCCGTCCACCGCAGACGCGTCGATGTAACCGACATGAACCCGTCCATCCCCGGTTGGTGACGCGGAAACGACCGAAACGGAAAGTTTCGTCCCCGCGAAAGGATTCACGCCGCTCACCAACGGGACCGTACTAAAATCAATTTCGCGCAATTGCTGCCCCACCCCAGAGGCGACCAATTTAACGGCGTCGGCGAGCTGATCGTCCGAGCCCTTCGAGGTTTTGACGACGACCTGGTCGCCATCCACATCAACGAAGGAAAAGACCGCCGCGGGCGCGATCCGCGGCTCGAGGAGTTCGACGCTGGAAATTGCCGGAAGGTTTTGCTTCATCCTCGGCGTCTAGGGAAACGCGGCTCCCGGCGCCAGCCAATCTTCAAGCAGGCATGCGTGGTCCGTCGCCATGGCTTCCGGAGAAGCAACCTACACCCGGCGTTTTTGACTGTTCGAAGTCGGAATGGATGGTGTTTGCGTCAGTGACGAGGCCGGGCCGGGTCAGAGAACAAATCCAACGGCGCGGGTTCGGTGTGGTCGTCGTGGCCGACCCGCGCGATGAGGCGTGCCGAGCAGGGTGCAACTTGAGGTTGATCCAAAGCCACGCCTCAATGCTTGGACGCGATCTGCTGGAGGATGGCGTCGATCCACCAGCGCGTTTCTTCGGAGGCGGAGGAGCGCGCGGTTTCCAGGAACGAAATGACGGCGGCACCCTGATCCCGGAATGATTTCGCGGCAGCTTCCCTCCTCGCGAGGGTCGGGGCGGAGAGCTCGTTGAGCAGCGTGCGATGCTGCTGTTCAGGGTCGATCCGCGTTTCCCACTCGATGACTGCGGGCGTGGGATCGACAGCGAGCCCTGCGTCGAAGGAGCGCACGAGAAGACGATGGCGGCCAGCCGATAAATGAGTCAGGGTGAGGTCAGGTTTGGTTGAGAGGCGCTGCCACGGACCACCATCGAGTTGCCAGGAAAAGAAGGGTGAGGGTGGTGCACCCTCCTTCTTAGCGACGTCGTCATTCGGGACAGTGAAACGTAGCTCGGCGGTATCGCCTTCGATGCGCCGCAGATCGATCTTGGTGTCCGGTGGGAGGAATCCTTGAATGAATATGTAGCGTTGAAAATTCCACGAGTCCGCCAGCTCCAGCCAAGCGTTGCCAGCGGGATCGACGAGAGCACGCGCCACTTTCATGCCCTTGCGAAAAGGGTGTGGCTCACCCTGGAAAAACGCGGAGATGAGGACGCCTGGCGCCAGCTTCTTGAGTTCCCCATCGCGAGTGACAATCCAGTCGATGCCGTTCGCGTCGCGAGCGACCGAGGCCGGATCTTTCACGGGCGACGGCTGCGTCTGCTCGGTGGATGGTTCGACCGGTCGCGTGGACGGTTTCGGACCAAGCGGATCGGAAAACGCATTCCACTTCTCTACCTCGACGTCCCACTGGTGGACGTGGCCACTGAGCGGAAAACAGAGTTTCCCAGATTGGTCGAAGTAAGGTCCGCCGTCCACCGTTGCTGCATCGCCGCCTATCTCACGCACAGTCCAATGGCACCAAGCGGAACCGTCAAAATAGCTGAGGCGGTCGGGCAGTCGGAAAATCACGCAGCGACCGTCGGTGCTGTAGGCGGGATCAAGAAACGGGTTGTCGAGGTTGGGCAAGTGGACACCGGCTGGAAGCTGCGCCTGCAGGGCGCTCTCCACGGTTTCGAAGACCTGCCACTTCGCGGTGGCGAAGTCGCAGACCGCCACACGCCCCGAACTGAAAACGATCCAGCCGCGATCGCGGTCGTCCGCCAGCCATTCCGAGACGCTTTGTTCCGCGACCTCGGGTGGAAGTGGGCGGGCGATCCACTTTCCGCCGTCCCATTCGCGCATGGGGTTGTCAATTCCCCACAGGTGCCCGCGCGAGTCACGCCAAAGGCGCTTCCCTGTCCTGAGGACATCCACCTCTCGAATGCGCCGTCGCCGATCAGGTTTGCTGGAAGCGAGCGTTGTTTCTCCAGAGCTCGACACGCAGAGAAGATCGCCCTCTGCCGTCAGAGAAAAATCTACTGCGTCGTTCAGTGGAAAGTGCTGCCGCCAGTCCAGGAGCACCGGAGAGATGTTTGCATCCTTTGGCAAAATCCACGGGCCGCTTCCGTTTGCGCCGATGAATAACGCTTCCGCATTCTGCGCCCACGGCCGCTGCCAGCTGCCGAAGCGCGGGGACTCATCCAAATTGTCGAGCAGCTTTTCCCATTTCCCATTGCGGTAACGAAAGAGCCCCCCGGTGCGTTTCGCTCGATTGTAAAAGTAGCGAATGCTGAGAGCGATCCGCCCTGCGATGCGCGGTCCATTCCCACCGGAAGCGTCGACCGCGTTCGGCCGAGGGCACGTCACGACAAAACGCGTGCCGTCGATGACGCGCATTTCCTCGATGAAGCGGAATGCATCAAGCGGCACTTCAGGAAAGTTCGCTTCCGCCAACGGTGCAGCTTGCCGCGTTTCCGTATTTAGCGACCAAAGCCCGTCACCCACCCTGGCGAGCCAGAGTTCATCAGGTCCGATCGGAAGGACGTCCGAAAACAGATCATCTTGTGTGAGGCCGGCGGCTGAGAAATTCTCGAAGCTGCCGTCTTCGCGCATCACCACCAGGCCGGCAATGCGCCATTGGTAATCGCTCGGATCGAGCGCAAAGGACCAAAGCCAGCGTCGATTTTCTTCATCCTGCACTGCGCGGATTGGCGCGTAGTTCCGCTCCTGCGCATCCCCACGGATCGCCGGACGAAAGAGCGTATCCGGCAGTTTCCGCACCTGCGCGGTGTTTTCGTCAGCATTGAAGACCACAACTGTCGGGCCGCGTTCGGTCACAGTAGCGCTGCCATCCTGGCAAACAAAAAGCCGGGGCTCGTTAAGCTTGCCTGCAAAGGTCGCGACATGTGATTCCTCCGTTCCGGGATGTCGTGAGAGGGCGCCCAGCGAGCCGTCCGGGGAAAGCCAGAGACAAATGACCACCCCCTCTGTCGTCACATCGATCGCTTGAGGCCGGAAGCTCTCCAAGGAAGCCACAGACACTGCGTTCCAGCCGTGTTCCCCGCGCGAGTAAATTTTGCCTGCTTCGTCCCTTGAGATTCCCCAGATTAGCCCCGCAGAATCGTGCGCAAGCCTTTCGATGCGAGGCGTCGTTTCCACCGCAGCTTCGCGCACTTCGGCTGGCCAAAGCGTCTCTGCACACCATGCCGCGCATCCGAGCGAGAGCCCGGCGAGGCACGCAAGACGGCCTTTCATTGTCACCAAGTGTAGTGAACTGTGTAGCTCACGGTCTGCTCCGTGTCCGGCGGCAGCGGAATGCGAAACTCGATTGTCTGCGCGTCCGTCTTGAGAAAGGTGTTTGAGTTCTGGCGGATCTCCCAGTTTGCCCCGCGGTAGAGGTGCTCCACGACGCGAATCTCCACGGCGTCCGACTTCCGATTGCGCACCTTGATTTGAAACGACTCGTCCACCCACCGGTTCGAGCTGTCCACTTTGAAATCTGTCCGGATTCGCTCGCCGATCAGGTCGAACGCGTTGCCCGTATTGACGCGCACGGTCTCGCCAGTGGGAGTGTGGTCGATCACATTTTCGCCGATGAATTGCAACTGCGCCCCGTCGCGGCGGTAGAAGCGGAGTTGTCCGCGCGGCAGTGCGATGCCGAGATGATTCACCTCCGTGTTTTCAAATTCGTACATCACCCACACCTTCGGATTCGACTGCGCACCGTAGTCCGCGTCCGTGCGAATTCCTTGCGACCGCCCCCGCCCCCAGCGCTGCAGGTCGATCTCCACGCCATCATAGACATAGATGCGCTGCGCTTTGATTCCCGCCGCGCGCACGAACTCGATCTGCTTCGTCTCGCGGTCGCGGAGAGTCGTCGGCTGCTCGATGGTATAAAGGTGATATTCGTCAAAGGTTTTCTCTGAGACGGGCAGCCCCCGCCCATCGCTGCGGTCCGCCGCGGACATCCACGATCGAGCTCCGCGGGCGCGCTCCTCCTCGGTGAGCTTGCGCACGTCGCCCGCGAGCAGTTTCACCCGGGCCTCGGTGAATGTTTTGCCGCTCTGATTATCCATCGTCACCAGTCCGACCAGTTCCATCTCGTCGCCCTGCTCCGGTGCCGTGACATTGTAATCCGCCTCCCAGCTCATGCCACCCGTGATATATGAAAGTTCCGCTTCCAACTTTGCCGGCTCCGGTGTCTCGAGTTGCCAGCTCAGCGTCGGCTTGAGAATCGAATCGTCCGTGAGCGCCGGAAAGCGCGGCATCCCCGGCAGCGCAAATTGCAGCTTTCCGTCTACTTCGATGATTGGCTGTCCCGCTCCGCCATCACCGTATGCCATCGCCGTCTGCATCTGTGCATATCGCTGCCCGTAGGTGCGCATGGCGGTGCCTGAATGCGCGACGTATCCACTGCGAACCACCTTTCCTTGCACAACGCGTTCCGGCTGTCCGGCTTCCTTAACCACGAAATCCAGGATTTTGCCCTCGGACAGCGCCAGCAACAGCCCTTGGGAGATCGGGTCATTCCGATAGCTCTGCTCGAGCATTTTGAAGGAAACTCGGCCCGCGGGATCGCGCAGGATTACCGATTCCGGTTCGACGTGTGCCGTCGCGCCGGAAAATTGCACCGTAGTGATCCCCGCCTTCAGGTCCAGCGGCACTGCCTCGCGCACCACCGCGAAACCTTGATTATAAATTGTTAGCGCTGGTTCCGCGGCGGAAACCGCACGGACGCTCGCGATCAAAATGAGCGACGAAACAAGCGATGTTTTCATTCCGGTCGAAAAGCTACAGAATCGGACCCGGAAGCCAAGAAGCCTTCGGGCTAGAAGACGCTAAGAGGAGGTTATGCCTGCCGAGCTTTGATCGCGGAGATGATATCGCTCACAACATCAGCCCTCGGCTTGAAGCCTTGCGGGCCTTTGCCGTGGATGCGGACGGAGACGTTGTTGGACTCGAGGTCGCGGTGGCCGATGACCAGCATGGTGTGGACTTTCTTTTCCTCGGCGTGGGCGATCTTGGCTTTGATGGGGTCGGTGCTGGTGTCGAGGGTGGCGCGGACGCCTTCGGCGCGGAGTTCCTGCTGGATCGACTTGGCGTAGTTCACGAGCGGGTCTTCGTCGCCGATGGGGAGGAAGCGCACCTGCTCGGGCGCGAGCCAGAGCGGGAAGTGGCCGGCGTAGTGTTCGATGAGGAACCCAATAAGACGCTCGCGCGTGCCGAGCGGGGAGCGGTGGATACAGAGCGGGGTTTTGCTCGTGTTATCCTTGTCTTTGTAAGTAAGGCCGAAGCGCGCGGGGACGGCGCCCTATCTCCCCAGAAACGCACGTCCGCCTTTGATCGCGGACGAATCGTCCCCCTTAGTTTGCAACCCTGCACAGATCCGGCGGCGCATTGACCTCGGAGATACCGCCCGTTAGCGAGATGGCACCGAGTCCCTTGAAACTCCTCCGCTCCATCCTCCTGCTCGTCGTCGCCCTTTTCTGGTGCGGCGCGGTCGGCTTCCTCGATTCTTTGGCGATCCCCTCAGTCTTGGAGCAGGCGCGCACGGTCGATTTTCCGACCGTTCCCGGCATGGTGATTCATAGCGACATCACGGAGAGACGCGGGACCAAAGGTTCGCTCCGGCGGCGAGCCGATATCCGATACAACTACGTCGTCAACGAGCAGGAATTCACCGGCCAGCGACTGCGCCTGAGTACGCTCGCCCTCGGCAACGGGTCGAGGCAGGCGCAAGCGGCGGTCGCCGCCTTTCCCGTCGGGAAAACGGTCGCCGTTTACTACGACCCGGTCGCCCCTGCGGAATCGCTGCTCCAACCCGGCCTGCTCCCCGAGCATCTCATCGCGGCGCTCTTCGCCGTTCCGCACCATTTGATCGGGCTCTGGTTGCTTTTCGTCGCGCTCCGCCAACTCCGCCGGCGCTGGCTCGGACCGGTGGCCTCGGCGCCGATCCGCCACCTACCTGGCCTGCGCATCGCCGTGCGCATGCCGTGGATGTCACCGCTCTGGGTAGGCCTGATTTCCGTGGGAATTCTCTCGATCGTCGGCGGCCTCCTCGCGGTCATCGTGATTCCGGCGCCGACCCTCACCTCCGCCCTGCTGGCGTGGGCCTTGGTGCTCGGCATCGCCATCGGCCTCGGCCTGCGACGAGCACTGAGGCTGTTCGACGGACAGGCCGACCTGATCATCGATGCCGGGGCGAAGACCGTCACCTTGCCGCTGGGCCAGGGCCGCAAACAGCGCATCACTCTGCCTTTCGCGGAGGTACAAGGCCTGGACCTGACTACGCGCACCATTCGCACCACCACGACCAGCAGCCACGGTTACCGCCGCACGCGCGAGTCGAAGCAGTATGACCTCGCGTTGCTGGTGGCAAATTCCCCGACGCAACTACTGATGAAATCGGGCGATGGCGATCTACTCCGCGCGATCGGCGAAACGTTGCGCGATTCGCTCGGCTGGGTTTTCACGGAGTCCTACGCGACGAGTTGACCGCGCGGCCGTCGCCTCCGCGGCGAAAAAGCGGGAGCGAAAAACGGTGCAGCCAAGGCGAGGAGGGGGAGCAGCGGTTTCATGCCGTCGGAGTAGCCGCTCTGCGCTTAATCTCCTGCGGCGCTGATTGATGAGGATGCTTGCTGCTGCGCCTGTAATGTGCACTCACCCTGCGGGTGAGAGATTTTTTACCCCCGAGAGCCGCCTGCCGGCTGGCCGGTGGACACGCCTGGCGGGCGTTTTTACGCCGAGTGGGACACGCAGGCTCCGGTCACCCGCGAGGGGCAGTTGATCTTCTTTTTCACAGTTCCTGCACAGCGGCGGGCGCTGGGCGCAGTTCCTGGCGGGATGCCCGCTGCGCTACGTCGGGCAACCGTGGCAGCGGCGGCGGTCAACGTGCATGGGCACCGCTGCTGCTCGAGCGTGCTCTGCGGGCACTGGCGCTATGCGCACATCAACTCGCGTGCGCGGCGACCTGCTCAATCCGCCGCTGCTCGGCATGAGCGCACACCGTGAGCGAGGACGCGGTGCGCCCGGCCCTCAAGCGCATGGACCCGAGCAGGCCAGTCTGCCTGGCTGCGAGGCCAGATCCTGCGACGCATGCCTCACCGGCGTTGGACCTGCCCTGGATCCTCGACATCGACACCACCGTCAAGCCTCTCTACGGCCATCAGCAGGGAGCCGCAGATCGGCTACAACCCGTAGAAGCCCGGACGCCCCAGCCATGTGCTATCACAGCTACTTCGTGGCCAACCTGCGGCATCAGCCTCGGCGTGGAAGTGCGCGCCGGGCAAGGAGCACGCCGCGCCGACTGGGCTGCCCGGTCTCTGGAAACTGCTCGAGCGCTGCCGCGCCCCCATTGGCCCGCCTTCGCCGCGCGGCGACTGCGGCTATGGAAACCAAGCGCGCTCATGCAGAGTTTGAGGAGCGCGCCGCTGCCCTATCTCTTCAAACTGCGGCACACCCCCGAAAGTCAAAGCACTGGTGCGCAGATGCCAGCGCAGCGGCGCCCGATGGCAGACGCGGCGACGGTTGGGAAGTGCTGCGAAGCCGAGCCTGCACCTCAGCAGTTGGACGCTGCGCGCGGCGCGTCGTGCTCGTGCGCGAAGCCCCCGCCGTCGCTCCCGTGGGCCAGCCAGGCCCGTCGGTCGTCGCGACCATCCTCAGCCCTGCCCACCGGGACGCGCGGCTGGGTCAGCAATCCCGCGCCCTGGAGCGGCAAGATCGCCGTGCTCGTCACCACGTCTGGACCGCGCGCGCCTATCCCACCACTCGCATGCCCCGGCTCTATCGGAGCGCGCGACGCCGAGAACGTCTATGATGAACTCAAGAACCAATGGGGCTGGAACGGCTACATCACCCAGCAGCTCGCCCCCTGTCGAATCATGGCCAACCTCATCGCCCTGTTCTACAACTGGTGGAACCTCTACGTGCGGCTTCTTCGACGACGCACCACCACCGCGAAGCCATCACCAGCCGCCCGCGCTTTCATGCAGGGCTCGGCCGGCAAGTGCGAGCGGCGGCCAGCGCACGGTGAAAGTCAGCCTCAGCACGAATATCAGCGACGCCATCGCCCGCGCTGTCACTCATGCAGCAAGGCTTTTGCGCGCTCACACCATCACGGAGCGATGGAGCCTCGACAACGCTGGACCCTGCTGCTGACCCGGCTTCTACGACACTGGCTGGGCGGAAAATGGCTCGGGCGCCTCCCACCTGAAGCCGCCCTCCTCCTGCTGAATCCACCCTCCCCACCCACCCCCGATCGTCAATTCCACCCCCACCCAGCCACCTCCTCGGCGATACTGAACAGGCATGTCCGGCGACCTGCGCCCCGCTCCAACATTTCTCTGACTTCCGGGTGCAGCTACGCCCGCCGTTCCGCAATCTCGGCGAGCAAGCTGGCGATGACTTCGGCGCGCGGCTTGAAGCCTTGCGGGCCTTTGCCGTGGATGCGGACGGCGATGTGGCCGGACTCGAGGTCGCGTTTGCCTAACACCAGCATGGTGTGGACTTTCTTTTGTTCGGCGTTGGCGATCTTGGCTTTGATCGGGTCGCTGCTCGTGTCGATGGTCGCGCGGACGCCGTGCTCGCGCAGTTCGCGCTCGATGCTGCAAGCGTAGCCGATGACGTCGAGCGCGCCGGGCTCGTCTTCGCCGCCGATGGGCAGGACGCGGACTTGCTCGGGGGTGAGCCAGAGGGGGAAGTTGCCGGCGTAGTGTTCGATGAGAAAGCCGATCAAACGTTCGTGCGTGCCGAATGGGGCGCGGTGGATGCAAATGGCATCATGGGCTCACTGGTTACGGGGCTTCGGTCATCAGGATTGCCGTGGTCTTGTCGGTGAACTCCGCGAGCCATGCGATCTGGCCAGCGTCGTTGAAGCTGCGCGTCGAGCCGAGCGTGCCGGGCGCCACATCCGGCGGCTGTATTCGAAGCGCGCGATGTCGTCATAATTTGGGTGGGAACCCCAAATCGCCGTGAACTCGTCATCGGTCGTCGTCACGCTTTTTGGAAAAGGCTAAGCCCGCCGCTCTTTGATCGCCGCGAGCAAGTCCGCCATGATTTCCCCGGGCGGCGTCAATGGGGCGGGAAGCGGACGGGATTCGCCGGCTTCGGCGGATGCGTGGCGACGATGGCGCGGGTGTCGGCGATCATTTCCTCGAGCATGCGGAGCTTCTCGCCGACGGGCAAGGCGGCGAGCGCCCGGCGCCGGGCGCGTTTGCGTTCGAGAATCTGTTCCATCAATTCGCTCATGCTGGCGGGTGACGTTGCAGGAAATAGGGAAGATTTTTTCGAGGGCCATGAGCGTCACGCCGCGCCGCTCTTTGATCGCCGCGAGGATGTCGGCCACGACTTCGGCGCGCGGCTTGGCGCCGAGGTTGCCTTTGCCGTGGATGCGGACGCTGACGTTGCTGGCTTCGAGGTCGCGGTGGCCGATGACGAGCATGGTGTGGACTTTCTTTTCCTCGGCGTGGGCGATCTTGGCTTTGATCGGGTCGGTGCTGGCGTCGAGCGTGGCGCGGACGCCGGCGGCGCGGAGTTCGCTGCTGGATCGCTTTGGCGTAGTCGACGAGCGGGTCTTCGTCGCCGATGGGCAGGATGCGGACTTGCTCGGGCGCGAGCCAGAGCGGGAAGTTGCCGGCGTAGTGTTCGATGAGGAAGCCGATGAAACGTTCGTGCGTGCCGAGCGGGGCGCGGTGGATGCAGAGCGGCGTGGCTTCGGTGTTGTCGCGGGTCTTGTATTTGAGGCCGAAGCTCGGCGGGGACGGCGAAATCGACCTGGTTGGTGGCGAGGGTGAATTCCTTGCCGATGACGTTCCAGATCTGGATGTCGATCTTCGGGCCGTAGAAGGCGGCTTCATTCGGCACTTCGACAAAGGGCGCGCCGCTGGCGACTGAACACGTCGCGGACCATCTTCTCGGTCTTCAGCCAGAGCTCGCTTTCATCGACGTATTTCTTGCCGAGTTCCTCCGGGCTGTGGGTGCTGAAGCGGAACTGGTAGCGGTCGATGCCGAAGATTTTGAAATACTTCAGATACATCTGGTTCACGGCCTCGAACTCGGCGGCGAACTGTTCCTCGGTGCAATAGATGTGGGCGTCGTTCATCTGCATGGCGCGCACGCGCATCAGGCCGAAAAGTTCGCCGCTCTGCTCGTAGCGGTAGCAGGTGCCGTATTCGGCTAGCCGCAATGGCAAGTCGCGATAACTCCGCGGCACCGCTCCGAAGAGCTTGTGGTGATGCGGGCAGTTCATGGCTTTGAGGTAGTAGCGATCGTGCTCTCGGCAAGCTCTCGACACTGTCATCTCCAAGACCCATTCTCCTCGCGGATGCCTCAGCTTCGCTCGCGATTGTCTCGGTTAAGACTTCAGCCCAACAACGCCTCGTTCGATCGCTCGTCGTGATCGATCGTTCGCGCAATTCGTCGACCAACTTGGCGATGATGCGCTCGCAAACTTAGCGTGGAACGTCTGGCTTTCTCTCGACAGTGTATCGGCATCTTGCCATTCGCTCCGCTGCGACTCGTCGCGTAAGACGCATCGGCGGAAACATCGACTCCGCGTAGTAAGGCAAGTGCCCGCTGGTTAGATACATGTTCTCCCGCGCCAAGTGCGGGTGTCCTGACCCGATCGTAACCCGCGGCAAATTCCGTCTCCTTGGCTAACTTCTCCAACTCCTCGATCAATACCGTGCCGCGCGGCAGCCAGAGCGGGAGGCCGGGGCCGACGTCGTCGTCGAAGCAGAAGAGTTCCATCTCCTTGCCGAGCTTGCGGTGATCGCGCTTCTTCGCCTCCTCGAGCATGGTGAAATACTCGTCCATCTGCGTCTTGTTCTTGAACGCGGTGCCGTAGATGCGCTGGAGCTGCGGGTTCTTTTCGTCGCCTTTGTAATAGGCGCTGGCGACGTGGGTGAGCTTGAAGGCGCCGATGTTGCCCGTGCGCATGACGTGCGGGCCGGCGCAGAGATCGGTGAATTCGCCGTTGCGATAGATGGAGATTTCCTCGCCCTCGGGAATGCCCTGGATGATGTCGAGCTTGAAGGTCGAAGGCGTGCCGCGCGGGGTGAGCGCGGCCAGTTCACCGCGCTCCGCCATGGCCAGCGCGTCGGCGCGGCTGAGCACCTGTTTTTCAAAGACGTGGTTCGCCTTGATCTCCTTTTTCATCTCCGCCTCGATCTTCTCGAAATCCTCCGGCGAGATGCGGTGCGGCAGATCGACGTCGTAGTAAAAGCCATTCTCGACCGGCGGACCGGCGGCGAATTGCGCCTCGGGCCAGATGCGCAGGATGGCGGTGGCGAGCACGTGCGCGGCGCTGTGGCGCAGCCGCTCGATGTCGGTCATCTGGTGGCGTTGCTCGAGAGTTTTGCGTTCGTCGGACATGGTCGATGGAATCAGGTATGGAGATTGAAATAAGTGTGATGAATCCGGGGAAACAAAAACGCCTCGGACCTGGCAGTCGGAGGCGTGTGGGCGTCGCGCGAATGGGAATATTCGCGGACGCCTAAGTCGTCGTAGTGGTGCGGGCGACGTGAGATCTCATCAGGCCCGTATGAAGGCTCAGGAAGACGGCGCTGGCAAATGGATTCTCCACTCCCGAACCCTCAACCCTTCAGCTTCTCGGCCAGCTCGAACTTACTTTGGCGGGTCACCGGCGTATTGCACCCGCGCGGCCACCGTCACGACCACGGATTGCGCGGCGTCCCCTGCCGGCGTGCCGAGAAAGGTGCGGTAAAAATCTGCATCCGTGCCTGGCAGGCGTCCCGATCCGCGAGGCGAATCCGCCGTCAGGACCACGCCGGCCGATGCCATGGGTAGCGGGATCCGCCGACCCGGGAGCCCGGCCGCAGACGGTGGAATTGCGATTTGCGGCACCACCTTCACCACCATCGACCCGCCGGAAAACTCGGGCGTCACCAGTAATTCCGTCCCAGCGGCCGGCCAGGCTGGTTCGCCCGGTGGGAGCACCCCGTATTTTTCCGCCAGCGCGCGCAATTCCCCCGTATCAGCTGACGCGGGTCGCACGGCGACAACCGTCGGCTTTCCCGTCGACGTGGTCGCGGATAAGCGCCGAGCCATCTGGCGGTCTGTCACGGTCGCCGTCTGGCCGGCATTAGCCGCCGCGATGCTGGTGCCTCCCCCGACCCGTCGTGTGGTGAAATTCCTTGGTGTCGCCGGCACCACAATAAAACTTCCCGGTCCATTCGCGATGATCCTCGGCGGGTCGTAGGTCTGTGGATAGGGAAGGCCACGATCCTCGACAGGCGGTTGCGCCGGCTGCCGCTGAACCGTGCGTTGAGTCAGCGTCTCGAATGTGATCTCCACCCGCACCAATGCCGGCGCCATGATCATCTTCTCCAGCGCCGCCCGTGCCGCATCGATTCTTTCCGCGGAATCGGTGATCCGCACCATTCCCGTCGGCAAAATCAGAAATCGACCCTGCGGCGAGAGCGATGCTCGCATGGCTGTACTCACCCATGTTACCGGCAAAAAGCCCGTCCTCATCTGCCGCACCACAACCTGGGGAGCATCCGCCGCCCGTGCCGTCAGCCAACTGGCAACCAGCGTCATGGCGACGAGGCGAAAATGGTTCACGCCACATTACTAGTCCTTTCGAGGCGATCAGGCAAACGGTCTGGCGCCAGGATTATCGTGAGACGAAAGCCGCCGGTGGGTCGATCGGCCCATTTTTTCTTCAACGTTTTTCTGTGACACACCGGAAAACCGGCGGATGATGACAACCCTTCACCATTCGCTGCCATGCCTCGCGTCACCGAATTGAATGTCAACGATCGGACTGTTCCGATCGATGTGGATGCCGAACGCACTTTGCTCAGTGTCCTGCGCGATGATCTCGAGTTAACCGGCTGCAAATACGGATGCGGCGAGGGGGAATGCTCCGCCTGCACGGTGCTCATCGATGGCAAGGCCTCGCGGACGTGCCAGCGACGCGTGGGCACGGTTGGCGGGGCGAAGATCACGACGATCGAGAGCCTGGCTCAGGACGGGAAACTGCATCCTCTCCAGGAAGCATTCTTGCAGGAGGACGCGTTGCAATGCGGTTACTGCACGTGCGGAATGATCATGGGGGCACTGGCTTTTTTGGAAAAGAATCCCGAGCCAACGGACGCGCAAATCGTCGAGGAGATGAACGGGCACATCTGCCGGTGCGGTGTGTATCAGCGGATCGTGGCGGCGATTCAATCGGCGGCGAAAGTGATGCGGGAGGCGCGGCGATGAATGACCAAACGGAACGGCTCGACGCGGAGCAGGATGGATCGCGATCGCTCCATCGCGATGTTCCGGCCATCGATCGACGCCGCTTTTTCAAAGTGCTCGGGGAAGGAATCCTGGTGCTGCTCATTGCCAATGGCGCCTTCGGACAACAGGAGACGGGCGGCAGGCGACGAAGAGGAGGCGGCGGCCGCGGAACGCCGCGCCCTCCGGAGATCAGCGCGTGGCTTCACATCGGTGAAGACGGCACGGTGACCGTCTTCACCGGGAAAGTGGAAGTCGGCCAAAACATCCGCACCTCGCTCACCCAGGCCGTGGCCGAAGAATTGCCGACACCGCTCGCGTCGATCCGCCTGGTCATGGCGGATACGGATCTCGTGCCCTACGATGCGGGAACGTTCGGGAGCCGGACAACACCGGACATGGCGGTTTACCTGCATCGAGTGGCGGCTGCGGCGCGGGAAGGATTGGCCGATCTCGCCGCTCAACATTTTCAGACTGAGGTCGAAAACGTGATCGTCGAAGATGGACGGGTGAAGCGGAAGGACAGCACGGAATCTGTGACCTTCGGGCAACTGACCAAGGGCCAGAAGCTAACCAAGACGATCGAAGAAGGAGCTCCGATAACTGCGGCGGATCGATGGAAGATCGCGGGCTCGTCGGTGCGGAAGGTCGATGGTGCGGCTTTCGTTACCGGACAGCATCAATACGCGTCCGACCTTCGGCGGCCCGGTATGCTTTTCGGAAAAGTGCTGCGTCCGCCCGCGCTGGGAGCGACCCTTGTTTCTGCCGACACAACTGCGGCTGAGGCGATGCCGGGTGTCACAGTCGTGCGCGACGGAGATTTGGTGGGTGTCGTCGCGCCGGACAGCTTGACCGCCGAGCGAGCCCTTGCCGCGATCAAAGCCGAGTGGAACCGGAAACCGCAACCGTCGAGCCCGGAACTTTTCGATCTGCTCAAACCAGAGGCCCCGGCTCTTCAACCAACGGAGAGCGGACCGGAACTCCAGCGTCTGCAGCGGCGCTACACCATTGCCTATATCGCGCATGCGCCGCTGGAACCGAGGGCGGCGGTCGCCGAATGGGACGGTGACAAACTTACCGTCTGGACCGGAACCCAGCGACCGTTCGGTGTGCGTGGTGATCTCGCCCAGGCGTTCAGCATGGGCGAAGATCAGATTCGAGTCATCGCGCCGGATACTGGATCCGCTTACGGTGGCAAGCACTCGAATGCCGCCCCGACCGAGGCAGCGCAGCTGTCCCGAATCGCTGGAAAACCGGTCAAGCTTGTCTGGACTCGCGAGGAAGAATTTCATTGGGCGTATTTTCGCCCGGCCGGTGTTATCGAGATTTCCAGCGCGGTGCGGGCTGACGGAACCCTCGCCGAGTGGGAGCACGACAATTTCAACTCCGGCGGGTCCGCGGTGCGCAGCCCATACGATGTGCCCGGCCAACGCGCGGAATCGCATCGCAGCAACTCACCTTTACCGCAGGGCTCGTATCGCGGGCTCGCCTCGACAGCCAATGTTTTCGCCCGCGAGATGCACATGGATGAACTCGCGCGTTTGGTGAAACTCGACCCGCTGGAGTTTCGTTTGCGCAATCTTAAAGATGATCGGCTTCGCGCCGTACTCGAAGCCGCCACGAAGGAATTTGGCTGGGAAACGCGGAAGCCTGCTGAAGGCCGAGGCTTTGGAATCGCCTGCGGCACGGAGAAGAATTCGTTTGTCGCCGCCTGTGCGGAAGTCGCGGTCGATCGGGAAAAGGAAACCGTGAAGGTGGTCCGGGCGGTCGTCGCCTTTGAGTGCGGCGCGGTGGTCAATCCCCTCCAGCTCCGCAATCAAGTCGAAGGCGCAACTGTGCAGGGTCTTGGGGGCGCCTTGTTCGAGGCCATCGACTTCGCCAATGGCGAAATCACCACGAACCGGTTTTCGCTCTATCGCGTGCCGCGATTTTCCGACACACCGCAGATCAACGTGGTCCTGGTTGATCGTCGCGATCTTCCGTCCTCTGGGGCCGGCGAAACTCCGATTGTCGGCATCGCGCCCGCGGTCGGAAATGCAATCTTTGACGCGAGCGGCCTGCGTCTGAATCGTCTGCCCATGGTGCCCAACGGGCTGAAGGGCTGAACAGGCTCGCGGTTTGTCACCGAGTGGCCGTACCCGATCGCAATCCAATCTACGGGTACAAATGCTCTTTACTTACCGGGGCATCTTTCCCGATCCTGGGGTTCGGCAAATTTGTGCCGGCTTAACCGCGAAAATTCGTATGACTATGAACGACTCGGCAACCCGTCATCTCTGCGCCCTCCTATGGAGCGGCGCCCTTCTTATAGCATTTACTTCGGCGCTGGATGCCGCCGATGTCACGTCGACCTGGACCGCCGGCGCGGGCAATTGGGCCAATGGCGCGAATTGGTCAAGCGCTGCCTTTCCCGACAATGGAAACGGAGGCGTGCGACCTACGATGCGGTCCTTAACACGAATACCACGATCACGCTCGATCAGGATATTACCATTGAGCGGTACACCCAAAGCACCGGCACCCTGACGGCCGTGAATCCCTTTACGCTGACCCTGAACGATGTTTTCTCCTGGACCGGCGGAACGGTCAACGGCGCCGTGTCGGTCCAGGGAAACGGCGGAATGAGCCTCGGCGGAACTTCGAAGAGTCTCTCCGCGGCCACCCTCAACAATACCGGGGCGGCAGTCTGGAGCGCGGGCAATTTCAACACCGGGAACGGCGCCATCTTCAACAATCAGTCCGGGGCCACTTTCACGACGAATTTCGATGGCAATTTTTCCCAGAATCTGGGCGGCGGGCTCACGCAGTTTAATAATGCGGGCACGTTCACCAAGAGCGCGGGCGTGGGGGCGACGACGTTTGGCATCGGCTTTAACAATTCCGGCGTCGTCAATGCGAACGGCGGCACGCTCAGCCTGGATGGCAACGGGACACACACCGGGAGCTTTGCGGCGGGAACGGGTGCAACTCTTGATTTCGGCGGCGGCACCCACAACCTCAACACGGGCACGGCGATCAGCGGCGCGGGGACGGTGGAAATCGGAGGGGCGACCTGGAATCTCAATGCCGGCACTTACGATGTCTCGGGCACAACGATCATCAGCAACGGAACCGCCAATTTCAATGTCGCTGCCAGCACCAACCTGCTCAATGTATCCGGTGGCATCCTGGGTGGAACCGGCACCCTGACAGCCGGCGGACTGCTCACCTGGTCGGGTGGCTCCATGACCGATGCGGGCACCACCCAGGCCAATGGGGGGATGACTTTGAGTGGCGGCACCAAATCGCTGAACGGTGGACACACCCTCAACAATACCGGGGCGGCAGTCTGGAGCGCGGGCAATTTCAACACCGGGAACGGCGCCATCTTCAACAATCAGTCCGGGGCCACTTTCACGACGAATTTCGATGGCAATTTTTCCCAGAATCTGGGCGGCGGGCTCACGCAGCGTAATGGTCGCGCACCAAGAGCGCGGGCGGGGGGCGACGACGTTTGGCATCGGCTTTAACAACCGGCGTCGTCAAGCGAACGGCGGCACGCTCAGCCTGGATGGCAACGGACACACACCGGGAGCTTGCGGCGGGAACGGGTGCAACGCTTGATTCGGCGGCGGCACCCACAACTCAACACGGGCACGGCGATCAGCGGCGCGGGGACGGTGGAAATCGGAGGGCGACCTGGAATCTAAATGCCGGCACTAACGATGTCTCGGGCACAACGATCATCAGCAACGGAACCGCCAATTCAATGTCGCTGCCAGCACCAACCTGCTCAATGTACCGGTGGCATCCTGGTGGAACCGGCACCCTGACAGCCGGCGGACTGCTCACCGGTCGGTGGCTCCATGACCGATGCGAGCACCACCCAGGCCAATGGGGGGATGACTTTGAGTGGCGGCACCAAATCGCTGAACGGTGGACACACCTCAACAATACCGGGCGGCAGTCTGGAGCGCGGCAATTTCAACACCGGGAACGGCGCCATCTTCAACAATCAGTCCGAGCCACTTTCACGACGAATTCGATGGCAATTTTTCCCAAATCTGGGCGGCGGGCTCACGCAGTTCAATAATGCGGGCACGTTCACCAAGAGCGCGGGCGTGGGGGCGACGACGTTTGGCATCGGCTTTAACAATTCCGGCGTCGTCAATGCGAACGGCGGCACGCTCAGCCTGGATGGCAACGGGACACACACCGGGAGCTTCGCGGCGGGAACGGTGCAACGCTTGATTTCGGCGGCGGCACCCACAACCTCAACACGGCACGGCGATCAGCGGCGCGGGGACGGTGGAAATCGGAAGGGCGACCTGGAATCTCAATGCCGGCACTTACGATGTCTCGGGCACAACGATCATCAGCAACGGAACCGCCAATTTCAATGTCGCTGCCAGCACCAACCTGCTCAATGTATCCGGTGGCATCCTGGGTGGAACCGGCACCCTGACAGCCGGCGGACTGCTCACCTGGTCGGGTGGCTCCATGACCGATGCGGGCACCACCCAGGCCAATGGGGGGATGACTTTGAGTGGCGGCACCAAATCGCTGAACGGTGGACACACCCTCAACAATACCGGGGCGGCAGTCTGGAGCGCGGGCAATTTCAACACCGGGAACGGCGCCATCTTCAACAATCAGTCCGGGGCCACTTTCACGACGAATTTCGATGGCAATTTTTCCCAGAATCTGGGCGGCGGGCTCACGCAGTTTAATAATGCGGGCACGTTCACCAAGAGCGCGGGCGTGGGGGCGACGACGTTTGGCATCGGCTTTAACAATTCCGGCGTCGTCAATGCGAACGGCGGCACGCTCAGCCTGGATGGCAACGGGACACACACCGGGAGCTTTGCGGCGGGAACGGGTGCAACGCTTGATTTCGGCGGCGGCACCCACAACCTCAACACGGGCACGGCGATCAGCGGCGCGGGGACGGTGGAAATCGGAGGGGCGACCTGGAATCTCAATGCCGGCACTTACGATGTCTCGGGCACAACGATCATCAGCAACGGAACCGCCAATTTCAATGTCGCTGCCAGCACCAACCTGCTCAATGTATCCGGTGGCATCCTGGGTGGAACCGGCACCCTGACAGCCGGCGGACTGCTCACCTGGTCGGGTGGCTCCATGACCGATGCGGGCACCACCCAGGCCAATGGGGGGATGACTTTGAGTGGCGGCACCAAATCGCTGAACGGTGGACACACCCTCAACAATACCGGGGCGGCAGTCTGGAGCGCGGGCAATTTCAACACCGGGAACGGCGCCATCTTCAACAATCAGTCCGGGGCCACTTTCACGACGAATTTCGATGGCAATTTTTCCCAGAATCTGGGCGGCGGGCTCACGCAGTTTAATAATGCGGGCACGTTCACCAAGAGCGCGGGCGTGGGGGCGACGACGTTTGGCATCGGCTTTAACAATTCCGGCGTCGTCAATGCGAACGGCGGCACGCTCAGCCTGGATGGCAACGGGACACACACCGGGAGCTTCGCGGCGGGAACGGGTGCAACGCTTGATTTCGGCGGCGGCACCCACAACCTCAACACGGGCACGGCGATCAGCGGCGCGGGGACGGTGGAAATCGGAGGGGCGACCTGGAATCTCAATGCCGGCACTTACGATGTCTCGGGCACAACGATCATCAGCAACGGAACCGCCAATTTCAATGTCGCTGCCAGCACCAACCTGCTCAATGTATCCGGTGGCATCCTGGGTGGAACCGGCACCCTGACAGCCGGCGGACTGCTCACCTGGTCGGGTGGCTCCATGACCGATGCGGGCACCACCCAGGCCAATGGGGGGATGACTTTGAGTGGCGGCACCAAATCGCTGAACGGTGGACACACCCTCAACAATACCGGGGCGGCAGTCTGGAGCGCGGGCAATTTCAACACCGGGAACGGCGCCATCTTCAACAATCAGTCCGGGGCTACCTTCGACACCAATTTCGATGGCGTCTTTTCGCAAAACCTGGGCGGTGCGCTCACCCAGTTTAACAATGCCGGGACTTTGACGAAAAGCGGCGGACCGGGCACGACCACCTTTAACGTTGGCGTCAACAACTCCGGCACCGTCAATGCCAACAGCGGGACCTTGAGCCTGGCTGCCAGCGGCACGCACACCGGCACCTTCGCCGCGGGGACGGACGCGACGCTCAATTTCGGCGCCGGCACCCACAACCTGAACGCGGGCACGGCCGTTTCCGGGGCGGGCACGGTGCAGATCGGTGGAGCGACCTGGAACCTTAACGACGGGACGTACAATGTCACGGGGACGACATCGGCCAGCACCGGCACGGCGAACTTTAACGTTCCCGCCACCACCAACCTGCTCAATGTCTCGAGCGGCACGCTCGGCGGAACCGGCACCATCACGGCCAGCGGCCTCGTCACCTGGACGGGCGGCTCTATGACCGATGTGGGCACGACGCAGGCCAATGGCGGACTGGACCTCAGCGGGACCATCAAGACACTGAACGGCGGACGAACGGTCAATAATGCCGGTGCTGCGGTGTGGAGTTCGGGCAATTTCAACACCGGCAACGGCGCCGTGTTTAACAATCAGGCCGGAGCCACGTTCGAGACGACTTACGACGGCAGCATTTCCCAAAACCTCGGCGGTGCGCTCACGCAGTTCAACAATGCGGGCACCTTTACCAAGAGCGCCGCGGGGAATATGGTCGCGACAACTTTCTCCGTCGCCTTCAACAACAGCGGAACCGTCAATGCCAATGCTGGCACGCTCAACTTCAGCGGTCCCTACACCCAGACCGCCGGCAGCACCGTGCTCAATGGCGGCGACATCTCGACGAACACCGCGCTCACGCTCGTCAGCGGCAGCTTGACCGGAAACGGCACCATCAACGGAAATGTGTCGAACAGTGGAACGCTTTCGCCGGGATTTTCCGCCGGGGCGATCGAGATCGTGGGCAACCTCTCGCTCGGCAGCACTTCGCATTACGACCTGGAGATTGGTGGACCAACTCAGGGCACCGACTACGACTTCATTTCCGAGACCGGCAATGTTCAGCTCACACTCGCCGGCACGATCATGCCGACGCTTTTGAACGGCTACACGCCCGGCGGTGGCGATATCTTCACCGTGCTCACCTCCAATCAACCGCTGCTGGGTTCATTCAGCAATGGGGCCAACAACGATCGGCTCCTCTCCGCGGACGGCCTGACATCCTTCCGCATCAACTACGGGGCGAGCAGCCCGTTCGACCCGAATAGCGTGGTCTTGAGTGATTTCGCTGCCGTCCCAGAGCCGAGTTCGCTTCTGCTCGCCGGCCTGGGTGGCATCTTTCTCGGCTTTCGTCGCAGGTCCGCGCGGGCGTTTTGATGCGGCGTCGCAGTCGCCGGAGATCGAAAACTCGACGGCAACCTCCTCGAAGTAGGCATTCGTCACTCTCAGTTTGAGACCGGCATGCGAGGGCACGGCGATCACTCTTCGACAAAAGGGTAACCCCATCGGCATCGACGCCGGCTGGCCGTATTCGCGGTTCGAGTCGCTTCGTTCCGTAGCCACGGCAAGCTCTGCGATTCGTGAGCACTTCAATGTCATCTCCAGTACGCGTCCCACGCATCTCGGCAGACTTTGTCGGCTTGCACTCTCTCACCCGGTGGCAGAGCTACGCCGTTATTGGCTGTACGGGTAAAATCTTGCTTTACTTTGTGCGACGAATTTGTCGACCCTGACGGTCGGCAAATTAGTGTCGGCATAACCGCAGAAATTCATATGAATGTGAAACACTCGGCCAACCGTCTTCTCAGCGTCTGCCTGTGGTGTGGCGCCTTTCTGGCGATCTCCGCTTCGGTGCTACATGGTGCCGACGTTACATCGATCTGGACCACTGGCGCCGGCGATTGGGCCGACGGCGCGAACTGGTCGAGCACCAATTATCCGGATAATGGAAACGGTGGCGCGGGAACCTTCGACGCGGAGCTCAATACCACGGGTGTGATCACGCTCGATCAGGACATTACGATCGGGGGATTCACTTTGAGCACCGGCACGCTGACTGCCGTGGATTTGTTCACGCTGACCTTGAATGAAGTGTTCACCTGGATGAGCGGAACCGTCGGCGGAGTGGTTTCGATCGAAGCCAATGGCGGGATCGAATTAAGTGGGGGAAACGCCAAGCGCCTGGGCACCGGATTGAATACCGGGGCGACTCTCATCAATAACGGGACGGCGAACTTGAGCGGCGGCGACCTGCAGATTGCGGATAGCGGTGGGGCCGCGACTGGTTCACTCCTGATCAACAACGGGACCTTTAATGCAACCGACGATGCCGATATTACGCGCGTTAGCGCTCCCGTTCCCACGGCCAGCATCACCAACGCAGGCACGGGCATCTTCAACAAAAGTGGTGTCGGCACGACGACCAGCATTGGCGTGTTCTTTGATAACGCAGGAACGGTGAACGTGAATGCCGGCCGGCTGGAGCTGAACGCTGGCGGTTCGGATGTGGGCGGCAGCTATGTTTCCAATGCCGACGGGATTCTCGATTTCGGCGGTGGCACGCACGTGCTCGACGCCACAACCACCGTGAGCGGCGCAGGCGAAGTGCTCTTCAGCACAAGCGTCCCTACAACCACAACCGTCAATGGAACCTACAACGTAACCGGGACGACGAGCATCAGTGGTGGCCAGGTCAATTTCGAAGCAACGGCAACGACGAACCTGTTGAATGTTAGCGGCGGGACGCGCGCCGGCATTGGGACGCTGACTTCCAGCGGGCTGTTCACCTGGACGGGAGGAATTCTGGGTGGCGCCAGCACGACGGTCGCTGACGGAGGAATCGAATTGAGTGGGGGCAACGCCAAGAGCCTGGGCAGCGGAGCCAATACCGGTGCAATCCTGATCAACAACGGAGTGGCGAACTTCAGCGGCGGGAATCTCCAGATTGCGGATAGCGCAGGGGCCAATCCAGGTTCGGTCCTGATTAACAACGGCACCTTCAACGCGAACGACAATGCGGACATTACGCGGATTGGCGCTCCCGTTCCCACCGCCCGGATCACCAACGCGGCCACGGGCATATTCAACAAGAACGGCGCGGCCACGACGACCAGCATTACCGTGTTCTTTGACAACGCGGGCACCGTGAATGTGAACGGCGGCCGGCTGGAACTGAACGCGGGCGGTTCCAATGTGGGCAGCAGCTATCTTTCCAATGCCGACGGCATTCTGGATTTCGGCGGGGGCACGCATCTGCTCGACGCGGCTACGACGGTCAGCGGTGCGGGCGAAGTGCTCTTTAGCGCGGGAACGACCACCGTCAGTGGCACCTACGGAGTCTCCGGAACCACCAGCGTTTCCGGTTCAGGGTTGGTCAATTTCGAAACCACCGCGACGACCAACCTGTTGAATGTTATTGGTGGGACGCGTGCGGGTGCTGCGACGCTCACGGCGAGCGGGTTGTTTACCTGGACGAATGGAACGCTGGGTGGCAACGGCACGACGGTCGCCGACGGAGGAATCGAATTGAGCGGAGGAAACCCCAAGAGCCTGGGCACTGGGGCCAACGCCGGCGCCATCCTGATCAACAACGGAGTGGCAAACTTTAGTGGGGGCAGCCTGCAGATTGGGGAGAGCGGCGGAGCCGCACCCGGATCAAACCTGATCAATAATGGAACGTTCAACGCGATCGATGAGGCTGACATCATGAGGAGTAGTTTTGGCGGCACCACGAGCCGCGTAACCAACGCGGTCACGGGATTTTTCAACAAGAGCGGAACGGGCACCACCACCGTTATCAGTGTAGCCTTCGATAATGCGGGCATAGTCAACGCGAATGAAGGCACCCTCAGGTTCAACAACGGCTACACGCAAACTGCGGGCGCAACGGTGCTCAACGGCGGTAGTATCGCAACCAATGCGACGCTTAGCATCGTGAGCGGCAGCTTGAGCGGGACGGGCACAATCACGGGAAATGTTTCGAACGGCGGGACGATCGCCCCGGGCTTCAGCGCCGGGACGATCGAGGTCACCGGCGACCTTTCACTCGAGAGCACTTCTCACTACGACCTCGAGATTGGGGGATCCAATCAGGGAACCGATTATGACGTTCTCTCCGAAGCCGGCAACGTTCAGCTGACGCTCGCCGGCACGATCACGCCGACGCTGTTGAACGGCTACACGCCCGCCGCCGGCGATCTATTCATGGTGCTCACCTCCAATCAACCGCTGCTGGGTTCATTCATCAATGCGGCCAACAACGATCGGCTCCTCTCCGCGGACGGCCTGACATCCTTCCGCATCAACTACGGGACAAGCAGCCCGTTCGACCCGAATAGCGTTGTGTTGAGCGATTTCGCCGCGGTCCCCGAACCGACCTCGCTGCTGCTAGCCGCCGTGGGTGCCGGCTTCCTTGGCTTCCGTCGGAAATCCACGCGGGGTGATGTGAAGCGGCCCTGCTGCTAATAGGGGTTTGATTACCAACAGCCCTTTTTTCGAAACTGCAAAACGGGTCGCACGTCCTCGATCGGTCGGACGGGTGCGAAATGGTACGTTTTCAACTGGAGCGTGCCCGCCGATGGGCGAAAGCTTGCCGTTCAGACTTGAACATCCGTCCGGGGGACGGATCCGCCTTTTTCGAAGCGCGCGCGATCACGAGCCGAGAAATGAATGTGCACCTGCGCATCTCTTTTGCTACGGGTCGAATGAAACGCTGGCGGAGCATGACCCCCATTCGTTAAGACCGTTGCATCCGGTTGGAGGTGCAGTCCGCATGAAGGACCCACCACCGCCAGGAGGCTGAATACCACATTATCAATGAAGCACATCAAGTCCGGCTCACGTGGCCGCAACTCTCACCGAGGCCTGCGCTCGATTATCACCACTGCCCTTTTCGTCCTGGTTGGATTCGTCCCGGCGAGTCGCGCCGACCAATTCTACGGTGCCTGGCTTCAGGAATACGACCCGACTTCGCCCGTCAGCCAGACCGCCGCCGCCATCGGCGTTCGATGTGCGCGGGAACATCTTCGTGACGGGCGTGGCCAAGAATCGGCCTCGAATGTGGATCAATTTTACACGGCGAAATACGACGCTCTCGATGGGCATTTGATCTGGGAGATGTTTGAGTCCGGCGGGAACACGATTTACACGGCGAATGCGCTCGCGGTGGACAGCGCGGGGAACGTCGTTGTGACGGGAAGCCGCAACGCCTCCGGCTCGATCGACTACTACACGGTGAAATACAACGGCGTGACCGGCACGCGCGTGTGGTCGGCGCCGGCGACGTACGATGGCACGGCGGGCGGTCAGGACGTGGCGGTGAAAGTGGTCACGGATTCGAGCGACAACGTCATCGTGACGGGTCTCTCCCGCGGACAAAACAACGGCGGCAATGCCTCGGGCGATGACATCGTGACCATCAAATACAACGGCAGCACCGGCGCGCAGACGTTCATCGATATTTACACGACGGCAAGCAGCCGGGACGATCGGCCCGCGGCGCTGGCGGTCGATTCTGCGAACAACATCATCGTCGCGGGCACCGCGACCACCGGCAGCGGCATCGAGCGGTTCTATGTGCGAAAGCTGAACACGTCGCTGACGAAAATCTGGGATACGGCGACGCCGATTGACACGGGCGGCGACGGCGGCGCGACGGGCGTGGCCATCGACAGCGCGAACAACGTGGTCGCCACGGGCCTGTTTCGCGACAACGCGAACCATCACGGATTTTACACGACCAAGCTCGCCGCCGCCGATGGCATGATGATTTGGGAAACGCTCAACCCGCCGTTGTCGGGAGCATCGTGAATCCGCGGCCCGCGCCAACCGTGGCCATCGGTCCGGATAACAATCCCATCGTCACCGGCCACCTGAATGATGCGAGCGGCAATCTGGTCATTCGCACCATCAAATACACCTCGGGCGGATTCTTCGGTGGCGCGACCGAGATCTGGAACACGCTCGACATGGGTCTCGGGTTCGGCGATTCGCTGACCCATCAAATCGTCGCGGACGGCTCGAGCAATGCGATCGTGATCGGCGAAAGCGAGAATCAGGATCTCGACACTGATATATACGCTGGCGAGATACGATGCCTTGACCGGACAACGCGTGTACGCCGCGACGTTTCCCGGGAATTTCGGGACGGACGATACCGGCGTTGGTGTCGTACTCGACGGCAATGGGGGATTCGCGATTACCGGCACGGCGTTTCGTAGTTTCAACAGTACTGGCCGCTCGGAGATCGCGACGATCAAGTTCAATCGATTCATCGCGTTCACGGGAGATGAGTTGCCCAATGATCCCGATGTGCCGGAAGACGCGACTTATGCGTCCGGTGGCGCGCCGGCGGTGAGTGACAATGGCGCCGTCGTCGCGCGCATCAGTGCCGGATCCGGATCCGGCAAAAAGAAGAAAAAGGTGAACGCGATCTTCACCCAGGGCGCAGCGGGCGGGACGAGCCTGCCCGCGGTGCAGGGTGGGGCCGTGCCCGGCTTGCCGGACGCGAAATTTTCCAGCTTCGCTGATCCAATCATCGCCCCCAACGGCGAGTATGCCTTTGCCGGAAAAGTCAGCGGCGTTTCGAAAAAGAAAGCCAACGGCGTGTGGACGAACCTCGGAGGCACCCTGCATCTCGCATTGCAGCAGGGCGAACCGGTGCCCGGATTGCCGGACGTGAACGTGGGCTCGCATCATGAGCCTTTCGCTGCGCAACAACCAGCTCCTCGCCTTGCTCAAGGTCTCCGGTCCGAAATCCTCGAACGCGGTCTTGGTCGGCTTGAACGCCGCGAACACTGGCACCGTGCTCTTGCAGACGGGGCAAAGTGTGACCGTCGACGGCGCCGATTCGACAATCAAAAAAATCACGGTGCTCAGCCCGGCCAAAGGTTTTGCCGGCGACGGACGCTGGCAGGGCTCGACCCGGTCGGTGGCGCGCGTTGAACTCGCCGACAAACGCACGGTCATTTACTCGATCACAACAGCGGGTGCACTCACGCCAGTGCTGTTCAGTGATCAGGACGCATCGGCGGTCACGAATGGTGCGACTTGGAGCAAGTTCGGGCTGCCGGCGATCGGCGGATCGGGATCCAATTACGCGGCGCTCGGCACGCTGGCTCGCGGCACGGATGGGGTCAGCAAGTCCACCGATACAGCGCTGGTTTTCAGTACCACGGGCGCGACCTTCACTCCATTTGCGCAGGAGGGATCATCTCCCGCGGACCCGTCATTGAGCGACCTCACTTACGCGGGCTTCAGCGATCCGCTGGTGAATGGCGACGGCAACGTGGCTTTCATCGCCACGCTCAAAGGGAAGAAAACCGGGAAGAAAAACAATCGCGCGCTGCTTTTTGGAAGTCCCGGCACGCTGCAAAATGTCGCCCGGGTCGGCGATCCCGCGACGGATGCCACCGGGGCCGAAGACAATGTCACATGGAGTTCCTTCATCGCGACGGCCCTGCCAGGCGGAACCAACGGCGCGCCGATCTTCCTCGCGAAAGTGGGCGGCAAATCTGCCAACAAACACAACAACGTCGGCCTTTGGGCTGTGGACAGCACCGGTTTGGTCCGGCGTCTCTTGCGGACCGGAGATGACCTGGGCGGGCTCACCATCTCGAAGATCACGCTCTTGAATACCGTCCGGACTGCCACCTCCGCCGCGCGCAGCTTCAACGGGGCCGGCTCAATTGCCGTGCTGTTGAACTTCACCAACAAGACGGAAGCCCTGGTCAAAATCGGCATCCCGTAGCTTCAAACCCGCCTTCTTCCTCTTCCTCTGATCCCAGTCCCTATCGCCATTCGTGCCGTGGATACTTGCGCGACAGCTCCTGTTTGATCTTCGGATACGATTCCTTCCAGAAATTCGCGAGATTCGTGGTGACCTGGATGGGGCGGTGATTCGGCGCGAGGACCTGGATAACCAGCGGCACTTTCCCGCCGGCGATGCGAAGGTCACCGGTAACTCCATACAAATCCTGAATGCGCGCCCCGAGCGTGGGCGGTTGGTTTTCCGCGTAATTGATTTTTGCGCGGCGACCGTTGGGAAGTTCGAGACGTTCGGGGGCGTAGTCGTCGATGAGCTTTTGTTGCGCCGGTGAAAGCCACGATTTCACTGTTGGCCAAACGGGACGGTCGGCGATTTGGCGAAAGCTGACGGCGCCGAGGCAGATTTGCTCGATGAGCGTGCGGCGGTCTTCGTCGGGGAGCGGTGGGAGCTGCCATTCGGGAAACTGCGCGGCGAGGAAATTCAGCCGGAGGATCCATTGATCGACGGCGTGATCCCAGTGCTTCAGCGGGCACGTGCCGTTGATCACTTGTTCGGCGAGCAAGGCGGCGGCCTGGCTGTCGGGCGCGGCATCGGTTTCTTTCGCGCGCAGGATGAGGTCGCGGAAACGCGTGCTGCGCTTCGCGACAACGCGCTTTTGGAAGGGATCGAGTGTCACTTCCACGCCGTCAGAAAAAGCGTCGGGGAAGAGTTCGCGCAGCCATTCCTCGCGGATCGCCGTAGCCATGGTGAGAAGGGTTTGCACGTCGCCGCGCATGTTCACCTCGCGCATCTCAGCAGCGACCAGCAGAGGTGCGTGATGCACGGCGCTTTCCCGCGCCAGCACGCCTTTTCGTCCGTGGACGACCGCGCAACGCAGCGTGCCGGAGTCGAGCCGCATGGCAACGTGATCGGGAAAGCCGGCGAGCACGCATTTCGCGATCGCCTCGTCCTCGATCGCATCGGAGCGGGTATCGAGATTTTCGTCTCGAGCGATGTGGAGGAATTGATCGGCGAGAGCGGCGGCTTCCCGCGCGGCGAGTCCGTGAACGCCCATCTCGCGACACGGGCCGGGCGCGAATTGATTTTTTCGCGCGTGGTCGAAGGCGCGGATGAGCATCAAGAAATCCGACTCCGCCTGCTCCCCGAGCACGTCTCGCGCTTCTGCTGCATGTCCTTGCCCTGAGCGCGCTGAAGGATGCTGCGTCCTTGCGTGAGCGCGGCCACCAGCGCAATGGCCGGCACGCAGCCCTGCTCATCCGCGGCCAGGAGCATCCGGGCGTAACGCGGGTGTGCGGGAAACGCGAGCATGCGCTGACCGAGCGCGGTGATCTCGCCAACGGCATCGATGGCGCCGAGATCCGCGAGCAACGTCTCCGCCTGGGCGAGCGATTTCGGATCCGGTTTTTCGAGCCAGCGAAACGCGGACACGTCTCGAACGCCGCTCGCTTTCAAAGTCAGCACCACTTCGGCGAGATCGAGTCGGCGAACTTCCGGCAGTTCCTGCGCGGCGCGCTCGAAGTGCTCGCGTTCCGTCCACAGCCGCACGCATTTTCCCGGCGCCGTCCGTCCCGCACGACCGGCCCGCTGATCCGCACTCGCGCGGCTGATCCGCTCGATGAGCAGCGTATTGATTCCGCGATACGGATCGAAACGCGCCATCTTGGCCAGGCCGCCGTCGATCACCAACCGCACGCCGTCGATGGTCAGCGAAGTCTCCGCCACATTCGTCGAGACGATGATCTTTCGCCGATCTGCGCGCGACACCGCGGCGTCCTGCTCTGCGGGCGGCAACTCCCCGTGCAGCGGCAAAATTGCGCACCCGCGCCCGGCCTTCGTCTCCCTCAGCGCGGCGATCGTGCGATTGATCTCGTACGCGCCGGGCATGAAGACCAGCGCGTCGCCTTCCGTCGCGCCGGCGGTCTTTTCAAAAGCTTCCGCGGCGAGCATCCCAGACCGGGCGGTCGCCGGTCGGGTGCGGGAGATACTCGATCGCGACGGGAAACGTGCGGCCGTCCGAGGTCAGCATTTCGCACGGGGCGAGGTAAGCGCCAGGCGCCGCGGCATCGAGCGTCGCGGACATGACCACGAGGCGCAGATCCGGCCGGCGCGCCTCCTGCAAATCCAGCGCGCGGGCGAGCGTGATATCGCCGTAGAGGTGCCGCTCGTGGAATTCATCGAAAATGATCACCGCCACGCCGCGCAGCTCCGGATCGCCGAGCATCTGGCGGAGCAGCACGCCCTCGGTCACAAAACGAATCCGCGTCCGCGCCGAGCACACTCGATCGAGCCGAATCTGGTAGCCGACTTCCTCGCCGAGCCGCACGCCGCGTTCCTCCGCCACGCGCCGCGGCCAGCATCCGCGTCGCGAGCCGCCGCGGCTGGAGCACCACGATTTCGCCAGCTTCGGCAAGCCCATGATCGAGCAACATCTGCGGCACCTGCGTGGATTTGCCCGAACCCGTCGGCGCCTGAAGCACGAGCCGCGCATGCTCGCGCAGCGAAGCAACAAGCCGCGTTTCGAGTTCGTAGATGGGGAGGTGGTGGGGCGTGTGAATGGTGACTGGTGAACGGAAGATGGAGTTGCGTTTTGAACGTCGGCGAAATCAACACCACCCGTCCATCCTCCATTCACTGTTCACGCGATCGCTCCCCCTCCCGGAGTGTTTAGCGAGCACTCAACTCGAAGTCCGCACCGTCTCAGGAGAGGTTTCCGTGGAATCGGAAAACTGTTGCCCCACCAACACGAAGCGGTTACGTGCAGACGCCTTTCCAACTGGTTGTTCGGCTGCTGCCCGTTCCCGTCACCACCCCTCACGGCCTCCCCATGAAGAAAATCCTCCCGTCCATCGAAGTGCTGGAAGCACGAATCGCCCCCGCCTTTGCAGCCGTCTTCGATCTCGCGAATCTCAATGGCGCCAATGGGTTCAGTATTCCAGGGGCGGCCGCGGGGGATTCCACCGGATGGCGAGTGAGTGACGCGGGCGATGTCAATGGTGACGATTATGATGATCTGGTCATTTCCTCTTCGATCGCCGCCCGGGCCTACGTCATTTTCGGAAGGGAGAGCGGATTCGATCCGAGTTTCGATCTAAACAGCCTGGATGGTTCCAATGGCTTTGTCTTGATTGGAACCGGGGCCCGCGTCGCCAGTGCGGGTGATATCAACGGTGATGGATTCGATGACCTCATCCTGGGAAGGGCGGATTCGAGCCGTGGCTATGTAGTGTTCGGAAAAGATTCCGGCTTTGCGGCCACTCTCAGCCTATCGAGTCTGAATGGCACAGATGGGTTCCAGATTTTGGCGACCGCGGGTGGCGCATTTCGCGAACTGGGCAGTTCGGTTAGCGGGGCTGGAGACGTGAATGGAGATGGGTTCGACGACATCATAATCGGTGATCGTTTGGACCCCGGGGCGGGCGGTGGGAATTTTCCCGGTGCGGCATTCGTGATATTCGGGAAGTCATCCGGCTTCGATCCCACTTTTGATGTCGCGAGTCTTAACGGCGTGAACGGCTTTAAAATCAGCGGTCAGGGCGAGAGGAGATACGTCGGCCTCACTGCCGATGGCGCGGGTGACGTTAATGGCGATGGTTTTGATGATGTCATCGTCGGCGGATCGAGAGACTTCGCCGCCTACGTGGTTTTTGGAAAAGCGTCCGGATTCGCCGCGGACCTGGACCTTTCGACGCTCGATGGGGTGAACGGGACGACGATTCGCGGAAATGGAAATTTAGGGGTGCGGCCAGTCGTCAGCGGGGCCGGGGATGTGAACGGGGATGGCGTGGATGATTTTATTGTTCACACCGGAAGCAAGTTCTCTCCTTCGCCCGGTCCGGTGACTTCCTACGTGATCTTTGGTAGCAGGTCCGGTTTTGGCGTGCTGATAGATCCAGTTGCTCTCACGTCCGCGCGGGGGTTCAGCATTGAAACCCAGGTAACGGAACAATACGGATTCCATTTCGTCAGCGGTGGAGGCGATATCAACGGCGACGGTTTTGATGATGTGCTCGTGGGCTTTGCCCGTGGAGATTCGCCGGCCGAAAACAGTGGCGTCAGCTACGTAATCTTTGGCAAGGCCGAGAGCTTCGGCGGTAATTTTGACGTGACCACGCTGAACGGATCCAATGGTTTTCGCGTGGACGGACTGGCGGCGGGCGACAGCCTGGGAGTTTCCATTCGCAACGCAGGTGACATCAATGGCGACGGGTTTGACGATGTCATCATCGGCGCATACGGGGCGGACGCTACGGGCCAGAATTCCGGAGCCGGCTACGTGATTTTTGGCGGAGCGGGCCTGAGAATCAGCGATGCCTCGGTGAGTGAAGCGAACTCGGGGACGGTGGATATGACTTTCAGCGTCAGCCTCCCGCGTGCGACTTCGGAGATCGTCAGCGTCAAATACTCCACGCAAAACGGAACTGCGCAGGCGGGCAGCGATTTCACGGCCATCGAAAGCGCGTTGCTAACGTTTGCGCCCGGTGAGACGGAGAAAACGATCACTGTTCAGGTGTCGGGTGACACGCTCTTTGAACTCGAC
This sequence comes from uncultured Verrucomicrobiae bacterium, assembly GCA_963798345.1. Taxonomy (GTDB): domain Bacteria; phylum Verrucomicrobiota; class Verrucomicrobiia; order Chthoniobacterales; family Chthoniobacteraceae; genus CAWCSW01. The sequence goes on along the minus strand of CAWCSW010000002.1, from coordinate 214,493 downwards.
GAGGCGTTTACGATCGTGCTGTCGGAACCGACAAACTCGTCGATCGTGCGGGGTTCCGGGTCGGGGGTGATTCTCAACGACGACGCGCCACCGATCGTCAGCATCGCCCCAGCTTCGGTGGTGGAAGGCGATGGCGGGATAATCAACACCGCCTTTACCGTCAGCCTTTCAGCGGTTTCGGGTGCGCCGGTCACCGTGCAATACGGTACGGCGAATGGAACGGCGTTGGCGGGTAGCGATTTCACTGCTGTCTTGCCGCAGACCGTCACTTTTGCTCCCGGCGAAACGACCAAGATCGTCCTCGTCGATGTGCTCGGAGATAAAGACGTCGAGAGCGACGAAACTTTCACGGTCAATCTCTCGCAGCCTCAAGGCGCCACGATCGGCAGCGGAACGGCGATTGGCACGATCCTCAACGATGACACGGCGCTCAACATTTCCGACTTCAGCGCGCTCGAAGGCGACGCAGCAACGACAACATTTGAGTTCACCGTCACACTCGAAAACGCTTCGGCATTGCCCGTTACGTGAGCTACGCAACGGCTGATGGGACGGCGATGGCTGGCAACGACTACCAGTCCGTGACTTCGACTGAGCTTATCTTCGCGCCGGGGGAAACGACAAAGATCATTACGATCAATGTGACCGGCGAGACGCTCATCGAAGATCACGAAACTTTCTCTGTCGTGCTTGCGGATTCCATCAACGCGACGATCGCAAGCGGGACCGGAACCGGCACCATCCTCAATGAGGACACGGCGCTGCGCATCGGAGACTTCAGCGCAATCGAAGGCGACTCGGCGATGACGCCCTTCGAGTTTACTGTCACGCTTGAGCGCGCCTCGGCGCTACCGGTAACGGTGAGCTACGAAACGGCAGACGGCACGGCTCAGGCAGGCAGGATTTCAATGCGCCAGTGGGCTCGCTGCTCGTTTTGCACCCGGCGAAACGACGAAGACAATCAACCTCGAGGTGATGGGAGAGATGCTGATCGAAGATCATGAATCGTTCTCGGTCATCCTCGCCGATCCTGCCAACGCCACGATCGCGCGCGGAACGGCGATCGGCACGATCCTAAACGACGATACGGCGCTGCATATCGGCGACTTCAGCGAGATCGAAGCCGACTCGGCAACGACGACCTTCGAGTTCGACGTCACTCTCGAGAAAGCTTCGGCATTACCGGTCACGGTCAGCTACGCGACGGCCGATGGGACGGCAACGGCTGGCAACGACTACCAAGCCGTAACTTCAACTGAGCTTATCTTCGCGCCGGGCGAGACGACGAAAGTCATCACGATCAATGTGATCGGCGAGACGCTCATCGAAGATCACGAAACGTTTTCAGTCGCGCTCGCGGATTCCGTCAACGCCACGATCGCACGCGGAATCGGATTCGGCGTGATCCTCAATGATGACACAGCGCTGCGCATTTCCGACGTCAGTACGCTTGAAGGAAACTCCGGGACGACTCCGTTTGACTTCACGGTCAGCTTGGAGAGCGCTTCGGCATTACCGGTCACGGTGACGTTCGAGCACGGCAGACGGCACGGCTCAGGCGGGCAGCGATTTCGATGCGCCGGTTGTCGGATCGCAACTCGTCTTTGCCCCCGGTGAAACGACGAAAATCATCGCGATTACCGCAACAGGCGAGGCGGAAGCCGAGGCCGATGAAACCTTCACGGTGAATCTCACAGCGGCGAGCGGAGCGGAAATCATCGTTGGCACCGGAACGGGCACGATCATCAATGACGACACTGCGATTGGCATCACGGACGCCGTCGTGCTGGAAGGGCACAGCGGGACGCGCACCCTGACATTTACGGTGAATCTCGCCGTTCCATCGGCCCTGCCGGTGAGCGTGGGTTTCGCGAGCATTGACGGCACGGCGAGTGCGGGCGCGGACTACAACGCCATTTCACCGGGCACTCTCGACTTCGCTCCCGGCGAAACGAGCAAGACCATCGACGTTGCGACCCTCGGCGACATTTTGGTTGAGCAGAGCGAAACATTTTCCATCGTGCTGCGGGACGCGACGAACGCGGCGATCGACCGTGGTACGGGCGTCGGAACGATTTTGGATGATGACGTGACGCTTTTGAGTGCCCGGAAGGCGATCTTTACCGATGTCGATGGCGAGCGGGTGATCATCAAGGTGAGCAAAGGGGCCTTGCGCACGGAGAATTTCACCATCGTCCCGGCAGGCTTGGGTGCGCAGCTCGCGCTCGTCGATTTCAGCGGAGAAGCCGCCTTTACCGGCACCAGTCTCAAGATCATCGCGAAGGCGGAACAGGGAGGAATCGCGGGCGATGGCCTCACCACCGTCGGATGCATCGACGCCACCGGAGTCGCTCTGAAAAGAGTGCAGCTGAACGGGGACCTGGGGCGGATTGATGCCGGCAACGGAATCCCGGCGACACCGGGGATTCGCGTCTTGCGCGCGAACTCTCTCGGCAGTGTGGGCCTCGTCGTGCAACTTCCCGGCGGGTCTTCCGCCAGCCACATCGCAGGCACTTTGCACACGCTGAAACTTTCCGAAAGCCTCGAAAACGCGACCCTCGCGGCGAGCGACGACATTGGCGTGATCAAGATCGGCGGCAGCGTGCTGGGCGGCGCTATCCGCAGCGATGGCAGAATCGGTTCCATCGAGATTTCCGGCGATCTCGTGGCGAGCGAAGAGAATGCCGCGACCCTCAGCGCCGTTGGAATCACCGCGCCCAAGAACTCCGCAAAGGCGGTTGCCATCGGCAGCATCTCGATCGGCGGATCCGTGGTTAGCGCGCAGATTCTCGCTGGCTACGACCGCTCCGGGCTCGCGGCGAATCCGGAGGCCGGAATCGGCAGCGTGCGGGTGGGCGGTAACTGGCAAGCGAGCGATCTCGTGGCCGGTGTCATTTCCGGGGCTGACGGTTTTTTCGGCACTGACGATGACGAGCCGATCTCGCGTCAGAAACCGATCGCGGCCCGCATCGCGGAGCTTGTAATCAAAGGGACCGCAGTGGGCACGGCGGAGCAAAACGATCATTTCGGCATCGTCGCTGGACAAGTCGATCGACTGAAAGCGGACGGTGTTCGTATTCCGTTGACTCCCGGCTCCGGCAACGACCTCGGCGGAGTGTTGGTTGGAACGAGTGACGATCTGAGCGTGCGCGAGGTGATCTGAATCGCGACGAGCGGTTCGGTCGAATTGAGCGCCTCGGCGGCGCCCCTGCGATCGCGCGCTTCCGAATCTGGAGCACGAGCTGGGAATTCTAGCGAAGCGAAGCGACCAGCCGCGTTTCCAGCTCGTAGATGGGAAGGTGGTGGGGCGTGTGAATGGTGACTGGTGAACCGTGGATGGAGCTGCATTTTGAAACGTCGGCGAAAACTCGGGCGCCCGTCCATCCTCCATTCACCGTTCACGTCGATCAGAGCGGTTCGCCCTCTTTCGCTCGTTTCAGCCAATCGCGAAATTCATCGTGCGAAAAATCCGGGACCGGACGTTTGTGGCGACGACGTTGTGCGCAATAGCGTTTCAAATGGGATGGGAGCCGACGCGGACACCACCTGTAGGCCGCGAAGACCGCCCATCGCGCATTCGGATCGAACCAAAAGTCCCACAGACGATGGAAGTCCGACCAGATGATCGGCGGGGCAGGCACCAATTCAAAAAGGGTGATCCGCAAATCCTCCTGGCGATCTCGGGTCGCAGCTGTTCGGGCCTGCTCCTGCCACCAGTCGCAGATCATACCATCCGCCACTCGCGCCCCGAGCAGAAACGCCGCGTGATTCAGCACGCGGTAATGACTCGGGATGCCATCGACTGGAAATTCTCCGGTGCCGAGCCACTTTTCGCAGGCCGCGAGAAAGTCCGCCAGCTTCCGGCACCGATCCACGATGTTCTCCGCCGATCTTACGGCGTGATCGAGGTCTCCGAGTTCGTCTTCGATGTCCATGAATCAACGAGTCGCGATTTTCTCGCCGAGGCGAGGCTTTTGCAATGCGGCGGATGGCCTCCATCGAAGCATACCCATTTCCGGATTGTTCGCCACGCCGGGAGGAGCTTTGCTGCCGCCTTGAAAATCGTCATCCCGCTTCCGGTATTTCACGACAAGGTCGCGCCGGAATTTACGCGAAGGCAGCGCGTGAGCAGTGCATTCAGCCTTTTGCGTGCACGCTGCTGGCGGCAGCGGCGGTTGCGACGCTTTGCGGAGCCTTGAGCACGCCGCTGCGTCCGACGACAACGAAAGACCGCGGGATGAGCGTTTTGGCGATCCTGCTATTTGGCGCGGGCGCATTTTTCGAAGCACGCGACCTTTTTCCAAAGATTGTTCGCTTCGGCCGGGATCGCGTGATTCTGGATGAAGACGGCGTGCACCATCCGCATCACCGGCGGCTGGTGCCGTGGCACGATATCATCTCGGCTGCGCTGAGTACGGCGGAAAAAACGATTCATGGCCCGACGGTCGCGATGATGAACTTCCGCCTGATCGACGACCACGAGCGTTACCCGCGCCCGTATGATATTCACGCTTCTCCCGGAGAGGAATATCCGCTGCCGGCGATGATCCGCTTTACCCTCGAACTCAGTCCCCTGCGCCCGGATGAGGTGCTCGCGTTTGCGAAGGCTCGTATCCAAGCCGGGCGCGGTGGGTGATTCGTCGAGAAGCAGGAGGCTATCGCGGTTCGGCAGAGGACGGGTGTTCAGCGTTAATCAGCGTATACTGGGCGCCCGACGATGAACAAAACAGAAAGGACCCCAAAGGTAATCCCAGCCACTCGGAATCCGGACCCGAGGTCCGGGCACGATGCGGAGAAGAGCAGGAGAGCGAAACTGCTCAAAACAGAAAAGGAGACGTCCGCTGCGTAGCCATATACGGCGATAAGACCGCACAGGACCGCGAGAAATAGCGAGCGGAACCAAAAGTGCGCCCACTCCCGAGGGGTGGAGGGAAGCAGGTGAAAGCCGGGTCGTTCGCCGCGCGAGGTGACGAGATAGAGAAAAACCGCCGCGAGAAGGGCCGGGGCAACGACAATCCGGAGAACCGTTTTGAGCGTGTCGGGATCTAGTCATCGGGAATTGGGGACACAGTGGAGAATTTGTTTCGGGGAGGCGCCGGCCAAGGGGCATCGGCACTTCGCGCATTCCGGTATCCCAAGGTCGCGCGGGTGCGGGCGGCCGTCCATCCTCCATTGACCGATCACCCATCAGTGCCCTCGGGCTGTCCTCTTCGGTTGACATCGAGGGTCGAAGCGCGTCATCGGCATTGGAGCCGGGTCGTTCGACTGCGCGCCGGGCCGCCTTCGCCCCCCGGCGCTTCGCTCACAATGACTCGCTTGCGCTCGCCACGTTCCGTCACTGCTCACTGCTACCTTCCAACTCCCACCACCCGTGCTCCTCGCGTTTCACAAACCCTACGGCGTTCTCTCGCAATTTTCCCCGGATGGCTCCCGGCATCGGACGCTGGCGGAATTCGATTTCCCGTCTCGGGTTTATCCGCTGGGGCGGCTGGATGCAGAGAGTGAAGGGCTGTTGCTGCTCAGTGATGAAGCGGGATTGAATACGCGGCTGCTCGACCCGCGGCACGCTCATCCGCGCGTTTATTGGGCGCAGGTGGAACGGGTGCCGGCACGCGAAGCTTTGGCGCAGCTCGAACGCGGCGTAGTGATCGGCGGAAAACGGACGCTGCCTTGCCAGGCGTGGCTCCTCGATCCTCAGCCGCAGATCCCGCCGCGTGATCCCCCGATCCGTTATCGCAAGAATGTGCCCGACTGCTGGATCGCGCTCGCCCTGATCGAGGGCCGCAATCATCAGGTCCGTAAAATGACGGCGGCGATCGGCCATCCGACGTTGCGCCTGGTGCGCGCGAGCATCGGCCGATTGGAACTCGGATCGCTGGCGCCGGGACACTGGCGCGAACTTTCGGCTGCTGAACGCGATCTCGTTTTTTCCCGATGATCCCCCAGACCGCGGTTGAACTCCGGGCGTGGTCTGCTCACTTTTGTGCCGATGAAATACGTTCTCGCTCTCGCGCTCTTCCTGGCACCGCTCTGCGGAGCGGAGAAACGCACTTTCGTCCTCTACGCCATGCTGACAGAAGATACGAAGGTCGAGCTCTCCGACGGTGCTGTCTGGCTGATGGATAAAGGCGACGTTTTTCCGGTCGCGGCTTACAAGAACCAGCAGAAGAACATCGTGCTGCGCCTGGCGGGGGCCACGTTCATGACCGAGACGGCGCGCACGCGAATTCTGACCAAGGCCGAGGAGGAGCAGGGAATCGAAGTTTATCGGAAGAATGTGCGCGCGTATCTCGAATCCACGGCCAAAAAGATCCAAAAATCGCTCGACGAAAAGGAGGAAACCAAGGAGCCCGCCAAGGAATCGGCCAAAGAGTAGTGGGAAGAGGCGGACGGAAACGGAAATCGATTCGTGGATTCGCGCCATCCCCACCAATGGAAAAGGGACTTGGCGCCTTCGCCAAAATGGACGATTTCAAGGCACGCAATTGACAGCCGAACCCCGGCGGCCGGCCGAGCAAACGCAAACCAAGTGAAAGTGATGCTGGATAAACTCTATTGGATAGCCGTGATCGCTGCCCTATCGCTGGCCGCGGGATGCACCAGGACGGAAAAAGCCACCGAGACGGACGAAGAAGACGGCGATGAAATGATCGTCGAGGCGACGCCAGAGCCATCCGAGGCCGAACCCGTTGCCGAAGCGACTCCTCCACCAAAACGGTACGCTCCGGAAGGTGTCTTTTATTTGATCACCAAGAAATCGATCGAGACGGAAGCCGGGATCGTTGGATTCCGCCCCGGGACCCAGGTCCAGCTCCTGCCGGACGGGAAGTATTCCGTTGAGGGGCAAACGATCGAATTGCTGCCCAACGAAATCACGAACGACCTGGACCTGGCTGCCCGGTACGCTGGCGCGGATGCCCAGGCCCAGGTCGCACTGCGGCAGAGACTTTTCACGCCTGCTCCTCCGGCACCGGCTCCGAGTGCAACAAGCACGAAAAAGAAACCGGCCCAGCCCAAGTCCAAACCACGGCCGCCATCTTCCACGTTTCGATCGACCTCTTCGCTGAATCAGTCGCAAACCCGGGTTAACGACGGATGGTTGTGGCAAACGGACGAGCGCGGGAATTGGTATAAGGTCAGACGGGTAAAATAGGGGGGTAACCCATCCCGGTGCCCGTGGCGGCGGCGGCACGTTTGACCGGTGCGAAGATCCCGACTATCCCCGTCCGATGTCGGAACCCTTGAAACTCTTCGTCAAACCGGGCTGCCCCTGGTGCACCCTGGTGGAGGAATGGCTCGATTATCGCGGCTATCAATACGAGCGAATCGACGTCATTTCCGATCGGAGTGCCTATGATGAGATGCTCCGACTTTCCGGACAACGCCGGGCGCCGACGCTCCAGGCCGGGAACCTGGTGCTGCCCGACTTCGGCCCCGACGAACTTGCGGTTTTTCTAAAACAGCACAGCATCAGTCCATAACCGTGCGGCTATCGGAGCGACGGTGATTGTTTCCTAACTCGTGTCGATATTCTCCAATCTGTTGCTTGTCCTGGGCGTGGCCGCCTTGAGCCTGGCCCTGCGGACGTTTCAAAGCGTCCTTCTGCAAAAGCTCGGCGCGATCGGGATTCTGGCGACCTCATTTTTGATCGGGTGGCTTTTCACCGGGTTTTGGTGGATTGGTCTGATCTGCGCCTCGAGCTGGTTGATGCTGCCTTGGCTCGAAATCCTAACTCGCATCCGAAAGCTCACGCTGCCGGTGGAGAAGAGCTTGCGGCACCGGCATCCGCCGAACACCGACGTCTTCCCCTCTCTCGAAGCCCTGAGCGACGAGGTCGAGGATGAGAAGTTCGCCCGCATCGATGACGCGGGGTGGGACTGGCAGGACTACACGCAGTTCTTTCGGCTCTTTTACAAGGCCGAGGAACGCACCCAGGCCGCCATCTGCCTGGTGGACCAGCAGAACATCGCGTTTTACTATCTGAGCTTATCTTCCCGCGCCAAAGACGGCAAAATCTGGACGACCTGGAATTACCCCTTCAGCTACAGTCTGAAGCTCGTTCCGAATTGGCGCGTCAACCGTTTGCGTGGGGATCAGACCTTCTTCGAGCTGTACGAAAGCCATCGGGATTTCCTGCGTCGGAACGGCGTGATCGTCCCGGATCTCGAAGACGTCAATCCTGATGACATTCAGGAGGAAATCCAAAAAGACCTGCGCGCGCAGGTGCAGCACAATCTCACCGTTGGCGTTCTCAAACGTGACGATGGCGGAGCCGTCCGGTATTCCTGGCGCGGGTTGCTTTTTATCTATCTGCAATTCCTGCGCGATCTCGTCCGGTTGAGTTGAGTTTTGTGCGCCGGCCGCGTTCGTCGTCCCCTCATGAGCAAGCCGCGCAAACTCGACTACCAATCTCTGCTTTCGACGCCGGTTGATGCGGTCATGGTTGAGGAACGCGCGGCCGCTTTCAGCAAGCGCAGCCTCAAAGCCCGCGCCAAGCTCGAGGGACTCCGGATGGTGGTTTCCATGATGGATCTGACCACACTCGAAGGCCGGGATACGCCCGGCAAAGTGGCGTATCTTTGCCGCAAAGCCATCCAGCCCGCAGATCCCCGGTTGGGAGTCCCGAGCTGCGCGGCCGTGTGCGTTTATCCCAATCTCGTGCCGGCAGCCCGGCGCTTTCTGGGCGCTTCCGGGGTCAAAATCGCCGCCGTCGCGACCGCGTTTCCCAGCGGCGCCATGCCCTTGAAAGTGAAGCTCGAAGACACCCGCCTGGCGATCGACTTCGGAGCCGATGAAATCGACATGGTGATCGACCGCGGTGCCTTTCTCGCCGGCGAATTCGGGCGCGTCTTCGATGAAATCGCGGCCGTGAAAGCGATCTGTGGACGGTTACGTCTCAAAGTCATCTTGGAGACAGGAGAACTACAGACTTACGACAATGTTCGGCTCATGAGCGGCCTCGCCATGCGAGCCGGCGCGGACTTTATCAAAACGAGCACCGGCAAGATCTCACCCGCGGCGACAATGCCGGTCACGCTGGTGATGCTCGAAGCGATCCGGGATCACTTTTATGAGACCGGTATCCGCATCGGGATGAAACCCGCCGGTGGCATTCGCACCGCCAAAGAGTCGTTGGCTTACCTCGTGATGCTGGCCGAGACCCTCGGTGACGACTGGCTGACAGCGGATTTATTCCGCTTTGGAGCCAGTACGTTGGCGAATGACGTTTTGATGCAGATCGGGCGAATTTTTGACGGATTTTACCAAAGCGCTGAATATTATTCACTGCCGTAAATGTTGTTGGGCGAGAGAATTGCGACGAATCGATTGGACCTGTGTGGCGAGCGTAAAATGGCGTTTGCTTTCCGGAAGAAAGAGTGATCTTCTCGCGCCCTTAACTAAATAGCCGAGTCGGCGTTGGTAGATTGTTTCCGGTGTCAATATGGCGGTCCAGTGATCGTCAGCCCCGGGCGATTGAAGACTCCGAGTAGCGGAGCATCGCCCGAGGAAGCGTTTGGTATCTCAAAGAAAGAAGCAATCATGTCCAATAAGTTATACGTGGGAAATCTCCCCTTCCAAACGCTGGAAATTGATCTCCAGGAATTGTTCGCCCAGGCGGGCACTGTCTCCGAAGTCGCCCTGATGCAGGACCGCATGACTGGCAAGAGCCGCGGATTTGCCTTCGTGACGATGGGTTCTCCGGAGGAAGCGCAGTCCGCCATTGAAATGTTGCACGGCAAGGAATTCCAAGGCCGTCCGTTGACGGTTAACGAAGCGCGCCCGCGTGAAGAACGTGGCGGCGGCGGTGGCGGTGGTGGTGGGCGCCGCGATTACGGCGGTGGCGGCGGTGGTGGTGGCGGCCGGCGCGGTGGTGGGGGCGGTTATGGCGGCGGTGGCGGCGGCTACGGTGGTGGTGGCGGGGGATACGGCGGCGGTGGTGGTGGAGGTGGTGGCGGCGGCGGCTATCGCCGTTAAAAGGACCACGAAGTTATTTCAAAGCTCCCTGTCGGTAATCCCGCAGGGAGCTTTTTCATTTTCCCGGCGGCATCAGGCAAAGTTTGGTGGGTCGATGGATGACCCAATCCGCTCTCCCTCTCACAACCATGGGAGAAGATGATGAAACCGAAGAAGAACCGCGGAGCTACCGGCGCGCCGCATCATCTCCGGCCGGTCGTGGCGGTTCCCAGGCCGCATCGCCCGCGCCCCGAAAACTTCCGCGGTCGGCACGCAGCACTTCCTCGAGATTCACGATGTGCTGTCGAGCCGCTGAAACATACGCCTGCTCGTCACCGAGCAGTTTTACCATCTCGCGCAGAGCACGTTCATCATGACGTTTGAACAATCGAGCTGCTCGTTCGGCCTGATGCCCGCGGAACCCGAGCACGCGCAACGCATCCACCGACAGGTCCACCGCACTGGCGAACGTGTCCCGGTGCACGATGGTGACGCCATGCTGGATCAACTCATAGGCGTGCTGTCGGCTGGTGGCGCGCGCGATGATCTTTAGGTGGGGGAAGGACGTTTGCACCATCTCGATGATCTTCAGCGCCTGGGCATCATTATCGACCGCGCAAATGAAAACTTTGGCCCGATCCGCTCCCGCCGCCGTCAGCAAATCGAGCCGCGACGCGTCGCCGTAAAAGCTCTTGAGCCCGAATTTCGCCAGCGTCTCGACCTGGTCCGGATCATTGTCGAGCACCGTCACGCCGAACCCATTTGCGCGCAGCAGGCGTCCGACGACATGGCCGAATCGACCGAAACCCGCCAGGATCACCGGATTCTCGTGCTCGTCGATTTCATCAGGTTCGCGTTCGATTTTCGGCACGCGGAACCGAGGCTGGACGAACTTTTCGTTTACCAGAAGAAGGAGTGGTGTCAGAGCCATGCTCAGCGCCACGGTCGCCACGAGCGGTTTGGAAATGGCCGCGTCAAGCACGCCAAGTTGGCCTGCCATCGAGAGGAGCACGAAGCAGAATTCTCCTCCCTGAGCCAGGGCGAAGGCGAAGAGCAGAGTGGACGCGCCCTCGAGTCGAAAGCCCCGACCCAGCACGACCAGGGCCGTGAATTTCAACCCGATCAATCCAATCACCAGCGTGGCGATCAGCCCTGGCTGATTCGCCATCAAGCCGAAGTCAATCCCGGCGCCGACCGAAATGAAGAACAGCCCCAGAAGCAGACCTTTGAACGGCTCGATATCGGCTTCGAGTTGATGGCGGTATTCGCTGTCCGCCAACACCACGCCGGCGATGAAGGTGCCGAGCGCCGCGGACAAGCCCACCACCTGCATAAGCAACGCAATGCCGATGACCAGCAACAAGGCCGTTGCCGTAAATACTTCCCGCAGACGTGTCGTGGCGATGAACCGAAAGATGGGCCGAAGCAGAAATCGACCACCGGTGATGATTCCGGCCACGGCAGCGATGGTTGTCAGCGCCTGCGCCCAACCAGGCCATTGGCTGATCGGACTCGCATGCGCCGCCTCACCCGCCGCCTGCGCGCCCGCGGCATTTGCGAGCAGCGGCAGGATGGCCAGAATCGGGATCACCGCAATGTCCTGAAAGAGCAGCACAGAAAAGCACGCTTCACCGCCGCGCGTTTTCAGGAGTCCCTTTTCACCGAGTGATTGCAGCACGATCGCGGTCGAGGACAGCGCGAGGATCAATCCGCACACCACCGCCTGCGGCCACGGCAATCCCAACGCCAGACTGATCCCTGCGACGAGGGCGGCTGTCAGCGAAACTTGGGCGCCGCCCAGCCCGAGAATGGGCGCCCGTAACCGCCACAACAACGCCGGCCGCAATTCGAGCCCGATGACGAACAGCATCATCACGACACCAAACTCGGCGAAGTGCATCACATCGCTTTCGCCACCGCCGACCAGACCCAGCATCGCGGGTCCGACACAGACGCCGGCGAACAAGTAGCCCAGGACAGATCCCAGTCCCAGGCGTTTGGCCACGGGCACCGCCAGCACGCCGGCCAGCAGATAAACAAACGCCTGGAAAAGTGCGCTATCGCGCATGGGTCTCCTTCGTTCGCTTCACGATTGCTTCGAGCAGTGGATTGAGAAATGCATGCTCCGCCAATCCCGCACTGTCGAGGACGTCATCGCGCAACGCTTCAATCGCCCGCCGATACAGTTTGCAGTGGGCGCTGATTTCTTCCGGTGACAAATGGTGCGTTCCCTGGATGACAAAGGGTGGCAAATACTCCATCTCACACAGACGCACCGTCTGTTCGAAAGGCGCGAGCAATTGGCGGACGGTGAATCGATTGAAACCGTCTGCATGATAGGAATCCGCCGGACCTCCGGTAGTAATCGCAGTGAGCACTTTTTTGCCGCGCAACGCGGTCCCATTCTCGCCGTAGGCAAAGCCGACCTCGAGCACGAGGTCCTGCCACTCCTTCAACAGCGCCGGACTCGAATACCAATAAAACGGATGCTGCCAGACGATGATGTCGTGCTCGAGCAGAAGTTGCTGCTCGCGATCCACGTCGATGTGCAGGTCCGGATACTCTTCGTAGAGGTCGTGCAGGGTCACTCCCTCGATCTCGCGCGCTGCGGCAATCAGATGACGGTTGACGCGAGATTTTTGCAGCGCCGGATGCGCGAAGAGAATGAGAACCCGCCGGGCGTTGGTAGTCATGAAGTAATGACTTCGTGTCTGACACAGCGGCAGCGCTTGGGCGAGAGCGGAACGCGGTCCGCTCCCACCCATCGGCGCAGAGGTCACGCGGCGGGTGCCGGTGCCGTCGCAACCGGAGCTTCCGATTCTCGATCGCCGTAATGCCAGAACGTGAATGCGCCCGCGAGGCCGAGGGCACCGCACCCAATCCACAGGGCGAGCGGATGCAGCCCGTAAACGCGCAGCCCAACTTGCGGCCCGATGATGTGCGCAGCCGCCCAAGCGGTGCCGAGGGCGCCCATGTAACGGCCGCGCATCGATTCCGGCGCGAAACGGGCGACCCACGAACTGCTCAACGGGATGGCCAGCATTTCTCCGAACGTGAAAACGGTCATGCCCGCCAGCAGCGTGACGAAACCGCCGGGCAGCGCGTTCATCGCAAAGCCCGTGCCGATGAGCACGTAGCCGAGGCACATGACCCGCCGAGTTGAATATCGCTGCATGATTCGCGTCAGCGGCAGTTCGCAAAGGGTCACCATGATGCCGTTCCATCCGATCAAGATGCCGAAGATTTGTTCCGGCGTCGGCCTCCAGCCGAAAAGTTCGAGCCGGAAACCGCGCCCCATGACTTCGAGCGAATACGAGGTGGCAAATTGCGAGAAGACGAGGGCCGCGCAAAACTGAGCGGCCGCCAAAGCCCAAAACCGGCCATCATGTCGAAGCCGCTCCAGCGCCTCTCCCCAGAGCGCCTGCGGACTGGAATGCCGCAAGCCGTGCGGTAAAAGAAACAACGCAAGGAAACCGAAAGTGGCCGTGGTGAGCGCGTCACCGGCAAAGAGCCAGAAGGCGGAATGGTTCACCAGGAATCCTCCCGTCGCGGTACCAAACGCAAAACCGGCATTGGCCGCCAGACGCAGGGCCGCATAGGCACGCAATTGCAAAGGCTGCGGCACGACATCCGCGATCAATGCATTGCTGGCCGGGTGGAAAAAGCCACCCATGAATCCGGTCAATCCCGTGAGGGCAACAATCGCGGGCAGCGTGTGCGCGAAAAAAATCGAGAACGTGAAGACCGCGTGCGCGAGGGTTCCGAGCACGATTGAATTTCGCCGCCCAAATCGATCCGCGAACCAGCCGCCGGCCAGCATCGAGATCAGGCTGCCGATGCCATAAGCGCCGACCGCCAGTCCAATCTGTCCGTAGGTAAACCCGCGCCGGAACAGGACGATGGTCAGGAACGGATACACGAAACTCCCGAAGCGGTTCACAAAGGTGCCCGCGAAGAGAACCCAAAAAGCCCGGGGCAGCGCCCGAAGTTCGGCCGTGAGTGAGAGTGTGGGTGGCATGGTTTGATTGCGGCTGTGCTTTCCCGGAAAACAAAAAACCCTGCTTCCTTTCGGTAAGCAGGGCGGTGATCCGGAAAAAGCTGTTTCTACGTGCACCTCTGCCTACGCGTCGTCTGATGTTTGCCACCAATAACCCACGCAAACATCCCCGTCGCCGGACGAGCGACTGGGTAGTGGTTAAGATTGGCGGTGAATAGCGACATGGCTGGCTAAGTGCGGGAGAGCCTTTTGGTGAAGACGCACGACAATGTCAACCACGCAAAATGGCATCGCACAGGAATCCGAAGACAGCCGCCGGTTCTTGACTGACCATGCGGCTTCCTCACGCCCCCCACGAGCTCGCTGCCAGCGGCGGTGCAACGCGAGATTGAAACCCCATCCTTCCAATGATCGTATTCCCAACGAACCCCATCCAGTCATCACGACGAACCACGCCCCCACTATGAAATTCCTGACGCCAAGCACCTTCATCGCCGCCGTGTTCGTTTTGGCCAGTCTAACCCTGGCTCAATCGCAGGAACAAAAAACCAACCCGCCGAAGGAAACCACCAGCAACCAGTTGCTGATGCGCGACAAACTCACGCAAATGAATCTCATTCTGGAAGGGATCACGCTCGGCAATTTCAAACAGGTGGAAGAGAGCGCCAAAACTCTGGGCATGATCAGCAAAGCGACCTCCTGGCATATTGCGGAGCCAACGCCCCGCTACAAGCGGCTCAGCAAAAACTTCCAGGAGCAGACCTCCGACCTCGAGCGTCACGCCCGGGATAAAGACGTGGAAGCGGCGACGCTCGATCTGGTTCGGATGAACATCACGTGCACCGATTGCCATCAACATATGCGGACAGAAACCGCTCCCGCCAAATAAGCTGGGTCGCCGCGGAATCGCCGGTCGGATCCGCCCAAGCTCCAGGTGCACTCGTTCATGGCGAATGAGTCGCCTGACAAACGTTGTGGATCCGCTCCTACTGATCGTCCTTCTGGCCATCGTCGTGGTGCTCGCTTTTGAGTGCTCCAACGGCTTTCACGATGCGGCCAATATCATCGCCACAGTCATCGCCTCCCGGGCCATGTCCCCGGCCATGGCCGTTGTCGTCGTGGGAATTTTTGAGTTTCTCGGGCCCCTGCTCGGCGGCACGGCGGTGGCTAATACCATCGGTTCTCTTGTCGATCTGGCCGACGTGCCGCGTCTGAGTGCCGTGCACATCGTGCTATCCGGAGTCGCGGGCGCGCTAGCCTGGAACATTGTCACCTGGTGGAAAGGATTGCCATCATCGTCGTCGCACGCGCTCGTTGGAGGGATGGTGGGAGCCGTGGCGGCCAGCGTGGGTGGCAGTCACGTGGTGTGGGGAATCTCGGAATTGATGCACGGCCACCTCCGAGGTGTGGCGAAGGTGGTGTTGGCGCTACTCATCTCTCCCGTCGCCGGATTTGTGGGCGGCTATTTGATCCAGAAAGTAATGCTGAGATTGCTGCGGCGTGCATCCCCAAAAGCGAACCGATATCTGCGCCGCGCTCAGTTTCTCACTTCAATCGGTCTGGCCTTTTCGCACGGCGCGAATGACGCGCAAAAGAGCATGGGGATCATCACCCTCGTGCTCGTGCTCGCGGGCTGGCAGCACGGTTTTCACGTGCCGTTCTGGGTGATAGTGACCTGCTCGCTGGCCCTGACGGCCGGTGTCCTCAGCGGCGGCTGGCGCATTGTCCGGACGCTGGGTTTCTCCATTTACCGCGTGCGTCCACTGCACGCCCTGGATTCACAATTGACCGCCGCCACAGTCATCCTGACCGCGTCCTGGGCGGGTGCGCCCGTGTCCACGACCCATGTGGTGACGACTTCGATCATGGGTATCGGCGCCGCCGAAAGGCCGCGAGCCGTGCGCTGGAAGATGGCGGAAGAGATTGCCTGGACCTGGGTGATCACGATTCCCGGTGCCGCCATCATGGCGGTGATCATCGGCGCGCTTTTCCATGCCGCGATCGGCCTCTTTCATTAACCTTTATCCCCACCATGGACACTCCCCAACCCTCGTTCTTCCAGCGCCTGCACGATCGCTTGTTTCCCAAAATGCCCGACTTCTTCCGCATCCTGGCGGACCAGAGCGTGCACGTCGCACACGCTGCGGGCCTGCTGGTGGACTTTATGGAAAAGAACGATGGCAGCCTCAGCAAGCGCATCGTCCAAGATGAGCATGAGCAGGACGAAATGAAGGTGAAGAATCTCCAACTACTGAACGAAGCCTTCGCCACTCCGATGGACCGCGAAGACATCTACCGCGCCATCGTGGATCTCGATGAAGTGGTGAACTACTGCAAAACGACCATTCGCGAAATGGACATGCTGGCCGTCAAACCCGACATGCTCACGCTCGAGCTTGCCATGCATATCAAGGAAGGAGCCGAGGCCCTGGCCGCTGGGTTCGCCAAACTCGCCGCCCAACCCGAAGAAGCAGCGATCGAAGCCAGCCGCGCCCGGAAGGCGGAGCGCAACGCGGAGAAATCCTATCGCCGCGCCCTGGCCGCATTGTTTCAAGGCGACGACTACATTAACATGTTCAAACGGCGCGAGATTTACCGCCATCTCTCGAACGCCGCGGATCGGATTGCCGCGACGGCGTTCACGCTGCAGGACATCGTCGTGAAAATCCTCTGAACGAGCGCCGCACCAAAATCTATCCCCCGGTCGCCAACTGATCGTCCATGGGATTCGGGACAAGAGACGGGCGCCCAACGATCAGCGGATCCACGGGGCCAATCCTTTTCAGATCTTTCTTTGCGTAAGGCAGGCGGTGCAAAAGGTACCGCATCGCGTTCAGGCGCGCGCGCTTCTTA
Organism: uncultured Verrucomicrobiae bacterium; assembly: GCA_963798345.1. Taxonomy (GTDB): domain Bacteria; phylum Verrucomicrobiota; class Verrucomicrobiia; order Chthoniobacterales; family Chthoniobacteraceae; genus CAWCSW01. The sequence goes on along the minus strand of CAWCSW010000002.1, from coordinate 197,689 downwards.
CAGTCGGACTTCACGACCGTCCACGGCGCGTCGGGGGTATCGCAATGCATGAACATCGTTTCCTTGGCCTGCGTGTACTCATCCCATTTGTCGAGCGACTCCATGTCGATGGGGCTCAGTTTCCACTGCTTGAGCGGATGCGCCTCGCGCTCCTTGAATCGCCGGCGTTGTTCGGCACGGCTGACGGAAAACCAGAACTTGAAAAGATGAACGCCGCTCCGCACCAGATGCCGCTCAAACTCGGGCGTCTGGCGCAGGAATTCCTCGTATTCCGCGTCCGTACAAAAATCCATGACCCGCTCGACCCCGGCGCGGTTATACCAGCTCCGGTCAAAGAGCACGATCTCGCCGCGCGTCGGCAGGTGTTCGATGTAGCGCTGGAAATACCACTGCCCGCGCTCGCCATTGGTGGGTTTCTCCAGCGCAACAACCCGGGCGCCGCGCGGGTTCAGGTGCTCCATGAAGCGCTTGATGGCGCCCCCTTTTCCCGCTGCATCGCGCCCCTCGAAGAGAACAACCACCCGCTGACCGCTCTCTTTGACCCACGCCTGAAGCTTCAACAACTCCACCTGCAAACGATACTTTTGCCGCTCATAGCTTTTTCGGGAAAGGAGGTTGGCGTAGGGATAACCACCGCTGCGCCAGCCCGGGGCAAGCGCGGTATTCGGATCCCAGCCATCTTTCGGCTCCGTGGCCGGACGGAAAAGAAAGCGGCGCAAAGACTTCACTTCGTCCGGAGACGCGCCGGCGATTAACGCCTGAATACGAGCCAGAAGTTCGTTCGGCGAACGCCCTTTCAAATGGCTCTTGATCATGTCGGCCAGCGACATCTTTTGGTTTGTCTTCGCCATCGACCCATTGCGAGCGGAGATCTCCGTTTCGATGTCTTTCGGATCCAGCGATCGAACCGTGTCGCCGGCACTCACGCGGCGCGGAGTCGCAATCCGTCGCCCTTTTCGCGCCAGACCGGACGCAGCGCGGCCACCCTTGGATTGTGCAGGCTCGTGTCGTTTCATAAGGTGTGTTTCGCGAAGTGCGCTTGCGGGCAGGTTCGTAAAATCGGTAAACCCGAGCGAGCCCCTTGCCAAGGGCTAACGTCCACACGATCAAGGCCTGTGGGCGCCTGCGGAACGCGTCGCCGACCACACATGGGCCCGGCACAGGCCTCGAGCAAAATGCGCGCGCGTGTCGTCCACGAAACGGGAGCCGCCGCCGCCGGTATTAAAACCTGCATCATCGGCCTCAACCATTCATCGTAGTCGTTGCCCGCCATGAAACGAACCCGCACCATCAAAGTCGATTATCTCGCTCGCGTGGAAGGTGAAGGCGCGTTGCTCGTGAAGATCAAGGACGGCGCCGTCGCGGACGTGAAACTCAAGATCTTCGAGCCGCCGCGATTTTTCGAAGCGTTCCTGCGGGGACGGCAGTTCACCGAAGCGCCGGACATCACCGCGCGCATCTGCGGCATCTGCCCGATCGCGTATCAAATGAGCGCGGTCCACGCGATGGAGGATGCGTGTGGTGTCCGCGTTGAAGGGCAGCTCCGAGCCTTGCGGCGTCTGATCTATTGCGGCGAATGGATCGAGAGCCATGGGCTGCACATTTACATGCTGCATGCGCCCGATTTCCTTGGCTACGAAAGCGCGATCCACATGGCGAAGGATCATCGCGAGATCGTGCAGCGCGGACTTCAGCTCAAAAAGGCCGGCAACGAGATCGTCGCCCGGCTCGGGGGACGCGCGGTGCATCCGGTGAACGTGCGCGTCGGTGGATTCTACCGGCTGCCCGCGAAAGACGAGCTGGCGGAACTCGCCGAGCGGCTAAAATGGGCGCGCGACGCCGCGCTGGAAACCGTGCGCTGGGTCGGCGGCTTCCCCTTCCCAGATTTCGAGCAGGACTACGAGTTCGTTGCCCTGAGTCACCCGGACGAATATCCATTCAATGAAGGCCGCGTCGTCTCAAATCGCGGTCTCGATATCGCATCGCGCGACTACGACGAGCATTTCGTGGAGGAACAGGTCGAGCACTCGAACGCCTTGCATTCCATCATCAAAGGCCGTGGCGCCTATTTCTGCGGACCAATGGCCCGCTACAGCCTCCACTTCGACAAGCTCTCGTCCGTAGCGCGCGAAGCAGCGCGCGCAGCCGGTCTCGGTGCGAAGTGCATGAATCCTTTCCAAAGCATCATCGTCCGCGCCGTTGAAGTGCTTTACGCCTGCGACGAAGCCCTACGCATCATTGCCGGTTACGAACCACCCGACGCGCCTGCCATCGCCGTCGAGCCGCGCGCCGCCACCGGCTACGCCGTCACCGAGGCCCCACGCGGCCTGCTCTATCACCGCTATCGGATCGACGCCGACGGCACGATCCTCGACGCCAAGATCGTCCCGCCTACTTCGCAGAATCAGAAAACCATCGAGAACGATCTCCGGCGCTTTATCCCACCCCGCCTCGATCTGACCCAAGACCAGCTCACCTGGCAGTGCGAACAGGCGGTCCGCAACTACGACCCATGCATTTCCTGCGCAACCCACTTTCTGAAGCTCAAGATCGAGGGCGAGTAAGGGCCAACACCGCTCTATTGACCATGGCGAACGCTGTCCTCACGGTAGCGCCATCATATCAACCGGGCGGCGGGTTGGCGGCGGCAAGTGTCTGTGCTTCGCGAACCCAGCCGCGATACCGCCCGTTGAGTTCATTGATGAAGGCGAAAAGCTGCTGATCGTCGGTGGGTTTCGGCACGTGGTCCGAGAGCCGGATCGGTGGATGGACTTGGGCGACGAGCGTGGTGCGCGTGATCTTGCGATCGAAATTGGCGACGACGATCGGCACGATCATGGGCTCGGGTTCCGCGTAAGCCGCGAGCCGGAAGGCGCCGGCTTTGAAGGGCAGCGGCGACTGGACGGTGACGGTGCAGGCGCCCTCGGGACAGATGACCACATTCTGTCGGCCGCGCAGACAGGCCGCTGCCGTCTCGAGAAAGAGGCGGCGGCGCTGCTCGGCGAGGAGCTTCGGATCGCCCTGTTCTTCGTCCATGTGCAGCGCCTGCACGTAAATATAGCCGAGCCGGTCGAAGTATCGCTGGTGACCGAATTCGTCGCGCCGCGACTTGCGGATCACCCGAATCGGCGGCTCACCGTATTTTTTCGCCAGGATCATGCAGGAGACAAAGTGGGTATCGAGGGTGAGTTGGAAATCATTGGGCAACGTGTTGTCCGGGTGATTCGCCAGATGATTCATAATGAAAATGTGGCCAGGCTCCGCCGGTAAACACTCCAAGCCCTCGATCCGGCAGTGCATGGTATTGAAGAGCTGGCTGAATTCCACGCAGCAGCGCTTCCGGATTTCGCCCGGGCTGGCCGCCTCCGGCGCGGCACTGACGTGCTCGTAAATGTTTTGCAGGCGCCGGTAGAGATTAAGTTCCTTGCGCACGTTGCCGAGGATCTCGAGGCAGAGCCGCGCGAGGCTGGCTTCCATCGCATCGCCGTGAGTCCGGAGGAGTTCGAGGGTGTGAAAAGCATCTGAAAGCGTCAGCCGGTTTTCGAGATAGATGGGGAGTTTGTGCAGCGGGGAACTCACGCTGAGTTGCTCCCGGCTTTCCTCGAGCAAGGCGCGGATGGCCAGCGCCTCCTGCTCATAACGGCTGGCGACGAGCCGGATGCGCGCTTCACGCAACCGATTCCCGAGCACCCAAAGGATGCGCGACATCAGCCGCACGCCAAATTCCGGCGCCTGCTCCGCGCGCTTCTCCAACCATTCGCGGTCGAAGACAAGCAGTTGCGTATCTTTGATCGCCGTCGCGGTATCACGGTAGTGGTAGGGCTCGACGAGAGCCGACCATCCAACCACGCGACCCGGCTCGGTGATGGTTCGGATGAGCACCTTGCCCATCTCGGCCGTGCTCCTCCCGGCTTCGTACGCAGCAGCGAAGGACAGACGCACCGCGCCCACCACGAGCATGTAAAGCGCGTCCGCGGGTGCACCTTCGCGCAGGATCGGCTGGCCAGACTCAATGGTCTCCGATCGCGCATGCGCCGCGAGGGCAACGAGATCCTCATCTGGGAAGCCCTCGAAGAAGGGCGACTCGCGCAGTTGTTGGAGGACGGATTTCATATGTCCTTACGCGCCGGCGCTGGCGGTGGCGCCGGGACCCGGCTGGCGCACCAGCAGGTCGCGCGTTTGTTCGATGCGATCGGCCAGAGCAGCGGCGACCCGGCGGAGCAGCATCAAGCCGAGCCGCGGATCGCGGCCGACAATCTCTTCCAGCGCCGCGCGCGGCAGCCGGATGAAGCGGCACCGCTCCTCGCACCGGACCGACGTGGTGTAACGATAAGGCGGACGGAATACGGACCAGCCGAGCAGCGAACCGCGTTCCTGCAAAGTGCCGACGAGCAAATCATCCATGCCCTGACACTGGATGAGGAACTGTAAGACACCGTCCTCGAGCAGAAAGATGTACTGCGCTTCGTCATGCTGATGCACGAGCATTTCGCCGCGCTCGATCGTGTGCTCGGACGCCGCAGCGGCGAGCTGGCGCAGCGTCTCCGCCGGGAGACCCTGGAGAAAGGGGAAACGTGCCAGTTGTTGAACGTGAATCATGGCAGCTGAGGGGTAGGGGCGCCCACATGCGGGATGAATCCCGAGGCTGGGGCTAACGCGATTGCGCTCGCAGCAGAGCGCCACGTCCGGGAGTTGGCGAGACTCGATTCGCATGCTCCACTGCAATCATTACTGCACGCCCCCCCTGAGATTCCATGCAACGCCACCTTCGACCTGCCCTGACCCGGCCTCGTGATTTTGAAAGCTTCTGGGCGCGCACCATTCAGGCATTGCACGGCGTCGCGCCGGATCTCATCAGCAGCGTGCGATCGGCACCGCCGCACCGCGAATGTGAGCTTTTCGACCTGTCGTTTTCCTCCTTGGGCGGCGTCCGCATCGGCGGGTACGCGCTCCGATGGCGCGACGGGACGCCGCGACCGATGGTGGTGCATAGCCACGGCTACGGGAGTCAGTGCGACATCCGCTGGTCATGGGCGCGTGCAGGATTTGACGTCGTTGGTGTGGACATCCGCGGGTTTGGCCGTTCCCGCGATGCGGTGCCGACGATCGCGCCATGGGGTTACGTGCTGACGGGACGGGAAACCCCGGAGACTTCCGTCCTGCGCGGCGCGGTGTGCGACTATGCGCGCGCGATGGAAATTGCGCAGACTCTTTTCCCGAATCGCACCCGGCTGGTGGCAAATGGATTTAGTTTCTCCGGCGGGCTCGCGCTGATGGCCGAAGCGGTGTCGCCCGCGGCGGATTTTCTCGCCGTTGGGGTCCCCACGTTCGGGTGGGCCGAAGGTCGGAACTTTTTCGTCAAATCCGGCTCCGGCAGCGAGATCACCCGCTATCTCGCGGCGCGCCCCGATGAGACCGAGGATCTGATGCTGGTGCTGCGCTACTTCGATACGGTGAACTTCGCCGGCCTCATCACCTGCCCGACCCTGATTGCCCTTGGTGAAAGGGACGACATCGTGCCCGCCAAGACCGTCTATGCCATCGCCAATCATCTGCACGGGCCGGTCGAGTTGATGGTGCTACCGGTCAGCCACAGCGATCATCCGGACGAACGCCGCTGGTCGGAATTTGAAGCGCGCTGGATGGAACTTGCCCGTGACCCGGCGGCCCTGGCCTCGTTGCCGGCAACTGCCAAGGCAGACACAACGCCTTCCCGATAAAGGATCGGCTTTCGACGCGAGTTTCCGGCCTCATGAAAGCGTGAGCGCAAGCGCTACTTCAGCGTGAATTGCGCTGATTCGCCGGGATGCAGTTCCCGCATCTGAGGGCCGCAACCGATCTTGATCGGTCCCCGGTCGGATTTCATTGAAGTGACGGTGAGGGTGTCGGCACGCACTTCGAGGGCCAGCGAATGGCCGCGGTACCGGATCTGGATTTTCAACGCGGTGAGATGGCTCGGCAGCGCGGGATTGAAGTGCAGCGCATCGCGCCGCAACTCCAGCCCGGTGTAGCCGCGCTCGAGGAGATCGACGGTGCCAGCCATCGCGCCGAGATGGATACCTTCCGGCGTCGTGCCGCCTTGCACGTCCTCAAGATCGCTGCGCAAGGCCGCGGTGAAAAGCCGCCAGGAACGCTCACGATCCGAGCGCGCCAGCACCCAGGAGTGAATGACGTTGCTGAGCGTCGAGCCGTGCGAGGTCCGGTGCAGGTAGTAGTCGATATTCTTCGGGATGGTATCGGCATCGAAGGGGTAACCCAGTCGCTGGAAGAGCGCACCCAGGATGTCGGCCGAGAAGAGATAGAAGAGCATCAGCACATCAGCTTGCTTCGAAGCTTTGTAGCGATTCACGGAATCGCCTTCCGCTTCCAGGATGCGGTCGAGCCGCTGAAGGTCGGGATACTTTTTGGCGTAACCTTCCCAATCGAATTCCTCCAACGCGTCGTAGCCCTCGAATTGGCTGATGATTCCGTCGCCGTGAAAAACCACGCGCATCTTGCGACTGATCACCTGCCACCGCTCGATCTCGGCGTGGTCGATACCGAGCCGGGTCGTCAGCTCCTGCCGCCGGTCGTGCGGGAGAAACTGCAGGAGCTCGAGCGCCTGCCATAGAATCCAGGCCGCCATGACGTTCGTGTAGCTGTTGTTATCGAGGCCGGGCGCATCCCGACCGGGGATCCGCGTGTGATATTCGTCCGGACCGACCACGCTGAGAATTTCGTAGCGGTCGAGCGTTTCGTTGAAGGTTGCCAGGCTGGCCCAGAATTTCGCGATTTCGAGGAACATCTCCGAGCCGGCAAAGTGCAGAAATTCGCCGTCGCGGGTGACTTCGGAATACTGCCAGATGTTATAAGCGATGGCCGCATTCACATGGCGCTGGAGATACGTCTCGTCGGGAATCCAGCGACCCGAACGCGGGTTGAGATGCACGATCTGACTCTCCTCGCGGCCGTTGCTTCCGCTTTGCCATGGGAAAAGCGCACCGCGATACCCCGCGGCCGCCGCCGCGTAGCGCGCTTCCTTCAAGCGACGGTAGCGATAGAGCAGGAGCGCGCGAGTGATCTCGGGGATGTGGAAATTCAGCAGCGGAAAGATGAACAGTTCATCCCAAAAAATGTGGCCCCGATAGGCTTCGCCGTGCCATCCGCGTGCCGGCACACCAGCATCAAGACCGATGGTATGCGTCGAGGTGGTCTGGAGCAGATGAAAGATGTGCAGGTGAAGAATCATCCGCGTCTCGCCGTTGCCATCCGCCTGCTCGATCCCGATGTCGAAGCGCTGCCACAATTGCTCCCACGCGGCGACATGCGCGGTGAACAAGGACTCGAAACGCTCCGCGCGCTCGACGGCGTGGCGGGCCTCCAACCCGCACTCGGAAATGGCGCGGTCGCGCGTGGTGAACATCGCGATCACTTTTTCCACCGTGATGGCGTCCCGCTCGCGCAGATCGATGGCAAAGGTATCGGCGATCAACCCCGTCTCCTCGACGGTTCCTCGTTTGATGGCCAGCAGCTTCCCTTCGCGAAAAATCTGCGTCCTCGCGGCTTGCGCAATCTCCTGACGCGACTGGCTGGTGTGGACTTTCAGATAGATGGCGTCATCGGCGATGCGACCCGTCTCGATGACTTCGAGGTGCTTGTTCTTCAGGCTCGCGTAGCGTTTGACACCCGCGTTCACGACCGTCCCATCGAGCGCGCTGCGAAACTCGATGCGGCCCGACCAATTCTCCGCCGTAACGATGGTCTCTGTCGCGGCGAGATGCGGGTCGTGCATGCTCACGAGGCGCCGGCTTTTCACGCTCGTTTCCCGCCCATGCTCATCACGGAAGCGCATCGTGCGCCGCAGCACGCCGCGGCGCAAATCAAGTTCCTGCCGGTACTCGAGCATCTCGGCGCCCAGGGGACGGAACCAGTTTCCCCCTTCAATGCGGAACTCGAGCACCAGCCAGTTCGGCATATTCACGAGGTCCTCGTTTTCGATGGTGCGACCCGAAATTTCCGTGGCGAGGCGATTGTAACCACCGGCGAGATAGGTGCCGGGATAGTGAATGTCATCCGCACCCGTCTCCGCTGCAGCACCGCGCGTGACAAAGTAGCCGTTGCCCAGCGCGCATAGCGCCTCGCGGAGCCCTTCCTGCTTCGGATCAAATCCCTCGTAGGCCAGGAGCCACGGCTTCATTTTGCTTCTCCCTCCCGCCGGGCCAGAAGTGCGGCGAGGAAGCGATGCACCTCGTGCGGGTTTTCCAGTGCGAGGCTGGCCGTGGTTGGCCGAGATTCCTCGCGAACCACGATCCCAACGCCACGATTTCGCAAGGCCGCGAACGCGTCTTCGTCCGTCACGTCGTCGCCGATGTAGATCGGGAGCACGTCTGGGCGGTCAAGATCGAGAGTGCGCAGCACATGGAGCAACGCCTTCCCCTTGTCCCAATCAATGCGCGGCTGGAGATCGTGAACTTTCTTACCCGGCAAATCGCGCAGCTTCGGAAACCGTTCCAGCGCCTGCCATACTACCGCTTCGACCGCCTCGTGATCGGCCGCCGCGACGTTTCGATAGTGCACCGCGATCGAGAATTTCTTCCGCTCGAGTTGTGCGCCGGGAATCCGTGCCAGCTCTTCCCGCAATCGTCCCTCCGCCTCCGCCAGCATCGGGAGAAATTGATCACGTTCGCTCCCAGCGGAAACCGAACCTTCCGGCCCCGCGATTTCAAAACCGTGACTGCCGGCATAAATGATCCCCGGTACGCCCACCAGCTTGCGCACGTCTGTGAGATCGCGCCCGCTGATGATCGCCACGGTGCAGATCCGCGAGAGCTTCGTCACCGTCGCGCGCACTTCCGGAGCCAGCACGGCATCTTCCGGGTGCGGAACGATCGGCGTGAGCGTGCCGTCGTAATCCAGGAAAATCGCCAGTCTCCGATCGGCGCGGCCCGCGATCTCCTCGATTCGCTCAATCGCCGACGGCAAATTCCGCGCCTCCACGCGCGTGTCGTCCACGCCGACCTCGGCCAGATCTGAAACCACAACACTCGCACCATTTTCCATGAGCCGCGCCGGGTCACCTGCCCGGTCCACTCCGACGACAAGACCGAAATTTCCCGCTCGTCCTGCCTGCACGCCGGAGATCGCGTCTTCGACCACCACCGCTCGCGCCGGTTCGACTCCCAACCGTCGCGCAGCTTCGAGGAAAATATCCGGCGCCGGCTTGCCCGAAATCCCGAGGCGCGCCGATTCCAAGCCATCCACTTTCGCGTCGAAAAGATTCGTCGCCCCAACCGCCTCCAGCACCGCCGCGCAATTTTTGCTCGAAGAAATGATCGCCGTCTTGAAACCGTCCGCGCGCAAAGCGCGAATTAACTGGAGGGTGGTTTCGTAGGGCTCGACGCCGTGCTCCGCGAGTTCTGCGCGAAAGAAGCCGTTCTTTCGATTGCCCAGGCCACACACCGTCTCCTCATCCGCTTCATCCTCTGGCGAACCCCAGTTCAGTTGAATCCCACGCGATTCCAGAAAGCTTTGCACCCCATCATAGCGCGGCTTCCCGTCCACATACTGGAGATAATCGTCACCCGCATCGAACGACCGATACTCGACATTCTCTCGCTCCGCGCGCGTGCGGAGAAATGCATCGAACAGCCGTTTCCACGCCGCCGCATGAACGCGGGCAGTCTTGGTCACGACGCCATCGAGATCGAAAATAACCGCGTCGAATTGGGCCGGAGAAATGAAGAGAGCTTCAGTTTTCATACGGTCGTGGAATGAATCCTAGCCGTTGGAGGGGTGAGCGTGAAGCAGTTGCTTTTTGGCGTCCGGCGAGAAGGAGCGGTGATGCGGAGAAATGCCGGAATCTGGGATCGGCGGGAGCAGCGGTTTCGAAAGTGCAAACCGTTCTGTGGCGACCACCAACGGCTGTGGTTTGACAACCTGGACTCCGTTCATAAGTGCGGCGTGTCTTCGGAGCGGAGAACTTCGTAGCCAGCGATAAGGTCAAAGAGTTCCTCGTCGATCGCGGCCTGGCGCTGGCGATTGTAGTTGAGGGTCAGCGTACCCATCAGGTCGTCGATGTTTTTCTCCGCGCCTTGCATGGCAGCGAATCGGCGGGCGTTTTCTGCCAAAAGGGATTCGGCGCAGACGCGGAAGAGTGAGACGAAAAGGAATTCGCGGATCAAGGCGTCGAGCGTCGCCGGGCTGCCGACGATGATTTCCGGTCGCGAGCGGGTCGGCCACGGCATCGCCTCGATGCTGCGCCGCCATTGAGCATCGAGCGGGAGGAGGCGCGTCGTCACGGGGTCGTAAGTGGCGCGCAAGCGAGGTTGATTGTGGAACAGATGCACTTCATTCAAGCCGGCACGCTCGGTTTGCTGCTCGATCGCGAGCAGGAGTTCGGTGATGAGCGGCGTGATACCCGTGACGGAGTTGGGTGTCTGGAAAAGCCCGGCGATTTTGAATCCGGCGTCCTCCATCCGGCCCTGCATCCGTTCGCCGACCACCCACACGGTTCGCGTTTCGCCGGGCGTGGAGGAAAGCGTCACGGTCACGAGTTCAGCGAGGCGTTCGTTGAATTGGCCAACCATCCCCTGATCAGTGCCGAAGACAATCGCGCCCATATTTCGCGCGGCTCGCGGAGGCGGGGGAACCGACTCGGGGATGTGGCGGAAACAGGCGCGGAGACCAAGTTCGACAGTGCGGCTGTAATCGGTGAGTGAAACGACGGCGCGTTCACAGGGGCCGATGCTGGCCGCCGCCATCGCCTTCATCGTCCGCACGACGGACTGAAGGTCGTGCGCGCTCTTAATCTTCCGGCGCAGGGTGGGCAGCGTCTCGCTCATGATGGGGATCGAACGGTTGCAACGCGGCGCGAGCTTTCTCCACGACCGCGGTGCGATCTTCTTGACTGAGTCTCGCCCCCGTGATGATTCGCTCGCGCAGGTCTTCGGGCAGCTCCGTCGCGAGGCGGCGCACGGCGGCCTCGGCCGCAGTCATGCGTTCGAGGGCGATGGAATCGAAGAGCCCAGAGGTCAGCGCGAGCAAGACGGTGAGTTGTTCAATGACGGGTACGGGATGGAATTCATCCTGGCGCAGACAGGCACGGATGCGTTTGCCGTGCTCGATGACGCCGCGGGTGTGCTCATCGAGCCGGGTCCCGAAGCGCGCGAACACTTCCATTTCCTCAAACTGGGCGTAAGCGAGTTTCAGCGGCCCCGCGACTTCGCGATACGCGGCGAGCTGCGCCTTGCCGCCGACACGCGAGACGGATTTGCCGACATCCACCGCCGGCAGCAGGCCGAGATCAAAAAGCGCCGGCGAAATGTAGAGTTGGCCGTCGGTGATCGAGATGAGGTTGGTCGGGATGTAGTCAGACATGTTCTCCGCTTCGGTCTCAATGATCGGCAGCGCGGTGAGCGAGCCTCCGCCGAGTTCCTCACACAAATGCGTGGCGCGTTCGAGCAGCCGCGAGTGGATGTAAAAGATGTCACCGGGATACGCCTCGCGGCCCGGCGGGCGCCGCAGAAGCAGCGAGAGTTCGCGATAGGCGCGGGCATGCTGCGTGAGGTCGTCATAAACGATGAGCACATCGCGGCCCTTTTCCATGAAGGCCTCGGCAATGCTCGTGGCCGCGTAAGGCGCAATGTATTTGAGGCCCGGCGCATCGTTGCCTTCCGTGACGACAACCGCCGTATAGTCCAGAGCGTCGTGTTCGCGCAACGCCGTGACGATTTTGGCGACGGCAGACGCCCGTTGCCCAATGGCACAATAAACGCAGAGCACGTCCTGACCGCGTTGATTGATGATGGTGTCAATGGCCAGCCCCGTCTTGCCGGTCTGGCGATCCCCGAGAATCAGCTCCCGCTGGCCGCGACCGATCGGCACCAGCGCATCGATCACTTTCACGCCTGTCTGCAACGGCACAGTCACCGGCGCACGATCCATGATATGCGGCGCGGGGCGCTCGATGGGCAGGCGCCTGCCATCGCTGATCGGGCCAGCGTCGTCCAGCGGCTGGCCGAGCGGATTGACGACGCGGCCGAGCAAGCCCTCACCCACCGGCACATCCATCACGCGGCCGGTCCGTGTGGCTTCCGTGCCCGCCTCGAGTTCCGAACTCTCGCCCAGCAGCACCACACCAATCGAGTCCTCGTCGATGTTGAACGCGATACCCGAGAGCCCGCCGGCGAATTTCACGCATTCATCCAAACCCACTCCCGGCAGGCCGGAGAGCTTCGCGACGCCCGTCGAGACCGTCCGGACGACGCCGACCTCGCAGCTGCGCAATTCCGCGCGATACGCCGCCCGAGCGCCGCTTAAGGTGCCGAGTGCGCCGCGGACGATGCTGTTGAGTGTTTCAGGTGTGGCTGGCATGAGCCCTGGTCTCCTGTTCGACGAGGTTCCCCACGCTGAGTTCGAGCGAGTGAATGAAATCCTCCAACGTCCATGCAATTTTCTGCCCATCGAACGCGACCTCGATGCCAGCGATTAACGTCGGATTGGTTTCAAACTGAACCTCGCTCTCCGGCGCCAGTTGCTCGTGCAACGTCCGTTGAATCCGCTCGCGAACGGCGGGTGGAAGCTCGAAGTGACTGCGCACGATGAGCGGGCGGGCCGAGCTGCGCGCCGCGGCCTGGAGCTGCGCCCTCGACCTCTCCGTCGAGACCGATGAATTTTTTCAAAAACGCCTCTGCCATTCGCTCCTCGATCCCGCTGTCCGCCAGTTCGCGCAAGGCCTGGCGGGCGACGGCCAGCGCCTCTCCCTGCGTGCGCTGCGTGAGTTCCGCACGGAATTCCTGCCAGTCGCGATCCAGCGCCATGCGTCGTTGCCCCTCGGTGGCGTCAGCGGCCTGGCGGGCTTGCGCGAGCAGTTCATCACGGGCCGCGGCGGCTTCCCTGCGCGCCGAATCGAGCAGCTCCTCCTTTTGCTGCGCGAAGGTTTCCTGCTGCTCGCGCAGACATTTTGTTTGCTCCTCAGCCGCGGCTTTCTGGCGATCCGCGGCCGCCACCGTTTCACGTACGCGTTTCTCCCGCGCCGCCATCGCCTCGAGCACCGGGTGGTAAAGAAAGCGCTTCAACAGCCAGACGAGAATCGCGAAATTCGCGAGCTGCGCGACAACGGTGAACCAATCGATGAGCATGTGCTATTTGCCGACGGCGTGCGTCCAAAATGGGTTGGCGAAGATGAGGATCATCGAGACGACAAAGGCGTAAATGGCGAGCGATTCGAGCATTGCGAGTCCGACAAAGAGCGTGCGCGTGATCGTGCTCGAGGCGTCCGGCTGCTGGGCGAGCGCGGTGAGCGCGGAGGCGATCGCCCGCCCTTGTCCAAGGGCGGGGCCGATGCCGCCGATGGCGATGGTGAGTCCGGCGGTGACGATGCTGACGGTGGCGATAATTTGCGTGCTATCCATGACTGGGTTCCGGTTCGGTGGTTGTTGAGATTTTCTCCTCTCCGCTACGAATGGCGGCGGCAATATAGACGGTGGCGAGAACGCCGAAGATGTAGGCTTGCACCAGCCCGGTGAGCAGACCCAGCGCGGTCATCAGCACGGGAAAGAAGAGCGGTACCACGCTCATGAGGATCGCGAGAATCATCGTGCCGCTCATGATATTGCCAAACAAACGCACGGCCAGCGCGAGCGTACGCGAGAGTTCGCTGATGATGTTGAAGGGCAGCATGAGAAACGTCGGCTCAATATAGGTCTTCAAGTAGCCACCCACGCCTCCTTCCAGGACACCGTAGAAGGGCACGGCGAAAAACGTGGCCAGCGCGAGCGCAGCGGTCGTCGAGAGCGAACCGGTCGGCGGTTCATACCAGGGGAAGATCGTGCACACGTTCGCCGTGGCGATGAAGACAAAGAGCGTGCCGATGAAACCGACGAACCGCTCCGGTCGTGACAATCCAACTTCGCCAATCTGATCCCGGATGCCGCCCACGATGATCTCGATGAAATTCTGCCAGCGGGAAATCTCCAGTCCGGTCGAGAGGCGGCGCGTGATCAGCCAGGCCGCCACCGTGAGCCCGAGCATGAGCACCCACGTCGTCACAATCGTGGAGTTGAGTCGAAAGAAACCGTGCTGCCAGTAGATGATCTGGTCGGGACTCAGGTGCATGCGTCGTCTCCTTTCGCGCCGACCGGGCCGAATCGGCGGAGGACGAGTTGCCGGGCAGTTAGCCAGCCGGCGACGCACAGGAGAAGCCGCACGACATCGCCGTGCGCGACCCACCAAATGCCGGCGAGCAACAGCGCCACGCGCACGAGCGAACTGACCGGAAAGAGCCATACTGCGCTGTTCCGGCGCGCCACGCGCTGCACCGTCCACCACAGCCCACCGAAGAACCCGAGGCCAAGTGCGAACCCCGCGCCGAGCGCGAGGAGATAGTGAAGGACCTCACTCATGTTCGTCATCCTCGTGTTCGCGCCGGATTTCGCGATGCTCCTTTTCCACCCAGCGCCACGCGTTGAAGCAGCCGAGCACGAGCCCGGCGACCAGCAGCACGAGCGTCCAGGAACGCCCGCCTGGATGGTGCCGGTCCAGCCACAAGCCGATCGCGGCGCCGATCAACGTCGGCACGACTACCGACCATCCGATGAGCCCAAAAAATGCGAAGCCTGACCAAACGCTGCGTGGCTGGCGGCGTTGCGCGCGCAGATGGCGCGTCGCCTTCACGCCGATCTGCTCGGAAAAGCGATCGCTCCCTTGCCGTCTGGAATCCGGTTCACTCATGGCGGAGACCCATCATGCGGCGGACGAAGCTCGTCTCCAGCTTCGCCAGCACCGAGCGCACATCGCGCTCGCGCTCGCCGAGATTCACAAACTCGCGCTCGACCGTTTCCCGCAAGCGGTCGAGATCTTCGCCACGGACGGCGTTGCGCACCGAAACCATCACGTCGCGTCCCGTCTTTACGAGCACGCCTTCATCCACCGCCACGATTTGTTCGCCATCCCCGTCCGTCTCGAAGACAAGGATTCCCGGGACCAGCGCCGCCGTGCCGTCGAGCCGGCGCGGCAGGATTCCAAAAAAACCGTCCGCTGTTTCGGCAACGATCCGCGCGACGCCATCGTGCTCGGCGAAGATGCGGAAGGGCAGCAGGATTTTGAGATGCATGTGGGCTTCGCTCATTTCGTCTCCTTCGGCGCAGCTGGCTCGCTCGTCGCCTTCACTTCATCGACCCCGCCAATCATGTAGAGCGCGCTTTCGGGCACGTCCTTGAACTCGTCTTTCAGAATGCGCTCGCAGCCGTCGAGCGCCTGCTCCAGCGGCACGGTCTTTCCCTTCATCCCGGTGAATTGTTCCGTGGTAAAAAACGGCTGGGTGAGGAAGCGCTCCAACCGCCGTGCGCGGAAGACGATCTTCCGGTCGTCCGGGGAAAGCTGGTCGAGGCCGAGCATGGCCATGATGTCCTTGAGCTCCTCGTATTGCGCCAGCACCCGCCGGATTTCCCGGGCCACATGGTAGTGTCGCTCGCCGAGGATCCCCGGACTCGACATCTTTGATCGCGACTGGAGCGGATCGATCGCGGGAAAGAGCCCCTCGCTCGCGCGTTTGCGGGAAAGCACGATCGAGGCGGACAAATGCGAGAACGTGTGCACCGCCGCCGGGTCCGTAAAATCGTCCGCTGGCACATACACCGCCTGAATCGAGGTGATGGCCCCGGTGTCGGTATTGGCAATGCGTTCTTCGAGCCGTGAAAGTTCCGTGCCCATCGTCGGCTGGTAGCCAAGTCGCGACGGCAACTGACCCATGAGGCCCGAGACCTCCGAGCCGGCCTGGATGAAACGAAAAATGTTGTCGATGAGCAGCAGCACGTCGCGGTGTTCGTCGTCGCGGAAGTATTCCGCCATGGTCATCGCCGCGTGCCCGACGCGGAAGCGAGCGCCGGGCGGCTCGTTCATCTGGCCGAAGACCATCACCATGTTCGGCAGCACGCCGGCCTCCTTCATCTCGCGATACAGCTCTTCGCCCTCGCGCGAACGTTCGCCGATGCCGCAGAAAATGCTCACGCCGCGATGATTCCCGACCATGTTGTGAATCATCTCGGTGAGCAGCACCGTCTTACCGACGCCCGCGCCTCCGAAGAGCCCGGCTTTTCCCCCGCGTTCCAGGGGCGCGAGGATGTCGATGACCTTGATTCCCGTCTCAAAAATCTCTGTCTTCGCCACGCGCCGCGAGAGTGGTGGCGGAGCGCGGTGAATGGGCCGCCACTCCACGCCGCGCAACTCGCCGCCGCGATCGATCGGATGGCCGAAGACATCGAACATCCGTGACAGCGTGCCCTTTCCAACGGGCGCGTGAAGTGGCCCGCCGGTATCCTGCACCGATGTGCCACGCGCCAGCCCCTCGGTCGGCGTCAGGGCCACACCGCGGACGCGACGCCCGTCGCTTTGCGAGAGCACTTCGATGACGATCTCATCGTTCGCGCCGGCGCGAAGCACGGAGTTGATGCACGGCGGATGCCGTTCGAACTGCGCCTCGACCACGCTGCCACGGACCGACACGACCGTGCCCGGATTCCTGGGTAGACTTTCGCCCACCGGCAAAACCCGCCGTCGATTATCGCATGGCGTGCTCATTCGTTCATGTCGATGGCGTGAAGGCTAAGCCTCGTCCAACCACTGCCGCGCCTCATCCGCTTCGGCGTGATCGAAGTAACGGATCTTGGCCGTCGTGAACGGCTTGCAGAACGTCGCCATGCCATGCTCCCACTTTGTTTCGCCGAGCATTGCGATGCGCTCAATGTCGGAGAAATGTTTCACATCGAATTTGATGTCCTCCCACAGGGCGCCGAGCTCCCACCCGTGGAAACCGGTCATGTCGAACAACACGCGAAGTTTTCCGTGCGCTTTTACCAACCGCTCAAACTCGGGCACAAAGTGCGCGTAGTCTTCTTTGGCCAGCTTCCCACTGACGTGGACGACGAGCAATTTTCCGTCGTTTTCTTCATTAAGTTGAATGGGCATATTTGACTCCTCCTATTTTGGTTGAGACGAAACTCGCCCCAGCGGCCGCTGAGCGGGAGCCGGTTGGCGGATCCGTCACATGTTCACCATAGTGCCTCCAGTCTCGCGAAGCGCTACATTCCTTGCCCTTTTCTGACCGCCATTTGCCGGGCGGCTTGAACGCGATGCGAGGCAAAATCCGGCCAGGGATTGGCAAGCATCGGGTAGTCGTTGACCAGCTCGACATTAGCTTTCAGTGCGCCCGAATGGGCAGCAGTCAGCCGGTCCATTCTTCACCTGATCTTATTCTCAAACCGAACCCGCCATGCCCACCACCCTCGACAATCCGCCTCCCGCTGCAGCCGCACGACAAATGCCGACGCTGCCGGCTTTCATCAAATGGTTCGCCGATACGGGCATCGAAGACGTGCCGCTCGTGGGAGGAAAGAATGCGTCACTCGGCGAGATGTTGCGCGAGCTGGCGGCGAAGGGTGTCAAAGTCCCCAACGGCTTTTCGATCACCGCCGAAGCCTATCGCCACTTTCTACGTGAGACTGGGGTGGATCGGGAGATCGAGAAGATTCTTGGCGACCTCAACACGCGCGACATCGAGAGCCTGCGCTCGCGGGCGAGCCAGGTCCGCCACGCCATCCTCGCGGCAAGCCTGCCGGACGATCTGGAGTCCGCGATCGTCGAGGCGTATGCCAACCTTCGCGGCAGCGAAGCAGAACCGCCGGATGTCGCCGTGCGCAGCAGTGCGACCGCTGAGGATTTGCCGGATGCGAGTTTTGCCGGACAGCAGGAGACTTACCTCAATGTGCAGGGCACCCGCGCGCTGTTGGAGACATGCCGACGCTGCTTCGCGTCGCTCTTCACCGACCGCGCCATATCTTACCGAGCAGACAAGGGGTTTGATCACGAGAAGATCGCCCTCAGCGTGGGAGTACAGAGGATGGTGCGCAGCGATCTCGCCTCGAGCGGCGTCATGTTCACGCTCGATACGGAGAGCGGATTTCGCGACGTGGTGCTCATCAATGCCGCCTACGGCCTCGGTGAGAACGTAGTGCAGGGCTCGGTAAATCCCGATGAATACTATGTCTTCAAGCCGACGCTGATGCGGGGCTTCTCGCCAATTTTGCAAAAAGTCTGCGGCAGCAAGGAGTTCAAGCTCATCTATGACATCGGCGGCGGAAAAATGGTGAAGAACGTACCGGTGCCGCCGGACGACCGCGCACGGTTTGCGATCAGCGATGAAGAAATTCTGACCCTCGCGCGCTGGGCCTGCATCATCGAGGACCATTACTCGACGAAGAAAGGGCGGCCCTGCCCGATGGATATCGAGTGGGCGAAGGACGGGAAGACGGGCGAGCTTTTCATTGTGCAGGCGCGGCCAGAAACGGTGCAATCGCGCCGGCAGACGGACACATTCGAGACCTTCCAGCTCCGTGAGCGCGGGCACGTGCTGGTCACAGGCAGAAGCGTCGGTGCCAAAATCGCGGCGGGTCCGGTCCGCGTGATCAAGAGCGTGCAACACATCGAGCAATTTGAAGAAGGCGAAGTGCTCGTCACCGACAAGACCGATCCCGATTGGGAGCCAATCATGAAGAAGGCACGGGCGATCGTGACGAACCGCGGCGGGCGCACCTGTCATGCGGCGATCGTCAGCCGCGAACTCGGCGTGCCCGCGATTGTCGGCACCGAGCGCGCAACGGAGCTGCTGCGCGATGGGCAGCCCGTCACGGTCTCCTGCGCCGAAGGCGACACCGGCTTCGTTTACGAGAACGCTCTGCGGTTCGAAGTCCAACGAGTGAACCTCCAGGACGTGAGTCGGACGCGCACAAAGGTGATGATGAACGTCGGCAATCCCGAGGAGGCGTTCGCGCTCTCCTTCATCCCGAATGATGGCGTCGGGCTGGCGCGCGAGGAGTTCATCGTCACCAATTACATCAAGGTGCATCCCCTGGCGCTTGTGCATTTCGACCAGCTCACTGACGCTACGGCCAAGATCGAGATCGACCGTTTGACCAGCGCCTATGCGGATCGGACGCAGTTCTTCGTGGACAAGCTCGCGCAGGGCGTCGCGATGATCGCCGCGGCGTTTTACCCAAAGGACGTGATTCTGCGGCTGAGCGATTTCAAAACGAACGAATACGCGAACCTCATCGGCGGACGGCAATTCGAGCCCGGCGAGGAAAACCCGATGATTGGATTCCGCGGCGCCTCGCGTTACTATCACCCTCGCTACCAGGAAGGTTTCGCGCTCGAGTGCCGCGCGATGAAGAAAGTACGCGACGAGATGGGGCTGATGAATCTCAAGCTGATGATCCCCTTCTGCCGCACGGTCGAGGAAGGCCGGCGGGTGCAGGCCGAGATGGCGAAGCACGGACTTCGGCGCGGCGAGGACGGACTCGAGCTGTATGTCATGTGCGAGATCCCGAGCAACGTTATCCTCGCGGAGCAGTTCGCGGAAATTTTCGACGGTTTCTCCATTGGCTCGAACGATCTCACGCAGCTCATTCTCGGCGTCGACCGCGACAGTGAAATCGTCGCGCCGATCTTCGACGAGCGGAACGACGCCGTGAAAAGGATGATCGCACAGGTCATCGCCAGTGCCCGCGCCAGTGGCCGCAAGATCGGCATTTGCGGTCAGGCCCCGAGCGACTATCCCGACTTCGCCCAGTTCCTTGTCGAACATGGAATCGACAGCATTTCGCTGACTCCCGACACGGTGCTGAAGACGACCCTGGCAATCGTCGAGCAGGAGAAGGCGGCCAATCCCGGATGAGGGAACTCGACGGCATCGCTTGGCATCAGCTCGCCGGGAAGGACGCCGCCGGGCTGTTGGAAAGCGATCCGGCGATGGGGCTGGCGAGGGCCGAAGTCGAGGCGCGGCTGAGCGCATTTGGGCCGAACGCCATGCGTGCGCCGAAGCGCCTCAGCGACTGGAAACGCTTCCTCTTTCAGTTCGCGCAGCCGCTGATGTATGTTCTCCTCATCGCCGCGGGCGTAACGTTCGTCCTGGGGCAGTTCGTCGATTCGGCCGTCATTTTCGCCGTCACGCTCGTCAATGCGACCGTTGGTTTTGTGCAGGAGAGCAAGGCCGGGAAGGCAATCGATGCCCTGTCACACATGGTCCTGACCGCGGCTACGGTGCGGCGCGACGGGACCAGGCAGCGCATCGATTCCGTCGCCCTGGTCCCGGGCGATATTGTCCTGATGCAGTCCGGCGACAAAGTGCCCGCTGATGTGCGACTGCTGCACGTGCGAAGCCTGCAGGTAGATGAATCGGCGCTCACCGGCGAATCAGTGCCGGTCGAGAAGCATACCCGCCCGCTCGCGGCTGACACATCTCTCGCCGATCGCAGAAACCTCGCGTTCGCCGGCACGCTCGTCACCTACGGACAGGCCGAAGGCGTGGTCTGGGCGACTGGCAATCGCACCGAGACCGGCCGCATCGCGACGCTCATCCACGAGGCGGCGGATCTTTCCACACCCCTCACGCGCAAAATCACCCAATTCAGCAAGCTCCTGCTCTGGATCATTCTCGCGCTCGCTGCGGTCACATTCGCGCTCGGCGTCGCGCGCGGGGAAAAGCCGGTCGAGATGTTCATGGCCGCCGTGGCCCTGGCCGTCGGCGCGATTCCCGAGGGATTGCCCGCCGCCGTCACGGTCACGCTGGCCATCGGGGTCGGGCGGATGGCGAAACGCCGCGCGATCATTCGCAAGCTCCCCGCCGTCGAAGCGCTCGGCAGCACCACGATCATTTGCTCCGACAAGACGGGCACGCTCACCGAAAACCAGATGACCGTGCGGCAGCTTTTTGCTGGAGGAAAATTCTATGACGCGACCGGTTCGGGCTACGAACCATACGGTGAAGTGCGGCACTACGGCCGGCGCATCACGCTCGATGAAAACGAGGCTTTGCGCGAGACGCTCCTTGCCGGCCTCCTCAACAATGATTCACAAATCGTGCGGGACGGTGATCGCCTCAAAGTCGAAGGCGACCCGACCGAGGCGGCACTCATCGTTGTCGCCCAGAAGGCCGGACTGATCCCCACCGAAACGCACCTGGCCCACCCGCGGCTCGACGTGATTCCCTTCGAGTCGGAGCACCAGTTCATGGCCACGCTGCACAGTCGCGGCGAGGGAAAGGCGCGCGTGATTTTTAAAAAAGGTTCGGCCGAGCGGCTCATTGAGCGCTGTTCGCATGCGCTCGGCGAAGTTGGCGAGCTGACGCCGATCGATCGCGCGGTCGTCCACCATGCTGTCGAGCAGATGGCCGCACAAGGCTTGCGGGTGCTCGCCTTCGCCCGGCGCGAAGTTTCGCACGATCATCAGCATCTCGACCACGACCATGTCCGGAGCGGCCTCACCTTTCTCGGCCTTCAGGGCATGATCGACCCACCGCGTACCGAGGCGATTGCGTCCGTGCGCAAATGTCAGGCGGCGGGCATCGAGGTGAAGATGATCACCGGAGACCACGCGCTCACCGCCCGCAGCATCGCGCTGCAACTCGGGTTGAGAGCGGGCGACGGCGGTGAATTGATCGCGCTGACGGGGCGCGAACTGGAACAGATTTCCGAAACCGACCTACCCGCGATCGCCGAGCGCGCCACTGTCTTTGCACGGGTCGCGCCGGAGCAAAAGCTCAAGCTCGTGCGCGCGCTGCAATCGCGCGGCCACATCGTCGCGATGACGGGTGACGGGGTGAATGACGCACCGGCGCTCAAGCAGGCGGACATCGGCGTGGCGATGGGAAGATCGGGCACGGACGTGGCGAAGGGTGCCGCCGACATGCTGCTCACGGACGACAATTTCGCCAGCATCGAAGCCGCCGTGGAAGAAGGCCGTGGCGTGTTCGACAACCTGACGAAATTCATCGTCTGGACGCTCCCAACGAACGGCGGCGAAGGGCTCATCCTGCTCACCGCGATTGTCCTCGGAACACCACTGCCTGCGCTGCCCGTGCAACTGCTCTGGATCAACATGACCACCTCCGTCCTCCTCGGTCTGACTCTCGTTTTCGAGCCGGAGGAGGGCGATCTAATGCGCCGCCCGCCGCGCAATCCGCGGGAGCCCATCCTCACATTTCCTCTCTTCATGCGGACCGGTCTGGTCACCCTGCTCATGCTCGCGGGCGCGTTCGGCGCTTTTCTGTGGGAGCAGCAGGTGCGCGAAAAAAACGTGGTCGAGGCCCGAACCACCGTCATCAATGTCATCGTGATGGTGGAAGTGTTTTACCTGCTAAATTGCCGCTCGCTCCTGCACTCGATGTTTCGCGTAGGTCTGTGGGCCAACCGCTGGGTCTTCGTTGGCATCGCACTGATGATCGGCGCGCAATTGGCTATCACACACGTGCCGGTGATGAACCGGCTCTTTCACACCGCACCTCTGGACGCCGCATCGTGGCTCTACGTCAGCGGCGTTGGCCTGGCTGCGTTTTGCGTCGTCGAGTTTGAGAAATGGGTGCGCGTCCGCTGGGGCGGTGACCAGCCCGGCGAACCCGAAACGCCCGGACCGCGGTACTCGAGCGGACCATCCGCTGAAATTGTTTGAGCGGGACGAAGCCAGCTTCACATTCCGTCCGGGGCGGATACTGCTGATGGGAATGCGGACCTCATTCTTCCGACCGGCAGTGTTCGATGCCTGGCGTGGTTACACCCGCGCGGACTTGGCAAAGGATGTGGGTGCCGGGCTCACGGTCGGTGTCATCGCGCTTCCCCTGGCGATCGGGTTTGGCATCGCGTCCGGTGTCACTCCCGGCCAGGGACTGTGGACGGCGATCTTCGCGGGTTTCATTATCTCGGCGATCGGCGGCTCGCGCTTTCAGATTGGCGGACCGACGGGTGCATTCGTGCCAATTCTCGCCGGCATCGTCGCGGTGCATGGCTACGGCGGGTTGGCACTGGCGACGATGATGGCGGGTGTGATGCTCATTGCAATCGGCGCGCTCCGGCTCGGCACGATCCTGCGGTTCATTCCGTATCCGGTGATCGCGGGGTTCACGAGCGGGATCGCGGTGATCATCCTGACAGCACAGTTCAATGAGGCGCTCGGCCTGGGATTGAAAATGCCCGAACACGTCCCGAGGCAGCTCATCGCGCTGGCAACGCATTGGCGTGACGTGAACTGCCACGCGCTCATCACTTCTGCGCTCACTTTGGCGATCATCTACGGCTGGCCCCGGCTCACGCGCAAAGTGCCGGCGTCAATCGTGGCGGTGGTGGCGACCACGCTGCTCGTCGTTTGGCTGGGGTGGCCGGTGGCGACGGTCGGTTCGAAATTTGGCGGTATTCCGGCTGGTTTGCCCGGATGGCATTTTCCCGCCATCTCGCTCGACCGACTGCGCGACCTGATGGGCGCCGCAGCCACGATCGCGGTGCTCGGCGGTATCGAAAGCCTCCTTTCGGCTGCGGTCGCCGATGGGATGACCGATACGCGGCATGACTCGAATCAGGAGTTGATTGGGCAGGGACTCGCGAACCTCCTGACACCGCTCATCGGCGGCATCGCAGCGACGGGGGCCATCGCGCGTACCGCCGCGAACATTCGCAGCGGCGCCCGCAGCCCGGCCGCGGGAATGATCCATGCGGTCGTCCTGCTCGCCTTCGCGCTCGCGGCCGCCCCGTTGGCGAGCTACATCCCGCTGGCGACACTCAGCGCGATCCTCATCACCGTCGCCCTGCGGATGGCGGAATGGGATACCTTTCCCGAACTTTGGCGCGGACCGCGCAGCGACTTCGCGGTGCTGCTCGCGACCTTCCTACTCACCGTCATTTTTGATCTCACGGTCGGCGTCGGCGCAGGCCTGGCGATGGCGGTGGTCCTTTTCGTCCGGCACATGGAGGAAATGGCGCACGTAAAGTTGCTCACGCCAGAGAGCGACAGCGAAATGGAGGGCAGCAATTCGCTGCGCGGGAAAACCATCCCACCCGGTGTTGTTCTCTACCGCATTCAGGGGCCGCTCTTTTTCGCCGCTGCCGACAAGCTCGAGGCCGCGTTGCGGGGATCCGGCGGGCGTCCGAAGATCGTCGTCTTCCGCATGCGGCATGTGCCCGCGATGGACGCCACCGGGCTGCACGCGTTCGAACTCGCGGTCCAGAAAATGCAGCGGGATAACGTGCGCGTGCTCCTCACCGCCGTGCAACCACAACCGATGAAAGTGATGTTCGCCGCCGGCCTCGTGGATCGAATCGGTCTCGAAAACCACTGCGCCAACATCGATGAAGCGCTCATCCGCTGCGTGAAATTGCTGGAGGAGAGCGATTCCACCCGGAGTGACAGGCTCGATGCCGGTTGAACCTGCGACAGTGCTTATGTGGGCCAACTCACCATCCGTCCGAGTGATCTCCCAAACTGAAGCCATTGGGTGCAACGCATGGGAAGGATCTGACAAGGATCGCGTGGAGCCCTGCCCCCGTCGAACTCAGAGTCACCCTGTACCATGGTGCGAACTCGCCTGACCCACCCCGAATTCAAAACCCGATGCGCAATCGCGATGCGATAACGCAACGGGGCAATAGTATCGTCGAGCGGGCTCACGACATCCTCCCGCAGCGGCGGCCCGTCCTGGATGCGATCTTTGCGCCGAAGGCGGTGGCCCTGATCGGCGCGACGGAACGGCGCGGAAGTGTCGGCCGAACGATGCTGGAGAATCTTCTTGCGAGCGATTTTGGTGGAGCGGTTTTTCCCGTGAACCCGGCCCACAAGAAGGTCCTGGGGCGAAAGGCTTACGCGCGCGTCGTTGATGTGCCCAAACCAGTGGATCTCGCCGTTATCGTCACTCCGGCTCGAACGGTGCCGGACGTTGTCGCGGAGTGTGCCGAGGCTGGAGTGCGGGGCGCGGTGATCGTCTCTGCCGGGTTCAAGGAGACAGGCGACACAGGGCTCGAACTCGAGCGCAGAACTCTCGAGAACGCGCGACGCGGCGGGATGCGGATTGTCGGGCCGAACTGCCTTGGTGTGATGTTTCCGCATGCCGGCTTGAACGCGACGTTCGCCGCCAGCATGGCGCGGCCCGGGAGCGTCGGCTTCCTCTCGCAAAGCGGCGCCCTATGCACTGCGGTTCTCGATTGGAGCCTGCGCGAGAATGTCGGCTTCAGCGCCTTTGTCTCGATCGGCTCGATGGCGGACATCGGCTGGGGCGATCTGATTTACTGGCTCGGCGACGATCCTCACACGCGCAGCATCGTCATTTACATGGAATCGGTCGGCGACGCGCGCGCGTTTCTCTCCGCCGCGCGTGAGGTGGCGCTGACGAAGCCGATCATCGTCATCAAAGTCGGCCGCACCGCACAGGCGGCACGCGCGGCCGCATCGCATACCGGCGCGCTCACCGGTAGCGATGATGTGCTCGACGCGGCGTTCCGGCGCGTGGGCGTGTTGCGGGTGGACACGATCGAGGAGCTCTTCGACATGGCGGAAGTGCTCGCGAAACAACCGCGCCCGCGCGGCCCACGATTGGCCATCGTCACCAACGCCGGCGGTCCTGCCGCGCTGGCCACGGATCGGCTGGTACTCGACGGTGCGGAGATCGCCACGCTTTCCAATGAATCGCGCGGTGCCTATGACCAACTGCTCCCATCACACTGGAGCCACGGCAATCCCGTGGATATCCTCGGCGACGCCGACGCCGCGCGCTACGCACGCGCCGTCGAGATTGCCGCCAGCGATTCAGGAAACGACGGCGTGCTCGTGATCCTGACCCCGCAGGCAATGACCGAGTGCACCGCCACTGCCAACCAGCTCAAGCGAGTCGCCACCGATGTCGGCAAACCGCTCCTCGCCAGCTGGATGGGTGGACGCGAAACCGCCAAAGGTGAAAGCGTGCTCAATGCGGCGGGGATACCGACCTTTGGCTTTCCCGATACCGCCGCACGCGCCTTCGCCGCGATGTGGCGCTACAGCCACGATCTCGACGCGCTCTATGAAACTCCCGCGCTGCTCGCGCACTCCGGCAGTGCCCGCAACCACGAGCGCGCCTCGAAGATCATCAGCGCTGCGCGCCAGGCCGGGCGCACCGTGCTCAGCGAATTCGAATCGAAAAAGCTGCTCGGCATTTACGGCATTCCGACCATCGAAACGCTCGTCGCTAGGAGCCCGGACGAAGCGGTGGCATTGGCCAGGCGCCTCGGCGGGCCGGTCGTGCTCAAACTCCACAGCGAGACGATCACGCACAAGACCGATGTGGGCGGTGTGAAGCTTAACCTGCACGGCGCGGCCGCCGTGCGTCGCGCATGGCGCGAAATCGAGGGGAGTGCGCGCGCCTCGCGTGCCGTTTCCGGCGCCCCGGCCGGAACCATCGAATCGGCAGCCGGCGAAGCAGCCACATCTCCCCGAGACAGCACGGCCCGTCGGGACGACGGCTCTTCGGCGGGGGCGCCGAAGAGAACACGCGGGGCGCGTGCGCTCCCCGACGATTTCCTCGGCGTGACGGTCCAGCCAATGACCCAACGCGACGGCTACGAACTCATCCTGGGAAGCTCGCTCGATCCGCAGTTCGGCCCCGTCCTGCTTTTCGGCGCAGGTGGGCAGCTCGTCGAGGTTTTCAAGGATCATGCGCTCGGTCTGCCGCCACTTAACGCCACACTCGCGCGCCGTCTCATCGAGCAAACGCGCATCTTCACCGCGCTCCAGGGAATCCGCGGCCGGCCGCCGGTCGATCTTACGGCGCTCGAAGACTTGCTCGTGAGTTTCAGCCAGCTGGTTGCTGAACAGCGTTGGATCAAGGAGATCGACGTCAACCCGCTGCTCGCTTCTGAGCGACAGCTCCTGGCGCTCGATGCGCGCGTTATCCTCCACGACGCACACGTTTGCGAAAATGATCTGCCGCCCCTCGCCATCCGCCCGTATCCTGGCCAATACGTCAGCCCGTGGAAATTGCGCGATGGCGCCCACGTAACGATCCGCCCGATCCGCCCGGAAGATGAGCCATTGATGATCGAATTCCACCGCACGCTCTCCGAGGAGAGCGTCCATTTTCGCTATTTCGGCATGCTGCGACTCGAGCAACGCATCGCGCACGAGCGGCTGCGGCGCATTTGCTTTCTCGATCCCGACCGCGAGATCACGCTCGTCGTGGATCATGACCGGCATGGTGTCCACGAGATTCTCGGAGTCGCCCGCCTGAGTAAACTGCACGGGATGGACGAGGCGGAGTTTGCCATCGTCCTCAGCGATCAATGGCAGGGCCACGGCCTCGGCACGCGGTTGCTCCAGCTCCTCGTGCAAATCGGTCACGAGGAAAAGCTGGGCCGCATTGTCGGCCATATCCTGCCGGAAAACGGTGCCATGCAGCGGGTCGCGCGAAAGGCCGGCTTCAAACTGCGCCTCGACCGTGACGCCGAGGAGTGGGAGGCTGAAATTCACCCATGAACAAAGAATGAGCGCCACCCCAAGGACACTCGTGATCGGCCTCGGCAATGACTTCCGGCACGACGATGGCGCCGGGCCCGTCGCCGCGCGCCTCGTCCGGACCGCAATTGGCGAAGACGTGTGCGTCATCGAAGAGAGCGGCGAAGGCGCGGCGCTGATGGACGCGTGGCGCGGCGCGGAGACAGTCATCCTTATCGACGCCGTGCACTCCGGCGCAGCACCAGGCACGATCCATCGACTCGATGCGGGAGCGCAGCCGATCCCGAGCAATTTCTTCCACTACTCCACGCACGCCTTCAGCATCGCCGAAGCCGTCGAACTCGCCCGCGCACTCGGCGAGCTCCCGCCTCGGCTGATCGTCCATGGCATCGAGGGAAAAGATTTTACCTCGGGCGAAGGCTTGTCGCCCGAGGTCGCCACCGCGGTCGAACAAGTCGTCCAAACCATCACCTCGGAGTTATGCACGAAATGTCGCTGATTCATGACCTCATGCGGAAGATCGAGACGATCGCCCGCGAACAAAACGCCCCGAAAGTGGTCGGCGTGAAAGTCCGCCTCGGCGCGCTCAGCCACATCTCGGCCGAGCATTTCCGCGTTCATTTCGAAGAGGAAACCAAAGGCACGATTGCGGACGGCGCACGGCTTGAGGTGGAACTGCTCACCGACGAAAACGATTCGCAGGCGCAGGACATCATGCTCGACAGCGTCGAAGTGGAGGATTGAGGAGGAATGAGCGCTCCCGCTCCGCCATTGCACGCCACGCGGCTCCGCATGCGAATTCAAGGTGCGGTGCAGGGAGTCGGCTTTCGGCCCTTCATCTACTCGCTGGCGCACGAGCTGGGGCTTTCCGGCTGGGTCCGCAACTCGCCGAGTGGCGTGACGATCGAGGTGGAAGGCGCGGAAAAGGAGATCGAGGATTTTCGCCACCGGATCGTCACCGAGAAGCCGGCGCACAGTATCATCGAGACGGTCGAAGATTCTCACCTCGACCCTATTGGCGATCAGATATTCGAAATCCGCGAGAGCGATCTGGCCGGTGCTCCGACTGCGATGGTGCTCCCCGACTTCGCGACCTGCGCCGAGTGCCGGCGCGAAATCTTCGATTCCAGGAATCGACGGCATCGTTATCCGTTCACCAACTGCACCCATTGCGGCCCCCGTTTCAGCATTATTGAGGCTCTGCCCTACGATCGCGGGAACACTTCCATGCGCCGCTTCACGATGTGCTCGACCTGTCAGCGCGAATACGAAAACCCGGCCGACCGCCGGTTTCATGCGCAGCCGAATGCGTGTCCGACGTGCGGACCGCAACTCGCACTTTGGGACAGCAATGGGAATCCACTACAGGCACGGCATGCCGCGCTGCTCGGCGCAGCGGACGCGATTCGCGCGGGTGCCATCGTCGCCGTGAAGGGCTTGGGAGGGTTTCACCTCGCGGTCGATGCGCGCGACAACGCGGCGGTTCGCCGGTTGCGGACGCGCAAGCACCGCGAAGAAAAACCACTGGCTGTGATGTTCCCGAGCTGCGCAGCGGTCCGCACTGAGTGCAAAGTTTCCGCGCTCGAAGAGTACCTGCTTTCCTCCGTGGAAGCGCCCATTGTCCTGGTGCGCCGCCATCGCGGAGCGGAAGGAATCGCCGGTTCCGTGGCCCCCAAAAATCCCTTCCTCGGAGCGCTTCTCCCGTACACTCCGCTTCATCTCCTCCTCCTCACAGAGCTCGGATTTCCCATCGTCGCGACAAGCGGCAATGCCTCCGCTGAACCGATTTGCATCGACGAGCGCGAAGCATTGGAACGGCTCGCTGGCCTTGCCGATTTCTTTCTCGTCCACGACCGCCCCATTGTCCGCCCGGTGGATGATTCGGTCGCGTGCGTCATGGCCGGTCGCGAGATGCTCCTGCGCCGCGCACGGGGCTACGCTCCTCTGCCCATCAGGCTGCGACATTCTTCGCCACCCACGCTGGCCCTGGGTGCCCAGCTCAAAAATACCATCGCACTCACTGTCGGTGGCGACGCCTTTTTGAGCCAGCACATTGGCGACCTTGGCTCGGCCCATGGTGCCGCCGTCTTCCGACGCACGATCAAAGACTTCCAATGTCTCTACCATGTGCACCCCGCGCGCGTCGTGTTCGATCAGCACCCTGACTACCACGCGACACAGCTCGCCGTCGCGGCGCCCCGTTCCACGCTTCAGCATCACTGCGCGCACATTTTCTCGTGCATGGCCGAGAATGATCTCGATCCGCCCGTGCTCGGCGTCGCGTGGGACGGCGCCGGATACGGAAGCGACGGCACGATCTGGGGGGGCGAGTTCTTGAGAATCACGGCCGAAGGATTTGAGCGCGTGGCCCATCTGCGCCAGTTCAGATTGCCGGGTGGTGACAGCGCCGCGCGCGAGCCACGCCGGAGCGCACTCGGCGTCCTCCACGAGGTATTGGGCGAATCACTGTTTCGCCGCAACGATCTCGCTCCGTTGCAAGCACTCACCAAAAGCGAGCGACGGCCCTTGCAGCAGATGCTCACCCGCGGCGTGAATTGCCCGCTCACTTCGAGCGCCGGCCGCCTCTTCGATGCCATCGCATCCATCATCGGTATCCGCCAACGCGCCAGCTTCGAAGGCCAGGCGGCGATGGAGCTGGAGTTCGCGATCGATCACTGCGCTCCCGAAGACGCGTATGAAATGCCGCTCGATCCGGACGGAGTGATTGATTGGACTTCGACCGTGCGAGCGATCCTCGCGGACTTGCACCACTCACGATCCGTTGCCGAGATTTCAGCGAAATTCCACTACGCGCTCGTCGAGAGCATTGTCCGAGTTGCCTGCCGCGTCGGCGAGGAGCGTGTCGCATTGAGTGGTGGCTGCTTTCAAAACAGGACGCTGACCGAACGCGCCATCCGGAGGTTGCGCGAGGAAGGCTTCCGGCCCTTCTGGCATCAACGCGTCCCCCCAAACGACGGCGGTATCGCCCTCGGCCAGATTGCCGGAGCGGCGCAGGCTCGACAGTCGATGGGTCCAGATTGAAACCAGGCCGACCCAACGTTCAAATAGTTCGCTTCAAATATCGCCATGTGCCTCGCCATTCCCGGACAGATTCTCAGCACCACCGGTGACGATCCGCTCTTGCGGATGGGACGGGTGAGCTTTGGCGGTATCGTGAAGGAAATCAGTCTCGCCTACACGCCGGAGGCTAACGTCGGCGACTACGTCATTGTCCACGTCGGCTTCGCGCTGAGCGTCGTAGATGAACGCGAAGCGCATCGCGTGTTTGAATACTTGCGCGAGATCGGCGAGTTGGGAGAATTGAAGGCAGAAGGCGGATGGGGCGAACCCGCCGGCGTGCGGCCGCGCATCATCGCGGATGCACGCCACGCAGCCAATCCGCCCGGCATTTAATTTCAACCATCCGTTGCGCAGCCGCACGAGTGGCGTCCGTCATCATGAGTCTGGCATCCTCTTCCGGCAGATCCTGGAGACTCGCCCGTGTGTGGCCGAGCGCGTGGAGATACTCATCCACCAAGGCTTCCTCCAGCGAGCGGGTCGCGTCGCCGGGGGCGGGCGTTGAATCGGGTTGCATGGCATTCGCCTCCTCTGGATTGAATATTCCACCACTCCAGGACGATGGCTTGTCATGGGATGTCATTTCCTACGCAACGATTGCGCTTTCGTCGCTGGAGATCGTTCATGGGCCGCAAGCGACGCCGAGCTTTTCGCAAGGAATGGTAAGTAGCCTTAAAGGGACGACGCGAAGCTTGGCCCATGAGTCGCGCTCCCCATACGCAATCATGCGTCGCAACAATCGACGGGAATGAAGCTGTCGCGCGCGTTGCGTACGCGCTGAGCGAAGTGATCGCGCTCTTTCCCATTACACCGGCGACGCCGATGGGTGAATGGGCGGATGCCTGGGCGGCAGCGGGCAGGCCGAATCTGTGGGGAACCGTGCCGTCGGTGATCGAGATGCAGAGTGAAGGCGGCGCGGCGGGGGCCATTCACGGCGCGCTGCAAACGGGCGCGCTGGCGACCACTTTCACGGCTTCGCAAGGTTTGCTGCTGATGTTGCCCAATATGTTCAAGATCGCGGGCGAACTGACGCCGTGCGTGCTCCACGTCGCAGCGCGATCGGTAGCGGCGCAGGCGCTTTCCATCTTCGGCGATCACAGCGACGTGATGGCCGCGCGCGGCACCGGCTTTGCGATGCTGTGCGCGGCGAGTGTGCAGGAGGCGCAGGACTTCGCGCTCATCGCGCATGCGGCGACGCTCGAATCGCGAATCCCGTTCCTTCACTTCTTTGACGGTTTTCGCACGTCACATGAGATCGCGAAAATCGACCTGCTGCCGGAAGATGCGCTGCGGGCGATGATCAATGAGGACCGCGTGCGGGAACATCGAGCGCGAGCGCTCTCGCCGGATCATCCGGTATTGCGCGGGTCGGCGCAGAATCCGGACGTGTTCTTCCAGGCACGCGAGACGGTGAATCCGTTTTATGCGGAGTGCCCGGGGATCGTGCAGCGCACGATGGACCGTTTTGCCGAACTGATTGGACGCGAATACCGCCTCTTTGAATATTACGGCGCGCCCGATGCCGAACGCGTGATGGTGCTAATGGGATCGGGCGGCGAAGCAGCGCATGAGGCGGTCGATTGGCTCGTTGAGCACGGTGAGAAAGTCGGTGTGCTGAAGGTGCGACTTTACCGGCCTTTCGACCTGCCAGCCTTTGTGAAAGCGCTTCCGACGACGGTGCGCGCCCTCGCGGTGCTCGATCGCACGAAAGAGCCTGGTGGCGCGGGAGAACCGCTTTATCTCGACTGCGTGAGCGCGCTCCACGAGTGCGATCGGGGCGAGGTGCGGGTGATTGGGGGGCGCTACGGATTGTCGTCGAAGGAATTCACGCCCGCGATGATTCGCGCCGTCTTTGATAACCTTTCGCAGCCTCGTCCAAAAAACCATTTTACCATCGGGATCCACGATGATGTAGGCGGGGCGAGCCTCGACTATGATCCGTCGTTTTCCGTCGAGAAGGACGATGTCTTTCGCGCGGTATTCTATGGGCTTGGGTCGGACGGCACGGTGGGCGCGAACAAGGACTCGATCAAAATCATCGGCGAAAACACCGATCACTTCGCGCAGGCTTACTTTGTTTATGACTCGAAAAAGGCGGGCTCGGTCACGGTCTCGCACCTGCGTTTCGGGCCGCGACCCATTCGTTCAACTTACCTCATTTCGAAGGCGCAATTCGTCGGCTGTCACCAGCCGCACTTTCTCGAACGCCTCGAGGTGCTGGAGCGCGCCGCGCCCGGCGCCATCTTTTTGCTGAACACCCCATTCGCGCCGGATGAGGTGTGGGAGCAACTTCCCGAGGTGGTACAGCGGGTAATTCACGACCAGGGGCTGCGGTTTTTTGTCATCGATGCAAGCGCCGTGGCGCGCGCGTGCGGCATGGGAGGTCGGATCAATACCATCATGCAGGTCTGCTTTTTCTCCGTCTCCGGTGTGCTGCCGCACGACGAGGCGATTGCGGCAATCAAGGATTCGATTCGCAAAACCTACGGCCGGAAGGGCGACCAAATCGTGCAGATGAACCTGAACGCCGTGGATCACACGCTCGCACATCTTGCATGAGGTGAAGGTGCCCGAACAGGATCGGCGGCGGGGGCGCCGAACGCCGAACGCGTCCGGTCCCGGACGGAAGCACCGGCTTTTGTCCGCGAAGTGCTGGCTCCGATGATCGCCGGGCGCGGGGACGATCTGCCGGTAAGCGCGCTGCCCTGCGACGGCACCTTCCCGACCGGGACGGCGCGTTGGGAAAAGCGCAACCTCGCTGCGGAGGTACCGGTTTGGGATGCGGACATTTGCATTCAGTGCGCGAAGTGCGTGATCGTCTGCCCGCACGCGGTCATTCGCGCGAAGGCTTACGATCCGGCGCTGCTCGCCGGGGCGCCGGCGGGCTTCAAATCGCACGACGCGCGGCTGCCCGAGTGGAAGGAGATGAAGTTCACGCTGCAGGTCGCGGTCGAGGATTGCACGGGCTGTGGCATCTGCGTGGATGTTTGTCCGGTGCGCAACAAGACCGAAGCGCGGCTCAAGGCCATCAACATGCGACCCGCAACCACCGCTGCGGGAAAACGAAAGTGCGAACTGGGATTTTTTCCTCACGATTCCCGACATGGATCGCCGCCGCATTTCCACCGAGCATGTGCGACAGCAGCAGGTCCAGCGGCCCCTCTTCGAATTCTCCGGCGCGTGCGCCGGCTGCGGAGAGACGCCTTACTTGAAACTCCTCACGCAGTTATTCGGTGATCGCCTGCTCGTGGCCAACGCGACCGGTTGTTCGTCCATCTACGGCGGCAATCTGCCGACGACGCCCTGGAGTTTCGACGCCCTGGGCCGCGGCCCGGCCTGGTCGAATTCGCTCTTCGAAGATAACGCCGAGTTCGGCCTCGGCTTCCGCGTTTCGCTCGACAAACAGCGCGAGTTCGCCGCGGAGATTTTGCAAGAACTCGCCCCGCAAATTGGTGACGATCTCGCCGCGCATATACTGAACGCACGGCAGCAGGATGAGGCTGACATTTTCGACCAGCGCGAGCGCGTGGCCGAACTCAAGCAGCGTCTGGCGGGCCTCGGCGGCGATAACGCACGCCGTTTGCTGGCTCTGGTCGATAGCCTCGTGCGCAAGAGCGTATGGATCGTCGGCGGTGATGGTTGGGGCTACGACATCGGTTTTGGCGGGCTCGATCACGTGCTGGCCAGCGGGCGCAACGTGAAGGTTCTGCTGCTCGATACGGAGGTTTATTCCAACACCGGCGGCCAGTGTTCGAAGGCCACTCCGCGCGGGGCCGTGGCCAAGTTCGCGGCCGGTGGCAAAGCAGCTCCCAAGAAGGATCTCGGACTAATGATGATGACTTACGGCAACGTCTATGTCGCCTCGGTCGCGATGGGCGCAAAGGATGAGCACACGCTCAAGGCTTTCCTCGAAGCCGAAGCCTATGAGGGTCCGGCACTTATCATCGCCTACAGCCATTGCATCGCCCACGGCATCAATCTCACGACCGCAATGCAGAATCAGCAAGCCGCGGTAAAGTCCGCCCAATGGCTGCTCTACCGCCACGATCCGCGCCGGACCCTGCGCGGCGAAAACCCGCTGCAGCTCGATTCGTCCGCGCCGCGCATGAAGGTCCGCGATTACCTGCGCATGGAGAATCGCTTCCGCATGCTCGACCAAAGCCACCCGGACGACGCGGGCGCACTGTTTCAACAAGCCCAGGACGACGCCGACACGCGCCTGGCCCTTTACCAATACCTCGCGGCACAACCAGCCCGTCACGCCGCCGCAACTCCCGTGGAAACCAAGCCATGAATCTCTCTACCAAATATCTCGGCCTCGACCTGCGCACTCCGCTCGTACCGTCAGCATCCCCGCTCTCCGAAGAACTCGACAACCTCAAGCGCCTGGAGGACGCAGGCGCCTCGGCGATTGTTTTTCACTCGCTGTTCGAAGAGCAGATCCGCCACGAATCTCATACGCTGCACCACCACCTCACCCACGGCACGGAGAGCTATGCGGAGGCGCTCAGCTACTTCCCGGAGCCCGATGAGTTTCACTTCGGACCGGATCGCTACCTGCTGAACATCGCGAACGCAAAGCGGGCGCTCAAAATTCCGATCATTGCCAGCCTCAACGGAAGTTCCTTCGGAGGTTGGACGACCTTCGCTCAGTCCATTGAAAAGGCGGGCGCCGACGCGTTGGAGCTAAATCTTTACTCCATTCCGAGCAACGCCGGCGTGGGCGGCGAAGAGATCGAAACGAATTGCCTCACCATCGTCGCGTCCGTGAAGGCTCAGGTGAAAATCCCTGTCGCCGTAAAGCTCAGTCCATTCTTCACCAACCTGGGGCACTTCGCCGCACGGCTCGATAAACACGGCGCTGACGGTCTCGTGCTCTTCAATCGCTTTTACCAGCCGGACATCGACCTGGACGCGCTGGAAGTCGCCCCCACCATCAATCTGAGCACGCCGGGTGAAATGCGTTTGCCCTTGCGGTGGATCGCCATGTTACACGGTCGCGTCCGGGCCAGTCTCGCCGCCACGAGTGGCATCCATCGCGGCACCGATGCGCTCAAGATGCTGATGGTCGGGGCCGACGTAACGATGCTCTGCTCGGTGCTGCTTCGCCGCGGGATTGAACACCTGACGGTGATTGAGCGTGAGATGTGTGAGTGGATGGAGCAGCACGAATACGAATCGGTTAACCAGCTCAAAGGCAGCATGAGTCAGCGCAATTGCCCGGACCCGAGCGCGTTCGAGCGCGCACAATACATGCGAGCCATCGCGGTCGCTCGCACGATCGAGTCAGCACCGTAAGGCGTCGACCATCATTTCACATCAGCACCATGATTTGCACGACGAGGATGCGAAGCAGCATGGTCAGCGGATAAACCGTTGCGTAGGCCACGGACGGGGCGTCGGAGCGGGCGATCGAATTGGCAAAAACGAGGGCCGGTGGATCCGTCATGCTACCGGCCAGGAGCCCGCAAAGGCGCATGAAATTGAGCTTAAGGAAGGCGCGGCCGATCAAGCCGATTCCGAGCAAGGGGATCACCGTGATGATCGCACCCGAGGCCATCCACAAAAGTCCATCGCCGTGCAACAGCACCTCGAAGAATTGCCCGCCTGCCTTTATCCCGACGCACGCCAGGAAGAGCACGATGCCTAGCTCGCGAATGGCGCTATTGGCATCGTGCGGCATGTGCCAGATGATCGGGCCGATGCGGCCAATCCGGCTCAACAGGATCGCGACCAGCAACGGTCCGCCCGCCAGCCCGAGCCGGATCGGCGCCGGGATGCCGGGGATTTGGAATGGATGGAGTCCCACGACCACTCCCAGTGCAATGCCGACAAACAACGCCCCGAAATTCGTGTGGCCGAGTTCGCTTGCGGAATCGCCAAGCACGCGCATTGCCTCGGGCATGGATGGCGGCTCACCGACGATCTGCAGGCTGTCGCCAAATTGCAGGCGCAAGTCCGGCGTGGCCGGGAGTTCGATGCCCGCGCGCCGAACGCGGGTCACGGTCACTCCGTGAAAGTGATCCAGCGCCAGCTCGCGCAGCGATTTTCCGAGCACGGCTTTAGAAGTAACACGGACGCGTCGCCAGGTGACGTGCCCTTGGGCCTGCATCAGGTCCTCTTCGCATCGCTCGCCCGCGATCAGTCGGAACTCCTCCAGGCGGGCGCGGGTGCCGACCGCGAGCAACACGTCTCCGCAATGCACTTTGGTGCCGGCGTGGGCAGCCTGGATCTCCGCCTTGCCACGATGCCGGATGCGCGAAATGGCGACGCCCAACTCGGGGAGTCCGGGAAGCTGCGCGATCGTCAGCCCCTCGAAATTGTCGTTGTCCACCCGCAGGTTCATTCGCTCCAGCGGCGCGTAGTCGGACCGCTGTTCGCGTTCAAATTCCTCCGCCTCCTTCGCGACGCTCACCTTGAAAAACGCGCGCACGGCGAGCATGGTCAGAATGATCCCGACAATGCCGAACGGATAGGCCACCGCATAGCCGATGCCGGGGAGCGCAAACCGATCCGGGATCATTTCCCCCGCACTTTTCAAGGCGTCCAGCGCGGCCCCGAGCGCGGGCGTATTCGTCGTCGCACCGGAAAAAATGCCCGCGGTGAGCGCAATATCAAACCCGGCGAAATGTCCGATCAGAAGCGCGAGTCCAGCGCCGAGAAAAACAACGCCCGCCGCCAGGAGATTCAGCGTAAGGCCATGGCGGCGCAGCGAGGTAATGAAACCGGGCCCGACCTGCATTCCGATCGTATAAACGAACAGAACGAGACCGAATTCGCGGACAAAATCCTGCACCGTGTGATCGATTTTCACTCCCCAATGGCCGAGGGCGATGCCGGCAAAGAGAACACCGGCGATGCCGAGCCCGATGCCGCGCATCCGCACACTGCCCAAAGCCAGACCGAGCGCGGCCACGATGGAAAGCACGAGGACCGCGTGCGGAATGGGATGCGAGGAGGCGAGATCAGTGAGCCAGTTCATTATGGAAGATTTTCTGAACTGGGAGAAAGCAGCTTCGCAGCTTCGCTTTTCAATTCACCAAACGCTGAGCGCGATGACCAGCGCGGAGATGTCTCCCGTCGCGAAATGGATTTTGTGGGGAGACGCAGATTCGAAACCGGTGATTGCCAGATCCCCGCCGTCGGCACTTTAGCCCAGTTGTTGGATTGAATCAGTGACTATCGGCCCCACCATCGACTTTGGTCGAATCCGCCAATGAAATTCCTCGATGAATACCGCGACGCTGAGGGCGCGAAACGCTTTGCTGAGGCCATTCAGCGGGTGGTCACCCGACCGTGGACGATCATGGAAGTGTGTGGAGGACAGACGCACGCGATTGTGAAATTTGGCATCGATGAACTGTTGCCGACCGAGGTCACGCTCGTTCACGGGCCGGGTTGCCCGGTGTGCGTCACCCCGCTGGAGTTGATCGACAAGGCCATCGAGATTGCCGCGCGCGACGACGTTATCTTCTGCTCGTTCGGTGACATGCTGCGGGTACCTGGCAGCCGACGCGATTTGTTGGCCGCAAAAGCGGGTGGCGGCGACGTGCGAATTGTCTATTCGCCGCTCGATGCGGTGAAGATAGCGCGGGAAAACCCGGCCCGGGAGGTGGTGCTCTTCGCGGTCGGTTTTGAAACGACAGCACCGGCCAATGCGATGGCTGTCAGGCAGGCGGCGCGAGGTGGACTTCGGAATTTCACCGTCCTCGTCTCACACGTGCTCGTACCGCCGGCGATGGAGGCGATTCTCTCGTCGCCGGAGAATCGTGTGCAGGGATTTCTCGCGGCGGGACACGTGTGCGCGATCATGGGCTTCGAGGAATACGCGCCGCTGGCGGAGCGATATCACGTGCCGATCGTCGTCACGGGCTTTGAGCCACTCGACATTCTGCATGGCGTGCTCATGTGCGTCCAGCAGCTCGAGAGCGGGCGGGCCGAGGTGGAGAACCAATATACGCGCTGCGTTCGACGCGAGGGGAACGTGACGGCGCAGCAGATCGTCAGTGAGGTGTTCGGCATCGTCCCGCGGAAATGGCGCGGCATGGGAGAGATCGCGCGCAGCGGGCTCGGGTTGCGCGAAGCTTTTGCCGCCTTTGATGCCGAGCTACGCTTTGGCGTTGCCGAATACACCGCGGAGGAATCGGGTGAGTGCATCAGCGGCCTGATCCTTCAGGGCTTGAAAAAGCCGCACGAATGCCCGGCTTTCGGCCTGCGGTGCACGCCGGAGCATCCGCTGGGAGCCACGATGGTTTCGAGTGAAGGCGCGTGCGCGGCCTACTATCGCTACCGCCGATGAAATTCACGACGAGCTGCCCGTTACCGCTGTTTCCGCACGAGACCGTCACGCTCGCGCACGGGGGCGGCGGCCGCCTGATGCAGCAGCTCATCGAAAAGTTGATGCGGCCTGCGTTCGACAACGCTCTGCTCGGGCAGCAGCACGACGGCGCCACCATCGAGATCGGCGGCGCGCGCCTCGCCTTTACCACCGACTCGTATGTCGTACGTCCGTTGTTCTTTCCTGGCGGCGACATCGGAATGCTGGCGGTGAATGGAACGATCAATGATCTCGCGATGTGCGGGGCGCGCCCACGCTGGCTGAGCGCAGGTTTCATCATCGAGGAAGGGTTGCCGATGGAAACGCTCGCCCGCATCGTCGAATCCATGCGCGTGTCCGCCCAAGCCGCGGGTGTGGAGATCGTGACTGGTGACACGAAGGTCGTGGACAAAGGCAAGGGCGACGGCGTTTTCATCAATACCGCCGGCATCGGAGTAATCGAACACAACGCCGCCATCTCGCCCGCGAGCGTGCGACCGGGCGACGCAGTTCTCGTCAGCGGCGATCTCGGGCGACACGGCATCGCCATCATGTCCGTGCGCGAAGGGTTGCAATTCGAAACCGTCATCGAAAGCGACTGCGCGCCGCTGGCCGAGCTCGTCCTGGCGCTGCTCGGTGCCGGGGTCGAAATTCACTGCCTGCGCGACCTCACGCGCGGGGGACTGGCGAGTGCATTGAACGAGATCGCCGCGACGGCAGGCGTCCGAATCGAGGTGGATGATCGGGCTGTTCCGGTTCGAGAAGACGTGCGGGGCGCATGTGAGATCCTCGGGTTCGATCCGCTTTACGTCGCCAACGAAGGCCGCTGCGTTGCCTTTATCCCCGAGCCTCAATGCGAAGCCGCGCTCGCCATCCTGCGGGAATACCCCATTGGCCTCGGCGCTGCCCGCATCGGCAGCGTAAGCATCGGAACCGAGCCACGTGTCACCATCAAGAGCCGGATCGGCGCGACGCGGGTTTTGGACATGCTGAGCGGTGAGCAATTGCCACGAATCTGCTGACTCGAAAACAACGGCACATCACCGAACTGGTTCGCGAATCTTTTCGCGGGAGGAGGGACGGAGGGACTCGTGGCAAGAAGAGGATCCCTTTCGCCAACCCTGGAGCTGCGCAGCGGTCGCCAGTCCCGCGCCGGAACTCGCCCAGGTCGGGAGCAAGGGATGGCGAACAAATTTCAATCGCAGTGCTGCAGTCCCGACAAAATGCGTGGATACAGTGGGTATGAATGCACGTCGCCTGCCGGGCTGGACCCTTGCCGCCGGGGGGCTTTTGGTCGCGTCCGCACTCTCGCTTTTTCTCGCCAACACCCCATCTGGCCCGACGACATTGCTGCAACACAACTCCATTCCAACGATGGAAATCAGTCGCGGACCGCGGGATAGGCACCGCGTCGCGTTAACATTTG
Source organism: uncultured Verrucomicrobiae bacterium (assembly GCA_963798345.1). Lineage (GTDB taxonomy): Bacteria > Verrucomicrobiota > Verrucomicrobiia > Chthoniobacterales > Chthoniobacteraceae > CAWCSW01. The sequence goes on along the minus strand of CAWCSW010000002.1, from coordinate 157,592 downwards.
ATGCCGGTGGCGACTCGGATGCGTTTTCGTCGCTCCTGATGGCGCTTGCTCAGGCTCGAGTCCACAGCACATTTTTCCTTACGGGAAGATGGATGCGCGAGCATCCAAACCTTGTCCAATCGCTGATTGATTCCGGCCACGAGATCGGCAATCACACCTGGAGTCACCCCGACCTCACGAAGATCGACGACACGCAGGTTCGCCGGGAGCTGCAGGAAACCGGTTCCCTGATCACGCAGTACGTTCCGCGCACGTCCAGCCCGTGGTGGCGCGCCCCTTTCGGCGCGCGCAATCGGCGAGTACTGAGGATCGCAAATGACCTTGGTTACATCTCGATCTATTGGACGCTCGACAGCCTGGATTCCGTCCCCCCACCGAAAAGCAGCGCCTTTCTCGTCGATCGAATCACCGGCCGGTCCGACACGGAACTCGAGGGCGCGATCATCCTGATGCACGTCGGTGAATCCGCGTCGGCGGAGGCGCTGCCAGAGATTCTCAACCGGTTGGAGCGCAGAGGGTTCGAGGTGGTCACCATCTCGCGATTGCTGGACTCCAGCGGCGCGAGCAACAAATGAGAAGGCTTCGCCAATGGCTGCGATGCTCCTCAGCTCGGATGCGCGCAAATTGCGGCCGCAATCGTCAACATCCACAAACATGCTCGCAAATTACAAAATCGAATACGCCATCCCGCTGCACGCGCGCGATCAGCGGCACGAACAGATAAACCACTACGTCACCGACGACCCGGTCACTTGCGAAGAAGTTCTGAGCGAGCTTTTGGAGCGGGGCGTCAGTATAAAGAGCGTTGCCCACGAGGGAGTGGCTCTGCCAACGGTCGAATTCGATAAATTGATCAAGACTGCTGCGGGGATGCTCACCACACGGCACATCTGCTGTTCGCTCGGAATCGATTCCGTGGAAGCGCATCACAGATTCGGCTCACCAGCGTAACGGTGGACTCGAGCATGAAGCCGGCGCCGTTATCGTTCCGCACCGGAGCGCCGGCAGGCGGGCGGCGGTGGAAGAGGTTTGCCGAATTCCGCGCAGGCGTGAATGCACAAGGTCGCACGATAATCGCATGACCGTCCCGCCGGCGAAACCAGCACCGATCTACTCGCGAGCACACCCATTTCCGGCTCGTTTGCTTGACCGGCAGAAACTGAGTCGGTTCGGCTCGGAAAAGGAGACCTATCACTACGAGCTTTCGCTGGAAGATTCCGGGGTGACGTTCGAGCCGGGCGATTCCATCGCCATATTCCCGACGAATGATCCAGCTCTGGTTTCGGAAATCGTGGCGCAGATTCGCGCCTCGGGTGACGAACAGGTATTGTCGCTCGACGGTGAACCCATTTCGCTGCGGGAATCGCTGCTTCGCCAGCGAACGATCACCGTTCCGTCGCGCCGGTTCGTCGAAGCACTGGCCGCACATTGCCCACGAGCGCGCCAGAGCCTCAAGCTCGATGGTGACAGTCATATTATTGACCTGCTGCGTGATTACTCGGATGGACATCGCGTTTTCGCGCGATCAAGCGGAGAAGATCTATGTACAGGATCGGATGCGGGAACAGGCCAGCGCGGTTTGGTCGTGGTTGCAAGATGGCGCCTGCTTCTATGTCTGCGGTGACATCGAAACCCTGGCACCGGCAGTGGATGACGCGCTGCGGGCGATCGCGCATCAAAGCGGCGGATTGACCGCTTCCAGCGCGGAAACGTATGTCGCCGAACTGCGACAAACGCGACGCTATCGGAGGGATGTATATTAGTGGTGAGCGGAAACGCTGGCCACGGGATGAACTTGCTCTTCAGGACGAACACGCATCGCGGATCGGAACATGCGCTAAGGGTCCGTGTAGTTTTCTGGATCGACCGTTCTCCGGCCGCAAAGCGCGGAGCGGGAATCGCGCGGGACCCGCCCGCGGACGACTGTCAATCGACTTTCACTTCGATGGGCTTCGGCTGTTCTATAAATAGGCTCCATTTGGCTAGTGTGTTCATAGTTGTTTCCTCAGCGGCGGGCAGGTTTATTCGCCGAGAGTCGACCGCCTGACTCAACCCTCAACGCGGATTTGAATCGGGCGTTGCTAATTCCCGACTCAACCCAATTGGGATAATAGTCACCCGGGCACGCACAGCTTCCCAGTTCTTGCCGAACAGTTCGCCAATCGTGCCATTGCAATGATCCCCTCTCGTGCGCGCTGAAGGGAGATGGTATGAGGCAAAGATGCGCGCCATGATTTTCGATGCACCGGGGCGAGCGCTAGCGCTGCGCGAGATTCCCGTTCCAACTCCCGACTTGGGGCAGATACTGGTGCGCGTTTCGGCGTGCGCCGTCTGCCGCACCGACTTGCACATCGTGGATGGCGAGCTCCCGAATCCGAAACCCGGCTTGATTCCCGGACACGAAATCGTGGGGCGCATCGAGCGATGCGGCCCCGACGTGGAAAGGTTTCGGGTGGGTGAACGAGTCGGCCTTGCGTGGCTCGGCTGGGCCTGCGGCGAATGCACATTCTGCCGCTCGGATCGCGAAAATCTTTGCGACCGCGCACGTTTCACGGGCTATACGCTGGACGGGGGCTTTGCGGAGTTTGCCACCGCCGACGCCCGCTTCGCCTTCCCGCTGCCGGAACCCTTTGGCGATGTGGCGGCCGCACCGCTCATGTGCGCGGGATTGATTGGCTACCGTTCGCTGCGCATGGCCGGCAATGCGCTTCGGCTGGGCATCTACGGCTTCGGCGCCGCGGCGCACATCATCGCGCAAGTAGCCCGCTCTCAAGGCCGTGAAGTCTTCGCCTTCACACGGCCGGGCGACGTCGCCGGGCAAGATTTTGCACGGCGTGTGGGTGCGGTGTGGGCCGGCGGCTCTGACGAGTCGCCGCCGGAGGAACTCGACGCGGCCATCATTTTCGCGCCTGTGGGTCCATTGGTACCCGCGGCGTTGCGCGCTGTCGGCAAAGGCGGCGCGGTGATTTGTGGCGGCATTCACATGAGCGACATCCCGTCATTCCCCTACGAGGACCTTTGGCAGGAACGCACGTTGCGCTCGGTGGCGAACCTCACACGCCGCGACGGCGACGAATTTCTCGAGATCGCAGCACAGGTGCCCGTGGAAACGGAAACGCAAACGTTTCCATTGGAGCAGGCGAATGAAGCGCTCGCGGCACTGCGCGCCGGGCGCATCGTCGGCGCGGCTGTGCTGGTGCCGGACTTGTCCGCGACCTGAACCTTCTTATTTCTGTGATCCAAGGCGCGCGATCGCCTTTGTCTACCTGCTAGACGAACTCGTGCTCGCGCTCGCGGACGATTAACACCGGGCACGGCGCGTGACGCACGATGCGCTCAGCGGTGCTTCCCAAGAGCACGTGCATGAGTCCCGTGTAGCCGTGCGTGGTTGTGATGATGAGGTCGGCTTGCGTCTCGCGCGCAACGGAGACAACCGTGTCCCAGGCGACGCCGCGCCGGACGATGGTTTGTGCGAGCAACTCTGGCGCAATGGTGAGGCGGGCAAGCTCGGCGAGACTTTTCGCCTGGGTATCGAGCGACGGGCTCTCATCGACCACCACATATCCGAATTCCTGCGGATACCCTGTGAGATCGACGACGTGGACCAGCGTGATCCGGGCGTCGAACTGTTTGGCAAATGGAACGGCGTATCGCAGGGCCTTGCGCGCGGTCTCGGAAAAATCGATCGGCACCAGGATGTTCTTGAGACTCAGCACGAGTGGCACCATCTCGATCAGCTGGCCGCTCGAACTCTCGGCGGCGCGGGTGGTTCGGTGCAGACCGGTCTCAGGCTCGTCGGTTTTGGATTTGTCGGTTTTCATGGGTTGTTGGCTCTGGTTTGGAGAAGGGGGTGAGAAATCTCGCCGAAGACGTCTTTACCGTAACGGCGCGCACTCGCTTCCGGTTCGGCGGATCGGATCATCATCGAATTTGCTCCCGCGCTGCAGCGACAGGCACGCACGCGACGTTCATCGGTGCGTAGTTTAGCACCGCACGCGAAATGGAACGGTGACCGAGACGGTCGAGCCCGTGGCGCTGATGGGCGCCGACGACGATGAGATCGGCGCGCTCATCGCGGGCCACTTCGATGAGATGCGCGTCGGATCGCTCCCAGCCCCTTTCGAACCGCACACGCACCTGGCTGGCACCAAGCGCGGCCCGGACGCGACGACGAAAGAAGCGCGTCTGCACTGCTTCAGTTCGGTCGAGCATCTCTGCGACGATTGGTGAGGAAACCATTTCGTTCGGTCCGCTCGCCGGCAAGGTCTGCGCAACGTAAGCAACCACGACGTCGCAGGCCCCGACCTGCCGCAGCCATGCCACCCAGCGGAGCGCAGCCTCGGAGGGCGCGGAGAAATCGGCGCCCACAAAGACGCGCAATCGCCGCTTGCCAAGCGTCCAGGCGGTGAACGGCGCAGCGGAACGCACCACGAGGGTCGGAACCGGAGAGGATTCCGCAGCGCGTTCGGCGACGCTACCGAGCACCCAGCGCTCCGGCGCCTCGCGTCCGTGCGAAGAGACAACGAGAAGGCGCGCGCTCTTCGCGGTTACCACTTCGAGAAGCACATCTTCCGGTCTTCCCGAACGAAAGCTTTCGATCACATCTACGTTCGATGCGCGCAATCGCTCGAGCGCATCGTGGAGTTGCATCCGCTCGAAAACGCAGAGGGAATCGGAAACATCAGTTGGCAGCGTCTGGCGCGACTCATTGTCCACGGCGTGCACGAGCACCAGTGGTTCATTGAGCCGCCGAGCGAGCGCCGCCGCCGCCTCGACCGCTTGCTCCGCCTGCTGGGAAAAATCAGTGCCGCACACGATCGTCGTCTTCGTGGCGGCGAGCGGGGCGGTGCCTTGGGGACCAGCGGGAGTTGGTTCATTCATCGTGTCGGAGCGCTCGTGCCCAACCGTAGTCGCCACGCTCAGCGCCACTACGCACTCGTTGCTGATTTCTCGCCGAATTTTGCCGGGATGAATCCGCCCCGGCGCGCCCTAGCAGACGATGGAAAAACGGTAGGGACGCCGCGCCGCGGCGTCCGAACCGATGTTTCAAAGAGTCGCGGCGCGACGCGCCCTACCGTACGAAATGCGTTTTCAACCGCCTGCTAGGCCGCTTTTCGCAGGGCCGCGCGGTATTCAGTCGGCGAATAGCCGGCCAGGTTTTTGAAGACGCGATTGAAGTGCGTGATCGACTGAAAGCCGGCATCGAAAGCCACCTCGGAAACGCGCGCGTTCGGATTCAGGAGCATGGTTTTCGCAGCCTCCACTCGGACGCGTGCCAGGTACTCGGTGAAGGTGCAGCCAACCGCCTGATGAAACTTTTTGCAGAAGTAGTAACTACTCATGTTCACGACCGCGGAGACTTGTTTCAGCGAGAGGTCTTCCGTTTTGTGCTCGTCGATGTACTGCCTCGCGCGCGTCATGTTTGGCGGTTCCGCATGGTCGCTTTGAAAGGCGATCTGATTAGCCACCAGCGAGAGATGTTTCGCAAAGATTCCCAGCAGCCGGACAATGGAGTCGTAATGCCGCGGCGAGAGCACTCGCGTTTTGAAAAACGCGGTCTTGAACTCATCAGTTTTGCCGCCCAGTCCCCACTGGCGCAGTTGCTTCGCCACCCGTGCGAAATGGGGCGGGCGCGGTTTCTGAAGAAGCACTTCGCCCGTGCGGAGGAAGCCGATTGTTCTTTCGCCGAGGCGGAGCGGAACCGCGGTTTCCCGCAAGCCAGCGAAACACGTCGCCGTATGCGATTCGCCGGTCGTCAGCGCCGCGATCTCGTGCTGCACCCGCAGGCACGCCGCGCACGCCTTGCCCTGGCGTGCGATCAGGGCACAAAAAGGATTTTCGTGGCGTCGCCCGTGATGCGCGAGCTGCCAGTTCTCCACCGGGCTGAGAGTGAGCGGCAGCCCCGTGGCTTCGCCAAAGGCGCGCTCGTATTCCTGGTAGATTTCTGAACGGGAAAGCCGCGTCAGGACGGCGTTATCGGTGTCGGGGTTCATGGTTCAGTCAATGGCAGATGCAGGGGCGCCGGGGCGTCGTTGAGGACCGCGCGGACCTTGGCGATCAGGTCGCTGGGGCGAAATGGCTTGGCGACAAGATGCAGCTGCTCCCGCCCAGGGAACCGGGGCCGGGTGCTCGACATGAAGATGACCTTTGCCGCGGGATGAACGGCTGGAAACCACTTCGCCAGTTCATCGCCCCGCATGCGCGGCATTTCGAGGTCTGTGATCAGGAGATCGATCCGCGGCGTTTTCCGGGCGATCGATTGGGCCTGCTCGCCGCCTGTCGCCGTCAGCACGTGATAGCCCGAGGTCCGCAGCGAATCGGCAGCCATCTCGCCAAGGCACGCATAGTCATCGACGACCAGAATCGTCTCCGATCCATTTTGATGAGCGCTCCGAGCGCTCTGCGAGGTGGGTTCCGCTCGCGACAATGGGGACTCCATGTCGTTCATGACCATGAGGCCAGTTCCGCCCGTGAGCGCTGCTCCGGTCCGTGCTGCTCGTCGCCGGATTCCTCAAAATGAACTGGACTCTCGTGCGCCTCATCGCCCGGACCGCAGGCCAGAAAGTCTACTCCCGCTGACCTGGCGGACCGACGCAGGAATGTCCACGAACCGCTCACGCGGTCGCGATTGCTGCGTCCCGTTCTGAACAACGCAACCAGACACGTTCGACTGCCGTCGGCAACGTTAAGCCAGGATTCCACCCAGCGACAGGTGCTGGAGGAGAGAAACAGATCTCCAAGCAGTGAAAAGATCACGAAATTGCTCGCGGTGGCATCACGCGTTGCCTCCGCGGCGAGCGCTGGGTACTCAAGCAACTCGCATCGCCAGAGTGCGGGATCTTCATGCGGGACCCAAAACCGGTCGGCAAGCATCGAGGCGAATCGGCTGCCGCGAAGCCCGCACGTGAAATCATCGTAGAGTATCGTGCAATGAAGGGTTGGCGACGACGGGAACGGGGTCGTGCGGTCTTTCAGGAGGGTGTTCATGAATGGAAGGGCAACCTAGCGATCGAGAGGTTCTGCGATCCACTGGGCAGGTTCCGCGACCGCACAGGGCACCGTCCTTAGCGACGCCCAGGAATTTCCTTATGAGCCGCGTGCCGATTCCCCCGAGGCCGACCATCGAGCGGCGAAGGCGATCAGTTCCGCGGCACTGCCGAGACCAAGCTTGGACTTAATTTTTACGCGATGCGCCTCGACCGTCTTGGCGCTGATGCAGAGCCGTCCGCCGATCTCCGGCGCGGGGAGACCTTGCCCGATCAGTTGAAAAACCTCGAACTCCCGGTCGGAGAGCCGCGCGACCGGTGAGCGCGTGCTGTCCGTGCTTTGCCCCGAAAAGATTTCCACGATTCGCTCGGCGGTTTTCTCGCTCACGTAAATGTGCCCGCCGAGCACCCGTCGAATGGCCTGCATGAGCTTTGCGCCCCCGGCCTGCTTGGTAACGTAACCGCGGGCGCCGGCCCGCAATGCTCGCTCGGCATAGAGCGATTCATCGTGCATGGAGAGCACCAGCACTTTTGTCGCGGGGCTCACGGCCTTGAGGTCCTTAATCAAATCAATGCCGCCTTTGTCCGGCAGCGTAATGTCCACCAGTGCCAAATCCGGCTGTTCGGCCACGGCAGTTTGGAGCGCTTGCGCGGCATTTTCCGCCTGCCAGGCGACCATGAGATCAGGCTCGCGGTCGATCAGATGCACGAGCCCGTCACGCGTCATCGGATGATCATCGACGATCATCACCCGGGTGCGTTTGCGCTTGGATTTGGCGGTGTTCATCGCTGCGGCTGGAACGTGCAACTTAACTCCGTTTTCCCCTCCGCCGTCGAGCCCAGTCGCAGCGTCGCACCGATTAACTCCGCCCGATAGTGCATGATGCGAAGCCCCATGCCCCCGCTCCGGCCCGGATCCGTGGGCAGCGGTGCGCCGTCATTCGTGATCGTCAACACGGCGGCGTCCTCGCCAGCCGCCCGCAGCGCGACCTCGATCGCCCTCGCGCGGCCGTGGCGCACCGCATTGCTGATCGTCTCCTGCGCAATGCGGTAGAGTTGAGTGGCTGTCGCATGGTCCGTTACCGGCACGCTTTCACCGGCGTCGAAGCGGCATTCGATGCGGTAAAGTTGTGCACTGTCTGCGGTCAGTTCCGAGAGGGCGGAGATCAGGCCGTTCTGCTCCAACTCGACCGGGTGCAGTCCGCGTGCGATCATTCGCGCCTGCGCCGTCCCTTCACGAACGAAGGCGCAAATCCTTTCCGCTTCCGCGCGCGCGGTCGGATGGCCCTCGAGGTCACGAGCGAGAGCCTCGGTGCGAAATTCAATCCCGGCGAGGTGCTGGCACAGGCCGTCGTGCAAATCCTGCCCGATGCGCCGTAGTTCGCGTCCGCTGATCGCGAGCAATTCTTCCTCGAGCTGGCGGCGCTCCACGAGGGTGGCGAGAACCTCGACAACGGACTGGACGAAAAACACCTCGTCATCACTAAAACCGCGCCGCTCCGTCGCGCACGCGGCGAGTACACCGTAAGGATTCAGTTTATCGCGAATGACAGCGGTGATTCCGCTGACCACTCCGTGCCGGAGGAGAAATTCGTCCGCGCGAAAGCGAGTTGCGTCCGCCGACTCCCCGACCACCACGGGAGCGCTGCTGTGCAGCGTGAAGCCCCCTTGAAACGCCGGGTCGCCGCTCATCGTCGCGCAGCCCACGCAGCCCTCCTGCCAGCCCGCACCGGCGCGCAGCAGCAGATCGCCGGCGGCGGGCCGAAACTCGAAGACCCCGCAACATTCAACGCCGAGCACGTGGGCCACCAACTCCGCAGTGTCGCGGAGCAGGCGATCAAAATCGACGCCCTCCAGAGCGTGATGGCTAAGTTCCGCGATGGCCTGCAGCTGCTGAGTTCGCCGCTGCAGCGCCGTTTCAGCGCGGACGCGCTGAGTTATGTCCAAGCCCGTGCCGATGATGAATTTGACGGTGCCCTGCTCGTTCGTCAGCACGGTATTCGACCACGCGATCAGCCGGCGCTCGCCGGTTTTCGTCACCCAATGGTTTTCATGGCGATTAGGAACTTTGGTCGTTCGCAAATCCTCGAACACAGCCCGCACGGAATCCATCTCCGACGGCACGAGAAGTAATTTCCAGAGGTCATTTGCGCTCACCTCCGCTTCCGTACGCCCGGTCAATTGCTCGCAAGCTCGGTTAAAGCGGACGATTTGCCCGGATTCGTCGAGCACGATGACCAGGGCTCCGGTGGTATCGAGCACAGCGGCGCTGAAATCGCGTTCCTCCCGAAGGGTCTCCTCGGCCTTTTTGCGCTCCATGAATTGCCCAATCTGGCTGCCGAGGGTGCCCAACAGGTTCAACAGGTCGGGATCTGGTTGGGCCACCCGATCCGTGAGAAAGGCGGCCACGCCCAGGGTGCGATCGTTGAGCATGATGGGGAATGCGAGCGCCGAGCGCAGACCCGCCCGCACCGCCGCTTTCTGCCGCAGAAATTCCGGACATTCTGTGATGGGCGAAACCCAAGCGGGGGCACCCGATGCGATTACGCGGCCCGGCAGGCCGTCGAACATGGGAAAGGCCAGCGTCGAACTGTGGCGAACGAAGGCGGCCAGCTTCTTTCCGGGTCCGTGCCAGACGTGCACCGGCCGCAGCGTTGCTGACTCGTCCTCGACTTCCCAAAACTCGCCCACATCCCACTGAAAAGTCTCGGCCACGACGCGCAGCAGCTCCGGCACGGTCTCGGTCAGCGAACCGGCAGCGGCGAGTACCCGGGCCATGTCGTATTGCAATTGCCACCGCTGTTCATCGCGCCGGCGCTCGGTGATATCGCGCACGATGCCGGTAAAAATCCGGCGGTCGCCCAGGCGCACTTCGCTGATTGAGAGATCCATGGGAAAGATGCTTCCGTCCTTCCGCTGCCCTTCGACTTCGCGCCCGATGCCGATGATTTTACCCGCGCCCGTTGCGCGGTAGTTCGCCAGGTAGTGATCGTGCCGCTCACGGTACGGCGAGGGCATGAGCGTTTTGACGTTTTGCCCGATGGCTTCGAGAGCCGCGTAGCCAAACAGTTTTTCGGACGCCTGATTGAACGATTTGATCACCCCTCGCTCGTCGATCGTAAGGATTCCATCGTTTGCAGTGTCGAGCACGGCGCGCAAGCGAGCCTCCTTTTCCGAGATCGCCTCCTCGACCAGATAGCGCTGGGTGATGTCGGCGTGGGAAAGAACCGCGCCCCCGCGCTCCGTCGCCAACGGCGTGACGGAGAGGAGATACCACCGGCGTTGATGTGGCGAATGGCAGGGGTATTCCATCCGAAACGAAGGCAACCGTCTTTCCAAGACGGCTTGGATTCCCTCCAGCGCCTCCTTTGCAATCGCGTCCAATCCATCGGTGGCCTTCTGGCAGACGGCGACGTAATCGCTGCCGACGCCATGCCGAGGGAGGGAGGCGCCGCCATTTTCTTGCGCAAAGCGATTCCAGGCTTCGTTGACAGCGATGATTCTTCCCTCGCGATCGATCACCGCGATGTGCGCGGTGATCGAGCCGAGGATGCCGCGATTGAGCTCCGCGCCTTCCTGCGCAGCCTGCTCGGCCTGCTTTTGCATCGAGAGATCAGTGAAGGCGGCCAGCCACTGGAGGCCGGCCTCCTCCTCGTGGAAGACGCCCTGGCTCTGCATCACGACCGGCAGCGGTTCGCGGCCCTTTCGCAACAGTCGCAGCTCGGTCGTTACGCGCTCATCCGGCGTCGCCTCCCGGCCGAGATGTTTTCGAAACTCCGCGAGGTTTTCGCGCGCGACATGCAGGTGAAACGACACGCCAATGAGCCGTGATCGGTCTTCGCCGAGCATCTCCGCGCCGATGAGGTTGATTTCCCGGATCACCCCCGCGGAATCCAGCGTCGCATAGCCAACGGGTGCGAAGTCGTAAAGATCGGCGTAGCGCGCGCGCATTTCTTCGAGGATCGCCTGCGCCTCGCGCAGTTCGTGATTCTGCGTTTCGAGCTCCATTTGACGGACCTGCAATTCGTGCAAGAGGCGCTCCCGCTCGAAAGCGACACTGGCCACCGGCGCGATTTTCTCCAGCGCAGTGATTCGGCGGATAAGCTCCGCCTTCGTCATCCGCTCAAAATTCATCATTTCGGTTTGGTTCCTTCCATGGTCAGCAGGATCGCCGACCATTTCTGGGCCTCGCGAATATTGGACCGGGAGGGCGACACGGACAGTTTCAGGGAGTGCTGTGGGCGTTGCATATTTTTTCCGGCCACCGGCCAAGGGATGTCAGTGTGGGGGGCGTTGGCGCAAAACGCGAGGGCGCTGCGAGCCCACGCTGGCGACCGGATTTGGGCGTGTCAGCCATCCGGAAAATCGGGCGCGAAATGGAAGATGACCTCCCTGCCATCAGCACGACCGCCAACGCGGTGGCGATAAGAATCCCGTGAGGCCCCAGTATCGATAGAGTCTTCATAATTCACCTCCTGCACTTTGAAGATACGCGCCTAGCGGAGCCGAACCTTCGCAACCCTTGCCCGAAGCTATGCGGAAGTTGTCCGTTTCTGGCGATGACCGACACGGCCGATCCGAAACCGGATCGACTCGCAGCCTTGTGATCCGGCAATTTCTCCAGCCAATATTTCCTATGTCACCAGAGCAGCGATCATCACCCCACGGCCGTTGGAGACGGGACGGAGACAAAGTGGTGCTGGAACTTTCCGGCGATTGGCGACGGAGCAGCCACGCACCCGAGATCGACGGGGTGGCGCCGGATCGCCCACCGGATCGATATGCGATCGAAGGGCTGGGTGACTACGATTCCACGCTCCCCGCGTTCATCCTCTCCCATCTGCGGAAAGTGGGAAGCCTGCCCGACGCGGACAAGGGCAGCGATTCAGCGAAACCCTCGCTCGAAGGACTCTCCCACGATCTTCAAGGGCTTATGGAACTCGCCCTCGCGGTGCCAGAGGAAAGCGAAGCAGGCCGCCAACCCGCCTCCGTATCGGAGATACGGAAGCTCGGTAAAATCTCGATTGCCATTTGGAGCAGCGTGCTTTCCCTCGCTGAATTTGTCGGCCTCACCCTGCTCGCACTCGGCCGCTTCCTCCGCGGCAGGGCGCGTTTCCGGGCTCGTGATTTCTGGGTGATCGTTCAGGAGTGCGGCCCGCAGGCCCTCCCGATCGTAGCGCTCATCAGCTTTCTCATCGGCATGATCCTCGCCTTTGTCGGAGACGCCCAGCTCGCCAGCTTCGGGGCCAGCGTCTATGTCGCCGATCTCGTTGGCATTGCGATGGTCCGTGAAATGGGGGTCGTGATGACCGGCATCATTATGAGCGGTCGCACTGGCGCCGCCTTTGCCGCGCATCTCGGCAGCATGAAGGCCAACGAGGAAATCGATGCCTTGAAAACGTTCGGCTTTGATCCCTTCGATTTTCTCGTTCTGCCGCGGGTCATCGCGCTGATCCTGATGATGCCGCTGCTCACGGTTTTTTCGAATGTGATCGGCATACTCGGCGGAATGCTCGTCAGCGCGGCAGTCGGCGTCCCGCCGGTCCTCTACTGGAATGAAACCTTATCCGCGCTCAGTCTCACCAACGCTTCACTCGGAGTTCTTAAGAGCTTCTTTTTCGGTGCCGCCATCGCCATGAGTGGCTGTCTCCAGGGCATGCATGCCGGAAACTCTTCGGCCGCCGTGGGTGAAGCGACCACTCGCGCCGTGGTCGCTGCCATCACCGCGGTGATTGTTCTCGATTCGGGGTTCGCGGCCCTTTTCACCGTCTTCGGAATCTAAACACATGCTGGCCTCCACGGAAGCGTCCCCATCGAAGTCCAAGATCACAGTCCGTGATCTGACGATGGCCTACGACTCATTCGTCGTGATGCGGAACCTGAACTTTGACGTCGCCGAACGCGACATCTTCATCATTATGGGGGGCAGCGGTTGCGGCAAAAGCACGCTCCTGCGGCACCTCATCGGCCTGCGCGAACCCGCGAAAGGCAGCATCCAGTACGAAGGTGAAAACTTCACGGGCACTGATCCCTCAGAGCGCGGTGATTTCATTCGCCGCTTCGGAGTGATGTATCAATCCGGCGCGCTCTGGTCCTCACTCACCCTGGCTGAAAACATCGCCCTGCCGCTGGAGGAAAACACCGGTCTTCCCGCCAAAACCGTCGCCGACCTCGTCTCCTACAAGCTTTCCCTCGTCGGGCTCTCCGGGTACGAGGACTACTATCCGTCCCAGATCAGCGGAGGTATGAATAAACGCGCCGGAATCGCCCGAGCGATGGCCCTCGATCCCGACATTCTCTTTCTCGACGAACCGGGTGCCGGTCTCGACCCCCTCAGCTCGCGTCGTCTCGACGATCTGATTCTGCGCCTTCGCGACAGCCTCGGCTCCACCGTCGTGATCGTCACCCACGAACTCGCCAGTATTTTCGCCATCGCGAACAATTCGATCTTCCTCGATACCGCCACTCGCACCCAGGGTGCCACCGGAAACCCCACCGAACTCCGCGATCATTCCGAAAATCCCGCCGTCCGCCGTTTTCTTCGCCGCGGCGGGGAAGACCACGAATCATCACTCCGCCCGCCTTCATGAGTAAAAAAGCCAGTCCCACCGTCATCGGCATCTTTACCCTCGTCGGGCTGATCGTCGCAGCCGCCGGTCTCGTGCTGTTTGGCGCGGGCAAGTATTTCACGAGAACCTATCCGGTTCTTCTCTATTTCGACAAAAGCGCCAACGGTCTCCAGATCGGCTCCGAGGTGCGCTTTGGAGGCGTTCGCATCGGGAGCGTCAAATCGATCAACGTCCTCATCGATCGTCGGCAAAACCGGAAGATCATCCCCGTCGTCGTCGAACTCGCGCAAAAGGAGCTGCGCCTCGTCAGCGCCGAAGGAGGTGGTGGTATCGATTTTTCCACCCGCGAGGGCGTGCAAAAGGCGGTGCGCGAGGGACTCCGCGCCCGAATGAAGCAACAAAGCCTTTTGACGGGACAGCTCTATATCGAGTTTGACATCAACCCGGACGCACCCGGCTTCGTTTATCTGGCCCGCGACGAGCCACCGTATCCCGTCGTCCCGACGATCGGCACCGAGTTCGACGAACTCATTTCTGGAATCGCGGACGGCCTGAAAAAATTCAACGCGCTCGATCTCGATGCCGTCATGTCCGAGCTCCGCGACGTGCTCGTCAGCACGAGGAAACAGATTGCCGAACTGGACCTCGGGACCATCAACGACAACATCACCGAAATCACCGGCGATGTTCGGAAAGCCACAGCGGATGACAAGCTCGTTCGCGCCGTGGAAAACCTCAACGCCGCGCTCGTCAACATCGATCAGGTCGCGGCCAAGGCCAATCAGGGAATCGATCCGTTGCTCGCGGATCTGAATGCGGTCATTGCCAGGACCGATGCTGGAGTCGCTCGCATCGAGGAAGCCGCCACGGAAATCGCGAACGTGTCCAATCCGCGCGCCCCCATCATGCTGCGCCTGCAAAACGTGCTTTCCGAAACGGAGCGGGCCTCGCGCGCCCTCCAGGAACTGGCCGTCGAGTTGAAACGCGAGCCCAGCACCCTCCTGCGCGGCAAGGCCAACCCCAAATGAAAATGCGCCTCCCCACCGCCTTGCTCCCGCTCGTATTCGCCTCGTGCAGCATCCTTCAACCCGTTCCGGACACCTCGATCAACCACCTGCTCGATCCCGCCATCCCCGCACGGAGGATCACTGGTTCCAGCCCCTCGGTCGCCATCGCTCCGCCGGCACTTCCGAGCTACCTGGACCGCCAGCAACTCGTCGCCCGCCAGGCGGGCGGAGTGCTGAAAATGAACCCGAACCACCTCTGGGCCGAGCCGCTCCCCGCCGGCATCTCCCGCGTCACCGCTCTGAATCTTGGACGACTGACCAACTCGCTCAACATCCAGCCGGTCGAGAATTTCATCACCCTCGACTACGATTCTCTCCTCGAGCTCCGGATCTCTCGTTTCGAGCCCGACCCCTCGGTCCGCTCATCCTCGAATGCACCTGGAAACTCCAACCTCGTGCGCCCAGCCGCATCGGCCAATACCCGTTCATTCGCCACCAGCGTGCCCATCCGAAACCCGATACCCTGACCTCGCCGAAAGCGCAATCGGGCCAGGTCACCGCCATGAACGAAGCGCTCGCCCGCCTCGCCCGGGATATCGCCCGGGCCCTTTAAGCAGACCCCTCGAGAAGCCACGGTCGAAACAATCTGGTGTTATAGGTATAACACCAGATTGTCCACGGGCTCGGAGGGGATAAACGATTTGGACGATCGCCGGACGACACATTTCGTTTGCGACCGAGGGCATCGCGCGTGAAGCATTGGACCCCTTTTTCTCTGCCTGTGCGTATCCTGATCGCTCCCGACAAGTTCAAAGGCTCGCTTTCCGCGGCGGCGGCGGCGCAGGCCATTGAGCGTGGTTTTCGCGCGGCGATGCCTGAGATCGAAACGGTGCTGGCTCCGATCGCGGACGGTGGCGAAGGCTTTGCCGAAGCGATGCGACTCGCGCTCGGGGGCGAATGGATCGAACTCGCAGCGCGCGACCCGCTCGGGCGCGACGTGGCCTGCCGGTATGCCTGGGTCTCGGAGCAAAAACTCGCGGTCATTGAAATGGCGGAGGCTTCGGGGCTTTGGCGGTTGAAGGCGGAGGAGCGCGATCCGCTGAGGGCAAATACGTTCGGCACCGGCCAGCTCATGCGCGATGCCGCGGAACGCGGGGCCAGGACGATCCTGGTGGGACTCGGTGGCAGCGCGACGACCGATGGGGGCATCGGTATGGCTGCCGCCTTGGGCTACGACATTCTCACCAGCGACGGCGATGATCTCGAACCGATCCCCGGCGATCTGATCGCATTGGTTCGGATTGAAAACGAAAACGTCATCGCGTTGCCCGAACGTGATCGCGGCGTGCGACGTGCAGAATCCTCTTCTGGGCGAGCGCGGGACCGCGCGTGTTTTCAGCCCCCAAAAGGGTGCGGACGCAAAAAACGGTCGAGCATCTGGAGGCCTCGATGGCGCAACTCGCCGAAATCGTGACGGAGTCGCTCGGATGCGACTTTCGGCGAAAGCCCGGGCGCCGGAGCGGCGGGCGGGATCGGCTTTGGGCTGATGAGTTTCTGCGGGGCAAAGTGCGGTCCGGCTTCGATGTCGTGGCTGAGATCTTGCGCCTCGAGGAACAGATTGCCGGAGCGGATCTGGTCATCACGGGAGAAGGCCGGCTCGACGGCCAAACGCTCGAGGGCAAGGGTCCGGCTGGCGTCGCGGAAATGGCACGCCGACATGGCAAACCGGTAGTCGCCATGGCTGGTTCGGTCGCCGATGATGGCAAACTCGGCGCACTTTTCGACGCCACGATCAGCATTGTCGATCAGCCCTGCACCCTGGAAGATGCGATGCGACGGGGCGATGAATTTCTCGAACGCGCCAGCCAACGTTCCGCGCGTCTTTTATTTTTGGGACGACACTTATGAAACACAAACGCATCGCCATTTTATTCGCCGGACAAGGCGCGCAACAGGTCGGGCATGGGCGCGGATCTGGTGGAGAAATATCCAGCCGCCGCGGATCTCGTCGCGCAAGCTGATCAAGTCCTCGGGCGCTCGCTGAGCGAAATCTACTTTCGCGGTCCGGAGGATGAACTGACGCAGACGAAAAACTGCCAGCCGGCGTTGTTCGTGCACGGGCTGGCCTGTCTCGGCGCCCTCCGCGCGGAGATCGGCGATTTTCCCGTCCATGCTGCCGCCGGACTTTCGCTCGGAGAATTCACGGCCCACGCTGCCGCCGGCACTTTTGATTTCGAGACCGGGACTCAAGCTCGTGGCTCGGCGCGGACTGTTCATGCAGGAAGCCTGCGAGCAATCAACCGGCGCCATGGCCGCGATGATCGGCGGCGACGAACAGCGCGGTGCGTACGCTGGCAGCAGAGTGCGACGTGGATGTCGCGAATCTGAACAGCCCAGGCCAAATCGTGATTTCAGGTGAAGAGGCAAAAATCGCTCACGCGATTTCGCTGGCGAAAGAGCACGGCATTCGCATGGCCAAGCTTTTGAACGTAGCCGGCGCCTATCATTCACGGCTGATGAATTCGGCTTTCGTCAAGCTGGGCGAGGAACTCGCCCGCACCACTTTTCACACCGCCAAGTTCCCGGTCATCTGCAATGTCGATGCCTCACCGGTGACCGAGCCGGATGCGATCCGGACTCGCTTCAAGACCAGGTCACGGGCACGGTTTGTTGGACGGAGACGATCGAATATCTCGTGGATCAGCTTGGATGTGACTTCTTCCTCGAACTCGGCCCCGGTGGCGTCCTCGTCGGCCTGCTGAACCGCATTCGCAAAGGAACGCCCTGTGTTTCGATCGACGATGTGGCGTCGCTCGACGCCGCACTGCCCGTCATTCGCGGGTAATAATCAGCAAACCGAACAGATCAATGGGGTCGGATTTCCGGTCGTCGCTCAGTGCCCGGCATCAGGTTTGGAGAGTGCGGGATTATCCTTTTCCACGCCGCTGTTCCAATAGGCTTGCATTTCCTCGGCCGTCGGCACCTTCAGCGGACGGACGACGCGGAAGCCCAGGAATTGCGCGTCGGTGAGATACCAGATGCTCTTGGGGAGCTGCGGATCCTGGATTTTCCAATTCGCGGTCGAGCCCCGGCGCGCGGCGATGCGGAGTTTGGCCGGATCATCGTCATCCCAGGATCCGCCGCGGGCGACATGGGGATAAGGTTTGGTCGCCTTGTTCCAAGGATTCGCTGCCGGCGAATTGCGCGTAGTAATTCCGGATCGTACTGATCGAGCGTCCACTCGACGACGTTGCCGATGAATGTCGTAAAGGCCCCACGGATTCGGCTTTTTCTTGCCGACTTTCTGATATTTGAAGTCCGCTGTTCTTCCCCCACCAGGCGTAGTCGCCGATCTGCGCCGGATCGTCGCCCCAGAAATAAGCGGTCGTGGTCCCGGCGCGCGCCGCATATTCCCATTCCGCCTCGGTCGGCAGCCGGTAGAAATGTCCCGTCTTCGCGCTGAGCCACTGGCAATATTTATTGGCGGCGTGCTGGGTCATCGAGATCGCCGGGAAGCCGTCCTTGCCCATGCCAAAGCTCATCTCCACGTAGGGCTGCGTGGGCCGGGTAACCGCGTCGGTCAGCGCGTTGAGCGATGCCTCGAGTTTCTTCGCTTCGCGCTCACGTTTTCTCCTCGGCGGGATACATGAAGAGCTCGAACTCGTTCCACGTCACCTCCATTTTGCCCATCCAGAAAGGCGCAATCTCCACCTCGTGCACCGGGCCCTCGTCCGGCTTGCGCCCGTTCTCGCTCTCGGGGCTGCCCATCTTGAATTTCCCGCCCGGGAATCGGGCACCATCTCGAAGCTGATGTCCGACCCCGGAGATCGTCGTCTCGTAGGGCTTCATCGCGGTCGGCCGCGACCGGCTTGGTGCTCGGCGGTGATACGTTCGTACGATGTCCGCCACGAGCACCTTTTCTTCGCCCGGCACCGCTCGCCGCGACCTCCTTTTTTCGAGCCGTCAGCGTCGTTCCATCCGGCCAGTTCGCCCCTTCAGAGATCCAGTTCTTCAAAATCTCCGTCTGCTCCTTGCGTCAGGCGTTCGATCGATCCTGGTCACCTTGTTTCGCGGCGGCATCAGTTTTTTCGCGTCGTCCGGGAGCACCGTGCTGGTGTAGAGCTTACTCTTATCCGGCTTGCCGGCGACGATGGTCGAAGCCACCTCGAAGGCCGACTCCTTGGTCGAGAGGTTGACGTCCGTATCACCGGATTCGTAGTCCGTACCTTTGGGATTGTGGCAACGTACGCAGTTCTCTTCGAGGATCGGTTTAACGTCCTTGAGGAAATCCACCGCAGCGAAGGCGGCGGGCGCGGCGAAGAGGGCAATACTGGCGGCAAGAATGGTGGAACGGCTCATACGGGAAAATTTGGGGGCAGGATTTGTCGTGGAAAAGTGGGCGCTGGTCAATCGACTCCGATATCTTCGTTCCAGAGCTCTGGGCGTTCCCGGATGAATTTCTCCATCATTTGGTAGCAATCCGGGAGATCGAGGTCGACCACCTCGATCCCGTGCTCGCGCATAAATTCCGGCGCACCGGGGAAGGTGCGGCTCTCACCGACGATTACCCGTTTGATCCCAAATTGCACCGCAGCGCCGGCGCAGAAATAGCAGGGCATCAGTGTGGAATAGAGTGTGCACCCGCGATAGCTGCCGATGCGGCCGGCATTGCGCAGGCAATCGGTTTCCGCGTGCGTCATCGGATCATCGTTTTGCACCCGGCGATTGTGACCGCGCCCGAGCAGCACGCCATCCCGCATGAGCGAAGAGCCGATCGGAATGCCGCCCTCCGCCAGCCCCTGGCGCGCTTCGTCGATGGCGGCTTGCATGAAAATGTCGATTTCCGGCACGGGCGCGACTTTCTCCATTTCACGTGCGACTTTCGAGTGCAAATCTGCGTCCGTGTCCGAATTCACCGTCCATTACGATTGCCAGCGTTGCACCGCCTGTTGCCGCTGGCCGGGATTTGTGAAAGTGGACGAATCCGAAATCGCCGCCATCGCCGCGCATGTCGGCCTAAATGAAGACGACTTCATTCAGCGCTTTACGCGCCTCCGCCCGAACCGCGACGGTCTTGCCCTCATCGACAAGGAAAACGGCGAATGCTATTTCCTCGAAGCCGGCGATTGCACCATCCAACCCGTCAAGCCCCGGCAATGCCGCGAATTCCCCAACCGCTGGAACTTCCCCGGCTGGCGGGAAGTCTGCGAAGCCGTACCGCGGCTACACGTGAAGTGAGCCGGCGCAACCATCTCTGAAAACCTTGAGGCGCCTGAAGTGCAAAGGGGCCTTTTCTGGTCGCGCTGGTCGGCTCAGGAATACAAGGTGAGGGGTGTGAGCGCGAAGTCCGGAAAGATTTCTCGCAAGCGCTGAATCCGTGGCGCCGTGGCGGGCGAGAACGGGGGCGAGGATGTTGCGGTAGTTGTTCCAGACCGGAAGGTCGCCGGGGCCGTCGAGGCGATCGGGTTTCAATCCCGGCCAATCGCCTATGACGCGTCCGCCTTTGACGCCGCCACCGAGGACGAACATCGCGCCGCCGCGACCGTGATCCGTGCCGAAGCGCACTGTTCTCGGCGACGCGCCGGCCGAACTCGGTCATCACGACGACGCTCGTGGTGGCCATGCGTTTCGGACCGAGATCCTGGCGAAACGCGGCCAGCCCATTGGCGAGGCGGAGCATGAGCGGCTCGATGAGAGTTTGCTGGGTGAAGTGCGAATCCCAACCGTCGAGATCCACGCTGGCAGCATCGATGCCGAGATCGGCCTTGATCAATGCCGCCACCTGCCGCAACCCCGTCGCGAAAGAATCCTTTTCGTCGTATTCTGCTCCGTTGACCTGCAGGCGCTTTGGCGTCGATGGCTTCAATGCGGCGCATCGCTTCAAAGGTGCTTTGGGCGGCGTTGCTCAGAGCGTCACTTTCGCGGGCGTATAGGCGTTGCAACTCGCGGGTGAAGTCGTGTTTCGATCGGCTTCGCCCTTTCCAAATATCGCGAACTCACCCAGCGACTGAAACGCCGCCGCACTCGGGGCGCCCGACAGGCATTCGGGCAACGTCGGGGCCAGGGCGACAGCCGATAACGGGCTCTGGGCCGGACCGCGTGCGCGCAGGAACCGTCCCAGCCAACCGCCAGCCGCGACGCCTCCATGCTCCATCAAATCCTGTGCTTCAAAGTGCGAGCGGGTGTCGCTTTCGCCCCCGGCACCGTGGATGATCGCGAGATCGCCGTCTTTCCAGGCTGGTTCAAGCGCGCGCAGATTCGGATGCAGACCAAAGAAGCCGTCGAGCGGGACGGCATCAGATGATTTCACCGCCAGGCGCGGGCGGAGCTTGTGATAATCATCGTCGCCGATCGGGGCGACGAGGGTCAGGCCGTCCGCGGCGCCGCGCAGAAAAACCACGACGAGCGTACGCGGGTCATCGCGTTCGAGAGAGATATTGGCGTGAGCGGTCATGTCAGCAGCGTTGGAAAGCGGGAGAGGCGAGGAGCAGAGCGAGGGAGTCGCCGGACTTGAGAGCCGCATCAGTTTCCTCCGCGACGGGCTGGCGATTCAGCAGGGAAGCCATCAGAGCGGCATCGCCACCGAGCGCGTCCGCCAGCTCTTCACGTTCGATGCGGGTGCCTTTGATCCGATTATTGGCCAGGGCGAGCGCGAATTTCCAGCGCCAGAGGAGCGTCGAATGCCAGTGCGCCGCCTCCATCGGATAGCCGTCCGGGGTCGGGTAGCGGAAGGGAACATGGCCCATGTTTTCGAGGTAGGAAAGGATCCCGCGATCGGCATCGGTCTGCGGCATTGGTGGCGCGCAGCGCGGAAACGATAAAATGGAACGGGCGCTTGAATCGCACCCCGCGGGCGGCACTGAACTCCTCCGTGGCGAAGAGCGCGCGCAGCGTTGTTTTGATATCACCTTTGCTTTCCGAATACGCCGCGGCCACGCGATCGACCGCGCTGGCGGGCGGCTCGTCCGAGATGAATCGTGTGCAGAGCTTGGTGGCGATGAAACTGCGCGGTGCTCGGGTGCGAGGCGACGATATCCACCACCCGTTCAAGATCAGCCTCGCCGAGTCCGGCGGGAATTTCGTGGCCGAGCACACGTTTGGGCCCGTCGTCGTGGGCATCGGCGCGGAAAACCACTTTGCCCCGATCCTTCAACGGCGACAGGAGCTTTCCGGAAAAGCCGTCGTCCTTTTTCGCCAACACGGTCCAGCCGGTAAGACAGCGCGCCACTTCCATCACGTCCTCCTGGGTGTAACCGCCGTGGACGCCAAGCGTGTGGAGTTCCATCAATTCACGCGCGTAATTCTCGTTCGGCTTTTCTTCGGGCGAGGTTTTCACGTTCGCGCGGCCGTCGAGATACCAGAGCATGGCGGGGCTGAGCGCACTGGCGTGGACGAGATCGCGGAAGTTTCCGAAGGCATGGGCGCGAATGACGTGCTCATCGTCGTCGATCTTTGTGAAGCGGGCGTCGCCCTTGCCAGGATCGATGTTGAAATGATCGCTCCAGAACTCGCACATCACCTCGAAAAGCTGACGCT
Organism: uncultured Verrucomicrobiae bacterium; assembly: GCA_963798345.1. GTDB lineage: Bacteria > Verrucomicrobiota > Verrucomicrobiia > Chthoniobacterales > Chthoniobacteraceae > CAWCSW01. The sequence continues at coordinate 135,494 of CAWCSW010000002.1, read as the reverse complement.
TGCTGTAGATCGCGCGGAGTAACGTCACGCGGCGCAGGACGGGCGAAAGGGCTTCGTCATCTTCCTCGTAAGCCTCACCAACCGGCTCCCACCACGCTTCCGTGAAGCGCGAGATCGCACGGTCACAAACGCTATCGTCGATGCCTTCCGCATTATTGGAGTCGCCTTTGATCCGGCCCAGGAAAGTAACCCTCGCCGGCGCAAGCTGTTCCTCGATAAAGGCGTCCACACCCATGGCGGACACCCGCGCGTAGTCACCCGGCACCGGACCGAAAGTCATGCGATTGAGCGCGTGCGCAACCGGATCAATTTCGGTGGAGGCGGGCGGCGTGAGCGGGCCATCGAGGGGGCGCTGGAGATTGCGTCCAACCATTTGGGCACCCATCCCGAACCAGCCCTGGACGCTCTTGAAAATCGCCGCGCTCAGGGCAACGGAACTGGCTCCGGCAATGATGAATTCCCGACGGCTGGTTCCTTTCATGAGAGAACAGGCTCGGCGGCTTCAGGAACGTTCGCAACAATAGGGGCCTCGGATGGTGATTCGAGCGGCGGGATCTCCACTTTCCTTTTCCACGGCCGCGAGAGCAAGACCGCGCCAAATCCGCTGGCAAGTCCAACGTGCATAAGGAAAAGCGAGCCGAGAACGGGAGTGATAAAGACGAGCGCCAGCATCACTCCACCGCGGAGCACCTGTTGCCACGGATCGGTGCCCGGGGAGAGGTTTCGCCCGATCCGCACGGCGAGACCCGCCGTGCCGACGAAGGCCGTGAGCAGCGCGGCGAACCCGAGCGCCAGAATTGGCAGCGTGAAGGGTCCGAATTTGGCGGCGTTCAGGAAAAGGAGGAGAATCGGGCCGTAAGTAAAAACGCCAACCAACGTCGCCCGAATCGATCGTGTTTCATATTTCTCCGCCAGAACCTGCACGGCCCTGGGAAAGAGCCCGGTCGCAACGAGCCAGTGACTGATGAGGATAAGAAAAGCCGCGGCGTGAAAAGCGAGGATGGCGAGAACAATTCCGGTGTAAGGCATGGTCTGTGAGGTTCGCGTTCACAGACGGTGCGAGCCGTGAGCTGGTTACATCGGACCACCAGCGGCCTCGGGAATCATTCGGTTTTCAACGATTGTTTGGCAATCAAGGTCAGGGCTTTCAGGGTCAGCTCGCAGCAGTTGAAAGGCTTGCCCAGAAAATCGCTCCCACCCGAAAGGCTCGATTGCACGCGGTTCTCGACGTTATCGTGTCCGGTCACAAAGACGATGGGCGTGGTGGTGTGAATGGCGAGTTGGCGAATGTGTTGGCAGAGCTCGAAGCCGTCCATCCCCGGGATGCTGATATCGAGCAGGATGAGATCAAATCGCCCGCCGGCGAGTTCAGCCAGAGCCACCGCCGGCTCCTGCGTGCACTGAGTGCGAATGCCCGTGCCCTCGAGCGCCAGCCGAATGGCTTCGCAATTGTCCGCTTCGTCGTCGACGGCGTAGACCGTGGCCTTCGACGGATCTTTTAGCTGCGCATAGTCGCTCCGCTGAATGAGAATGCCCAGCAGGTCGAAGCTCTGCGAAAATGTGCGGAGCACTGATGGGGTAATGCTTTCGGGAACCTGGAAAAGATGCCGCGCCAGCTCGGCGATGGCGCCGCCGACGCGATTCAGAGCGACGTATCCAGACACGCTCGCGCGTTCGGCGAAATGGTGAGCATGCCGATAGATGTCATCGAACAGGCTTGTTTCGTCCTGATCCCGGGCGAACGCCTGCAGGCAATGCTTCAGGGCGGTCAGCGTTTCCTTCGCGTTCTTCGTGGAGAACTGCTCATTCACCGGGCCGTCAATCGAGGGCACAGCGGGGCGCACGACGGGGTGATCATCGGAGAATTGAGAACCGTTGCCCGAGCCTTGTCCGTCGAGCGAAATATCCAGCGTCTGGACGTCATCAAAGGTGTTCGGTGCCGGCGCAGCTTTGGCCGCCGCCCGGCTGGCCTGAGCGGATTTCACGAGCAGGCGCGCTTCCGCCAGATCAGCACTGAGGCTGAGAATATCGCGCCGCGCGGTATCAAGCTGGGCCGCCAGCTCGATGGCCTGCAGGCGCTGCTTATCAAATTGCTCCGCTTTCCCCAGCGCGTCCTCCCGCTCGCGTTGCGCGGCCTCGATCCGTTGATCCGCTTCCGCAACCTGCTTTTTCATCGCGTTGATTTCCGCCCGGACGGTTCGCAATTGCGCCTCGATATCGAGCGAGTTGTCGATGCCCTGCTGGCGCACGGCATCGCGATCGCGAATGATGTGATCGATCTGTTTCTGGGCCGACGTCAGCGACGTGAGCGCTTCTTCGCGACCGCGTTGCGCGGCGGAGAGTTGCTCGGTCAGGGCGGCAAGCCGGTCCTGTTGGGAGACGGTCTCGGCGAGAAACTCCTTTTCGCGTTCGAGATGCAAATCGCGATCGGCAGTGACACTCGCCAGGTGGCGCTTCAATTCTTCCAATTCGGCGGCGGGAACAATGTCCTCGAGATTCTTCTCCTTCAGATCCTGGAGCTGGGCTCGCATCTCGTCCAGTTCACCCGTCTGAACCTGCAATCGTTCCCGGGCGGCATCACGCTCCAGCGTCAGACTGTTGACCTGCTGGCGGGCTTCGGTCAGAGCCACGAGGTGCTCACTGTCGGCTTCCGCAACCGCCGATTTTTCCTCGGTCAGGTCGAGAACCTTGCGGCGCTGTTCATCCAGTTCACGCTGCAGGGTGGCGATTTGTGCGCTGGTGCTTTCGCGTTCCCGATTCGCGCCCTCCACCTGCTTCCGCAGGTCCGCGATTTCGGCAGCCGCATTCTGAGCTGTCTTCTGGGCCGAATCGCGGGTGTACGAAAACTCGCTTTGTTCCTCCTGGAGTTGCGTGATCCGCGCGGTCAGTTCCAAATTCTGCGCCTGCGCCGTGTCGCGAGCCTGACGGATCGAGAGCACCTGACGCTGTACTTCAGCCAATTGCGCGGCGTAGTTGTTGGCGTTGCGAATCGTATCATCCCGACGCTCAACGGCCTGATCACGCTGACGCGTCGAATCCTCCGCCTTCCGCAGAAAGTCCTGGCGTTCGCGACAAACCGCGGCGTGTTTCTTTTCCAGGTCCCGCAGTTGCACCGCCAGCCGATCGGCCGTTTCCATGGCGTTGTCCCGCTCGCGCAAGACCGTCGAGATTTCGACGAACTGGGTGCGGAACTGCTCGATTTTCTGGAAGGAGTGATGCAACTGCGACGCCAGGTCATCGCGTTCGCGTTCCGCGGAGATCAACCGCGCGCGCGCGTCACGCGCAGCCGTTTGCAGTTCGTTGATCAGCGTCCGGATCTCGCGGGTCGGATCGATCTCATCGGTGAGAGCGCTGACCGGCAGATTGATGAAGGGAGCCGGGGTGCGGCCCGCAGAGTGCATATCCGGTGTATAAGGCGGAAACAGTGGCTGTGGTTGTGACATGACGGCATGGCCCCGGAGGCTGGTGGCTCCGTGGAATAGTCGCGTTCCATTCAGCACGGGATATGCCCGCTGGAGGCCGTTGATGGCCGGGCACGTCGATTTCAGGAGCGATCGCCCGAATTGCCATGGCGTTCGTCACTGCGAAAGGTTCGCATCGCAAATCTGCGATCGTGAGGGGCTCAATCAGCGCACACCCGCGACTTGAAACCCCTGCAATTCCAGTGCCATCCGGACACGTTCGGCCTGATCTCCCTGAATTTCGACCGTGCGCCCCTTCACCGTACCACCACATCCGCACGCCTGCCGGACGTTCCGGGCGGTCGTTTCAATGACCGTGAGCGGCAAATGCGAAGCGAAATCATCGATGACAATCACCGTTTTCCCTCCGCGCTGAGATCGTTCCCGGCGCAGGACTACGCGCCCGAGCTTCCAGGCGGAAGCTGGCGCCGCCGCGGCTTTCATGGGCGCCACTTCCTCCGTCGGTCCGGCAGGCAGGTTCGGAATCTCAAGCTCCGAAAACGTAGCGTTGAGGCCGGGTTGCGGCCCACTGACAGAAATTTTCGGGGTCTTGTTGGAGCGCATGCTTCGTCAAAATACTGTGGCTGATCCGGTCACGCGAAATGCACGCGCTGTCCACTTGAGCGTGTGAAGTGGCCATATCGACGACCTCAAGCTCAGAGACTGCGGAGGGCGGGCGCGACTGCTGCGAGATCACACATTCGTCAAAAAAACAGATACGGCATCAAGAGGAGAAATGGTGCGAGAAAGAACAGCGCAGCAAAATGCGGGAGTGAAAAAAGGGGCTGTTTCAGTCGCCGCCATGAAATCAGAAGGCCCGCTACGCCACAAATGGCTCCGGCAAGTGCCAGTGCGCCTGCAATCATCAACGGAAAACCGATAGCAAACCCTTTGCCGCCTTCCAACTCACCGTTGACCAGATATTTGGTAACGACCCTCAAGACGTTTCGCGAGCCGCCGATGTAACAGACGGAGGCTGCAAAGGTAGAGCAACCAATCCAGAGCGCCATTATCGGGGTGGTTACTTGCATGGAGTGCTGCGGGATGCAGAAGCGCTCAACGACGCCAATAAGCTCAGCGACCCCCGCCGGAAAGGCCCGGTCGGCGGCAAGAGGCGCTGACAATTTATCCGAACCGTCCAACTGCAAAGCGGGCGGCGCTGCAGCGCCCTGGGTTGAGGCGTTGCGGTCATTCGGAGTTGGCGTGGAAGAAGTGTCAGCAACTCGCACCTCCCGAACCGTAAGTGAGCAGCGTTAGTAGCGTGAGGACGACAGACGCAGCGCTGAAACCGCCGAGCGGGCAGAAAGACGAAATGCCAGCGACAAAGGCGACAAGATGCAAGCCACCGAACCATGCGCCGGATGAAGGGCGTGAGACGCCGAAATAGGAAAGGCCGAGAACTACCCAGCCGACGACGAGGCAAAACACCGGAAAGCCAAGCCAAGCAACGAAGCAACGGTGAAGCGCCCGTAAAGTAACGGATAGCTCTGCGCGCTTCCGGCATTGGTTGAGTTGTTTCGGATCCGGTCATTGGCTTCCATTACTCGAGACGCGAGCGACGCCTAACGTAAAGAAGTGTATCCGCCGGGCCGGCGGGGACAAGGTAGGAGTTCGAGGGTCAGTCGGCGCATTTGTGCAAAAATCGTGGGATCCGTGACCGGGATCGCTTCCCCGCGGGTCCGTCGCCGCAGCACGTGGGAGGCGCGCCCGGATTTTCGACGCGGACTTGGCGGGCCATGGTAGGGCAGTCATCCCAGGACTCCTCCATTCAGTCAACGGCACTTTTGCTCATATGCGCCGACTGACCCCTTGGTCCTTCATTGTTTGGCCCGCTTTTTGCCGAGGGCTCGCGTCTCGTCGTCGTCCAAAACTGGCGCAATGTCGAAATCCATAATGCTGTTCCAGTTCAATAGCCAATTGGACAGTGCCTCAGCACTGTCAGATTCGGCAATTGCGACCCCGGTTCCATTCACCAGACAATGCCAGCGGCCAATCAGTTTAGCGCTGCTGTCCAATCCGGACATTTCTTGCTCCAGCGTCATCTCCGAAAAGTGTGCAATCGCGTCATGGAGTTTTCCGGGGTGCAGTTTCCAATTGATCATGAATTTCATGGTGATTTGTTTCCTGTGGTAGTTTGTGGTTTTGTTGGTTTGCTAGAGAGGAATTGTCCAGTCGCCTACGTCAAGAGTGACCCACAGCCTACTGGCAGCGCCACTCCGAAGCAGCGTTGAGTGTATGAGTTAAGAGGATCACGTCGACTCGGATCGGTAGGAGAGCATTGGGTTCATAGGAAAGCATTGGGGTCAGGGCTTTGCATTTAATATACTACTCTGTTTACTGTGCGACTGGCGGGCGTTTTGGATTGAGTAATGGCGCGGCCATTGCGCATCACTTTTCCGGGAGCTTGCTATCATGTCACTGCCCGCGGGAATGAGCGGCGTGTCATCTTTCGCGACGACACCGATCGGAAGCGATTTGTCGAGTTGCTCGCGGAATGGAGTGATTCTTTCCGCCTTTGCCCGCATGGCTACGGCCTGATGCCCAACCATTATCATCGGGTCGTGGAAGCGGGCGCTGCCGGTCTTAGCCCGACTTCGCGGATTCGGGCATGAAAATGACGTAAATCTTTGATTTTCAGTCGGGTGATTTCAAAAGTCTGCACTACAGAGCTCATTGGGTGAGCTGGCCGGCGGCGGTGATCCGTGGGGGCGGTTGCGGGGGAAGTTCGAGCTTTAAACGCTCGAGTAGCATCTTGAGTTCTTTCTCGGGCTGGGTGTAGCGCGGCAGGATCACGGTGCGTCCGTCGTTGGTCGGCAGATGCACATCGACCATCGCGACGGCGGCGAACTTCTCGAGGACCGAGCGCGCGCTCAAGCCGGGAGCCAGATCGCGCAGCCGACGCTGGAGGGTGACCTGCAGGCAGTAGGCTTGGAAAGCTACGAAGATGTGCGCCTCGATGCGGTCCTCGCGCTTATGATGGATGGGGCGGATGGCCAGGTCGCCCTTGAGATTTTTGAAGGCTTCTTCGACATGCGTGAGCTGCATGTAAAACTCCCAAAGCTTGCCAGTCTCACAGCCAGTCACATCGAAGGCGCGCAGCAGATAGCGGCCTTCGCGTCGGCGGACTTCACGCAGTTTTTTGCGATTGATCGCATAGCCAAAGGTATCGGCATTGACGGGCTGACGCGGCTCGGGCAGGCGAATCTCGACCAGCGAGAAGGCCCGGCCCGCGCGCGCTTTGGCCTGCCCGATCTTGATGAGCAAGGCGTCGCGTTTGAGCTTCATGCCTGCGAGCTCGCGCAAGCGCCCGAGCAGTTCGCGCAGACGCCGACGCCGCATGGCCCGCTCCTTGTGCACGCGGTCGCGGCTTTTGGCATAGACATAGAGTTCGCCTTCACGTGGCAGCAGTTTGACTTCCACGCCCTCGCGAATCTGCTGCCACGGTCGCTCGCACAGCTCTGCTTCGAGTTTGCTCAGCCGCCCTTTGGGCGTGCCGACGATATAGGAGATCGGCGGATCGCTCGCGCGCATCTCAGCGAGAACCTCCTCGGTGGGAATGCCGCGATCCATCACCCAGATCCGCTCGGCCTTGCCATACTGCTTCTCGATCTTCTTCAAAAACTCACGCAGCGTGGTCTTATCGCTAGTGTTGCCTGAGAGCACTTCATAGGCGATCGGAAAACCTTCCGGCGTCACGATCAGCGCGATAACCACCTGCACGCAATCACCGCGCTTGTCTCGACTGTAGCCAAACTGGCGTTTGTCACCCTCGGCGAAAGGCGGATTACTTTCAAAATAGGTGCTCGTCAGGTCATAAAGCAGCACCTCGAACTTCGCATTGAAGAGATCGCGCCAGCGCTCCTGAAGATGAGAGAAAAGCGCCTGCTTATGTTCCAGCAGATAGTCATGCACCTCATAGATATGATGACCTTCGGCGAGCGCAAAATCGCTGCCCAGCAAATCACCCATGGCGCTTTGCTCATACCATTGGCGATGAAAACGCCATTCGCTCCCAGGATCAATAAGCCGGTAGGCGCACAGCGCCTGGAGGATCAAATCCCAGCGCGTCCCCTTGCGGCTCGGTGACAGTCGCTGCGCCCAGAACCGATCGAGCCCGAGCTGCTCATAAAGCTCGCACGCCAGCCAGCACGCACCCCACTGCCTCGGCCGATGCAGCGCCAGCGCGTCGAGCCGGATACGCACGATGCTCTCATCGCCGATCTCGGGCGCGAGACGATCCTCGGGGAAAAGCGCCACCGTGCGCGGGGCCTCATGTCCGTCCTCGAAAACCTCGATCGTCTTGCGCCACGCCTCGCGCTGGGAGTCATTGACTTCGCCCAGATAGAGCACATGCCGTTGGACGACCTTGCCGCCGCCCACGCGCTTGTTTTCGACAATGCTCCAGTAGTGGTGCTCCTTGCCATCCTTGAGTCTTTTGCTGCAACGCAAAAACATAATGGCTCGGCATTATGGTCATTTTCTTGAGCTTGGGAACAGGGCAGGTCTGCACTACAGCCACTTTTGGGCGTTTTTGACCCACCCCCTCCCTGATTTTCAAGGACTTGCGCCGCACAAATAGTTGGAATCACCCTCGAATCCGCGAAGTCGGGTTAGTACGGCCGCGCAATCAGTCGATGTCACCTATGTGAGTGCCTGATGCGCGCTACATCAGATTGGCCGCCACGTCAGCCATCTCGCTTCGCTCACCTTTGAAGAGATTCACGTGGGCCATAAACGGCTGCCCTTGAAGGCGGTTGCGCGTATAGACGAGGCCATTGGTATGGGCATCGACGTAGGGGTTATCGATCTGGGCCAGGTCACCAATCATGATGATCTTGCTCCCTTTGCCCATGCGCGTGACAAGGGTCTTGGCCTCGTGCGGCGTGAGCTGCTGCGCCTCATCGACGATAAAAACGGACTGCGGCAGGGAGCGTCCGCGGATGTGGGCGATCGCTTCGATTTCGAGTAATCCCGCCTGCATAAGTGGCTCCCAGGGCCGAATGGCCTTGCCAGCGGCGGATGCATTGGGAGCAGGCGCGGGCGGCGCGACGGAACGAAAGCCGGTGGGGGCTGATTTGCGCCGCGACTGGCGCTTTTGCTCGAAATGCTCAGGACGGCGCGGACGGGAGAGCAGAAGCTCGAGCGCATCGTAGGCCGGTTGAACCCACGGCTGCATTTTTTCCTCCATCCGGCCGGGTAAAAAACCGATGTCACGACCGGTGGGCATGATCACGCGGGTGATGAGCATTTTCTCAAATTCCCCCGCCTGCACTTGCTCGAGAGCGGCGCCGACGCTGAGCAGTGTTTTGCCCGTCCCAGCTTTGCCATAGACGGTGATCAGTGAAATGTCCGGATCGTAAAGTGCGTCGATCAAAAACCGCTGACCAAGATTGGCCGCGGTCAGCGTGCGACCGCCCCTGATCGCGATCCGATCGTGGCGCAAACGGCGGAATTCACCCCCGCCCAAATGCCGCGCCGGAACCCCGTGACTGGGTTCTTCGTCGTTACGCAGAAGGACGTAATGGTTGTTCGGCAGACTTTCCGCGGACGGTACGTGCACATAATCCTGGGACGCGAAAGCCTGCAGGGCATGCCCATCGATATCGAGCGCTTCAAATTCTTCCTGTCCGTTCATCCGTTGCGTGCGCCGAATATCGCCGTCCTCGACGCGGTCGGTGCGATAATCCTGGGCCTCAAGCCGGAGCACTCGAGCCTTCAGCTGCATGTTGATATCCTTGGTTACGAGGATGGTCGGGGCCTTTTGCGTATCGGCCAGATACGCGGCGCTGGCGAGGATGCGATTGTCGTTCGCTGAAAGATCCGGAAAGAGCGCTTTCAGGTCGTGGAATCGCGGAGACTCGCTGAGCAAATGCCACCCGTGATCATCGAATTTGACCGCGGGATTGAGGCAAATTTGCAACCAACCCCGTTGGTCGAGAGGGACGCCCTTCTGCATTTCCTCCGTGGTGCGAAAACGTTCGCTCAGGCTCCGGTGGACCTCGCGGGCATTGGCACCACGGGTGGTCGATTCCACTTTGAAGCGGTCGAGTTCCTCGAGGACTTCGACGGGAATCCAGACGACATTGTCTTCGAACTGGAAGATCGACTGCGGGTCATGCAGCAACACATTGGTGTCGAGCACGTAATGTTTCTTGGGAGTGATGTCAGATTTTTTGACGGCCATGGTCCAGGGTTGAGGTAGGGATGAAATGCGCTTGGGATGGAGATTGAACTCGAAGCGGGCTGGCCGGCGCAGATTCGGCTGCGACTCCGGACCAGCGCACGCACAGGACCGTGATGTCGTCCGCTTGCTCGCGCCGCCCACAAAAACCTCGCACACTTTGCAACACGGCACCGGTCACCTTGTCGGCCGCCGCCGTGGCGGACCGGCAAAGCGAGGCATGGAGCTGCTCAACGCCAAAGAAGGCACGATCTTCGTTGAGCGCCTCCGTCACACCATCGGTAAAAAAGAACAGGGCGGCGCCCGAGGGAATCGCCGCCTTCCCGACGGCAAACTTCAAATGCCGAGCGAGCGCCATGGCAGGTGATTTTCCCTCTGCCAACTCTTCGAGCGAGCCATCCGTACCGAGCAGCAGCGGCGCGACGTGTCCCGCATTGCAGTATTCAATCTCGCCGGTCCCAGGATCGACGAGCGCGACCACCAGGGTCACAAACATTCCGTCTTCCGCATCCTCACACAACTCGACGTTCACCTGGGTCATGATATCGCCGAGCTCGCCGCACACCAAGGGCTTCGGCTTTAACCAGAGATTTGGTCACGGCCATGAACAAAGCCGCAGGAACACCTTTACCCGAAACATCCCCGATCACGAAGCAGAGCCGTCCGTCACTTCGCTTAAAGAAATCATAAAAATCCCCGCCGACCTCGCGGGCCGGTTGCACGATGGCGTGGACATCAATTTCCGGATGAGTCGGAAAGGCGGGAAAAGTTTTCGGCAGCAGGCTCATCTGAATGGAACGGGCCGCCGAAAGTTCGCCTTCGAGATGCTCCTTCGCGGCGGTGGTTTTTCGCAACTCCTCCATGCGCAACCGTAAATCGCTCGCCATCCGCTCGAAGGCCGCAGCGAGATCGCGGACTTCGGTAATGGTCAGGGCACTGGCTCCGAGTTTCACCTCGAGATCTCCCTGGGCGATCCGTTTGGTGGCGACGGCGAGTTCGCGAATGGGACGGCTCACTGAGCGTGCCACCAGGATAATGGCGCCGAACAACAACCCGAGACTCAACGCTCCAAGCGCGATCTGGGTTGTCAGCAATTGTCGCGCTGGATTGACGGCACCTTCCTGGACGGACACGATGCCGAGGGACATTTCCGGTGCACCCGAAGCCGCACCCGCCTCGGTTTTCTCGAGAAGGATCGGGGCGTAAGCGACCCATGCCTTTTTCCCATCGCGCGGATCCGGCACTTGAATGACGCCATCGCCACCAGCTTTCATTTCTGCGGCGAGCCTCGGGTTGGTATCTTCGAGCGAACGCTCCATCACGTGCGAATACGCCTCCCCCGGGAACGCCAGAAAACTTCCCTTCGAACCGATAATGAACGCGTAGCAACCGTCGCCCAGGGTGAGGGCTTCGTCCTGGGCAATGCGCTGCACGGCCTCGAGCAAATCCGAGAGCGTGATGTCGATGGTCACGATGCCGCGAAACTCGCCATTTCTCGTGAAGGGCACGGAATACGTGGTCATCAAGGTCTCTCCACCACCTTCATCAAAATAAGGCTCCGACCAAACTGGATAATTCCGATCGCGCGGCAGCCGGTACCAATCCCAAACCAGATAATTGTAATCCGGCTTGGCCAGATTCTCGTAGACCAGTTCTTTCTGAGCCCAATAGTAGTATGGCGCGTAGCCCCTCACATCCGGAGCAAACGCATGCGGTTTGAAGGCGATGCAGCTCCCATAGACGTTTCCCGCATTCCCCTTGAGCACGGAACGCACGTAGCCGCGGAGTGCCTCGTCGGTGTCGAATTTCCCCGTCGCGATTTCCGCCGCCATCATCTGCGCGATGCGCTCGCCACTGCGCAGAAAACTTTCGATCATCGAAGCGTGCTGCCTGGCGACGGCGCGCGCTGTGCGCTCGGCGTTCAACTCGACCTGTTCGTAACTGCGCCACGCCGAGAGCGCGACCAGCAGGGAAAAAATGAGCGCGGCCGGAACACCCACCCAGACAATGAGCCGCGTCGAGAGTTGGCTTTTCAAGGGCGCGCCAGTTTCCTTTCCAAATAGGGCGCATTCGGATTCGCCTCTGGCGAGCAGCGCGGTGGCGTCATCGTTACCGGAAGGCGGACATCCCCCGAAATCTCGTCATGAAGCGGCGGCACCGGGGAATGCATGCAGGGCCTCTTCCCGATTCGGAGCAACCTTCATGATGCTCGTGAAGCCGATCATCTCAAAAACCATCAGCACGCTCGGCGAGAGCGAGCAAAGGACCAGTATTCCCTCCAAAGGTTCGAGCCTCTTGGCCGCCAGCAAAAATACCTTCAAACCTGCGCTGTTCACGTAGTCCAGGCCCGCACAATCGATGAGGATGTACTTATCGCCCGCGGCAATGATTCCGAGCAAACGCGACTCGAATTCGGGCGCAGTGGCAGTGTCGAGATGATCGTCGATGGCGATGATCGTCACGTCGCCCTGTTTCTCTTTCTTGATCTCCATGGGTCAGTCTGTGATTGGCCGGAATAGAGGCGACATTAGCGGATTCGTTTTCGGAGCGTGAGCACATTTTTCGCACCCTCGTGCGCGTAGTGCACAGCATCCATGAGGCTGCGCACGAGATGAATCCCGAGCCCGCCCAATTCGCGTTCAGCCAGGGAGGCACTCAAATCCGGAGGCGGAACCTGAAGTGGATCAAACTCCCGGCCGGAATCGGTCACGGTGGCCACCAGATCTTTGCCCACCGTTTCGATGAAAATGTCCACCGGTGCGGCGGTGGACGTTTCCCCCACGGAATGGAGGATGACGTTGGTCACCATTTCATCCAGGGCGAGGGTGATGGAATACAACGCCCGCGACGGAATCTCGTGCAGTTCTCCGAATCGTCGCACCAGCCGCGTCAAGCGCTCAATTTCCTTAACTTCAGGTTTGATGCGTATTTTGATGCTGCCCTCGTGCATGGTGCACGGCTTTCTCTCACACTGCATTCTGGGCGCAAGCGAACTTTCTGCGTTTGCGCGATCGTAACGTGCCGCTTATCACTCCGGCCCACCTATGGAAAAAGTCATCATCGTCGGCACCGGTTGCGCGGGTCTCACCGCGGCCATTTATGCCGCGCGGGCCAATCTCTCCCCGCTCGTCCTCGAGGGCCACGAGCCCGGCGGCCAACTTTCCACGACCACGCTGGTCGAAAATTTCCCCGGCTTCACCGACGGCATCGACGGGCCGGAGTTGATCATGAACATGAAGGCGCAGGCCGAGCGCTTCGGCGCGCGCTTTCAATACTGCGACGGTCGACGGATTTCGAACCCGCCGACGGCCACGTCCGGGTCAAACTGGATGATACCTGGGTCGAAACGCAGACGCTCATCGTCGCCGCGCGGCGCGAGTGCACGCTATCTCGGTCTGGAGAGTGAAAAGAAAATGATCGGACACGGCCTGACCTCCTGCGCGACCTGCGATGGCGCCTTTTACCGCAACGTCCCGGTCTGCGTGGTCGGCGGTGGCGATTCCGCCGCGGAGGAAGCGACGTTCCTCACGCGCTTCGCCTCGAAGGTCTATCTGATTCACCGCCGCGACAGCCTGCGCGCATCGAAGATCATGGCGGACCGCGCGCTTTCCAACCCAAAGATCGAGCCGGTCTGGAACACGCGTCATCACTGAGTATCTCACGGACGACGACGGCGAAATGCGCGGGGTGAAGCTGAAGGATCTCGCCGACCGGCGAGGAGCGGGAGCTCGAGGTGAAGTGCGTCTTTGTCGCCATCGGCCACGTGCCGAACACCAGCGCCTTCAAGGGCAAACTCGACATGGACGAGAACGGCTACCTCATCCAGCAGACCGGCACACATACAAATGTCCCGGGCGTTTTCGCCGCGGGCGACGTGGCGGATCATGTCTATCGCCAGGCCGTTACCGCCGCCGGCCAGGGCTGCGCCGCCGCGCTTGATGCCGAGCGTTATCTGGCGTCGCTCGAGAGCACGTAGAAACAAGTCATCCTGAGCGTCGAGAGTCGAAGGCGAACAGAGTCGAAGGACCCGGCCCCAATGCAGATAGACGCGATGCCTGGCTGGAGCTTCGCCGGAGGGTCTGGTGAAAAGGGGTCTGTTTCGAGTGGCTCCGGGGCCTTCGACTTCGCTGCGCCGGCCTCAGGATGACCAGCGTTTGCCCTCTGAAATTTGAAAATCTGCGATCTCACCCAGTTTTACTCGCCCGCCAGCGGTGGGGTGAGGCGTTATGTGGGCGAAAAAGTAAAGTATGTACGGGAGCACGCGCACGCGCCGGATCAGCACATCCTTATCGTTCCGGGCGAATCCGATACCCGCACCGGCGACGAGCGCACCCGCACCTACACCATCGCATCGCCGCTCGTCTCCCGCACCGCCCGCTACCGCATCCTGCTCCGGCTCGAAGCCATCGAGCGCATCCTGGAAAACGAACGGCCCGACATCATCGAGTCCGGCGACCCCTATCAAGTCGCGTGGAAGGCCATCGCATTCCGGTGCGGCGCTCGGCATCCCTGTGGTCGGCTTTTATCACTCACACTTTCCCGAGGCTTACGTCCGCACCACGCGCAAATTCTTCGGTCCGCACGGTCACGGAATTCTTCATGGATTTCTCGAAACGCTACATCCGCAGTCTCTACAGCCGATTTGAGCGGACGCTCGTGCCATCGCCCGCGCTGGCCGATCTGCTCGCCGGATGGGGTGTCCAAAACACCGTTCATCTTGATCTCGGCGTCGATACCGAGCTCTTCCACCCGCAATCGCGATCGTGACGAAAACATCCGCGGTGAACTTTCCATCCCGGCCGGAAAAATCCTCCTCCTTTACGTTGGCCGTTTCGCCCAGGAAAAAAATACGCACACCCTCTTCGCCGCCTTCCGACAACTTGCCGCCCGCCAGCCGGAGCGCTTTCATCTTTTGGTCGTTGGTGATGGCACTCAGCGGGGAGCCCTGCAGGCACTGATCGCCAATCACCGGTCGCAAGTCACCCACCTGCCCTATTGCGCTGACGCTGTGCGCCTCGCGAAACTCTACCGGGCGGCCGACCTCTTCGTGCATCCCGGCATCCAGGAAACATTCGGCCTGGTCGCGCTCGAAGCGCAGGCGTGTGGCACGCCGGTGATTGGAATTTCCGGCAGTTACATGGACCGCATCATTCACAATGACCTCACGCTTTGGGCGAGGCAAAATACGGCGACGGCTCTCGCGGTGGCCATCGTCGAGGCCTCCGCCAACCGAGCGCATCACGATTCGGTGGCGTTGCACAATCGGATCGCCGAACGCTATTCGTGGTCCGGGGTTTTTCGTCAACAATTTGAACTCTACCGCGAAGTGATTGCGCATTATCGTCGTCCTTGAATTCTTCCCATGCCCGCCGACAAAAACTTCGAGATTCGCAGATTTCTTCCCGCCGACCGGACCCGGGTCCGCGAGCTGTGCTGTGAAACTGGCTTTCTCGGCAACCCGATTGATCCCGTCTTCGAGGATCGGGAACTCTTCGCCGATTATCTTACGGCCTATTACACCGACTGGGAACCGGAATCGGCTTTTGTTCTGCTCGTGAACGGGGAAATCCGCGGCTACCTGCTTGGATCGCGTCACTCCTTTCGCCAGCAGCTGTACAATCTTTATAACAACGTCGCCCTCTTTCTGCGCGGCATATTCCGCTACCCGCGGTACTCCGCGGCCTCGAAAAAATTTGTCCACTGGATCTTCCGCACCGCGTGGCGCGAAGTCCCGGCTGCTCCGCGCCGAACCGCGCATTTCCACATCAATCTCCTCGCCGACGCCCGGAGCGTGGCGCACACGCGCGGCATCATGGACGCTTATTTGCAGTACTTGCACGAGAACGGCGAAAAGCGCGTCTTTGGCCAGATGGTTGTCTTCGAGGATCGACGCGGCACGCGGATGTTCGAGCGCTACGGCTTTCGCGTCGTGAACCGGGCGGAGATCACCAAGTATCGCGACGTGCATCCCGAACCGGTCTATCTCTGCACGGTGGTGAAAGACCTCGAAGAAAACAGTCAGCTCTACGCCAAAGCCGGGTAAGCGGCCCATGGAGGGGCGATCGCAAACCGCCGTTCTGTCCCGGTTCCGCCGGCCATGAAATTGCCCACGCCGTTCTTCGACTGGTTCCGCGCACGTTTCGGAAAGCCAACGCCGGCGCAACGCGCGGCCTGGCCCAGAATTCGCCGCGGTGAAAATGTCCTCATCGCTTCCCCAACTGGCACCGGCAAAACTTTCGCCGCCTTTCTCGCGGTGCTCGATGCGCTCGCCTCCATGCATGCCCGCAACGCGCTGCCGAAGACGATCCAATGTATTTATGTCTCGCCGCTCCGCGCACTGAGCTACGATCTTGAGAAGAATCTGAACGAACCGTTGCGCGAGGTCTTCGGCGAGAATCCACCGATTCGTGTCGAACTTCGCACCGGTGACACGTCCGCCGCTCTGCGCACCCGGCAGTTCACCAAACCGCCGCACATCCTGCTCACCACACCGGAGAGTTTGTGTGTGCTCCTGAGCCAGGCGAAGTGGCTCCCGATCCTCGCCGACGTGCGCTGGCTGATCGTCGATGAAATTCACGCCCTCGCCGAGAATAAACGCGGCGCGCACCTCGCGCTGAGCATCGAGCGCCTCGCGGATCTTCGACAGTCACCGAGTCATCCTGAGCGGAGTGCTGCTTCGCGCAGCGAAAGGCACGGAGTCGAAGGACCCGGCGCCAAGGTCGAGCCGCTGCCTTTGATCAAACAGCTTCGCTCGAAGGGGTCAACCCAAGCTCACCCTGCGACATTGGCCCCGGGTCCTTCGACTGCGCACCGCACCGCCTTTGCCCACCGGTGCTCCGCTCAGGATGACATGATCGTCCGTCCGCTCATCCGCATCGGCCTTTCCGCCACCATCGCACCACTTTCCGACGTTGCCCGATTCCTGGTTGGTTCCGAAGGCAAATGCTCGATTCTCGATATGTCCGCCAGGAAGCGTGTCGAACTGTCCGTCCACACCCCGCTCCGACGCAATCCCTATCCCGCAGCCGGATTTACCGGCGATCCGGATGATGCGCGAACTGGGCGAGCTCATCAAAAAGCACCGAACCACGCTCGTATTTTGCAACACGCGTTCCGGTGCCGAATCCATTTCCTATTGGCTCCGGGAGAAATTTCCCGAGCTCGCTGAAAAAATCGAATGTCACCACGCGTCTCTCGAACGCGAAATCCGGCTGGCGGTTGAGGACCGGCTTAAGCGAGGAGAATTGCGGGCCGTCGTCTGTTCGACCAGCCTCGAGCTCGGCATCGACATTGGCTCCGTCGAACTCGTCGTCATGATGTCCACGCCCAAGGGTGTCAGCAAAGCGCTCCAGCGCGCCGGTCGCGCCGGCCACAATATTCACTCCGTCAGCCGGGGTCGGCTCATGGCCACCAATGTCAGCGATCTCGTCGAATCCTGCGCCACGGTCCTGCTCGCACGCCGCCGCCACCTGGATGAAGTCCGCCTGCCATGCAACCCGCTCGATGTCCTCGCCCAGCATCTCGTCAGCATGGGCTGCACCCGGCGCTGGACCCGCACCGACGCGCTCGCCCTCGTCCGCCGCGCGGCTCCGTTCGCGACGCTCTCAGTGGACGAGTTTGATGCCGTCCTGGACTACCTCGCCGGCGGTGGCGCTTCGCTCCGGCGCCAATACACGGAAGTGTTCGGCAAAATCGAACTCGACGATGAAGGGTTTGTCACCCGCCCCGGCCGCGTGCAGCGTGATTTTTTACAAAACATCGGCGTGATCCCAAACGTGGGCCAGGTCCGCGTCCGCACCGCCACGCACGCGATCGGCAACGTCGAGGAATCGTTCATGAGCATGCTCCGCATTGGCGACATCTTCGTCCTCTCCGGTCGCGCGGTGCGCCTCGACAAGGTCTCGAACCTGGAAGCCTGGGTCACGCGTTGCGACGGCGCTACGCCGACCGTTCCGCGTTGGAATGCGAGTAAATTTCCGCTCTCGAACCGCGTCGCGCAGGAAATCATCGCCTTTCGCCGCGAACTCCGCGCACGCTTCGAGACTTATCATCGTGAGCGGAATGGCGCTTCGCGGAGCGAAAGGCATGGAGTCGAACGACCCGGATCAAACGCGGATATGCTCGCTGCCGCAGGAAATCGCGCAGCGAAGCCGAGCAGCACGAATGTGGGTCGGGAAGCGCGGTCCGGGTCGAAGAGCGCACGGCTTCGTTCAGTTGCTTCGGACCAATCTCACCTTGTTGACCTGGCGCCGGGTCCTTCGACTGCGCTGCGCTCCGCTCAGGATGACTTGGAACGTTGGATCGCACGCCGGCTTGATTGTGGCCTCGCCAATGCCCGCATCCTCTACCAAACGCACCTGGCTCAGACTCAATTCTCCGAAATTCCCACCGACGATTGCCTCTTGGTCGAGGAATTCGTCGAATGCGACGAGACGCGCAACCAGCCCCGGGCGCGACATTACATTTTCCATTCGCTCATCGGCCGCAACGCCAACGATGCCCTTTCACGCGCGATCGTCGTGCGCTTGAATGAACTCCCTGGAGGCGCTGGCAACGCCCTCGCCACACCGCACGACTACGGCTTCGTGCTCACGGTCTCCGTCCACCAATCCTTTGCGGAAGCGGACATCCCCGCCTTGCTTCGTCTCGAGGGTTTCGACCGCGCGCTCAGCGAATCGCTGCGCCAATCCGAGATGCTGAAGTATCATTTCCGAAATGCCGCGCAAACGGGGCTGATGGTCTATCGCAACTACTTTGGTCAGGCCAAAAGCGTCCGCAAACTGGCCTGGAGCGCGGAAGTCATCTTCAACGTCCTGCAACAGCACGAGCCCGAACATGTCCTTCTCCGCGAAGCGATGCGTGACTCGCTTCACACGTATCTCGATGCCGACGGCGCCCGCGCTTTCCTCGAAGCTCAGCAGTCGCGCCCAGTGCGCCTGCTTCGGGTGGATAAGATTCCGCCGCTCTCGTTTGCCATGATTGCCACGAAGATGCGCGAAGCCGTGATGGTCGAGGATCCGTTCGAGATGCAGGAGCGCCTTTACCATCAGTGGTGGAACTCACTGACCGGAGCCGACGCCTCGAACCCCTGAGCGCTCCCGGCTCGACAATCGTCGTCAACCGATTGTCGCTTTGCGGGGCACCGTCCGGTCTCATAGGGTCGGCCAACGCACATGAAACAATTCCAAGCGACCCATTTCCTCAGCCGCGAGCTTTCATGGTTGGAATTCAATCAGCGGGTTCTCGACGAAGCACTCGATCCACAGAATCCGCTGCTCGAACGCGTGAAATTCTTCTGCATCACCAGCTCGAACCTCGATGAGTTCTTTGAAGTGCGCGTGGCGGGTTTAAAACAACAGGTCGAATCGGACGTGGTCGAGCGTAGCGTCGATGGCCGTACCGCCAGCGAAACCTTGCGGGCTGTGCGCCGCCGGGTCGGGGCCATGGTCGAGCAACAGTTCAATTGCTGGCGGGATGATTTGCGTCCGGCTTTGGCGGAGCACGGAATTGAAATCCTTCCCATTTGCCGGTCTCGCTGGCGACGACCGCGTTTTCGCCGAGAATTACTACGCCCAGCAGGTCCGGCCCGTTTTGACTCCGCTCGGCATTGATCCGGCCCATCCGTTTCCGCAGTTGCTGAACAAGTCACTGAACCTCGTCGTCTCCCTCGAGATCGAACGCGATGGCGTCCGCGAACGCCGCCTCGGCGTGGTGCAGGTCCCGCGCGTCCTGCCGCGCCTTGTTCGTTTGCCGCGAGAGGAAAACACGCCCGTATTCATTTACCTCGGCGACTTGATCGGCACCCGGCTGGCGGATCTTTTTCCGGGCACGCGCATTCTGGGCTGGTGGCACTTTCGCGTCACACGAAACAGCGAGCTTTACATCGACGAGGAAGACGTGGGGAACCTGCTCAAAGCCGTCGAGCAGGAACTGCACAATCGACGGAAGGGCGCCGCCGTACGGCTCGAGACCGATCACGATTGCCCGGCGGAGATCTATCAATATCTGCTCGAGACTCTCGAACTTTCCGGGGATGATCTTTATCTCATCGACGGGCCGCTGAATCCGAACGCGGCTCATGACGCTGTGCGAAGGGGATCATTCGCCGGAGCTTCGTGACGTGCCGTTTGTCGCTCCCATTGCGGCCAGCCTGCGCGGGGTGGGCGACCTTTTTTGCCGTCATCCGCCAGCGCGACGTTTTGCTGCATCATCCCTACGAAACCTACGGGAGCGTGGTCGAATTTCTCGAAGCCGCCGCCGCGCGATCCGAATGTGCTCGCCATCAAGCAGACGCTTTACCGCACCGGCGGCGATCCGCGCATCGTCGGTGCGCTGATGAATGCGGTGAAAAACGGCAAACAAGTGACGGCGGTGACCGAACTAAAAGCGCGCGGTTCGACGAGGCCAACAACATCCTCTGGGCGCGCCGTCTGGAGGAGGCCGGCGTCCACGTCGTTTACGGCATCGTCAATTACAAGGTCCACGCCAAGATCGCGCTCGTGGTGCGGCGCGATGACGATGGTCTGCGCCGCTACGTGCACCTGGCCACGGGCAATTACAATCCCTCGACCGCGCGGCTTTATACCGATCTTCGGCCTCTTCACGTGCCAGTCCCGGATTTTGGCGAAGACGCGACCAATCTTTTCAACCTGCTCACCGGCATCTGCCAGTTTCAAGGAGCACGGAAATTCCTTATCGCACCCTTCACCGTGCACGAAACGATGATGAAACCGATCCGGCGCGAAACGGAAAACGCCGAAGCGGGAAAGCCGGCGCGGATCATTGCCAAAATGAATGCCCTGGTGGATCGCGATATTATTGAGGCGCTCTACCGCGCTTCGGAGGCCGGCGTGAAGATTGACCTGATCGTCCGCGGCATTTGCTGTCTGCGACCCGGTGTCGAGGGCGTCAGCGAAAACATCACGGTGCGCAGCATTGTGGGACGGTTTCTCGAGCATCAGCCGCATTTTTTATTTCGAAAATGCCGGCGAACCGAAAGTTTTCCTCGGCAGCGCGGACTGGATGCCGCGCAATTTTTTCCGCCGAATCGAAGTGGTTTTCCCCGTCGAAGATGCCGCGCTGCGCGCCCGCATCGTGAATGAAATCCTGGCGGTGCAAATCGCGGACAACACCAAAGCCAGCATCCTGCAACCGGACGGCTCCTATCATCATACCACGCCGAAAAAGGGCGCCGCGATGAACAGTCAGAGCACCTTCATGGCGGCAGCCAGCGGCCAGGCCAAAGCCCGGAAGAAACGCCAGAAGCGCGCGCCGATGTTCCCGAAAATCGAAATTGCGCCCCCTCCCAAACCGTGACCATTCACCCGCCATCACGCTCCACCGGAATTAACTTGTAACGTCCCTGAAGCCGATGTCCTCCACCTCGGTGGCGCGCGTTGAATCGCTGATTGAGGGTTTCCTGAGCCGACACTTTGCAAGAAAGCGTCGGATTTCAACACGCACGCCGCGCGCGACCCTTTGCGCTCCATAGAATGTTGAATGCAAAGACCTGACCCGAATGCTCGCTGTATGAGGGTCGTTTTTGAGGCAGCGTCCTGGTCCTTTGAAACTACGGCGAGCGGCCCGACAATCCAACCCGCGACAGTTGGGCCGCCGCTAAAAAATATATTCGCATTTCACGGCATACCAAAAAGCGCTGTCGCTTGCCCCCGGAATAGGATCCGAGAATAGGGTCGCGTAACTTACGCTCGGAGCAATGCGGCAGGACGGCGTGGGCCACCAATTCAATTCACCCCGCACTTCAAAATCCTGCCAGCCTCGAACCGAACCGGCATTGCCATCGGGGCGATCACCGAAACTGGCAGACAGGAGCGTGGTGACATCAATGGACAGAACGTCCCGCCATGGCAGGGGGTTTTCCGGCGAGCGGGAAACGATTGGCACGAGGCTGTCCGCTCGCGAACGGATCAATGGCACATGGCCATTGAGTTCCGCTGCGAGATAAGATCCACGCTCGTCATTTGGATAGCTCGGCAGGGTAATGTCTCCCGTATCTACGTCGTTGTAGAGGGTCTGCGAATACGTGATGCGGGGCCAGAAATACCGCGCCCACGTGTGCCCCTCCTCGAGCAACCACCCGGTATTTGCGCTCAGCTCGAGATCGAGTCGGTCCACCATTTCCTCGGCGTGAATCCGATAGCGTCGGGTTTCCTCGCGACCACCATTGAAAAGGATTTCCTCTGGCTTGCCAATACCGACCGGAAGCGCGGGAGCAATCGCTACCGGAAGGAATCCAGGGTTCCCGCCATCCACTCCCGGATTAATCCGGAATCCAAAATAATTTGAAATCCGGGTTTCGAAATCCGTGAACTCTCGCGCCGTATCCGAGGCAAAAACCTCGCGAAACGTTTCCAGAACGTTAAGCTCCTGTTCTGTGTATGAAAGTGTGTTCGTGACTCGCAAAGCTACGGGTCCCAGCTCCTGTCGGTAGGAAAATGATAGGTTGAACTCGCGGAACTCTCGTTGGGTGAAATTACGTTCACTCTCAAAGCGGGTAATCTGCGATGGGAATTTACCCCGATAGCCGCTGGCACGAAGCGAATCCTTGATCCCCGGGCCATATCCCAAGGCTTCAGCTGAGTCGAATTGGGTTCCACCGAAGCGATCAACATACGGATATACGGGGAGATGGAACTCCGAAAAACTCCGACCTCCACTGAGCAGAAAATATTCTTGCTTCAGAAAATCGAGCACCTCTCCAAACTCCAGTTCGCCGCGATTCCGAAATGTTTCATTGAACGCACTCGTGATCGCCCGTTCTCCCTGTGGACCAACGCGGCCTTGGTGTTCAAACAACCCTATCCAATCTTCGGGCACGCGTAGATCGTAGTTGGTTCCTCCCGGGGGCGGCGCAACGAAACCGGGTACGTTTGAGAGCGACTGCGGAACCCGTCCAAATTCAGCGTTGCCGATCTGACTGCGGAACGACATTCCCACGGTAAATGTGCCACCATCCCAGGGGTGAGCGGAGACGCTGCCTTCGATCCAGATCACGCCATCGCTATGGGGTGTCAGGTTCGTGCCGCGAAAAATGTATTTGGAATCGAAGCCTGCCGAAACCGAGCCGCCCCATTTTGGGGCCGACTCACTTGCCGCAGTTTTGCCGTCGCAGCACGCCTTCCACGCATCACCACCTTCGATTTTTGTTTCGGCTCGCGCCGGGGGATTTATTAGCCAAAGGCACGCACCGAGGGCTGCAGACCGAAAATAGCGATTCTTCATGGGCGGGGATCCGGTGCGGAAAAGACAAAAGGGGTCTGGAGAATATTCTTGCCGTTCAGAAAAGACAAAAGGGGTCTGGAGCATATTCTTGCCGTTCAGGGTTGGCGGGTGAGGCGGGAGACGTTCATGGGGGTGCCCATGTGCAGGCGTTGCGCCAGCCACGGTAAGCGCACCATCGTCGTCTGCCGCACGGCGCGGGCAATTTGCGCTTTTCGGGAATCGCTGCGCTTCAAGGCTGGAAGATCCTTTTCTTTTAGTCCATGCTCGCGCAAGCCGACGGCAATCAGGCGTTCCGCTTCCGCCTCCCCGTGCGCTTTCAATTCCTCGCCATGGTAATTCTGACCCGCCGACCGGTGCCGGGTTAGGACGGACTTGGCCTGTTCCAGAAGCCACTCCCGAAATACCTCCCGCCCAAAATACCAGCCGCGCCGCAGGGTGGATTGCAAACTTTGACCTTCGAGTTCCGCATACCCGCACCGTTTTGCCGCCTCCGCCTGGGCGCGTTGTTCGACTCGTTTAACAAAGGCCCGGCGATCCGCTGCCCGCGCCGTCCACTCGAAACTGGCCAGGCCCCTCTCCACGCTCAACCACGCCGGCTGATGCCGCACCGAAGCGTATCCCGGCAGACTGCTCCAGGGGTAATCGACCACCGCCTCGCCTCGCCTCGCGGAGATCAAACCGGCACGTACTGGATTCAAATGGAGGTAATCAAGCAAGACGCTGAGGTAGCGGCCATCCTCCGGATCGACCAGGATGGCCTTGTAACGCCCGGCAAACAGGTGCCCGGTGCACCGGTGCCGGGCGTTGTAGCGCGCGGTGTAGGTGGTTTGCAGCCAGGCCATCCCGCGCACCAGATTCGGCTCCGGCGTCTCAATGATCAGGTGATAGTGATTGCCCATCAACACGTAGGCGTGAAGCAGCCACCCGGTCCTGGCCACCACCTCCGCCAGCGTCGCCAGATACATGCGCCGGTCATCATCATCGGCATAGATGGGTTCACGGCGGTCGCCCCGGCACATCACGTGATAGGTCGCGCCCGGA
Source organism: uncultured Verrucomicrobiae bacterium (assembly GCA_963798345.1). Classification (GTDB taxonomy): domain Bacteria; phylum Verrucomicrobiota; class Verrucomicrobiia; order Chthoniobacterales; family Chthoniobacteraceae; genus CAWCSW01. The sequence goes on along the minus strand of CAWCSW010000002.1, from coordinate 111,569 downwards.
AACTCGATTCGCACTTGGCGTGGCATGACCCTCTTCTCGCTTCCCAATTCGTACACCGCAAGAATATTCTCCAGACCCCTTTTTACTTTTTCACCTTTTTACTTTTTCACCTTTTTACTTTTTTCTCCAGACCCCTTTTTACTTTTTCAGACCCCTTTTTACTTTTTACCTCGCACTGAGGGTTGCAGACCGAAAATAGCAATTCTTCATGGGCGGGGATCCGGTGCGGACTTCTCAGGAGATGGGGACGGGTCACGACTTTGCTGCCAGGTTTTATGAAAGCCACCAGACCAGCGGTGATGCGGAAACTCGGCTGCAAGTGCATTGTCCTTCGTGCAGAGGAAACTTCCCCGGACTAGATTACCGGTTTGGCATTGGCGATCGTAGTCGGTGATCCAATCGGTCTCGTCAGTCCGCAGCCCAAATGTGGTAAGCGAGTCGATGAGGCCTTTTCGATTGAATAAGGTGACGCTCTGTCGGTTCCAAGGATGGTCTTTTTTAAGCGGGCAGAAAAGTAGTGCGCGTTCGTCTGCGTCGGCAAAAATGACCGTTTCGATGACCATTCGGCCACCATCCGGGAGTAAATCAGAGAGCGTTTTCAAGGCGCTGAAGGGGTATCGGAGGTGGTAGAGCACACCAGGGAAAAGGACAACGTCGAAGACGCCGTGCTCGTCGGTGCTGAGATCGAAGAGACTCAGCTCACGCATTTGCACGCGACTCTCAAAAAATGGAATGAGGAGTTCGGTCGCCCCGAGGGAAAGACTGGTGTCGATGCTGAGCACTTCAGCGGCGCCAAGTCGCTCCGCCTGGAAGCTGAAGAGGCCATCGCGGCAACCGACGTCGACGACGCGCTTCCCTTGGAAATCGATTTTGTTCATCAGCCGCAGAACGGGAGGATGCGATCGTTCGATCTCACCCCAGGAAGGCGTTGCGGTCTGCTGGGTGATGGCGATTCTGTGATACCAACGGTAATCGGCGAGCCGCGCCTGAATCTCTTCGTCACTGAGTGAGCCGACGGGCGGATCTGGTGGTGGAACGACAAGGCGATCGACGAGGTCCGCAGGCGCGGGTTCTGGAGGACGGCGATGGCGCCATCCTGCGAGTTTGTTGAACCATCCCAGCATCTCGAATCGGGTAGATGGATCGCCGCGAAATGTCCAGCAACTCGGCGACGAATGATCATCACGACGTTATTCATCGGTGCTGGATGTGGGGGCGTCCCGGTCGGAGTGTGGATGAGCGCGCGACAACCGTTGAATTTCGGCTCTGCATAACACACCCCACGCTTGGGTGGGGTAAAATCGAGACACCCACCTCGGTCGAAAGGGGTCATGGGTGTGGACCGGGGACATGGGTGACACGGAACCAAAGGGCGATGCCTTGGAAAACGATGTCACCAAGCGAACAGAGAATGAGATTTGTGAGCCTCGCCGGGAGCGGCCGATTCGTAGTTTTCAAGGATCGCTTGGTCTGAATGATGCGATCCCATCGGGTTCATTCGCCTCGACGGGAATCGGCATCACGCTTCTTGCCCTTTGGATCAGCCACAATAGACTCGCCGCCCTTTCGCCATGGCACACTTTCTCCGCTTACTTCTCGCGATCCTGACGACGCTCAGCCTTGCCGCCCGATGCCCGGCGGCGGAGGCGGCCTATGTCGTCATGGACAACACCACCGGTTTCGTTCTCGAAAAAGCAAACGCGGACAAGAAAGTTCCGATCGCGAGCCTGACGAAAATTGCCACGGCCATGGTGGTGATTGATTGGTCAGAAGCTTCCCGGAAGGACCTGAGCGAGCGCGCCACGGTGCCGGACAGTGCCGCCGCCCTGGCCAATGCGGGCAATGGCGTTGGCTTTCGGCCCGGGGATCAGGTTGATCTGCGCGACCTGCTCTACGCTGCGCTGCTGCAGAGCGATAATCAGGCCGCGGAAACGCTGGCCGTCCACGTCGGTCGCGCCCTTGGCGGGCCGGATCCGATGGTCAACTTTGTCTCGCAGATGAATGCGCTCGCCAAACGTTTGGGCATGGAGCGCACGCGTTTCCTCAACCCGCATGGGCTCGATCATCTCGAGCGCGCGAAACCTTACTCGACCGCGGCCGATGTTGCGCGGCTGACCAAATACGCAATGGGCAATGCCGCGTTCCGATTTCATGTTTCCCAAAAGGAACGGAAGATCACGATCTACCAGCCGACCGGAGAACAGTGGCAGTACATGCTGCGCAATACGAATGAGCTGCTCGGAGTCGATGGCATCGATGGCGTGAAGACCGGCATGACCGCGCGGGCGGGCGGTTGCGTGGTCATCAGCGAGCCGAAATCTCCGCTCACGCAACAGGACGGCGACAAGGTGAACATCACGCCGCGACGCCTGAACGTGGTGGTGCTGGGATCGGATGATCGCTTCGGGACCGCGCGCAATTTGCTCCAACGCGGGTGGCAGCTGTACGAGCAATGGGCCGCCGCGGGCCGCCCGAGCAAATGGAGTCCGCGTTGAACCGATTGATCATCCGGCGCGTCTTCGACGGTTCAGGCGAGCTTTTGTCCCTATGAATAAACGAATCGGGGTTCTCACGAGCGGTGGCGACTGTCCTGGACTCAACGCGGTGCTGCGCGGCGTCGTGCGGGCCGCCACCAATCGCGACTGGGAAGTAATCGGGTTTCAAGACGGCTTCGAAGGACTGCTACCGCCGGCGAACTACGAGATTCTCGATATCAAACGAACGGCGGGCATCATGCACCTGGGTGGCACCATTTTAGGCACGACCAATAAAGGGCATTTTGTCGCCAAGGTCGCCGAGGGTTCGAAGATGCGCATACCCGATGACGTTATCGTCAAGACGCGAGAGACCCTGGCTTCGCTTCGCGTCGAAGCGCTGATTTGCATTGGTGGCGATGGCTCTCTGACCACGGCGTTGCAATTGCACGAAGCCGGCATACCGGTCATCGGCGTCCCGAAAACCATCGACAATGATCTCGAAGCCACCGCCATGACGTTCGGTTTCGACAGCGCGGTCGCGTGCGTCGCAGATGCGCTCGATCGATTGCACACGACGGCGACGAGTCACAAACGGGTCATGATCGTGGAAGTGATGGGGCGCCACGCCGGCTGGATCGCGCTCTACGGCGGACTCGCTGGGGGCGCCGATATCATTCTCATTCCGGAAATTCCGTTCGATCGCGAGGAAGTCGCAGCGGCGGTCAGGCGACGCGAAGCGGAAGGCTGCCTCAGCACGCTCGTCGTCGTCGCGGAAGGTGCGCACCCGATTCATGGACGCGAACTTTACTACGCCACCGGGACCGGGGAGTACAAGCTGGGTGGCATTGGCGAAAGAGTCGCCGAGGACATCGCCAAAAGCACCGGCAAGGAAACGCGGACCTGCGTGCTCGGTCATCTCCAGCGCGGCGGCGCTCCCACCACCCTCGATCGGATCCTGGGCACGCGATTCGGCGTGCATGCCGTCGAACTCATTGCTGAAGGGCGTTTCGGCGAGATGGTGAGTTACCAGAATTATCAAGTGCTGGGCGTCCCGATTGCCGACGCCGTTCATCGCATCAAGTTGATTCACCGGGACAACCAGATGGTGCAGACCGGACGTGCCGTCGGCATCAGTTTCGGCGACCGGCCGTAGTTCGCGCCTCCGACGGCTGCTGGCGCAGGGGTGGCTTCACCTGCCACTCGCATTCCGGGCTTTCCTTCGCGCGGCGACCCGCTATTCCCGTGTGGGAAATCTACTCCCGCCATGGTTCTCTTCGGTATCATCACCGGGTTCATCGCCTGGTTTCTCGTTCGCTATCTCGTCGCCGGCCTCTACACGGTCGATCAAAACGAACGCGCAGTAAAAACCAGTTTCGGCCGGGCTGATCGCATTGGTCATTTCACCACGCTCGATGATCCCATTTCCGAGACGCTGTCGGAGGATGAACGAAAGCGATACGTTTACCCGCAAGTGCGCGTGATTCCGCCCGGCGGCCCCTATTTCAAATGGCCCTGGGAGCGGGTGCACAAGGTTAACGTCGCCACGCAAACCTGCAGCATGGCTTACGATCCAGAAGTGCCCTCCGCAAACGAGAGCGGCACCATCGTGAATGCCGTCACCAAGGACCATCTCGACACCGGGCTCTCCGGGCAGATCCGTTTTCGCATCTCTGAACGGAACCTCTACGCATGGTTTTTCGGCGTGCGCAATCCGATCGCGCACGTGATGGGCTATTTCATCAGTGTGCTCCGGGAGCGAATCGCCAATTTCGAGGCCCCGCCTGACGAAGAATCGATCGCGGCCGGGGTGGCGGGAATTTCGATCAACGATTTGCGCAAGAATCTTTCCTCGCTCAACGAGCACATGGAACGGGAATGCGCCAGCGCCGCGGCCCGTTACGGTGTTTTGCTCGATGCCTCACTCATCACCGGAATCGATCCTCCAGAAGAGGTCGAAAGCGCGCTGGCGGCCATCAATACCGCGCACAATCAGGTCTCGAGCGACATCTCGCTGGCCCAGGCGCATGCCGATCAAAAAATCGTGCAGTCCAAGCGCGCCGTCGAGATCGAGACGCTGAATGCCCAGGCCGAGGTCGAGCCGCTGCAGGCCCTGGCCTCTCAACTCACCACTCTCAAACGGAGCGGACCCGCGGTGCTTGCTTCGTATGAGCGAAACGTCCGGCTCGGTCTCTTTCGACGCGCGCACTCGGTGATTTTGGAGGACAAAAAATGAGCTTTCTCATCGCTGCCGCCGCCACGTTTGTCGGGCTCTTCATCATCGTTCCGATCTTCTTTGGGCTGATGCGGGCGTTCGGCTTTTACGCCGTCGTCGACGAAGGCACGACGCACGTCTATGTTCTCTTCGGTAAAGTCCGCGCCGTACTCGAGCAACCGGGATTTTACCTGCTGTGGTTGCATCTGGGTCCGGCTGCGCTGGTGGCCAACTGGCTCGGAAAGCGTTACGTCATCGACCGCCGGCTCGATCAAACCTATCTCCGAAGCCAGGCGGTGAACAGCGAGGAGGGCGCACCCATGGGCATCGGCGTCTGGTATGAAATGTGGATCAGCGCACCGGTCGCCTATTTATTTAAAAACGCTGACCCGCGCGGTTCCCTGGCCGCCAACGTGAGCAATGCGACGGTGCGCTGCCTGAGCAACATGAAACTTGGGAACATGCTCGAGACCCGGCACACCATGTCACGGGCCGTCCGCGATGAAGTGTCTCCGAAATCCGCAGAATGGGGTTTCCAGCTGGGCAGCATTTACATTCGCAAGGTGCACTTTCGCGACGCGAAGATGATCCATCAAATCGAAGAAAAGGTCGTCAACCGACTGCGGCAGGTCACCAGCGCGATCAAGCAGGACGGCGCCAATCAGGTCGGGATCATCACGAGCACGGCGGACCGGCGCGCGGCAGTCGAGTTCGCCAAGGCGGCTGCCATGCGCCCGCAAATCGTGGGCGAAGCGCTGCAAAAGATCGGCGAAGACGAAGCCGTGTTGAAGGCGATGTTTGAGATCCTCGAGACGCAAAAGATTCTCGAAGGCGAGGCGCGGATTACCATGGTGCCGGCGGGAGACGAACTCCTGCCCAAGCTCCTGGCCGCCGAGTCCGAAACTCAGGCCGCGGTGCGACCCCCGCCTCTCAAGTAACGAATGAACATGTGATCGGTTGGGTGGATGAGTGGAATTACTGCGAGGCTGGACTTTGGGCCACCGTCAGCATCGTGTTTTTCTTCAAGGCTGCGTGGCCGGGTGAACGACAGCGCTCAACTTGCTTCATTCTGGCGCTTGTTTTTTTCGTTTTTGGCGTCACGGACGTCGTCGAAGCACACACCGGCGCCTGGTGGCAGCCGTGGTGGCTGGCGGTTTGGAAAGGCGCCTGTGTTCTGACGTTGGTGTGGGGATTTCGCCGGCTTTACGCGGAACGGATACGGTGAGTCTTCGGAGTCAGTTCCACGAATAGTGATCCAGGCCGTAGATCAAGGCGCTGCCAAGGAAACCGCTAATGCCGACAAGCACGGCCCCGATAATCAGGGCGCCTCGAAAACGCCGGCGCGCCTGCGAGCCTTCTTCGCATTCGGAATGAATCGACAAGACGGCGCAGGCGGTGGCCCAAAGTGCGGTGAACGTGCCCAGCCATCGATGCCAGACCAGAATCTCCGCGGACGATCCCACATAGCTCGTGAAATAAGCGTTAATCCATCCGAGTCCGGCCGCAACCAGCGAACCGCCGGCGCCAAAAAAGACCAGAAAGCGCACAGTCTGAAGCCACGAATCGCGTCGGGTCCACCAGGCCAGGGCCTCAGCGACGAGGGCAACATACATTAAGGCGACCGGGAAGTGTGTCGAAAGCGGATGAAATCGCCCGACCCAACGGATCGTTCGTTCCCAAACCGGCATTTCGAGTTTCGAAGGCGTGGCCGACCTGTTCACCTTCGACTCTGCCGGAACCACAGCAGCAAGAGCCACGACGGGCAGGAGGTGCGGGGCGCCCACTTCGATCCACCGTTTCACGATGTCTTTCTCCTCGGCAGTCAAAGGCGTCTCACTGGCGTCATCTCCCGGCATGTCCTCGTCGTAAATCATGTCGTAAAGTTCTGACCTTTCGGGGTGCCCGCGGACGATGTAGTCCGGATTATCCGCCACGCGTTTCAGGTCGAGCACATACCCAAACTTGCCCTTGGGACGCGGGAGATCGGCGCCATGGCAATCCACGCATTTGGCCGCAAAGATCCGGTGCACGTCCTGTGCAAGTTGAGATCGCTCGGCATCCGAAGACACCATGGCCGAACCTTCCGCCGCGACCGCGGGCCGCGCGGAAAGCAAGGTCAGGAGAAGGATACAGAGTCTGCGGACAATCATGACGGATGTTCGCCCTAGGAATCGCGAACGATGGGCTTTCTTAGAAATCGGGCCGTGTAGGAGCGGGCGGAACGGCCCGTCGATATTGGTAGCTAAGCGCGCCTGCTTTCCTCACTGGCGCCGCACGCAAGCGTCGCCTAGCGTCCGGGAGATTCGTGAAAATCAACTCGCAAGCTGACGTTCTCCAAGTGTTGCGCTCGCTCCGGCGGCGGATGACCGCCTCCCTGATTCTCGAGAGGCTTGCCACCTCGGGGCTTATGGTGGGCGCGGCGCTGGTGGTGTTTGGCACGCTGCATCGGTTCTTTCTCGAGGGAGAGCCGCTGCCCCGACCCATCTTGATTGGCGCGGGCGGGGCAGTTTTCATTCTGACCTGCATCGACCTCATGCTCAGACGCCGATCCCTCCACGAAGTGGCAGCCTTAATCGATCGAGCCGGGAAGACGCGCGATCGATTCGTGAGCGCGCTCGCTTTCACCAACGAGTCGCCGTCATCTTCTCCCATGTGCGAGATGGCCGGTCAGGAATGCCGCGCTTTCATCGGCCGGTCCGACTTTCGACCGCTGGTTCCCGTGCAGCCGCCGCGGATCGGTGCCTGGCTGGTGATTCCCGCGGTATCGCTGCTGATGTTGCAGTGGGAATTTGGGCTCATGCGCAGCGCCCAGGAAGCCGAAGCAGCCAAAGCACAAGCGGCCGTCGCCGGGACGATCGAAGAAATCGAGCAACTGCGGAAGGAGACGGAGCGCGCCGACGACAAACCCGCCGCCAACGAACTCAAATCATTGGCGGAAGAAATGAAGCGAAGCGCCGAGCGCCTCCGAGCGCAGACCGATTCGGAAGAGGCAAAGAAGGCGGCACTGCGCGAGCTCTCGACGCTCGAATCGATGGTGAAAGAGGTGCAGCGCCAGCCATCGCCACAGGACGAAATGAAAGAATTGGCGCGGGCACTCGCGCCGGTACCGGGAATGAAGGACGTGCTGAGCGCACTGGATCAGAACAATCTCGCCGCGGCGGCGCAGGCGCTTGAGAAGGCGCAGAAATCGGTCGGGGATAAGCAGCCGGGAGCGAACGAGGAGCAGACGCGAGAGGCGCTGCAGCAGGCCATGGAACGATTGGCACAGCAGAGGCAACTCTCCGAGGCTCTGCAAAAGTTCTTCGAGCAGGTTCGAAAACCCGGTGGGCAGTCTGGCATGACCGCGCAAGCAATGCAGCAACTTCGCGAGATGATTCAGCGCATGATGCGGCAGGGTAGCGAAGGACAAAGCGGCGGCGAACAAACGCAGATGACCCTGCAACAATTGATCGCGGCTCTGCAGAATTTGAAGTTTGGCGACGGACAAAATCAGCCGCCGCAAGGGTCCGGTGCGCCACCGGGAGGGGAACCGCAGATCGCCTGGCAAATGTTTGGACCATCGAGCCAGCAGGGAAATCCGCAGACGGGCGAAGCCAAAGACCCAAGCGGACGCCCGGGGAGCGAGCGCGATTTTGGGACAACCGACAGTCCATTTGGCGACCGGACAGATCCCGTTGAGAAAGGCGCTGACGGCGCCCTCAAAGGGCAGCTGGGAGAGGGCGAATCCCTTTCGATGACAATGCCAGCCGCAGGCGACGGATCAAAGACGAGTCGACGGTACCAGGAACTTTATGAAGCCATGGCGCCCGCAGCCGAGAACGCGGTGGAGCAGGAAAACATCCCACTTGGCTCACGGTTTTTCATTAAACGCTACTTCGAATCCATTCGCCCAGCCGAGTAGCACGGAGTGCTCGCGGCCCACTGATCGTGCCCGGCCGGCACGCCACGAGCCTGCAACGAGCCTTGCCCTTTGACCGATCTTCCCTCATTCCGACCCGAACTTTTTCTCATGAGCGACCCGACCGACCTCGCAGCTTCCGTGCAAAAATTCCGCGATTACTTCAAACGCATCTTTGACGAGATGCAGCAGATGATGGTCGGACAGGACGACATCATCGAGGGCGCTCTGGTCGCGTTTTTTGCCGGGGGACATGTGTTGCTCGAGGGCGTGCCGGGCTTGGGCAAGACGATGCTGGTTCGAACGCTGGCGCAGGCGGTGAACCTGAAGTTCGCCCGCATTCAATTCACACCGGATCTCATGCCGTCGGATATCATCGGCACCAACATTATTAGTGAGGACGAGAGGGGTCAGAAATCGTTTCGTTTCGAACCCGGGCCGGTTTTCGCGAATCTGGTTCTGGCGGACGAAATCAATCGGGCGACGCCCAAAACGCAGAGCGCGTTGCTCGAGGCGATGCAGGAACATCACGTCACGGTGGGTGGCACGCCGCACCATCTCGACGAACCATTCCTCGTACTGGCGACACAGAATCCGTTGGAGATGGAAGGCACTTATCCCCTCCCGGAAGCGCAGCTCGACCGCTTCTTTTTTAAATTGAAGGTGGGCTATCCGAGCGCAGAGGAATTGCACACGATCATTGATCGGACGACAGCCAGCATTCAGCCAACGGTCAAGACGGTGATCGAGAAAGCCAGCGATGTGTTGGCCCTGCGTGAGATCGTCCGGCAAGTGCCGTTGGCGCGCGAAGTGCAGGCGCATGCCGTCGATCTCGTGATGGCCACGCATCCCGACGACAAACTGGCTTCACCATTGGCCCGGAAATTCGTGCGCTACGGCGCCAGCCCGCGCGGCGCCCAGTCCATCATTCTGGCGGCCAAAATCTATGCGCTGCTCGAGGGCCGCTACCATGTGGCCAGGGCCGATATTACCAAGGCAGCGCACGCCGCCTTGCGCCATCGGATCATTCTCAACTTCGAAGGGGAAGCGGAGGGAGCGACCAGCGATGATGTGATCGCGGAGATCTTGAAAGCCGGGGCCTGAGGTCGCTTTGACGGGATCCGGAATCCGAATAGGCCGCCCCGCAATCAGCGCCCACGGCGCGGATTGTTCATCGAGAGAATACTCGTGCCGCGCAGAACATTCCCGCTGCCGCCGGTGATCACGCGACGGACGGGTTCGCCGGTCTCGGGATCGTGGGTAAGCGCGGGGTCCGTCATCTTCTGCACCATCTCGAAGCGGCGCGGTTTCGCGCCCTTTTTCCGGGGAATGGTTTCGTAGATATAGGTAGCCATGGTCTCAATTGGAAATGGTCACGAGCGTGCCGATGGGGACTTCCTGAAACATCTTTTTTGCCGCCTGAGCCGGCAGCCGAATGCAGCCGTGTGAAGCGGGCGATCCCGATACGTAGCCTTCATGCAGCCCAAAGTCTTTGCAACTCAGGCGCATGAAGAACGGCATCTTGACCTTGTAGATCGAGGAAACGTGATCCCGCTTCTTGTCGGTGATGACATACCGACCGGCCGGCGTGGTGAAACCTTCCCGGCCGGTTGAGACATCCGTCGTGAAAACCGGCACGCCCGCTTTGTAGAGAATGGCATTTTGGGCTCTCAAATTGATGTCGACACGCATCTCACTCGGGGGCGGAGCATCGGTAAGCAAGGCCTGCTGGCATTCCGCGCTATCGCCCCAGGCGGCAAAATAAAGCGCGACCAGACGATACTTGCTTTGGGTGGCGAGACCACGTGCGGCCCCGTTTTTGAGAAGCAAGCGAACGAAATCGGCGTGGCCGAGCCCGGCTGCGATCATCAAAGTGCTGACTCCCGGTTCTTCGCTCACGTAGTGGCGCAGAAACTTCGGTTTCATGTGCTTCATGAACGCATCGTCGATCGGTGCTTCGATCAAGGTGTCCGGATCCGCCCCCGCCTCGAGCAACAAGCGGCCGAGTGTGAGATCGTTGACTGCCGCCGCGTAAGCGAGCAGAGGCTGATGATGGTCCTCGGGTACCGGCGGTCCCTTGAATTTGGAAAGGACGAGACGCACTTCCTCGACATTCTTAAGTTTCAAAGCCAGAGCGAGGGCTGAACGTCCGCTCGAGTCCCACATCCGACGACCGGTCAGCCGCTCGAGGAGAGGAGCGACCGTCTTCCAATCCCGGCCGGCGACTGCGAGCGAGAGGAGCGCCGGATCGTAGGCACTGTCGGGACTGCCATCGTCCTCGATCGAGAGCAGGTGCTGCGCGATGTCGGGATGCTGTCCGGCAATGGCGTAGTGCACGGCAGTGCGGCCTTCACCGTCCACCGCATCGACGCGTGCACCATCCTGCAACAGCCGGTCCACACTTTCCAAATTCCCGCGCGCGCTGGATGCCATCAGGGGCGTCACGCCATTTGATCCGCTCACATTGGCGTCCGCACCCGCTTCCAGCAGCCGTGGGATCAGCTTCCAATTTGAGGCCAGGGCCGCTGCGATGAGCGGCGGTTCGGCAGCGTCACCGTTCATATCTGCTTTCGCCGACAGAAGAAGTTCCACGATAGGCGTTTGCTCTGAAAGTATGGCTTGAGAAAGCGTGTGCGTGCTGGGTTCGAGATTGAGCAAATCCAACCGGGCACGTGCCTGATCCGGTTCGACTGCCGGCAAGGCAACGATCCCACTCCCCAACGAAAGGAGCGCCAGGGCGACGAGACTCTTCAGATGGTAACCTCGACTCGTGAGCATAACGTGCGACCATACTTGATGGCCGCGTTTCCATTTCGACGCAAGGAGCAGGAGTGGATGCGCCGGATCTGATTCGCGGCCGATAAGCTACGCTTTGGGCTTCGTTTCCGTGTCGGTTTCGGCTGCGGGCTCCGGGCTGAGGAATGACGGCAGCGGCGTAACGAGATTACCCGGCAGGGGCCACACCCGCTCCTGAATTCTCGGCGCCAAATGGCGAGAGCCGGCGTACGCATTGGCGAACATCTCCATCTTGGCATCGAGATTATCAATGTAGTGCAGGGCAATCGCTTCCGGAGTTTTGGGAGGGACGGGCGATCCGAATTGGAGTTCCCCATGATGCGCTGCGATCAGGTGAAGAAGGTGCAAGCGCACATCTTCGCTTTCGGGAACCAGCTCCTTCCACGTGGCGGCCTCCTCGCCCTGGGTCACCTTGCGCCACAAACTATTAACCACCTCGATGCCGATGGTGATGTGCCCCAGCAATTCTCCCCGCTCGTCGAACGGCATCGTGAATCCATCCGCCGGCATCTGGTTTTCCCAGAGCTTTCCGCAATCGTGGAAGAGCACACCGACGGTCATCAGATCACGGTTCAAACCCGGGTAGGCGTTACAAATGGCGTGAGCGCTTCGCATCATTTGCGCCACATGCTCGACGAGACCACCCCGCCGGGCGTGGTGATTCCCGCGCGCCGCCGCTGCGCGATGAAATCGGTCGCCAAAATCGGAGAGAAACCGTTGAGCGAGGGAGCGCAGCCGCGGATCCGCGACTATATCGATCGAATTCCGCACGGTTTCCCGATCGTGCGCCTGGCGTGCCCGCAAGTCAGCGGGACCCGCCAGAAGAGCATCTCTTTCCTCCTCCGCGAGCAAACGAGCCTGCCATCGGCGCGCATCGAGGCCAAAATTCTGGCTCATCACAAATTCTCCGGTAATCCCGAGAAACGCTCCGGGATTCAATTGCTCGCAAAACGCGAACGCCGGTGAGTCTGACCACGCGCGGAGCGTCAGTCGGCTCTCGGCGTCCTTGATGGTTACCTCGTAGAACGGTTTGCCATCCCGCGTTTCCTTTGGGACCACCTGATCGGCTTGCCCATGCACTTCCGCTTCCACCCGTGGCTGGGTGGCGAGCGTTTGCTTCAGGCTGGAGAGAGTATGCATGTCCACCGGGAAAGAATTGGCTGGAATGCGCGTGCTGGAAAGTCCGGATTGGTTTCGGAGTAATCGTTTCCGGGAGAACAAAACCTGTGAACGGAAGAAGCTGCAGCACGACCAAATTCGGGCACAGCTTTTGTATTGCGTCACCGCGCATTGCATTTACTTTGTGCACACATTTTTTCGAACTGCATCCCCATGAACACCACTCCTGATTGCCGCCGTTCCGCCTTTTCACTCATCGAGTTACTCGTAGTTCTGGCAATTGTCGGCATCATTATTTCCTTCGCCGTCCCCGCAGCGACCCAAATGCTGAAGGGATCGCAGTTAACTCAGGCCGCTCAGCTGTTGTCGGATCAACTGGGATTTGCCCGGCAGTCGGCGATCTCGAAGAACCGACCCGTCGAAGTCCGCTTTTACCGTTACGCTGATTTGGAGATTCCTGGTGAGAGGGTCGATGATCCCAAAACCTGGCGTTTTCATGGTTACCAACTGTTCGAAGTCACCCCAAACGGCGCGGCCATTCCCCTGAGCAAGATGCAGCGGCTGCCGATCTCGGTCGTGGCGGACGAAGACAAGTATTCCACCTTATTGCGGGAACAACTACGCGGCGATTATGTGGATGCCACGACGGACGCGACGGCTCCCGATATTCCGGTGAAAGTCGAGGACGAAGAAGTGGGCCGCACCTATGAATACGCCAGTTTCCGCTTCTTACAGGACGGATCGACCAATCTGCCTCCCAATACGTCATCCCAAGCGTTGGGAGACCGCGGAGCGGGTGGCGGAACGACGACCAACGATTCCTGGTATGTCACTCTGCTCAACGAAACCGATCTCGGAAAAAACATTGGTCAGGTCAACTTCTTCACCCTGCAAATCGACGCGCAGAGCGGCAACTTGAAGCCCTATCGCCCGGACGGAGCGTAAGACAAATTCACATCGGCCTCGGTCCTCCGTGCGTCAATGCAGGGGTTGAGCGTGCGAGGCCCATCAGCGTCGCCCGAACTAAGCCGCCGTGGGCGAAGAGGCCGGGAGCCGCGGAACGGGCTCAGCCGCGATCATTTCGAGATACCGCCGGTATTCGTTGCGGGGTAGCGCCTCGATGAGCCGCCCGAGTTCACCAACGTCGATCCATCCCTGATGGTAGGCAATTTCCTCGAGGCAGGCGACCATCAGACCCTGGCGGTTCTGGATCGCCGCGATGTAATTGCTCGCCTCGAGCAAACTCATCTGGGTTCCGGTGTCGAGCCAGGCCATGCCGCGGCCCAGCACGCGGACCTGCAAGCGTCCACGCTCGAGGTACGCCAGATTGACATCGGTAATTTCCAATTCCCCCCGCGCGCTTGGCTTCAGATTCCGACAGACTTCCACCACTTCCCGGTCGTAAACATAAAGCCCGGGTACAGCGAACCGACTTTTAGGCTGCGCCGGCTTTTCCTCGAGGCTGATCACGCGACCGTCGGACGCGAACTCGACCACACCGTAGCGCTCAGGATCTCGCACTTCGTACCCAAAAACGCACGCGCCCTCCGAGACCTGCAGTGCATCGCGGAAGAAATCGAGTTTGCCGTAGAAAATGTTGTCGCCAAGGACCAGGCAGGAGGGCGCGCCGTTGATGAAATCCGCTCCGATCAAAAACGCCTGGGCGATCCCCTTCGGTTCGGCCTGTTCGGCATACTCGAGGCGCATGCCAAGCTGCGAACCGTCGCCAAACAGGTGTCGAAAGCTGGGCAAATCCTTGGGTGTCGAAATTATGAGCACTTCCCGCACGCCACCGAGCATCAGGGTGCTCAGCGGATAGTAGATCATCGGCTTGTCGTAGACCGGCAAGAGCTGCTTGCAGGCAACCTGGGTCAGTGGATGCAGCCGTGTCCCGGCCCCACCCGCGAGAATGATGCCTTTGGTTTTCATGGCGGTGGAGTTTCGCCCTCGGCAACGGGATCACGGGCGTAGACCTCGACGGTGTCAAACGTGCCCGCGTGGTGATAGTGCGTCCGCACAAAATCGTAAACCGGCTGCGCCCAGCGGCTGAAACGCGAGTCCTCGATTTTGTTGATCGCGCGGTCATCGATCACGACGACAGCCGGTTGCTTCTTTTCGATTCGGGAGATGGTCTGGCCGTTCCAATTGCGCCCTGATTCCGCGTTATCGATATACAGATCGCGCTCGTAGGTGGGGCGATCGGTCATCACATTGTATCCCGGTTGATACGGGTAACAGACCACCCATTCGCCCGCCTTCGAGTTTTCGACGATGGCGCGGCGCACCCCTTCGAGTTCCTCGAATTCACGCTGGTGCACGTAAACGTTCACCCCATTCGCACCATGAAAAAGCACCCGTTTATTGCGTTTTATCGTCGTCCGGGCAGCGATCGTGCCGGCGGAGTAGTGGTCCATCGCAAACCATCCAAACAGACCCAGAATCACCACCAGGTAAGTGCTCAGCAGCCATCGTCCCGGGCCGCGTTTCATCAAGACCACGGCGCAAGTGCTCGCCACGATGAAGCCGGGCATGAATTCAGACAGGTGCGGTCGATCGGGCCGGAAAAAGAAAAACTGCGGGAAAGTGGTCAATGCTCCGCCAAGGAGCAGGAGCCCAAGCATGGACGGATAATCCATCGTGAACCGGCCGCCAAAAAGTGCCGCGATAGTTCCGAACGCTGCCCAACCCACCAGGCCAAGCAACGCCAGCAGGGGCATGTACGTGAGAAGAAATAGCACCGAAGTATCTGCCTTTTGGAAGGACTTGAATTCATTCCATGTCACTCGGGGTTTGGTTTCCTTGGAGACGTTCGGTGCGGCAACGGCTCGAAACGATTTTGCCACCTTGTTTTTCCCTGCCCGCCGCGCGCCATCATTGGTTGGCAGCTCCTGTCCTTGAAAGCGGTCCAGACCCAACTCGACCGCAAATTTTGCGGCCATCCGCGGATATTGCTCAAGGAAATCCTGGTCGAATCCTTTCGCGCGAGCCACGGCATAGACTGGCAGGTGAGTAACCACGATTCCGGAGCAAATGACCGCCGCGGCAGCGAGGCCATCGATGAAACGAGCTTTGGCCTTAAGCCGTACATCGAAGAGCCGGAGGAACAGCATGCCCCCCCACATCACGACAAAAAAATAGGCGATATCGATCCGGATGAGCAGGCTGAAGCCGAGCACCAATCCGCCAACCGCGGCCCGGCGCCAGAAACGTTCGGGAGCATTGGCGGTAGCCAGCGCGGTTAAGACCAGGCACAGAGTGTTCGCGACGCAGATCAGCGGGATGTAGTTCTTGAATTGAGACCCCGGAAAAATCACGAGCGCCAGGCCAATGGCGAGCGCGATCCATTCTCTGCGGGTGACGTGGCGCGCCAGCATCCAGCCGCACAGCGCCGTGATCACCGAAAGGCTGAAAAAGTAGCCGCGCATCAGGATGAAATTGACCCCGAAAATCTTGAACAGACCGACGATCGGAAAAAACCAGAGAAGGTTATAATTGAGTTTAACGTCGCGCAGCGGCAGTTCGCCTTCGAGGAGCCGCATCGCGTTAAACGCGGCCGTGCCACCCTCATCATGCGGGTTGAACCAGTATTGAAGGTAGCTGCCGTAGTAAAAGATCGCCGTTAGCACGATCAACGCCGGCGCCAGGATGGTGCACCAGCGAGCAAAACGCGGTGGTTGGATCAGCTCTTCGCTCAAGAGACGAACTTGCTACACGTCGCCTGCCCGAGCGGCAAGCATCCCGGTCAGTCACTTTTGCCTTTCGATCTTCCGACGACCACGCCGATAGTCGCCCCTCACATGAGCGAGCTCGAGATTCCCCGCGTCAAGACCGAGGTGCAGGTGATGTTCTTCGACACCGACTGCGCCGGCGTGGTACACAATATCAATTACCTTCGATTCATTGAAGTGACCCGCACGATCCTGGCGGAGCAACTCGGGATGGGACTCACGGGCATGGCCGAGCGCGGGATTTTCCCGGTCGTCACCCGGACCGAGATCGACTACAAACGCCCCGCCAAACTCGGCGATCGCCTCGTCGTCGAGGGCCGGCTCGACATGTTTGATCGCCTGCGCTTCTGGTGCGCCTTTGATGTCAAACGCCCAGCTGACAACGCACTCCTCGTCCAATCACGGCAGATGCTCTGCGTCATCAGGATGCCCGCCGGAAAACCGGTTCCATTACCGGAGGACTGGGCGCTGCGTTTCTCTCGCCTGCGCGTCAAACGCGCCCGGTAGAGGCGCGACGAAGATGCGGTTCATTTTCCCGTCCCGGGCTTTCTCCGCAGACCCCCGATGGCGTGGAGAAACCGACTGTATTCCTTTGGAGATAATTGCAAAACATCGTCCGCTTCTTCGGCGCTGGGTTTCCAGAGACTCTCGGGGAGCGTCGCGGAAAATGATGAGCGCTCGATGCGCAATACGACGTTCCAGCCCGAGCGCGCGAGAGTCAGTCGGACGGGTGTCGAATCAGGCTTGATCCAGATCCGGCCGACCCAGCCCGGCGCACCGATCGAGCGGGCGACTTCCGGTCGGAGCGAAAAATCGAGGACCCGGCACTCGATACCATCGAGGGGATCATTCCCGAGATCCTTCACCTCGAAGAGGACGGGCAGGAAAACGAGCTGGTCCTCAGGGATCGGCAGTTGGAAATCCGACAGTTTCGTTTCCTTCGCCGGCGGAGGGAGAGCCCCGCTTTCGACACCGGCGTCAAGCAACGCCCGCGCTTTGCCCCCCGGATAGATCCAAATTTTCTCACCATCTCGCACGATCGTTACCGTTTCGCCCAGCACCGGACCATGCAGGCGCAGCTTGTTTGGGAATTCGATCGCCACGTCGGCCTGGACGTTTTTCCATTCCTCCGGCAATCCCGTCATTTGCTCGATCCGCACCGTCAATTCCAACGCCCGATCCGCTTCCCGTGTACCGGTGGTGAACAGAGCCACGAAAGGCTTGAGCACACGGCCCAGTTCCTCGTACCGATCGTCCGCACCGACGACTGGATCGACGACGATCGAAAGGGCGATCCAGGAAAGGAGGAATTTGAATTTCACGAGGAATGCCTTTGAACGCGAGCGCAGCTTCCACTAGAGCAGTCGAGTTCTGATGGCGGCAATGCTTTTCCCGACCACATTCCTTGCCGCGGGTGGCCTGATCTTCGCCTTGGAAAAGGCCACTCTGCCCGGCAAAATTATTCTCGCGGCGCTTTTCCTCGCGTCGGTGTTTTCGTGGACCGTGATGGTGACGAAGTTGCGCGTCCTGCGCCGTGCCAAACACCAGCGCCGAAGATTTCTCGAACTCTTCCGGGCCGACCGGCAGCCTCTCCACCTTTACCAGGAACGCGCGCGCTTTGAAGGTGCGCCCGTCTTCACCATTTACAAAGCCGGATGCCGCGAACTTTGTTTCCACCTGCTCGGCTCGCCGGAAGTCGATGAAACCTTCCGCGCCCGGCTCGAAATTGCACCCCGCATTTCACCGGCCCAAATGCGCGTGGTTTCCACCGCGATGGAACGCGCGGTGGGCGAGACTGCACTCCGGCTCGAATCTCGCATGATCCTTCTCGCCACCGCGGTCAGCGGTGCACCATTCCTCGGGTTGCTGGGAACGGTCTGGGGCGTCATGGACACCTTTTCCGATGTCGCCACTTCCGGCTCCGCCAATCTCACGGCCATGGCTCCCGGCGTGAGCGCCGCCCTCATCACCACCGTCACTGGTTTGCTCGTCGCGATTCCCGCGATGTTCGGTTACAACTACCTCCTCACCACCTTGCGCGGGATGATCGTCGAGCTGGATAATTTTGCCGCCGAACTGGCGAGCGAGTTCGAGCACAAATACGTGGATCACGGCGAGCGTTCCCGCCGTCTATAAAACGATGCGCCGCTTTTCCGATCACCACTCTCTGCAGACGCTCAGCGAACTGAACGTCACGCCGATGCTCGATCTCGCGTTCGTGCTCCTGGTCATTTTCATGATCACCACGCCATTGATGGAGAACAGCGTCGATCTTGTCGTTCCGAGCAGCGAATCGCCGGCCACTCCGGTCAATCCCGCTGCGGTTCAGATTTTGTCCATCGATCGCGACGAGAAACTTGAATTCAACGGCGAGCCCACCACCCGTGAGGAGGTCGAGCCGCTTCTGGCCGCACTCCGCGTCCAAAATGCCGATATCGGAGTGGTCATCCGGGCACACAAGGAATTGCCCGTGCAGAAGCTGATTGAATTGATCGACCTCGTGAAGCGAACAGAGATCAACAAAATCGGCGTGGTCACGACACCGGATAAACCCTGACCGTGCGTGCCGCCGTTCCCAGGGTCAACGAGGGAGCATTTCCGTCGCCGCTCGACGACACGGAAATGGAAAGCCGGGAATACTGGCGAAGCTTCCTTGTTGTCGCCGTGGCGCATGGAATTGTCGTGCTTGGATTAGTGGTCGCTTCGCTCTTCGCGCCACCAAAGAAGAACGAGGAAATCGTCTGGCTTTCCGGGGGTGAATTGGGCGGCGGAGAGATGCTCGCGGCTGCGGAATTGATTCCTCCACCCGAACCCGTGATCGAGGCCCCGCCCGAACCCGTTCCCGAACCTCCGAAACCGGAAGCGCCCGTTAAATCCGATCTCGTCGTTCCCCAAGCGACCCCGAAACCTACACCGAAACCCGCCACGCCTCAGCCGAAAGCAGCTACACCCAAGCCCAAACCTGCGACACCGAAACCCGCGCCCAAGAAGAAAGAGGCCACGCCGAGGCCAACTCCAAAAACAAAGCCATCAACTCCGAAGGAAGCGACTCCCAAGCCCAAACCGAAAGAGGCCAAAGAGTCCGAATCCAAAAAGTCTCCGCCGAAGTCGGAGACTCCGAAAAGCGCGGATGACCGTACAGATGCGCAAAAGAAGGCCGCCGCCCTCGCGGCCGGAGTGGGCAAACCCGGTGGCGCCAAAACCGGTTCCGGAAGCGGCACCGGCACGACCGGCAAAGGTCCCGGTGCAGGCAAACCGTCAGACTTCGGTGACTACTTTTCCCTGCTCCGCGACCGCTTCTACGCGGTTTGGAATCAACCCACCAACCTTGACCGCTCAGACGGAGACCTGGTGACCACGTTACGGATCAAAGTAAAGCGCGACGGCACGGTGCTCGGCTTTGAAATCACCAAGTCATCCGGAAATTCGCTCATGGATGGTTCCGTTCTCGCCGCCGCCCAACAGACAACAAAAATTGACCCGCTTCCCGACGGCCTCGGCTCAGGGGACGAAGTTGAAATCCCCATCAATTTCCGTCTCGACCAGGCCCCTTGAAGTCCAGGCAGTGGTAATCAGTGAACGGACGATGGAGTAGCGCGACCAAAATCATCCTGAGCGCAGAGAGCCGACGCGCGAAGGGAGTCGAATGGACCCGGCTCCAAGTCCATGGGCCATATTCCGGCGAGCCGAATCGAAACCGAAGCGTCTGCTCTCCGACTCTAACCCCCCAATCCCCACTTGGTTTTCATTCCTCGCCTCCGTTACGTTCCAGCCGCCATGCATCGACCCTTCGCGTTTCTCATTCTCTGCGCCGCCGCCGTTTTTTCCACGCGTGCCGAGGAAATTCCAGCCATCACCATTAGCAAAGGGGACAAGCTGGCCATCGGGGTTAAGGAGATGCCTGAGAGCGATGCGAAAATACTGAAGAATGATCTCGCCATGTCCGGCTACTTCAGTGTGGTCGCACCGAATGCTAGCGACCTTCCTTGCCAGCGCCTCGAGTGGAGGTCCGAACCTGCAAGGCCGGGTCGTCGACAGTGCGGGCAAGGATGTCCTGAGCGCGTCCTACAGCGGTTCGCCGCGGGGGAAAGTGCATGCCTTTGCCGATGACATCGTTAAAACGCTGACCGGTAAACCTGGCATCGCCAGTTCGAAGATCGCCTTCGTCGCCACCAAGACCGGAAAGAAGGAGATCTACACCTGCGACGCCGATGGGGCGGGACTGGTTCAACTCACTCGCGATGGATCGATTAGCGTCGCGCCCAACTTGAGCGCCGACGGACGGCGCCTTCTTTATACCGGTTACAAAAGTGGCTATGCCGATGTCTATGAAATCGACCTCGCCAGCGGGCGGCGAAATCGAATCATCAAATACCCAGGCACCAATTCTGGAGCTGCCTTTTCGCCCGACGGCCGCAGAATTGCGGTGACCTTGAGCAAGGACGGCAATCCTGAACTTTACGTCACGGGCAGCGAAGGTGGTGGCGCACGTCGTCTCACCCGCACCAGCGGCGTCGAGTCGTCGCCGACCTGGTCGCCCGATGGCGGCGAGATCATCTATTCCAGCGATGATCGGGGCGGCCCGCAGCTATTTCGCATCTCGGCCGGTGGAGGTTCAGCGCGCCTCATTTCCACAGGCTACAGCTACTGCACCGAGCCCAATTGGTCTCCCGATGGAAAACGGGTCGCATTCAACACACGGGGCGGCGGGTTCCAAATTGCGATTGTTGACCTCAATGGAGGCGGCGCACGGATCGTGGGCGAAGGGCAGGATCCTGTTTGGGGCGCCGATTCACGACACCTCATCTTCGCGACGGGCGGATCATTGGTCATGTTCGATATGCAAACCGGCCAGCGAACAAACGTGATCAGCGGGCTCGGGCAAATTAGCGAACCAACCTGGTCGAAATAGGAAGCCCGCGATTTGCAGCGCAGCGACACTCCCCGATTTGCTCCAGAGCCTCGCAGCATCTGAGATACACCGGATCAATTATTCTTGTTCTTCAGCGCGTCGATAATGGGAGTTTCGACGACGTATTCCTGCGAGATAACTTGTCCCCCCTCTTTCACCGTTCGCTGCATGAGACAGCCGCTCGAGGTTAATGCGGCCGCGCCGCAAAGTGCCACCAGGCAGAATTTGAGTATTTGCGTGTTCATGGAATGCTCATCAGCCCGTCCGGGGCTGCAGTCACGGATTCACGTTAATGAAAGTTCGTCCGCTGCGAAGGAAATTCGTGGCACTCAGCTCACCGAGGAATCCCGGGAGAAAGAACCCGAAGACGCAGGGTGACGACCAGATCCGTAACGAAGGATATCAAACCGTTGGCGCTCAGGACGACTCCGTCGTTCGGTGTCCGACGATGGCAGCTGTCGCGTGTTGATTGAATCCGATGGCGGGAACCAAAACGTATTGATCGGCACCGTTTCGCAGCGCGACAGCCGCCGTGATGACCTGCCAAAGGCCGCTCGCTCCGGGCGCTTCACCGAGGTTTTGTTTGGGAGAGATGATTTCTGCGCCTGGGAAGCGCGTTCGGCAAAGCTCATGTTCGGGGCGATCGACAAACGAACCGTTGGCGCCAGAGATGATCGTTTTGATCGAACCCGTTTCGGACAAATCGTCGAGGACGCGCTCCAAGGCGGAGCGTGCGTCCCTTTGACGAAAAAAGGCTGAACCGGGATGGGTCTCAATGGCAGTCTCGCCTTGGCGTGAAAGCAGGATGGCACCGGCGCCTTCCGCCAGCGGCGTGCGCGCGAGGCGCCAGTCGCGGTACGCTTCACCCAGAATCCAATCGAACTCTTCGCAGCCGACCACGATACAGCAATCGACATCGCCGACCGCCAGCAATTGCGCACCAAAATGGAGGGCGGTCAGGCCAACGGAATTGTCACCCACGAGCGTGTAGGTGGCCCCATCGATGCCAAGAAGCGAGGCGAGGTGGCTGGCGGGAGCATTATAGACGGTCTCAGGAAAGAGCAGCGGGCTGGCCGCCTGGGCCCCGTCCTTCACGATCTGATCGTAGAATCTCCGTGTGTAGATGACGCCACCATTGCTGACCGCCACCACGACCGCGGTGTCGCGCGGCGATTTCGGGGGTCATGCGGAGGCCGGCATCTTCGAGCGCATTTTGCGCGGCGATGGCAGCGAAGAAGCTGAGAAGGCTCGATCGGCGAAGCCGCGGATGGCGGCCAAGACGATCGATGATGCCGGGCGGGACAGCGAAATAGCGATGGATCCGGCCGGTCTCGGGGTTTTCAACCTGTTTCGCCAATGGCTTTTCGCCCGCGCCGATGCGATGCCAGACCTCTTCCAAATCTGTGCCGAGAGGTGTCACCCAACCGAGACCGGAAATGGCAGCCTTCATACTGCTTCCAGGACGAGGCTGGCGTTGGTGCCGCCAAAGCCAAAGGAATTCGACACCACTCGGCGCACGTCCGCCTCACGCGCCTGATTCGCAACGATCTCAAGCTGACACACCGGGTCGGGCTGGGCGTAATTAATATTCGGGGGAAGGAAACGATGGCGAAGCGCGAGAACCGAGAAGGCGGCTTCGATGGCACCGGCCGCGCCCAGGGAATGTCCCATCATCGATTTGGTCGAACTCACGGGGACGGTGCCGGGACCGAACAACTCGGAAATGGCAGCGGCTTCGGTCGCATCGTTGAGGGTCGTCGCGGTGCCGTGCGCATTGATATAATCAATTTCGCCCGGTTCCCGCCGTGCATCGGCAAGGGCCCGGGACATCGCCAGGCGCGGACCGATGCCGCTCGGATGCGGCTGCGTGAGGTGGTGATTGTCCGTGGCGATGCCGTAGCCGGTGACTTCCGCCAAAATCGGTGCCTGACGCGCCGCGGCACTTTCCCAATCCTCGAGGCAAAACATGGCGGCGCCTTCGCTGAGGACGAGACCCGTGCGATCCCGATCGAATGGACGCACTTTCTCGGGTGTGGAGGCCTGGAGCGAATCAAACCCCACGAAAACCAGTTCCGAGATGGCGTCGTAACCGCCACACAATATGCGCATCTGCTGGCCGCCGCGAATGAGTCGAAAGGCGTGCCCGATGGCGTTCGATCCAGAGGCGCAGGCATTGGCAATAATCTGCGTTGGCGCCGACCAATCGCATGCCGACAGCCCGTCGAGCACCGCTTTTTGCGGCATGTAATTCGCAAGCCAGGCGGCCCGTTCCGGTGGATGACGGTGTCCAATGTGGGCACGGTGAAAGGCTTCGCCATAGCTCATTCCGCCGCTGGTGGTGCCGATGATTACAAGCTCCGGTGTAAACGCTGGATCACCAGCTTTCGCTTCCGCCATGGTGGCGGCAACCATCAAACTCGACCGATGCCAGGCCGACGGACGGTGGGCTTTCTCCGGCGCGGGCGGCAGGGTCGGGATCTGCCCTGCGGTTTTGGCACGGCAGCGCGAAACATCGAAACCGGTAACTTCGGATACGGCGTCTCGCCCGGCCTGCAAGCTCGAGAGATTCTCCGTCACCCCCAGTCCGAGTGGGCTCACGACACCGAAAGACGTGACGGCGACGCGTCGGGCGGAGTGGGTATCAACGGGCGAAGGCATGACCAGGAATTACGCCAAAAGATCTGCACCCGTGCCATCTTTTCAGCGCGAGCGCACTCAGCGTGGTCGCTTGCATTGCGGGATCATGGATGAAATACGGGGCGAATGATCATCCAGGCTATTTTTCTCACGACGCTCTTCGAATTGATGTGGGTCGAATCCCCGGCTTGGACAGCGCTGGGTTTTGCCGCGCAAGGCCTTTTCTCCGCGCGCTTTCTGGTTCAATGGCTCGCGTCTGAACGGCACCAGCGCGTCATGATGCCCGTGCAATTCTGGTATTTCAGCATAGCGGGCGGGTGGCTGAACCTCTTGTATTCAGTCCACGTCTGGAAAATGCCGCTCGTTTTTGGCGCCGTCGCGTCGTTGATCACATCACTTCGGAATTTGCACCTGCACCGCCGGAGCCTTCGCGTAGCCAACGTGGTCCAGGAAATTTGAACGCGACGTATCGCCGCAGACTCTCACGTTCACTTTCTACCAAAATCGACATGCGCTCCTACGTTCAGAAATCCTCTCTCTTGCTGGCTGGCATTTTGTCTGCCAGCACCGTGTTCCCTGCCTCGGCCGATTGGCTGCATTATCGAGGTCCGGGGCTGGACGGCGTGGTCGCAGCGAAGCTGCCGGTCGCGCTGCCTTCGTCGCCGCGGGTACTGTGGAAAGCGGAAGTCGGTACTGGCACCGCAGCCATCACTGTAAAGGACGGACGAGCCTACACGATGGGAAATTGGGACAAGAAGAAAGACGTTATCGTTTGCCTGGATGTGAAGACCGGCAAAGCCGTTTGGAAGCACGAATTCCCGCTCGAGTTGGATCCGAACCAGTTCGAAGGCGGACCGCGCTCGACCCCAACCCTCGACGGAAATCTGGTTTTTACCGTTTCGCATCAGGGCGATCTTTGGGCGCTCGACGCGACCACGGGAAAAAAGGTGTGGTATCGACATTACCAAAAAGACTTTGGAGGTCGGCGACCCGGTTGGGGCTATGCCGGATCGCCCACCGTCGCCGGAGAACTCCTGCTGCTTGATGTCGGAGGCGCGGATGCCTCGACCGTCGCGCTGAACAAGGCTAACGGGAAGATCGTGTGGAAAAGCGGCAGCGACAAACCGGGCTACGGCTCACCTGTGGTCACCAACTTGGGCGCCGTCCAGACGGTTGTTGTTTTTAAGGCGAAAGATGTCGTCGGACTCGATTTGAAAACGGGACGGGAGTTGTGGCGGACGGAATGGAAGACCGACTACGATGTGAATGCAGCCACGCCGCTGATCGCAGGCAACCTGGTGCTGGTGACCAGTGGCTACAATGCGGGCGCCGGGTGTTTCGAGATTGGGGCTGGGGGAAAGGTCACCTTGAAGTGGAAGAACAAGAACCTGCGCTCGCACTTCAACTCGCCCGTGGTTTATGAGGACGCAATCTATGGTATCGATGGTAATGCCGGTGGCGGCAATCTCGTCTGCCTGGACCTTGCGACCGGGGCAGAGAAGTGGATCGAGAAAAGTGTCAAAGGGGGCTCGCTGGTGCGGGCGGGAGACAAGCTCATTTGCCTGACGGAAAAGGGGGAGCTCGTGATTTGTGACGCCTCTCCGAGCGGCTTTAAATCCAGTTTGCGGACGAAGGTTCTTTCGAAGCGGTGCTGGGTGCAGCCGACTCTGAGCGACGGGCGGCTCTTCGTGAAGAACAACGAAGGCAACGTCGAGTGCCTGGATTTTGGCGCCCAGTGACAGGGCGAGATCTACGTCGGCTGATCCGGGTCGATTTCGTCGCTGAGTTCCTCAAATTCCGCAAAGTGATCCGGACGCAGCGGCTCGGACACCCGGTATTCTTCCCCCAGCCACTTGCCCAGATCCACCATCTGGCAACGGCGCGAACAAAAAGATCCGACCGGATCAGCGGCGAACTCGGATTCGCGTCCGCAAACCGGGCATCTGAGTTTCTTTAACTCACGGCTCATTGCACCCCGGCAACATACGCCAAATACCAGTCGATCAACTGCGGCCCGGTGAAAAGCCAGATCAACGCGCCGAGCGCAAGGTAGGGGCCAAATGGGATCTTGGCTGACCACTCTCGTTTGCCGACGGCAATCGTCACCAAGCCAATCACGGCCCCGATAGTGGACGCAGCCATGATCGTGAAAAACACTGCTTTCCAACCGAGAAAGGCACCGACGCAGGCCATGAATTTCACGTCCCCGAGTCCCATGGCTTCGCGTGGAATCGTCACCAGCTTTACCGTGCCGGTGATGGTCGCAATCTCCATGAGTTGCCAGGTTTTCTCGCCGATCTGAAGCCGGTCAAAGTGAAACTCGAGCGTCACGTTTTCAAATGCCTCGCCGTCCACTTTGGCCGATTGACATTCCATCAGTAGCCGGTCGGAATCGCGGGCAAAGAACTCGCTCCATTTTTCCGAATCCCCGCCCACGACGAGGTCGGCGTCATCATCGTGGCGCGTCCAGGTGAAGTCGGTGGCTTTGTCGAAAGTGATGCGCTTGCGTCCAAACGCGAGCTTCCCCAGCTCGACGACCAACCGCAGCGTGCCGTAGCCAACCGCGGCTCCGATAAGCGCCCACATGGCGCCTTCCAGGTTCGACTTCGCTCCGTGCAGCGCCGGGAGGGCAAAGCTCATTACGATCCCGGCAATGGCGCCGCCCCACGTGATCTCATCGGGAATAATATAGTGTTCGAAGTCGATGAACGTCGCCGCGATGAACAGCGAGACCATGATCCAAAGCGGCAACGCGAGGAGCCAGTGGTGCGGCCAGACCAGCAGCCAGACGGCGAGAAAAAGTAATCCGGTGATCAGCTCGACTCCAATGTAGCGAAATGAGATTTTGGTTCCGCAATTGGCGCACTTTCCACGGAGGGCGAGCCAGCTCAGCAAGGGAAGATTGTGATAAAACGGTATCTGGTATTTGCAGCCCGGGCAAAACGATCGCGCCGGTTCGTTGACCTTCATGTCGCGTGGCATCCGATAAATGCACACGTTTAAAAACGAGCCGATGCACGAGCCCAGGATGAAGGCGAACGCGGCAAAGAGGATTTCGTAGGGAGACATGCGGTTGGGCGGCGGCGAGCGTTGGAAGCCGGTGCCGTGCCGGTCAAGGGGTTTGTGCCGAAGACCGCGCGATCTGACTGGTTTTCGTTGTCGTCGATTTTGGAATCGCCGTGGGACGATGGAAGGCATGAAAGCAAGAATTCTTTCCGTTCTCACTCTCACCAGCCTGATATCTCTGGCAATTCACGGTCAGTGTGAAGAGGTCAATGGTGCGAAACGCGATGATTCGTCCGCGGGCGGTGAGTGGATTGAGCTCTGCGCGGGCAAGGCATTGGACCAATGGGACCAGATCGGAACGGCAAAGTGGCGTTTCGAAGACAGTGTGATCATCGGTGGCCAGGACGGTGATCCATCGCGATTCGGCCTCCTGGCAACAAAGGAAAAGTTCCGCGATTTCGAATTGGAACTCGATTTCATGATCGACGAGCACGGCAAATACAATAGCGGCATCTATTTGCGGAACGATGCCGGCACGGCTGGCCGCACCGGATATCAGGTCAACATCGGACGTGGCGCGGCCGAGGAGTACTGTGCCGGAGTTTTTACGGACCGGTGGCTGGCGAAAGGAGACGAAGCGGATGCCGTTCGGAAGAAACTGGCTTGGAATCATCTTCGAATCGTCGCGCGCGGCCCTCACCTGAAAGTCGAACTCAATGGAATCAAGGTCGTTGATTACACCGATCCGAATCCTCCGGTGAAATTTCTACAGGACGGCGTGATTGGACTGCAAACCTACGGCGCGGAAGGTCACGACGGCTGGGTAAAGTTTCGAAAAATTAGGCTTCGGCGGATACGCTAACTAACTAACTATTTAGCTAGCTAACCAAGCGGCCCAATCGCGAGCTTCTGGTTTCTCAGCCGAGTTCGTGCAGCGGCCTGCCATCGAGGAGCGCCAGGTCGGCATCGACCATGATGCGAACCAAGTCCTGAAACGGTGTGTGGGATTCCCACTGCAAGCGATCTTTCGCCTTGGCCGCATTACCAATCAGCAGATCCACTTCCGCCGGACGTTCGTAACGCGGGTCGTGCCGGACAAAATCCTTCCAATCCAGGCCCGCGTAGCCGAACGCTTCCTCACAAAACTCCTGCACCGTATGGGTTTCCTGCGTGGCCAGCACATAATCGTCCGGCTCATTCTGCTGGAGCATACGCCACATCCCTTCGACATATTCCGGTGCATAGCCCCAGTCACGTTTGGCTTCGGTATTGCCAAGATACAGAGCGTTCTGGAGACCTCTTTTAATCTGCGCCACTGCGCGCGTTATCTTTCGCGTGACAAATGTTTCACCTCGCCGCGGGCTCTCGTGATTGAAAAGAATGCCGTTGCTGGCGTGAATCCCATAGCTTTCCCGATAATTCACCGTGGCCCAGTGGGCGTAGACTTTCGCCACGGCGTACGGGCTGCGAGGCCAGAAGGGCGTCGTCTCGGACTGCGGAACAGCCTGCACCTTGCCAAACATCTCGCTGGAACTGGCCTGATAAAACCGCGCCGGAACTTTGGTTTCGCGAATGGCCTCGAGGATCCGCATGGTGCCGAGCGCGGTCACGTCGCTGGTGTATTCCGGAATGTCGAAGCTGACGCGGACATGGCTCTGCGCCCCGAGATGGTAGATTTCATCAGGGCCGATCCGATCAAGCAGCCGGGTCATGTTCAACGCATCGGAAAGGTCCCCGTGATGGAGGAAGAGCCGAACTCCGTTCAAGTGCGGATCCGTGTAGAGGTGATCGATCCGCGAGGTGTTGAAGGTGCTCGCGCGCCGAATGATGCCGTGGACCTCGTAACCTTTTTTCAACAAAAGATCGGCGAGATATGATCCGTCCTGCCCGGTGATTCCCGTAATGAGCGCTTTCTTCATGCGTTTGGAATGAAAGAGGGAATCGACCGGGGTGAGAAAGGATATTTCCGCAAGTCGCGGGTGTTCAGTTTTCAGGTGGCAGCCAAAGGCGCCGCTTTTTGGCCAGCCTTAGCTTTCTGTAGTGGTTTGCTTTTGCCCACTCGATGAGTCCCGCTTCTTCGTTGTCATCCTCGACGCCGGTCAAAATCCCAGCCGGCTGATCGTTCGCCAATGCGCGCGCGAGATCCTCCGGTGACACTAGGTGGTATTTTTGTCGTTCGGACGATGGCACAAGATGCGCCAGGCGCCACGCGAAAGGGCCGGTCGCAAACGCAGAATAGATCGGCAATCCAGTCTCGATCGGCCAGATTGGAGCAAGGGTAAGTAATTTACCGCCAGCAATTTGTGGTCGCATAAGTATTGCTTCTTTTCGAAACTTAGACGTAAACCATTCATCGGGTTTTGCCACGAAACGGATCGGTGAGTACTCCCGGATCGTCAAAGCGAGGTTCGTCGCGGCAACGCCAGCGATGAGTACAGAAAGCCAGCGCGCCGGTTTTTCCGAACCAGACGTGAATCTCCAGCCTTCGACGATTCCCACCACGAGAAATGGCATCAGTCCGAACCAATGTTGATATTGATATCGGGTGGGGAGTGCACACCCGAGGGCTATGAATGGCACAACCAACAAAAGGAACAAAATCGGGAATGTAGCTTGCGATTTCCCGGCAGCATTTTGCCGATTGAATCGGCAGGCAATCGAGACCCAAATCGCCACCGCGAACGCGATCATGGTTGGCAAGCTACCCGTAACGGTTCGATCCTTCTGGAAGTCGAGTCGGACAATTTCCTTGAAAAAGAATCGAATTTTTCGCCACCAGGCAGCCGTTTCGTGAGCGCGAATATCCGTGGGGTCGAGCAGACGAATTCGCGGAAATTGGTAATTGTTGAACCAAAAGGCGGCAGGATCCGCGTAAAAGGAGAGCAAAGTCGGCAATCCGCCAACGATTCCACCAACAGCAAATGCGCCTGCCAGGCGCATTTTCCGCCCCCGATCGCATTCTGGGAAAATGAAAATCGCGCCCAAAAATGGGAGTGCCACGGGAAGCCAAGTCAGACGAGTCCCAATCGCCAGGCTGAGTAGAACTCCGCTGGCGAACGCGAATCGAAGGGATTTTTTGCGCGCCGCTCCGATATGAAGATAGAAAGCCAGAACGGCGAAACAGGCGGGCAGTTCATGATTCCAGGTTTTCCCGGCCGTTCGCACGAAGAGTGGGTCAAACAGGAAAATGACGACGCTGGAAACCGCCATCGCGGTGGCGACACGCTGGTTCGCTACCTCCCGATCCGAAAGGCACCTCATTGCCAATAGACCGGCGACGCTCAATGACGCGAGGACACCAACGCACTTTGCACCGAACAAGAGAGGCACGCCGAGCCGATCGATCCCCGCGTAAAGGTAAATTAGATTCGGGACATGGAAGACGGGAAAATCAATATATGGTCGCAGTCCCTGCCGTGAAACCAGAGCCGCGGGCGCGAGAAACTGGTGCTCATCGTGATTAAGACCCCGGTCCATCGCCCGCGCGAAAAGCAAGGCGCCAGCGAGGGCGAGCAAAAGCGCAGGGATTACGAAACGGAGGGCGGACCGCATGATTCGGCGGCATTAACGAACCGGGAGCGAGCGGTGGCGAGCCTGAACCGCAATCAGGGCGTTAAACTTGGCGAAGGGGTCGGTTGCGTTTCGCCGCCCGAGGAGCTGGGACGCGAAATCAGAACGGAGATCAACGCAATATCCGCCGGGGTAATGCCGCTGATTCGGCCTGCTTGGCCCAGGGTACCGGGGCGGATGCTGGAAAGCTTCTGGCGAGCCTCGGCCCGCAATCCGCGAACCGTCGAAAAGTCCACCCATGCCGGGATCGCCTTTTCTTCAAGAGTGCGGGATCGATCAATCGCGGCATTCTGGCGGGTGATATAGCCTTCGTACTTCAGATCGGTTTCAACCTGCTCCCAGTGTTCCATGTGGAACTCGACCCGCACTTCTACTGGCAAGTCGCACGCGCCGTTCTCAGGCCGTTTCAGCCATTGAGAGAGACGAATACCCTCGATCGACACCGAATTAACCAAGCTGCGCACCTGTTCCAGCCTTTCGCGCTTCTGCTCAAATAGCGCCCATTTGCGGTCGGACAGCAAGCCTGCCTCGCGGGCCATGGGACAGAGCCGCAGGTCCGCATTGTCGTGTCTCAGGATCAGCCGATGTTCCGCGCGACTGGTAAACATTCGGTAAGGCTCGGCTGTTCCTTTCGTGACCAGATCATCGATCAATACGCCGATATACGCATCCGAACGGAGCGGAATGAGAGGGCTACGCTTGAGGAGAGCGAGTGCCGCGTTCGCTCCGGCGATGAGCCCCTGCGCAGCCGCTTCCTCGTACCCCGAGGTGCCATTGATCTGACCAGCAAAATAGAGTCCTGAGACGGCTCGAGTTTCCAGGGTGTGCCGGAGCTGCGTCGGGGGACAGTAATCGTATTCCACCGCATATCCGGGACGCATTATTTCTGCCGCTTCAAGCCCCCGAACGGAACGAACAAACTCGAACTGAACCTCCATCGGCAGCGAGGTAGAGACCCCATTGACGTAGTATTCCTCAGTGTGCCGACCTTCAGGTTCGAGGAACAATTGGTGTGCCGGCTTCTCGGCAAACTTGACCACTTTGTCCTCAATCGAAGGACAATATCGAGGCCCGGTGCCTGAAATCTGCCCGGCATAGAGTGGGGATTGATGGAGGTTGTTCCGAATAATCTCGTGCGTGCGAACGTTCGTTTCTGTGATCCAGCAGGGAAGCTGTTCCACGTGGAACCCCGAAGCGTCTCGTACATTCAAAGAGAAGATATCGTCCGGATTACGATCACGATCTTCCCAAAAGAAGGAAAATGGGATGGGATCATCATCACCGTCCTGACGTTCGCACCGGCTGAAATTAATTGTACGTCCATTGAGACGACACGGTGTTCCGGTCTTGAATCGGCCGACCTCGAATCCGAGCTCCCGCAACGAATCGCTGAGCGTGGAAAAGCTGTCGCCCATTCGTCCGCCCGATTTGTTCTGCATGCCGACGTGAAGTAACCCGCGCATAAAGGTCCCCGTGGTGATCACCACAGCTTTGGCGTTCACCCGATATCCCAAATCGGTCTCCACTCCGCGGATCGCGTCATCTGAAACCAACAGGCGCACCGCATTTCCCTGCCGCAGTGTGAGATTGGGAGTGCGTTCAAGGAGCGCTTTGGCTCGAAACTGATAGGCTTTTTTGTCGCACTGCGCACGCGGAGAGCGAACGCTTGGACCTTTCCGGGCATTCAGCATGCGGAATTGGATAGCCGTGGCGTCGGTGTTTTCCCCCATGACGCCTCCGAGCGCATCGATCTCGCGCACAATCTGGCCTTTCGCTTGACCACCGATAGCCGGGTTGCACGACATCTGCCCGATCGAATCGAGGTTTTGCGTCAGCATCAGGGTCTCGCAACCGAGCCGAGCGGCGGCTGAGGCCGCTTCGATGCCGGCATGTCCGGCGCCGATCACCAAGACGTCAAAGATTTTGGGATCTACAAACATGGATGTTCTACATGGAACTCTGCTTTACGTGCCCAGGATTCCCTCGCTCGCCCGGGGAAGGAGAGTGGTGAGCGTTGAATCATATCGGTCACCGACAAGGTTGCTGCAACAGATCTCCAAGTCGCGATTGAATTCCGCCAAAACCTGGCGACAAGCTCCGCACGGCGTCACCGGAGTCACTGAGTCAGCAACGATCGCAATAGAGGAAAAGTCGCGTGCGCCAGCCGCCACCGCCGCAAACACCGCATTACGTTCAGCGCAAACAGTCAGGCCAAAGGAAATGTTTTCGACATTACAACCCGAAAAGACCCGGCCATCCCGAGCCAAAATCGCCGCTCCAACGGCGAATTTCGAGTAAGGAGCGTAAGCATTCCCACGGGCGGTCTTCGCCGTCTCGATAAGGTCTGATATGTTCATAACTATTTATTGCCGTGACTTTTACGTCTACTTCATGCGATCAGTATCAACGCTGTTCGTTATGAAATTTGCTAAACCGGTTGTGCTTTCCACCCCCTATTAGATTTCGATCTGAGCGAACGGCGAAGGCGGGCAAGGTAGACAAATCCAATTCGTAATTCGAGTGCCATTTCCTGCTTACCATCATAAATGGACCGCTTGCCCGTATCGATCGCGTTGCACCCCGATGCCATCACAGCCAATACGTATGGGGCCACTTCTTGCTGGTTGCGTCCCTCCTCGTGCCCAGCTAAATCTCCCGGCTGAATTCGTCACCGCCTTATGGAATCTGCCGTTACCGCCGCCAAATCATCCGAGGACTCACCCCAAGCTCCGATTAACCTGAAGCTGGGAAAGGATGAAAAGGTGAAGCTGCTGCGCGACATGTTGCGAATTCGCCGCTTTGAGCAGGAATCGTTGAACCAGTATCAGAAAAACAAGATGGGTGGCTTCCTCCATCTGTACATTGGGCAGGAATCCGTCGCGGTGGGTACGTGCTCACTCATGGGTGATAATGATCACGTGATCACCGCCTACCGCGATCACGGCCACGCACTTGCCGTCGGAATGTCCATGAACGAGTGCATGGCCGAGCTTTTCGGCAAAGCCACCGGATGCTCGAAAGGGCAAGGGTGGCTCGATGCACTTTTTCGCTCCGGACAAGAACTACTGGGGCGGTCACGGCATTGTCGCCGGGCAAACACCGCTCGGCCTTGGGCTCGCTTACGGGATAAAATACAAGGGACTGAAGGGCGCGGCGATGTGCTTCCTCGGAGACGGCGCCGTGAATCAGGGCTGCTTTTACGAATCGCTCAACCTCGCCAGCCTCTTTGACCTGCCCATCATTTACATTATCGAAAACAATAAATACTCGATGGGCACCTCCTCGAACGCTCGTCAGTCGTTAAATCCTGCCTCGCCGAACGTGGCGAGGCTTTTTGTATCGATTGGGCTCAGGGCAACGGCGAAGACCTTTACGAAGTCCGCGCCTTTACGCACCGCGCCATCGAACGCGCGCGCAACGAATCGCGTCCGACGATTCTTGAGTTCGACACCTACCGATATTACGGCCATTCCGTTGCGGACGCGAAACACAAGGGCGGGTACCGGCCAACCGAAGAAATTGATGTCTACAAACGTGATCACGATCCGATTCAACTCTTCAAGCGCCAGCTGATCGCGGAAGGGATCATCACCGAGGAGCAGTTCGAAGCGATCAGCGCCGCGGCGAAAGCGGAAGCCAAGGCAGCGCGTGAAATTTGCCGAAGACAGTCCGGACCCAACCACGGAGAGCATCTTCGAGGATGTCTATTTCGAGGTCGATCGTCAGACCGAAGCCGGACGGACCGGACGGCATTTCTTCAACGACTGAACCGTTACCGGGCCACTCTTCCGCAACTCAATCCCCATTCATTTTTTACCAAGACCAATGGCTCTCAT
Organism: uncultured Verrucomicrobiae bacterium; assembly: GCA_963798345.1. Classification (GTDB taxonomy): domain Bacteria; phylum Verrucomicrobiota; class Verrucomicrobiia; order Chthoniobacterales; family Chthoniobacteraceae; genus CAWCSW01. The sequence goes on along the minus strand of CAWCSW010000002.1, from coordinate 77,378 downwards.
TGAATACCGCGACGCTCTGAATCAGGCTTTCGCCGAAGAAATCGAGCGCGACGAGAACGTCGTTCTCATCGGCGAGGAAGTCGCCCAATACGATGGCGCCTACAAAGTCACGCGCGGCTTGTGGGAAAAATACGGCGACAAACGCGTGGTCGATACTCCGATCAGCGAGGCCGCCTTCATCGGCATGGGCATCGGCGCCTGCATGCTCGGCCTGCGCCCGGTCATCGAACTGATGTTCTGGAGTTTCTGCACGGTCGCGTATGACCAGATCGTCAATAACGCCGCCCAGGTTCGATACATGAGCGGCGGCCTCATCAACTGCCCGATCGTGATTCGCGGCCCCGCCAATGGCGGCACCAACGTTGGCGCCACGCACTGCCACACACCAGAAAGCTGGCTCGCGAACGTTCCCGGCCTCAAAGTCGTCAGTGCGGCCACTGCCTATGACGCGAAGGGCCTGATGAAAACGGCCATTCGTGACAACGATCCGGTCATGTTCATGGAAAACACGCTCCTCTACGGCGAGAAAGGCGAGGTGCCTGAGGATGAATACCTGATCCCGCTCGGTTGCGCCGACGTGAAGAAAGCGGGTGCGGACATTTCGCTCATCGCTCACGGTCGCGCCGTGCTCACTGCGCTCAAAGCCGCAGAATTACTCGAGGCGGAGCACGACATCAGACGCCGAAGTGATCGACCTCCGCAGCATCCGGCCGCTCGACGAAGACGCCATTCTCTCCAGCGTCCGCAAGACGCATCGTGTCGTGCTCGTCGATGAGAACAAACCGTTCTGCGGCGTGAGCGCGCAAATTGCCGCGCTGATTCAGGAAAAGGCGTTCGATGACCTCGACGCACCGGTACTCCGCGTGACTTCACTCGATGCGCCTGCCATCTACAGCCCGCGAGTCGAGCCGCGCCAACTTCCCAGTCCGCAGGTCGTCATCGAAAAAGTGTTGTCGATTTGCTGACCGTGCCCGGCGACCTCGCATTTCTCCTCAAGGCCGCGCATTTCGCCGCGGAAAAGCATGCCGCCCAACGCCGCAAAGGCGCGTCCGCGGATCCGTACATCAATCACCCGCTGAAAGTCGCGTCGCTCCTGGCGAATGTCGGCGACGTCTCCGACTCCGCTTTGCTCGCGGCCGCGCTGTTGCACGACACCGTCGAGGATACCGCGACGACGCCCGAAGAACTCGAACAGGAATTCGGTCCCGACGTGCGCTCGCTCGTCGCCGAGGTGACCGACGACAAATCGCTCGCGAAAGACGCCCGCAAACAAGCGCAGATCGATCACGCGCCACACCTTTCGCCGCGCGCGAAGCAACTCAAGATTGCCGATAAAACCTGCAATGTTCAGGACACCACCTTCGATCCGCCTCCGGACTGGTCGAAAGAACGCCTGCGTGAGTATGTAGAATGGGCGGTCCGCGTCGTTGCCCACTGCCGCGGAATGAACACGGCATTGGAAGGGAATTTCGATTCGATCGTCGAACGGGCGCGCGCCCGGATAGGGTAAAGCGGCGAGCATTTCGCGCCTTCCCAATTCGTCATTGGCCCGTCTTGACGTTGCCATCCCTGCATGTTCCTCGATCCTCCGATCACGATTCACCATCTGCTCTCAAGCTGCGCGCTTGTCTCCGCGAGCCCGCGCCTGTTTATTCCGCACCTCGCAGCCCACACTTTAGCACACCATGGCCAAATATATCGAAATGCCCAAGCTCAGCGACACCATGACCGAAGGGACGTTGCTCAAATGGCGCAAGAAAGAAGGTGACACGGTCGAGACGGGCGACGCCATCGCGGAGGTCGAAACCGACAAGGCGACTATGGAAATCGAGGCCTTTGACGACGGTGTACTCCACAAACAGATGGTGACCGAAGGGGCAAAAGTTCCCGTCGGAGGCCGCGTCGCCCTCTTGCTTGACGCGGGCGAAGAACCGCCGGCCGACGGGGAAATAGCCGCGAAAGAGTCCAGTTCCAAAAGCCAGGATGCGAAGAAAGAGCCGTCCCCGACCACCGCCGATGCTCCGGGATCCGAAACCAAAACCAACGGCGGCGCACCGGGCTACGGTTCACCCGGGATTTCCGGCGGAGGGAAAAGTGCATCCGCCTCGAAGAGTGGCGGGCGCGTGAAAGCTTCACCGCTGGCCAAAAAAATCGCCGCCGGCAAAGGCGTGGAACTTTCCGAAATCTCGGGAACCGGACCCGGGGGACGCATTGTCGCCAGGGACGTTGAGAGCGCCACACCTGGTGTTTCCGCGGGCGGACCTTCCGCCGTCGCATCAGTCCCGGCCATCCCCTCCACTCCAGCGGGGAAGGGGATCAGCGGATCGCGCTCTCGGGCATGCGGCGCATCATCGCCGAACGATTGCGTCGCCAGCAAAACGCCAGCTTCCCCACTTTTATCTCCACATCGAAGTTGACGCCTCACCGTTGATGAAATTCCGGGCGGAGGCCAATGCGGCGAGCGAAGCGTCTGGTGGCTCGAAACTCACCGTCAACGATTTCGTGCTCAAAGCCGTTGTCGCCGCCGCCGTCAAAGTTCCTGCTGTCAACGCCAGCTTCGCCGGCGACGCCATCATCCAATACGGAAACGTCAACCTCAGCGTGGCTGTCGCTGTCGATGAAGGCTTGCTCACGCCAGTCATTCGCGGTGCCCAGAAAAAATCGCTGCGCGAGATCAGCGATGCCGTCAAAGATCTCGCCACACGCGCGAGGAACAAGAAGCTCAAACCGGACGAGTTTCAGGGTGGCACCATCACCGTCTCAAATCTCGGCGCCTACGGCATCGAGAGCTTCAGCGCCATCATCAATCCGCCCCAGGCCGCCATCCTCTCCATCGGCGCCATCGTGAAAAAGCCGGTCATCGGAGCCAACGACCAGATCGTCGCCGGTCAGCGCATGAGCGTGGGATTAAGCGCCGATCATCGAGTCATCGATGGCGCCATCGGCGCGCAATACCTCGCCGAATTGCGCACCTTCCTCGAGAATCCGACGCTGATGCTGCTGTAAGGCGCAGCGTCAATCATCTCGGGCTGAAATTCGCCCGAATCCACGGTTTCAGATATCGAATCGGTCCGTTCGTTTGCGGCAGATCCAAGTATTCCAACAGACGCTCGCGCGCCCGCGGCCGAGATTTCATGGCTTCAATTAATGCGGGGCGTTCGCGCACATCTCCAATGAAGTCGAATATCCGGCCCAGCCGCTGCGCCGACTCGCTGGCCAGCGCGAATTGATCAGGATCATCAAGCAACGGCACGGTGTTGCTGAGCGCCACCGGCCAGTCGTGGGTCCGAAACGCGAGTCTCCCGCGTAGATTCATGATCTCCGCGGCATAACGCCCGTGTGGAAATTCGCGCCGATGTTGATCGAGCGCGACGGCGAGCCGTTTTGGATCGAACGGAATTTGCGATTGCTCGATGCCCGCCGTGCCACCTTCCCATGTTCGGGCGACTGGCCATTGGATGGGCAAAGTAAGTGGCGCGGGCTCCATCCCATGGGCCAGCGATCGCGCCAGGATCAGGAGGGCCGCTTCACGCTTTCGGCTCTTTGGATGCGCCGCCAAAAACTGCACGGCCAGTTCGACCAGTTTCGGATAATCTCGAGTTCGCCAGGTGAATGGAGCGCCATCTTTCTCCACCCCGGGCAGTTCGGCTTCAATGAGGTGATTGGCGACCACGGCAAGATCGAGGTAGGCGAGAAAATCCTTCAACGGCGCCATCTTGGGATCAGCCGCCATGTCTGCAATTTCGCGACGGAGTTTCTCATCATCAATGGCGTCCAGTGGCTCCCACGAACCGGCGCCAATGCTTGTCTGTAATAGCTTTTTGCGCAGCCCCAAATACCGGTTGAAACACTCCGGATCGATATGCGGTGTTTGAATCGCCTCGCTCAAATCATCGAGGAAATTGACCCAGCGAGAATTTTCGAGTTCTGGAAGTTCCCGGCGGGCGCGGGCGCGCAGCGCTACAATTTCGACCGCACGCGCCGACAGATCGGCTGGTGCGATGACTCGAAAGTTCGTTTGATCGATGATGGCCGTCACTTTGTCCGGATCTGCTTCCCTCTGCTCAGCATCCGCGGCGAGGGCAAAGGTCGGCGGCTCCTCGGGAGCTTCCTGGGTCACGTCGGGTACCGAAAAATCCCAGTAAACTGCTGCTCGCCGTGCCGGGCTGCTTTTGGGGGCTTCGCGAAGGAGCCGATCGTAAAGCTTCCGCGAGACTTCAGACCAATTTCGCTCCTGAGCACGCTTGAGATGGAAAACAGAAACGTCAGCGATGTCGGGCATCGCGGAAATGGCTTTCAGCAGCGCTTCCGCAGCAAGGGCGGACTTTGGCTGCGCGTCCGAAGCAGCCAGCCATTCATTGAAGGCATGCCGCAATTCGTCGCGGTTCTCCATGTCCAGATCATAATTCCCGGTCACTCCCAGCGCCGCAGCCGACTCGGAACGCCGCCCTGCCGCCAGGGCCTGCTCATCGGAGAACAATTGAGATCGATTCTCCTCTGTATCCAGAGGTGCCAGTAGAATCTTTCCGCGCGCCGCCGCCCAGGCATTGGCGAGTTCCAGATGCGCGCCGGCTTTCTCCGACGCACCCTTCGCCCGCGCGGCGCGCTCATGGAGCAGCGCAATCGGCTTGATCACGGTATCCCAAACCGCAGGGGCGACATAGCGCTGCGCTTCCGAGAATTTCTCCTGCGCCAGCAATCGCTGAGCGAGGACGCCGCGAATCAACGCACCCGTGCCGGGATCAAGACGTTCGTCATCGAGTGCGGCAGCCAATTCGTTTATGGGCGCGAAGTTCAATTGCGCGTCCATCAATTGTCGAAACTGGCCGGGATCGATGGGCGCGAGAATCGGAGTCGATCCGTCCGGCCACACCGGCTCGGAATTCGCCGTTTCATTCAGGACGCGAGAAAGCTCGGCCACACCACGCCCTGCGTCTTGGTTGTCAAATCGCGCCAGGGCCAGTCGGAAGCGAACACCTTGCGCGAGGGAACTCGACGGGTATTCGCGGAGCAAACTCTCGAAGGCAGCGATCGCATCATTCGAACGCCGGGCGCGCTGTCTGGTGATTCCCCGCGCAAACAGCAAGTCCTCGTCTTTGCTGCCCGACGCCATGTCCACGAGCTTCGCCGCTTCATCGTGCTGGCCCGTTTCGCTCGCCGCCAGCGCGAGCATGGCGAGATAACGCGGGCGCCACACCGCATCACGGTAGCGATCTTCATGGTGAGCGATGGCCGCCGCTACTCGGGGCAACACTTCCTTTCGCCACGCCATAACCGCGCTCACCTCATCAACGTCCCCGTTGAAATTGTCCGACTCGGTGGAATTGCCGATCAAATAGACGAGCCCGAGCGCCGCCGCGGGCATCTCAGCCAGCCGCTCGATCGCGGCTTCGTCGGGCGCAGACGCGAGATGCGACAGAATCCTTTCACACATCTCGCCGGCCGGCCGGGTGAATTCGGGGTGATCTGGAATGGCACCCTGCTCCAAATAGTAGGCCAGCGCCGACACGTAGTCCTGCGCGTCAAAGGCGGTCGCGCCCAGCCATCCGAGCGCATCTCCGCGAAAACGTCCCTGCGGATATGCTTTCACATACTTCTCGAATGCAGCCTTCGCCGCCGCCCGCGTTACAGCATCAGACGCGTAGGAAAATCCGGGCGCAGCATTCTCGCCAAAGAGATGACGCGACCTCGCCAGCAGACAGCGAGCGATCATGAATTGCGCTGCCTCCGCGCGAGGATGTTTCGGAAACTCGCTCGTCACACGCTCGAAGAATTCCTCGCCCCCAAAATTCTCGAGCTTGTAAGCGATTGCTCCGCGAAGATAGAGCCAGTGCGGCTTGAGCGCCGGTGATGACGCGGCGATGCGCCGGTCCACCTCCTCAGCGAGTACCGCTATTTCTTCGTCGCTGGGTCGCGCCACGCGCCCCCGGGGACCGCCGGGGTTTGTCTGCAGGCCCAAGGCCGCAGCGCTTTTCCCCAATCGCCATCGTACATAATCCGCAATCTCGGCGGGCGTCGCCTGACCGGCGGAAAACAGGTCCCGTAAATCATGCAACAGATTCGCCAGACCCGGTCCGTTCTCGTCCTGCTGCTGACGCGCTTCCGAAAGAAGGCGATCCGTCGTCTCGACCGCCACGGCGCCGCGCAGGTTCGCCAGCTTTCGAATCTCTTCGAGAACATCCGTGGCCTCGCGTTTTGGTGCCGCTCCCCGCGATTCGGAAATGATCTCCGTCATTGATCGCGCCGGCAATCGGTCGAAATGCAGTTCCTCCGCGAGCGGCGGTATCGCTTCTTCATAGAAATCGCCGGTGGCGCCGCACGACGGGAGCGAACACGGCGGACAGGCCGCAGATCAGGGTGAAACGAAGGGTGTCCATGAGTCGGAAGGCACGGTGTCGAGGACGCGGTAGCGGACATTCATCGAGGTTCGCCTTGGGCGCGAACTGGAGCAGGCCGCTGCCCAATTCCTGTCCCGCCCTCAAGTCGCTGAACCAAAAAGTCAGCCTCGTGGCGAGCGGGATCGCCACCGCCCGCGGTTTCGCGGAATCGGGATCAGCATGCGCCGTCACCCGCCAGAATTCACCCGCCACTGCTTCGCGAAATATGGGCGCGGGCGCGTCGATCTCGAGCGCGTATCCGCGATCGCGGTCTCCTCGCGGGCCGCACGGCCCTAGGCGGCAAATCCACTTTGGAAACATTGCGCAACGCCACGCGGTCCGGACCAAACAGCCGCAATTCGAGCCTCGGCTCATCGCTTTTCTGCAAAGCGGCCAGATCCGACAGTGAGCGACCGGCAGGATCGGTTCCGTCCGGGAGCCGAAAGTAAATGATGCCATCGGCGCCGGCAGCCATTGCTCGACGACCGGCCAAAGCCAGCGATTCCCGATCCACGGTTCGCGACACCACGGTTTCACCCGCCATCACTACGGTCCGGGCAACCCTCGTATCTTCGCCAACTCGAAACGCCGTCATGCCGAGCACTGTCGGCTGCACCGCATGGAGATGCCGGTGAAAAACCAGCTGCGACCACTTCCAATTGGCAATCTGTCCGCGGGACAGGCCGGTCCGATCGAAGACCGTGAGTCGCGCAAAATCAGGCAAACCCGCTCTCCATCTGACGCCGCAGTGAGACCAGTGATCGAGGGCGTCCTTGAATCCATCAGGATCGAGCAGCGGCGGGGGAAGAGTCGGGAGACCGGTCGGGTCCGATTGGAGATCGTAAAACATCGGCGCCACTTCAGCCACCGCCGCCGCGAGCCGAGGCCACTCCGCCCGCCGAACCCAGTGCGCCAGGGCCGTGATCGACAACTGCGGAAAATCACGGCGCAACTCTGTTAGCGTCTCGGCATAACGATCGAGTAGTCGATCCGGACAGTCGTAATCAATTTGCAGCGCAGGCCCGCGGGTTGCGATTTTCCGCAGCATCGTTCGGAGTTCCACGAGGTGCGGCGGTTGAAACGGATCGGGCACTTCGCTCTCGAGCCGGACTGTGGGAATCACCCGGAGATTTGGCGCCAATTCGGAAACCTCGATCGGTGCCCGGGACCAGCTCCAGCCCGTCGTCTTCGCGGTGAGTTCGCCCGCCTGCCAGTATAAAACTTCAACGCCCTGCGCACCGAGTGCCGCTGTTTCCGACGCTGTCAGCGGAGTTGCGCGATGCCAAACCCAAAACGCTGATGGGACGTCGTCGCCGCCCATCGCCGCGGTCACCATGCACAGCACGGCAATCGCCGTTGACGGATGGGAGAGCGGAGGCATAGGACGCGATTTGCGCGCAACGGTGTTTGCTCGGCAATGGGAAAGGTGAATTTTCCTCGGCCATCGGGCCGGAACCGGGAGTGGACCGATTTCGCAAACTGCATTCTCATGGGTGCATGCACCGCGTTCTCCCCGTCGCCTTCGCCGTAATGTTTGCCGGCTCCAGTTGGGCGGCTGATTTCCCGGCACCGTTCAATTCGGAAAAGACTCCGGGCGAACCGATGCCCGCGGAGGAAGTCGCCGCGAAATGGGACGTGCCGGAGGGGTTCAAGGTCCAGGTGTTCGCCGCGGAGCCAGATGTGCAGAATCCCATCGCCTGTGCCTGGGATGCGCGCGGACGGTTGTGGATCGCGGAGAATTACACCTACGCCGAACGACCAGTGAAATGGGAAACCAAGCTGCGCGACCGCGTATTAATTTTCGAGGATGTGGATGGAGACGGCCGCCACGACAAGCGCACGGTTTTCACCGACGAAGTGCAGCATCTGACGAGCGTCGAGGTGGGCCGCGGCGGTGTGTGGCTGATGTGTCCGCCGCAGCTTCTCTTCATTCCCGACAAAGACGGCGACGACCACCCGGACGGGCCGGCGGAGGTCGTGCTGGATGGCTTCGACATTCCAAGCGAAAACTACCACAACCTGGCCAATGGATTGCGCTGGGGACCGGACGGCTGGCTTTATGGACGCTGCGGCGCCTCTGCGCCCGGGAAAGTCGGTGCACCGGGGACTCCCGACGACCAGCGCATCCCACTGGCGGGAGGAATTTGGCGGTACCACCCGGAGCGGAAGGTTTTCGAAGCCATCTGCCACGGAACGACGAATCCCTGGGGACATGATTGGAACGAAGCCGGCGATCTTTTTTTCACCAACACCGTAAACGGCCAGCTCTGGCACGCGATTCCCGGCGCACACTTCGAACGCCCGCACACCATCGATCCCAATCCTTATGTCTATGAACTGATGGGACAGACGGCGGATCACTATCACTTCGATACGGGTAAGGGCTGGACGGCTTCCCGCGACGGCGCCGCCAATGCGTTCGGCGGTGGCCACGCGCATTGCGGCGCGATGATTTATCTCGGCGACAACTGGCCCGACTCATTTCGCGGCAAGCTTTACACGCTGAATTTTCATGGCCGCCGGATGAATGTCGAACGGCTAGAGAGAGAAGGCAGCGGTTACGTCGGCAAGCACGACGGCGATCTTTTCCTCTGCCCCGATCCCTTCTTCCGCGGCATCGACCTGACCTATGGACCTGACGGCGGTGTTTATGTGCTCGATTGGAGCGACACCGGCGAGTGTCACGAAAGCACTGGAGTCCATCGAACCAGCGGCCGGATTTACAAGATCACGCTATGGTGACGCGAAGAAGCCGGATGTCGGCGATCTCGCGAAGTTGTCCAACGAGGAACTCGTCAAACTGCATGAGCACAAAAACGAATGGTTCGTGCGCATGGCGCGGCGGGTCCTCACGGATCGTCGAAAACAGGGACTGGATATGAGCGCCACGATTGCCAATCTGCGACAATTGGTTCTCGATCATTGCGACGAGCGCTCCGCGCTCAAGTATCTGTGGAGCCTCTACTGTCTTGGCAGTGCCGACGCAAACGTGATGGAAGCGGCACGTTACAGCATTGACGAACACGTCAGGAGTTGGGCGCTGCGCCTAATGGCGGACCAATTACCCATTGACCAGGTAGATGGGCGACGTCCTCCCGAGACAACATCGGAACAAACCGAAAGGGTTGTCGCCGATCTTTGTCACGCACTGTCGGCACAAGACGAATCGCCTTTTGTCCGCATGGTCGTGGCTTCAACGATCCAACGACTTGCACCGAATAAGCGCAACCAAGCGATACACTATCTTTGCGTGCCAGGAGACGAGTCCGACCATCGCTTGGCCCTGATGACCTGGTATGGCGCCGAACCAGCGGTTCGTATTGGGAGTTTGGCTCCAATTACCTCCACAAGCTCGCTCTTCAGTCGTTTGGCAGCCCGTCGCATCGCGTCCGAGGCTGACAACAATGCTGACTTATTGAACACGCTCCTACTCGTGACCCCAGACGAGAAGCTGAGTGACAAAGCGGTCATTTTGGCCGGCCTGCTTGAAGGCTTCACGGGCTGGCGAAAGGCGCCGAAGCCGGAGTCTTGGGACGCGTTTGCGGCGAAGGTGAATGCATCGGGGGACGAGTCCTTGATCGCAAAGGTCCGCGAGCTCGGCGTGCTCTTCGGCGATGGTCGGGCGCTAGACGATGTGAAGAAACTCGCCCTCGACGGCAAGGCGGAGCTCGAAGCGCGGAAGTCGGCGCTGCGGTCCTTGATCGAGGCGAAACCGGACGATCTGCGCGCGATTTGCGAGAAGCTGCTGACCGTGCGCTTTCTGAATACTGTCGCGGTCCGCGGACTGGCGCAATTCGATGACCCGGCCATCGGCGAGAAACTGGCGCAGAGCTACAAAACCTTTCACCCCAGCGAACGTTCCGCGGTCATCGAAACGCTGGTTTCGCGGCCCATCTTCGCCCGGGCGCTCCTGCGTGGGATGGCAAACGGAGAGGTTCCGCGCGACGACATCAGCGCCTTCCACGCACGACAAATCCGCAGCTTTGCCGACGCGGAGCTGACAAAAGAGCTCGGCGAGGTCTGGGGCGAGATTCGCGATTCGGCCCAGGACAAGCGCGAGTTGATCGCGAAATTGAAAGCGCAGCTCACCCCCGACATTCTCGCCAAAGCGGATCTTTCGAAAGGCCGGGTTACGTTCGAGCAAGTCTGCGGGACGTGTCACATGCTCTACGGCCATGGGGGCCAGGTTGGCCCCGATCTCACCGGCTCCGGACGTGCGAATCTCGATTACCTCCTCGAAAATGTCGTCGATCCCGGCGCGGTGGTAACGGCGGATTTTCGGCTGAACGTCCTCACGATGAAAGACGGCCGCGTGCTGAATGGGATGGTCACCGCAAAAAATGACCGCACGCTCACACTCCGCACCATGACCGAGCAAAACACCTTGGAACGCAGCGCAATTGCGAAACAAGACGAGGTGCCACAGTCGCTGATGCCGGAGGGCCTGCTTCAGGCGCTGAGCGAATCGCAAGTGCGGGATTTGATCGCCTATCTGATGGCGCCATCGCAGGTTCCGCTTCCGTAGTCGTCGGGAACTTGTTCCGCGCGGAAGCGACAAGGGCGTAGGTTGCTCCAGGTTCACGGCGTTGATTCCTCGGACTTCAGCAGTCGCCATTGAGCGTCGGACAACCGCCGCGCGCAGATGGTATTGGCGTCCCATGATGGTTCTGCGGCTGCGCCGTAGAACAACGTGGCTCCTGCACCATCCCGATCTGGAAGCAGAAACGGAGTGACATGACCGTAACGCTCCGTGGCCAAGTCGGCGCGCTCGACCAACAGGCCCAGCCGCCGCCAGTGGACGCCGTCCCGGCTCGTCGCCGCTTCCGTGCCCGAACGCCCCTCGATGAGCATGGCAAAGTGCTCACCGATCCGGAGGACGTGTACACCGCCTGCATCGTGGTCATAGACAGGTTCGCTTCCATACCGCGCCCAGTGGAGGCCATCACGCGAGGTCGCGTAACCGACGTGCCGCTGCGATGTGTTGGATTTCGGCGCTTTCGGATCCGGAGCGTTTGGCGGCAAGTCTTTGCGGCCGTCGTACCACATGCGGAACACCCCATCATCAAAAAGCACTGATGGGCGACCCACGGAAAGCGAATCCCAAGCGCCTGGCTGGCCGGGTGCGAGGGCCGTTCCATGCAAGCTCCACCGTTCGCCATCCGTTGAAGTCTCCACATCCACCTCGTCAGTCACACCAGAGCCGGCCCGAGTGTAGAACATGAACAGCCTTCCGTTGACCTCGACCACGGAAGGATCATTGCAATGGTTGGCGGATGGATCCTCGAGGACCACTCCACGCTGCTCCCATCGGACGCCGTCGAGGGAAGTGGCCAGATGAATGCGGTCATGCCCATCCCGACCCTGCCCGCCAAACCACATCCGAAGACCGTTCCCCGAGCGCAGGATGTCCGGCGCATAAACATTGCCGCGTCCATGGGATGCTCCTGCGAATCTAACCTCGGCCTGAAGCACGACGGTCGGCGGCAAGGGAGGCGCAGAACCCAATGGCGCAGAAAGCAGCGCTGTGACGCAGAGCGAAACAATAAGGTGTTGGGTCATCTAAAACCCGGAGCTCTTCCGATGAAAAAGCCTGCGAGCTTTACCGGAAATACTCCTTCACGCCAGCGAGCACATTCGTCGCCGCGATCGACGCCAGAACGAGGCCCATGACTCGGCTGACGATGCTCGCGCCGCCTTCGCCGATGACGCGGGAAATGCGCCCGGCGAACACCATCAAAAGATAAGCCACGCCGACCACCGCCAACATCAGGAGGGCCGTCAATCCTTGATCCAGAATGGAATTGCGGCTGTTCTCGGTCAAAAGGACGACGGCCATCATCGCGCCGGGGGACGCGATCGATGGCGTGGCGAGCGGAAAGATGGCCGTGTCCTGGAGCGACCGAGCATCTTCACTTCACCCTCGGGTTTGCTTTCACCAAAGATCATCGTGAGGGCGAAGAGAAAGAGGACCAATCCGCCCGCGATTTGGAAAGCGAGCAGTGGCACGCCCATCGCCTGGAGCAGGAGTTCGCCGGCGACGATGAAAAACAAAAGAATCCCGGCCGCGGCCAGGGCGGCCAGCCGTGCAATCTTTAGCCGTTCCGGATCGGTTCGATTCTGCGTCGCAGAGATGAAGACCGGCACCGTGCCAATCGGATCGATCACGGCCCAAAGCAGCACGAAGGTATTCAGGATTTCGGTTGGACTCTGCATAAAGCGCGTGCAATTCGCGACGACGGAAATGCGGCAGTGAGCTTAGGAACCCACCATCTACCTTCAAGGCCGGACTCGATGCCCGCCCCACAACGCGTCATCTGAAAAGGGGGAGCCAATCCCGGATCACCCAGTCGCTCCGTTTCTAAAACGAGAACACTGAAGATGCCGACCAAAGTAGCCCCTACATAGGTGTGAAAAAAGCGGTGCCACGGATACAAACCCCCGAGCATGTAATAAGCGGTTTCACAGTCCGTCGCGACCTGAGCGAAACAAAAAACCGTGAAGCTGAAATGCTTCGGAATGGCTGCCTTCAAGGCGGCACCCGGCCCAAAATGGAAAGGGGTAAACGGCATTATCCGGAAAACTGATGGTCGAGGAAAAGAACCAACACGCAGCAATTTATCGTGCGGCGGGAAGAGTCGCTTCCACTGCCGGTTTAGGCGTCGCCGCTTCGGGGTTTCCAATCAGGATGCCGACGAGCGAGGCGGTCAAATAGCAGGCCAGCAACCCCCCGATCATGGCTCGAAAACCAATCCGGGCGAGATCCGCGCGCCGCTCCGGAGCCAGGGCGCCGATGCCGCCGATTTGAATCGCAATACTGGCGAAATTGGCAAACCCGCAGAGCGCATACGTAGCGAGAATGAAACTCCGCGGACTGAGCGAGGCCTGATGTTTGCCGAGGGAGAGATAGCCGATGAATTCATTGAGCACGATCCGTTCGCCGAATGTCTGCCCGACCAGGACGCAATCCTTGCTCTCGATACCGATCAGCCACGCGAAGGGCGCATTCAACCAGCCGAGCACGACCTGCAGAGTCAGCGGCTGCGCCACGCCGAATAAACTCTGCACCCACGCAAAAAGCGCATTCGCCAGCGCCACCACGGCGACGAACGCGATCAGCATCCCCATGACATTGATCGCCATGGCCACACCGTCCGTGGTCCCGCGGCAGAGAGCGTCGATGCCATTGACCGACGTCCGCTCCACGGCGGCGGAATGCGCCGCGTCGGTCTGGCTTTTTTCCGTCTCAGGAAACATCACCTTGGCAATAAGCAGTGCCGCGGGGGCGCTCAGGACCGAGGCGGTCAGGATGTGGCCGGCATCGACGCCGAAACGCGGATAGACCACCATCACACCGCTGGCGATCGTGGCCATGCCTGCGGTCATCAGCGCCATGATTTCACTCGGGGTCATCCGGGAGATGTAAGGTTTCACCAACAGCGCCGCTTCGGTCTGGCCGAGAAAGACATTGCCGGCCGTGGCGAGGCTTTCGCTGCCGCTGGTGCCCATCAATCTCCGCATCACCCACGCCATCCCATGGACCACGCGCGGCAGGATTCCCCAGTAATACAGGAGTGAACTGAGCGCGGAAACGAGGATGATGGTGGCTGCGATGGTGACCGCGAACACGATGGAGCCAGAGCCGAACGCACGTTCCAAAGTTTCACCTGACGCGAGCGGCCCGAAGGCCATGGCTGCGCCTTCATCCGAAAAATCACCGAGCCGTTTCACAACATTCTGCGCCCCCTTGAAAACGTTCACCCCAAGGTCCGTCTTGAGCATGAAGAGGCCGAATCCAAGCTGCAGGGCGAGTCCCCAAAGCACTGTGCGCCAGGGAAATAGCCGGCGATTGTTGGAAATGGACCAGGCCAGGAATATAAAAACTACCAGGCCGAGCAGCGAGTTGAGACGTTCGAGCACGGAAGCGTCTGCTAACAGACCGGTGGAAATTGTCGAAACCCGACTCGCATTTTGAGAATTGGATGTCCAAGAGACACTCCTCGGACGAGGAGGCGCCGAGGAATATCCCAGCGTGGCACCGTGAGTGCTACTCGCTTTCACGCAAATGGTTGGTGATCGCACGACATACAAATCCAGCACCGTAGCGGCGCCGGGAAAACCGGAATCCCCTGGTCCGGTTTCCCGCACGCAAGCTTCCCCAATGAATCCCCGCGAACAAGCCACCTCCCGAAACGCTGCGACGCCCGCATCAGCCACCGTGCACCCGGGACCCCCCGATTTGATCGCCCAATTGACCAAGCTGGAGGAAACCAATCTGTCGATCCGCCGCGCGCGCGACCTTCTCTTGACGCGCAATCACGCGCTGATCGCCGAGATGGCTCGGGCCGAGGACAAGATCGCCGAGATGACGTTCGAAGCCGAGGACGCCCAATCGCTGCGCGTGACCGCCGAAACTGAACGGGATGAACTCACGGCTGAGTGCGACAAACTTCGGCGGGAGGCTGCCGAATTGCGCTGGCAGGTAACCGCTCTGACACAGGCCGACAAGGACCACGAGACCGAAATCAAGGAGCTGCGCGAGACGATCGCGGAGCTGGGCCTGCGCAGTTCGGAATCCGCTCCGGACACCCAAGAGTCGAACGAGATTCCCGAAGCAAACCCGAGCATCGCGGGGGCTGATAAGCGCGAAGTGGCGATTCTCGTTGGTCAGCTGATGACCACCCAACATGCGCGCGACGCAGCTCTCCGGGCCGCTGAAGACGCGCGGAACGAACATCACGCGACCGTGGTCGAGCGCGAAAACCTTCGCGAAGAGCTGGCCAAATCGCAGGAGGAGTCCGAGAGGCAAATCGCAACGCTCCGCGCCGAGATTGCCGAGCTGACCGAAAACGCGCAAACGGAAGCGATCCGCGCTGACGCCGCCGGCGGCCGACCGGAGTCTGAGATCGCCGCCGGCATTGAGGCCAGGCTCGCCCGGAACGAACCCACACATCCCCTGGATTCGAACAACGCCAGCGCTGCCCTCGAGCGCATTTGCGGTCTGATGGCGGCTCTGGAACAAGGCCCGTCTGAGGCCAAAGTAGCCGAAGCACTCGACGACGAATTTCGCATTTTTTGCGAGGCCGCCCATGCCGCTGGTATGGGTGCCGTTCATCGCCTGGCCATGGCGTGTCGCGAACTGACGCGAGCCTTACGCAAATCGCCGGAGAAGATGGCTCGCTCTCTGCCGACTCTGAACGAAGCTCTCGGCCTCCTGAGCGCGCTCACTCTGACCAAGGGCGGGGAGGAATTTCCGGATCCGGCCGGATCGCTCGTCTATGCGGTGGATGACGACCTCGACAACTGCGAATGCATCGCGGCGGGGCTCGAGAAAGCGACCCTTTTCACGAAATACGCTCTCAAGCCGGAAGAAGCCCTGGTGGAACTCGCGGGCATCCGGTGCGACCTTATCATTCTCGACGTAAACATGCCGGGAATCGACGGGTTCGAGTGCTGCGAACGCATCCGCCAAATCGAGCACCACAAATCGACACCAATCCTCTTCGTCAGCGGAATCACCACGGTCCAGGAGCGCCTTGGATCCCGTGGTGATCGCATTGAATCATTGTCCAAGCCCTACAATCTCTCGGAGCTGAGTCTGAAAGTTTTGACCATGATCCTGATGCGGGACCTCTGATCGCTGAGTCCGGTGGCGAGCCGATCGGGCCGACGTTTCCGGTTCCGGTTTCGGGCGTGGCAATTCGGGTGAGCCGCAGTAGGCTGGGCCCCATGTTTCCCGCGCTCGCTCTCCGGATCCTTCGCACAACCGATCCCCGGTTGCTCGGGAAATTCATGTGGAATTTCGGCGTGAAAGGGTTGCTCTCCATCGAGCGTTTCAAGCACCGCATCAAGCATGGCGAATACTTTCCGCCGTTTCTGTATCTTTCGATCATCAACTCCTGCAATCTGCGATGCCAGGGCTGTTGGGTGGATGTCGAGGCGGAACGATCGGCGATCGATCTCGAAACGCTGAATCGCACGATTAACGACGCGAAGGCACATGGAAACGCGTTCTTCGGCATCCTGGGCGGCGAGCCGTTCATGCATCCGGAATTGCTCGACCTGCTGGCCGCTCATCCGGATGCCTATTTCCAGGTCTTCACCAATGGACAGTTCATCACCGATAAAGTCGCGAAACGGTTGCGGCAGATCGGCAACGCAACCCCGCTGATTTCGATCGAGGGACGCGAAATCGTGAGCGACGAGCGGCGTGGAAAAAAAGATGTCTTCAGCAAAACCATGCGTGGGCTCGAAGCCTGTCTGCGCGAGCGCATTCTGACCGGAGTGGCCACGAGTGTTTGCCAGACAAACATTGAAGAACTCTGCACGGAATCGTGGCTGCGTGAACTCATTGCGCGTGGCGTTCATTATTGCTGGTTCCACACGTACCGGCCCGTCGGTCCCAAGATGAATCCGGCCCTCGCGCTGACACCCGCGCAGCTCGTTCGTGTCCGGCGTTTCGTCGTGGAAATGCGCGCGCGCGTACCGATCGCCATCGTCGATGCCTACTACGATGGCGCGGGCAAGGCGCTTTGCCCCATGAGCACTGGCATCTCGCATCACGTAAGCCCAACGGGCGACATCGAGCCGTGCCCGATCATTCAATTCGCCACTGAAAACATTCGGGACGAACGCGGCGTCTTCGCCACCATGCGAGACAGCGAATTCCTGCGCGATTTCCGCCAGTTAAGCGCCCGCGAAACCCGCGGCTGCGTGGTGCTGGAGCGCCCCGACCTCGTCAAGGAGCTGGTGCTGAAACACGGTGCCCGGGACACCACCAAACGCGGCACTGCGATGGCTGAACTCGAAGCGATGGAGCCGCGCTTTTCACAATGGCTTCCGGGTGAAGAAATCCCAGAACAGCATTGGATGTATCGTTGGGCGAAAAAGTATTGGTTCAATGATTTCAATGCCTACGTGCATGCGGACCACGACGCGACCGCCCGTTCCAAGGTCAACCGCTTGCGATCAGAAAGCCTGCCTTCGATGCCCACCGAGGCGGTTGCGTCTTCGACCCAGGCCGGTGTATGAATCGTGCCATGGCGAAACTCTCCATTGAGCTTCCAGTGCGGACCGATCAGACCGCGTTTAACGTTCAGCGCTGGTCGGAATTGATCGCTGACGAGGAACTCGGTCGTCAGTTGGAGAAAATCCCCGGGCGCATCGAAACCGATCGTCACGGCTACATCATTATGCAACCTCCTCCCGGCTACTCCCACGGCGGCTACCAATTCGAGATCGGGAGCATCCTGAAAGATCTGCTCCCGCACGGTCGGGTGTCCACAGAATCTCCCGTCTCAACTGCCGACGGCGTCAAAGGCATCGATGTCACGTGGATTTCGCGGACCCGGCTCGACGCGCTCGGCGACAATGCGTGTCTCACCAAAGCACCCGAGCTTTGCGTCGAAGTGCTCTCTCCGAGCAATACCCAGCGTGAAATGGCCGAAAAGAAAACGCTGCTCTTCGCCGCCGGCGCGGGTGAGGTCTGGTTTTGTGACGGCACCGGCAGGATGACTTTTTATACGAGCCCCAGTTCCCGCGGTCAGAAAGCCTCAAAACGCTGCCCGAAATTTCCGCGGGTCGTCCGTCTATAACCCTTTTCATCCCCGGTTCGAGGATCGCAGCGTCGCTTGAGCACCGGCCAAAATGGCGAAGCGCTGCGCCGCGGCGGACCATGCTTCGCGATCATCGCGGCGTGGTTCGAAGGTCATCACGTCGAATGCCCGGCGCACCATCCGGCGGGCGTCCCGCAATGACGTCAGTTCCCCAAGGGCGATCGCTTGCACCAGCAGATTCCCGATCGCTGTTGCTTCCGCCGGGCCGGCCACAATTCTCCGTCCGGTGGCATCAGCGGCCAATTGATTCAGCAAGCGATTGCGGGACCCACCACCGACGATGTGCAGCTTCGTAATGTGGCGACCGGTCAGCGTTTCGATTTCGGAAAGTACACCCGCGTAACTCAACGCGAGGCTCTCAAAAATGCAGCGGGCAAACTGCCCTGGTGTTTCGGGAACCGGTTGATTCGTTTCCCGGCAAAAAGCTTGCACCTTCTCCGGCATTTCGCCGGCACGGATGAAACGCTGATCCTCCGGCCGGACCAGCGATCGCCGCGCCGTCGAGGCCTCGGCCAGGACGACAAGATCGTCGTAACTGATGTCTTCGCCGTTCCCGGCCCATGCTCGCCGGCATTCCTGCAGAATCCACAGCCCAGCTATGTTTTTGAGCAGACGAATCGTCCCGCCAAAGCCGACCTCGTTGGTAAAGTTTGCACGCCGGGAAGCCTCGGAAATAATCGGCTCCTCGAGTTCGACGCCCAGGAGCGACCACGTGCCCGAGCTCAGATACGCCCAGTCGTCTCCTTCAGCAGGAACAGCCGCCACCGCGGACGCTGTATCATGTGTGCAACACGCAATCACGTCGACATCCGATAACTTCGTCTCTTGGGCCACGTCCGCAGCCAGCGCTCCAATCCGCGTGCCAGGAACCACCAACACCTCCGGAAATAGTCGCTGCGGCAGTCCGCAACTTTGTATCAAGGCGCGCGCCCAGCTCCTCCGCCGCGGATCGTAGAGCTGGGTGGTGCTGGCATTCGTTTCCTCCACGCTGCGCACGCCGCTCAGCATCCAGTGAAACCAATCAGCGATCATGAGGAAACCATCCGCGCTTTCCACCCACTCACGGTCGCGTTCGACATCCGCAACCAGCTGGTAAATGGAATTCAGCGTCATGAATTGAATCCCCGTCTGCTCGTAGATTGCCTCGTCCCCGAGCTTTTCACGAAGAGTGCAAAACGCACCGTCAGCTCGCAGATCCCGGTAGTGAAATGGAACTCCGTGCATCGGTTCCTGACCGCGGACGAGCACGTAATCCACACCCCACGAATCGACACTGATGCTGCGCGGGGAAATCCCCGCCGCAGCTGTCCGCCGCAATCCCTCGAGAACCTCCCTCCACAAACCAATCAAATCCCAGCGCAAAGTCTCAAGCATGCGGACGGGCCTATTGGGAAATCGATGGACTTCAGTCACCGCAAGTTTTCCCTCGTCGATACACCCTAAAATAACCCGGCCGCTTTCCGCGCCGAGATCGATGGCGATGTGGTTCGAGCCTTTCATCGCTTTCCTTCGTTCGTGCTAAAACCCGGCCTCCGGAAAAAGTTTTTCACAAGCAGGGGGAGGATTTCTTTCGTTTTGAAAGACCAAACTCTTCACCTTCAGGGTGTGAACAATTGGACCGGATCCCGTTCCTCATGCACCGTGACGGAGTTCCACGGCTAAAGAAGTCTGCGAACAAATAGCCGGGCGTTTTGGCACAGAGTCAGGAACCGACGGTTGGGATTCAGTTGCTGGCAGTCGTTGGCGGTTGTTCGCGCGTTATTCAGAGTGACCGTTCCCTTTGGATGACCGCCGCTTTGGGGGTTCACCGGATTCACTTGGAGCGGGCATTTGTTCCCAGAGTTTTTTCTCGAGTGCGTCGCGAGCAGCTGAAATCTCCGCCTCCTTTTTGCTCCTGCCTTCGCCCACGCCCAAACCGAGACCATTCCATTCAATCTGCGCTATGAACCGCTTGTCGTGCTCCGGGCCTGATTGATGCAAAATCGGGTACGTCGGGCTAACCGGCGTAATCGATTGGAGGATTTCCTGGAGCATCCCTTTGGGGTTCAGTTCCGATGGTGCAATTTGCAGATCCTCCAAATGCTCGCGGGCTTCCTGCAAAACGACCCGCCGTGCAGTGACGTAGTCCGAATCCAGATAGATGGCCCCTACAACGGCTTCATAGGCGTCGGAAAGGGCGGAGGCACGTTCACGGCCACCACTTGATTCTTCACCTCGCCCCATCATCAGGTACCGTCCCAGATCGAGGCGCTGAGCGAGCAACCGCAGACCTTCCCGGGAGACCAGAGTCGCTCGAGTCTGAGTCAGATCTCCCTCGGTTGCACCTGGAAAGCGGTCGAAGAGGTATTCAGTGAATATGAGCTGGAGGACAGCGTCGCCGAGATACTCAAGACGCTGATAATCAAAGTGATGACGCTGTGTCTCGTGCCCCAGGCTGGGATGGGTCAATGCCTCCGCCAGCAAGAGCGGATTGCGGAATTTGTAGCGAAGTCGCTGTTCCAGCGGATTCATGGGAGGCTGTCGTTGTAGCACCGGTGAGACGGGGCGGCTTGCAAAAAGAGCGATGCAAACGGACTCAGCTGTTCGAAAAGCAAAGCGATTTTGGACGGGCAAATTCCTGACAGAGGCGAGATTTGCCTCGGACCGCGGCGGCATTCACTCTCGCGAGGGATCATAACGGGCCAGAATCGCAGCCAGCAGGAGAACTCCCAGCCAAGCCTCAGTCGAGAGCGTCGTTGTTCCAGCCAGGCCAGCCAGGCCGAACGCGACTGGCACGGAGACAACAAATTTCAATCCGAACGCGACACCGGCCACAGCCAAAGCCGTCGGAATAAGTGCCACCAGCACCAACGCCAACTGTGCCACCATCATAATCAGACCCAGCCCGGTGGCTTCGAGTCCGCGCTGTTCACCCGGACGAAACCAGCCGGCGAAAAGGATCATTGTGCCGGTGGGAATCAGGCTCAGCACGATATTCAATGCCGGAAGCGCGAGGAGGGCGGGCACCGCAACGAATGGAATCCAGCTGAACACAGAAACTTCGGCCAGCATGGCGACGTCTGAATAGGCGAGGACGAATGCCGCCGTTTGCAGCGCCGTCACGATGAGCGCCGGGCCCAGGAGTAGACCGAGCACGATTTGACTGCTCGGAACCGGCACCGTTTTCAACCAATCGGAAATCACCAATTCGCGGCGCACCGACTGCGCCGTAGCTTGAGGCCCGGCGAAGAGCGAAGTCATGAAAACGACCATGGCACCGAGAATGGCGACGAAGTGAATGATCGGACCACAGGATGGATTGTTTCTCAGTGACCATCCGACGACCGCAGCCACGGCGAAAATAACCAGGCCGCGGCGCGCGATGCTGCACCCACCGGCTTGAATGAAGGATTTCCAGACAAAAGCCACCCAGCTCCATCCCCTTGAACGCAGTCGGAATAGAGGTTCCCGCTTTTGCACCGAGCCGCTGCTCCGCATATTCCCCGCACGCCGGGCGGCCACCCAGGCGGCTCGTTTTTGCGAAAGCTCGATCGAGGCCTCCTCGAACGCGACGTCGAGGCGCGTGATCCAGAGGTAGTGCAGGGCCATCAGCCCGAGGGCGGGTAGAAACGCGGCGAGAAACTCCCACGCGTTCGCAGCAAAGTAAGGGCGCACCACGATGCGAAAAGGCGCCAGGATCCAGGGTGCCGGACCGGTTGTTGCTAGCTCACGCAGATACATCAACCAGGCTTCAGGTGGCTTTGAGTTGTCGAGCGCGGGCGCATCGGGCGCTGACTGACGCCAAAGCACCAGCAATCCAAGGAATCCAAGAGCCATTGTTAGAACGAGCAGTCTCCGGCGCCAGGTCGAGAGGCCGCGATCCAGGGCCCGCGTAATCACGAAAGACGCGCCCAGCCGATGCAATTGCAAGGTGGCAAAGATGACCCACCATCCGAGCGTGTGAACAACTGCGAGACCATCGCGGGTCACGCGCCCGGTCAGCAGGGTCATGAAGACGGCCAGCAAAAGCAGCCCGAGTTGGGATTTGAGCAATTTGTATCGGATCAAGCCCGTACGCGAAATCGGAGCCGGCAGCAGAAAAGCTATCTCCGCCTCGGTGAACGTGAGCGCGGCCCGTGAGGCCGGAATGATCCAGGAGAAAATGACGAACACGGCCAGCGCGACCAGGGCCGCGAGTTGGATCAATGATTCATGGTCCAACGCCGACCCGACGGAACCGAATCCCGAGCGGCCGCTCTTGAACCCGCCTCCGAAAACGACACGGAAAAAGTAAAAATAGAAATAAGCCGCCCCGATCACCGTGCCGATGAGGTATTTCGGCTGACGGAGACGTTTGATCCGCGAGACGACGGCATTACCCAGCGACCGCGTGATGAGAAAGAAGAGCGCGCGGTTCATTCGACGTGCACCTCGGAAGGGGCGGTGGAAGTTGGAAGTTGGAAGTTGGGCGTCCGATGTTCGTTGAGCAGCCGGTCCCCATTCGAGGTCGCAAGTGAAGCCAACGGCGCCTGCGGCGGGCCGAACTTCCAACATCCAACAGGCCGCCGGAAGAATTCTTGGCCGCTACCCACCGGCATCCTCCCCGGCGACGCGAATGAATATTTCCTCGAGGCTGGGATCCACGCCTGCCTGCGCGTGCAGCGCCCGAACATCGCGCAGCGAGCCGTGCGCCACCTTTTCGCCGCGCTTGAGGATGAGGACGTGGGTGCAGACTTCCTCGAGCAAGTGCATCAAATGCGAGCTGATGATAATGGCTACGCCGCTGCCAGCATGCTGCCGGATCAAATCCTTGATCCGTCGAATCGCCAGCGGATCGAGCCCGGTGAGCGGCTCATCGAAAAACATCACCTTTGGCTCGTGCAGAAAGCCGCATGCCAGGGCCAGCTTTTGCTTCATGCCGCGCGACAACTCGGGTGGCAAAAGGTTGGTCTTGTCGCTCATCTCGAGTTCCGCCAGCAAAGTCCGGGCTCGTGCCTCGGCCCCTTCGACTTGGTAGAGGCGGGCGGTAAACTCGAGATGTTGCCCGACGGTCAGGTAATCGAAGAGTCGGGGTTCATCGGAGAAAAAGGCCAGCTTCTTCTTGGCGGCCAGAGGCGCTGTCTGGAGATCATGGCCGGCAATACGAATCGTGCCGCTGGTGGCTGGAATGATTCCCGCCAGACAGCGCAGTGTGCTGGTTTTGCCGGCGCCGTTCGGTCCGACCAATCCCAAAATCTCTCCCGGCGCGACGACAAAGGAAAGCGCCTTCACCGCGGAGAATGTTCCGTAAAGTTTGGTCAGTGCATCGCATTCGATCATGCGGCGGCGACGCTATGGAGCGCCCGGTGAAGCTGCAAGCTGCGACCGGCGACGACACGCCCGCGAGCGGTTTGCATCGGTCACGGTCCGAATTGCCCGCCTGTTGCTTAAACCATGATCCTTCAGGGATCAGCCAGCAGACCAAACGCGCCGCAGACCTCGCGGCTCGTCGGTCATTCAAAATGGCTACGCGAGGACTTCGTGGAGGAGGACATCGAGATCCGCACCAAAGCGGATTCCTTGCAGGTCGTTGCGTGCTCCGGAAACCAGCACCTGGGTTCGGTTCTCGAGCTTCGCGGCCACAATCTCTTCGGCCACAATGCCGAATGAATCCGCGCTGTCCATGGTCCCGGTAATCCGACCTTTAACGACGACTTTCGCCATCCGTGCCACGATGGATCCGCCACCCGGGATCACCGTGTCATCCTCGGTGCCAAACGATCCGTCCGGTCCAGCGGTCGCCCCGACGATGAGATCGCTCGCTGTCCAATCGCCGTGCACTTTGGTCCGTCCCGTTTGCACATCGGCGTTCACCGGCAGTCCGGCATCGTCGTAGCCGACCAGAATCCGCGAGAGCACCAGCGAGGACCCAAAATCCGCGGACCCGAGCGCACGCGCGTCGAGGGCATCGGTGGGTTGTAAGTGGCCACGGATGGTCAGCATCGAATTGGTCATTCCCAAACCGACATCAATCCGTGAAAGCGCCCCGGCGACATGCAGCGCGCTATCATAAATGCCTTCCGCCACCTTGATCCCGCCCTTCAAGGCAATGGTGCCTGTGACTTCATCGGCGCGAATCGTTCCAACGTCGCCGACGATCATGCTGACCAGACTCGCATCCACGGGATCCTGACTGGAGAGCCCGGCGGCACCGAGCGAATGCACCTTGAGCCTGTGAAGCGCGGGAGCCGGATCGTTCAAATTGCCTGCTTCGATCCGACCCAGATCGCCCGCAATGGTGATTTTGCCCAGGTCCACACCGCTCGCATCGAGGAAGCCCAGATTCACCAGCCCATCGCCGCCGAAGTCACTCGGCGTTGCTTTGATGGTTAGATCCGCCCCTGCGAAACCTTCTCCGAGTGACAGCCGCTGAAAGATAGCGGAGTTCGTCAGCGCGAGTGTCGGATGGCTAAGGCCGAAATCATCAATGGTGAAAGCGCCGCGCGATACTTTCACCGTTACGGTGTCACCGTCGATGTCGGTGAAGGTCATCTTCCGGCCATTGGCGCTGATATTCGGTGTAAGCGGGACGGGTTCGCCCGTGCCATAGACCACGAAAACAGCGCCGGTATGTGGACTGGCATTTGGCTTACTTGCGGGCGCGGTCACCAAAATATCCGCGATCCCGTCGCCATTGAAATCTCCGCCGCCTGCCACATTCGCGCCGGTTTGCGATTTGTTGCTGAAGAGCCGCATTCCATTCGTCCCATTAAGTTCCGCCAGGTAGAGCGTCTCTCCGAGGTTCTGATCCGTTCCATAAACGATAAAGGCACTTCCTTTGACCGCCTCCGAACGACCGGACGGCACACCAAGGATGATGTCGTCAAAGCCGTCGCCATTCACGTCGCCCGCGGTTGAGATCGATCGAATGGCTCCGTGGTCGTCGGTCGGGTCGAGCAACGGAGGATTGGCCAGGCGATACCCGGGGAGAAAGCGAACGCCGCGGACACCATCGAGAAACGATTCGTCCACCACGCCGCTCAATCCGGCCTGTCCAAAGATAATGCCAGTCACCGAATCGCCCTGGGCATTGGACTCGCCTCCGAAGACGAAATCGTCGATCCCGTCGCCGTTGAAATCGCCCGCGGGCTTGATAACGCCGGCGAACTCGGCGGAAATGCCGAGATCGCCCGAAAGGTCCATTTCCGCGTCAAATCCGCTGGCTTTTCCGAAAACAACAAATCGGTTGACCCGGACGTCGTCGAATCCATCGCCGTTGATATCACCGAGCCCATTGACCCACCCCGCTCCGGTTTCGGGACCAGGCCCGAGCAGCTTGAATCCTCGAACGCCGTCGAAATGACTCTGCGGAATATTCGCAGGACCTGCGCCCGCGTGACCGAAGAGGACGTAGCTCGTGCCACTGCGGGTGCCATTAACGTCCGCACCCGGAGCGCCGATGATCACATCGTCAAAGCCGTCGCCATTCAAATCTCCCGCGCCGCAGACGTTGCCACCCAGTGCATCGCGATTGACTTCGCCATCGAGAGTAAATCCATTCGAGCCATTCAATTGGGTCAGATCGAACCTTGGGCCAGAGTTAGCCTTTCCGTAAATGACGTAAGCGTGGCCAGTCGTGTCCAAGAATGGGAGATCCAGAAATCCACGAGGTGCACCGATGGCGATATCGTCAAAACCGTCCCCATTGAAATCACCAATCCCGCTCGCGTTCAGCGAATAGGACAAGCTCGTCCCATCGATTCGAAAACCGTTTGCACCGTCGAGACTCGTCAGTTGGGTTAGCGGCGAAGTGGCGCCCTTCTTTCCAAAGACGACGAATACTGAGCCGCTGTTTTCTCCGTTGTAATCCGCGTAGGGCATCGCGACGAGAAAGTCGTCGATTCCGTCTCCGTTGAAGTCACCGGCGTTGCTGACGGTCGGCGACTCGAAGGCGTTGAGAGGAACCTGAATGGTGTAACCGTCCCGCCCATTGAGCTCACTGAGATCCCGTTCACCATCGGCTGTGGAGACATTGACTTCGAAAACGTATTCACGGGAGGCCTCGCCGTCGTCCACACGAACAGTCACCTCCGCGAGCCCGGTCGCGCCAGGCGTTGGAACGAATTGCAGCGTCCGGTCTCCACCAGCGCCTCCAGGCAAAATCCCACCGTTGGGAATGAGGTCTTGGTTCGAGGAAGTCGCCGTGACGATCAAGGCTGCGGCGGGGGATTCCGGATCCCCGACCGTGAAGGGAAAGAGATCCGACGGCACTCCGCCCATGATCGTGAGGCTGGACAATCCGGACGCGCTGGGCGCCACGTTGTCCGGGAGCGCAGTGATGGCAAATGCGGTTCCCGGATTCGGGGAATCTCCGGGAAAACCGACCAGGAGATCGAATTGACCATCGCCGTTCAGATCGCCCCCACCCGCACCCGCCAGCGCGGTGCCGCCCTCGACGCGGAAGCCGTTCACCCCTTTCAGTGAGGACACGGAGAAGTCAGCCCCGAACCCGGCTTCGTTCCCAAAAATAACGTATCCGCCAATCATCAGATCATCGATTCCGTCACCGTTCAGATCGCCAGCGGTCGAGAAGGCGGACGTGGCCACATCGATGCGAAAACCATTTACGCCGTTGATCCCCGCCAAATCAACCACCGGGTCGAACCGCTGACCCTTCCCATATAGCACATAAGTGCCGGTTGCAAACTGCGCCTGGCCGATGATCACGTCATCGAAACCGTCATGATTAACGTCACCGACGCCGGCGACCGTGCCCAGTTGATCGCTGAGGCTGGGAGACAAAATTGTGAATCCATCGGCGCCCGTGAGCGTCCGGACATCCACCTCGGGGCCGAAGGTTTGCCGGCCAAAAATGACATAGCTTTTCGGGATCGCAATTCCGCCCTCCGCGGCGACGATAAGGTCGGCGAAGCCATCGCCATTTAGATCTCCAGCCATGCTCACGGAGCGCCCGAGGTGATCGTGTTCGCTCGCGCCGAAAATGCGGAAGCCATTGGCACCGTTCAAACTCGTTACATCTATGGTCGGTCCCATGTCGGCGGTTGTGCCGAAGAGAACATACGCTGCCCCCGCCCAGGTATCTGGAGCATTTTCGTGATGAGCGCCGACAATGAGGTCCGGCAACCCGTCCCCGTTCACATCCCCACCGCCGCTGACCGAGATGCCCATTTCGCTTTCACCTGCGGCGTTGATCCGAAAGCCATTCGTCCCATCGAGCGTGGACACGTTGAGGACGGGATCAAAACCGCCTGCCTTTCCAAAAACGACGTAAGCGGCACCCGAATAGTTTGCACCGCCGAATGCAGCATTGGACCCGAGGATGAAGTCGTCAAATCCATCCCGATTGAAATCACCAATGCCTGCGACGGAAGAACCCAGTTCGTAATCCGATCCCGACTCAGTGACGCCAGGGAGGCCCGTGATTTTGAAACCATTGGTGCCGTCAAGCGTGTCGAGTTCGAGCGGCGATTCGAAAAGCCCCGGCTTTCCAAAAACCAGATAAGCCGCGCCCTCGAGCGGGTTGCCCGGCGTGAACTGTTGCGGATCTCCGATCAAAAAGTCATCATAACCGTCGCCATTGACGTCCCCGACGAAGGCGACCGACTTGCCCACGCGGCCCAAACCATCGATCTCGAATCCCTGATCCGGCTGGAGATCATTTAGGAAAAGAATGGCTCCTCCGGACGGCGTAATGCGGGCCTCCAACGGTTCGATTCCAAACCGTCCCAACCAATCCCGAATCGAGTTGTGGTTCATAGAAGCGCGAGTTTTGAGAGCATCCTATTCCGACTATAACCCTGTCAATAATAATTTTGTCAATTGTGGGCTCGCTCAGCCGTACCCAAATCCGTTACCCGAAGACTTCGTGGAAGAGGACATCGAGATCCGCACCAAAGCGGATCCCCTGCAAATCATTCCGTGCTCCGGAAACCAGCACCTGGGTGCGGTTCTCGAGCTTCGCGGCCACAATCTCTTCGGCCACGACTCCGAATGAATCTGCGCTGTCCATGGTCCCGGTGATCCGACCTTTGATGACAACTTTCGCCATCCGCGCCACGATGGATCCGCCGCCCGGAATCAGCACGTCATCATCCGTGCCGAACAGTGCGTCCGGACCAGCCGTCGCCCCGACGATGAGATCGCTCGCCGTCCAATCACCGCGCACCTTGGCCCGTCCCGTTTGCACGTCCGCGTTGACTGGCAATCCGGCATCGTCGTAGCCGACCAAAATCCGTGAGAGCACCAGCGAAGAACCGAAATCAGCCGACCCGAGCGCACGCGCGTCGAGCGAATCGGTGGGTTGTAAATGGCCACGGATAGTCAGCATCGAATTGGTCATTCCCAAACCGACCTCGATCCGTGAAAGGGCACCGGCAATGTGCAGCGCGCTATCGTGAATGCCTTCCACCACCTTGATCCCGCCCTTCAAGGCAATGGTGCCGGTCACTTCATCGGCGTGAATCGATCCGACATCACCCGCAATCGTGCTGACCAAACTCGCATCACCGGGATCTTGATTGGAAAGCCCAGCGGCACCGAGCGAATCCACTTTGAGCCGGTGAAGTGCTGGAGCCGGATCACTCAAATTGCCGGCTTCGATGCGGCCCAGATCGCCCGCGATAATGACTTTCCCCAGATCCACGCCACTCGCGTCGAGGAAACCGAGATTCACCATCCCATCGCCACCGAATTCACTCGGCGTGGCCTTGATGGTGAGATCGGCCCCCGCGAACCCAGCTCCGAGGGACAGCCGCTGGAAGATACCGGCGTTCGGAAGCGATGAGGCTGCGTGCAGGAGTGCAATCGCACTGGCGTCGAACCGGCCAGCAGAGGTTTTCACCGTGACCAGGTCCCCGTCGATGTCCGAGAAGGTCAGCTTGCGACCACTGGCACTGATCGCCGGTTCGATATAGAACGGATCGCCACTGCCATACATGACAAAGGCTCCACCAGTATACGGCCCGTGGCCATCAAGGCCGTAAGCCCCGACCACGAAGTCGTCGAACCCGTCCGCGTTCAGATCTCCGGCTGCGCTCACCGAGCTGCCGATCGTGGTAATCCCATTCCATCGGACGCCGCTGGTTCCATCGAGATTCGCGAGGGACAGCGTCGCGCCCGGTCCTTCGGCCGAACCGAAGACTAGATAAACGGTGCCGACGCGGTCAGAAATGTCGTTGGCAGCATAGGTCGACGGCATGGTGAGGAGCAAGTCGTCGAAACCGTCTCGATTGACATCGCCGGCCGCCGCCGCGGCGAAAATCGTTTCGCTCTGTTCGACGTGCGGCGCCGGAAAACCCACGGAGTATCCCGACTGGACGAGGAATCCGCGCGTTCCATCGAGAATTGTCGCGTCGATTTCGGCGTCCCAAGTTGGCTGTCCGTAGATGAGCGAAACCTTCTGGTCGGTGAAGGTGGATCCTCCCCCACTCATCAAGAAGTCATCGTAGCCGTCGCCATTGATGTCCCCCGCCGCCTTCGGGAATCCCAGGACATTGATTTTGAATCCATCCGTTGCCGCTACATCAGTCGCCACCAAGGTGGCGGGAAAAGTTCCACTATGCCCGAAAACGATTTGCCGCGAGGTCACCGTTTCCGCACCGAAATCGGCGAATCCATCGCCATTGACGTCGCCCACCGCCGTAATCCGAATAAAGGTACTGGTATAACCAATGGCGGGGGTGGCCTCGACCCGAAAACCTTTCTGCCCGTCGAGCGTGGCCAGTGCCACCTCGGGTGACCAGGAACCTGCACGTCCAAAAAGCACGAATCCCGCGTTTTTGGAAGTGATCAAAACATCGTCAAAACCGTCGCCGTTCACATCGCCCGCACCGGCGACTTCCTTGCCCAAGCCTCGGCTCCCTTGTTCCGCCGCCAGGGCGAAGCCGATCCTGCCATCGAGCGCCGAAACCTCGATTTCAGCCGGAAAACTTGCGCGTCCGAAAACGACGTAAGCGCGTCCCTGCCGATCGTCGCCGTTGTCGACCGAGGGCGCACCGACGATGAGATCGTCGAATCCATCCCCATTGAAATCGCCGATCCCGCTTACGCTGAAGCCAAGGCGATGAATAGCGCCGGCACCATTGATTTGAAAACCATTCGCTCCATCGAGGCGCGAGAGCTCTCTTGCCGGCGGATTGCCGCCCGGGGTGCCGAAGACCACAAAGGCCGCTCCGCTGTCTTCACCGTGCGGATGTGAATGCTCCACGCCCACGACAAAATCGTCGAAACCATCGCCATTGATGTCGCCAACGCCACTGACCGTTCCGGCGCGGTCACCGGCATATTCGCCATTGATCCGGTAGCCGTCGCCGCCATCGAGGTCTTCGAAATGCCTCACGGCCTCCGGGCCGAAAACGTTCACCTGAAACTGTTGCTCCGTCGTCAACTCGCCGTCGCTGACTTGAAGGGTGATGAAAGCGATTCCCGTCGCGCCCGGCAACGCGGTCGCGGTAATCGTGCGTTCCGAACCGGAGCCACCAAAGACGAGGTTTTCATTCGGGATGAGCGCGGGATTTGACGAGACCGCTGAGAGTATGAGGGCATTGGCCGGAAGCTCCGGATCGTAAATGGACACGTCGATCGGGTCCGTCGAGCCTCCCGGCGGAATGGTGGCGCTATTGGTTTTTCGAATTTCCGGCGGGGCATTGTCCGGTGCGTGGTAAATTACAAACGCCGAGCCGCGGTTCGGGGAGTAGGTGGCACCTCCAAACCCGAGGAGCAGATCCGAGAAACCATCACCATTGATGTCTCCACGTCCGGAAACGTCGGTGACCTCCGTGGTTACCGTTCCCGTCATATAAAAGCCGTTCGCCCCATTCAGTGATTCGACTGCAAATTCAGCCCCAAAACCGCTCAAGTTTCCGAAAATGACATATGCCGAGGGGCCGTAGTGTCCGGAAAACTGCGGGCTGCTAACGATGATGTCGTCAATCCCATCAGCATTGACGTCACCGGCGCCGCTAACGCCGCGTCCCAATAGCGACTGATCGCTCACCCCGGCGATCCGAAACCCGTTTGTTCCATTGAGGTTCCCGGACTCGAGCACCGCAGAGAATCCCGATTCATTTCCGTAAACGACATACGCGGCGTTTTCGAGATCAGTGCCAACGATGACGTCATCAAGGCCGTCACCGTTCAGGTCGCCGGCTCCACTGACCGCCCCGCCGAGGCGCGCTTCGGCGCTTCTGCCATTGATACGAAAGCCATTCGATCCATCCAGCGCACCTGCAGATACATCGGGAGCAAACGCAGGTTTTCCGAACACCACATAACTCGAACCGCTGTGAAGGCCATTGGGAGATGCGAGTGGCGCCCCCACGATCACGTCCCCGTAGCCGTCTCCATTGAGATCACCGGCGCTGCTGACAGACCTCCCAAAATACTCTCCCGACGCGGCCGACAGAATCCGGAATCCGGTCGATCCATCGAGCGTTTGCAAGTCGAACATCGCGGAGAAACCAGTCTCCCGGCCAAAGACTACATAGGCTGCGTCCTCATTGGAATCCGACAAGAAATGGCTGGAAGCGCCGATGATGACATCTCCGAGTCCATCCCCATTCACGTCACCCGCTCCGCTGATAAAATGGCCGCGATTATCTATGGTGGCTCCATCAATGCGAAAGCCATTGGCGCCATCGAGCCCAGCGAGATCGAAGGACGCCCCGAACCCATCCGAGTGACCGAAGATCACATAGACTTTCGCGACGCCCGGTTGATTGGCGAAGAGATTCGTGGCGCCGATCGCAAAATCATCGATCCCGTCGCCATTCATATCCCCCACTCCCGCGACAGTCGCCAGACCATCGAACCGGGAGACGGCATCGACGATGAAGCCCTGGGTTTCGTCCAATGAATCCAAGGGCACCGTAAGCGGCGCGGAGCCTGCGCTTCCGAATACGACATAGACCCGGCCAGTCCCAAAATCGAAGTTCGGACCGGTGATCGCAAAATCGTCGAATCCATCCGCATTGATATCGCCAATAATCGCTACCGAACCACCGGCTCCAGTGCCGAGTTCACCATCGAACCGAGATGCAAAGCCCTCCGGGGTGTCGTAAAGCGGGAGTTCGATCCCGCCCGCGGGCGCAATTCTGGATTCGAGGATTTCAATGGCCGGGAATGCCCCAGGGCCTTGGGCATGGAGTCTCGCCATAATCGGGAGGGATCTCGGATAGAGAGGCATGGCGCCGGACGGCGTAATGCGCGACTCCAAAGATTCGATTCCAAACTGCCCCAACCTGTCCCGAAACGAGTTGTGGTTCATAAATGCGCCTGTCAGAACGATCTATTCCAACTATTGATCGCGTCAATAATAATATTGTCACATTGGGTGTGGGGGGACAGTCCGAGCGTCTCCTTCCATTGACGTTTTTCTGACAAACGTTTCGCCTCGCCCTGACACATTGTTTCCCGGATTGCGCAACGTTCACGGAATGAAAACGCGTTCCGTCCTCCTCGTTTTGGCATCCGTATTCGCGGCTTCGGTCGCGCTGGCCGATGGATTGATCATCATTCACAATCCGCCGCCCATCCATCAGAACCGACCGCGGCCGTTTGTGTTCGCACCGCTGGAGGTGGTGTTTCATCAGGTGGATGTGGCGATCGATGGGCAGAAGGCGACCACACGGGTCGAGCAGGAGTTCTTCAATCCCAATGACGCCAATCTCGAGGGTGACTACGTGTTTCCGATTCCCGCCGGAGCTCACATCGATAAGTTCAGCATGCGGGTTGGCGATCGCGAGATGGAGGCGGAACTGCTCGATGCGGGGAAGGCGCGGAAAATCTACGAGGACATCGTTCGCCAGCAGCGTGACCCGGCGTTGCTCGAATACACGGGCCGCCAGGCATTTCGCGTGCGCATTTTCCCCATCGAACCACACTCGCGGAAGAAGGTCTCGCTCAGCTACACAGAGCTGCTGAAAGCCGATGCCGGGTTGGTCTCGTATGTGTATCCGCTGAACACGGAAAAGTTTTCCGCTCAGCCGTTGAAAACCGTGTCCATCAAAGTCGCCCTTGAGGAAAGCTCGCCGATCAAGGCGCTCTATTCGCCCACCCACACGGTGAAGATCGAGCGTGATGGCGGCCGAAAGGCGACGGTGGCATTCGAGGAATCCAACACTCGTCCGGACCGCGATTTTCAGCTCCTGTTTTCCACGGGTGAAACGGAAGTCGGGCTGTCGCTGCTGACGCAGAAAACCGGGAGCGACGATGGGTATTTTCTGCTCCTGGCTTCGCCCGGCGCAGATGTTGTCAAATCCAACCAGACCAATCCCAAGGACGTGGTCTTCGTGCTCGACACCTCGGGGTCGATGGCCGGGAAGAAACTCGAGCAGGCGAAGAAAGCGCTAACCTTTTGCGTGGAAAACCTGAACGACACGGATCGGTTTGAGGTGCTGCGCTTCTCGACCGAAGCCGAGCCCTGCTTCGATGGGCTGGTGAATGCTGACAAGGCCAGGCGCGGAGATGCGGAAAAGTGGATCGAAGCGTTGAAACCAATAGGCGGAACCGCCATTCATGAAGCGCTGACCAGCGCGCTCAAGCTGCGCCCGAGAACAGTGCCGAACGCCAACATCCGCTCCCTCCATCAAGAGGGGATCACGGATCGTCCATTCATCGTCATCTTCCTTACCGACGGGTTGCCCACCGTCGGCGAAACGGACGAGGATAAAATCGTCGCGTCGGTCGCACCCGGAAAGGCCTCGGGGGAGGAGGGCGGGGGTGCGGCCACGCGCATTTTTTGCTTCGGCATCGGTGCTGATGTGAACACGCACTTGCTCGACAAGATCGTCGAGCGAACGCGGGCGGCGAGTCAGTTCGTGCAGCCGGAGGAGGATCTCGAGGTCAAGGTTTCGAGCTTCTTCACCAAGATCAAGGAGCCCCTCCTGACGAACTTGAAAATCGCGTGGCCGAATTCAGTCCGAGTCTCGAAACTGTACCCAAATCCTCTGCCCGACTTGTTTCGCGGCGATCAGCTTGTGCTCGCCGGACGCTTCAGCGGGAGCGGAGAAGGAGATGTAACCATCGAAGGCACATTGAATGGTGAGCCAAAAAGGATCATGCAGCGCGTGCACTTCGCCGAAGCGGAAACTGGCCACGAATTCATCCCCCAGCTTTGGGCGATGCGCCGCGTTGGCTTTCTCCTCGATGAAATTCGGCTCCGCGGGGAGAATGCTGAATTGCGCGATGAAGTGGTGGACCTGGCCCGGCGGTACGCGATCGTTACGCCTTACACGAGCTACCTCATCGTTGAAGACGAGGCACGCCGACACGTGCCGACCACCATGCGCTCGCTGCAGAATCTCGACCGCGCGCCGGCAGCCCAGGCGCGGCTGCGCGAAAGCTGGCGCGGATTGTCGGAGGCGAAAGTGGGCCGCAAGAGCAACTACGACGCGCGGTCGAACCAGGCGCTCAAGTATGCCGACGCCCTCGAGCCTGCGAAGGCCATGAGCAAGAGCGAGACGGAAAATGCAGTCGTGGCCGCGGCACCGACCACGTCTCCCGCGGAAGTCGCGACTGCGGGGAGGGAAATGGCCGAGATCGATCAGCAGGCGCGGGTCGTGAACGGAAAAACCTTTTTCCAAAACGGCTCGCAATGGATTGACGCGGAAGCCCAGCAGCAGAAGAAGGATGCCAAACGCCAGCAGATCAAGTTTGCCAGCGACGAATACTTCAATCTCCTCGCTGCGAATGAGAACGCCGCCCAATGGCTCGCCCTCGGCCGCAACGTCCAGTTCGCCCTCGGCGACGTGCTCTACGAAGTCATCGAGTGATGGTCTCGCTCGTTAGAGCGCGTTTCCATTCGAGGGCATCATGCGAATCAAGGGTGACAAGCGCCCGCGGTTTGATGTCACCCAGGCAGCGATTCGAGGAGGTCATGGCTGCGCAGATTCGTTTGTATCCGCCCGGCGCAACTGATCGGGAGCGCAGCGAGCCGAGCTGTCCAAGATCGCGGGACAAGGCGTAATGCGGATTTGCGCGGAGTTCAGCCTCGAGACGAGGAACAAGTTCGTCCGGTGCATCGGGTTCAACGAAAGCGACATAATGCCACATCCCGTCGCGATCCCGTTCTGGTACAAGGGTGCTGAGAACGGGTGAATAACGGATTGACTGACAGGCGGCGACAATCGCGCGGGTGACGAAACTCTCGGACAGCTTCTCACCGCAGACATCGGACACCGTTGCGCCCCGGCCGATGAAACGCAACGATGGCGTGGATCCGACGCGACCATCGACTTCCACGAGATCGCCGAGCCGGTACCGGTAGAGACCTCCGCCGGTCGTTACAACCACGCTGTAAGGCGCACCGGCATGAAGTTCATGCGCCATTTTTGGTGCGCCATTTTCGTCGAGAAATTCGAAAAAATGGGACGTGATTGCGATGGGGCGCATCCCTCGAAACGGGATGGACACGAAAGCCTCCGTCGCCAGTAGTCCCTTGGTTTGTATCGTGGCGCGCGGAACGCGTTTCCGAAGTTCGGCAGCGGGGAGAGCAGCTTGCGCATCAGCCCAGCAACTGATAACGCGCAAATGGGGCCAGAGCGCATCCGGATTTTCCGGACCGAGCCGACGGAGTTCACGAGCGCGATTCGGTTGCCGACGAGCTCGAAGATCGGGACCGTGGCGGCAACTTCCATTCTCAACATCGTCAATCAACTCATCCCACGCGCCGGGAAGCGAATCGAGCAGGAGCGCGAGGAATGAGGGGTGCCAAACAGAGATCAAACGAAGGTCCGGCTGCCGCAGGAGGCACAAAATGGTGCGATATCGAAACGTATCGAGATCGTCAGTGAGACGAATCGAGGACGGGACGGCAAACGTGGATTCGACGAGATGCTTCCGGAATCCGCCGAGGTAGGCGCTGTCATCGTCGAACCCGATAGGAACGGCGGAGTCTGGCGCGGATTCCTGGGGAATTGCTGGAGAAATTGACCAATACGATGGGCCGAGAGGGACGGAGGGATGCGAACGGCAAAGATCAACGATCCACGGGCTGATGGCAGCATTGAACTCGCGCTGCAAAGTGGCGGTGAATGGGATGAGTTTGCGCGCAGAAGTGGAGCCACTGGTCGGGACGAACCGTGTCACGGGATCCCGCGAAAGCACGCCGGCTTCGCCGCGGCGGATCCGATCAATCCAGGGCTCCAAATCATCGTAATCCGTCAGCGGCACCTGTTCGCGGAATTGGTCAATGCTGCGAATATCTGCAAACCCGTACTTCTGCCCGTAGGAAGTCGCGCGATTCTCGTCGAGAAGGCGTCGCAAGATCCTGTGTTGTGTTGCCTCCGGACGAATGAGCGCCCGGCGAAAGCGCAGCCACGCTGGCAGGCTCGAGGCGAGCCAGGCGCAATTCGCGAGGGCCGCCACCGTTTTCATCCGCGTGCACTTCGGGCCACTCGCTCGCCGGCTGCAGTGAGGTTGGATTCGCTGATCTCGGTGATACAGGCGAGCTCGTCACCCATGGCGTGACCGGGATTGCGGCGCAAGAAAAACGCGACGTGCTCATCGGCCGCGCGTCCGGCTGCCATATCAAGCAGTGGTTCCCGGAGCCGCTGCGGGAAAGGAAAGCGCACGATTCCGGTCGCAGCATTGAAGGCAGCGCCATATTGGGAGGCGGCGAGGTGAACGAGCAGGCGTTGAGTGCGGAGCGGAATTGGGGTTTCAAATCGCGGGTGGAATTCCCGCCAAAAGACGGGCAGAAAGCGGTAGGTGCGAAAGCCGGAAGTGAGCAGAAGCCAATGGCACGGCTGCGCCGGGAAAAGCGTGCGCAAGAAATTAACCGCACCGATCCATGTGCGGGCGAGCCGGGGTGATCCCCAGGCCTCGCGCGCCACGATGGTATCCCCGGAATAGATCGTAGTAATGGGCCTCGCGTCCCAATGTGCGTCGGTCACGAGCAGCGTCGAAAATCCGAGCAACTCGCCGCCTTGTCGTATTTCCACCACCCAATTCTTGGCTGCGAGATCGAGCTCGAATTGCTCGCGAGTGACGCCTTCGAAATGCCGGCAGAGCAGGGCGAACATTTGGTCGCGCTGATTGCTGGTGAGCGCATCACGCGGAAGCAGACCGGGTATTTCCTGGGGAGGGGCGCTCGTCATAACAACGCGACGTCTGGCAAAAACGCAGTCATACTGGAATCAAAGGCCAGCTGAGGTTCCCCGGGCCAATCAACACGATATAGTCGACTGTGATAGGTGCGCGTCGTAAACGCGCGCCGCAAATTGCGCAAGTGCGGGTCATTTGCGGGTCGAGCGAGCGTGAGAAAGTCCAGGCTGCGGAGGGACGCAACTCCCAATAGTCCGGCGATGAATTCCGGGAGCAATGCTTCCGCGCCCTTCTTGAATCCGAGCGGGCAGACGAACCCGAGTGGAAGTACCGCGCCGGGCGCCGGCAGTCCTGGCAGGCCCAATAATGAACTCACGCCATTCAAAACTGAGCGCGCAAACGAGAGTGGCGGCGCATAACTGTGAACCACCGTCTGGCGAAACGCACGCTGGTCCCATAGTGCTCCGCACGCCACCAGCTCATTGCCTTCGAACGCGACATAGATCTGATTCAACGGGAGTCCGTGGCGTTCGAGGGAGAGCAATTTCGCAGGAGTCCAGACGGCCGCAAGCTGGTGCTGGATGGCGTCCTCATTCAGCAAACGAACCACGTCCGGTAATCGGTTCGAAGTTGCGCTTTCCAGGCGGAGCCCCGATACCCGCGGGCGGCGCGGAACAGCGATCAGGACGGAGTCCAGTTCCGCAAGGAAACCATACGATGGAAGGCCGCGCAGACCACTTTCCAGGAGGCGCCGAGCACGCATGTTGTCAGCGGCGATGCTGGTGAAACACAAAGCCGGCGGATCGGACCGTTGAAGTGAATGAAAGAAACGGTAGCCGTCGCGGACAATCGTAAACCGGCCCCGGCCGCCCTCCGCTAGCCGGAGTTCACCGAGATATCCCACGCGCGTTTCGCGACCATTCACCCAGCACGTTCGGTGCGTGCATCGACCGGCGCACACGAGCTGTTCACCGTCAAATGCCACGATGGTTTGATCCACACCGCCGGCCAGGTCCGAACTACGGAAGTAGTCGGGCTCGCGCTCAAAGCCGATGCGGATCGCACCCCGCATCGGAGTTTCGCGAAGCAGTCGGCGGATGGCCGGATCGTCACCGGCGGTTGCGACGGCAAAGCGCGTGGTCAATCCGCGTTCAAAAGCGGTCCCTGCCATGATTCGTCTCCGAGCGGGTAGTAGTCGCGCAGACTCACGTCGCCGCGGTGCATCGCGTTGATGAGGAAAAAATTTCGCCACATGAAACCGTTTGCACGATTGACCGCGTCAAATCCGCGGCGCGCGATGCTTTTCCACGAGTAAAATCGACGGCGTGCACCGAGACAGCCGCGCTGCAATTCCTCTTCGCTCATGCCGCGTGGAACGAATGGTATCTGGTTGTAGCTGTACCGATCATCAGTCCACCAGGAGTCGTAGCGCAGCCGCTTTTCCTCCGCGAGCCGACGGTAAAGCGGCGTGCCAGGGAAGGGTGTGAGATGATTGAACGCGGCGATATACATGGCGTGCTCCTCGGCGAAGTCCACGGTCTCCTCAAAGCTGGCGGGAGTGTCGCCATCGTAGCCGAAAACGAACGTGCCATAAACGCGGATGCGATGTTTTCGCAGGTTCTTCAAGGCCTGGGAAAAGCCGCCGCGCGCAGTGTTGAAGGTCTTGTTCATGGCCGCGAGGTTCGTCGGGTTCAGACTTTCGAAACCGATGAGCACGCCCATGCAACCGCTGCGTTTGAGCAGGTCGAGAAACTCCTCGTCGTGCGCTGCATTGATGCTCGCCTGCCCGACCCAACGGATGCCCATCGGGATCAAAGCGCGGAAGAACTCCTTCGCCTGAGCGAGGTTCGACGTGATGTTGTCATCTACGAAAAAGAAGAGCTTTTTGCCGCGTTTGATCATCGCGAGTTCCGCGAGGATGTCGTCCGGTGGACGGCGGGTCTGGGTTTGGGAAAAAACTGTCTGCACTGCGCAAAAGTCGCACTTGAAATGACAGCCCCGCCCGGCCTCGACGAGGCCGATGGGAAGGTAGCGCTTGCCGCAAAAAATCGAACGATCAGGGCGCAATCCGCGCAAATTGGTCCGCCCGGTCGAACGGTAGAATTTTTCCAGCCGGCCGTGGCGCGCATCGTCGAGAACATGAGGCCAGAGTTCCTCCGCTTCGCCCGTCACCACGGCTTCGGCATAGCGCGCGACTTCCTCCGGACAAAGACTGGGATGAAAGCCGCCCATGACCACAGGCACTCCGCGCCGACGGTATTCGCTGGCGATCTGGTAGGCGCGCTTCGCGGTGTAAGTCTCGACGCTCATCGCCACGAGATCGGTTCGCTTCGTCAAAGGGAATGGTCTCCATTCGGTCGTCGTAAAAGCGCACCTCCACGTCGCGCGGCGTCAATCCGGCCAGCGTCGCGGCGGGGAGCGGTTCCATCTGCCAGGTGCGGACATACTCTCGATCGCCGCGGCGGCGTCCGATGCATGGATGGATGATCGTCAGTTTCATACGGGTGACGGTTTCCCTGGACCGAATCGGAGCGGATGGAGCGGATGGAGCGGATGGAGCGCGGCCGATGATCCAGTCGCAGTTGTAAAAGCGCGCGAGATTGTTGGCGTAGAATCGATAGCCGAGATTCGTGCCCAGGCGCACGGGCCACGGCGCGGGTGAACGGGCGATCCGCCGCGCGATCGAGCGCAGGCTGTAGGCATGTTTCCAGGCGGCCTCGACGCCGTCCTGCAGCTCGCGGACGCTCATATGCCGTGGCTGGAAAACGACGTGCTGGCCGTCGTAAAGTTCCCAGTTTTTGGTCAACAGTCGGCCTTCAGACTCCAGCCGTTTGTAGAGCGGCGTATTCGGAAATGGCGTCACCACGGCGAACCGCGGCAGGTCAATGCCCGCCGCGACGGCGAACTCCGCGGTCTGCGCAAAGACATCCGGGCGGTCGTCATCGAGCCCGAAGACAAAGCAGCCTTGGAGAGCGATGCCGTGTGCATGCAATCGCTCGACCACTCGCGCGAAATCGGGCGGGCGAATTGAAGCCCTTGTGGTTCTGCGCGAAGATTCGTCGTCGAGATGGATTCGAGTCCCATCAACAGCGCCCTTGCAGCCGCTGCGCCCGGCGAGCTCCAGCAGCTCGGTATCATCGGCGAGCAGGACCGTCGCGAGTCCATACCACTGCACGCGCAACGGGATCAGCGCAGTGAAAAGCTCCATCGCGTAGCCTCGATGCGCGATGAGGTTCAGATCGACGAAGATCAGTTTCCGCGCGCCGTGCTGGCGGATATCCGCGACGACTTCCGCGACGGGCTTTTGCAACGGTTTTCGACCCCACGCTGTCGGCACCACGCAGAAATCGCACGCATGCACGCAGCCGCGCGTTGCCTCGAAAACATTGCTGGTCAGGAAGTGACGCGCGGGCAGCAGATCGCGGCGCGGAAAGGGTCGGCCGGCGAGGTCGAGATCCGGGCGCCTGATGGTAGCGCGTTTGCATCTCGCCCGCCGCAAAATCGCGGAGCAACTGCGGCCAGGTATCTTCCGCGTAACCGACCACCACCGCGTCCGCATGCGGCTCGGCATCCTCCGGGATGAGCGTGACGTGCGGACCGCCGAGCACCACCGTGATTCCGCGTGCCCGGAAATGATCCGCCAATTCATACGCCCGCCGCGCCGTGCCAGTGATCACTGTGAGCCCGACCAAATCTGCCTCGAGATCGAGCGGCACATCGGCGATCCCCTCGTCGATCAATTCGATTTCCGCCGGTACGTCGTCCGGAACCAGCGCGGCGAGGGTCGTGAGTGTGAGCGGCTGGTAGCGCAGCGACTTTTTCCAAATTCCCCCGCGATGTCGGTAAAGCGGTCCTTTGGGGGAGATGAGGGCGATTTTCGTCACGGGCCGGAGACTAGGAGCCCGGAGGCCAACGGCAAAATTGAAAAAGCCGATGGTCACATCGACTTTTTCAATTCGTCCCATCGATGGTCTGGAGGGTAAGAACGAGCGCCGTTGATTTCCCATGCAAGCGATCTGCTCACCAATTCAATCACGTGATCGTGTGACCGTGGAACGTGATGAGGTACGAATCGATTGGGCGAAGCGCTTTTTGGCCGAGGAATTCACGCCGCTTTTTCACTGCCCCGAGTATGGCGCGCTGCCCACCCACGTGCGCCTGCGCTACAACCAACTCCACGCGATGTATTTCAATGAACAGGTCACGTTCTTTGAGCAGGAGATGCTGAGTCCGTGCCTGCTCGCTTTGCGGAAAATGGCAGTTCCTCACCCGCTCGCCGAGGGATTGCGCGATTTTTTCGCGGAAGAACAGAGGCACACCGCGATGTTCCGAGCGCTGAATTTCCAGTGCGCCCCGGAATTCTATTCGGGTGGACCGTACTACTTCGTCCGGGTGGCGTACCCGTGGCGGGTCCTTCTCAAAGAAATGGCGTGCCACCCTCGGATGTTTCCCATGTTAATCTGGCTCGCACTGATGCAGGAAGAGCGGTCTCTCTTTTACGCAAAGGGCTGCCTCGCGATGGCAGACGGGATCGAGCCGCACTTCCTTGAGACTTGCCGCACTCACCTGGCCGATGAAGTAGGCCACGTCGGCTGGGACGAAGAGCTGCTCGACTGGCTCTGGCCGCAAACCGGGCGTGCGATCCGACGAATGAATGTTTGGCTGCTGCATTGGATGGTTGGTGAATTCTTCCTGCTGCCGAAGCGCTCCGGTCTGCGCGTGGTCCACCGGCTCGGACAGGAGTTTCCTGAGCTCGATGCGGTGGCACTGGAGCGCGCGATGGAACGTTTGAAAGGTGACTGCGGATTTCTCCAGACCCTGTATTCGAGGAAAATCACGCCGCGAACCTTCGCTCGATTCGACGCCGATCCCGAGTTTGCGCGGCTCGGAATTACCCTGCCTGGTTACCGGCCACGCGCGGCCACAAATTCATGAAAGACGAGCGCATTCCGTCCCAGCTCAATCTCTGCATTGCCGTTGCGCAACTGGCGACGATGCTGACGATTTTTCGGGCGGCGGCCGCGGTGACGCACTGGTGGTTGGTGGCTCTCCTGGCGCTCGGTTACGGCGTGGTAATGAATTCCGCCTACGCCATGCTGCACGAGGCCGAGCATGGCATGCTGCATCCGCGGCGTGGGCTGAATGATTTTGTCGGCACCGTGCTCGCGCTATTCTTCCCGGCACCGTTTCACCTCATTCGGCAGGGCCACATTGGACATCACATCCGCAATCGCAGCGACGATGAGGCCTTCGATCTCTATTTTGAAAACGAGAACCACTTTTTCAAATGCGTGCAGCTTTACGGGACGCTCACAGGACTGTTTTGGGTGCTGATCTACGTGACAAATCTTTTCGTCCTCATCCGTCCCTCGCTCGCCCTGCCTGCGCGGATCAACCGTACCACCGACGCCTTTCTTGAGTCACTCAATCCCCGCTATCAGCGCTTGATTCAAGTCGAAGCGCTGGCCGTTATCGCCCTCCACGTCGGGATGGTCTGGGTGTGGCATATTCCGCTCACGCATTACTTTGCGGTGATATTCGGGTTCGGGTTCACGTGGTCGGCCATGCAATACGCGCACCACTACGGCACCGAACGCGATGTGCTGAAGGGGGCGCGCAATCTGCGGACTTTTCGCCTGCTTGATCTGATCTGGTTGAACCACAATTGGCATCGGAACCATCACGCGCAGCCTACGGTGCCTTGGCTGTATCTGCCGTTTCTTGAGGATCCCGGCCAGACCCGCGGCAGCCTGCTCGCCGCCTATTTCAGGATGTGGCGCGGACCGCGACCCGCGGACAAACATGTGGAAAATCGCTTCGCGGGAAAGGTGATCCAATGACGAACCGCGCGCCTTCAATTGAGCGTTTCGCGGATTGGCCGGCGTCCTGGTATCTGTTCGGCGCGAGCCGCGAGCTGGCGCGGGGACCGGTTTCCAAGACGATGTTCGGCCGGCAGCTCGTCGCTTTTCGCGGTGAAAATGGCGCTCTCGCGTTAATGGATGCGCGCTGCTCGCACATGGGCGCTGATCTCGGCTGCGGGCGCATCGAAGGCGATGGCATTGTCTGCCCCTATCACAATTGGCGCTACGATTCCCACGGCGTCTGCACCCGCACGCCGGGGGTGTCCGAACCACCACGGTTCGCGCGGCAACGAGTCTTCCCGGTGATTGAGCGGCATGGATACGTGTTCTTTTTCAATGGTCCCGAGCCGCTTTTTCCGCTGCCGTTTTTTCTCGGCGAAAACGCGGAAGATTACGTCGCGGGCCGCCTCTTCTCGTATGTCGCGGATTGTTCTTGGTTCGTCAATTCCGCACACGCTTTTGACCGCCAGCATTTCGACGCCGTCCATGATCGCCGCCTCCTCGCACCGCCTCTGATCGATTGCCCGGCACCGTTCGCTCGGCGGAATCGTTACCGTGCCGAAGTGCTTGGGCGAACGCCACTTGACCGCGCGTTGCGAATGGGGGCGGGGCAGATGGTGGACATTTCGCTGACGGTGTGGGGAGGGACTTTTGTTTGCATCACAGGCGATTTCGGGAGGGCTCGAAGCCGTTTTCTGATGGTCACACGACCGCTGGAAAATGGGCACACCCTTTGCGAGGGCATAGTTCTCGCGCGGCGTCCGGCGAATCCGTTGATGCTTGAGGTGCGCCGCTTTTTTACCCACGGCTATCTTGCGGACGAAGCCCGGCTCCTCCGCGGCACACGCTACGATGCGGCGCGCTTCGTCGAGGCGGACGCTGACATGATCGATTACTTCGATTGGCTCGTCGCGCTACCGCAAGAGGCAGCGCGCGTGGCGCAAACCGTCCCCGCTCTCGCATGAAAACACGACTCCTCACTGCCACATTAGCCTGGATTTTCATTGTTGCTGCCCGTGCACAGGAAGATCCCGCGCACAACGAACTCCGTGCCGTTCGCGATGGCCTGGTCGCCGGGATGAATGCCGGCGACATTGATGCACAGCTCGCATTCCTCCACCCGAATGTGGTCGTGACC
Organism: uncultured Verrucomicrobiae bacterium; assembly: GCA_963798345.1. GTDB lineage: Bacteria > Verrucomicrobiota > Verrucomicrobiia > Chthoniobacterales > Chthoniobacteraceae > CAWCSW01. The sequence goes on along the minus strand of CAWCSW010000002.1, from coordinate 33,370 downwards.
TGGCACAATGCCGAGGTCAGTCGTGGTCGCGACGGCGTGAAGAAATATCTCGATCGCATGCTTCAGGGGCCGTCGAAGATTGTGGAGAAATTCGGTGCGGAAGTGGACGTCGATGAACTGAGCATCCTCTACGGCGGCGACACCGCCTTGGCGTTTGGCAGCGCCCGCGAATATTTTTCGCTCACGACCGGGCAGTCGTTTGATTTCACCGGGCGGTGGTCTGCCACGCTAGTGAAGGATGACGGTCGGTGGCTCGTGGCGAACCTGCACACCTCGGACAACATCTTTGACAACCCATTGTTGAACGCCGCCAAGAAAGGCCTGTGGGGAATTGGAGCGGTGGGGCTTTTCGTGGGTGTGGTCGGCGGCTGGCTGCTTGGTCGGCGAGGACGGCGAGTGTGAATCACTTTTTCCCCGAACCGGTGGATGCTGCCGAGCGCAATCTATTCCGCCGCCTCGGGTGCTGGGATGGCGAACTTGAGGCGCTGAAACCGGAAGTGCTGCGGGAACTGACCGCGCGTGAAGGCTGCGATTTTGCCACGGCGTTGCTGCACCGGCGCATCGTTGAATCGGACAGCCACGGTGCGTTTTTGCGCACGCTCAACGAGCAGACACCGATTCGCGACGCCACGATCGCCATTGTACCCGGCGCCCTTTACCGCGAAAATCCACGCACGGGTGCCGACGGTCGCCTTGCGCGTGAAGTGGCGGACACGCTGGGCCTTCCCGTCTCGACCGCGCCAATCGCGAGCACCGGGACTTTGGCTGAGAATGCAGCGACCCTCGCCGAATGGCTTTGTGAGCAGCAGCAGGCTCCGGTCATTCTCGTCTCAGTGAGCAAAGGCGGGAGCGACTTGAAAGCGGCCTTCGCACGACCGGACGCGGAGCGCGTCTTCGAGCACGTCATTGGATGGATCAATCTCTGCGGCATTCTCGACGGCACTCCGATGGCCGATTGGTTGCTCTCGCCCAGCCTCCTCGCGCGGGTGAATCGATTCGTTTATCGAATCCGCGGTCGCTCGCTGGATTTTCTCGCGGACATGCAGCGCTTTCCCGGCTGCGCGCTGGATTTTTCGCTCAGCATTCCTCCGTGGGTTCGGGCGATTCACGTGCTTGGCTTTCCCCTGCGCCGGCATCTGCGAAATGGTCTCGCCCGCCGTTGCCATGCGCGGCTGGAATCGTTTGGCCCCAACGACGGCTCCATCCTCCTTGCGGACACGCCGGCTTGGCCGGGGCAGCTTTGTCCCGTGTGGGGCGCAGATCACTACCTGCAACCACGCAACGATGTGCGTCCGCTGCTCGCTGCGCTGATATGTTCGTTTCTTCAATAAAGCGGCCATTTCTTGCGTGGCCCGGCTGGCCGTTTCTCCGGTTCGCATGGCTGCTTTCGGTGGCGAATGGAGTGTGGTTCGCGTTCGTCTATGGCGGTTGCGAATGGCTGACCACGCACCGCACCCTGCGCGTACCAATCCATATCCCCATCGAACTCTCGATTCCCCTCATCCCCGGTGCGGTGCTAGCGTACATGAGCCTATACCTGCTTTTCGTCGCCGGCCCCTTCATTGTGCGCGACCGACGGGAATTTGCGGCCCTCATTCGCGCGCTAGCGCTGGCCACTCTCATCGGCGGGATCGGCTTTCTGCTCGTCCCTGCCCGCGCTGCGTTCAGCCCGCCTGAAGATCTTGGGATCTGGGCGGGGATGTTTCATTTCGCCGACCGGCTGAACCTCGATTACAACATGGTCCCGTCGCTACACGTCGCGTTTTCCGTGTGCTGCGTCGCCGCGTTCGCGCGTCATGCACCGTGGACCGGGCGTGTGCTGCTTTGGATGTGGGCGATGGCGATTGCGCTCTCGACGGTGCTGACTCATCAGCATCATGTGATCGATGTGATTGCGGGCTGGGGTGTGGGAATCGCATCCCGGTGGGAGGTGAAGAAGTGAAGCGGGAAGCTCGCGGGGTTGAGAAACGTTTGGCTTCCGTTAGGAGCGCTCTCCAGGGGCGATTTGCAATCGCCGATGTGCCGGCCGCGAAGGGCAAACGTTCTCCCGGTGGAAGGCGTTCGGCAGTCAAATTGCACGCCGCGCACGCGGGCTTCTGGTCGGCGATTGAAAATCACCGCTTGCTCCTTGGCCGGCCCCGGGCCCTCGCGGCCGCATTCGTTCATTGGTTTTTGTCGCGACGCACCCGGAAAATTGCAGGGCTCGCGCGCTTGATCCGTCGATGGGCCGCTTTACGATCCGATACCCATGCGTCGCCGACCCAGTTCAGATGACCCGCCGCCCGTCCCCAATGCCTTCGAGGCGCGACGCATGGCGGCTTTGACGAAACAGATGCTCGGTCCCGAATTCAACGATGATGACGTCGAATACCTCGAGGAGCCGGACCTCGAGGAGCTGACGGAGAATCCCGCGTTGCCCGCGCTTTACGAATTCCGCATCGTATTGGACGGGACCAACCCATCGATCTGGCGCCGCTTTCGCGTCTCGAACGAAATTACCCTCGCGCGATTCAGCGATGTGGTGCTGGCCGTGATGGGCTGGAGCGGCGGGCATCTCCATTCGCTCGAGGTCTCTGGCGCGCGGTTCGAGGTGCACGGCCTGGCCTCCGATTTCGACGACGAGCCGGGCCACGATGAAGCAAAGTTTCGCCTCCTCGATTTCGGGCTCACCGTGAAGGACGAGATCTCCTACGAATACGATTTCGGCGACGGGTGGGAACATTCGATCGTGCTCAAGAAAATCCTGCCGCTCGCGGCGGACTTTGTTCCCATTTGCGTCGAGGGCGCGCGGGCCTGTCCCCCGGAGGACTGCGGCGGCATCCCCGGTTTTTACGGCATGCTCGACACGGCCGCCGATCCCGTCGCCCCCGAGCACGAGGAGATTTGTGAGTGGCTCGGCGACTACGATGCGGAGCAGTTTAATCTTGCCGAGATCAACGCGCTGCTGGCGGAGCTCGCGCGTTCGTGGAAGCCGGGACGGAAAAAAGGCCAGCGCCGCCATTGAACTCGTCGCACCGAACGCCCGATCTATTTTCCACCTCACCTGTGGAGGAGGGCGGAGTTGCGCCGACGCTGCGCCTCGAGGCTGTGCTCGATGTTCCGAAATGCGCCGCGTCTTTGCAGTGGCGCGAATCGGGCAGCGGCCGAGAATGTGCGCGCGGCAGCGTGGTCATCAATCCCGAGTGCGTCATCCATTTCCACGCCATCGTCTGGACACTCGAAATCGACGGAAAGGCTTCATCCTCGACCGGTGGCTTCGATGCGGCCTCGGTCCATGCGACGCTTCGGCGGTGGAAAAAGCTGCTGCCTGTAGCGGATGGCGACATCAGCATTCGCTTGCTCGAAAGCAAGGGCGAGGTCGCGGCCCGCGGCGATACCTGGCGGGAACTGGGGACGGCGATCTATCAAATCCTGAAGCTCGAGCGGGACGTGACGATCGAAAACGCCCGTGCCCGCTGGACCGGCGCGTTTCGGGAGGGGAGCTCGCGGACGGGAAGCTCGCCGTGGCGGCTCGAGTGCGAGATGAATGAAGCGGGCCGATTCATCGCGCTGCGCTGGGAGCGGAGCGACGGTGGCGATTCCGCGGTCATTCGCGTGAGCGTCAGCGGGTTCGACGAGCTGACGTGGCTGTGCGAATGCGCCGGTGTCCGCGAGGTGCGGTGCACCTCGCATCATCGCGATGCCATCGCCGCGGAACTCGATCGATGGATGAGCCCGCGACCCGCGCCGAACAGCAATGTCACCGCGCGCTGGGTGCGCATGAACAGGAGCACGCGACACCTCGAGGCGGTGCCCGAGAAGCCATTTCAGCCGGGCGAATCCGTCCGCATGAATCTCATCGAGTGGGTTCATGAGATGGCCGAGCAAATCCGCCCGGAATATTCCCCGCTCGGCCGCATGATCAGGGACATCGAGCCGGAGCGCCTGATCGCGATGGAGCGCGCCGCCCGCCGCGCTCAGCGGGAGGCGGAAAAGGAATCCGAGCACGCGGCGGAACGCGCCGAGCAAATGCGGCAGCTCGCCGAGAAGCGTCGCCAGCGCGAGCTGGAGCGTGACCAGCGCAAACGCGAACGGGAACGCGCCCAAGCTGCTGCCGCCATGCCAAAGAAGCCGAACGCGCCCCGCGCCGAGCCTACACCGCCGGTGCCGGTGCAGTTTGATCTCGAACCGTTCCAGCTCCAGGAAATGGCGTTCGTTTGTGCGAATTTGCGAAATTTTTTCCTGCGCGAGCGCGGGGCGCTCTGGTGGATCTCGAACCAAAGCGATGACCTGCTTTGCCTGCCGCACTGTCGGCTCGAACGACTCGACTACCAGGTCCGCACCGCGCTCCGCGTGCTCGGACCATTGCGCGGACGCGCTCTGCTTTCGGACGAAGTCGGCCTCGGCAAAACCATCGAAGCGGGGCTGGTGCTGAAGGAACTTTTCACGCGCGGTATGGCGCGCCGCGCGCTCGTGCTCACCGTCCCGTCGCTGGTCGATCAATGGGAGGAAGAGCTCGCCGACAAATTCGATCTCGAGGCGGCGACCACGAATTCACCGGCCTTCCGCGCCGATTCCGAAGCGTTCTGGGGCGGGCACCGCGTCATCGTCGCGAGCCTGCACACGCTGAAGCAGCCGGCGCATTTGGCCATCGCGCGCCAGGTCCGCTGGGACGCGCTCGTCGTCGATGAGGCGCACTATTTGCGCAACCGTGATTCGCAGGCGTGGCAGGCGGTCAATGTGCTGCCGCGCCAGTTTCTCTTGCTGCTCAGCGCGACGCCCGTGCAAAATTCGCTTGAGGAACTCTACAATCTCGTGACTCTCCTCGACCCCGGCAGGCTACCGTCGCCGCGCGAATTTCGCGCCCGATTCATCGACCCAAAACGCCCGCGTCAGCCGCGCGAGCCCGAGGAGCTGCGCCGCCTGCTCGGCCAGGTGATGATCCGCAATACGCGCGCGAATGCCGGCGTCAACCTCCCGCCGCGCCACGCCGAAACGGTTCTTTTCGAGCCCGCGCCGGAGGAGGCCGCGTTCTGGTCCGAGTGGGAAACTGAGCTGCGCGAAAGCATCGGCGGCCTGCCCGCGAGCCAGGCAAGCCTTTGGGGCCGGCTGCTGCTCCAGGCCGGCGGCAGCAGCCCGGCGGCGTGGCGCAAGGCCTTGGAAAAGTTTCCGCTGCGCAAGGTCGCGCACGGCTGGCTGGACCGCGCGCCCCTCGAGGCGAGCTGGAAGAAAAAGTGCGCTCTCCTGCCGCCGCTCGCACGGGGCGAAGGAGGCTGCGTGATCTTTTCCCAATTTCTCGAAACGCAGTCCGCGCTGGCCGCTTCGTTGCGGGGGGAAGGCGTCCCGGTCTTCGTCATCAATGGCGGCACGCCGCCGCCCGAGCGTCAGCCGATCACCGAAAAATTTCGGAAGGAAGGCGGCGCGCTCTTGCTGACCCACAGCGGTACCGAGGGCCGGAATCTGCAATTCTCGCGACGGCTGGTGAACTTCGATCTGCCGTGGAATCCGATGGAGATCGAGCAGCGCATCGGCCGCCTGCACCGGCTCGGACAAAAGCATCCCGTCCATATCTTTAATCTCGTCCAGCGCGGAACACTGCAGGAGCACCTGCTCGAGATTCTCCAGGAAAAGCTGAACCTGTTTGAACTTGTCGTCGGCGAAACCGGCCTTGTGCTCGGCGAGAGATTTTCCAGCGATGAGTTTGCTGAGGAAGTCCTCCGGCGCTGGCGCGAATCCGGCGGCGATGTGGCCGGCGCCTTCGCGACGCTGGGCGCGGAATTGGCCGCCGCCCGCGACGCCTACGACGAAGTAAAGCAACTCGATGAAACCCTCTTCGCCGCCGATTTTGAAACAACGTGATTGGGTAGATCGGGCCTCGCGCTCCGCAGTGTTGAACGTTGGATCTTCGTTGCTCGCTCCCTCTCCGCGCCGCTCCCTTCCCCGATGAAACTCGACCGCCTCCCGCACGATCCTTCCGCTCTCCTCGAGTTCTATGAGGACGCGTTGGGGCATCTCGGCGCATTGTGCGAACGCACCTGGCATGATCGACTCGAAGTCGTCGCCGAAGGCGCCGCCGCCCGGCTCTGGGACGAAGATGCGGCATTGCGCGAAGTCGCTCTGCATTTCGTCTCTGGTGAAAACAATGCGCCCCGAGATGCCGCACGCGAAGTCTTCCCCGGATGCCCGCTGACGTTTCGTCTCGCCGAGACGTTGCGCCCGTCGCCGCTGCCGCTCGATCGCGCGGTGCTGGCCGCCGATCCGCGCGCGCAGCCGCCCGAGCCGGAGATTGGGGAAAAACTCTGGCACCGGCAATTTCCCGGCTCGGTGCGCTGGCGGATGCAGGCGCCGTTCGCGCCCAGCTGGCATTTTTCGCTCGTGGCACTGATGCGCTGCGAGACGCAATCCATCGAACAGCATTGGAGCCTTCACCGCCTGGCGTTGTCCCTCCCTGGCGGCGAGCCAGACGAAATCCTCGCCTCGGAACTCGCCACGCTCGCCGTCGCATCGTCCGACGACGTGCCGTGGCCGAACCCCGACGCCCCGCGTTGGAAGCAACTTCTGGCCGCAGCGCTCGAGACGGCCACGCGCGACGAAATCGCGCTCCTGCGCGAGAGGCAGGAGCATTACCTCCGGCGCGAACTCGGCCGCATCGACGAATACTTCCTCGGTTACCAGACGGAACTGACCGCGCGTGCCACTCGCAGTCATGCCGCCGATGGGGAGGAAAAGCTCGCGTCGCGTCTGGCCGCGACTCGTGCCGAGCGAACTCGTCGTCGTCAGGATCAAATCGCGCGTCATGAAATCCGGGTCATTGCGCATGTGGATGCACTGCTCTTGATCGCGGAGCCGGCGTGGAGCACGCGGGTCAGCCACCTCGCGGCCCACCCCGAGCACGAGACCGAAGCGCGCTTCATTCCACGGGCGCGCCGCTGGGTGGTGTAAGCCGCTCAGATTCTTGGTGTCCCCTCCCGGCGGAGCCGGCGCCTTTCGACCCTGGACGCTTGCTCCGGAACACACGGTTTTATCCACTCGCGCCTCGTCCGCCGCTGAGGCTGTCTCGTTCTCCCGTCCGCAGCCGCCGGCCGATTTCGCCTCACGTCGATCGATGCCTGAAACGCCAAAGGAATCTGCCACTCTCCGTGGCCGGCGCTCCTCGGAAATGCAGGATCGCACATGAATCCATCTGACGTATAATGGCGGTCATGGCAGATTCGCTCGATTTCTCAAGCCGGGCCGGCGAGACGCGTGGCGACTATTTGCGATCCGGTCAGACGCTGCTGGGGCGCTACCGATTGGAACGCCTGGTCGGGCGTGGAGGGATGGGAGTCGTTTGGCTGGCTGACGATCAGCGACTGCACCGGCCAGTGGCCCTGAAATTTCTGCTGGACCTGTTGGTGCACGATCGCGTGGCGGTTGATGAACTGAAAGAGGAAACCAACCGTTGCCTCGATCTGACGCACCCGCACATCGTCCGCATCTACGATTTCATCGAGGGGGAGGGACTGGCGGGTATCGTGATGGAATACGTCGCTGGCGAATCACTGGCAGTATTACGTTCGAAGCAACCGGGGAAATGCTTCGAACACGACGCCTTGCACGGATGGATCGAGCATCTCGTGAAGGCACTGGACTACGCCCATCGCGAAGCGCGCGTGGTGCATCGCGATTTGAAGCCGGCGAATCTGATGCTGAGTGGCTCCGGCGCCTTAAAGGTGTCCGATTTTGGCATTTCGCGCAGTTTGAATGATTCCCTGACCCGAATTTCCGGGGCGGCGAAGGTGAGCGGGACGCTGGGCTACATGAGTCCGCAGCAGGCCCAGGGCGCCGCACCGTCGCCCAGTGATGATATTTATGCCATCGGAGCTACCCTGTTCGAATTGCTCACGGGAAAGCCGCCGTTTCACGGCCAGCCGGCTTTGGTCTTCCAGCAATTGATTAATGTGCCCGCGCCGACCGTTACGCAACGGCGGCGGGACTTTGGCCTTCAGGGTCTGGCACCGCTGCCCATGGCGTGGGAGCAAACCATTGCGGCCTGCCTGAGCAAGGAACCGGAGGATCGGCCACAAAGCATGCAGGAAGTGGGGAACCTTTTGCTCGAGCGCACCCCTGCGTCCGCGACGACCAGCGTTACCTTACCCGTGTCCGACACGGCACAGGCGGCTTTCGTCCCACCGTTGCCGCGACGTCGAAGTCGCTTTCCCGTGTATGCGGCAGTATTTGGGGTGCTGGCGTTGATCGGCGCCGGGGTGGGTGCGTGGATGGCGTGGCCGGAGGGTGCGAAATCGGCCGGTTCACGCGACGTTGCGGCGAAGGATTCCGGAATCCCGAAAGCTGAATCGCCGGCGCTGATTTCAACGGGCACCTTGCGTGTCCGCACTGAACCACAGGGAGCGCTCGTGTCGCTGGATGGCGAGAATTGGAAGCGAAGTTCCGACGCCAGCGATGTCGTCGAATTCGCTGACCTCCAGCCCGGATTCCAAACGATTTGGGTTAAACAACCAGGCTATGCTTTGCGAAAGGTGGAATACCGCGTTGAGGCATCCGCTCAACCGCAAACGGAAACGGTCAAACTCGAGCGTGAAGCGGGATCTCTCGAGATTCATTCGGAACCGGAAGGCTGTACCTTTGTCCTGCGTCAGGTTCGTGCCAGCACCGGTCAACCGGATGCGACGGTTGCGGAGTTGAGAGGGACAACGCCAGGCAGCTTCGACGCGCTTCCCACCGGGGACTACAAATTGACCTTCTCCCGTGAAGGCTGGCCGGACGAATCGAAGACAGTATCGATTGCAGCCGGTCAGCCCGCGAACACGGCGCACAAATTCGAGCCCGCATTGGTGAGCGTGAAGTGCAATGTGGTTTCGTCGCTCACCCTGGATGGGAACGTCATCGGCTCGTCGCCGATCAGCTTCGAGGTACCGCCGGGGAAGCATCAATTGATCGCTGACGCAGATGGGTATGTGACCCAGACGATCGAAATCGACGCCAAACCAGGTGAGCCGGTTCCCATCGCCGTCAGCTTCGAACCGATTCAGGCGCCGCCGAAAACAAAGCCGACAGCGAAGAATTCGTCGTCGTCCTCGAAAAAGGATTCAGGTACGCGGTCCACACGCCCGGCGACGCCCCGGCCGCAAACGCGAACGGCCGAGCGCCAGCCGCCTTCGCGAAGCGCAGCGACGCCGGTCCCTTCGCGGTCCTCGACGGAGCAGGCCGAAGCCGAAAAGAAACGGAAGGACGCCATAATGCGGCGGGCAATGGAGAAGTTGCGGGGACCACCGTTCCGGCACTGATCGGACTCATCGACTCAATGAAAAGCATGTGGGGGATTCGTTTCCAGGTCCGCGCTGGATCAACCCCGGACTTCTCGTTGCCGCAAGTCGAGGTCGCTGCCGAAGGTCAATCCATGACGGTCATTTCCGGGACCGGACGAGAGTCGAGATAGGTGTCTTTGCGCTTTCACCATTCCAATATCCTCGGCAACGATGCCGATCGTGGGCTGGTGGTGTTTCTGCTCTTCGCCGAACAGTTTGGCATTGGGGCGATGGCGCGGCCGCGGCCGGACTCCGCGTTCGGCAATTTTCTGCACACCCGGCAGTCGCTCCTTGGGTGGACCGGCTGCGTGTTGCAGGATCTGATTCAGCCGTCGTTCTCGTTTCTCGTCGAAGTAGCGCCGCCTTTCCCATTGGCGAGTGTCTGAGACACTCGCACCGCGGCCGAGAAGCGACGCGATGGCGTGACGGCGAGGTAACCGTCCACTTCCACGAGATCACCGAGACGATAAGCACGGAAGTATTCGCAGCGCATGAATTCGACGGTGATTCCTCCCGCCATTCCCGGCCGGCTCAATCTCTCATTGTCGTCGCCCAATTGATCCCGATCGGCGCCTGCGATTGGATCGTCGCGCGGGTGAATGACGGCTGGCCGCTCATGTCCCGGCGGACCGATCAGTCCTTCACCGTGGGAGCGTCAAACGTGTTGCCATTTTGGGTGTGGATCACTTTGGTCACCTTTCCGTCGTCGCCTTTGACGAAGCGAATCTTGGCTGCCACCACGCGCCACTCGAATTCGGTTTCGGTTTTCGGGAAGATCGGGAATTTCGGTTGACCAGTCAGTTGCGCGTGCAATTGCGTTCCCTCTCGGCTGATGATCATAACGGCGCCCGGGCCGTATTGATACTTTCCGACGAATGGCTCCAATTGCTCGGCGGTCAGTTGGAGGCCGTCGTCCTTCAGTCTCGGCGCCAGAAAGGTCGCCCCGGCCTGCGTGTGCCGCGCGGCAGTGACCACGCCGTCCTCTCCCCTGACAAAGGTCACTTGCGCGTTGGTGACTTTCCAAAAGAATTCATTCGGGGCGGAGGGAAAGATTTGAAATTTTGGCTGTCCGGTCAGCTGCGCATACAGTCCGTCGTTCTCGACGGTGACGGTCATTACTCCGCCCTTGTAATCATAGCGCCCCGCGAAATCCGGGAACGATTTGGGGTCAATGGCTTCGTTTGCGACCGGCGCCGGTTGCTTCGCGATTTCGTCGGCGAGCGCCTTGGTCGCCACCATCTCCGCCAGTGGTCCCGGTGCGTGCAGAGGCGGAGAAGGCATCGAATTCGCCAAAACGACTACGGTGCAGTGCTGCTCGGGGAATCGAAGCAACTGACTTGACCAACCATTGAGTCCGCCGCCGTGGCCGACGACCGGCAATCGCTTGGCATCAAACATGACCAGGCCGAACCCGTAACTCATTCCATCAATGCCGGGCGGCAATTTCACGGGAGTGGTCGCAGCCCGAAACGACTCAGGCTTCAACACTCGTCCGTTGAAGAGCGCTTCATTCCAGCGAAACAGATCGCCGACTGTGGAATACATTGCACCCGCACCGCCAGCCCACGACATGTCCCAATCGAGAGCCGGGGTCGGTTTATCATCCGCAAAAGCGTAACCGATGGCCATGTCCGCGGGCGGATGGGAGTTGTTGAAAATCCCGGTGTCCTTCATTTCGAGCGGCGTAAAGAACGTTCCCCGGAGATAGTCTCCCAGCGGTTTTCCGCTAAGCCGGGCGACGATTTCCCCGAGGAGAAAATAGCCTGAATTGCAGTAGTGAAATCCTTCGCCCGGAGCGAAGTCAGGCGGATCGTCGCGGAACCAGGCGATTAGTTCGTCGGCCGAAATCGGCTGAGTCACCCGGCCGAGAAATTCCGGTTTGTCCGTGTAACTGTGCAGGCCGGAAGTGTGCGTGAGGAGTTGCCTCACCTTCACTGTTTCGCCGCGCGGGAAATCGGAGAAGAACTTTGAAATCGGATCGTCCAGGGAGAGCTTTCCTTCCTCAACCAGCCGCAGGATCGCGGCCGCGGTGAATTGTTTGGAGATGGAGCCGATCCGAAACTTCGTCTCCACGGAGATCGGCGTTTTCTTCTCGAGATCCGCGAGTCCAAACCCGCCCTGCAATTCGACTTTCCCGTCCCGAGCGACGAGCACGGCAAACCCCGACGTTTCGCCCTGAACCAATTCGTTCAGCTTTTTTGTCGCTTCCTCGGCGAATGGAGTCGCCGCCGATGCACACAATCCAAAGCACACAACGGCGCAGACGAGGGAACGGAGGAGGAGATTCGGAGCGTTCATAGGCAAGTCTTAGCAGTGAACGGATCGTCGCCAATTGATTGAGATTTGCGATCCCGGATTCTCAACAAGCCGTGAATGAAATCGTTTCGATGGACCTGCCGTTGGGGCGCACTTGCTCACTGAGCAAGCGACGAATATCCTCTCGAACCTATGCCCCCCTGCCCACAATCGTCCACACCGCACGCGGGCTTTACCGAGCGGGTTGGATTCATTTGCCATGGCTGCGGGTCTCGCGCGAATCGTTTGCTGTGGGTCCTGTGCTTGCTGCTCGCAGCGAGCGCCTCTGCCTGTGCGCTTTCCTACACCACGCCTGAGGGAATGATGGCGAACCAATTGGCAATCGCCGCCTCGATCTACGCAATACAGCACGACGGGCTTGCGCCGTCCTCTTGGGATGAAATTCAGCCATTTTTCAGTAAACCCATTGATGAGGCCTACGAACACATCGCCCCGACCAAGCGTTACGCTTTTCTCGCGCAACCACTTCGGCTGCCTCCGCCCGTGCATTTCGAAGTGCTATTGATCACACGGCGTCCATTTCGCGACATAACGGTTTCGCAGGGACTGTTTGGTCTCCTCGACGGGCTTAGCGAGCCCGGACGCTGGATCATCTATCGCCGTGACGACGGGGGGTTCGCGCCCGTCTGGATGGACGAAGCGTATGTGCGGGAGGCATTCCGCGGATTCGAGTCTCTACTCCCCGCACCGGATTCAGGCCCGTTGCGCCGGCACGAAGTGGAAGCGCGCCGGAATTCAATCGTCAAATGGACTGGTGCGGCGGTCATCGCGGCATTCCTTGCTCGGCGTTTCTTTCGTCGCTCCCCTCTCCCACTAAATCCCGGCGACCAAAATGTGCGGCTCTAGATTTGCCCGTTTTGGAGCATGACGAGCGTGCAGCCGTGGACGACTTCGATGCCGCGGGGCTCGGCTTGAGCGGCGAGGTCTTCGTTTTCGGCGCCGGGATTGAAGATGATGCGGCGCGGGCGGGCGGCGAGAATTTCGGGAATCAAGGGCGTGGAGCGGACGGCACCGAGGTAGAGGGTGACGGTGTCGATCGGACCGGCGACATTGGGCTGCGCGAAAGCCTTGTCCACGTGCACGGTGCAATTCTAGGCTGCGCGCCATGACGCCCCATCACACGCCGGAACAGCTCCGGCTCGATGAAGATTCCCGCCGGGAGAAAAACTGGAAACGCTGGGGGCCTTATCTCTCCGAGCGGCAATGGGGCACGGTGCGCGAAGATTATTCCCCCAATGGCGATGCGTGGAACTATCTGACCCACGACCGCGCCCGCTCCCAGGCTTATCGCTGGGGTGAAGACGGATTATTCGGGATTACCGATCGCGAATGCCGGCTCTGCTTTGCGCTCGCGCTGTGGAATGGACGCGATCCCTTTTTGAAGGAACGTCTTTTCGGGCTGAGCAATCCACAGGGGAATCACGGCGAGGATGTGAAGGAATGGTATTGGTACCTCGACTCGACGCCGACCCATTCCTACATGCGGGCGCTCTACAAATATCCGCAGGCCGAGTATCCTTATCAGCGGCTGGTCGAGGAGAATGCCCGGCGATCCAAACAGGACGAGGAATTCGAACTCCAGGACACCGGCGTTTTTGATGAATGTCGCTACTTCGATGTGCTGGTCGAGTATGCGAAGGGAGGACCGGATGACATTCTCGTGCGACTCACAATTGCAAATCGCGGCCCTGAGGCGGCGACCATTCATGTGCTGCCGACGTTGTGGTTTCGAAACGTATGGTCCTGGGAGAAAGGGACGATCCGGCCCGGGATTGAGCGCCTGAATGAAACGACGCTGGCGGCGAATCACGGCACGCTTGGAAGATTTGAACTCGAGCTTCGGGATCAGGCTCCCTGGCTCTTTACCGAAAACGATTCCAATTTGCAGCGGCTTTACGATTGCGAAAATCCGCAGCCGTTCGTGAAGGACGCCTTCCACGAATATGTGGTGGCGGGGAAAACTGAGGCCGTAAATCCGGCCATGCGGGGCACCAAGTCGGCGGCACATTTCATCCGGGAGATTCCGTCGGGCGGAGAGAGCGTGATTGAGCTGCGGCTGCGGCGCGAGGATTCCATCACCCACGGCGCGTGGGTGGACTTCGACAAGATCTTCACGCAACGCCTCGGCGAGTGCGACGCGTTCTACGATTCGCGTCTGCCCTCGAATCTTTACGAAGACCAACGCCGTGTGGTGCGTCAGGCGTATGCCGGCCTGCTCTGGACCAAGCAATACTTTGAATACGTCGTGAAACGATGGCTCGAAGGCGATCCCGCCCAGCCGCCGCCACCGCGCGAGCGCCTGGACGGACGCAACTCCGACTGGCCGCATCTCTACAATAGCGACGTGATATCGATGCCCGATAAGTGGGAGTATCCGTGGTATGCGGCCTGGGACCTTGCTTTTCACATGATGCCCTTTTCGCGGCTCGATCGCGACTTCGCCAAGGGCCAGCTCCAGCTCTTTTTGCGCGAATGGTACATGCATCCAAACGGCCAGATCCCGGCCTACGAATGGAATTTTTCGGATGTGAATCCGCCGGTGCATGCGTGGTCCTGCTGGCGCACCTACAAGATTTCCGCGCCCCAGGGAAAACGCGACACGCTCTTCCTCGAGCGTTGTTTCCAGAAGCTGCTGCTCAATTTCAACTGGTGGGTCAATCGCAAGGACACCAAGGGCAAACACATCTTCGGAGGCGGCTTTCTCGGGCTCGATAATATCGGACTGTTCGATCGTTCGACGCCGCTGCCGGGTGGACATCAGCTGCAGCAAGCGGATGGCACGGCCTGGATGGCTTTCTTTTGCGCGACCATGCTGGCAATGGCGCTCGAATTGGCGCGCACTCGCCCGGCGTATGAAGACATCGCGTCCAAGTTCTTCGAGCACTTCGTCGATATCATCGATGCCATGAATCGCTTCGGAGGTGACGGCCTCTGGCACGAGGACGATGGGTTTTACTACGATCAGATTCTGGTCGATGACGGCACGGAAATTCCCCTGCGCGTGCGTTCGCTCGTGGGCATCATTCCCCTCATCGCCGTGGAGGTGCTCGATCAGGAGGTGATCAAGGGCCTGCCGGGATTCCGGAAACGCATGCGCTGGTTTCTCGATAACCGGCACGACCTCGCAAGTTATGTCAGCTACATGGATCGCACGGATAAACCGGGCCAGCCCGGCGAGGAATTGCGGCTGCTCGCCATTCCCTCAAAAGAGCGCTTGGTGCGCATGCTGCGTTATGTGCTCGACGAAAAAGAATTTCTCTCACCATTCGGCATCCGTTCGCTCTCGGCGGCGTATCGGGACAAGCCGTATCAGGTGAATCTCGAAGGCTCGATGCACAGCATTCAATACGAGCCCGGGGAATCGCGGAGCGGGATGTTCGGCGGCAACTCGAACTGGCGTGGTCCAATCTGGTTTCCGATCAATTATCTGCTCCTCGAGGCGCTCGAGAAGTATCACCACTTCTACGGCGATACGGTGATGGTGGAATGCCCAACGGGTTCGGGCCGCATGATGAATCTGCAGCAGGTGGCGTTGGTGATCGCTTCGCGTCTTTCGCGCCTTTTTCTGCGCGGCAGCGACGGTCGGCGCCCGTGTTTCGGCGATGATCCACGCTGCAAGGATGACCCGCACTGGCGGGATCACATTCAATTTCACGAGTACTTTCACGGCGACACCGGGCGTGGTCTGGGCGCGAGCCATCAGACGGGGTGGACGGCTTTGATCACGCGCTGCGTGAACATGGTGGCCCGTGCGGCGGAGGAATAGCCTGCCCGCGCCACGGTGGCCACCTGTGTAATGTCGCTTTCTTCGCCTCTCACTTCTCCCCGCGAGGAGGAGAAAAAGAGGGAGAGGGAGACGACGGGTCCAAGTGTGAAATCTACCGACTACCTCTGCCTTGTCCGGCCAGGGCCGCTTCGGCTTTCGCTTTTGCCTCGGCGGCGCGGCGCTCGATTTCTTCGGGTGAGGGAAGCGATGCCAAAACCTCGGGCGGAATGTCCCCGGCGCCGGCAAGTTTCACCAAACACTTTTGCCGTTCGGCCAGCGCCTTGTCAGAATCGCGTTCCTTGCTGAACCGGCTCTTTGCTTTCACACTGCGCTGACGGAGCATGTCATAGACATCACCTCCGAGCAGCGCGCTGATATCGATCTTCATTTTCTCGCGATTGAGGTCGCTCGCGCTGACCGCATCGCCATTGATGGGTCCGGCTTTGTATTTGGGAAACATAATGGCCGCCTCGGGGCAGACGCGCGAGCACGCGGGGCAATTCGTTTTGCAGTTATCGTTGTTCTGCACCTGAATCTGACTGTCGCGGTCCACGCCATAAACGCCGAACAAACAAAAGCTCAGGCACTGCATGCAGTTGGTGCAGCGGTCGTAATCAATGACTGGAAACCAGGGCTTCCATTCGCCATGCCGCGCGGCGCCGGCTTCGTCACGAAAGGATTCAACGAGGTCCGTGATGGCGGCGCTCTCGCGTCCCGATATATCGCTGGTCTGAATCCGGACTTTGCCCTCGGCATCGGACCAGTCTGGAGCCGCGCCTTCGCGAAAACGGCCCAGCACCAGCATCGGCGATGCATCGCCCTGGGCCACCGTCCGCTCTCCATTGCTCCGTGTGACCGCGTAGCCGCGCTCGAGCAGGGCGGTCATGATCGCGAAGCGCGATTCATCTTCCAGCGGTTCGGCGCCGGAACCTTCGAAAAGGACGATCCGCAGGGCGGGATTCGAGAGGGACATGGTCAGGGATATGCGTCGATCGGTTCCGGGTCGCAAGAACGGATCAATCGGAGTCTGCGTCGGCGGGCGGTTTTGCGGGCGAAGGGAGGGGAATATTCGGTGCGATTTCAGGATTGGTGAGCGCGGCCAGCACCTCCTCCGCGGTGAGCGTGCGCATGTTCAATACTTCCGTGCTCTCGGGTGGGAGATCGGCGTCTGCCTGATGAAACAGCCCTTTCACGGCGCGCGGAAAGCAGGCGGCGATCTTGACGGCGCCACTAGCCGCCAGGCGCTGGAGCGCCGGGTCACGTCGGGCGGCCATCTCGCAAAGATCCGCCACGGCATCGAAAGCGACGCCACTCTGGCAAAGCTCACGCAATACCGCATCCTTCACCTGCTTCGGTACGACCTGGGCGTATTGGCAGTGGCAGTAAAGGATGCGGGGCGGAGCGGAATCGGACATCGGGAGGGGCACGTTAAAGCGTCACCGCCCGTTGCCAAGGCCGGGAAGCGCTTTCGGGTTTCCGCAGAATTTGGCCGACATTTTCCTGGTCCGAGCTAAAGGTTGAAGCTGGCCGGCGGTGACCGGCACCTCAAAAAACCCTCCATCATGAAAATCGCCCTCCTTCCAGTACTGCTGTTGTCCGGATTTGCCCTCGCTCCCCTCCGTGCCGAACCGGCCTCGAACGAACGCTTCGCGGCTGCGATGCAAAAACTCACGCGCGCTTTTGATTCAGCGGCCGCCGAACCGGCCGAGTTGCAGACCACCCTCGAAGTTCTTCATGGTGAAGACCTGCCGAAGGCTCTGCGCCACACGAAGCTCGAGGTTGCCTTTTCCGCACCGGATCACCTGCGGTTGGCAACCCGGATCGACGACCGGGAGGTGCAACTGGGGCGTCTCGGGCAGGAGCTATGGGTGTGGGTTCCCGGAAAAAGTTTTGGGGTGCGCGGTCTTTCCGATGTACCGCGCTTTTCTGCGGATCCCGGGAGTATCGAAGAAACGAAACTGCCAGCGTTCGAGATTCCGCTCGACCCGGTGCTATTGGAAATCCTCCCCCGCCTGTTCGAAACCAAGTTTGGCCAGACCGAAACGATCGACGGAGAGGCATGCCGGGAAATCATCGCGACGCCGCTCCCCCGTGCGGGCGAACTGCTTAAGATCGGAAGTCTTACCCTGACGGTCTGGCTGCGGGAAAATGATGGATTGCCCGCGCGGGTTCGATACGACGATGGCAAGTCAATCAATGTCGAGGTCGCCTTGCACCATCTGCGGATTGACAAGCGCCGTCCGGACTCGAGCTGGCAGATTCCGGCTCCGGCAGGCGCGAAAGTCGAAAAGGTAGCGCTCTCGCATCTGGTGAAATTCTTCGAAGCTGCCGTCACGTCGCTGCAATCAAAACTGCCTGTGCTCGGCCCGGCAACCGGTGAGCGGCTTTTGATCGCCACCCATGGCGCGGGTCGCCTCGAGATGCACGATGGAACGCGCGTGCTTTTCCTCAAGGGCACGCCCGAGGAGATGGGTGAGCAGAGCGGCGTCTTGCTCGATGCGCAGGTGGATGACGTGGTTAATCGTGTGCTTTACGGCGTCGGCGTCGGCAGCTCATTTGAGAAAGGAGAATGGTTTTTCGGGACCATCGAAAGTTGCACCGCGCGAATCAGTCCTTTCATCGACCCGCGGTACCTCCGCGAAATGGATGCGCTCGCAGTCGCTTCCGGACATCATCCCCAGGAGATCCGGATCGCCAATTTTTTCCCCGAACTTTTCCACTGCTCCGGCTTTGCACTGCTGGGATCCGCCACGGAAGGCGGCCGCATTTACCACGGACGCATTCTGGATTATTTGAAAGGCATCGGTCTCGAACAAAACGCGGTGGTAACAATCAATCAACCCGACCGGGGCCACGCCTGGGTGAACATTGGCTACGCGGGTTTCATCGGCAGCGTCACGGCCATGAATGATCAGCACATTTCCATCGGTGAAATGGGTGGACGCGGCGAGGGCGACTGGGACGGCAAGCCGATGGCGCAGCTCCTGCGCGAGGTAATGGAAAAGGCAAGCACGCTCGAAGAAGCCATCGAAATCATGCGGAGCAGCCCGCGGACCTGTGAGTATTACTATGTGATCGCCGACGGGCGCGCGGGAACCGCCGTGGGCATCAAGGCCACGCCGGAGATTTTTGAAGTGGTGCATCCGGGAGAAGCCCATCCGCAGTTGGACACCCCGGTGAAAGACACGGTCCTGCTTTCCGCAGGAGATCGTTACAAAGAGTTGGTGAAACGCGTGCAGGACGGTTTCGGAAAGTTCAATGCTGACTCGGCGCGTGATCTCATGACTCGGCCCGTTTGCATGAGCTCGAATATTCATTCTGTGCTCTTCGCCCCGGACAACCTCGATTTTTGGGTTGCGAATGCGGACAGCCAGAACGTTGCCAGCCACACCCGCTACACCAAATACAACCTCGGTGAATTGCTGCAGAGCACGCCACCGGCGACCGCTTCAACGAAGTGAGGTCGCGCGCGTGTCCGGCTGCCCGCAGCGGCGCCTGAAGAAAATGCCGGCTGTCGAGGTCACTTGGGAAGCATGATGAACTGCGGATGGCTGAGGATCGACTGCTCGAATTCCTCGCGCGCGCCCACCGGCAAATCAGTCGGAAATTTTGCCTGCGATCGATGCCATTTGCCGAGCCAGCCCGCCCCGAGCCAATCCTGTGATGCGTTCCTCTCGAGATTGGCCGCCAACGGAGTGCAAGCGATGGTGGTGGCTTCCTTGGGGCCGGTGCTGCGGCCTCTCGCTACGTAAAATCCGGCCGCGAGCAAGGCGACGCGCGCGGCGGTGGAAACGCTGTAAGTGAACAGCTCTGCAGCCCGCCCACCGCAGGCGGCAAAGAGTTCCCGAAATGCAGCGAGCGTCCATTGGTCCGCGCACGTTTTGCTCGAAAACATGTCGTAGAAAATCAGATCCGGCGGCGCGGTGACCGTGCGCATGGTCCGCAGAAAATCGCCGTCCACCAGGTACCAGCTTAGCCCGGCATACTCCCTCGATTGCCATTCACCACGCTGGAGAATGGCCGCCGGGCCGCTGTGCCACAAGTAGGGAAACTGCTGCTGATGCCGGCAGGCGAGCCGGAGCGAATCCAGATCATTTTCAAAACTGATGATTCGCAGCGGACGCACGGAACCCGCTTTCGCCGCCGCCTCGAAACACTGAATCGCGGCCATCGCATTTGCGGCTCCACCCAGGCCGACATCCCAAATGACCAGGGGCTCGGCGTTGCGGTCGCGCAACCGCTCGTCGAGATTGGATTGCCCGGTATAAAGCGCTCGTGCTTCATCCATCGGAGCGACGCGTGAATGCATGATCTCGCCCGAAGCCACGTGCCTGATGCTGGCGTGTCCTTCGTGTGCGATGTGAATTTCGTAACCGCCAAGCGACCTGGATTTTTGCGGCTTGCGGCGCGGCCCGACAACCGGATTGTCGAGATCGTCCGCATGCAGCAATTCGCGCTTCTCACGATAGAGCGCGCCGAAACGATCCTCGATGATGCTCTGCCGAATCTCGCGCATCATCCGGTGGTAAAAGTGAATGTTGTGTTTGCCCAGAAGTTGCCAGCCAAGCGTCTCACTCGTCTTCGTCAGATGATGAAGGTATGCGCGTGGAAAGCGGCGGCAGGTCGGACAATCGCAGGCCGGATCGAGTTTCTCTTCGGCGAATTTATAGACGCCGCGCCGCAATTGCAGAAAACCGCGCGACGTAAAGACACCACCGCGCTGGGCAACCTGCGTGGGAATGATGCAGTCGAACATGTCCACGCCGCGATGCACGGCTTCGAGAATATCGAGGGGCGTGCCCACACCCATCAGGTAGCGCGGCTTGTCACGAGGCAGCAGCGCCGCGGTGAACTCGCACATCGTCCTCGCGGTCTTCCTTGCTCTCGCCCACCGCCAGTCCGCCGATGGCCATCCCGTCGAACGGCAACTCGCTGAGACGCGCGACACTTTCCCGCCGCAACTCCGGAAAAAGCGCGCCCTGCACGATCCCGAACATCGCCTGCGGAGAATCTCCGCGCGCCGCCAGGCTCCGCTGCGCCCAGCGATGGGTGATCCCCAGCGCCTCACGCGAAGTCGCTTCGTCCGCCGTCGAGGCCACGCATTGATCGAGCGCCATCATGATATCGCTCCCTATGGCAATCTGCGCCTCGATGCTGAGCTCCGGGACTGAGCAGGATCATCTGGCCGTCCACGTAGCTTTGGAACTGCGCCCCAGCCTCGGTCATCGAGCGCGCGTGTGGCAGCGAGAAGATCTGAAACCCGCCGGAATCCGTCAGCACCGAACGCGGCCAGCTCGTAAAGCGATGAAAACCGCCAAGCCGGCGAAAGACTTCGAGCCCGGGGCGCAACAGCAGGTGATAGGTATTCGCGAGCAGAATCTGGGAACCCGCATCTTCGAGCGTTTGCGGCAGTTGCGCTTTGACCGTGGCCTGGGTGCCCACGGGCATGAAAAGCGGCGTCTGGATTTCCCCGTGCAGCGTGCGAAACGTCGCCGCCCGCGCGCGAGAATCGCTCGCCGCGGCGTCGATCCGAAATTGCAGCCGCCCGTCACTCACACGTCATAAACACCGTTCATCCTGCATCTGGGACAGGGAAATTGCGGACAGAAAAATAGGAAGGCAGAGCGAGTCAGAATAATATCGTCAATGAGGGACACAAGAATGGGGACACGGGAAGGCGAATGGTAGCATACGCTTCCAGCGTGTCCCCGGCGGCATCCTGGCTCCGGGTTCGTGGCGGCCGCACGCAAACGCCTTACGACGTGGGTTCGACCCTGCCGGTTCCGAATAAACCGAACCCGGCGGAGCCGGAACCAAAGCCCCAAAAGGGGCGGAGCAACACGGCCCAGGGCAAGCGACCAAAGAGCGCGGCCCTGGGTCGACCGATCCATAAACGGATGAGCCCTGAAAGGGCGCGACAAACGAGAGGGCGAGGGAAGTTGTCGCGCCCATTCAGGGTGTTTCCAGGATTCCCAGGGTGTTGCCCCATTGGCGCTAAGTTGTGTTGAGGCCACCGGGCTTGCCCCGGTGGAGCTTCCGCATTGATCTCCAGAGACCGATTCCGTTTATTCGGGCGTCATCACCGGGCTGGTCCCGGTGGAACGATGATTGAGGTGCGCGATGCCGACGAATCAGAACACTCCCCTCTACACCCCGGCCAACTGTGTCTTCTCGTCCCCCTCTCCTGGGCGCTCACGGCCTTCTGGCGCCAGCCCATTGAATACGAGGACTGGCGCCATCCCCTCGCTCTCGCTCTCGAACCGGACGGAATCCGATTGGTCGGGCATCGGTTCGCGACTCCAGCCACCAGTCAGTTCCTGGTGACCACAAAGCCGGACGTGCCGCCGTTGCGAATCGTTCAGCGCGTCAAAGGCCGCCTTCAGCATGTGGTCCGCGAGCAGTTTCCCAAAGCACTGCGCCGCCATTCTGCGATTCGCAGCGTGGGAAAGGTGAAGCGTGATATCGTGCAAACCTATGTGGCCTCCCAGTTGGAACATCATCCCATGGCGAACGAGCGCGTGCGGCAACGATTCGAGCAATATCAGCAATCCAATCCCACGATCAATCTCGGTCTCAAGCGATACACTTCTCACGGCGTGTTCTGGCACAATCTCCATATCGTGCTTGTGCATTGGGAACGCTGGCGGGTGATCGAAGACTCCCGGCTTTCCGCCGTTTCCGAAATGATCGCGGGGGTGAGCCGGGCCCGCGGCTATTTTCTCCAAGAGGCTGGAATCCTGCCTGATCATGTTCATTTGCTGCTCGGCTGCGGCTTCGGGGATTCTCCGCGAGACGTCGCGCTGAGCTTTTTCAACAATCTCGCCTTCGCGCAGGGCATGCAGCCAGTCTACCAGTGCGGCGGCTTCATCGGCACCGTGGGCGAATACGACTTCGGTGGTCTGCGCGCCCAATCATTGCTCGATCCTGACCAGCAGGACCGTGGCGACGCTGGGGGGAGCGCCGGGCTGGACTGACAATCGTGAATCCACCGGGACAAGCCCGGCGGCGATGCTCGGCCCAACAAGTTAAGTGCATAAGGGGGCAACGCCCTGGGCTGGCTTGTTTTTGCCCCTTTTGGGCGCAGCTGATCCCAACCGCCAATTTGCGTCCACCACGTCGTTCAGGCTTTCCAGACCGTGCTGTCCAGATCGTTGACCTGGAAGGTAGAATCGCGCCATCGTGGACGCTCGAACGTGGGCAAATCCCAAATCAAACCCAATGAGTTTTGAATAATCCCGGTTCGGCGACGCCGCGAGCGATCCGACTAACCGCACTGATCTTCTTCGTAACGATCGTGGCCATCTCCGGGTGGCGTTGGTGGACCTTTCGCTACACGACATTTGACCTCGCTTTTTATGTGCAAGCATTGTCGGAAGCGCTGGTCGGACGATGGCATGTGAGCCTGCTCGATGTGCCGCTGCTGGGCAATCACGCCGAGCCGATCGTGTTTTTGGCACTTCCGGCATACGCCATTTTCCCGCACCCGATGCTTTTGGTTGTACTGCAGACACTTGCCGTCGCGACAATGCCATTCACCGCGTGGAAAATCTGCCGACATCTGGGACTCGCGGAGAGGGAATCGTTGGCGCTCTCCCTCGCCACAATCGTCGCCCCGGCAACCGGCTGGATGGCGCTTCACGAATTTCACCCGGAGACATTGTCGGCGCCGCTGATCCTGGCCCTGGGAATGCCCGCCTGCGCGAGAGGTACGGTTGGTTCTGGGTGTGGTGGATTCTGCTGGTCGGATGCAAGGAAAACATCGCGCTCGTGATGATCGCTTGGAGCGTAGTGTTTGCAGTGATTGAACTCCGCCAGGGATGGCGGCCACCAGCTCCCTGGAATCTGGTACCCGGGCTTCTGGCTGGCGCATGGATCCTTGCCTATGGCGGCTGGATTTCCCCGATGCTGAATGGTGGAAAGGTGGATTACCTCGAACTGTATTCACACCTGGGGCGAACCGCGCCCGAGATCGTGAGCAATTTTTTCACCGAACCGAGCCGAGTTTTCGACGCTCTTCAACGCTCAGTGGGCCATGGCAATTTGCTGCCGGGCGTGTATTTGCCATGGCTGGGATTGATGCTTTTGCGGCCGCGCTGGCTTCTGATCGGAGCACCCATTCTCTTCCAGCACTTGTTGTCCTGGCGGGCTTCGGAGTGGGACATTCGCTGCCACTACGCGGCGCCATTAATTCGCGCTCGCGTGGCTCGGCACGGCCGAAGCCGTGGGCCGATTCCGTCATCCGATGAATTGGTCGCGCGTCGTGCTGGGGGGGTCTGTGGCCGCTCAACTTCGCTCGGACCGTGCGCACAGATTTTCCAGGAAATTGGCGCTGCGCGCGGACACCTCGCGGAGCGGCGCTGGAAGGCGGAATTGCTTCAACCGATTCAGAGCCGGCGTGACGTTTCGGTAATCGCATCCATGGGATTCCTCTCCCACCTCGCCGATCGCGCGAGTCTGTATTCGCTCCACCACCTTTTGAAAGGGCTTAAGACCTTGAGTCGTGCGAGATACCATCCACCCGAAGTCGATGTGATGGCGATCGATTTTGGCGACGAGTCCACATTTTCTCGAGCCTCGGGCTACTACCATCCAACGATGCGAACGGTGAGGGGCGATCTCGTTCCTTCGAGCGATGCGCTGCTCGCAGA
The DNA here is from genome assembly GCA_963798345.1 of uncultured Verrucomicrobiae bacterium. Lineage (GTDB taxonomy): Bacteria > Verrucomicrobiota > Verrucomicrobiia > Chthoniobacterales > Chthoniobacteraceae > CAWCSW01. The sequence goes on along the minus strand of CAWCSW010000002.1, from coordinate 9,353 downwards.
TTATCTGGCCGAGGCGTCCTGGACCCGGCGGGCGACCAACGCAGTGAGTATCCTTGAACGAGTCGATTCGATCCCTGGAGATCGAACCCGCAGCGAGGCTCCCACAACGGCAGAGTTGCGTGAGCTTTCGGATCGCGGCGCTGTTCTCCACGCGCATTTTCAGTTGCCGGAGAAGGGAGCACTTTTTCCATGGGCGGTTATCACTGCATCGCGTGGGGAATTCATGTTCACGATCCCACTCGGACCGGTCAGTTTGGGATCGCAAGACTCAGCCCTGGCGAACGAATGGTCAATTTGCTGGCTACCCGAAATGGATCCGGGCTCCTATGAACTATCGTGCCTGTTCTACGATCCGCTTCGGTCGCGAAGCATCGAAGCCCCCCCTCACTTCCCACGCGATCGTGAATCATGGCTTGGCCGGGTGAAACTCGGAGAGATCACGATTTCCCCTGGGAGTGCTGGCTTATTAAAGCGTGAACACTGAACCCCAAACCCCGCGCAAAATCGGGATGGAGGACGAAATTGGTGGTGCAAAAGCGGCGCGGATCGAAAAGCGACCTCGTCTCTCACACACCACTCCTTTAGAGTCCGCACATGAAACACCTCGACCGCATCACCTACAATCCGGCGCAATGCGGAGGACGGCCCTGCATCCGCGGGATGCGCATCCGCGTCAAGGATGTGCTCGACCTGCTCGCAGCCGATGTGCCTGAGGCGGACATTCTCAGCGACTATCCCGATCTTGAGGCGGAGGACATCAAGGCTTGCCTGCAATATGCGGCCGCGCAGGCCGATCATGCGGTGCTCGTATGCTGAAGCAACGGAGAAAACTCGTGATTGGTGATCCGGCGATCGGCAGCACGTGAATGCGGCCTTCCGTTTCGCGGATTCCGTAGATCCCAATCCTTTGGGGTTCGAGTCATTAGAGTTCCAATCCCCAGTTCCGAATGCCGGTTTCAGCGAGAGCGCCCTGCTGGCCTTTGCGGTTTTCGACTTGCCGGCGAGGACGCCAGCGGTCCCAGGCTTCGGACGGCAGATTTCCAACCGGCAGTCCGAAAAAACCGCATTCGACATGGGCACAAAAAAGAGAACCGCCCTTCCGATTTCTCGGAAGGGCGGCTCAGAGTCATGCCCGGTGACCGGGCCGACCAATTTGAACTATTGCTTGTAAGGCGACCAGAATTCGTTGGGTGCAACGTCCGACAGCTCGCCGTATGTAGTGTCGTTCACGACCGGAATCGTATCCACGAGGAACGAATCCGTCGCGTTGTTGAATGGATTGCCGAGCAGATCGAGGCCCGCCGAATTGTAGAGCTTCGACCCAGTTTTCAGGTAAGACTGAATATCGGTGAAGTTCACGGCGTCACCTTGCGACTTGTTGGTTTCGATGGCGTATTGATCGATGGCCGCGTCGATGAGACGCAGGTCTTCGAGCACCTGGGTAGCCTGTGAGCGCTTACGAGCACGCAGGAAGTTCGGGACCGCGATCGCCGCGAGCAGCGCGATGATGGCCACCACGATCATGATTTCCACGAGGGTGAAGCCCCCGCGTTTGGTGTTCAGTTTCTGTAACATGACTTTGTTTGTATTAGTTCGGTTTACTGTTTTATGTTTTGTCGGCAGACACCGAGAATCGGCGCTGTCGATGGAGCAAGTTAAAGCAGTGGCAATGCCAACCATCGTCGTTTTTATGGAAATTTTAGTGAACGCGGTGAATTATCCTCCAGAGGTTCACAGGAGAAAAAGGAGGCAACAGAGGAACTACAGCAAACGTGAAGTGGTATTTACGGTCGGCGCTGACCTGCAATGCGGCTACCCGCAGGGACCTCTGTTGACTCCACTTCCTCCTGCTTAAATCCATTCCCCTGTCCGGGCACTGTGAGGCGTGGATTTTGCGAGTTACCTTTCTAATGGGTTCTGACCGTCACGCTGTTTTCCGCTCTCCCCTCCTGTGGGTGATTGTCCTGGCGTTGGTGGTGCGGCTCGCACTCCTGTTCCGTTACGCCGACACATCCCTTCTCGTCCCGCGCGGAGACGATATGAAGTTTTACAACGACTGGGCCTTACGCATCCTTCAGGGTCAGTTTACGGACGGCAAAGCGTTCTATGGCATGCCGGGTTATGCGTGGATTCTGGCGGCCCTCTACAAGATCGCCGGGTTCAACCCGTTCGTGCCGGGTCTCGTGCAAGTGCTTCTTGACGCTGGAACCGCAGCTCTCATTTTCGTGCTCGGGCAGCGACTTTTCGCACCGGTGAGATTTCTTTCCAAGGATTGCGAACCCTGGATTGGTACATCCGTCGGTTTCATCGCGGCTGTGGGATGGGTCTTCTTTCTGCCGGCTCAGAGTTTCTCGATCATTCTGATGCCGACGGCTTACCTGCTCTTCGCGTTTTGGGGTTTGGTGCTCTGGATCGCAACGACGCAAAGCGCCTCCCCCGCGCGACCCTGGCCACTGATCGGTCTCACTATCGGCCTCGTCGCGGTGATCATCGCTACCATCCTGTTTTTGATCCCACTTGTCATTATTCAGATCATGCGAAGGGTCGGGCGCGACGAAGGCCCGTTCCGCGGCTGGCGGCAGCGTCTCACCGCCGTCGCCCTCCTGATGGCCGGCGTGTTTGCGGGTACATCGCCGGCGTGGATTCATAACTATTTTATCGCGCACGAGGCGGTCATGCTCTCGGCCCACAGCGGATTTAACCTCTATATCGGTAACAATCCACTGGCCAACGGGTATCCCAAAATTCCGCCGGGCTTGCGCGCCAGCCAGGAAGGCTTGCTGAAAGACTCGATCACTGTGGCGGAAAAGGCTGAAAACCGTCGTCTGACCCGCGCGGAAGTCTCACAGTTCTGGTCGGAGAAAGCGAAAGATTGGATTTCCGAGAATCGTAGACTCTGGGTAGGACTCCTGGGAACGAAATTGCGCAATTTCTGGAACGCCTATTCTTACGACGATATCAGCATCATCAAAATTTTGCGGGCTGACGGCATACTCCCGCCGGGATTGACCTTCGGGATGGTGTCCGCCCTCGCCCTACCCGGCCTGTTGATCGGAATTTTCGGATATCCCCGTTCACGTTGGGTGGCGGCCGCCGTCCTGTTGCACCTGTGTGCCCTTCTTCCTGTGTTCATTACCGAACGCTACCGGCTCTGTGCCGTACCCGGTCTGCTTCTGTTCGGAGCGCTTTTTCTTGTCCAATTGTGGCGATGGCTCCTGGCGTCGCAATGGCCCGCAGCAGCGGGGGCCATGACCGCCACGGCCGTGTCGGCTTGGGCCGTTTCCGACCGACCCTCGGATATCGGGAACTGGTCGCTCGATCCCTATAATGTCGGCATTCGTGCCTACGAAGCGGCTCAGGATGCGGGAGCGGAGGGCAATCCGCAGTTGCAGCGCAACGAGTTGGATCGCTCCCTGGCCTCTTTGCAGCTCGCGCTCGCATATGTGCCGGACAATGCAGAAATCAATTTTGCCCTCGGAAACAGCTGGCTGGCCAAGGGAGATACGGACCGAGCCCGCCGGTTTTATCACCGGACCTTGCAACTCAACGGACGCCACTCGGATGCCTGGAACAATTTGGGTGTCGTGGCTTTGCAGGGCCAGGACCTCCCGCTCGCGATCCGGTGCTTCGAAACTGCCATCGCCTTGGAACCCGCGGACGCGAAAACGCACTTTCTGTTGGCGCAGGCGCAATACGAAGCGGGAAACCTTGGCGCCGCCCGCGCCGCCATCAAACAGGCACTGAAGTTCCGGCCGGAGCAACGGGAGTTTCTCAATCTCAAGAGCGAGTTGGATCGACGCTCGGCTTCAAAGCCAAAATAGGCGACACCGCGCGGAACACCTGCGTTTGTGTCACTTCCCCGGCGGCGCAGGGCGTGCGCGCAGCGCCCGCGGAGGCCGGCCTTAATCTGATGGCATGAACATAGCTAAGAGTGCGCTCACCCATGAAACTTACCCGCAGAGTCCCGCGGCTCGTCCGGCCGTGCCCAGAAGAATGTTTGTTCCAATTACGGCAGCCCACCAGCAACCTCCTTTCGCGCACGTGCGACCGGAGTTGAAAGCAGGCCAGAACAGCCGCAGCTGGCTGTCCCTCTTTGCCGTCTACGCGTTGCTCACGCTGGTGCTGGTGCTGCCTTCGATCACCCTGTGGCCACGGACGCCGTTCGAGGTCCTGAAATACAATTTCGACTGGTTCTGTGGGTGGTTCCAATTTCCGGGGTGGTCGGGACCAGAGATGAAGCTCCTGGGTCGCGGCGTACAAACGGTGCTCTTCCTGGCCCTCGGATTCACTTTCTACCGTCTGGCGACGCGGCATGCAGAAGGAATTGAAAACACCAAACCTCGCACCTTCTGGGTCGCCGTTGGTTCGCTCCTGGCCATTCATCTCGCCGCTTTGCCGTGGCTGAATCCGGATATGTTTTACGCCATTGGCCGCGGCTGGGTGGACGCCCACTACGGGTTGGAGCCCTATCGCTACCCGGTGCTGGCCATCAAGGATTGGAAGCTCGATCCGATGTTTGCCAATATGGAGGCGCCGATGCTCAAAGTCGCGGGCAACTATGGCCCGCTGCACCATAGCCTGTGCACGCTGCTGGCTGCGCTCAGCGGCGGAAACATCAAGCTGGCCACGTTTCTCTTCAAGCTGACGCAGCTTGGTTTTCTGCTCGGGACGGCCGGGTTGTTGTTTGCACTGGCGAAACGGGAAGGCCTGCGTGCCCGTCACGTCACCTTTTGCTTTCTGTGCAATCCCGTCGTCCCGCTGGTGTTCGTGGCCTACGGACACAATGACATTATACAGAATTTCTTTCTGTTGCTCGCCATCTGGTGTGTCTATGCGGGCCGTCCGCTGCTTTCTGGAGTGTCTATTGGAGCGGCCCTCTCGCTCAAGTACGTGGCAATCGTCTTCGCCCCGGCGCTGGTGCTCTTTTGGTGGGCGCGCGAGGGCCGGCGTCTCCGGGCGCCGCTGATGTGCCTGCTCGGATTTCTCGCTGTTCCGCTTTACGCCCACGCGTCTTACACTGGTTCGTGGGTGAGCACCCTGAGTGTTTATACCGTCGGCTGGTCACCCATTCGCAGCAGCAGTTATTGCTTAATCTATTACCTTGCGCCCATCGTCGGATTGGCGGGAGCAAGCACGGCTGTAATACGCTGGGCGCTACTCGCCATTTGGGTCGCTTCTGGAGCGGTCATTAGCTTTGCCCTCGGTCTAAAGAAACAACCGGATCCGGCCGACCTCTTAAAGGTCTGTATCTGGCTCTTCAATTTCTACTTCCTCATCGCGGCGCCGGCCGTACTCGAATGGTATCTCACCTGGACCCTTGCTTGTATTCTTTTGCTCCCGTCCTACTTCCGGTATTTTAGTGTTCTGTTCTCGTTCTACCTTCCGTTGGTTCCATGGACGCTTCAGTTACCGAGCGCGATCGCCTATCCCGTGAGCATTGCGCACTATCTATTCATGGTGGGATGCATGGTCTTTCTGATTCCGTGGCGCCGTCGCCCGCTGGAAAATGAGACCTCGATGCAGACGCATTCGCCATCGCTGTTGCCCGCCGCCGTGACAGATGAGTGAGGCCATCGCAAAATCTCCTGCGCACAGCCGGGCGGGCCTCAAGCGCGTGCTGGAACTGCCGAGTGTATATGCCGTATTTAAGGAGCTGATTAGCCCTTCCCACCGCCGGCAGGCATTTGTTGACGAATTCATTCCGACTCAACCGGGCGCGCGAGTCCTCGACGTGGGTTGTGGTGGCGGATGGGTGCTCCAGTATCTCCCAACGTCCGTGGACTACGTTGGCTACGACTTAACCCGACTATGTTCGCAGTGCTCAGGAGCGCTTTGGGGCGCGCGGCCGTTTTTCTGTGCAGATATCACCTGCGGCGGCGCGCCGGAGATGGAAGGCGAGTTCGATGTCGTTATCGCGCTTGGACTGCTGCACCATTTACCGATGGGGAAGCCGTTCAACTTTGCCAGCGTGTCCACGCCCATTTCAAGTCCGGGCGGCGATTCGTGACTTTTGACGGTGTTTATGTGCTGCGGCAATCGCGATTGCACGTTTTCTTATTTCGCGGGACCGTGGGCGAGCTGTCCGTTCCCGGAAGGTTATGTTGGTCTGGTTCAGAGCCTATTTCCCGGGTGCGGCAACAGATTCGCACCGACCTTTTGCGGATTCCCTACACCCACTTCATCATGCACTGCATCAAGGCATGAGCCGACTGCCATCGTGCCCGGTAGAGTGGGACGCGAAAGGCGTCGCAGAAAATCTCCGCCAGGTCGAAGATGGATTCTGGTGCGCACGTGAGACCGAGTGGATCTCGTACGGCGAGCAAAGTAACGCGAACTGTTTTCAAATTGAAGAGCAATCCTTTTGGTTTCGACACCGGAATGCGTGTTTGCTGACCGTGCTACAGCGCCTGCCACCGAGCGGACGGATCTTTGATATCGGAGGAGGAAACGGGTTTGTCTCACGAGCGCTGGAAAGTGCCGGATTCCCGACTGTGCTCGTCGAGCCTGGGCCAACCGGGGTGCGAAACGCGCGGGTGCGTGGTTTGCCATCCGTGGTCTGTGGCACACTAGCAAGCGCAGGATTCCGAGCCGCGTGCATGGACGCGGCGGGACTTTTCGATGTCCTCGAGCATATCCAGGACCGGATTTCTTCCTCCGGGAATTGCACCGCTGCCTCAAGCCGGGAGGGCGCCTCTATCTAACTGTCCCGATGTTCTCCGCACTATGGTCGCACGACGATGTCGCGGCGGGACATTTTCGACGCTATCGAAGAGGATCTCTCCGTCGCCTTCTTCGCGAAGCCGGATTCAAAACGCGGTATGCTACCGCCCTCTTCGCCCCTTTGCCGCTGCCACTCTTCGTGCTGCGCTCTCTCCCCAGTCTGTTTGGTCGGAGAGCGTTGCCAACAGCGAGCTATCAGAAGTTTACACCATTCATACGCGCGCACGTTTGCCGACCTCTGGTGGGCATTCGAGACCTGGGCTCTCGCCCATGGCTGGTGCCTGCCGTTCGGGACGAGTTGCCTCGCGGTCGCGGAGAAAATCGACGCACAGGCCTGCTAACACCGGACTGGCACCTCGACTCGGTAGCCAGTGCGTTTTCAAGGTGAGCCGCCAGAACTACGGCGTCATCGCGAATGCCGCGTAGATAACGGCTGCGAAGCTGCGGAGCTTGTCGAGCCCGAGAAAGTAGAGCCCCGGCACATCCGCGCTTTCCATCCCGTGCAACCGCGGCATGCCGCAGTCATCCAGCGAAAGTAGCGGCAGAAAATGTTCGAGCGCAGGGCGGAAGCCTGTGGCAAACAACGCAATATCGAAGGGTTCCGACGCGGCCATCGGCGAAGCACACGCTCTTTAGCTCGAACTGCTAATTCCGACGCGCACCTGCACAGCGCCGCACCGCACCCAGGCTGGCACCCGGCCCGCTTGCATCGGCGGCGCGGTGTCTGGCAAGGCGAAAGGATTCGGCGCGAGATCCATTCTTCCACGGCAAAGTAGAATGGGAAGATGGCCGCTTGCATCCACGGAGGACGCGAGAACCTCAGGGCTTCGCGGCACGCAATGGTGACTTGGAAGCCAGCTTCGTGAAGCTCTTCGACAAGCTGCCCGCCCGAGACGCGGCTGCCGACAACCAACGCTCGCCAGCCCTTCAAATCGAAGCGATCGGCGAGGCCAGCTGCGTTTTGGAAGTCGTTGAAATGGATCAGAGGGATCTCGGTCCCGCTCAGGCCCGGAAGGTTTGGGATCCAGGGCTTGGAAAAATATCCGGTTGCGTTGACAAGCAGACGCGATTGGCGGTTCCAGAGTCGGTCAGCACTTCAAAGCCGTCCCCCGAGGCCAGTACGCGGCGGACGGTGGCACCGGTATCGATTTGGAGGCTGTGTTCGTCGACCGAGGTACGCAGATAGTTGGCGAAATCCCGCGCCGGCTTGAGATGGAAACGTTCGCGGAGCGATGAGCGTCGATCGAAGAGCACATTTTGAAACCACGGCGAGAGCAGCTTGATGTGTTCCGGCATTCTCGCCCACGAAGTTCCCGCGACCGGTCCCGCTTCAAGCACGCGGGCAGTCACGCCGAGGCGCTGGAGTTCCCAAGCGAGGCTAAGTCCGGCCGGTCTCCACCGAAATTAGTACAGGTTCGTTCACGCGAAAGCAGGCTCGAAGCGGAAGATCGCCCGCCGGTTTGTAGCGTCCTCGATCCGAGTCCATGGGAAGATCCCGACCTTCATTCAAAAAGACGGGCGGGCGCTGGGAAATAAACGGGGGTCGCAATGAACAGGTGTAGGCTCCCGCTTGTTCGAATTCGAGGAGGTCGCCGACGGCCAGAGGTCCCGAAAAGCAACTGTGCAGTATATCATCCTCCATGCACGTATTCCCGCCCACCACGGCATCCGACAACGTCGTTGCCCCCACAGGCGATACGTCGCACGGGCAGGTTTTTGCCGTGCTTGGTCGGCTTGACGTCGTAGCACGTCCCGGCGACTTGGATAAGCTGGCGTCCGCCCACCCTTCGGATATCGACCACTTGGGTGAAAAAGCGTAAACTGTCGCCTCGATGGCTAGTCCGGGCTCGAGGATCAAGGTCGGGCCACGACCGCCTCCGAATCGTCCGACGAGCACTTCGCTCAGCGTGGCGCCATATTCATTGAAACTCGTCCATGAAAAGGAAACTGCTGGCGAAACTCCGCTGGCGCCGGGCTCAGGAATCCACCGCCAATATTTATTAGACGCGGGGTCTCATTTTGGAAAACTGCATCGCTCACAGCGAGCAAACGACGGGCGAGTGCTGCATAATCTCTGGCGCTACGATCCGGCGTGCAGACGTGTGCATGCAATCCTTCGAGCTGCACGCCGCAAATTTTCCGCAGACGCTGAACGTGATGGTGAAAATCTGGCGTATCAGCATCAAACCCGAAACGTGAAAATCCACCAGCGCGCGGAGGGACATTAATTCGGAGGCCGACCCTCAGCGGGCGCTCGGATTCGCCTGCCCGCGCAACCGCCTCAATTTCGGCGGGAGCGTCGAGCTGGACCAGTGCACCTTCGAAAAGAGCATGCTGGATGAAGGCGCTGCTCTTGACCGGGCCATTCACGACGATGAGTTCCGGCTCCACTCCCAAACTCCTCACCATCTCGTATTCCATGGCCGACACGACCTCAAACCACAGCCCCGCCTCGGCCGCGTCGAGGAGCAGTGCCGGCAAATAGTTTGTCTTCACTGAGAGCGCGAGTTGCACCGGCTCGTAGCGAGAGGTGAATGCCGACAAAACTCCGCCAGATTTTGCCGGAAAGTTGACCGATCGTATACGTAGAAGGAGTCGTCCGACAGCGATTCAGCGCTCATGGTTTCGCAGTT
>CAWCSW010000001.1:0-109974 GCA_963798345.1 uncultured Verrucomicrobiae bacterium | reverse complement strand
GGTTGATCACGCCCGGCGAGAGATTTTTGGCTTCTTTGGGGACCGGGTCTTCTCCGGGCGTTATCCGACGGCAACATTCCCTGCGTCCGCCACACACCTCCCAAGTGGCCAACCGGATCAGACCAGGTGAAAATCGTTGGGGTGCTGTTGCAGTTGCGCGACCGTCACGCCGAGCAGCGTGATCGTATCGTGATGGCTATCCGTAATGACGGTGTCGTGACCCGAATTGACCGGCTGCGCGCTGGCAAGTATCGCCGGAACGTTTGTGAACAGCGTGTGGCTGATATCGATGGTGTCGTTGTTGACGTTGAAGTCCGCGATCGTCGGGTTGCCGAAATTGGGCTTGAACACGAACGTATCCTGGCCGCCACCCCCGAAGATGGTCACATTGCCGTGGACATCACCGAACGTATCGTTTTGCGACGTTCCGCTGACGAACTTGAATTGCGAAAGTATCCGCCGACGTATTGGTGCCAGCAATGGTTATGGTCAGCGGCTGATCGGTCGAGCCATGGAGACCGTTGTTGACCTGGGCGGTAAAGGTGAGGGTCAGCGTATCGCCGGACTTCAGGAAATCCAGGTTCGAATTGTTGGGATGGTAAGTCCAGTGCAGGACATCCGTTCCGCCGTCGCTGGTCGCAGTGTCGAACGTTATATCGCTGGCATTGATAAACCCGGCAAGTTTTATGTTCGTCGGCAGCGTCGTCGAGCCGTTGTAGGTCGCGACGGTGTTTCCAAGCACCGAAGCCGTGAGCGTGTCGCCGGCGGCGACATCGCTCACGGAAAGCGTTCCGGTCATCGGCGCGGCAAGTTCGGTATGCGGCGCCTGAATTTATCGCGGGAAATATTGTCGATTTCGAAGGCGTTTGAAGTCGGACTCAGGACGACCTTGTCGAATGACGAAAGACCATAGAATTCCACATAAGCGTTCGACGCGAACGAGCCCTGCCCGCCGTTCGCCAACAGCGGCGCGATGTCCGCGCCGCTATAGGAGGCGACCAGCGTTTCGCCATGGTAAAAAACGATCTTGTTGTAGGAGTCGACCGATCCCCAATAAAGACCAAAGGCGTTCTCTTCGACCGCGAAGCTGATGGTTTCCGTGGCGCCGCCGCCGATGCTCAAATAGTTCGTGGTGTCCACTCCGCCGGGCAAGGGGCCGATGAACGGAGCCGAAGTGACGCTGGAGGAATTGTCGACCACACCGGCATGTCCCGTTGCCGAAAATGTCGTGTTGAGGGCCGCACTATAGAAGTTTCCATGCCCCGCGCCGTTGCTCGAATGCGAGCCCTCCGGCTGGCTGTTGAAGGTTTCCGTATTGAGGGCGAGCGTGTTGTTGCTGGTGCCCGGCGCAAGCACGACGGGCACGCCCGGGGTGACGACGATCACTGCCTGCTCCGCTGGATCGGTCTCGCCCACGATCACCGGCAGGTCGGGTGTGACCGATACCGCCTCGATGCCCGTCGCCGTCGCGCTGAGATTGCCTTCGGCGTCATGTTCGGTCGCCGCCACATGCAGGGTGAAGCTGGTGGCGTCCGCAGGCTTGATGGTCAGGCCCGACAGGGCCCAGTCGTGGACGTCGATCGAGGTCGACCCGACCGACGCCGTAAAGCTGTGCCCATGCCCGTCGTTCAGCGTTGCTCCAACCGGGATGGTGCTGACCACGAGCGACGCCAGGCTGTTCGTATCGCCCGGCAATCCGTTGGCCGTGGTGCCGAGATTAGCGCAATCCACCTGCCTTCGATGCCGCTCTCCGCAACCGGCGCCACAGTCGGCGCTGCCGGGTTGACGGTCACGATTGCCGTTTCCGGCAAGCTGTAGTCGTAACCATCGCCATCAATGGCGGTTACCAGCGCCTTCAGCGTGAAATTGGCGGCATCGGCCGGCGTAATCGTCAGCGTCGACAAATTCCATGACGCGACATCGACGGACCCGTCCGCGCTGCTTGAAGCATAGGTGTGGCCAGGCGTTCCGTCCGTGATGACCGCGCCATCCGGAATTCCGCCGATCACGAAGCTGGCCAGGCTCGCACCGGTGACGGTATCGGAGAAGCCGAGATAAATCGCTGCGCCTTCGACGCCGGCGGCCGGCGCAGGCGCCCCGACGCCGAGCACCTGCGGCACGACCTTGAGGAAGGTTCCGCCGGCGCCATCGCTCTTGAAAGCAACCGTGTCGCCCGCAGGCACCGAAATATCAAACGTAACCGGCTTGCCGTTACGAGCAGCGTCGAGCCGTCGAAAAACGCGCTGGTTACGACCGTACCGGCAAGATCGATGCTCCCAAGACCGTTGATGGTGCCGGTGAAGTTCGAGGAGGCTTCGAGCTTCAACGTACCGAGGCCGTCGAACGTGGTGGTCTGCGCGTCCGCTCCGCCGAGATCCAACGTTCCGCCGTTGCCGATGACGGCGGTTCCGGCACCGGTGATGTCGCCATCGATGACGAGCGTGCCGCCCTCGGCTTTCAGCACGCCATCATTGACGATGCCGCCGTGGATCGTCAGCATACCGCCGGTCGCTTCGATCGTTCCATGATTATGGATAGTGGCTCCGGCCCCGATTGTGCTGCTGCCGCTGATGGCGTCGATGATGCCGTTGTCGGTGATGGTTCCGCCATTGATGGCGGCGCCCTTCAACGTCAGCAGGTCATTGCCGTCAATGGTCAGCTGGCTGTCGGTTACGGTGGTCCCGTTCTGAAGGATCAGATCGCCGGGCGCGTTCCTGACCGGGCTGTCCACCTCGATGCTGGTGCCGTTCACCGCCACATTGTCCAGCGTCAGCGTGATGCCTTGCTCGATCTTGACGTCACCATAGTTCAGGCTGGCGTCGCTGATCGTGCTGTTGCCGGTGACATCGATGTGGCCGGCGACGACGCTGCCCGATACCGTGCTGTAATCGTTGATCGTGCCGCCGTCGATGGTCGCATGGTTCAGCACCAGCGTCGCGGTACCGCCGACCGTGATCGTACCGCCGGCATTGGCGACCGTGGTGCCCTGGTCAAGAAGCAACAGGCCGGCGGCCAGGATCTCGAGTGAGTGGTTGGCGGTGACGGTCACCTTGTCCAGCGCATTGCCGGTCCCGCTACGTCGATCCGGCCGGAGTTGCCGAGCGCCCCGCCATTGATGGTGACGCCCGTCAGGTCGAGCGTCGATCCGTCGCCTACCGTCACGGTACCGCCGGTATTGGTCACCGCCAGGGAGGCCAACTTCAGCGTCGAGTTGGCGATTGCCTGCAAGGTCCCGGTGTTGATCACTGGCTCGCCGGTGATGTCGAGTTCACCGCCGTTCGCTTTCAGCGTGCCGGAATTGGTCAGGCTGACGAGCACTGCGGGATCGATCGTCAGTACCCCGCTGGTCGCCTCGATCAGGCCGTAGTTGGTGATGCTTACATCGGTGAGGGTGCTGTTGCCGGTCGCATCCAGCGTGCCGCTGATGCTGAGCGTTCCGCTAGTGATCGTTGCCGTATCCAGCGCCAGCGTGGCGTTCGCATCAACCGTGATCGTGCCGCCGGCATTGGCGACCGAGGTACCTTGGTCGATGATCAACACGCCGCCTGCCAGGACCTCCAACGCAGCCCCGTTGGTTGCGGTTTCATTGTGGAGCGCGTTGCCGCTACCGGAAGCACTGAGTTGGCCGAAATTGTAAAGCCAGCCATTCTCGATGACGGCACTTCCGGTGAGATCGATGGTGCCACCGGGATCGTTATAGACAACTCCGAAATCGACGACCGCAGCGTTCAGCGTCAGCGTCCCGTCAACGACTTCCCAGGAAAATGGATTGGAAACCGTGGAGCCCTGATCAACGGTCAGCACACCACCGGACACGATCTGCAGGGCACCACCAACCGCGACCGTCTCGTTGTGCAGCGCGTTGCCGAGGCCAGAGACGAGGATATAGTTGAAGTTGTACGGCGAACCGTTCTTTAGCACGCCGTATCCGCCGAGCGTGACGGCACCCGAATTCAGGACCGAGCCGCCACCGATCGTCGCATCGTTTACGGTCAGTTCACCGACGCTGTAACCGCCACCGCCAATGCTAATCTGGCCACCAGCATTCTCAACTCTCGACCCCTGGTCAATGGTGAGCACACTGCCGGACCGAATATCGAGCAAGTCGTTTTTGGTAACGTTCTCGTGGTGGAGCGCATTGCCACGGCCGCTCACGTAGATTGTGCCCGAGTTGCCGAGCGAACCGTTCTTCAGCAACGCCGCGCCGGTGAGATCAATCTCGCCCTGGTTGGTGACGGTGCCGCAGTCGACGCTGGCGCCGTTCAGTGTCAGATTGCCTTCACTGTCGACCGTGACATTGCCGCCGGCGTTGTCGATGACATCCCAGACGTTGAGCATGCCGCCGCTGACTTCGATCGTGCCGGAATTGGCAATCGCGACCGACGTCGTGAAATCACCGCCCTGACCGAGGGTAATGAAACCGGAATTCTGCAGGACGCTATGATCCAGGATCTCGGCCAGCCCGCCGACGCTCAGGCTTCCGAAATTCTCGACAACCGAATTTGCGCCGAGATTGAGCGCGCCGCCGATCGTCAGCGTGCTCTGGTTGATCAACCGCGGGGGTAAGGTCCCGAAGTCGTTCATGGTCAGCGATTTCGCAACTGCCGGCGCATCGATGGTAACGGGAAATGACGGCGTCAGGCCGTGCAACTGGTCGGTAATGACGATGACATCGTCGTTTGCCGTTGGAACGGTGCCGGTCTCCCAGTTCGCCCCGTCGCTCCACAGCGCGCCGGACTCCGGCACCGGATCGGTGTCGATCCAGACCACGGCGGCCTGATCGGTGCCGGCGATAGTTACGGTCACGTCCTTGGAGGTGGTGGCGCCCTGCGAATCCGTCAGCGTCACCGTGTAGGTGAGCGTCAGGATTTCACCCTTGGTCAGGAAATCGGCGATGTAAACCGGAAGGTCGGCGAATTTCCAGTCGATCGTGCCGGCACCGGCCCCTGTGCTGTCGCTAGCAATGGAAGCGCTGAGCGCCGCTTTGAGCAGACCGAGCGGGCCCGGTGGCAGGTTATCGACGCCGTCGAACAACGTGACCCCATCGAGCAGCCCGACTGCGCCCGTCAGCGCGGTCGAAACCTTATGGGTGTCGGTCAGGTCGACATCGTTGAACGCCAGCGCGCCCGACGTCGGCGTGCTCGCGGTCAGAGAGCCGCCAGGCACGCTGGTGCCGCCCGAAAGCGCGATCGTCGGCGGACTGCCGGTGATGACGGGCGCGTCATTGGTGCCGGTGATCGTGATGGTGAACGACGATCAACCCTCGTTGTTCGCGGCGAAATTGGTATCGACCCGCGCCTGATAGGTCAGCGTTACTTTCTCGCCGGCGGCGAGGAAGTCGAACGCGTTGTCGGCACGCTGTAGGTCCACGTCGCGGAACCGATGTTGTTGTTGTTGGGACGGGTACCGGGACGAGATTGAGCTCGAGCGCCGCGATATCCGCGAGCTGCTGGGCGTTCAACGTCGCCGTGACGTCTGCGTGGGCCGATTCTGGTAGGTGAACGATTCGAACTTCACTCGGCGCTCGGACTATCGCCGGGGTTGACGTCCACCCAGTTGACCCTGATGGACACGGTATCCGGTCGACTGGCCTGGGTCTTGCCGGCTAGTTCGGTAAGGAAAGCCGGGGCGCGATGGCCGCCGGCGTCGCGGATGAACGCGGCCGGCGGGCCGGGAATGTGACCACTGGGATCGATCGCGGCGTGATCAGGCTCTGCGGTGTCGAATTCTCGCCGAATTGACCTGGAAAATGACGGGAGTCGCGCTCGTGCCGTTCGGCAAATAGATCGGCTGCAGCGACTGCGGAATGCCGGATCGCTGAAATGATCGAAGCTCTTGGGATTGGAGTCGGTGAACTTCAGCGAGAACACATCGGTGATCAGCTTCTGGATCTCGGGCGGCAGCGGGGCATTGGTGATGGAGACCTGGCCCTGGCTGATGTTGATCTGCTGCCCGGCCTGATTGACGGTCGCGATCGGATTCAGCGTGTTCTTGTCGAACAGGATGTAGGAACCGGTGGTGCCGTCGGGCTCGACCAGAACCTGGAATTTCGCGTCCGGCGCGCCGCCCTGCCTGGCACGGTGAAATCGATCTCGACCAGCACCGCGGTGCCGCGGATGCCCATGGTCGCGACCGGCGTGTCGACCTTCATGTCGCCGTGCTTGGCGGTCTCGCCGGCGACGAAGGAGATGGTTCCCGCCACCAGGCTGAGCAGCGATGAATTGTTCGACCCGTTCGGGTCGTAGACCATATCGTTGAGCACCATCCGCGCATTCGACGACAGGCCGAACACGGTGCCGTCGATGAAGGTGATGCCGAGCGTCGAATTGGAGCCGGACTGGACGGCGTCGCCTTTTTCGACGTTGTCGCCCTTGTGCAGGATGATCGAAACGCCGTTGCGAACGCGGTCGCGGTGCCCGAGAGCTTGGTGACATGGCCGATCACCTTGCCCGCAGCCGCGCCGCCGCCCGCCTGGGCGAATTCGGTGTGGCCGGTCAGTGCGTTGACGAGATCGCCGGTGAGGTGCGCGCCATCGGGCGACGACAGCGCCGCGCGCTTCTCGCCCTTGAAGTAGTCGTGCAGAACCAGTTCGTGGTGGTCATGGGAAAGGACGAGGTCGACGCCTTCACGCTTGAAGTCGCCGTTGAACAGCAGTTGCGAATCGGGAACAATGATGGCGTCGGCGGGCGCATGCGTCGCATGCTTGGTCATCGTCTCGACGTGGGCCTGCCCCTGGGGATGCAGACCGGGGCCGTCGGCCGAGAACGTGGCGTCGAATTTGCCGGCGTAATTCAATAGGGCCACCGCAAATGGTTAATTACTATATGAATTTCAATTGTCTAAACTTGCATATCATCGGGGTAAGCATTGCGAAACCATCTCCTGCTTGTGCAAGTCCTGTGCAAGCCGGCCCGGCAGAAGCGATCCGGGCGGTTTTTTGGCTAAATCTGTCGAATTGAGAAGTATTAGGATGGCTGGCGGGACGTATAAATATCGCGATTTCAGGCATAGATCAGATTTATCTGTGTAATGATTAGTTATATATTACATCATAGATACTTTACTAACCTTGCCCCTGCATCGTGTTGCACGATACTGCGCCAGTTTCTCAGCTAAAACTGTGATCTAGATAACATAAGGCGTAATCTGCGGCCGATTAGCCATACCTCGCGGAAATCCGCAGCCGCACAACCAACGCATGTGGGTTTCGCCTTCTGCGGGCAGCTTTTGCTGCCCTGCGGGAGATGCATAAAATTTTCAGCAAATCGGCGAGACGGATTTCAGCCTGTTGCGCGCTTTCCGGCCCGCCGTGGCCTGCTTTAAGCAGAATAAAACGTCCCCCCGCCCATCATTGCCCGTGAAATGATCCGGTCACGAGCTGGCTACTCAGCCTCGCCGATGCCCGGACAATGGGGCGTCAGATGGGATTTCCTGGTCATTCGCACGCGTGGCGTGCCGCCATACTTGCCTGCAGCATGGTCTGGTTCGGATCGGCGCCGGAGCTTTCAGCCGCAACATTGATGACGCCCGGCGTGTCGGAGCTGATTTGCAAATCGGCCGAGCCGTTCGGCCTGTTCGCCGCGCCGCTGTCCGAAGGCGGCGTTGTGGAAAAATGGCTGCGGGTCGAGGGCACGCTCGACGACGAACGGGTGCAACTGGCGCTTTGCGACGGCGACCGCGAACGTTGCGCCTCGCCGGCGGCGCTCCGATTCCTCGCCATCGTGGACGGTGCGCGCTCGCGCGAGGGACGCGCCCGCCTCGGTGAAATCAATCGCGCGATCAATCTTGCGATCCGGCCGATGAGCGATGAGGCCCAATACGGCCAGCTCGACGTCTGGAGCTCGCCGCTGGTCACCTTCGCCCATGGCGCCGGGGATTGCGAAGACTACGCCATTGCGAAATACGTCGCCCTGCGCATGGCCGGAATCTCGGCTGACGACGTCCGGATCGTCATCATGCGCGACACCGTTCACGGCGAGGACCACGCGGTCGCGGCCGCGCGGCTGGACGGCGATTGGCTGATGCTGGACAATCGCCGCATGGCGATGGTCGCGGACGCCAATGTCCGCAACTACCGGCCGCTGTTCGTGATCAATCAGGACGGAGCCATGCGGTACGCCGACGCCCCACTGCTGGCGAGCCTGGTTTCGCCTGCCAACTGAGGCCCAGCCGCGGCGCCCCGCCGGCCGGCGGGACGTCCAAACGCATTGACATGTCTCCGCGCACCTCGATGATACGCCCGCAAGAGTTTGGGGGAGTGGAGCGCGCGATGCGGGGAATGATGCTGGCTGTCGTTGCGGTCCAGATTGGCCTCGCCTGTCCGGCTTGCGCCGAAGGTCCGGCAGATTCCGGCCGATCGATCAGCGATGCGCTGCCGCTATACAGCGAGAATCATTGCGCGGTGTTGAAGGGCCAGGCCGACCGGCTGTTTTGCGGCGATCCCGAACTCAATGCCATTTCCGGAAAGCTCAAAGCCGCGATCCAGGACCGCCTCAACCGGCTCGCCAACCGCCGCCTCGCGATCGAGGAAAACGCCGAATGGATCAAGGATCGCGATTTAAGCTGCGGCATTCAGCGCAATCAAGCCATCTCGTACCAGGACGTCGCCCCCATCGCGGCATGCCTGTCGATAGAAACGCAGGAAAGAATTGGCATCCTGAGCGATCCGAATTTCGACTGTCTGGCGACCAACACCACCGCCGGCACGTTGATATGCAGCGACCCGACGCTGGCGCTGGCCAGGAACGAGCTCAATAGCCGGACCTTGGGACTGATAACCAGGCTGAACGAAGACGACGCCAAGGCCGCCTTTGCCGAATACGAACGATGGAGCAGGGAGCGCGACCGGAAATGCGGCCTGGTGGGCAAGGATAACGTGCCGCTGGAGGAGCTGTCGTCGTCTTCGGGCTGCCTGGAGGAGTACATGCGCGCGAAGACGGCCGAGATCGCGGCCGCCAAGGGCGACGCCAAAAAGGTTTTTGGACGCCGTCTCGCCTCGCCCCTGCCCGACGCCGACGCCGTCGATCTTTGCGTCGCGCAGATTCATGCGGCGAATGCCTGCGAGAGCTTCCTCATCGTCAGCCGCGTCCTTCAGCTCGATAACGAGGTGGCGGACCAGAGTGCGCTGGTGACGGCGGAAGTCGAAATGGTCGTGCTGTCGCCGTTCGCGGTTTGCAGTCCGATCGCTTCCAACTGCACGGGAACTTGTTGGGATCCGAAATCCGGCAAACCAAATCCGGCGCCGAAGAGCAGAGACAGTTTCACGGTGGCTCACCGCCTGAAGGTCGAGAAGGCGTTCGCGTTCAAGAAAGCCGATGCCGGCGGCTGGCGCTGCAACACCACGTCGCTGCAGCCGATCGACTTCGGCGTCGCGACCAGCGGCCCCTGAAACTTCAGGACCCCGGCGGCACGGCGCGAAACTCGATGCCGTGCAGATGGATGGTCGGGCACATGCCGAAATGATTGCCGCCGAACACCTTCAGGCGCCGGTCGAGCTCATCCTTGGGAATGTCGAACGGAATGTCGCAGATCGCCCGATAGGCGCGGCGGGAATATTTTCGGTGGCCCCATTCGACCGGAAGCACGGGCGGCGGGTTCGGATCGGTCGCAAGCGACTTCGCCATCCGCCAGAACAGGTGCGCGAGGTGGGCATAAGCCAGCCCCTCGAGTCCCAGCACGGGAATGCCGGAGGGAATTGGAAAGCGCGCGACGTCGATGATCGGGCCGGCATCGACGCGTTCGACCATGACATGGACGGTGGCGCCGAACTCGGTTGCCCGCTCGTAGAGCGCAAAATGCGACGGCGCCCAGCCGGGATAATCAGGCGGACCCGGATGGAAATTGATGGCGCTGTAGCCGAGCTTCGCAAGAACGAAGCCTGAGACGATTTCCGGCGTCACGAACGCAATCAGCCGGGCTCGTTCAAGCAGGGCGGGATCGAGGCCAGCCAGGTCGACCGACGTCGCGACCGATACGACGGTGAGGCGCGGATTGTGCGCGCACAGCACCGGCGGCATCGCGGCCTGCTCGGCTTGACCCGCAAGCAGAACGATCGTGTCGAACATCGCTTCCCGGCCTGCGCCAGCGTGAGGTCAGGTCTGATAGTTGATCAGCAGCGCCGAGAACGACGAACTGCTGCTGGAGTTGGAAGTGCCGGTTGCGCCGTAGGATGACGGCGAGGCGGCCGACTGCGAGCTCTGCAGCGCCTGCAGGAACTGCTGCAGGATGTCGCTGGCCGAACTGGTGCTGCTGGAGCCGTCGGTCGTGGAGGAGTCGCCGGTGGGCGGCGGACCGCCATGGCCGCCATGATGGCCATGATGCGCCTGCCCGGCGCCGCTCGTGCCACCGGCATCGCCCGGAGCGCCGCCGGCTCCGGCGGCTCCCGCGCCTTGGGCAAACGCCTGCTTGAAGACGCCCTGGAGCTCGGTAGCCTGATCGCTGGTCAGCTTGCCGCTCGATACTTCGTTGGCGATCAGGCTGTCGATCTTCGACTTGAGGTCGCCGGGCGAGGAATTGGTGCTGCCGGACGAGGCGTCCGCCTGGCCGCTCTGCAGCGAGGAGTTGATGTCGTTGAGCGCGGAAGACAGCGCGCTCTGATCGGAGGAGGAGACCGCGCCGGAATTCACTTCCGACTGCAGTTCGTCCTGCAGCTTCTGCAGGGGCGATTGGTAGCTGGTGCTGGAGAGCGCGGAGATCGAGGTCATGATGGCTCCAAGGGGGTCCGAATGGGTTCTTGCGGGACGCCCCGAACCTAAGGTTAATTCTGTTAACGAGACCTTGTTGCTGCCTTGCTGCCGTGTTGCCGTGTGTTGCCCCGTGTTGCAGCCGGAAGGTCAGAAACATCCGGAAACAAAAATGCTTCGCCAAAATTCCCGAATCACTGACAAAGGTCCACATGGCCATGGCAACGCCGAACATTCTTGTCGTTGAAGACGACCGCGAGACGCGGGCGCTGATCGCGAAATATCTGCGCACCAACTCCTGCAACGTGACGACCGCAAATGACGGACGCGAAATGTCCCGGCTCATGACCGACCACCGCGTCGATCTTCTGATCCTCGACGTCATGCTGCCGGGCGAAGACGGGCTTAGCCTGTGCCGCAAGGTCCGCGCCGAATCGCAAACGCCGATCATCATGCTGACCGCGCGCGGCGAGGACGTCGACCGGATCCTCGGGCTGGAGATGGGTGCCGACGACTATCTCGCGAAACCCTTCAACCCACGCGAATTGCTGGCGCGGATCAACGCGGTGCTGCGGCGGCAGACGGCCGCACAGACGGTCAGCGCCGCCAATGGCGCGATCGCGCTTCGCTTTTCGGGATGGCGAATCGATTTCAGGCTGCGGGAATTGCGCAATCCGGCAGGCGCGCGGGTGGCGATGACCAGCGCCGAATTCGATCTGCTGCGAACCTTCTGCGAGCGGCCCGGCCGCGTGCTGTCGCGCGACAGCCTGCTCGATCTCACGCAGGGCCGCAATGCCGGCTCGTTCGAACGCAGCATCGACGTGCTGGTCAGCCGCATCCGGCGCAAGATCGAACCCGATCCGCAGGAGCCCGTCATGATCAAGACGGTGCGCTCCGGCGGCTACATGTTCACCCCTGCCGTGGAAGCGGTCGCGACGGACAGCTGATCGTGAAGCTATCGGGCATCTTCAATCTGAAGGGAATCAGCGGGCAGATCGCGGCGCTGGTGGTCGCCTCGATCGTGACCATTCATCTGATCATCACAGCGAGTTTCCTGATTCACCGGCCCGATCAATTCGATCCCGTGATCGGCCATGGACACAGTCAGCTGGCGGCCACGGCCCAGCTTTTGGCCGCCTCGCCGCCGGCCGAACGGCCACGGCTGCTCGCCGATGCCGCGCGGGCGTTTCCGCAATTGGACATCGCAGATGTTCCGTCGGACACCGCTCCCGCCGCGGAGGAGGCCGATGGTCCCGATCTGCATGGCCTGCGCCGCCACCTCGGCAAGACCTATCGGATTTCGTCGCTGGCCCATGGCTCGCACGGCCACAGGATCGCCATCGTGCTTCCGGACGGCGCGGATGAATTCCGGACGTTCGTGATTCAGGAGCGTCGTCGAGTTGCGGGGATTGGCGCCATCGACCCAGAATTCCGGAAAGCGCGCCGAAACGTGGGCCTCGTCTCTGGTCAGGCCGCGCTTCGGATTTCCGCCGTGGCAATCCACGCAGCCGAGAATAACGTGGGGCGACTCGTGCATCGTGTGCGCGTCGGTTGTGACATGACATTGGACGCAACCCACGCTCTTGGCGTCGGCCATGGCCTGGGTCTGATCGATCTTGTTCCGTGGTGGCAGCTTTAATTCGGGACCGCTGGCCAGCGGAATCGAAATGGCGGGACCGGTCCCCATGGTTCCAGGGATCACTTCGGCGGGGCCAAATTTTGGAATCGATGTTTGCGGTCCCAGTCCATCCGCTCCCGCAGGCGTTTCGGGCGCGCCCGGAGCAGGGAGCGTCGGGGTTTCAGGAATCAGCGGAGTGGAATCCGGTGTCGGGGGAACGGGCGGCAGCAAAGGCTCCGGAGCGCCCAGCGGAAGAGTCGCGCCATCGGACGGTGGCAGGGGTGTCTCGAGGCTGAGAGGTGTTTTCGTCGCTGGCTCCGCGGGTGGGGGAGTCGATTCCGAGGGATTCGAGTCGTTCTGGCCTGCCGCATGGTTGTAAGCCAGCGCGAACACTGCGGACAACGTCACGCTGGCGAGGAGGAAGAGCGGAAGTCTGCGCATCGGAGATCAGTAAGTGAGCGTGAGCGTCACGAAGCCGTTATAGAGAAAATTATCGACTTTGCCTTCATTGGTCTGCGGGCCATAGCCGGCCACGCGCTTGGGCGATCGTTCGTAAATATCCTTGTAGCCTTCCCCCGGAATGAAAAAGCCGATGCCGGCCGACAGAATAACTTGCTCGGTTAGGAACGGACGGTATTTGAACCCAATGCTCAGATCCGTTCCCAATTCGTTGCTGGCTTTGTTGGTCTGCAGGGCAATTTCGATGGGCTTCGTCTCGTTCAGCCAAATGTAATTGGCATTGGCGAACATCTTCAGCTTTGGGGTCACATCGATGTCGGTGCCAATACCGACAATCGCGACGCCCGGATTGACAAAGTTCGACTGGGATTCTGATTTGGAAGAACGCAAATTCGGGACCAGCGAATCACGTTGCTTCAGGTTCACTGAGGTGCTGGCCAGGTTGAACCCCTGATGCACATACCAACTGAACGGCCCGCCGATGAAGAATGGGTTGTCCTGAATGGTGTCAAAACCAGTGGCGACGCGATTCGTGGGATCGGAGTCGCCGCTGGCATAGAAGCCCGAGAGTTTGAACCGAATCCAATCGCGATCATAACTCAGCTCGAGAGCTCCCATGAAAGCGCTAATATCCACTCGCCGGCCCGCAAGCCCATTGAACTCATCTTCACCAAACGCGTAGTAGAAGGCATTCGTGATATTCAGGCGCCCGAAGTGGCCATCCCCGGTCAGGCCCAGGTAGTAAGCGCGGACGTCATGACCCCTGATCGAACCATCCGTTCCACGGAAATTCCCTTCGTCGATGGCGGTGCCGATATTGGTCGGCCGGGTTGGGAATCCATCTTTATTATAATGCGTCCCCCCGTCGTCCAGGTTCATCAAAAAGTTCAGGGAAGCCGTATAACCTTTGGCCAGGAAGTCCTGGCGAAACAGGTTCGCGATGAGAACCTGTTGATGCCGTGACTCGAACGTATTCAGGTCGGAATACGTATCCTTCTCGCGCATGTTGAAATACACGAGATTGTATTGATAACGGTTATTGCCGAAGTTGCCGAAAATGCGGGCGCCGAGATTCGTGTCGGCGAAAATGAATCCACGGAAATCCGAAACGAACGGCTGAATTCCAAACCGGGACGAAATGAAATCGTAATTATCCGTCAGGTCGGTGATATGTAACTCCGCGAACGCCTCCTGGAGGGCAAAAAAGTCGCGGTGGCGAGTGGTATAACGCGTGCCGGCAAGATCGTTACGATTGCTGCCGCTTTTCCCTTTTCCTTCGGCATAGTTATTGTCATCCACCGAACGAAGGTGTTCCGCATCGCCCAGCGCGCTTAATTGATCGTGAATGTAATTAAAGGCGTCGGATGGGTTGATCACATCCGTAAAAGGCCCCGGGATGCCATCCTGCGGATTATAGTTACCGCCATCCGAAGGGATCGCCTGGATATGCTTGGTGCTGGAAGCGCCGCTATCTTTGAACTCGGTTCCCCGCGGATCCGGATCGACCACATTATTTTCCCGCACACGAATCCAGTTGGTGTTGTAAACGCCGAGCACCCGGATCATCCAATGAACCGGTTTGAACGCGGTTTCACCTTCGAAAATGTCGATCGCCAGCGACGTGTCATTGGAAAAGAAAAGTTGCTGATTGCGCCCAAAGAACTCGGGGCTATCCGGGCGTGCCGTGCTGACGCCGCTGGGCGTCGGGATCGTGCGCACTTCTCCGATCGAGAAATTCTTCGCCGTGATATTGACGAAGATGTCCTGGGTGCCGAACAGCGGTACGTCGCCCTTCAACCGGCTTTGACGATATGGATGCCACCACAGTGGCGTGTTGTACATATAGGGCGTTTCGATGGACGGATCCATGTAACGCTGCCAGTGAGGCACGGTAATTTCCCAACGGTTGGGCATCGCCACCGCATTTTCGAAGACGGTGTCTTCCTCGACTGCGGGCCGGGTATATCCGCCCCCGTAAAACTCCGGAATGTCGAAGGTCCGCTTGACCGGCTCAATTCCGCGAACGCCGTCTCGCGGCAGGCTCAGATTCTCGCCCAGGGGTTTGTCCACATCCGAAAGGAGTTCCTCGCCCATGAGCGAAAGCGGGCTGCCGTAGTCTGGCAATGACTGATCGAGCACCACGTTGCCTGGTTCGGCTGCACCGGGATCCGGATTAAAGATGGGTGGGGTTACACCGCCTGGATCGGGGTTGAAACCCGGGGTGTCCATGGTTCCCTTCGGTGCTTTGAGCGGAACTTTCTGGACGGTCTCCTTGGGATCGACATCCAGTCGATTGTTTTCCCGCCCTACGACATGGGGCTTTCCAAAGAGCGGTCGCAAATGAGTTTTCTCCTGCGCAAATTTCGGCTTGGAGTGAGCGGCCTGGCTGGTGGACGACGGCTTTGGTTGATCCTCCGCCTGCGCACCCGTATTCGCGAGCAGGAGCGAAATGCAGGAAGCGAGAATCCGGCATACGGCCCGGCGGTAATGAAAATTCTTCGCAACAGCCATGATCGACAGAGCGCCCGTTTAGGGAAAGCCGTCCCGCGAAGCAAACGCAAAACGCCGCAAATGAAATAAATCGATTCGGAGTTGCTCATCCGGCGCGATTTTGTTTTTAGAAGCAGCACTGTGCAGACGTTTTTGTCCCGAAATCACATGCGACGCTTGGTGCCCGCGCTGACCGGGTTGGCTTCGCTTGGAATGTTATCGGTGCGGGCCGAGCCGCAATTGCTCAAGCAGGATGAGGTCGAGCAGATTGTCGCGCAGGCCGCCGCCAAGGCCTCGGACATAAGCCCAAACTCGATCATCGCCGTGACGGATCGAGACGGCTTTATCCTCGCGATTTGGGATTGCGGCAACAAGGTGCCCACGCCGCTTCCGCAATTCGCTCCGCCCTTTGTCTTCCCGCCGCCGAAGGGTGATCAGTTGTCCTTGAGCGTGATCAAAACCTATTCCCTCGTCGCCGGAGCGATCACGCGCGCGAGCACTGCCGCCTTTCTCAGCAGCGACCAGAATGCATTCACCACCCGGACGGCCGGTTTCATCATTCAACAGCATTTCCCGCCTGGGGTTCGTAACACGCCTTCGGGACCGCTCGTTGGGGTCGGATTTTCCAGCCTGTTTTTTTCAGACGTCAATCGCGCCAAGCTCATCCCGCCCGGCTTCAATGGGGCGGTCGAGATTCCGCCCACCATCTCGCCCGGCGTCCGGGCGCCGCTTTTTCCGCTCACGTCGCTCAACGACTCTCCCGGAGGCGTGCCCTTATATAAAGGAGGCAAACTCGTGGGTGGGCTTGGCGTCGTGGGTGATGACAGCCCCACCAACCTGGCGCCGGCGGGGGCGATTTTCTTTAAGGAAACCCAACGCGAAGCGACTCCTGGATTTAAATATGAGGACGACACGGACGAACTCGTCGCCCTGGCCGGCCAATCCCATTTTCGACCCGACGACTCAATTCTGGCCACAAACGCTTTCATCAATGGGATTCGTCTCCCCTACGTCAATAAGCGGCCGGAAGATATCCAGGATGTGGATGACGTTCCGCCGCTGGGTCGGATCGGGCGTCCGATCGATGTCCCCATTATTCTGGCGGGGACTGATCCGGGTTCGGCGGTTCTGATTCCAGGGGCCCGGGACCTCTCCAAAAGCGTCGTTCTCGCAAACGCGTATCCCAATCAAACCGTTCCCTTCGGCACGATTGCGCCGGGCTACCCGCAAGCGGCTCCGAAAGCCTATCCCTACGAAGTCGCCCGGCTCGGAGGGTTCGAGGGGCAGATCCGTTTCCCATTCCGTGACGATCCGTGGATGAATCATGGCAATCCCAGAAGACGGAAGATCAATGGCAAGGCCAGCCGGCTGTCAAAAAGTGAAGTCAAGGATATCATCAGTCTCGCCGCGCAGCGTGCACGCATTACCCGCGCCGGCATCCGCCTGCCGCTGGGGACGAATATGAAAGTCTTCATTACGGTCGTGGCCAATCCGGACCGGCCGAGCGTCCCGCCACCGATCCTCGGCGTATTCGGAACCGGTGAAGCCACGATCTTCAGCTGGGATGTGGCTGTCCAGAAAGCGCGCACCGCCATTTTCTTTTCCAATACGCAGCTGGCCATGAGCAGCCGGACCATTGGCTTCCTCGCCCAGCGGTTTTTCCCGCCGGGAATCGATGGCACGGCCCACGGCCCGTATTTTGGGTTTCAGGAAGCGACCAGCTTGCGCAGCTCCGCGTTGACCGCCTTTTTTCCGGGTGATCCAAATCTTCCAAACGGGATCACCATCTTTCCGGGTGGCTTCCCGCTCTATCGCGATGGGTATTTGGTGGGTGCCGTCGGCGTCTCGGGAGATGGCGTCGATCAGGACGATATCGTTTCCATTTCCGGTACCGAAGATTTTCGACCAAAGGTAAAGATTCGCGCGGACAATTACTCCTATCGCGGCGCGCGCCTTCCCTTCGCCAAATTCCCCCGCGATCCAGTGCGTTAATCCGGAGCCGGGCCATTCCTTTCGGTGCTCTGAAATTGGTTCGAGTGGAGTCGGTCGGCGACGCGTCGGCGCCGGACCGGCTCGGAAAAACGGCGTTTGCGGCGTTTCCTCCGACCTCCTACTCTTTCGATCCCCCACCGGACCCATCGCTTTTATGATCGACCTCGCCACTCTTCCTGATCGCCCACGGCCACTTCGGTCCGTATGGCGGAATGTTCGTCCCTGAGACGCTGATGACGGCGCTGAACGAACTCACCAGCGAGTATCTGCGGGCGCGGGACGATTCTGATTTCCAGGACGAACTGGCCTGGTTGCTCAAAGAATTATGCGGGTCGCCCGACGCCGCTTTACTTGGCCGAGCGCCTGACGCGCGAACTCGGCGGGGCGAAGATTTACCTCAAACGCGAGGACCTGCTCCACACCGGAGCCCACAAGATCAATAATGCGATCGGCCAGATCCTGCTCGCGCAACGGATGGGCAAGAAGCGCATCATTGCCGAAACCGGTGCCGGCCAGCATGGAGTGGCGACCGCCACGGTCGCGGCGCGCGCGGGTCTCGAGTGCGTCATTTATATGGGTGCCGTGGACATGGAGCGGCAATCGCTCAACGTGCAGCGGATGAAATTCCTCGGCGCGAAAGTCGTCGCCGTCACCGCGGGCCAGGCCACCCTCAAGGAAGCGATCAATGAAGCGATGCGAGATTGGGTCACCAATGTTCGCACCACCCATTATATCCTGGGGTCGGCGCTCGGCTCCCATCCGTACCCCATGATGGTCCGGGATTTTCATCGCGTCATCGGCGACGAAGCGCGCGCTCAGATTCTGGAACGTGAGGGTCGGCTGCCGGACCTGCTGGTGGCCTGTGTTGGCGGCGGCTCGAATGCGATCGGCATGTTCTGGCCTTTTCTCGCTGATGAAGACGTCCGCATGATCGGCGTTGAGGCGGGCGGTCGAAGCCTCCGACAAGGCGACCATGCGGCGCGTTTTCAAGGCGGCAGGCTTGGCGTGTTGCAGGGAACCAAGACGTTTCTGCTCGCGGATGACGATGGGCAGATTCAATTGACCCACAGCATCAGCGCCGGTCTCGACTACGCCGCCATCGGCCCGGAGCACGCCTATTTGCACGACGCCGGGCGCATCGGCTACGACTTTGCCGACGATGCGGAGGCGCTGGATGCCTTTCAAAGATCGTCACGGACCGAAGGTATCATTCCCGCGCTCGAAAGCGCCCACGCCATTGCTTACATCCTGAAAAAGGCGCCCACCATGTCACCCGACGAAATCATTATCGCCAATCTTTCCGGTCGCGGCGACAAGGACGTTGCCCAAGCCGCCGCTTATCTTCTCTAATTCGATCCATGCGCAGCATGACCGGCTACGGACGCGGCCAGAGCGTCTCCCAGGGGAGTAAAATCAGCGTCGAACTCAACTCCGTGAATCGCAAACAAAGCGATGTGGTGGTGAGTCTGCCGCGTGAACTCAACGAGCTCGAACCGCGGGTGCGCGACGTCATCAATTCTTCCGTCACCCGCGGACGACTTACCGTGGTCATCTCGCACCATCCGGGCGGCGCCACGGCTCAGAGCCCTTCCCTCGACCACGAATTGGCGCGCGTCTATTTCCAATCGATGCTCGCGCTGCAACAGGAATTGGGCGCTTCCGGGGTGGTCAGCATTGAAACTGTCCTGCGCGCTCCGGGCGTTCTCCGCACGCCCGAGGAGAGGCTGGAGCCCGAAGAACTCTGGCCGCAGATCGAAGGCGCGCTCAAGGAAGGGCTCCGCGACCTCGTCAAAATGCGCGAGATCGAGGGCAAGCACCTGGCCAAGGATTTGATCAAGCGTTTGAAAATGATGCGCGAAAGCGTGCGCCGCATTCGGGCGCTGCAACCCGGCGTCATCAAGCGCTACCGGCAGCAATTGCGCGAACGCATCGAGCGCGCGGGCCTCGATTTGCCGCTTGAGGACGAGCGGCTGGTCAAGGAGGTCATCTTTTTCGCCGAGAAAAGTGACATCACCGAGGAGCTCACCCGGCTCGAAAGTCACTTCGCGCAATTCGCCCACCACTTGCGGCGGAATGAACCGGTCGGACGCACTCTTGAATTCATGAGCCAGGAAATCGCCCGTGAGTTCAATACCCTCGGGGCCAAGGCCAATGACGTGGAGATTTCGCAACTGGTGGTCACCTGCAAGGCCGAGCTCGAGAAAGTGCGGGAACAGCTTTCCAATATCGAATGATCACGCGCCGCCGGGGAATTCTCTTCGTCATTTCGGCTCCGAGCGGCGGGGGAAAGAGCACCCTCATCTCGCACTTGCGCGGCGATGCGGACTTCACGTTCTCGATTTCCTGCACGACGCGCGAACCGCGACCGGGTGAAATCGATGGCACGCATTACCACTTCGTCGGCAAAATGGACTTTGAAGCGCGGATCGAAGCGGGCGATTTCCTCGAATACGCGTTCGTGCATGGCAACTACTACGGCACGCTGCGGGAGAATGTGGTCGCGTCCCTGACCGCCGGCACGGATGTGCTGCTCGAGATCGATGTCCAGGGCGCCGCCACCGTGCGGGGCAACGGCGGGATCATCGCCGAATCGCTGGCGGATATCTTCCTCATGCCGCCGAGTTTCGAGGAATTGCGCCGCCGACTGCTCCGGCGCGGCACGGAATCCCCCGAGCAACTCGATCTCCGTCTCGCCAACGCACGCCGGGAAATCGAGTCGTGGCGGGACTACCGCTACACCATCGTCAGCGGATCGCCGGAGGATGACGTGATTAATTTCCGCGCCATCCTGCGCGCGGAACGTCAGGTCAGCAGCCGGCTGCTGACCGAGGCATCCATTTCGGAACAGCCATGAGCGCGCCGGTCATCATCGTTGGCGTTACCGGGTCGATTGCCGCCTGCAAAGCCGCGGACCTCGTCAGCAAACTGACGAAGCAGGGGGCCGAGGTTCACGTGGTGATGACGCACAGCGCGCAACGCTTCATCACGCCACTGACCTTGCAAACGCTGTCCCGGCATCCGGTCATCTCCGACGTCTTCGACGCCGGGGTGGAATGGAAACCGCGCCACATCGATCTCGCGGATCGAGCCAATCTTTTGCTCGTGGCGCCGGCGACGGCGAACGTCATCGCCGAACTCGCGTGCGGTCTGGCGAGCAATCCGATTGGCGAGATCGCGCTCGCCACCAAAGCACCCGTCCTCATCGCTCCCGCGATGAATGGGAAGATGTGGCTGCATGCCGCCACGCAGGAAAATGTGGGCACGCTGAAACGCCGCGATGTCCATTTCATCGGACCTGAGGAGGGATTGCTGGCGTGCGGCTACGATGGCATCGGACGGTTGTGGAGCGTCGATGAGATCGTCGCGCGGGCGATGGAAATGGTGGCGCCCGCGTGATTGATTTGCATCGTCAAAGCCTCGGAAGCTGATCGCGCATCGCGGCGCGAAAACTCCAGGCGGCTCGCGAATCGGCTTCAACACAAGCTTTGCGGTTCATCATTCCGCGGGCGGCACCGCATTTGCTCAATGAGTGATCACGCCAACGCGCCGCCAAAAAAAATTCATCATTGCCAAGGAAAAACTGTTGACGCTCCAACCATGCATCACTACTCACTGCCGCGAAGCGTGATGTTATCACTCTCACCACAACGCTTAAGAATTTTTTCGACGCGCGACTGCGCACGGAAAGGGGGGATTATCGATGGCGATTAAAAAAGCTCCTGCAAAAAAAGCACCCGCAAAGAAGAAAGCGCCGGCTAAGAAATTAGCCGCGAAGAAACCTGCGGCCAAAAAGGCTCCGGCCAAAAAAGCTCCGGCCAAGAAAGCTGCGGCTAAAAAGCCAGCCAAGAAGCTCGCGGCTAAAAAAGCTCCGGCCAAGAAGGCTCCGGCCAAGAAAGCCGCTCCGAAGAAAGCTGCTGCGAAAAAGAAATAACGACTGAGTCGTTCATTTCGAATCCGAGACGGGAGGGGCGTAAAAACCCCTCCCGTTTCTTTTTTCTCCCGATCCGATCGCTAAACTCGCACTGTTGGTCGTATGAATTCACCACTGGATGTTGCCATGGCGGCGGCTCGCGAAGCAGGTGCGCTTCTGCGGCAAAACTTCGGCGCGACTCCCGACGTCAAGGAGATGCATGCTCACGACATCAAGATCGATCTGGACGTGCAGACCCAGGATCTCATCACCCGGCGCCTGCTGGCGGCGTTTCCCACCCACGCCATTTACGGCGAGGAGGGACTCGCGGGCGATTCGGCGAGCGATTGGCAATGGATCGTCGATCCGATCGACGGAACGGTGAACTATTACTACGGCGTGCCGCACTTCTGCATCAGCATCGCCCTGCGCGAGGTCACGGCCCGCGAACCGATCGCCGGCGATATCGTGCTGGGTGTCATTTATGATCCGATGCGCGACGAGTTGTGGCAGGTGGAGCGCGGCAGCGCACCGTTGCTCAATCATGCGCCCATTCGCGTGAGCACCCGCACGCAGTTGAGTGAGGCCGTCCTCTCCGTCGGCTTTGCCAAGAGCAAGGACACCATCGCGCAGGGATTGCCCGTGCTCGAATACTTCGTGACGCGCGCGCGGAAGTGCCGCCTCATGGGCAGCGCAGCGCTCGACCTCGCCTACGTCGCCTGCGGTCGTTTCGATGCCTACCTCGAATCCAGCGTGAGCTTGTGGGATGTGGCGGCCGGCAAACTCCTCGTCGAGTCCGCGGGCGGACGCTTCGAGATGACGCCACGACTGGACAACCCCGATAAAATCAGTGTGTGTGCCTCGAGCGGATTGATCGACCTCGGAGCCCGATTCTGATCATTGTTCACCCTATGACGCTTTCCGGTATTGGCTACGATGTTCACGGTTTTGTCGATGGACGTCCGCTCGTTCTGGGCGGAGTCGAGATTCCGCACACGCGCGGACTCGAGGGACACAGCGATGCGGATGTTCTCGCGCATGCCATTGCCGATGCCGTGCTCGGGGCGATCGGCGAACGGGACATCGGATTTCATTTTCCAAATTCCGACGAATCGATTCGCGGAATCATCGTCGCTCGAGATTCTGCGCCAGGCCGGTGCATTGGTCCGGGAAAAGGGCGGACGGGTCGTGAATATCGATGCCACGCTAATTGCGGAAGCTCCGAAAATCGCCCCCCACGTCGCCGCGATGCGGGAGAATCTCGCCGCCGCCCTTGGATTGCCGGTGACTCGAACCGGAGTGAAAGCGACGACGAATGAGCGTCTCGGTTTTGTCGGCCGGGAGGAAGGTATCGCCGCCCTCGCGGTGGCGAGCGTCGAACTTCCGGAAGCATAACGGCGGCTTTGTCCGCGCGCGGCGACTACGGTTTGACCACGCGGACGCGGGCGAATTCTTCCGAAACCCCGGATGACGGTGTCGAACTGCGCCACACTTCGGTGACCGTACCGTCGCCGTTGGCGTCCGATTGCACGAGCGCGCCGTTTTCGGTCCAGGTCGAGGCGAGGCTGGTGGCGAATTCGACGTGATACACGATGCCTTCCGCACCCAGTTGTCGTCGGAATTTGATGGTGAGGTAGTCTCCAACCACTCCAGACACGTTGCGCGACTGCGATCCGACCACGGGTTTCGTTTCCGGATCATTCGCGTGTGCGTTTCCGCCAAACGCGAACTCGAGCAAATCGATGAATCCATCCAGGTCCGTATCCAGGGTCGGATCGGAAAGCCCGCCGTTTTGAGCGCCCCAGCTGGCGAACGTGACGAGGTCGTCGCCATCGGGGTTTCCTCCGGGGTTCCGGCTCAGACGCCAGTTTGCCGCGAGGGTTGGATCAGGGAGTGTCTCCGGATGGTTTAACACCAGGCTGTAGCCGCCGCCGTCAGCCGCGGTTGGCCAGGGCGCCGCATCATCATAGATAAAATCAACAATCGCCTGGCCGGGTCCGAAGCTGAGTTTGACTTCTTCACCGCCGTTGCTGAGCGAATCTCCGGCTTCCCAGATGCCGGCGATGGTCTTGCCCGCGCCGTAACGGGAATTGAACGCCGCCACGTTCCGCACCGCCACCACGGTGGCACCAGCCGGCAGCACGTAGCCGGGCTCGAAATCGAAATCGACACCCTTGGTGAATCGGACGTCTGTCATATCGACTGGTTCGTCACTGATGTTCCGAATTTCGAGGTATTCGAAGTCGTCTTCGATCCAACCCTGCGCCGTTTCCGCGGCAGTCGGCGGCGTCGGGTGATACATCACTTCGCTGACGACCAGGCTGCTGGCCAGGACACTCACGTCGGCTCCGGTGGCGGTGAATTGCACGGGTGCCGACCAGTGACTCCAACGACCGGTGTCATCCTTGTAGCGCACGCGGGCGCGGTAAGTATGACCGCCGCTGCAGGCGGCCGCGGGGTAGCGGAATTGGCTGGCCAAGGTTGGGATCTCGCCGGAGTCGTAACTGGCCGTCCATTCCAGTTTCAGCTTCTCGCCTTCCACATACGCTGGCGAAGTCGGATCGGTCACTTCGGCCATACGCCATTGCATCGCGGCAAACGAGGCTGCACCTTGCGGATCGGCGTACGGCGTTGCTGAGAATGTGAGACTGTTATTGGGATATCCGGCAGGCCCGATGTACGTGATCGTCGGCGTATCGGGGATCTTCGCTCCTTCACCCAATGATGCCTGCAAGCTGTCGAGAAAAGCTGCTCGCCCGCCCGGGCCAACGCCTCCGCCGGGCCAGTTGCCACCGCTGAAAGCAAAATTCTTCATGTCCTGTTTCAGATTGTTGAGCGACACGATGCCGGCTCCCCCGATCCCGCTGTAGTTACCGGCGGCCGATGGACCGGATTTCCAGCGCATGGAATCAGCCAATTCCAGCGGCGCGATGACGGCGGCGAATTGATCAATCAATGGGTTGACCTGATCGGGTTGAAAAAAGAGATCGCGAACTTCGCGCACGGCATTGAAGTATCCAGGCCACAGCGTCGGATTGGTTCCGTTGTCTCCACCCGAAGCGCTGGAGGCGAACAGCGCATTATAAACCACGTCGTGGCCCTCATTCCACGTTGGTCCCCAGGATGCATCCGTGTCGAAGGGCATCATCCACAGTCGGCCGCGGTTTTGATTGGCCGGTTCGTAGATGGGCTCGAAATACCAGGTCATATTCTTATTGGCATTGGGCCAGTAGTCATAGTGCCGGATCGCCTGGGCGAGCGCGTGATACCGATACCACTCGTCCAGGTTGACACCGGCGGCGACCGTGCCCGGCGGGGTCGAACCGTTGAGCGAATTCTCGACCCAGTTGTGGTCGCTGCCATTCGTCGGGGCGAAGGGTGCCTGATAGCGCTGCTGATCGAGCGGCGCGTTGGTCTGGTTCAGCAGCTTGTAAAGGTTGCCCTTGGGAAGATTGTGAGCGTCGAGAAACCGGACGTCGTAATCTTCCTGGATGAATAGAAGGCCCTGGAAGTCGCCACGCCAGCGATCCTGCTGCTCGTCGGCGGTCTGGACGACTCGAAAATGCACCCAATGGCTGTTTGGCGACGGCACCCCCATCGTATTCCACAAATAGTAATTAATCGCTTCGTTGAGCCCGTAGGTCAGCGTGAGGCGATTGTCGAAGCCTTTGCCCGTGGTCAGCTTGGCCCACTTGCGTGGATAGAAGTTTCCGTCCTGGTCGCGCGCGGCGAGATACGAGCCTTTGTGAAAACGAAAGCGCATCGAGCGCTTGGACTGCGCCTGGTAGCGACCATTCGCGCCGCGCAGTCGGTAATCCGCGTGATCGTAGACGACGCCATCGTAGAAAAATGCGCATTCCCAATTGAAATAGAACCGCGCCTGCTGGCCTTGAGTGATTTGAGAACTCGAACTGTAGGCCAGGCACTGCGTCCAATCCTGCGGCCGGGTGAGCACCTGATAGACGGGAAGTTTCGTCAAGTCGCTGGCGGGAACGCTCTGATAGTCGGGCACGCCGTTGTAAACGTAGCAGGCGAAATTGAGCGATCCGTCGTCGGCAAACGGAGCGCGTGCGCTGGCGCCGAGCGTGTCTTGCATGGTGATACGGTATCGGACCAGCGTGCGATGGGCCTGCGGCGGAAGTTGGACCGAATAGACATCGTCTCCTGCCACCAGATCGCCGGCGAGCCCGTCATCGTGCATGGCCACGGTGGACCAGTTGGCTGGATTTTCGAAGTCGGGGTTTGGCGGCCGGGTTTCCGAGGCGATGTTGTTGCCTGCGATCGGATTTGGCAGGTAGGCAGGAAGGTAGTTTCCCGGGGCAACAATTTGATAGCTGAGGGAAACCTGGGCGACTCCGTCCGGGTCGGTGATCTTCGCCGAGACCACGATGGGATCAACGTCCTTCGGCACCTGAGGCGAGTGAATCACCTGCCGAATGGCCGGCGGTGCATTGGTGACGAACTGGCGATTCTGCGCTCCGGGTGAGCCGGTATCGGTGGTGGCGGATGCTGGCGGAATGATCGCCGCCCGCCAGTTCGCGCCGAGATCCTCTTCCAGGTTTGGATTCAGAAGCTCCATGGTGGTTCCTTCGCCATTTGGCGCGACCGGCCAGGGGAATCCGACGCCGTAATCAACCCTGCTCACCACTTCGTCGGTGGCGTCGCGCAAGCGGATCGTTTCACCGTCTGAACTCAAACTACCGGTCCAGGGTCCGAGGCTGCTCTTGCCAAATTTCGCCTGTACCGTGGCCGGATCTTGCGCGACCAGCAGGTAGCCTCCTGGGACGAGAGTGGTATTCTCGGGAAAGCTAAAGTCGATTGCACCCGACAGCCGCCAGCCGGTCAGACTCACCGGATCAGTGCTCGCGTTGTAGAGTTCAATGAACTCCGAGAGCACGGTGTTGTTGGTGGGATTGTAGTGAATTTCATTGATGACCACGGACTTTCCCGCCGCGGGCGTCGCCGCCGCGAACGCGACCAGAGTCGCTATAAGGAGAAGCACCACGAACGCGTGCGCGTTGAGGCGGGGGAGGGGACTGGGGGGCTGCATGGGAACCGACATTTAACACGGTTTTCCGGCTTTTGCCCCAACTCCACCCGTTTCCACCCGCCCGGCCGCACCGCCTGCTATCTGAAATCCCCGGATTTTTCCTTTGTCGTTCAGCGTGCGGCGGCAGTTCGCCACGCTGGAGCGGGGTGCGCGAGGCCGTAGGTGAGGAGCAGCTTGCTGTCTTCCCACTTCTCATTCTTCCCGTCATGCATCACCACGGCGATCACCTCCCGATGATCCCGCAAGGCGGCGGAAACCAGCGTGTGTTTGGCCGGATTGGTGAATCCGGTTTTGACGCCGGTGCAGCCATCGAAGTCGCGCAACAACCGATTGTGATTGCTCAGATTCCAGACCTCGGGTGGATCGGTGGGACGCACCCACTGGTAGCGCTGGGTCGAAACGAGCCGACGAAAGAAGGGCTGCTGCATGGCGGCGCGGGCGATAATCGCCAGGTCGCGCGCGGTGGTGTAG
This sequence comes from uncultured Verrucomicrobiae bacterium, assembly GCA_963798345.1. Taxonomy (GTDB): domain Bacteria; phylum Verrucomicrobiota; class Verrucomicrobiia; order Chthoniobacterales; family Chthoniobacteraceae; genus CAWCSW01. The sequence continues at coordinate 83,302 of CAWCSW010000001.1, read as the reverse complement.
TGCTCGACATGGTGCAACCCGTGCGGATTCATGAATCTCGTGTTCATGGCCCCCAGTTCGCGCGCGCGGAGCGTCATCTTCGCGGCAAATGCTTCCATGCTCCCGGCGTTATCCCGACCCAGCGCAAAAGCAACATCGTTGGCGCTTTTGAGCATCAGTCCGTAAAGCATCTGCTGCCGGGTGTATCGGTCCCCGGGTTTGAGTTGCAGGCTGCTTTCGCCGACCTTGGCATCCTGGACGGTGATCTCGACGGTCGCGCCAAGGTTGCCGGATTCGATGACCAGCAGGGCGGTCATGATCTTGGTGGTGCTCGCCGGGAACAACCGCAGATCGGCACTCTTTTCGTACAGCGCCTCCCCGGTGAGGGCATCGATGACCACCGCCCCATCCGCCTTGAGCGGAATTTCGCCTTCCTCGAGCCGATGAAACTTTTCCGGCATTTTCGGCGGTTCGTCGGGTCCGAGATCTTCGTCCAACTGTCGGAGGAACGCCGCGCGGGCTTCCTCGGGCGACAGCTTTTTCTCCGCCGCCACCGCCGCCTGGAGACTCAGGATGACGCCAATGAAGAGGCCGGCAGTGTTGAAGAAATTACGCACGTATTTTACCATCGATCATCACCCACGGGATCGGCCGCTCGAAATGGACGATTTCCTCGTGAATGGCGGGGACGCTACCGGAAAACGGTATGGCGATCAAGTCGGCCCAGGCACCGGGTGTGAGTTCTCCCAGTTTCTGCTCCTGCCCGAGGGCGCGCGCGGGATTGGTCGTGACGGTGAGAAGCAATTGCTCGGGCGTCAGCCAGGTCTCGGTTGCGCGCAGACGACGCAATTCGTGGAGCAAACTCAGGCTGTCGGTGCTCGCGAGGCTGTCGGTCCCGACGCAGATATTGACCCCCAGTTCATGCAGGCGCCGGAAAGGAAAATGGGCATGTTTGAAGTATTGATGGCTTCCGGGGCAATGGACGAGATGCGGTGCGGAGCCGCGCGGCACCTGCGCCAGCGCAGCGAAATCCTCCTCCAAAAGTTCGTTCATATGCGCGAGCAGCCACCGATGATTGATCAGCCCCTCCTGCCAGAGCGTCTGAAAAGGCGTCAACCGGCCACAATCCGTCATGGGGCGGCCGATCCCAGCCATGAAATCAAAAAGCGGTCCCCGGGCATGTCGAAACATCTCGAACTCCTCGCGCGACTCCGCGAGGTGCGTGGTGAGCGGCATGGCGAGGGCCTCCGAACATTCATTGGCCAGACGGTAAAGCCGTTGCGAGGCTGTGAATGGTGCGTGCGGACTCAAACCAAAATTGGCCCGCGTATTTCCTCGGCGCTGGAAAAATGAAAGCGCGCCGGCAACCACCTCTTCCGTGGTGATTCGATGCCGCACATCGATCATTTCGTAAAACCACCAGGTGCGGACCCCCGGTTCCGGCAGGTGCGGCATCAGTTCCGGAAACGATTCGATATTGCACACCGTCGTTGTGCCCCAGCGAATGCATTCGGCGAACCCGTGGGCGATCGCTTCGAGGTAATCGTCGGTGTCGAGGCTTCGCTTGAGCGCATTGATCCGTTGCACCCAGGCGGTGAACGTTTTTTGCGGCAGAATCGCGCCGCGCATCATCGAGTAGTCGAGATGGCAATGCGCATTGATCAAACCCGGCATCAGCACGACATCACCCAGATCGAGCGCTTCCGCGGCACTCATCTCATCCGCGCGACCAACAGCCTTGATGACGTTTCCTTCAATTTCCACCGCCCCGTGTTCGATGGGCGGTCCTGCCATCGTCAGAACAGTACGCGCTTTCAGGATCATGGGTTTTCGCTCTTTACGATCTTCCGCGCTTCGGCCACGAGGAGATTGCAGGCTTCGTGGCAGAGGAGAGGAATTTCATCTTCCGCCGGGGACGGATGCTGGCCGTCCCAGAGCCGGCATTTCAGGCAGGGTGTACAAAACGAATCGATCATTGGGCGCGACTGCTCGTCGGTGATTCGTTGTGTCACGCGATACATGCCGGTCTGGCGATCGAGGGTCGCGCGCCAGCGCACGGACTCGAGTTCCCCGCGCTGCCAACTCGCCCAGACGCCGATCATGGCGGGATAGAAGTAATCCAGCGCCATCCGGAGTGCATCGATATCATCGAGTTCCATCCGCCAGCCGCGGATCAGGTCGCGGGTCGTTTTCAGCGGTCGAAATTCACCAGCTTCGTTGTAGTTGGCCAGCGCCCGTGCGTCTTCCGGCCGGAGGCAGACGCGCAAATCATCACGATCAACATCGTCCACGTGGCGGAGGGAAAAAGTGCAGCCCTGGCGCTGGATGAGCAATTGGCCAATCCGGGAACCGCCGGCCGACAGCCATCGTGCCAGCGCAACGGAAACATTGCGCTTCACTCCGGGTGAGCGGCATCAAAAGCCGCGACTTGATCAGTGATCACCTCGGCAAAGAGCGGTTCTGTCCCGATCGAACTGGCATAGAAAAGCGTGCGACCGCGCAGTTGATAAGGATTTTGTTCGAAAACGAGCCGGGCGTTTCCGCTCGCTGCGCCCGGAGATTGAGCCGCGATCCCCAGGAGCACGGGAATATCCTCGTAACTGTGCAGCCCGTCCGAGATGAAAAACGGCACCACCACGATGTTCGGTTTGTTGGCGTAATGGTCCCACTTCGAGATCAATGGCTCCTCCTCCATGTAGGCGGCGAGCACCTCGCCATAAATGTGGCGCTCGCGGATGGCGGCCACTTCCCGTTTGGCCGCGACCGCTGAGTTGTCATTTAACCCCGTGCCGTGCCCCACGATGATCAGCGTGGTTTCGGCGGGGTTGATTCCGGGTGCAATCGTCTCCGCCCGGTGCAGCAGGAGTTCGGTCACGCGCGGATGATTGCCGACCGGCTCGCAATACTTGATCACGCGACTGCCGCGGTGCGTGAGCGCACCATCGAGTTCGAGTTCGCGCGGGAGGACGGTATTGGTGAAGTAACCTTCGCTGATGAAATTCGGCACCACGTAAATGTCGTCCCGGTCGACGGTGTGAAAGATCTGCCGGCAACTCGGTTCCTCTTTCCAAAACGCGCAATGCACTTCGCCGAAGAGTCCGCGCCGGGCGATTTCCTCAGCGTGGTCAAGGGTTGGAACACTCGAATCGGGATTCACGGTCGAGCCGTGCCCCACGATGATCAATGCACTGTCTGGTTTCGGTTTCATGCGCTTCGCCTCCGTAGCAGTCTCCCCGCAGCGAAGTCCAATGCTTTGACGCGTGACGCGTCCGAAGTGAGTCAGCGACTCGCGACCGTGGCCTTCGGCGCGGGAGCTGCGATCTCGCGAATTCGATCCCGAAGCGTGTTTTGCACGATCTCCACCAGCGCGCCAACCGGCACGGTACGAAATAGTTTCACCACGTCGCGCGACCGCATCCGGATGCATCCGTAGCTGGCCGGCCGGCCAATGCAGCGCTCTTCCGGTGTGCCGTGAATGTAAATGCCACGCGAAAGGGCGTTGGCGTTGCTTCGTTCGCAGCCGCGCAATTGCAGGATACGCGTCACGATCGGGTCACGCCCTGGTGAATTCGGGCGGATGATTTCGCCGGTCATCCGCAGCCCCTTGAACACCGCTCCCACGGGCGCATCCTGCCCAAACTTGGCTGCCACTTGCAGAGTCCCGAGTGGCGTGCTGTAACTGCGCGGACGATCGCCGACGCCAAACTTCGAGGTCGAAACCGGAAACTTCGCCACGGCTGTTCCATCCCGGACGACGGCCAGTTGCTGATCCCGCACGCTGACGATGATGGTGGTACCCGCCCGCGATGGCTGCGAAAATGTCACGAGCGCGCAGAGGGCGGAAAGCGCCAGGAAACTGGTCTTCATGATTGGCCTGAGTAAAGCCGGGCTCGTGCCAATCGCTGTGGTGGGATAAAAAAGCCGCCTCGTCACGGCGATAACGCTCCCCGTACGTTCCCGTGAGCGGATTGTTCCGGGAATCAAGCTGGCAGAACGTCGCCTGAGTCGCGCCCCGGCAGGCGGAGCTGCGGAAACCATTGCCCGATCGAGCAAAGACCGACGTAGGCAAATCCCGAGGCGAAAAGCACCAGGAATGGAACCGCCAGCCACTGCGAGTTTTCGATCGCCACCATGAGATAACGAATGAAGTAAGCGGCAAAGCCGACTTCGACAAAGGGCAGGAGGCTCTTCAGCGGCGAATACTTCGCCCGCCTCCAGCTCTGCGAACGGTTCTTGATGCCGTATTTCGCGGTGCGGGTGAATTCGCTCTGATGCCCGATCATGGCCTCGATGACGGCCCGTGCGTTATTGACGGCGAGACCGATTCCGAGGGCGAGCAAGGCGGGCAGGTAGAGGATCTCCTTCCACCAGGTCCGCGGATAAAGCTCTCGCTGGCAGCAGAGATAGAAGACCGCCGCCGGCATTGAGGCCGACAGAAAAAGCGGGATGTCCACCAGGACCGTGCGCCAGACGCTGGCCACGCCACCACTGGTGGGATGCATCAGCACGCACAGACAAAAGAGGAGCAGATACGCGTAATTGGAGGTCAGATGTGCGGTGGATTCGATCTTCACCAACAGCGGAAGTTCCGCTCTCCAGACCTTCGGCAGCAGTTTCAGACAGGTCTGAATTGAACCTTTCGTCCAGCGATGCTGCTGGCTCTTGAAGCCATTCATGTCCACGGGCAACTCCGCCGGCGTCACGAGGTCGGGAAGGAATATAAACCGCCATCCTTTGAGCTGCGCGCGATAACTCAGGTCGAGATCCTCCGTGAGCGTGTCGTGCTGCCAGCCGCCCGCGTCTTCGATCGTGCTGCGCCGCCAGAGCCCGCCCGTGCCATTGAAATTAAAGAAGCGACCGCTCCGGCTGCGCGCCGTTTGTTCGAGCAGCAAATGCCCATCCAGGAACATGGCCTGCACGCGGGTGAGCAGGGAGAAGGTGCGGTTCAGATGCCCCCAGCGCGTCTGGATCATGCCGATCTTTTCATCGGTAAAATAATGCACCGTCTTCAGGAGCATATCCCGGCTGGGAACGAAATCGGCGTCCAGGATCAGGATGAACTCGCCTTTGCACGTTGCCAGCCCGTGGGAAAGCGCGCCGGCTTTGAAACCGGATCGATCTGTCCGATGCACCAGCTCGATATCCAGCCCGCCGGCCTGGAGGTCCACGACCTTTTTCGCCGCGATTTCCGTGGTCTCGTCCGTGGAATCGTCCAGCACCTGCACCTGAAGAAGGTCACGCGGGTAATCAAGCGCGGCTACGGAATCCAGGAGCCGTTCGACGACATACAACTCATTGAACATCGGGAGCTGCACCGTTATCCGGGGCAGTTTTTCGAAGTGTGCCAGAGGCTGTGGAGCGCGGCGGCGGTTCTTTAAAAAGAGGTAAACAATGACGTAACGGTGCAACCCATAGAGGGACAGTCCGACCAAGACGGCAAAATAACAGAATGTCCAAATGGTGTTTCCCAAACTTCCTTGCATAGATAATTTTTGCCGGTGCCGGCGCGAATAAGGGCGGAATCATGGCGGTGACGGATTGTCGGTCAAGAGGGAAATCCAGTGGCTCCACCCCCGCTAAATCGTTGCCTTTCAGAGGTAAAATACCGCGATTTTCCTGCTGCAAATTTCCAGAAATTCAGGGACAACGTCGGCTCATGGAATTTGCTCCGCACTGGCTCGTTCGGGCCGCTTTAATCTTCACGCTCGTTCTGTCTGCCCCGGCGCAGCAGCCGGTCAAAGAGGAAAAAGACGCGAAAGTTCAGCCGTCCGTCCCCGGAAACGACGCGGTGGACATGGAACGGGTCCGGGAAGAATTGGGGGTCAATGAATTCACGGCACCCTCGATCGAACAGGTGTTGGCGGAGCTGATGGACCTGCGTCCCATCGATATCGACAAGGTCTGGGCCGATTTACCCGTTGGGACACCGCAGACGCGGCCCCGGCTCGCCCTCGCGTCCGGCCAGGTCATCGCCGACGGCATCCTCGCCGTCATCGCCGAGAAGCCATCCCGCGTCGAACCATGCGCACGCGCGTTGCTCCGTTTTTCGAAAGGGCTGGGCGTGTCTGATCATGTGACCACGCACAGCAAGAGCATTATTGAACGGGCCGCCAAAAAGGATTGGAAGAAAGTGCGGCTCGAACTCGTCAAGGCGCAGGCCGACGTGGAAGCCGGCATGATGGCGCTCAAGGACGAGGAAATCGCGCATCTCGTGAGCCTGGGTGGCTGGTTGCGCGGTCTGGAGATCGTCAGCACCCTGATCCTGGACGATTACACACCCGCCCGCGGTCGGCGTCTCGTTCAGCCGGAAGCTTTGGACTATTTCATCGACCGGCTCGGCACGCTCAATCCGAACCTTAAATCGCAAAAATTGTTCGAGCAGATCTCGGTCACGCTGAAGGAAGTCCGAGCAGCCACGGTGAAAGCGGACGGTTCGGCGCCCGTGGCCGACGACATCAAAAAAGTTCGGGATGCCGCGAAAGCGATCAATCGGGAGATCGCCGACACCAGTGCCGGGTCGGATGAATAGCGCTCCGCAGCGGGACTCCGGCGGGTCAACGCGCCGGTGCGCTCGAACGTGAACACGCGCGGCGCCGGCGCTCCCTCGCGGCACTGGCACGCCGCCAGTTACGCGGCGGCCATTTTTCTCCCATCGTTCATTATCTACCTGGCCCTGTGGGAACTGACCTCGCACGCCGGTTGGGAATCGGTGTGGAGTTATCGCGAACTATTCTGGCGCGGCTGGCGGGGGACGATTTTCATCGCATCGGGTTCGCTGATCCTCAGCATTATCTTCGGGTTGCTGCTCGCCCTGGGCCGTCGCGCGCCGTGGCTGCCTGTTCGCGCCATCTGTACCGTCCACGTTGAACTGATTCGCGGCACGCCCCTCCTCGCGCAGATTCTCATCCTCTACTATGGCGTCTTTCATCTCGTACGGCTCGAGAACCAGACCGCCGCCAGTTTGCTGATCCTCTCGAATTTCGCCGGTGCCTATATCAGCGAAATCATCCGCGCCGGCATCGAAAGTGTCGGTCGTTCGCAATGGGAAAGCGCGCGCGCAATTGGACTCACGACGGCCCAGACCTATCGGTACGTGGTTCTTCCACAGGCCTTGCGCCAGGCGCTGCCGCCACTGGCCGGGCAGTTCGCCTCGCTGATCAAGGATTCCTCGCTGCTTTCGATTATCGGTGTCGAGGAACTCACGCAAAATGCCCAGCAGGTCGCGTCCTTCAGCTTTAGTTATCTCGAAAGTTACCTTCCGCTGGCCATCGGTTATCTCGTCCTGACCCTGCCGATTTCCCTTTGGACCCGCTGGCTCGAGCGCCGTCATCATTTTGAAACTTAGCCTCGATCATTTGCACAAAAGTTTCGGCTTGCAGACCGTCATCGACGATCTGTGCGCGGACTTCGGGGAACTCCGCGCCCTCGTGTTGATCGGACCGAGTGGCGGTGGAAAATCAACGCTTTTGCGCCTCATCGCCGGGCTCGAAACTCCCGATGAAGGTGAAGTCGTGATCGAGGGTGCGACGGTCGATTTCCATCATCCCGAAGCGCTCCGCGAACATCGCCGCCACCTCGGTGTCGTTTTCCAAGCCTACAATCTCTTCCCCCATCTTACCGCCGCGGAAAACCTCATGCTTCCGCTCCGGCGCGTGCACGGGATGACCGAGGCGGCCGCGCGGAATCTGGCGCTCGAAACGTTGCGGCGCTTTCGTCTCGAAGACCATGCCGGCAAGCGTCCGGCGGAATTAAGCGGCGGGCAGAATCAGCGGGTGGCCATCGCCCGCGCCATTGCGATCAAACCACGGCTCCTCCTTTTCGATGAACCAACCAGCGCGCTCGATCCGGAGATGACGAGCGAAGTGCTGGCCGTGATCGAGGAATTGAAAGCGGATGGGCGCGACTTTGTCCTCGTGACGCACGAGATGGGATTCGCCCGGCACGTTGCGGACCGGGTCGCGCTGTTGGCCGAGGGGAGGATCATTGAGGAAGGTACGCCTGCGGAATTGTTTGATCATCCGCAAAGCGAGCTGGCCCGGTCGTTCCTGGCGCGTGTGCTGAAATACTGAGTTCGGATCGTATTGGGAGTTGCGACGCGTTTTGGCGGTGGAACTCCGTTTTCCGAAAGGGAAAGTGGCACGCGCATTCAGTGGAGGCGACACATCCGAACCATCCGAGTCGCCCCCTCTCCGGGTCTTCGTGACCGCGAGTTCAATTCTCGACTCCGGCCCAAATGTCCCGCCATAAAGCGGCATGAAAACGCGATACCTTCTATCCGCCCTCCTGGCCACCTTGCCCTCGCTCGGGCTGGCGCAGGAACCTTCCCTCCCCGAAATCATCGCGAAGCGCGGCGCCATCCTCGAGCAAATCGTTGCCGCGGTCGAAAAGTCAGTGCAATCCGGCACTGGCGACACCAACGAAATTTATCAGGCGAAAGTTTCCCTTTTAACCTTCCGGAGAGAGGTCGCGCCCGATGTGAAAACGAAGATTGAATGGCAGCAGAAGATCATCGCCCTCGAGCAGGAGACGAAAAAGGAAGCCGAGAAAGTGGCGGCCAGCGGTCTGGCCAATCCTGTGATCGCGTTACGCGCCGAGGACCGCGTTCTGGCGGCCAAGCAAAAGCTCCTCGAACTCGAGGGAGCGGTCGGGCATTGACACCCGGTCGATTCCAGCCGCGCCGATTCTGGTGATTTACCTCGGAGATGGCACGCGCCGCAGGCGAGAGCCAGTAACGCTCCGCCCGCCATTTCCTTGGTGACAAGGTCGAAGCCATTCCGCACCTTTTCCGCCCTCAGTTCCCCAAAAACCTCCCATCTCATGGCATCCCCCATTCTTCTTAAAAACAAAACGGGCCTCAACGGCCTCGGCGCTGGCGTCTGGAATATTGGTCCGGGCGGCGATCCCTTTGGCGGCCCCACGCGCGACCCGATCCCCATGCTCGAGCGGCTCCCCATTTTGGCGGAAGCCGGCATGACGTACTACGAAGCGCACGATGTCGAAATCACCAGCGCGATGGCGCCGGAGGCCGTCAAGATCGCCCGAAAGCTCGGGCTCAAGTGCGCCATGTACACGCCGTCATTTTTTGCCGCGCCGGTGTTTAAGGATGGCGCCATGACTTCCAATGATCCCAAGGTCCGGAAGCTCGGCTTGGAAAACGCACTCCAGGCCGTGGACACCACCGTGGTTCTCGGAGCCAAGACAATGGTCTTCTGGAATGGCCGCGAAGGTTTCGATTTCGTCCTGGCCAAGAATGGCCGCGATTCATTCAAGCGACTGGTGGAAGGCTTCAACAAAGTCGGCGCCTACGCGCTGAAAAACTACGACAAGAAGATCAAGTTTGCGCTCGAACCGAAACCAAACGAGCCGCGCGCCAACATGTATCTGGCGAACGTCGGCGAAGTCCTTTACCTCATCAGCCGGCTCGATCCGAAGGTGCAGCCGCTCTTCGGCGTGAATCCGGAAACGGCGCATTCGCGCATTGCCGGTCTCGATTACATTTGGGATATCGAACTTTGCCTCGAGGCGGGAAAGCTTTTCCACATTCACCTCAATTCGCAGGACGGCCAGCGCTACGATCAGGACCTGCCCTTCGGCTACACCGAGCCGCTCAAGGATCTCGCCATGTGCGTCGTGCTCCAGGACGCAAAGTATTCCGGACCGATCTGTTTCGATGTGAAAGCACCGCGCGTGGATGACCCCGCGAACATCGCGGATATCCTGCATGTCAGCGCACAAAACCTCGTCTGGCTCTGGGAGCGCGCCCTCGCGGTCGATCGCAAGAAAATCGAAAATTTCCGCGCGACCAATCGGCTCACGGCCCTGACCGGATACCTGGCCCAGTGCCTCTACGGACGCTAACGCTTCGACCTGGAGATATTTGCAGATTCGAGTTTGTCAGGAAGATTCTCACCAACCAATATCAACGCCTTACCCCGAGTTAAATTCACGAAACCATGATCATTCAAAAAACTGCGCACGGAGATTCTCATGAAATGGTCGTCACCGGGCGGGTTGACGGCGAAGGCGCCAACAAGCTCGAAATGGAGCTTCTGAACACCATCGCCGCGGGCGCGAAAAACATCGTGGTGGAAATGAGCGATGTGACATTCCTGTGCTCGGCCGGGCTGCGCGCCCTGCTGCAATATTGGCGGCAAATGCAAAACAAAGGCGGCAGCCTGCACGTGGCAGATCCGTCGGAAGCGGCCATGGCGCTGCTCGGCACATCCGGATTCAAGGATATGCTGATCCAGAGAAACTAGCGCTTCGTCGGCTGCGTCCCCCAGATTTCGACGCGTGCAATTCATCCTGACTGGCCAGGCTGGTGAACGGCGGCGTTTCGTGGCCGCCTTCGAGGAGTTCTGTCGCGAACATTGCGTGCCCGATGCCGCCCGCCAGGCGGCAGACCTCGCGCTCGAGGAACATTTGACGAATGTAATCGATCACGGGTTCGAGCCGGGCACTCCGCAATGCATCGAGATTCGACTCGAAGTGAAGGCCAACGAATTGCGCGTGGAAGTCGAAGACACCGGTGCGGCTTTTGATCCGCTCGCGGCACCGCCGGTGGATACGTCGCTACCCCTGGCGGAGAAACCGATCGGCGGACTGGGTGTTTACTTGATGCAGCAGTTCATGGATGAACTTTCGTATGCGCGCGAAGGCTGCCGGAACGTGCTTCGGATGACGAAGCGTTTTGCCGCGCGGGGTGCCTGAACGCTACGGGAAGCGCAATTCGAGGAGCGAGAAATCGTCCTCCAGGATCTCTGCGCCGCGCAGTCGTTGCGCGTGCTGATGGCGCTCATGGGGGCGCATGGCCAGGATGTCAGCTTCGGCGAATCCGGCGATGTATTCCTCCAGGGTCTGAACACGTTCGTGTTCGAGGAAAATCTCGAATACGCCATCGCTGAACACGAGCAGGCGGGCGTCCGGCGCGACCGTGCAGCTTGCTCCATCGAAACAGGCGTTGTCGAAACAGCCGATGGGCGGTCCATCGGTGACCAGTGGCGTGACCCGCGTGCCCGCGACCAGCAGCGCCGGAGGATGGCCGCCGCTGGCGTAGCTCAGTGTGCGGGTCGAGGCGCGATAGACCCCATACCACATGGTGAAATAAAAGAAGTTCTGGGCCTCGGCGGGATACGCGAGGTTGAGCGCTGCGAGGACAGCGGCAGGGGCATGGAAATTCGTCCCCGGCAATGCCCGCGCGCGCAGCGTATTGAGCACGGAGACCGAGAGCAGCGCGGCGCCGACGCCATGTCCGCAAACGTCGAGGAGATAGACCGCCAGGTGATCGTCATCGAGCCAGTAATGCCCGAAAGCGTCGCCGCCGAGCGCCTCGCTCGGCTCGAAACACCACTCGCTGTGCGCACGGTCCCGCATGGGCTCGGGCAACAGCGAACGCACGTAGTTGGCCGCTTTGGCGAGTTCCGCCGCCAGGTGTTTCTGGCTGCGTTCGAGCGCCTCGTGCGCCGCGCGCTCGCGGTCGCGCAGCTTCTTTTTCTCGAGGCAGGCGTCGATGCGGGCGCGCAACAGCACCGGATCGAAAGGCTTCGGCAGGTAATCCGCCGCCCCCATCTCGATGCATTGCGCGACGCGCGATGTCTCATCCGAGGCCGACAGGACAAGGACAGGGACTTCCCGCAAGGCCTCGTCCTCCTTGACCCGCGCGAGGACCTGGTAGCCATTCATCTCCGGCATTTGCAGATCCAGTAGCATGAGGTCGAACGGCTCCTGCGCGAGCAATTCCAACGCCCGCCGGCCGTTCTCCGCCAGGTGCACGGAATGGCCGAGGCGCTCCAGGCGCCGCCGCAGCATCTCACGATTGGGCGGATCGTCGTCCACGACCAGGATGCAGCCGACGCGCCCGGAGCCCGCAACACCGCTGAGGGTCGGTGTTCGGGGGACCGCCGGTCCCTCCGATGACGGACCGGCCGAATCCAGATTGGGCGGCTCCGTCCATTCCGATCCGAAGTGTTGCAAGACCATTTCGAGCAGCCTGCGCGCAGCTGAATGAATTTTTCCGAGGTCTGCCCGGTAGCTGCTGCCCTCGTCGGCGTCCTTGTCTTCCTGCAACAGCTCGGCGTACCCGATGATCTGATTGAGCGGAGTGCGGATTTCGTGATCGAGCAGGCTCGGATACTTCCAAAACGCCGGCGCCTTTTCGGGATCGAACAAATCGTTGATCACCGCGAGCAGGCCCCGGCCGGCGGCGTGGATGCGCTCGAGATCCGGGATGGCCTTCTCCCGCCCCGAATCCTGCGCCTCCTCGATAAGCATTTCGCAGTAGCCGATGATGTGATTCAACGGCGTGCGCAGCTCATGTTTGAGGCTTCTGGCCGATCCTTGTGCCGCTGGAGAATCGGGCGGTGTTTGTTCGCTCATGTGGAAGGTCCGCCAGCCAACAACGCTTCCATTTTCCCGAGAAGACGAGGGAGTTCGACCGGCTTCACGTCGTAGTCGTCGCAGCCGGCGTCCTTCGCCTTCCATTCGTCCCCGTCCATGGCGTGGGCGGTCAGCGCGATGATGGGGATGCGCCGTGTGTGCTCATCGGCCTTGAGGCGGCGAGTGGCTTCCCAGCCGTCGATCACCGGCAGGCTCATGTCCATCAGGATCAAGGCGGGGCCTTCACTCGCGGCCATGTCCACGCCCTGCTGACCATCTACGGCGATGAGGACCTCGTAGCCTTTGCGTGCGAGGCGGCGGGAGAGCATGTCGCGATTCAGTTCGTTGTCTTCGACGAGGAGGATCTTGGTCATGGGAGGATAAGGTTTGTGATTAAGAAGGAAGCAAGGATCACCGGGTTCTCGCCTTCATCCTCTCCTTCTCCTTCAACTTTCTCCATGTAATTTCTGCGAGCGAAGAAGCCTCGGAGGATGAAGTGAGCGGGCTCAAATATGCCAGTCCGCCTGGTGGGTGAGGAGGGTGCGGATTTCGGAGAGGAGTTGTTCGGTGCTGGTCGCGCCGTTTTGCCGGATGGGGGAGACTTCGCCGTTGAGATGTTGGTGATCCTCGGCGGTGAGGTCTTTGGCAGTGATAACGATGACCGGGGCCTCGGCGTGGTCGGGGCGTTGGCGCTTGGCGAGGCTGTGGAGTCGGCGTTAGGCAACAGGGATGAATCGGCTCCTTCTCCCCGCTGCGCTGCTGTGCGTGGTGCCTGCGTTCGCGCAGAGTATCAGCTACCAGCTGCCGGCCAAGGCATGGGATGCCACCCTGGGGAGTCATCGCGCTGTCGTGCGGGTGGAATCAACAGCGTCGGCGGTGCGCGCGCATCTCGAATGGCGGCGGCGCGATCCGCGCCCGGAGGCAAAAGGCGTGGTGGTCGTCGATGCAAAATCGGGGCAGCGCCTGTCAAATGCGGCGGCGGTCGCGGTGACGGCGGAGACGGGGGACGTCGTCTTCGAGCCCGCGGGAGGCGTGGGTGAATACTTCGTCTATTTTCTACCGGGCAATCCCGGGTCTGGATCGTTCCCGCAGGCAAAGTATCTCCCGCCCCAGGACGCGGCGAACGCGGAATGGAAAACGAAGGCGCAGATCGCGGATGAAGGATGGAAGAAGCTTCCCGAGGTCAAGGCCGTGCGCTGGGAGGCGCGCACGGAGCACGATCGCTTCAGTGAAATGGAGATCATTGCAACCCGGGCGGAGGGTGAGGCGTGGGTCGCCGCGCATCCCGGTCAGCCGTTCTTTGTTTTCGCCGAAGATCGCGCGCGACCGGTGCGAATGTTCGATCACGTTCCGGAGTTGTGGTTGAAGCGTGAAGGTGCGCCGGAATTCGCGGCGCAGCCGAATGAGGAATACGTCTTTCAACTCGGCGTCTGGGCTGCGCGTGGCGACTTGCGCGGGGTTCGGGCGCAGTTCCATGAGGTGCGTGCGGATGGCGGGGCGATGATCCCGGCGGCGGCCTTTCGCTGTTTTCAAACGGATGGCACCGACTGGCTCGGGCGCGAATTCGGACGCGGTCTGGACGTCGCCGCCGGGAACGTTCAGCCGCTTTGGTGTGCGGTGCGTGTCCCTCGTGATGCCACGGGAACGTATCGCGGAGAGTTGGAGATCACCGCCCTCGAAGTCACTACGCAGCGCGTGCCTTTCTCAATTACCGTCGGTGGCGAGGTGCTCGTCGATGGCGGCGACAGCGACCCGGCAAAACTCACCAAGCTTGGGTGGCTCGACTCGCAAATCGCGCAGGATGATGAGCCGACAAAGCCTTTTACACCCCTGCGGATCGAAGGCCGGAGCATTCGCTGCCTCGGCCGCAGCGTGACGCTCGGTGAAGACGGTCTGCCGGCGCAGATCACCAGCTACTTCAGCGGGAGCAATACGCACACGGACGCGCCGGGCCGTGAATTGCTCACCGCGCCGATGCGCTTTGTCGTGGAGATGAACGACGGCCGGATGATGCCGCTGCGGGGTGAAGGGATGCGGTTTTCGAAGGAGCGGCCCGGTCGCGTGGAATGGACCGGAACGCTTTCTGGCGACCCGCTCGCTTTCCTCGTCGTCGGGGCGATGGAATTCGACGGCTCGCTGAACTTCCGCATCACTGGCTCGAGTCGCACGGCGTTGGAGGTGCGCGATATTCGCCTGGAAATCCCCCGCACCGTCGACACGGCCAAATACATCCTCGGACTCGGCCAGCAAGGCGGCGCGCGGCCGGCGAAGCTCGAATGGAAATGGGACGTGAAGAAGAACCAGGACAGCGTGTGGCTCGGTGATGTGAGCGCCGGTTTGCGGGTTCAACTTCGCGGCGAAAATTACGTCCGGCCTTTTGTGAACATCCACTACCCGCGGCAGCCGCTGAATCTTCCGCCGGCCTGGGGCAACGCCGGGCGGGGCGGCATCGACTTCGCGGAGCGCGACCGTGCGCTCGTGCTGCGGGCGACGAGCGGCCCGCGCACGGTGAACGCCGCCGAGGCGCTGCACTTCGATTTCGATCTGCTCGTCACGCCCTTCCGCACGCTCAACACCGAGGCGCAATGGCGAGACCGCTATTACCAGGTTGGCGGGATGCCGGCCGCGCCGGAGAAGGTGCGGGAAGCCGGAGCGAATGTGGTGAACATCCACCAGGGGAACGCGCTCAATCCCTACATCAACTATCCGTTTCTCACCGCGGACAAGCTGCGCGACTACACGACGCGCGCGCACGCCGCCGGATTGCGCGTGAAGTATTACTACACCGTGCGCGAACTCACGAATTGGGCGCCGGAGTTATTCGCGATGAAGAGCTTCGGGGACGAACTCATCGCGCCGGGAAAGGGCGGCGGGCACGCGTGGAGCGAGGAGCATCTGGGCGGTGATTACTGGCAGGCCTGGTATGAGCCGGGCGTGAACGACGCGTCGATTCTCACCGCGAGCATGTCGCGTTTTCATAACCTCTATCTCGAGGGCCTGCGCTGGCTCGTCGAGAACACCGGCTGCGACGGCGTCTATCTCGACGACGTGAGCTACGACCGGACGGTGACGAAACGCGCACGCAAAATTCTCGACCGGGCCGACCCGCGTGGCGGGCTCATCGACCTGCATTCGTGGAACGAACTCAATGGCATGGCCGGCTTCGCGAACTGCGCGAACGTGTTCATGGATTCCCTGCCGTTCGTCGATCGCATCTGGTTCGGCGAGGGGCACAATTACGCGGGTCCACCGCCCGAGCATTTTCTCGTCGAGATCAGCGGCGTGCCGTTTGGCGTGATGGGCGAGATGCTCGAAGGCGGCGGCAATGCGTGGCTCGGGCTGACGTTTGGCATGACGGGCCGGCTTGGCTGGGGTGGCGCACCGCAAATGATGTGGAAGCTTTGGGATGAATTCGGGATGGCGGACACGGAGTTCATCGGCTGGTGGGATGATGCCTGTCCGGTGAAACCCGCGGACGCTCGCGTCAAGGCGACGGTTTTCACCAGGCCGGGTCGCACTCTCGTTGCCATCGCAAACTTTGCGGGCGAACCCGTGCGCACCGCGCTCGCGATCGACTTCGCGCGGCTCGGGCTCGACCCGCGCAAGGCTTCGCTCTACGCCCCGGAGATGACGGCGTTTCAGCCAGAGTTGTTGTTCAAGCCCGATGCCACCATCGCTCTCGCTCCGTATCGCGGCTTCGCCTTCATCCTCGATGAAACGCCCCGCACGCCGCCGAAAACGATTGCCGCCCTCGCGTTCGACCGGACGAAGCTGCTGAGCGAGGAGACCTTCGCTTCCAAGACCGCGGACGGATGGAAAGTTGTCGCCTCCGCGCGGGCGAAGGATGTGCCGGAATTCGACGGTGAAGGACTGGTCTTCCTCGCGCCTGCGAATGTGCATGCCTGGCTCGAACGCGAACTGCCGGCCGAAACCGCGGTCGTCGCCGCCCAGATTCGACAGGATACTGGCGATGAGGGCCAGTCGTGGGGACCCGGTCTCGCGCTCGTCTGGCCCGGCGGTAAATCGGTGAAAGTGAACCGCCGCAAGGATGGTCGCTTTTCCATCGCCGCCCAAGGCCGCGAAGAACTCGCAGGGATGTGCGATCGCGAGTTGCCGGTGACGCTTATGCTCGTGCTTGGGAAGGACAGCGTGCGTGTCCTCGCCACGGGTGAAGGCACGTATCAACAGGACCAGCAGCTGGCGAAATTTCCGCGCAGCAGCTTCCCCGGCGCACCGGCGCTGCTTCGCGTCGGGAAGATCCCGAACAGCGGAAATCCGGACGATCACAGCGACCCGGGCCAGATGGGCTGGAGCCGCGCAGATTGGGTGCGCGTCTATCGTGAGTGATGCTTCAGCCACCCGGGAGCGCCTCGAGTTTGGCGAGCAGGCGCGGGAGTTCGACCGGTGTCACGTCGTAGTCGCCGCAGCCAGCCGCCCTGGCCTTGTGCTCGTCCTCGTTCTCCTACTCGTTCTCGAAGGTCAGACGTGTTCGAGGACGAGTAGGAGTAGGAGGACGAGGACGAGATTTCAAATGTGGAAGTCGGCTTGGCGGGTGAGGAGGGTGCGAATTTCGGCGAGGAGTTGTTCGGTGCTGGTGGTGCCCTTTTGCAGAATGCGGGAGACTTCGCCGTTGAGGCGTTGGTGATCCTCGGCGGTGAGGTCTTTGGCGGTGATGACGATGACCGGCACCTCGGCGCCGTCGGGGCGCTGGCGCAGTTCTTCCATGAAGGCGAAGCCGTCCATCTCCGGCATCATCAGGTCGAGCAGGATGATCGCCGGAATCGCGTCGTCCAATCGCTCCAGGCCGAGGCGGCCGTTCTCGGCTTCCACGACGGTCCAGCCTTCCTTCTCCATGCTGCGGCGGAGCATGTCGCGGGTGTTGGCGTCGTCCTCGACGACGAGAACGGATTGGCCGAGGCCGAGGCGGCGATGTTTGATCAGCGCGCTGCTGAGGCGCTGCCAGTCGATGGGTTTGGTGAGGTAATCGACCGCCCCGAGCGCGAAGCCCAGGTTCTTGTCATCGACGATGGTGACCATGATGACGGGAATGTCGGCGGTGGTGGGATCGGCCTTGAGCGCGGCGAGCACGGCCCAGCCGTCCATGCCGGGCATCATCACATCGAGGGTGATGACCGAGGGGCGGATTCCCGGGCGAGTTCGAGGCCGCGCTTTCCATCGGCGGCGACTTCGACGTGGAAGCCTTCCTTGGCCAGGGTGCGTTGCATGAGGTCGCGCACGTTGGCGTCATCGTCGATGACGAGCACGGTGAACTGCTGGGTGCGGGACCCGGCGGGAGGCGTGTCACCGTTTGTGCTGAGGGGAGCCGGCTCGGGCGCGGCTTCGGTCACTTCGCGCGGGAGGGTGGCGGTGAAGGTGGTGCCGACGCCGGGTTCGCTCTCCACGGTGATGTCGCCGCCCATGAGCTGGCAGAACTTCCGGCTGATCGCCAGGCCGAGGCCCGTGCCGCCGAACTTCCGCGTCGTGGAGGCGTCGGCCTGCGAGAAGGCCTGGAAGAGTTTGCCCATCTGCTCCGCGTTCATCCCGATGCCGGTGTCCGCGACGCTGAAATGCAGAAGGCTGAAGGCTGAAGGCTCAAGGGATGCTCCGCGACTCCGTCGCGCTGAGCTGTTTCATCCTTCATCCTCCTTCCTTCATCCTTGGTCACGCGCAGCGTGACCGTCCCTCGTTCTGTGAACTTGCTCGCGTTGCTCGAGCAGGTTGAAGAGCGTCTGGCGCAGCTTGGTCACGTCGGCTCGCATGACGCCGATGTCCTCGGGGCATTCGATCACCAGCTTGTTGCTGTTCTTGGTGACCAGCGGCTGGACAGTCGCGGCGACTTCCTGCACCAGCTTCGTCACCTCGAATTCCTCGAGGAAGAGCGTCATCTTGCCGGCTTCGACTTTCGAGAGATCGAGGATGTCGTTGATGAGACCAAGGAGGTGTTTGCCCGCGCCGTGAATCTTCTGCAGGTCGGGGATGAAACCCTTTTGGTCGAGATCCTCGGCCTCCTCCTGGAGCATTTCGCTGTAGCCGATGATCGCATTCATCGGCGTGCGCAGTTCGTGGCTCATGTTCGCCAGAAACTGGCTCTTGGTCTGGTTCGCTTCGTTTGCGGCTTCCTTCGCGCTCTCGGCGGCCGTCCGCGCTTCCTCGAGTTCCACGTTCTTGGCTTCCAGGACCGTCCGCGCGGCGTGCTCCTCTTCGAGCAGCCGCTCGCGGAGGTGTTCCGCCTCGCGCCGTTTGCGCATGTAGAGTATCCGCGCGATGAGCGCCCACGCGAGCAGGCCCACGACTCCGGCTCCGGCGGGCACGACGATGCGCGGGTTCTCGTGCCATGGCAGCGCGATGTGAAGACCCGCCAGCGTTGGCTGAGAGTATTTCAAGTCGCGGTCGATGTATTGCACCGCGAGCGTCCAGTCGCCGGGTTCGGGGAAAGTTTGGTCGATCTGGGTCACGGTCCGGGGATTGTTCCAGCCGCCCTTCAAATCGCTCTCCGTCGGGGTGCCCTTCACGAACTGCCAGCGATACTGCCGCTTTCCGATGGCCGTGTAGAAATCCACGACATCGAATTTGAAGGTAACGCGCTGGCCGGTGCTCAGCGTGGGCAACGCGCCCAACTCGGTGAAGTCGCGATCGGTCTGCGCGGTGACCCCGGGCGGGCGCGGCGTGCTTTGCGAGGGGCGGTAGCGGGCGAGGCCCTTTGCATATCCGCCGAACCACACCGTGCCGTCGGCGGCTGGATGCACGCTCGTGACGAGGTTTTCCGGCAGGCCGTCGCGCGTGTCGAAGGTGGCCCAGGCGATGCCGTCGGTGTGAAAGACGCCTTCCGTTGTCGCCAGCCAGATGCTCTCGTCCGCGGCCAGCGTCAGGCCGAGGCACTGGAGGTTTTGCAGGCGCGGCATGTCGTTCGGCCAGGGCGCGAACTTCCCTCCATCGAGCTGAAACGTGCCCGACGCCGTTCCCACCAGCAGCGAGCCGTCTGGTAGCGGCAGCAGAGCGTTCAGCCTCGCAACGCCGGTAGGAAATTGATCACTCTTGAATTCCGTCCACTCCCCAACCTCGCCCGCCGGGGTCCCCTGCTCGCGGCGCCAAATCGACCATGTTTGCCCGCTGACGGTTCCAAACCACATCACGCCATCACGACCCGCTGCCGCCAGGCGCACGGCTCCGATGGCCCGGCCGGCCTCCTCGGGTTGCCCCTGGATGAAGGCGCCTTGGTCGGTGCCATACCACAGTTCACCGGTTGTCGAGCGTGCCATTGCGCTAGCCGCGCTGGAGTTCGGCACCGGCGCGAATCGCTGGCGCTCGGTCGCCGCGCTGGCAGGATCAAAAGTCGCCATGGGCAGATCCCAGTCGGCCACGAGCAGCGCCCCATCCCGGTCCACGTAGAGATCGGAAGGCCGCGTCCCGGGAAGACCGTCATCGCGCGACACTTTCACCAGCTTCGTCCCGTCGAAGCGCGAGAGCTTTGCGGAATTTCTCCCGATCAGGAACCAGACATTTCCGTCCGAGGTCGAGGCAATGTTTTGGATCGATCCCGGGTCCAGTCCGTCCGCCTCGCCAAGAAATGTGAAGGACGAGGGATCGAAGTGGGAAAGTCCGCTGTAAGTGCCGATCCAAAGTCCGCCCTGCGTGTCGAACTGGAGTTGGGAGGCCCACGCGGAGGCCAGACCGTCCGCCGGGCTGAAAGCCACGAACGACTCGCCGTCATAGCGAATCAGCCCCGGAGACGTCGCCGACACATTCGCAGTCTCACTCGGAGAGCCGGCAAACCAGATCGCTCCGGCGGCATCCTGCGCGATGTCACTGATGGTGAGGGCTGGCATCCCGCCGTCGAGGCCGAAGGTGGTGAATATCGATTTGGTTGAGGGTCGATCGTTGAGAGGCGAGGGTGCGGAAGCGTCGCGGTTCATCCGGGACACTCCTCCACCATTGGTCCCGAACCACATCGCCCCGTCCGCCGCTTCAAAGATGGCGCTCACGGCGCCCGCCGCCAGCCCGTCGTTGCTGGTGAAAGTCTGAATCTCATGGCCTGCCTCGAGGCTGGTAGAAATCCGCGTCACGCCTTTCTCCGTGCCGATCCAAAGACCGTCCCGGAATCGGCACGCAACGAGAGGATCGAATCCTGGAGGAGGGGGACGTCACGCTCGCCCGCGCCCGTTTTCTCGAAGTTCCAGAGGCCGACCAACCCTGGCTCGCTGCCGGTCAGTTGCTTTCTGAGGTTCGCGCGGATTTCCTCCTCGCTCCGCTCGGTTCTCCAAATCCGAAACTCATCCATCTGCCCCTTCAATTTGGAGGCGCCGTTGACGGTGCAGGCCGCGATGAAGTTCTTTGCGTTCTCCATGCTGGTTCCAAAAGTTTCGGTGCGAGGATCACTGCCTACCAGAGTGCCATTGAGATAGAGCTTCATCCCTGACGGACCCGACACCGCGGCGATGTGATGCCACTGGCCGAGTTCAAGCGCCTGATTTCCGTTCACCGTCCCGTTCACCGTTGCTCCGGCGTCAACATCCACCCGTTGATCGAACCAAACCATGCCTTCGGTCGCAGCCGCGGACTGGTAGAGCTTGATCCGCCCCGCCGCGTCGAATTCGAAAAAGTGAGCGCCATTGGTCAACCCATCCGGACGAACCCAAAACTCCACGGTCGCAGCGGTGAAATCTTTGAAGAGTTGGGAAGGGAGTTCGACGTAGCTGTCATTGCCGTCGAGTTCGAGCACCGTCTCTTCTTTCAGCAGGGGTGCAACCGGCACTGGCCGTTCGGCCTCCACGATTTCAGCCTCGCCGACCAGCATTCCATCGTGGCCGTTCGGCGTCGCGTCGCGCGCGGTGCCATCGTCAAAGTTCCACAGGGCGGCCAATCCCGGTTCGTTGCCGGTCAGGTGTTTCCCGAGATTCTCGCGGATCTCCTCCTCGCTCCGCTCATAATCCCAGACGCGCACTTCATCCATCGCGCCCGCCATCATCGTGTCCAAAGACCCCCAAACAGACCGCCCGAGGTAGGCTTTGAACCCGCTCCCGGTGGCCGCGAAACTCCCGTCGTAGTCCTTGGTTCCGCGCAATTCCCCGTTGAGATATAGCCGCATCCCACCCGGTCCGGAAACCGCCGCAATATGATTCCACTGCCCCGGATTCAGGGCATTGGGAAGATGAAGCCACGCAGCTTCCGCAAAACTGCCGCTCTGAATGGAATAGGTCAGTTGGCCGGGAGTGTCCCACTGAGCAACGAAGAGATCCCTTTCCGGTTCGCCAAAATCAAAGAAGCGCGATCGCTTGCGATACTCGTCCCACTTCACCCATCCCTCCACGGTGGCTGCAGGGAGCCTGGCAAAAACGCCTGGCGGCAGTTCGACGTAGCTGTCTTTGCCGTCGAGTTGCAGGACCTTCGCGGTCGTCATCGGTTGCTCCCGAGGGAATGCCGCCGGGCGTTCGGCTTTCACTAGGCGGGCCGCGCCCATCAAGGTGCCGTCATGCGCGCCGGAGGTGAGATCCTTGACGGTCACGGCGGGTTCCTTGCGCGTGGCGATGAATGCCTTGCCGCTGGCTTTGCGCGCGAATGGATCGAAAAAACAAAGCCCCTTCCCCGTTCCCACCCATAAGCGCCCGGCTTTGTCTTTGGCGAGGGAAGTGACTTGATCCGCAGGCAGGCCATCGGCCGCGGTGAAGACGACCATTCCGGACGGGGCCGCCTTCGGATCGTAAAGGCAAAGCCCCTTGTCGGTCGCCAGCCACATCCGGCCCCCTTCGTCTTCGGCGATCGCGGAAATGACCGTGGCCGGCGGCAGCCCGTCTTCGGCCGTGAGCTTGGAAAATTGCCGCCCATCGAATCGCGCCGCGCCGCCATTGCCCGTGCCAAACCAAAGGGCGCCGTCCGCCGCCTGAAACACGGCGTTGACCTCATCTGACGGCAGCCCGTCTTGGTGGGCGTAGGTTTTCCAACGGCCCTGTTTGAAGGGCGCGAGCGTGAAATCGAGATTGGCCTGTTGCTGGTCCGGCTCGACGCTCACCTCACGGCCCTGCTCCCATTCGGCAAATCCGCCCGGCACCTGGGCGCGCAGCGTGTAGCGGCCAGGCTGCACCTTCGGAAATCGAAAACGTCCGCGCGCATCGGCGATGGTGGTGAGCGTCGATAAAGGGCCGCGCTCATGGAAGAGCACCTCCGCCGGAATTACATCCTTCGGCTGGTCGCCGCGGGACCATGAGAGCCGGAGTCCATCGCGACCGTCATTGTTGTAGAATTCCAGCAGCAGTTCGTGCTCGCCGGCTGTGAGATGGGTCTCGCCGGTATTCTCGCTGCCCGAGAGCGGGAGCGAACCCTTCGATGATGATGTCACTTCGACGACTTCTTTGCCGTCGATGAACAACCGGCCCCGGTCGTTGGCCGCGACGTAAAACGTGTATTCACCGGCCTCCATGATGCGGATGCGGCCCTTCCAACGCGCGAAAAACGGGGTCTTCACCCCTGAGTTTGCACCGGCGATTCCGTCCCTCAGGAGAGGGAAGTCCACGATAGGGTCCGTGCGGCTGAGCTTCGGTTCCGCCGTCCCATTGATTACCGGGAAATCGTCCAGCTTCTTCTCGTTAAAGAACTCCGCCTGCAACCCCGGGATCAGCGTGTCCTGCCCGGCTTCAACGACCGGAACGGCCTGAATCACCACGGTCGAAATCGGGCTGCCATCGGGAGTCCTCACGTGGCCGGAGAGCGGAGCGGCATCGCGCAGGGTGAGATCAAGGGTGTGCGGGCCTTCGCCGAGCACGAGGCTCGCCGGCACGGAGGAAAGGTCGCCGTCGGTGGCGATCAACCGGGCCTCCTCGTCGGAGGCTCGAATCAGGAACGAGTAGTTACCGCCCGGATCCACCTCCGTTTCGAGATGCTCTTCCCCGCGATCAAGATTCACCGTCGCTTTTGGCTTCGCCCGGCCGTCCACGTCCAGCGTTGCGCCAGAAAGCGTCGCCCACTGGGCGATCTCCGCCACCCCCGCCGGGAGTGATTCGGACACCACCGCAGCGTTCTGCACCATCTCGCCGTCGAAGCCGTTGCGCGTGGCATCGCGGCCCGGTTGCTCGGGATCGTCGAAGTTCCACAGCCCGGCCAAGCCCTCCTCGCGGCCGCTCAGGCGCTGGAACATGGCCGCGCGGATTTCCTCGCCGGTGCGCGCCGCCGCCCAGACGCGGAACTCGTCGATGCCGCCGGTGAACCCGTTGTTTGGATCGCCCCACCCGCCGATCCAAGCCAGACTTTCGGCAGGGAAATCCGCGAAACTGGATGCTTTCGGCACGGTTCCAGCCAGCGTGCCGTTGAAGTAAAGTTGCGTCTCCCGGGTATCAATGACCGCGGCGACATGGCACCAACGGTTCTTCTCCATCGTATTGCGCGCCTCGATATGCTGCCCTCCTTTGGGCGGAAAACATCCGAATACCACATTGGTCGGAAACCCCTGCTCCATTCCGAGATACAATTGGCCGGTCGCGGCTCCAAAGCTGAAAAACCGCTGCAAGCCATCGAGCGAGTCGAAGCGCACCCACGCCTCGATCGTCGTCTCCCGGAGATTTCCGAACATGCCCGCCGGCAGGTTCACATGTGCACCGCTGCCATCGAGCGCGAGCGCGCGGTTCTCCAGCGGAGGCCCCTCCGGCGCGGCGGCGGCGGTCAGGGTGAGCTTCAAATCGGTAAGCGGCACCTCCGCGCTCACCGCGAAGCCCTTCCCTCCCTCCAGTGCGACCCCTCCGGCGCGCAGCGTGTAGTCGCCATCCGGTAAGCGGCGCAGGATGAATTTCCCCTTCGCATCGGTCACCGAAAACTTTTCTACCGCCCCCGCGGTGTTCACCGCCTCGACTTTCACCCCGCGCCGTGGCTGGCCATCGGGGCCGGTAAGGATGCCGGAGATGCGCAGCGTGTCGCGCAGGATGAGATCGAGATTGTTCGAGCCATCGACGAACTCGGTCTCCGCAGATTCCGCCTCCAGATTCTCCAGCGACGCGACCACGCGATACGGCGCCGGAGTGAGCGCGAAGAGCAGGAAATAGTCGCCGCTTCCGCTCGATTTCACGGTGCCCGCAAGCCGGTCGCTTTGCATCAGGCGCACCTCTGCACCGCGCAGCGGCCTGCCCGCGGCATCTGTGATCCGGCCCGACAAGGTGGCCGCCACCCCACTCCCGGTCGTCAACGGCGACACGCCCGCCGACGCCGCCGGCACGATGCGCGCGCCGCCGGAGAGCGCGCCGTGGTGTCCGCCGGGGGAAAGGTCGTTCGCCGTGTCGTCGTCAAAATTCCAAAGCCCGATCAAATTCGGCTCATCGCCTTTCAGCGTCTTCGTCAGGTTCTCGCGGATTTGTTCAGCTGTGCGTGCGGTTTTCCAAATCCGCACATCGTCGATGAAACCCTTCCATTGCTCGCCAACGTTCCATTGCCGCCCGATGCGAAAGGTCCCCGTTTCCGGGGGCGGCGGCAGCGTCCCGCTGCGCTCTCCAGCAAGGTTTCCATCAATGTAGAGCGAGACACCATCGCCGTGTTTGCAGAATGCGAAATGATGCCAGCCGCCATAGGGAAACGGCACACCAGTGTTATTCCACGAATCACCTAGCCGGACTTTTCCCGCGAGGGTCGTGCCGAGGTAAAACTGCCGATCCTGCGCCGCGATGATGCGAAGGTCTTTCGTGTCGATGCTCTCCGCGAACGCCCAGCACTCCACGGTGTAATCGCCGGCGCTGGGGATGATCACCACACCTGTCTCCACGGCGCCGTCACCTTCCATCTGCAGCACGTTGCCGGTAAATTGGAACAGGCTCGGAGCCTGAATGCCGCCGGGGGTGGTGACTTCAACCGTGCGCGCATTGCCCATCAACTTCCCATCGTGATGATTCGGCGATGCATCGCGTCCCGGATTGGCCTGGTCGTCGAAATTCCACAGCCCTACCAAACCTAGCTCACTGCCGGTCAGTTGCTTCGTGAGGTTCTCGCGGATTTCCTCCGGGGTGCGGGCTGAATTCCACACGCGCACCTCGTCCATCTCGCCACGCATCGCCTGGGAACGGAACACCGATTCTCCGAGGAACGCATGTCGGTTCCCATCCCGTCCGACAAAGTCCCCGCCGTAGTCTTTGGTTCCCAGCAACGTGCCGTTGAGATAAAGCCGCATCCCGCCTTTGCCCGCGACCGCAGCGATGTGGCACCAGCCCTTAAGCGGCACGGCTCCGGGCGAGTGCATCTCGGCAATCGTCGGCACTCCCTGAACGACCAGATACAGGTCACCATTGTTGAATCCACTCGAGACGTTCAATTGACGTTGGACATTCCCGAAATCAAAAAAGCGCGTGGCGGTGCTGAAGGTTTCCCATTTGACCCAGCCTTCCACAGTGACTTCGTGCAACTCGTCCAGGATGTCCGTCGGCAGTTCGACATAGCTGCCGTTGCCGTCGAGTTGAAGCACCTGATTGGAGGTTCCTAGAAACGGGGGCGAACTCAGTCCAACTCCGGCGACAACGGAGGGGACCGTCGCCCGCGCGTTGCCCACCATCTTCCCATCGTGATGATTCGGCGACGCGTCGCGGCCGGGATTGGCTGGGTCATTGAAATTCCACAGCGCCGCGAGCCCCTCCTCGTCTCCAGTCAGTTGCTTCGTGAGGTTCTCGCGGATTTGCTCCTCCGTGCGCGCTGTTTTCCACACACGCACCTCGGCCAGTTCGCCGTCGAAGGGCGTGTCATCCACATTGGCGGTGACGGTCTGCCCGAGCCGACTGGCGTTGTCTGCTCCCAAGCTTTTGAAGCAACCAGTGAAGGGATTCGTCGCGACCAGTTCGCCGTTGAGATAAAGCCTCATCCCGCCGCCGCCCGCAACCCCTGCAATGTGCATCCACTGGCCAGCCTTCAGCACGTTTTTCGCGATCGCGTATTTCGTTCCCTCGTTCGGGTCGGCGGTGACGAACCACAGCGTGTTTGTGCCGTGCTCCGTCGTCAGGGAAATATCCCGGTTGTTGCCGCCATAGGCAAAAATGCGCTGGTAGGGATTGCCGAACGCATTCCATTTCACCCACGCCTCTACCGTCGCCTCGGTGAAGTCATTGAAGACATCCGGCGGCAGTTCGAGGTAGCTGCCCTTGTCCACCAGTCGGAGAATGTGATCGGTGGGAGCAGGGGCAGCGGGTGCACCGTCTGCGCGTGGAGCGCCGCCGGGCGGAACGCGACCAGGAACAGCGTCAAAACCCAGGGCATCACGTGCCGGTGCAGCCGCCTGGAAACCGGGGTCCGCCGACGCGAGCGCAACTTCGCCGCAAAGCATGGATGGTCTCGGATTATCCGGGCTGTTTGGTCCGAACTCGGAGGAAGGGGGGGCATGGATCGTCGGCAGAGATTGCCCAGTTCTCTGCCGGCCCTCCCAGCAAATTCAGCGCACGAAGCTGCGATCGGCAGCGTGCGCCCTGGGGATCAGGCACGGACCGTTCTCGTTCTCGTGGCCGCGCCGGGGATGGTCACCCCACGCTGGATGGAACCGATCGCGAGCGGTATTGGCCAACCATGCTCAATCGTCGTCGTCCTTCTCTCCGCGCTGGTCGGGCGGCACCACGGCCCAGCGCGGGTATTCGACTTCCACGCCACGCATGGCGTGCCAAAGGATGCGATTGAGTTCGTCCTCGTCGCAGGCATCGACGCGATCGAGTGGCAGTCGGTCGGAAGCTTCGGCAAAGGCGCGTTGGGCGGGATCCTGAATGGTGGAGGCGATCGGGTTGAGTTGCTCGAGTGGGGTTTGGTTCGGCACCGACTGGTAGGGAGTGAAGTCGGGTTCGCCCGTGAAACAGTCGCGCAGGGGTGTGGAGCCTGCATCCATCTGATTGAGCGGAGGAAAGCCGAGAATCAGGCCGATGGTGCGGATCAGCCCGGGCTGGTTGTAGTGGGTCGATATCACTTTGCCCCGCTTGGTGTAGGGGCTGGCCACCAGGCAGACCGTGCGGTAGCCACTCACATGATCCCAGCCCGCCTGCGGATCGTCCTCGATCGTGACGATGCAGGTTGTTTTCCAGAACGAACTCTTGCTGACGGCTTCCACCAATTGCCCAAGGGCCAGGTCGTTGTCGGCCACGGTCGAGGCGGGGGTCGGCATCCCGGGTTTGGTTCCCACCGTGTGGTCGTTGGGGAGGGCGAGGATGTGGAGATTCTCCCAGGGTTTCCCGTCGCGCTCGCAGGCCCGCATGTGGTCGAGGAAGATGGCGGTGCGCGTCACGTCCGGAATCTCCGGAGCCCAGGCCGGGTAATCGCGAGCGAGATACGGCGCCACCGAGGCGTGGGCCGGCTCCACCTGAAAACTGGCGGACTTGGAGCCGGTCCGATGGTCGCTGAGAAAGTCGGTGAATTTCGGCCGGCCGGGTTTTGACGGATCGGTCCACTTGATTTCGCCGGTGCACATCTCGCCATACACCCGAACGGTCCGGCCGGCTTTCGCCGCGGCACTCCAGAGGAAGCCGGTCGGCGCCCAAGCCATGACATCGATGTCGCCTTCACCCAGGCCATCGGGATAACTGCGCGGCCAGCCGGCGAAGCTGCGCTCGAGGTAATCATTCGCGAAGGCGGAGAGCGACCAATTGTGTCCGTCCGCGCTCAGAATGCCGGAGCAGTAGGTATTGTCGAGGAGCACAAAGTCGCGGGCGAGTTGGTGGATGTTCGGGGTCACCTTCTCGCCGAAGATGCACAGGGAGGCATCGCCCTTGCCCTCCGGCATATCCCCGAGGACCTGGTCATAAGTGCGGTTCTCGCGAATGATGTAAATGACGTGTTCGAAGACGCTCGGCTCACCGGAGCGCTCAGGGACCGGGACGGGAGTTCGGTCCGGGCGCGCGGGCAGCAGCGCCTGGCGCACCACGTCCACTCGATAGTTGTCGAGGACCGTTTCGGTCATCGTTGCCAGCTCCTCGGTATCAGGCACAGGAACGTGCGAGAGCGTGCCATAGTACTGGAGGCTGTTCGCCTTGCCCGCCATTGCGATGGTGCGCACTCCCGAGCCCACGCCCTTGAGATTCGAGATGTGCAGAATATTGCGCCGGGCGTCGTGCACCACCCCGGAAGGAAACCATGCGGTTGGGATCATTCCCGTCAATTTGGTGTGCCCCGGATCGAAATCGAAAACGGCCACGGCGTTCTGGGTCCCAAGACAAACCAGGAGACGTTTCCCATCCGGGAGAAAGCAAAGCGCGGTGGGAGTCGCTCCGAACGGATCGTCGGCGCGCCATCTCACGCTACGCTCCTCGACCACCTTTCGGGTCAACGCGTCGATGATGGTGAGGGAGTCACTGTCGGCATTGGCCACCACCACGTGGGCGCCGTCCGGGGTCGCTGCGATGGCGCCCGGCTGGCGGCCGGTCTCGATCTCATCCACGACTTTCCCCGTTGAAAGCTCAACGACGCTGACCGTTCCGGGCGCAGGGAGGAATCGTTCCTGATCGACACGCACGTTTACCCCCTTGCCTGCGGTCTCGGTCCGGTCGCCGGGCATCGGTCGTCTCCCGGCACGGTTGGTCACCCACGCGTGGCCATTGAGGAGGAGCGCATCGAAGGGAAGCATGCCGGTCTCGAGGCTGCGGAGGACTTTTCCATCGGCGGTGTCGAGTTCGTGGAGTCGGTTCGAGAGACTGCCGCACACGTAGAGGCGCGTCCCGTCGGGAGAGACCGCCAGGCCGGCGGGGATTTCCTCACGGCGCTCCGGGGCGGCGTTCTTCGGAAGCAGCCAAGCCCCGGCCGCCGAGATGCCATCCGGTCCGACCGCGAAGACCTTCACGCTCCCGTTGACGTTGCTGAGATAGAGGCGTTTCCCGTCCGGTGCGAAGACCAATCCGGTGTAGCTGACTTGGGCTTTCTTGTCGGGATGCAGATTCTTTTCCGCCGCGTCCCCCGGCCGCACATCGTCGGCCGGCAAATGGATGCGCGTCAACGCATTGCCTGTCGTCGAGATCAAGGACCGCCAGTTCGTTGGTTTTGCCGCTGGTGACCAGCCAGCGTCCGTCCGGCGACAGTGCGACTCCCACCGGGCGCATCCCAGGCAACTCCGTCATCGTTCCCGCCGGGCGCAGCGTCTGACTGACCGGGAGCGTCACCGTCCCGTCGATCTCCCCGACCGGATCGCGTCCGGTCCAAACTTCTTCCGCACCGACGCGGAGAATCAACGCCACGAGGGTCGCGAACACGGGCAGTCTATGGAACGTCTTCATCATGGCCGATTCTGCACCACCACATGACCCTGCCCAGCGCGAACGATTTTCCGTTGGTTTGCCACCATAATCAGATGCGCTTCCGCTGCATGTCTCCATTCCTATCCCACACCCCACAACTTTGAATGAGAAGAAGAACATGACGAAGAAGTGGGAGAGGAGGAGTAATTAGCCGGGCTTAAACGTACCAGTCGGCCCGGAGGGCGAGGAGGTTGCGCACTTCGCTCAGCAGTTGCTCCGTGCTGATTTGGCCTTTTTGCAGGATGGAGGAGGCTTCACCTTTGAGGCGTTGCTGATCTTCGGCGGTCAGGTCTTTGGCGGTGATGACGATGACCGGCACGTCAGAGCAGTCCGGTCGCTGGCGGAGTTCCTCGATGAAGGTTATCCCGTCCATTCCCGGCATCATCAAGTCGAGGATAATGATGGCTGGGATGACCTCCTCGAGGTGATCAAGTCCCGCCTGGCCATTTGGTGCGGCGGTGACTGTCCACCCATCCGTCTCGAGAATCCGGCAGACCAGCTCGCGCGTGGGCGCGTCGTCTTCAATCACCAGTGCATTCTGGGAATCGTCAGCGCCGCGATGTTTCGTCAAGGCCGTGCTCAGGCGGTGCCAGTCGATCGGTTTGGTAAAGTAGTCGGCAGCCCCGAGGGCGAAGCCCATGTTTTTGTTATCGACGATGGTCAGCATCACGACGGGGATGTCGGCGGTATCCGGATTGGCTTTGAGCGCAGCCAGCGCTTCCCAGCCGTCCATGCCCGGCAGCATTACATCGAGGGTGATCGCGGAGGGGCGGAGTTCCCTTGCCAGTTCGAGACCGCGTTCCGCATCGGCGGCGACTTCCACGCGGAAGCCATCCTTGACCAGGTTGCGTTGCATGAGATCCCGGACATCCGGATCGTCGTCGATGACCAGCACCGTGAATTGCGGACGGCGGGCGTGGGATGGCGAACTGGTCAGCGCCACCTCGGCGGTGGGCTCGTTCGATTTGGCATCCGTCATCTTGCGGGGCAGGGTGGCGGTGAAGGTCGTGCCCACATTGACTTCGCTGTCCACGGTGATGTCGCCGCCCATGAGCTGGCAGAACTTTCGGCTGATGGCCAAACCCAGGCCGGTGCCACCGAATTTGCGCGTGGTGGAGGCGTCGGCCTGGGTGAACTCCTGGAAGAGTTGGTCCATCTGCTCGGGCGTCATCCCGATGCCGGTGTCGATGACCGTGAAATTGAGGGTTGGGCCGTGGGGAGCGGAAAATGGCGAAACGCGCAAACGGATCGTCCCACGCTCGGTAAACTTGCAGGCGTTGCTCAAAAGATTGAAAAGCGTCTGACGCACTTTGGTCACGTCGGCCGTCATGCGGCCGATTTCCTCGGGGCATTCGACCACCAGCGTATTGGCGTTTTTGGTCACCAACGGTTGCACCGTGGCGGCGACTTCCTGCACCAGCCTGTTGATGTCGAACTCCTCGAGGTAGAGGGACATCTTGCCGGCTTCGATCTTCGAGAGATCGAGGATGTCGTTGATCAGCCCGAGCAGGTGCTTGCCGGCGCCGTGGATCTTTTGCAGGTCGGGGATGAAGCCTTTCTGATCCAAATCCTCGGCTTCCTCCTGCAGCATCTCGCTGTAGCCGATGATCGCGTTCATCGGCGTGCGGAGTTCGTGGCTCATGTTGGCCAGGAACTGGCTCTTCGTCTGGTTCGCTTCGTCGGCCGCTTCCTTGGCCGCAGACAATTGCTCGTTCTTCGTTTCGAGTTGCCACTTTGCGTGCTCCGCCACCTCCTTCGCCATTTCGGCAATCGCGCGCGCTTCCTGCAATTCCTCGTTCGCCCGTTCCGTGGCCTTGCGCGCGGCGTGTTCTTCCACCAGGAGCGCATCCCGCAAGCGTTGTGCTTCCCGACGCTTGCGCCCGTAAAGGATCCGCGCGATGAGGATCCAACTGAGCAGGGCCACTCCAACGCCGAACGCGGGCCCGATGACGGCGCGGTTCTCGTGCCACGGCTGGGCGACGCGGAAAGTCGCCAGTGTAGGCTGCGAATAATTGAGGTCGCGGTCAATGAACTGGACGGCCAGCGTCCACGCGCCGGGCTCGGAGAATTTCTGTTCGAGCTGCGTCACGGTGCCGGGCGGTTGCCAATTGGCGGCCAGCTCCGCGTCGTCGCGCGTGCCCTGGTAGAGCTGCCAGCGATACTGCCGCTTTTCGACGGCGGTGTAGAAATCCGCCACGTCGAATTTGAAGGTCACCCGCTGGCCAGTGTTGATGGTGGGCAACGCGGCCACGTCGATGTAATCGCGATCGACTTGCGCGGTGAGGATGGGCGATCGCGGCACTTGATTCGAGGGGCGATACCGGGCCAGACCTTTGTTCGAGCCGCCAATCCAGACCGTCCCATCTGCGGCGCGATGAACCTGATTGATCGCGTCCTCGGGCAGGCCGTCGCGCATGTCGAGTTTGCTCCACAAGGTGCCATCGCTATGAAAGACGCCTTCGGCGGTGGCCAGCCAGAGGTCGCCTTGCGCATCATGTTCGGCGTGAAAGATACGGATGTTTTGCAGGCGTGACACGTCGGACGGCCAGGCAACGAATTGTTTTCCGTCCAGGTGGCGCGCGCCAAACATGGTGCCGGCGAGCAGCGAGCCATCCTCGAGCGTCAGTAAAGCGCGCACGGAAGTGTTCCCTACATCGCTGGGCAACCCGTTCGCATCGGTGAACTCGGTCCACGTTCCACTGCTGACGGGCGTGGAGGATGGTTCATAGCGCCAGATGGAACACTTGCTCTCCGATTCGGTGACGAACCACATCACGCCATCGCGACCCGGTTCTGCGACGAGAACCGGCCCGATCGCCTTGCCCAATTCATCCGGCTGCCCGAGGACAAAGGCCCCGGCATCGCGGCCCATCCAAAGCTCGCCCGTGGTCGAACGCGCCAGCGCCGACGCCGGTCCCGAACCATCGAGCAATTCAAAACGGATGCGCTCACCGGCCGTTGAACCTGGATCGAACCGTGCGACGGGCCGTCCAGCTTCCCAATCCGAAACCAGCAGTGCTCCATCGCGGTCGATGTAGAGGTCGGCTGGTCGGGCGCCGGGCAGGCCATCGTCGCGCGTCAGCTTCACCAGCCGCTGGCCATCATAGCGCGATAGTTTCGCCTCCTCGTTGCCCACCCGGAACCAGACGTTGCCGTCCGAAGTCGAGACGATATTCCTGACGGGTCCGGGATCCAGGCCCTCCGTTTCTCCGAGGAGCGCGACCGATCGGAAATCGTAGTGCGAAACGCCGGCGTCGGTTGCGATCCAAAGTCCGTCCTGCGAATCGATATGAAGACCTTGGACGAAGTCGTTGGCCAGTCCGTCGGCGGAACCGAAGTTGACGAAGGACTGCCCTTCGTAACGCGACAGACCGGGCGTTCCGTCTTGATTCGCGTGTCCACCCGCGAACCACATCACGCCTGCGGAATCCTGCGCCATGGCGCTGATAGTGTTGTCGTTCAAGCCGTCGTCGGTGGTGAACGTGGTGAATTTGGGTGCTGGCTTGTCTTCGGGGGACACCTCGCTCTCGTCGGTCTCGCGGTCGAGGCGGGACACGCCTCCGCCATTGGTCCCGAACCACATCGTTCCATCGGCCGCCTCGAAGATGGCGTTGATCCGGCCTTTGGCCAATCCGTCAGCCGACGTGAACGTTTGATTCACCTGCAGGTGTTCGCCTTCCGTGGAAAACAGCGTCACCCCTTGATCGGTGCCGATCCAAAGTTCGCCGTTGGAGGTGGCGCCGAGCGCACTGACCGGCTGCGCAGAAAGAGGAACCTCGCGTTCCCCGCTGAAGGTTTCATCAAAGTTCCAGAGCGCGACCAGCCCCGGCTCCGAGCCGGTAAGTTTTTGCTTCATGCCGTCACGGATCTCTTCCTCCGTGCGCTGGGTGCGCCAGACTCGCACCTCGTCCATCTGGCCCTTGAGATCCCGGATCCAGTCAAGTCCCGGCTCAAACCGCCAATTGTTCCGACCCAGATAATTGTGACCGCCCTGTTCGAACGCGGTCATGCTCCCGGTGAAAGTGCCCGTTGAAACCAGATCGCCATTCAAGTAAAGGCGCATGCCGGCCGGGCCACTCGTCGCGGCGACGTGAGTCCATTCATCCGTTTTCAGCAGGCCCGGGACGCTGCTGATCGCGTGCTCGATCCGCCCGGGTCTCCATATTTGCAAGCGCAGTCGGCTGGTCGTTCCCGTCTGACCGACATTCATTCCCTGCCAGGCGCCGCCAAAATCAAAGAAGCGGGAATCTCCTTCAAACCGGTCCCATTTCACCCATCCCTCGACGGTCGCTTCCGTAAGGTCATTGAAAATGTCGGGTGGCAGTTCCACGTAGCTGTTGAACCCGTCGAGTTGCAGGAACTTCCCGGGCGGCGGCACTCGTTCCGGCGTGTTTTGCGCCGGCGGAACGCTGTCCACGAGGCGTGTCGCGCCCATCAATGTTGCGTCATGCCCACCGGGTCCGAGATCCTTCACCGTCTCGACCGGCTCCCGGCGGGTGCTGACGAATGGCTTGCTCCCAGGCTTCTCCATGGTCGGATCGAAGAAGCACAGCCCCTTGGAGGTTCCGACCCAAATCCGGCCCGTATTGTCCTTCGTCAGCGCCGTGACGTCATTTGCCGGAAGGCCATCGCCTACGGTGAACGCGCGCACCCGCGGGGAGTCGGCCTTCGGGTCGTAACGAAAGAGCCCGATTTTCCGGCCGCCGATCCAAATCCGGCCGGCTTCGTCCTCCTCAAGGAGGTAAACCCCTCCCCGCGGGGGCTCGTCCTCCGGCGGCAGGCCGGAAAAGGACCGCCCATCAAACCGGGAGACGCCCTGATGCGTGCCGAACCACAAAGTGCCGTCGGCCGCCTGCAGTACGCAGCGCACAGAGTCTCCGGCCAGGCCATTCTCGGTGGTGTAGGTTTTCCATCGGCCTTGCTTGAAAGGCGGCAGCGTGAAATCAAGATTCACCAGTTGCTGGTTCGGTTCCACCGTGACCTCGTGGCCATTCTCCAACGACGCAAAGCCTCCCGGCACCTGGGCTCGCAGGGTGTAGCGACCGGGCGGCGCGCTCGGAATGCGGAAGCGCCCCCGGGAGTCCGACATCACGGTCAGGGGCACAGGCTTCGCGCGCTCGTGGAAAAACGCCTCCGGCGGAACGGCTGCTTTTTCTCCACCCTCCGGAGTCCACGCCAGCTGGACGCCATCGCGGCCCAGATTGTTGTAGTATTCCAGGACGAATATATGGTCACCGGTCGTGAGTTTCAGTTCACCGGTTTTCTCGCTCTCCGCGAGCGGGGTCGAGCCGGTTAAGGTGGCCGCCGCCACCACGATTTCTTTGCCGTCGATGAGCAATCGAGCCCGGTCGTTGGCCGCGAGATGGAACGCATAGGTGCCCTCCTGGCCAATGCGGATGCGACCGCGCCAGCGGGCAAAAAACCGGGTCGTCACTCTCGTGTCACCGCCACTAATGCTGCCGTTCGTGAGCGGAAAATCCACGTGGGAATCGATGCGCTGCACGGTGGGTGCGACCGTTTCCGGCATGACGGGAAAATCGACCATCTCCGGGGCGTTGAAGATCTCCGCCATCAATCCCGGAGTCACGCCGGTGCCACCTTCTTCGCCAACGGGCACGGCTTGCACGACCACCGTGGGCAGCGGGCTGCCGTCGGGTGCCTGCAAGTGACCGGAGAGCGGCGCCGCGTCACGCAACTTCAGCGTTAGCGGATGTTCGCCCGCGTCGAGGACGAGGTTCGCGGCTGTTGCCGAAAGGTCACCTCGAGTCGCGATTACCCGCCACGGTTCGCTCGACCCGGGGACGAGGAGCGAGAAGTTACCGATGCCATCCGTCTCGGCGTCGAAATGTTCGTCACCGCGTTCGAGGCGTACCTTCACGTTTCCCAGTGGGCGGCCGTCCCCATCGACCGTTGCGCCGGAAAGGCTGGCCCAGCGCGCGATTTCACTCGCCGCCGCCGGGAGTGATTCGGGCACCGCCGTGGCATTCTGCACCACCTTACCGTCGAATCCATTTGGGGTGGCGTCCCGGGCTGGTTGGTTGGGATCATCGAAATTCCATAACGCCGCCAGACCGTCCTCCGTGCCGCTGAGTCGCTGGAACATGTGGGAGCGGATTTCCTCGCCCGTGCGGGCCACCGCCCAAATCCGGACTTCATCAATCTTCCCGGTGAATGTGCCACCATCACTCCAGCGGCCGATTTGGGCCGGGCTATTGGCCGGGAGATCCGCGAAGCTCGAGGTTCCCGATGCCGTCTTCGCCAGCGCGCCATTGAAATAAAGGCGCGTCTCACGGCCATCAATGACCACAGCCACATGGCACCATCGTCCTTCCTCGATCACGTCGCCGGCCGTAAGATTATGTCCTCGCCCCTCCCGGTTTGCGGGATGAAACGTGCCGAAGACCAGGTCGGACGATCCCCGCTCGAAGCCGAGGTAGAGATCACTATAAAGGACTCCATAGTTGAAGAAACGCTGCAATTTCGTCCGGGTGTCAAAGCGGACCCACCCTTCGATTGTCGTCTCGCGCAGATTCGCAAACATACCGACGGGCAGATTCACAAATGCGCCCTCGCCATCGAGCGCCAGTACGCGATTTTGCGATGGCGGTCGCTCCGGCGCGGCGGCGGCGGGAAGGGTGAGGTTCAGCTCGGTCAGCGGGTTCTCCGCGCCCAAGGTAAACGTTTTTTCAGCGTCCAGTTCCACGCCTTCAGCCCGCAGCTTGTACTCGCCATCCGTCAGTCGGCGCAGGACGAAATTTCCCTTCCCATCACTCACGGAAAATGCCGCCACTGCGCCAGCGCTGCTCACGGCCTCGACTTTCACCCCGGGGCGGGGCTGCCCATTCGAGTCGGAAAGCGTTCCCGAGATTCGGAGCGTGTCGCGCAACGAGAGATCGAGCTTGTTCCCGCCGGCAACGAACTCCGTCTCCCCGGATTCCGCCTCGAGGGTTTCCAGCGAGGCCA
Organism: uncultured Verrucomicrobiae bacterium; assembly: GCA_963798345.1. Classification (GTDB taxonomy): domain Bacteria; phylum Verrucomicrobiota; class Verrucomicrobiia; order Chthoniobacterales; family Chthoniobacteraceae; genus CAWCSW01. The sequence continues at coordinate 46,769 of CAWCSW010000001.1, read as the reverse complement.
GCACTCGATACGGCATCGTTTGGTGGGCGAAGAGCACGAAATAGTCGCCATTTTCCCCCGACTTTGCCGAGCCCACCACTGCCTCGTCCCGCATCACAGTCACCGCCGCGCCGCGCAGCGGTTTGCCCGCCGTATCCGTCAAACGGCCGTACACCGAGGACATCGGTACGCTCCCGGCGTCTGCTTCACCGGTTCGTGCGTGGCCCACTAGTTTCCCATCGTGATGATTCGGCGATGCATCGCGGCCCGGATGGGCCGGGTCGTCGAAATTCCACAGCCCCACCAGCCCCGGCTCGGTGCCAGTCAGGCGCTGCAAGAGGTTCTTGCGAATTTGCTCCACGGTGCGCGCGACATTCCAAACCCGGAATTCATCAATCCTGCCCCGCAGAAGCGGATCAGTTTCCCAGTTCGATTTCCCGAGATAATTGTGTTCGCCCCCAAGGATGTAGGCGAAGGACTCGGTGCACGGCCGACTGGCCACGACGACGCCGTTGAGCAGCAATTGAATTTCCCGGCCGTCCATGATCAGCGCGATGTGAACCCACTGCTGTGGTTGCAAGACCCGTTCCGCGATGGGATACACGCCAAAAACTCCCGCTGGCCGCTTCTCATCCACGGCGGCGCCCAAGGTGCCCAAGGTTGAGGGAACGCGCACGTTGATGGATCGCGGCTGCCGCCCGAAATCGAAGAAGCGTTCCCATTGCTGCAGCCGGTCCCATCGAATCCAGCCCTCGACGGTGGCACTGGTCAGGCCATTGAAAATGTTGGCCGGCAGTTCGACGAAGCTGTCCCTCCCTTCCAAAACGAGCACCTGATTCGACGTTCCAGCGAATGGCACCGCCCTCGGCACGGCGACGGCTGAAGTTGCGGTTGCGGCTTCGGCTGCGGCTGCGGCTGCGGCTGCGGTGGCGGCTGCGGTGGCGGCGATGGATGGGCGCTCCGCCCGCGAGTTCCCAATCAACTTCCCATCGTGATGATTCGGCGACGCATCCAGACCCGGGTTGGTCGGGTCGGCAAAATTCCAAAGCGCCGCCAGCCCTTCCTCGTTTCCGGTCAGCGTTTTTGCCATGTTGTCGCGAATTTGTTCCTCCGAGCGCGCCGCCTTCCAGACGCGGACCTCGGCCAGCTCGCCATCGAATGGTGTGTCGTCCACATCGGCAGTGACCGTCTGCCCCAACCGGTTGGCGTTTCCGGGACCGAGGCTTTGGAAACAGCCACTGTAGGGATTCGTGGCGACGAGGGTGCCGTTTAAGTAAAGCTTCATCCCGCCGCTGCCCGCGACTCCTGCCACATGAGTCCATTCGCCGGCGCGTAACGAGTTTGGCCATTCGGCGACCTTCATTCCGTCGGCGGGATCGACGATGACGAACCACAGCGTGTTCGAGCTCGTGAGCGTCGTGAGACTGAAATCCCGTCCGCCCGCGCCATAATTAAAGATGCGCTGGTAGCGATTGCCAAATGCGTTCCACTTCACCCAGGCCTCCACCGTCGCCTCGGTGAAGTCATTGAAAACATCCGGCGGCAATTCGACGTAGCTTCCCTTCTCGACCAGCCGGAGCGTGTGGCTGGTGGGAGCGGGAGCATCCGGGATCGCCTGGGCGTGGATCGCCGCCGGACGGATCGCGAATAGCAGGGTTGTGAAAACCCAAAACTGCCAGGACCGGCGCAGCCGCACGAAAACCAGCGTCCGTGTATGCGTCTTCAACGCCGTCGCAAAACAACGATCGGGTCGGATCTGACGCGCCTTTCGGACCGGAGTTCGGGGGGTAGGGGTCATGATTTCGCGGGCCAGAATATCGCCAGTTTTCCCGCAGTCCCGGCAAATCTGCATCGGCTTCGTGCCCTTGCCATCGGCCCGGGGCGCACTTCGCCATTTCCTGGCCGCATGTTATCGCGTTCAAACTCCACGCGAAGACACGGACGCGCGCCGGGCACCAGATCACCGAGGATCGAGGCGCGGAAAAATGCAAAACGCGATCGTCCTCTTGGACGGTCGCGTTTTGCTTTGGCGGGCGGGGGGAGGGAAAGGAATAAAGCCGCCCGGCTCTACTCGTCCGGCTTGGTCTTGCGCAGGCCCATGGCCTTGTCGCCGGGTTTGAATTGGCCGCGCTTTTTCAGGACTTCGATGCGCTCGAAGCGCTTGAGCACATTGCGTTTCGCCTTGATGGTGCCGGCGCCCTTGAGACTGCGATGTTGAGACATAAGAAGTGGCTTGGTTTGGTGGAAAAGAGCGGCGGAGTGTAGTCAGCGAACCCGCTTCCGCAACTGTTTCCTCGTGCGATGTCCGTGCGGGTTCGGAGGTTTACGGCTTGTCGGGTGCCTGCGCTCGTTTGTCGTCCGGGAAGGCCAGAAACGCTCCGCCAATCGGTGCAGTGCCTGATTTGGGCGTCGGTTCCCCGGCCCGCTTCCACGTCACGGCCAGATGATCTCCGCCTTCGTCTTCTTTCAGGAGCGCCTCGACGTAATAGCGTTTGCCCTTTTCCAACTTGATTAGCAGGGAATGATTGGAATCCGGGCCTGGCGGCCCGTCCGGCGTCCAGACGCGAGGCATTGTCCACGAGCGTGTGCGCGTGATCGCCTGCTTGTTCGCGGCGGATTCATCTGGGCTCAGATAAAGGATGCCCCGGTCGTCGGCTGCGACCATGAATTCATAGTCCGCGCTTTCCTGCGGGATGATGAACCCCGTCAGCCGCACGCCGTATCGATCCCGCCCTAGGTTTGGGCTTTCAAATTCCGGAACCCAATCGACGGCGGATGGGTGGTCGGGAAAGGCCGGACTGCTCGTCAGCACTTCGAGATCCTTACCCGGCAAACCGTCGTAACGCTCCCGCTTCAAGCCGCCCATCACCAGGCCATTCTCGCTGAGGGCCAGGCCCGCGCTTCGCCCAATCGCCCTGCGGGTTCCCGGGTCGTCTCCATGCACGATCACCCGGTAGCTGCCGATATCGTTGACGGAGACGCCCCGCAAAGTGAGCGTGCCGGAGGTGGCGCCTGGAATATCGGTTTCATCGTGCTGCCATTGGAAATGGGGCGTTGCACCTGGGTTCACGGCGGCCCGAAACACCACATCGGATCCAGCCCGGGCAATCTGTGACAGTGGGTGGGAGGTGAACGTATGGGACGGCGGTGCGATCAGCTGGGCCATCGGCTGGCCGCGCCATTGTTGCCAAAGGTCCGTCAGGGTGGATGGTGAAATCGGTTCGAGCGCGGTTCCTGTGGCGTCGAGTTGGCGGCAGGACAGCAGATGCGCCTCGATCAACACTTTGTCCAGCGGGGTGCCGGTCCGGCCCAGAGTCCACACCCAGGCCTCGTTGCCGAATCCCGTGGCCGCTACTTGAAGACCGTCGGAGCTGATCCCATCGAGCCACAGGTCGCCCGTCGAAGGCAGGGGCGGTGTGATCGCTTCCCCCGTCGTCGCGTCCCACACTCGCACCACACCGTCGGAACTGGAGGTCACGACTGTCTCGCCGCGCGCGTCGAAAGCGATGCAATGGGTTTGTCCGAGCGACTGGAGCGGAGACGTGAGGGGTTTGCCGGTCTCCGCGTCCCAGACGCGGCCATAATCTTCCCCCGCCGTGGCGATTTTCCGCCCGTCGGAACTGAAGCATGCATAATCGACCCCGTCGCTATGGCTCAGAGGAGGCAATACTTCCTCCAGGGTATCCGCATCCAGCACGTGCGCGGCCAGCGGTTCAAACGCCCCCGAGGTAAGGCTCACGACAATTCGCTTTCCGTCCGGGCTATAGTTAATCGCGGAAATCTCCCCACGCTCGAAACGCCGCTTCTTTCGCGCAACGTCTCCGCCAGCCTTTGTCCAGGCGCGCACCGTCACATCGAGGCCGGCCGTGATGATTTGGTTTCCATCCGGGCTGAGGCGGGTCTCGAGCACTCCGCCAGGAATTTGCAGATCCCAAACCGTTTCTCCTTTTGACAGATCCCAAACGCGAATCGTCCATGGGCCTGGATTGAGTTTTAGGGCCAGCGCGCGTTTCAGGCCCGTAAGCGGTTCTGCATGATCCGAAAATGAACCGCTGGCCGTGAGGAGCATTCGTCCGTCCGCGCTGAATTCCGCATGCCCGACCGGGGCCTGGTGCAAAAGTGGCATTCCGATTTCCTGTCCGGTTTCCGGATTCCAGAGCCGGACGGCGCGGTCCTGGCCTGCCGTCGCCAGCAAGCCTCCATCGGGGGAGAACGCGGCGTCGTAAATTCCGCCCGCATGACCATCGAACTCCCGGATCCGCGAACCGTCTTTCGCCTCCCAAAGCCGCGCCTTGCCGTCGAGGCCGGCGGTCAGCAGCTGGCTTGTTCCCGGTCGGAAGGTGATCCGGGCGACGCGTCCGTCATGCCGTAGTTCGCGGGCGTCACCCGCAGCCGCCTGCAGGTTCCAAACGTGAAACGACGATGGGTCCGTTGTGACCAGCGCGTGAGTCGCGTATTTGCTGAGCGCCACAGCCCCAACGGGGCGGGTGTGGGGAAGCGGCGGTCCAATCCGTTCACCCGTCAGCGGGTTCCAAATCCGGGCCGCGGGCTCCCAACTTCCGGTGATGACGCGGCTCCCGTCGCCGCTGAATTCGGCACGATAGACACCGGACTTGTGCTGCAGCGGAGGCGTCAGCTCGGCGCCCGTGCGCGCATCCCAAATGCGCGCCGTGCCATCGAAACTTGGCGTGACGACGCGCGAGCCGTCGGGACTGAAGGCAGGTTCATAGCTAATCACCCGGTGACGCAACAAGCTCGTGCTGGTGCCGGTAAGAAGACTGGTGATTCGAGTGAGGCCCGGTCCTTCTCCCATGGCCACGAGCCAGCCCTCCCACCAGAGCAGTGTGCTTAAGTTTTCGCTGCTCGTGATCCGGCCGATCGGCCTCACCAGATCGCCTTTGTCGAAGGAGCGTTCTTGGATTTGGAATTCGTAGCTTCTGCCCTCCACGAGGTCGTCCACGGCAACGTCCGCGAAAAATGTGTTTCCGCCGGATGCGGGTGCCAACTCCAATACGCGACCGTTGAGTGGAATGGTTTCAAGCAGAGGGGTTCCGGTGCGAACGTCGCGGAGCACCAGTCCGTCTCGATTCGATGAATCCGGCGTGCCCGAAGCCGTGGTGACCGTCACGACCCGGGCGCCATCGGAACTGAACACTGGGCGGACACGCTTTTGCTGGAACGGCATGGGCGGCGAAACTGGGAGCCCTGTGGCCGTGTCCCACAGACGCAGTTCATCCGCGACCACAGCAAAGAACGCGCGATCCCCCGGAACGAAGCCGGCTCTCCCCATTTCTCCGTCGAAGCGCAAAGGCGGGACGACCAATTCGCCCGTCGGCGTGTCCCACAACCGCACTTCGGTGACGGGATGCGCGGGATCATCATCACTGTGGGCTCCCGTCAGGCAACGCCGGGCATCGGCAGAAAACTCGAACTCGATGTCACTTTGCGCGCTCCAGAGTTGAACCAGCTTTGGGCTCCGCAGCAACAGAGCCTCGATGCGGCGGCGATGCATCTCGACGCGGTGCGGGTCATCCTTTTCGAGATCGAGTGCATTCACGAACCAGGCCAGTGCGCTCAGGTATTCGCCATCCTCCGCCAGGCGCGTGCCGTTGGCGACTTGCAGACGAACCAGACGGCTCATGCTCTCCTGCCGGCGCGTTTCCGCCTCGATCCGCTGCGCACTTTCAGCCTTCTCGGCGGCGCGGGCCTTCCTGCTTTCCTCCTCGGCGGCCACCTTCTGCTGGTTCTCGGAAATCCGCGCGGCCTCCGCATCGTTCCGGGCGTGAATCGCCAGCCCCGCCTGCCAGAGACTGGCGGCGAGCCCTACGAGCAGCGCCCCGGCCACCGCCATGCCGGCAGAGTAAACCGCCTTGTTCCTTTTCCAGGCTTTCTGAAATCGGTAGGCCGCGCTCGGCGGACGAGCGACGACGGGCTCGTTATGGAGATGGCGTTTGAGATCCATCGCCAGGCCGTTGGCCGTTTCGTAACGGCGGGAGCGATCCTTCTCCAGGCACTTCATCACGATCCAATCCAGGTCGCCTTTGATCTCATGCACCAGCTTTGAGGTTTCGGACGAACGGCGTTTGGCGGTCGTGGTTAGTTCTGCGCCTGGCAACGTCGCCAGGCGCGTGCTCGGGCGCATGGGATCCGTTTCCCGGATCGCCTTGCGCATCGCTTCGATGCCCGAAGCCATCAGTTCGTCCGCGTCGAACGGCGTGCTGCCGGCCAGCAGTTCATAGAGCAAAACCCCGAGGCTGTAGATGTCGCTCCGCGTATCAATATCAAGTCCGCTCATTTCCGCCTGCTCGGGACTCATATACGCCGGGGTGCCAATGAACTGGTGCAATTGCGTATAGACCGTTGCCTCGGTCAGCCGGCTTTCCGTCGCCTTCGCGATGCCGAAATCAATGACCTTCGGCACGGGCACTCCGTCGTGGAGCGTGATGAGGATGTTCGATGGTTTGAGGTCCCGGTGAATGATCCCCTTCTGATGCGCATGCTGCACCGCGTGGCAAATCTGGATGAAGAGTTCGAGCCGCTGCTCGGTCGGGAGGTTCGCCTGGTCGCAGTAGTCGGTGATTTTGATTCCCCGCACCAGTTCCATGACGAAATAAGGCCGCCCATGCTGCGTGGCGCCGGCATCGAGCACCTTGGCAATGTTCGGATGATCCATCATCGCGAGCGCCTGCCGCTCCTGCTCGAAGCGGGCGATGACCTCCTTGGTATCCATGCCCATCTTGATGATCTTGAGCGCCACGCGCCGCCGCACTGGCTCTTGCTGATCCGCCACCCACACCGCGCCAAACCCACCCTCGCCGACCTGCTCGCGCAATTTGTAAGGCCCGATGCGCTCACCTTCCTCCTCCGGTTTCAGCCGGGCCAGCTCCGCTTCGATCTCCGGTGAGTTAGGAGCGTCGTCATGGAGAAAACCGCCCACCCGCTCGTGAGCGGCGAGCAGTTCGCGCACGCGGGCCTGCAAGTCCGCATCGTCGCCGCACTCCGAAGCGACGAAGGCCGCGCGCTCGACGGCCGGGCGTTCCAGCGCGGAGTTGAAGGTCGCTTCCAAGCGAGCCGCGCGTTCCGGAGAAAGTGCCGGCCGACGCGCTCGCTCGGACGGGGCCGGCGATCCCGAGGGCCGGTGAGGCGGGGGTGAGGGCGGGTTCATCGGAGTCTTCATCCTGATCACTCATGCGCCATTCCGCGACAAAATGGGCCACTCCCACGCAATATTATTTTGGCCCCGGATTTTCGTCCCCCGCGATGGCATTAAACAGCAGGCCCGCCCATACGCCCAATGCCGCTGCGCTCCGGGAGTCCGACCACGGCCGGTTACGGCACCTTTCTGGCATCGAACTCCTGCCAGAACTGCTTCGCCGTTTGCACCGGGCGATTGGTCTTCGGATCCGAAGCCCACGCCAGTTCATGGATGGATGGGATTTCGCGCAGCAGGCTGATATCCGCTGGATGGGGAGGAAGCGTTACACGTTCGAGAGTGCGCAAGCCGCGCAACGGTGAGAGATCCGTCAGGCCAGCGCAGCGATCCATGAAGAGTTCCCGCAACGGCATCGCAGCCAGCGGCTCGATATCCTTGATGGCGGTCTGCTCGAGGTGCAGCGTTTCCAGACCCAAGCTCCGCAATGGCGCAAGATCAGTTACCTCGGTTGAGCTAACGATCAGCTCTCGCAGCGGCATCTCAGCGAGCGGCGCAAGATCCCGCACGGGTGCACGCCAGCAGTCCAGGTTGCGCAGCGGCACGCCGCGCAAGGGCGCGAGATCGGACACCTTGGTTTCGGAAATGGATAGCTTCGCGAGATGCGAGCCGCTCAGGGGTGAAAGATCGGTGACCGCGCTCCGCCAGAGATTGAGTTCGCGCAGAGGCATGCCGTGCAAAGGCTTGAGGTCGCTAACTTTTGTGTTGCCGCAAAATAGCAAGTTGAGAGGCATCCCAGCCACCGGTCCGAGATCGTGAACTTGGGTGCCGGCAATTCTCAAATCCTCGAGCGCCATCCCGCGCAGGGGCTCGAGAGACGCAATCGGCGTTCGCTCCGCATCGAAGCGCTGGAGCGGTGCGCCGATCAGCGGAGCCAGATCGGTGACGAGGCTATCAGCGAGGATAAGCTCCCGCAGCGGCATGCCGCGCAAGGGCGCCAGATCGCGAGTCCCGGTTTGCGCGAGGTTGAGCTTGCCGATCTTCAAGCCGTCGAGCGGTGTCAGGTCGGAGATGGGACGCTTGCTCAAGTCGATGTCCAGCGTTTGATCCGGGCGCAGTGTGACCGCGATTGGTTCCGTCACCTTGAACGCGACGGCCAGCTCCTGCGAAACAGCCACCGGATCGAGGCCGCCGTCGATCCGAGCCCAGAAAGATTTCGCCGTTTGGGCTGGGAGCGCCGCGGGCCAATTATAGGTGAAAGAGATGTAGCGAAGGGATGCATGGCGGCGAAAACCGCTGATATTGGCCGGGTGCGGCGGAAGCAGGAGTTCGCGCAGGTATGGGCAATCCAGCAGCGGGCTAAGATCGTGGAGTTCCCCGCACTCATTGAGATGGATCGTCCGGAGCGGCATGCCGCGCAGCGGCGAAAGATCGCGCACACTTGTTCCGGCGATGGAGACCAATTGCAACGGCATGCCGGCCAGCGGCGCCAAGTCAGCGACCTGCGTATTCCACACCACCAGAGTGCGCAACGGCATGCCAAGCAGCGGCGAAAGGTCGCGCACCTCCGTGGACCCGCAAAAAAGCTCTTCGAGCGGCATCCCACGCAGCGGTGAAAGGTCGCTGACGCTGGTCGATTCAACGTCGAGCACGCGCAACTTCATTCCCGCAAGCGGAGTGAGATCATTAATGGGATTGCCATAGAGGATCACATCGCGAAGCGGCAAGCCGCGGAGAAACTCGATGTTATCCAATCCCGCGCCGCTGAGTTCCACATCGATTGTGTCGTCGCGATTGAGCTGGACCAATGTGGTCGTGCGCCGCTGCACCGCGCGAACCGTCCCGCTCTCCCAGGCACCGCGCACCACGCGAGTGCGCACGTGCGGACGGATGCGCTCGAGCGCCGCATTCAAGGGCGCCCAACGTTTCCAGAACTCGGCGGCCGGCGCCTCGGGCCAGCCTTCATCGAGCGGGGCCGAAATCCGCATCAGAGCGGGCAGGGCGCGCAACTCGGCAAAGCCTTCGCTTTCGAGAGGCGCAATGAGGTCTTCGAGGCTGGTGCAGGTGCCGAGAGGATGCAGGTTCACGGGCAATGGCGCTCGCCGGAGGGCAATTTTCTTTAAGGGGAGACGAGTCAGCGCGGATACGTCGCTGATTGGTATGGCGGAAAGGTCGAGCATCTCGATCCGTGTCGCCGCCAACGGAGCGAGATCGGTGATCGGCACGCTTTCGAGGATCAATTCGCGCAAAGGGGCGCCCGCCAACGGCGCCAGGCTGGTGCAGGTGGCGTTCCCGAGATGAAACTCCACGAGCGGCAAACCGGCGAGGGGGGCAAGATCGGCGATCGGGCAAGCGCGCGCGTGCAGGACACGCAACGGCATGCCGCGAAGCGGCTCGAGGCTGGCGACTCCCGTGACCGAAATGTCCAGCCACTCGATCGGCACTTGCGCCAATGGCGAAAGGTCGGTGACCGGAGTTCCGGCCAGGTTCAGTTTGCGAAGCTGCAGGCCCGCGAGATCCTGAAGATTCGTGACCCGCGTGTGCGAGAGGTCGAGCGCTTCGAGGGGCATGCCGGCGAGGGGCGAAAGTTCACTCACGGGAAGGCCGCCAAGATTCAGCTCGAAGCTTCCGTTGGGCAGCAAGTGGAGACGCTCGTCGAGCGGTTTTCCCTGCACCGGAAGGACGCGCAGCCGGTCCAGCCAGAGCTGACGAAATGGTTCGCTCTGGGCGCCGAGCAAACGCGACGCGGGAAGCTGCTCGGCCGCGCTTCGACCTTCGGCCGCGATGGCCGCAATCAATTTCGAAAGTGCCTGGGGTGCGAAGGTGCCGTCGGTCTTCCGTTCGCGCTCGAGTCCTTCGCAAAGTTTCGCATGTCGTGCCGCGCGGTCGTTTTCTGGCTCGGATGCGAGCACTTCCTTGTAGATTTTCCGCGCTTCGCCGAACTTCAGAAGCGCTTCCAGCAGATCGGCCTTGGCGAGTCGAAACTCCATGCGATGCGGATCGAGCGCGATCGCGAAATCGGCTTTGCGAATGGCTTCGTCAAATTGCTCTTCGCGAAACAGCTCCCGAGCCCGCGCGACGAATTCCGGCGCGGTGCCGGCCAGATCGTTAAGGGCCGCCTGCGCGCGGAGGAATGACCAGGTGGAAAACCCGAGCCCCGCCAGCACGGATACGGTGACTACGGCCGCGGCCATAAACGCCAGTTGGTTGCGCTGGATGAGTCGGCGGAAGCGATAGGATTTGCTGGCCGGTCGCGCGTGCACCGGTTCGTTGGCGAGGTGCCGCTCGATGTCCCGCGCCAGCCCGTTGGCCGTCTCGTAGCGGCGCCTCCGGTCCTTCTCGAGCGCCTTCATGACGATCCAGTCCAGATCGCCGCGCAGCAGCCGCGACAGCTTCGCGGCGTCCGACTTGGCGGCGCCTGCGCACGTCGTGCGCGGACGTCAGCGTGCCATGGTCTGCAGCGCCGTCGAAGGCTTCTGTGGCTCCTCCTCGCGGATCATGCGGCGCATCTCGTCGAGGCCGGCCTGTCATCAGCTTCTCCGGATCGAAGGGCGTGCGGCCGGTGAGCAGTTCGTAAAGCAGCACGCCGAGCGCATAGATATCCGCGCGTGTATCGATATCCAGCCCGCTCATCTCCGCCTGTTCCGGCGCCATGTAGAGCGGGGTGCCGATCATTTGCTGGAACTGCGTGAAGATCGTGTGCGTCGGTGAGCCGCTGCTGCGTCGCCTTGGCGACGCCGAAATCGATGACCTTCGGCACCGGCACGCCGTCGTGCAGCGTGACCAGGATGTTCGACGGCTTGAGGTCGCGGTGGATGATTCCCTTTTGATGCGCGTGCTGCACCGCGTGGCAGACCGGTGATGAAGAGCTCGAGCCGCTCGTGCGGTCGGAAGCTGCTGCCTCGTCGCAGTAATCGGTGATCGTGATGCCGCGCACCAATTCCATGACGAAAGAAGGCCGGCCCATATTGCGTCGCGCCGGCGTCGAGCACCTTGGCGATGTTGCGGGTGATCCATCATCGCCAGCGCCTGCCGCTCCTGCTCGAATCGCGCGATCACCTCCTTGGTATCCATGCCCATCTTGATGATCTTCAGCGCCACCCGCCGGCGCACCGGCTCGTTCCTGCTCCGCCACCCACACCGTGCCGAAGCCACCCTCGCCGATTTGCTCGCAGCAGTTTGTAAGGCCCGATGCACTCACCGGCCTCCTCGGGTTTGAGCCGGGCCAGCTCCGCTTCGATCTCCGGTGAGTTAGGAGCGTCGTCATGGAGAAAACCGCCCGCCCGCTCGTGAGCGGCGAGCAGTTCACGCACGCGGGCCTGCAAATCCGCATCGTCGCCGCACTCCGCCGCGACGAAGGCCGTGCGCTCGACCGCCGGGCGTTCCAGCGCGGAGTTGAAGGTCGCTTCCACGCGAGCCGCGCGTTCCGGAGAAAGTCCCGGCCGACGCGGTCGGCCCCGGCCGGGTTGGCGTTCCATGCTGCCGCCCGGGTGGCGGCGGGGGTGATGACGGGTTCATCGGAGTCTTCATCCTGATCACTCATGCGCCATCCGGCGATAAAATGGGCCACTCCCGGTGAAATTATTTTGAACTCGGATATTCGTCCCGGTCGATGGCATCAAAAAGCCATGCCCGCGCGTAGGCCCAGTGCCGCTTGGCGGTGCGCTCCGGGAGGCCGAGCACCGCACCGGCTTCGGCGAGCGAAAGTCCCACGAAAAACCGCAGCTTCACCAGCTCCGCTTTCTGCGGATCCTCCTCGGCCAGGCGATCGAGCACCTCGTGGACGCGGAGCAATTCATCGGCATTTCCGACCGGAGCGGCGATCTCGATCTCATCCACGTCCACATGCTCGGCGCCGGCTCCGCGTTTCTCGCGGTGCTTGCGCCGCGCGCGTTCAACCAGGATGCGGCGCATGGCCTCGGCAGCGGCGGCGAAGAAATGGGCACGGCTTGCGAAGCGCTGATCGTCCGCGGCATCGCCGCACCCCAATCTCATCCAAGCTTCGTGCACCAGCGCCGTGGGCTGGAGAGTCTGGCCCGGCTGCTCGCGGGCCATCTTGGAGCGGGCGAGCTGGCGCAGCTCGGCATAAACCTGGGTCAGCAGCGCGCCGGCCGCGTCGGGCTCACCGCGGTGCAGGGCTTCGAGCAGCAGCGTGATTTCGGCCACGGGCATTTGTTACGGGCGGACGCCATCACTGGCGATGCGAAAGTCATTCGCGTGGCGCCGCCTATTTTCCTTTCGTTCGGAGGTGGCGATTTCCTTCCGGGACGGTGCGAGCCAGAACTGCGCTGTGTCGGGGCACACAAAAAGGGTGTCCAATCGCCGCTCGAGATCGCCTGAAGCGAAGAGGATCCCGAACCCCACAAGGTCAGCCGGTCCTGCCGAGTGCCGACGTCCCAGAACTATTGAACCTTGCTTGGCGGATTAGCGCTGTGTGGCCAACAGCGTCTCGGGTTGCTCGTGGGCAGCGAGCAGCACTCGAGGCGTTGGCGCAACGCTGTCTCGCCTCCACAACAAGTCTCCTTCGCGGGATGGTTTTCACGGCTTGGTGGGTTGAACTGAAGATTTGCCCTCGATCAACCCTTGAGCCTCACGCAGAAAAAGGCGTGCGAATCGCCAGTCGAACCAATACACGTTAGGTGGATTTCTAGCGTCCGGTTCTGAATCGAGCAACGTCTGGCAATTCGCCACCGCAACCCGGGCCTCGGCCGGATGATCCACGCTTTGCTCGGATGCCGCGAGCAGGGCGAATGTGGCAGCAGCGCAACGGGACTCGGGCAGTGAACTCAAGGTTTTGTTGCACCTCTGGATCACTGCCAAATGGTTGCGGCGGCGAAACTCGAAAAGCGCGCCAAGAAACTCCTGCCAGGAACCGCCTGCTCCTACCATGGTGTACCCTTCCACCCTACGCACGAGAATACCGATCTTGTCGCAAAGTTTAGTACTCGCGGGGCGCAACAGTGCCATTTGAGCGATTCGATATGCGAGTATGTATCCTCCGTGTGCTCGAACCGGGCCAAAGCGTCCCTGCGCAATTGTTCGTACTTGGATGTCGTCGCCGACCTCGATGAGCAAACAGGCCAACTGCAAATAGGCCATCGTGGTGGTTTCCACATCCCCTCCGGACGGATCCACACGAAAGAATATTTGATAGGCCTCAATCGCTTCCTGCGAATGACCACGGATAACGTTCCATTTGGCGAAGAAAAGGATGTGCTCGGTGTTCGCCAGGGTTGGTTCGATCGCGCTGACGGATAGATTACCCATCTCACTATTTGCTTCGTCCAGTTGCCCCCGGTCCAAAAGCGCGCGTGCTCCGGCAATTCTTTCTCTCACCTCAGCTTGTTGACGCAGCTTGGCTTCGCGCTCTCGCGCTCGCTCGGCCCCGATCCGCTGTCGGACTTGCTCGCGTTCCGCGCGAGTTGCGCGTATTGCTTGCGAGGTGCTGATTGCGATGCCGAGGATCAGCGTCGCCGTAACTAAAGTGCCGGCGGCGAAGACGAGCTTGTTGCGCCGGATGAGCTTGCCGAGCAGGTAGCCGGCGGTCGGCGGGCGCGCGACGACGACTTCGTTCTTGAGATGCCGCTGGAGATCGAGAGCGAGGCCGTTGGCCGTGTCGTAGCGGCGGGCGCGATCCTTCTCGAGGCACTTCATCACGATCCAGTCGAGGTCGCCGCGGAGCGCGCCGGAGAGTTTCGCGGGCTCGGTGTGGCGGCGCTTCGCCGCGGTCGTGATCTCCGCGCCGTCGAGCGTCTTCAGCCGCGTCGAGGGCCGCGGCGGATCGACCTCGCGGATGAGGCGCCGGATTTCATCCATGCCCGCGCGGGCCATGCGTTTCGCTGCTCGATGGGCGTGTGGCCGGTGAGCAGTTCGTAAAGCAGCACGCCGAGCGCGTAGATGTCGCTGCGCGTGTCGATGTCGAGCGAAGTCATCTCCGCCTGCTCCGGGCTCATGTAGAGCGGCGTGCCGATCATCTGCTGGAACTGCGTGTAGACCGTCTGGTCGGTGAGCCGCCCCTGCGTCGCCTTGGCCACGCCGAAGTCGATGACCTTCGGCACGGCCTCGCCGTCGTTGATCGTGACGAGGATGTTCGAAGGCTTGAGGTCGCGATGGATGATCCCTTTTTGATGCGCGTGCTGCACCGCCTGGCAGACGGTGATGAACAGCTCGATGCGCTCCTGCGTGGAAAGCTGCTGCTCGTCGCAGTAGTCGGTGATCTGTCACCCCGCGCACCAGTTCCATGACGAAGAAGGGCCGCCCGAACTGCGTCGCGCCGGCGTCGAACACCTTGGCGATGTTCGGATGATCCATCATCGCCAGCGCCTGCCGCTCCTGCTCGAAGCGCGCGATGACCTCCTTGGTGTCCATGCCCATCTTGATGATCTTCAGCGCCACGCGCCGCCGCACCGGCTGCTCCTGATCCGCCACCCACACCGTGCCGAAGCCGCCCTCGCCGATCTGCTCGCGCAGCTTGTAAGGCCCGATCATCTCGCCCGCCTCCTCCGGCTTGAGCCGCGCCAGTTCCGCCTCGATCTCGGGCGAAAGTCGGCGCGTCGTCCGCTCGAGAAAACCCGCCGCCCGTTCATGCGCGGCGAGCAATTCCTCCACCCGCGACTGCAATTCCTCATCCTCCCCGCATTCCTGCGCGACAAAGGCCGCCGCGGCCCGCCGTCGGCTGTTCGAGCGCCAGGTTAAAGGTCGCCACCGCCCGCGCCGCCCGTTCCGGGGAAAACGCAGGCGGACGCGGCGGCATGGGCCGGTCCGTGGAGCTGCTGGGGCGAGGAGGCGGCGGGGGTGGCGGGTTCATCGGGGTATTCATCTTGTCCACTCATGCGCCGCGCCGCGACGAAAAGGGCAATGCGCCGTGAAATTATTTTGCCGGCGGATTCCGGTCGCGCTGGATCGCGTCGAAAAGCCACGCCCGCGCATAGGCCCAATGCCACTTCGCCGTGCGCTCCGGCAGCCCGAGCACAGCCGCCGCCTCTTTGAGTGGGAGCCCGACGAAAAACCGCAGCTTCACCAGCTCTGCCTTTTGCGGGTCTTCCCCCGCGAGGCGATCGAGCACCTCATGCACCCGGAGCAACTCCTCGTCATTGCCCGCTGGCGCGGCAATCTCAACCCCGTCCACATCCAAATGCTCCGCACCCGCACCGTGTTTGTCGCGGGCCTTGCGCCGGGCGCGCTCGATGAGGATGCGGCGCATGGCCTCGGCGGCGGCGCCGAAAAAGTGGGCGCGATTGGCAAAGCGCTGCTCGCCCGTGGAGCCGCCGCAATCGAGCCGCAGCCACGCCTCGTGGACGAGTGCGGTCGGCTGGAGCGTCTGGCCGGGCTGCTCGCGCGCCATCTTCGCGCGGGCGAGCTGGCGGAGCTCGGCATAGACCTGCGCGAGCAGTGCGCCCGTGGCGTCGGGTTCGCCGCGCTCGATTGCGCCGAGGAGGAGGGTGAGGTCGGCCACAGACGGATTGCTACCGAGGAACGGTCCCGGCGGCGAATCAGTTTTTGATGGTGAGCAAGTCAGGGTGGCCCTTGGGCAACGGCGTTTCCGCGCGGATGAGGGCGAAGCGCACGCCTTCGGGTTTGTCGCTGATCATGATGTTCGCCAGGCGCGCGCCATTGCCGCCCGATTCCGCGGAATGCGTACCGCCATAGACGATGTGGTCCTTGGTCCGATGGATCGGCCTGCATGAGGGCGCGATACTGCTCCACGGTCATTTGCGTCTCCATCATGTAAAAGGGCTGGGCAATGATCTCCGGGCGCTGCCGCTCGTCGCCCTCGTGTCCCGGTTCGCCCTCCGGGCTGCCGATGATGAATTTCCCCGCCGGGATGAGTCGCCAAGTCAGCGTTGGGCCGTCATTTCCCGCGAGGGGAGTTTTCAAGGCGATGGGATGCTTGGTCGCCTGCGAAGTTTCAGTCTGCCGGCGCGCCGCCTCGGCGGCATCGAAGGGCCAGTCTTCGTAGATCGTCGCATCCGCACCGAATGCGGTAGCGGCGCAGAGCAGAGTGAACACGGAGTGGAATGTGTGCATAACGTGAGTCTTCATGGTTTCGCCGCGGTCCGGGGTGTGGAGGACCAACGTGAGATCGGCCACGGGCGAATGCTATCGTGCGCCCTTCCGGGTGGCGAAGCGGAAGTGGGTCGCCAGGGGCCGGCGATTTCTCCTGCGCGTCGGAATCCTTCCGAAAATCTCCGGAGATCTAAGGCGCGGGGGTCAGTGGCTTCAAGATTTCGGTGAGCAGGTCGGGTTTGGCAGCGTCACGTTCGAGATGCGGGTATCGCTCACCGCCGTGATAATCGACTTTGCAGGTCTTGAAGTAATCCTGATTCTCGACCAGCAGCTCGATGGGCGCGGCGTCGGTCTTCGCGGCCTTGATGGCCGTGCGCACGAGTTCGGGTTTCCAACGCCGGCCATTTACCGCCACCAGTTTCATCGCCACACCGACGCCCGCCTCGTCGGCAGGGGAGCCGGGAATCACATCGAGGATCGCGCCGTCTTCTTTGATCTTCAGGCCGAGCGAGAAACTCAGGTCGGTGAACTTCTTCGCGGTTTCGGCGATCTTGAGCATCTCCGGCAGCGAGTCGTTATAGACCAGCTTCCAGCCTGAACCCTCGATGCCGCCCAACGGCGCGCGCGGATTCGGGTCATAGACGCGGGTCTGGAAAAACTCGCGCCAATCATGCGGAGCGATTTCGTTCAGCGTGCTCACCACGTCTTCGTAGGAGTAAGGGATGACTTGGGGTGGACCGTTTTCGCCGCCGAGGAATTTTTTGCAAAAATCGTCGAGGGATCGGCGACCCTCAGTCGCTTGCCGAATAAGCGCGTCCACTTCCAGCCAGATCAAATCGCCTTCCGGATAGAAATCCACGCTTCGCCGTGCGGAGGCGCCCTCTGATCGAGCCGGGTAAAGCACTTGGGCGGCCACGGTGGTATCGGCCAGCGGCCGCCAACCGCGCCCGGCTTGATGGTCCAGCATCGCGGCATTCAGGGCGAGATCTTCACGGAAAGTCACGTCGGTCCAAAGCCCGCAGCGTGCAGCCAGGACGTTGCCGAGATAATCGGTGAGACCTTCGTAGACCCACAGCAACTCGGTCTTCAGGGGCGTGTCGAAATCGGGCGTGGCCAGGCCCGCCGGCCGACGATACTTGCCGTTCCAGGAATGGACCATCTCGTGCGGCAGCAACAGCGCCACGAGTTTGAGCGTATCCGGATCGGTCAGGTATTTCTCCGGCTGACGGTTGTCACTCGACTCGTGGTGTTCCAGTCCGAAGTGGGCGACATGATCGCTGAGGGTGAGCAGAAAATGGTAGTCGCGATAATGTCGCGCGCCAAACAAGGCGCCGGTTTCCGCCACCAGACGGGAGAAGTTCCGGCGATTCTCCGGCGTGAGGTCGAGCGCGGCCGCGCTGTCGGCCACGATATGCAGCGCGTGTGACGGTGTGGCACCCGGAGTCAGATCCACCGTGCGAAAGTGTGCGCCCGCGATCAACGGCGAGTCCACGAGCGTTTCCAGCGATACCGGTGAGAACTCCAGCCCGTTGCCGGAAGCGCTGGCGAGCGGAAGCGACGTGCCGTATTTCCAGCCGTCCGGCAGGTGCAGCGTGGCGGCGTATTGAATTTCGGCCGCTTTCGCGCCCTTCGGATAAAGCACCACATAGTTCCAACTCAGGACGAGCAACTGCGCTGTGGCCGACGCGCCGGAAGAGAAACCCGCATTGTTCGGTGGCAGCAGAAAATCGAGCGCCACGTCCACGGCCTCCGCGCCGGCGGGGACTTCGAGGTGAAAGGCGCACATGTCCTCGGCGTCGCGCTGCCAGGCCACCGGTTTGCCAAGAGCGCTCATCTTCAGACCGACCAGATCGGCAATGGGGCCGGTCGGCGCGTGTTCGCCTTGCAGCCACTTTGGATAAAGCAGCGTGAGCGGCCCCGGAGACGCGGGAAAGCGCAGCCGCGCGTGTAGAATCTTGCGCGGCGCGTCGGTGGCATCGACCTCGAGCTTCACGAGCGAGTTTTGGGCGAGGGCGGACGCGGTGACGAACAGGCAGGCGGCGATCGAAATCGCTCGCCGGTGCAACCGCCAGCGGGACCGAAGGTCGAACGGATGGGACGTTGGGTGGGTCATTTCGTGGAGGCTCATTCTGTTCGCGGATTGAGGTTGGAGTCCACAGCACCGGCCGGCATCCAATTCATGGCGTGCCGTTTTGGGTGGCGATCCATTGATCAACCACGCGGGCCATTACCGTGAAGGGCATGGCGCCATTGGTCAGGAGCACGTCGTGGAAGGTTTTGAGATCGAACTTTGCCCCCAGCGCGGCGCGGGCTTTGTCCCGGAGGCGATTGATTTCCTCGCGGCCGACCATGTAGCCGCAGGCTTGTCCCGGCCACACGGCATAACGTTCGACCTCGGTGGTGACGGAGGAGCGCTGGTCGCCGGTCACGGAAACCATGTAGTCGATGGCCTGATCGCGCGTCCATTTCCGATGGTGGATGCCGGTGTCCACGACGAGCCGCGCCGCGCGAAAAAGCATTGATTGCAGATAACCCAAACGCCCCGCCGGGTCGTCTTGATAGGCGCCGATCTCGTCGGCCAATTGCTCTGCGTAAAGCGCCCAGCCTTCAGCATAGCCGTTAAACCCAAGGAGGGCGCTGCGGATGCGGGGCAGGCCTTTCGATTCGTGGGCGATCGAAATCTGCCAGTGATGACCGGGGATCGCTTCGTGATAAGTCAGGGTGGCCAGCGAACAGCGCGGCCATTCGGCGGTGTCCCGAAGATTGATGTAGTAGGCACCGGGCCGCGATCCATCGAGGGCGGCTGATTGATAATAGCCTCCCGGCGCGCCCGCTTCGATATAGGTCGGCACACGCTTGATCTCGACCTTGGCTTGGGCGAGAGCGCCGAAATAGAGCGGCATCTTCGCAGCCATGGCGGCCGTTTGCTTGTTCAGGTCATCCAGCAGTTGGGCGCGGCCGGTGTCATCGTTCGGATAAAGCTGGTGCTCGTCCGTCGCAAGTGCCCGGAGACGTTCGCCCACAGTTCCCTGGTCATAGCCCAGCGATTTCAATAGTGGGTCGGCTTCGGCCGAGAATCTGGCGACGAGTTTCAGTCCCATTTCGTGGACTTGATCCGGCGTGAGGTCTGTCGTGGTGGAGTTCCTCAGGCAGGCGGCGTAATATTTGTCCCCGCCTTCAACGCGCCAGATGCCGGGCTCGTGCGGCGCCTTCGGTCGGACCGCCTCCAGCGCGGCGATTTGCCTCCGATAGGCCGGCAGGACCTCTTCGGTCGTGATCTTTTCCGCTCGCGCCACCAGGTCGGCGGCCGCATCGGCGTCGATCGTCGGAATGTCCTTCACCCGGCGGGCAAGCGACGCGACCAGCACTGTCTGAGATGGATTGAGCGCGGCGAATTCCGAGAGCTGCTTGATCGCGCCATCTACGGCAAAGTCGGGCGGGATAACGCCGCGGTCCGCGTCGGCTTGGATACCGGCGGATTCCTGGTCGAGCACGACGGCATAAGCCGACAGGCGTGCGAGATAATCCGCCACATCTTCCGCCGATTTCAGCGGATGCTGGGAATCGAGAAAGTCGGGGATGCCGGTATAGGCGCAGTCGATCTGATTCACGATGTACGGCGAGGAGGAAAAACCAGTCTTGCCCCAAGCGACCCCGGCAGTTTCCAGACCGTTGATCAGCGCGGTTTTCACCACCTCGAGAGAAATCCTGTCGGAATCGCTGAGCACGTTGGCATCCACTTTTTCGAGGGCGGACAGCCATCTCTTCATGGCCGCCTTCGTCCGGATCGCTCCCGCCTCGGACCGGTCCGCCAGGCGATCCGAATACTTTCCGCCGGCTTCGTCGGCGGGGATCGCCAGCGAAGTCGCCATCTCCGGCTCCGACTTGAGATATTCCCGCGTGATCGAGTTGAGCATCTCGTTGAGTTTCGCCGTTTCCGCCGCCCTTGCTTCCGCCAGGTCTTTGGCTGTGGCGTCGGCTGCGAGAGCGAAGTCTGCGGTGAAAAAGAAAGCAAGCGCCGCGGTGCTCAGGGGGGCGATCCGTCGCCGGCAAAATGGAAGGCGTGTGGAATGAGGTCGAACGACCAGGGGAGCTGTTTTCATTTGGGCGGAGATTCGGGTGCCGCTGACGGTGTGAGGTGGAGGGGCTTTGGTAAAGCAATTGGCCCAGCTTCTTTTGCGCCGCCTTGATCCCTGAGGCGACTGGCAACATTGGACTCAATTTCTGACTCCGACGAACGCTCCGACAATGGGCAGGAGTTAATTTCGTCGCGGCGCGCAGGCACGGAAATTGCCCATCCCACGCGCATGATTCGCATTCTCCTCGCCCTTTGCCTTGGCTTATTGGCCGGACGGTCTGGCCTCCAGGCGGCGAACGGGCCGGCGGGCGAATTCAAGGAAGTCGCGTTTGGTTTCCTTTCGGATCGCAATCTTTCCGCCCGTGGCCTGCAGGCGCTCGGGATCCGCCAAAGCGATTGGAAACACGCGGAGAGCGATCATTTCGTCTATCACTACTTCGCCTCGCACGTGGCCGCACCGTGCTCCGTCGAGGCGGAGTATTACTACAGCACCATCACGAAGGAACTTGGGAAGGACACGGCGCAATGGGAGCGAAAATGCCACATTTTCATCTTCGATCGGACCGAAGAATGGGCCGCCTTTCAGACTCAGGGCGGCCTCGATCCCTGGACTGGAGGCCTGCATGCCGCCGGCGAACTCTTCATCTTCCGCGCGGGTGATCAAAAATGGAAGGGCAGCACGCTCGGTCACGAGATCGCCCACCTGATCGTCTATCGCTTTTTTGGCAACGGCGTGCCGCGCTGGCTGAACGAAGGCTTCGCCGAATACGCGGCCTCACGCGGGTACGCCGCTTTTTACCGGGCTCGGGGCTACCAGGCGCATCCGCGCGTGCAGGCCGTCGATCCAGCCGCGTTCATTCCGCTCGGTGAGTTGACGGCGATGCAGGATTACCCCGCCGGCGTCGATCGCGTGAAGACGTATTACGATGAATCGCAGCGATTAGTCCGTTTCCTCAGCGCCGCGAACAAGCCGGGCTTTGGCGTCTTTCTCGAATCCATGGCGCAGGGCAATCGATTCGACACGGCTTTGAACCGCGGTTTCGGTTCCCGTTTTCCACACTTGGAGGTTCTCGAGAGCGAGTTTAAAGACTACGCAACTCGTGAACATGGCTCCTCCCTCCAAGATTAATCTCGCCTTCATTTTCGGGTTGCCATTTTTCGGAATGGCGCTCGTTTCCGCGTCAGCTCAAACGGAACGTCCCTGGCCTTTCGATAAATCGAAATCCGCGACGGCCAGCGCGGCTCCGAAACCGCCACCGCGCGAAATCCCGCTGGTGGAAAAGAAGTTCGAAGATCTCGGTGACAAAGACATCACCGACTACGGCAAAAAGGCGCTCGGCATCGATCCGGATAAATGGAAGCACGCGGAAACGGAAAACTTCATTCTCCATTACCGGCGCGTGACGGAAGCCAAGAAAGTGGCGCGGGAAGTGGAATACGATTTGTGGTTCATCGCCACCACCCTCAACGCGACCAAGGATCGCTATCAGCGCAAGTCACACGTTTACGTTTTCGAAGACGAGGAGGAGTGGAAGCAATTCGTCGCCCTCACCAAGGCACCGGAGTGGTCAGCGAGTTTCGCACGTGGAGATGAACTTTTCCTAAACGTTCGGCAGAAGAGTGGGGGATTCGGCTCGGATACGCTCGCCCACGAAACTTCCCACGCGGTGGTGGCGCGCCTTTTCCCGCGGCAGCGCTGGCCGATGTGGTTGAACGAAGGCTTTGCCGAATACATGGGCGGGGCCAGCATCGCGGCGCGCAAGGGCCAGACGGTCAAGCGGCACCAGAACGATTTGCACAGTGCCGACATGTCGCTCGAGAAACTCGAAGCGATCACCGAATATCCGTCGAGTACCACTCAGGTAACGCAGCTCTACCAAACCTCCGAGCAATTCGTCCGCTTCCTCATGAGTGAACTGCCGAAGGATCGCATCGTGCCTTTCATCGACGCGATCCTGGCCGGAAAAGGGATTCAAAAGTCGGTCCTCGAAATCTACGGAGATAAATTCACGGACTGGGACGCGTTCATGAAACGCTACGAACGCTTCAGCCGCTGATGCCCGCCACCAAAGCCGCCACGCGGATCCAGGCCGTCCTCGGGAATGACGAAGCCGCGGTCAAGGAAGCGGCGCGGGCTCATGCCGCGAAGCTCAATTCCGGTGGCGAATTCGGGGCGGACATCATCGACGGCGTGGCCGACAATGCCGCGCAGGCG
The DNA here is from genome assembly GCA_963798345.1 of uncultured Verrucomicrobiae bacterium. Classification (GTDB taxonomy): domain Bacteria; phylum Verrucomicrobiota; class Verrucomicrobiia; order Chthoniobacterales; family Chthoniobacteraceae; genus CAWCSW01. Next base: position 24,341 of record CAWCSW010000001.1, on the reverse strand, counting down.
GCGGACAAAATTCACAGCACCATCGAAGCGCTCCTCACTTTCCCGTTTTTCGGCGGCGAAAAATTGGTCTGGCTCAAGAGCGCGAATTTCCTGGGCGATTCGCAAATGGGCCGCGCCGCCGCAGTGATCGAAGGCCTCGAGAAGCTCGTTGAGATTTTGAAATCGGGTCTGCCCGAGGGAATCACCTTTCTGTTGAGCGCCACCGAGATCGACAAACGCCGGTCCTTCTACAAAACGCTCCAGAAAATCGCGGACCTCGAGGTCTTCGATCAGCTCGACACCTCGCGCGCCGGTTGGGAGGAAAAGGCCGCCGCTCTGGTCGAGCAGATGGCGGATGAGCGCGATCTCCCATTTTCGAAGGAAGCTCTCGAACTCTTTACTCTGCGGACCGGGGGCGACCGTCGCGTCATCGCCACCGAAATCGAAAAGCTCGCCCTCTATCGCGGCCACGATTCCCGAATGATCGATGCCGACGACGTCCGCGCCCTGGTTTCGGTTTCGCGCGCCAGCGTCATTTTCGAGCTCGGCAATGCGGTCGCGGAACGGCAGCTCAAGCGCGCGCTTGATCTGGTCGATGCCTTGCTTTTCCAGCGCGAGAATGCGGTCGGCATCCTGCTCGTCGCCTTGATTCCAACGGTGCGAAATCTGTTGCTGGTCAAGGATCTCATGACCCGGCACCGTCTTTCACGTCCCGCACAGCCCTTCTTTTTTGGAAAGACTCTCGACCGGCTCTCGGCGGAAGCCACCGCGCATTTGCCGCGCAAAAAAGACGGCACGCTCAACGCCTATACGCTCGGCCTGGCGGCGGTGAACGCCCATCGCTACTCGGTCGACGAGCTTCGTCGCGCGCTCGATGCCTGCCTGGACGCAAACGTCGAAATGATCACGTCCTCCCTCGATACGCAGGTCATCCTCAGCCGGCTCGTGGTGCGGATTGTCACCGGTGCCAATTGACGCCGGGATCTCGCGTGCGTGGGTGAATTAACCTCTTCCCAATGGCTGCTGGCCATCCTGGCTGCGCTCGGCATTGGCATCGCCAAAAGCGGATTCGCGGGTGTCAGCCTCGTGCACGTGCTCGTCTTCGCCTTCCTCTTCGGCGCGCGCGATTCCACGGGTGTTGTCCTGCCGATGCTCATCATTGGTGACATCTGCGCCGTCATCGCTTTCCGCCAGCATGCCCAATGGAAATACGTGCGCCGCATGCTGCCCCCGGCCGCGAGCGGCGTCATCATTGGCTGGCTGCTGATGGAACACATTTCGGAAACCGCCTTTCGACCCCTGGTCGGCGGCATCATCTTTATCCTCACGGTTCTGCAGGTTTTCCGCCTCGCGCGCCCGCAGTCCTTTGCCCATGTCCCGCACGCAGCCTGGTTCGCCTGGACGATGGGTTTGCTCGCAGGCATCACGACCATGATGGCCAATGCCGCCGGCCCGGTCATGGCACTTTACTTTCTCGCGGTGTCCCTGCCCAAGCTCGAGTTCGTCGGCACCAGCGCGTGGTTCTTTTTCGTCCTCAATGTCTTCAAGGTTCCGTTCAGCGCCAGCCTCGGGCTCATTCATCCCGGCACACTGCTGCTCAACGCTGTGCTGGCACCCGCCATCGTGCTTGGTTTGGTCATGGGCCGCTGGATGGTGGCCCGCGTGCCCCAGCGAACGTTTGATTCCCTGTTGCTTGCTTTTGCCGCCATCGCGGCCCTGCGCCTCATCGGACTTTTTTAGCCGCGTCTTTTCGCTCGCTCAACTTTTCGGCGGTGAATAGTGACTGGTGATCGGAAGACGGCGGCGTGCCGCTTCTATTCACCGATCACTGTTCACCATTCGCCCACCAACCTCTCCATGCTTTTTAAATTCCTGGCCAAGTACCGCGACGCCGGTCTGCTCGTGATGCGCCTCGGTCTGGGCGCGATGTTCATGATGCATGGGCTCCCCAAGCTCGCGGGCGGTCCGAAGATGTGGGCTGGTCTGGGAAAGGCCATGGCCAATCTCGGGATCGACGTCTGGCCGACGTTTTGGGGATTCATGGCCGCTGCCACCGAGGGCGTCGGCGGACTGCTCCTGATCATCGGAATTTTCTACCGCCCCATCTGCCTGCTGCTCACTTTTACCATGATCGTTGCCGCGTCCACGCACTTCAAAGCGGGCGACAAGTTCATGGAAAAGACCTCACGCCCGATTGAACTGGCTTTTGTCTTCATCGGACTCGCCTTTGCCGGCCCGGACGATTCTCCGTCGACAAAGATTGATCAAAAAAACCGCTTGCGAGTTGGAGCGTCCAACCTACCCTTCCTATTCCTAATCGCGGGATGGAGCAGCCTGGTAGCTCGTCAGGCTCATAACCTGAAGGTCGTAGGTTCAAATCCTACCCCCGCAACCACTTTAAAACCCTCTCTGGCACAGGCTTTAGAGGGTTTTCTTTTTTCTGGATGCTGTGGGTCGGCGGATGATGATTTTGACCGTTTTTGCCCATTCTTGCCATTTTGCGCGTGTGTTGGACGTGTGTGGAGAGTAGCGTCGGCGGCTGTGAAGGTGCGCAAAATCAAATATCGCTCGGGTCGATCGGCCTGGCAGCTCGATTATGGCATGGTGACGCAGCCGGATGGATCGCGGAAACGGGTGCAAAAGTATTTCGAGACGAGGGAAGCGGCGATGGGGGCGCTGGGATCGGAGAAGATGAAGCGGCAGAGGCATGGGGATTCGGCGATTTCGCTTTCGGAGGAGGATCGGGTGCGATTCACGGCGGCGCAGCGGCAGCTCGCGGCGGTGGGGGCGACGATCGAGCAGGCGGTGGCGCTTTTCCTGCGCCAGTCGCGGGCGGTGCGGGAGCCGATGGCGCTGGGTGATTTGTTTCGCGAGTGTCTGGCGGACAAGGCGACAGAGGTCATTCGGGCGAGGGTTGACCCGACGTTGAAAGAACTCATCCGCGCAGCCGCCGATCGGCTCGCCCTCGATGAAGCCATGTCCTCCGCATGGGCGCCAAGCAATACGCCATGCAGGTGCTCGCACCTTCACCCGTGCTGCCCTATGGCATCCGAGGATAAGCAAAAAGAAGTACCGTCCGCGCACGCATCAGCGAACTATTTTAGCGGCGGCTCGATCGCGTCCTCTTCGCCCGCGGCCATGGCTCCGAATCCGAGATCCTGCGCAATGCCCTCGAACAATATCTCGTCATTGAAGAAAAGCGCCTCGGCCTCAGTAACCCACTCGTTTATGGCGACTTTTCCCAGCCCTGGGAAGTTGTCGTCCAGGGCGGCAGCGCACGCGTCGCAGAAAAGGACACACCTTATCGTCCAACCGCGGACCCAAAGAAGAATCCCATCCCGCCTCCGCGATTCGAAGATTGACACACACCGAGCCCTGATCGAAGGGCGCCTCATGAAGACCTTGCTCGCAGTGGGAATCGTACTTTTGGTCATCGTGTGGATACGTAGCGGCCGCGAAGAGCGAGCGCGGCAGGCAGCCGCGGATCGCCAGCGCGCCATGGGCATGGTTGCCGAGATGCAGGAACTCGAGCAAACCGCGCGGCTCAATGAAGAACTGAAAGCACGATCGCGCACCACCATCAGCGGATCGGCCGAAGATCGCACTGATCGCCTTGCACCAAATGGCGATATCACCAACCGTCCGCCACATCAGCTAGTGCAAAGCATCGGTGGCGGTGGCGGAGGGCCAGCACCAAAGCCCAAACTTTCCGGTGGTGATGCGGTGCGAAAGCAATTCGGGCTGGGAGACATCCGGCACCGCCCTCGATCAGCGCCCCCACCGCTAAAAAACTCCCTCTTCCTGGGTAGCGCAGGCGCCCTCGCCGAGCATATCCAAAAGACATCAGCGCAGCGGAAACCTCCGCCACATCTCCCCCGTCGCCGCGACGGGCAAACCCCCAAAATTCCCGCGCCTCACGACGCGAAGCCAGCGCGCGATAATGCTGCATCAGCGTGTCCTCCTTCTGCGAATGCCCCATCTGCGCCTTTAGCAGCGCCTCATTCTGCCACTGCGCATAATGCATCGAGGCAAACGTGTGCCGCATCACATCATGCGCCCACGGCCTCAGCCCCACCGCCTCACGCAGTCGTCTCCAACGGCGGATGAAATTCACCGGGATCACCGGCCCCGTCCGCCGCGGATCCAGCGACAACCAGCGCGCCGCCTCCGCACTCAGATCCACCACCCGCCGTCGCCGCGTCTTCGCCTGACTCCCAAGCACGATCACATGCCGCTCCTCCAGACACACCGCCGAGCGATCCAGCCGCTCCAGCTCAGCGGGCCCTGATCCCCGTCCAAAGCCCCAGCACCGCATACCAAAGCAGCGCACGAAAATCCTCCTCACCATCGCGCCGCACCACCCGGGCCGCGCGCCAGATCAGCCGGCGCACATCATCCATCGAGAGACACGAAATCGACACATCCTCCATCGTCGCCAACTGAATCCGATCCGACCCATCACCCGCCGCCGCCGGATTCTCCGCCAGAAACCCATGATCCACACCCCAAGCCAGCAGCGATCGCAGATCCCCCAGATACCCCCGTTGCGTCTTCGGCGCCCAGCCATTGACCTGCGATTCCCGATAACGGAGAAGTTGCCTTTACGGTTTGTGTCGAAAACGAAAAGCTCGGCATCCTCGGCGCCGTGCCTTTGAAAGCAAAACGAGTCGCTCCCGGTCGGGTCGGCTTCAATCGGCGTCGGGACGCCGAGCATTCGGCAAAGGTCATTGAAGTGCTCGGAATAAGCCGCGCTTTCCTTGCCGGAAAACTTCGCCCATTTCGCTTTGAATGCCGCGGGGGTCATCGGAGTGCGGACGCTGTCAGTCGTCGTTGGTCGCTACGACCTCAAGTAAGTATCCAAGCCTTCCTTCGACTTTCTTACTGCTAGGTCTGTGTGTGGGACCAGAGAACATTTCAAAAAGTAGCTCGAACAGCGAGTCTGTTACTCCGCCGAAGGAAGCCGTGTGGATACCCAATGCATTCAGTTTTCCGATTAAGCTCGTTCGCATACTCCGCGCCTCTTTTATCTCATAAACGTGGTGTGGGCTGGCGAGGATTCGCCCCGTGAAAAGCTCAAATAGCGTAATCGCAAGAGAATAAATATCCGATCTCACCGTTACGTCCTTTGGACGAAGCGCTTGCTCTGGAGACATATATTTTAATGTGCCAAGCCCCTGTTGGCTCGTGGCAGTCAACATTCCGGTTGCCGCTGCCGCCAAAAAATCACCCCATTTCGTAACGCCGAAATCGCCGAGTCGGATTTCAGTTGGCGTTGCGCCGACCGCATTGGTCGAAAGAAAGACGTTTGCCGGTTTAACGTCCCGATGAATGATTCTCCGGTCGTGCAAATAACGCACCGCCCCGGTTAAAGCGACTGCGATCGTTAGCGTCTGCTTGCTAATGTGCACGCCGCTATCGTTCGTTTTACCTAAGTGTCGAATGAGCGATTCGAGAGTATGTCCGCGAACACAGTCCATCACAATAAACGGGTTTTTTACGGTTCTGCATTCAAAGCATTTTCCTTTGTCGTTTTGCTCGTGCGTGACAATCTTCACAAGGCAGTCGTGTTCCAAATGCGCTCCCCGCTCTCCTTCATGTCGGAAGCGTCCAGCCACATCGTCGAACGATGACTCTTCAATGTATTTTGGATCGGGAGCTAGAAATTTGATTGCGCGAATCGTTCCTGAATTGGCGTCTGTCGCCCTTCTAACGAGTCCAACCGCACCGTCTCCAATTTTTCCGCCTAGAACGTAGCGCCTGCCGCCCGCTCGGAATGTCATTCCCTCAGCAGGATTGCAAGCGTCGCGGGACAATGGATGCATGAGTGCTCTCTAGGGCGGCAGTTACAAAATGTCCGCCTTTTTCTATCGTACCCGGCGGTGCGGCCCGTGAGGTCACGCAGTCATTTGTTGCACCTTGCGTTCATTTGCACCGTCCGGCGGCAGGATGCGCCAGAAGTCCTGTGCTTCGCCGGTGGTGGTGAGGTTGAGGTAGTGCCGGCGCAGGATGCTTTCGGTGTTGCCACCTTCCAACGCCGCGCGCTCGACGCTCTTTTCCGCGCCGACGACGTAGGAGAAAAACGAGTGCCGCAAGACATCGTGCGCAAGGTCGAAACGTGCGCGAATGTGCTTCACCATGCGGTCGGCGTTTGTGGGCCAAATCTCGCCCTCGAATCGAGTTAGCCACTGGTGCAAGGCGGGCCGGATGGTCGTCTGCCGATACTGGTGCGTCTTGCTGATTTCAGGTTGCACGTGGATCACGCCGCGCGCGAGGTCGAGCAGCTTCGTGCGTTCGGGGTGACGCGCGAGTTTTAGCAGTTCGCCGTCGGGACCGCTGCGCAAGCCGGCAAAAAGCGCGGAGGCGAAATACTTCGCCATTGCTCCGCCTTCGTAGCTCGCGGTGTAGGCCATGAGTTCGCGAGCCTGCGCCACGGTGAGGACGTGGGCACCCCGCGCCCAAGTTTGAACTTCGCCACGCCAGAGACGGGGTTCTCGGCGCACCAGCGGCGTTGCTTGTCGGCGCACCAGCCTAGGAATGTGTGGAGGTCGGCGCGGGCATTGTTCCAGGTCTTGCGGGCCGCTGCGCCTCCATCTTTCGCGCGCAGGCCGCGCAGGAAGGCTTCCACGTCGCCAGTGCCGATCTCGTGAATGGCGGGCACCTTCGCGCCCTCGACGCTGGCGACGACGGCAGCGGCCAAGTCGCGGTCTGTCGGCTGGCGCAGGTTTTCGATTGCGTCGCGGGCCGCTGCCACGGCATCGCGCAGAGCGGGGTCGAGCTTGCGGCGCAGTAGGCCGGGCACGTCGTCGGCATCTTCCGCTGCCTTGCGTCCAGCATCGCGCAGGGCGGGTCGAGCCGGCGCACCACTTCGGCGAGCGTCGCGCCGCGTTCACTGGCGATCTCCGCACGCACCCGGTCAATTTCCGGCCGCAATTCAGTCGGCAGCAGGCGCAGCGTGCGAAGCCGATGAATTGCCCCAAGGTCGAGCGGAGTTGCACCAGCGAACGCGGGCGCACGCCTTCCCGCTCGCGGGCGTCGAGGAAGGCGTCGCGCGCGGCGTCGAGGGCCACGGGGTTGTCAGGCTGCGCGAAGGTGCGCAGGAAGTAGTCCACCGCTTCGCCGAGCGTGGAGCGTCCGCCGAGCCGGGAGAATGCGCTTCCGCTTCCTCGACGTGCGCTTTGGAAAGGCGGGTCACGACGTTGTGCAAAGCCGTTTCGCTGTTCGCCAGTTCGACGTTCTTCGTCGCAATGAAGGCTTCGGCTTCCTCTCGGGTCTTGAATCGCTTGCGTCCGTGTCGGCCATTCGCGGGTGACTAACCTTTAGGGGAACGATTCTGACTCTTTGCCGGTTTTGTGACACTCGGCAGCTTCTCTGCGACCTTCTTCCATGCTTCGCTAAGTGCGCCGAGGTAGTTCTTGGAATATCGCGCCCGGTCGAAATCCGCAAACTCGCCACCTTTGCGGAATGCAGGGTGAATCGTGAAATCTCCACGCACGCCGGCAGCGTCGCGCAGCATTCTCACCCCGACACGGTGATACAGAATTGCGGATTCCCTCGAGAGCGGCGGCAGGTCGAGAATTTCGCGCACCCGCTCGTGTAGGGTCGCTTTGAACGATTCCCGTTCCGCCACGCTCACGCCGTCGGCGGCCCGAACAGCGACCATCCATCCGTCGCGCAGCGATTCCATTTCGTCGAGCAATCGGCCCACCAGCCGATTGCGCGCCGCGCCAACCACAAGGCCGCGCGTTCCCTTTCCTCGCCAGCGCGCGGCCAGTCGCACAGCCTCAGCCTCTCGTTGCTCGAATATCCGCGCAGCGTCCGGTGATTTTTTCAACACTTCCACCGTCCGCTCAATCTTCTCATGGAGGCGGGAAAGCCAGAACGGGAGAGCAAAATTATCTGTGCCGGGTCGCTCGCGCACGGCCATAAAGAAATCCAATGCTTCCTCGAATGCCCGGACGGCATCGCCGATCAAAGCCCCAAATCTTCGTCGGTAGTTGGGGCCGACAGGTCGAGTTGTGCGAACGTCCGGGCGGCCAAGTCGGAGCCACGTTCGGCTTCGTGGCGCAATTCCTCGTGCGTCTTCGGTCGCTTCAAAAAATCCTCTGGCGTGTAGCGAAGGAAGAACGCGGCTCGGTCACGCCAACTCACGCCCTCGCCAGTTGGTGTCTTGCTATCCCCGGCCATCGCGCGGCTACGGCTTCACCTTCAACCCGGCAGCCTTGGCGAGCTTGCGCTGGCGGGCGTCGAACGAGAGGAAGGTTTTCGCACCGGATTCCAGAGCGAGCGCGACGTGCAAAAGGTCGATGGTGCGCTGGCCTTCCGTCGCCGCGTGCTTCTCGCTCAATTCATCGGCGCGGCGGAAAACATCCGTCCACCCGACGGGTGTGTGAACGAGCAAACCGTCGCGCAGGTCTTCGTCGATCTGGCGGAAGGCCTGCCGGCAATCGGGCGCGGTCATCGCCCCGCTCGCCGTGGCGTTGCGCAGGGCGTTGCGCGACTTCCACGCGATGCAACGGGGTGAAGGCAAGGGAGAGCGCGGCCTTTCCCATAAAGGCGAGGGCGGCATCATGCAGCGCGTCCGCGCGATGCAGGGACACGAGAAAAGAGCTATCCGGGTAGGCGTCGGCTTCCATGCGTTCAATCGCGCAATGCGGACCAAAACGCTTCGGTTTCTGCCACGGTCAATTTGCGCCCCAGTGGCTTGCGTTTGGCGAAACGGGCCGCCCAATCCACCTTGCGCGGCTTGGCGGGCTTGGCCGGGGCGAGCGTGGCGAAGGCGGTGCCGTTGCGGGTGATCGTGACGGCTTCGCCGTGCTCAATCCACTTGGCCAACGTCGGCAAACTTGTTTCTGAGGTCGCGCACGGTGGCTGTCTTCATGGTGATACAAAGGGTGTCTCACCAGCGGCGGCAGGTCAACGGCGTTTCCCCGGCAGCGTCAGGCGGCGGTCATCGGCACCACTTTCGAGGCTTGGCCGGCAGCGGGCGGCAGGATGCGCCAGAAGTCTTGCGCTTCGTCGGTGTTGGCGAGGTTGAGGTAGTGTCGGCGCAGAATGCTTTCGGTGTTGCCACCTTTCAAGGCTGCGCGCTCGACGCTCTTTTCCGCGCCGAAGACGGCAACCGACCGGTCTCATTGGCAGAATACAGGCAGGTTCCCACGAGCGATTTCGCCGTCTCTACCGGGGTAGGCATTGACCGGCGAACTGGCGTCGATATCAACTGAATCAATGAGCGGGCGGGTGTGGCGAGAGATGCCGAATTCTACGTCGTTGTCTGGCCTGGCCTTGAGGGGCGGTCAACGCTCACGTCGCCGGGCCGATGTCAAAGCAGAGCGCTCGGAACGAGTCGCCCAGCCTTTCCAGACTCTGTCTCGAATCGGATTCCCTAAATCGCCAGCTTGTTGGAAAAGCTGATTGATGCTTCCCGTTTCGTCCCCGCCTCTATCGGCTGTATGCTTGTGCTTGTGCTGGTGCGCTATGGTCGCCTTCGCGCGAGGCGATCCTGTCCAGCTTAGGTCCGCTCCGTCCCCACCTGATAATCCGCTGAAGGGACTCGTCACTTACACTCAGAAGGATCACTCGCTATTCCCGCACAGCCTGGAGTTTGACTATGTCCCGCTCGCCTCCCTGATGAAGGGGCCGGACACTTTTGATTGGGCTCCACTCGAAACTCTGGTCGCAAACGTGGCGGCCCGGGGACATCACACCATCTTCCGGGTCTGGCTCGAGTTTCCCGGCAAAACAGGTGGCATTCCCGACTTCCTGATCAAAGGCGGTCTCAGGGTCACCCAATGGTCCGGGGACGGCTCGGAGAAAAAGCGCAGCCTGACGCCAGACTACGCCGACGAGCGCCTGGTCACTGCGCTGGAGCGATTCATCGCCGCGCTGGGACGCAGGTATGATGGTGATCCGCGGATCGGTTGCATCACCGCCGGACTTCTCGGCTCATGGGGGGAGTGGCATACCTTTCCGCGCGAGGACTTGTTCGCGCCGGTCGCCACGCAACGCCGCCTGCTCGACGCCTACGAAAAGGCTTTTACGGAAACGCCCGTGCTCCTCCGCTACCCGGCCGGCGATGACTCGCGAAAGCTAGCTCCCAACGCAGCTCGCCCGTTCGGCTATCACGATGACTCCTTCGCCTGGGGCACGATCGTTGAGTCTGGCCGCGAGAACGAAAGCTGGTTCTACATGGCCATGCTGCGCGCCGCAGGTCCTGCTGCTCTCGAAAAATGGCGCACCCAACCGATCGGCGGCGAGATCCGCCCGGAGGCCTGGGGGATTGTCTTCGATGAAAAGCCGGCGCATCCCGAGGTGCAGGACTTCGCCGAGTGCGTGCGCCAGACCCACGTGACCTGGCTCATGGACAGCGGAATGTTTCGCCCAGGTAACCCTCCAGAACGGCAAGCATACGGCCATCGAGCAAGTCCGCCGGATGGGTTACGATTTTTACGTTCGCACCGCTGACCTGACTCGCGAGGGAAATGACCTGCTCGTCAAACTCACCCTGATCAATCAAGGAGTCGCGCCATTCTACCGAGACTGGCACATCGAACTGGCCGCCTTGAGCGCCGACGGCAAGATCATCGAGCGCTGGCCGGTCGACTGGAGACTCACCGGTCTGCTTCCCGGCGATGATCCGCGCGCATGGCAGACCCGGATCGCTCTTGGAGCCAAGTCTCGTGCAGGCCAAACCCTGGCGCTTCACGTCATCAATCCACTCTCCAACGGCCACCCACTTCGCTTCGCCAATGCCACGCAGGACCAGCATGCCGCGGGTTGGCTGAGTCTCGGCAGCATCCCGTGAAAAAGCTGTTTTATGCCGTTGATATGTCCACCGATCCGGTACTGGCTTCGTAACGATCGAGTTTACTTCGCCGGGGCTCCGGTACCTTTGAAGTCGCCGCCGAGGGCGAGGTGCAGGTTCACGCGTTCGCGGAGGCGGGCGGCGCGGATTTGGGTGAGTTGGATCTTGCGGCGAGGTTTTCGCCGGCGAGGCGGAGGATGGTGAACATGTCCTCCTGGCCTTGGTCGAGACGGCCGCGACCGAGCTTCACGGCCTCGGCGCTGGCGGCGACCATTTCGGTAAGTGCCTCTTCGCGCTGGCGCAGGTAGTAGTCGCCGGCGAGTGCATCCTCGACGTCCTCGAAGGCGCGCAGGGCCACGCCGACGTAGGTGGCGGCGGCGGCTTTTTGCTCGGCGGTGCGGATGTCCTGCGCGGCCTTGAGTTCGCCGCCGAAAAAGATCGGCTGGGTGACGCCCGCGGCGAGGCTCCAGGTCACGGCGTCGAGGGTGCCGATCGTGTCGAGTTGGGCGGTACCCAAGCCGCCCGAGGCGCTGAGCGCGAAACGGGGCAGGCGTGCGGTGCGAGCCTCGTTCACGCGATGAAATGCGGCGGCGAAGCGGCGTTCGGCGGCGACAATGTCCGGCCGTCGCTCGAGGATTTGCGCGGGCAATCCGGTGGGCACCGCACCCGGCTGGCTGGGGAAGGAACGACGCACGCCGAGTTTGCCGGCCGGATAGTGGCTGGTGACGACTTCGATGGCGCGGATGGCCTGGGCCCGTGCAGCCTGCGCGGCGATGTAGGTGTCTCTCGCACCCGCAGTGCGGGATTTGATCTGCGCCACGTCGTAGTCACTCGCGTGGCCCTGCTGCTTCTTCTCGTCGGTGAGTTTCGAGTAGTCTTCGTAAAGGTTGAGCGTCTCCTGGGCGTTGGCTTCCTGCTGCGCGGCTTCAATCGTCGAGATATACGCGCGCGCCACGGCGGCGGCGAGCGACTGGCGGGCGAATTCGTAGTCGGCTTCGAGCGCGGCGCTTTCAGCCTTCGCGGCCGCCTTTTTCGAGCGGATGCGTCCCCACACGTCGGCCTCCCAGGCGGCGCCGATGCCGAGGCCGTAAACCCAGCGCTGCGAGGAGGAATCCACGCTGGTGTCGAGGCCGCTGCCGCCGCTGCTCTCGACACCGAGATTGCCGAAGGTTGGCGGGTTGATGCCACGATCGAGACTGCCATGAAGCTCCTGCCCCTGACGCTCGCCCAGTCCTTTCATGGCGATCCGCGGGTAGAGCGACGAGGCGGCCACCTTGATCGCATATTTCGAAGCCTCGACGCGCGCGGCAGCGGCTCTGAGGTCGGGATTTCGCACGACCGCGTCCGCGACGAGCGCGGTGAGTTGAGAGTCGCCAAAAGTGCGAATCCAATTCGGCACAACATCGCCACCGCGATGCGGGCCGGCCCACTGGCCGGGGATCTGCGCGCGCGCAGAATCGGGCATGATGTCGGCGCCGGCGGGCGGATCTTTAAGCGCGCAACTGGTCAGCGTGAGGCACGCAGCGGTGCCAAGGAGGATGCGGTTATTCATGAGAAGTTTGGCTCAATGGAGCTTCCAGACAAACCAATCCATCTTGGTCGAGACGCGCACGAAGACCTTGCGGATGATGTGGAGAAGCTGCCCCTTCTCGGTGTAGATCGCACCCGCGCCGTGCGCTCCGGCGGCGAGAAAGAGGTCCTTATCCTTCGGCTCGACCAGGAGCCGGACCGCGATGCGCTGATCGAGCGAGGCGCCCGGCGTGGTGGTTTGCAGATTGCCGCCGATGGGCATCTGGCCCTGCGCGGTGGACCACAGGATGGAATCCACCTTGCACTTGATGATCCGCCCCGGATACGTCTCGAGAAAGATTTCCGCTTCGTTCCCCGCTTCGACATAGCGCAGTTCGTTCTGCTTGAAATAGGCGAGCACCCAAGGGTCGTCCTCTTGAATGAAACTCATGACGGGCATGGTGGCGAATTGCGTCGCACGGACGCCGGGTTGGAGAGCGAGGTTCGTCACGCGACCGTTGGCCGGCGCGAGATGGACGCAGCCTGCGAGGTCGTATTTCGCGCTGTTGACGTCGGCTTCGGCCTTGGCGATCTGGGCCTTGGCCAGCGCGACCTCGTCGATCTCACCCTCGGCGGTCTTCGCGCCGAGCTTCTGTTTTACCTGCGATTCGGTGGCGTCGGCAGCGAGGTATTCGCTCTCGAGATTGCCGAGGTCGGACTCCGCCTGCTCGAGGTCCGCGCGTTTGCCGGCGCCCGTGGCCGCCAGACTGGTGAATTGCTCGACACGTTTCTTCGCCAGGTCGATGCGCGGAGTGAGCGCCGTCTTTTTAGCCGTCGCGTTCTTGAGTTGATCTTCGAGCCCTCGCTGCGTCGCTTCGGCGGTCACGAGTTTCACTTTGTTTGATTCGAGCGTGGCCTCGGTGGCGTTGAGGATCGCCTCGAAGGGCACCGGGTCCATCTTGAAAAGCACGTCGCCTTTCTTGATCGGACGGTTCGGTTCGATTGGCACGTCGGTGACCGTTCCGGTCACGCGCGGCACGATCGGTACCACGTAATTCATCGCCCGCACGTCGTGCGACGACGGCGCGACGATGTTCATGAAGAGGATGATGACCGTGAGCGCGAAGATCGGGATGGTGATAACAATCACCTGGCTGGTGATGTTCCAGGGCAGCCACTTCTTTTTAAAGAAGATGAACCAGACGATGATCGAATAGATGATGAGCAGGATGAGTTCCATTATGCTTTCCCTCCCTCGGATTGCGCTTCGAGTTCCGCGACGCGAGTTCGGAGCTTTTCAATTTCAGCTTCCTCGGCCTTCACCTCGGACTCGATATGCGCGAGCGATTCATCCACATCCGTGCCATACGCCATCTTGTGCAGCACTGGCTTCGTATAAGCCCAGAGCCAGGCGATCGGCCAAAGAAGTCCTCCGAAGAAAAGCGAGAGCAGGCAGAGGCAGTGGATGGCATGGGTCTGCGGATGCAGTTTTTTCTCGGCGATTTTTTCCGGCATCACGTGGAGGAGCCAGAAAATGGTGATGCCGATGATCGGTGCGATGACGAGCACGACCCACGAGATGCCGTTGGCGATGGAGTCGAGGGTTTCGCCTTGAAACAACGAGGCGTGGGCGCGGGTCGGCGCGGTGAGCAAAAGCGCGAGCAGTGTGGGTGCGACCGCGCGCGCGTGTCGTAGGGTGGGTGGTTTGAGTACGGTCATGGTTTGGAGGCAGTGAATGTTGGGACGGCGGAACTCAGGCGGGATACTTCGGCTTCGAGAAGGTTGCGGAGCAGGACCTCGTTCTCGGCCGGCATGTTGCACTGGAGAATCTTGCCGCGTCCAGCGAAGGGTTTGATCCGGTCAAGCAATTGATCGATTTGCTTCGGATTGGTTTTTCGCACGACGACGAACAGCGCTGAACGGCCGGGGGTTGGCGTCTCGCCAAGGGCATCGGCGGTGGCAGAATTGCGGGCGCGGAGAATCATGCGACTTTCTGGCCGCTGATGGCCCAGGCAATGGCGTCGAGCAGCGCCTGGTCGTCCACGGGCTTGCGGAAGTAAGCGGCGGCGCCGACGCTTTGCGCGCGGTCCCGCGTTTCCGGCGTATCGTGGGCGGTGACGAAAATGACCGGCACGTGGTGTCCGGCGCGGACGAGCAAGCCGGGGAGATCAAGGCCGCTGGCGCCGGGCATTTGGATGTCGCAGATCACACACGCGTTTGCGTCGGAGAACTCGGACCGCATGAGATCTTCCACCGAAGCAAAGGTTCGCGGCTGCATCTTCGCCGAGCGGACGAGGCGCGCATAGGCAGTGCAGACAGACGGCTCGTCGTCCACAATATAAACTTGGATTGGAAGGTTCGGCATCAAGTGGTGACGGACGATGATTCCCTAACGCAGCGCGCCGCGGCTATCGGACCTTGGTCCTATGCGCTTCAAGCAGATGGACGCGATCTAAGTGGAGGGAGGTGGACGCAGGACTGGTTTCGTTTTCCAGTCGAAGAAGATCGCCAGGAGACGGAAGATAAACGTGATCGCAATCGCCGCGACGGCTGATGGAACGACAGGCACCCGGAAGAAGGTGGTCAGCAGTGCAAATCCCGACACGCCGAGCAGGGAAGCGACGGCATAGAACTGACCGGGTTTGAGCATGAGCGGTTCTTCGCGCACGAGGATGTCGCGGATCAGCCCACTGCCCACGGCGTTTACCACTCCCACAAAAACGCAAGCTGGAATGGCCAGGCCCGCTTCGAAGGCTTTGCTCGCGCCCACCACCCCGTACGCTCCCGTGCCAAGGGCATCCATAACGAGGAACGGCTTGGACAGCCGTTCCACCTGTTTGAAGAATAGTATGGCTGCGACGCAGCCGGCGATCACGGCAACGATATAAGAACCATCACGCATGGCCGCGGGCGGCCCAGCCTGGATGAAGAGCCCGTCGCGGAGCAAACCGCCGCCAAGACCGCAGGCGAGCGCCAGCACAAACACGCCGATCGGATCGTAGTGGCGCCGGATGGCCACCATTGCTCCGGTGATGCTGAAAAGAACGGTTGCTCCCAAATCAATGGCAGCCGGAAGTGCCACCGTTCGGGCGATTGATGGATCGATAGGCATGAAAGATGGCCTATTTGGACACGAGCAGGACGATCACCGTGCCCCAGGTTGTCAGCAGGACTTGCCCCGCAGGAACGGCTGCCAAGTGGTGGAATTCACGGAATCTGAATCTTCCAATCCGGTATCCGATTCCGAGGCCAAAGAACCCCGCCCGCTCGGAATATTTTGTCAAGAGTACTGCCGATACCTTCATTTGAGTTTTTGAATATAACCGCGTGTTGAAGATCGCGCGGAAGGACTTTCACTCAACCGGCGACGAGGCGGATCCACGGCGTGCCGATCAGCAGGTAGATCGCCATGAACGCGATGGTGGTGATGAGCCCGAGCTTATAAAGCTCGCCCTGCTTAAGATAACCACTCGCCACAAAGATGATATTCTGGCTTCCACCCTGCGGAGTGATCGCGGAGAAATAGCTGCTCGCGAACAGCAGGCCGGGGGCCATTAACGGAACGGGCACCCCGCCGCGAATGCCGACATCGAGGAAGACCGCGAGCAGTGCCAGCATCTGCGAGGTCTGGCTCACGAAAAAATAATGGAGGCCGACGTAGAGCGCGATCAGGGTGAGGTAAAGCACGGGCCAGGAGAGCCCGCTGAGCCGAGAGGCGAGGCGCTCACCCACGTAGCCCATGAATCCGAGTTCGTTCAGCTGCGCGCTCAGGGCAAACAGGATCGCGAGCCACAGGAAGGTAACCAAGGTATCGCCCTGCTTGGAAATGTCGTCGAGCGTCAGCACGCCCGTCACCAACAGTGCCCCGAATCCCATGAAGGCGACGGCGGTGCCGTTGAGGTTCAGCGCATTGCCGAACACCCAGCCGGCCACCATCACCACGAAGGTCACCGCCGTGATCCTCTCGTCTCGTGACATCGGCCCCATGCGGGCGAGGTCTCTGCGCGCCGCGACGGGGGCCTCGGGCGTCGCCCCGACACCGGGCGGAAAGAGCTTCGAAACGAGCAGGGGCAAGATCAACATCGCGGTAAGTGTGGGCACCGAGGAGGCGAGGAACCAACCGCCGAAGCTGATTTCGAACCCGGATTTCTGCGCGATCTGCACGCCGATCGGGTTGCAGGAAGTGGCCGTCAGCCAAAGCGCGGAAGAGACCGCCAGACCGGCCATCGAGCAAAACATGAGGTAACCACCGAGGCGCCGGCCCTCCGGGCTGTCGGGCTCGGAGCCCGCCCCCTTGGCGATGGAAAGAACGATCGGGAACGGGCCACGTCTCGATCAGTGGCGCGAAAATCGGCATCGCCGTTTTCGCTGACAAATGCGCCGCCGCCAGCACCCGGGCGCTGATCGTGCTGTAGCTGATCGAAGCGGGGCCGGCCAGATTCAAGCCGCCTGCGGCCTGACGGCCGTCGCATTCGCCGAATGATGCTGTGTTGAATGGTCAGCGTGCTCCCGAAGAATACGCAATACCGCCGCCGGAATACGCCGAATAGTTATTCTCGATGATGCAATCGTCGAGAGCTTCAGCGTGCCCTGGTTTTGTATGCCGCCACCGGCACCCACTCTGTCACTGTCGTTTCCGTTGCGCACGGTCACTGATGCGATGGACGCGCTGCGACCCGGGCTGATCGAAATGGCACGGTCGATCTGGTTGGCGTCGATGATCGTGGTGAGCGCGTTCGCGCCGATGATGTAGATCCGTTGACCGGGGTCGAGCGCTGGCGTCAGATTCAAGTCGCCCGACCTTCGCCGTTCGCACCACTTGGTGCAATCGTAGGGACGCCGTCCCCGCCGGCACCTCGATGCTGACGCGGCCATTGGTGTTGAGGTGGTTCGCCTGCATGATCGCCGCGCGCAGCGAGCAGGTGTTGACGCTCGTGTGGCACAGTCCGTCGTTGACATTGTCGTCGGCGCGGTCAGCGACGGAATTGACGGTGAAAGTCGCCCAGTACGTATTCGGCGATGGCAGGGACTCCTCCCACGCACAGGCACGTACCGAACACCCAGGCATTGAACATGATGCTGCGTTCCCCCACTTTTTTTCCTGTAGCTGTCGACAGGCCGACTGCACAAGACTGCCGCGGCTGGCTGGCGACTGGATACAACGCGTTCGCGCAAGCGCTGTTCATTCGAAACCGCTCCTGAAGCTGGGATCAATTTTTTCGTCGTGTTCGTAGGCGCCGACATCGCAGCGCAGGCCGGCGACTCGTGCTGCACCGCGCTGGTCCTCGCCGAGAATCGCCGCGGACTCGTCAACGCATCCCTGCGCTGTTGAACTGTCGATCGCTTCGCTGCCGGCCAGAAGTGCGTTGGTCAACGTCGGGCCACCATTGTCTTGCAGCGGACCCATGGTCGCCCGCGCGACGAGCCCGATTGCCGCGTTGCCGTTGCCGGTGAAAGCGCAGCCGGAAAGTCGCCCCAGTGGGTTGAAGCCGTAGACTTCCAGTATCCCGCTGCAATCGTTGTAGTTCGGCAGTGCGAGCGTCGTATTCGATGCAAGCAAGCTGTTGACCGCCACCAGTCGATGTCCATCCGTGGCATCGGCAAGAACGCCACCACCGGTGCCGCCAAACAGTCCGTCCAAGTCGGCGTCGTTGCCGACCAGGGTACTGCTGTAGAGAAATGACGTACCGAAATTGAACAAGCCGCCGCCATTGCGAATGGCAAGGTTGGAGCTCACGGTACTGCTGACCAGGGTCAGTTGATCGATGGTCAGTATTCCGCCGCCGTTGTTTGCGACGTTGGTGAAAATGCTGCTGCGCTTGATGGTGGCAGGCCCGCTCAGGTAGAAACCACCCCCCTGACCAAAATTCTCCCGCGCAACGTTAGCAGCTGATCGTACTGTCGAACACGCAGACAGCCTTCCCGAGCTGTAGATGCCGCCACCATTGAACGTCGCCACGTTGCCGGATATCGTGCTTTTCGAATGATGTTGAGCAGGGCTTCGTTGTAGATGCCACCACCGCCGCTGGCCGTGAAATTGTCCTCAACCACGCAATATGCTGGATCACCAATGACCCGCGATTGCGGATGCCACCACCGGATCCGCCGCCTTGGCGCCGGCCATTGCGAATGCGCAAATCGACAAAGCCCGCGCTGCGTCCCGGGTCGATGTTGAATATGCCGTCGACCTGATCACCATCGATGACCGTGTTTGCGGCACCTGCCCCGAAAATGGCGATGAACTGATTGACGGTGTTCGGCTGGGTCAGGTTGAAGTCACCGTTGTCCTCGCCATTGACGCCATTGATCGGACGCGTGATGGCATAAACCCCGCCGGCAGGAAGATGCTGGTCGGTGCTGCCGTCGTCAAATGGTTGGCCTGCATGATCGCCGCACGCAGCGAGCAGGTATTTGCGCTGGTGTGGCAGATACTGTCATCTGTGTTGTCATCGATCAGGTCGGCCGTCGTATTGACCTGGTACAGATAATCGGCTCGCGCGATCCCCGCGAACAACATGGCCACGGCAAGCGTTGCACAGGGCACAAAGGCTCACCGAACCCGGCGCCCTGCCAGTGTTTCCTGCTTCTCGCGGGGAGATCCTTGCCAAGCTGCGTCCACGGGCGCGCCGAGGTTTGCGGCGCTTGCAGTGCACCTAACAGGAAGCGGCGGCCTATCCGGCCATGATTTGGGCATGCGCAGCTGCAAATGGATCCCCGTGGAAACCCCTGTTCGGTTCACCGTGGACATGCAGCTGCGCATCGATGCCTTCACGCATTGGCACAGGCGTGATCCGCACCTGAGCTACCTACCGCTCATCCGCCGACGTCGAAACCATTGCGGAAAATGACGTAGTAGAGTGGAGCAACTGCGCCAAACTCGAAAGCACCCGCATCACAAAAGCGATTGACCGAGGGACGCAGGGCGCCGCGCTGGTCAGCGTCCAGATGCGCGCCGTTGTCGTCGACGCAACCCAGACTGGTCAAGGCGCTATCGACCGCTTCGCTGCCGAAGAGCAGCGCGTTGGTCATCGTGGGTCCACCGTTGTCCTGCAGCAGCCAGATGCTCAATGGCGTCACGTGATATAGCGTGCCACCGTTGTTGCTGGAACAGCCGGCTGCAATTCCAGAATCATTCCGCCCGTAGGTTTCCATTGCACCGAAGCAGTCGTTGTCGGTGAAAACGGTTTGCGTATTGTTCGCCAGCAACGCATTGACAAGGACGAAGCGCGCACCGGGCTGGGCGTAGATGCCACCGCCCACTCCGCCGTTCTCGTCATGATCATCGTCGGCGCCATTGCCGGCCAGGGTGGTGTTGTAAAAGTACGTCAGGCTGTTGTCGTAGTCGCTGAATGTACCGCCGCCGTTGTTGTTCGCGAGGTTGGCGCTCAGTGTGGTGTTGATGGCGTAGAGATGCCGCGAGCCATTGAAACTCCCGGAATTGTAAATGCCGCCACCGTCCTCGTCCGCATGATTGTCGGCCAGCAGACTCTCGCTCAGGCGCGCTGTGCCCTCATTGGCTATCCCTCCTCCGTACATCGCGGTATTCAGCCGGATCGTGCTCTGGAGGATTTCGAGGTCGCCGACGTTGCCGATGCCGCCACCATCGTGCTCGGAGACGTTGTTCTCGACATGGCAACGAAACAACGTGAGCACACCGATGTTCAGGATCCCCCCACCGAAGTTGGCAAGACCGTCCCGAATCGTGCGCTTCCTAATGAGAGCGACCAAGCTCGAATCAATGGATAAGTTTGCCGCCCTGATTGCTGTCGATGATCGTTGTCGCGGCGCCGTCTCCGCTCAGGATGATGCTGCGGTCGGGATGAGCGGCGTTGCCGAAATAGAGTCCGTTGCCCAGACTCAATACGTAGTTGCCCGCCGGCAAACGAATGAAGACCGAGCCGGAACCCGTCAGATTGTTGGCCTGCATGACTGCGGCACGCAGCGAACAGGTGCCGGAGCTGGTCTGACAAACGCCGTCATCAAGATCCTGATCCAGCTGATCCATGGTCGTGTTGACGTTGAAGCTGACTTCGGCCCGGGTGGGCAAGGCACTGAAGATCGTCACCACAAGTGCCAGCACGCACCTTGACCTCCGAAATTCTCGCTGACTCGTCATCTTTGTATTCGCGTCCGATGGAAATTCGTCCTTTCCTCATGAACAGGAAGGCGTGACGAGAACGACCATGCTCCGCAATATCGAGGCAAGTCGGATACCTGCCTATGCGCGATGAATTCGACCATTGAAACGTGCTTGAAACGAGACCCTTTTTCGTTACCCGAAACGCGTTCACGATCAATGAGGACATCACCTGTCCTGTTCGCCAGCGTCAATCTGATACCGATGCTGGACCCGGCTCCCGGTCAGAAGTCGTTTTCGATCATGTCCATGTTGACGGTATCGCCCGTGTAGGTTGCCGAACTCGTGGGCGAGATCGAGAAATGGCCGCCGCCATTGGCAGCGACATCGGGCCACCAGAGCGGATCGCCACCGGCGAACCAGGTGAATCCGAGGAATACGCCGCTGCCGGCATTGGCATTGAAATAGGCGATGAAATCGGCCCAGGCCTGTGGCGCATTTGTCGCGCCGGCATACAGGCCGATTTC
The DNA here is from genome assembly GCA_963798345.1 of uncultured Verrucomicrobiae bacterium. GTDB lineage: Bacteria > Verrucomicrobiota > Verrucomicrobiia > Chthoniobacterales > Chthoniobacteraceae > CAWCSW01. The sequence goes on along the minus strand of CAWCSW010000001.1, from coordinate 3,448 downwards.
GCCGAGATAGATCCTGTAGCCGTGGGCGGCGGCTTCGTTGAGGGCTACCGAGATGTGATCACGCGCTGCGGTGATCGAGGTGATCTCGGTCGTGCCGCCGCCCTGGTCGGTATCGAGATAGGTGTGCACTTCGGCGACGATATTGTCGAGCGGATCGTTGATCGGCTGGCCAGCGCCGTTGGCATTGAGCCAGCCATAGGCGTTCGAGCGCTTGGTCGATGCCGTGTCGTAGAAGTTCGAGGTCCAGGTACTGGCTGCGCTGTAACCGTTGCCGGGCACATGGATTCGCTGCGTCGAGCCGGTATTCCGGATCGCCGTGATCGCCGCCTGCGCCGCACTGAACCAGGCCATCGTCGACATGTCGTTCGGCTCGTTGATGAGCCCGTATTCCACGCGCGGATTGGCACGAAGATCGTCGCCATGCGCGACCAGAAATCGGCGAATGCGGCGATCGGCACGGCGCCGGAGCCGACCACGTTGCCGCGGTAGCGCGCGCCGCCGGCACCGCCCGAGCTGTTGGAATCCCAGGGCTCGACGATCACGCGCATGCCCTTGACGTTGGTCGCGTAGTCGACGATGCGCTTGTAGTCGTCGAAGTAGGTTTTGTAGGGCCCGCTCTGCGCGGCCGGGATCGGTCCGTTCAAGACCTGCTGCATGCATTCCCAGGAAAACAGGAAGCGCAGCGTGGTCATGTTCTTCGAGGCGAAATAGTCGATCAGGCGCTCGTCGTGACGCGGATAATTGGTTCCCTCGACCGGTCCGCCGGCCTGATCGCAGTTCTGGTAGGCCATTTCCATGCCGACCAGGTTGGTGCCGCGGAATCGAGGGGTCGCGGCTGTCGAAGCCGTTGCTGAAGATCGGATCGGGCGGTCCGGGTCGGCGCGGATGCGTCGATGAACTGCCACAGCGCCGGCGCGGCCTGCGACCAGATCGCAGTGGCCCATGCCCGGAATCGCGCACCAGTCGAGGGTGCGGGTGCAGCCGTCGTAGGCGACGCAGGGCGAAACCAGGGTCGGTGTCGTGCTTGCCGCGCAGCTCTGGGTCGCCGCGTAGTTGTTGCGCACGTTTGCGCCTTCCGCGAAGGAAACGCCGGCCGTGGTGTCGTTCTCGCCCCAGATGAATGCCGCCGCCGGCAAGGGACAGGAAACCCCGCCGTTACCGGTATAGGTGAAGTCCGGGTACGCCCATGCCGTTGTCGACCGGGTACAGGTCCCCGAGTGGATGCCGAGTCCGCGAATCACGCCGGGCCGAGGCGACAACCGAGCGCATTGGTCATGGTCGCGCCGCCGCTGAAGCCGACCACGAAGACGCGTGTCGTATCGATGCCGAACTCGGATTGCATCGCCGCGATCACGTCGGTGACGAACACGGCCTCGCGACTGCGCCCGTCGTAGGTGTAGTACTCGAAGGTTCCGCCCGGCGCATTCGGATAGATGAACACGGCGCCCGACGTCGCCTGCGCTTCCAGTGGCAGCGCGGCGCGCATGCCGGCCCGTTGCCACCGTCGCCGTGCAGGGAAAAAACCAGTGGCAAGCGGTTCCGCCCGGAATGCGTCATCGGTCGGGCGAGCACGAAGCTGCGGGTGACCCCGCTCGAAACGATGCTGCGATTCTCGGCGACGTACGCGGCCTGGACCTGTAAGCTGCAGGCCGCGAACAGCGATACGCCAACCAGCCATCTCAGCGCGACTTGCATGTCCACTTCGTCCTTTCGTGTCCCGAAAATTGGGGCCTGGGGTGACGTTGGGTATTCAGGCGCCGTACTGCGGGGCCCGCCGACCCGCCCCGACAGGCGATTCCGGGATGATCAGCCGGCGGCATCGCGTGGGTCCGACGATAAACAGACCCGCTTTCGGGGTTGAGCCGATGCAACCCGGTATGCCTGAAATAACAGGAAATGGCGCGCGTTCCGGCCATTTGTCTGCGAATCGACCTGCGCACGCGTCCCGGGCCGGAAACGGCACGGCTGACTTCGGCGTGCGCGCGCGCGGCGATTGCCCGGTAATATCGACACATGGGCAGCGAATTCCACCCGGTTTTTACGCAATCTCGGAGGCGTCACTTGACGCGGCCCTGCCGGAGTCGGCGCGCGCGGTGGCTGACCAATTGATCCCTCTCTTCTATGAGAGCTCTAAGCACATGGCCCGTCGCGAGCGCAACCGTGTCGGCGCCGGTGCAACCTTGCAGACCACCGCTCTGGTCAACGAGGCGTACATGAAGCTGCGCGGCTCTCACGGCTGGAACGACAATGCGCATTTCATTCGCGCTGCCGCATTGGCCTGCGGCACGCGCTTGTAAATCATGCTATCGCGCGGCTGGCTGGCAAGCGCGGCGAGGGTGCGCCGCATGTATCGATTACTGGGGCACTCGAGATCGGTATCGAGGACGATGCCTCGCTGCTCGCCCTGAATGACGCACTTGGCCGTCTGGCAGGCGAATCGCTGCGTCTTGCCCAGGTCGTCGAGTGTCGCTATTTCGCCGGATATGACGAAGCCGAAACCGCGCTGGCTCTTGGCATCTCGGAACGTACGGTACGTCGCGATTGGACTCTCGCGCGGGCGTGGTTGCATCGTGAGCTTGCGGAACCGTCCTGACCCTGGCCTGGCGTTGCTGCATGCCGATCGGGTATGGATTTATTACCAGCGTCCGTGCCGGTCACTTGAACAGACCGCGCTATGGGACTTTTTCAATCAGCTACCGCCAGAACGCAAGTTGCGGATGCCGCCGTTGTTGAGTTCGATGACGACCGCAACTGCGCTCCGAAGTGTCTGGCGACCGGCTGTCAACCCTGGCCGTCGGCGATCTGGCATTCACCCAGCAGGGCCAGAGTTTCCGCAACCCGCGGATTGTCCGCATCAGGCAACATGGCGCGGACGCAGTGGTACTTGCGCTCGACTCAGTTCGAGCGCCCGCGATGCGTGTCCGCTAGCTTGAGCTCGATGCGGGCCAGATTTCCATCCGTTCGCGCAATATCGGGATGGCCCTCCGGATGCAGGGATTGCAGCGCCTCAAGGGCCAACGTGGTCACATCCGCGGCTTTCTGCAGTTGACCGGCAGCCATGTAGGCTTGACCCAGCAGCACGCGGGTCTGTTGCGGCTTGTCGTGGTGTTCGCCGAAAAGCCGTAAAAGCCATCTGTTCGGCGGACAACAGGTTTTCGATCGCCTCGGCATGTTCGCCGTTGGCGCTGAGTGCGCTGCCCAGAGCGCGCAGCGCATTGATCCGCTCGGGCGTGTCGCCTCCAGCAAGGGCGCGAACGTCGACAGCGTGGCGGTCGAGCGCAATGGCTTCGGCCAATTGGCCCCGGCCCCAGTAGAAGGATAGCCAGGGCCAGCTGTGCTTCGAGTACCGAACGATGATCGGGTCCATACAGGGAACTGCGAAGTGCGGCGCTCTCCCGATAACCTTTTTCGGGCAGCCCAGTCGGCCCTGCAGATAATCATTGGTGGC